>NZ_CBDDIM010000002.1:0-1527706 GCF_965229015.1 Phenylobacterium sp. | reverse complement strand
CCACCCGCACGGCTCGCAATGAGTCCGGCCGCGGCGAAGCCGCCGCCACCCCGGCCTCTGCGGCGAACGTCGACCAGGCCGCTCAACCCGCCACCGCCCAGGTGGAGGCGGCCGCCGGCTTCGAGTCCGGCGCCGAGGGCAAGTCCGAGGACAAGGCCCCCGCCATCGAGGCCAAGACCGCCGTCGCCGATGACGCCGCCCCCCCCGCCGGTCCCGGCGTCGGCGACCCGGCCGCCATCGCCGCGGCTCCCGCCGCCCCCGCCGAGGTCCGCGCCGGTCCGCAGACCGTCGCCCACCTGGCCGCCCAGATCGTCAAGAAGCTCGAGGGCCGATCGACCCAGTTCGACGTCGCCCTCAACCCCGAGGGACTTGGCCAGGTCGATGTGCGCATCGAGATCGGCGCCCAGGGCCGGCTGACGGCCTCGATGTCCTTCGAGAACGCCCACGCCGCCGCCGAACTGCGCGGCCGGGCCAATGAACTGCAAAAGGCCCTGGAACAGGCCGGCTTCGACGTCAGCGGCGGCATCCGCTTCGACGTCGCCGCCGATCGCGGCCAGGGCCAGGCCGGTCAGGGTCAGTTCGGCCAGGACCCTCAGAACAACGGCGGCGCCTGGCGCGGCCGGGCCTTCCAGGCGGCGCTCGACAGCGCCGACCAGACGGCCGACGCCGCGCTCTCGGGCGCCCTCAACCTCCAACGCCGGACCCAGTCCGGCGTCGACGTCCGAATCTAGGAACCGTCAGATGGTAGATGCAGTCACCGCAGCCGGGGCGACGCCCCAGACCGCCACCCAGACCGGCACCAAGCGGCTCGCCGAGAGCTTCGACACCTTCCTCAACCTGCTGACCACGCAGTTGAAGAACCAGGACCCGCTCTCGCCGCTGGACTCCAACCAGTTCACCCAGCAGCTCGTCCAGATGACCGGCGTGGAGCAGCAGCTCTACGGCAACCAGCTGATGGAGAAGCTGGTGGCCAACACCGGCAGCGGCATCTCCACCGCCGTGGCCCTGATCGGCAAGGACGTCCGCGTCGGCACCGGCGAAAACGCCATCAAGGACGGCAAGGCCGAGTGGAAGGTCGATCTCAGCCGCGCCGCCGACGACGTGAAGTTCGAGGTCCTCGACTCCAAGGGCCGCACGGTGTTCAGCACCACCCCCACCGACAAGAGCGCCGGCGAGCAGACCTTCACCTGGAACGGCAAGGATTCCAGCGGCCAGCAGCTGGACGACGGCGGCCCCTACACCCTGAAGGTCACCGCCAAGGACAGCGCCAGCTCCACCGTCACCTCCAACGTCTCGGTTCAGGGAATGGTCACCGGCGTCGAGCAGGTCGACGGCAAGACCCTGATCACCATCAACGGCGCCAAGCTGCCCTGGGAAAAGGTCACCTCGATCAACCAGGCCGCCGCCCCGGTCACCACCGCCACCACCACCACCCCCACTCCGGACCCCGTCACGTCCGACGCGGCCGCCTAGGCGCGCCGCTCCCGTAACCCTTTGCGACGTACGCAGAACGAAAGAAGGCAACAACCATGAGCATCAACAGTGCCATGCTCGCCGGCGTCTCCGGCCTGGTGTCGAACTCGTCGGCCCTGGCGGCCATTTCCGACAACATCGCCAACGTCAACACCACCGCCTACAAGCGCAACCAGGTGAACTTCGCCAACGTGGTGACGGCCCAGGCCGTCAAGGGCCGCTACTCGGCCGGCGGCGTGCAGGCCGTGACCCGCCAGTTCGTCGCCCAGCAGGGCCTGATCACCAGCGCCTCCTCGCCCACCGACCTGGGCATCTCCGGCGACGGCTTCTTCATCGTCACCCAGAAGCCCACCGGCCTGACCACGGCCGACAACCGCGCCTTCACCCGCTCGGGCTCCTTCAGCGTCGACGCCGACGGCTTCCTGGTCAATGACGCCAAGCTCTACCTGCAGGGCTGGCCGGTGCAGGCCGACGGCACCATCGACGCCAATCCTTCGGACCTGACCAAGCTCGACTCGATCAACGTCAAGAACCTGGGCGCCGCGGTCCGCGCCACCAGCAGCATCGTCATCAACGCCAATGTCGACAAGCGCGGCAACCCCACCTCCGTGGGCGACGGCACCTACGTGCCCACCGTCGACACCACCAGCATGGCCGGCTACGCCGCCGGCGTCGCGGGCGCCACCATCAAGCCCGACTTCACCATCGAGATGAACGTCATCGACTCCGTGGGCGGCGCCCACAAGGTGGCGGTGTCCTTCCTGAAGTCCTCCTCGGCCACCAACCCCAATGAGTGGCACGCGGAAATCTACGCCATCCCGGCCTCCGACGTGGACACCGGCACCGGCGTCCCCGCCCCCGCCGGCAGCCCCCCCGGCCTGATCGCCTCGGGCCTGGTGAACTTCACCCAGACCGGCCAGTTCGACCAGGACAACTCCACCCTCTTCGGGACCAGCGGCACCCCGGCGGTCGGCAACAAGCCGGCCTTCTCCCTGGGCGCCTCCAGCAGCGGGACCTTCCCGGCCTGGGCCGACAATCTCGGCATCGGTTCGCAGGACATCTCCCTCGACTTCTCCAAGCTGGCCTCGCGGCCGGTGGAGTCCTCGGTGACCCAGGTCAATTCCGACGGCGCCAGCGTCGGCAACGTGGTGGGCGTCGAGGTCGACGAGAACGGCATGGTCTCGGCCATCTTCGACAACTCCGAGATCCGTCAGGTCGCCAAGATCGGCCTGGCCACCTTCCCGAACCCGGACGGTCTGACTCCGATCAGCGGCAACGCCTACCGTCCGACCATCCAGAGCGGCGAATTCGTCCTGAAGCAGCCCACCATGGCCGGCGCGGGTCAAATCTCGTCCTCGACCCTGGAAGCCTCCACTGTCGACTTGTCGGCGGAGTTCACAGGACTGATCTCGACGCAGAAAGCTTACTCGGCCTCCTCGAAGATCATCACAACAGCCGATCAGATGTTGGAAGAGTTGATCAACATTAAGCGATAAGTCTTGGCGTTAATGCTCTTTAACTTGCAACGACATCTTAGACTGTACCGTTTTAGTACATGGGGGAGCTGATGATTAGGTCTTTTTTTACTACTGCGATTCACCGGCTGTTATGGCCTGCGGCGTATGGTCCCTCCGAATTGTGATGGTGGGAAAGGCGTAAAGCCATGTTGCAACAACAACAGCAGACCCGGACGAACAGCCGCGGCGAGCCCTATGTGATCGGTCCGACGGGGGTTCCCCTGACGATCGCCGATCTGCCGCCGGTGGACACCGGGCGCTGGGTGATCCGGCGGAAGGCCGAGGTGGTCGCTGCGGTGCGCGGCGGGCTGCTGACGCTCGACGAGGCGTGCGAACGCTATTCGCTGACCAACGAGGAATTCCTCGCCTGGCAGAAGTCCATCGACCGACACGGCCTGGCGGGCCTTCGCACCACCCGCCTGCAACAGTATCGCTGACCTCAACTCCCCCCAGATTGAAGTTCGCGATGCGGCCGCCCCGGGCAACCGGGGCGGCCGCACCCGTTTCGGGGCCCCGTTTCCCTTGGCATGACTGTCGCACAGCTCCGCTTCAACAAGGGCGTGACGGGGGTTGGGCGTGTCGAAACAGGACGGAATGTGGTTCGGGTTGGCGGGGGCCCTGGTCTGGGGCGCGGCGACCCTCTTCTATGTGGTCTTCGCCCGCGGCGTGATTGAGCACGCCTTCTGGTTCTACGTGGTCAACGCCGCCTTGGTGGCCATGGCGCTGGGCCTCTTCTTCCACATCACCCTGCGCTTCCTGCGCACGCCCCGGCGCCAGCGCCGGCTGGCGGCCCTGATCTTCGCCGCCCCCGGCCTGACCGGCGCCATGCTGCTGGGCCTGAACTTCTCAAAGCTGCTGCCGCAACTGCCGCCCGAGAGCTTGGGCCGCTACACCGCCCTCGTCCTTGTGGGTTACGCCATCATGATGGTCGAAGCCCTGGAGCCCAAACCTAGGAAGGCTTCGGCCAGGGGCTGAGGTCCGAGAGCTTGCGGATCGTCACGGCGATCCGTTCCCGCTCGCCGGCCCGGCGCTCCACCAGCAGGCGCGCCACCTGGGCGTCGTCGTGGAAGGCGTAGCCCTTGATGGCGTCGAGGATCGCCTTGGCCAGGTTGTCGAGGTCCATCCAGGGCGGATCGCCGACATACTCCATCACGATCTCCACCGAGAATTCCCCCCAGGTCGGCCGCGAGCCGCGCCAGGCCTTGCGGAAGAACTCGTAGATCAGCGGCTTGTAGACCTTGGCCTGGGTGGACAGACCGTCGACCACGACCTCCATCACCCCTTCGCTCTCGCGGGCGCGCACCTTGGCGTGATGGGTCCAGCCGTCATCCATTGAGGCTCGTCATAGAGGGCTTTGTCCGGCGCCTGAACCCTTGCGCTTGCGCCCGCCGCGTTTAAACCGGCCCGGCGACTTGGCAGGAGGCTAGAACATGACCGCGACCCGCACCGAAACCGACACCTTCGGCCCCGTTGAGGTCGCCGCCGACGCCTATTGGGGCGCCCAGGCCCAGCGCAGCATCCAGAACTTCAAGATCGGCTGGGAGAAGCAGCCCCAGCCCGTCGTCCGGGCGCTCGGCATCGTCAAGCGCGCCGCGGCCGAGGCGAACATGGAGCTGGGCCGCCTCGACCCCAAGATCGGCGCGGCCATCGTCGCCGCCGCCCAGGAGGTGATCGACGGCAAGCTCGACCACCACTTCCCCCTCTCGGTCTGGCAGACCGGCTCCGGCACCCAGTCCAACATGAACGCCAACGAGGTGATCTCGAACCGCGCCATCGAGATGCTGGGCGGGGTGATGGGCTCCAAGAGCCCGGTCCACCCCAATGACCACGTCAATATGAGCCAGTCGTCCAACGACACCTATCCGACCGCCATGCACATCGCCTGCGCCGAGCAGGTGGCCAAGGAGGTCATGCCGGCGCTCGAGCACCTGCACGCCGCGCTGAAGGCCAAGACCAAGGCCTTCGACCACATCATCAAGATCGGCCGCACCCACACCCAGGACGCCACCCCCCTGACCCTGGGCCAGGAGTTCTCCGGCTACACCCAGCAGGTGGCCAATGGCGTGCGGCGCATCAAGGACACCCTCTCGGGCCTCTATGAGCTGGCCCAGGGCGGCACCGCCGTCGGCACCGGCCTGAACGCGCCGGTGGGCTTCGCCGAGTTGGTGGCCGCCAAGATCGCCGCCATCACCCGCCTGCCCTTCGTCAGCGCCCCCAACAAGTTCGAGGCGCTGGCCGCCCACGACGCCATGGTCTTCAGCCACGGCGCGCTCAACACCATGGCCGCCAGCCTGTTCAAGATCGCCAACGACATCCGCTTCCTCGGCTCCGGCCCCCGCTCGGGCCTGGGCGAGCTCTCCCTGCCGGAGAACGAGCCGGGCTCCTCGATCATGCCGGGCAAGGTCAATCCGACCCAGTGCGAGGCCCTGACCATGGTCTGCACCCAGGTGTTCGGCAACAACGCCACCATGAGCTTCGCCGGCGCTTCGGGGCACTTCGAGCTGAACGTCTTCAATCCCGTCATGGCCTACAACTTCCTGCAGTCCTGCCGCCTGATCGCCGACGCCGCCATCAGCTTCACCGACAACTGCGTGGTGGGCATCGAGGCCCGCGAGGACAACATCAAGGCCGCCCTCGAACGCTCCCTGATGCTGGTCACCGCGCTGGCCCCCAAGATCGGCTACGACGCCGCGGCCAAGATCGCCAAGACCGCCCACAAGAACGGCACCACCCTGCGCGAGGAAGCCGTCGGCGGCGGCTACGTCACCGACGCCGAGTTCGACGAGGTCGTGCGCCCGGAGAACATGATCCACCCGGGGTGAGGCTGGCGACGGACGCAAATCGGCGTTACGCTCAGCCCATGGGTAAGATCGAACTCAGGATCGAGATCGACGCCGATCTGCTGGCCAGGGCGAAAGCGGCGGGTCTTGCGCTTGAAGACATAACCGAAGACGCCGTTCGAGCGCGGCTCATGGCTCTCTCGGATGACGAGAAGGCCCGCCTCTGGGCTGAAGAAAACGCCGAAGCTCTCAAGGCTCAGCGTGAGCGGATCGATGCGCACGGTGTGTTCGGCGAGGATTTGCGGACCTGGTAGGTGCGCCAGTTCGAGGTTCACCCCAATCCGGCTGAGCGATCTCGCTCAAGCTATCCCTATGTCGTGGTGATCCAGTCGCACCTGCTGGCCGCATCGCACACGACGTTGGTGGCGCCGATGCTTCGGCAGGATGGGCGCTCAGCCTTCACACAGATCAGCGTCACTGTGCGATTTGAAGAGAGCGACTATGTCGTCCTGGTCGCCGAAATGGCTGCCGTCGATACGCGGCTACTCACCAAGGCAGCAGGCGATCTACGCGACTACGAGGACGACTTCCGCCGCGCCATTGATCGCCTATTCACCGGCTTCTAGCGCCTCTACTCCGCCGCGTAGACCAGGGGATGGGCGTGGGCCCAGAGGTGGGCGCGGTAGGTTTCGAAGCACTGCTCGCCGCAGATCAGGCGCATGACCGCGCCCTCGGCGATGTGCCGGGCGCAATCGGGAGTCTCGGCGACCAGGGGAGCCAGGGCCTCGGCGTTCCAGGCCCGGGAGTGCTCGATGTCCAGGTGGGCGTGCAGGGCGAAGTACTTGCGGCCCTCGGGACTGACCCCCAGGCGCTTGAGGCCCGCGTCCACCGCCCCCACGCGGGTCGGGGCGGTCAGCTCCACGACGCCCAGGGCGCCGATCGACTGGTAGGTATATCGTCGGGTCGTGGCGAAGGCCGTCATCACATTGGCCAGGCACAGGGACTGCCACAGGGTGGAGTCGATGGTGGGCGACAGCTCCAGGCCCTTGGTGGTGCGCTCCAGCATCGGGCCGTGCATGCCGCCCTCATGGCCGCGGCCCATCTCGTCCCAGTAGTTGCGCGCCAGCTCCAGCTTCGGCCGGGCCGGCAGCTTCACCTGCGTCATCGCGACAAGGTCGTCAAAACCCGCCTCGCCGGCGGCCTCCTGGGTCAGGAACCAACGCATGTCGTGGATGCTGGCCTCGTTCTCGAGCCAGGCGAAAAGCGGGTCCCATTGGCCGGGCCCGGAAACCTTCAATTCCTCGAACCAGGCAAGGAAGCCGTCCGGGTCACTGGGGACATCGGCCACCAGGGGCGCGACATGCTCGCGGAAGGCCTCGATGTACGAGCCCTCGAAATGCTTCATCCGCGCCTCTTCGGCCACCTCGGCGCGCCAGTCGTCGGACGGCGTGGCCACCGCCAGCCGGCGATGGTTCCAGTGGGCCAGCCCCTTGTGCAGGGTCTCGGCGTCGGGAAACTGCGGATTGAAGGCGCCAAGGCGCGCCAGACGTTCACCACCAAACACGAAACACACTCCCTCTTGGCCAGTAGGAGCGTGCGAACGGAAAGAGGGTTCCTAAGCCGGATTCCCGACCAAACCCGCCCCCCGGACGCGCGATGCGGGGACAGTCTAGCTCAGATCAGGCCTCAGCGCAGGCGGCTGACGGCGAAGTCGGCCAGGTCTTCAAGGGCCGGGCGCCAGCTGTTGCTGGCGGAGAATTCGCAGAGCGCGCTCTTGGCCTGTCCCGCATAGTCGGCGGCCAGGTCCAGGGTGGCGTCCAGGGCGCCGGCCCCGGTGATCAGGTCGCGTGCGCGTTCGAAGTCGCCGTCCACCTGCTCCAGGCGCGCCACGGCCCGGTCCCAGAAGGCCTTCTCCGCCGCGCCGGTGCGGGCGATGCCCAGCAGCAGGGGCAGGGTCGCCTTGCCTTCGCGGAAGTCGTCGCCGGGGTTCTTGCCCAGGTCCTTGCTGATCCCGCTGTAGTCCAGGCTGTCGTCCACCAGTTGGAAGGCGACGCCCAGGTCCTGGCCGTACTTGCGCAGGGCCTCGCAGCGTTCGGGGCTGGCGCCGGCCGAGACCGCGCCGGCCTCGGCGGCGGCGGCGAACAGTTCGGCGGTCTTGGCCTTGATGATCTCCAGGTACATCTCCTGGGGCAGATTCAGGTCATGGGCGCGGGTCAGCTGCAGCACCTCGCCCTCGGCGATGACCCGGCTGGCGCGGGCCAGGATCTCCAGGGCGGCCATGGAGCCGGCCTCCACCATCAGTTCGAAGGCGCGGGCGAACAGGAAGTCCCCCACCAGCACGCTGGCCGGGGCGCCCCAGATCAGGTGGGCGGCGACCTTGCCGCGCCGAAGCTCCGAGGAATCCACAACGTCGTCGTGCAGCAGGGTGGCGGTGTGGATGAACTCCACCGCCGCCGCCAGCTTCAGGCAGGAATCGTCCGTCGCGCCCGACAGGCGCGCCGCGGCGATGGTGAGCAGGGGGCGCAGCCGCTTGGCCGAGCCGCCGATCAGGTGTTCGGCGAGGGCGGGGATGACCGCCACCGGGCTCTGCATCCGGTCGCGGATCAGGGCGTCGACGCCGGCCATGTCGGGGCGCGCGAGGTCCAGCAGACCATCAATGGAGACGGGCATTCGGACGACCGGGGCGCTGACTGCGGCCACGAGGACTCCTGATCAGGGGCGGCGAGACGGGGGGACGTCGCCGTTTGCGGGGACAATGGTGACGCGATAAGGCACGGTCAAGGACAGCACAACGCCCCACCGACCCGATATGGCGATTAGGAGTCCGCGACCCGACATGGAGGCCACACCTGAGGACCGCCTGCTGGACGGCCGGGTGCGCCTGCGTCAGGCCCTCGGCGGCTATCGCGCGGGGATGGACGCGGCCCTGCTGGCGGCGGCATGCGACGCCGCTGACGGGGCTCGGGTGCTGGAGGCCGGCTGCGGCGTGGGCGGGGCCCTGCTGGCCGCGGCCGCCCGGCGGCCAGGGGCGATCTTTGCCGGCATGGAGCGCGATCGCGGTGCGGTGGCCCTGGCCCGCGAGAACGTGGCGCTGAACGGAATGGACGAGCGGGTGCGCATCTGGGAGGGCGATGTCGCCAAGCCGTTCAAGGATCTCGGCTCCCCCACCTTCGACGCGGTGATGGCCAATCCGCCCTATTTCGACGATCCCGCGGCCCTGCGCGCGCCGGCGGCGGCCAAGCGTGGCGCCTGGATGGCCGACGGCGGGCTGACGGCCTGGACCGCCTTCCTACTCAAGGCGGTCCGCGAGGGTGGGACCATCACCTTGATCCACCGCGCCGACCGCCTGGCCGACATCCTGGCCCTGCTGGCGCCTAAGGCCGGCTCCTTCCAGATCCGCCCGATCCAGGCCCATGCCGACGCCCCGGCCAAGCGGGTGCTGGTCCGGGCCATCAAGACCGGCAAGGCCCCGCTCGCCCTCCTGCCCCCCCTGGTCCTGCACCCCCGCGAAGGGGCCAAGCACACCGACGAGGCCGAGGCGATCCTGCGCGGGCAGGCGGGGCTCTCGTGGCTGTGAGGCCCTCGCCGCTCAGTCGAAGATATCGAACAGGTCGAACCGCTTCTTACGGCGGTGCGCAGGGTGGCGGTCGTCGTCATCGTCATCCCAGTCGCGCCGCGGGCGCTCCGGTTCGCGCCACATGCGCGCCGGGCCCTCCTGGGCCGGGGCCTCGCCGCGGCCGGCGGCGATCAGCTTCTCCAACTCCCCCCGGTCCAGCCAGACCCCGCGGCAGGCGGGGCACATGTCGAACTCCACGGCCTGCCGGCTGACGGCCGACATCGAGGTGTTGCAGTTGGGGCAAAGCAGAAGAGGCATCGTCGCGGGGCTCCATCACATCAAGGGATGGGTGCGCCCGAGTCCGGAACCGAGGGATGGGGGGCCAAACCTTCTAGGACCCGGCATCGAGCGCACCCGATGCAGTCCGACATCACGATCCGCTCGGGGAGGAGAGCTGAGGATCGCCAGAGGGGCCCGGCCTGCGCCCCAGACCTAGGAAGGCCGCCCGGTCTTGAAAAGGGGGCGGCCGCGATCTTCGGCGAGTTTTTTTCAGGCCACCTTGGATTAGTCTGTCGCCGGGTCGGTGGAGGGGTGGGCGATGTCAGAAGGCGGCGGGCCATGGGAGGTCAGAAACCCCGAGCCGGCGCGGCCGCCCGGCGCGCGTCGGCGCCGGGTGATGTGGATCTTCGCCCTGCTGGTCCTGCTCGGCGGGGTGCGCCTGCTCTTCGCGGCCTTCCCCGGCGCGGTGAGTTCGCCCGAGGACTGGGCCTGGGTCGCCTGGGGCGTGCTGCTGATGGCCATGCTCTCGACCTCCCTGCTGTCGCGCAATGTCCGCTGGGGGCAGACCGCGCGTCACGCCGGCATCTGGGCGGCCATCGTGGCCGTGCTGGTCCTGGGGGTCACCTATCGCAGTGAGTTGGCCGGGGTCGGCCAGCGGGTGCGCATGCAGTTCTCCTCCTCCTACCCCGTCGCCGTCAGTCCGCACGAGCTGGTGGTGACCCAGGGCGACGAGGGCGGCTTCTTCGTCATGGGCATGGTCAACGGCCAGCGCGTCCGCTTCCTGGTGGACACCGGCGCCACCGACACCGTGCTCAGCCCCGCCGACGCCAAGCGGCTGGGGATCGACCTGGAAACGCTCACCTTCGACAAGACCGCCGAAACCGCCAACGGCATGGGCTATGGCGCGGCCTTCACCGCCGACAGCCTGGCGGTGGGCTCCATCGCCTTCTCCGACATGCCCCTGGTGGTCAACCAGGCGCCCATGTCGAGCTCCCTGCTGGGCATGACCTTCCTGCGGCGGCTGGAGAGCTTCCAGGTGAAGGGCGACAAGCTCTACCTGGTGGCCCGGGATTGACGGCCCGCTCGCCCGAGCCTCGCCTTTCCCGGTCCACCTGCTAGAGGAACCCCCGAACGCGATATTGCAGGGACCCCGCCATGGACGACCGCCAGACCGTGCCGGTCATCGACCTGGCCGCCCCGCCCGCGCAGGTTCGCGAGCAGCTGGCCCGAGCCTGCGCCGACTGGGGATTCTTCCATCTCGTCGGCCATGGCCTCGATCCCGCCCTGCTGGCGGCGGTGATGGACGAGGCGCGCGGCCTGTTCGCGGCGCCGGCGGCCGACAAGCGAGCTTTGAGCCGCAGCCGCGACAACCCCTGGGGCTATTACGACCGCGAGCTGACCAAGAACCGGCGCGACAAGAAGGAGATCTTCGACATCGGGCCGGACGCCGCGGGCCTTGCGCCCACCGACGACGCCTTCACCGGCGCCACGCCCTTCCCGCCCTGGCGCGGCGCCTTCGAGCCCACCGCCCGGACCTATGTCTCATCCTGCGAGGCCCTCTGCCTGCGACTGCTGCGGGAAATCTCCCTGGGCCTGGGCGCGCAGGCCGAGGCGCTGGCTCCGGCCTTCGACGGCGTCCACACCAGCTTCCTGCGGCTCAACCACTACCCCACCCGCGATCCGATGGCGGGCGAGGCCGCCGAGCCCGCGGGCCTGGGCATCCATCACCACACCGACGCCGGGGCGCTCACTGTCCTGCTCACCGACGGCGTCCCCGGCCTCCAGGTCCTGAAGGACGGGGTCTGGCGCCCGGTCGATCCGGTCCCGGGCGGGCTGATCATCAATGTGGGGGACATGATCCAGGTCTGGTCCAACGACGCCTATCAGGCGCCGCTGCACCGGGTGCTGGCCATGGAGGACGGCGAGCGGTTCAGCCTGGCCTACTTCTTCAACCCCGCCTATTCGGCCGTCATCCGCCCGCTCCAGACGCCGCGCCGATACCGCGACCTGCCCTGGGGCGAGTTCCGCCGCCGCCGGGCCGACGGCGACTTCGCCGACTACGGCGCCGAGGTGCAGATCAGCGACTACCGCGCATAGAAAGAGGGGCCGGACCCAGGTCCGACCCCTCCTGTCTTCCTGACGGTCGCCGCGGCCCTAGTTGCGCGCGGTGTCCACCAGCTTGTTCTTGGTGATCCAGGGCATCATGGCGCGCAGGCGGGCGCCGACTTCCTCGATCTGGTGCTCGGCGCCGCGGCGGCGGGTGGCCTTGAAGCTCGGCGCGCCGACGGCGTTCTCCTGCATGAAGTCGCGCACGAAGCGGCCCGACTGGATGTCCTCCAGCACGCGCTTCATCTCGGCCTTGGTGTCCGGCGTCACGATGCGCGGGCCGGTCACGTACTCGCCGTACTCGGCGGTGTTGGAGATCGAGTAGTTCATGTTGGCGATGCCGCCTTCGTAGATCAGGTCCACGATCAGCTTCACCTCGTGCAGGCACTCGAAATAGGCCATCTCGGGCGCGTAGCCCGCCTCGACCAGGGTTTCGAAGCCGGCGCGGATCAGTTCCACCAGCCCGCCGCACAGCACGGCCTGCTCGCCGAACAGGTCGGTCTCGCATTCCTCGCGGAAGGTGGTCTCGATGACCCCCGAACGGCCGCCGCCGATGGCCGAGGCGTAGGCCAGGCCGAAGTCCTGGGCGTTGCCCGTCGGGTTCTGGTGGATGGCGATCAGGCAGGGCACGCCGCCGCCCTTCTGGTACTCGCCGCGCACGGTGTGGCCGGGACCCTTGGGGGCGATCATCAGCACGTCGATGGTCGACTTGGGCTCGATCAGGTTGAAGTGGATGTTCAGGCCGTGGGCGAACAGCAGGGCCGCGCCGTCCTTGATGTGGGGCGCGATCTCTTCGTTATAGATGCCGCGCTGCAGCTCGTCGGGCGCCAGCACCATGATGGCGTCGGCCCAGGCGGCGGCCTCGGCGACGCTCATCACCTTCAGGCCGTCGGCCTCCACCTTCTTGGCGGTGGCCGAGCCGGGGCGCAGCGCCACAACCACGTTCTTCACGCCGGATTCCGACAGGTTCAGCGCGTGCGCGCGGCCCTGGGAGCCGTAGCCTACAATGGCGATCTTCTTGTCCAGGATGCGGGCGAGGTCGGCGTCGCGGTCGTAGTAGACGCGCATGGTCATTCTCCTGAGGACGAAGGTCGCCACGACGTCGCGCAACGGCGCCGCAGCAAAGGCGGGGCTTTGCAGCGGAATTTTGCGCGAAGGTCAAGCCGAACGGCCACTTGCAGGACATTTCGCCCCGCCTGGGAGCCCCTCCCTCCCCCAAAGGGGAGGGAGGTCAGATCACCAGAAGACGTCGTAGATCACCTGGACCACCCGACCGGAGAACATGTCCACCAGCAGCACGTCGTCGCCGACCCGCACGTACTCGTAGCCGATGGGCGGGATCGGCAGGCCGTAGGACCACCAGTCGTTCAGCCGGTATTGGCTGCTCCACCAGGGCCGCGGCAGCATGTCGCCATAGCTCCAGCTGCGGATGTAGAAGCCCGACGGAGGGCGATAGGCGTAGCCGCGGTAGCGCTGATGGCTGCGATAGGTCTGGCCATAGTGGCGCTGGTCGTAGCGGGGGCGCGGCTGCCGGTCGGGCCGCCAGTTGCGGTCGCCGCCATTGGCCCAGCCCCGGTCGCCCCAGTTGCGGTCGCGATCGCCTCGGTCGTTGCGGTCGTTGCGATCGTTGCGATCGTCATGACGGCGATCGTTGGACTGGTTCTGCCAACCTTGACCCTGCCAGCCCTGGCCCTGGCGCTGGCCGGAACCCTGCCAGGTCGTGCCCCCGCCGCCACGGCGGTCGGGCTGGGTCGTGGCCGGCGGGGTCTGGGGGCCGCGATGGCGATCGCCCCCCTGCCAGGACTGGCCGCTGGGGGCCGGCGCCGGGGCCGCTGCGGGCGCCGCGGGCGCCGGGGCCGGCGCGGCGGGCTGCGGCGCGGGACGGGCGTTGTCGGGATTGTTGCGCGTGCTGGCGCGCATGGCGGGGTTGTAGCCGCCGTCGTCGCGGTTGGCGCGGCGATGCTCGCCGCCGTCCTCCTGGGCGAACGCCGCCGAGGCCGTCGAGGCCAGCAGCGCCAGCGCCAGAGCGCCCCTGATCACCGTCTTCATGTCACTGTTCTCGCCTGGCCGCGCGCGGCCGTGGATGTCCCTTGGAATTCGTTAATGAGCGGCGCTGTGTGAACCGCGCTTGAACGGAATCTCGCGCCAACCGACATAGGCTTCAAAGAGCGAGCCGACGCGCTTCCGGAGACCCCCATGCCCGCCACACCGCACGACATCACCGGCTTCTGGCGCGCGGCGGGGCCCAAGAAGTGGTTCGCCAAGAACCCCAACTTCGACGCCGCCATCCAGCTGAAGTTCGAGCCGGTCCACTACATGGCCGCCCTGGGCCGTCACGACAAATGGATGGAGAGCGCCGAGGGATCCCTGGCCCTGCTGATCCTGCTGGACCAGTTCCCGCGCAACCTGTGGCGCAACACCGGCCACGCCTTCGCCACCGACGGCAAGGCCCGCCAGATCGCCCGACACGCGGTGGCCACCGGCCAGGACCTGGAGATCGAGCCCCTGCTGCGGCCCTTCATGTATCTGCCCTTCGAGCATTCGGAGGACCTGGCCGACCAGGAGGAGAGCGTGCGCCTCTGCACCGCGCTCGGCGATGCCGAGACGCTGAAGTTCGCCGTCCTGCACCGCGACATCATCGTCCGGTTCGGCCGCTTCCCGCATCGAAACGCCTGCCTCGGGCGCACGACCACGCCCGAAGAGCAGGAATTCCTGGATGAAGGCGGTTTCGCCGGCTGAGCCCTAGTGGTTCATCTGCTGGGAGTTCTGGCTCTCGATGAACTGCTCGCGCTCCCGCTCCTGGCGCGCCTCCAGCTCGGCCTTGTCGTAGCAGACCCGCTTGGTGAAGCGGGTGCCCGTGGTGGTCTCCTCACGGCAGATCATCTTGATCCGCTTCTCACCCGGCTTCAGGGGCGCGGAGACGGGCGTACGCTCGACCGCCGCCGGGGGCGCGGGAATCGGCGCAGGCGTTTGTTCATCCGCGGCGCTGAGCGCGGCGGCCATAAGCAACACGAGAATCATGGAACCCCCAGACTGGAACTCTACTCAAGGTTCCACGGCGCCTGGGGGGAGGCAACCTCAGATACGTTAGGAGGCGAGCTTCCCGCCTGACGTTAGCGGCCGCGGACGTCCGAGAAGGCCGACTTCATGGCCATCTGGCGCATGGCCTCCTGATCTTCCTCGGCGCGGCGCTTCCAGTCCTCCAGGGACAGGCAGGTGCGCTTGGTCAGGCGGGTGCCGGTGGGGGCGTCCTCGCGGCAGATCATCTTGATCCGCTGCTCGTTCTTCTTCAGCGGCGCGGCGACGGGCAGGGTCTCGGCGGCGACGGTCGCCGCGGGCGGTTGGTCGGAGCCGCTGAGCGCGGCGGCCATGAGCAGGGCCAGGATCATCATCAGTCCCCCAGAGCAGAATGTGGGACTAGTTTTCTACGTTCCCGACTTATCCGCAACCTTGATGCCCCCGCGGCGCATTGGCCCTTGGCGCGAATCACCTGGTTGCGCGACGCTCGCCTGATAAATCGGCACATCCTGATGAACGCCCTGACCGCCCAACGCCTGCCGCAAGCCCTCACTGCTCCGGAGCATCCGGAACGGCAGTACCTCGACCTGCTGGCCGACATCCTGGAGAACGGCGTCCAGCGCGGCGACCGCACCGGTACCGGCACGCTCGGCGTCTTCGGCCGCCAGATGCGGTTTGATCTCTCCCAGGGCTTCCCCCTGCTGACCACCAAGAAGCTGCACCGCAAGTCGATCTTCGTGGAGCTGCTGTGGTTCCTGCGCGGCGACACCAATGTGCGCTGGCTCCAGGAACGCGGGGTTTCCATCTGGGACGAATGGGCCGCCGAGGACGGCGAGCTCGGCCCCGTCTACGGCAAGCAGTGGCGCTCCTGGACCGCCCCGGACGGCCGGGTGATCGACCAGATCGCCGCGGTGGTGGAAAGCCTCAAGACCAATCCCGACAGCCGCCGTCACATCGTCTCGGCCTGGAACCCGGCCGAGATCGAGGACATGGCCTTGCCGCCCTGCCACTGCCTGTTCCAGTTCTTCGTCGCCGACGGCAAGCTGTCGTGCCAGCTCTACCAGCGCTCCGCCGACGTCTTCCTCGGCGTGCCCTACAACATCGCCAGCTACGCCCTGCTGACCATGATGATGGCCAAGGTCGTGGGCCTGGAGCCCGGCGAGTTCGTCCACACCCTCGGCGACGCCCACCTCTACCTCAACCACCTGGACCAGGCCCGCGAGCAGCTTTCCCGCGATCCCCTGCCCCTGCCGCGCCTCGAGATCGCCGACAAGGCCGACCTGTTCGCCTTCGACTACGAGGACTTCAAGCTGCGCGGCTACAAGGCCCACGAGAAGATCGCCGCGCCGATCGCGGTGTGAGCCGCTTCCTCTCCGCGCCACTCCAACCGTCATCCTAGGCCTTGTGCCTAGGATGACGGAGCGGGTTGGGACGGCGGGCCTGGGATGACGAGTGTGGTTGTTGAGGCCGGAGTCACGCTAACCTCTCCCCATGACAGCCATCCTCACCGCCGGCCCCATCGCGCGCGCCTCCAACGGCGTCATCGGACGCGCCGGCCACCTGCCCTGGCGGCTGAAGACCGACCTGGCCAACTTCCGCGCCGTGACCATGGGCAAGCCGGTGATCATGGGCCGCAAGACCTGGGAGAGCCTGCCCAAGGCCCCCCTGCCCGGCCGCACCAACATCGTGCTCTCCCGCGATGGCTCCTTCGAGCCCAAGGGAGCCCTGGTCTGCGAGGAGCTGAGCGAGGCGCTGTCCATCGCCCGCGAGCAGGCCGAGGAGGACGGCCAGGACGAGTTCTGCGTCATCGGCGGCGCCTCCCTGTTCGAGCTGGTCCTGCCGCGCGCGCGCCGCATCTACCTCACCGAGGTCCATGCGGAGGTCGAGGGCGACGTGGTCCTGAAGGGGTTCGACGAGGGCCAGTGGAAGGAGGTCCGCAGGACCGACCATCCCGCCGGCGAGGACGACGAATATCCCTTCACCCTCCGCGTGCTGGAGCGCCGCTGATCTCTCCACCCGAACTTTCGTTAGGGGCTGGCCTCCCGTCGCGGCAACGCCGACATTAGTGTCAGAAAATAACGGGGAGAGAACTCATGGACATGCAGCTCGTCGCCGAGGGATTCGAATTCCCCGAAGGCCCCATCGCCATGAACGACGGCTCGGTGATCCTCACCGAGATCAAGGCCCAGCGCCTGACCCGCGTCACGCCGGACGGCCAGAAGACCACGGTGGTGGACACCGGCGGCGGCCCCAATGGCGCGGCCGTCGGCCCCGACGGCGCCATCTACATCACCAACAACGGCGGCTCCTTCGAATGGATCGACAATGGCGGCCTGACCATTCCCGGCCCGACGCCCGCCAGCCACACCGGCGGCATGATCCAACGGTTCGATCTGGCCACCGGCAAGCTGACCACCCTCTATGACGCCTGCGACGGCAAGCGGCTGATCGGGCCCAACGACATCGTCTTCGACAAGTCCGGCGGCTTCTGGTTCACCGACCACGGCTGCTCCACCCCCGAGGGCCGCAAGTTCGGCGCGCTCTACTACGCCAAGACCGACGGCAGCCACATCAGCCGCCAGCGTGACCACCTGATCTCCCCCAATGGCGTGGGCCTCTCGCCGGACGAGAAGGTGGTCTATGTGGCCGACACCAATCTCGGCCGCCTCTGGGGCTTCGACGTCGCCGAGCCGGGCGTGCTCGCCCCGCCCGCCGGCTTCGCGCCCGGCCGGGTGATCGCCAACATGCCGGGCTACCAGCTGTTCGACAGCCTGGCGGTGGAGGCGTCGGGCAAGGTCTGCGTGGCCACCATCATCAATGGGGGGATCACCGCCATCGACCCGGACGGGACGCACGAGCACTTCGCCTTCCCCGACCTGATCGTCACCAATATCTGCTTCGGCGGCGCCGACATGCGCGACGCCTGGGTCACCTGCTCGGCCACCGGCAAGCTGTTCAAGGCCCGCTGGCCGCGGCCGGGCCTGAAGCTGAACTTCAACGCCTGACGCGGCCACGAACTGAATTTCGACATCCGGCGCCACGAGCGTCGGAGCGACAAGGGAGCGAGACCATGGGCTGGAATTTCGGAGACATCCTGGACGCGGTCGGCGGCGCCGTTCCGCCCGAGGCGCCGGCCTTCATCCATGGCGAGCGGGTGATCAACTGGGGCGAGGCCAACCAGATCACCAACAGCCTGGCGCGGGCCATGATCGCCCGCGGCGCCCAGCCCGGCGATAAGATCGCCCTCTATATGCGCAACCGGCCGGAATACCTGCTGGCGGTCGCCGCCGGGTGGAAGGCGCGCCTGACCCACGTCAACGTCAACTACCGCTACACGCCCCAGGAGGTCTGGTACATCTTCGACAATTCCGACGCCCAGACCGTGGTCTATTCGTCGGAATTCCGCGACGCCGTCGCCGAGATCCGCCCCCGCCTGCCGAACGTGAAGACCTGGATCGAGGTCAGCGAGACTGGCGACATCGCCCCCTTCGCCGAGAACTTCGACACCCTGGGCGCCGAGGGCAATGGCGGTCCGCTGGATATCCAGCGCTCCGGCGACGACCAGTTCTTCATCTACACCGGCGGCACCACCGGCATGCCCAAGGGCGTGATATGGACCCACCACGACCTGCGCGAGATCACCCTGGCCCCCGCCCGCATGATGGGCCCGGTCCCGGAGACCATCGAGGAGCTGGCCGCCGCCACCCGCGCCACGGGCCCCGGCGGCCGCATCCTGCCCGCCCCGCCCCTGATGCACGGCACCGGCCTGCTGACCTCCATGGGCGCCATGATGGCCGGCGGCTGCGTCATCACCCTGGAAGGGCAGACCTTCGACCCCGTCGAGCTGCTGGAGGCCATCGACCGGCACAAGCCCCAGTCCCTGGTCCTGGTGGGCGACAGCTTCGGCAAGCCCCTGCTCAACACCCTCAACGCCAACCCCGGCAAGTACGACCTCTCCAGCATCGCCGCCGTGGTCTCCTCGGGCGTGATGTGGAGCCTGGAGGTGAAGCAGGGCCTGCTGGAGCACATGCCCGGCGCCATGCTCAACGACGCCTTCTCCTCCTCCGAGGCGCTGGGCATGGGCGCGTCGGTGATGATGAAGGGCGGCGAGGCGCCCACCGCCAAGTTCATGCTGGGCGGCCGCTGCAAGGTGTTCGACGAGAACGACCAGCCGGTGGAGCCCGGCTCCGGCGTGTCCGGCATGATCGCCATCAAGGGGCCGAACCCGCTGGGCTACTACAAGGACGACGAGAAGACCGCCCGCACCTTCCGGGTCATCGATGGCGAGCGCTACTCCATCCCCGGCGACTGGTGCCTGGTGGAGGCCGACGGCACGCTCACCCTGCTGGGCCGCGGCAGCGCCTGCATCAACACCGCCGGCGAGAAGGTCTTCCCCGAGGAGGTCGAGGAGGCCCTGAAGACCCACCCCTCCGTCGAGGACGCCCTGGTCATCGGCCTGCCCGACGAGAAGTGGGGCCAGTCGGTCACCGGCGTCATCCGCCTGACGGAGGGCGCGAGCCTGGAGGAGGACGCCCTGCGCGCCCACGTCCGCCTGGCCCTGGCCGGCTACAAGACCCCCAAGCGGATCGTCGCCACCACCGAGATCCTCCGCGCCAGCAACGGCAAGGCCGACTACCCGACGGCCAAGTCGATCGCCGAGACGGCGCTGGCCTAGCCGTCGCCGAGGATCGCCCGACGCCGCGCCAGGCCGTCGGGCGACCACTGGGTCGCCATGTCGTAGAAGATCTCGAACTCCGGGGCGCCCTCGGTCTTCACCCAGGGCAGCTTGGAGCGGGTGAAGATGTGGGCGTCCGGCGGGAAGGCCGAGGGATCGTCCAGGGTCGCGACCCGCACGAACCGCAGCTTCGGCCGCCCGCCATAGTCGGACCAGAGGCTCGTGCCGCAGGCTGTGCAGCGATAGACGTCGTGGGGCCGCCCGCTGTCGGTGGGCATGCGGGTGGGCGCGATCTGGCCCTACCGGACCTCGATGCGGTCGGTCTCGATCAGGCCGTTGATGACGAAGGCCGACCCCACCTGCCGCTGACAGTCGCGGCAGTGGCAGCAATTGACGAACATCGGCGCGCTGGTGAGCCCATACCGAACCGCCCCGCAGGCGCAGCCGCCTTCGAACATCTTCCCCTCGTTCGTCATCCTCGGGCTTGTCCCGAGGATCCATGATCACCGCTCGCGCCGCGGGAGCGCAAGCGGTCCCGCGGCGGACACGTCCCGCCGCGGAGATCATGGATGGCCGGGACAAAGGCCCGGCCGTGACGGCTTTGGGATCTAGTAAAGCACCCCCATGGCCGACCGCTCGAAGCTCTTCAGCTCGTCATTGCGGCCTTCCTTGATCTTCAGCACCCACTCGGGATCCTGCAGCAGGGCGCGGCCCACGGCCACCAGGTCGAAGTCGCCGCGCTCCATCCGGCGCTCCAGCTCGTCCAGGGAGGCCGGCTGCGAGGCCTCGCCGCCATAGGCCGCGATGAACTCGCCCGACAGGCCCACGGAGCCGACGCTGATGGTGGGAACCCCGGTCAGCTTCTTGGCCCAGCCGGCGAAGTTGAGGTCCGAGCCCTCGAACTCGGGCTCCCAGATACGGCGCTGCGAGCAGTGCAGGATGTCGGCGCCGGCGTCCACCAGGGCGCCCAGCCAGGCCTCCATGGCCTTGGGATCGTGGGCCAGGCGGACGGTGTAGTCCTGCTGCTTCCACTGGCTGATGCGGATGATCACCGGGTAGTCGGGGCCGACCGCCTTGCGGACCTCCTTCAGGATGTCGGCGGCGAAGCGGGCGCGGCCCGGCAGCTCCTTGGAGCCGTAGGCGTCCTCGCGGACATTGGTGCCCTCCCAGAAGAACTGGTCGATCAGGTAGCCGTGGGCGCCGTGCAGCTCGATGGCCTCGAAGCCCAGGGCCTTGGCGTGGGCGGCGGCCTCGGCGAAGGCGCGGATGGCGTCGGCCACGTCCTCGTCGCTCATGCCCTCGCCGAATTGCTTGTCGGGACGCGACAGGCCCGACGGGCTGTCATAGGGGCCGGCCGGGGTGAATTCGGGGTCACGGGCGCGCACCGCGCCGACGTGCCAGAGCTGGGGCGCCATGACGCCGCCGGCCTCGTGCACCGCGTCGATCACCCGCTTCCAGCCGGCCAGGGCGGCCTCGCCGTGGAATCGGGGGACATTCTTGTCGTTGACCGAGATCGGCCGGTCGACGCCGGTCCCTTCAGAAACTATGAGCCCGACCTCGGCCGCCGCACGGCGCTTGTAATAGGCCACCACATCATCGGTGACGACGCCGCCGGGGGAGAAGGACCGCGTCATGGGAGCCATGACGATACGGTTCTTGAGGTGCAGGCCCTTGAAATCAAAGGGCTTGAAGAGGGCGTCGGCGGCCATGGGCGCTCCGGGTCAAACGATTGTTCGAGAAGCCCCAGCTAAAGCACGGTCGTGCGCTTCCGTCTGTGCAGTTTTTCTGGGCGCCGCGCCGGTTCACCTAGGGGCAGTTCGCGCAGGCGCCCTTGCCTTGAAGCGCGGCCTCAAGCATTCTTGTCTGAACAGTGATAAGATAGCCGGACCAGACGGCATCTGCGGAGGACATCCTATGAGCGACGGCGCGATCGATCTGAAGGCGGAGGCTCGGGCCAAGGCCTATGCGATGCCCCTTGAGGAGATCAACGTCACCGACGTGGAGCTTTGGCGCGCCGACGCCATGTGGCCCTACTTCGAGCGCCTGCGCAAAGAGGACCCGATCCATTACCACCCCGAGGGCCAGCACGAGGACGGGCCCTTCTGGTCGGTGACCAAGTACAACGACATCATGGCGGTCGACACCAACCACGAGGTCTTCTCCTCGGAGCCGGCGATCACCATCTTCGACCCCAAGGAAGACTTCACCCTTCCGATGTTCATCGCGATGGACCCGCCCAAGCACGACGTTCAGCGCAAGACCGTCAGCCCCATCGTCTCGCCGCATAACCTGCAGGAGCTGGAGCCGCTGATCCGCTCGCGGATCTGCAACACCCTGGAAAACCTGCCGATCAACGAACCCTTCGACTGGGTGGACCGGGTCTCGATCGAGCTCACCACCCAGATGCTGGCCACCCTGTTCGACTTCCCCTTCGAAGAGCGGCGCAAGCTGACCCGCTGGTCCGACGTGGCCACCGCCGGCCCGGAATCGGGCCTGTTCAGTTCCGAGGATCCCGAGGTGGTCGACGCCGAACGGAAGATGGAGCTGTTCGAGTGCGTGGACTACTTCAGCCGCCTCTGGGCCGAACGAGTCGCCCAGCCGCCCAAGGCCGACCTGATCTCCATGCTGGCCCACGGCGAGGCCACCAAGGACATGGATCGCATGGAGTATCTGGGGAACCTGATCCTGCTGATCGTCGGCGGCAACGACACCACCCGCAACTCCATGACCGGCTCGGTCCTGGCCCTGAACCAGAACCCCGACCAGTACCAGAAGCTGCGCGACAACCCCGACCTGGTGCCTTCCATGGTGTCGGAGACCATCCGCTGGCAGACCCCTCTGGCCCACATGCGCCGCACCGCCACCCGGGACTTCGAGCTTGGCGGCAAGACCATCAAGAAGGGCGACAAGGTCATCATGTGGTACGCCTCGGGCAACCGGGACGATGAGGTGATCGACAACCCGAACGCCTACATCATCGACCGCGAACGCCCCCGCCAGCACCTGTCCTTCGGCTTCGGCATCCACCGCTGCGTGGGCAACCGCCTGGCCGAGCTGCAGCTGAAGATCCTCTGGGAAGAGATCCTCAAGCGCTTCCCCACCATCCAGGTGGTGGAAGAGCCCAAGCGCGTGCCCTCGAACTTCGTGAAGGGCTACGAGCGCATGATGGTGACCATCCCGTCCAAGAACTAAGGGCCGTCATCCCGGACGGCCGACAGGCCGATCCGGGGCCCAGGGGCCCAGCGCGCCACCCCTGGGTCCCGGCTCTCCGCTTCGCTGCGGCCGGGATGACGCGACTGTTTTCATCTCGCGCCCAGCGCGCTAAGACGCCCTCATGAGCACGATCTCTCCCCGCCTCGTATGACGCCCCTGTCCTGATCAGGTGAGCCGCCGCGCCCCCGCGCGGCGAACAGGGCCTCGGGCCCAGGCGAGACGAAACGAGAGACGAGACCCTCATGACCACACCGACCCCCGACTGGGCCGCGCGCTTCTCCCAGCGCATGGCGCGTGTCCGCGCCAACGAGATCCGCGAGCTGCTGAAGCTGCTGGATCAGCCCGACATCCTCTCCTTCGCCGGCGGCATTCCCGACCCCGGCCTGTTCCCGGCGGCCCGCATCCAGGCCGCCTATGACGCCATCCTCTCCGATCCGGCCCAGGCCGCCGTGGCCCTGCAGTATTCGGTGAGCGAGGGCTACCTGCCCCTGCGCCGCTGGATCGCCGAACGCATGGCGCTCTACGGCGTCCCCTGCGACGAGCACAACATCATGATCACGGCGGGCTCGCAGCAGGGGCTCGACCTGCTGGGCAAGCTGTTCCTCACCCGCGGCGACACGGTGATGGTGGCCCGGCCCACCTATCTGGGCGCCCTGCAGGCCTTCAACGCCTACGAACCCGACTACCTGGACCTGCCGGCCGGCGCCCTGGACGGCGAGGCCGACACCGAGGCCCTGATGGCTGGCCGCGCGGCCCATCCCCTCGGCTATTTCGTCCCCGACTTCGCCAACCCCACCGGCGAGAGCCTGACCCTGGCCCAGCGAGAGGCCCTGCTGGACCTGGCCCAGACCCTGGACATGACCCTGATCGAGGACGCCGCCTATCGCGAGCTGCGCTTCGACGGCGAGCCCCTGCCCACCGTGCTCGCCCTGGACATCGCGCGCACCGGCTCCATCGAGGCCGCCCGCACCCTGTTCTGCGGCACCTTCTCCAAGACCATCTCGCCGGCCCTGCGGATCGGCTGGGTCTGCGGTCCCCGCGCGGTGATCGAGAAGCTGGTGCTGCTGAAACAGGGCAGCGACCTGCACGTCTCCACCCCCAACCAGATGGCCGCCTACGGCGCCGTGGCCGAGGGCTATGAGCAGCACCTGGGCATGCTGCGCACCGCCTATGGCGCCAAGGCCCACGCCACCCTCCAGGCCCTGGAGCGCCACATGCCGCCCGGCGTCACCTGGTCGCGGCCGGAGGGCGGCATGTTCGTCTGGCTGTGGCTCCCCGACGGCATGGACGGCAAGGCCCTGCTGGAGCGCTCGCTGATCGAGGAGCGGGTGGCCTTCGTGCCGGGCGAACCCTTCTTCGCCGAGGTCCCCGCCGCCAACGCCATCCGCCTCAGCTATTCCCTGCCGACCCACGCGCAGATCGAGGATGGCGTGGCGCGCCTGGCCCGGCTGATCGCGCGGTCGTAATTCCTCCCCCTTCGGGGGAGGGGGACCGCGTCGCGGTGGAGGGTGTTAGGACGGCGGCAAGGCTCAAGCCCCCTCCGTCTCGCCGCCTTCGCCAGCGATCCACCTCCCCCGAAACGCGCTACGCGCTGGGGGAGGAATTAGTCCAACCCGTAGGCGCCGCGCTCCAGCGCCTTGAACAGCGCCAGCACCTCGGGATCGGCGAAGGGCAGCAGCTGGGTCATCAGCACCCCGCCCTGCCCCGCCTCGGGATCGGCCCAGTAATAGGTGTTGGCCAGGCCCGCCCAGGACAGGCTGCCCGCGCCGCGGCCGTCGCCGGTGGGCTCCGGGGTGACCATGGTCGCCAGCCCGTGGCCCACCTCCATGTGCGGATAGAGGTCGAAGTCGTTGCTCATGTTCGGCATGGTCGAGATGAGCATCCCCGCCCGGTGGCCAGCGGTGTGGGAGTCCCTGAGGCCGCGCAGGGTCTCGGGCGAGATCACCCCGCCCCCGTCGGTTCCCAGCAGCATCCGCAGGAACCGGGCATAGTCCGGGGCGGTCGAGTAGAGCCCGCCCCCGCCCGACAGCACCTCGGGATCGGCCGGCATGCCGAAGGGGATGGGAATCAGGGCGCCGTCCGGCCCGCGGACATGGACGCTGGCCTTGCGCGCCGCCTGCGCCTCCGAGAGCGCGAAGCCCGTGTCGCTCATGCCCAGGGGCGTGAACACGTGGTCCTTCAGATAGGCGTCCAGCCGCTGGCCGCTGGCCGCCTCGATGACGATGCCGGCCCAGTCGATGCCGATGCCGTAGATCCAGCCCTGGCCGGGATCGAACATCAGCGGCTGGCGGTGCGCGGCCCGGCTTCCGGAATTGGGGTCCATCGCGCCCTCGGTCTGGGCGTGGGCCATCAGGCCCGGATGGCTGAAGGGGTAGGCGAAGCCGGAGGTGTGGGTCAGCAGTTGGCGCAGGGTGACGAATCCCTTGGCCGGCCGCAGCCTGGCCTTGCCGCCGGTGACATCCTCCAGGACCTGCAGGTCCTTCAGGTCCGGCAGCAGCTCGCCCAGGTCCCCATCGAGGCTGACCTTGCCCTGCTCCACCAGCCGCAGGGCCGCCACCGAGACGATGGCCTTGGTCATCGAGGCGATCCAGAACACCGTCTGGGCGTCCATCGCCGCCGGCTGTCCCGCGGCCCGCGTTCCGGCGGCGTGTTCGTAGGTCACCCCGTCCCGGTCGGTGACCAGGGCCACGGCTCCGGCGATCCTGCCGTCCGCCACAGCCTTGGCCAGGGCGGCCTCGAAGGCCTGGAAGCTCACAACCCCAAGACCATCTTGGCGATGATGTTGTGCTGGATCTCGTTGGAGCCGGCGTAGATCGAGGTCTTGCGGTAGTTGAAGTACATCGGCGCCACCGTGGCGGCGTAGTCCGGACCCGCCCGGGGCTCGTTCCGCTCGCCGCGGAGCTCGGCGAAGGTGTCGCGCACGAAGGGTTGGGCGTAGATCCCCGCCGCCTCCAGGGCCAGTTCGGTGATCGCCTGCTGGGCTTGGCTGCCCTCAAGCTTGAACATCGACGACGCCGCGCCCATCGCCTCGCCCGCCGTGCGCGCGGCGAACATCCGCAGTTCGGTGGCGTTGAGCGCGTCGACCTTGATCTGGGTCTCGGTCAGCTTGCGGCGGAAATCGGTGTCGTCCAGCATCCGCTGGCCGCCGTCTGAGGGCTCCACCGAGGCGATGGCCTTCACCTTGGCCAGCATGTTGGTCAGGCCCGGCGCATAGGCGTTGCCGCGCTCGAACTGCAGCAGGTACTTGGCGTAGGTCCAGCCCTGCCCCTCCTCGCCGATCCGGTTGGAAACCGGGACCCGGACGTTCTCGAAGAAGACCTGGTTGATCTCCTGCTCGCCGTCCGGGGGCCCATCCAGGGTCGGCAGGGGGACGATGGTGATCCCGGGCGTCTTCATGTCCAGCAGCAGGAAGCTGATCCCCATCTGGCGGATCGCCTCGTTGGAGGTCCGCACCAGGCAGAACATCCAGTCGGCGTGCTGGGCGTAGGTCGTCCAGATTTTTGAACCATTTAGTACATAATGGTCGCCGTCCCGCTCGGCCTTCATGGAGAGCGAGGCGAGGTCCGATCCGGAGCCCGGCTCGGAATAGCCCTGGCACCACCAGACCTCGCTGGAGAGGATCTTGGGCAGGTGCTGTTTCTTCTGGTCGTCGGTCCCGAAGGCCATCACCACCGGGGCGCACATCCGCACCCCCATGTTGGAGGTGTCCGGCGCCCCGGCCAGCGCCATCTCCATGTCGAAGATGTACTTCTGGGCATGGCTCCAGCCGGTCCCGCCGTATTCGACGGGCCAGTCGGGAGCCATCCAGCCCTTCTCGTTCAGCCGCTTCCACCAGCGGACCTGGCCGGCCTTGTCGATATGGGCGTTCTTGGCCTGGGCCATGTGGGCCCGCATGTCGTCGTCGAAGGCCTGGGCGATGAAGGCGCGGACCTCGTCGCGGAAGGCGAGGTCACCTTGCGAGAAGTCGAGATCCATGCCGACCTCCCCTAAACGCCGTCGAGGTATTCGATCTCGGGACGGCCGCCCATGCAGGGGCCCATCTTGGCGCCGGCGGCCTTGAAATAGTCGGTGCCGCCGTGGGCGGTCAGGGCGTCCTGGTCCTTGTAGAGTTCGAGGACCTTGTAGATCTGGGGATCGGTGCGGCTCTTGGTGAGCTGGTAGGCGACATTGCCGGGCTCATTGGCCCGCACCTGCTTGGCGAGGTCGGTGAAGATCGCCTCGAATTCCGCATTCTTGCCTTCGGCGACCTTCAGGGTCGCGATCACACCGATCATAGCCGTCTTCTCCCAACGCTTGTTTGAGGCGACGGTAGAGGTGGCGATGGAGACGGGCAAGCCCTACGCAGCGTCACTTCCCCCCCTCATCCTAGGCCCTGTGCCTAGGACCCCTCCGTCGGCGACGTTGAGCTACCGGCGCACACAAACGACTCCGCTTCACCGGCGAGAATTCAGAGGTTTCGGCAAGGGTCCTAGGCGCAAGGCCTAGGATGACAGGCTCAGAGCGAAGAGTGGACTACCGCCGCTCGTTCCAGCCGTAAGCGACCCAGTGGTGGCCGCCCATGTTGCGGGCCTCGATGACGCCGTCGTCGGCCCGGGCGTGGGCGGTGCGCTTGGCCCGCAGCGCCAGGCCGGCGAGGGCCAGCAGGGCCGAGGACATCACCGCGATCACCACCACCGTGGCGGCGGCGAACAGGGCCAGGACCGCGCCGATGACGACGGCCGCCGTGGTGGCCAACGCGCCGCCCAGCACCGCGAAGCTGCGGAGCGCCGAACCGTGTTTGCGGGCGAATTCCCTGACCATGGCTTCCTCTGGCGCCGTCTTTTCTGACGGCTAAACAATTATGTCGTTCCGGCGATCCCCGGCGTCAACGCTTCTCAACCGAAAAAAGCGACGAAAGCTTGGTCATGCCACGCCTTCGAGCGCCATCGCCCGCCGTTCACGCATGATTGTATCGAAGGCCGCGTTGATGGAGGCGGCCTTGGCTTCGGCCACCTCGATGAACTCCGAGGGCAGGCCGCGGGCCCGGGCGCGGTCGGGGTGGGCCACCACCAGGGCGCCCTTCCAGGCGCTGCGGACCTCCTCGTCGGGGGCGTCGTGGGGCACGCCGAGCACGCCGTAGGGATCCTCGGCCGAGAGGCCCAGATGCGTGGCCTTCAGACGGCGGAACACCAGGGGCGAGAAGCCGAACAGATGGGCGACGCTCTCCAGATAGGCCAGTTCGTCGGCGGTCACCGCCCCGTCCGAGCCGGCGATGTGGAACAGGCCGTCCAGGACGTCCTCCAGCAGGGCCGGGCAGTTGCGGTAGCGCTTGGCCAGCCGGATCGCATAGCTCTCGTAGCCATGGGTGGTCTGGCGGGCCAGGTCGTACAGGCGGTGGATGTTGCGCTCCGAGGCCGCGTCGGTCTGGAAGACCTGGGCGAAGGCGTCGAACTCGCTGACGCTCACCCGGCCGTCGGCCTTGGCCAGCTTGGCGCCCAGCGCCGTGACGGCGGTCGTGAAGGTGGGATCCTCGCCGGGCAGGCCCGGAGGACACTCGTCGCAGTCTTCGCAACCATCGGGGCGGCGGACGGCGAGCCCAGCAATGTTGCGCCAGAAACTCATGGGAGTATCGACAAGGCTACTTCCGCAACGCAGCAAACACAACGCGCATCATCCCGCAGGCAGGTTAAGTTTTGGACAGGCTCTGGAGTTTCTGGATCGACCGCGGCGGCACCTTCACCGACGTGATCGGCAAGGCGAGCGACGGCGAGGAGGTCTCGCTCAAGCTGCTCTCCAGTTCGCCGGCCTATGAGGACGCCGCCGTCGAGGCCATGCGCCGGGTGCTGGGCGCCGGCCCTGGCGCCCCCTTCCCGGCCGACCGCGTGGAAGCCATCAAGATGGGCACCACCGTGGCCACCAACGCCCTGCTGGAGCGGCGCGGGGCCACGACCCTGTTCGTGGCCACCCAGGGCTTCGCCGACGCCCTGGTGATCGGCGACCAGTCCCGGCCCGACCTCTTCGCCCTGAACATCGTCCGCCCCGAGCCGCTCTATTCCGGCGTCGTCGAGGCCCGCGAACGCCTCGCCGCCGATGGGGCCGTGGTCCGAGACCTCGACCGCGAGGACCTGGCGGCCAAGCTCAAGGCGGCTGTGGCCGACGGCTACACCGCCGCCGCCATCGCCTTCCTGCACGCCGACCTCAACCCCGCCCACGAGATCGCCGCCGGGGAGCTGGCGCGGGCCGCCGGTTTCGAGTTCGTGGCCCTGAGCCACGAGGTCTCCCCCCTGCCCCGCTACATCCCCCGGGCCGAGACCACCGTGGCCGACGCCTATCTGACGCCCGTGCTGCGCGCCTATGTGGAGAGGGTGGCCGGCGCCGTGGCCGGCGCGCCGCTCTACTTCATGACCTCGGCCGGCGGCCTGGTGCGCGCCTCGGCCTTCCGCGGCCGCGACGCCGTGGTCTCCGGCCCCGCGGGGGGCGTGGTGGGGGTGGCCGAGACCGCGCGGGCGGCCCACGCCGACCAGGCCCTGGGCTTCGACATGGGCGGCACCTCCACCGACGTCTGCCGCTATGCCGGCCGCCTGGAGCGCCGCGACACCGCCGTGATCGCCGGGGTGAAGCTGCGCAGCCCCATGCTGGACGTGGAGACCGTGGCGGCGGGCGGCGGCTCGATCCTGTTCTTCGACGGCCTGCGCGCCCGGGTCGGCCCCCACAGCGCCGGCGCCGACCCCGGCCCCGCCGCCTATGGCCGGGGCGGTCCCGCCACGGTCACCGACGCCAACCTGGTGCTGGGAAGGCTCGATCCGCGCTTCTTCCCGGCCATCTTCGGCCCCAGGGCGGACGCCCCCCTGGACGTGGCCGCCGCCCGCGCCCGCCTGGCCGAACTGGCCCAAGCCATGGGCGCGGCCAGCGTGGAGGCCGCCGCCGAGGGCTTCGTGGCCATCGCCGTGGAACAGACCGCCCAGGCCGTGCGCCGCATCTCCACCGAGCGCGGCTTCGATCCGCGCGGCCACGCCCTGGTGGCCTTCGGCGGCGCGGCGGGCCAGGTGGGCTGCCAGGTGGCGCAGGCGCTCGGCGTCGACGAGGTGCTGTGCCCCCGCTACGGCAGCGTGCTCTCGGCCTGGGGCATCGGCCAGGCGCGGGTCACGGCCCTGAAGCAGGCCGGCCTCGACGCCCCCCTGGACGAGGCCGGCCTCGTCCGCGCCGCCACCCAGCTCGAAGGTGTCGAGGCCGAGGCCCGCCAGGCGCTGGCCGACCAGGGCGCCGACGACGGCCAACTCACCCGCACCCTGCGCCTGCGCTACGACGGGGCCGACGCCGAACTGCCCACCGCGCTGGGGCCGCTGGCGCAGGTGAAGGCCGCCTTCGAGGCCGCCCACCGCCGCCTGTTCGGCTTCGTGGAGCCGGATCGGACCATCGTGATCGCCAGCGTCGAGGCCGAGGCCATTCAAGACGCCGCCCATCCCCGCGAACGCGAAGCGGCGGCGCGAAGCCGCCAAGGCGGGGTCAGCTCATCGCAGGTCAACGGGGATGAGCGGATCGGGATGTTCGCCCACGGCGAAACCACCACCGCCCCCATCGTCGCCGCCGAGACCCTCACCACCCTCGAGGGGCCCGCCCTCATCGTCCGCCCCGACACCCAGATCGCCCTGCCCCTGGGCTGGCGCGCCACCGCGGAAGACGACGGCCTCATCCGCCTGACCCGGGCTGGCGGGGTCCAGGCCCGCGCCATCGCCCTGGACCGCCCCGACCCCATCACCCTGGAGCTCTTCAACCGCCGCTTCATGGGGGTCGCCGAGGCGATGGGCGCCGCCCTGGAACGCACCGCCCACTCGGTGAACATCAAGGAGCGTCTGGACTTCTCCTGCGCCCTCTTCGACGCGGACGGCGGCCTGGTGGCCAACGCGCCGCACATGCCGGTCCACCTGGGCTCCATGGGCGCCAGCGTCCGCGCCGTCCGCGACCGCCATCCCACCCTCAGGCCCGGCGACGCCTTCGCCCTCAACAATCCCTACGCGGGCGGCACCCACCTGCCCGACATCACCGTGGTCATGCCGGTCTTCATGCCGGGCGCCGCGACGGCGGCCTTCTATGTCGCCGCCCGCGGCCACCATGCCGATGTCGGCGGGGTGCAGCCGGGCTCCATGCCGCCCTTCTCGAAGACCATCGACGAGGAGGGCGTGCTACTGGACGCCATCCCGATCATGCGCGGCGGACTATTCCTGGAGGCCGACACCCGCGCGGCCCTGGGGGCCGGGCGCTGGCCGGCCCGCGCCCCTGACCGCAACATCGCCGACCTCAAGGCCCAGATCGCCGCCTGCCAGGCCGGCGCAGCGGCGGTGGCCGGCATGATCGAGGGCTTCGGCGGCGAGGTGGTGGCCGCCTACATGACCTTCGTGCAGCAGAACGCCACGGCCTCGGTCCGCCGGGCCATCGGCAGGCTGTCGGACGGCCTGGCCCGCGTGCCCATGGACGGCGGCGGCGAGATCGTCGTCATCACCACCGTGGACGCCGCCAAGGGCGAGGCGACCCTCGACTTTCGCCAGTCCGCCGACCAGTTGCCGTCGAACTTCAACGCCCCCTCGGCCATCGTCGACGCCGCGGCCCTCTATGTCTTCCGAACCCTGGTGGACGACGACATCCCGCTCAATTCCGGCTGTCTGGCGCCCCTCAACATCCTGACGCGGCCCGGCTCCATGCTGGCCCCGGCCCCGCCCGCCGCCGTGGTGGCCGGCAATGTCGAGACCAGCCAGCACGTGGTGGACGCCCTCTATGCGGCGCTCGGCGTCATGGCCAACGCCCAGGGCTCGATGAACAACTTCACCTTCGGCGACGAGACCCGCCAGTACTACGAGACCCTCTGCGGCGGGGCCGGGGCGACGGCCCAGGCCGACGGCGCCAGCGCGGTTCACACGCACATGACCAATAGCCGCCTCACCGACCCGGAGATCCTGGAGCGGCGCTTCCCCGTCCGGGTCGAGACCTATGCGATCCGGCCGGAGTCCGGGGGCGCCGGCGCGCACCGGGGCGGCGACGGGGCGGTGCGGCGGGTGCGCTTCCTGGCCCCCATGGAGGCCGCCCTGCTCTCCACCCGGCGCGACCACGCGCCCCAGGGAATCGCGGGCGGCGGCCCCGCCCTCCCCGGCGCCCAGCGTTTGATCACGGCCTCGGGCGCGGTAAAGGAACTTCCCGGCTGCTTCTCGGTTACGGTCCAGCTTGGCGACGTGATCGAGATCCAAACCCCCGGGGGCGGAGGCTTCGGATCACTCGCCGCCTCCTGATCGACACAGTTTCAAGGTTCCAACGTCTTCATGTCCGCACTCATCGCCGCCCTCGCCCTGTTCGCCGCCGCCGAGCCCGCCGCGGCTGCGCCCGCCCCCGCCGAGCTGACCCTCACCGAGGACATGCCCTATCCGGCCGGCGCGCCGCGGGACGACTACGGCCTGGTGGCCTGGTGCTACGGGGCCCTGCGCGGCTACGTCGACCTGCACGACCAGATGATGCCCGACGTCACCGACATCGAGAAAACCCCGCCGGTGAACCCCGACACCACCCTGGCCGAGAAGCTGCAGGCCTACGCCACCATCCAGACCCGGGCCAAGCAGGACATGAAGCTGTTCGCGCGCGCCATGGAGGCCGCCGAGCGCGCCAGCCTCAAGCCGATCAACACCATCGGCGCCGCGGCCGTGAAGAAGGGGCACGCCACCTGGGCCGCCGCCGCCAACATGCCCAAGCGCCAGGTCGCCCAGAACTGGATGGGCTGGACCCTGCCGGTCCGCTGCACCCCCACGGCCCATGCCCTGGAGGAACGCGCCAAGCTGATGGGCAAGACCTTCCAGGTGAACAGCGACCCGGCGCCCGAGGCCGCCCCGGCCCCAGAGGCGGCCCCCGTCGAGCCCACCCCGGAGACGTCCGGCGCCGTCGCCCCGACTCGGTAGCCCGACACCGCGCGATTTTCTGACGCTGTAAGCGAACCGTCCCGGCTGTCGAACCGACTCCGGAGGCGGTTTTGCGCGTCCCTGTTGCCGAAAAACGACAGCCCGCCCTTTCGGCCCCTGCGTCAACTTTTTACCGACCGGCTGGACTGTTTTCAAACGCCTTTTCTCAGAGGTGTTCGAAACTTCGGTATGGTTTTGACGTAACGCGAAAAACTGAATCCCGATATCAGACTAGTTTTGACAATACCGTCAGGGTCTTTTCTCATCTCGGAAAATTCTAACAGAAAAGAGACTTGAGTTTCAGAACTGCCGCCGCTCTTTCCCCGCAGCGGTCTGCCAATATTGCGGCTGATAACGCAGTTATATTTGAAACAGGGGAAACGCGTGCGTAACAAAAGCTATCTTGCCGGGGCCTCGTCTGTCGCGCTGGCCGCCATACTCAGCCTGACCGCCGGCCAGGCCTTCGCCCAGGACGACGCCGAAGTCTCCGAAGTCGTCGTCACCGGGTCCTTCATCGCCGGCTCGCCGGAAGACGCCGCCCTGCCGGTGAACGTCATCGGCGCCGATGAGATGCAGAAGCAGGGCGCCCCCTCGACGGTGGACCTGATCAAGTCGATCCCCGCGGTCAGCGGCGCCATCGGCGAGTCCAACCAGTTCGGCGCCGGCCAGACCACCGGCTCGGGCAACATCAACCTGCGCGGCCTGGGCGCCGAGCGCACCCTGGTGCTGATGAACGGCCGCCGCATGGCGGTCTCCCCCGGCAACATCACCGTCGACACCAACCTGATCCCCGCCGCGGCCATCGGCCGGGTCGAGGTGCTGAAGGACGGCGCGGCGGCGACCTACGGCTCGGACGCCGTGGCCGGCGTGGTCAACTTCATCACCCGCAAGAACCTCAACGGCTTCGAGGCCTCGGGCCAGTACTCCTTCATTCCGGGATCGGACGGCGAATACACCACGGGCCTGGCCTATGGCTGGGTCGGCGACCGCGGCGACCTGCTGCTCACCGCCGGCTACCGCCACCGCTCGGAACTGAACACCCGCGAGCGTGACTACACGATCCGCTCGATCACCGAGAACCCGCAGGGCGGCTGGTCCAGCTTCGGCAGCCCCGGCATCTACCTCTCCAGCGCCAACGGCGGCGCCAGCTACACCTCGGCCTATGCCGACCCCGGCTGCGCGGTGATCTCCGGCCCCAGCTGCGCCTTCCAGTACATCGGCTTCGACAACCTCATCGAGCGTGAGGAGCACTACCAGCTCTTCGGCCAGGTGAACCTCGAGGTCACCGACTCCACCAAGTTCCACTTCGAAGTGCTCTATGCCGGCCACGACGTGCCGGAGGAGAACTCCTCGCCCTCCTATCCGCCGAACAACTTCCCCTCCTCGGCCACCACCACCAAGGCCCAGGGCAACGGCTTCTACATCCCGGCCTCCAACCCCGGCCTGCAGGCCCTGATCGCCAAGGGTCTGGCCCCGGCGACCGCCGCCACGAGCGGCCTGTTCACCTCCATCGCCTGGCGTCCGCTCGGCGTCGGCGGCAACGGCCTCTACGGCTATGAGGGCAAGGAAGACCGCCGCAAGTTCACGGCCTTCCGCGTCTCGGGCGGCTTCAACGGCAAGTTCGAGAACGGCATCGGTTGGGACACCGCCCTGACCTACATGGAAGATCAGAGCGAGATCGCCACGCCGGACATCATCGTCTCGCGCCTGGAGCTGGCCCTGCGCGGCCTCGGCGGCACGGGCTGCAACGTCGCCACCGGGACCCCGGGCGTCGGCGGCTGCCTCTACTTCAACCCCTTCTCCACCGGCGTCCCCGCCAACGTCCTCGACGGCCGCACCAACCCCAACTACGTCGGCTCCACGGCCAATTCGAAGGACGTCCTCGACTACCTGTTCGAGGACTATTCCTACGAGACCCGCACCCGGCTGTTCGCCGCCGACCTGGTCTTCAACGGCGAGCTGCCGATCGACCTGGGCGCCGGGGCCTTCGCCTGGGCGGCCGGCGGCCAGTACCGCTGGAGCGCCATCGACCGTCGCGTCAGCGACCTGACCAACATCGCCGTGACCCCCTGCGTCGACAGCCCGATCAATCCGGCCGCGACCTGCACGGCCAAGAACGGCGCCTTCAGCTTCTTCGGCCCGCTCACCAACTATGACCTGGACTACAGCGTGCTGGCCGCCTTCGGCGAACTGCAGGCGCCGCTGACCGACAGCCTCACCGCCACCCTGGCGGTCCGCTACGAGAGCTACAGCGGCAATGTCGGCGCCACCACCAATCCGAAGGTGGCCCTGAAGTGGCAGGCCACCGACTGGCTGGCCTTCCGCGCCTCGGCGGGCTCGACCTTCCGCGCCCCGCCCCAGACCCAGATCGCCCCGGCCTTCACCACCAACCTGGCCTACACCGCCGTGGCCGGGGGCTATCGCGCCTACGACCTCTACGGCGACCCGAACCTGGAGCCGGAAAAGGCCAACACCCTGAACCTGGGCGCCATCGTCCAGATCAGCGACTTCCAGGCCACCCTCGACTACTGGAGCTTCGACTTCGCCGGCCCGATCCGCAACGAGAGCGGCTCGTCCATCGTCAACGCCCTGTTCCCGAACGGCACCTCGACGACCCTGCCCAACAACTGCGCCAATCCGGCCTATGCCGGCCTGCTCAGCCGGGTCAGCTTCATCGGAGGCGTCTGCCTGCCGGGGAACATCAACCGGGTGCGGATCAACTACGTCAACGGGTCCGACGTGAAGACCAGCGGCCTGGACTTCTCGGCCAACTACAAGTTCCGCGACGTCCTGGACGGCTCCGTCGGCCTGGGCCTCGATATGACCTACGTGCTGAACTACGACGTCGCCGCCACCACCATCGAGGGCGTCACCGTCCTGCCGGCGGCCGACTATTCCGGCACCATGGACTATCTGGGCTACGGCTCGCAGCCGAAGTGGAAGGCCACGGCCTTCGCCGAATACACCCGCGGCGACCAGAACATCCGTTGGACCGTCCGCTATGTCGACGACATGATCGACACCCGCGGGGCCACCACCTTCACGGCGGCCAGCCCCAACGGCAAGAAGGTCGACGCCTTCCTCACCCACGACATCAGCTACCGGGCCTTCCTGCCCTGGGACGTGACGGTGACGGCCTCGGTGATCAACGTCTTCGACCAGGACCCGCCCTTCGCCCGGCTGGACCTCAGCTACGACCCCTTCACCGCCAATCCGCTCGGCCGCTACTTCAAGCTGGGCGTCACCAAGAAGTTCTAGAGGTCTTCCCCCTCGAGAACTTAACTCACGGGGCGGCGTCCAATACGCCGCCCCTCTTTTTTTGAGCCTTTACAGGTCCTTGCGCAGGAACCAGCGCGGGAACATCGGCGCCGGTCCGTCGATCTGGCCGAACACCGCAAACCCCAGCCGCTCATAGAAGGCCCGCGCCTGGAAGGCGTAGGTGTCGAGCCAGATGTTGCGGCAACCGCGGGCGACCGCCTCGGCCTCCGCCTGGGCCATCAGTCGCGTCCCCAGCCCCTGCCCCCGCGCGCCCTCGGGCGTCACCAGCAGGCCGATATAGAACGAGCCCCAGAGCGACAGGCCCCAGAGCCCGCCCAAGACCTCTTCGCTGTCGGGTTCGGTGATGGTCAGGGCGAAGGGCTCCCCCTGCGCGTTCCCCACCGTCTTCTCGTTGAAGGCCAGCAGGGGCGCCCAGATGGGCATGTAGGCGTCGTCGGGGCTCGCGGCCCCGCGGATGATCAGATCCATGTCTTGTCTTTCGGATGATGCGCGCACGCAGGCGCTCGAGCGCAGCCCCAAGGGCCACGCGGTCAGGTCGAACGGGCTGGAGGCGCGGTCAGACCGCGACGAAACCGATCATCATGCGGGCAGGCTAGCCAAGGATGCGCGCGATGGCGACGGACGATTTTCCGCCTGCCGCGTTCTACCGCGACCCATGGCCCACTCCCGCACCGTCATCTTCGCCGCCCTGGCCGGCAACACCGCCATCGCGATCACCAAGTTCGCCGCGGCCCTCTTCACCGGCTCCAGCGCCATGATGAGCGAAGCCATCCACTCGGTCGTCGACACCGGCAACCAGCTGCTGCTGCTCAACGGCCTGCGCCGGGCGGCCAAGGCCCCCACGGAGCGCCACCCCCTGGGCTACGGCCTGCAGCTCTACTTCTACACCTTCGTGGTTTCGGTGCTGATCTTCGGGGTCGGCGCGGTGGTCTCGGTGCTGCACGGGATCGAGCGAATCCGGAACCCCGAGCCCATCGAGAACGCCTGGGTCAACTACCTGGTCCTGGCCTTCGGGGTGATCTTCGAGGGCGCCGTGTGGATCGTGGCGCTCAAGTCCTTCAACGAGGAACGCGCCGGCCGCGGCTGGGTCGCGGCGGTGAAGTCCAGCAAGGACCCCACCGTCTTCACCGTGCTGTTCGAGGACACCGCCGCCCTGCTGGGTCTGCTGGTGGCCCTGCTTGGCGTGTTCTTCTCCCAGACCCTGAACATGCCGGTGCTGGACGGCGTCGCCTCCGTCGGCGTCGGCCTGATCCTCGGCGTCACCGCCTTCTTCCTGGCCGCCGAGAGCCAGAGCCTGCTCACCGGCGAGGCCGCCGCCCCTCACACGCGCACCGAGATCAAGGCCATCGCCGGCGCCCAGCCCGGCGTCGCCCGGGTCAACGAGCTCCTGACCATGCACTTCGGCCCCTGCGATATCCTGGTGGCCCTGTCCCTCGACTTCGACGACGCCATGCCCGCCGGCGAGGTGGAACGCACTGTCACCCGCATCGAAAGGGCCATCAAGGCCGCCCATCCCGACGTCACTCGCATCTTCATCGAGGCCCAGAGCTTCGAGGGGCATTGGGGGCGTGCCGAGCCCGTCAAATAGACCCCACAAATCCGCTCATCCCCGCGAAAGCGGGGACCCAGGTGTTTTTGTGATTGGTGAGCTGCGACCGCCGTAGGTCTCAGAGGTCCTAGAACCAGAAAAGCCTGGGTCCCCGCTTTCGCGGGGATGAGCGGAGTTGGGGTTATTTCTTCGGCGGGTTCGCGCTCAGGTCCATGATCAGCTTGGTGAGCAGATAGAGCCGCGGCGTCACCGACTTCAGGTCCATGAACTCCTTGTCGGAGTGGAAGCCGCCGCCCACCGGGCCCAGGCCGTCCAGGGCCGGCGTGCCCGCCTCGTAAGCCAGGGCCGACTGCGAGGCGCCGCCATTGCCGCCGGTTCCGAGCTTCAGCCCCAGGCCCGCATAGATGGCCTGCGCCCGCGCCGCCAGCGCGTCGGTCGCCGGGTTGTTGGCCAGCGGCGGGAACGAGGTTTCCCGCGTCACGGTCACCGTGGTGTCGGGCACCACCGTGGTCTTGGCGGCGGCCTGCAGGGCGGCCTCCACCTCGTCGAACTCGCTCTTCTTGCGCGCCCGCACATTGAGCTGCGCCTTGGCGTCCTCGGGGATGATGTTGTAGCGCGAGCCCGCCTGGATGATCGTCAGGTTGACGGTCAGGCCGTCGCCCGAGTGGGGCATGCCCTCCACCGTGGCCAGCTGGTGGATCAGCTCGACGGCGGCGTTGCGGCCATCCTGCGGCGCGACTCCGGCGTGGGCGGCGCGGCCCTTGACCGCGATGTTCATGGTCGAGGAGCCCTTGCGCCACACCGTGATCACGTCGGGCGCATCGCCGGGCTCCAGGTTCAGCTCCACGTCGTGAGACTTCACCAGCCTGTCGATCAGGGCCCGCGTGCCGGGCGACCCGCGCTCCTCGCTGGTCTCGATGAGGAACGTGATCTGGGCGAAATTCTTGAAGCCGAGATCGTTGAGGATCTGCAGCGCGTAGAGCCCCTCGATCACCCCGCCCTTCTCGTCGGCCACGCCGGGGCCGCGCGCGCGGTCGCCCTCGATGGAGAAGGGCCACTTGGCTGTCGTGCCCGGCCCGAACACGGTGTCGATGTGGCCGATCATCAGGATCCTGGCCTTGCCCGTCCCCTTCAGAGTGGCCACCGTATTCTCCGGCAGGCCGTCGATCTCGGCCGGCACGGTCTCGATGGTCATGCCCAGGGCCTTCAGGCGCGGGATCAGGACGGCCGCCACCTTGCGCCCGCCCTCGATGTCGCCGGTGCCGGAGTCGATGTTGACCACCTGCTTCAGCAGGTCGAGCTGGGCTTCGCGAGCCTTCTCGGCCGCGGCCCAGACCTTGGCGTCCTTGCCCGCCGCCAGGGCCGGGGCCGAACTCACCAGCAGGGCCGCCACCGCCGCCATCGCAACCCGACTCGTACGCATTCGATCACTCCGCAAATCCGAGGCGTCACCTTGGCGGTCCGACGACCGCGATCAAGGGGAAACCGCGAACCTGTTCGGCCAAGCTTACGGGAGCTTAACTTGCCGCCGCCCGGCGAGCCCGCCTATCAGCGTCCAGTCCTGGAGACCTTCATGCGCCGTCATCTGCTGGCCGCCGGTGCGGCCCTTATCCTCGCCACCGGCCTCAACGGCCTCGCGCACGCCCAACCCGCCCCGGCCGCAGCCGTCGCCGCCGCGGTCAAACCGCTCGACGCCGCCGAGCGCCGCGACGTGATCGAGAGGTTGGCCAAGGCCCTGGAGGCGAACTTCGTCTTCCCGGAGACCGGCGCCAGGTACGCCGCCATGCTGCGGGCCAACCTGTCGTCGGGCGCCTATGACGGCCTCACCGACCCCACCGCCTTCGGAACCAAGGTCACCGCCGATCTCCAGGCCGTGGCGCCGGACGGCCACCTGCGCCTGGCCCCCGAATCCGCCTGGAACACCCCTCGCCCGCCCGCCACGGACATCCCGGCCAGCGCCCGCGCCTCGGGCCCGCCCGGGCTGGAGGAGGCCAGGATGATCGGCGACATCGCCTATCTGCGCTTCAATCAGTTCGTCGATGAGCCGCCCGAGCCCGAGAAGGCGCGCGCCTTCCTGCTGGCCCACGCCGACGCCAAGGCGGTGATCATCGACGCCCGGCCGCACCGCGGCGGGGGGCTGGCGGTGATGGACGCCATCCTGCCCCTGCTCTACCCGGCCACCACGCACCTGCTGCGGATGGACACCCGCGCCGGCATCGAGGACAGCGGCCCACTGACCGACGGACCGACCCTGGTGCGCCAGCCGTCGGCGCCCACCCTGGTTAGCCATGACCATGTGGTGATCCCCGACAAGGGCGAGACGCGCCTGCAGAAGGTCCCGGTCTACTATCTCACCTCCCGCCGCTCGGCCTCGGCCGCCGAACACCTGGCGCTCGCCTTCAAGCGCACCCACCGCGCCACCGTGGTGGGCGAGACCACCCGGGGGGCCGGCCACTATGGCGGCATCCTCGAGGTCGGCGCCCGCTTCGGCGTCTTCGTCCCCGTCGGCCGCTCCTACGACCCCGACACCAACTGGGACTGGGAGGGCAAGGGCGTCACCCCCGACGTCGCCGTCCCCACCGACCAGGCGCTCGACGAGGCCCTGAAGCTGGCCAGGGCGGCCGGCGCGCATCCGGGCTGAGGCGGCGGCGGGCTGGCGAACCCGTCGGCCCTGGGCCTAGGATAGGCCCGCGCGGTCACACAAGAGGCTCCCATGCCCGGGACAGCAGAGGTCGAGGTTCCCTGGTCGGCGGCCTGGAGCGGTGAGCAGGCCTTCCGTCTCCAGCCCTCGCGCGACTTCCCGGGCCTGCTGGAGCTGGATCAGAAACAGGCCCCGGGAGTGGGCGAACCGCTCTTCGCGGCCATCCACGTCACCCGTCAGCGCCGGGGCATGGTGGACCTGCTCTGCCATGTCTGCGGCGAACCGACCCCGGCCCACGACCGCTACATCTTCCCCGTCGCTTCGGGGGGTCTGGTCACCCTGCTCGACGGGACCCAGCAGTACGGCTGCAACGTGCCCCCCATCCACCGCGCCTGCGCCGAGCGGGCCGCGGGCGCCTGCCCCCATCTCTCCCGGCTGGGCGAGCCGCCCCTTCGCTGTTCGGACGACGAGGGGCGGGTGATCCATCGCACCGACGTCACGCCGGGCCTGGAGGCCCTGGCCAGGACCCTGCCGGCCGGGGTCGAGGTGGTGTTCTCCTGCTACCGCCTCTACGGCCCCGACTTCACCGGCGCGGTGATGGCCGCGCGGGAGGCCTGGGAGCGCCAGGCGCGGGCGCGGCGCCGGGCCGGGACCTGAAAAGCCCGAGCGCCGGGCGCCCGCTCGGTGCTAGACTGGGGCGTCATGCAAACGCCGCACCTGATCTACTTCGCCGATCCCATGTGCTCCTGGTGCTACGGCTTCTCACCGGTGATCGCCGACATCCGCAGGACCTTCGGCCGCGCCCTGCCGATCCAGCTGATCATGGGCGGCCTGCGTCCCGGGACCGACACCCCGATGACCGACGAGGCCAAGGCCAGCCTGGCCGGCCACTGGACCCACGTTACCGAGGCCTCGGGCCTGCCCTTCGACCCCGCCGTCCTGGAGACCCCGGGCTTCCTCTATGACACCGACCCGGCGGCCCGCGCCGTGGTCTGGGTGCGCCGCCAGGACCCGGAGCTGGCCCTGACCTTCCTGGGCGACCTGCAGGCGGCCTTCTACGCGCAGAACCAGAACATCACCGACCCCCTGGTCCTGGCCGCCCTGATCACCCGGCACGGCCTGAACGGCGAGAGCCTCCTGGCCGCCTTCGACACCGAGGACCTCAAGCACGAGACCTGGCGCGACTACGGGACCTCGCAGAAGGCCGGGGTCACCGGCTTCCCGACCCTGATCGCCGGCCCCACCGAGGCCGGCGCCTACGGCGTGGTGACCCGCGGCTTCCAGCCGGGCGCCGCGGTGGTGCCGATGCTGGAGGCCTGGCTCTCCGGTCCACTCAACTGAGCATGGAAAGCTTCGACGTCGTCGTGGTCGGCGCCGGCGCCGCCGGCATGATGTGCGCCATCGAGGCGGGCAAGCGCGGGCGCTCGGTCCTGGTGGTGGATCACGCCCAGGCGGCCGGCGAGAAGATCCGCATCTCCGGCGGCGGCCGCTGCAACTTCACCAACATCAACACCTCGCCGGCCAATTTCATCTCCGCCGACCCCCGCTTCGCCAAGGGTCCCCTGCGCCGCTATTCGGCCAGGGACTTCATCGCCCTGGTGGATCGCTACGGCATCGCCTGGCACGAGAAGACCCTGGGCCAGCTCTTCTGCGACGACAGCGCCAAGGACATCATCGCGATGCTGCTGGCCGAGATGAAGGCCGCCGGCGTCCAGCTCCGCCTGGCCACGGCGGTGGCCAAGGTCAGCAAGACCGCCACGGGCTTCGAGCTCGCCCTGCCCGGAGGGACGGTGGCGTGCGCGTCCCTGGTGGTCGCCACCGGCGGAAAGTCGATCCCGAAGATGGGCGCCACCGGCTGGGGCTACGAGATCGCCGCCGAGTTCGGCCTGCCGGTCATCGAGACCCGCCCCGCCCTGGTCCCCCTCACCTTCGAGGTGAAGACCCTGGAGCACCTCAAGCCCCTGGCCGGGGTCGCGGTCGACGCCGTGGCCGCCTGCGGCAAGACCCGGTTCGCCGAGGCCATGCTCTTCACCCACCGCGGCCTGTCGGGCCCCGCCATCCTGCAGATCTCCTCCTACTGGCGTGAGGGCCAGGAGATCACGCTGAGCATGGCGCCCGGGGTCGACCTGATGGCGGCCATGAAGCTCGCCAAGACCACCCGCGGCCGCCAGGCGACCGCCACCGTGCTGGCCGACCACATCCCCAAGCGCCTGGCCCAGATGATCGCCGAGGACGAGGGCGCGCTGGGCAACATCGCCGACCTGCCCGACAAGGTGCTGGCCCGGGTCGACGCCGCGGTGAACCGCTGGACCGTCAAGCCGGTGGGGTCGGAGGGCTACCGCACCGCCGAGGTCACCCTGGGCGGGGTGGACACCGCCGCCCTCGATCCGCGCACCCTGCAGGCCCGGGCGGTCCCCGGCCTCTACTTCGTCGGCGAGGTGGTGGACGTCACCGGCTGGCTGGGCGGATACAACTTCCAATGGGCCTGGTCGTCCGGCTGGTGCGCCGGTCAGGCGGCCTGAAGCCCCCAAGCTTCACCACCCTGCGTCAATCGGTCCCACGTTTTTGGGTGCAGCTTCGACCTTTGTTTAGCTTCTCCCCCGCAACGTGAAGTTGACGACGGCCCGTACGGCCGCGCGCGCTCATGGGGCCCCGGTGACCAAACCTGTCGAACGTTTGACCCAGGCCGAGCTGGTGAGCTGCGTGCTGAGTCATGAGCTCTTCCTCGCCGGCCGCCACGGTGGACGCCGCATGATCCTGCCCATGGTCGACCTCACCGGCCTGGCCATGCCCCGCCGCAACCTCGCCGACGCCGACCTGTCGGGGGCCAGCATGCGCGGCTGCGACCTCTCCGGCGCCATCCTCGACCGCGCCCAGCTGTTCGGGGCCGACCTGCGCGGCGCCAATCTCACCGGGGTCAGTCTCAGCCGGGCCGACATGCGCGGCGCCGTGCTCTGCGGCGCCGACCTCTCCGACGCCGACCTGCAGGACGCCGACTTCCGCCCCGGCCAGATCGCCGCCCACTCCGCCCAGGGCTTCGTCTCCCTCTCGCAGCGCCAGCGCGCCACCATGGCCGAGGCCGCCCCCAACAAGATCCGCTCCGACGTCGCCGCCGCCTTCGCCACCGACTTCTCCGACTGCACCATGCGCGGCGCCAAGCTGAACGGGGCCAAGCTGAAGAGCGCCAACCTGTCGGGCGCCCTGCTGGAGAACGCCGACTTCACCAGCGCCAACCTGGAGAACGCCGACTTCACCGACGCGGTGATGTCCGGCGCCATCCTGGCCGGCTCCACCACCCACGACGCCTGCATGACCGGCGTGGTCCAGGCGCCCACCGCCGAGGCCCTGTCGCGCCGCCCGGCCCTGCTGGAGGCGCTGGCCGGCCACCAGGTCTGGTGCCTCACCAACGGCAAGCAGGGGGGCGCGGCCCAGATGGAGGGCGCCGACCTGCGCGTGGTGGGCGACGCCCTCCACAGGGGCCAGCTCACCGGCCTGCAGGCGCCCGGCGCCTGTCTCGTGCGGCTGAACCTGGAGGGCGCCTTCCTGCAGGCGGCCAATCTCGAGGGCGCGGACCTGCGCGGCGCCAACCTTCGCGGGGCTGACCTGCGCGGCGCGCGCCTGGCCGGCGCCAACCTCGCCCGCGCCGACCTGCGCGGCGCCCTGCTCAAGCATCTGGAGGTGGGCGGCCGCGCCACCCCCACCGACCTCACCGGCGCCCGGTTCAGCTATGCCGACTGCCGCGGCGCCCAGCTCTCGCCGGGCCAGCTCGACGCCGCCGACGCCGCCGAGGCGCGCTTCGACCGGGCCGCCTAGAAGATCACCCGCTCCTGGCCCCAGAACAGCGGCGAGCGGCTATGGTCGATGAACTTCTTCTCGTCCTCCAGCAGCAGCCGGCCGGCCGCCTGGGCCTCGGGGCTGGCCATGATGGCGCCCAGCGCCTCCAGGCTCTCGTACCAGAGCTGCGCCACCCCGTCGTAGGGCTGCGGCGCCCCGCGGCTGGCCCGCAGCGGCTCGGAGAGCTCGTCGGGCATGGTGTGCATCTGGACGTAGCGCTGGATCCCCAGGGTCTCGCGCACGCTCGCCACCAGCGGGCCGTGGGCCCCGTGCCAATAGGCCTGGAAGTCCTCCCGGCTCAGATGCGGCAGGCGCACGAGGGGAAAGGTCAGCTTGATCATGGGCGTTTCCTCTTTCCCGCATCTCACGCCAGCCGGCGGGCCGTCGCAAGCTAGAGCGCGCGGATCAGGCCCAGGGTCACCGCCGCGGCGTTGTCCGAGGCCAGCTGGTTGAAGGCCGCGTAGAGCTTGTCACCCTCCCCGGCCCCGGCCAGGCTGGAGAGGCCGCGCACCGCCACGAAGGGTTTGCCGTTGCAGAAGGCCACGTGGGCCACGGCGGCGCTCTCGCAGTCCAGGACGCCCGCCTGGAAGGTCTCGAACACCCAGTCCCGCAGCTCGGTGTTGTTGACGAAGGCCGCCCCGGAGACGGCGTTCCCCCCCACCACCACCCGAGGGGTCTTGTCGAGCTGAGCCGCCCCGCCGCCCCTGGACAGCACCACCGTCACCGCCAGCCGTCGCGCCGCGGTGAGCACGGCCGGCGCCGCCGGGAACCAGAACCGCCGCCCGCTCTCGCCGTCCGGCCCGGTCACGATCACCGGCTTGGGGAACATCATCCCGAAATTGCCGAACCCGCCGGGGAAACCCGCCGCCGGCTCGAAGCCGCCGGGCCCCTCGCGCCCCATCACCACATCCAGGTACTGGCCCCATTGGCTGGCCACGAAGACGTCCCCCACCTTCAGGTCCGGATCGACCCCGCCGGCGCAGCCGCTGACCATCACCGTGGTGACGTCGAACAGGTCGAGGAGCCGCTGGGTGCTCATGGCCGCATTGACCATGGAGACCCCGCAGGCATGCAGCACCACCGCCTTGCCCGCCAGCAGGCCGGTCGTGAACACCGCTCCGCCGACCCTGTGCTCGGCGGCGTCGGTCAGGTCCTTGCGCAGGGCGGTCAGCTCGCTGGGCATGGCGCCGAGAACCGCGATCCGGGGGGTGTCGTCGAGCATGGGGCGTCCTTCGGCTGTCGGCCCTTAAGTGGCGCCTTTCGGGTGCCCCGTCGCCCGACTTCCGCCATGAGGGCGAGGCTCCTATGGTCAGGCTTGATCCACCCCCCACGAGGCCGCCATGCGCTACGAGATCTCCGGAACGGTGATGCAGACCGTCGGCATCGACCTGGCGCCCGGCGAGACCATCTATAGCCAGACCGCCGCCATGGCCTGGATGAGCGACAATGTGCGCATGCACACCAACACCGGCGGCGGCCTGTTCGCCGGCCTCAAGCGCAGCCTCACCGGCGGCAGCTTCTTCATCACCGAATTCACCGCCGAGCGGTCCCAGGGCCACGTGGCCTTCGCGCCGCGCTTTCCGGGCTCGATCCTGGCCCGCCAGCTGGCGCCCGGCGAAAGCCTGATCTGCCGGCGCGAGACCTTCCTCTGCGCCGAGACAACCGTCACCCTGGAACTGGCCTGGCAACAGCGCATCGGCTCGGGCTTCTTCGGCGGGGCGGGCTTCATCCTGCAAAAGGTCACCGGCCCCGGCGTGGTGTTCCTCGACCTCTCCGGCGAGGTGGTCACCAAGACCCTGGCCCCCGGCGAGCGCCTGCTGGTCCATGCCGGCCACGTCGGCGTCCATGAGCCGAGCGTCAGCTTCGACATCCAGATGGTGCCCGGCTTCCGCAACATCCTGTTCGGCGGCGAGGGCCTGTTCCTGGCCAGCCTCACCGGCCCCGGCGAGGTCCACCTGCAGTCCATGCCGATCCTCAACCTGGCCGAGGCCATCGCCGCATACCTGCCCTCCGGCGAAGGCTCCGGGGTCGGCGGCCGCACGGTGGCGGGTATCGCCGGCGCGGGCATCCTGGGGAGCATCATCGGCGGCGTGCTGGGGGGCGGCGAGGACACCTGACGCGCCCGTTTTCGACGGTCCGGGCGGCGCCAACGCGCGGGAGCCGATCAGGCTCCGCGGATTTATCCACAGGCTTGGCACGAATTTGTGATCGGACCGGGAACGCGATCGTGATCACGGAGTTATGGTGATGCTCCGGCCTTGGCGGGAGCGCTGTACGCCACGCGGGGGTGGCGTTCAGCCCAAGCCATATCCCCCCCAAATTCGGAGATACCCATGCGTTTCGCCACCCTGATGACCGTCGCCGTTCTCGGCCTCGCCGCCGCCGCCTGCACCAAGAAGGAAGAAGCCCCGGCCCCGGTCGCCGCTGACGCCACCGCCGACCAGGCCGCCGCCGCCGCGACCGACGCCGCCGCCACCGCCAAGGACGCCGCCGACACCGCCACCGACGCCGCCCAGAAGGCCGGCGACAAGGCTGGCGACGCCATGCAAGCCTCCGGCGACGCCGCCGCCGCCGCGACCGAAGCCAAGGTCGACGCCGCCGCCGAACCCAAGAAGTAGGACGGCGCCGCTCGCGGCGTTGACCTAGCCGGATCAGGGCTCCGACCACCTCTCCAGGCGGTCGGGGCCCTTTTTCTATGGGCCCAGGCGCTCCAGCCAGGGATGGCCGGGATAGAGCCGCGCCAGGGCGGCCCTCAGCCAGGTCCGCGCCGGCGCCTCCAGCAGGGGCGCGATCAGGGCGAAGTCGGCCTCGTCCTTCGGCCGCGGCTTGGCCGCCTTGTAGAGCAGCACGCCCTCAGGCTTCAGATAGGGCGCCGTCGACACCCCCACCATCCGGCGTCTCGGCGCGGTCAGGCTCTCGTCGCGGCGGAAGATCCAGGTGTCCGCGTCGCCGGGCTCCAGCATGACGTCCATTCGCCAGGCCTGCCCCTCCCGCACCCAGGTCTGATGCCGGTGGGCCGGCGGCTCGGCGCCGGGGTCCAGGGCGCGGACCTCGCCGTCACCCACCACGTGCAGGGCGAAACCCGCCAGTCGGTCGCGCATCGCGGCGAACGCCGACCTCGGAATGGCGATCTCCAGGTCTCCGTGCGGGCGGCTCTGACGCCCCAGCCACAGGTCCAGCGCCCAGCCGCCCACCACGCACCAGGGCGCGTCCACGCCCGCCAGCCGCGCCGCGGCCGCCTCCGGCGTCCAGGCGTCCCAGGCCTCCAGCGGCGGTCCATCCCAAAGCGCCGACGTCGGCTCCATGCGCTCCACTTCCCGCTCCCGGCCCCCTCGCAAGCGCCGCCTCGCCCGTTGGCCTTGTGTGGCAAGGAATCCGCAGCCATCGGGCCAGGGAACCCAAAGTCGCCTATCTGACACAACCCCCGCAACCTTCGGGCGGCCTCGGCATTCATGGTGCACGGCGCGAGAGCCGTTGTCCGGAGCATGTCTCAGTGCGGGTGTTGATTGTCGAAGACGAGATCCTGGTCGCCATGGAGCTGGAGGAAACTCTCAGCGAACTGGGCCATACCGTCGTCGGGATCGCCCCGGACCGCCGCAGCTTCGAGGCCCTGGCCGGCGAAGGTGTCGATGTCGCCCTCGTGGACCTCAACCTCCGCGACGGCGAGACCGGCGTCGAGATCGGACGCGCCCTGGCTCAGCGTCATGGCGCGGCGGTGATCTTCCTCACCGCCAATCCCGGCCTGCTGGAGGATGGAGTCGCCGGAACGATCGGCGTCCTGCCCAAGCCCGCCTCGCGCCACGCCGTGGCCGCCGTGGTGGACTACGCCGCGCGCCGCAGCCCGATGCTCTCCCCGCCCGGCGAACTGCGCCTCTTCGCCTGAAGACGGGGGATTCAAATGGCCGCGGCGGCCGTTAACCATCTCGGCGCACCCCGGCCCTAAGCTACCGGCATGAGAACAGCCCAGGAATGTCTCGATAAGGCCGTGGAACTGCAGAACCGCGCCGACCTTTGCGGAGCCCCCGACATGAAGCAACGCTTCCAATATCTCGCCGACTGTTGGCGCGGTCTGACGCGGGAAGATGGCCAGTTCGGCCCCGCCGCCCCCACGGACCCCGCCTAGACTCCGTCAGGCGCGCTTCGGCTTGCGGACGGCCGCCCGCGCCGCGTTCAGCGCCACGGCGGCGCGAACGAGCGCCGTCAAGGCCGCCTCGTCGATCGCCTCGCCCTCGTGGATATCGATGGCCCGCCGCGTGTTCCCCTCCAGGCTGGAATTGAACAGGCGCGCCGGGTCCTCCAGGGCCGCGCCCTGGGCGAAGGTCAGCTTGACGACCGCCTTGTAGGTCTCGCCGGTGCAAAGGATTCCGTCGTGCGACCACACCGGAACGCCCCGCCACTTCCATTCCTCCACCACCTGCGGATCGGCCAGCTGGATCAGGCGCCGGACCCGGGCGAGGGTCTCGCCCCGCCAGTCGTCCAGGGCCTTGATCCTGGCGTCGATCAACTCGGAGGGAGAGGCGCCGCTGTCCTCGGGCGCGCCGCTGTCGGTCTTGATCATCGCTGTCGCCTTTTTCATCGTCGGTTTCACAGTCTGTCGCCGGGCAATCGGCTGGCCTGTCTCACCCAGTCCACGAACTGCGCCTCATCGAGCGCGTCGGCCTCGCCGATGTTGAGATAACGCGTCTCCTTGCCCTTGGACGCGCCGGGGGGAACCGGACGGAGCGACGCGCCGCGGAAGAAGGCCACCTTCACATAATGGGTGAAGCTGTGCAGGCCGAGGAACCAGCCCTGGCCCTCGACCCCGTACAGCGGTGAGTTCCATTTGACCGCCTTGCGCACGCCCGGGACGGCGCCCACCACAAGGGCGTCGAGGCGGCGGCCGAGGTCGCTCTTCCAGCCCGGCAGGGCCGCGATATAGGCCTGGACGGGGGCGTCGCCCTCCCCCTTCGCGATCTGCGGGTTGCCGCCCGCCAGGAGGGTCGGTCCCTTGCCCATCGCGCCTATCGCCCGCCGCGCCACTTGGCGGCATAGGGCGACACGAACATGTACAGGCCGGTGAGCAGCAGCACGACCAGCGGCGCCAGCGCCGAGAGGCCCACCCACAGGGAGGGCTTCTCCTGTCCCAGGCCGAAGATGACGACGATGTTGAGGGTGACGCCCGCCGTGAAGACGACGCACACCCAGCGGTGGATCTGACGAACCCAGGTGCTCAAGGAAACCTCCTCTGGAGACGCGTGGAAGCGGGTCTAGTCCGGTCGCGCCAGGACCTGTTCCAGGTTGTCGAAGAACCGCGGCCAGCCGGCCGTGGCGCCCCGGTAGGCCATCTGCTGATCGGGCCGGAAGCCCACCTGCTCCATGCGCAGCCGGGTCCCCGTGCTCGTCGGGGTGAGGGTCCAGGTGACCACGCTTTCCAGGCCAAGGCCGTCCCAGGTGTAGGACAGGGCCCGGTTGGCCTCCACCGTCTCGACCCGGCAGTCCACCGCGCCCCACTCGGCGCTGAGGCTGAAGCTGTGGCCCACCACCGGCTTGAAGTCGTTCTTCATCAGCCACTCGGCGATCAGGTGGGGCTGGGTCAGGGCGCGCCAGACCTTCTCCGGCGGAAAGGCGACCTCCCGCTCGACGGTCACGGAGAGGGTTTCGGCGGCTGTGGTGCTCATTGGTCCATCCTTCTGAGGAGATCTTCGAGTTGGTCGAACCGGTTTTCCCAGAACCCGGCCATCTGGTTGGTCCAGTCGATCAACGGGGTCAGGGCGCCCAGTTGCGCGCTGTAATGGGTCTGACGGCCCTCGGGCCGATCACGCACCAGCCCCGCCTGCTTGAGGACCGCCAGGTGCTTGGAGACCGCCGGCTGCGAGACCCCGGCCCGGGCGGTGAGCGCCCCTACCGTCTGCTCGCCCTCGCGGCACAGCCGTTCGAAGAGGGCCCGCCGGGTCGGGTCGGCCAGGGTCCTGAAGAGCACGTCGTGGGGGGTCGGCATCTGGATCGATAACCTTCGGGTTATTGGTCGACGTATAACCAGCGGGATATGCGTGAGTCAAATCCAAAGAAATGCGGCGGTGGCTCGCCGCCCTACTGGCTGACCCGGCTCGGCCGCGTATAGGCGGTGGCCGGCGCGCTCATCCGCACCACCAGGCCCTCGGGGCGCCATTCGCGGCTGAGGGTTCCACCGAGTTGCCCCTCCACCGAGACCTTCGACAAGGTCGAGCCGAAGCCCTCGGCCGGGGGCGGGCCGGCGATGGCGGGGCCGCCGCTCTCCGTCCACACCAGCTGATAGTCGTCGCCCGTCCTCTTCGCGGTGATGGCCACATGGCCGTCGGGGGTGGACAGGGCGCCGTACTTGGCCGCGTTGGTGGCCAGTTCGTGGAAGATCAGGGCCAGGGGCGTGGCCGCCCGGTCGTCGATGGCGATGTCGTCCCCGGCCAGGCTGATGCGCAGGCCGCCCGCCCCCTCATAGGGGGCGAACAGCTCCCCCAGCAGGGCGAAGGCCGTGGCCGCCCGCGCGGTGGAGCGCGAGGCGTTCGAGTGCGGCCGGACGAAGTCGTGGGCGCGGCCCAGCGCCATCACCCGGTCGCGAAGGGCGGCGGCATAGGCCTTGGATTGCGGATGGTTGCGGGCCGACAGCGAGATCAGGCCCGAGATCACCGCGAAGATGTTCTTGATCCGGTGGCTGAGCTCCTGGCTCACCAGTTCGCGTTCCTGGGCCAGGCGCTTGGCGTCGTCGATGTCGGTGCAGGTGCCGAACCAGCGGGTGATCTGGCCGGCCTCGTCGCGGATCGGCAAGGCGCGGCCCAGGGTCCAGCGATAGGCCCCCGAATGGTGGCGCAGCCGGTACTCGATCTCGTAGGGCTCGCCGGTCTCGAGACTGTGCGACCACAGCGCCCGGGCCCGGTCCTGGTCGTCGGGATGGAACATGCCGCTCCAGCCCTCGCCGTCGGTGGAGCCCGGCGGCGTGCCGGTGAACTCGTACCAACGGGCGTTGTAATAGTCGTGATAGCCGTCCGGCAGGGTCGACCAGACCATCTGCGGCATGGAGTCGGCGATCGCCCGGAAGCGGTTCTCCCCGTCCTTCAGCCGCACGGCCTGGGCCCGTAGGGCCAGCTGGGCCATGACCTGGCGGGCCAGGGCCAGCAGGGTCTCGGCCTGGTCGGCGCTCAGGCCCTGCGGCCGCGGCGCGGTGTCCAGCACGGCCACCGAGCCGATCGGCGCCCCGTCGGGGGCGTCCACCCGGGCGCCGGCATAGAAGCGCAGGGCCGGCGGCTCGGTCACCAGGGGATTCCCCGCGGTGCGACCGTCCTGGGTCAGGTCGGGGAACACCACCAGGTCATCGCAACTCAGGACGTGCTGGCAGATGGAGACCTGGATCGGGGTCTCGCTGATCTCCAGCCCGACCTTGGCCTTGAACCACTGACGGTCGCCACCGACGAAGCTGATGATCGCCATGGGCGCCTCGCAGACCAGGGCCGCCAGCCGCACGATGTCGTCGAAGGCGGTCTCCGCCGCGGTGTCCAGGATGCCGGTGGCCCGAAGGGACGCAAGCCTGGCGTCTTCGGTCCAGGCGCCTCTCGTCATCGCTTCGCTCACCCGCGCTCCATCCCTACTACGCCCACCTGGGCCTCGATGCATCGCACAGCTTCGCCGCGCGAACTTGGCGGTTTACGCTTAGGTCCCGCGCCCGGTTCCCTTTCCCGGCCCCTCAGGCGCTGACGCAGGTGCTCAGATTGACCGGGCCGGTGGGGCTGCGAACCCAGCCGCCGTCGACCTTGGTGAACTCCGAGAAGCCGGACTGGGTGCGATACTCGCTGCGCGCCGCATCCCAGCCTTCCCAGCTCATCGCCACCACCAGCTTGGCGGTGACGCCCTTGGCCTTGTCGATGGCGGTGAGCTCGCGCTCGCCCTTGCAGCCCACCTCGAAGCCCTGGCAGCCCGTGCCGTCGGACTTGGACAGGCAGGCCTTGTCGCTGGCCTGGATCTGCTTGTGCCAGGCCAGAATCTCGTCCTCCAGCCCGGCATACTTGTCCTCGGCGCCGGTCTTGGCCTTGGGGCTGCAGGCGGCCAGGACGGCCATGGCGGACAGGATCAGAACTCGGCGCACAGGTGTCTCCAGGTGAGCCCGGGCTTCTTGGGGCCAATCAAGGCGCCAGCATGGCGGCGCATCCATCGGCGACCCGGGGCGTTGTGTCGGCTGAGGGACTTTAGGATTCTGGAGGCTTGGCTATGCGACATCGTATTTTGATCTGTGGGTTGGCGCTCGCTGCGCTCACCGCACCCACCCTGGCCAGCGCGCGCACCGCCTGTGATCAACGCGCCCACGACCGGAAAGTGACCGGCACCGTGATCGGCGCCATCGGCGGCGCCCTGATCGGCAACGCGGTCAGCCACAAGAACGGCGCCGTCATCGGCGGCCTCGGCGGCGCGGTGGTGGGCAACCAGCTCGCCCGCACCAAGTGCGACACCGGCTACAGCTACAATCGTAACCGCACGAGCAACCGCGCCACGGCGTCGCGCAACAGCGCCTATCGCCAGGCGTCCTACGACCAGTGCCGCATGGTCAGCCGTCCCTATTATGACGACCGCGGCCAGGTCAGCTACTATCAGACCCGCGTGTGCGGCCAATGACTCCGGCCATGAAGACGGCGGGCCTGGCGGTGATCGCCGCCCTCTCCCTCAGCGCCTGTAGCGACAACGACGGCCCCAGGGTCGCCAAGGGCATCTGCACGCCCTTCGCCACGACGCCGGCGGCCACCACCACCACGGCCGGCGTCCCGGCCCTCACCCCGACGGTGAGCGCCGACGGCGCCGCCCCGGTGGAGGACTGCCTGCACCGCTGGGCCTACAGCCTGGCCGGCGCCAAGGACACCGCCGACGTGGTGGCCGAGGCCGCCGTCGCCGCCTGTTCCCCAGCGCTCTCCAAGTGGAACCAGGCGTCCCTCTCAGGTCCCGCCGGCCCGTCCGACGCGGTCAGCCTGATAACCGGCGAGCCCACCAGCGCGATCGCCGAACATCGCAACTTCGCGGCCACCCGCGCCCTGTTCTTCGTTGTGCAGGCCCGCGCCGGGAACTGCGCCCCGCCGCCGCCCGTGAAAAGCTGACCTGAACTCCCTCCCCAACCTGGGGAGGGAGCGCCTCAGTGCGGTCCCGCCAGCCAATGCAGATCTCCCAGCAGGGCGCTTCCCCGCGGGGGTTCGCCCCAGGGCCGCGCGCGCCGCTTGGCCCTCCGCGCCGCCAGGGCTTCCTGAATCCACAGCAGCCAGCCGAACGGCACGTCCCGTCTTCCCAACTCGTCCATCACCGGTCTCCTTATGTGCGGAGACGGTTTTCGGACTTTCGCGCCCCGGTGACAAAGCGGTCCTCCTGCTCTATGCATCAGGTCAGCTTATGTCAGACCCGCTCGCCACCCTGCCGCTCAGCGCCATCCGCGTCTTCGAGGCCGCCGCGCGCCTGAAGAGCTTCACCCGCGCCGCCGCCGAGCTGAACATCACCCAGGCCGCGGTCTCCTGGCAGGTGAAGGCCCTGGAGCAGCGCCTGGCCCAGCCCCTGTTCCGCCGCCTGCCCCGGGAGGTGGTTCTGACCCCGGCCGGCGAGCGCCTGGCCCGCGCCGCAAGCGAGGCGGTCGGCCTGCTGCGCGCGGCCCTCGCCGACCTCACCGACACCGGCGAAGGGGTGCTGGCCATCACCACCCTGCAGTCCCTGGCCACCGCCTGGCTCGCCCCGCGCCTGGGCGCCTTCCAGCTCGCCCATCCGCAGATCGCCGTGCGGCTGGAGGCCAGCGGCCGGATCGTCGACCTGGCCCGCGAGGACGTCGATGTGGGGATCCGCTCGGGCGGCGGCGAGTGGCCCGGCCTGGCCAGCCACTACCTGTTCTCCGCCGACGGCGCGCCGCTCTGCACGCCGCAGATGGCCCGCGACCTCAATCTCACCGAACCCCGCGACCTGCTGAAAGCGCCCCTGATCGGCCTGGCCAGCGAGTGGGACGCCTGGTTCGCCGCCGCCGGGGTGGAGGCGCCCTCCATCGAGGGCACGCCCCGCCTGGCCGCCGACGCCCAGACCCTGGAGGTGGCCTCGGCCCTGGCCGGCCACGGGGTGGCGCTGGGCTCGCCGATCCTGTTTTCCGCCGACATCGCCCAGGGGCGGCTGGTCTGCCCCTTCGAGGCCCGCATCAGCTTCGGCGGCGGCTACTGGCTGGTCTATCCCGCCGACCGCCGCCGCGCCGCCAAGATCGCCGCCTTCCGCGCCTGGCTGCTGGACCAGGCCGCCAGGGTCTAGCCGCGGGTCGTCGCGTCAGGCAGGCTCGCGGCCGTCACGCCTTGGGAGGGGCCGCCATGACCGTCGAGCTGGGGATCATCGAGGGCTATTACGGCGCCCCCTGGAGCTGGGCCGAACGCCGCGACCAGGTCAGCTTCCTCGCCCCCCACGGCTACGGCTTCTACATGTACGCCCCCAAGGCCGACCCCTGGCTGCGCCGCCGCTGGCAGGAGCCGCACCCGGCCGAGATGGCCGCCGAGCTGCTGGCCCTCTCCGACCACTGCGCCGAGCATGGGGTCCGCTTCGGGGTGGGCCTGAGCCCCTTCGAGCTCTATCGCGACTTCGACGGGCAGGCCCAGGACGCCCTGGCCCGCAAGCTCGCCATGCTGGACATGATCGGCATCCAGGACCTCGGGGTGCTGTTCGACGACATGCGCGGCGACCTGCCCGACCTGGCCGCCACCCAGGTGCGCATCATCCACTGGATCGCCGAGCGCACGGCCGCGACCCGGGTCATCGCCTGCCCCACCTACTATTCCGACGCCCCGGAGCTGGACCGCGCCTTCGGGGCCCGGCCGGCCGACTATCTGGAGGACTTCGGCGCCGCCCTGGATCCCGCCATCGAGGTGTTCTGGACCGGCGAGGAGGTCTGCTCCAAGGAGTTCACCCCCGGCCACCTGTCCCGCGTCGCCGGCCAGCTGGGGCGCAAGCCCTTCCTGTGGGACAACTATCCGGTCAATGACGGCCCGCGCATGTCGCCCCATCTGCACCTGCGCGCCTTCACCGGCCGTCCGGGCGCCATCGCCGACCACGTCGCCGCCCACGCGGTGAACCCGGCCCTGCAGCCGGTCCTCTCCCGCATCCCGGCCCTGACGCTGGCCGACAGCTATCGCCTGGGCGAGGACTACGAGTACGGCCAGGCCTTCCTGGCCGCGGCCCGCGCGGTGCTGGGGGAGGAGCTGGCCTGGCGCGTCCAGGGCCACCTGGTGCTGCTGCAGGACACCGGCCTCGACCGGCTGGGCGAGGCCATCCCCGCCCTGCGCGCCCGCTACGCCGCCCACGACCACCCCGGCGCCCGCGAGATCGTCGCCTTCCTGGACGGCGCCTATGTCATCACTCCGGCGATGATGGCGGCGGAACACTGATCTGCGAAAACGTGTTATCCTGGCTGCGGGGATACAACCGTTTTCGGAGGCCTATCCATGCCGTCTGAGTCCGAGGTCCACCTGCTCGATCACGAGCGCACCTATCACGTCTTCAACATGCTGGTCCGCTGGTCGATGGTCCTGCTGGGGACCACGATCCTGGTCCTGACCCTATGGTTCGCCACCCCGGCCGGCTTCCTGGGCGCCGCGGTCGCGGGCCTGGTGGCCTTCGGGCTCGGCTACTGGTTCGTGATCCGCCACGAGGCCCACCAGCCGCTGGATCTGTGGGTGGTCGGGCGCTGATCTCGCGAACCCAACTCCGTCATCCCGGCCGCAGCGAAGCGGAGAGCCGGGACCCAGGGGCCGCAATCAATCCCCCTGGGTCCCGGGTCTCCCCTGCGGGTCGCCCGGGATGACGGGATTTGTTTGGGGAAGGCCCTCCCCCCGCCTCAGGCCTCGTCGTAGGGCGGCGGCAGCTGGCCGGCCTTGAACAGGATCACCGGGGTCTCGTCATAGTCCCCCAGCTCGGCGTCGGCCGAGGCGGAGAAGGCCACCACCCCCAGCCGGGTGTCGGACAGGCGCTCGGCCTTGCGCCGCGCCTCCTCGGCGGACTTGCAGATCAGCACCTGTTCGGCCTTCAGACCCTTGCCCTTGCCGGCGATATAGGCCTGAACCAGGTGGACGGTCTCGCGTCCCACGCGCCCTACTTCTTCAGGACGTTAGGGGTCCAGCCGGCCGGGGCGGTGCTCTTCGGCTTCTCGGCCTTGGGCTTGCGGACTTCCTTGTTGCTCTTCTTCTGACCCTTGGCCATGGCGGTGTCCTTTCGCGCCCCGAAGCGGGACGACACACCGCTTCTCTAGCACATCCCCCTCGCCCGCTCGGGGAATTCCTGCGGGCCTACCGGCGGCCCGCCACCGGCGGCGGATAGTCCCGCGCCAGGGCGCTGAAGGCGGTTTCCGCGTCGATCACCCGCCAAGGCGTGGCGCGGAATTCTGGCGGCAAGGACTGAGGATCGACGAACACCACGTCGAGTTCCGTGGAATAGCCGTCCGGGAAACTCGCCACCGGAACGGTGTAGTAGGTGTTGGTGATCGAGTGCTGGGTGTCGCGCCGCGCCAGGATGACGAAGCCTGCGCGCCCGGCCTGACGCGCCAAATCCGCGGCGCGCATCACCGCCATCTCCTCCACCGCGTCGGGGGAGGCGATGGAGCTGCGGTACATCACCGTGGTCACCCCCGGCGCCGGCCCCGGCTTTTCGCTGTAGCCGGGTTTGTCCCCGACCCAGGGGCCGAAGTGGAAGGGCGCATAGACCGGGATCCGGGCCATGGTCTCAGCTCCGGGCAGGGTCGTGAGCAGCAGGCCCAGCTCCTCCTCGGGACGCCCCAGGGGCCTGGCGGGACCGGTGATCTCGGCCTGCGGACGCTCGCCCGCCGCCAGGGCCTCCACCGCATAGGCGGCGCGGTCGAGGGCGGCCCCGCCACGCTGGCCGATCGCCTGGTTGGCGCGCAGGGCGACGTTGGGCAGCCACTTGGACTTCACCGGCTTGCCGTTGACCATCAGGTCCGGCGGCGCGGAGGCCGCGCGCGCCACCCGGTCGCGGGCCTGGGCGATCGCCGCCCGGGCTTCCGGGACCCGACCGGTCTCGGCCAGGGCCACGGCGTAGGCTCCCGAGCGGGAGGCCCAGTAGACCTCCGTCGTCGTGCGGTTTTCGATGTTCAGGTCGGCCTCCTGGAAATCGTACATTGGCCGATTGGCGGGTTTCAGGCGCGGAGACAGGCTGGGATAGAGGGTGATCGCCTCGTTCCAGCGGCCAGCCTCCATGGCCTCCACGAACAGGCCGTCTATCCGCTGCGGATCCAGCCGCGCCTGGGCCTGCAGGGCGGCCCGCACATCCGCGCGGGTGCCGCTGCGGCCCATCAGCACCGTGGTGGCGATGGCCGTCTGCCGCGAGTAGGGACGCCAGCGCCGGCTCTCCGTGGCCAGGGCCCAGGCCTGGCGACGGTCCCCCATCATCCCCAGGGCGTAGGCGCGGACATAGGTCAGGCTGAGGCCCAGGCTGCGGGGATAGTAGAGCTCCGTCCCCGGCCGGGCCGTCTGTTGCGCCAGGTCCAAGGTCTGCAGCGCGCCCCGCGGGTCGTTGGCGGCCAGCTGATGCAGGGCCCTGCCCTGCAGCAGGCTGACCCGGCGCATCCAGTAGGCGGGCGCCAGGATCGGGTCGGCCAGGGCCCTGTCGCAGGCGGCGAGCCCGGCCTGACCGGCGCCGGTCTGGCTGCGAACCATGTCGCCCCCCGTCGCGGTGACGAAGATGCGCAGGGCGGAGGCATAGGTGGTCATGCCGTCGCCGGACTTCGATGGGCCCCCATAGCCGTCGCAGGCCTTCCAGTCGGCCGGCGGGGCCGTGCCGGGCGGCGGTGCGGCCACGGCGGACGTGGCCGCGCTCAAGACGCCGGCCATGGCCAGCGTCAGCAGCATCCTGTTCGTCATCAAGTCCCCCAACGGCCCGCCTTGGCCCATCCCGTCCGATTCAACAGACGGTTGCAACACCGGCGCCAACCGGCTTGGGCGCCCAAGCGTCAACCGCCTAAGGTGCCGCCACCTGAGGGGGGAAACGAAGATGGACCGGCCAAGCCTGCCTGCGAGACTCATCCTGGCCTGCGCCATCCTGGGCGGGGTCAGCTTCCTGGCCTCGGCCTATCTGGCCCTGCCCGATCCAGCCATGATCGCCTGGAAGGGCTCGGGCGTGGCCCTCCTGGCCCTGTACGCCGCGGTCCGCGCCAAGAGCCTCGACGGCTGGCTGCTCGTGGCGGTCATGGCGCTGGGCGCCACGGGCGATGTCCTGCTGGAGACCCACGGCCTGGTGACCGGGGCCATCGCCTTCCTGGCCGGCCACCTGGTGGCCATCGCCCTCTACCTGCGCAACCGCCGCCCGAGCCTCAGCCGCAGCCAGCTCCTGCTGGCCGCCCTCATCGTGCCCGCCACGGTGATCACCGCCTACCTGCTGCCCGGCGACCGCGCCGGCGCGCCCGGTATCGCCCTCTACGCCACCGGCCTGGCCGTCATGGCGGCCACCGCCTGGATCAGCCGCTTCCCCCGCCTGAGCGTGGGCCTCGGCGCCCTGATGTTCGTGGCCTCGGACCTCTTCATCTTCGCCCGCACCGGCCCCCTGGCCGGCCTCGCCTGGGTCAGCCCGGTGGTCTGGGCCCTCTACTTCGCCGGCCAGCTGCGCATCTGCCTAGGCGTGGTGGGGACCTTGGCGCGGCGGGACTAGTCTCATCAAGGTGTCATCCCGCAAAGCGCGCAGCGCTTGTGCGGGACCCAGACGCGCGGGGTTCTCTGGATAGATCGGTGAATATGGGCCCCGGTCTTCCGCGACGCGGAAACCGGGATGACAACGGGGTGGGCAAGCCGAACGGCCGCCCTCACGGCGTACTCCACCAATCCGTCTCCGGCTCCACCTTCGCCAGCGGCCCGCGCCCGATGGTGGCCAGGGCCTCGTCCTCGGTCATGCCGAACTCCTGGACCACCACCACCCACGGCGGCTTGTCCGGGTCTTCCTCCTCCGGCGGCAGGGGCCGCCGGACCCCGTACTTCTTCGGCGCCAGCATCGAGGCGGTCCAGCGCAGGGTCTTGATGCGCAGGGCGTCGGCCCGCGCCGTGGTCTCGGTGGACTCGAGCGCGATCTCCAGCATGGCGTCGGCGAAGATGTCGGCGGCCACCGCCTTGGCCTTCAGATAGGCGTCGTGAAAGCCGTCGTCGGCCCGGATCCAGTGATAGATTGTGGCCGCGCAGGGCATGTCGGGATCTGCGCCCACCGACAGCACCGTCTCCCCGCCCGCGATCCGCCGCAGGATCACCCCGCCCAGTTCGTCGGTATAGGTCGGGACCCGGCCGCCGCGCTGGTCCTTGCGCGGTCGCAGGGCGCGGCGCCAGCGCCGGTCCTCATCCTCCGCCCGGTCCTTCGCGACCCGGCCGCGCCGCGCCTGGTCGCGCGCCGCCTCATAGGCCGCCGCGAACCCGGGCTCCCGCGCCCGCCACTTGTAGATCGCCTGCACCGAGGGCATCCCCGGCTCGCGCCCCAGGGACGCCTCGCTCTGCCCGCCAGCGATCTTCTCGCAGATCAGCTTTCCGAGCGCCGGCGTATAGCGCACCGACGGACGACGATCGGGACGCCCGAGGGGCGGCGACTGCGACGACATGGACACCTGGACGATGATTGGGGGAGACTCGCAGCCTCTCACGGACCGGTCGATCCGTCAAGAACAAACCGGGAACATCAGGTTTCGCCCTCGGAGGTCTGGCTATGATGCGCCCGGGGGCAGCGAACGCGGATGTCTTGCAGCCACCGGCGACAGCTGTCATCATTGAAGTGGACAGTTGACGCTCGATAGGATGCGATGTGGCGACCAAGCCTCATACCCCCCGTGACAAAGTGAGGAGCGGCGGCGGCTATTCCGCAGGAGCGGACTCCTGGAGCGTGAGAGGAATTGATCCCAAGGCTCGCGAGATGGCGGAAGGCCAAGCTCGCCGGTTCGGCATATCGATTGGCGAATGGCTAAACAGGGCCATCCGCGACGAGATAGCACCCGAAGCATCGACTACGGCCCCCGGCTTCGGACGCCTGGGAGACCCCGCGGACGAGGCGATGGCGGCGCTGGATCGCAGCCATGCGGGCCATACTGCCTACGCGCTGTCAGCCATGGAAGCCAATCTACTCGCACACGGGGCTTTTGCGGACAGCGCTCGGCTCCCCGCAATCTGGACACGCGTTGCTGAACTTCTCGGCGGCCTGGCGATCCTGCGCCGCGACGTTGAGGGCCCTCTTGATGCGCACGAGTTGCTTCAGGATGGCCTGCCTGCGCGGGCGCTGACGCACCTCGTTGATCACGTTCAACTGCTCCGTTCGCCCGATCAGTTCGAGAAGGCTGTTGGTATGAGCCAGCGCACGCTTCAACGGCGGCGGGAGGAGCTACATCGGCCGCTGAACACCGAGCAGAGCGGACGGGCGTGGAAGTTCGCTGAAGTCCTTGCGAAGGCGACGGCAGTGTTCGGCTCGCAGGCCGAGGCGGAGCTGTGGCTACAGCGTCCCGCCATGGGCCTGAACCAGAACAAGCCACTCGACCTGCTCTCCACGGCCGCAGGCGTCGAGGCGGTCGAGGAGCACCTTGGTCGCCTTGAGTACGGCGTCTACGCGTGACGCCGTTGCCCTCCCCCTTGGGGGGTTCGGAGGTCATCGCATGGCGGCTTGATGAGGCTCGCTTCGCGCCAAGTTGGGACAGCGGAGAAGGGGGATACCTCTTTGGCGGACGCTGGAACAGCAAAGGCGTTCGAGCCGTCTACTGTGCGCTTGACCCGTCGACCGCCATTCTTGAGGTGGCGGTGCACAAAGGGTTCAAGACCCTGGATACGGTTCCCCATGTCCTGACCGCCGCCCGCATCAAAGACCCGATCTCAGTAAGGATTGTTCAGCCGGAAGATGTTCCTAACCCGAACTGGATGCGCCCTGGCGTACCCAGTGCTGGTCAGCAGAGGTTCGGAGACGACCTTCTCAACGCGCACGCCTTCGTCGCCATTCCAAGTGCGGTGTCGTTCCATAGCTGGAACCTCGTGTTCGTCGCGGCGACGGCGAGGGGCAGCTATGAGGTGGTCTTGCAGGAACCCTTCGCCTTGGACACCAGGCTCCACCCTCCAATCTGAGCGGTTGGATCGCATCCGTGAATCGGTGTGAGGTTCACGTTCCCGGTTTGGGCTCTGTAAGGCTAGACTCGCCGACGGCCGGGCGCGCGAAGATTGTATTTCGGCGACAGAGCGGACCGCGCGTCCCGCCCCTACCGGCTCAGCAGCTCCTCCGCGAACGCCCCGAACCGCCCCTGAGGCTCCACCAGGTGGACCTCCAGGATCCAGTAGCGGACCCGTCCGTCGGCGTCGGGGGCGCGCATGGGCATGTCATTGCCCGGCGCCACCAGCGACACCGACCGCTCGCCCGGCAGCGCCGTGTGCGGGAACTCCCCCACCAGGTGACCCGCGATCTGGCCGCCGAATTTCCAGCCGCGCCGCTCGGCGGACGCGTGCGCCAGCGCGTAGAGCTGCGCCCCGGTGATGTCGGGGTCGCCCTCGTAGAAATCCCGTAGCTCGGCCCACACCAAGCCCAGGTCCCGGCGCAGGGCCTGCTTCACGGGATCATCCCCCAGGACGAAGGTGCGCCCGAAGTCGGCCTCCCAGTCGTCGAACACCGGGCCGAAGTCGAGGAACAGGATGTCGTCGGCCGCGATCCGCAGGTCCGGGGTCGGGTCGTGAAAGGTGGCCACGGTGTTGGCGCCGGTGCGCACGACCTTCCGGTGCCAGTGGGCGCTCACTCCGAACTGCGTGGCGGCCAGGGCATGGATCTCGTCGGAAAGCTCGCTCTCCAGCACGCCGGCGCGCACCAAGCCCTGCGCCTCTATGGCGGCGAACAACGCCTCGGCGCGCGCCTGCGCGGCGTGGAGGCTGGCCAGGCGGGCGGGTTCGTCGAAGGCGGTCATGACATACTCCCAAGAGTGTCATCCCGGTTTCCGCGCAAGCGGAAGACCGGGACCCAGAAGCACTGATCTACCCGGCACGCCCCGCGCGTCTGGGTCCCGGACAAGCGCTGCGCGCTTTCCGGGACGACACTTGGGACTGGGCCTACTTCCCCCGCTCGTAGTTCAGGATCGGCGCCAGCCAGCGCTCGGCGGTCTTCAGGTCCCAGCCCTTGCGGCGGGCATAGTCCTCCACCTGGTCCTTCTCGATCCGCCCGACGCCGAAATAGTGGGCCTCGGGATGGGCGAAATAGAGCCCCGACACGCTGGCCGGCGGGGTCATGGCGAAGCTCTCGGTGAGCGCCATGCCGGTCTGGGCCGGGGCGTCCAGGATGCGGAACAGCTCGGCCTTCTCGGTGTGGTCGGGCTGGGCCGGATAGCCCGCGGCCGGGCGGATGCCGCGGTACTTCTCGCCGATCAGGGCCTCGATATCGAAGGGCTCGTCGGGGGCGTAGCCCCACAGCTCGGTGCGCACTTTGCGGTGCATGGCTTCCGCGAAGGCCTCGGCCAGGCGGTCGGCCAGGGCCGCGGCCAGGATGGCCGAATAGTCGTCGCCCTTGTCCTTGAAGGCCTTGGCGATCTCGGGCTCGCCGTGGCCGGCGGTGACGGCGAAGCCGCCGATCCAGTCGCGCTGGCCGATGGGCGCCACGAAGTCGGCCAGCGCCACATTGGCCCGGCCGCCCTCCCCCTTGGACATCTGCTGGCGCAGGCTGTGCAAGCGGGTGAGTTCGGTGGTGCGGTCCTCGTCGGTCCAGACCACGATGTCGTCGCCGTCGGAATTGGCCGGCCAGAAGCCCACCACCCCGCGGGCCTCGAACCACTTCTCGGCCACCAGGGTCTTCAGCATCGCCTGGGCGTCCTTGAAGAGGTCGGTGGCGGCCTTGCCCACCACGTCGTCCTCCAGGATCTGCGGATAGTGGCCCACCAGCTCCCAGGACGCGAAGAACGGCGTCCAGTCGATATATTGGGCCAGGTCCCCCAGGTCATAGGCGGTGAAGGTGCGCGTCCCCAGGAAGCTGGGGGGCGTGGCCTGCCACTCGGAGACCTTGAAGCGGTTGGCCCGGGCGTCGGCCAGGGTGGCGCGGGCCCGGTTGGTGTTGCCGCGGGCGAACTGCTCGCGAACCTTGGCGTAGTCGGCCCGGGTCTCGGCCTGGATGCGGTCGCGCTCGTCCTTCGACAGCAGGCCAGAGACCACGCCGACGGCGCGGCTGGCGTCCAGCACATAGGTGGTGGAGCCGCCCTGATAGCCGGGCTCGATCTTCACCGCCGTGTGGGTCTTGCTGGTGGTCGCCCCGCCGATCAGCAAGGGAATCGTGAACCCGCGCCGCTCCATCTCGGAGGCGACATAGACCATCTCGTCCAGGCTGGGCGTGATCAGGCCCGAGAGCCCGACGATGTCCACCTTCTGGGCGATGGCCTCGTCCAGGATGCGGTCGCAGGCCACCATGACGCCCAGGTCGATGACCTCGTAGTTGTTGCACTGCAGGACCACGCCGACGATGTTCTTGCCGATGTCGTGGACGTCGCCCTTGACGGTGGCCATCAGGATCTTGCCGGCGTTCTCCCGCGGCTTGCCCTCCTTCTCGGCCTCCATGAACGGCATCAGGTAGGCCACGGCCTGCTTCATCACCCGGGCCGACTTCACCACCTGCGGCAGGAACATCTTCCCCGAGCCGAACAGGTCGCCCACCACGTTCATCCCGTCCATCAACGGACCTTCGATGACGTGCAGGGGGCGCTCCACCGACTGGCGGACCTCCTCGGTGTCGGCCTCGATATAGTCGGTCAGGCCGTGGACCAGGGCGTGGGCGAGGCGCTTGGCCACCGGCAGCTCGCGCCAGGCGAGGTCGGGCCCCTTGGCCTCGGACTTGCCGCCCTTGTACTTCGGAGCAAGCTCCACCAGCCGCTCGGTGTTGGAGATGTTGGTCCGCTGCGGCCGGTTGAGGATCACGTCCTCCACGGCCTCGCGCAGCTCCTCGGGGATGTCGTCATAGACCGGCAGGTCGCCGGCGTTGACGATGCCCATGTCCATGCCCGCGGCGATGGCGTGATAGAGGAACACCCCGTGGATCGCGCGCCGCACCGGCTCGTTGCCGCGGAAGCTGAACGAGACGTTGGACACCCCGCCCGACACCCGGGCCAGCGGCAGGGTCTGCTTGATGATCCGCGTCGCCTCGATAAAGTCGACGGCGTAGTTGTTGTGCTCGTCGATCCCCGTGGCCACGGCGAAGATGTTGGGGTCGAAGATGATGTCCTCGGCCGGGAAGCCCACCTCGTCGACGAGAATCCGGTAGGCCCGGGTGCAGATCTCCACCTTGCGGGCGCAGGTGTCGGCCTGGCCCTGCTCGTCGAAGGCCATCACCACCACCGCCGCGCCATAGCGCAGGCAGGCCTTGGCCTGTTCGCGGAACTTGTCCTCGCCCTCCTTCATGGAGATCGAGTTCACGATCCCCTTGCCCTGGACGCACTTCAGCCCCGCCTCGATCACCTCCCACTTGGAGGAGTCGATCATGATCGGAACCCGCGCGATGTCGGGCTCGGCGGCGATCAGGTTCAGGAACGTCTTCATGGCCGCGACGCTGTCCAGCAGCCCCTCGTCCATGTTGATGTCGATCACCGAGGCGCCGGCGTCCACCTGCTGGCGGGCCACGCTGAGCGCCGCGGGATAGTCGCCCTCGGCGACAAGCTTACGGAATTTGGCCGAGCCGGTGACGTTGGTCCGCTCGCCGACATTGATAAATACAGGGCGCATCAGGCGAGTTCAAAAGGCTCCAGGCCCGCCAGGCGCATGGCCTTCGGGCGTTCGGGAATGGCTCGCGGCTTAACACCCTTCACGGCGTCGGCCACGTGGCGAATGTGATCGGGGGTGGTGCCGCAGCAGCCGCCGATGATGTTCACCAGGCCGCGCGCCGCCCACTCGTGCAGCTCGTGGGCGGTCTGGTGGGCCTCCTCGTCGTACTCCCCGAAGGCGTTGGGCAGGCCGGCGTTGGGATAGGCGCTCACCAGGGTGTCGGCCACCCGGCTCAGTTCGGCGATGTGGGGCCGCATCAGGTCGGCGCCCAGGGCGCAGTTCAGCCCGATGGCGAAGGGCTTGGCGTGCTTCACCGAGTTCCAGAAGGCCTCCACCGTCTGGCCCGAGAGCGTCCGGCCCGAGCGGTCGGTGATGGTCCCGGAGATCCAGATCGGCAGGGGCTCGTAGCCCTCGTCCTCCATGTCCAGGATCACCTTGATGGCGGCCTTGCAGTTGAGTGTGTCGGTGATGGTCTCGATCAGGAACAGGTCCACCCCGCCCTCGTGCAGGGCGATCATCTGTTCGCGATAGGCGGCGTAGACCTCGTCGAAGGTCACCAGACGCGCGCCCGGATCGTTCACGTCCGAGGACATCGACAGCATCTTGTTCAGCGGCCCCACCGAGCCGGCCACGAAGCGCGGCTTGTGCGGCTCCTTGGCGGTCCAGGCGTCGGCGCGCTCGCGGGCGATGCGGGCGCCCTCGAAATTGATGTCGCGCACCGCGTCCTGCAGCTCGTAGTCGGCCTGGGCGATGCTGGTGGCCGAGAAGGTGTTGGTCTCGCTGATGTCGGCGCCGGCGGCGTAGTACTGGTCGTGCAGGTCGCCGACGATGTCGGGCCGCGTCAGGCACAGGATGTCGTTGTTGCCCTTCAGCTGGCCCGGATGGTCCTTGAACCGCTCGCCCCGATAGTCGGACTCGTCCAGCCCCCGCTTCTGGAACATCACCCCCCAGGAGCCGTCCAGGATCAACACGCGCTCGCGCGATATTTGCTTCAGTTTTTCAATACGTTCCGAGCGCGCGCTCATGCGGCGATCTCCTTCGGCTCTTCCCGGATTCCCAGCACGCGACAGATCGCGTAGACGAGGTCCGGACGGTTCAGGGTGTAGAACTGGAAGTCCGAGTAGCCCTCCTCGGTCAGCCGCGCGCACATCTCCGCGGCCACCGAGGCCGAGATCAGCTTGCGCGTCTCCGGGTCGTCATCCAGGCCTTCGAACAGGTTGCCCAGCCAGTCGGGCAGGGTGATCCCCACCGGCCCAGCCATCTTCTTCAGGCCCTTGAAGCTGCTCACCGGCATGATCCCCGGCGAGATCGGGATGGTCACCCCCGCCGCCCGGACCTTGTCCATGAACCGCAGATACCCGTCGATGTCGTAGAAGAACTGCGAGATGGCCCGGGTCGCCCCGGCGTCGATCTTGGCCTTCAGGACGTCGATGTCGTGCTCGATGGTGTTGCCCGGATAGCCCTGCGGATAGACGCTGACGCTGACCTCGAAGTCACCGATCCTGCGGATGCCGGCGGTCAGCTCGGTGGCGTTGGCGTAGCCGTCGGCGCGGGGGACATAGACCCCGCCGATCTTGCCGGGCGGGTCGCCGCGGATGGCCACGATGTGGCGGATGCCGGCGTCCCAGTAGCCCTGCACCACCTCGTCCACCTCCTCGCGGCTGGCCTCCACGCAGGTCAGGTGGGCGGCGGGCTTCAGGCCGGTCTCGTTGAGGATCCGCACCACGGTGCGGTGGGTGCGGTCCCGGGTCGAGCCGCCGGCGCCATAGGTCACCGAGACGAAGGACGGGTTCAGGGGCTCCAGCCGGCGGATCGCCTCCCACAGGCTCTCCTCGGCCTCCGGCGTCTTGGGCGGCGAGAACTCGAAGGAGACGGAGGGCCGCTTGGCCAGGCCCGCCCCGGCGCGGGCGATGGGACCCAGCGCGGTCTCTAGCGGGCTCATGCGGCGGTCCTCTCGGCTTGGCGGACGCGCTCGGCGGTCCAGATCTTGACGGTGAGCCCCTCGCCCCGGGCGGGCGGCAGGGCGGAGGCGCGGACCTTGGTCAGGCCCGCCTCGTTCAGCCAGCGTTCCATCTCGCTCTCGGCGAAGCCGAGGCGGCGGTGCTGGTGCTGCTCGCGCAGGAACTCAAGCGTGTGGGGGGCGAAGTCGACGATGATCAGCCGGCCGCCCTCGGCCACCAGGCGGGCGGCCTCGCGCACGGCGGCGGCAGGGTCCCCCAGATAGTGCAGCACCTGGTGGACCACCACCAGGTCGGCGCTCTTGCCCGGCAGGCGGGTGCCGAAGATGTCGCCGTGGCGCAGCTCGCAGCGCTCCAGCCCGGCGTCAGCCACGTGCCGCCGCGCGATGTTCAGCATCTGCTGGGAGAGATCGAGCCCCACGGCGGCCTCGGCGTGGGGACCCAGCAGGGTCAGCATGCGGCCGGTGCCGGAGCCGAGGTCCACCAGCCGCTTGAAGGGGCCGGGGCCGGCCACCTTCAGCACCGCGGCCTCGACAGCGGTCTCGGAAACATAGAGCGAGCGGATCTCGTCCCAGCGGGCGGCGTTGCGGGCGAAATATTCACCGGCCTCGGCCGAGCGCTCGGCGCGCACCGCCTGCAGCCGCTCGGCGTCGCGCAGCAGGATCGGGTCGGCGGGATCGACGCTGGCCAGGGTCTCGTCGGCCAGCCGCCGGGCCAGGCCGCCGGCCACCAGCCGGTAGAAGACCCAGGCCCCGTCGGGGAACCGCTCCACCAGCCCGGCCTCGGCCAGCAGTTTCAAATGGCGGGAGACTCGCGGCTGGCTCTGGTCCAGAACCTTGCAGAGTTCCAGCACCGCGAGCTCCTCGTGGGACAGCAGGGCGAGGATGCGCAGGCGCGTCGGCTCGCCCGCCGCGCGCAACACTTCCACAGCCTGGATCGCCGAGAGACTCATGGGCACATAAAGATATCTTTATGTCTTTATGTCAAGCCTCGGGAGGGGTCTGCGCCGGCTCCCAGAGCTCGATCTTCAGGCCCGCCGGATCCATCAGCCAGGCGAAGCGCCCGTTCTCGTCGGAGTCGTCGCGGCCGGTGGGTTGGACGCCTTCGGCGGCGGCGCGGGCCAGCACCCCATCAAGATCATCGACAATGAAATTGATCATGAACGGCGAGGCCGAGGGTTCGAAATATGTAGTGTCGGCCTTGAAGGGCGACCAGAGGGTGTAGCCCCGATCCCCGTGCGGCCACATGGCCCCGGACCAGTCGCCGCCGCCGAACCCCAGGACGCGGTCATACCAGGCGGCCAGGGCCGCCGGATCTGAGGTCTTGAAGAAAACACCACCAATTCCAAGCACTTTGGCCATGATCCTGATCTCCTAGGCGGCGGGACTGAGCAGGGGTTCGCCGGCGAAGTGGCGGCGCAGGTTCTCGAAGGTCTGGGCGATCATGTTGGGCAGGGAGTCCACCGTGCCGCCGGCGCTGTGCGGGGTCAGCACCGTGCCGGGCACGCCCTCCCAGCGGGCCGTCGGCGTCGGCTCTTCGGCGAACACGTCCAGCCCCGCGCGGCCCAGGCGACCCTCCTTCAGCGCCGCGATCAGGGCGTCCTCGTCGATCACCGAACCGCGCGAGACGTTGACGATCATTCCCTTGGGCCCGACGGCCTTGATCACCGCGGCGTTCACCGCCTGGCGGTTGGAGACATCGGCGCGGCAGGCCACCACCAGGATGTCGCTGTCGGCCGCCAGGGCCAGCAGGCTCTCCGCCCGCGGCCAGGCCGCGTCGGGCTTGGGGTTGGGCCCCCACCAGGCGACGCTCATGCCGAAGGCCTCCACGCGCCTGGCGACCGCCACGCCGATGTGGCCCAGGCCCATGATCCCCACGCGCTGGCCCTTCAGGCCGGGGCCGACCTCCATGCGGTCGTGGTTCCAGCCGCCGGCCCGCAGCATGCGGTCGCCGGCCACGATGTTGCGCCAGCCGCCGATCAGCAGGCCCAGGGCATGGTCGGCCACGTCCTCGGCGTTCAGCCCGTCGGCGTGAGAGACCTCGATCCCCCGCGCCCGGCACCAGGCCACGTCGACCCCGTCATAGCCGACGCTGACATTGGCGATCAGTTTCAGGCTGGGCAGGCTCTCCAGGAACTCCGGCGTCAGCACGATCTCGCCGGCATGGACGATGGCCTCCACGGCGGCCGCGTCCCCGTCGGCCATCTCCCAGCGCCGCACGACGTGATAGCCCTGGGCCTCGAGCCCCGCCCGCATCGGCGACAGCATCGGGTGGGAGATCAACAGGGTGTGCGGCATGGGGCGCTCCGGAGGGATCGTCCTCTATAGCCGCCCTCAGTCGATCCCGGCCAGCACCCCGCCCAGGATCGCCGTCAGTTGGCCGATCTCCGCCTCGCTGATGATCAGCGGCGGCGACAGGGCGATGGTGTCGGCCGTGGCGCGCACCAGCAGGCCGGCCTCCAGGGCGCGGACCAGCACCTCGTAGCCCCGCGCGCCCGGCGCCCCGTCGCGGGGGGCGAGCTCGATGGCCGCCATCAGGCCCACATTGCGGATGTCGATGACGTGGGGCGAGGCCGCCAGGCCGTGGATCGCCGCCTCCCACAGGGGCGCGATCCGCGCAGTGTGGGCGAACAGGTCCTCGCGGGCATAGATTTCCAGCACCGCCAGGCCCGCGGCGCAGGCCACGGGATGGCCGGAATAGGTGTAGCCGTGGAAGAACTCGATGGCCCCCGGCGGCCCCGCCACCACCGCGTCGTGCACCGCCCGGCTGGCGAATACCGCCCCCATGGGCAGGACCCCGTTGGTCAGGCCCTTGGCCGTGGTCATGATGTCCGGCGTCACCCCGAAGGCCTGGGCCGCGAAGGGCGCTCCCACCCGCCCGAACCCGGTGATCACCTCGTCGAAGATCAGCAGGATTCCGTGCCGGTCACAGATCTCCCTTAGGCGCGCCAGATACCCCACCGGGGGCGGCAGCACCCCTGCCGATCCCGCCACCGGCTCGACGATGACGGCGGCGATGGTCTCGGCCCCATGCAGGGCGACGATGCGCTCCAGCTCGTCGGCCAGCTCCGCCCCGTGCGCCGGCAGGCCGCGGGAAAAGGCGTTGCGCGCCAAGTCCTGGGTGTGGGGCAGGTGGTCGGCCGGCAGGGTCACGAAGGTGCGGCGGTTGTTCACCAGCCCGCCCACCGAGATCCCGCCGAACCCCACCCCGTGATAGCCCTTCTCCCGGCCCACCAGCCGGGTCCTCTGCCCCTCGCCGCGCGCCCGGTGATAGGCCATGGCCATCTTCAGGGCGGTGTCGACGGACTCCGAGCCGGAATTGGTGAAGAACACCCGGTCCAGACCCGGCGGCGCCAGGGCGGCCAGGGCCTGGGCGAATTCGAAGGCGATCGGGTGGCCCATCTGGAAGGAGGGCGCGTAGTCCAGGGTCATCAGCTGCCGGTGGACGGCGTCGGCGATCTCGGCCCGCCCGTGACCGGCGTTGACGCACCACAGGCCCGAGGTGCCGTCCAGCACCGCCTGCCCCTCCGGGGTGCGGTAGTACATGCCGCTGGCCTGGCTCAGCAGCCGCGGATCGGCCTTGAACTGCCGGTTGGCGGTGAAAGGCATCCAGTAGGCCGCCAGGTCGGGGCGGTTGTCTCCGAAGTCGGCGCTCATGCTCGGGTCCTCTCTGGCCGCCACGAGATCATGTCCGCGGCAGCCCCGCCACCTGATTGAGCCGCCCCCAGCTGCGGGCGTAAGGGGAGCCTCCCAGAGAGGCGGGCCGCAGGGCCGCCGTCCAACGCGCTTCGGCCCGCGCCGCCTCACGCCAGCAGTCGGCGACGGCGGCCGCGAGATCGTCGGCCCCGTCGATCCGCGCCTGGAACCCCGCCTCCAGAGCGTCCCGCTCCGCCGCGATCAGGGCCATCCCGGCCGCATGGTCGGCCAGCAGCGCCCGGTGCAGCCGCTCGTGCCGCCACCACAGGCTCTCGCCGTCATAGGTGTCGCCGGGCGCCGGCCCTACCGGCGGCGGTCCCGCCTCGAACAGCACCGGCTTGAACAGGCTGGTGCAGGGCGCCGAGGTGGCGGTCACCCAGTGCACCGCGCGCGCGCCCACCTCCGAGACCATGGAGGCCACCGACTGGCTGCGGCGCGGCCCCTGGGCGGCGTGCATGCAGATGGTCCGCCCCACGGTGTTGGCCGGGCTCCAGTCGGCCGCCTCGCCATGGTCGCGCAGGATCGCCCGCATGGCGCCCGGCGTCAGGGCGTCGTCGGCCAGGGCCAGCAGCTCCTGCCCCCGCGCGCACCGCCCGCGCCCGAAGCTGACCGCGTCGCGGGCCTCGTCGATGAGGTGGGCGGCCACGTCGAACCGGCCCCGCCCCTGCGCCGCGAGCCCCGGGCTGATGGCCGACCAGCCCGTCCCGATCGAGTAGGCGTTGGACAGCGCCCGGCGTCCCGCCACCGCCTCCACCACCCAGTCGCGCCCCACCGTCTCCAGCACATAGGCCTCGCTGGCGTCGGCGATGATGAAGCCGTTGTGATAGTAGAACCGCCCCAGGTGGCCGCAGTCGCCCCCCTGGCCGTGCCGCTCCAGCAGGGCGATGATCACCGCCAGGGCCTGGGCCGCCGTGGCCCCCCGCTCCAGCCCCAGCCGCACCAGGTCCATGCCGGTGAGCGCGCGCCGCCGCTGGGCGGGGACGCGTGCGTGCAGGGCCTCATTGCCGATCACCACCCCATGCTCGTTGGCCCCCATCTCGGCGCCCCACATCCAGCAGGGCCGGCTGATCAGGGTGGCGTGGGTCTCGGCGACCTCGGGGATCGTGATGTAGGTGAGCTTCAGGTCCCCAAGGCCCCGCCGCGGCGGATGCATCTCCAGCACCTGGGCCTCGTTGCGCTCCCGGTCGCTGTTCTTGCCGAACAGCAGCGCCCCGCGCGGGGTCTCGGAGGCCAGGGCTACCAGGGTGTCGCACATGGGGGGAGCTTATCGGCACTTTCCCTTCCCCGTCATCCCGGACGCCGATCGGCGATCCGTGATGACGGGGATTAGGCTTGCGAAGCTTGCTCGCTCCCCCATTCTCACACCAAAGCCAGGGGAGGCGCACATGCCCGCCGCAGCAGCCGCCGACAACACCGGCGCGGAGTTCGAGGACGAGGGGGTCGTCGCCGCCTATGTCCACCGCACCCCCTATCCCCCCGCCCTCTTCGACCGTCTGCTCCAGCTCACCCCCGGCCGCGCTCGCCTGCTGGATCTCGGCTGCGGTCCCGGCAAGCTGACCCGCACCCTCGCGCCCCACTTCGCCGAGGTTTTGGCGGTCGACCCCTCCGCCGCCATGCTGCGCCTGGCCCGCGACCTGGACGCCGGCGCCAACCGGCACATCGCCTGGACGCAAGGATTCGCCGAGGACGCGCCCCTCCCCGACCAGATCGACCTGATCACGGCGGGCGCCAGCATCCACTGGATGGACGCGCCGCGCCTCTTCCCGAGGCTGGCGGCCGCCATCGCCCCGGACGGCGTCATGACCATCCTCGGCGGCGACGGCCCGGCCCGAGCGCCCTGGATCGCGGCCTGGCAGGAGGTGATCCAGGCCTGGGTCGGCAAGCTGGGGGGGCAATGGAACGGCGGCGCCCATCAGGCCCGCCTCGCCGGCCACCAGCCCTGGTTCGACGTCGCCGCCACCGAGGTCTTCACCGCCCCCATGACCCAGTCGGTGGACGACCTCATCGAGGCCGAGCACTCGCGGGCCACCTGGTCGCGGGCCAAGATGGGCCCCCTCGCCCCGGCCTTCGACGCCGACCTGCGGGGCGTCGTCGCCCCCTACGCCCGCGACGGCCAGGTGGATTTCGAGATCAGCTCGACCCTGTGGTGGGGGCGACCCCGGGCGAGGCCTCGCCCGGCTTGACCGACGCCCGCCGCGCGATCAAAACCAGCCATGATCCGCCTCATCGCCACCGACCTCGACGGCACCCTGCTGCGCCGCGACGGCTCGATCTCGGCCCGCACCCGCAAGGCCCTGGGTGACGCCCGCGAGGCCGGACTGCCGGTGGTCTTCGTCACCGCCCGGCCGCCGCGGGACCTGCGCGCCATCGCCCACGACCTGGGGATCACCGGCTTGGCCGTCTGCTCCAACGGCGCCCTGCTCTACGACGTGGCCCGGGACCGGGTGATGCGCCAGGAGACCCTACCCAGCGACGTGGCCCTGGAGCTGATCGGCGAGTTGCGCCGGTCCGATCCCCACTTCAGCTTCGCCACCGAGCACGGGCACAAGGTGGGCCGCGAGCACGCCTTTCCGGACGCCATGTTCGACGGCTTCGTCCACCACCACGAGCCCCGGGTGGACCCCGTCCACAGCCTCTGCGACGAGGACCTGATCAAGATCCTGGTCCATCACCCCGTCCACGAGATCGACGACCTCCACGCCCTGATCCGCTCCCTGGCCGGCGACCGGGTGGCCGTCACCCACTCCGGCGCCCCCTTCGTGGAGTTCGGGGCGCTGGGGGTCTCCAAGGCCAGCGGCCCGCTTCATCTGGGCCAGGACCTCGGCGTCGAGGCCCACGAGATCATCGCCTTCGGCGACATGCCCAACGACATTCCCATGCTCACCGCCGCCGGGCGCGGGGTCGCCGTCGCCAACGCCCATCCGCACGTCCTGGCCGCCGCCCGCGAGATCACCGCCACCAACGAGGACGACGGCGTGGCCCGGATCATCGAGACCCTGCTGGGGTGAGCCGGGGCCGCCCGGCCTGGGTCGGCGATTTTCTAAGCTGGGCTGTCGGAACGAATGCCGGGTGCGGGGCGCTGGTCAGGCCTCAATCTCCGGAGAACTGCGATGCGAACCGCCCTGGGCGCCCTGACCGGCGCCGCCCTCACCCTGGCCCTGCTCGGGGCCTGCTCCAAGCCCGCCTCTGAAACCGCCGCCGACACCAGTAACGCCGCGGCCGACGCCAGCGCCAACGCCGCGGCCCCCGGCGGCGCGGTCTCCCCGCCCACCGCCAACGACGCGGTCGACGCCGGGGCCACGGCCTCCGACGCCATGCCCGAGGCGGCCTCCAACTCGTTCACGGAAGACCAGGCCAAGGGCCACATCGAGAACGCCGGCTACACCGACGTCACCGGCCTGGCCAAGAGCGCCGACGGCATCTGGACCGCCAAGGCCAAGAAGGACGGCAAGACCATGGACGTCTCGCTCGACTTCAAGGGCGCCGTCACCGCCAAATAATCCCTAGATTCAGGAGCTTGTCATGAGCCGCACTATCACTCGACTGTTCAACACCCACACCGAAGCCATGACCGCCGTCTCCGAGCTGGAGCAGGCGGGCGTGTCCCACCACGACATCAGCCTGGTGGCCAACAACGCCGACAACTGGCACGCGGGCCATCGTCACGACACCGCCCGCGTGGACGGTGACAGCGAAACCGCCGAGGGCGCGGCCCAGGGCGCCACCACCGGCGGCCTGATCGGCGCGGGCGGCGGCCTTCTGGCCGGCCTGGGCATGCTGGCCATTCCCGGCCTCGGTCCCGTGGTCGCCGCCGGCTGGCTTGTGGCCACCGTCGTCGGCGCCGCCGCCGGCGCCGCGACCGGCGCGGCCGCCGGCGGGGTGCTGGGCGCCCTGAAGGACGCCGGCCATTCCGATGAGGAGGCGCAGGTCTATGCCGAGGGCGTCCGCCGCGGCGGCACCCTGGTCAGCGTCAAGGCCAAGGACGAAGAGGCCGCCCGGATCGAGCAGATCCTCCAGCACCACCAGGGCGTCGACGCCGTGACGCGCGGATCGGACTACCGCTCGGCCGGCTGGAGCAGCTTCGATCAGGCGGCCGCCCCCTACACCGCCGACGAGGTGATGCGTGAACGCCAGCGCTATGGCGAGAGCCGCTCCTTCCTGAACCAGGTCGGCCGCGACGACAGCCTCGAGGCCGACCGCGACCGCCGCCCCGGCGGCCCCGGCATCACCGCGCCCATCCCCGGCACGGACATCTAGGTCAGACGCGCCGCCAAAGCCCACGGCGCCAAGAACCGCCAGGCCCCCCGGCTCACGCCGGGGGGCCTTTTGGCGTGAGCCAGCCCCAATCCGCACATCCGGCGCAGCCGCCCCAAACTACACCTTTGATCTGGCTCAGGGCGTCGGCGCCTGCGGGGACCTAGCAAGGCTCGCGGCGACGCCATCGCGCCGCGCCCATCGAAAGGCCGCGCCATGCTGGAATATCGGGTCGAAGCGCGCCGGGTCGACGCCCATGGCAGTCTGGCGACGACGAAGGACGCCCAGATCGTCCTCGACACCGACGTGAAGGGCCGGCCGGACGCCTTCAACCCGGCCGAGCTGTTCCTGGCCTCCATCGCCGCCTGCATGATCAAGGGAGTCGAACGGGTCACGCCCCTGCTGGCCTTCGACCTGCGCGGCGTCGAGGTGCGCCTACACGGCGAGCGCCAGGACAGTCCGCCGAAGATGGTCTCCATCGACTACGAACTGATCGTCGACACCGACGAGAGCGACCATCGACTGGAGCTCCTGCACACCAATGTGCGGAAGTACGGGACCATCTCCAACACCGTGGCCGCCGCCGTCCCCCTCACCGGCAAGATCCTGCGCAAGCCCGCTGTCGCGGCGGGCGGCGGCTAGGGCGCGCGCAAACCTAGTCGCGCACCATCTCCACCCCGCCGCCGATGAAGCGGCCCTCGACATAGCGCAGGCGCTTCAGCTCCTGGCCGGCGGCGCTGTAGAAGACCAGCTCGCCCGTCTGCACCCGCCACTTGGAAAGCTTGGCCAGACGTCCGGGGCATCCCGTGGCCGTGGCCGGCCGCACCCCCAGGAAGCCCGCCTTCTCCCCCATCTCGAAGCGGCAGTCCTGGGCGTCGCGTCCGCCGTCGCGCACCCGCCAGGCGCCGAAGGCGTCCTCGGTCCGCGCAGGCTCGGCCAGCCGCTTCAGCCGCGCCTCCTCCGGGTCCATCCGGTTGATCAGGGCCCCGGCCAGGGCCGCCCCCAGCTTCTCCTCGTCCACCGAGACGCTGGTCCCCACAGAGGTGCTCTTGGTCACCGTGGTGGTGGTGCGCCCGTCCGGGGAGGTCGTGGTGGTGGTCGTGGACCGCGTGGTCTTGCTGGAGCTCGACTGGGCCTGGGCCGAGCCGGCGGCGAGGCAAATCAGGGCCGCGACGAGAGGAACGAGGCGCTGGGTCATGGAATCTCTGGGGCTCACAAATCGTGTCGCCCCTCTTAGCCCAGGACCGGCTCCTCGCGCCAAGCTTGACCTTCGCCTCGCGCCCGGCCACCCTAGGGCCAGGCGAGCGACCGAGGCGGCTTACAAATATCGCGCTCCCCCCAAAGCGCCCGCGGGACTCCGCGGGATCACGGCCCCGCGCGGCCGAGCCCCCTCGACGGACCACCTCTCATGACACGCAAGCCCGGCGCCCTCACCGGCGAGCCCGACTTCATGAAGCTGTGGGCGGCCCAGGCCGTCTCCAGCTTCGGCGCCCGCATCACCCGCGAGGGCCTGCCGATGACGGCGGTCCTGGCCCTGGGCGCCAGCCCCGCCGTCCTCGGCGTGCTGGCCGCCCTCTCCTATGGCCCGGCCTTCTTCGTGGGCCTGGCCGGCGGCGGCTTCGTCGACCGCCGCCATCGCCGCCCGATCCTCATCGGCGCCGACCTGGTCCGCGCCGGGGTGCTGATCACCATCCCCATCGCCGCCTGGCTCCACCTGCTCAGCCTTTGGCAGCTGTTCGCCGCCGCCGCCCTGGTGGGGGGCGCCAGCGTGCTCTTCGACATGGCCGACCACGCCTATCTCCCCGGCCTGGTCGGCCCTGCGCGCCTGGTGGACGGCAATTCCAAGCTCTCGGCCACCGAGTCCGTCGCCGAGATGGGGGGACCAGCCCTGGCGGGCGTCCTGTTCCAATGGCTGAGCGCCCCCTTCGCCATCGCCGTCAACGCCGCCACCTACCTGGTCTCGGCCCTCTTCCTCTCCGGCATCGCCAAGGTCGAGCCCGATCCGGAGCCCGCCCCGCCCCAGCACTGGGTCCGCGACCTGACCCAGGGCTTCCGCGCCGCCTGGGCCGAGCCCCGGGTGCGGCCCCTGCTGGTGACAGCCCTGTGCAACGGCCTGTTCGGCGGCGGCTTCGCGGCCCTCTACCTGATCTTCGCCCTGCGCACCCTGGGCCTCAGCCCCGCCATGCTGGGCCTCACCGTGGCCTGCGGCGGGATCGGGGCCCTGATGGGGGCGGGCCTGGCCGCCCCCCTGGCGCGGGGCCTGGGGGCGGGCCCCGCCATCCTGGTCATGGGCCTGGCCGCGGCCAGCTCGGCCCTGCTCATCCCGCTTTCCCCGGCCACGCCGGCCGCCGGCATGGCGATGCTGATCGTCTCCCAGCTGCTGGGGGATTCCACCGGGGTGGCCTATGGCGTGTTGTCGGCCTCCCTGCGCCAGACCGTCCTGCCCCAGGACACCCTGGGCCGCGCGGCCGGCGCCTTCCAGGCCGCCACGGGCGGAACCATGCTCATCGGCGCCCTGGTCGGCGGCGCGCTCGGCGGCCTCATCGGCGTCCGCGAGACCCTGTTCATCGCCGCCGCCGGCCTGGCCCTGGGGCCCCTGCTCGCGATGGCGTCCCCGGCGTTGCGCAGGGTGAAGGTGATCGAACTGGAGGCGGGCTAAGCTCGTCACTCAAAACCCTCGCCCCCTGAAGGGGGCGAGGGGCTCGCGCGACTAAGCTTCCGGCGTGAACTCCACCGGCATGCTCCGGATCGCATAGACGAAGTTGTTCGGCGCCACGTCCATCGGGCCCGACTGGTGGATGTCGGGGAACCGGGCCAGCATCTGGCGGTAGACCGCCTCCAGCTGCAGCTGGGCTACCCGCTTGCCGATGCAGGTGTGGGGGCCGTAGCCGAAGGCGATGTGCTTGTCGGCGTTGGCGCGGGTGACGTCCAGCCGGTCGGGATCGGGGAACACCGAGGCGTCCCGGTTGGCCGAGCCGTAGTACATGATCACCTTCTCCCCCTCGGCGATCTGCTGGCCGGCCACCTCCACGTCGCGGGTGGCGGTGCGGCGCATGTAGATCACCGGGCTGATCATGCGGATGAACTCGTTCACCGCGCCCGGGATCAGTTCGGGCCGGGCCAGCAACTTCGCCTTCTCCTCGGGGAAGTCGCTGAGCAGCTGCATCGAGCCGGAGATGGTGTTGCGGGTGGTGTCGTTGCCGGCGAAGACGATCAGCAGCCAGGAGCCGTCCAGGTACTCGTCCGACAGCAGGTCGCCGTCCACCTGGGCCTTGGCGATGGCGCTCATCAGGTCGGCCTGCGGGTCCAGGCGGCGCTTGTGCAGCATGTGGCGGCCGTATTCGAACATCTCGGCGATGGCCGCGGTGAAGGCGTCGAGGAAGGCCTTCATCTCCGGCGGCACCTCGGCCGCCGCCCCCTCCAGCCCGCCGCCGCCCCCGGCGCGCTCGGCGGCGAAGGAGTTGGCCAGCTCCAGATAATGCATCCAGGTCAGGAACTTGGGACGATCTTCTAAGGGAACCCCGAGGATCTCGCAGAGGGTGAACAGCGGCAGCTGGGCCGACAGGCTGTGGACCAGGTCGACCCGACCCTGCTTGGCCATGGCGTCCAGCAGGCGGGTCACCTCGCCCTCCACCCGGTCGGTCAGGCCGCGCAGATAGGAGGGGGTGAAATAGGGCATGTGCTCGCGGCGCAGCTGCATGTGGGCGGGCGCGTCCATGTTGATCATGGCGTCCAGGCTGGCGCGGGCCAGCTGCATCTCCGAGCGCTGGTGGCTCATCAGGATGCCGCCGCGCTGCGAGGAGAAGGTCTCGTAGTCGCTGTTGACCCGCATGACGTCGTCATAGCGGGTGACCGCCCAGAAGCCCGGCCGGTCCTCGGGCTCGGGGGTCCAGGCGATGGGAGAGGCCTGGCGCATGGCGGCGAAGGCGCCCATCGGCGGCCCCTTGGTGAAGGCCTCGGGGTTCCACAGTTCCACCGGGCTCACCGGATATTTCGGCGGATGCGCGGGTCCCTTGGGACCGCCCACTTCCACGGTGTCGCTGATCAGAAGCATGGGGTCGGTCTCCGTCGGTTGAACCTTGAATCGGCCTAGTCGAGTGACGTAGGGCAAGGCAAATCGCGACCCTAGGTCAACGGCGGATGCGCGTGGACAGGATGATCGACGAGGTGGTCCGCTCCACCCCCTCGATCAGGCCGATGTCGTCCAGCACCCGGTCCAGCTCCTCGATGGAGGCCGCGGCCACCATGACGATCAGGTCGAAGGGCCCCGACACCGAGTGCAGGGCCTCCACCTGGGGCATGGCGCGCAGCGTGGCCTCGATATGTCGGGCCGCCTTGGGCGCCGCCGTCACCAGGACGTGGCCCCTTACGATCCTGGATTCCAAGGGGTTTCCCAGTCGAACGGTGAACCCCGCGATGACTCCGTCGGCCACAAGTCGGTCAATGCGCGTCTGCACCGTCGTCCGTGAGACGCCGAGCCGCTTGGCCAGGGTCGAGGCCGGCAGCCGCGAGTCGGTCTCCAGCAGCCGGACCAGGGCCAGGTCCCGCGCGTCCAGTTTCATATCGTCGGCTGAACTTGGCATATCGTCTGACTGACTGCGCGCTTCCCACGCTCTGTCTGTTCAAATCGACCTGAAACCGGCCCACCGTCAAGCCTTGGCAAGGGGAGAGACGTCATGCGCAGGATCGTGGTCATCGGCGGCGGCAAGATCGGGTCGATCATCGCCCAGATGCTGGTGGAGAGCGGCGACTACGCCGTGACCCTCGTGGACCGTTCGTCGGCGGCCCTGCAGGCCGTCCATCCACGGCTGTCGACATGTGTGCTGGACGTCACCGACGCCGTCGCCCTCGACGCCGCCCTGGCCGGCGCCTTCGCCGTCCTCTCCGCCGCCCCCTTCCACCTCACCGGCGCCGTCGCCCAGGCCGCCGCCCGGGTCGGCTGCCACTATCTCGACCTCACCGAGGACGTCGCCACCACCAAGATGGTCAAGGCCCTGGCGGCGGACGCCAAGGGCGCCTTCATTCCCCAGTGCGGCCTGGCGCCGGGCTTCATTTCCATCGCCGGCGCCGAGCTGGCCCGCGGCTTCGACCGGGTCGAGGAGCTGCGCCTGCGGGTCGGCGCCCTGCCCCGCTATCCCTCCAACAGCCTCGGCTACAATCTCACCTGGTCGACCGAGGGGGTGATCAACGAGTACTGCGAACCCTGCGAGGCCCTGGTGGAGGGGGAGCTGCGCGAGGTCCCGGCCCTGGAGGGCCTGGAGACCTTCAGCCTCGACGGCGTCACCTACGAGGCCTTCAACACCTCCGGCGGCCTCGGCTCCCTGGCTGAAGTTCTGGCCGGCAAGGCGCGGAATTTGAACTACAAATCGGTCCGCTATCCCGGCCACTGCGCCCTGATGCGAACCCTGCTGAACGACCTCAACCTGCGCCACCGCCGCGACCTGCTGAAGGATGTCCTGGAGGGCGCGGTCCCCGGCACCGAGCAGGACGTGGTGGTCTTCTTCGTCACCGCCTCCGGCTGGCGCGGCGGCCGCCTGATGCAGGAGAGCTACGCCGGCAAGGTCATGGGCGAGCACCATGGCCAGGGCTTCTGGAGCGCCATCCAGGTCACCACGGCGGCGGGCATCTGCACCGTCCTGGACCTGCTGGCCGCCGGCCGCCTGCCGAGCCAAGGCTATGTCCGCCAGGAGGAGATCGCGCTGGCCGACTTCCTGGCCAACCGCTTCGGCAAGGCCTACCGCCAGCCCGGCGACCACGTGGCCCACGCCCCGGTCGCCGCGGTCGCCTGAGGAGCCTGAGATGAACGTCCACGTCCGCCCCCTCCCCGCCGTCCGCGACGACCTGATGGCCACCCTGAACCTCCTCGGCGTCGACCTCGCCGCCCTGGAGGGCGCCGATCTGCCGGCCCGCTCCCCCATCAACGGCGCGCTCCTCGCCACCCTGCGCGCCCATACCCCCGCCGAGGTGGACGCCGCCGTCGAGCGCGCTCACGCGGCCTTCCTCGCGTGGCGCAAGGTCCCGGCGCCGCGCCGCGGCGAACTGGTCCGCCTGTTCGGCGAGGAACTGCGCCTGGCCAAGGACCACCTCGGCCGCCTGGTGGCCCTGGAGGCCGGCAAGGTCACCTCCGAGGGCCTGGGCGAGGTCCAGGAGATGATCGACATCTGCGACTTCGCCGTCGGCCTGTCGCGCCAGCTCCACGGCCTGACCATCGCCACCGAGCGTCCCGGCCACCGGATGATGGAGACCTGGCACCCCCTCGGCGTCTGCGGCGTCATCTCGGCCTTCAACTTCCCGGTCGCCGTCTGGTGCTGGAACGCGGCGCTCGCCCTGGTCTGCGGCAACCCCGTGGTCTGGAAGCCCTCGGAAAAGACGCCGCTGACCGCCGAGGCCGTGCAGGCCGTCTTCCTCAAGGCCGCCGCCCGTTTCGGCGACGCCCCCGCCCACCTCTCCCAGGTGATCCAGGGCGGCGCCCAGGTCGGCGCGGCCCTGGTCGCCCATCCCAAGGTCGCCATCCTGTCGGCCACCGGCTCCACGGCCATGGGCCGCGCCGTGGCCCCGGTCCTGGCCGCCCGCTTCGCCCGCGCCATCCTGGAGCTGGGGGGCAACAACGCCGCCCTCGTCGCCCCCTCCGCCGACCTGGAGTTGGCCCTGCGGGGCGTGGCCTTCTCGGCCATGGGCACGGCGGGCCAGCGCTGCACCACCCTGCGCCGCCTCTTCGTCCACGAGGACGTCGCCGACGCCCTGGTCGGCCGCCTGAAGGCGGTCTACGCCTCGGTCCCCGTGGGCGATCCCCGGGAAGCCGGGACCCTGCTGGGCCCGCTGATCGACGAGGCGGCCTATGAGGCCATGCGGGCGGCGCTCACCGAGGCGAAGGCCTGTGGCGGGACCGTCCACGGCGGCCAGCGGGTCGACCGCCCCGGCGTCTATGTCCGCCCGGCCCTTGTGGAGATGCCCAGCCAGACCGGCCCCATGCTGCGCGAGACCTTCGCCCCCATCCTCTATGTCGTGCGCTACAGGGACCTCGCTGAAGCCATCGCCCTGCAGAACGCCACGGCGGCGGGCCTGGCCTCCTCGATCTTTTCCAACGACGTGCGGGAGACCGAGCTGTTCATCAGCGACGTGGGCTCCGACTGCGGCATCGCCAACGTCAATATCGGCCCCTCCGGCGCTGAGATCGGCGGGGCCTTCGGCGGGGAGAAGGAGACCGGCGGCGGCCGCGAGGCGGGCTCCGACAGCTGGAAGGCCTATATGCGCCGGGCCACCAACACCCTGAACTATTCCCGCGACCTGCCCCTGGCCCAGGGCGTGACCTTCGACGTCTAGGCGTCTCTCCCAGAGGGACGCAGCGTTTCAGGAACCGCGCTTTGGACGGCAAGCCGGCGGCGCCATATGGGAGGTATGAACACGCCCTCCCGCATGCCCGTCGTCTTCGTCGGCCACGGCAGCCCCATGAACGCCCTGGGCGGCCCCACCGCCGAGGTCTGGCGCCAGGTGGCCGCCGGTCTGCCGCGCCCCAAGGCGATCCTGGCGATCTCCGCCCACTGGTGCCTGAACGAGACGGCGGTGACCGCCATGGCGGCGCCCAAAACCATCCACGACTTCGGCGGCTTCCCGCAGCCGCTGTTCGACATGCAGTACCCCGCCCCGGGCGACGCCGCGCTGGCCGCCCGCGCCGCCGAGCTGCTGGCGCCGATGGCGGTGCGCGCCGATCAGGACTGGGGCCTCGACCACGGGACCTGGTCGGTCCTGACCCACATGTATCCGGACGCCGACGTGCCGGTGGTGCAGCTGGCCATGGACCTCAGCCAGCCGATGCCCGCCCACTACGATATCGGCCGTCGCCTGGCGCCCCTGCGCGACGAGGGGGTGCTGATCCTCGGCTCCGGCGATGTGGTCCACAACCTGCGCGCCGCCGTACGCGCCGAGAACGCCCAGCCCCTGGCCTGGGCCCAGCACTTCCATGAGGCCGTGCGCGACCGCCTGGTCGCGGGCGACCATGCGGCCCTGGTCGATCCCGGCGGCCTCGGGCCCGAGGCCGGCATGGCCGTCGACGAGCACTATCTGCCCCTGCTCTACGCCCTGGGCGCGACGGAGCCGGGCGAGCCGGTCAGCCTGTTCAACGACTATGTCGACCTGGGCAGCATCAGCATGCTGGGCGCGCGGATCGGCTAGAGGGTGGTGATCCAGCCCAAGGGCAGGCTCGACGCGGTGACGCCCACCAGCACCATGCTGTCGCCGCCCCCGAGGTCGATCACGGTGTCTGACCCGACCTGGGTGACCGTGTAGGTCCCGTAGTCGATGATCACCCGGTCGCCCTGGGCGTAGTTGAAGTCGGTCACCCGATCGAGGCCCGCACCCGAGAAGAAGTGGAACATGTCGGCCCCGGCCCCGCCGGTGACCGTATCGTCGCCCCGGTCGCCCCACAGCCAGTCGTCGCCGGCCCCGCCGTCGACGATGTCGTTGGCCTGGCCGCCGCGCACCCAGTCGAAGCCGTCGCCGCCGTAGCAGGTGTCGGCGCCCAGGTTGCCGTAGACGATGTCGCCGCCGGCCTCGCCATAGAGCAGATCGTTGTCCTTGCCGCCGACCACCCAGTCGTCGCCATAGCCGCCATGCAGGGTGTCGTTCCCCATATTGCCCAGCATGTCGTCGAAGTCGGAGCCGCCCTCCAGGACGTCGTCGCCGTCTTCGCCGCGCATGTAGTTGGAGCCGCCCCAGTCGTGCAGGGTGTCGTTCCCGTCGCCGCCCATGACGGTGTCGATCCCGGTTCCGCCCTGGACGGAGTCATTGCCGGCGTCGCCGCTCAGATAGTTGGCGCCGTCCTTGCCGCCCAAGGGGCTCTGGTTGCCGTCGATCGTGTCGCCGCCGCCCCGGCCCATGATGGTGTCGGCGCCGAGCTGACCGGTCAGGCGGTTGTCGCCCTCCGAGCCCAGGATGGTGTCGGCGCCCTGGCTGCCGACGATGTTCTCGACGTTGGTCAGGGTGCTGTGGCTGACGCCCTGCACCGTGCCGATGTTCACATAGACCCCGGTGGTGTTGGCCGCCCCCGTCGTCAGGTCGACCGAGACCGGCGAGTAGGAATAGTTCCACTGCGCATAGCCGACGCCGAAATTGACAGTGTCGATTCCCGTCCCGCCGTCGATGACGTCGTTGCCGATGCCAAGGTCTGAGTCTGACCCGTCGAGCACGAAGATCTGGTCGTTTCCCGCGCCCGCCGAGACCGTATTGGCCCCGCCGCCCGGATAGATCATGTCGTCCTGGGTGGTCCCGACGATGCTGTCATTGCCGTCAGCGCCATGCAGGTCGGCGCCGAAGAAGGCGTTGCTGCGCTCGGCGCCGACGATCGTGTCATGGCCGAAGCCGCCGTGCGCCTCGCTGGCCCCGAGGATCTGGTCGTCGCCGGAGCCGCCGTCCGAGATGACGTCGGACCCGCCGCGCAGGAGGTCGTTGCCGGCGTCGCCATAGAGCAGGTCGTGCTGCCACCCGCCGGTGAGCGCCAGGCCGGAATTGCCGGCGTCGATCGTGTCGTCGCCGTCGCCGCCGGTGAGCTTCTCGGTGGCGGTTCCGCCCAGCAGGCTGTCGGCCCCCGCGCCGCCGGTCAGTTCCTGGAAGTAGACCCCGTCCGCCGTCACCAGGGTGTCGGCGAAGCCCCCGCCGATCACCGCCCGGATATTGATGAGGGTGTCGGTCCCCTCTCCCCCGCCGACGGCCTGCGCGCCCGCGATCCGCAGGCTGACGCTGACGCCGCCCGCGGCGTGCTCGTAGGAGGCCGTGGCCGTACCGATCAGCCGGTCGTCGCCGGTCCCGCCCTCCAGGACATCATTGCCGGAACTGCCAGCCGTGATCGTGTCGTCCCCGGCCAGGCCCTGGATCGTGTCGCCATGGCTGTAGGGGTCGGGATTATTGAGGTTGTCCGCATTCGCGGTCCCGAGGATCGGCATAGGCAACCTCCCAACTCAGGGTGGCAGCCTACCCGCTCCCCGCGACCTGCCGCAACCCGGATAACCGGGTAGGTGGGAGCCGCTCTCCTACCGCGCGAACTTCTGGAACTTCAGGCGGTGCGGAATGAGGCTGTCGGCGCCCAGGCGGCGCTTCTTGTCGTCCTCATAGGCTTCGAAGTTGCCCTCGAACCATTCCACGTGGCTGTCGCCCTCGAAGGCCAGGATGTGGGTGGCCAGGCGGTCCAGGAACCAGCGGTCGTGGGAGATGATCACGGCGCAGCCGGCGAACTCCTCCAGGGCCTCTTCCAGGTTCTGCAGGGTCTCGATGTCCAGGTCGTTGGTCGGTTCGTCGAGCAGGATCAGGTTGCCGCCGGTGGTGAGCGTCTTGGCCAGGTGGACGCGGTTGCGCTCCCCGCCCGAGAGCTGGCCGACCTTCTTCTGCTGGTCGCCGCCGCGGAAGTTGAAGGAGCCGACATAGGAGCGGGTGTTGATCTCCCGCTTGCCCACCGCCAGCACGTCCAGGCCGCCGGAAATCTCCTGCCAGACGGTCTTGGTGGGATCGAGGGCGTCGCGGCTCTGGTCGACATAGGCCAGCTTCACGGTCTCGCCGACCCGGAAGGTCCCGGCGTCCGGGGTCTCCTGGCCGGTGATCAGCTTGAACAGGGTCGACTTGCCGGCCCCGTTGGGCCCGATCACGCCGACGATGCCGTTGGGGGGCAGCTTGAAGGAGAGGTCCTTGAACAGGACCTTGTCGCCATAGGCCTTCTCCAGGTTCTCGACCTCGAGCACCACATTGCCCAGGCGTGGGCCGGGCGGGATCTGGATGGTGGCGGTGGTCTGGGCGAGACGGGAGGTCTCCTGCTCGCGGACCATCTCGTCATAGGCGGCCAGACGGGCCTTGGACTTGGCCTGGCGGGCCTTGGCGCCCGAGCGCACCCATTCCAGTTCGCGGGTCATGGCGCGCTGGCGGGCCTCGGACTCCGACTGCTCCTGGACGATCCGCTTGGTCTTCTGCTCCAGCCAGCCGGAATAGTTGCCCTCGTAGGGGATGCCCTTGCCGCGATCGAGCTCCAGGGTCCACTTGGTCACCTGGTCCAGGAAGTAGCGGTCGTGGGTCACCAGGATGACGCAGCCCGGGAAGGCCTCCAGGTGGTGCTGCAGCCAGGCCACGGACTCGGCGTCCAGGTGGTTGGTGGGCTCGTCCAGCAGCAGCATGTCGGGCTTGGACAGCAGCAGGCGGGCCAGGGCGATGCGGCGCTTCTCGCCCCCGGAGAGGTTGTCCACCGGCCAGTCGTTGGGCGGGCAGCGCAGGGCGTCGGCGGCCATCTCGATGCGGGAGTCGATGTCCCACATATCGGCGGCGTCGATCTTCTCCTGGAGGGCGGTCATCTCCTCCATGAGTTCGTCGGTGTAGTCCTCGCCCAGCTTGGCGGCGACCTCGTTGTAGCGGTCGAAGATCTTCTTCTCTTCGCACCAGGAGATGATGTTGCCCCAGACATTGAGCTGGTCGTCCAGGTGCGGCTCCTGCTCCAGGTAGCCCATCTTGACGCCATCGGCGGCCTTGGCCTCGCCGTTGAACTCCTTGTCCACCCCGGCCATGATCTTCAGCAGGGTCGACTTGCCCGAGCCGTTGACCCCGACCACGCCGATCTTGGCGTCGGAATAGAACGACAGCCAGATGTTCTCGAACACCTTCTTGCCGCCGGGGAAGGCCTTGGTCAGGCCCTGCATCTGATAAATGTACTGCTGCGCCATGGGGCGTCCGCGCTCGCTCTTCGAAAGAGGGGAATTCGGGTGCGGAGATAGCGGTCGGGCGCGTCTTGCGCAACGTCGGCGCGGCGCGGAGCCGCCGCGGCGGCTCCAAGCGGCTCAAAAAGTCGGCGCGCCGCCCGCGGCCCTTCGGCAGGCGGCGCGCCGGAGGGGGAAGGCTCTAGCGCGGACCGGCGTTGCAGTTGGCGACGTCGGCGTCGCTCATCTTCACGCCGCGGCTCGAATAGGCGGCCAGGGGCCCCAGGGCGGCGCGCACCTTGCGGCACTGCTTCATGAAGCTGTCGAGGCCTGGCGCGTACTTGGAGACGCCCAGGCAGGCGTCGCCGTCGCACTTCCACTCGACATTGCTGACGACCGTGGTGGTTGGCGCCGCCACGGGGGTGAGCAGCTTGGCCTGGGCGCGGAAGCCCTCGGCGGCGCTGGCGCCGTTGGCGGCCAGGAGGGCGAGCGCCAGGACGGCGGCTGAGAGAACCTTGGTTTGCATAATTCGCTCCATGCGATAGAAAAGGGCACGATCGGTCACTGGCCTAGAAAAGGCACGATCGGTCACTTTTTGTCAAGCGGGAGGCTTGGCCGTGAGGGCTGGACGTTGAAAAAGGGCGAGGCGACCCGGGCGCGGATCATCGAGGAGACCGGCCGTCAGGCCGCGATCAAGGGGTTCGGCGCCGTCAGCCTGAACGACGTGGCCGAGGCCGTCGGCCTGTCCAAGAGCGGCCTGTTCAAGCATTTCGAGTCCAAGGAGGCCATGGAGCTGGCGGCCCTGGACAGGGGGTTCGACCGCTTCGTCGCCTTCGTCTGGGAACCGGCCGAGAGCCTTCCCCCCGGCCGCGCGCGGCTGGAAACCGTGTTCGAGCGCTGGCTGGACTGGACCGAGGTGGAGAACGCCGCCGGCGGCTGCCTGATCATGGCCGCCAGCACCGAGCTGGACGATCAGCCCGGCCCCATGCGCGACCTGCTGCAGACCCGGGTGCGCCGCTGGCGCCAGACCCTGGCCCGCGAGATGAAGGCCCTGCGCGAGCCGCCGATCACCGACGCCGAGGCCCAGGGCGCGGTCTTCCAGATGAAGAGCTTCATCCTCGGCCACAACGAGATGCGCCGCCTGCTGGACGACACCGGGGCCCGCGCCGCGGCCCGCGCGGCCTTCGAGTCCCTGCTGGATCGAACCGGCGGGGCCTGACGGAACGAACACGCTTCCTTGCGCGTAGAGAAAGGCGAAGGGCGAGCCTCCCCTCGCCCCACTGCTCAAGGAGACCGTCATGCACAAGGACACCATCAAGGGCGCCGCCAAGGACGCCTCGGGCTCCATCAAGGAAGCCGCCGGCAAGGTGACCGGCAATGAGCGCCTGGAAGCCGAAGGCGTGGCCGAAAAGACCGTCGGCAAGGTGCAGAAGGGCGTTGGCGAGCTGAAGGACGCCGCCCGCAACGCCTTGAAGAACTAGACAGGTTTCCTACCTGAACGGTCAGGTTCCACCCTCCCCTCCCCCCAGTGGGTGGAACAAATAGGCAGGGCCGCGTTCCCATGGAGCGCGGCCCTCGTCATGTCTGGTCAAGGCGTTGCCGGCGCCCTCCAATGACCGCGTGCGGGGGAAGCGGGCATGCGACGGATGGCAGGGGTGATGGCGGGCTTGGCGCTCGGTGCGGGACCGGCCCTCGCGGCCGAGCCCCTGGCCTTCGGGAGCGTCAAGGACCTGGGCCAGGCCATGATCAAGGGCCAGGCGACCTCCGAGGGCCTCACCCTGACCTATCTCGCCCGTATCGCCGCCCTCGACGAGCGGGGGCCGAAGCTCAACAGCGTCATCGTCCTCAACCCGCACGCCCTGGACGACGCGCGCCGGCTCGACGCCGAGCGAAAGGCCGGCAAGGTGCGCGGGCCGCTGCACGGCCTGCCGATCCTGCTGAAGGACAACATCGAGTCCGCCGACGGCACGGCCACCACCGCCGGCTCCCTGGCGCTCAAGGACAACATCACCGGCCGCGACGCGCCGCTGGTGCGCAGGCTGACCGAGGCCGGGGCGGTGATCCTGGGCAAGACCAACCTGTCGGAATGGGCCAACTACCGCTCCGCCCGCTCCATCAGCGGCTGGAGCGCCGTGGGCGGCCTGGTGCGCAATCCCTACGCCCTCGACCGCAGCGCCTGCGGCTCCAGCGCCGGATCGGGCGCCGCCGTGGCCGCGGGACTCGCCGTGGCGGCCATCGGCACCGAGACCGACGGCTCTATCACCTGTCCGGCGGCCATGAACGGGATCGTCGGGCTCAAGCCCACGGTCGGCCTGATCTCCCGCACCCACATCGTGCCGATCTCCGCCAGCCAGGACACCGCCGGGCCGATGGCCCGCAACGTCGCCGACGCCGCGGCCCTGCTCACCGCCCTGGCCGGCTCCGATCCCGCCGATCCGGCCACCCTCGAGGCCGACAGCCACAGGACCGACTATCTGAAGGCCCTGGATCCCGCCGCCCTGAAGGGCGCCCGCATCGGGGTGCTGCGGGTCACCGCCGGACGCTCGCCCCAGACCGACGCCGTGTTCGACCAGGCCCTGGCCGCCCTGAAGGCCGCCGGCGCCACCCTGGTGGAGGTGACGCCCCCCGACACCAGTCAGGTGGGCGCCCTGGAGGACCTGATCCTGCGGGTGGAGTTCAAGGCCGGGATCAACGCCTATCTGGCCACCACCTCGCCCGACCAGGTGAAGACCCGCACCCTGGCCGACCTCATCGCCTTCAACGACCTGGAGCCGCGGGAGACGGTCCTGTTCGGCCAGGAGACCTTCAAGGAGGCCCAGGCCTCCCCGGGGCTGGACGACCCGGCCTATCTCACCGCCCGCGCCTCCGCGCGGCGACTGGCGGGCCCCGAGGGCATCGACCGCATGCTGGCCGACGCCAAGGTGGAGGTTCTGGTGGCCGAAAGCGGCGGGCCGGCCTCGGTGGTGGACCGGGTGAACGGCGGCCGCTGGCTGGGCTCGCCTTCGGAGCTGCCGGCGGTGGCGGGCTATCCGCACCTCACCGTGCCCACGGGCTATGTCGAGGGCCTGCCGGTAGGGCTGTCCTTCATCGGGACCGCGTGGTCGGAGGCCCGGCTTCTGTCCCTGGGCTACGCCTTCGAGCAGGCCGCCAAGGTCCGCCGTCCGCCCACCTTCCCGGCCACGGTCAACGGCTCACCAGCTTTCGACAAACCATAGGTCTGGGGCGTGACGGAGGCCTGAACCGGTCGCCGCTTCACGCCCCCACGCCCTAGTAGTTCGGCGCGCCGACCATGGGGGGCGGGCCGCCGGAATAGCTCCCGGACCCTTGGGGATAGGCAGGCGGCTGCGGCGGCGGCCGGTGTCCGAAGATCGGCCGGCGCGGCGGCGGGGGCGGCACGTAGGACCGCGGCTGCGGCGCGCCGTCGCGCTGATAGCCGCGCTCATAGCCGTCCACTTCCCAGCCGTAGCGGCCCGAGGAGTCGAAGCCGCTCTCGTCCATGATCGCCTTGGGCATTTCCGACATCGGCCGGCAATAGCTTCCGGGGGGCATGCGGTAGCCGCAGCCCTGGGGGGAATAGACGTAGTTGGGCTCGGTGACCGGATCGACCCCGCGCTCATAGTCCATCCCCGCGCCGATGAAGCGGTTATAGGCCACCTCCGGGCGGCCGCCGGCGAAGTAGGCGCCGTAGTCGTCGGCGGCGATGGCGTTCTGGCGCACGCGAACCTGGCCGTAGTCCGAGAGCACGCCGCGGCGGACCTTCAGGATGCGGTTGTGGACCAGCTCCACCTGGGCGCCGCGGTCGACATAGACCCCGGTGATCCAGTTCTTGATGACGCTGTTGGCGATCAGCAGGCTGCCGGCGCCGCTGCGCTGGTCGCGCACGGTGACCGCCGTGGAGCCCGGCAGGCCGGGGCCCGGCGCGATGACCCCCACCTGCACCAGGCGGCTCTGGCCGGGGGCGGGGGTGATGTCGAGACCGCGCACGTCGGCGGTGACCCTGGACTGTTGGATGTCCACCAGGGCGCCGTCGGCCACCACCGCGGCGTCATTGGTGCGGGCGTCGATGATGCTGTTGCGGACGATCAGGCTGCCGCCCTGGACGAAGACCGCCGAGGCGTCCCCCTGGTAGCGCAGGGACGAGCGGATCAGGGCCACGTCGGCGTCCTGGGCCTCGATGCAGGCGCTGCGCCCGCCCTGGCCGGCCTCGATCACCAGGTCGCGGATCTCCACGCCCTTCACGCCGGGCGCGATGCGGATGCAGGGCATGCCGTCCGGCGGGCTCAGCTTGGCGACGCCGGACCCCGCGCCGCCGAAGGCCGGAGCGCCCTCGCCGGCGATGATCACCGGGTGGTCGATCTCCAGGGTCTCGCGGCAGACCCCGCCGCGCGAGCGGATGTAGAGCACGCCATTGTCGGCCAGGTTGTAGATGGCGTCGGCCAGGGGCGCGCCGCCCGACCGGGCGTCGCCGCAGTCGACGGTGATGGAATCCAGATAGAGCGGCCGCCGCTGGCCACGGGGTCCGTAATAATCGTAGCCCGGCCCGCCGCGCCGCGGCTTCCAGGCCGCCGGCCGGTAGGGATGGCGCAGGGGCGGCGCCAGCAGGATGCCGAAGTTCGGACGGATCTGCTGATCCACCTTGGCGTCCGGCATGGCCTGGGCCTGGCCCGCCACGCTCAGGGACAGGACGGCTCCGGCCACGGCGGCGCCAAGGCCCGCCAGCCGACGCAGGGCGTGTGCGATCACCGGTAGCTTCCTTCTGTGGGTCGGCTGGGGGCGCGGGCCACCTGGGCCAGGACCTCGCGCAGGCGCTGGGCCGACGGCTTGAAGCCCGAGAGCGCCCCATCGATCTGGTAGACGACGGCCGAGGCCTTGTCCTGGTCGGCGACGCCGGAGACCCCCAGCGAGAAGTAGGTGGACATGGCGTACTTGGCCTCGGGGCTGCCCTGCTTGTCGGCCTCGGCGAACCAGTGGAAGGCCCGCGCATAGTCCCGCGGCACCCCCACGCCCTCGGCGTACATCACCGCCAGGGCAAGCTGTGACCGGGACGAGCCGTTCACCGCCGCGTACTGGATGGCGCGCACCTTCTCCAGCGGCGTGAACACCCCGGTGGCGGGGCGGCCGATCATGGCCTGGAAGGTCTGGATGTCGCCGGGCGAGAGCTGGCTCTGGGCCGACACCGGCTGCGGGATCACCCGCAGATAGGCCAGGGCCGCGGCGATGTGCTGGAAGGGCAGTTCGTCGATGCGGCTGACCGCCAGGCCCTCGGCCTCGCCGAGCGTCGCGGTCTCGTCGGAATGGGGCACGCCGGAATCGGGCGCCTGGGGCGGATAGAACTCGTAGGGCGGCACCCAGCGCCGCGCCTTGGCCTCGGCGTCGGACCCCAGGGAGGCGCGCTCCGGAGAGGACCGCTCGAAGTCCTTCAACATGACATAGCCGGCGACGTCGCCGCCCTGGGCGGCCAGGTAGTTGTAGAGATAGACGTCGACGTCGTTGCGGGTGAACAGGGTCGCCGCCGCCGGCGGCTTGACCTTGGTCAGGTCGCGCGGATCGATGGGCGAGCCGTCGGAGGGATCGCCGAATGGCCCGAAGGACACATCGTGCAGCCGCGCCAGGGTGCGGAAGCCCGGGGCGCCCTGGCTGGACAGCACATAGATCACCCGGTCGCGCACCTGCTGGCGCTCGTCGGAGCTCATGCGGTCCAGCAGGCGGTCCAGGGAGAGATAGGCGCCGCGCCGCTCGGCCGCGCGGCAGTCGTTGAGCTTGGAGCCGGGGCCGCCCCGGTTGCCCCGCTTGGGATCGACCCCCGCGACGATGGGGGCGTAGCCGTCGGGATTGGATAGGGCCAGCTCGTACCAGACCGCCGACTCCACGGGATCGGCCAGGTTCTTCTCCTGGGCGTCGCGGCCGGAATAGCGGCGGGCCAGGTCGATCTGGGCGAAGAAATCGCCCTGGAACCCCTGGCGCCTCAGGGCGCGGATTTCCTGCTCCTGGGCGTTGAACTGCGGCTGCACGCCGATCGCCGCCTGAGGGCGGGGACAGGCGGGGCCACCCACGGCGATGCGGCCGGCGGAGCCGCCGGGCCCCCCCTTGGGCTCGCAGCCGCCGGTGAGCGGAATGATGGCGGCCAGAACCGCCAAGGTCAGGCCTCTCCGCGCAATGTCACGCACGCCGAGGGCTGCTTCATGGAAAATGGCCATGCGCTCCCCCTTAAGCGTTAACCATACTTGAACCGCCCACTAGCGTCTTGCCCCTCCCCCCTGTCAAGCTTGGGACGGTGAAGATTAGGACACGTGAGATTCACCTATCAGGCGAGTGAGCAACGGCGCCGCGCCCAAGCCCCCTGTTCGACGCGTTTTCGCCTCAGATGACGCGCCAAGCTTCGCTTTGAGGGACTTATTCGGAGCGCTGAGAACGATGGCCGCTGTACGGAACTTAAGTCACGTCTCCCTATGCTTGCTTACAGTTGTGGCAGCCGGCGCAGCGCCGGCGGCGCCCATGGCCGCCCCGGCGATTCGCGACGGGTCCCCGACGCCCGCCGCCTGCGAGGCCCTGGGCTTCCCCCGGAACGACGATCGGCGCGTCTATGGCCGCGGCCGGGGCGGGCGGATGATGTACGCCCCCTCCATGGCTGGCCCGCCGCCCCCCGCCCCGCCGCCGCCCATGGCCTCGATCCAGCCCTCCGCCCCCGCCGCCAAGGCGGCGCCGGGGCCGATGCAGGAGATGGTGGTCACCGGCGCCTATCGTCCTGGCCCTATGCCCGGCGACGTGGACACCGAGCGCTACCCCCACGCCCAGGCCAATCCGATCAAGCAGACGGCCCAGGAGCCGGTCTCCACCTTCTCGGTGGACGTCGACACCGCCGCCTACGCCAATGTCCGGCGCTTCCTGACCGACGGCCAGAGCCCGCCCCGCGACGCCGTGCGGGTCGAGGAGCTGATCAACTATTTCGACTACGGCTACGCCAAACCCACCGACCCCCAGGCCCCCTTCAAGCCCTTCGTGGCGGTGACCCCGTCGCCCTGGTCCTCCGACCGGCAGATCGTCCACATCGGCCTGCAGGGCTACGACATCCCCCGCAGCCAGGAGCCGCCGCTCAACCTGGTGTTCCTCATCGACACGTCCGGCTCGATGTCCGACGAGAACAAGCTGCCCCTGGCCCGCAAGGCCCTGAACCTTCTGGTGGATCAGCTGAGGCCCCAGGATCGGGTCGCCATGGTCGCCTATGCCGGATCGGCCGGCGCGGTGCTGGCCCCCACCGGCGGCCGCGACAAGCTGAAGATGCGCTGCGCCCTCGGCGCCCTGGAATCCGGTGGCTCCACCGCCGGCGGCCAGGGCCTGGCGCTGGCCTACGACCTGGCGGTGCAGAACTTCGACCCCAAGGCGGTCAACCGGGTGATCCTGATGACCGACGGCGACTTCAATGTGGGCGTCGCCGACCCCGCCAAGCTCACCGACTTCGTGGCCGCCAAGCGCCAGACCGGGGTCTATCTCTCGGTCTATGGCCTCGGCGAGGGCAACTACAACGACACCCTGATGCAGGCCCTGGCCCAGAACGGCAACGGGACCGCGGGCTACATCGACACCCTGAACGAGGCCCGGAAGAGCTTCCGCGACGACTTCTCAGGCTCCCTCTTCCCCATCGCCGACGACGTGAAGATCCAGGTGGAGTTCAATCCCAGGACGGTCAGCGAGTACCGGCTGATCGGCTATGAGACGCGCCTGCTGAACCGCGAGGACTTCAACAATGACCGGGTCGACGCCGGCGAGGTGGGCTCGGGAACCTCGGTCACCGCCCTCTATGAGGTGACCCCGGTCGGCGCGCGGCCCTCCAGCGATCCCCTGCGCTACGGCGCGCCCGCCGCCCGCGCGCCGGCGGTCAGCGGCGAACTGGCCTTCCTGAAGGTCCGCTACAAGCTGCCCGGCGGCCAGACCTCTCGCCTGATCGAGCGGCCCATCGGGCCCGCCGACACCTACGGCCGGGTCGACCAGGCGCCCGAGGCCACCCGCTGGGCCCTGGCGGTGGCCGGGTTCGGCCAGAAGCTGCGGGGCGATCCCTGGATCTCGCCGGCCTTCGGCTGGAAGGCCGTGACCGACCTGGCCCAGGGCGCGCGCGGGGCCGATCCCTTCGGCCTGAGGGCGGAGTTCGTCCAGCTCGCCCGATCGGCGGGCGAGACAAGAACTGTCAACGAATCGCGAAACTGACCGGGATCATCTCCGTTGTGCGCGGGAGGCTCAGCATGACCGCAACGAAACGGCCACGCCGTTCGTTGCCTGACCATAACCCCCATCACCGGGAAGGCCCTCGCGTGTACGACGTCACCGCTTCGGACCAGGACAACCTGATCCGCCTCGATCCGGCGGAAGCCCCCTACTTCGGCGCGCCGGGGCGGGTGGGCTTCCACCTGATCGACACCACCATGATGTATGCGCCGCGCTCCGGCGGCGTGAAGCGTTACCTCAACGCCAAGCAGGCCTGGCTGGCGAGGCGCCGCCCCGACATCCGCCACACCCTGGTGACGCCGGGCCCCACCACCGGCCTCTCCGAGCCGGGGGTGGTGACCGTGGCCGCCGCCCGTCTGCCCTTCGGCGACGGCTACCGGATGCCGGCCCGCGCCGACAAGTGGGAGACCGTACTGCGCATGCTGGAGCCGGACATCATCGAGGCCGGCGACATCTTCGTGCCCGGCCACGCGGCCCTGGACACCGGCGAGTTGCTGGGGGTCCCGGTGGTGGGCTTCTGCCATACCGACGCCGCGGCCCTGGCGGCCCTGCACTTCGGCGAATGGGCCGAGGCGCCGGCCAAGAAGCGCTGGGCCGAGATCTATCACCGCTTCGACCGTGTGGTGGCCCCCAGCCGTCACATGGCCCTGCGCCTGGCCGAGGCCGGGGTCGAGAAGGTCACTGTCCAGATGCTGGGGGTCGACACCACCCTCTTCCATCCCAGCCGCGCCAATCCGGCCGCCCTGCGCAAGCGCCTGGGCCTGCCCTGGAACGCCCGCATCCTGGTCTTCGCCGGCCGGCCGGCCCGGGAAAAGAACATCGACTCCATCGTCTGCGCCGTGGAGCGCCTGGGCGAGCCCTATCACCTGGTCCTGGTGGGGGCCGGCAAGGACGTGCGCATCTCGCCCCGCGTCATCGCCCTGGACTACGAGTCCGATCCCGTGGCCTTGGCCGCCCTCATCGCCAGTTGCGACGCCTGCGTCCACGCCAACGAGAACGAGCCCTTCGGCCTGGTGGTGCTGGAGGCCCTGGCCGCCGGCCTGCCGGTGGTGGGCCCATCCCGCGGCGGGGTCTCCGAACTGATCGACAACGAGGTCGGGCAGCTGGCCCACGACGTCGACCCCGGCGGCCTGGCCGAGGCCATCGAGGCCCTGTTCGCCCGCGACCTCGGCGCCCTGTCGGCCGCCGCCCGCGCCCGGGCCGAGCTTCGCCATAGCTGGGACCGGACCTTCGAGGGCCTGACCCGCCTCTATGGCGAACTGGTGATGAGCTCGGTCGCGCCTCAGCCGATGGCCTGGCGCGCCTAGCCCGTCTACCGGCCGGAGGGCATGTCCTTGAAGGGCACGTCCTTGTCGACCCGTATGTCGCCCGGCAGGCCCAGCACCCGCTCGGCGATGATGTTGCGCAGGATCTCGTCGGTGCCGCCGGCGATCCGCAACCCCGGTCCGAACATCAGCGAGAAGTGGAAGGCGCCGTTCAGCGAGGCCAGCTCCGGATCGTCGATGATCCCGTACTGGTCCAGCATCTCGATGGCCGTATTGCCCAGCTCCTGCATCTGCACCGCCGAGATGATCTTGCCGATCGAGCTCTCCGGCCCCGGAGTCTGACCGCGTGAAAGCGCTGTCATCGTCCGATTGCGGGTATGTTTCAGGCCCTCGGCCTGGACGTACCAGTCCGCCAGCTTCTCGCGCAGGGCGCCGTCCTTCAGGGCCGAGCCGCCGTCGAGGCCCGGCGTCTTGCGGGCGGCCTCCAGGAACTGCTGCCAGCCCGCGCCGGTCTGGCCGCCCACCGCCAGCCGCTCGTTCATCAGGGTCACCAGGCTGACCTTCCAGCCCTCGTCCACGGCCCCCAGCCTCTGGCTGTCCTTGACCCGCACGTCGGTGAAGAACACCTCGTTGAACCCCGACCCGCCGGACATCTGATGGATCGGCTTCACCTCGACGCCCGGATCCTTCATGTCCACCCAGAACATGGTCAGGCCCTTGTGCTTGGGCTTGTCCGGGCTGGTGCGGGTGATGACGATCCCGAAGTCCGAGAACTGGGCCCCCGTCGTCCACACCTTTTGGCCGTTAATGATCCAGTCCCCGGAGCCGTCCGGGGCGCGCTCGGCCTTGGTGCGGGAGGCGGCCACGTCGGAGCCGCCGGAGGGTTCGGAGAACAGCTGGCTCCAGATCTCCTCGCCGCGCAGGGCCGGGCCGACGAAGCGCTTCTTGGTCTCCTCGTCGGCGAAGGTCATGACCGTGGGCACGCACATGCCCAGGCCGATCTGGAACGGATTGCCGGGGATCGGATACTTGGCCTCCTCCTGGCTGAAGATGACGTTCTGGACGGGGGTGCCGCCCTGGCCGCCCCATTCCTTGGGCCAGGTGATGCAGGCGTAGCCGGCGGCGGCCTTCTTGGCCTGCCAGGCCTTGGAGGCGGCCATGCCGTCGCCGCCCTCGGGGTCGCCGCCGACGCGGGTCTTGGGGGCGTTGGCCTCAAGCCACTCGCGGACCTGCTGGCGGTAGGCGGCTTCTTCGGGGCTGTCGTTGAAATCCATGACCAAATTCCCTTAGGCGGCCGCCGCGTTGCGGCGTTCGAGGTGGCTGACGAGGCGTTCCTTCCAGACCCGGGGCGCGCCGGCCACCAGGCTGAGTTGACGCGAGCGGCGGTAGAACAGGTGGCAGTCCATCTCCCAGGTGAAGCCGATGCCCCCGTGGGTCTGGATGTTTTCCTTGGAGGCGAACCAGTAGGCTTCCGACGCCGCGATGCGGGCGGCGCTGGCGGCCACCGGCAGCTCCGGCGCGTTCGTGTTGAGCGCCCAGGCGCCGTAATAGGCGTTGGAGCGGGCCAGCTCGTTCTTGACGTACATGTCGGCCAGCTTGTGCTTGATCGCCTGATAGGAGGCGATGACGCGGCCGAAGGCGTAGCGCTCGAGGGCGTATTCCTTGGCCATCTCCAGGCAGCGGTCGGCGCCGCCGCACTGCTCGAAGGACAGCAGCACCGCGGCGCGGTCGAAGATCTGCTCCACCAGCTCGACGCCTTCGCCGGCCTTGCCGACCCGGCGGGCGGGCGCGTCCTTGAAGGTGAGCTTGGCGGCGTCGCGGGTGGGATCCAGGGTCTTGACCGCCTCGCGGGTGACCCCCGCCCCGGCCAGCTCCACCAGGAAGAGGCCTGGCTTGCCGCCCTCCTTGGCCAGGACCAGGGCCACGTCGGCGATGTCGCCGTCGGTGACCGGAATCTTCACCCCCGTCAGCTTGCCGTCGGTGACGGTGGACTGCAGGGTCGCCGCGGTGGTGGCGCCCGGGCCCTCGGAGGTGGCGACGGCGCCGATGATCTCGCCGGCGGCGATCCTGGGCAGGAGCTCGGCCTTCTGGGCCTCGTCGCCCGCCAGCATGATGGCCTCGGCCAGGAAATAGACCGTCGAGGCGAAGGGGATCGGCGCGACGGCCCGGCCCAGCTCCTCGGCGATCACGCAGAGCTCAAGGTGACCCAGGCCCAGGCCGCCGAACGCCTCGGGGATCGCCGCGCCCAGCCAGCCCTGGCCGGCGACGGATTTCCAGAGCGCCTGGTCGTAGCCCTGGGCGGCGTCCTCCAGCACGCCCCGGGCGCGGCTGGTGGGACAGTTGGCCTCAAGGAACTTTCGCGCCTCGCCCTTCAGGAACTTTTGGTCGTCCGAAAAATCGAAATTCATATTCGCCCATCCGCCAATTTTGGCCGGTTGAAGTTTCCTCGCGCGTCAACATACGCGCCTCTCGCCCGGAGGAAAGATTGACCTCGCGTCAAGGATTTCAGGCTCTTATGCGCGCCTGCGAGCAGGTCCGAAGGGCGCGTCATGGCCAAGGCGATATTTCAGAAGAACCAGCGTGTTTGGGTCGAGAGCGTCGGCGCCTGGGCGGTGATCGAGAAGCTGGTGCCGGTCTGGGCCCGCGGCTTCGACGAGCCTGTCCGGGTCAGCTACGACGTCGGCCTGGGCCGCGAGTTCCAGGCCCATGAGCTGAAGCCCGAGCAGGAGAGCGACGACATCCTGGCCGAGGACGGCGCCCACTGGCGGCTGCTGCGGGCGCGCAACAAATGGCAGACGCCCGACAATTGCCGCCACCATCCCTATCCGGGCAGCTACCCGGTGGTGGTCACCGACGCCAACGACTGGGGCGGCTGGCGCACGCCCGGCGCGGAATACGACCGTGATCCGCACAAGATCGAGTTCCAGGCGAGGCTCATCACCTCGGCCCCGCGCCTGCTGTCCATCGCGCGGCGGCTGATGGCGATGATCGAGGAGACGCCAGGCGCGCCGCCGGAACTGCAACGCCTGGCCGAACAGGCTCTGAAGGTGGATCAGTACCTGAAGGAAGTCCCCGCCAGCGTGGATGAGCCGATGGCTGAGCCGGCCACCCACGCCGCGGAATAGGCGCCTAGAATTTGTAGCCGAAGCCCGCCGACACCACCCAGGGGTCGAGCTTGACCTTGGACTTCAGAGCGCCGCCATTGATCTTGGCGTCGGTCTCGAAGAACACCTTCTTGACGTCGAGGTTGGCGCTCCACGGCCCCTTGACCGCGACATCCACGCCGGCCTGCAGGGCGTAGCCGAAGCCGTCCTTCAGCTTCACGCTGAAGCCGTTCTGATCCTTGCCGCTGTGGAACAGCATGTAGTTCACGCCGGCGCCCACATAGGGGCTGACCTTGGCGGTCGGCGCGAAGTGATATTGCAGCGAGACCACCGGCGGCAGGACCCAGGTCTTGTGCACGGTGACGTCCGTTCCCGGCCCCTGCGCCTTGATGGTGTGCTGGCTGGTGGTGGCGATCACCTCGACGGCGACGTGGTCGGTCAGGAAGTAGGACAGACCGAGCGACGGCTTGTAGTCGTCCCCGACATCGACGTGCAGGCCGGTGGGCGCGCCGGCCGCGGTGGTGATGGCGTCGTCGGCGGTCGGCGAGATCGCCGTGGCGCGGACGTTCAGCATCAACAGGCCCTTTTCCTTGACCTGGAAATCCTGGGCCTGGGCGGTCCCGGCCAGCGCGAGCGCCGCGCCAAGGGCCAGGGCGTAGGTGGAAACTTTCATCTTCTTTTCCCCTCAAGGCACGGAGGGAGCGCCGTGCTGGCGGGGACATCGCGCCATCGGGCAAGCTCAGCTTTGACAAAACTCAAACAACTGTTTGACGTCGGTTGCGCGTGGCGCGGGCGACACAGCGGTCGGCGCGACTTTCGCAGCCGTGGCGCTCGCCCTGACGGCCGGGATGGCCTAAATCCTTGCAGATGCGCACAGAGACTCCCCAGCCCATCCGGCTCACCGACTACCGCCCGCCCGCCTTCCGGATCGACACGACCGAGCTGGTCTTCGACCTGGCCCCCCACGCCACCCGGGTGAAGGCGCGCCTGTCCATCACCCGCAACGGCCAGCACAACGAGCCCCTGGTGCTGAACGGCGAGCGGCTGAAGCCGATCTCGGTGGCCGTGGACGGCAGGGTCCTGGACGGGGCCGAGCGCACCATCGACGCCGAAAACCTGACGGTGCCCGACGTCCCCGACAGCTTCGTCCTGGAGACCGAGGTCGAGATCGACCCGGAGGCCAACAAGGCCCTGGACGGCCTCTACATGTCCGGCGGCCGCTTCTGCACCCAGTGCGAGGCCGAGGGCTTCCGCAAGATCACCTGGTTCCCCGACCGGCCCGACGTGCTGTCGCGCTTCACCGTGCGCATCGAGGCCGACAAGGCCTTCCACCGGCTGCTCTCCAACGGCAACCTGATGGAGTCCGGGACCCTGACCGGCGGCCGCCACTACGCGGTCTGGAACGACCCCTTCCCCAAGCCCGCCTATCTGTTCGCCCTGGTGGCCGGAGAGCTGGACGAACTGGCCGACAAGCTGGTGACCATGAGCGGCCGCACCGTGGATCTGAAGATCTATGTCGACCCCGGCATGTCCGACCGCGCCGCCTACGCCATGGATTCCCTGAAGCGGGCGATGAAGTGGGACGAGGAGGTCTTCGGCCGCGAGTACGACCTGGACCTGTTCATGATCGTCGCCGTCCGCGACTTCAACTTCGGGGCCATGGAGAACAAGGGGCTGAACATCTTCAACTCGTCCCTGCTGCTGGCCGACGAGAAGACCGCCACCGACCTGGACTATGAGCGCATCGAGAGCGTGGTGGCCCACGAGTACTTCCACAACTGGACCGGCGACCGCATCACCTGTCGCGACTGGTTCCAGCTGTGCCTGAAGGAGGGCCTGACGGTCTTCCGCGACCAGAGCTTCTCCGCCGATATGCGCGGCGCGGCCGTCCAGCGGATCAAGGATGTGAAGACCCTGCGCGCCCGCCAGTTCTCCGAGGACCAGGGCCCCCTCGCCCACCCCGTGCGTCCGGGCAGCTATCTGAAGATCGACAACTTCTACACCGCGACCATCTACGAGAAGGGCGCCGAGGTCATCCGGATGCTCAAGACCCTGATCGGGGACGAGAAGTTCCGGGAGGGCATGGACCTCTATTTCGACCGCTGGGACGGCCACGCCACCACGGTGGAGGAGTTCATCCGCTGCTTCGCAGACGTCACCGGCCAGGACCTGACCGACTTCTTCGCCTGGTACGAGCAGGCCGGCACCCCGAAGGTCACCCTCAGCCACAGCTATGACCCTGACGCCCGCACCCTGAGGCTCGATCTCACCCAGGAGACGGCCCCGACTCCCGGCCAGCCGACCAAGCGCCCTCTGCCGACCCCGGTTCGCGTGGGCCTGCTGGACGGCGACGGCCGCACCCAGGCCTTCCTGCGCGACGGGACCGCCCTGGACGAAACCGTCGTGGTGCTGAACGGCGCCGCGACCAGCGTGACCCTGACCGGCGTGGACTCCGAGCCCGTGGTCTCCGCCCTGCGCGGCTTCTCGGCCCCGGTCACCCTGGAAACCGACGCCGCGCCCAAGGACCGCTATGTCCAGTTGGCCGGCGACCCGGACCTGTTCAACCGCTGGGAGGCCGGCCAGGACCTGGCGCGGGCCCTGATCACCAGCCGCGCGGCCGGCAAGCCCGACGAGGTGGGCGAGGAACGCTACGCCGAGGCCCTGGGCCGCGGCCTGGCCGACCAGGCCGCCGATCCGGCCTTCAAGGCCCTGATGCTCGCCCTGCCCTCGGAGGCCGACCTGGCCCTGGCCATGCGACCCGCCGATCCCGCCGCCATCCACGCGGCCCGCGAGGCCCTGCGCACCCGCCTGGCCCTCCATCTGGAAGACGACCTGAAGCGCCTGCACATCGGCCTGCAGGAGCTGGGCGAATTCTCCCCCGACGCCGCCAGCGCCGGGCGCCGCGCCCTGCGCAACGCCACCCTGGAACTGCTGGCCGCCAATCCCCGGGCCGAGATCGCCACCCTGGCCGACGGCCACTACCGGGCGGCCATCAACATGACCGACGCCATCGGCGGTCTGAACGCCCTGATGCTGGTGGGCGGCGAAGCCTTCGAGGCGGCCCTCGCCGACTTCTACGACCGCTGGAAGTCCGAGCCCCTGGTGATCGACAAGTGGTTCGCCCTGCAGGGACGCGACCCCTCCGCCGGCGCCCTGGGCCGGGTGATGGGCCTGACCGCCCACCCCGCCTTCGACCAGAAGAACCCCAACCGCCTGCGCGCCCTGATCTCCAGTTTCGCGGCCAACCAGGCCCAGTTCCACGATCCCGGCGGCGCGGGCTATCGCTTCCTGGCCGACACGATCCTGGCCGTCGACGGGTTCAACCCGATGACGGCGGCGCGGCTGGTGGAGCCCCTGGGCGGCTGGCGGCGCTACAAGCCCGAGCTGGGAAACCTGATGAAGGCGCAGCTCGAGCGCGTCGCCGGGACCGAAGGCCTGTCGAAGAACGTCTATGAACTGGCGACCAAGGCCCTGGCGGACTAAGCCGAGATCGGCGATTGCCGCTGAGCCGAATCTTGTTGAAAATCAGACCCGTGGAATTGTTGGCGCAGACCGGCTCCCACGAGTCTGGCTAGGGAAGTCGCCACTGCATGTCCATTTCGCTGAGCCGCATCAACTTCATGGTGGTGGATGACAACATCCACGCGATCGATCTGGTCAAGACCATGCTGCGCGGCTTCGGCGTCGACGCGGTGGTGGAAGCCAAGACCATCGCCGAGGCCAAGGCCAAGCTGAAGGCCAGCACCCTGCCCGGCGCGGCGGTGATCGACATCATCATCCTCGACTACATGATGGGCGAGGAGGAAGGGGTGACCCTGGCCCGCTGGCTGCGCACCCACGAGGCCAGCCCGGCGCCCTACATCCCGATCATCATGTTGACCGGCCACGCCGACCGCCAGCGGGTCTACGCCGCCCGCGACGCCGGGGTGAACGAGTTCTGCGTCAAGCCCTTCACGCCGGCCGACCTGATGAAGCGAATCATGGCGGTGATCGACCACCCTCGGGCCTTCGTGCGCTCCAGCTCCGGCTATTTCGGCCCCGACCGACGGCGCGTGGACGACCCCAAATACAAGGGCCCCGAGCGCCGGAAGGACCGCCGCCGGAAATAGAATCCGCCCTGGCCTCTGTGACCCTATGACTCTCGTGACGCGCGGGGCGGGCTCGCCTAGACTCTGACCTTGGGTGACTCGGTTCAGCGTGAAGGAGCGGCGGGCGTTGGCCAGACGCGGGGGTGAGGACACCGAGGCCAGCCGGCCTCAGGAGCGCGACGCCGCGCCCGGCGTCCGGCCGCTGCCGACCCAAACCTTCGCGCGCATCGCCATCCTCGCCACTCTGCTGCTGCTGGCGGTCTACACCGCCTTCGCCGTGGCCAGGATCCAGCGCGAACCCCAGATCACCACCGTCGCCAACGCCGCCCTGCCCAGCCGGGCCGAGGCCATCGCCGCCCACCTGGACGGCGAGGCCGCCACCCTGCGCGGCGGCCTGCTGGCGGCCCGCGAGGCGCTGCAGCGGGAGGGCGACGAGCCCATGGCCGCGGCCGAGAGCGGCCTGCGCGCCGCTTCCGGCGCGGCCCTGGCCGTGGCGGTGGTCTCCGACGAGGGAGTCGTGGCCGTGTCCGGCCCCGCCGGCGGCCTGGACTGGCTGGAGCTCGCCAAGGGCGCCGAGGCCTCCAAGCGCGATATCTGGCTGGGCGTCACCAGCCAGACCACCCCGGCGCTCGCCGCCGCGGCGCTGGCCTCCACCAGCAAGGGCCCGCGCTGGGTCGTGGTGGCCGGCGACCCGGCCCGCCTGGGCGCCTGGCTCTCCAAGTCCAAGCCCGAGCTGATCGCGACCCCGGACGGCCGGGTGCTGGCCGCCAGCCCGGCCCACGGCGTCGCCGCCGCCGACACGGTGAACGCCGCCTTCGCGCTCTCGCCGGAGGAACTGAAACTGGACGGTGGCCTGAGCCGCGCCCAGGGTCCGGACGGCGCCGCCCTCGACCTGGCCGCGCGGCCGGCGCTCAGCGGCGCCCTCTACGCCCTGGCCGGGGCAAGTTCGGCGCCCATGGAGGTCCAGACCTCCACCGAGCAACTGGCCTGGTTGCTGACCCCCCTGGCCGCGGCCTTCCTGCTGGGCCTGCTGCTGCTCAACCAGAGCAACAAGGTCGAAAACGCCCAGAAGGCCTTCGTCGATTCCGAACAGCGCTTCCGCCTGGCCGTCGAGGCCGCCCGCTGCGGCATCTGGGAGTGGGACCTGGCCAACGACAAGATGTTCATGTCCGACGTCACCGGCGCCATCTTCGGCTGGGGCGGCGGCGGCATCGTCGAGGGTCAGCAGGTGCTGGAGCGGGTCTCCGCCGACCACCGCGACCGGCTGCGCCAGGCGCTGTCCACAGCCGCCGTCTATGGCGGCTTCGACGTCTCCTTCCGCGTACCCTCGATGCAGGGCGGGCGGCCCACCTGGATCGACGCCCGCGGCCAGGCCTTCGGCGGCAAGGACGGCGACGGCTATTCGCGGATCATCGGGGTGGCCCTGGACGTCACCGAGGAGCGTATGGCCCAGGCCCGGGCCCAGGCCGCCGAGAACCGCCTGCGCGACGCCATCGAGAGCGTGTCGGAAGCCTTCGTCCTCTGGGACCGCAACGGCCGGCTGCTGATGTGCAACAAGAACTACCGGGCCTTCTTCTCCCTCGAACCCCGGCTGCTGAAACCGGGCGCCTCGCGCGAACAGGTCAACCGCTTCGCCCAGTTGGCCATCAAGCAGGAGATGGAGAGCTCCGACGGCCGCAAGGGCGTGCGCGAGGCCGAGCTCAATGACGGCCGCTGGATCCAGATCTCAGAGCGCCGCACCGCCGAGGGCGGCCTCGTCATGAGCGCCGCCGACATCACCGCCATCAAGACCCAGGAGGAGGCCCGCCGCCTCAACGAGGAGCAGCTCCAGAAGGCCGTCGTGGGCCTGGAGCGCAGCCAGGAGCAGCTCTCCGAACTGGCCCGCAAGTACGAGATGGAGAAGGTTCGCGCCGAGGGGGCCAACAAGGCCAAGAGCGAGTTCCTGGCCAATATGAGCCATGAGCTGCGCACCCCGCTGAACGCCATCAACGGCTTCTCCGAGATCATGACCCAGGAAATGTTCGGGCCGCTGGGCGACGCCCGCTACAAGGGCTACTCCCAGGACATCCTGTCATCGGGTCAGCACCTGCTGGCGCTGATCAACGACATCCTCGACATGTCGAAGATTGAGGCCGGCAAGATGAGCCTGAAGTTCGAGCCCATCGCCCTGGAGGAGGTGGCCGAGGACGCCGTTCGCCTGGTCCGCAACCGCGCTGAGGCCACCGGCCTGACGCTCAGCATCGACTTCCCGCAACACCTGCCCGAGATCGAGGCCGACTATCGCGCGGTCAAGCAGGTGCTGCTGAACCTGCTCTCCAACGCCATCAAGTTCACGCCGCGCGGCGGCCGGGTCACGGTGCGCGCCGAGGGCCGCCATGACCCCCTGGGGGAGCGCATCCGCATCAGCGTGCAGGACACCGGCATCGGCATCGCCGAGGACGACCTGGCCCGCCTGGCCCGGCCCTTCGAGCAGGTGGAGAACCAGCACTCCAAGACCACGCAAGGCACCGGCCTTGGCCTGGCGCTCACCAAGTCGCTGGTGGAGATGCACGGCGGCTCGCTGGACATGCAGAGCGCGCCCGGCGAGGGCACCATGGTCAGCTTCTCCCTGCCGATCCGCCAGACCGGCGCGGCGCTCGCCGGACTCGCCGTCGCCTAGGGCTGTCGCGGCGGGCGCAGGGCCCGCTGTCCGCCGACCGGCCCGCTGCGAACCAGACCCTCAGCCAAGGCCGCCCGTTCCGCCGGCGGCAGGTCGGCGGCGAAGTCGACGATCCGGTCCTCCACCCCGCCCCGAACCGTCATCTCCAGAGCTCGGGCCTCCGACAGCCGCCGCGCCACGGCCGGACGGTCCAGAGGCTCGGCCCCCAGTTGGGTCCAGGCCTCGCGGCGGGCGCGGCGGGCCTGCCGAAGCTGGTCGCCCACCCCCACGGCCTCGCCTCGGAGCATCTGGCGGTAGGCGCGGCGATGTTCGGGCGGCAGGGCGTCGGCGGCTGTCCACAGTGGCTGACGCGGATGGACGGTCGCCGGGGCGGCCTCCCGCAGACGGTGACCCACCACCACACCGCCCACCACCGCTCCGATCACGAAGAGGTTCAGGGCCACCGAGGCGATCAGGGCCAGGGTCAGGGCGCGGGGGCTCACCTCAGGCGCCTTCACTGGTGTCGGCGAGGTCGTCATAGGCGTTCATCGCCGCGCTGACCGCCTCCGGAGCGTCGGTCGCGGTCAGGCTTCCCGACAGCGCCACCCCCAGGGCCAGGCCCGCGGCGCAGGCGCCCGCCAGGCCCGCCCCGACCCCGGCGCCCAGAAGCCAGGCCCTCAGGCCACCCCTGCGTCGGGGCGCCGGCGCAGCGGCGATCACCGCCTCACGCAGGCCGTGCGAAACGCTCAAGGGTCCCCAGGCGTCGAGGACGGCGTCCAGGCGGTCGGCCTGTTCCAGGGCTCGACGCGCGAAGTCGGGCTCCGCCGCCATCAGGGCCGCGGCCGCCTCGCGCACCTCGGCGGGCCAGCGGGCGACCGCGCCGCCGTGGGCGTCCGCAAGTTCCAGGAACCGTTCGCGGGTCATGGCCGTCCTCTCATGGCGTCATCATATCCGAAAGCGCCGCGCGCAGGGCCCGTCGGCCCCGCGAGAGCAGGCTCTCCAGGGCGTCGACGCTGACCCCCATGATCGCGGCGGCCTCGATATTGGTCAGGTCCTGATAGTGGCACAGGGCCACGGCCTCCCGCTGACGGTCGGGCAGAGCGCCCATGGCTGCGGCCACCCGGCGGCCCACATCGGCGGCCTCCAGCCCGCGGTCCGGCGCCGGGCCGTCGTCGGCCTGCTCCGGGGGATGGTCGGTGGCGATCTCGCGACGCCGGCGCAGGCGGTCGTAGCAGAGGTTCAGCGTCACCCGATGCAGCCAGGTGTCGAACCGGGCGACGCCCGGCTTCCAGATCGGCGCCTGGCGCCAGGCGCGGATCATGGCCTCCTGGGCCACGTCCTCGGCCTCGGCCGCCTCCCCGAGCATCCGGCCGGCCAGGGCCAGCAGGCGCGGCAGCTTGCGGGCCGCGAGCGCCCGCACCGCGGCCGGATCGCCCTGGGCGACGGCCGCCAGCAACGCCTCGTCCGGATCGGAGTCCAAGCCTCACCTCGCCCGGGGGCGGCCTGCGCGCCCTATCCGTCACGGCCCCGGTTCTGGCGCATAGTGAGCAGTTCGCCCTTGCTGAGCCAGCCGTCATGATTGCTGTCGGCCGCGTCGAAGCGGCGCTTGGAGCCGGCCTCGAGCTCGGCGCGCGACAGCTGGCTGTCGCGGTTGGTGTCCCCGAGCGTCCACATCTGGGCGATGCGAGCTGCGGCGTCGGCGCCGCCGAAGCGCTGGGCCATGTCCTCCATGACCTTGCTCTCGGCCTTGCTGATCTTCCCGTCCTTGTTCGCGTCCAGCCGCGCCATCATCCGGTCGGCCTGGGCGCTCTTGAACTCGGCGAAGGTGACCTTGCCGTCGCGGTCCAGGTCGGGACTGGGGCCGCGGCCCATCTGGGCGTGGGCCGAGCCGGCCATGGCGAGGAAGGCGGCGCTGATGAGAAGGCGCTTCATGAAGGGTCCTTTCGACGATCGGCCGGGCGCGGAGCGTCAACCGTTCCACGGCGCGCGCGCGCATTTCCGTCGCTCAAGTTTGCACAATGATGTCGTAGGCGCGCCGCGCGGCGACCCGGGCCTTGTCGAGTCGGGTCTTCAGGGCGCGGAAGTCCCGCGCGCCGCCGGCCCGCGCCAGCAGGGCCTTGAAGGCCTTCGGCTCCTCGCTCGGATCCTCCCCATCGGCCAGGGCCACCTTGAGGAGCTGGGTTAGGTTCTGTTGCAGCCGCCAGGCGGCCTGGAGATCGGCCAGGGCCCCTTTCGGCGCCAGCTCGGCCGCCAGGCAGGCCTCGAGCGCTTCGGCCGTATTGGGGGAAAGCGGCCCGCCGAAACCGGCGTGGACCAGTTGCAGGAACTGGGCGGCGAACTCGATGTCCACAAGGCCGCCGGGCGAAAGCTTGAGGTCCCAGGGGCCCTTGGGCGGCCGTTCCTGCTCCAGGAGCTGGCGCATCTCGCGGACGTCGGCGGAGGTCCTCTTCGCGTCGCGCGGGCGGCGCAGGGCGGCCTCGATGGCGGCCACGGCGGCCTCGGCGAAGGCGGGCGAACTGGCCCACACCACCCGGGCGCGGGTCAAGGCCAGCAGCTCCCAGGTCTCGGCTTCGCGGTCGTAATAGTCCTGGAAGGCGGCGAAGCTGACGGCCACCGGGCCCTTGGTGCCCGACGGGCGCAGCTGCATGTCCACCTCGTAGAGTTCCCCCTCCCCGGTGGGGGTGGACAGGGCGGCGATCAGGCGCTGGGTGAAACGGCCGTAGAAGACGTCGGCGCTCCACTCCTTGACCGCCGAGGCGGCGCCCTCGGCGTCGGCGCGATAGAGGGTCATCAGGTCCAGGTCGGAGCCCGCGCTCATCTCGCGGGAGCCGCACTTGCCCAGGGCCACCACCGCCACCTGGCCAGGGAAGGCCCCGCCCAGGCGCTCGGCCTCGGCGAGCGACACCGGGGCCAGGGTGTCGATGCAGAGGTCGGCCAGGTCGGCGAAGGCGTGGCCGGCGATCTCGGCGCTGGCCGAGCCGCTCATCACCTGCACCCCGATGCGGAAGGCCTGCTCGCGGTGCACCCGGCGCACGGCGTCCATGGCGCCCTCGAAGCCCTGGGACTGGGCCACCGCGGCGGCCATCACCCGGCGGTCCTCCTCGATGGCGATGTCGGAGAAGAAGTCCCCGTCCAGCATGGCGTCCAGGGCGGCGGGCCGGCGGGCCAGGGTGGTGGCCAGTCGCGGGGCGTAGGCCATCACCTGGACGATCAGCTCGAAGAGCTGCGGCTGGGCCAGGAACAGGGACTGCAGTTGCACGCCGGAGGACAGCTTGCCGAAGAAGTCGCTGAAGCGGTTGAAGGCCATGTCCGGCGCGCCGGTGGCGTTGGCCGCCTCCAGCAGGCGCGGGGCCAGGCGGGTGAAGAGTTCGCGCCCGCGCTCGGTGCGGGTGGCCGAGATGTGGCCGTGATGCCATCCGCGGATGGTCTGGGAGACCCGCGCCGGCTGGGAGAAGCCCATGCGCGACAGGGTGGCCAGGGTCTCCGGGTCGTCGTCGACGCCGGTGAAGATCAGGCTGCCGAAGCGCGACGAGAGCTGCTCCTCGTCCGGGAAGAGCTCGCCGTAGCGGCGGTTGACGCTCTTGAGCGTCTTCTCGATGGCGGCGTCGAAGCTCCGCAGGCGGTCGAAGCCGGCCAGGGCCCCGACCCGCTGGCGGTCGGTGTCGGACTCCGGGAGCTTGTGGGTCTGCTCATCGGCCAGCATCTGGATGCGGTGCTCGACGGCGCGGAGCGTGTGGTAGCCCTCGGTCATCTCCTCGCAGGCCTTGGCCCCGACGTGGCCGGCCTCATGGAGGGCGCGCAGGGCGTCGAGGGTGCGGCGGGAGCGCAGGTCGGGGTGGCGGCCGCCCAGGATCAGCTGCTGGGTCTGGACGTAGAACTCGATCTCGCGGATGCCGCCGCGCCCCAGCTTGAGGTCCATGCCCTTGGCGGTCAGGCGGTCGTCGACCTTGTGGACGTGGATCTGGCGCTTGATGGAGTGGATGTCGGCGATGGCGGCGAAGTCGAGGTTCTTGCGCCAGACGAAGGGGGTCAGTTCGGCGAGGAAGGCCTCGCCGCGGGGGATGTCGCCGGCGCAGGCGCGGGCCTTGATGAAGGCCGCCCGCTCCCAGTTCTGGCCGACGCTCTCGTAGTAGTCCATGGCCGCGGCCACCGGCACGGCGAGCGGCGTCGAGGAGGGGTCGGGGCGCAGGCGCAGGTCGACGCGGAAGACGTAGCCGTCCCCGGTTTTGTCCTGCATCAGCTCGGCCAGCTTGTTGGTCAGGCGGACCGCGAAGCCCTGGGTCTCGTGGCCGTCGGCCAGCGGCAGGAGCTCGGGCTCGTAGAAGACCGAGATGTCTATGTCGCTGGAATAGTTGAGTTCGTAGGCGCCGTGCTTGCCCATGGCGATGCAGAAATAGCCGGGAACCGGGCCGGCGGGGCCGGTCCCCAGCGCGCTCTGGCGGCCGGCCTCCACCTCGGAGCGCGCGGCCACGGTGAGGGCCGCGGCGAGCGCGGCGTCGGCGAAGCCGGCGAGCGCCCCGGTGACGGCGTCCAGGTCCCAGACGCCCCCCAGGTCGGCCAAGGCGATCAGCAGATGGGCCTCGGCCTTGAGCTGGCGCAGGCCGACCTTGGCGGCCTCCCAGGGCGCGTTGGAGAGCGCCGTGGTGCGGGCGAGCAGCTCCTCGAAACGGGCGTCGGGATCGGCTTCCAGCAAGGCCTTCAGCCGGGCCAGGTCGCGGCGGGCGAGGCTGGTGAGGTAGGGGGAGGCGCCGAAGACCGGGGCCAGGGCGGGCCAGGCGGCGGCCAGCAGGTCGCCCCAGCCTGTCTCCTCGGCGGCGGCGGCGAAGACGGTGCGGGCGCGCTCGGCGGCCTTCGGGTCGGCGACGGGTCCGCAGGGCTTCAGGCCGTCGATCAGGCGAGTCATCGGCACATTGTCGGTCGCCGTGGATGGAAGACAAGGCCGTTTACCGGCCGACGACGCGCCACGGGGTCTTGAGGGGCAAGGGATTGCGGCCGCCGCAGCCGCCCGACGAAGGCCAGCAAGTGACCGTCAGGGTCCCGTCAGGTCTGCGGCGTGAGCCCCGGCAGGTCCTCCGGCCCCAGCCAGCTGACGCCGGGGGCGGCCGAAAGGCGGGGCAGCAGGGCCTGCAGGAAGTCCCAGGCCTCGGCCTCCAGGCGCAGGTGATGGGTCAGGAGGCCCACCGGCTCTGACCAGGCCCGGGCGAGGCGGCGGCGGCGGAGAGCCAGCCTCAGGGTGTGCAGGCAGAGAACGACGCCCCGGAAGGCCGGGGCCGGCGCCCAGCGGAACAGGTCGACATGGGTGTCGATCCGCACCAGCCCCGGATAGGCGCGAACCGGACCGCCGAAGGCCGAGACCGCCTCGAAGCCGGCGGCCGGCAGGGCCGCCACCAGGTTGGCGGAGAGCCGGTTCCAGGGGGCCACATAGATGGGCAGGACCCGGCGATGGCCCCGCAGGCTGGCGCCGGCTCGGAACAGCTCGCCCGCCACCCAGGACGCCGGTTCGCTGGCCTTGAACTGAGCGTGACGGGGAAGCCGCAGGCGGTTGTGGTGATCCACCCCATGCTGGGCCACGCCGATCGGCGCCTCCGCGATCAGGGGAAAGATCTCGGCGGCGGTGGGCGAAGGGATGACCGAGAGCAGCAGGGGCGCCTGGGCGGCCCGGCTCAGCGCCACCAGGCGTTCCAGTTGCAGCGTCACCTCCGTGGCGTCATCGTCGCGCCACCAGAGGGGGCAGGCGCGCCCCAGGGCCTCCCATCGCAGCAGTTCCTGGTCCAGCCTTCGCCAGGCCCGTTCAGGCATGACGCCGGAGCGCGCCTCCGGCCAGGGCCGTCTCGATGACGTCGGCAGCGGCGGCGGGCCCGTTCTCCCCGGCGATCGACGCGGCGAAGCCGCCGGCGGCGGCGACGTAGTCGCCGGCCAGCAGCGCCTCCAGCTCGCCGCGCATCGTCTGGACCCCAAGCCGGCGGTGAGGGACGGCGCGTCCGACGCCAAGCCGCGCGACCCGTTCGCCATTGTCGGGCTGGTCGGCGGAGAAGGGGATGATCAGCTGGGGCTTGCCGGCGCGAAGGGCCTGGGCCGTGGTTCCCACCCCGCCGTGGTGGACGATGGCCAGGGCGTGGGGAAACAGCTCGGAGTGCGGGGCGTAGTCGGCCACCAGGACGTTCGGCGTGGGCGGCCGGGCCAGGAGGCCGCTGTCGGGGCCGGTGAGCAGGATGGCGCGCCGGCCGAGCTGGTGGGCGGCGGCGAGCCCGACCTCGTAGAAATGTCCCGGCTTCATCACCAGGGTGGAGCCCAGGGTGAAGATGATGGGGGCCTCGCCGGCCCGCAGGAAGGCGGCCATCTCCTCCGACAGGGTGGCCGGGACCCCGTGCCGGTGGTCGTAGAAGCAGAAGCCGGTCAGGGCGCAGGGCTGGGGGAAGTCGGGCTGCATCGCCCCGAAGCGCGGCGAGAACAGGCCCAGGGTTCCGTAGGGCGAGAACTGGCCGTCGAACAGCGGGTTGGGACAGGGCGGCAGGCCGAGCTCCCGGCGCAGCCGCTGGAACTCCCGCGTCCACGCCCCGGTCAGGCCACGGGCGAGCTTGACGATGACGGCGTCGGACCGGCCCTGGGTCAAGTCCCTCAGCCGCCGCGCGATGGCCAGGCCGCTGAGCACCGGCGGCTCATGGGCCGACATGAAGGTGAAGGGCGACAGGGCCGTCGAAATCCACGGCAGGCCCCGGGTCTCGGCCGCGAGCCGGGCCGCGAAGGCCGAGGTGTGGGTGATCACCAGGTCGGCGTCGGCGGTGGCGCGCCGCATGTCGCCATAGGCCCGCCGCAGGAAGCGCATGGCGATGCGACGCACGGCGAACTCAAGCCCCGTGCTGCCGCGTGAGGCGCGCTGAATGATGTCGGGGGCGTCCAGGCCGAGCTCGGCCATGACCTCGGAGACGCTGGGGCGCACCGGATGGAAGCCCAGGCCCTCGTCCTCGATGATCTGTCGAAAGTCGTCCTGGGTGGCGATCACCGGCTCATGGCCGCGGCGCTTGAGCTCCAGGGCCAGGGCGACGAAGGGGTTCAGGTCGCCCGCCGTGCCGGCGACTCCCAAAACGATCTTCATGCACGCCTCCCCGAGGGCGACAGCGGGTGAGACGCTTTCCCGCAGCCTTTACGCCATGCCCGCCAACCGTGGACATTGACTGAAATCATTTGCGTCTCGGAGGCGGACTGGCAACCCCTAGTAGCGCCTTGACGTGAAGCTTGGCCGTGGTGACCACTTCAATGCCGCCGCGCCCGCGGCCGGCCAGAAGGATGAGCGCTTGGCCCTGCCGGAAGACGCGCCCGAGGAGACCCCTGCGGCCCCGGCCGTCCCCCGATCGCGCACGGCGCCGACCGGACGCCCCGCCAGCCTGTGGCGCCTGGGGTCGCGCGCCGTCCAGCCCCTGTTCGCCGTGGCCATGCTGGTGGCCGCCGCCTGGGTCCTGCATCGGGAGTTCCGGGGCGTGACGGGCGCAGAAATCGGCCACGCCCTGGGGGCGGTCCCGGCCTGGGCGCTGGTGGCGGCGGCCTGCGCCTCGGCCCTCAGCTACGCCTCGGCGACGGGGTCGGACTGGTGGGCGCTGACCACGGTGGGCAAGCGGCTGGCGGCCTGGCGCATCTTCCTGGCGACCTTCGTCGCCTGCGCCCTGGCCAATGGCCTGGGGTTCAGCGCCGCCACCGGGGGCGCGGCGCGGCTGCGCTTCTATCGCGACTGGGGCCTGAGCCCGGCGGAGACCGGCCTGGTGATCCTGCTGGCGGGGATCGCCGCCCTGTGCGCGGGGGGCGTGGCCGCCGGCCTCGCCCTGCTGCTGGCGCCAGGCCTGTCGCCGCTCTATCGGGGCCTCGGCCTGCTGCTGCTGACCCCCATCGCCTTCTGGTTCGTCCCCTGGCAGGGCCTGGCGCGGGGCTGGCGGGCGGTGAGCCTGAGCCGGCCGCCCTGGCCTTCGAGCCTGCTGGCCCTGGCGGCGGGGATGCTGGACTGGGTGTTCTCGGGCCTGGTGCTCTTCCTGCTGCTGCCGGACCCCAGCCTCCCCCACTTCCTGCCCTTCATCGCCATCTTCGTCCTCGGCGCCCTGGCCGGCCTGACCGCGGGCCTTCCCGGCGGGCTCGGGGTGCTGGACGCCGTGGTCCTGACCCTGGGCGGACGGTTCGCCACCCCGCAGCAGATGGCCGCGGGCCTGCTGCTCTATCGGCTGGTCCACGCCGCTGCGCCCCTGCTCATCGCCGCCGTCGCGGTTGGCGTCCACCAGGCCCTACGCCGGCCGGCGGCCACGCCCCTCCCCTGAGGTCGGTCAGACCGCTCGCGGAATTTCCCTAGACAGCCTATCATGTGTCAGATATTTCTGACGCATGAAGACCAGACCGCCGCCGACGGGAGACCAGTTGCTGGCCATGCTGGCGGCGCTCGCCAATCCGCACCGCCTGCGGATCATCGCGGCCCTGACCGCGGGGGGGCGGCGCTATATCAGCCAGCTCGCCCGCGAGATCGGCATCAGCCGACCCCTGCTGCACCTCCATCTGCAGAAGCTGGAGGAGGCCCAGCTGGTGACCAGCCAGATGGAGCTGTCGGCGGACGGCAAGGCGCTGAACTTCTTCGAGGCCGCCGACTTCGCCCTCGACCTCACCCCGGCCGCCATCGCCCAGGCGGCGGCGACCCTGACCCCCAAGACCGAGACCTGATCCCATGTCCGAACCCGTCTATTTCCTGAGCATCGGCCTCGTCCTGGCGACGATCCTGGCCATCTTCGCCATGCGCTACTACGCGGCCATCACCCAGGCCAAGGCGAAGCTCGCCAGCGACGAGGCCTATCGCCAGCTGTCGGAGACGGCGGTCAAGGCCCAGGCCCAGACCGCCACCGCGCTGTCCGGCCTCGAGACGACCCTCGCCGACGTCCGCAGCCGGCTGATGGCGGTGGAGAAGGTTCTGAAGGAGGTTTAGGGGGCGCTCGCCCTCAGGCGAGCTTGCGCGCGATGACCTGTTTCAGGGCCTCGTCGATGCGGGTCTGCCAGCCAGCGCCGCCGGCGCGGAAGTGCTCGATCACTTCGGCGCTAAGGCGAAGAGAAACTGGTGTCTTGGCGGGCGCCTTTTGCGGGCCACGACGACGGGTGAGGGCTTCGAAGAGCTTCTCGGGCAAGACGTCTTTCGCAGGCCTGGCGCGAGCGAAATCCTCCTCCGTCCATTCGGGATTGTCTTCGTCGAAGCCGGGCTTATGCGGGGCCATGGCGTCTCATCTCCTTGGCATGGGCGCGCCGAAAGCTGATCGCCCGGATAGTTTCGTCATTGACCTGTACGAAGACGAGCATGAAGCCCACGCCACCGATCCTGCTCCAGGCCCGATACCGCACCTCACCGTAGTCGCGCCGGTCGTCGATCAAGACGGACGCGGCAGCGAAATCGAAGGCCTCGGCGTCCGCAAGAGACAGACCGTGCTTCGCGACATTCGCGACGTCTTTGCTCGGATCGAAGACAATTGGCAATCTGTATATACGATTAGATCTCGATTGTCACCCTACCCCGCCCGCGGCAGGATCAGCGCCACCCGCAGGCCCGGGCCGATCTCGCCGACCTTGCCGGGGCCTTCGGCCAGTTCGAGCCGGCCGCCGTGGGCCTCGGCGACGGCGCCCACCAGGGAGAGGCCGAGGCCGGCGCCGGGTTCGCTGCGGCTGTTCTCCAGGCGCACGAAACGCTCGATCACCCGGGGGCGGTCCTCCTCCGGCACGCCGGGGCCGGTGTCGGTGACCGAGAACTCGATCTCGCCGGACGAGCGGCGGCGCACGCGCAGCATGATGGCGCCGCCGGCCGGGGTGTATTTCACGGCGTTGTCGAGCAGGTTGGCCAGGGCCTGGGCCAGGAACTCCTGATTGCCGCGGGCCTGGAGGCCGTCGGCCATCTCGGCCTGGAAGTCGAGCCCCTTGTCCTCGCACAGGGGCTCATAGAGTTCGGCGATGTCGGCGGCGAGCTGAGCCGGGTCGAAGAGGATCTGGTCGGGGGCCTGGCCGGCGGCCTGCAGACGGGCGATGGCGAGGACCGCCCCGAAGGTCTTGAGCACCCCGTCAGTGTCCTCCAGGGCCTGGGCGAGCGCCTGTTCCGGATCGCCCTTGCCGGCCTCGACATCGAGATAGGCCACCTCCAGCCGGGCGCGCAGGCGGGTCAGCGGCGAGCGCAGGTCGTGGGCGATGGCGTCGCCGGCATGGCGGTGGCCGGCCATGGAGCGCTCCAGCCGGTCGAGCATCTCGTTGAGGCCGGCGGCCAGTTCGTCGAACTCGTCGCGGGTGCCCCGCACGGGCGCGCGGGCGGCCAGGTCGCCGTTGCGCACGGCGGTGACCACGTCGGTGAGGCCGGCCATGGAGCGGCTGACATTGCGGCTGACCAGGACGCCCCCCAGCAGGCCCAGCACCACCACCAGGGTGCCGGCGCCGCGCAGGGCGTTGACGATCTTGCCGACATAGGCCTGGTCTTCGCTGACGTCGGCGCCGACGAAGAGGATCTCCCCGCCCTTCAGGTGCTCCTGGAAGCCGCGGGCCGGGTGCTTGATGGGCCGCCCCTGAGCGTCGAAGTCGGTGACCGAGAAGCTGGCGCGGGCCGGGACGGCGTTGATGTCCTCCAGGGGCGATTCGGCGATGGAGCCGGAGATCCGCGTACCGTCGGGCTTCATCAGCAGGTAGAGGAAGGGCCGCTCGCTGGCCGCCCGCTCGATCAGGGACTGGTTGACGGCGTCGACGCCGGCCCGGTCATAGGCCGCCACCAGGGAGTTCATCTCGCGGGTGATGTCCTGGTCGGTGCGCCGCGTCGCCTCCCCGGCGGTGGCGACATAGATATAGGCCAGGAAGGCGCTGGCCGCGGCCCCGAACAGGGCCAGGAACAGCAGGGTCAGCCGGAACGGCGTCGTGCGGAACATCCGCGGAAGGCGCAGGCCGGGGGACATCAGTGCGCTCCAGCGGAGTGCGGCGCACCACCGCCAAACTCCGCTCGTCCCGGTGAAGGCCGGGATCCAGGTGAAACCCACTCCGAGCTCAAAACATGCCGAGATGCGATGAGGAGATCATCTCCGACCGCCCTGGATGAATCTGGGTCCCGGCCTTCGCCGGGATGAGCGGAGTGGAGAGGCATCGCTGGGCCGCCTACGGCTCCAGGCGGTAGCCCGCCCCGCGGACGGTCTGCAGCATGGCGCGGTCGAAGCCCTTGTCGATCTTGGAGCGCAGGCGCGAGACGTGGACGTCGATGACATTGGTCTGGGGGTCGAAGTGGTATTCCCAGACCTTCTCCAGCAGCATGGTCCGGGTCACCGACTGGCCGGCGTGGCGCATCAGGAATTCCAGCAGCTGGAATTCGCGGGGCTGGAGGTCGATCTCCTTGCCCTGGCGGTGCACGGAGCGGCCGATCAGGTCCATCTCCAGTTCGCCGACCCGCAGCAGGGTCTGGACCGAACCGGTCTCGCGGCGGCGCGACAGGGCCTGGACCCGGGCGCTGAGCTCGGCGAAGGCGTAGGGCTTGACCAGGTAGTCGTCGCCGCCGGCCTGGAGGCCCGCGACGCGGTCGTTGATCTCGCCGAGCGCGGAGAGGAACAGAACCGGAGTCTGGTCGCCCTCGCGGCGGATGGTCTCCACCAGGGTGACCCCGTCCATCTTGGGCATCATGCGGTCGACGATCATCACGTCGAACTCGCCCTCGCGGGCGGCCTTGAGGCCCTCCTCCCCGTCGGCGGCGCGGACGCAGGCGTGGCCGCCCTCGGTGAGGCCGCGGTCCATGGCCTCGGCCGCCTCGAGGTCGTCCTCAACGATCAGAATCCGCATCGCAACCCCCAAATCAGTTCCCGGCCAGCTTAGCCGGAAACCTTGATCGGCAGGAAGGTGGTGCGGCCGGCGCGGAGGACGCCCACCAGGATGCTGGGACGGCCGCCCTTCTTGGCGACGTCCACGGCGGCGGAGAACTCCGAGGCGCTGGTCACCGGCCGGCCGCCGGCCTGGGTGATGACGTCGCCCTTGCGCAGGCCGCGCTGGGCGGCGTCCGACGACTGGTCGACACTGTCCACCACGACGCCGCGCACGGGGCCGTCGATGTTCAGGCGGCGACGGGCGGCGTCGTCCAGGGGGGCGAGCTTCAGGCCGAGAACCGCCGGGAGCTGGACGGCGGGGCCGCCCTCGGCGCCGGGGGTGCGGGGCGAGCCGGAATTGTCGTTGGAGGCCAGCTCCTTCTCCGTCGGGCGGACACCCGAGCGGATGTCGACGGTCTTGCGCTTGCCGTCGCGCAGCACCTCGACGTGCAGGGTGTCGCCGGCGCGGGCCTTGGCCACCTCGCGGGTCAGCTCCGAGGAGGTGCGGACGGTGACGCCGTTGACGGCCACCACCACGTCGCCGGGGACCAGGCCGGCCTTGGCCGAGGGGCCGCCGGGGACCAGGTCGGCGACGATGGCGCCCTTCTGGCCGGCCATGCCGTTGGCCTCGGCCATCTCGGAGGTGAAGTTCTGGATCGAGGCGCCGATATAGCCCCGGGTGATCTTGCCCCCGGCGATCAGCTGCTTGGTGATGGCGTCGGCCACGTCGGCGGGGATGGCGAAGCCGATACCCACCGAGCCGCCCGAAGGCGAGAAGATCGCGGTGTTGACCCCGATCACCCGGCCATAGATGTCGAAGGTCGGGCCGCCGGAATTGCCGCGGTTGATGGGGGCGTCGATCTGGATGTAGTCGACGAAGGTCTCGCCGATGTCACGGCCATAGGCCGAGATGATGCCGGCCGTGGCGGTGCCGCCCAGGCCGAAGGGGTTGCCGACGGTGATCACCCAGTCGCCCACGCGCGGCTTGGCGGAGTTCTCGAAGTTCACGAAGGCGAAGTCGGAGCCCTTGACCTTGAGGACCGCCAGGTCGGTGCCCTCGTCGCGGCCCACCACCACGGCGTCCAGCTCGCGCTCGTCCTTGAGCACGACCTTGATCTCGTCGGCGTTCTCCACGACGTGGTTGTTGGTGACGATGTAGCCGTCGGACGAGATGAAGAAGCCTGAGCCTGAGGACTGCTGGGTGGGCAGGCGGGGCTGGCCCTGCTGGGTGGTGCCGCCCTGGTCGCCGTCCTCGCCGTCCGGCGCGGCGCGGGGCACGATGTCGAAGGGCAGGCCCGGGATCTGGCGGCGCAGGGCCGCGGCGTCGACCTTGGAGGTGACGTTGATGGAGACCACCGCGGGGGCGACCTTCTCGAAGATGTCGGCGAAGGAGAGCGGCGCGCCGGGGGGCGGGGCGAAGATCGGCGCGGTCGAAGCCCGGATGAGCATCGACTGGTCGACGCGGTCGGCGGGGGGCTTGCCGACGCTGGCGCCGGCCACGGCCGCGGTCGCGATGCTGACGCCGGCCAGGGCGCCCCAGAGATAACCGTTCTTCTTCGAGGTCATATGCCTTCAATTTCCCTGTGGGCCCTTAGCGGGTCACCAACAACCTAGGTTCGATGCCTTACAGCGCAATGGCGCTGCAAGTTACGTTTAGGTCACGCTGCGCGCAGCAAGGCGACCGATATTGGGCGCAATCGTGTCACGTCTGATCATCGTCGGCGAGATCGGCCAGGCGGGCGGCCTCCTCCTCCGACAGTTCGGCGGACGGGCGCGGGGTGCGGAGGTTCCGCGACAGCAGCCAGACGCCCAGACCCACCACCAAAAACGGCGCGCCCCACAGGGCCGCGTTGCCCCAGGAGAAGCTGGGCTTGAGCAGGACGAACTCGCCGTAGCGGTCGGTGAGATAGGTCTTCACCTGGCTGTCGGACTTGCCGGCCTTGATCTGGTCGCGGACCAGGCGGCGCAGGTCGGAGGCGAGCTCGGCCTGGGAGTCGTCGATGGACTCGTTCTGGCAGACCAGGCAGCGGACCTCGGCGAAGATGGCCCGGGCGCGGGCCTCCTGGGCGGGATCGGCCAGGCGCTCCGACGGGTCCGAGGCCGCCGCCAGGCAGAAGACCGCCGCCAGTATGGCAAGCAGCTTCTTCATGGCGCCACCGCGCGGCGGCCGACGGCGAGGCGCAGCCGGCGGTCGGAGAGCGAGATCAGGCCGCCCAGCGCCATGACGCCTGGGCCGCCGAAGATCAGCAGGGCCCAGGGGTTCCAGTAGGCGCGCACCAGCCAGACCTCGCCGGGGCGGCGTTCCCCCAGCACCACATAGAGGTGGCTGGCGCCGAGGGTGCAGATGGCCACCTCCGAGGTGGTCTGGCCGCCGGCCGGGTAGAAGCGGCGCTCGGGCCGGGGCGCGCAGATCAGGGCGCCGTCCTTGCGGGCGGAGATCACCGCGCGCTCGGCGTCATAGTTGGGGCCGTCGATCCCCTGGATGGCGTCCAGGGTCAGCTCGTAGGCGCCGACGTTCAGATGTCCGCCGATGGCGAGGGTCTCTGCGGCCTCGGCCTTCCAGCCTGTCTCGAAACAGGCGCCGAGCACGAAGATTCCCAGGCCGGCGTGGGCGAGCGTCATGCCCCAGGCGCCGCGCGGCAGGCCGGTAAGCCGCCGCCAGGTCTCGGCGGCCGAGCCGCGGAAGGCCCGGGTGCGCTCGGCCAGCTCCACCAGGGCGCCGAGGATCAGCCAGGCGCCCAGGGCCAGGCCGGCGCTGGCCAGGGCCTTGCGGGGACTGACGAGGGCGAAGGCCAGCAGGCCGCAGCCCGCCGCGATCAGGGCCGCGACCCAGAGCCGCTGGGCGACGCCCAGGGCGTCGGCCCGCTTCCAGGCCAGCAGGGGTCCGGCCGGCAGCAGGATCAGCAGGGCGGCCATCAGCGGAGTGAAGGTGAGGTTGAAGAAGGGCGGGCCCACCGAGATCGCCTCCCCTGTCGCGGCCTCGCGGATCAGGGGATAGAGGGTGCCCAGCAGGACGGTGACCGTGGCCGCCGCCAGCAGGATGTTGTTGAGCACCAGCGCGCTCTCGCGGCTGACGGGTGCGAAGACGCCGCCGGGGCTAAGCGCCGGGGCGCGCCAGGCGAAGAGGGCGAAGCCGAGCCCAGCCGTGGCGCCCAGGATCATCAGCAGCAGGACGCCGCGGGTGGGGTCGACGGCGAAGGCGTGGACGCTGGTGAGCACGCCCGAGCGCACCAGGAAGGCGCCGAGCATGGAGAAGGTGAAGGCGCCCATGGCCAGGAACACCGTCCAGCCGGCGAGCGCCCCGCGCTTCTCGGTGACGATGGCCGAGTGCAGCAGGGCCGTGGCGATCAGCCAGGGCATGAAGCTGGCGTTCTCGACGGGGTCCCAGAACCACCAGCCGCCCCAGCCCAGCTCGTAATAGGCCCAGAAGGCGCCCAGTGTGATGCCGACGGTGAGCAGGCTCCAGGCCATCAGGGTCCAGGGCCGCACCCAGCGGGCCCAGGCGGCGTCGGCGCGGCCCTCCACCAGGGCGGCGACGGCCAGGGAGAAGACCACCGACATGCCGACATAGCCCGCGTAGAGGAAGGGCGGGTGGAAGGCGAGCGCCGGGTCCTGCAGCAGCGGGTTCAGGGAGCGGCCCTCGATGGGGATGCGCACCAGCCGCTCGAAGGGGTTCGACGCGAAGACGGTATAGGCCAGGAAGACGGTCCCGAGCGCGCCCTGGGTCGCCACCGTCACGGCCTTGAGGCCCGCCGGCAGGCCGCGGCGGAAGCCGGCCACGGCCGCGCCGAAGCCGGTGAGCGCCAGGCACCAGAGCAGCATGGATCCCTCGTGGCTGCCCCAGGTGCCGGCCACCTTGTAGAGCATGGGCTTTTCGGTGTGGGAGTTGGCCGCGACATTGGCCACCGAGAAGTCGGAGGTGACGAAGGCGTGCATCAGGGCGGCGAAGGCGATGGCCACCCCCAGGAAGGCAGCCAGGCCCGCGCCCGCGCCAGCTCCGGCCAGCACGGCCGAGCGCCGCCAGCGGCCGGCCACGGACAGGCCCACCTGGGCCAGGGACAGGACCAGGGCCAGGACCAGAGCGAAGGCGCCGATCTCCGCGATCATGTGACGGGGGACTTCCCGGGGACGGCGTAGGCGGGCTTGGCGCCGTCGCCGCGCCATTCGCCCTGTTCCTTCAAGGCCTTGGAGACCTCGCGGGGCATGTAGCGTTCATCGTGCTTGGCCAGGACCTGCTTGGCCTGGAAGACCCCGTCCTGGCGATAGGATCCGGTGGCGACGATCCCCTGCCCCTCGCGGAACAGGTCGGGCAGGTCGCCCTGGAACACCACCTTGTCGGCGGCCCGCGAGTCCCGGACGGTGAACTCCACCCGGCCGTCTGGATGCTTCACGACGCTGCCGGTCTCCACCAGGCCGCCGAGCTGGATCGAGCGGCCCACGGGCGGCTTGGCGGCGTCGGCCTGGGAGGGGGTGTAGAAGAAGGAGATGGAGTCCGAGAGGCCCCACAGGGTCAGGCCGACGGCCAGGGCCAGCACCGGGGCGATGGCCGCCAGCAGGGTCAGGCGACGCCGCGCCTTGGGGGACTTGGGCAACCAGCCGCTCATCGCATGCGCTCCGTCTTGGCGGCCAGGTCGAGGGCCTTCAGCACATCGGGATCGGCGGCGAAGCGCTTGCGCGCCGTGGCCAGGGCGGCGTCGCGCTTCTCGGTCTCCCCCAGGACGGCGTAGGAGCGCACCAGGCGGGTCCAGCCCTCGGGGTCGCCGGGATTGGCCTCCAGCTTGGCGGCGAGGTTGGCCACCATGCCGCGGATGGCGCCCATCTGGCCGGCCAGGGGGGCGGCCGGCGACGGGCCGCGCTCGGCCTCGGCGATGGCCTGGCCCAGCGCCGCGCGGCGCGGATCGGCGGGCGCCAGCTCGGCCTGCAGGGCGCGCCAGGCGGCGATCCCGCCCACCTTGTCGCCGGCGGCGATCCGGGCCCGGCCCAGATAGAAGCGGGCGTTGACGATCTTGGGGTCGAGCTTCACGGCCTGGGCGAAGGCCCGCGAGGACTCCGGGGTCGCCTCGCCGCCGGCCTGGGCCACCAGGGCCTCACCCAGCAGTTCCCAAAGATCGGCCTGCCGGGGGGAGAGCTCGATGGCCCGGCGCAGGGCGCGGGCGGCGCCGGAGGGGTTGTCGGAGGCGGCCTGGGCCATGGCCAGGTAGCGGAAGGCCTCCGGGTCCTTAGGCCGTTCCAGGGTCATGGCCTCGAGGACGGCGGCCATTTCCGGCGGCGAGAGGCTGGAGGGTTCGGCGGCGCGCCAGGTCGCCAGGCGCGACTTGAAGCCCTGGTCGGGATAGCCCGGCGAGCCCACGGCCAGATAGAGGCCGAGCGCCAGGACCGGCGCCAGGCCGGCCACCAGCAGCAGGACGCGGCGCATGCCGGCGTCGACCCGCCAGGGGGCGGCCCCGGCGTCGGCGGCGGTGAGCAGCCGGCGGGCGGCCTCGGCGTGGGCGCCCTTGCGCTCGCTCTGCGCGATCAGGCCCCGGTCGGCGAGGTCGTCGATCTCGCCGAGCTGACGACGATAGAGGGCGAGCGTCGGGTCTTCCGACCCGGCGTTGACCGCCGCGCGCGCGGCTGTGTGCAGGACGAGGAAAGCCGCGGCGGCGGAGATCAGGCCGGCGACCACCCAAAAGGCGAACATGTGCGGCGTGTAGCCGAAACCGCAGGCGAGCGCGAGGCCCTTGCGGGGGTCACTCCGCCGCGGCGGCCGGGCTCTCGGCCTTGACCGCCCCCAGGGCGGCGGTGGCGCGGCGGCGGATCACGTCGCCAGCACGGGGCTCCCGCAGCAGGGCGGCGCAGTCGGCGGCCACCAGCAGGTGGGCGCGGCCCGATTCGGGGTCCTCCACGGCGCCCTCGCGGATGAGGGCGAGGGCCTCCTCCACATAGTCGTCGATGGTCTCGCCGATCTTCTCCACCACCTTGGCGCGGGTCGACGCGAAGCCGCCGTAGTTGGCGCTGGTGCGCACCGACTCGATGAAGGTGAGCAGGGTCATGGCGCGGCCCACCGCCTTGGCGTCCGGCTCGCCGGTGAGGCGCGGCAGGCTCTTCATCATGCGGGCGACGCGAACGGTCTGGGAGGGCAGAGCGGCGCCGATGACCTTCTCGCACTCGCGAAGGCGACCCTCGACCACGGAGGCCAGGCCCTTCTTCTGCTTCTGGACCCGCCCGCCCCAGCCGCCCTCGCGGCCCAGGTCGATGGCGTTCTCCATCTCGGCGATCTGCAGGGTGATGAGTTCGACGGTGGCGCCGGCGTCGCGTCCCGCCTGGGGGCCGCCGTCGAGGTCCATGTGGACGACCTTCAGCAGGTTCCTGTCGATCTCGTCCATCACCCGGGTGGCGAAGACCGAGAGCTCCGAGGCGGCGAGATAGTGTTCGGTCGGACGATCCATCACCGCCGAGACGATGCGCAGGATGGTCCAGCGCTCCGCCAGCTGGGCGGCGAGCATATCGAAGAAGCGGGGCCCCGCATCGTCGGAGATGGCCACGGCGTCCTTGTAGGCCACGCGGGCGGCGGCGGCCCGCTCGTCGGTGGTGCGGCTGATCCATTCGGGCAGGCGCAGGGTGGCCTCGCGCACGATGGGAGACAGGGCCAGGCAGGAGAGCAGCAGTTCGGCCCCGCCCTTGCGGCACTGGTCGGCGAGTTCGGCGGCGGCGGCGAAATCGCGCTGCTCGCGCTCGCGCAGGCCGTCGGCGGCGAGCACGACCAGGACGTCGAAGGGTTCGGTGGAGGTCTCGTCGGCCCGGTAGTCCACCAGGGTGCGCTCGGCCTTGAGCACCTCGTCGGGGGCGGTCGCCTTCAGGGCGCGCCAGATCAGGGCCAGGACGCGGGAGGGGAAGACCAGGCGCTCGGGGTCGGAGCCGTCGCCGATGAACAGGGGGGCGACGGGAGCGAGCACCGCGTTGCGCAGCCGGCGGTCGGCGACCTCGCCCTCCACCAGGCGGCGGACTCCGGCCAGGACCGAATCTCCGGAGGCGGCGGCCAGCGCGTTCTGCAATCCGCCCACGACCTTGTCGGGCGCCGATTCGACGAGATGGCGGACGATTTCGATCTTGCGGTCGGACAGACCGGACATGAGTACGCTCCTGACGCGCTCGGGGGACACGCGTCAGCGAAGAACATGGTTCCGCGCGGGTTAAGGCTTTCCAAAGGCTAAGGAAATCACGCCTCGGCCCGCGGCAGCTCCAGATCCACGGCGAGTCCACCCAGGCGTGCGTGCGACAGGGTGAGAGCCCCGCCATAGGCGCGGGCCAGTTCGTCGATGATGTTGAGGCCCAGGCCCGATCCGGGGGCGCTCTCGTCCAGCCGGGCGCCGCGCCGGACGGCGGCCTCGCGCTCCTGCGGCGACAGGCCCGGCCCGTCGTCCTCGATGGAAAGCCTTAACCGCTCGGGGGAAATGGCCTGCGCGCGGACGCGGACCTTGCCCGCGCACCACTTGGCGGCGTTCTCCATGGCGTTGCCCGCCAGCTCCAGCAGGTCCTGGCGCTCGCCGAGGAAATAGAGGTCGTCGGCGGCGTCCCAGTCGATGGTGACGCCCTTGTCCTGGAAGATGCGCTCGAGGGTCCGCGACAATTCGTCCAGCACGTCGGCGACGGAGGTCCGTTCCCCCGAACCTTGCGTGCGGGCGGCGGCGCGGGCGCGGCGCAGGTGGTGGTCGACCTGCTGGCGCATGGCCTCCGACTGGCGGGTCACCACCTCGGCCAGGGGTCCGGGCTGGGCCTGTGATTCGGCCAGCATGACCGAGAGCGGGGTCTTGAGCGCATGGGCCAGGTTGCCAACGTGGGTGCGCTGGCGCTCCACGACCTCCTGGTTGTGGGCCATCAGGGCGTTGAGCTCGTCGGCCAGGGGCTTCAGTTCGGTGGGATAGGTCCCCTCGATCCGCTCGCGCTTGCCGCGCCGCACATAGGCCACCTCGTGGCGCAGGGCGAAGAGCGGGGTCAGGCCGACGCGGACCTGGATCACCACAGCGGCCACCATGCCCACCCCCAGCAGCAGGAAGGCCACGGCGGTGGCGGTGACGAAGTTGCGGATGTCGCGGTCGACGGGACTGCGGTCCTCGGCGGCCATGAACACCACGGGGGCCTTGCCGCCGGGCAGCTCGGCCCGGGTGGCCATGGCCCGCAGGGGTTCGTTCAGGGGCCCGCGGGTGTCGTAGACGATCGGCTTGCCGGGGTCGGCGGCCAGGCGCAGGGCCAGGTCGGGCGGGGTCTTGAGCTCGCTGTCCCACAGGGAGCGGGAGCGGACCCGGGGCTTGAGCACCCCGTTCACCGGGACGCTGATCTGCCAGTACTTGCCGGAATAGGCGCGCAGGGCCCGCAGGTCGGTCAGGGCCGGGGCCAGGACCTCGCCCGCGTCATTGATGGTGGTTCCGGCGGTGAGGTTGTCGATCAGCTCGGCCAGGCCCTGGTCGAACCGGCGCAGGGCCGCCTGCTGGAACAGCAGGGCCAGGACCAGGGCGGTGACCACCAGGACCGCCAGGGACCAACCCGCCGCCAGGATCACCAGGCGGCGGACGAGGGAGGGTCGGCTCAGGACCTCGAATTTCACGAGCCGGCCGCCTCGCCTCCAAGTTCGTCGGCCGGCGCGGTCAGCCGGTAGCCCAGGCCGCGCACCGTATCGATGCGGTCGGCGCCGATCTTCTTGCGCACCCGGCCGATGAAGACCTCGATGGTGTTGGAGTCGCGGTCGAAGTCCTGGTCGTAGAGGTGCTCCACCAGCTCGGTGCGGCTGATCACCCGGCCCTGGTGCATCATCAGATAGTGCAGCAGGCGGTATTCCAGGGAGGTGAGCCGCAGGGGCTCGCCATTGACCGTGGCCCGGGCGGCGCGGGGGTCCAGGCGCAGGCCGCCCACCGACAGGCTGGGGGCCGCGTGGCCGGCCGAGCGGCGCAGCAGGGCGCGCAGGCGGGCCAGCAGCTCCTCGGTGTGGAAGGGCTTGGTGAGGTAGTCGTCGGCCCCGGCGTCGAAGCCGGCCACCTTCTCGCTCCAGGCGCCGCGGGCCGTCAGGATCAGCACCGGGACGGCCATGTTCCCACGCCGCCAGCGCTCCAGGACCGAGACCCCGTCAACCTTGGGCAGGCCCAGGTCGAGGATCACCGCGTCATAGGGCTCGGTCTCGCCCAGGAACTGGGCTTCCTCGCCGTCGGGGGCATGGTCCACCGCGTAGCCGGCGTCGCCCAGGGCGGCCTTCAGCTGGCGCGACAGGTCCGGATCGTCTTCGACCAGAAGAATACGCATCGTGTCCTCTTCAGCCTTCGCGCGACAGGATCTGGCCGCTCTCGGCGTCGACGATAAAGATCATCACGCGGCCGTCGGGGGTCTGCCACTGCACGAAATAGGCGGGGCGGCCGGAATAGTCGCCCATGGTGGTGTTGAGCTGGCGGCCGGGGGTGCGCGAGGCGATGCGGGCGATGACCTGGGACAAGGACACCTGGCGGCCGCCGCGCACGGCGTCGCGGGCCTGGTCCTGGTCCCCACGGGCGCCGTAGGACGGCCGCCCGTAGTCCGGATAGCCCTGAGCCTGGGACGCCACCGGGGTGAGCGCCAGGAGAAGAGCGGCTATGGCGAGTGAACGCTTCATGCCCGACGGTTTAGAGACCCGCGACTGAACCCAGCCTGAATAAGGGGTTTATGCAGGCGGTGCGGCGGTCTGTCACGCGGGAGGCGTGTGAGAGGCGAATGGGGCGGGACCGATGAGCGCCCCGCCACCAGATCGCCGGCCCGTCAGGCCACCTGCGGCCGCAGGGCGATGACCCCCTCCGTCCGAGCCCGGGCCTCGGCGGAGCTCAGGCAGGTGGCGACCGCCTCGTAGCCCGGCGCGCCGGGATAGGGGGCGACCTGGATCGGCGGATTGTGGTTGGCCGGGCACAGCAGAATGGCCTCGTCGGATGTGACCATCGCCAGATCCAGGATCGCGCAGGAGCGGGTGAGCAGGAACAGCGGCCGGGCGGCGTGATCCCGGCGACGCAGGTGGACCATGAGGGCCTCCTGGCTGGCTTCGTCCAGGTCTTGTTCCACCAAGTCGATCACCAGGGGGCCTTCCCTCTCCAGTTCGGTCAGCAGGATCAGGAGCGCGTCCGAAGGCGTCGCGCCCTCCTCCACGAGCCAGGCCAGGTCGCGGTCGACCCGCGCCTTGAGGGCGAGGTCGGCCTTGAGCCGCGCCAGAGCCACCCCGTCCGTGCGCCGCTCCGGCGCGAGGAAGACGCCGCCCGGAAGGGTCTCCGCCAGCCGCTTGGCCAGCCTGGTCTTGCCGCTGCCCAGCGGGCCGGTGATGAAGGTCAGGGGCGCGATGTCCCGCAGTTCGAACCGCTCGCCGCCCCAGGGCCAGGGCAGGTCGAATCCGACGCTGGGGCCGGGCCGCAGCAGGCCCGCCAGGTCGCCGGCGCCCGGCGCCTGTCCGCGGGCGAGGTCGGTCCGCAGGCGGGCGACTTTTTCCATCGCGCTGGCAAGGTGACGGGCCTGGCCCTCGAGGCTGGCCTGGTGGGCCGCCAGGGCGGGCTCCAGGCCTGCCGCCTCGCCGTCAAGGACGCGGGCCACCTGGGAGAGACTCAAGCCCAGGGCGCGGAGATCGGCGATCTCGGCGGCGCGGGCCATGTCCTTCTGGCCGTAGGCGCGGTAGCCGGCGGCGGTGCGGTCGGGGGCCAGAAGGCCGCGCTCTTCATAGAGACGCAGGGCCTTAGCGGAGACGCCGAGACGGCGAGCGGCCTCGGCGGGAGAGAGGAAGGGAGAGCTCACGAATCACCTCGTTGCGGGTTGACCGTAGGCTTATCGGGGCGGTCCCAGGGGCCGGGTCAACGGACGTCTATGAGAGGGCGTCAAGCTCCGCCCGCTGCTTGCGGGTGAGCCCGGCGCGGATGAGGTCGTAGGAGCCGGCCACCAAGCGTTCGATCTCGTCCGAAGGCACGTCGGAGTCCAGGGTGACACAGATCCAGAAGCGGCGGTCCAGATGGCTGCGGTGTCCGACCCCCTCGTACTGCTCGCGCAGAATCTCCACGAGGTGGGAGTCACATTTCACGATGACGGAGGGCTCGCCCTTCAGGGTCAGGATGGCGAACATCTTGCCCATGACCTTGTAGAGCACCACGCCAGGGGCCGAGGGCAACGGCGACCCGACGGCGCCGGGCCTGCCCTCCAGGACCGTCTGCAGGGTCGCGGCCGACAGGCTCATCGCCGCGCCCTAGTGGGACAGGGACAGCAGGTTGCCGTCCGGATCCTTGAACCAGCAGACGCCGCCCGCGCCGCCGGGCGGCGTCCAGACGCCCAGCTCGTCCTGGTCCATGCCCTCGAACCGTTCGAACCTGACGCCCCTGGCCGCCAGGTCGCGGGCCGCCGCGCGGACATCGGGGACGCGCCAGCCCAGGGCGGTGAAGGGCTGGGGCGTCAGGGCGGAGACCTTGCTCAGGCGCAGCGGGACATTGGCGCCGTCATAGGTGAGGGCGAAGGGGTCTTCGTCGACAAGGTGGAGGCCGAGCAGGTCGCCGTAGAAGCGCTTGGCGGCCTCCGGATCGGTGATGGCCAGCATGGGCTGGATGGGGCGCTCGCTGAGCATGGAGCCTCCGTCGCGTGGGGGCGCGTTCCGCGGCCCCCTTCACGATGCGAAGGATAACACGGGTCTGCGATCGGCCTAGACCGAGATCAGCGGCGGCGGGGCGTGTAGGGACGCTCGGCGCGCCACTTTTCGGCGAAGGCCTCCAGCTCCGGATCGATCGTCTCGGGCAGCATCAGGACGATGCGGGCCAGCAGGTCGCCCCGCTTGCCGTGGGAGTCCGAGAGGCCGCGGCCCTTGAGGCGCAGGGAAGAGCCGGTGTTGGCGCCCTTGTGCACGGTGACATTGACCGGGCCGTCCGGGGTCGGGGCCTGGACCTTGCCCCCGAGGATGGCGTCGGGAACCGAGACCGGCAGGTCCATCACCAGCTTGTCGCCCTCCCGCCGGAAGATGGCGTGGGGTCGAATGGTCATCTCGATGAAGGCGTCGCCGGGGCCGGAGCGGCCAGGGGAGCCCTGACCCTTCAGGCGCAGGGTCTGGCCCTCCTCCGCCCCCTTGGGGATGGAGACGTCGATGGTGCGGCCGTCGGAGAAGGCGATGCGCTTCTTGGCGCCGTGGATGGTGTCCTCCAGGTCGATCTCGAGCCGGGCGCGGACGTCGGCGCCGCGCTGGGAGAAGCCGCCGAAGCCGCCGCCCTGGCCGCCGCCGCCGGGGCGTCCGCGGCCCAGGATGTCGCCGAACAGCTCGCTGAGGTCGATCTCCGGGCCCTCGGCCTGGCCCCGGGGGCTCCAGCCGCCGCCGCCCTGCTGGCCGAAGGGGCTGCCGCCGCCGAAGCCGCGCATGGTCTCGCGGCCGTCGGCGTCGATCTCGCCGGCGTCGAACTTCTTGCGCTTGTCGGGATCGCCGATGATGTCGAACGCGGCGCTGACGCGCTTGAACTTCTCCTCCGAGGCCTTGTCGCCCGGATTGGTGTCGGGGTGGTGCTTCTTGGCCAGCTTGCGGAACGCCTTGCGGACCTCATCGGCGCTCGCGCCGCGGGCCACGCCAAGTTCCTGATAGGGATCGCCAGCCAAGAGACAAAGACCTTCGGTGGTTGTTCGACAGATGTGGGGAACGCGTGGCCTTCAATTAGGCTGTTCGCCACCGTGCGCAAGGCCTCATGTGACAAAAATGCCACATACTGTCCCGCCCGATGAGCCGATAGCCTGCGCCCCTGAAGCCCGGGGCGCCATGACCATCGTCAAACTCTTCCTCTGGCCCCGGGGCCGCCTGTCGCGCGCCGGCTTCTGGCGCGCCCTGCTGATGGCGGCGCTGGCGGCCTTCGCCATCGACCTTGGCCTCTATCTGGCCGGCCTGTTCCATCCGCTGGAGGTGAGGTTCTACCTGGCCCTGGCCGGTCTCTATGTCTGGCTCTGCCTGGCGGCCAAGCGGCTGGAGGACGCCGGGCGCTCGCGCCTGCTGGCCGCGATCCCCGCCGCGGCCCTGGTCCTGGGCCTGGCCTCGACCGCCTTCCTGGTGGGGGCGCTGGACGGACGGGCCCCGGCGCCGACGACGATGATCGGGGTCTTCGGGCCCCTGGCGGGGCTGCTGATCTTCCTGGGCGCGACGGTCTGGATCGGCGCGGCGCGGGCGAAGGCTGACCCTCAGTCGTCGCCACGCTCTTCCATCAGGTCGTAGGCGATGAACTCCAGGGCGTCCTCGGAGCGCGCCAGCTCGTTCTCGCTGATCGTCTGGCCGCGGACCGAGACCCCGGCGCGGTGGACGCTCTCGGGATCGCCGGAGATCAGGGGGTGCCAGTCGGCCAGGCCGCGGCCCTCGTTGATCCGGCGATAGGCGCAGGACAGGGGCATCCACTCCAGGGTCTCGACATTCTGCGGCGTCAGCTTGATGCAGTCGGGGACATATTTCTTTCGCCCGGCATAGTTACTGCAGGCGCAGGTCTTGGCGTCCAGGAGGCGACAATGCACGCGGGTGGGGATGATCTCGCCGGTGTCCTCATCCTCGAAGCGAACCAGACAGCAAAGCCCGCAGCCGTCGCATAGGCTCTCCCACTCGACCGCCGTCATCTGGCGGAGTGATTTCGTTTCCCAGTAAGGTCTCGTCGCCATGGTGGTGGCGTCCTAAACCAAAAGCCTCCCCGCCGCCCTCCTTAGTTTGACCAAGTGACCGACTGGAACCTCGATCCTTACAAGTTTCCGGACTCGCATCCGAGCCCGCGGGCGCCCGACGCGCCGGCGCCTGAAGCCGTGACCGAGGAACCCTTCCGGGCCGACCTGCCCCGGCCGCGCAAGGCCAAGCCGCCCAAGCCCCCCAAGCCGCCCAAGGCCAAGGGCGGCGGCGGCGGTCGCGGCGGCGACTTCGGCGGGACCCCGCGCGGGCGGCGCGACCTGCGCTGGCTGTGGACCACCCTGGTGGTCGCCGCCGCCGTCCTGGCGCTGGCCGTGCTGGGGGCGGCCGTCTATGTCCAGCAGGTCTATCTGAAGGACATCCCGGCCCTGCCCGAGCGCGAGGCGCTCTATGCGATCAACCGGGCGCCGGCGATCAAGTTCTTCGACAAGACCGGAGCTCTGATCGCCTCGCGGGGGCCGAAGTACGGCGACCGGGTGACGCTCGGCCAGCTTCCGGCCTATGTGCCGCGCGCCTTCCTGGCCGCGGAGGACAAGCGCTTCTACCAGCACGGGGCGGTCGATCCCTGGGCCATCGTCCGCGCGGCGCGGGCCAACTACGCCGCCGGGCGGGTGGTGGAGGGCGGCTCGACCCTGTCGCAGCAACTGGCCAAGGGCCTGTTCCTGACCCCCGACCAGACCATGAAGCGGAAGATCCAGGAGGCCGTCATGGCCCAACGCCTGGAGAAGATGCTGAGCAAGGACGAGGTGCTGGAGCTCTATCTCAACCGCATCTATTTCGGGGCCAACACCTTCGGCGTCGACGGCGCCAGCCGCACCTATTTCGGCAAGCCCGCCAGCCAGCTCACCCTGTCGGAGGCGGCCCTGCTGGCCAGCCTGCCCAAGGCGCCCTCGCGCATGGCGCTGAACCGCAACATGGCCGGGGCCCTGGAGCGCCAGCGCCTGGTGCTGGAGCGCATGGCCGGCGAGGGCTGGATCACCGCGCAGGACGCCCAGGCCGCCGAGGCCGACACCCCCCGCATCAGCCCCGCCGCCTTGGCCAATGACGGGGACATGGGCTACGCCCTCGACTACGCCACCAACGAGGTCCTCAAGCTGGTGGGGCCCAACTCGCCCGACCTGATGGTCCGGCTGACCATCGATCCCAAGCTGCAGGCCACCGGCGCCAATATCCTGCGCCAGGTGATCGCCACCGAGGGCAAGGCGGCCGGAGCCTCTCAGGCCAGCATGGTGGCCATCTCCGCCGAGGGCGCCATCCGCACCATGGTGGGCGGCCTCGACTACAACGCCAGCGTCTTCAACCGCGCGGTCCAGGCCCGGCGGCAGCCCGGCTCGTCCTTCAAGCCCTTCGTCTACGCCGCGGCCCTGGAGAAGGGGGTCATGCCCACCGACGTGCGCATCGACGGCCCGGTGAAGTTCGGTGACTGGCGGCCGGAGAACTATGGCGGCGGCTATCGCGGGGCGGTGACCGTCGAGACGGCGCTGGCCCACTCCATCAACACCGTGGCGGTGAAGCTGGCCCAGGAGGTCGGCGGCCCGGCCATCAGCGAACTGACCCGCCGCTTCGGCATCACCACCATCCCGGCCAATCCGAACCTGTCGGTGGCGCTGGGCTCCTACGAGGTGCCGCTGATCGAGATGGTCTCCGGCTTCCAGGTCTTCCAGACCGGGGGCAACCGGATCACGCCCTACATGGTCGACGAAATCAAGACGATCGGCGGCCAGCCGGTCTTCCTGCACCAGACCTCGTCCCCCGTGCCTGCCTACGACATCGCCCGCGCCAGCATGATGGTGAAGATGATGAAGAAGGTGATCACCGGCGGCACCGGCACCCGGGCCAACTTCGGCCGCCCGGCGGCCGGCAAGACCGGCACCAGCCAGAACTGGCGCGACGCCTGGTTCGTGGGTTTCACGCCCGACTATGTGGCGGGCGTCTGGGTCGGCAACGACGACGACAAGCCGATGAACCGGATCACCGGCGGGGTGATGTCGGCGGCGATCTGGCGGTCCTTCATGGTGGTGGCCCACGAGAAGCTGCCGGTCCGCGACTTCGACTGGCTGCTGCCTGATCCGGAGCCCGAGCTGGAGGCCGACCCGCGCAACGACTTCTACGAGGGCTTGGCCGACGAGTTCTCCGCCGCCGCCCGCGAGGCCGAGGCCGCGATCCCGCCCGAACCCGCCGAGCCCAAGCCGGAGGCCGTCGACAAGCCGCCGGTCGAGGAGATTCCGTTCTAGTCCTTGTAAGGCTTGCTTCGCGCCCGCGCCTCGCTATGTCGGACGCCGCATGAAGCCACCCATCCTCGCCTTGAAGAACGTCCGTCTGGCCGACGGACCGAAAATGCTGTTCGACGGCGTCGACCTGTCGGTGGAGCCGCGGTCGCGCGCCTGCCTGGTGGGACGCAACGGGGCGGGCAAGACCACCCTGCTGAAGCTGCTGGCCGGCCAGATCCAGCCCGACGACGGCGAGCGCGCCGTGCAGCCGGCCACGCGGATCGCCTATGTGCCCCAGGAGCCCGAGATCGTCGGCTCTACCCTGCTGGAGCACGTCACCGCCGGCGGCGCCGCCGAACACGAGGCCGAGGCGGCCCTGGCGATCTTCGGCATCGACCCGGCCAAGTCGACGGCGGGCCTGTCCGGCGGCGAGATCCGCCGCGTGGCGCTGGCCCGCGCCTTCGCCGAGGACCCCGACCTGCTGCTGCTGGACGAGCCCACCAACCACCTGGACATCCTGGCCATCGAGACCCTGGAGGCGGAGCTGACCCGCAGCCGCGCGGCCATGGTCATCGTCAGCCACGACCGCGCCTTCCTGGAGCGCACCACCCAGCGCTGCTTCTGGCTGGAGCACCGCAAGGTGCGCCGCCTCGACAGGGGGTTCGCCGCCTTCGACGCCTGGGTCGAGCAGATCCTGGCCGCCGAGGTCGAGGAGAGCCGCCGCATCGACAAGAAACTGGAGCAGGAGGAGTACTGGCTGCAGCGCGGGGTCACCGGCCGCCGGGCCCGCAACGAGGGCCGCCGCCGCGCCCTGATGGAGCTGCGCCAGGTCAAGGTCGAGCGCCTGCGCGACACCCGCGGCGAGATGAACATGGGCATCGCCTCCTCCGGCCTGTCGGGCCAGCGGGTGATCGAGGCCAAGGGAATCTCCAAGGCCTTCGGCGACCGAACCCTGCTGAAGAGCTTCTCCACCCGCATCCTGCGCGGCGACCGGGTGGCCATCGTCGGCCCCAACGGGGCGGGCAAGACCACGCTGGTGAAGATGCTGCTGGGGGAGATCGCCCCCGACACCGGCTCGGTGAAGCTGGGGGCCAATCTGGAGACGGCCTATATCGACCAGGCCCGGGCCGATCTGAAGCCCGACATGATGCTGCGCGACGTCCTGACCCCCCTGGGGGGCGACCAGGTGATGGTGCGCGGCCAGCCCAAGCACGTGAACGCCTACGCCAAGGACTTCCTGTTCACCGACGCCCAGATCCGCCAGCCGGTGCGCAGCCTGTCCGGCGGCGAGCGCAACCGCCTGCTGCTGGCCCGGGCGCTGGCCACGCCGGCCAACCTGCTGATCCTGGACGAGCCCACCAACGACCTGGACATGGACACCCTGGACCTGCTGGAGGACCTGCTGGCCGACTTCGAGGGCACCCTTATCCTGGTGAGCCACGACCGCGACTTCATCGATCGCCTGGCCACCTCCACCATCGCCCTGAACGGCCGCGGCGACGTGGTGGAGACCCCCGGCGGCTGGCAGGACTTCCTGCGCCAGAACCCCGGCTACTTCCGCGCCATCGGCGAGGCGCCCGCCCCGGCCAGCGCCCCCAAGGCGGCGGCCAGGCCCGCCGAACCCAAGAAGGTCACCAAGCTCTCCTTCAAGGACCAGCACCGGCTGAAGGAGGCCGAGGGCCTGATGGCCAGCCTGCCGGCCAAGATTGCCAAGCTGGAGGCCGACATGGCCGATCCGGCCCTCTACACCCGCGATCCCGCCGGCTTCGACCGGCTGACCAAGGCCCACGCCGCCGCCCAGGCTGAACTGGCCAAGGCCGAGGAGGACTGGATGACCCTGGAGGAGATGCGTGAGGCCCTGGAAGCGGGGCGGTAGGGACTGATTCGCTCCAGCCACGCGAATGCTGTGGATAGATTTCGTCGCTGGTTCTTAAAGGAAATTCCCGGAAAATCCCCAAAACATCCACAGGATGTCCACCGGGATTCGAGCCTTCGCCCACATCGGGGCAAGTCGCGACGCTTGCTTGATAGAGGGTTCGGGGGAAAGATCAAGGGGTCGAGAGGGACTGCGGCGCTGACGGACACGGAAACGGGTTCGACGATGCGAGCAGGAGGTTCTCTGGGGACCTGGAAGCGGCGAAAGTCGGGACCGGAACCACCAAAGGACACCGGCGGCGATGGAAACCTGCGGGTAACCCCGCGTTCGAAGTCGCATCCGACCTGGAGACGCAGATCCCCCAACGGATCTGGATGAGAGGGCGACGTGACGGGAAACCGCTGCGCCGCCCTCTTGCTATGGGCGCTACCCGGTTCGTTGCGACAATATGTCCCGACTTGGCACAGCTTAAGCCTTTCGCCACCAGAATGAGTCATCATCGCGGGGCCTCTTAAGGACCCTCGATGCCGCCCAAGCCATCGCGCAACCTGATCCTGACCGTGAGCCTGACCCTGGCCTTCACGGCCAGCGTGCTGTTCAGCCTGGGCCTGTCAAAGGGCGAGACCGGGGTCGCGGCCATCTGGCTGTCGAACGGCATCCTGGCGGCCTCCTTCCTGCTGCTGCCCTGGCGCTGGAGCGTGCCGGCGGCGGTGCTCTGCTTCCTGCTCAACTGGGGCGCCGGCCTGCTGCTGGGCAACCCCATGGGGATCGGCTTCGCCTTCCCGGTGCTGAACTTCGCCGAGGCCTTCGCGACGGCCTGGCTGGCGCGCAAGGCCTGCGGCCAGACCATGCGGCTCACCAGCCTCAAGCGGGTGGCCAAGCTGCTGCTGTTCGCCGTCGTGCCGGCGACGGCCGCCAGCTCGGTGGTGGCCGCCGACGTCCTGACCCTGTTCGGGCGCAGCTTCGATTCCGTGCTGAGCACCTGGTTCTACGCCCACGGCCTGGGGATGGCGATCGCCCTGCCCGCCATCCTGCTGATCGCCCGGTCCGACGCAGTGCGCGACTTCCACCGCGACTGGCCCGAGCAGTTCGGCCTCTACTGCCTGATGGCGGCCGGCAGCGTGCTGGCCTTCACGCCGGTGCGTTTCCCGACCCCGATCATCATCTTTCCGCTGATGACCCTCATCGCCTTCCGCCTGCGCCCGCGCGGCGCGGCGGTGGCGGCGATGATGCTGGCCTCGGTCTCCACCAGCCTGGTTCTGGGGACCCAGGAGACCCACACCGGGGCCACCTGGACCCTGCTGCAGAAGACCCGCGGGGTCCAGTTCCTGATCGGGATCAGCTTCTTCACCGCGCTGGCCACCGCGCTGGCCATCGCCGACCAGAAGCGCCTGAAGCGCCTGTGGGCCAGCCGCACCCGGGTGGCCCGCGCCGCCCAGGCCCGCGCCGTGGCCGCCGGCCGCGCCAAGTCGGAGTTCCTGGCCAATATGAGCCACGAGATTCGCACCCCGATGAACAGCATCATCGGCTTCACCGAGGTGCTGATGAAGCGCGGCGACCTGCCCGAGGCCGCCCACCGCCAGCTGACCCTGATCGACCGCGCGGGCTCCTCCCTGCTCAATGTCGTCAACGACGTGCTGGACTTCTCCAAGATGGAGTCCGGCGAGGTGGAGCTATCGCCCCGGGCCATCGAGCCCCGGGCCATGGCCCAGGAGACCCTGGCGATCGTCGCCGAGGCGGCCCGCCGCAAGGGCCTGGACCTGCAGTTCGCCGCCAACGGCGAGGTCGATCGCCCGGTGATGATGGACGACCTGCGGCTGCGGCAGATTCTGCTGAACCTGCTCTCCAACGCCATCAAGTTCACCGAGCGCGGACGGGTCCGCCTGGACCTGGACGCGACCGTCGCGGGCGACGCCGCCATCCTGCGCTTCGTGGTCACCGACACCGGGATCGGCATCCCCACCGAACAGGCCACCCGCCTGTTCAAGCGGTTCAGCCAGGCCGACGCCACGGTCACCCGCGAGCACGGCGGCACGGGCCTGGGCCTGGCCATCTGCAAGGGCCTCACCGAGCTGATGGGCGGCCGCATCGGCCTCGACAGCGCCGAGGGCTTCGGCTCGGTCTTCTGGTTCGAGATCGACGCGCCCCTGGCCGAGACCGTGACCCAACCGGCCTCGGGCATGCGCAAGATCGGCGACCTGGGCGCCAGGGTGCTGCTGGTGGACGATCACCCTGTGAACCGCGAGCTGGGGGCCACCGTCCTGACCCTGCTGGGCTGCGAGGTGGTGCTGGCCGAGAACGGCGAGGACGCCGTGGCCGCCGCCCGCGACAGCGGCGTCGACCTGATCCTGATGGACGTCCACATGCCTCGCATGGACGGCCTGGAGGCCACCCGCCTGATCCGGGCCCTTGGGGGCCGCTGCGCCACCCTGCCGATCATCGCCATGAGCGCCGACGTCATGCCCGAGATGGAGGCCCGCTGCCTCAAGGCCGGCATGAACGACGCGGTCGGCAAGCCGATCCAGATCGAGGCCCTGCACGGCGTCCTGGCCCGGTGGCTCGACGAGGCGCGAGCCAGGGACAACGCGGCCTAGAAACCTGGCCAACCCATCTTGGAAGCGGGGCCGTCACGCCCTAGGCTTAAGAGCGATCCAAGTTGGGGAGAGATCATGAACGCCTTGCGCGCCATCGCCGTCGCCGCCCTCGCGGTCCTCGCCGTCGCCTGCTCTCCGGCCAAGAAGGCCGAGACCGCCCCGGCCGCCGGCCAGCCCACGGTCATCAAGTTCGCCACCGACTGGCGGGCCCAGGCCGAGCACGGCGGATTCTATGAGGCCCTGGCCAACGGCGAGTACGCCAAGCGCGGCCTGGACGTGCAGATCGTCCAGGGCGGCCCCGGGGTGAACGTGCCGCAGCTGCTGGCGTCGGGCGCGGTCCAGGCCGGCATGGGCTCCAACAGCTTCATCGCCCTGAACATGGCCCAGGAGGGCGTGCCGGTGAAGGCCGTCGCGGCCATGATGCAGAAAGACCCGCAGGTCCTGATCGCCCACCCCGACCAGGGGATCGAGAGCATCGGCGACCTGAAGGGCCATCCCATCCTGCTGTCGGACGCCTCGGTCACCGCCTTCTGGGTCTGGCTCAAGTCCAAGTACGGGTTCACCGACGACCAGATCCGCAAGTACACCTTCAACTCCGCTCCCTTCCTGGCCGACAAGCGGGTGGCCCAGCAGGGCTATGTCACCAGCGAGCCCTACACCCTGGAGAAGGAGGCCAAGATGAAGCCCAAGGTCTTCCTCCTGGCCGACAACGGCTATCCCAGCTACGCCACCATGATCATGGTCCCGCAGAGCCTGATCGACTCCAATCCGGCGGCGGTGAAGGCCTTCGTGGAGGCCTCGGCCAAGGGCTGGCACGACTATCTCTACGGCGATCCCAAGCCGGCCGACGCGCTGATCCGCAAGGACAATCCCGAGATGGCCCAGGACGTCCTCGACCAGGCCCGTGAGAAGATGAAGTCGTACGGCATCGTCGACGGCGGCGAGGCCAAGACCGCCGGCATCGGCACGATGAGCGACGCCCGCTGGGCCGAGTTCTTCAAGCTCGCCTCCGACCAGGGCGTCTATCCCAAGACCCTGGACTACAAGAAGGCCTACACCCTGCAGTTCGTGGCGCCGCCGGCGGCGAAGTAGCCCGCCGCTGATGCCGCCCGTCGTCGCCCTCGAGGCCGTTGAAGTCGACTACCCCAAGCGCGGCCGCGCGCTGGGACCGTTCACCCTGAGCGTGGCGCCCGGCGAGATCGTCGCCCTGGTGGGGCCGTCGGGTTGCGGCAAGTCCACGGCGCTGCGCCTGCTGGCGGGCCTGGAGCAGCCGACCCGGGGGACGGTGACGCGGACCGCCGGGCGCGGGGAGACCTCGGTGGTCTTCCAGGCCCCGACGCTGGCCCCCTGGATGACCGCTCAGGCCAATGTCGCCCTGCCCCTGGAGCTGGCCGGCGCCTCGCGCAATGGCGCCCGCGACCTGGCGGCCGCAGCGCTGGCCCGGGTCGGCCTGGCCGGCGCCGAGCAGGCCCGCCCCGCCCAGCTCTCCGGCGGCATGGCCATGCGCGCCTCCCTCGCCCGGGCCCTGGTCACCGAGCCACGCCTGCTGCTGCTGGACGAACCCTTCGCGGCCCTGGACGAGATCACGCGCCGGGCTCTCGCCGACGACGTGCTGAAGCTGTGGCGCGAGACCAAGCCGGCCATCGTCTTCGTCACCCACAATGTCGAGGAAGCCGCCTACATGGCCAGCCGCGTGGCGGTGATGACCCGCGGCCCCGGCCGGATCGCCGGGGAGATCGAGGTGGCGGGCCACCTGCCCCGGCTGATCGGCTATCGCACCACCCCGGAGTTCCGCCATGCCGCCGAGGCGGTGTCGGACCTGCTGGTGAAGGGCTCGGAGGCGGCGGCATGAGCAAGCTGCTGGACCTGCTGGCGCCCTTCGCCCTGATCGCCCTGCTGCTGGCCGGCTGGGAGATCGCCTGCCGAGTCACCGGCGTGCCGGCCTATTTCCTGCCCGCCCCCTCCGACGTCGCCGTGGCGCTGGCCACCGACACGACGAGCCTGATGCAGGCGGCCTGGAACACCCTGTCGGTGGCCCTGATCGCCCTGGTGATCGCCAGCATCGCGGCCCAGGCCATCGCCCTGGTGGTGGGCCTGAGCCCCCTGGCCGACCGCGCGGTGCGGCCTTTGGCCTCGGTGCTGCAGGTGACCCCGGTGGTGGCCATCGCCCCGCTGGTGTTGATCTGGGCGGGCATCGACCATCCCGAGCGGGCCATCGTGGCCCTGGCGGTGCTGGTGGCCTTCTTCCCGATCTTCTCCGGGGCGGTCACCGGCCTGAAGGCCGCCGACCCGGACCTGGAGCGGCTGTTCGATCTCTATGGCGCCAGCCGCCTGCAGCGGGTCCTGCGCCTGCGCCTGCCCTCGGCCGTGCCGTTTCTGCTGGAAGGTCATAAGGTTGCGGCCGGCCTGGCGGTGATCGGGGCGGTGGTGGCCGAGTTCGGCGCGGGGTCGGGCGGGGTGCGCGGCCTGGCCTGGCGGATCCTGGACGCGGGCAACAAGCTGCAGACGGCCCGCATGATCGCGGCCCTGGTGGTCCTGGGGCTGATGGGGGTGGTCCTGCACGCCCTGCTGGAGCGGGCGGAGCGGGTCGGACTGGCCTGGTGGCGCGGCCGTTAAGGGCGCCCGTTAGGCCAGGGTTAAAGACGGCTGTTAGCTCAGGGTTAAGCGGCGGCGGCTAGCTTTCGCCGATCATGCGCCTAGGTCTCGCCATCGCCGCCATGCTCCGCGCGGCCCATCCGGCCTCCGAGGAGGAGGATCGCCCCCGCTACGAGGCGCGCGCGCCCGTCGAGGCGCCGGCGCCCGCCGGCCCGATGCTGACCTGGTCCAACAAGCGCGCCTACGCCACCCCGTCGGGCCAGCCGAGCCCCTATGCGCGGCCCGAGCCCATGGCCCTGGCCGGCCAGTTCTCCCGCGGCCGCCAGGAGGCCCCGCCCCCGGCGGAGCTGGCCCCGCCCCCCGGCGAGCGCCAGGCGACCACCTACCGGCCGCCCGCCTACCAGCCCTTCACGCCACAGACGCCCTTTCAGGCGCCGCGCGCAGCGCCGCCGGCCCCGTCCCTTGAGCAGCCGGCCTCGCCGCCGATCCGTGCGCCCCTGCCCTCAAGCCTCTACAGCGGCCCGCCCCCCCTGCCGGAACAGGCCGCGATCGCCGCGCCGCAGCGGCTGGCCGACGCCTCGGCGACGGCGCGCAGCGTGGGCGGCTCCTCCAAGCTCTATTCCGTGCACCGCGCCTATGGCCTGGAGCCCGACCTGATCCCCGAGCCGCCGGCCGGCGACCGCTACGTCTTCATCGGCCCCCCCGACGCGCCCAAGGCCAAGACGACCGACGACGACAGCCGCGACGAGTCCGACGACGGCGACGGCCGCCCGTTCTGAGAGCCCAGATGACGCGCACCAAGCTCCACGACCTGATCGAACTGGCCCAGGAGCCCTCCAGCGAGCGGCGGCGTGAGCTGCTGCGCGGCGTCACCGACCTGTTCTTCACCACCGACGATCCCCGCGCGCCCGGCGAGATGGCCCTGTTCGACGATGTCCTGACCCAACTGGCCGGGGACATGGAGGAAGCCGTCCGCGCCGAGCTCGCCCAGCGCATGTCCGGCGCCGATCCCGCGCCGGCGGGCCTGATCCGGGCGCTGGCGCGCGACGCCTCCATCGAGGTGGCCCGTCCCCTGCTGGAAGGCTCCACCGCGCTCACCGAGGACGACCTGCTGTCGGTGGCCCGCACGCGCGGCCAGGACCACCTGCGCGCCATCTCCCAGCGCCCCGTGGTGCCGATGTCGGTGTCCGAGGCCATCGTGGAACGCGGCGACGACGAGACGCTCGGGACCCTGCTGGCCAATTCGGGGGCCGAGATGTCGCGCGAGACCCACGAGATGGTGGTGGACCGCGCGCTCGACAATCCGGCCCTGCACCAGGCCGTGGTGGCCCGGAAGGCCCTGCCCGTCGACCTGCTGAACGAGATGTATTTCGTGGTGGAGGCCCGGCTGCGCGACCAGATCCTGGAGCGCAATTCCGAGGTCGACCCCGAGGCCCTGGATCAGGCTCTGGCCGCCGGCCGCAAGCGCCTGGCCGCCCGCGACGGCGCCCTGCCCGGCGACTATGCCGAGGCCGAGAAGGCGGTCCGCATCCTGCGCCTGCGCGGCGCCATCACCCCGCCGGTCCTGGCCGGCTTCCTGCGCAACCGCGAGACCACCAAGTTCCTGGTGGCCCTGTGCGAGCTGGCCGACATCGATTTCCACACCGCCCGGCGCATCCTGGAGCGCCGCGAGCTGGATGCGCTCTCCATCGTCTGCAAGGCGGCGGGCTTCGACCGTTCGCTGTACCTGACCTTCGCCGTGCTGATCCTGGACCGGGATTCCAACGCCATGGGCCGGGCCCGGGAATATGGCCAGCTCTACGAATCCCTGCCCCTGGAAGCCGCCCAGCGCACCATCCGCTTCTGGCGCATGCGCCGCCAGACCGGCGACGTCGCCGCCGCCTAGGGCTTGGGGGCGGGGGCGTCGGCTTCGGGCCGCTCGTAGCGGATCGGGGCCTTGATGCGCGCGCCCACGGTCGGCAGGCCGTCCGGCGTCCAGATTCCCATACGGAATTGCGGCGCGATGGCGGAGGCGGCCGCGCCGAAGCCGAGGCCCGTGGGCTCTTCACTCGCCACCGAGCAGTCCGCCAGCCTGCCCTCGGGCGCCACCACGCAGCTGACGACCGCGCGGCCCTTGAGAACGCCCGCGGCCAGGGCGGCCTTCGGATAGCCCGCCTGGAAGTCGGACGCCTCGGGCAGCACCGTCCACTGCGGCTTGCCGACCGTGGGGTGGTTGGGGTCCAGCATCTTGGGCTCGAAGGAGACCGGCAGTTGCAGGGTGGCGGCCCTGACCGGGCGGCCATTGATGGTCGTGGGCGCGGTGAAAGCGCCCACCAAGCTGCGGGCGGCGCCAGAGAAGCCATAGCCGTCCGGCTCCTCGCGCACGGTGGAGCAGCCGGTCAGGCGGCCGTCGGACTTGAAGGTGCAGCTCAGGACGACGTGGCCGGCGACTCCCTTGTCCCGCGCCTTCTGCGGATAGGCCGCCACCACCTGGTCGTAGGTGGGCGCTTCGATCCAGGGCACGTCGGAGATGGCCCTGACCGGGATGGGGGCCAGGCTCATCTGGCCGCCGATGCGGGAACCGGTCTCGGGTCCGGCGCCGGTGAAGTTTATGGAGATCTTGACCCCAGCCTCGGCGAACGGGACGCCGTTGCGGGTCGCCGGGGACATCAGCAATTGAGGGGTTAAGGCGATCGCCGCCTGTCCGAAGCCGGCGCCCGGCGGGCTCTCACTGGCGACCTGGCACTCGACGAGAGCCCCGGTGGTGGTGACCGTGCAGGACAGGACCGCGCGCCCCCCGAGCCCTCGCTTCAGCGCCTCGGATGGCCAGACCCCGAGCAAGTCTTCCGCTCGCGGACGGGTGAGCCAAGTGGCGTGGACGATCGTGTCGGCGGCCAGGGCCGACGAGGCCATCGTCGCCGCGCCAAGCAGCACGGGACCCAGAACATTCCAACGCATCACAGGCGCTCCCCCAACCCAAGGCGCAGCTTGGCATGCGCACCCGAGGGTTGAGGAGTCTAAATCTTGGGACTTAGAAGGCGGGCCTCGGAGAGCCGTGGGTCAGGCGGTTGAGGGCGTCCGACGCGATGATGCTTAGCGAGCGCAGGCCCTGTTCGGCGAAGACGTCGAGGGCGGCGTTCAGAGCGTGGGCGGCGGCGGCGCGCTCGCCGCGGTCGCGGCCGGTGATGTCCAGGCGGGCCTCGTAGAGGCGGGCCAGGTTCACCTGCAGCAGGGCCCAGGCGGTGGGATCGCGCCCCGGCGACATGGCGGTCAGTTCGATGCGGAAGGCGGTCTCGGCGGCGTCCAGCACATTGAGGTCGCCGGAGAGCTCTGCCGAGCGGGCCAGGCAAAGCGCGCGGTTGGAGGCGGCGGTGGCGCGCAGGGCGAGCGCCGGGATCTCCCTGAGCACCATGGCGGCGCGGTCGTAGCAGGTGACGGCCTGTTCGTAGGCGCGCTCGCTGGCGCCGGCCTCGCCGAGCGCCTGCAGACTCTCGGCCAGCGAGGTCTGGATGCGGGCCCAGTCCAGGGGGCTGTGCTCCCGCGACAGGTCGTTGAGCACGTCGGCGAGTTGGTTGATGGCGGCGGCCACGCTCTCGATCTGGCCGGCGGCGTCCCCCAGCAGGGCCGTGGCCTGGCCGCGCAGGGCCGCGGCGCGGGCCCAGCTCAGGGGCTCGTAGGCGGGGTCCATGCCGGAAATGGCGGCCTCGGCGTCGTCGAGGGCCTGTTGCAGCAGGCCGCTGTCCTTCAGCCGCGCGCCCCAGCCCAGCAGCAGGTCGGCGCGCACCAGGCGGGCCTCGACGGCCAGCAGGCGGGCGGCGCGGCAGCGCTTGGTCAGGACGGTGAGGCCCTGGATCGGGATGGTGAAGCGGGCGGCGACGACGCGGGCGGCCTGGGCGTCGCCGGCGGCCATGCGGGCGCGGCCCTCCAGGGCGGCGATGCCGACATCGGCCAGCGGCAGGGCCAGGCCTCCGCGGGCGGCGGCGCGGGCCTCGCGGAAGGCCAGGTCGGCGGCGGCGTTGAGGCCCTCGTCGCCGAACAGCTCGGCGCCCAGCATGGCGCAGTAGGCCTGTTCGCAGCGGGCGCGGGCCCAGCCGTCAGGACGACGGTTGCGGTCGAAGAGGTCGGCGGCGGCCTCGGCGGTGGCGGCGGCCTTGCGCAGGGCCACGGCGTCGCCGGAGCGGCGGGCGACCTCGCGCCAGACGATGGCGGCTTCGAGCTTGCGCTGGGCGCGGTCGGCGGCGCCGATGCGGCCGGCGGCCACGTCGGCGGCCTTGGCCTCGGCCTTCAGCAGCTCCAGGTCCAGCAGCTCCAGCAGGGAGGAGTCCCCGCCGGTCAGGCCGTCGCGCGGGGTGTTCAGGCCCTCGGCGCCGAACAGGCGCTTCAATTCTCGACCGAACTCGAACATGTCGCGGCTCCGATCACCCTGGCGTCTCAACACGGGACGCCTGACCTGGGTTCAGACCGGAAGGAGCAAAGCCGGGTCCGAGATCGTAAACAAGTGGTTAATCAGTGGTTTATGGTTAACGGAATACGAATTTTCGCGTTTGAGGCGAAAAGTGGCGCCTATCCGAAGATCGAGGCCTCGCCGGCCTGGTCCAGCACCCGCCAGGCGCCGGGGGCCAAGTCCGCCGGCAGCGACAGGCCGCCGATGCGGTCGCGGTGGAGGGCGGTGACGTGGTTGCCGACGGCGGCGAACATCCGGCGCACCTGGTGGTAGCGGCCCTCGGTGATGGTCAGGGCGGCCTCGGTGGGGGAGAGAACCTCCAGTTCGGCCGGCGCGAGCGGGCTGTCCTCCCCCTCGAGCATCAGGGCGCCGGCGGCGAAGATCGCCCCCTCCTCCCCGCTCATCGGCCGGTCCAGGGTGGCGAGGTAGCGCTTGGCCACGTGGTGGCGCGGCGAGATCACCCGGTGCAGCAGATCCCCGTCGTCGGTGATCAGCAGCAGGCCCGAGGTCTCCTTGTCCAACCGACCGATGCTGGAGAGGCCCGGCATGCGGGCGCGCCAGCGGGCGGGCAGCAGCTCATAGATGCTGCGCCCCGGCTCGCGGTGGGAGCAGACCACGCCCAGCGGCTTGTGCATGATCAGGGTGAGCGGCGCGGGGGGATCGACCGGAGCGCCGGAGATGGTCATGCGGGCGGGCAGGTCGCGGACGATGGGGACCTTCGCCCCGGCGTCCTTCAGGGTGACCCCATCCAGCACCACCCCACCGGCGCGGACCAGGGCGTTGACCTCGCGCCGGGAGCCATAGCCCAGATTGGCCAGCAGCCGATCGAGCCGGGCCATCGGCGGCTTGCTCACTTGCGCGCCTCGTAGATCTTGTAGCCGCCGGCCTCGGCCTTCAGCTCCACCTTGGAGAAAGCCGCGGCCAGAGGCCGCTCATAGGGCAGGTGACGGTTGGCGGTGAGCCAGCAGGTCCCGCCCTTGCGCAGGGCCTTGGCGGCGGTCTCGATGAAGGCCACCCCCAGCGCCCGGTCCTCGGACCCGCCGTCATGGAAGGGTGGGTTCATCACGACGAAGTCGAGATCGGTGAGGCCGGCCTGCCGCACGTCGCCCCAGACGATGGCGGCCCGAGAGTCGTCGACATTGCGGCGCGCGGCCTCGATGGCCCGGCGGTCGATGTCCACCAGGGTCAGGGTCGTGACCTCCGGGGCGGCCAGGACCTGGAGGGCCAGGATGCCGATCCCGCAGCCGAAGTCCGCGCCCTTGCCCTTCAGCGGCGGCAGGCTCTTCAGCAGCAGGGCGCTGCCCGGATCGACCCGGTCCCAGCTGAACACCCCGGGCTGGGTCCAGAACCCGCCGACGGCGCGCGGCGCGCCCTTGGCGATGGCGGCCTCCAGGCCGGGGGGATGCTCAGGGCGTTCCACCGTGCAGATGCGGTTGTGCTTGCGGGACTCCTCGAAGACCTCGCAGCCGAAAGCCTCCAGGGACTTCTTCAGGCGCGAGCCGCCCTTGTCCTTGGGCGCGAAGGCGGTGAGGCGACCGCCGGGCTTAATGACCCGCAGGGCCTGGGCCAGGGCATGGTCGCGCTCGGCCGTGCCCGGCGGGGCGGCGATGACGGCTTCGTCGACGCTGGAATCGGCCAGGCTCTCCAGGGCGGTGGAGCCCGTCAGGATCGGCGAGACCTGAACCGCGCCGGCAGGAACCTCCACCAGGCCATAGGGCGGGCTCCCGTAGACGATCGCGCCGGCCACGGGCCTAGCCCCGCTCGCGGGTGCGATGGAAGGCCACCTGCGGATAGCGCTCGATCACATAGCCCAGCTCCCAGGCCGACTTGGCCAGGAAGACCGGCTGGTCGTCGATGTCGGTGGCCATGGCGGTCTTGTGCTTGGTGACGAAGTCCTCCAGCTCGGCCTTGGCGGCGGTGACCCAGCGGGCCTCGGCGAAGGGGCTGGCCTCGAACTGGACCTCGAGCTGGTATTCGTTGGCCAGGCGGTCGGCCATCACCTCGAACTGCAGCTGCCCCACGGCGCCGACGATGAAGTCCGCGCCGAACTGCGGCCGGAAGAGCTGGGTCACCCCCTCCTCCGCCAAGCCCTCCAGCGCCTTCTTCAGGTGCTTGGCCTTGAGCGGATCCTTCACCCGCACCCGCTGCAGGATTTCCGGGGCGAAGTTGGGCAGGCCGGCGAAGCGGATGGCGCCGGTCTCCGACAGGCTGTCGCCCACCCGCAGGACCCCGTGGTTGGGAATGCCGATGACATCGCCGGCGAAGGCCTCCTCGGCCAGTTCGCGGTCGGAGGCGAAGAACATGATCGGCGCGTTGACCGACAGCTGCCGGCCGGTGTTCTGCACCTTCAGCTTCATGCCGCGGGCGAACTTGCCCGAGCAGAGGCGCAGGAAGGCGATGCGGTCGCGATGGTTGGGGTCCATGTTCGCCTGGACCTTGAAGACGAAGCCGGTGACCTCGGGATCGCCCGGGGCGATGTGGGTGGCTTCGCCGCCCTTGGTGGCGGCCACCGCCTTGGGCGGCGGGGCGTAGGCGCCCAGGCCCGCCAGCAGCTGGTCGATGCCGAAGTGGCGCAGGGCCGAGCCGAAGAAGACCGGGGTCATGTGGCCCTCCAGGAAGGCCTGGGGGTCGAAGGGCTTCGACGCCTCCCCCACCAGCATGGAGGTCTCTTCGAGCTCAGCCTGCTCCTCGGGGTCGAGGTAGCTGACCATCGCATTGCCCTTGAAGGCGACGGCGGCGGGGTGGCCCTCGTCCTTGTTGTCGGCGGTCTTCTTGGCGAAGGGCAGGAACTGCTGGGTGCGCAGGTCCAGCATGCCCTTGAACCGCCCGCCCGAGCCGGCCGGCCAGTAGAGCGGCGCGGGGTCGAGGGCGAGCTTCGACGCGATCTCGTCCAGCAGCTCGATGGGGTCCTGGGCCTCGCGGTCCATCTTGTTGATGAAGGTGACGATGGGGATGTCGCGCAGGCGGCAGACCTCGAACAGCTTCAGGGTCTGGGGCTCGATCCCCTTGGCGGCGTCCAGCACCATGACCGCGGCGTCGGCGGCCGTCAGGGTCCGGTAGGTGTCCTCCGAGAAGTCCTCGTGGCCCGGGGTGTCCAGCAGGTTGAACATCAGGCCGGCGTGGTCGAAGGTCATGACGCTGGCCGAGACGGAGATGCCCCGTTCGCGCTCGATCTTCATCCAGTCCGACCGGGTCCGGCGGTTCTCGCCGCGGGCCCGCACCGCGCCGGCCGCGCGGATCGCGCCGCCCGCCAGCAGCAGGTTCTCGGTCAGGGTCGTCTTGCCGGCGTCCGGATGGGAGATGATGGCGAAGGTGCGCCGGCGCGCGGCCTCGGCGGCGGGAGAATTGCTCATGGGCGGGGACTAGCGCAGGCGGAGCCCCGACGCTAGCCGATCGCGGCGATCACCCGAGCCGGCGCGGCCTCCGGCTGCAGCTGTTCCAGGGTGCATTGGGCCGGCGCCTTGTCCGGCCGCCAGCGTAGCAGGCGGGTCCCATGGCGGAACCGGGCGCCGGTGACCTGGTCGTAGCGGACCTCCACCACCAGCTCGGGCTTCAGCGGCGACCACTCGGCGGTGCGATCGGTGGTCCAGCGGCTGGGACCGCCCGGCGCCTTGCCGGTGAAGCCCGGCGGCCCGACCAGGGCTTCCAGCTTCCTCGTCAGGCCGGGGCGCTCGGCGTCGCTGATCATCGAGGTGAAGCCGACGTGGTTCAGCAGGCCCTGCTCGTCGTAGAGGCCGAGGAGCAGGGAGGCGACGAACTTCGAGTCCTTCTCATAGCGAAACCCGCCCACCACGCAGTCGGCGCTGCGCAGCTGCTTGACCTTCAGCATGGCGCGCTCGCCGGGCTGGTAGGGTTCGTCCAGCCGCTTGGCGACCACGCCGTCCAGGGCGCCCCCGGACTGGTTCAGCCAGGCCGCGGCCGCCCCGCGGTCCTCCGTTCCTGGCGAGAGGCGGATGGCCTCGGAGCCCTTGAATCTGCCCGCGATGGCCTTCAGTGCGATCCGCCGGGCGCTGAGCGGCAGGGCCACCAGGGACTTGCTGTCCTCCCCGGCCAGGCAGTCGAAGACGATGAACTGGGCCGGCGTCTCGCGGCTGAGCTTCTCCACCCGACTGGCGGCCGGGTGCAGCCGCGCCTGCAGGGCGTCGAAGGAGAGCTTGTCGTCCACGGAGATGGTCAGTTCGCCGTCCAGGACGAACCGCTCGACGGGCAGGGCGGCCAGGGCCGCGGCCATTTCGGGGAAGTAGCGGGTGAGGGGCTTGCCCGACTTCGATTGCAGCTGGACCTCAGCGCCATCCTTGAAGGCCAGGCAGCGGAAGCCATCCCACTTGGGTTCGAACCGCCAACCCGGCTCATCGGGCAGGGCGGCCACCAGCCTAGCCTCCATGGGCGACAGATCGAGGGGGACTGGGAGGTTCACGCAAGGCTCCGACCGGAAGACTCCGCAAACCGTTTTCGGCCGGAGTGGTTCCGGCTCAGGCCGCCAGACGTCTCCAGACCTGACGATCGGCCCAGATGGTGTCCAGTTCGCCGTCGTCCTGGCGCTTGCTGAGCCGGGCCATGATCTCGAAGTCGAGGTTCAGGTAGCGCATCGAGACCTCGCCCGGATCGCAGCCGAAGCCCGGGGCGGTGAACAGGGCGGCGTTGATGGCCGGCGCCTTGGCCATGATCAGGGTGGCCAGCCGCCTGGCCCGCTCGGGCCGGCGCAGGTGCAGCAGCGGGTCCTCGGCATAGAGTTCCTGCCCCAGCCGGCTGACGGCGTTGAAGGACAGGGCCTTGAACCGACGCCCCGAGAGCTTCGGCGCCAGCCGCATTCCGGCGAGGTTGAGGACCACGTCGTTCATCAGGAAGAGCATGCGGCCTTGGTCACTGCTGGGCTTGGGGGAGCACCAGCGCACCTTGGCGCCGCCGACTTTCAGGCCGGTGCACAAAGGCGGTGAATCCCCGGCTAACCCTCTTCCACAGGCTCGGTGAGGAAGTGGCGGCCCTGCTTGTCCTCGATGTCCACGACCCAGAGGTCGGGGTCGATGCGCAGGGCGCGCTGGATATAACGGTCGATGTCGGCCTCGTTGTCGAAGAGCTGGGGCCGCATCCAGATGCGCTCGCCGTCGCCGCGGGTGGCCTCCGAATAGAGCCGGGTGGTCTTGTCCTCCAGGTTCAGCACCCGGACCAGGACGCTGCCGGCCCGGGCGTCGCCCTTGCGCGCCACCACGCCGAAGCCGCCGGCCAGCTCGGCGCGGCGGATCAGGGCGGCGACCCAGATGTCCGTGGACAGAATCATGAGCGGCTCTCGTAACGGAACGGAAAGGGCGAATGGCGTAGGTTGCCATCCAATGTCCCGAGCATACGGGACTGGCAGAGAGCATGACGAGCACAACGCGCACAACTGCGCGGCGCGCGGCGTGTTGGTGGGTGGGGCTCAGTCTGACCGCGGCGATCTGCGCCGCGCCAGGGCTTGCAAGCGCGAGCAGCGTGGACCTCTTCTACGAACGCACCGTGATGACCGCGGCCGACGCCCGATGCGGCCTGTTCGACGCCTCCGTGGGCTCGGCCCTGGCGGCGGCGCGTGCCCAGGCCCGGGGCGCGGCCCTGCGCGCCGGCGCCGATCGCGCCACCCTGAGCGCCGTGGAGCGCCGCGCCTCGCAGAAGGCCGCAGGAGCGGCCTGCGACTCCGCCGACCTCAACCTCGCCGCCTCCCGCGTGCGCACGGCCTTCGAGGGCTACGCCAAGCTCATCAAGATGGACTATCCCGGCGACGTCTCCCAATGGCGCGCCGACCGCAGCTCCACGGCCACCGCGGCCCGCTGGCGCCTGGCCCAGGACGCGGCCTTCGACGGCGGAACCATGGTGTTCGGCCTGGCCGGCCGCATCGGCGCCAACCGCCTGATGGCGGTCGCCAATTTCGAGGACGGCGCGGCGCCCTACGCCGCCCGCCTGGTGCTGCGGGACGTCGCCCTGACGCTGGGCCCCTATCTCGACGCCCGCGGCGACAGCCTGGAGCGCATGGCGCTGGCCCGACGCCTGCCGCCGGTGGCCGCCCAGACCGCCTACGCCGCGGAGGCGCGCAGCCGGGCCGGACTGGACCTGCTGCCCAAGGACCTCAAGAGCGGCTGGGCCTTCCGCTTCCCGGCCCAGGCCGCCCGCACCCTGGCCGGCCTCGATCCCCGCGAGGCGGTGATGGTGGAGTTCCTGTTCGAGGGCCGGGCCCCGCGGCGGGCCTATGTGGAGGTGGGCGACTTCGCCGCCGGACGCGCCTTCCTGCAGGTCGCCAATCGCTAGGCCCTAGCTCGTGGTCTCTTCCGTCGCCGGGGCCGCGGCCAGGGGCTCGAGCTCCATCACCGGCAGGCGCACGCTGACCGTGGTCCCCTCCCCCAGCTGGCTTTCGATGGCCATCTCGCCGCCGTGCAGCTCGGCGAAGGCCCGCACCAGGGACAGGCCCAGACCCGTGCCCGCCGCCCGCTGATCGGCGCCGCCGGCCTGTTCGAAGGGCCGGCCCAGGCGCTGCAGGTCGGTGGCGCTGATGCCGGTGCCGGTGTCGGCCACGATCAGCTCCAGCACCGGCCCCTCGGCGTGGGCGGTCACCGTCACGGCTCCGCCCTTGGGGGTGAACTTGAGCGCGTTGGAGATCAGGTTCAGGGCGATCTGCTTGAGGGCCCGCCGGTCGGCGGTGACCTCCAGGGGATCCTTGGGCATCAGGCCGCGCAGGTTGACTCCCGCGCGGTCGGCCTGGCCGCGCATCAACCGCATCACCGCGGAGATGGCGTCGCGGGCGTCGAACTCCTCGCGGTGCAGCTCGAAGCGCTCGGCCTCGATCTTCGACATGTCCAGGACGTCGTTGATCAGCTCCAGCAGGTGCTCGCCGGACTCGTGGATCAGGGCCGAATACTCGGCGTACTTGTCGGGCATGGGACCGAACAGCGACTGCCGCATGATGTCGGAGAAGCCCATGATGGCGTTCAGCGGCGTGCGCAGCTCGTGGCTCATATTGGCCAGGAAGCGGGACTTGCCGGCGTTGGCGGTCTCGGCGTCGATCCGGGCCTGATCCAGGGCGGCCTCGCGGGCCCGTTGGGCGCCGGCGTCGCGGATCGAGCCGGTCATCCGGGTGGGGTTCACCCGGCGCAGGGTCAGCTCGTGCCACAGGGCGGGCGCGCCGGCGGGGGCGAACCCCACCTGGGCCTGGCCCTCGACGATGGCGGTGCGCAGGGCCTCGTCGATCCGGGGCCGATCGGCCGGCGTGGCCAGCTGCGACAGGGACCGGCCCACCAGGATCTGCCCCTTGAGGCCGCGGGGCGCCGGGCCCCAGGCCGCCGCCAGCTTGCCGCCGGGATGGATGGAGATCAGCAGGTGGGGCTGGTCCCCCAGGGCTTCGCGCAGGCGGGCCTCGATGAGGGCGCGGCGGCGGGTGTCGAGGATCACCCGGCGCTGCAGGACGATCAGGGCCACGCCCAGGCAGACCGAGATGGTGATGATCGCCACGGCCCCGAGCCCGGCGGCCAGGTTTGGGGGCGGCGGCGCAGGCAGGCTGAGGGTGTAGCCGGTGAGCAGGGACAGGCAGATGGCCGCCAGGCTGATGGCCGCCCCCAGGGCCAGGCGGTCGATCCGCGCCATGGCCGCCGCCGCCGCCAGGGGGGCCAGGTGCCAGACGGCCATCGGCCCGGCGACGCCGCCGGTGAGCAGGGCGGCCAGCACGCCGCCGGCGCCCCAGTTGAACAGGATCAGGCTGTGGGCGGCGATGTGGCGCGAGCGCGCCAGCAGCAGACCGGCCAGGGCCGGGGCGGCCCCCAGGGCCAGGGCCGTCATCGAGGCCGGGGTCTGGATGACGGGTGAGAACAGCAGGACGCCCGTCCCCAGGGCCAGGATCGCCAGCCAGGTCGCGTGCCACCACAGGAGCTCCCGCGGCGCCTGGCCGCCGGAGGTCCCCATGGGTCTGGTGGACGCGTTCTCGACCACGATCTGTCTCTGGACCTCCCGCAAGGCGCACGCACGGCGCCAGCGCAGAACCTTACCGTCGCAGGTGAGTCCCTGCGAGGCTGCTCGCGTCCCGCGCGATGAAGTCCAAGTGCATGAAGTTTCAACAGGAAACGAAATCGTAAGCGGCGCGAGCCCAAGTTGGGGACCAACACAGAGGCGCGATCCCTCCTTCATGGCTCAACCGGCCCCCCTTCCGGACTTCGACGACGCCACGCCGCCGGCCCGCTCGCCGCGGCGGGACGCGCGCGCGCGGCGAGAAGCGGCCCTCGACGAGACCCAGCGCTCGTTCCTGCGCATGGTCAGTCACGAACTGCGCACGCCGCTGAACTCCATCCTCGGCTTCTCGGAGATCATTTCCCAGGAGCTCTACGGGCCGCTCGGCGCCCCGCAGTACAAGGAATACGCCGGCATCATCCGCGCCAGCGGCCAGCGCCTGCTGAACCTGGTCAACCAGATCCTGGAGATCGCGCGGCTGGAGGGCCGGGCCATGGACATGGACCTGCGCGACGAGCCGCTGGACCACGCCCTGGACGACGTCCTCGACGGCCTGCGCGAGGAGATCGCCCACCGCAACACGGTGATCATCGTCCGCGACGAAGGCGCCCTGCCCCGGGTGAAGGCCGACCCGCGGGGCCTGCGCACCATCCTCACCAACCTGCTGCACAACGCCGTGGTCTTCTCGCCGGAGGGCTCGGCCATCGAGGTGCTGGCGCGGCGCGACGGCGGCGACATCGAGATCTGCATCGCCGACCAGGGCCCGGGCCTGGAGGTCGCCGACATCCCCCGCCTGTTGCGTCCCTTCGAGCAGGGGGACAGCGCGCTCACCCGCCGCAGCGAGGGGGCGGGGCTGGGCCTGCCCATCGTCAACCTGCTGTGCCAGGCCATGGGCGGCCGTCTGAAGCTGATCCCGGGCGCCGCGGGCGGGCTCACCGCCCAGGTCCGGCTCCCCGCCGCCTGAGCCGGTGGATTGCGTCGCCGCGGTTGCGCCGGCCCGGCCGGGCGCTTAAGTCGCCGACAGCATGCGCACCATCCAAGACGACCTCGCCGACCTGGTCTCGGAGTTCGACCTCCTGGGAGACTGGGAGGAACGCTATCGCTACGTGATCGACCTGGGCAAGGAACTCGCCCCCCTGAGCGACGCCGAACGCAGCGAGGCCAACAAGGTCCGCGGCTGCGCCAGCCAGGTCTGGCTGGTGACCGAGCCCCACGCCGACGGGACCGTCACCTTCCGGGGGGATTCGGACGCCCACATCGTGCGCGGCCTGATCGCGGTGGTGCTGCGGCTCTATTCGGGCAAGCCCGCCAAGGCGATCCTCGACTTCGACGCCAAGGAGGCCTTCGACCAGCTGGGGCTGAGCGGCCATCTTTCGGCCCAGCGCTCCAATGGACTGGCCTCGATGGTCGCCCGCATTCGCCGCGACGCCGGGGCGCTGGTCTAGGACTTCAGGCCGCGCGGATGCCGCTGCTGGACGAGCTCTGGCCCTGGATGCCGACCACCGCGTCGTAGCCGAGGATCATGTCCACATCGACGCCGTTGGTGGCCAGCGGCAGGCGCAGCCAGAGGATCGACATGTGCGAGGCGCCGCGCCAGGAGAGGCTGTGGACCCCCACCGCCGGGCGGCGCTCCTCGACGATCTTGCCCAGTTCCACCCGCCAGTAGTCGGCGGCGGCGGAGTTGTAGACGTCGTCCAGCCCGCGGCCGGTGATCTCGCGGCCATAGACGCTGTAGAGGCCGGTGCCGGCCAGGCGCAGGCGGAAGTCCAGGGGATCGCGGCGCACGTCGATCAGGCTGACCGTCGGCAGCAGGCGCTTGAAGTCCTCGGGCTTGATGTCGCCACGGCCAGGCAGCCGCGGCCCATGCCGGAGTCCCGCCCAGTAGGCGTAGAGCTCCTCATGCGCGCGGGCGGCCGCCGCCGAAGATCCGATCTGTGCCGCCATATTCAGATTCCTTAACAACCCCTTGGAATCACGACGAATCACTTATGGCCTGAGCCGCGAATCGGCGGCAAGGCGAAATCATGGCCTAGGCGCAGAAAACCGCTTTTGCCGCAGGTTCCAGACAACAGAACGCCCGCCGGGTGGGCGGGCGTTCCGTCGTCACGATGAAATCGCGGAGAAGCCTACTTGCGCTTGCGCGGCGCCTGACGGCCGCCCTGGCCGAGGCCCATCTGCTTGGCGAGATCCGAGCGCGCCTTGGCGTAGTTCGGCGCGACCATCGGATAGTCCTTCGGCAGGCTCCACTTGGCCCGGTATTCCTCGGGGCTCATATTGTACTTGGTGCGCAGGTGGCGCTTCAGAGACTTGAACTTACGGCCATCCTCCAAGCAGACCAGGTGGTCCGGAGTGATGGAGCGGCGCACGGGAACCGCGGGTTCCTTCGGCGCGGCCTCTTGGACGTCCGCGCCCTGCGAGATTCCGGACAGAGCGCGGTGGATGCTCTGGATGAGGGCGGGGAGATCCGACGCTGCGACCGAATTGTTACCGACGTAGGCGGAGACAATATCCGCCGTCATCTCAATGACTTCCGACTTTTCGTCCATAATTCTCGATTCCGTGCTGGGTAACTACCCAAGTTGGGGGGATGACTGATTCACGACATCAGTTAAGGCGTCATTATAGGGGACTCAGGACCAGCACAAGCGGCGATAATCCGCGACATCTTGGCCGAACACGTTCGATACCAAGACAAACGGGCCTTATGCACCGGAAGGTGGCGCCCCGCGTCCAGTAGCCAAATACGATATTCTGCACTGCAACAGTGAGCTTAGGCGCCGAACAACAGCAGCCCGCGCGGGGCGACCTTGTAGGCGGCTTTTGCTCGAACCGAGCCTAACGTCCGAATTCCTTGGAGAGCGCAAGCATCGCTGCGCGCTGCGGCACCGAGTATTCATCGACGCCGTCTTCATCGCCGTCGCGAATGGCCTTCAGCAACGCCGGGGTCAAGGCCGAGGACAGGGACCAGTTCCAGTAGCGCAGAACGGTTTGCGCGCGATCGACCGCCACCATGTCATAGGTCACCAGCACCCGTTCCAGGTTGGGATTGGGGCTGCCGTCGGCCTCGGTTTCGGGCCGCCGCAGGCCGCGCCACAGGGCCCGCACGGCCTGTTTGGGCAGGCCGGTGGCCTTGCACAGAATGGCCAGGGGCTCGCCGCCCGGATCGGTGAAGATCTTGGCGCCGGTCATCGGCTTGAGGCCCGAGAGGTAGGAGATCTCCTCGGCCGTTTCGCGGGTCAGGCCGCTCTGGGCGGCCGCCACGGCGGCCTCAAGGCTGTCGAAGGGGGACTTCTCGATCGCCGCCCGGTTGCGCTGGCGGCGTTCGATGAACTGCAGCGCCTTGCGCGCCAGCGGGTCCTGCCAGTTCTCCGCCGCGGCCATGGGGAAGATGTCGCCCGTGGCCTCCTGCAGCACCTCGCGGGAGACGGCGAACCGCTGGAGGATGGTGCGCCGCGCCTCGGCGTCGGCCCACCAGAACAGCACATAGGCGTGGGCGGGACGCAGTTCGGGCCGCTTCAGCAGGGTCGGGGCCGTGCGCGCGTCGCCCCGGGTGGAGGCGACGATGGCCTCGACACAGGCGTTGGACAGCTTGGCCAGCTCGTTCTTCAGCAGGCACTCGATGACCAGGGCCTCGCCGAACTCCACCAGCACCTCGCAGACCACCTCGCTGACCCCGCGGCGCAGGGCGATCAGCCGACGATGCTCCAGGCCGGTCGAGCGCGCGCAGTCCAGCAGGTCGCTGTCGCTGAGCGAGGCGCAGTTGCTGAGCAGGGCCTCGGCGATGTCCACGTGGTCGCGCAGCAGCAGCCGCACCAGGCTGGCCGGAATCTCGGTCAGGTTGGCCAGGCGCCGCGCCACCTTCAGCCGATCTTCCGGCTCGGCCTCGCGAAGCATGTCCACCAGCAGGTCGGCGGTCATGGCCCGCTCGAAGGCGTTCACCCGCGAGGACGGCAGGCAGACGACATCGGCCATCCGTTTCAGCAACGCGGTGCGCGCGCGGAAGACGGGAACTTGGTCGGTCGGTGTCGCAGCTTGATTCATGATGGATCCACGCTGAGTCCATCATACCGGCCTTAACCGGACGTGTTCATGTCACTTGAACGTGGGGGCGCTCCACTGCTCCCAGATGTCGGGCACATCGGTGGAGACCTTGTCGGTGAAGGCCGGCGGGCGCTTCTCCAGGAAGCTCATCACCCCCTCGCGGGCGTCGGCCATGGCGCCGCGCTTCTGGATGCCGCGGCTGTCGGCGCGGTGGGCCTCCATCGGGTGCGAGGCGCCGGCCATCCGCCAGATCAACTGGCGGGTGATGGCGATGGAGACCGGCGCGGTGTTGTCGGCGATCTCGCGGGCCAGCTTGCGGGCGGCCGGCAGCAGGTCGTCAGGCGCGTGCAGCGAGCGGACCAGCCCCTTCTCCAGCGCCTCCTGGGCCGAGAAGATGCGGCCGGTATAGCACCACTCCAGGGCCGTCTGGACCCCCACCAGCCTGGGCAGGAACCAGGAGGAGGCCGCCTCGGGATTGAGGCCGCGACGGGCGAACACCAGACCGAATCGCGCCTCGGTGGACGCCATCCGGATGTCCATGGGCAGCTGCATGGTGACGCCGACCCCCACGGCGGGGCCGTTCACCGCGGCGATCACCGGCTTGAGGCTGTCATAGATTCGCAGGGTCAGCAGGCCGCCGCCGTCGCGCTGCACGCCCTCGCGGGTGCGGGCTTCCTTGTCCTCGCCGCCGCGGGCCTCGTAGTCGAAGGTCTGGGCGCCGCCCGACAGATCGGCGCCGGCGCAGAAGCCGCGGCCGGCCCCGGTGACGATCACCACCTTGACCGCGTCGTCGGCGTCGGTGACGTCGAAGGCGGCGATCATGTCCTTCATCATCTGGGTGTTGAAGGCGTTGAGCTTGTCGGGCCGATTGAGGGTGATCGTGGCGATCCCGTCCTCGACAGCGTAGGCGAGCGTCTCGAAAGTCTGCGAAGCCATCGTCTTCCTCCCATGATTTTCTTCAGTTCGCGCCGCTTGACGGACGGTCCGTCAAGCACCGCATATGCTCATTAACAACGATAAGTTTGGGAGGAGCCAGGAGCGCCAAAGCGGCGGCCTGGCCCAGTTTTAGGACCCGCCATGCATCCGGCCACCCACGCCACGACCCATCCCGACCGCGCCGCCTACATCATGTCGGGCTCCGGCGAGACGGTGACCTACAAGCAGCTCGACGAGCGCTCCAACCAGGGCGCCCAGCTGTTCCGGTCCCTTGGCCTGAACACCGGCGACGTCATCGCCATCCTGATGGACAACAGCCCCCGCTTCTTCGAGATCGCCTGGGCGGCCCAGCGCTGCGGCCTCTACTACGCCTGCATCTCGTCCAAGCTGCAGGCGGGCGAAATCGACTACATCATGAAGGATTGCGCGGCCAAGCTGCTGATCACCTCGGCCGGCGTTGGCCCGGTGATCGACGAGCTGCCGGCCCTGCTGCCGGGCGTGAAGCTCTACATGGTGGGCGAGGCCCGCGCCCCCTACGAGAGCTTCGAGGCCGCCCGGGACAAGATGCCCACGACCCCGGTGGCCGACGAGAGCGCCGGCGCCGACATGCTCTATTCCTCCGGCACCACCGGCCGTCCCAAGGGGATCAAGCCGGCCCTGACCGGCGCGCCGATCGACGCCCCCAATCCGCTGGCCATGATGGCCCAGGGTCTGTTCGGCTTCCGGCCCGACAGCGTCTACCTGTCCCCCGCGCCGCTCTATCACGCCGCCCCCCTGCGCTGGTGCATGAGCGTCCAGCGGCTGGGCGGCACTGTGGTGGTGATGGAGAAGTTCGATCCAGAGGACGCCCTGCGCCTGATCGAGAAGCACAAGGTCGACGTCGGCCAGTTCGTGCCCACCCACTTCGTGCGCATGTTGAAGCTGCCGCAGGAGGTCCGCGACCGTTACGACGTCTCCTCCATGCGCTCGGCCGTCCACGCCGCCGCCCCCTGCCCCATCCCGGTGAAGGAGCAGATGATGAGCTGGTGGGGTCCGGTGATCCACGAGTACTACGCCGGCAGCGAAGGCAACGGCTTCTGCTACATCGGCCCGGAGGACTGGCTGGCCCACAAGGGCTCGGTGGGCAAGGGCACCACCGCCGAGGTCAAGATCTGCGACGACGAGGGCGAACCCCTGCCGCCCCGCAGCGAAGGCGTCGTCTACTTCGCCAACGGCGCGCCGCTCACCTATCACAACGCCCCCGACAAGATCGCCGAGAACACCAACAAGCACGGCTGGACCACGCTGGGCGACGTGGGCTGGGTGGACGAGGAGGGCTTCCTCTACCTGACCGACCGCAAGAGCTTCATGATCATCTCCGGCGGGGTGAACATCTATCCGCAGGAGATCGAGAACCTGCTGGTCACCCATCCCCGCGTCGCCGACGTGGCCGTGGTGGGCGCCCCCGACGAGGAGATGGGCGAGAAGGTCGTCGCGGTCATCCAGCCCGCCGACTGGGCCGACGCCGGGGACGACCTGCGCAACGAGCTGATGGCCTATTGCCGGGCCAACCTCTCCCACATCAAGTCGCCGCGCATGCTGGAGTTCATGCAGGAACTGCCGCGCCACCCCACAGGCAAGCTCTACAAGCGCCTGATCCGCGACGCCTACTGGGGCAAGGAAGGCTCCAAGATCGTCTAGGGCCTGTCCTCATAATTTCGGGCAAGTCCGCCTTCGGCGCAGAAGCCAATGCCAGCCTTCGACCCCTTGCAGACGTCCAGCAAACCGTCACAGTCACCGAATGCAGAAGAGCGGCGCACCTGCGGAAGTCACCCTGAGCCTGCCGGATGGCGACACCGTCGTTCTCGTACAGATGCTCGGGAGCGCAAGCGATCAGGAGGAGGTGAACCGCAACGTCTGCCGCTGCACGGCGAGGGGTAAAGTGCTCTGGCGCATCCAGTCGGTGGCGGATGACGGCGAGCGACAGCCCTTCACCAACATCTCTCTGACCGATACCGGGCGGCTCACCGCGTACAACTGGAACGGCGGTGAGTATCTTGTTGACCTAGAGACGGGTGACGTCGGCAAAGGCATTTTGGTCCGCTAACCACCCATCTCTGACATTCCCAGGGTCAGCCTGTCGGTCGTCGCCGCCAAGCCTGCGGCTTCGCCGGCCTTCAGTCTGTGAGTACATGCCCTAGACGACTTCCCCGTTCGGTGTAGTCTGGCTCCAACATGAGCCCGCAGACCCGCCTCGCCCGGAAAGTAGCCAATCCCCTCCCGGGGATTGGACGCGCGCGAGTCTAGCCAGACCTCACCGCAATCCGATCCCCCGCAAGCCTGCGGATGGATCGGACAGACCCTCTCCATCCGCGTCACAGATGGAGACAGACATGACCCAACCCGACTGGTGGTACGACGATCTCAGGCAGGTCGGCCTCGACTTCGAGGACGAAGGCCAGGTGGCGACCTACGACGGCCGCCAGGGAGGCGACGCCGCCGCCGACCGCGCCCTGCTCTCGGGCCTGGGGGTGACCCGCGACACGGCGCTGGCCGACATCGGCTGCGGCACCGGCATCCTGGCCTGCGCGGCCGCCGGCATGGCCCGTTCGGTCCGGGCCATCGACGTCTCGGGCGCCATGCTGCGCACCGCCCAGGCCCGGGCCCGCGACCAGGGGCTGAGCAACATCGCCTTCGAGCGGGGCGGCTTCCTGACCTTCCCCGCCAGCGGCGACCTCGACCTGATCGTCACCAAGAACGCCCTGCATCACCTGCCCGACATGTGGAAGGCCGTGGCGCTCACCCGCATGCGCGACGCCCTGAAGCCGGGCGGGCGGCTCTATATCCGCGACGTGGTCTTCAACTGCCCGCCGGACGCCATCCCGCGCACAGTGGAGAGCTGGATCGGCTGGATGACGCGGGAGACCGGCTACAGCCGCGAGGACGTCGCCTGCCACGTGCGCGAGGAGCACACGACCTTCGGCTGGATCTTGGCCCGCATGATCACCGAGGCCGGCTTCCGCCTGGTGAGCCGGGTCCATGACGGCGTCTACGGGACCTATGTCGCCGAGGCCATCGCCTGATGCGCCCTTGCCCGCCGCCCGTCAGATGCTAGACGTCGAACACCTGTTTCAAAGACGACGGAGAGACGTATGAACCCCGTGGAATTCAAGGATCTGCCCGGCCTGGTGGGCCAGGAGACCGGCGTGTCGGATTGGCTGGAGATCACCCAGGACCGCGTCAACAAGTTCGCCGAGGCCACCGGGGACCATCAGTGGATCCACGTCGACGTCGAGCGCGCCAATCGCGAGATGGGCGGACCGATCGCCCACGGCTATCTGACCCTGTCGCTGCTGCCCTTCCTGGGCGGCGGCCTGCTGCCGGTGAAGGGCGTGACCCGCGGCATCAACTACGGCTCCGACAAGGTTCGCTTCGTGAACATGGTCCGGGTCGGCAAGCGCGTGCGCCTGCGTCAGAAGCTGATCGGCGTCGAGCCCAAGGCCGGCGGCGTGCAGATCCGCAACGAATGCACCATCGAGATCGAAGGCGAGGACAAGCCCGCCTGCATCGCCGAGACCTTGTCCCTGCTGTACGGGGCGTAAGACCTGAGAGTTCTCCCTGCCCTTCGGGGCGGGGAGGCTACCAGTCGGGCGAGACGGCCTCTTCGGCCGAGGCCGCCTTGGCGCCCGTGAACACCTCGTTGGAGGCTGTGGTCACCGGGGCGTAGGGGTTCTCCACCAGGCCGATGGTCTCGCGGATGTACTTGGCCTGGGTGACGATCCCGATCTCCAGGCGCTCATTGTTCAGCTCCACCTGCTGGGTCAGCAGACCCGCGATGAACTGCGCCGGCTGCGCCTCGGTGGCGCCGACGCGGCGGCGCGAATTGTCGGCCATGAACACCGGCCCGCCCGAATTGCCCGGGAAGACGCTGAAATCCAGCAGGAAGGTCGGGAAGACCTTGGCCGGGGCGATGGGATAGGAGGCCACGCGGCCGGCCCGCAGGATCGGGAAGCCGGCCCGGTTGGCGGCCAGGCCGCGGGGGAAGCCGAGCGCCATCATCTCGTCGCCCGCGCCCACCTGCAGGCTGGCGAAGGTCTGGTCGTCGGCCAGCCAGGTCAGGGGGATGGCGGCCTTGGCGAACTCTTCCGGCGCGGTGATGGAGATGGCGGCCACGTCGCGGGACGGGTGGTGGGTCCACAGCTCATGGCCGGCGCTGTCGCGGATCTTCAGGGTCTGGGGCGAATAGGTCCAGGAGCCGTCGGGATTCTCGATCCGGTAGCCGATCCGCGCCTCGGCGCCGGGCATCTTGGAGAGCACGTGATTGGCGGTGACGAGGACGGTGTGCGGCTGGCCGTCGGGGCTGATCGACTGGATCAGGAACCCGGTGCCCACGGTGCGCGTTCCATCGCCCAACGGCTGCTCTAGCTGCACCGTCGCGTGGATCAATTCCACGGAAAGGTCATAGACCATCGACGCCCCCGAAAAAGTCGCAACTCACGCACCCGACTAAAGCAGATAGTTCCTTAAGATCACGGTTAACGCAAAGGCCCATCTGGCCTGCGACCCGTGCGCCCGATTGCCGCGTCGGAAACGCCTCAAGGCCTTGAGAGCGCCTCAGGCCTGGCGCATCTAACGGGCATGACCCGTCCCACACCGCCCACCGCCCGGCGCCAGCCGAAAACCTTCACCCAGCTCGGCCGCACGCGCGTCGACGACTACGCCTGGATGAAGGACGACAACTGGAAGGAGGTGCTGCGCGATCCCAAGGTGCTGCGCGCCGACATCCGCGAGCATCTGGAGGCCGAGAACGCCTACACCAAGGCCCTGCTGGAAGCGCCGACCCAGGCCCTGCAGGACGCCCTGTTCGCCGAGATGAAGGGGCGGATCAAGGAGGACGATTCGTCGGTGCCCGCCTCCGACGGGGCCTGGGACTACTATGTCCGCTACGAGATCGGCGCCGAGCATCCGGTGCATGGCCGCCGGCCGCGGGGCCGCAATGACGGCGAGGTGGTGCTGCTGGACGAGGAGGCGCTCTCCAAGGGCAAGCCCTTCTTCCAGGTGGGCGCGGCCCATCACAGCCCCGACCATCGGCTCTACGCCTGGGCCGCCGACGAGCAGGGGTCGGAGTACTACACGATCCGGATCAAGGACCTGGCCACCGGCGAGGCCCTGCCGGTGGAGATCGAGAGCGCCTACGGCGACTTCACCTTCTCGCCCGACAGCCAGTGGCTGTTCTGGATCTGGCGCGACGAGAACGCCCGCCCCTCCAAGGTCTTCCGCCGCCCAGCGCGCGGCGGCGAGGACATCCTGGTCTATGAGGAGGCCGACGAGGGCATGTTCCTCGGCGTCGGGACCACCGCCGACGACAGCCACATCGCCATCCATGTGGGCAACCAGGAGACCACCGAGATCTGGTTGATCCCGGCCGCCGATCCGACCCGCCCGCCCTTCGTCTCCGAGCCGCGCCGGGTCGGGATCAAGTACGAGCTGGACCACTGGGGCGACCGCTGGGTGATCCGCACCAATGACGACGGGGCCATCGACTTCAAGCTGGTGACCAGCACCGCGGAGATTCCGGCCAAGTTCACCTGGGCCGACTTCGTCCCCCACAAGCCCGGCCGCTACATCACCGGCTTTTCGGCCTATGCGGGCCACCTGGTGCGGCTGGAGCGGGTCGACGCCAGCGACCGCATCGTGGTGATGGACCGGGCCGGCGGCGAACACGAGGTGGCCTTCGACGAGGAGGCCTATGCCCTCTCCCTCACCGGCGGCTACGAGTACGACACGCCGCTGACCCGCTTCGTCTACCAGTCCCCCACCACGCCGCGGCAGTGGTTCGACTACGACATGGCCACCCGCGAGCGGACCCTGCGCAAGACGCAGGAGATCCCCTCCGGCCACGATCCGGCCCGCTATGTGGCGCGCCGCCTGATGGCCAAGGCCGCCGACGGCGCCGAGGTTCCGATCACCGTCCTGATGCTGAAGGACACCCCGCTCGACGGCTCGGCGCCCCTGCTGCTCTACGGCTATGGCGCCTATGGCCACGCCATGGAGCCCAGCTTCTCGATCCGCAGCCTCAGCCTGGTGGACCGTGGCTGGATCTGGGCTGTGGCCCACGTGCGCGGCGGTTCCGACAAGGGCTGGGGCTGGTTCCTGGATGGCCGCAAGGAGAAGAAGATCAACTCCTTCACCGACTTCATCGCCTGCGCCGAGCATCTGTCTGCCGAGGGATACGGCAAGGCCGGGCGAATGGTGGCCTATGGCGGCTCGGCCGGCGGCATGCTGATGGGGGCGGTGGCCAACCTGCGCCCCGACCTCTGGGCCGGGATCATCGCCGCGGTGCCCTTCGTCGACGTGCTCAACACCATGAGCGACACCACCCTGCCGCTGACCCCGCCGGAGTGGCCCGAGTGGGGCAATCCGCTGGAGGACGCGGCGGCCTACGACACCATCGCCGCCTACAGCCCCTACGACCAGGTCGCCGCCCTGCCCTATCCGCCGATCCTGGCGACCGGGGGCCTGTCCGATCCGCGCGTCACCTATTGGGAACCGGAGAAGTGGGTGGCCAGACTGCGGCAGTTCTCGACATCGGATGCTCCCATCCTGCTCAAGATCAACATGGAGGCCGGCCACGGCGGCGCCTCGGGGCGGTTCGACTTCCTCAAGGAGATCGCCCTGGACTATGCCTTCGCCATCTGGGCGATGGACAAGGGGTGGGAGAAGCCATGATCGTCAGAGCTTCGCTGGAGAGCGACGCGGCCGCCCTGGCGGCCATCTACGGCCACGACGTCCTGCACGGCTTCGGCACCTTCGAGGAGGTCCCGCCCTCGCCTGAGGAGATGGCCGCGCGCCGCCTGGCCATCGTGGAGCGGGGCCTGCCGCACCTGGTGGCCGAGGCGGACGGCAAGGTGCTGGGCTTCGCCTATGCCGGCCTGTTCCGGCCCCGCGCGGCCTACCGGTTCACCGTGGAGGACAGCGTCTATGTGGCCCCCGACGCCAAGGGGCGCGGCGTGGGCAAGGCCGTCCTCACGGAGGTGTTGGCGGCCTGCGAGGCGCTCGGCCTGCGCCAGGTGATGGCGGTGATCGGCGACAGCGGCAACGCCGGCTCCATCGGCCTGCACCGGTCCCTCGGCTTCGAGCATGCCGGGGTCTGCCGCAGCGTCGGCTTCAAGCATGGGCGCTGGGTCGACACCGTCTGGATGCAGAAGCCCCTGAACGGCGGCGACGCGACCCTTCCCGACGCCGGCGGCCTGGTCCTGACCGGCCACTAGACCCTGACCGTTTCAGATGGATCCATCTGAAACGGCAAGAAGGGTCCAGCTTCAAAACTTGACGTGCTCTAGAGCTTGATCAGCCTCAGGCGCAGGGCGTTGCTGATGACGCTCACCGAGGACAGCGACATGGCCGCCGCGGCGATGGCCGGGGTCAACAGCAGGCCGAAGGCCGGATAGAGCACGCCCGCGGCGATGGGCACGCCCAGGACGTTGTAGACGAAGGCCAGGACCAGGTTCTGGCGGATGTTGCCCATCACCGCCCGCGACAGCCGGCGGGCCCGCAGCAGGGCCCGCAGGTCGCCCTGCAGCAGGGTGATCCCCGCGCTTTCGATGGCCACGTCGGAGCCGGCGCCCATGGCGATCCCCACCTCGGCGGCGGCGAGCGCCGGGGCGTCGTTCACCCCGTCCCCGGCCATGGCGACGATGCGGCCCTGCGACCTCAGGCGAGCCACCACGGCGGCCTTGTCCTGGGGCAGGACCTCGGCCTCCACCTCGGCGATCCCCAGGCGGGCGGCCACGGCCTGGGCGGTGACACGGTTGTCGCCGGTGAGCATGACCACCCGCACCCCGGCTCCGCGCAGCTCGGCCACCACCTCGGCGGCGTCGGCCTTGATCGGGTCGGCGATGCCGAACAGGCCGGCCAGGGCGCCGTCGATGGCGACGAAGATTCCCGTGGCGCCGTGGCCGCGCAGGGCCTCGGCGGCGGCCTTCAGGGGGCCGATGTCGATCCCGGACTCGGTGAGGAAGCGGTCGCTGCCGATGGCCAGCTTGCGGCCGTCGACGGACCCTGTGACGCCCTTGCCGACCGGGGAGTCGAAGTCCTTGGGCTCAGCCAGGGTGAGGCCGCGCTCCAGGGCGGCGCGGACCACGGCCTCGGCCAGGGGATGCTCGCTTCCCCGCTCCAGGCTGGCGGCCAGGCGCAGCAGGTCGGTCTCCGCGAAGCCTTGCGCGACATGGATTTCGGTGACGGCGGGGCGGCCCTCGGTGAGGGTGCCGGTCTTGTCGACCACCAGGGTGTCGACCTTCTCCAGCCGTTCCAGGGCCTCGGCGTTCTTGATCAGCACCCCGGCCTGGGCGCCGCGTCCGACGCCCACCATGATCGACATCGGTGTGGCCAGGCCAAGCGCGCAGGGGCAGGCGATGATCAGCACCGAGACCGCCGCCACCAGGGCGTGGGCGAACTTGGGGTCGGGGCCCAGGAACCACCAGGCGGCGAAGGCCAGAAGCGCCGAGGCGATGACCGCCGGCACGAACCAGGCCGAGACCCGGTCGGCCAGGCGCTGGATGGGGGCGCGGCTGCGCTGGGCCTGGGCCACCATCTGGACGATCTGCGACAGCAGGGTGTCGGCGCCGACCTTGTCGGCCCGCAGGACGAAGGAGCCGGTCCTGTTGATGGCCCCGGCCACCAGGCGGGCGCCCTTGGCCTTCTCCACCGGCATGGACTCCCCTGTGACCAGGCTCTCGTCCACGGCGCCGGCGCCCTCCAGCACCTCGCCGTCGACGGGGACCTTCTCCCCGGGGCGGACCCGCAGGCGGTCGCCGACGGCGATCTGGTCGATGGCGACCTCGTGGTCGGTCCCGTCGGGGCTGATCCGGCGGGCGGTCTTGGGGGCCAGGTGCAGCAGGGCCTTGATGGCGCCGGAGGTGGCCTCGCGGGCCCGCAGCTCCAGCATCTGGCCCAGCAGGACCAGGACCACGATCACCGCGGCGGCCTCGAAATAGATCGGGACCTGGCCGCCGGGGGTCTTGAAATCATTGGGAATCGCGGCGGGGAACAGGGTGGCGAAGGTCGAGTAGAGCCAGGCCGTCCCCGCCCCCAGGGCGATAAGGGTGAACATGTTGAGGTTGCGGCTGACCAGGCTCGCCCAGCCCCGCTCGAAGAACGGCCAGCCCGCCCACAGCACCACCGGGGTGGCCAGGAGCAGCTGGATCCAGGGGTTGTAGGCCATGGGCCAGGGGGTGCGCATGCCCAGCGCGTGGCCGCCCATCTCCAGGACGAAGACCGGAGCGGTGAGGGCCAGGCCGATCCAGAAGCGGCGGGTGAAGTCGACGAGCTCGGGGTTGGGGCCGGCGTCCAGGCTGACCAGCTCCGGCTCCAGGGCCATGCCGCAGATGGGGCAGGAGCCCGGGCCCTCCTGGCGGATCTCCGGGTGCATGGGGCAGGTGTAGATCGTGCCGGGCGGGGGCGGCGGCTCGGGCGCGCGCTCCTCCAGATACTTGCCCGGGTCGGCGGCGAACTTGGTCTTGCAGCCGGCCGAGCAGAAGCCGAACTCCACCCCCTCGTGCAGGTGGCGGTGGGTGTCGGTCTTCACGGTCATGCCGCAGACGGGGTCGATGAGCGGGTGGTCGTGGGGGTGATGGTCGTGGTCGTGGGACATGTCGGTCGCCCTGGAGGGTAGATAACGAGGGTCAGCACATATACCCCCCAGGGGCATATTGCAATTACCCTAGGGGGGTATATAAGGGCGGCATGAAACGCGAGAACAAACCCAAGCTGCTCACGCGGCTGAGCCGGATCGAAGGCCAGGTGCGCGGCATCGCGCGGATGGTCGACGAAGACCGCTACTGCATCGACATCCTCACCCAGCTGCAGGCGGTCCGCGCCGCCCTGGCCAAGGTGGAGACCGAGATGCTGCGCGACCATCTGAGCCACTGCATCGAGGGCGCCATCGTCAGCGGCGACGCCGACGAGCAGCGCAAAAAGGCCAACGAACTCATCACCCTGCTGGAACGCAGCACCCACTAGACCCGAGCGACCTCCCCCATGAAAGCTACCCTCCTCGCCGCCGCCGCCCTCGCCGCGCTGGCCACCGCCGCGCACGCTCAAGACATGCCGGGCATGGCCATGCCGCCGGCCGGCCAACAGACGCCGACAGGTGACCCTCAGGGTCCCACCGATCCGCACGCCGGCCACGACATGTCCGGCATGGAGGGCATGGACATGAGCGGCCACACAACGGCCACCGCCACCGACGACGCCGCCCCCCCGGCGCACGACATGGCGGCCATGGACCACGCCATGACCAGCGCGCTCGGCCCCTTCCCCATGACCCGCGACGGCTCGGGCACCGCCTGGCAGCCCGACGCCAGCCCGCACATGGGCGGCATGGGCATGCACGGCGACTGGATGACCATGAGCCACGCCCTGATCAATGTGGTCTATTCCGACCAGGGCGGCCCCCGCGGCGGCGACAAGGCCTTCCTGGCCGGCATGGTGATGGCCATGGCCCAGCGGCCCCTGGGGGCCGGCACCGTGGGCCTGCGGGCCATGCTCAGCCCTGACCCCTTCATGGGCGCCAAGGGCTACCCCCTGCTGCTGGCGGCCGGCGAGAGCGCCGACGGCAAGACCCCGATCATCGACCGCCAGCACCCGCACGACCTCTTCATGGAGCTGTCGGCCAGCTACAGCCTGCCGGTGGGCGAGCGCGGCAGCGTCTTCATCTATGGCGGCCTGCCCGGCGAGCCCGCCTTCGGCCCCCCCAGCTTCATGCACCGGCTCTCGGCCATGGACAGCCCCGAGGCGCCCATCAGCCACCACTGGCTCGATAGCACCCACATCACCTTCGGGGTGCTGACCGCGGGCTATGTCCAGGGCGACTGGAAGGTGGAGGCCTCGCGCTTCCGCGGCCGCGAGCCCGACGAGAAGCGCTACGACATCGAGACCGGCGCGCTGGACTCCACCGCCGCGCGGATCTCCTGGAACCCCGGCCCGAACTGGTCTGTGCAGGCCAGCTGGGCCGACATCAAGAGCCCCGAGGCCCTGGAGCCCGACCACGACGAAGCCCGCGTCTCCACCAGCCTGGCCTATGTGAAGCGCCTGGACGGCGGCGGCCAGCTGGCCGCGACCCTGGCCGTGGCCCGCAAGGACAAGTCGCCGGGCCCGGTGCTGTGGGGCTATCTGGCCGAGGCCGCCTGGGCGCCCAACGAGGCCTGGACCCTGTTCGGCCGCGCCGAACAGGTGGACGCCGACGAACTCTCAGGCGTCCACGGCGCCCCGGCGGTGACGGTGGCCAAGCTCTCGGTAGGCGCCATCCACGACTGGACGATCCGGCCCGGCGTCAAGCTGGGGATCGGCGGGCTGGTCTCGGCCTTCGACATCCCCGGCGCGCTGGGGACGAGTTATGGCGAGCCGTCGGCGGGGATGGTGTTCGTGCGGCTGAAGGTGGGGTGAGGGTCGGGGCCTAGACCTGATCGATCTGAGCGATCCGGCGGGCGTGGCGGGCGTCGCCGGGGAACGGGGCGGCGAGCCAGCGGGTGACGGCCGCCTTGGCCTGGTCGAGGGTCAGGAACCTCAGGCCGAGGGAGAGCGCGTTGGCGTCGTTGTGTTCGCGCGTCGAGGTCAGGATATCCAGCTGCTTGCCCGAGGCGTCCACCTGTGCGTTCCCCGGGTCGCCATAGTAGAGCGCGCAGCGGACCCCCTTGAACCGGTTGGCGACGATGGCCTCCCCCTGTCCTGAGCCGCCGGCGACGATGGCGCGGCTGTCCTTGCCGGCGGCGACGTCCTGCGAGAGCTTCCGGGCGGCCAGCGCGATGATCGCCGGGTAGTCGTCCTGCGGATCATTGACCAGGGCGCCGCAGTCCTCGACCTCGTGGCCGAGGTGATCGCGGACATATTCGACGAGCCGGTTCTTGGTGTCGAACCCGGCATGGTCGGAGGCGAAATACACTTTCATGGCCGTCACCTCCGAGCCCGCCGGGTCAATGTCCAGGTGGCCGCGGGGCCCACCCTTTGAAGCCCTTATAGGTGGCGACGTCGCGCGCGGCCATGACCCGGACCGGGCAATATGGGAGCCCCCAGGGGGCGAGGAGAGGAGCCAGACGGCCGCGCCTCAGCCCAGCGTGATCCAGCCGGGGGACAGGCTCGCCAGCGACACGCCCACCAGGATCATCTGATTGCCGCCGCCCATGTCGATGACGGCGTCGGCGCCCACCTGGCTCAGCTGGAAGGCCGTGCCGGGGTCGAGGAGGACGCGGTCGCCCTCTGACAGACGGAAGTCCAGCACCCAGTCGAGGCCGCCGAAGGACGTCCCGTGGAGAGTGTCGGCGCCGGCGCCGCCGGTGAGGGTGTCGGCGCCGCGGTCGCCGGACAGATAGTCGTCGCCGGTCCCGCCGGAGACCAGGTCGTCGCCCTGGCCGCCGCGCACCAGGTCGGCGCCGTCGCCGCCGCTGAGGGTGTCGTTTCCGAGGTTGCCGTCCACCACGTCGCCGCCGGCGTCGCCGAACAGCAGGTCGTTGTCCTTGCCCCCCACGACCCAGTCGCCGCCGCCGCCGCCGTGGGCGGTGTCGCGGCCCATATTGCCGTTGATGTCGTCGAAGCCGCCGGCCCCGAGCACGGAGTCGTCGCCCGCGTCGCCCCGCAGGTAGTTGCCATCGCCCGCCCGGGCGTCGAGGGTGTCGTTCCCGTCGCCGCCGAAGAAGCTGGAGCGGGTCCCGCCCCCCAGCATCAGGTCGTTGCCGCCCCAGGCGCGGGCCAGATAGACCTCGTCGGCGTTGGGGGTGGAGGTGGGTGGGGCGCCTACCACCTCCTCGATGACGTCGTCCCCGGCCAGCAGGGTGGAGGCCCCCAGGCTGTCGTCGCCGACGCTATAGGCCAGGCCCAGGACCGAGGCGTCGGCGTGGGCGCCGGTGATGGCGATCCGGCCGTAGGACGCCGCCAGGCTGAAGCCGGTGATCACCCCGCCGGTCAGCAGCGCCCCGTTCGGCCCGCCATAGGTCAGGCCCGAGCCGGTGAGCGCCATGAAGTAGCGGTCGGCGTTCCAGTGGAAGACCTCGCCGCCGGAATTGAGCATGACCAGGGTGGAGCCCACCAGGTCGCTGTTGCGATAGGCGTCGGCGTCATAGCCGTCGAACAACTGCACCTGCGCCATGAAGCCCTCCCCGCGCGTCAGGTTTTGACGATGGCGCCGAAAAAGGCGGGACGCTAGACTTTAGCGATTGTTTTGGGGGCGGCGCACGTTTGACGGGGGGTGGGGGCAAGTGGGCGCGGAGGGGCTGAGCGTTTTCGTACAGTGTCAGCGCAATTACCTGCTGGGCTTCACTGTCTACGAACGCCGTCGATCGGTGGGCGCAGTGGTTGCGGTGGCTCGGTCTTGGCGACCTCAAACCGGGTAACACGAAAGACGTCGTCATCACTTCGAACGCCTTGAAGTGTCGCGGCCTCAGATTGGGACAACCAGGTGCCGATGACTGACAATCGTCGGCGCTCAGGGACCGCCTGCTGATCTTCGAAGATCAGAATATAATTACCGCCAGTGTCGCGAAATAGTTTATATTTCTTCCGGCCGTAGACGGTGACTCCCGCACGTTCAACCGCAACCTCACCAGCAACATACGGCGGCTTTAGCCTCGATTTTGAAGCATTGGTACCAAGTGGTTCGTTGAGATCAACGGGTGGATAACTGCGAACCTGAATGCTAACCTTGCATTTGAAATTCTCTGCCAGCTTCATCAGGTCTGCAACCCCCGTCAGGGGCTCGTTCAAGTCGGCGGAGATCGTCGCCGCAAGCACACATTCCGGCTCCTCTTGCGGCGGCGGCTTAGCGTGCCCCGTCACTTGTCCCAGTTCCCCCCAAGGAGCCAGTGCGACCTGTAGAGCTAAGGCCGCAATTGTCGACGCATCAGCCGCTTTGGTTAGACTCGGCAGATTGAGGCGCAGCGCGTCGTCGGCATAGTGTTTGCTCAGCACCAGCAACCCAACGGTAACAATCGCGAAGGTCAAGACCAAGGAGCCGCGGCGTGGCTCGGCAGTTAGGTGAAGTGTCACAACCCGATTTTCAGATAAGCCGCTTGGCTCGGCTACCGCCTTCAAGACCTCATCAATGGTGATCTCGACCGACGACACGACCCCGGAGATCCACCCGAAAGGAACGTCGTGACGGTTCGGTTGATCGGGATATTCGAATCGAATGGTCAGCGTGTCGTTCGCGCTCATACGCTCCTCCCTTGCGCCAACATGCGCAACTTCGGGTCGAGTCGACAACCCCACGCTCCTGCGCGCTAGGAGTGCAGCAACACTGTATGAAATGCCGGAAAGGGTCTTTCACCCCCTTCGGCTGATGCCGCAGCAGGCGGACTGCGCCCAGGTCGAGGCCCGCGTCGGTCAGCAGGGTTTGGAACATGATCGGCATGGGGCCACGCTAGTGGCCCGCCGGACGATGGCAATCGACCTCGGTCAGGAATGCGGGGACACGAGCATCACGCCGCCCTCAATCGGTCGGCGTGGTGGCCGCCGCCGCCAGGGCTTCGACGACGGCGGCGAAGCCGGCGAGGTCGGCGGGGGAGACCTGACCGGCGACGGCGGCTTCCAGGCCCGCCAGGGCGGCGTGCACCTGGCCGGCCAGGGCCGCGCCCTGCGGCGTCAGGCTGATGAGGAAGGTGCGCCGGTCGCCCTCCGGGACGCCGCGGCTCACCAGGCCGGCCTCGGCCAGGCGGTCGAGGATGCCCGTCAACGTGGAGCGACGGTGACCGAAGGCGGCGTGCAGCACCGCCACGGTCGAGGGGCCCTCGGCCATCAGATGGGCCAGGATGTGGCCCTCGGCCTGGCTCACGCCCAGTTGCAGCGAACGCACAAACAGCCCCACCGCATGGGTCGCGCGGTGCAGCGGCGGGACAAGGCGGAGGCTCTCGGGGCGGGCGGACATCTGCTAGGCCGTAGGGGGCGGGCCGGGACGAGTCAAACCAGGCGGTCGCCAAGAAAACCCACCAGCAACGGATTGACCAGGTCGGCGCGTTCCTGGTGAACGTTGTGACCGGCCTCGGCGATCAGCTCAAGCCGGGACCCGGCGACGCGCGCCTGCAGCCGCTCACCGAAGGCCACCGGATGCCAGGTGTCCTGCCGGCCCCAGATGACCAGCAGCCTGGGCCGCAGCGTCCGGTAGCTCTCGGCCATCCGGTCATAGGCCTTGGAGAAATAGGTCCTGCAAACGCCGCCGAGCACGCCCGACCCCAGACGCCCCGGCCGCCCCAGCAGGCGGGCATATTCGTCGATCTGCACGTCGCTCACCTTTTCGGGCCGGAAGTAGGCGCTGCGGAGCGCGAGCGCCGTGAACCGCCGAACGCCCACCAAGCCGACCAGCATGTCGGTCAGGACGCCGAAGGGGCAAGGTGTTCGCTCCGACACCGGCGAGATGACCGCCAGGCGCAGGACCCGATCGGGATGGGTCATGGCCAGATAGAGGGCTTCGCCGCCGCCCAGCGAATGGGCGACGATATTGAAGGCGCCGACGCCGAGTTGATCGACGGTCTTGAGGATGGTCTGCGCCTGATGTTCGACGCTGTAGGACCAGCCGCGCGGCGGGATCGCCGACCGGCCAAAGCCCGGCTGGTCGATCAACAGGACGCGATGACCCGCCGCGACGAGGGCCTGGGCGTTCTGCCGCCAGGAATAGGTCGAGTCGCCGATGCCATGGATCAGCACGACCGGCTCGCCGGCGCCGAGGTCGATGGCGTGCATCTGCAACCCGTCGACGAGGATGTCGCGCCGGTGCGGGTCCACCCACGCCGACCAGGCGTCGTCGGTGAGCCGGGGCGACCGGCCCCGCCCGAGCCACGGGAGCATCGCCAACACGGCGGCCAGGGGAATGAGCAGGGGCAGGACCGTCATGGCAGCGGCCTGAGGTCCGGCTCCAGCCAGCCCGTCCTGGCCTGCGCGCTCGCCAGGGTTTCGGGCCGGTAGAATTGCAGCGCGTACCCCTTGTCCAGGAGCTCCGGGCGGGCCGCGATGAAGGCCTCGAAGGTCTGGAACCGGCCGGCCGCCACCTCGGCCGCGACCCGGCCAATCCAGAACTGGGTCAGGGTCTCGTGGTATTTCGCCGAGGCGTCATGGGCCGCCGCGAGGGCCAGGATCCCGGCCTTGACGCGCTGCGATCCGGCTTCGACGCCATCGCGACGCAGATACGACCAGGTGATGGCGATGTGGTCGCGGTGGTGGAATTCCGACAGCGTGCCTGCCTCGAAGCGTTCCAACAACCTGGTCTCGTCCATCGCACCCTCCGCCGATCGATAGCGCCGCGTGCCGCGCGCGCCTCTGCCGATTACGGATAATACGGAAATGAACTATTCGGAAGCGCGAAATTCCGCACTCCGCGCCCGCGGCGGGGAGAACGTGGCCGCGGCGCCCCCTCCCCTCACGCCGGTCTTGACGTGGCCCCGCGCGGGACCGAAACCGTCGGCCATGGCCACCTTGATCCTCAGCGTCGTCGGCAGCGACCGGCCCGGTCTCACCCAGGCCCTGGCGGCCGCGGTGCTGTCGGCCGGTGGCAACTGGCTGGAGAGCCATCTCAGCCGGCTGGGCGGGCTCTATGTGGGCTCGGTGCTGGTGGAGGCCGGCGACGTCGAGGCCCTGCGGGCGGCCGTGCAGGCAGTGGACGCCCACGGCCTGGAGGTGCGCATCGCGCCCGCCCTGGCCGCGGCGCCCGGCGCGGACGGCGAGGAGCTGCTGTTCAGTCTGGTGGGCCAGGACCGCCTGGGCATCGTCGCCCAGGTGACCGCGATCCTGAGCGGGCTGGGGGTCAATATCGAGGCCTTCAGCACCCGGATCAGCGCCGAACCCCATTCCGGCGCGCCGCTGTTCCATCTGGAAGCCCGCCTGCGCCTGCCGGCCGGCCTGACCGCGCGGGCGGTCCAGGACGCCCTGGAGGCCATCTCCGGCGAGATCATGGTGGACATCTCCCTGGCCCCGGCCAAGGCCGGCTGAGGCCCGGCCCGCAGAGGCGCTAGGCCCGCGCCGCCGCGCGCAGGCGCAGGGCTTCGCGCAGGCCCCGCACGTCGGGCCGCCAGGCGGGCAGGGTCAGCATGATGGCCATGGCCTCCAGCTGGGAGGCGATCCCCATGACGAAGACCAGGAGTTGGAGCGGCCCGCCCCGGCCCTCGATCAGCATCAGGGTCAGCAGGGCCCAGAGCGCCAGGGCGAACAGCTTCGACAGCAGATGGTGGGGCGAGGCCTCGCGGCGGAAGCGGGCGAAGCTGATGGCGTGGGTGGTGAGCTCCAGGGCCGCCAGCACCGCAACCATGGGCCAGGTGGCGGCCAGCAGGCTGGGGTGCAGCAGCAGCATGGCGGCGGTGACGCAGGACCAGAAGATGAGGTCGGTGCGGCTGTCGAAGGTGCGCAGACGGTCGGTGACGCTGCCGATGCGCCGGGCGATGACCCCGTCGAAGATGTCCGACAGCACCCCCAGCGCCAGGATCACCGCGCAGGGGACGCGGGCGGCGGCCTCCAGACGCCAGGCCAGGAGCAGCATCGCCGGTCCGGCCAGCAGGCGGAAGGCGATCAGCAGGTAGGGGACGGCGCGCAGGGTCACGCGGGGATCTCGCCGTAGAACCGGTGGAAGGACTCGATCGGCGCCTCGGCGCCCAGGGCGCGCAGGGGAAAGGCCTTCCACGGGGCGGCGAGGTCCAGGGTGTCGAGGGCGTCCAGCAGGGCCTGGCGGACGGCGGGCTTCACGGCCTCCCGGAAGTCCAGCAGCTGGCCCCAGCTGGAGGTTCCGTCCAGGCGGACCCGCTCCGGCTCGAAGGTCGAGGCCGCGTAGTCGGGCGGGAAGAGCCGGCGGTAGGCCTCCAGGTTGTAGAGCCAGGAGCCGCCCCGGACCGTCCGCGCGTCCGTATGGTGGGCGCCGATATGGGCGAACATCTCCCGCAGCTCGGCCTGGCGACGATCGGCCTTGGCGCGGGCCAGGGGGCCGAGGCCGTCCGCGCTGTCGCGGTTGCTGAAGTGGATGCGCACCACGGGGTCGGGGCTCAGCAGCTCGTAGCTGAAGCAGCCGAAGCGGCGGGTGGCGCGGGCCTCGGGCGGAGCGTCCGCGAAGACCGCGACCGTCCAGTCCAGGCGATCGGCGTGGGAGGCGCAACCCTCGAGGCCGGCGGCGTAGCGCGCCCACCCGGCCGAGGGCGCGCCGCCGTCGGGGCGGCCGAGGCCAAACCGGCGGTGCAGGTTCGTGAGCTCCAGGCAGGTGTCCGACAGGAGCCGCGAGGTCCGCGCCGCGATCGCCTCGGCGAACAGCAGCTGGACCTCGAAATAGTCCCGCAGCCGCTTCGCCTGCTCGCCCCGCTCATCGACCCGCCCGTCCATGGGCCGGGATCACACGCCAGCGGCCGGCCCGGGTCAATGGCCGCCCGCCGCCCCAAGCGGCGGGGCGCGCGGGACGGCTCAGGACAACCGCTGCAGCCTTGAGCGCAGAGCGGCCACCGGGTTGCGCGCCGGGGGATGACGCGGGGCCCGGACGGGTTCCGGACGACCGGCGGCCGGGGCGGCCGGGGCGATCTGGAAACGGCCGACGAGCTGACCCAGGTCGGCGGCCTCGCCCTTGAGGCTGGCGGCCGCGGCGGTGGTCTGCTCCACCATGGCGGCGTTCTGCTGGGTCACCTGGTCCATCTGGTTGACGGCGGCGTTGACCTGGTTGAGGCCTACGGCCTGCTCCTGGGACGACTTGGAGATCTCCGTAATCAGCAGGTCGATCTCGGAGAACTTGGTGACGATGCCCTCCAGCGCCTCGCCGGTGTCGCCCACCACCTTGACGCCGCGCTCCACCTGGAGCCGGCTGGCGGCGATCAGCTCCTTGATTTCCTTGGCCGCGCCGGCCGAGCGCTGGGCGAGCGCCCGGACCTCGGAGGCGACGACCGCGAAGCCGCGACCCGCCTCGCCGGCGCGGGCGGCCTCGACCCCGGCGTTCAGGGCCAGAAGGTTGGTCTGGAAGGCGATCTCGTCGATGACGCCGACGATGTTGGAGATCTTGCCGGAGCTCTCGGCGATCTCGCCCATGGCCAGGACGGCGTCGCCCATGACCAGGCCGGAGCGCTCGGCCTGGCCCTTGGCCTCGCCGGCCGCCGAGGCTGCCTGCTTGGCGCCCTCGGCGCTGCGCTTGATGGTGACGGTGACCTCGTCGAGGGCCGCGGCGGTCTCCTCGAGACTGGCGGCCTGCTGCTCGGTGCGGCGCGAGAGATCGTCGGCGGCCGCCGAAATCTCGTCGGAGCCGCCGTGCAGCCCGCGCACGGAGTTGGAGATGGCGCCGATCGCCTCCCGCAGACTGTCCACCGCGGCGTTGAAGTCGGTCTTGATCTGCAGGTAGCGGCCCTGGAATTCGACCTCGATCCGGGTGGTCAGGTCCCCCTGGGCCAGCCGCCCGAGGCTCGCGGCCAGGGCCGTCACCACGGCGTCCTGCTCGGCGTCCACCGCGCGACGCTCGGCCTCGGTGCGGCCGCGCTCGGTGTCGGCGGCGGTGCGCATCCGGCCGGCCTCGGCCTCCAGGGCCTGGGCCTGCAGGCCCTTGTCCTTGAAGACCTGGACCGCCCGGGCCATGGCCCCGATCTCGTCGCCGCGTTCGGCGAACTCGACCTCCACGGCGTAGTCGTCCTGGGCCAGGACGCCCATCACCTCCGTCAGGCTCCGCAAGGGCCGGATGGCCACCAGGGCCCAGGTGGTGATGAAGGCCCCGATCACCACGGCGCCGCCGCAGAGCAGCAGGGTCAGGACCTGGAAACCCTGGGCGATGGCGCGGGCCTGGCTGGCCACCGCCTTGTTCTTGGCCTCCTCCAGGTCGATGAACTGGTTGATCTCCTTCAGCCACTGGATGAAGGCCGGCCGGGCTTCGCCCATCAAGAGGGCATGGGCGGCCGACTCGTCGCCGGACTGGCGCAGACGCACCACCTCGGTGATCAGCGGCAGGGTCCGGGCCTCGGTTGTCTTGATCGAGGCCAGGATTTCGAGTTCGTCCGGCGTGACCTGCTCGCCCGCCGCCAGGATCGTGTCGAGGGGCTTGGCCGAGGCCGCATAGCTGGCGCCCAGCCGGTCGATGTCGGCCAGGACCGTCGCCAGCTCGGCCGGATCGGAGACCAGGACGACGTCCCGCAGGCGGATCGCCCGGTCGTGCACGCTGCCGCGGAAGTTGATGGCGAATCGTTGCTTGACACTATTGACGTCATTGATAGTCGCCAACTGACCGTTGATCGTGTTGACTCGGTTAATACTCACGCCCGCCATGGCGATCATCAAGATCAACAGGATGACATATCCTGATGTCAGACGCGTACCGATCTTAAAATTACTGAACACGCCTAGAAACTCCACACACGCGACCGGGGACCGGTCGCGTGTGTTTCTAGGTTTCGACTGATTAAATATTGACCTCTTCCGGCCCGCGCTCCTGGGCGGCGGCCAGATCGCTGCGATTTGCCGCGGCCCGGGTCGGGCGAGCCTAGGGCGCGCGCGGGTCGAAGCGGGTCATGTCGGTCTGGGACAGGGCCAGGATCTGGGGCGCCGGGGGCTCGGAGGTTTCCGCCGGGCCCGGCCGCAGGGCCGCGCCGCTGGCCGCCCCGGCGCAGAGGGCGATGGCCAGGCCGGCGAGCCAGAGTCCAAGGGGCGGGCGAGAGGCCATTATCGGTGACCCGGTTGCAGGAGCCCCTCTAACAGGCCTGGGCGAAATCTGTTCCGCGCCGGGAGTCCCGTGACCGGGATTTTCTCATTGGAAGGCGCGGCCTCAGGCCAGCCAGAGTCCGAGGCTGGCCTCGGTGACGCCCACCAGGATCATCTGGTTTCCGCCGCCCATGTCGATGACGGTGTCGCCGCCCTCGAAGCGCAGGGTGTAGGGGGTGACCCCCTCGAACTGGACCCGGTCGCCCTGGGCGCTGTTGAAGTCCATGACCCGGTCGAGGCCGGCGTCGCCGAAGGTGTTGAACCGGTCCGCGCCCTGGCCGCCATAGAGGGTGTCGTTCCCCCGGTCGCCGGACATGAAGTCGTCGCCGGCGCCGCCGGACAGCGAGTCGTCACCCTGGCCGCCGCGGACCCAGTCGCGGCCGTCGCCGCCCACGCAGGTGTCGCCGCCGAGGTTGCCGTAGACGACGTCGTCGCCGTCCTCGCCCCACAGCAGGTCCTCGTCCTTGCCCCCCACCACCCAGTCGGGGCCACGGCCGCCGGCGATGGTGTCGTTGCCCATGTTGCCATGGGTGTCGTCGAAGCCGTCGCCGGCATAGATGATGTCGTTCCCCTCATCCCCACGGATGAAGTCGTCCCGGTTCGACCCCTCGACGGTGTCGTTCCCGAGCCCGCCGTGGATCTGCGGCATGCCGACGGTTGACCGCAGGTAGTCGTTCCCGGCCGTGCCGTCGGAATCGTTGTCGTAGATGTAGCCCTGCAACCGGCTGACCGGCCCCTCGGGCAGGACCGTGGGATCCACCGAGGCGTTGGTGGCCGAGACGATCTGGAAGGAGAAGCCCTTGGTGTCCTCGCGGCTCGCGTCGTCATAGATCACCCCGCGGAACAGGGCGGTCGTCTGGCCGGGCGCGAAGGTGACCACCACGGGGCTGACGACCATGTCGGAGCTCAGATAGCTGACGCCTTCGATGGTGACCGTGACGGTCTTGGTGGAGGCCGCCGAGAGCTGGACGAGTTGCTCGACCCCGCGCGAACCCTCCGAGACCTCGTGGACATAGGGCGTGCCGGCGAACCGGACGCTGGGGCCGGCGGGGGCGTCGTTGTCGAAGATGTTCACCGTGAGCCGGTTGAACCCGCTGTCGGCCGCCCGCTCCACCGTGGCGTTGGTGGCGCCCGCGAGGGTGAAGCTCACCTGCTCGGTCAGCTCCGTCAGCTTGTCGTCGACGATGGCCGTCCGCCAGGTCGCGGTGGTCTGCCCCGGCTGGAAGGTGATGGTCTGGGGCTGATAGTCGACGTCCGGATTGTGGTAGCCGGAAACGTCGACCCTGACGGTCACCACCTCGGTCGACGGCGCCGACAGTTCTATCTGGTGCTCAATATAGCCGTCGCCTTCGGAGACCGTGACCTGGCGGCCGTCGCCGGAGAACCGGACGATCGGACCCACCGGCGCGTCGCTGTCGATGATCTTGACGGAGAGCTGGTGGGTGTAGCCCCACGAGGTCGGCGACATCAGAACATCGGCGTTGGTCGCCGAGACGATGGTGAAGGTGAAGCCTTCGTGGGCCTCATAGAGGGCGTCATCGACGATGGCGGCCCGCCAGGTCAGGGCGGTCTGGCCGGGCTGGAACACCAGGGTCTGGGGCGACTGGTCGATATCCTCGTTGTTGGCGACGAAGCCCTTGATGACGATCGTGACCACCTCGGCGGAGGGGGCCGAGAGCACGACCTGGCGCTCCACATAGCCGGCCGACTCCGGGACATCGACGAAGTAGACCGGGCCGGCGAAACTCACTGTCGGCACGAAACGTCCCCCACAGGCCCGGGGGATATCCCCACAGGATCCAGCCAACCTTGGCATTGCAGGTTGCAGCCAGTCAATCAGGGCGGGTCAGGGGGAAAGGTTCGCGCGTGGCGGGAACTTCGAGCGCCTCGCCGACCGTCAGGGATAATGGGAGAGACTGGCTGGGGAACTAGGACTCGAACCTAGAACGACGGTACCAAAAACCGCTGTGTTACCATTACACCATTCCCCAGCAGGAACGGCGCTGGGCCGGGGCCCGCGCGAGGGCGTGGAGATAGCGCAAGCCTTCCCCGGATGCAACGCCCCCTGGACCCTGACCGCTTCGGATGGATTCATCCGAAACGGCTTGAAGGGTCTGGATTCAAAACAAGGGGGCGCGTCGGGTGGCGGAACCGGGATCCACTTCCGCCTGCGGTGCGCCAAGGGTCGCTTGCGGCGTGGAAAGCGCTCCTCTATAAGCCCCCTCCTCAAGTCGGAGTGTGGCTCAGTCTGGTAGAGCACCGCGTTCGGGACGCGGGGGTCGCAGGTTCGAATCCTGCCACTCCGACCAATTCTTCCCTCGCGCCGGCGAGGGGCGGATTCTCCCCGCGAACAATCCCCATTTCAACGTCCCGCCGGGGCCGCGCCTGCGCGGATTCGCGCGCCTGTCGCCCTGCCTGGAAGCTTGGCCGTAGTGAGCGGGGCTGCGAGACTTTCCGAATCGGCAGCGGTGGGGAGTCTCAAGATGGATGGCGCGGCCCGCATGACCGATCGTGCGATGAAGCTCGCCCAGCGTGTCGATCTGGAGAGCCGCCTGTCGCGCTTCCAGATCGATGGATCGACCCGGACCAACCTTGGCCAGCTCAAGGTGATGCGGAACGGCGGGCTGGAGACCATCATCGCCCACTTCTACGAATATCTGCGGCGGTTTCCCGAGACCCAGGCCCTGTTGAAGGGGCACAACGAGGACCGGCTTCGGCACCGCCAGAAGGAACACTGGACCCACCTGTTCAGCTGCGACTTCGACCAGAGGTATGTGCACAGCTGCCTGATGGTGGGCCTGGCGCATTATCAGGCGCGCGTCGCGCCTCACACCTACATCGCCGCCTACAGCTTCTTTCAGTCCGAGCTGCTGCGGGCCGCCATCAAGCTGCACACGCCCGCCGAGGTGGAGGCTCTGTCCATCTCCATCGGCAAGGTCATCATGCTGGACATGTCCATCGCCCTGAACGCCTACATCCTGGACGCGGTGTCGATGAAGCCGTGATCGCGCGAAGGCCGCCACCCCCAAGCGACAAAGCGCCGCGGCCCAGCGCCCCATGTTCGGCGCGCGATTTCCGAAACATTAACCGTCACGCCCCACACCTGAGGACAGGTCGTGAGTCGGTTGGCTGACGATCATTCGCAGCGAGGAAGTCCTATGCCAGCGTCCGGGGGTCTGCCGCTTGTCGGCGCCGAGCTGATCTCGATCATGGCCGGCGGCCAGCAGTTCGCCATAGACATCATGTCGGTGCGGGAAATCCGCGGCTGGACGGCGTCCACGCCCCTGCCCCACGCCCCCTCCCACGTCCTGGGCATGATCAACCTGCGCGGCTCGATCCTGCCGGTGGTGGACCTGGCCTCGCGCCTGGGCCTCGGCATGGCCTCCCCCAACCAGTCCTCCGTGGTGGTGGTGACCCAGATCCACGACCGCGAGGTCGGCCTGCTGGTGGACGCGGTCTGCGACATCCTCACCGTCACCGAGAACATGCTGCACGAGCCGCCGGACGTCGGCGCCGACCAGGTGCGCGAATTCGTCGACGCGGTGATGTCCACCGACGAGGGCATCGTCAGCCTGCTGTCCCTGGACAACGTCCTGCCCAAGAGCCTGGCGCTCGCGGCCTAGGCTAATCCGCGCACCTGCGGCGAAACTCCCGCCGAGATTGCGGCGTCTTCATTTGATCGAGACGCACAACCATATAGCCTGTGGGCGCCGTCTCCCCGCAGGATTTCCATGAAGCAGTTTCTCATCACCGCGGCCGGCGTCTTCGCGGGTCTGGTGCTTTTCCTGGTGGGGATTCCCTTCCTGCTGATCTCCCTGGCCGCGGCCTCGGCCCGGCCCGACGCCACGCCCGCCCGGGCGGTCCTGAACCTGGACCTGCGCGACGGCCTGACCGACCAGGACCCCAACAACCCCCTGGCGGCCTTCGGGCGGCGCTCGATGTCGGTGATGTCGGTGATCGAGACCCTGAGGCGGGCCGAGAACGACGGCAAGATCAAGAGCCTGCTGATCCGCCTGCCCGAGGGGGGCATGGAGCCGGCCGCCGCCGACGAGCTGCGCCTGGCCATCAAGCACTTCCGGGCCAGCGGCAAGCCGGTCCTGGCCCACAGCCAGGGGCTCTATCCCTCCGGGATCGTCACCTCGACCTATCTGGTGGGCGCCTCGAGCGGCGACCTGTGGATGCAGCCCGGCGCCTCGTTCCAGGTCACCGGCCTGGCCAGCGAGGACGTCTTCTTCAAGCGCCTGTTCGACAAGTACGGCGTCAAGGCCGACTACGAGCAGCGCTACGAGTACAAGAACGCGGTCAATCCCTACCTGCACGACGACTATACGCCGGCCCACAAGGAATCGACCCTGTCCTGGATGGGCTCGGTCTATCGCACCAGCCTGACCACGGCGGCCCTGGACCGCAAGAAGAACCCCGCCGCGCTGCAGGCGACGATGGAAGCGGGCCCCTATCTGGCTGAGAGCGCCGCCAAGCTGGGCCTGATCGACAGGGTGGGCCAGGTGAAGGAGGCCCAGACCGCCCTGCTGACCAAGGCCGGGGACGGCGCCAAGCTGGTGGACTTCGGCGACTACATGCACGCCGTGCGCGACCGCAGCGCCGGCTCGGGGGCGGCCATCGCGGTGGTGGAGGGCGAGGGCCCGATCATCACCGGCCATGACGGTGTGAAGAACCCCTTCTCCGGCGGATCGACCATCTATTCCGACGACCTGTCGGACGCCATCTACGCCGCCGTCGAGGACAAGAACGTCAAGGCCATCGTCTTCCGGCTGAACTCGCCGGGCGGGTCCGACACCGCCTCGGAACAGATCCTGGCGGCGATCCGGGCGGCGAAGGCCGCCAAGAAGCCGGTGGTGATCTCCATGGGGACCTATGCGGCCTCCGGCGGCTACTGGATCTCCTCCCAGGCCTCGGCCATCGTGGCCCAGCCCACGACGCTCACCGGCTCCATCGGCGTCTATGGCGGCAAGTTCGCGCTCGGGCCGGCGCTCGCCAAGCAGGGCGTCGACGTGCGCGAGACCAGCGTGGGCGCCCCCTATGCCGGCGCCTTCGGCATGGGCCAGGAGTTCTCCGCCAGCGACCGCGCCCACTTCGCCGGCTGGATGGACCAGATCTACGGCAACTTCATCGCCCGCGTCGCCAGCGGCCGCCACCTGCCCGAGGCCCGCGTGCGCGAGATCGCCAAGGGCCGGGTGTGGACCGGCGCCCAGGCCCGGCAGCTCGGCCTGGTCGACGAGATCGGCGGCTTCTACCAGGCGGTGGACAAGGCCAAGGCCCTGGCCGACCTGAAGGGCGACGTCCGCCTGAAGCGCATGACCCGCCAGACCTCGCCCTTCGAGGCCCTGGAAGGGGCCCTGGGGGTGTCCGCGACCTCGGTGAGGACCCTGGCGGCGGCGGCCTGGATCCTGGGCGACCCGCGCGCCCAGAGCGTGCTGGACGACCTGGCCGACGAACGCCTGCGCGGCCAGAGCCACACCAGCGTCATGGCCCCGCGCGAGTTCTGATCAGCCTTGGGGGAAGACCGGCGGGTCGGGGGACTTGCCGGTCTGGAACACCACCTCGCGGCGGCCGAAATCCAGCTCGATGGACCGGAAGTGACGCATGACGTCCATGCCGATGAGGATGGCCGGCCGGTCCACGAGGTCCCAGATCTTGAAGGTGTGCAGGTCGGCGAAGACGCAGGAGAGGTTGCCGATGCGCAGCCCCCCCAGGCGCAGGCCCGGCAGGCGGGCCAGGTCGCCGGAGACCGTCTGACCGGTGGCGCTCACCAGCTGGACCCTCTGGGTGCGCAGGGCCAGGCCCGGCTCCTGCAGGAAGGCGGCGTTGCGCAGGGCCAGGTTGCCCACCGTCGACTGGGCGCCTGAGTCCAGGAAGGCGGTGATGGGCAGGCCGACGCCGACCTCCGCATCGATGATGGTGAGCTGGCCGAACCGGTAGCGGGCCGGCACCACCACGATGTTGGGGTCGAAGACCGGCGCCGCCAGCCGCCCCGTGCCCCCGGTGGTGGCGCGCTTGCGGAAGCTGGTGTCCGACGGGGCGATGTTGAAGCGGTTACGCTCGAAATCCAGCAGCACGTCGCGGCGGGTCAGGACGTCGACCCCCAGCAGGCCGTCGGCCCCCAGGTCGCGGCGGGGAATCAGCGGCATGCGGACGCGGCCGGTGACCACGCTGCCGATGGTCATGCGGCGCACCGCGACGGTCTCGGCCGGCTCCACCCCGGCGATGCCGTGGATCTGGGCGGTCCCGGCGCTGGGCAGGCCCAGGCCGATCGCGGTCTCGATGGCCAGGACCGAATGATTGGCGCCGGTGTCGACCACGAAGGTGAAGGGCCCCGCCCCGTCCACCAGCACCGGCACGGTCATCCGCTGGACGGGATCGAAGCCGGCCTGCAGCACGGCGTCATCGCTGGGCGGCGGGGGATTCGGCGCGCTGACCGGCGGCAGGGGGGTCTCGGTGAGGTTGACCTGGATCATCCCCCGCCCGCTCATCGGGACCGCGGCGCAGCCCGCCAGCGGCCCCGTGGCCGCCAGGCCCGCGATGAGCCCCCGTCGCGTCTGGTCGAAACCGCTCATTGTCTATGCGTCGCCCCCCTCGGACTTTCGTTGAGGCTAACGGATTTTCCCCCGCCGAAGCGCGTCTTATTTTCGGTTGCGCCGGGGCGGCGCGGCGCCTAGCGATAGGTCTTGTCTCCAGGAGCGTCCTCATGGCTCAACCGGTCGCCATCATCCGCAGCAAGCCCGACACCCTGGGGCCGGAGGTGCGCAAGTTCGCCCAGGCGCCGCTGCGGCAGACGGCCTTCCTCAACAGCGTGCCCAAGTGCGGCACCCACCTGTTGCGCAACATCGTGCGCATGTTCGTGCCCACCGAGCAGCACTACGACCGCGAGTTCATCCAGGTGCAGAACCTGCAGCAGCACATCGGGGCGCTGAACCCCGGCCGGCCGCAGTTCAGCGTCGGCCACCTGGTGTTCGCCGACATCTCGCTGATGGCGCTGAAGCACGCGCGCCAGGTGGTGCTGGTGCGCGACCCCTATGACTATGTCCTGGCCCGGGCGCGGTTCAGCCTGTCGGACCAGCTCGATCATCCTGAGCTCAACCCCCTGAAGAACGGGGCCGTCAGCGTCGAGCAGATGTTGAACCTGATGATCTTTGGCATTCCAGGCAAGGGGCCGGCCCTGCGGGAGGTCTTCACCTTCCACGCCGTGGCCTGGCTGGGCACGGGGGTGGAGCTGGTGCGCTACGAGGACATCATCGCCCACCTGAAGGACCTGGAGGGCCCGGCGGCCAAGGCCTTCTTCGAGGACCTGCTGGGCAAGTTCGGTATCGCCCTGCCCGACGACTGGCGCGAGCGGGTGAAGGTGGGCTCGGCCCGCGAGCACAGCGCCACCTCCCGCGAGAAGCTGTCGGGGGGCCAGGCCCTGCCCGACGTCCTGCCCGACACCCAGAAGCGCCTGGTGGACTTCATGGCGCCCGGTCTGCGGGAACTGCTCGGCTACGCCTGAGGGCGAAGTTCTCCCTCGGAGGGTGGCCGGTCTGAGATCGGCGCGATGAGGGGGCACGCTCCCCTCGCCGAACAATAACTCCCGTCATCCCGGACGGCCGCCAGGCCGATCCCGGGCCCAGGTGACTGGGCTGGGCTCCTGGGTCCCGGCTCTCCGCTTCGCTGCGGCCGGGATGACGTAGGAGATTTATCGGATAGGCCTATCGCCCCACGCTGCTCCGCACGACCACCCTGGATGCACCGCCCACGAAAAAGGGCGGCGGACCGAAGTCCGCCGCCCCCATTTCGTCAGTTCAGACCAGGCTTAGAAGCGCAGCTTCACGCCACCGAACACCCGGCGACCCACGACGTCGTAGGTGGAGGGATCGGTGCCGGACTGCACGTTCGGCGCGTAGGTCTCGGCTTCCTTGTTGAAGACGTTGTTCACGCCGAGCTTGAACTCGACGTTGTCCGTCATCGCCCAGGTGCCGGCGAGGTCGAGGTACCAGACGGCGTCCGGACCCGTGAACTCGGTTTCACCCGGGAACTCGATGTTCAGACGGTTTTCCATCGCCGCGATGTAGCGGGCGCGGGCGTCGAACTTGAAGTCACCGACAGACCAGTTGGTGTTGATGGTGGCCTTCCAGTCCGGGAAGCTCGTGCCGAGGCCAGCGCCGAAGTAGGAGACGGTGCCCGCGAAGTCGAGTTCCGGCACGCCGGTGATCGGGTCTTGCTGCTTGAACTCGATCACGTGGGTGAGGACCGCGTTCATGCGGACCGAACCCCAGGTCGAAGGCGCACCCAGCCATTCCAGATCGAAGCCGTAATCGAACTGGATGTCGATGCCGGAGGTCTTCTGGTGGCCGCCGTTGGAGGCGGTGAACTCTTCGTAGTTGTTGTTCGGGTTGTAGACCCAGAGGATGTCGCCACCGGTCCGCAGGATGCCATCGCAGTTGCTGTTGGCGGCGCTGTAGGTCGGGTTGGTGCCGTAGTAGTTGTAGCAGGCGGCCACGATCTGGTTCGGGGTCGGGGTCAGGATCGCATCAGTGATCTTGATGTTGTAGTAGTCGATCGAACCCTGCAGACGCGACAGCCACTGGTTTTCCCACGGGGACTTCCAGACGAGGCCGGCGGTGAAGGTGGAGCCTTCTTCCGGCTTCAGGGCCTTGTTGCCGAGCAGGTCGACGCCGATCTGCGAGCCCGGGGTCTGCACGAAGTTGCCGATGGCCGAGCCCGAGACGCCGCCGTTGAAGCCGGCGGACTGGCAGAGCGCCGTGACCTGGGCCGCATTGGCGCCCTTGCGGGCCTGGCTGGTGACCGAGCAGGGGTCGAAGTACTGGGGAGCCGAGCCGCCGCCGGAGAACAGTTCCGAGAAGTTCGGGGCGCGGACCGAGCGCTGGTACGAAGCACGAGCGCGCAGGAGATCGTTGACCTCCCAGTTCAGCTCGGCCTTGTAGGCCCAGACGCCGTCCAGTTCGACCTTGTCGCCGGCGATCTTGTCGGCGAATTCGTTCTTGGAGTAGCGAGCGCCGAGGTCGAGTTCCAGACTCTTGATGAAGGGCTGGTCCTTGACGAGCGGGATGGCGATTTCGCCGAAGTAGTCCTTGAACGAGTTGGTGCCGCGGTCGGGGTTCTGGGTCGAGAAGCCCGAGATCGGGCCCGAGGCGGAACCCGGATCGAAGTCGTATTCGAAGCCGCGATATTCGGCGCCGAGCACGATGGAGACGTCACCGGCCGGCAGTTCGGCGACCTTGCCGGTCACGAAGCCCTGGGCGATCTGGGTGGTCATCGCCGTGGACAGGGTGGTGGCCGAGGCCAGGTAGGTGCGGCAGGCGGCCGAGATGGGCTGACGGCCGAAGATGTTGAAGCCGCCGGCGCAGATGCTCTGGCCGCCGTCGGCCGCTTCGATCAGGGTCTGCATACGCTGGGTGTTGAGGTTCCCGGTCTGCGTCTGGTCGATCTCGGTGCGGCCTTCGGAGACGGAGACTTCGAAGTTGAAGCCGGTGTCGGCGATCGGGCCTTTCACGCCGGCCAGGAACTGGACGACGGTGTTTTCGTAGTTCGACTGACGCAGGCCGAGGTCCAGGGTGCGCTGACGCATCCGGAAGGGCTCGGTGGCGCCGGCGCCGACCAGGGCCGGGTCATCACCCGTCCGCGAGTTCAGCAGGGCGCGCAGGTCGGCCGGGATGAAGGGGTTGGTGCTCGGGATCACCAGCTGCTGGGCGATCTGCTGGCCCGGGGTGACCAGGCTCGAGACGACGTCCTGCGTCCGGGCGGTGCTCGGGTTGCGGGTGTTGACGGTCGGGAACGGGGTCGGGGCCAGGGCCGTGGCGGCCTTGTACTCGGTCCAGCCGGCCGAGGCGAAGAACTCGATGCCGTTGTCCAGCTCGTAGTTCACCTTCGTCATGAAGGAGTACCGGTCGAGCGGCAGGGTCAGGATGTTCACATAGTCGAAGTTGTAGCTGTACAGGTCGGGGTACAGGGTTTGGTTCACCTGACCGTCGATCGGGTAGGTGAAGTGCTGCACGTTGAGCGGGTTGTTGAACACGCCCTTGTAGAACAGCGAGCCGTTCATGTTGAAGCCGATGGTCCCCGAGGTCAGGGAAATCTGCGACGGGGTCACGCCGTAGCCGGCGAAGACGGCGTCGAGGGCGGCCTTGGTCGGGGCGTTGGTGTTGGCCCAGAACAGGGCGCCTTCCGGCAGGAAGGAGGTGGTCGAGGTGGCGTTCTGAGAGAAGGGACGCTGCGACTTGATCATCGCTTCGCGATAGGAACGGTCGAAGCCGAACACCGCGTTGCCCTTGCCGTCGGCGAAGTTGCCACCGATCGCGGCCGACAGTTGGTACTCTTCGGCATCCCAATATTCGGTGCTGTTGGAGTAGTTGGCGCGGATGTCGACGCCTTCGAAGTTGCGCTTCAGCTTGACGTTGACCGCGCCGGCGATGGCGTCGGCGCCGTAGGCCGCACCGGCGCCGCCGGTGATGACTTCGATGCTCTCGATCAGGGCCTGGGGAATGGTGTTCAGGTCGACCGTCAGGTTGTTGGCGGACACCATCGGACGACGGCCGTCGACCAGAACCACGTTACGGTTCGCGCCCAGACCACGAAGGTCGATGTTGGACTGACCGCCGTTGCCGGGGTTGTTGGAGGTGGTGGTCCCGGACGGGTTCACCTGGGGCAGGGTGTTCAGATAGGTGTCGAGGGTGATGTCGGCGTTCTGAACCGTCTGCTCGCCGGTCACCGTCGAGATCGGGCTGTTGGCCACGTAGTCCTGACGGACGATGCGCGAACCGGTGACGACGACTTCGGTGACTTCGCTGTCCTGGGCGTAGGCCGCGGAGGCCGAGAAGGCCGTGATCGCGGCGCCGCAGATCATCGAAGACGCCAGAAGGCGCGATCGCATGGAATTGGTTTTCAAGGTTTAGATCCTCCAGCAGCTCGTTCGATCATCAGGATCGGACGAGGCCTGCTCCCCACAAATGGACTCGGTCCCAGGGCCGCATGCGGACCCGGTTACGCGGGAGTTACGAAGGTTACCGGTCGGGGGTCAACGCCCATTACGGATAGGCAATGTGAAGGGTGCCGACCTGTCGCATTCTGGTCACAGATTACGGGTCGCACGCAGCTCAGCGCACTATCTTGCCTGCAACGCCGCCTTTTCGCGGGTTTCCTACCCGAAGCCCGGAACGATTGTGTCGAAACGGGGCACAGGGCGCCTCAATTGACCTCGGTCAAGCCGGTGAATCCCGCCCGCGCGGCCCGATTGTGGTCGCATTCGTCCCCGGAAATCGCGCCAAGGGCGAGCGTCGGGGTCAGGACCGCGGCTTGCCCACGCAGAGATAGCGGGTGCGGTGGTGGTCGACGATGTTGTCGGCCCAGCCGGTGATCTTCGGTGAGACCAGGTTCTTGTTCACATAGAAGAAGACCGGGGCCACGGCGGCGTCGTCGAGCATGATCTGCTCGGCCTGCGCCAGATAGGCGGCGCGGACCTTGGCGTCGGGCTCGTTGTCGGCCCGGGCCAGCAGATCGTCGAAGATCGGGTTCTTGTAGTCCCCGTAGTTCTGCGAGCCGGTGGAGGACTGCTGCAGGTAGAGGAAGCTCATGGCGTCGTTGTAGTCGGCGATCCAGGCGGCGTCGGCCACCTGGAAGTCCCGCGAGCGGTAGGCGGCGTAGGCGATCTGGGTCTCGTTCTGGACCAGGGCGGTCTCCACCCCCACCTCCTTCCAGTCGGCCTGGACGGCGGGCATGAACAGCATGGGATCGGGGGTGTTGCGGTGCTTGATCTCGATCTTCAGGGGATTGTTCGGACCGTAGCCCGCCGCAGCCAGCAGCCGCCGCGCCTCGGCCTGGCGCTTGGCGAGCGGCCAGGCGGCCCAGCCCGGCGCCGCGGCCTGGGTATAGTTGGCCACGCCCGGCGGCACGAAGGTGTAGGCCGGCTTCTGGCCGCCGCGCAGCAGCTTGTTGGTGATGAACTCCCGGTCGATGGCCATGTCGAGGGCCACGCGCACGCGCTTGTCCTTGAAGGCCGGCACCGCGGAATTGAAGGCCAGATAGGCCACCCCGAGATAGGTGTAGGTGTGGACATAGTCCGGCATCCGTTCGCGCAGGAAGGCGATGCGGTTGGACTGGATGTCGGCGTTGGCGTCCAGCTCGCCGCGGCGCACGCGGCGCTCGGCGCCGATGGCGTCGTTGGTGGGGTAGTAGTTGACCTGGTCGACGCAGACGTTCTTGGCGTCATAGAAGCGCGGGTTCTTCACCGCCGCCACGTGGTCGCCGAGCGACCAGCTCTTCAGCAGGTAGGGGCCATTGGAGACGTAGTGGGCCGGCTGGCTCCAGGCGTCGCCCCACTTCTCCACCACATGCTTGGGCACCGGCAGCATGGTCTGGTGCTTGGCCAGTTCGGGCAGATAGGGGGCCGGGTGCTCGAGGGTGATCTCCAGCACCTTGGGGGACAGGGCGCGGACCCCGAGGGCGTCCTTGGGCGCCTTGCCCTCGTTCACCGGCTGGGCGTTCCTGATGAAATAGAGCAGCGAGGCGTATTCCGACGCCGTCTTGGGATCCATGATCCGCTGCAGGGCGAAGACGAAGTCGTCGGCGGTGACCGGGACTCCGTCGGACCAGACCGCGTCGCGCAGATAGAAGGTCCAGGTCTTGCCGTCCGGGCTGGTGGTCCAGCGCTCGGCCATGCCGGGCACGGACTTGCCGTCCTTGTCGTCGGTGGTCAGCCCCACCATCAGGTCCGAGACGATCCGATCCTCCCAGGTGCCGGTGATCTTGTGCGGGTCCAGGGAGGCGGGCTCCGAACCGTTGCCCATCTGCAGGCAGACCTGACCGGCCGGACAGGGCGGCCGCGAGGCCTTCTGGCTGCAGCCGGCGAGCGCCAGGGCCAGGAGCGAAAAGGCGGCCAGGCCTGCGAGCAGCGTCTTGCCGCGGCCGGGCGGGGCCTTATCAATGCGGGACAATGAGATCATGGGGTCACGGATGACACAGTTTCCTAAGCGCTTAAAGCTGGCCACCCTTGGCCTGACCGCCCTGGCCCTGGCCGGAACGGCGGTCGCCGCCGAGCCGAAGACAGAAGCGCGCACGGCGGTGTTCCAGAACCTGATGGACTGCAAGGGCAAGACTGAGGCGGCCGAGAGGCTGGCCTGCTATGACGCCGCCGTCGCCAGCCTGGACGTCGCCGAGAAGAAGGGCGACATCGTGGTGGTGGACCGCGATCAGGCTCGCGCCGCCCGCAAGCAGGCCTTCGGCTTCTCCATGCCCTCCCTGGCCATGTTCGAGCGCGGCGAGAAGCCCGAGGACCTGGACCGCGTGACCAGCAACGTCACCAAGGCCTATCAGGGCGGCGACCGGAAGTGGGTCGTGGAGCTGGAGGACGGGGCCGTCTGGGCGCAGAACGACAGCGAGATCCTGGCCCGCGCGCCGAAACCCGGCTCCAAGGCCGAGATCCGCAAGGCCTCCATGGGCTACTTCATGAACCTGGACGGCCAGCGGGCGGTGCGGGCGCGGCGGGTGAAGTAGCCCCTCCCCTCACCGGTCCTTCGGGTCGATGGCGTCGCGCAGGCCGTCGCCGATGAAGTTGAAGCTCATCAGGGTGACCACCATGGTCAGCGAGGGGAAGACCAGCAGCCACCAGGCCAGCTCCATGTCCTGCGCGCCGCCGGCGATCAGGGTGCCCAGCGAGGCCATGGGCGGCTGCACCCCCAGGCCCAGGAAGCTCAGGAAGCTCTCGGCCAGGATCACGGCGGGGATGGTGAGCGTCACATAGACCACCACCGGACCCAGCAGGTTGGGGACGATGTGCTTAGCGATGATCGAGCCCTGGGTCAGGCCCGCGGCGCGGGCGGCCTCGACGAATTCCTTGTGCTTCAGCGACAGGGTCTGGCCGCGCACGATCCGGCTCATGGTCAGCCACTCCACCGCCCCGATGGCGATGAAGATCAGGATGATGTTGGAGCCGAAGGTCACCATCAGCAGGATGACGAAGAAGATGAAGGGCAGGGAATAGAGCACGTCGACGATGCGCATCATCACCTCGTCCACCACCCCGCCGACGAAGCCCGCCACCGCGCCCCAGGCCACCCCGATCACCAGGGAGACCAGGGTGGCGATCAGGCCGATGGCCAGCGACACCCGCAGGCCCATCAGCAGCCGGGCCAGCAGGTCGCGGCCCAGCGAATCGGCGCCCAGCAGGTGGCCGGCGGTGAGCGGCGGCGCCCAGACGTCGTTCTTGTTGATCTGATCGTAGGCGAAGGGGACCACGTGGGGGCCGATCACCGCCACCAGGACCAGCAGGGCCAGCATGATCATGCCGCCGACGGCGCCGCCATTGCGCAGCAGGCGACGGCGGGCGTCGTCCCACAGGCTGCGGCCGCGGACGGCGGTCTCCATGAGGGCCGCGCCTTCGCGCGAGCCGGGAGCGAGAATAGGAGTGCTCACGACAGCCTCACGCGAGGGTCGAGCACCGCATAGAGCAGGTCGGCGACCAGGTTCAGGAACAGGATCAGGGCGGCGTAGAAGATCACCATGCCCATGACGACGGTGTAGTCGCGCTGCAGGGCGCTGATGACGAAGAACTTCCCCAGGCCCGGCAGGTTGAAGATCTTCTCCACCACCAGGGAGCCGGTGAGCAGGCCCGCGCAGGCGGGGCCGAGATAGCTGACCAGGGGCAGGATGGCCGCGCGCAGGGCGTGCTTGAACACCACCCGGTGGGCCGGCAGGCCCTTGGCCCGGGCGGTGCGCACATAGTTGGACTGCAGCACCTCAATCATGCCGGCCCGGGTCAGGCGCGAGATGATGGCGATCTGCGGCAGGGCGAGCACGGTGATGGGCAGAACCAGATTGGCCAGCGCCCCGTCGTTCCAACCCCCGTTGGGCAGCCACTGCAGGATCGAGCCGAACAGCAGCACCAGCAGGGGCGCGGTGACGAAGGTCGGGATGCAGACCCCGATGATGGCCACCCCCATGACGCCGTAGTCCACCCAGCCGTTCTGCCGCAGCGCCGCCAGCACCCCCAGGGTGACGCCGATGGCGCCGGCGAGGGTTATGGCCGAGAGGCCCAGGGTGAGGCTGACCTTGTAGTTCTCCTGCAGGATCTGCAGGACGGTCTTGTCCTTGTACTTCAGGGACGGGCCGAAATCGCCGTGCAGCACGCCGGTCAGGTAGTCGGCGTACTGGGCGCCGAGCGGCTTATCCATGCCGTACTTGGCCATGACGTTGCGCTCGATCTCGGGCGAGAGCTTGCGGTCCATGTCGAAGGGGCTGCCGGGGGCGGCCCGCATCATGAAAAAGGCCAGGGTCACGACGAGGAACAGCGTCGGAATGGCCACGAGAAGTCGGCGGCCTATGAAACGCAACATGGGTTTTGGGAGCTCGACGTGGAGGCCTTTTGACGGCCGGGCGTTGCGAAAGTTTCACTGGCCCTTGATGATGTCAACGAAGGGCCTCTCCCCAGCTTAGTGAAGTCAGACCATGACCGAATTTCGACGCGTCACCGACCAGCTCTCCGTGAGCCCCCAGATCAGCCTGGAGGACCTGCCCCGCGCCGCGGCGATGGGGTTCAAGCTGGTGATCAACAACCGCCCCGACGGCGAGGATCCGGCCCAGCCGCCGAGCGCCGTCGTCGAGGCCGCGGCCAAGGCCGCGGGCCTGGCCTACGCCTATATCCCGGTGCGGGGCGGGCCGACCCAGGAGCAGGTGGCCGAGGAACGCTCGATCCTGGAGAACTCCGAGGGGCCGGTCCTGGCCTTCTGCCGCTCGGGCACCCGCTCCATCATCACCTGGTCCCTGGGCGAGGCCCTGGACGGCGCGCGGAGCCGCGACGAACTGGTGAAGCTGGGGGAACAGGCCGGATACGACCTGAACGGGGTGCTTCCGACTTCTTGAAGAACGCGCGATGGTCGCCGAAACCGGTATCCACTTTCGGCTATCGCGCTTAGCCCGGCATCGAGATGGGCACGCGGACCGCGCCCAGCAGGGCCGGTTCGTCGGGCTCGCAGCTGGCCATGGTCAGGACCAGTTGAGCCGTCATGAGACACATCAGGGCGAAGACCACCCGCTGAAGCCGTTTTGAAACAAACATCGCCGCCTGCGCCGCCATAACCGCCTCACATCACTGGATTTGAGGCTCACAGCGCAAACTCGGCGCCGGAAAAAGGACCGCCCGATGATTCCCTATGTCCGCGACATCAAGTTCGACTACGGCAAGGTCGACCAGGTCTCCCCCCTGATCCGGCGGGTGGTGGCCAACAATCCCGGGCCCTTCACCTATCTGGGCACCGGCACCTACATCGTCGGCCGCGGCCAGGTGGCGGTGATCGATCCCGGTCCCGACATGGACGACCATCTGGAGGCGATCCTGGCGTCCCTGGAGCCGGGCGAAACCGTCAGCCACATCCTGATCACCCACCACCACTCCGACCACTCGCCCCTGGCCGGCCCGCTGAAGGCCCGGACCGGCGCGCCGATCTATGGCTGCGCGGTGGCCCACGCCCCCACCGACGACAGCGGCGTGCGGATGGAGGCCGGCCACGACCACGACTTCGCCCCCGATGTCAGCCTGTGCGGCGGCGGCCAGGTGATCGAGGGGCCGGGCTGGACCATCGAGGCCATCGCCACCCCTGGCCACACCTCCAACCACATCTGCTACGCCCTGCGCGAGGAGAACGCCCTGTTCTCCGGCGACCACATCATGGGCTGGTCAACGACGGTGATCACCCCGCCGGACGGCGACATGACCGACTACATGGAGAGCCTGGACAAGGTGAAGGCGCGCGGGTTCTCGGTCCTGTGGCCAACCCACGGCCCGCCGGTCACCGAGGTCACCCCCTTCATCGAGGCCTATATCGCCCACCGCCGGGCCCGCGAGGCCCAGGTGCTGAAAGCCGTCACCGAGGGCCACGGCAGGATCCGCGACATGGTGCCGGTGCTCTATGCCGACGTCGATCCGCGCCTGCATCCGGCCGCGGCCCGCTCGGTGCTGGGCCACATGATCGACCTGGTGCGGCGCGGCCTGGTGACCACGGACGGGACGCCGGGGCCGGACAGCGAGTACCGGGCGGTCTAGCTCCGCATCGCCCCGATGAGCTCGGTCACCCGGGCGCAGTTGGCGCCGAAGTCGGGGACGGGGACGCGGCCGATGGCGCGCACGTCGATGCGGGCGCCCTGGGGGGCCGGCAGGACGCGGACCACCACGTCGTTCTTCAGGCCGAAGGCGGGGCTGCGGCCGGTGGCCTCGATGCGGCCGCTGGCGGGATCGTCGGTGACCAGGGCCAGGCCCGCCTGCTCGACGGCGGCCTTGGCCTTGGCGTAGGCGGCGCCCGGGGCGGCGGGCAGCAGCAGGGGCCGGGCCTGAGCGCAGGTCTCGGCGTTGATCTCGGCGACCCGGCGTCCGGCATAGGCGGCGGAGTCCAGCGGTCGCACGGGATCGGCCTCCACCATGATCGCCTCGGGACCGCGCTCGCGCATCATCTTCTGGGAGAAGGTCAGCGGCATGCTCCAGTCGGTGGAGACGTCGTTGATCGGCGGGTTGGTCACCTGGGCCTGGCGGGCCCAGACATAGGCCCCGAAGGTGGCGCCGCAGATGGCCAGGACCAGCAGGGCGCGGGCCCAGAAGCGGCCGAAGCCCGAGAACAGGGCGATGATCACCCCCAGCAGGCCGGCGGCCACCGCCACCAGGGCCACCTTTGGGGCCCATTCCAGGGCGATGACCCCCAGGCCGGTCTTCCAGTCCATCAGGCCCGAGCGGGTGCCCAGCATGCCGGCGCCCACCATCAGGGCCGGGGTCAGGGCCACCAGGGTGGCGAGGTTCAGGTAGAAGCCGGCGAAGCCCCCGCCCCGCTTGCGCGCCTTGCGGCGCTCGTGCGGCAGGGGCATGGCCAGGGGCGCCTCCGGCGTTACCTCCGGCCTGGGAAGATCGGCGTGCGCCGCGGCCTCGGCCCGCGGCTCAGCGGGAAAAGGGGCGCCGGCCTCCGCCGTGGCCTCCGGCGCGTCGGCGGCGTCGGCGGCGGGGAAGGAGGCCAGGGTCGGCGTCACCACGGTCAGGCCGGAATAGGCCTCCTCCTGCAACGGCTTGGCGGCCGGGGACCAGGCGGTGTGGTCGGCGGTGGGCGGCTCCGGCGCGGTGTGATGCGGTTCGGCCTGCGCCTCGGCGGGGGTCTCCGGCTCCGGGGCGTAGATCTTGGGCTCGGGCGGAGCGGCCAGGGCGGCGCCGGCCGCCGTGGCGGCCACGGCGGTGGGCAGGACATAGTCGGCCATCCGGGTGCGGATCAGCTTCTTGTCGATCTTGCCGGTGGCGCCCAGGGGAATGTCGTCGACGAAGACCACGTCGTCGGGCATCCACCACTTGGCGATCTTGCCCTCGAGGAACTGCAGGAACTCCTCCTTGGTGGCGGTCTGGCCGGGGCGCAGCTTGACCAGCAGCAGGGGCCGCTCGTCCCACTTGGGGTGCGGCATGCCGATCACGGCGGCCAGCTCGGCCTTGGGGTGGCCGGCGGCGATGTTCTCGATCTCGATGGTGCTGATCCACTCGCCGCCGGACTTGATGACGTCCTTGGCGCGGTCGGTGATCTGCATGAAGCCGTGCTCGTCGAGGGTGGCGACGTCGCCGGTGTCGAAGAAGCCCTGGTCGTCGAGGATCTCGCCCCCGTCGCCCTTGAAGTACTCGCCCACCACGAACGGGCCCTTCACCAGCAGCTTGCCGAAGGTGTGGCCGTCGCGGGGCAGGTCGTGGCCCGCGTCGTCGGTGAGGCGCAGGTCGATGCCCAGCGGCGGGCGGCCCTGCTTGAGCTGGAAGCGAAGCTGGGCCTCGTCGTCCATGGCCGCGATCTTGTGGTTGGGGGTGGCCTGGGTGCCGAGCGGCGAGGTCTCGGTCATGCCCCAGGCGTGGGTTACGGCCACGCCGTAGTCGTCGCGGAAGGCGCGCACAATGGCCTCGGGCACGGCCGAGCCGCCGATGACCACGCGCTTGAGGCTGTTCAGGGTCCCGTTGGTCTCGCGCAGGTGGGTCAGCAGCATCTGCCAGACCGTGGGCACGGCGGCCGAGAAGGTGACCTGCTCGCTCTCCAGCAGTTCGTGGATGGAGGCGCCGTCCAGCTTCGCGCCGGGCATGACCAGCTTGGCGCCCACGGCCGGCGCGGAGAAGGCCACGCCCCACGCGTTGGCGTGGAACATCGGCACCACCGGCAGGACGGTGTCGGTCGCCCCGATGCCGAGCACGTCGGCGCCCATGGTGACGAGGGTGTGCAGGAAGTTGGAGCGGTGCGAGTAGAGCACGCCCTTGGGATTGCCCGTGGTGCCGGAGGTGTAGCAGAGGCCGGCCGGCGAATTCTCGTCGAAGCCGCCCCAGACGGCGTCCTCGGAGACCTGGCCGAGCAGGCTCTCATAGGAATGGGCGCCGGGCAGGTCGGCGGTCATGTGGCCGTCGTCGGTGAAGACGATGATGTGCTGAACCGTCGGGATCTGGTCGCGGATCGAGGCCAGGATGGGCAGGAAGGTCAGGTCGGTGAAGATGACCTTATCTTCGGCATGGTTGATGATGTAGACGAGCTGCTCGGAGAACAGGCGCGGATTGAGGGTGTGGCAGACCGCCCCCATCCCCATGATCCCGTACCAGGCCTCGATGTGGCGGGCGGTGTTCCAGGCGAGCGTCGCGACCCGGTCGCCGGGCTGGATGTTCAGACCCCGCAGGACATTGGACACCCGCTTGGCCCGCGCGTGGACCTCCGCATAGGTGGTGCGGACGATCGGGCCCTCGACGGAGCGCGAGACGATCTCGCGGTCCCCGTGCCAGGACTTGGCGTGGTCGAGTATGCGGTCGACCGTCAGCGGCCAGTCCTGCATCCTGCCTTGCATCGAAAGCGTCCTCCAACTTCGGCCTCTGAACGGGCGCGCGACAAGCTAGTTTCGCGCGCGCCGGGGCGCAACGCCGCGCCCCCGTGACGCGAGGCGTTTGGTTAGCATTTGCGTCAGGCGTGCGCGACCGGCCAGCGCCCCGTCCCGCCATTGTCGATCAACAGGCCGGTGAGGGTGCGGTCGGTGTGCTGGGCCCGCCAGGTGAGCATGGCCTGGGCGTGGGCCAGAATCACCCCTGTGTCGGTGACCGGGGTGCGCCAGGTGGGGTCGGCGGCGAGATCAAAGCACAGCCAGTCGCCGTCGCCGAACTGGACATAGGCCGCCTCGTCCGAGCGCAGCACCGCCAGGTTCTGCCGCTCCATCCGCCGGTCCCAGGGCCAGGCCTGCGGGCCCTTGGAGATATTTGAGCCCCGCCAGTCGAACTCCCAGTGGGCGGCGGCGCGCCAGTGGGGCGGGTCCTCGCCGGCGAGGAAGGGCGTCAGCGGCAGGCCGTCGCACTGGTCGGGTACGGGGATCCCCATGGCCTCGCAGAGGGTGGGCAGGATGTCGACGTTCTCGGTGAAGCGGTCCACCACCTTGCCATGGGCCCGGGTCGCCCGCGGGTCCCGGACGATGTTGAGGATGTGATAGCTCTCCTCGAAGAAGCCCGACTTCTGGATCAGGCCGTGGTCGCCGAGCTGCTCGCCGTGGTCGGCGGTGACCACGATGAAGGTGTCCTCCCACTGGCCGCTGGCCTCCAGGGCGGCCCAGAGCCGGCCGAGCTGGTGGTCGACCTCGCTGACCATGCCGAAATACTGGGCCTGGATATGGGCCATCTCGGCAGGGTCCTCCGGAGCGCCGATGGCGCGGCGCAGGCCGTCGTGCAGGCGGTGGCGGTCCTGCGAGGGCGCGATGGGCGGCGCCATGTCGGCGGGGTCGTACATCGCCGCGAAATGGCCCGCCGCCCCATAGGGCGGGTGCGGGCGAAGCTGGGACAGGTGGGCGAACCAGGGCCCGTCCTGGGCGGCGATCCAGTCCAGCAGGACGTCGGTGTGATAGGCCGACAGGCTGTGCTCGGCGGGCCGGCCCGGCTCGCCGCCGACCGCGCCCTCATAGTCGTCGGGGACCTCGTGTCCCAGGCCGCGCAGCCATTCGACCCAGACCTCGGGATTGTGGGTGGCGAAGTTCAGCCCCACCTCGAAGCCCGGCAGCACGCCCTCCCAGGAGCGGAAGCGGGGATCGTCCGGGCCGGTGGCGTCACGGGGATCCACCGCCTGGTCGGTGTAGCCGAACAGGGTCGGCGTATAGCCCGCCCGCCGCGCGGCCTTGGCCACATTGTCCAGCCGCCGGTCGAGGGGCGTGCCGTTGGCCACCACCCGGTGATTGAGCTGGTAGGTCCCCGTGTAGAGGCTGGCCCGCCCCGGGCTGCAGGGGGCGGCCTGGCTGTAGTGGCGGGCGAAGCGGACACCTTCCCGCGCCAGCCGGTCGAGGTTCGGCGTGCGCACGATCGGATGGCCCGCCGCCGAGAGGGCGTCGCCGCGGAACTGGTCGAGGGTGATGAAGAGGATGTTCACCCCGCCACCATGGACGAGGCGCGGCGGGGAAGGAAAGAGCCTAGGCCACCGCCGCGCGGCGGGCCGGAGCGGCGGCGCGCAGTTCGCGCTCCACGGTCTCCACCACGTCGGTGCCGCCGAAGGGCTTGACCAGGCCGGCGCGGGCGCCCAGGGCCACGGCGCGCTGGAAGTCGGCCTCGCCGAGCCGCTTGCCCATCACCAGGACCGGGAAGGCCAGGCCCTCCCCGTCGGGGTCCAGGGCGCGCAGGACCGCGAACCCGTCCATCCCCGGCAGGTCCAGCTCCAGCAGCAGCGCGTCGGGGGCCACCTGCTCGAGGGTCTCCAGCGCCGCCTCGCCGGTGCGGGCGGTGAAGGTCTCGCAGCCGGCCAGCTCCAGCCGGATCTGCAGCAGCTCGAGGACGGTGCGGTCGGGATCGCAGATCACGATCCGGCGGCCTTGGGTTTCGTGGGTCATGGGCAGCCTTTCCGCGCGGACCGGGTGGGGACGACTATCGGCTCAGAACAGGTCAAGGTCGCCCGCCTCGTCGCCGTCGTTGAGGCCTTTTTCCTCACCGCCCAGGGCGGTGAACATCCGGTCGGCCAGGGCCGCGAGCTTCATGTCCCCCAGGGCGTCCTGCACCGAGGCGGTGACCTCGTCGGAGATCTCGTCGCTGAGGTGGCGGGCGAAGGCCGCCAGGCTGGTGAGCTGCTGGCCCAGCAGGTCCACCGTCTGCATCCCCTCCACCAGCTTCTCGCGATGCTCCTGGGGCAGGATGTGCAGCAGCTCGGCCACCAGGACGTCGAGCTTCATGCAGCGGGCGCCGGCCAGCTCGATCTCCCAGGAGAGCACGCCCACCATGTTGGAGACGCTGGCCTCCAGGACGTCCGCGGTCTGCGTCTGCGCGCCCATAACACCGATCCCCGAGTTGTGTCGGAAGACCCTGTGCGGTCGCGGCTAACAGACCATGAATCAGGCCCCGCCTGCGACGTCCCCGCACAGGCTCAAAACGGGTTGTCCGCGACGAGGGTCAGCGGGCGTAGCGGGTGGACCAGGCCTCGGCGGAGTCCTCGGCGGGACCCGAGGCGTCGACGCGGGTCCAGGCCACCCGGCCGATGTCGCGGGCCAGCTGCATGGTCAGGGTGGCGAGGGTGGCGTCGGAGGCGTCGCCGGTGCGGCCCTGGATGCGTCCGGCCAGGATCTCCGGGGCGGCCTCCAGCCAGACCCCGTGGAAGGGGACCCCGGCCCGCGCCGCCAGGGCCTCGACCCGGACCCGCAGCTCCGGCTGGATGAAGGTGGCGTCCAGCACCACCGCCCGGCCGGCCGCCAGCAGGTCGGCGGCGTCGGCGAACAGGGTGTCGTAGACCTGGTCGTAGTAGGACTGGGAATAGACCTCGCTGGAGAGCGGCTGGTCGTGGGCCGCCCCCAGCAGCCGCTTGCGCACCTCGTCGGTGCGCAGGACCACCGCGCCGGGCGAGGCGCCGAGGCCCGGCGCGATCAGCCGGGCGAAGGTGGACTTGCCGGTGCCCGACAGGCCGCCGACGGCCGCCAGGCTGGGGGTCACGGGGGTCAGGTGGGCGATGGCGGCCTCGAGATAGGCCAGGGCGCCGGGGTCATCGCCGCTGTTGGCGCAGACATGGGCGCGGACCGCGGCGCGGACCGACAGCATCAGCGGCAGGGCGGCCAGGCCCAGGCGCAGCTCGCCCCCCCAGACCCGGGCGGCCTCGTCCAGATAGGCCGATAGGGCGCGGACCGCGGCGTCGGAGCGCCGGCGGAACTGCAGGTCCATCAGCAGGAAGGCCAGGTCGTACTGGACGTCGATCTCCGAGAGCACGTCGTTGAACTCGATGCAGTCGAAGAGGATCGGCCGGCCGGCCTCCAGCAGGATGTTCCCCAGGTGCAGGTCGCCATGGCAGTGGCGGCCGAAGCCGGCGGCGCGGCGGGCGTCCAGCAGGGGCTCGCGGCGGACGTATTCGGCGTCGGTGGCCGCCACCAGGCGCTCGACCCGCTCGGCGCCCAGGCGCGGCGCCAGGCCCCGCAGCAGGTGGGCGTTGGAATCGATGGTGTATTTCAGGGCCGCCCCGCCGCCGCCCTTGGGCCGGATCGGGGCCGCGGCGTGGAAACCGGCCACGGTGCGTCCCAGGGCGTCGGCCAGGGGACCGTCGACCGCCCAGGGTTGGGCCGACAGCACCGCATGCTCATCGAAGCGGCGCATCTCCAGGGCGAACTCGACGGTCTCGCCGGGGCCGTCCAGCTCCAGCCCGCCGCCCGCGGCGCGGCTGACCCGGCGGACGGCTCGGTAGATGTCCGACGCCGCGGCGCGGTTGAAGCTAAGCTCCCGCTCCAGGGCCCAGTGGCGCAGGTCCAGGGTGGAGTAGTCGAGATAGCCGAGGTCGACGTGGCGCTTGACCTTGAAGGCCTGGTCGCCGGCCAGGTAGACCCGGGCGCAGGCGGTCTCGATGGCGCGCTCGGAGCGGCCCTCGAACCAGGCCGCCACCTCGGCTTCCTGGCCGTCGGTCAAGGATAGAGCCGAGTCGTGGTCCAGCCCGAGCCCTCGCGCTGGAAGACCAGGCGCTCGTGCAGGCGGAACGGGCGGTCGCGCCAGAACTCGATGACGTGGGGGGTGATGCGGAAGCCGCGCCAGTGCGGCGGGCGCGGCACCTTGGAGATGCCGAACTTCAGGCCGAACTCGGCGATGCGCTTCTCCAGGGCCAGGCGGTCGGGCAGGGCCTGGGACTGCTGGGAGGCCCAGCCGCCGATCTGGGCGGGCCGCGCGCGGGTGGCCCAGTAGGCGTCGGCCTCGGCGTCGGTGACGTGGGAGACCGGCCCACGGACCCGCACCTGGCGGCGCAGGGACTTCCAGTGGAACAGCAGGGCGGCCTGGGGATTGGCGGCCAGTTCGCGGCCCTTGGCGCTGGTCTCGTTGGAATAGAAGACGAAGCCCCGGTCGTCGGCGTCCTTCAGCAGCACCATGCGCACGTCGGGCAGGCCATCGGTGTCGGCGGTGGCCAGGGCCATGGCGTTGGCGTCGTTCGGCTCCTTGTCCAGGGCCTCGCCCAGCCAGGCGTTGAACAGGGCCATGGGGTCCTCCTCCGTCAACAGCGGCAGGGGATGCGCCTCCGTGACGCTGCGGACGTAGTCGTCCTCGCTCGGCGAGGCGGGGATGGCGGGCTTGTCGGTCATGCTCGGCATATAGCGCAGGCGTGGCCCAGCGTCAGGGGCTTAACCCCGCATTGACCGCGTCTTCCTAAGACTGCGCGGGATGGCCGGGGCGAACACAACCACGATGAGCGTGAAGCGGGCGCGCGAGGTGCTGGGCGCGGGTCCCCTCGCCGGCCCCGCCGAGCTGCGCCGCGCCTTCCGCGAGGCCGCCAAGCGCGCCCATCCTGATCGAAAGGGGGGTGACGCCGAACGCTTCCGCGAGGTGGTGGAGGCCTATCGCATCCTGCAGATCGCGCCCGCGCCGCGCGACCGGGTCGGCCAGCCGCCGGCCACGGTGAGCCGTCCGGTCGCCGCCTCCCCCACCCTGTCGGTCCCGCCCCTGGTGGCCATGGCCGGCGGCAAGGTGGAGCACCGCCTGCCCGACGGCCGCCGGGTGAAGATCGATCTGCCCCCCGGCCTGCGGGCCGGCGACACGGTCCGCGCCGGCGAGGCCGAGCTGGAGGTGGCCATCCGCGGCGATGGCGAGATGCTGGTGCGTGGCGACGACCTCTGGATCACCGTGAAGATCGAACCGCGCCTGCTGGCCGAGGGCGGCCGCATCGGGGTGGACACGCCCCTGGGCCGCCGGGTGATCTGGATCACGCGCAAGGCCTGCGAGCGCGGCCTGATCCGCCTGGTGGGCCAGGGCCTGCCGGCGCGCGGCCGCCACCGCCAGGGTCACCTGTTCCTGCGCCTGGCCGCCGACAGCGCCACCGGCGATTCCGCCGCCCGCGCCCAGCTCCGCCGGTTCGCCGCGGCCTGGGCGGCCTAGCCATATTCAGCCCGCGCGTTTAGAAGCGCCGCCATGTCGCACAACACCTTCGGCCACCTGTTCCGTGTCACCACCTGGGGCGAAAGCCATGGGCCGGCGCTGGGCTGCGTGGTGGACGGGTGCCCGCCCAACATCAAGCTGACCGCCGAGGAGATCCAGGTCTGGCTGGACAAGCGCCGGCCGGGCCAGGGCAAGTTCGTCACCCAGCGCCAGGAGCCGGACGCGGTGAATATCCTGTCGGGCGTGTTCGAGGACGAGCGCACCGACGGCCAGGTCACCACCGGCACGCCGATCTCGATGATCATCGAGAACGTCGACCAGCGCAGCCGCGACTACGGGGAGATCGCCCAGGCCTTCCGCCCAGGCCACGCCGACTACGCCTATTTCGCCAAGTACGGGGTTCGCGACTATCGCGGCGGCGGCCGGGCCTCGGCCCGCGAGACGGCCGCCCGGGTCGCCGCCGGCGCCGTGGCCCGCAAGATCCTGGCGGGCGTGACGATCCGCGGCGCGGTGGTGCAGATCGGACCCCACGCCATCGACCGGTCGCGCTTCGACTGGGACCAGACCACACAGAACCCCTTCTGGTGCCCCGATCCTGCGATGGTCGGCGTCTGGGAGGAGCACCTGGAACAGGTCCGCAAGGCCGGCTCCTCCACCGGCGCCATCGTCGAGGTGGAGGCTGTGGGCGTGCCCGCCGGCTGGGGCGCGCCGATCTATGGCAAGCTCGACGCCGAGCTGGCCGGGGCGCTGATGTCCATCAACGCCGCCAAGGGGGTGGAGATCGGCGCGGGCTTCGCCTCGGCCGCCTACTCCGGCGAGGAGAACGCCGACGAGATGCGCATGGGCAACGAGGGCCCGATGTTCCTCTCCAACAGCGCCGGCGGCATCCTGGGGGGCATCTCCACCGGTCAATCGGTGGTGGCGCGCGTCGCCTTCAAGCCCACCTCCTCCATCCTCTCCCTGCGCCGCTCCATCAACGAGGCCGGCGAGGAGATCGAGCTGCGCACCAAGGGCCGCCACGACCCCTGCGTGGGCCTGCGCGCCGTACCGGTGGTGGAGGCCATGACCGCCTGCGTCCTGGCCGACGCCTTCCTGCGCCACCGGGCCCAAACGGGTGGCGAAGCCTTCTTGCCCGGCAGGGTTGCGGAAGACTGAGGGCGGACCCGGGCCAGCGCCGCGCCTGACCTTCGCCCCTGCGGAATCGAATTGATCGAACAGTATTATTCGGCGTTGACCGAACTTGTTACGCCCCGTTATTGAGCGCCTCCTGCGCTTCCGGCTCTTGATTCCGAGGGCCGTCGTGGCGTCCAATTTTCTAGGTTAGATTGTAGCGACGCCCCGTGCGGCTTGACCTTCTCAAGATCCTGCTCGTCGACGACAACCCCCACATCCGGGTTCTGTTGTCGGAGATCCTGCGCGCGGTGGGCGTGAACAACATCTATGAGGCCAGCGACGGCGCCGAGGCCCTGCAGCGCATGCGGGCCCACACCATCGACATCGTCATGACCGACCTGGCCATGGAGCCCCTGGACGGCATCGACTTCGTGCGGCTGCTGCGCAACTCCGCCGACAGCCCCAACCAGATGGCGCCGGTGATCATGATCACCGGTCACTCCACCCTGCGCCGGATCCACGAGGCCCGCGACGCCGGGGTCAACGAGTTCCTGGCCAAGCCCCTGACCGCGCGCGGCGTGCTGGACCGGCTGCAGAAGATCATCGACCATCCCCGGCCCTTCGTCCGCACCGACGACTATTTCGGCCCCGACCGCCGTCGCAAGGTCGACCCCGACTATGACGGCCCCCGCCGCCGCGCCGCCGACCGCGCCGCCGCGGGCCCGGTCCCCCGCAGCCCCAGGCGCTGAGACGCCGCAGCCCCGGCCTCGCCACCTTTTGGTATGGTTTGGCGGTTAACCGTACGGGACCACCCGGGGACCCCAGCATGAAACTCGCCCGCACCGCCGCCACCGGCGCCCTGTTCCTGGCGCTTGGCCTTTCCCAGTCGGGTTGCATCGCCATGGCCGCCGGCGCTGTGGTGGGCACCGCCGTGGGCGTCACCGCCAGCGCCGTCGGCATGACCGCCAAGGGCGCGGGCATGGTGGTGGGGGCGATGATCCCCGGCGACGGCAAGGACGAGGAAACCCGCGACGACCGCAAGCGGCGCTAGCCGAAGCGGACGCCGCCGGCTCAGAAGCGGTAGCCGACCTTGGCGTAGTAGAAGCCGCCGTTGATGCCGAAGGGCGAGAAGGCGGGATAGACCTCCACGGCCGGATTGCCGGCCGCGGCGCTGGCGGCGAGACCCGCGGCGTTCACGCGATTGGGGCGCACGTCGAAGAGGTTGTTGGCCCCGAGCGTGAGGCTGACCCCCTCCGTCACCCTGTAGCCCACCACCAGATCGGTGATCAGCTTGGCGCCGGCCTTGTCGAGATAGTAGCGGCCGTCGCCGGGGTCGGCGTAGCGAGACGCCTGGCCGTACCAGGTCTCCCGCAGGTCGACGCTCCAGCGTCCGGCCTGCCAGAGGGCGCCGGCCACCAGCTTGGTCTTGGGCGAGGCGGTTTCGAGGGTGGACAGCGCCACCTTGTCGAACAGGCTCTGGCCGGAGGCGGCCAGTTGGGCGGGCGTGGCCCGCACGCCGGTGACCTTGGTCTGGTTGTAGTTGGCCGCCACCGTCCAGTCGATGCGGCCGGGCGCCCCGTAGCTGTTGGACCAGGTGACCACCAGATCCGCGCCGCGGGTACGGGTGTCGACGCCGTTGGAGAAGACGTTGATCCCGCTGAAGGGCACAGGCTCCAGCACGTTGCCGTTGGCGGCGATGGCGGCGTTGACCGCGGCCGAGCGGACCACGCCGTTGGCGTAGCCGTAGAGGGTGCCCGATCCCACGACCCGGTCCTCCACCTCGATCTGGTAGGCGTCGAGGGTGATCACCACGCCCGCGCCGGGGCGCGCCAGGACACCGGCGCTGAAGTTCACCGATTTCTCGGGCTTCAGTTTGTCGATGCCGATCAGGGCGGCGGCCGGCGCGTTGGGCGGCAGCTGGACATAGGCCGAGTTGGGCTGGACGTTGGTGGCCGAGTAGTAGCTCTCCGCCAGGGTCGGGGCGCGGAAGCCCGTGCTGGCCGTGCCGCGGATGGCGAAGGCCGGCGTCACGTCCCAACGGCCGGTGAGCTTGCCCACCGTGGTGTCGCCGAAATCGCTGAACCGCTCGTGGCGCACGGCGATGTCGAGGGTGGTGTCCGGGGCGGGCGCGAAGGCGAGATCCGCGTAGAGCGCCCAGTTGTCGCGTTTGTGCTTGCCGGCGTCGGTCAGGGCGAAGCCCGGATAGGACTGGGAGCCGGCCTTGTAGCGGGAGGCCGCGTCGCCGGCCCTGATCTCGTAGATCTCCTCCCGGCGCTCGATCCCCGCGGCGAAGGTCGCCGGGCGCGCCAGCAGGTCGAAGGGCCGGGCGAGGTCCAGGGTGGTGGTCCACTGGGTGGCGATGAAATCGCCGGCGTGGAAGTCGGACGGCGTACTTCCCGTGTCGTTATAGAGATCGATATTGGCCGAGTTGGTGACGTTGACGGCGATCTCGTCGCGGCCCCAGGTGCTCGACAGGTCCCAGGTCCAGCCGCCGGACACGCCCGCGACGCCGCCGGTGAGGGCGTAGTCCTGCTCCTTGGTGGTGTCGATGGGGTCGAAGCCCTGGGGATAGAGGGCCGGCAACCGGGTGGGCGTGCGGAAGTTGGCCCAGCCGCCGCCGTACTTGGCGCCGTAGGTGGCGGTGGCGTAGGCGCGGGTCTCGCCGCCCAGGTCGGCGCCGGCGTTCACGGTCACCAGGTTCAGCTGATAGCGGGCGTCGCCGAAGATCTTGTTGAGGTAGGGGTAGCCCGGGAGGCTGCGCCACTCCGGATGCGCGCCCGACGCGATGGCCTGCTCGACCCGCTGGTCGGGGCCGCCGCGGTTGGAATAGCTGTGGTACCGCGAGAGGGCGGTGACGTTGACGAAGGCGTTGCCTGCGGGGCGGAAGCCGGCGTTGATGGAGATCTCGCCGGTGTCGCCATCGCCCTCGAAATACTGGCCGGCCATGACGTCGGCCGAGCCGCCGGCGTCGTCCTGCTTGAGGATGACATTGATGACACCGGCGATGGCGTCGGAGCCGTACTGGGCCGCGGCCCCGTCCTGCAGGATCTCGATGCGGGCGATGGCCGCGGGCGGAATGAAGTTCAGGTCGGCCGTCGCTCCGCCCTGATAGGCGCTCGACAGGATCGCCAGGTTGGAGGTGCCGTGCCGGCGCTTGCCGTTGATCAGCACCAGGGCGTGGTTGGGGCTGAGCCCCCTCAGGCGGGCCGACAGCGTCTCGTTGGCCGTGTCGCCTCCCACGGCCTGGGCGGTGAAGGATGGCACCATGAGGGCCAGGGTGTTGACGAGGTCGGTGGAGGCGCTCCGTTCCAGGGCCGCCTGGCCGACCACCTGGATCGGCGCGGCGCTGTCGCTGGCCCGCAGGCCGGTGACTCGGGTGCCGGTGACGATGAGTTCGTCGACGGAGGTGACCTCGTCCGCGAAGGCCCGACCTGCCAGGCCAAGGCCGAGAGCCAAGGCGCACGCCGTCCCCAACCACTTTCGCATCGCCGTTCCCCCCGGAAGCCTTACCGGCGGATTAGAGGCGGCGCGGCGGCGGCGTCAACCCGCGGTGGCGCCTAGAGGTTTAGCGCGCAGCTCTCGTTGATGGTCGGGCGCGAGACCACGATCCGGCACAGGCCGGGGAACGGGGCCTTCAGCCGCTCGGCGAAATAGAGGCAGAGGTGTTCGAGGGTCGGCCGCTCCAGGCCCGGCTTCTCGTTGAGCAGGCCATGATCCAGCTCGGCCGCCACCCCGCGCAGGGCCGCGTCCAGGTCGGCCAGGTCGGCGACCCAGCCCACCGGCTCCTGGGGCGCGCCGCGGACGGTGGCTTCCACCTTGAACGAGTGGCCGTGCAGCCGCGAGTAGGGCCGGTGCTCCGGCCCGTCCTCGAAGTAGTGCGCCGCGTCGAAGGTCGCGGACTTGGTGATCTCGAAAATCGGGGCGGTCATCAGCTGTCTTTGGCGTCCGGCAGGGCTCGTGAACCCTATGGGATGCCGAGGTATTTGTGGGTTTGGACGCTTAAACGCCACTGGGGGTGTGCGATGCAATAGGCGATCGCCGCCTGGGTGTTTTCGACGCGCGCCGGACCATCCATCGGCTGCAGCAGGAAGCGCTCGAAATCCCAGCCCTCGAAGGCCGCCGGATCGACGCCCGCCTGCGGGAAGACCAGCTTCAGCTCCTGGCCCGAGCGCTGGACGACGGCGGCGTCGGCCTTGGGGCTCACGCAGATCCAGTCGACGCCCTCGGGGGCCGCCAGGGTGCCGTTGGTCTCCAGCGCGATGGTGAAACCCCGCGCGTGCAGGGCCGCGATCAGGGGCGGGTCCAGTTGCAGCAGGGGCTCGCCGCCGGTGCAGACCACCAGGCGGTTGTCGGGCCCCCCGGTCCACTTGGCGGCGACGGCGTCGGCCAGGGCGTCGGGCGTGGCGAACCGGCCGCCGCCCTCGCCGTCCATCCCCACGAAGTCGGTGTCGCAGAAGGTGCAGACGGCGGTCGCGCGGTCCTGCTCGCGTCCGGACCACAGATTGCAGCCGGCGAACCGGCAGAAGACGGCGGGGCGACCGGCCTGGCCCCCCTCCCCCTGCAGGGTCAGGAAGATCTCCTTGACCGAATAGCTCACAGGACAAGCTCCGGGCGGCCGGCGGCCACCCATTCGTTCCAGCCCTTGATGCGCAGCTCGCAGGCCGGGCAGTCCCCGCAGCCGTGGCCCCAGTCGTGCAGCTCGCCGCGTTCGCCGCGGTAGCAGGTGTGGCTGTCGGCCACGATCAGGTCCACCAGGGCCTCGCCCCCCAGGGTCTTGGAGAGCGCCCAGGTTTCGGCCTTGGTCAGCTTCATCAGCGGGGTCTCGATGACGAAGTCCTGAGCCATCCCCATGTTCAGGGCCGTCTGCAGGGCGTCGAGGGTGTCGCGCCGGCAGTCGGGATAGCCGGAGAAGTCGGTCTCGCACATGCCGCCCACCAGGAAGCGGGCCTTGCGCCGGTCGGCCAGGGCCGCGGCATAGGTCAAGAACACCAGGTTGCGGCCGGGGACGAAGGTGTTGGGCAGGCCCTTCTCGGTGATCTCGAAGGCCCGCTCGGTGGTCATGGCGGTCTCGCCCACCGCCCCGAAGCCGGTCAGGTCCAGGACGTGGTCCTCCCCCAGCTTGGCGGCCCACCGGGGAAAGCGCTGGGCGATGGCGGCGCGCACCACCTGGCGCTGGGCCATCTCCACGGCGTGGCGCTGGCCATAGTCGAAGCCGACGGTCTCCACATGGTCATGGCGCTCGAGGGCCCAGGCCAGGCAGACGCTGGAGTCCTGGCCGCCGGAGAACAGCACGATAGCGCGCGATGCTTGGCTCATGGCCCCCATATGCGGCAGCGGGGGCCAAATCGGAAGGCTTGCGCGACGCGCCACAGCCCCTTTCGCGACCGCCGCGCGCCGTTCGCGCGGCGAGACCACAACAGGGGGTGATGCACATTCGCCGACGAGGCGACCTGGAGATCGCCTGTCCCTTGCGCGCTCAGGTTTTATTGCCCCTAGGGAAGGTTAAAAGAACCTTGGTATTTGCGCCACATGAGGCCGAAAAGATGCTGACTGAACGCCGTTCACCTATCGCCGTGCGTTGACAGACTCTAGCTCGCGGCGTGACCGTATCGATTGCTGGGGCAGCCGCCGCGTGTTCCCGGCCGAAAATATTGCGCGGCGAATGCTGACAGACCGGACCGGCGTAGAAAGTCCGGCTGTCCTGGGAGGAAACGTAGAATGTCCAAAACTCTGCACCTGCGGAGCTTGCTGGTCGTTGGCGCGAGCGCCGCGGCCCTGACCGCGATGAGCTCGCCCGCCTTCGCCCAATCGGGCGGTAGTAACGTCATCGAAGAGCTTGTCGTCACCGCTCAGCGGCGCGAAGAGTCGCTTCAAGACGTTCCCGTCGCCGTCTCGGCCTTCTCCGAGGACAGCCTCCGCGTCCAGCGCATCGACGGCGGGCAGAACCTGCTCCAGGCCATTCCGAACGTGAACTTCTCGCGTTCCAACTTCGGGGGCTACAACCTCTCCATCCGCGGCATCGGCACCAAGGTCGTCGGCAGCGGCGAGGCCGGGGTCAGCTTCCACCAGAACAACACCCCGCAGACCGCCAACCACCTGGCCGACGCCGAGTTCTACGACGTGGAGCGCGTCGAAGTGCTGCGCGGACCGCAGGGCACCCTGTACGGCCGGAACGCCACGGGCGGCGTGGTCAACGTGATCACCGTCAAGCCGATCGTCGGCGACGAGCACATGAGCGGCTGGCTGAGCGCCGAGTACGGCAACTACAAGACCACCCGCGTGAAGGGCGCCATCAACGTCCCCCTGAACGACTTCATGGCCATGCGCTGGTCGGCCTCCTACATCAAGCGGGACGGCTACGGCGACAACACCTACACCCACAACGACATCGATGACCGCGACCTGACCTCGTCGCGCCTGCAGTTCCGCGTGAAGCCGAACGACGTCCTCGACGTCACCGCCCTGTGGGAGCACTTCAACGAGAAGGACTCCCGCTCGCGTATCGGCAAGCAGCTCTGCATCGCCGACCCGGGCCCGGCCACCATCGGCGGCGTCGCCACCGGCGCCAACCGCAACTACTTCAGCCAGGGCTGCCTGCCCGGCACCCGCTACCAGAACGCCGCCTACGGCGCCGTCAACTCGGTCGCCACCCTCGGCGGCCTGCTGGCCCAGCTGGGCGGCCTGTCCAACGGCGACCTGAACGCCGGCAAGGTGCAGGACCACAACCTGTTGAACATCGAGTCGGTCACCGACCCGATCTACCAGGCGCAGGAAGACTTCTTCCAGATCGACGCCTCGGTCGCCCTCACCGACAGCCTGACCTTGGCCTCGCTGACCGGCGTGAACTACAACGAAGGCTACTCCTACGCCGACTACAACCGCATCGTCGGCACCGGGGTGTTCACCCCGGTCGGCGCCATGAACCTGGTGGCGCCCGGCGGCTTCGTGACCGACCCGCAGGTCGGCCGCGACAACAAGCTGCGCTCCTTCGACTTCGGGCGCACCGACAGCAAGGAATACAGCCAGGAACTGCGGCTGTTCTCCAACAACGAAGGCGCCTGGAACTTCAGCGTCGGCGGCCTGTACACCAAGTACCAGTCGGTCACCGACTACTACGTGTTCTCCAACTCGCTGACCGCCTTCGCGCAGCTCAACGACCTGGGCGGGATCCCCAACGTCTTCCCGTTCTACGTCGACCCCAACTTCCCGCCGTCGGATAACGAAGGCCGCAACTACTACGACTCCCGCGGCCACAACACGACCACCTCCAAGGCGGTGTTCGGCGAAGTCTACTGGGCGCTCAACGACACCCTGAAGCTGACCGCCGGCCTGCGCTACACCGACGACCACAAGGTTCTGGACTCCACCCCGATCACCCTGCTGGCCGGCCCGACCAAGGTCGCGCCGCCGCCCGCGTCCGGCGTGATCCCGAACCCGAACTTCACCGGCGGCCGCGGTGCGGCTCCCGCCGTGCGGGTCGACTATCAGAACGCCGCCACCACCGGCCGCCTGAACCTGCAGTGGACGCCGGAGCTCAGCTTCACCGAAGCCTCGACCTTCTACGCCACCTACGCGCGCGGCTATAAGGCGGGCGGCTTCAACACCCCCTGCGACGCCACGACGCCGGGTTGCGCGGCGGTGACCAGTTCGTTCGCGCCGGAACAACTGGACGCCTTCGAGATCGGCACCAAGAACAGCCTGCTTGGCGGCAGCCTGATCTTCAACGCCACGGCGTTCTACTACAACTACAAGGGCTATCAGATCTCCAAGATCGTGAATAAGTCCTCGCAGAACGAGAACGTCGACGCCAAGATCAAGGGCGTCGAGATCGAGAGCATCTGGGAGCCGATCCACAACCTGCGCTTCAACCTGCAGTACGGCTGGCTGGACACCGAGATCCAGAACGGCTCCTCGATCGACACCATGAACCGCACCCAGGGCAATCCGAACCTGGTGGTGGTGAAGGCCACCGACGGTTCCAACTGCGTCGCCACCACCTCCGGCGTCGCCACCCTGCTGACCATCGCGCCGTCCGCGGTCCTGGGCATCTGCTCGGGTCTGCCCTCGGCCCTGGCCGGCGCCATCGGGATCTACAACTACCCCGCGGGCGTCGCGACGGCTCCGGCCTTCGTCAACAACTCGCCGCTGCCCAACAGCGTGGCCAATATCGGCCAGGGCGTCCCGGTGAACCTGACCGGCAAGGAACTGCCCAACTCGCCGAAGTTCACCGTCGGGTTCGGCGCCCAGTACAAGTGGGACATCTCCGACAGCATGAGCCTGACGGCCCGCGCCGACTACTATCGCCAAGACGACAGCTACGCGCGGATCTTCAACTCCACGACGGACAAGCTGGAAGGCTACCAGAACATCAACGCCACTGTGACGCTGAGCAACCCCGACTGGGGCCTCGACATCCAGCTGTACGGCAAGAACCTGACCGACGAGCAGCCGATCACCGACCTCTACCTGACCGACGACTCCTCGGGCCTGTTCACCAACACCTTCACCCTCGAGCCGCGCCAGTACGGCGTGACCGTGACCAAGAAGTTCTAGTCTCCCCCAACCGGGAGCGCCTTTTGGGGCGGCGGGGAAACCCGCCGCCCCTTTTTCTTGCCTGACGCCAAAACCCCTCTCATCTGAGACGCTCGCGTCAATTCGTCGACCCGGTATGCCGGCTCGACCCCCATAAGCCGCCGAATGGCCGAGCTTTCCCTGGGATTAACAAAGCCACCAAAGAACACGGGTCAGTTTTGTACCGGCGGTTTGAAACTGCGGTACTTCGGCCACAGACGCGCGAAAGCGTCGCCGATTCCCGTCCACTTCCGGGCCGCAACATTGACGTCGCCAGGCGCGCGACGGAGGTAGCGCGCTTCCAGGCGCCTCCCCGCGCCTGGTTTTCATTAGATTCGTACATGCAGGCGGAAGCGGACGCAGGTCCCGCCGCCTTGGAGGATACATGTCGCCAACCAACCGCACGCGTCTGCGCACCGTCCTGGCCGTCGGGGTCTCGACCCTGACCCTGGCGGCGATCGCGGCTCCGGCTTTCGCCCAGGACGCCAACGATTTCACCATCGAAGAGCTGGTGGTCACCGCCGAAAAGCGTGAGCAGGCCCTGCAGGACGTGCCCGTCGCCGTCTCGGCCTTCACCTCGGCCCAGCGCGACGTCGTGGGCATGAACAACATCCAGGACTTCGTGAACTTCACGCCGGGGATGAACTATTCCGGCACCGACCGTGTGTCGCTGCGCGGCGCCGGCCGCAACACCTTCTATGTCGGCAACGACCCGGGCGTGGCCACCTACTCGGACGGCTTCTATTCCGCCTCGTCGTCGGAACTGTTCAAGTCGCCGCTGTTCGTCGAGCGCACCGAGATCCTGCGCGGTCCGCAGGGCACCCTCTATGGCCGCAACGCCATGGGCGGCGCGGTGAACACCGTCTCCAAGCACCCCTCCGATGAGTTCGGCGGCGAAGTCCGCCTGATGGTGGGCAACTACGAGCACACCAAGATCGAGGGCGTGGTCTCGATCCCGGTGGCCGAGCACCTCCGCTTCAAGATCGGCGGCAGCAACGACCTCCAGCGCGAGGGCTTCATCAAGAACATCGGCGGCGCCAATGACGGCGGCGCCATCAAGCGCACCTATTTCGAATTCCAAGCCGAAGCCGAGCTGGGCGACAACACCAAGGCCTGGCTGCGCTACTCCAAGACCGGCTGGGATGACACCACCGGCGTCGGCGACCGCCTCGCCAACCTGGTGACCCCCTACGACACCACCCGCGTGTTCCAGCCGATCGGCGGGCTGATGCCCAACCCGGCCTATGGCTACGGCGTGGCCAATCCGGGCGTCACCGACCCCTACACCCAGAACACCAACCGCGACGGCTACGGCCACCTGCGCGGCAACCACCTGCTCACCGCCCAGGTCACCTATGACCTGGGTTGGGCCGACCTGAAGTACATCGGCGGCTTCCAGCAGTACAACTATCAGACCGGCGGCGACTATGACGGCACCAGCCGCACCGCGGCCATCACCATCCCCGGCATGGTGGTCCCCTACTACCCGGACCAGACCACCGACTTCAACGAGCACAAGCGCTACTTCTCCAACGAGCTGAACCTCACCTCCAACAGTGACGGCCCGCTCTCCTGGATCCTCGGCCTCTACCAGTACCACGAGGAATATAAGCAGCGGATCCAACTGGGCGCCCCCCAGCAGTCGCAGCTCGCCACCCCGCTGACCCTGCTGGGCACGCCGGCCGCGGCGAACCCGCTGCGCAACTTCGCCGACCAACAGGCGGTGCTGGAGTCCAAGGCCTGGGCCGTGTTCGGCCAGTCGACCTACAAGTTCAGCGACAGCTGGGCGATCACCGGCGGCCTGCGCTACACGGTCGACGACAAGGACGGCTTCGAGAGCCAGCGGCTGATCATCCAGTCGCCCTCGATCGCCGGCGGCGCCGCGGCCTTCGACGTCTCCAGCGACATGGATCCGTCCACCCCCGGCGTTCAGAACTTCCGCAACATGTCCGACAGCTGGAGCGCCGTCACCGGCACCCTGAACCTGGACTGGACCCCGGACACCGACACCCTGGCCTACGCCAAGTACAGCCGTGGCTATAAGTCGGGCGGCTTCCTGCTGGGCACGCTCGCCCCGCAGCCCAAGGCCGACCAGGAAAGCGTCGACGCCTACGAAATCGGCCTGAAGAAGACCTTCAACGGTCGCTTCATCCTGAACTCGTCGGTCTTCTACAACGATTTCAAGGACCTGCAGCTCAACCTGTCGCAGCTCAACGCGACCGGCACCGCGGCGGCCTCGAACTTCGTGAACGTCGACGCCAAGGCCTGGGGCGTGGAGCTGGAAGCCCAATGGCGTCCGACCGAAGCCCTGCAGATGATGGCCTCCTACGGCTATCTGAACACCGAGATCACCCGCGGTTGCTGCTTCTATGACCCCGCGGACCCCTCGGCCCTGCTCGCCAGCGCCCAGCCCAAGGGCGGCACGGCCACCACCAACGGCGTGCTGCTGGTCTTCCAGGACCTGAAGGGCAGCCAGCTCTTCCAGTCCCCGGAGAACAAGTTCGCGTTCAACGCCAACTACACCTTCGACTTCACCCCGGGCTCGCTGATCCTGTCGGGCACCTACACCTGGACGGACTCGACGATCTACCAGCCCTTCAAGGACCCGGCTTTCGAGGTTCCGGCCTACGGCACCGGCGATCTGCGGGCGATCTGGAAGGACGCCGACGACAAGTACACGCTCATCGCCTCGGTGAAGAACGTGACCGACGAGGAGGGCTTCACCTCCACGGGCTCCACCAACCCCACCGCCATCTTCGGCAACCCGAACCCGGGCCTGGTGGTCGGCGGCACCCCGTATCTGCGTCAGACGGGCGTCGCCATCACGCGGGGCCTGATCGCGCCGCGGACCTACAGCCTGGAATTGCAATACCGGTTCTAAGGCGAGAGCGCCCGTCCCTCGGGGCGGGCCTCTTTCCCCAAGCCACGCAAGGGGCGGCGGAGCAATCCGCCGCCCCTTTTCGTCGGCGGCGCCAGGAAATCCGGCCGCCCGCGCGCCGTACAACCCCAGTTTGGGAATTTAACGTCTCCGCAAGCGCTTAGGCGCATTCTGAGCATAAGTTCCCCGGCGCCGGCGATACATGTCCCTTCCTGACTTCTTCTTCGAACGGGTCACCAGCGAAATCCATCAGCAGATGGAGGGCGTGTTGGCCCTTGCCGAGCGCCTGGCGCGCCAGCCCCTGAGCGCCGACGCCCAGACCTGCGTGGCCGGGGTGGCGGAGGCCGCGGCCTGCGTGCGCCAGATCCTGGCCTCCAGCGCCGACCTGAAGGACGCCGCCACCAGCGGCATGGCCTTCGAGCCCGCCCCCAAGCGCCTGCGCGATCTGGCCGACGAGATCGAGGCCCGCTGGGGCCAGAGGGCCGCCAAGTCCGGCGTCACCCTGCTGGTCTCCTATGACGGCGCGCCGGAGATGACCGCGCTGATCGATTCGACCCGGGTCATGCAGGCCTTCGACGGCTTCATCTCCCAGGCCCTGGCCGGGGTCCGCCACGGCGCGGTGGAGGCCACCCTGCGCGCCCACGCCGCCGGCGACATGCTGCGCCTGGAGGGCCGGGTTCGCGGCGGCGGCGAACGCAGCCTGGGCGACAAGCCCTTGGATATTCAGGAGATCGAGGCTCTGTTCGGCCTGGAGACCGCGCTGTCGGTCGAGCTCGGCCGGCAGATCGTCAAGGCGGTCGGCGGGGAGGTCCGCACCGAGGCCAACGCCGGCGCCGGCGAGACCCTGGTCTTCGAATTCACCGCCCCCCACGCCGTGGAGGCCAGCGACGAGCCCGCGGCCGACGACGCCGACGCGCCCCATCGCGCCGCCCACATCCTGGTGGTGGACGACAACGCCACCAACCGCATGGTGGCCGAGACCCTCTGCGAGATGTTCGACTGCACCTCGGAATCCGCCGTCGACGGGATGGAGGCCCTGGAGGCCGCCCGCACCGGCCGCTTCGACCTGATCCTGATGGACATCAAGATGCCCCGCATGGACGGGGTCACCGCCACCCAGGCGATCCGCGCCCTGCCCGGCGCCGCCGGCGTGGTGCCGATCATCGCCCTGACGGCCAACGCCGACCCCGAGGACGCCGCGGGCTATCTCAAGGCCGGCATGAACGGCGTGGTGGAAAAGCCCATGAAGCCCGAGAACCTGCTGCGCGCCCTGCAGGAAAACCTCGGCGGCGGCAGCCGCGAAGAGTCGGTGGCGGCCTAGACCCTAGTCCTTCAGCCGCACCGTCACCTTGGCCGAGAGGCCGGGGCGCAGGCGCGCGACGTCGGCCTGACCGGGATCGAGCTTCAGGCGCACCGGCACCCGCTGGACGATCTTGGTGAAGTTGCCCGAGCCCGGCTCGAAGGGCAGCAGGGCGAACTCCGCCCCCGACCCCGGCGCGAAGCTGTCCACATGGGCCTTGAACTTGACCCCCGGCAGGGCGTCGACGCGGATGGTCGCCGCCTGGCCGCGCAGCATGCGCTCCACCTGGGTCTCCTTGAAATTGGCGGTGACATAGAGGGTGTCCATGGGCACCAGGGTCAGCAGCCGCGTGCCTGGCGCCACATAGTCCCCCGGATTGGCCTGGCGGTCGCCGACGGTCCCGGCGATGGGCGCCCGGATCACCGCGTGGTCGGCGTCCTGCTGGGCCAGGCTGAGGGCGGCGATGGCCTTGGCGTGCGCGGCGCGGGCGGAGTCCAGGGCCGCCAGGGCCTCGCCGCGCCGGCTGCCGGTGACGGCGGCCTGGTTGCGGCTGACGGCGTAGGCGGCGCGGCTCTGATCGGCGGCCGCGCTGGCGCTGACGGCCTCGGCGCGCACCCGCTCGGCGTCGCGGCGGGCCACCGTCCCGCTGCCCACCAGGGATTCGTAGCGCTTCCAGTCGGCCTGGGCGCGGGCCGACTGGGCGTCGGCGGCGCGGATCCCGGTCTGGGCCTCGGCCACGGTGGAGGCGGCCAGGGCCTCCTCGGCCCCCAGGCGCGCCAGCGCCCCCTCGGCGGCGGCCATCGAGGCGGCGGTCATGGCCACCTCGCCCCGGGCCGCGGCCAGCCGGGCGGCGTATTCCTCGGGGTCGAGGACGATCAGGGGCTGGCCCGCCGTCACCGTCTGGTTGTCGGCCACCAGGACCTGGGCGATCAGGCCCTTGACCCGCGGCGCCACCACCGTGCGGTCGCTCTTCAGATAGGCGTTCTCGGTGGTGACGGTGGCCTTGGGCGCCCGCAGCCAGGTCACCCCGCCGGCGGCCAGAGCCAGCGCGACGCCGAGGATCAGCAGCGCCCGGGTCGGCGGCGCCTTGCGGACCTTGATCGGCACGACCTTGGGCCCGTCCTCATAGGGGACGGCGCTCATCGCTCGAACACCAGCAGGGTGCTGGTGGCCGTGGCGTAGAGCCGGCCGTTCAGGTCGGTGAGCCTGCCCTCGGCGAAGGCGGCGCGGCGGCCCATGTTGATCACCACGCCCTCGGCGCGGACCGGACCGGTGTCCTTGGTCATGGCCCGGTGATAGGCGACCTTGAGCTCCAGGGTGGTGTAGCCCTGGCCCGGCTTCAGCTTGGAATGCACCGCGCAGCCGAGGCACGAGTCCAGCAGGGTGGCGGCGAAGCCGCCGTGCACCGTGCCGATGGGATTATAGACTCCGACATGCGGCGTGGCGCCGAACACCACCCGGCCCTCCTCGGCCTCGAAGTGGTCGAAGCCCATGGTCGCGCCCATGCCCACCGGGGCGGCGGTCTTGTCGACGAAGATCGCACGCAATTGCTCGAGGCCGCTGAGGGCCGCGAAGTCCTTCACATCACTCACTTGGATAGGCCTTGTTCCGGGGAGGAAGGGGACAGGCCCATGCGGGCCTTGATGCGGCTGCGGCTCTCCGCCAGCAACCGGTCGGAGAGCTCGGGATCGGACACGGCGCGCGACAGGGCCACCGCGCCGGCCATCTCCGCCAGCAGGGAGCCCGCCAGGCCCAGGCGCTCCTCGCCGCCCTCAAGCCGGGTGGCGATGACCTCGATGAGACCGTGGACGCCGGCGTCATAGGCCTCGCGGGCCGGCGCGCCCTGGCGTGGGATGTCGGACGACAGCAGGGCGATGGGGCAGCCGCGTTCGGGATGGTCGCGGTGGTCGGCCGAAACGTAGAAGTCCACCAGGCCGGCCAGCAGGACACGGGGATCGTCATTCAGCGCCAGCTTGGTCAGGCGCCAGCGGCTCTGGGCGAAGGCCGCCTCCACCGCCGCGCCCACCAGGGCGTCCTTGGATTTGAAGTGGGCGTAGAAGCCGCCGTGGGTCAGGCCCACCTCGCCCATGATCTCGGCCACGCTGACCCGGTCCGGCCCCAGCCGGCGCATCGCATTGGCCGCGGCCTTCACCACCCGCTCCCGGGTCTCGGCCTTGTGATCTTCGCTATAGCGCATGGCGTCGCTCCGCTTTATATGATGACTATAATATAATGGTGCGGGCCGCCGCAAGAGCAATGGCATGAGTGACGCGAACCCCACGGCCGGCCTGTCGGACCGCCGCAAGCTGCTGATCTTCGGGGTCATGGCCTTCGGCCAGTTCATGGCCCTGCTGGACATCCAGATCGTCGCCGGCTCCCTGGGCTCGATCCAGGCGGGGCTCTCGGCCGGGCCCGACGAGATCGCCTGGGTGCAGACCGCCTATCTGATGGCCGAGATCGTCATGATCCCGCTCGCGGCCTTCCTCTCCCAGGCCATCTCCACCCGTTGGTTGTTCACCGCCTCGGCGGCCCTGTTCACGCTCTCCAGCCTGATGTGCGGCCTGGCCTGGGACATCGATTCGATGATCGTCTTCCGGGCCATCCAGGGCTTCACCGGCGGGGCCATGGTGCCCACGGTGTTCGCCACCGGCTTCGCCATGTTTGACGGCCCCAAGCGGGCGATGATCCCGGCCATCCTGGGCATGGTCTCGACGCTCGCCCCCACCCTGGGCCCCAGCGTCGGCGGCTGGGTCACCGACGTCGCCGACTGGCGGATGCTGTTCTTCATGAACGTCATCCCGGGCCTGGCCATCACCCTGATCCTGCCGGCCCTGGGCAAGGTGGACGAGGCCGACCCGTCCATGCTGCGCAGGATCGACTGGCTGCACGTCGCCTCCCTGGCGGTCTTCCTGGGGGGCCTGCAATACGTCCTGGAGGAAGGACCCCGCCACGAGTGGTTCACCGATCCGGTCGTGGCCTCGGCGGCCTGGATCTCCCTGGTGGGGGCGGCGGTGTTCTTCGAGCGCACCTTCTTCTCCACCATGCCGGTTCTGAAGCTGACCCCCTTCAGGCGGCCCACCTTCGCCATGGCCTGCGTTCTCAACCTGGTGATCGGCTTCGGGCTCTATTCGGCCACCTACCTGACCCCGGTGTTCCTGGGACGGGTGCGGGGCTTCACCAGCCTGCAGATCGGGGTGACGGTCTTCGTCTCCGGCCTGACCATGGCGGTCGCCGCCCCCATCGCCGCGCGGCTCTCCACCCGGGTCGACGGGCGCTATGTGATCGGGGTGGGGTTCTGCTTCTTCGCCCTCGGCCTGTGGATGTTCTCCAACATCACCGCCGACTGGGGCTTCGCCGAGCTGCTGGTTCCCCAGGCGGTGCGCGGCTTCGCGGTGCTGCTCTGCATCGTGCCGGCGGTGGGCATGGCGCTCAACGGCGTGGCGCCGGCCGAGCTGCGCTACGCCTCTGGCCTGTTCAACCTGATGCGCAACCTGGGCGGGGCCATCGGCATCGCCGTAGTGAACACCTGGGTCGCCGACTTCGGCCGGGTCCACGCCCTTCGCCTGGGGGAGGCCATGTCGACCCATCCCGAGCAGGCCGGCGGGGTGGTGGCGGGGCTCACCGCCTACGCCTCGCGCTTCACGCCGGACGCCGCCCTGGCGCTCGGCCAGGCCCAGAGCCAGCTGGCCCGCATCGTCGGGCGCCAGGCCGCGACCCTGGCCTTCGCCGACACCTTCCGGCTGATGGCCTGGGTCTTCATCCTGGCCCTGGTGATCGTCCCCTTCTGCAAGCCCGCCCCCACCGACGCGGCGCCGGTGAACGAGCACTAGCCGCCGGTCTCGCCCTGGGGGATGCTCGGCCATAACCCGGGGGCGAGACGCCATGACATCCTTCTACGACCGCAAGATCCTGCCGCGCCTGCTGACCTGCGCCTGCACCTCGCCGCCGATGATGAAGCAGAGGGCCAAGATCGTCCCCCAGGCCAGCGGCAAGGTGCTGGAGCTGGGGATCGGCATGGGCCTGAACCTGGCTTTCTACGATCCCGCCAAGGTCAGCGCCGTGGTGGGCGTCGACCCCTCCCCCGAGCTGAGGGCGCTCGCCCAGGCCGCGCCGCGCCCGGAGGGGCTGAAGGTGGAGGTGGACGAGGGGACCGCCGAGGCCCTGCCCTTCGAGTCCGGCAGTTTCGACACCGTCGTCTGCACCTTCACCCTCTGCTCGGTGCACAATCCGGCCGCGGCGCTCGCCGAGGCGCGTCGGGTGCTCAAGCCCGGCGGCCGCTTCCTGTTCTGCGAGCATGGCCTGGCCCCGGATGCCGACGTCGCCAAGTGGCAGAGGTTCTGGGACCCGCTCTGGAGCCGCATGGCCGGCGGCTGCCACCTGACCCGCCCCGTCGCCAGCGCCATCGCCGCGGCGGGCCTGAAGCTGCAGGGGGTGGAGACCATGTACGTCCCCGGAACCCCGCGCATCGCCGGCTGGAACGAGTGGGGGACGGCGCTCGCCGCCTGAGAGTGTTTCAGCTTGCGTCGCCCCCAAGGATTCAAGCTAGGGTGGAGAAGTCGCGGCGCGCACGGGCGTCCTGAGTTGGGGGACTAGTATGGCGGCGCCGAGCCTCGCGGAGATCACCAGCGTCCTCCTCTATGACGAGGGCAACGTCTGGAGCGGAAGCCAGGTCACCTTTTCCTTCCCCCGCGCCGGCAGCCAGTGGCCCGGCTACGCGGTGGACGACGAACAGGCCAACGCCGACTACGCCGCCCCGACGGACGCCCAGGACGTGCGGTTCCGCGCCGCCCTCGAGGCCTGGGACAAGACCATCGCCGTCAGCCTGGTGGAGACCGACGACCTGACGGCGCCGGGTCAGATCCGCATCGCCTTCACCGACGTCAACGACTTCACCAACAGCGACAAGACCGAGGCCTACGCCTACCGCCCGCCCACGCCGGGCTATCTGCCCTCGTCCTGGGAGGGGGACGTCTGGCTGGACGAGACCTTGCAGACCAGCACCTTCGCCGCCGGCACCTCGGGCTTCGAGACCGTTCTGCACGAGCTGGGGCACGCTCTGGGCCTGCAGCACCCCTTCGGTCCGGGCGCGGTCTTCCCCGCCGAGTACGACAACATCCGCTACACGGTGATGTCCTACGACCTCTACAAGGACGCCTTCTATGTGACGATCGAGCCGGTGGACGGGGTCAACCGGCTGGTGGGCCGGGCGGTGGGGCCCTCCACCCCCATGGTCTTCGACATCGCCGCCCTGCAGGCCAAGTACGGGGCCGATCCGACGACGGCGGCCGGCGACACCACCTACACCTGGTCCCAGGCCACGCCGATCATGCAGGCCATCTACGACGCCGACGGGACCGACACCTTCGACCTGTCGAGCCACACGCGCTCGTCCATCGTCGACCTGACGCCGGGCGCCTATTCCTCGATCGCCTACTATTCGGCCCAGGCCCAGGCCAACTACTGGAACAGCCTCTATCCCAACGCCGGGACCACCATCACCGACTTCATCATCGATCCGGAGACCTACACCTGGTCCAACAACCTGGGCATCGCCTACGGGACGGTCATCGAGAACGTGCTGGGGGGCTCGGCCACGGACACCATCCTGGGCAATGACGCCGGCAACTACCTGAACGGCGGCGGCGGGAACGACTTCCTGCGCGGCTTCCTGGGCGACGACAGCATCGTCGGCGGGAGCGGCTTCGACGACACCCACGGCAACCAGGGCAATGACACCGTCCGCGGCGGCGACGGCCCCGACTGGGTGGTGGGCGGCCAGGGCTCCGACATGCTGTTCGGCGACGCCGACGGCGACGTGGTCTACGGCAATCTGGGCGCCGACACCCAGGAGGGCGGCGACGGGGTCGACTGGGTGCGGGGCGGCCAGGGCGACGACAGCCTGTCGGGCGGGGCCGGCGACGACTGGATGTCCGGCGACCTCGGCGACGACACTCTCAGCGGCGGGGCCGGCGCCGACATCTTCCACACCTGGGGCGCGGCCGGGATCGACCGGGTCCTCGACTTCAACCGCGCCCAGGGCGACCGGGTGCAACTCGACGCCGGGACCACCGCCACCGCCAGCCAGGTGGGCGCCGACGTGGTGATCGACATGACCGGCGGCGCCCGGATGATCCTGGTGGGAGTCAACATCGCCAGCCTCGGCGGCGATTGGATCTTCGCCGGTTGATGGCGGTCTTCGAGACGCCGCGCCTGGTCCTGCGGCCGCGCGGGCCCGAGCATCTGGAGGCCTGTCTGGCCATTAACGGCGACCCGGAGGTGATGCGCTATCTGGGGCCCGTCTGGCCGGCGGCCCAGCAGCGGGCCCACCTGACCAGGCAGTTCACCACCGACTGGGGCGCGGGCCTGGGATACTGGGCGATCTTCCGAAAGGCGGCGCCCGACGACATGTTGGGCTGGGTCACGCTGGTCCCGCTGGAGGGGACCGGCGAGATCCAGATCGGCTACCGCCTGAAGCGGTCGGCCTGGGGCGACGGGATCGCCACGGAGGCGGGCCGGCGGCTCGTGGTCCACGGCCTGGAGACCCTGGGGCTCCCGAGCCTCGCGGCCTGGGTACATCCCGAAAACGTCGGGTCGAAGGGGGTGCTCACCAAGCTGGGCTTCGCGCCGGCCGGCCAGTACGAGGACAACGGCCAGGTCCAGGACCTCTACCGGCTGACGCCGGCCGCCCGGCAGCCCTGAGCAAAGGCGTTCAACATCGCCGGCGGCGGCGCGTCATAGGGGCCGAACTGGGTCGCGCCGTAGACGCCCTGGATCTTGGTGGTGGTCTGCAGGACGATCAGCAGATCCTGGGTGATGGGACCCGTGGCCTCCACCCCCTCCGGCGCCGTCAGCGACTCCGGCGTCACCACCAGGGCGAAAGGTTCGCCGCCGAAGCCCACCGACAGCCGGTCCTCGCTTCCGATGGGGATGATCTTCTCCACCGCCACCCGGAACTCGGCGGGGTCGCGGGCGCAGCTCAGCCGGATCGGCGGGGTCTGGGCGTTCGCGCTTTCCGGCGCGTAGGCCAGGGCCATCCCCGCCCCCGTGACGATGGTCGACCAGCGCGACGGAACGGCCGGGGGTCCGGCCGGCGGCGCGGCGGGACCGCAGGCGGCCAGGGCCAGCAAGGTCAGGACGGAAAGCGGAGCAAGGAAACGCATGCCGCAGTCCTAGCACAGCCGCGCCGCGCGGCGACGTCCTGCACGCCCGACGGGATCGCGCTCCGCCCAGGCGCCTCAGGCGTCCTCGAGCCGCCACCACTGGTTCTTGCCGCCGTTCCAGGGGAAGGACAGGATCGTGCGGCCGTCCTCCATCACCCCGTGGTCGATATCGATCACCTGCTTCTTGTCGTTGTTGTTGATCGCCACCCAGGGCGCGGGATCCAGCCCGTCCATCTTGCACTGGAACAGCAACAGCTCGCGCGGGCCGCCGCTCTTCTGGGTCAAGGCCAATTGCAGGTGCCAGTGGGCCAGATACAACCCGCTGGCCTCGTGGCGGAAATAGTAGGCGCCGTCGTCATGCGCGTCCTCCATGACGAAGACGGTGCCGGCGCGATGGTTCTTCGGCCGGAGCACCGGCCTCTGGTCAAGATGGATGGTGTAGTCGGTGGCGCCCACCACCATTTCCGTCGGCTGGCCCGAGGTCTCGTAGGCCACGATGTGCACGCGTCTATCAGTCATGTCGCCCTCCCGCCGCTGTCGCGCGTCTCATTTGAGATCACAGCGTTCCGTCAAGCTGTGCCATAGGTTGCAAACTAAACCTAGGGTGCGATGCGGGGATGACGCCACTTGGCGAGGAATTGTCCGCGGGTGGTAGCTGGAGGCGGGCTCGAACCGCCGACCTGTGGGTTATGAATCCACCGCTCTAACCAACTGAGCTACCCAGCCATGAGCCACCCGCGGAGGCGCGGGTTATAGGGTGGGATGTTCGTCGCTTCAAGCGGCTTGGGTGCGGCGCAAAGCCCGGCTAGAGTTGCGGCTCACATGAGCGTGCTCCACCTCCTTGGAACGGCCGGCGAAGGCGGCGCGGAGACGTACTTCGTCGACCTGGTCTCAGGCCTGTCCCGCGCCGGCGTTCCCCAGGCCGCCGCCATCCGTCCCAACGCCAATCGCCAGGCCCGCCTGGCCGCCGCGGGCGTCCCAGTCGAGACCTTCCGATTCGGCGGTCCCATCGACCTGCTGACCAAGCCCAAGGTCGCCGGCTTCGCCCGGCGGCAGGGCGCCAAGCTGGCGCTCGCCTGGATGAACCGCGCCGCGCGCCACACGCCCAAGGGGCCCTGGGCGCGGATCGGCCGGCTCGGCGGCTACTATAATCTCAAATATTATCGCGGTTTCGACGAGCTGGTGGCCAATACCGAGGACATCGCCGAGTGGATCGTCGGCCAGGGCTGGCCGGCGGGCAAGGTGCGCTGCATCCCCAACTTCGCCGCCGTCCCCGCCGAGGCGCCCGCCGCCGACCGCGCCAGCCTCGCCACCCCCGCCGACGCCCCCCTGCTGCTCTCCATGGGCCGGCTGCACGAGGCCAAGGCCCACGACGTCACCCTCCAGGCCCTGACCGAGATTCCCGACGCCTTCCTGTGGATCGCCGGCGTGGGACCTCAGGAGGCCAAGCTGAAGGCCATGGCCGCGGCGCTCGGCGTCGCCGACCGGGTGCGGTTCCTGGGCTGGCGCACCGACGCCTCGGCCCTCTATCGCGCTGCCGATGTCTGCGTCTTCCCCTCCCGCTACGAGCCCCTGGGCAATGTGGTGATCCAGGCCTGGGCCCACGGCCTGCCGGTGGTGGCCGCCGCCAGCCAGGGCCCTGCCGCCCTGATCGCCGACGGGCAGGACGGTCTGCTGGTCCCGGTGGACGAGGCCGAGGCCCTGGCCGCCGCCATCGCGCGCCTGCTGGCCGACCCCATGCTGCGGATCCGCCTGGTGCAGAACGGCTCGGACCGCGTGGAGGCCGAGTTCTCCGAGGCCGCCGTCGTCGCCCAGTGGCGGTCGCTGTTTTCCGACTACGGAGCCGCCTGATGTGCGGCATAGCCGGGGTGCTGCACGGGTCGGCCTCCGCGCGCCCGATGATCGAGACCCTGACCCACCGCGGCCCCAACGGGGTGCGGACCGAGCAGGTGCGCGGCGGCTCGGTGGCCCATGCCCGCCTCTCCATCATCGACCTGGAGGGCGGCTGGCAACCCCTGCATGCGGCGGGCTGCACGGTCATCGGCAATGGCGAGATCTACAACTATCTGGAACTGACCGCCGAGTTCGGCCTGGAGGGCGAGCTCGCCACCGGCTCGGACTTCGAACCCCTGCTGCACCTCTACGCCAAGGAGGGGCCCGCCGCCTTCCAGCGCCTGCGGGGCATGTACGCCTTCTGCCTGATCGGCGCCGACGGCCGCACCTGGCTGGTGCGCGACCCCTTCGGCATCAAGCCGCTCTATGTGCTGGAGCAGGACGGGGCGGCCTATTTCGCCTCCGAACCCCGCGCCTTCGCCAGCCTGCTGGCGCCCGAGCTCAGCGAGGACCACGCCCGCGAACTGCTGGCCTTCAACTACACCCTGGGCGGCGAGACCATCTTCAAGGGCCTCAGGCGCCTGGCGCCCGGCGAGATTGTCGAGGTGATCGACGGGAAGTTGCAGGCGCCCACGCGGCGGCCCTTCCTCTCCGCCCCGCCGGCCCGCGCCGTAGGCGATGAGGCGACGCTGATCGACCAGCTCGACGCCGTGCTGGAGGACAGCGTCCGGGTCCATCAGCGCTCCGACGTGCCCTACGGCCTGTTCCTCTCCGGCGGGATCGACTCAGCCGCCATCGCCACCCTGATGTCGCGCCTGAACGCCCGGCCGGTCACCGCCTTCACCTGCGGCTTCGAGGCGCCGGGCGCCAAGGACGAGCGGGCCCAGGCCGAACGGGTGGCCAGGGCGCTGAACCTGGACTGGCGCGAGACCACCTTCGACGAGGCCGACTTCTGGCGGATCCTGCCCCAGGTGGCCTGGGCCCTGGACGACCCCACCGCCGACTACGCGACCCTGCCCACCTACAAGCTGGCCGAGGCCGCCAAGGGGACCCTGACCGTGGTGCTCACCGGCGAGGGCGGCGACGAGCTGTTCGGCGGCTATGGCCGCTATCGCAAGGCCCTGCGCCCCGCCTGGCTGGGGGGCCGTCCCGCCGAGCCCCGCCCCGACGACGCCCAGGCCCTCGAGCGCTGGCGGACCGAGGCCAGGCCGCCCCCCGGCCTCACCCGGCTGCAACAGGCGCAATGGGCCGACATCGCCACCTGGCTGCCGGGTGACCTGCTGCTGAAGCTGGACCGCTGCCTGATGGCCCACGGCCTGGAGGGCCGCACGCCGTTCCTGGACCCGAAGGTGGCCGACTTCGCCTTCCCCCTGCCCGACCGGTTCAAGGTGCGGGGGCGCTATGGCAAGTGGCTGGTGCGCAAGTGGCTGGAGCGAGTCTGCCCCGCCGCCGACCCCTGGGCCCGCAAGCAGGGCTTCACCGTCCCGGTCGACGCCTGGATCGCGCCGCGCGCCGCCGACCTCGCCGAACGGATCGGCAGGCTGGAGGCCGTGCGCCGGGTGCGGGCGCCGGAGGACGTGCGCGCGACCTTCACCCAGGGCGGCGCCGAGCGCTGGCCGCTGCTGTTCTTCGCCGTCTGGTCGCTCATCCACCTGGAGGGCGCGGCGCCCGACGACGCCCTGCGGCAGGTGGTCGGGACAATTTGATTATGGATTTCAAGGAGCTTCCTATGCGCCGCCTTCTCTTCACCGCCGCCGTCGCGGTCCTCGCCTCCGCCTGCGGCCCGACCCAGGCCGCCTCGGTGGAGACCCGTCCGCCCAACGCCCCCAATCTGACGCCGGCCTTCCCCAACCAGACCCGCGCCCCGGAGATCAAGGCCGGCGTCGAGTTCGAGGTGAAGACGGTCGCCGAGGGCCTGGCCAATCCCTGGGCCATCGCCTTCCTGCCCGATGGCAAGATGTTGGTGACCGAGCGGCCCGGCCGGCTGCGCATCGTCACCGCCGACGGCAAGTTGAGCGAGCCGGTCACCGGCCTACCCGCCGTCTACGCCAAGGGCCAGGGCGGCCTGCTGGGCCTGGCCATCGACCCGGCCTACGCCAAGAACGGCCTGATCTACTGGAGCTATGCCGAGAACCCCGAAGGCAAGATGACCAACACCGCCGTCGCCCGCGGCAAGCTGGTGATCGGGTCCGACGGCCAGGGCAGAATCGAGAACGCCCAGGTGATTTTCCACCAGGCGCCCTCACTGGAATCCACCCTGCACTATGGCGGCCGCCTGGTCTTCGCGCGCGACGGCAAGCTGTTCATCACGCTCGGCGAACGCTCCATCCTGCCGGGCCGCGTCCAGGCCGAGCGGCTCGACGGTCTGCTGGGCAAGGTGGTGCGGCTCAATTCGGACGGCAGTGTCCCGCAGGACAATCCCTTCGTGAAGACCCCCGGCGCCCGGCCCGAGATCTGGTCCATCGGCCATCGCAACGTCCAGGGCGCGGCGCTCAACCCCGCCACCGGCAAGCTCTGGACCGTCGAGCACGGGGCCCGCGGCGGCGATGAGCTGAACATTCCCCAGGCCGGCAAGGACTATGGCTGGCCCACCATCACCTACGGCATCGAGTACCAGGGCGGCCCCATCGGCGCCGGCATCTCGGCCAAGGACGGTCTGGAGCAGCCGGTCTATTACTGGGACCCGGTGATCGCCCCCTCCGGCCTGGCCTTCTATAACGCCGGCCTGTTCCCGAAGTGGAAGGGCAGCCTGTTCATCGGCGGCCTGGCCAGCACCTCGCTCACTCGGCTCACGCTCGACGGCGACAAGGTGGTGGGCGAGGAGCGCCTGCTCACCGAGCTGAAGGAACGCATCCGCGACGTGGTGGTCGGCCCCGACGGCGCCCTCTATCTCGCCACCGACAGCGCCGATGGCCGGATTTTGAAGCTGGTTCCGAAGGGGTAGGCGCTAACTCTTAACGTCATCCCGGGTCTCCCTGCGGTCGCCCGGGATGACGGAGGTGCTAAGCCGCCCGCGCCAGGTCATCCCGCGCTTCCGCGGCGATCTGGAAGGAGCGCAGGCGGGCGGTGTGGTCGAAGATTTGCGACGTCACCATCAGCTCGTCGGCACCGGTGCGCCCCACGAACTCCGCCAGCCCCATCCGCACCGTGTCCGGCGAGCCGATGATCGCCTGGGACAGGGCCGAGGCCAGGCCCGCCTGGGCCATGGGGTCGAGCCGCTCGCCATAGCCCTCCACGGGCGGCGGCAGGGGGCCGGGCTGGCCGGTGCGCAGGTTGACGAAGGCCTGCTGCAGGGAGGTGAACAGGAACCGCGCCTCGTCGTCGGTGGGCGCCGCCACCAGACTGATCCCCAGCATCACATAGGGGGCGTCGGCATAGGCCGAAGGCCGGAACTGGGCGCGATAGAGCGCGATGGCCTGCATCATCTGGGCGGGCGCGAAGTGGCTGGCGAAGGCGAAGGGCAGGCCAAGGGCCGCGGCCAGCTGCGCCCCGAACAGGCTCGACCCCAGGATCCAGACCGGCACGCGGGTCCCCTCGCCGGGCACGGCGCGAACCGCCTGGTTGGGCTGGGCCGGCTCGAAATAGTGCAGCAGCTCCAGGACGTCCTGCGGGAACTGGTCGACGTCGCCGGTGAGCGTCCGTCGCAGGGCGCGCGCGGTCAGCTGGTCGGTCCCCGGCGCGCGGCCGACGCCCAGGTCGATGCGGCCCGGATGCAGGGCCGCCAGCGTCCCGAACTGCTCGGCGATCACCAGGGGCGCGTGGTTGGGCAGCATGACGCCGCCGGCGCCGACCCGGATGGTGCTGGTGCCGGCCGCCACGTGGGCGATCACCACCGAGGTCGCGGCGCTCGCCACCCCGCGCATGTTGTGGTGCTCGGCCAGCCAGTAGCGGTTGTAGCCGAGGGCCTCGGCGTGGCGGGCGAGATCGAGCGTATTGCGCAGGGACTGGCCGGCGTCGCCGCCCTGCAAGATCGGCGATAGGTCGAGTACGGAAAGCGGGGTCATGGGCCCCATATGGGAAGCTTCGCGCCCGGCGTTAGAGCCCCAGCCGCGCGGCGACCTCTTCGCCGATGGCGAGCGAACTGGTCAGCCCCGGACTCTCGATGCCGAACAGGGTGACCAGGCCGGCCATGCCGTGCGTCTCCGGCCCGTCGATGCGGAAGTCCGGCTGCGGCTCGCCCGGACCATGCAGCTTGGGGCGGATGCCGGCATAGTCGGGACTCAGCGCCCCGTCCGGCAGGCCCGGCCAGAACTTGCGGATATAGGCGTAGAACTCGCCCGCCCGGCCCGGATCGACGCTGTAGTCCAGGGTCTCGACGAATTGCAGGTCGGGGCCGAACACCGCCTGGCCGCCGAGGTCGCGGCGATAGTGGGTGCCGAGCGCGCCAGGGATCGGCGGCGGATAGATCAGCCGGGCGAAGGGCGCCTTGCCGGTCAGTCGGAAATAGACCCCCTTGCCATAGTGGACCGGGGGGATGGTCGCCTTCGGGAAGCCCTCGATCTCCGCCGCCACCGCCTGGGCCGAAAGCCCCGGCGCGGTCACCAGCAGGCGGCAGGTGAAGGTGGTGGGCTCCGCGCCTCCGGCCCGCACCGACCAGCCGCCGCCGGCCAGCGGGCTCGCGCCCTCGAAGGGGGTGGAGGTCACCACCGCCCCGCCGGCCGCCTCGATCTCACCCTGCAGGGCCAGCATGTAGCCGTGGCTGTCGAAGACACCGCTCTGGGGGGAGACCAGAGCCTCCTCGCACGTCAGCTCGGGCTCCAGGGCCGCGACCTGGGCCTTGGAGAGCCGCGCCATGCCCTCGACGTCGTTGGCCGTGGCCTGGGCCAGGATGGCGTCCAGCCGCCCGACCTCCTCGGCAACCGTCGCCACCACCAGCTTGCCGCAGCGGTCATAGGCGATCTTGTGGCTGTCGCAGAAGGCGTAGAGCGCCCGGCGGCCCTGGACGCAGAGCTTCGCCTTCAGGGACCCGGTCGGATAGTAGAGCCCGCCGTGGATCACCTCGGAATTGCGCGCCGAGACCCCCTCGCCGATGATGGGGCCCACCTCCAGCACCGCGACCACCAGGCCGCGCCGGGAAAGCCCATATCCGCAGGCCAGGCCCACCGCGCCCGCGCCCACCACCACCGCATCGAAATCGAAATCCGCCATCAGCCGTGGGTAGCCGATGCGGCGCGTCAGGCCAAGCCAAGCCCGGCGCAATTAATATGACTAAAGACGCCCCGCCTTACCGCGGGGCGAAGATCATCCGGATGCTCTCGCGATAGAGCAGGACCTGGCCGGCGATGGCCTTGGGATCGTCCAGGGCCTTGGAGAGCATCAGGCCCGAGGAGGCGACGACGAACACGCCGTCGGCCAGGGCGGTCAGATCGATCTCGACATGGGGCGGATAGGCCGCCGCGATCTCCTGCAGCCAGGGCAGGAACAGGCCGCGCCAGGCCAGCAGCCCGTCGATGTTGCGCTGCCGCACCTCGCGGTCGAAGGCCTGGTCCTGGTAGGTGATGGTGGCGACGATGCAGCCGGGATGGGCGTCCAGCATCTCCTCCATCGCCTCGGCGAAGAGCTTGAGGAAGATCAGGAAGGCGTGCAGCGGATCGTCCGACAACTCCCGCGCCCGGGCGGCCAGGGCGGCCTGGAACAGGTCGTTCTCGGCCTGGTAGCGGCCCAGGATCTGGCGGGCCAGATCGTTCTTGTCGCGGAAATGGTAGAAGAACCCGCTCTTGGTGATGCCCGCGGCCTCCACCAGTTCCTCGATCGAGGTGGCGGCGAATCCTTTCCGGATCACCGCCTGATAGGCGACGTCCAGCAGGCGATTGCGTGTGCGCTCGCCCTTCGACATCGGTCCGGACCGCACCGTCGGTGCAGTTTTTCCGCCAACCTCGCCGTGCATCGCCTTCTTCCGCTCGCCAAACCCCGGATAACCGGCTCAGATAACAGGGAAATCCAACTCCCGGCAAAACCAACCGCGCGTCCGCTAGAGGCTTGCGACCGGAAAAACTAACCCTCTCCGCCCACATGTTAGGAGAAAACATATGCAACAACGTGACTTATCCGGAGCCATCCTGTCGGGCGCCAGCCCCGCCGCGGCCGAAAAATACCTGGCGGCCGTCGAGGCCTATCACTGCTTCGCCGGCGACGCCGGCGGCCTGCTGGAAGCCGCCATCGCCGACAGCCCGGCCTTCACCATGGCCCATGTGCTGAAGGCCTATCTCCACCTCGTGGGCTCCAACGCCGCGGCGGTGGCGGTGGGCGTGGAGGCGGCCACCACCGCCCTCGCCCTCCCGGCCACCGACCGCGAGCAGGGTCACCTGGCCGGTCTGCGCAAGATGCTGGCCGGGGAGTACCGGGCCGCGGGCCGCATCTTCGAGGACCTGACCATCGCCCATCCGAAGGACGCCCTTGGCCTCCAGGTCGGCCAGCTGATGGACTTCCTCACCGGCGACTCCCGCATGCTGCGCGACCGCATCGGCCGCGCGGCGCCCCAGTGGGACCAGGGCCGGCCCGACTATCACGCGGTCCTGGGCATGCTCGCCTTCGGCCTGGAGGAGACCGGCCACTATGACCGCGCCGAGGCCGCCGGCCGCCAGGCCGTGGCGCTGCAGCCGCGCAACGGCTGGGCCCAGCACGCCGTCGCCCACGTCCTGGAGATGCAGGACCGCCGCGCCGACGGGGTGACCTGGATGCGCGCCGACATCGACGCCTGGACCCGCGAGAGCTTCTTCGCCGTCCACAACTGGTGGCACCTGGCCCTGTTCCACCTGGGCCTGGGCGAGGTGGACGAGGTGCTCAAGCTCTATGACGGCCCGATCTGGGGCGCGAAGTCCGACATGTCCTTCGACATGGTGGACGCCTCGGCCCTGCTGTGGCGGCTGTCCCTGCGCGGCATGGATCTCGGAAACCGCTGGAACGAGCTGGCCGACGTCTACGAGGCCCGCGCCGGGACCCTGGGCGCCTACGCCTTCGACGACACTCACGCCATGCTGGCCTTCGTGGGCGCCGGACGCAGCGACGCGGCCCGGGACCTGCTGGCGATCCAGCAGGCGGCGCTCAAGGGCGCCGGCGACAACGCCAGCTTCGCCGGCGAGGTCGGTCTGCCGGTGATGGAGGGTCTGGTGGCCTTCGGGGCCGGGGACTATGGCCGGGCGGTCGAGCGCCTGCGGGATGTCCGCAACCGCTCCGCGCGGTTCGGCGGCAGCCACGCCCAGCGCGACCTCCTCGACCTGACCCTGATCGAGGCGGCCACCCGCAACAAGGACCACGACCTTCGGCGCGCCCTGATCGCCGAGCGCGCCGTGGCCCTCCCCGCGGGCGAGAAGGCCGGCGCCCTGGGCCGGGCGGCCTAAGAGGCTCGGGGCTGGGTGCTCGCCTTCGGGTGAGGACCTGGCCCCACTGCCCCCAGAGCACCGCTTCCTGCGCCTTAGCGGTTGTGATCGACGCGTGTGGCCATAGCCGCGGCCAAGTGCTGGCCGGTTGATTTCGGCCCAAGCTGAGCCCCCGGCGCGCCGTTCAGGATCGAGATGGATGCATTGGCTGTTGCGTTATGTGATCGCGGTTGCGGTCACCTTCGCCTGTCTGGCCGCGCTTGTTCTGCCCCACAGTTCCGAACTTCGCGCCGATTTTGCGCGGGGCGCCGTCCTGTCGCAGGGTGTCGTCACGGCGCTAAGATGCGATCAGCATGCGACGCTGGAATATGCCTATTCACATGCAGGCCGGACCTATTCGAACGCCGATCTAAGTCCGGACGATTGCTCGACCTATCATGTCGGCCAACCGCTTGTGGTCTGGCAGGCTCGCGAACACCCGGAGCGCAGCCTTCTCTCGAACCCGCGCGATCGATTCGCCAATGACCTCGGAGCCCTGCTCTTCGGCGCATTCCTATTTCCAGCCCTCATGATGGCGGTCGCGCGCTTCCGAGAGCGGTGGCGGCCCTAGGCCGCGCCCCATTGCCCCCAGAGCGCCGCTTCCTGCGCCTTAGCCGTTGTGATCGACGCGTCCTTGATGTGGCCATAGCCGCGGATCTGCTGCGGGATCTGGGCGATCTGGACGGCCAGCGGCGCCTTCTCCGCCGTGAGGCCCGCCAGCAGCCTGTCGAGGCCGGCCTCGTACTCGGCGATCAGCCGCCGCTCCATCTTCCGCTCCTCGCTGTAGCCGAAGAGATCGAGCGCCGTGCCGCGCAGGCCCTTCAGCCGGGCCAGCACCGGGAAGCCGTAGTCCAGCATCCAGCCGCCGAAGGCGATCTTCTTCGGCCGGCCCTCGGAGTCCCTCGGCGCGATGATCGGCGGGGCCAGCCAGACCTTGGCCTTGCCGCCCTTGAAGGTCCCGTTCTTCTCGGCCTCGAAGCGGCCGTCGGAATAGAGCCGGGCCACCTCGTACTCGTCCTTGTAGGCCATCAGCTTGTAGAGGTTCACCGCCACCGAGCGGGTCAGGACCTCGGAGCCGAAGATGGCCTCGGCCTTGGCCACCTGCTCCACCCGGTCGAGATAGCGCCTGGCATAGGCTTGGTTCTGGTAGGCGGTGAGCTCCCGGGCGCGGTGGGCGATCAGCTCGGCCAGCGGCATGGTCTCCGGGGTCGGGACATCGGCCTCGGCCTTGCCCCGCTCGGCCGGATCGTGGGCCACACGGCGGCCCAGCTCGAAGGCCTGCAGATTGGCCTCGGCCTGGACGCCGTTCAGACGGATGGCGCGATAGACCGCCCGGCTGGAGATCGGGATCAACCCCTTCTGCCAGGCGAAGCCCACCATGATCATGTTGGCGAAGATGGCGTCGCCGAAGTGGGTCTCGGCCAGGTGGTGGGCCGGGCACTCGTCGTAGGACTGGGTGGCCGCCGCGATCCGGCGGGCCATGCTGCCGGCGTCGAAGCGCACGTCGCGGTCGGTGACGAAGTCGGCGGTGGGGGCGAAGTCCTCGTTGCCGCAGGCCACGGTGCGGTCCTTGGCGTAGAGGGAGAGCGCGTCGGGCCCCGCCGCCGAGAGGATGTCGCAGGCGATCAGGACGTGGGCCGAGGCGGCGGGCACACGCCCCCCCACCACGGTGTCTTCCTCCTGGCCGATGCGGACGTGGGAGAAGACCGCCCCGCCCTTCTGGGCCAGGCCCGTCATGTCCACCACCGAGGCGGCGCGGCCGTCGACGTGGGCGGCCATGGCCAGGATCGAGGCGACGGTGGTGACCCCCGTCCCGCCGATGCCGGTGAAGACGATGTTCTTCACCCCCTCCAGCGGCGCGAAGGTCGGGAGCGGCGTGGACTCGGCGGTGAGCGCCGGTAGGGCCTTGGCCTGAGCGTTCTCGCCACCCTCGATGGTGACGAAGGAGGGGCAGAAGCCGTCGAGGCAGGAATAGTCGGTGTTGCAGCTGGACTGGTTGATCTTCCGCTTGCGGCCGAACTCGGTGTTCAGCGGCTCGACGGAGACGCAGTTGGAGACCTTGGAGCAGTCGCCGCAGCCCTCGCAGACCAGGGGGTTGATGAAGACCCGCTTGGTGGCGGTCTCCATCGCGCCGCGCTTGCGCCGCCGGCGCTTCTCGGTGGCGCAGACCTGGTCATAGAGCAGGACCGTGGTGCCGGGGGTCTCCCGCAGCATCCGCTGCACGGCCATCAGCTCGCTGCGCGGCTTGACCTCGACCCCCGGCGCCAGGTCGGTGACGTGGGCGTAGCGGTCGACATCGTCGGCCACGATCACGGTCTTGGAGATGCCCTCCGAGGCCAGCTGCCGGGTGATCTGGGCCGGGGTGAAGCCGCTCTCGGCAGCTTGCCCGCCGGTCATGGCGACGGCGTCGTTGAACAGCAGCTTGTAGGTGATGTGCGACTTGGCCGCGATCGAGGCGCGGATGGCCAGCGAGCCGGAGTGGTTGTAGGTCCCGTCCCCCAGGTTGGCGAAGACATGGCTCTCGGTGGTGAAGGGCGACGCCCCCACCCAGGTCAGCCCCTCCCCGCCCATGTGGCTGTTCAGGTCGGTCTGGGGATCGGAGAAGCTGGCCATGTAGTGGCAACCGATGCCGGCCAGGGCTCGCGATCCCTCGGGAAGTCGGGTCGAGGTGTTGTGCGGACAGCCCGAGCAGAAGAACGGCTTGCGCTGCTGCTCCGCCGCCAGGGTGACGGCGGCCATGGAGGCGGCCGAGACGCGGGAAAGGTAGTCGTGCACCCGGTCCATGTGCGGTCCGGGCGGCAGCCGGTCGGCGATGGCCAGCGCCACCTCGGCCACCGACAGCGAACCCAGCTCCGACAGCAGGGGATGACCCACCTCGTCGGTCTTGCCGATGATCCTGGGCCGCGCGTGGGCGGGCAGGTCATAGAGGGCGGCCCGGGCCTGAGTCTCGATCAGCGGGCGCTTGTGCTCGATCACCATCAGGGTCTCGAGGCCGGCGGCGAAGGCCTTCAGCCCCTGGGGCTCCAGGGGCCAGGGCATGCCGACCTTGTAGATGGAGACCCCGAGGGCCGCGGCCTCCTCCAGGCTGATGCGCATGGCCGCGAAGGCCTCGATCACGTCCTTGTAGGCCTGGCCCGAACAGACGATGCCCAGGCGCGGACGGGCGGCGGGCAGCACCACGCGGTCGATCTTGTTGGCCCGCGCGAAGGCGAGCGCGGCGGGGATCTTCTGGGTCCGGAGCCGGCGCTCCTTGTCCAGCGGCTGGTCCTTCAGCCGGATGCCCAGGCCGCCCGAGGGCATGGCGAAGGTGGCGGGCAGGACGAATTTGTGGCGCGCCAGATCGACGTCGATGGTGACGCCGGAGTCCATGGTGTCGGCCAGCGCGATCAGGCCCACCCACAGGCCGGAATAGCGCGACATGGCGTAGCCCAGCAGGCCGTAGTCCAGCACCTCCTGCACGTCGGCCGGCGACAGCACCGGCATCTCGCAGTCCTGGAAGGCGAATTCCGACTGCGACGGCAGGGTCGACGACTTGCAGGTGTGGTCGTCCCCGGCCACGGCCAGGACGCCGCCCTTGGGGAAGGTCCCCGCGAAATTGGCGTGCTTGAAGGCGTCGCCGGTGCGGTCGACCCCCGGGGCCTTGCCGTACCACATGCCGTAGACCCCATCGAACTTCGCGCCGGGGAACAGATTGGCCTGCTGGCTGCCCCAGACGGCGGTGGCCGCCAGGTCTTCGTTGAGACCTTCCTTGAAGACCACCTCGCAGGCTTCCAGGTGTTTCCTGGCCCGCGTCGCCTGCTGGTCGAGGCCGCCCAGGGGGGAGCCGCGATAGCCTGACAGGAATCCCGCCGTGTTGAGGCCCGCCTGCTGGTCCAGGCGCCTTTGATCCATCAGGACTCGCAACAAGGCCTGCACGCCGGTGATGAAGACCCGGCCTTGGCTGAGCAGAAATTTGTCGTCGAGCGTCACATCCTGGTGCCGCATCGCAATTTCTTTCCTTTTGGGTTCCCTAACGAGGTTAGAAGATCATATAAGTGCGCCGCAATTGCTTGCTAAAGGCGTGCCCCTAGCAAGCGGTTCCGGGGCACGAATGAGGCCCATAAGCGCCAAGTGTGGGAGGAAAACTTGTCCGAGGCCCTCGACGCCGTCGATGCTAAGATTCTGGATCTCATCCAACATGACGCCGGATTGTCCGTCGCCGAGATCGCCGAGCGGGTCGGATTGTCCTCCAGCCCCTGCTGGCGCCGCATCAAGCGCCTGGAGGATTCGGGCATCATCCAGCGCCGGGTGACCATCCTGGACCGCGAGCTGCTGGGCCTGGGCTTCGAGGTCTACTGCACCGTCAAGCTCAGCCTGCCCACCAAGGACAACCTCAACGACTTCGAGCAGGCCATCACCAAGCTGGCCGAGGTGGTGCAGTGCGCCACCGTCACCGGCTCGGCCGACTACGAGCTGCGGATCGTGACCCGGGACATGCACGCCTTCGACGACTTCCTGCGTGACAAGATCCTGTCCCTGGGCTTGGTGTCCAACATCGAGAGCCGGATCGTCATCCGCTCGGTGAAGAACACCACCGCCGCGCCGCTCGGCCTCGTCAGCCCCTATGTGAGCGCCCACAGCTAAGAGTTCTCCCGTGATCGATCTGGTCATCGAACAACGCCGCAAGGACCTTGGTGGGTTCGAGGTCGGCCGCGTCCTGCCCTTCCACGCGCACCGGATGGTCGGGCCCTTCATCTTCTTCGACCACATGGGCCCGGCCCAGTTCGCGGCCGGCTTCTCCCGCGACGTCGACGTCCGCCCCCACCCCCACATCGGCCTCTCGACGGTGAGCTACCTGTTCGAGGGCGAGATGACCCACCGGGACTCCGTGGGCGCGGTCCAGGCGGTGAGGCCCGGCGAGGTCAACTGGATGACCGCCGGCCGCGGCATCACCCACTCCGAGCGCTTCGAGACCCTGCGCGCCCACGGCGGCCGCCTGCACGGCATCCAGACCTGGGTCGCCCTGCCCGACGGCCAGGAGGAGATCGATCCGGCCTTCTACCACCACGACGCCGCCGACCTGCCGACCTACGAAGAGAACGGCATGTGGGCCCGGCTGATCGTCGGCAAGGCCTTCGGCGCGCAGGCCAAGGTCAAGACCCAATCGCCGATGTTCTATGTCCACTGGGCCCTGCAGGCCGGCGCAAAGGCGCAGTTGCCCGCCGAGTATCCCGAGCGCGCGGCCTATGTGGCCCAGGGCTCGGTCGAGGTGGAGGGCCAGACCTTCCGCGAAGGCCAGATGATCGTCTTCAAGCCGGGCGAGCCGGTGCTGTTCACCGCCGTGACGCCGGCGATCGTCATGCTGCTGGGGGGCGAGCCGGTCGGGCCGCGCTTCATCGAGTGGAACTTCGTCTCCTCGTCCCAGGAGCGCATCGAGCAGGCCAAGGCCGACTGGCGCGCCGGCCGCATGAAGCTGCCCGACGCCGACGACCAGGAGTTCATCCCCCTGCCCGAGCCGAGCCCGCCCGCCAACCCGATGAGCTAGGCGGCCAGCGCCTTGCGCGTCTGGTTCCAGTACTGCCAGCCGGTGATCAGGGTCACGAGGGCCGCGACCCACAGGGTGGTATGGGCGAACAGGGTCACCGGCTCACGGATGGCCGGATCGGCCGGAAGCTGGAAGGCCCCCCAGGAGGCCACCAGAAGCTCGGCGCCCAGGCCCACCAGCTGCAGGGTGGTCTTCCACTTGGCCAGCATCGTCACCGGCAGCTTGATCCCCTTGCCGGCGCCGACCTCGCGCAGGGCGCTGACGGTGAATTCGCGGAACAGGATCAGGCCCACCGGCAGCACCACCGCCGGCTGGGCGCCGAGCGCCATCAGGCCCAGCACTGCGCCCGCCACCAGCACCTTGTCGCCGATGGGATCGAGGATCGCGCCCCAGACCGTCACGGCGTCCAGCTTGCGGGCCAGCCAGCCGTCGAAATAGTCGGTGATCGCGGCGATGACGAAGGCCCAGAAGGCGAAGCGCTGCAGGGCGAACTGCACCTCGGGCGTCAGGCGTTCGCTCACATAGGGCACGCCCCCCGCCGCCGCGGCCAGGGCCACGAACATCAGGACGGTGAGGACCAGGCGGCCGGCGGACAGGATATTGGGAAGGGACTTCATGATTCCAGTCTAACGCCTCAGCTCCGGGAGAGTCGCAGTGCAGCTTACATCGGTGCGCCGCGAAGGGCTTGGGCCTCCGCGCGGATGCGGATGGTCAGGACGATGGCGTTCAGGATCGTGAACAGGACGGCGAACTCCGGCAGGCCGAAGGCCAGGGGCAGGACCGCGATCTCGCCCACCACCACCACATAGTTGGGATGCGAGAGATGCCGATAGGGGCCGCGGCGGACCAGGGGCGCGTCCGGCAGGATGATGATCCGTGTCGTCCAGCGTTCGCCCAGGCTGGCGATCACCCAGATGCGCAGAGCCTGAAGGACCAGGAAGACCAGCAGCCAGCCGACCTGGGCCGGCTTGTCCCAGGCCAGCAGCCAGAGCCCCGCCAGCCAGGCGGCATGCATGGCCACCACCACGGGATAATGACCCGCCCCCACCTCCTCTGCGCCCCGCGCCTTCAGGCGGGCGGTGTTGCGGTGGGCCAGCACCAGCTCGCCCAGCCGCTGCAAGGTCACCAGGGTCAGGACGAGGATCGACAGGGTCATGCCGCGAGCGTCACCGTGCTGGCGGTGAAGCCGGGGCCAAGCGAGGTCACCACGGAGCGCCTGGGCAGGCCCGCCTTCCGCGCGCGATCCAGCACGTAGAGAACCGTGGGGGCCGACATGTTGCCATGATCGGCCAGCACCCCCCGCTCGTGGTCCAGGGCGCCTTGCCCGAGGTCCAGGCAGGATTCCAGCGCCTCCACCACCTTGGTCCCGCCGGGATGGCAGATGAATCGGTCGACGTCCTCAACCGCGAAGTCCTGGCGGGCCAGCATCTCGTCCATGGCCGGGCGCAGATTGGCCTGGGCGAAGGGCGGAATGGCGCGGTCGAAGATCACCCCAAACCCGGTGGGGTCGACCTTCCAGCCCATGATCTCCAGGGTGTCGGGCCAAGTGTGTTCCGCCGTGCCGGTAAGCGTGGCGAAGCCCGCCTCCCCGGCGCGGAGCACGCAGGCCGCCGCGCCGTCGCCGAACAGGGCGGTGGCCACGATGTTGGCTTTGGTCAGCTCGTCGGTCCGGAAGGCGAGCGAACAGGTCTCCACGGCGACCACCAGAACCACGGCGCCCGGGCTTGACGCGGCGAGCCGCGAGCCGAGCGCCAGGCCGCTGGCCCCGCCGGCGCAGCCCAGGCCGAACACCGGGATGCGCACGGCGTCGGGGCGGAACCCCATCGCGCCCATGGCCCGGGCCTCGAGGCTGGGGGTGGCGATGCCGGTGGAGGAGACGGTGAGGATGATGTCGACCTCGCCGCCCGTCAGGCCCGCCTCGTCCAGGGCCGTCGTGGCGGCCTGCACGAACAGGTCGGTCGCCCCCTGCAGATAGGCCTGCGTCCGCTCGGGCCAGCCGCGCGGCTCGAGATACCAATCCACGGGTCGGACCAGGTGGCGCATGCGGATGCCGGTGCTGGCGAAGACCGGCGCCATGCGGTCGAAGCCCGCGAAGCGTTCGCCGAACAGGCGGCGCGCGACCTCCAGGGCCTGGCCCTGTGGCAGCTCGTGGGGCGGGATCGCGGTCGCGACGGACAGCAGGCGCACGGGGATGGACATGGGAGACGAACCCCCGCCGATACTCGCAGTTCCTCAACCGCCCGCCGATCGTCGATTGGCGGGGTCTAGGCCTTGCGGAAGAAGTCGAAGATCCGCTGGGCCAGGGGTTCGCTGACCCCCTCCACCTTCATGATGTCCTCCACCGAGGCTCTGGAGACCCCGCGGGCCGAGCCGAAGGCGTGCAGCAGGGCGCGCTTGCGGCCCGGGCCCACGCCCTCGATCTCGTCGAGGGGGTTCTTCTTCATGTCGATGGACCGCTTGATGCGGTGGGTGCCGATGGCGAAGCGGTGGGCCTCGTCCCGCAGCCGTTGCAGATAATAGAGAACCGGCGACTTGGGCTCGAGCATGAATTGCGGCTTGCCGGCCACGTGGAAGCGCTCCAGCCCCGCGTCGCGGTCAGGGCCCTTGGCGACCCCCACCACCGGGATGTCGTCCACCCCCAGGTCGGCCATGACCTCCATCACCGCCGAGATCTGGCCGGCGCCGCCGTCGATCAGCACCAGGTCGGGGCGGGGGCTGGAGGCCTCGCCGGACTCCTCCTCCTTGACCATGCGGCCGAAGCGCCGGCGCAGGACCTCCTTCATCATCCCGAAGTCGTCGCCGGGGGTGAGCTCGGTCCCCTTGATGTTGAACTTGCGGTACTGGTTCTTCTGGAAGCCGTCGGGCCCGGCCACGATCATGCCGCCGACGGCGTTGGTCCCCATGATGTGGCTGTTGTCGTAGACCTCGATCCGCTCGGGGGGCGCCTCCAGGCCGAAGGCCTCGGCCACCCCGGCCAGCAGCTTCCCCTGGGCCGAGCTCTCGCTCATCTTCCGCCCCAGCGCCTCGCGGGCGTTGGTCAGGGCGTGGTCGACGAGCCCCTTCTTCTCGCCCTTCTGCGGCCGGCTGATCTCCACCTTGCGGCCGGCCTTGAGGGTGAAGGCCTCGTTCAGCAGCTCGCGCTCGGCGGGCTCCACATTGGTCAGGATCAGGCGCGGGATCGGCTTGTCGTCATAGAACTGGCCCAGGAAGGCGCCCATGATGTCGACGTCCTCGTCGGACTTGTCGACCCGGGGGAAATAGGCCCGGTTGCCCCAGTTCTGGCCGGCCCGGAAGAAGAACACCTGGACGCAGGCCTGCCCGCCCTCCGCGAACAGGGCGAAGACGTCGGCCTCCTCCAGGGTCTCGGGATTGATCTGCTGCTCCTGGGCCACCGAGGCCAGGGCCCGGATGCGGTCGCGCAGGCGGGCGGCGCGCTCGAACTCCATGTCGTCGGAGGCGGCCTGCATCTCGTCGGACATCCTGGAGATCACCGCCCGGCTCTTGCCGCGCAGGAAGGCCTCGGCCTGCTCCACGAGGGCCGCGTAGTCCTCCAGGCTCACCAGCCCGGTGCAGGGGGCGGCGCAGCGCTTGATCTGGTGCAGCATGCAGGGCCGGGTTCGGCTCTCATAGACGCTGTCGGAGCACGACCGCAGCAGGAAGGCCTTCTGCAGGGTGTTCAGCGTGCGGTTCACCGCCCAGGCGCTGGCGAAGGGCCCGAAATAGTCGCCCTTGATGGTGTGGGCGCCGCGGTGCTTGCGCAGCTGGGCGGCCGGGTGCTCCCGGCGGATGACGATCTCGGGGAAGCTCTTGTCGTCCCGCAGCAGCACGTTGAAGCGCGGCTTCAGCTGCTTGATCAGGTTGATCTCGAGGAACAGGGCGTCGGTCTCGGTGCGGACCGTGACGAACTCCATGGACCTCGTCAGGTCCACCATCAGGGCGATGCGCTGGGTGTGGAAGCGCCCTTGCGCGTACTGCAGCACCCGCTTCTTCAGGGACTTGGCCTTGCCCACATAGAGGACCTCGCCGTCCTCCCCCATCATGCGATAGACCCCCGGGGCGTCCGGCAGGCGTCTCACCTCATCCTTGATCAGGGCCGCGCCCTTCAGGGGCGCCAGGGTCACGTCCGTGGGCATGCCGCAGATATAGGCGAGTCCGGCGCGTTGCGCAGCGGCGGCGCGACCTTTCGTCAGGCTTCGGTTTTCCACACGGTGCGTCTATGTACCAGGTTCGCTAAGAGAGACCTCGCTTGAGCGCCCCCGCGGGCTTCAAGGCTTTGCGGGACGACGTGTTGCAGCAGATCGACTACCAGGCCCTCTTCGACGTCCTGCCCAGCCCCTACATGGTCCTGGACCGGGCGCTGCGGTACGTCGCCGCCAACCAGGCCTATGCCCAGGTGGTCGGCCGGTCCCGCGAGGACCTGCTGGGCCGGAACATCTTCGACCTGTTCCCCGACCCCGGCGAGAGCGGCCGCCTGCTGCGGGCGTCCTTCGAGCGGGTCATCGAGACCCGTCACGCCGACAGCATGGCGCTGATCTCCTACGCCATCGAACGGCCGGCCGCGCGCGGCGGCGGGATGGAGCTGCGCTACTGGTCGGCGGTCCACACCCCCCTGCTGGGGGCGGATGGCGAGGTGGCCTTCATCGTCCAGAACACCGTCGACGTCACCGAGCTCCAGACCTTGAAGGAGATGGCCCACGGTCCGGGCGCCCTGGCCCCCGGGCCCGGCGAGACCAGCCTGCTCCAACGGGTGCAGGAGGTGCAGGAGGCCAACCTCTCCCTGCTGCAGGAGACCGGCGAGCTGCGCGACATCTTCCGCCAGGCGCCCGGCTTCATGGCCGTGCTCACCGGACCGGACCTCACCTTCACCCTCGCCAACGACGCCTACAACCAGCTTATCGGCCATCGCCCGGTGATCGGCCGGCCCGTGGCCACGGCCCTGCCCGAGGTGCGCGGCCAGGGCTTCATCCAGCTGCTCGAAGGCGTGATGGCCAGCCGCGAGCCCTTCATCGGCCGCTCGATCAGCGTCCTTCTCCAGCGCACGCCGGACGGGCCGCCCGAGGAACGCTTCCTGGACTTCATCTACCAGCCGATCCTCGGCGCCGACGGCCAGGCGGCCGGGGTCTTCGTGGAGGGCAGCGACGTCACCGACCGGGTGCGCGCCGAGGAGCAGCAGAAGCTGCTGCTGGACGAGCTGAACCACCGGGTGAAGAACACGCTGGCCACCGTCCAGTCCATCGCCGCCCAGACCCTGCGCACCAGCCCCGACCCCCAGGCCTTCAAGGTGGCCTTCGAGTCCCGGCTGATGGCGCTCTCCTCCACCCACGACCTGCTCACCGCCTCCAGCTGGCGCGGCGCCGACCTGCGCGACATCCTGGGCGCCGAGTTCCGGCCCCATGGCGTCGAGCGCTACAAGCTGGAGGGTCCCGACCTCGGGCTCTCCCCGGCCCAGGCCCTGGCGCTCGGCCTGCTGTTCCACGAACTGGCCACCAACGCCGCCAAGTATGGCGCGCTCTCCAGCCCCGAGGGCTGCGTGAAGGTGACCTGGACGGTGGCAGATCGGCGACTGGTGATCACCTGGACCGAGGAGAAGGGCCCCAGGGTCACAGCCCCGACCCGCAAGGGTTTCGGCTCACGCCTGATCGAGCGCAGCCTCAAGGGCGAACTCGGCGGCGAGGCGACCCTCGACTACCGCGAGGACGGCCTCCACTGCCAGGTTATCCTGCCGCTGGGAGCCGCGAGCTAGGCTCGACGGGGCTGGGTCCGCGCCCCCGGCGTCTGGCCGATATAGTCGATCAGGGCACGGCTCGGCGCCCAGCCCAGCAGGCGGGTCTTGCTGGTGTCGATGTCGGCGCTCATCCGGTTGCCGGCCACCTCCGGCCCCATGACGATCTCGCCGCCGAACATCTCGGCCACCTCCAGGATGGAATAGGCGCGGCTGTCGCCCAGGCCGAAGTCGTCGCCCTCGCCGTGTTCCCCCACCAGGACCAGGCCTTCGACGATGTCGTCGATATGGGTGAAGTTGCGCTTCTGGGTGCCCGGCGCGTTGACCCGCAGGGGCTCGCCGGCCAGCCGCCGCTGGCGGAAGATCTCGATCAGGGTGCCATAGGCCCCGGCCCGCTCGCCCGGCCCATAGACATTGTAGAAGTAGGTGATGGCGTAGTTCAGCCCGTACCAGTCGCCATAGTTGCGCACGAGCTCGGTGTTGGTGGCCTTGGTCCAGGCATAGGGGCTCTGGTCGCGCCCCAGCCCCCCGTCCCCGAACTTGGTGGAGGATCCGGCGTAGAGCAGCTTGCAGCCCCTCTCCCGGCAGAACTCCAGGACCCCGAAGGTGCCGACCTTGTTCAGGTCCCACACCACCTCGGGCTCCTTCAGGCTCTTCTCCACCCGGGAATATTCTCCCAGGTGGAAGACCAGGTCCGGCGTCTCCGGAACCAGGGCCGCGATGTCCCGAGTGTGCCCCTCGCGATAGTCGACCCCCTCGACATGGGCGTCGCGGGTCCCGGCGAAATAGTTGTCCAGCGAGATCACCCGGTGGCCCTCGGCCGCCAGGCGGGCGCACAGCGACGAACCGATGAACCCGGCTCCGCCGGTGACGAGAATGAGTTTGGCCATGGGGTGGAGATTGCCTGGGAGGGTTTAAAGCGGTCTTAGCCGGGCGGATTCTACGGCGAACACCCGCCCTCAAAACCTCATCCTTGATTCCTAAAGCTTCACCCCGCCGGCCTCCAGCTTGGCGAAACCGGCCTTGGTGAGCTTCACATAGCCCTTGGCGCCGTCCTTGTAGAACATCGGCCCCTTCACCTTGCCGGGGTCGAAGCCCTCGGCCACCAGGTCCACCTTGCGGTGCTTGAAGGTGCCGGTGACCTCGATGGCCGGCAGCAGGCGCACGAAGACCGGCTGGGCGTAGGGCGGAAGGTCGCGCCCCACCTGCTCGCCGAAGGCCTTGATGTCGAAGCTGCCGTCCACCACCAGGGCCGCCATGCCCGCTCGGCCGTCGGTCCCGGGCGCCTGCACCCCGTAGACATTGGCCTCGGTGACGCCGGGGATGGCCTCCAGCCGCTCGGCCACCTCGCCGGTGGAGACGTTCTCGCCCTTCCAGCGGAAGGTGTCGCCGATCCGGTCGACGAAATAGAAGTAGCCGTCGGCGTCCTGCTTCATCAGGTCGCCGGTGCGGAACCAGGCGTCGCCTTTCTCGAAGACGTCGCGCAGGATCTTCTTGTCCGAGGCGGCCTTGTCGACATAGCCCGTATATTCGCTGCGGGCGTCGCCGGCGTTGATCTTGCCGATGCACTCCCCCACCTGGCCGGCCCCGCACTCGATGCAGAAGCCGTCGGTCCCGCGGATCGGCGCCTCGGCCTCCACGTCATACTGCACCAGGCGGATGTTGAACTTGTTGCGCAGCCACTTGGGCGCCCGGCCGATGGCGCCGGTGCGGCCATCGAAGTTGAACATCGACACATTGCCCTCGGTGGAGCCGTAGAACTCCAGGATCTCCGGGATGCGGAAGCGCGCCTTCATCTCGGCCCAGACGTCGGGGCGCAGGCCGTTGCCGAAGGCCAGGCGCAGCCGGTGGCGGGTGTCGTCCTCGCCGGGGGCCTGGTTCACCAGGTAGCGGCACAGCTCGCCGATATAGACGAACATGGTGGCTTCCTCGGCCGCCACGTCGGACCAGAAGTGGGTGGCCGAGAACTTCTTCTTCAGCACCACCGACCCGCCGTTCAGCAGGGCCGCGCCCAGGCCGCAGAGACCGCCGGTGGAGTGGTAGAGCGGCAGGGGGTTGTAGACCCGGTCCTTCTCCGTGGCGCCGGTGGCCCCGGCGAAGCCGCGCATGAACAGCTGGGCCCGCACGTGGGTGATCCGGGCGGCCTTGGGCAGGCCGGTGGTGCCGGAGGTGTAGATCAGGAGCGCGGTGTCGTGCGCCGTCATGCCCTCGCGCACCATCCGGTCCGGCGGCAGGGAGCTGCAGCTCTTCAGGGCCTGGGAAAGGTCGCGCTGGTCGCCGACGGCGTGGCCCAGCACCCATTGCTGCATGGGTCGCTCCAGCAGGCCGCGGGCCTGCTCGAAGATAGGGGATGTCTCGCCGTCGACGATGGCGTGGCCGGCGCCGGAGATGTTCAGGCAATGGGCCAGCGCCAGGCCCGAAAGCTGGTTGTTGATCAGTGCGGTGACCACGCCGACCTTGGTCAGGCCGTACCAGATGGGGAAATATTCCAGCCGGTTGGGCATGAACAGCGCCACGGTCTGGCCGCGCCGCAGGTTGTTGGTCTTGGCCCAATGGGCGTAGCGGTTGGCGATGGCGTCCATCTCGCCATAGGTCAGGGTCTTGCCCTCGAAGGTCAGGGCGCGGCGGTCGCGCCACTGGTCGACGGCGGCCTGCAGATCGTCGCAGATCAGGTTTGGCGAGGCGGGCGCAATGGTCTTCACCCGCTTCAGGGTGCGGTTAAGGCCGCGTACGAACCGCCACTCACGTTCGAGCCGGGCCTTAAAACTCATGCATACCCCTCCGACGTCGAAAACACCTTGGCGGGGCGGCGCGCGCCGGGTCAAGCGGGGCCTTGGAGACCAGGGGTCACACCCGCGTCAGGCGAACCCGACCGTGGCGCAAAGGACTCAGTCCGACGCCCCGACTCTCGGGTAGTCTGGTTCCATGACAGCCCTGCCCCGCGCCATCCTGTTCGACCTGGACGACACCCTCATCTCCCTGGGCCGCCGCCCGCAGCTGCTGGCCGAGGTGGCCGAGGAGTTCGCCGCCGATCTCACGCCCCCCGGCCCGGCCCGGGTCGTGGAGGCGACGGAGGCCGCCTTCCGAGTTTACTGGTCGGATCCCGAGCGCCACCGGATCGGGCGCATGGATTTGGCCGCGGCGCGGCTCGGCATCGTCACCGAGGCCTTCGCGGACCTCCGGCGGCAGGCGCCTGGCCTGACCCCGGAGGTCGCCCGGGCCTTCGCCTCGCGCTTCGACGCCTACCGCGAGGAACAGATCCGCTTCTTCCCCGGCGCCCTGGAGGCCATCGACGAGCTGAAGCATCGCGGCGTGAAGCTGGCCCTGGTGACCAACGGCGCGGCCGCCGTCCAGCGGCAGAAGATCGAGCGCTTCGACCTGGCCCACCGCTTCGACCATATCCAGATCGAGGGGGAGGCCGGTTTCGGCAAGCCCGAGGAGATGGCCTATCTCCACGCCATGGCCACGCTCGGTGTCACCGCGGCGGAGACCTGGATGGTGGGGGACAATCTGGAATGGGAGGTCGCCGCCCCCCAGCGCCTGGGAATCTACGCCATCTGGCACGACCACCTAGGGACGGGCCTGCCCGAGGACAGCCCCGTGATCCCCGACCGCATCGTGCGCTCCATCGCCGAACTGACCGCCGATTTGAGCTGAGCCGCCAATTAAGGCGCGATTGCGGTGCGAATTTGAAAGAATTCGGCCTGATGATGGACGAATATTGACCAACAACCGCACGAAAACTCAAGTTATCGAAGAAAAAGTGAATCGCCGCAAACCGGTATTCCATAGGCAATAGCGGCGCTTCGGACCCCGTCGCGCCGGGGCGCCGGCTCGAAATCACGGAACGTGTGAGGAGCCGCTTCGTTAATCTCCCGAACAACACTGGGAGGTCTGAAACATGACTGTCGAATATAGCCCCTTCGCTAAGCCCACCTTCACCGCCGCCGACTTCGAGCGCGACGAGCCGGCCCTGGCCGGTGACACGCCGATGTTCGCCGAGACCCCGATCTACGCCCGTCCCAAGGGCCGCAAGGCCAAGGGTGGCATCCATCCGGCGGCCCTGATCGCCGTGCCCACCGTGGCCCTCGCCCTCGGCGCCGCCGTGATGTTGATGGGCGCGCCCCGTGACGAGGCTCCGCCTCCGAGCGCCGCGGCCACCGTGGCCCCGGCTCCGATGCTGACCCCGGCTCCGGCCCAGACCGCGGCCCTCGAGGCCCCGGCCGCCATGGCCCCGGAGACGCCGCGCATCGCGCCGGCTCGGATCGAGACGCCCAGAGCCACGGCTCGGGTCGCCGCCACGCCCACCCGCGTGGCCCGCGCCCGCCCCGCTGCGGCGCCCAGCGCCGAGGCCGCGGGTCAGGACGCCAGCGCCACCCTGCCGTCGGCCCCGATGACCTATTCGGGCTCGGCCCAGACCTCGGCGTCGGCCCCGACCGCCATCGTGGTTCCGCCGGTGACGGTGGCTCCCGAGCCGGTCAACCCGGCCCCGGCCACGCCGGACTCGGCCCAGCCGGAGGCGGCCATCGTTCCGACCCCGTAAAGGGTCAGTGATCTCCGGGGTTGGAGCCTCCCCTCTCCCCAACCCCGACAAACTGGGCGGCGCCTCCGGGCGCCGCCCTTTTTCGTGGTCCGGAACCTTCCCGCACGGTGGAGGTTAGAGACCCATGTCCATCCTGATCGTCATCCTCGTCGTCGTGGTTCTCCTGGCCCTGGCCCTGTTCGCCGTCCAGAAGATGCCCATCCCCTCGCCCCTCAACTGGATCATCCAGGTGGTGCTGATCGTCATCGCCATCGCGGTGATCGGCCAGCGCGCCGGCCTGTTCTAGGACACCGCGCGATTGATCCGGGGCAGGCCGCCCGTTAGGCTCCAAGCCCGCCGGCCCTTCGGCGCGCTTTCCAGTCAGTGAACGTTTTCCCGATGGACGATCTCACGAGCGGCCAGGTCGAGACCCTGCGCGATCTGGCCCGCAAGAAGGCCGGCGAGGCCGTGGGCTTCGTCAACATCGCCGACGCCCGCGCCCTGACCGAGCTGGGCCTGGCCCACCGCAGCCAGGAGGGCTGGGACATCACGCCGGAGGGGACCGCCCTGCTGGCGCGCGACGCCCCGCCCCCGGCCGACATCGACCCGGGCTGAACTCGGCGGTCGGACACGCGAAAGCTGTCGGAAATTTCACTTTCGGTCCCTCCCCCGGCGCCTATGGTCACGGCCAAAGTGACCTTGGGGGCCTCATGTTACGCACCGCCTTTTCCGTCCTCGCCCTGACCGCGGCCCTGGCCGCCGCACCCGCCTACGCCCAGACGCCCGCCGCCGCGCAGGCCGCGGCGGCGCCAGCCGTTTCGGAGGACGCCCGCCTGGCGGCCTTCTTCCAGGAGGCCTTCCTGGAGAGCGCCCGCCTCAGCCCCGAGACCCTCACCGCGCTCGGCATGAAGGAACGCTACGGCGAACTCGGCGACTACACCAAGGCCGGCCAGGACAAGGCCCTGGCCGTCGCCCAGGCCCAGCTGGCCCGCATGACCACGACCTTCGACCGCGCCCGGCTCAGCCCGGAGTCCCAGCTCTCCTACGACCTGTTCGCCAAGGCCGTGGCCACCCAGGCCACCCTGACCAAATGGTACTGGCAGGCCTATGCGGTCTCCTCCACCGGCGGCGCCCTGGACGCCCTGCCGGTCATGCTGATCAACAACCACCGGGTCGACACCGTCGCGGACGCCGAGGCCTATGTCGCCCGCCTGCGGGCGGTGGAGCGGGTGGGCGGCGAGGTCTCCGCCGACCTCGACGAGCGCACCGCCAAGGGCTACCTACCGCCGGCCTTCGTCTTCGGCCGCGTCATCCCCGACGCCCAGAACCAGATCAAGGGCGCCCCCTTCGACAACGCCCCCGACCACGCCATCTGGGCCGACTTCAAGACCAAGGTCGCCGCGCTCAAGACCGACGAAGCCACCAAGGCCCGGCTGCTGGCCGACGGCGAGGCGGCGCTGAAGGGGCAATGGCGGCGCGGCTACCAACGCTACCTGGCCGCCCTCGCGGCCATGTCGGCCAAGGCGACCAGCGTCAACGGCGTCTGGGCCCTGCCCCAGGGCGACGCCTACTACGCCGACATGGTGGCCTTCTTCACCACCACCACCCTCACACCCGACCAGATCCACCAGACGGGCCTGTCGGAGGTCGCTCGCATCCGCGGCGAGATGGAGGCCATCAAGACCAAGGTCGGGTTCAAGGGCTCGCTGGCCGAGTTCTTCGCCTATGTGAAGACCGACCCAAAGTTCCACTATCCCAACACTCCGGCCGGCAAGCAGCAGTACCTGGCCGACGCCAAGGCGCTGATCGCCAATTATATGGCCGTGGCGCCCCGGCAGTTCTCCCACCTGCCCAAGCAGGCCCTGGAGGTCCGCGCCGTCGAGCCGTTCCGCGAGAAGACCGCCTCGGTGGCCTTCTACAATCCGGGGACCCCCGACGGTTCGCGGCCGGGCATCTTCTACGTCAACCTGTCGGACATGACCCAGGTGCTGAAGCCCCAGATCGAGGCGATCGCCTATCACGAGGGCGCGCCGGGCCACCACTTCCAGATCGCCCGCTCCATGGAGCAGGCCGAGCTGCCGATGTTCCGCCGCTTCGCCTACCAGGGCGCTTATATCGAGGGCTGGGGCCTGTACGCCGAGAAGCTCGGCAGGGAGGCCGGCTTCTACCAGGACCCCTATAACGACTTCGGCAGGCTCTCCCTGGAGCTGTGGCGCGCCGCCCGCCTGGTGGTGGACACCGGCATCCACGCCAAGCATTGGACCCGCGACCAGACCATCGCCTACATGCGCGACAACACGCTGAACTCCGAGCGCGACATCGCCTCCGAGGTCGACCGCTATTTCACCAATCCCGGCCAAGCCACCAGCTACAAGACCGGCCAGCTGAAGATCTCGCAGCTGCGCGCCAAGGCCGAGGCGGCCCTGGGCTCGAAGTTCGACCTCAGGGACTACCACGAGGTGGTGCTGTCCAACGGCGCCCTGCCCCTGGACGTCCTGGAGGCCCAGGTCGACGCCTATATCGCGCGGAAGAAATAGGCCGGCGTCGAGGGCCGCCGCCATAGCTTCACCGTGGTGTTGATGGGATGATCGGGCCGCCCGCGTCTCAACCGTACGGATGTCCCGGCCCATGCCGACCCAAGCCCTCGACGACGCCTTCGCCGCGGAGGGCTCAGCCCTGCTGTTGCCGGGCGGGGCGCTGCTGGCGGACGCCGGCGAGGCGGTGGCGGCCCTCTACCGGCTGACCGCCGGACGCCTGGCCGAGGTGGAGCCGGCGGTGGAGGGCGGCGGGCGCCTGCTGACGGTGCATCGGCCCGGCGCCCTGATCGGCGGGGCCCAGCTCCTGGGCGATGGCCTGCACCACACCACCATCACCGCCCTGCGGGATTCCGAGCTGCAGGCGATCCCCGCCGCCCGCGCCGCGGTGCTGCTGGGGCAGCGTCCCGACCTGCTGGCCGCCGTGGCCCGGGCCGCCCTGGCGCGCCTGAGCGCCACGCCCTCGGCCCAGCCGCGCAAGAGCTCGATCCTGGGGTTCGTGGCCATCAGCGAGGGCGTGGCCCTGCGCGATCTGGTGGAACGCCTGGCGGTCGCCATGCGCGCCCTGGGCGCCGAGGTCGCGGTGGTGGGGGCCGAGGCCGACGACAGCTCGCCGGCCTATCTCCACGCCCTGGAGGTGGAGCACGACTTCGTCCTGATGGCCGCCGAGCGCAGCGAGGTCGACTTCGCCACCTATTGCGGCCGCCAGATCGACCGCCTGATCCTGGTGACCGACGCCCAGACGCCCCCGCCCGCCGGCCCCATCGGCTTCGCCACCCCGGCGATCCGCAACCAGCGCCTGCTGGACGTCATCCGCCTCCACCCCGCCGGGACCGGACGGCCCCGCGATTCCGAGCCCTGGCTGGACGCCGTCCCGGCCTCGCGCCTGTTCCAGATCCGCCAGGGCGACGGGCCCGACCTCGCCCGCCTGGCGCGCATCTACACCGGCAATTCGGTGGGCCTGGCGCTCTCGGGGGGCGGCGCCCGGGCCTACGCCCATGTGGGGGTGGCGCGCGCCCTGGCCGAGCTGGGCATCCCCATCGACTTCGTGGCCGGCACCTCCATGGGCTCGGTCATCGGCGCGGGCCTGGCCATGGGCTGGGAGAGCGCGGAGATGGAGCGCCGCATCCACGAGGCCTTCGTGGATTCCAGCCCCCTGTCGGACATCGCCTTCCCCATCCTGGCCATGACCCGGGGCCGCATGGTGGACCGCCGCCTGGAGACCCACTTCGGCGAGGTCCAGATCAGCGACCTGTGGCGGCCCTTCACCTGCGTCTCCACCGACCTCACCGTCGGCGGCATGCGCGTCCACCGCCGGGGCCCGTTGCGCCGGGCCCTGCGCGCCTCCCTGTCCCTGCCGGGCGTCCTGCCGCCGGTGGTGGAGGACGGTCACGTGCTGGTGGACGGGTCCCTGGTGCGCAACCTGCCGGTGGACCTGGTTCGCGAGCAGCATGACGGGGTGACCATCGGGGTCGACGTCTCCAGCGCCGACGGCCTGAAGCCCGACGACCTGCTGCTCAAGCCCTCCGGCTGGCGCTGGCTCGCCTCCGGCGCCTGGCTGCGGGGTCCGCCGATCGTCTCGGTGCTGATCCGCTCGGCCACCATGCCCAGCGTCACCGCCTCGGCCCTGGTCCGCGACGACGTGGTGCGGATCACCCCCCGGGTCACGGGCGTCGGACTGCAGGACTGGAAGGCCTACGACCTGGCCGTCGACGCCGGCTACCGCGCCGCCATGGCCGCCGCCGACCACCTGTCAGGCCTGCGGCGCTGAGCTCCGCGCCGCCTGTGGCGCGCTGTCGCAGGCTCGGCCCAGGCGCCGTTGGGTAACCTTTCCGTCAGCCTCGCCAAGGTAAACGCGAGATTGCCAAAGACGAGGCCGTCGCGACGCCGGCCGTAAGGCGGGAACTCCCATGTCGTTCAACAACCTCAAGATTTCCCGCAAGCTCACCGTCGGCTTCGCCGCCGTCACCCTGACCATGGCCGGCATGGGCGCGGCCACCTTCCTGTCCTTCCAGTCCCTGGAGACCGCCCGCCGGGAAACCGACGAGAGCCGCCAGACCATCCAGATCCTCAACGAGGCGAAGTTCTACCTGGCCCGCCAGGAGAACAGCTATCGCGGCTTCCTGCTGTCGGCGAACCCCTACTATGTCGAGCGCATCGCCAAGCACCGGGGCAACTTCAAGAAGCGCCTGACCGACGCCGCGCCCCTGCTGGCCGACACCCCCAAGGAACTGGAGACCCTCACCGCCATCGGCGCCGCGGCCGACCGCTGGCACAGCGAGATCGTCGAGGCCGGCCAGGTCCTGGCCGCCGACCCCGCCACCCGCCAGCAGGCCGTCGACATGATCTCCCCCGACGGCGCCGCCGACGGCCTGATCGCGCCGGCCGAGGACGGCATCGAGGCCATCTTCGACGCCGAGACCAAGCGCCTGGCGGGCCTGGCGACCTCCCAGGCCGCCACCACCCGCAACGCCTATCTCAGCCTGGCCGCGGGCCTGGCGCTGGGCCTGCTGATCGCCGTGACGGTGGGCCTGTGGCTCACCCGCGCCATCGCCGGCCCCGTCACCGCCATGACCAGCGCCATGCGCAGGCTGGCCTCCGGCGACTTCACCGTGGAGATCCCGGCTCAGGGCCGCCGCGATGAGGTGGGGCTGATGGCCGAGGCCGTGGCGGTCTTCAAGGACGCCGGCGTCGAGAAGCTGCGCCTGGAGGGCATGAGCGCCGAGCAGCGCCGCGCCGCCGAGGAGGCGCGCGCCGCCACCGAGGCCGCCAAGGCCCGCGCCGCCGCCGAGCAGGCCGCCGTCGTGGCGTCCCTGGCCGGCGGCCTGGAGCACCTCAGCCGCGGCGACCTCACCCACCGCATCGCCGAGGCCTTCCCCGAGGACTACGCCAAGCTGAAGAGCGACTTCAACGCCGCCATCGGCCAGCTGCAGGAGGCCATGACCATCGTGGTGGGCAATGTCCGCGGCATCCGCAACGGCTCGGGCGAGATCACCGTGGCCACCGACCACCTGTCGCGCCGCACCGAGCAGCAGGCCGCCAGCCTCGAGGAGACCGCCGCGGCCCTGGAGCAGATCACCTCCACCGTCCAGCGCTCGGCCAGCGGCGCCATCTCCTGCGCCCAGGTGGTCCAGGCCGCCCGCGGCGACGCCCAGACCAGCGGCGACGTCGTCCGCCAGGCCGTCGAGGCCATGAGCGCCATCGAGGGCTCGGCCCGCGAGATCAGCGCCATCATCGGCGTCATCGACGAGATCGCCTTCCAGACCAACCTGCTGGCCCTCAACGCGGGCGTCGAGGCCGCCCGGGCCGGGGAGTCCGGCAAGGGCTTCGCCGTCGTCGCCTCCGAGGTCCGGGCGCTCGCCCAGCGCTCCGCCGACGCCGCCAAGGAGATCAAGGCCCTGATCTCGGCCTCGACCCGACAGGTGGAGACCGGCGTGAAGCTGGTGGGCCAGACCGGCGAGAGCCTGCAGCGGATCATCGAGAAGGTGGCCGACATCGACAGCCTGGTCACCGAGATGGCCGCCGGCGCCCAGGAGCAGGCCACAGGCCTCGCCGAGGTCAGCACGGCCGTGAACCAGATGGACCAGCTCACCCAGCAGAACGCCGCCATGGTGGAGGAAAGCACCGCCGCCAGCCACGCCCTGCGCAACGAGGCCGACGTCCTGGCCGGCTCCATCAGCCGCTTCAACACCGGCGCGCCCATTGAGGCGCCGCCCGCCCGCAGGCCCGCCGCGGTGGCGATGAAGACCGTCAGCCGCGCCGGCGGCGCCGTTCGCAGGCCGCAGGCCGAGGGTTGGGAAGAGTTCTAGGCCTCGCGGGCCGCCCTCAGAGCGATCGGCGGCCGCGGAAGAAGTGCAGCACCACCATCACCAGGGCGATCAGCAGCAGGACGTGGATCGCCGCGCTCGTCACGTGGAACGCGAAGAAGCCGAGCAGCCAGAGGACGAGGAGCACGATGGCGATGGTGGCGAGCATGGTGGCGATCCCTGGGCCGCCGGGGTTCGGCGACGTCGCCTGATGAAACCACGGGCAAGGCGGAGGTTCCAAGCCCGGCCGCCCCGGAGGTTCCGGTCTCCTCAGGACAGCCGGTCTCTGAAGTCGGCGTAGTCGAACTGGCGCACCAGGCGCAGGGCGTCGGTGTCGCTGTTCCAGAGCGCGATGGCCGGCAGGGGCACACCGTTGAAGGTGTTGGTCTTGACCATCGAATAGTGCGCCTGGTCGAGGAAGGCGATGCGGTCCCCCGGCTGGGGCGCGCTGGCGAACACATAGTCGCCGATGATGTCGCCGGCCAGGCAGGAGGGCCCGCCCAGCCGCACGCTCACGCCCGTCTCCGCCTCGTTCAGCATCGCCGGCCGGTAGGGGGCCTCGATGACGTCGGGCATGTGGCAGGTGGCGGAGATGTCGGTGATCGCCACGGCCATGCCGTTGTCGAAGCTGTCCAGCACCTCCCCCACCAGGATGCCGGCGTCGAGCGCGATGGCCTCGCCGGGCTCCAGATAGACCTCCACCCCGTGCCGCGCGGTGATCCCGCGCAGGAAGCCCACCAGGGCCTCGACGTCGTAGTCGGCGCGGGTGACATGGTGGCCGCCGCCGAGGTTCAGCCACTTCAGCCCCGGCAGCATCCCGGCCAGCTTCGGCTCCAGGGACGCCCAGATGCGCGCCAGGGGCGGAAACCCCTGCTCGCACAGGGCATGGATGTGCAGGCCGTCCACCCCCTCCAGGTGCTCGGGCCGCAGTTGCGAGACCGGGAAGCCCAGCCGCGACCCGGCCTGGCAGGGGTCGTACTTGGCCACCTCCGCCTCGCTGTGTTCGGGGTTCAGCCTCAGGCCGATCTCGAACACCTCGCCCGCCGCCCGCGCCCTGGCGATCAGCGGCGAAAACCGCGCGATCTGGGCCGGTGAATTGAAGATCACCGTGTCCGACAGCTTCAGGATCTCAGGCAGGTCGAGCGCCTTGTAGGCCGGCGCATAGGTGGTGAGTTCGCCGCGATAGTGCTCGCGGGCCAGCCTCGCCTCCCACAGGCCCGAGGCGCAGACCCCGTCCAGATGGTCCCCCACCAGGTCGGCGAGCGCCCACATGGAAAACGCCTTCAGGGCCAGCAGCACCTTGGCGCCGCCCCGGTCGCCCACGTCCCTCAGCACCGCGAGATTTCGCGCCACCGCCGCCTCGTCCACCACGAAACAGGGCGAGGGCGCGCGGGAAAGATCGAACCGGGCGAAGGCGCCCGGACCGCCGGCCTGGGTCTCCATGCCGGTCAGAAGGCCAGCGGCGCCGGCAGGTCCTTGACCTGCCAGGGCAGCCCCTGCCGGTTCAGCTGGTCCATGAACGGGTCGGGATCGAGCTGCTCCATGTTGAACACCCCCTCACCCTTCCACCGGCCCGTCAGCATCAGGGCCGCCCCGATCATGGCCGGAACCCCGGTGGTGTAGCTCACCGCCTGGCTGCCGGTCTCCGCATAGGCCGCCTCATGGTCGCAGATATTGAGGATGTAGACGGTCTTCTCCGTCCCATCCTTCGCGCCTGTGGCGATGACCCCGATATTGGTCTTGCCCTTGGTCACCGGCCCCAGGGACGAGGGCTCGGGCAGGAGCGCTTTGAGGAACTGCAGGGGCACGATCTCGCGCCCCTCGAACATCACCGGGTCGATCCGGGTCATGCCGATATTGGTCAGCACCTCCAGGTGCTTCAGGTACGAATCCCCGAAGGTCATCCAGAAGCGGATGCGCCTGATCTCCGGATAGAACCGGGCCAGCGACTCCAGCTCCTCGTGGTACATCAGGTACATGTTGCGCGGGCCCACCTGGTCGAAGTCGAAGACCTGCTTCTGGGCGAGCGCCGGCCCCTCCACCCAGGCCCCGTTCTCCCAGTGCCGGGACGGCGCGGTGACCTCGCGGATATTGATCTCGGGATTGAAGTTGGTGGCGAAGGGGTGGCCGTGGTCGCCGCCGTTGCAGTCCAGGATGTCCAGGGTCTCGATGCTGTCCAGCAGGTGCTTCTTCGCATAGGTGGCGAACACCGAGGTCACGCCGGGGTCGAAGCCGCAGCCCAGCAGGGCCATCAGCCCCGCGGCCTTGAACCGCTCCTGATAGGCCCACTGCCAGCGGTATTCGAACTTGGCCTCGTCGCGGGGCTCGTAGTTGGCGGTGTCGAGATAGTTCACCCCGGCCGCCAGGCAGGCCTCCATGATCGCCAGGTCCTGATAGGGCAGGGCCAGGTTCACCACCAGGCCGGGCTTCACGGCCTTGATCAGCGCCGTGGTGGCGGCGATGTCGTCGGCGTCCAACTGCGCGGTGTCGATGGCCACGCCGGTGCGCGCCTTCACCGAGGCGGCGATGGCCTCGCACTTGGCCTGGCGGCGGCTGGCCAGGGTGATGTGCGAGAACACATCGGGGTTCATGGCCATCTTGTGGACGGCCACTGAGCCCACGCCGCCAGCGCCGATAACAAGCACCCTACTCATCTGTGCCCCTTCTGACGCGGAACAAGCTTCTGGAAATTGGCCGCCCGACGGCGGCGTTGGCGCGGGAGTATCACGACGACGCCGCGACCGCTAACCACCTGAAACGGCCCAGCTCTGTTTCGGCGCCGGAGCCAAGGCCCGAATCAATGGCCGGCTCCACCCTGTCCTTCCCCCCTGGCGGGAGAAGGACAGCCTAGCCCCCCGGGCAGCTCTGCGTTGCCGCGCCGTAGCGGGCGTGCAGGGCGCGGGTCGCCGCTCCGTCCAGCTCGAGCACCGTCATGGTGTCGTAGTCGCAGTCGGTGAGCACCACCGGCGCGGGATCCCCCAGGGCGCGGGCGATCTGGGTGAGCGTGTTGCTGTGGGCCACGATCAGCACCGTCGCCCCGGCGCGCGCCTGGCGGGCCCGCTCGGCGACCCGCTGGACGTGGGCGGCGTCGCCGCCCTCGAAGCCGATCGGCGTGATCGCCACCCCCGCCGCCTGGGCCGTCGGCTGCGCCGTCTGCTTCGTGCGCTTCAGGGGCGTGGCGATCACCAGGGTCACCTTGGCGCCGGAAAGCGCGCCCGCCAGCGCCTGGGCCCGGGCCTGGCCGGCCGCCGACAGGTCGACGTCGCCGGTCGGGCCGGCCTTCTCCCCGTGGCGCACCAGAACCACCGTCTGGGCCTGGGCCGGCAGGGCGATCGCGGCGGCCGCCAGGGCCGCGAGGAAGGGGCGATGAATCATGGCCTGACCTTAGCGTGAAGTCCGCGAACGCGCCCAGGCTTGCGCATTGCGACCGCATCGCGGAACTCTCCCCGCTTCAGGCACGCGTTCGAGGTCCTCACATGCGTAAGTCCGGCGCCACCAAGGCGCTCTATGCGGGGTCCTTCGACCCCGTCACACGCGGCCACCTCGACATCATCGGCAAGGCCCTGATGACCTTCGACGCCGTCCACGTCGCCATCGGTTTCAATGTCAGGAAGGTGCGCACCTTCGGCGTCGAGGAGAGCGAGCGCCTGATCGTCGATTCCATCACCGAGCTGTGGCCGGAGGCCGCGACAGGACCGGGGAACCTGTTCGGCGGCGCCCTGGAGGTCAGCGAATATACCGACCGCAGCCTGATCGCCTACGCCCACCAGATCGGCGCCACCCACATCGTGCGCGGCCTGCGCGAGGCCAGCGACTTCAATGACGAGTTCAACCTGCACGGCGTGGCTGGACGCATCGACCCCAAGGTCCTGATGGTCCATTTCATCTGCGAGTCCCAGTTCCTCCACGTCTCCTCCAGCACCGCCAAGGAACTGGACGCGGTGGGCGAAGGCATCGGCTGGCTGGTCATGCCCTGCGTCGAGACGGCCTTCGCCGCGCGGCGCGAATTGTTGAGTTGAGGAGCACAGCCATGCGAACCGTGACGGCCCTGACCTGGGGCGTGAAACAGAGCTTCCGCGCCTATGTCGAGGGCGCGGGGGGGACCATCGAGGCCGGCGCCGGCGCCGCCCGCGCGGCCGACGGCGGCTTCACCTTCGCCGCCGCGCCGGACAGCAGCCTGACCCTGGACCCCGAGGGGCGCTTGGCGGGGCGCGGCCTCTTCCTGGGCGAGGTTCAGTTCACCGCCCATGGCGGCATGCTCAAGGTCTCCCTGGTCGACCCCATGCTGGAGATCGGCGAGGCCGGCGCCATCCTCACCGTCGCCGACCACCCCACCCGCACCTATCGGCTGGAAGCCGCGAAACTCGACCTCGCCGCCCCGGCCCCCGATCCCACCGGCGGCCTCATCCTCCCGGCCGCCCTGATGATGTTCGGCACCCAGTGGCTCGGCGACCACTACCCGGCCGGGGCGGCGCTCGATCCGGTGCGGCTGGCGGCTGGCTGACGGGTTACGCCTCCTCCGCCACATATTTCAGGATGTCCCCCGGCTGGCACTGCAGGAAGGCGCAGATGCGCTCCAGTGTGTCGAAGCGGACGCCCTTCACCTTGCCCTGTTTGAGCAGCGAGACATTGGCCTCGGTGATGCCCACGAAGTCGGCCAGGTCCTTGGACTTCGCCTTGCGGGTGGCGAGCATGATGTCGAGGGTCACGACAATGGCCATCGTCAGACGAACTCGGCGTTTTCGCGGGCGAGGCTGGCCGCCCGCGCCATCACCGAGGCGATCACCCATAGGATGGCGGCGGCCAGCAGGTTCAGGACCTGCGCGCCGCTGAGATCGATACTCAGTTCCTTGTGGCCGGGCGGATTGGCGAAGCTGATGGCGAGCGACAGCACCGGCACGGCGATCAGGGCGGCGACCGCGGCCCAGAAGCTCGCCCCCGCATAGGCCCGCAGGCCATCCACCACCTCGCCGGCGAAGAAGTCTCCCCGCACGAAGGCCGCGAGCGCACGCCGCACCCGCAGCAGGCCGTAGCTCAGCAGCAGAGCCGGGACCAGGCAGATCAGCGCCCCGGTCGCCCGCTGCCAGAGGCGTGGCTCACCCCCCATCCACATGTCGGGCAGGATGTCGGGCGGGATCAGCCGCACCAGGGCCAGGGCCTCCCACGATCCAAAGGCCCACAGCGCCGCCACGCCAGCCGGGATGGCGATCGCCAACACCCCGCATCCAGTGGCGCAAAGGGCGGCAACGCCCCGTTCCCGGCCCAGGCCGGCTGTCGTGCTTGCAGACATGTTCACCTCCATATCCGAGACGAGACTGTCGATATAATTATCGAATTGCAATAATTTCTTTTTGTTTTACGGCCACCCGTCGTGTCGAAGCGCCAGCATGAGGCGAGTTGGATTGCGCCTGCCCGACGCCCATGGCCCCATGGCCCTGAACCGCCGCAAGGGCGGACCTGCAGCGGCGGCAAGGGACACCGATGGCGCACTTCCGAAGCTTCTCCACCCCGTACCGCCAGGTCGTCGCGGCCCTGGCCGCCCTGGCCCTGGCCGCCTGCTCGCCCCAGGCGGACACCAAGCCACCCGCCGCCCCCGCCCCGATCGCTCCGGGCGTGCCGTCCGCGCCGCCGCCAGCCCCCACGCCGGCGCCCGCCGCCACGATCGGCGGCGACGGATCGGCCATTGTCCTGAACGCCCTCTCCACCGCCGACCTGCAGGCGGCGTCCCTGAAGGGCGAGCTGCAATGCAGCTTCTCCACCCCCACCGCCTCGCCCCTGCTGGTGGCCACGGGCTTCGTGGCCTCCAAGCAAGCGGCCCAGGGCGTCGTCAAGGTCGGCGACTATGTGGAGCCCGTCACCACCCCCGGCGGCTTTGACGCCATGACCAAGGGCGCGGCCTTCGCGGGCCAGGGCAAGACCGTCACCATCGCCCTGACCGGCGCGGCCCCGGTCGGCGGCGGCGAGTCCCCCGGCTATCCCGCGACCCTCACCTACGACCGCGCCGACGGCGCCCGCCTGGTCCTCACCGGCCTCTGGACCTGCGGGCCGTAGCCGGCCCGCGCGGCTTCGGGATTTGATCTCGAAGCCCGGAAGGCATTCCCCGCAGGTCCGGCGCCCAGTCGCGCCAATTCGCACCTCTGCGCGGCCATGCCGCATCGCGAATCCCTTGTGGGTATGGCCTTATGCGCCTCTACCGACATCCGGGCCGCCAAGGGACCCCCATGCTGAACACGCTGTTTTCGCGCACTGGAGCCGAGTGGGGCTCCGCCGTCCTGGTTTTCGTGGTCAGCCTGCTGGCCGGCCGCTACGCCGCCCAGGGCATGGACGCGATCCAGTGGGCCGGCGCGGCCACGGCGGTGCTGGGTTCGGTGACCGTGGCCGTCTGGGTGCGGATCGCCCCGGTCGCCGCCAAGGTCACGGCCCGCCAGGACGACTGACGCGAAACCAGGCGATCGGGTCTCCTGGCCGCCGCAAGCGTGACCACTCGCCGCAGGCCGACCACATTCCATATTTACCGTGACGGACGACCCTGAGATCGCACGTCAACTGGAGGGCATAGGAGAACCCATGCTCAAATCGATCGCCGCCAGCCTCTCCGCCGAACGCGCCGCCATGGCCTTCGTGATCCTGGCCAGCGCCCTGGTGGGCCGACAGGCCGCGATCGGCATGGACACCGCCCAGGGCCTGTCGGGCCTGGCCGCGATCCTCGGCTCCTCCATGCTGGTGGTGATGGTCCGCACCTGGCCCAAGCCCGAGCGGATCCGGGTCAAGGCCCACCGCGACGACGACTACTCGGCGTAGACGTCGAGGCCGAGCGCGGTCAGCAGCCGGTACTGCTGGCTGGCGTCGATCTTCATGCCCTCGCAGGTGGCCAGGCCTGACAGGTTCAGGCCGCTGACCTCCGCGCCGCGCAGGTCGGCATCAGCGAACTTTGCCCCGCCGGTCAGGGCCTGAAACAGATCACAGTTCCGCATATCTGCGCCGGTCAGGTCGGCCTCCCGCAGGTCGGCTTCCCGCAGCGAGACATTGGTGAGGTCGGCGCCCGCCAGCCGCGCCTGGGCGAGGTCGGCCAGCTCCAGGCTGCAGCCCGAGAACGACACCTGGGTGCGGATCACCTTGCGCCCGAAGGCCCGGCTGAAATCGGCGCCCACGAAGGCCGCGCCCCGCAGGTTGCAGGTCTCGAACGCCGCGCCATAGAGGCTCGACCGCTCGAACCGCGCGAAGGACAGATCACACCGCGTGAAGCGCACCTCATCGAGACCGCAATGGGCGAATGTCGGCCCCTGTTGGCCTTGCGCGAACACGCAGGCCTCGAAGTGCGCGTCACGCAGGTTGGCGCTGGCGAACCGGGAGCCGACGATGCGGCAGCCCTTGAATTTACTGCCTTCCAGCACCGTGTCCGAGAACTGCGCCCCCTCGATGGTGCAGTTCTCGAACACCGCATCGGTGCAGTCCGCGTCGGTCCAGTCGGCCAACGACAGGTCTTCGTCGCTGATGGTCGACCCGGCGTTGAGCTCTCGCGACATTTCCCCAACTCCGCTCATCCCCGCGAAAGCGGGGACCGCTTTTTCCTCGATGAGCTTCTACACCTACATCGTCGCAAGCCAGCGCAACGGGACGCTCTATATCGGCTCGACCGACAATCTTTCGCGACGCAGTTGGGAGCATCGCGAGAAGCTGCGCCCCGGCTTCACCGCCAAGTATGGCGTCTCGATCCTCGTGCACTACGAGGTGTTCGAGACTCGCGACGGCGCCTTCCGCCGCGAGCGGCAGATGAAGAAATGGAACCGGGCGTGGAAGCTCGAGCTGATCGAGCGTTTCAACCCCGCATGGTTGGATCGTTCCGCTGAACTCGTCTGAAACAAAAAAGCCTGGGTCCCCGCTTTCGCGGGGATGAGCGGGATTGGGGTGACTAGTCCGGCGCCACCGGCACCTGGATTTCCCCACCTCCAGCCCGGAATTTGGCGCTCATCTCCGCCATCCCCTCGGCCACGTCGTTCTGCCGGGCGGCCGTCTCGCGGATCTCCTGGCTGATCTTCATGGAGCAGAACTTCGGCCCGCACATGGAGCAGAAGTGGGCGGTCTTGAAGGCCTCCTTGGGCAGGCTCTCGTCGTGGTATTCCCGCGCCGTCTCCGGATCGAGGCCGAGGTTGAACTGGTCCTCCCAGCGGAACTCGAACCGGGCCCGGCTGAGCGCGTCGTCCCAGGCCCGCGCCGTGGGATGGCCTTTGGCCAGGTCGGCGGCGTGGGCGGCGATCTTGTAGGTGATCACCCCCTGCTTGACGTCCTCCCGGTCGGGCAGGCCCAGGTGCTCCTTGGGCGTCACGTAGCAGAGCATGGCCGTGCCGAACCAGCCGATCATGGCCGCCCCGATCCCGCTGGTGATGTGGTCGTAGCCCGGCGCGATGTCGGTGGTGAGCGGGCCCAGGGTGTAGAACGGCGCCTCGCCGCAGACCTTCAGCTGCTTGTCCATGTTGGCCTTGATCTTGTGCATCGGCACGTGGCCGGGGCCCTCGATCATGGTCTGGACCCCATGCTTCCAGGCCACCTGCGTCAGTTCCCCCAGGGTCTCCAGCTCGGCGAACTGGGCCGCGTCATTGGCGTCGGCGATGGACCCCGGCCGCAGCCCGTCCCCCAGGCTGAAGGACACGTCATAGGCCCGCATGATCTGGCAGATGTCCTCGAAGTGCTCGTAGAGGAAGTTCTCCTTGTGGTGGGCCAGGCACCACTTGGCCATGATCGAGCCGCCCCGGCTGACGATCCCGGTCACCCGCTTGGCGGTCAGCGGCACATAGGACAGCCGCACCCCGGCATGGATGGTGAAGTAGTCCACCCCCTGCTCGGCCTGCTCGATCAGGGTGTCGCGGAACACCTCCCAGGTCAGGTCCTCGGCGACCCCGTCCACCTTCTCCAGGGCCTGGTAGATCGGCACCGTCCCGATGGGCACGGGGCTGTTCCGGATGATCCAGTCGCGGATGTTGTGGATGTTGCGGCCGGTGGAGAGGTCCATGACCGTGTCGGCCCCCCAGCGGATGGCCCAGACCATCTTGTCCACCTCGTCGGCCACGGTGGAGAGCACCGCGGAGTTGCCGATATTGGCGTTGATCTTCACCAGGAAGTTCCGGCCGATGGCCATCGGCTCCAGCTCGGTGTGGTTGATGTTGGCCGGGATGATGGCGCGGCCCCGGGCCACCTCGGAGCGCACGAACTCCGGGGTGCAGACGTCCGGGATCTCGGCCCCGAAGTCCTCGCCGTCGCGGATGAAGCCGTCGCCCTCGCCGCGGCGCAGGTTCTCGCGGATGGACACGTACTCCATCTCCGGGGTGATGATCCCGCGCCGGGCGTAGTCCATCTGGGTGACGCAGCCGGCGCCCTTGGCGCGGTAGACCCGGCGCGGGGCCGTGAAGGCCGGCGCCAGGTGCGCGCCCGCCGCGCCGCCGTTGTCCTCGGGCTTCACCGCCCGAGGCTCGGCCACCACCTCGACGTCGCCCCGGGACACCACCCAGGGCTCGCGGGTCTTCGGCAGCCCCCTGTCGATATCGATGCGGGCGGCGGGATCGGTATAGGGACCGGAGGGATCATAGATCGTCACCGGCGGCTCATTGGCGCTGGGGTGGACCGCCACCTCGCGGAAAGGGACCCGGATGTCGGGCCACAGCACGCCGGCCTGATAGACCTTGCGCGAACCGGGCCGCTCCCCAGTGGGGATGGCGCCATTGCTGGGGACGGGGGTCTGGATGTTCATGCGCGGGCTCCTGCCTTGGTAAGGAGACCCGGACGTGTCGCGCAGAGTGGTCGTGCGGTGGCCCGCGTTCCCTCCCTTCGCCGGCATGACCCGGATCAGGTTCGGCGGGTCGCGGGGACGAACCCGCCTCTCAGCCGCTGCGGCGACTCCCCGGAGAAGCCCTCACGCTAGCTGAGGCGCCCGACAAATGCCATCCTGGGGTGCTGATCTTCCGTCACCCGCAAGGATCGCCCATGACCCGCCTCCTCCCCCTGCTGCTCGCCGTCACAGCCCTGAGCGCCGCCGCGCCCGCCCTGGCCGCCGATCCCGCCCCGGCCCGGCAATGCTTCCGCGTCAGCCAGATGAACGGCCACACCGTCGGCGACCCCAAGACCCTCTATGTCGGGGTGGCCCGCAAGGACGTCTACCGGATCGACATGGCGGGGGCCTGCCTGGCCGGGGCCAATTTCGGCGACCCCCTGGTGATCGAGAGCCGCGGCAACGACTTCATCTGTCAGCCCATCGACCTGGACCTGAAGGTGGCCGGCGCCATCGGCCTGTCGCCCTGCATCGTCAACAAGATCACCAAGCTGACCCCGGCCCAGATCGCCGCCCTGCCCCCCAAGCTGAAGCCCTAAGCGTCTCGCGAAGCCCGCGCCGGCCGTGCTAGGCAGGGGTTCGAGGAGACCTCCATGCATCTGGCCCGCTTCCCCCGCGCCCGCTTCGCGCACCTGCCCACGCCGCTGGAGCCCATGCCCCGCCTGAGCGCGGCCCTGGGCGGCCCCGAACTGTGGGTCAAGCGGGACGACTGCACGGGCCTGGCCGGGGGCGGCAACAAGACCCGCAAGCTGGAATTCCTGCTGGGGGACGCCCTGGACCAGGGCTGCGACACCCTGGTGACCCAGGGCGCCGTGCAGTCCAACCACGTGCGCCAGACCGCGGCCGCCGCCGCCCATTTCGGCCTGGGCTGCGAGATCATCCTGGAGGAGCGGACCGGTTCCAAGGCCGTCGACTACAACACCTCGGGCAACGTCCTGCTGGACCGCCTGCTGGACGGCAAGCTGCGAAGGGTCCCGGCCGGAACCGACATGACCGCCGCCCTGGCGGAGGTGGCCGAGGAGGTCCGCGCCCGCGGCGGGATTCCCTATGTCATCCCAGGCGGCGGCTCCAACGCCATCGGCGCGCTCGGCTATGTGGACTGCGCCATCGAACTGGTGCGCCAGGCCGACGAGCAGGGGATCGTCATCGACCGCATCGTCACCGCCACCGGCAGCGCCGGCACCCATGCCGGGCTGGTGGCGGGTCTGGCATTGATGGGCGCGGATATTCCCATCCTGGGCGTCGGGGTCCGCGCGCCCAGGGACGTGCAGGAGGCCAATGTTCACAAGCTGGCGGTGGAGACCGCGACCCTGCTGGGCCACCCCGACCGCGTCACCCGCGAGATGACCGTCGCCAACTGCGACTATGTCGGCGCGGGCTACGGACTGATCGACGAGGCGGTGATCGAGGGCCTGAAGCTGGTGGCCCGCACCGAGGCCCTGCTGCTGGACCCGGTCTACACCGGCAAGGCCATGAAGGGCCTGATCGCGCTCAGCAAGGCCGGCGCCTTCCAGGACGAGACGGTGGTCTTCCTGCACACCGGCGGCGCCCAGGGCCTGTTCGGCTACGCCTCGGAACTGGAAGGAAACCTGGAATGAGCCTCGTCCTCGGCGTCCTCGGCGGCATGGGTCCGGCCGCCACCCTCGACTTCCTCGCCAAGCTCCAGGCCTTCACCCCGGTGAAGTCGGAGAAGGATCACATCCGGGTCATCGTCGACATCAACCCCCAGGTGCCCGACCGCAACGATCCCTTCGCCAAGCCCGGACCGGTCCTGGCCGAGATGGCCGGCGCCCTGCACGGGGCCGGGGCCGAGGTCCTGGCCATCGCCTGCAACACCGCCCACGCCCACGCCGATCTGATCACCCGGGCCTCGGGCCTGCCGCTGATCGACATGATCCAGACGACGTCGCATGCCGCGCGCGATACCGGCGCCCGGCGGGCCGGGGTCCTGGGCACCAAGCAGGCCATCCGGCTCTATCGCGAATATCTCGCCGCCCAGGGCATGGGCCTGGTGACCCTGCCCGCCGAGGCCCAGGAGGGGTTCATGACCCTGCTTGCCAAGATCAAGGCCGGCGACCTCGGTCCGGGGGTGCGCCAGGCCATGGCCGACCTGGCCGAGATCCTGGTGGCCGAGGGCGCCGAAGCCGTCATCGCCGGCTGCACCGAGGTCCCCCTGGTGCTCTCGCCCAAGGACGTCCGCAAGCCGCTGCTGGACGCCGGCGAACTGCTCGCCAAGCGCTGCGTGGACGTCTGCCTGGGCTACGAGCCCGTGCCGGTTCTTGAGACCTGACGCGCGGCCTAGAGGCGCGACGCGCTGAAGGTGTCGCAGGACGCCGGATCGCCGTTCTGCACGCCGGCCCGGAACCAGCGCATCCGCTGCTCGCTGGTGCCGTGGGTGAAGGCGTCGGGCATGACCCGGCCCTGGGACTGCTTCTGCAGGGTGTCGTCCCCCACGGCGGCGGCGGCGCGCAGCCCGTCCTCCACATCCTTGGGATCGAGCGCCACCTGGCCGCCGGAGGCCTCGGAGGCCCGCGCCGCCCAGACCCCGGCATAGCAGTCGGCCTGCAGTTCCAGCCGCACCGAGCCTGAGTCCTGCCCCCGCGCGCCATACTGCTTGGCCTTGTCCATCTGGCCGGTGAGGTTCTGGACGTGGTGGCCGATCTCGTGGGCGATCACATAGGCCCGCGCCGCGTCGCCCTGGGCGCCGAAGCGGCCTGAAAGCTCCTGCCAGAAGGCCAGGTCCAGATAGACCTTGCGGTCCTGCGGACAGTAGAACGGCCCCATGGCCGATTGGCCCATGCCGCAGCCGGTGCCGGTGGCGCGGTCATAGATCACCACCCCCGCCGGCGGATCATAGCTGCGATTGGAGGCCTTGAAGACCTGGCCCCAGACGTCGCTGGTGGAGGTCTCGATGACGTCGACGAACTGGGCGTCGGCGTCCTGGGGCGTGCCGCGCACCCCCTCCTGCTGCTGCGCTTCGCCGCCGGCCTGGTTGACCACGCTGAGGGTCGTCGAGGGATCGATGCCGAAGACGAAATAGCCGATGGCCGCCAGGACCAACCCGCCGATGCCGACCCCGCCGACCGCCACCGGGCCGAGGCCCCGGCGATCCTCGATGTTCCCGCCGCGCCGTCCGCCTTGCCAACGCATAGCCGTCTCCTGAAACCCTGGCGACCTCAACGCGCCATTCCCGCCAAGGATGCCGCCGAATGGTGAGGCTGTCAGCTAGCGGTGGGACTGCTAGCCCTACCGACGGTTTTCGGCCGCGGCGCGGACCCGGGCGTTGGAGGCGGCCATCCAGGCGTCGATGTTGGAGGGCAGCAGGCTGGCCGCCGGATTGGGCGTCGGCCGGGCGTCGTCGGGGTGCAGGCGGATCGTGGCGCGCTGGGCTTCCAACTCGCGCAGACGCGCTTCGGTCTGCTGGCGGGCTTCCAGGGCGTTGAGCTGGTTCTCCAGCGCCACCGCCCGCTGATTGGCCAGCTGCTGCTGCCGCCAGAGATCGAAGTCCCGGGCGGCCCAGCCGGTGTCCTGCGCCGACGCGGCCGTGGCGAAGACGGCGGAGAGGGCGAGAGCTGAAAGCAGGAGACGCATACCGATCAGAACGCGTGGGGACCCGGCCGGGTCCCCATCCCTATCGCCGCGAGACGCTGAAGCGGGTGAGCTGCTCCCGAGGGGCGGCCCATTCGGGCTGCATCTCCAGGGCCTTCTGGTAGTCGAAATAGGCGGACTTGGCGTCGTCCAGACCCTCATAGGCCAGGGCGCGATTGTAATAGGCCTTGGCTGGCTCCTGCACCCCCAGCTCCAGCCCCTTGTTGAGGTCGGGCAGGCTCTCGGCGTAGCGCCGCTGGCCGATGGAGGCCGCGCCGCGGTTCACGTAGGCCTCGCCCATGTCGGCCTTGAGCTTCACCGCCTGGTCGAAGTCGCGGGTGGCCTCCGGATAGGCCCCGCGCCGCAACTTGAGGACGCCGCGGTTCACCAGGGTCCCGGCCCGGTCGCGGGCGTTCATGAACTCGGTGTCCAGGGCGTCGGTGCAAAGCTTCTGGAACTTGACGTCGCTCTCCCCGCCGACCGCGGCCTGGGAGCAGGCCTGGGCCAGACCTCCGCCGATCACGGTGACCGCGGCCTGGGCCGAGCCCGCCACGCAGGCCAGCGCCAGGGCGCCCGCCATCGATACTGTCCTGAACATGCCTGGCCTCCTCGCCTGGAGTCGGCCCCGGAGCGCGCGAGGCCCTCGCGGAACCTGACTTCATGGCGAGACTCTTCCCGTAACAAGGGTCTGTCAACGCAGGCTTTCTGCAAGCCGCCGGCGGTCAGGCGCGGCGGAAGCGGCGGGTCTCGCGCAGCAGGATGTAGACGCTGCTGCCGGCCACGACGAGGGCGCCGGCCAGGGTCGCGAGCCTGGGGGTCTCGCCCCAGACCAGGAAGCCGATGAGGCTGGCCCAGACCAGCTGGGTGTAGTCGAAGGGCGCCACCACGGCCACCGGCGCCCGCCGGATCGCCTCGGTAAGGAAGAGCTGTCCCACCCCGCCCAGCAGGCCGGCCAGGATCAGCAGGCCAAGCGTCGGCAGGTCCGGAATCACCCAGCCGAAGGGCAAACTCGCCAGCCCCAGAACCATGCCCGCCAGGGTGAAGTAGAAGACGATCGTGGCGCCCGGCTCGGTGCGGCCGATCTCGCGGATGGCGATCATGGCGCCCGCCGAGCCGACGGCGGCCACCAGGGCGAAGATCGTCCCCTTCACGGCCATGTGGGCCGGGTCGGGATGGATCATGATCAGTACGCCGGCCAGGCCGACGACGACGGCGCCCCAGCGGTGCAGCCCCACGGTCTCCTTCAGGATCACCGCCGACATGGCGGTCATGAACAGGGGGGCGGAGAAGGAGAGCGCGGTGGATTCGGTCAGCGGCAGCAGGCTGACCGCGGTGAACCCGCAGACCATGCCGGTCAGGCCGACGGTGGAGCGCATCAGGTGGCCCAGCGGCCGCTTGGTCCTCAGCACCGAGAAGCCGCTGGTGCGGGAGATGTAGAGCAGGACCGGAACGAAGGCGAAGGCGTTGCGGAAGAAGATGATCTCCAGGACCGGCACGCCGCGGCTGGAGCACCACTTCACCAGCGCCGCCAGGCCCGCCATGCAGACCATGGCCGCCACCCGCAGGGCGATCCCCAGGCCGTTGCGCTGGACGGTCAGGTGCGCGGGCGGGGGGTTGGCGGTCATGAGTGAGGCCATAGGCGGTTCGGTCCGGCCGCGCCATCCCGTGCGGCGACAGGACGCCCGTCCGCGGCGATGTCAGCTTCCGGTGGGCCGCAGGATGAGGCCCGCCGCCGCCAGGTCGTTCACGAAGCCCTGGGTCATCTCGAAGGTCTGGATCACCCCGCGCTTGAAACCCTCGCGGGCATGGACCTCGGCGGGCACCACCAGGCCGCGGTCGGGTTTCCGCCGGCAGATCCCGGCGTCGATCAGCTTGTGCGCGTGGCGGCGGGCGGTCTCGTAGGGCAGGCTCAGCTCGCGGGCCAGGTTGTTGATGCTGACGGTCTTCCTCAGCTCGTCGGGCGGAATCTCGTCGACGCCGCTGAAGGTCGCGGCCAGGGCCGGGTCGAGGGTCACATGCAGGGTGTTGGCCCGCACGACGGCCAGGAACATCAGGCCCTCCACCAGCTGCAGATCCATGTTGGTCATCAGCAGTTCGACGGCGTCGAGGAAATAGGCGCTCGACAGCCTCACCACCTCGCGCGGCAGGTAGGCCATCTTCTCGGCGGCGCCGGGCGCGGGCCCGCAGGTGGGCGTGACGCCCGCGTCGGCCAGGGCCTGGACGAAACGCACCGTCGCCTGGAAATTCGTCCGCACCGCGGCGCGGACGTTCTCGCGGTCGTTCACCTCGGCCGGGACCACGACCCCGCCGTCGCCGCCGCGGACGCACAGGCCGGCCGCCAGCAGCTTGCCGATATGGCGCCGCGCGGTCTCGTAGGGCAGGTGCAGTTCACGGGCGACGGCGTAGACGCTCACCGGCCGCCGCAGCGCCTCGGGCGGCAGGTCGCCGGGCTCGAAATAGGCCGCGGCCAGGCCGGGCTCACCGAGCAGATGCCGAACATTGGCCCGCACGATGGCCAGGAAGATCACCCCGGTCACCAGATCGGCGTCGATGGAGGTGGTGATGATCTGGCTGGCGGACAGGAAGAAGTCGCCGCCGAGGCGCATCACGTGGCGGCTGACGTCATTGGGAACGGCCGGGGCGTCCGCTTCGGGCATCGAGATCCTGATTGGCCCCTGGTCCGCGAACCAAGGATGCGACATTCCTCACAGTACGGAACACCTACGCCACCAGATGCAAATGCCACGCTTTGACAACGAAATAAACCGGCGCCCCCGCCCGGCAAGATTGGTCATGCGTCCGCCACACGCCGGCGCTATGGTGACTTTCATGTTCCCGCCGCGACACTATCCCACGCCCGCCGCCAAGTGCGCCGACCTGGTCGTGCACGTCGCCGGCCTGACCTTCGCCCTCATTGGCGGCGGCATCCTGCTGGGGCTCTCGGTGAAGATCGGCACCTTGGGTCAGGTGGCCGCGGTGGCGGTCTACAGCCTGGCCATGGTGGCGATGCTGGCCCTGTCCACGGCCTACAACTTCGCCAAGCCCACCTGGCGGCCCCTGCTGCGCCGCTTCGATCACGCCGGCATCTTCCTTATGATCGCCGGCTCCTACACCCCCTTCACCACCCAGAACCTGACGGGCGCCTGGTCCATCGCCATGACCACCGCGGTCTGGAGCCTCGCCACCCTCGGCATCGTCGGGAAGCTGTTCCTACCGGGCCTGGGCCGCCGCTTCTGGGTCGGCCTCTACCTGGCGCTCGGCTGGCTGGTGCTGGTGGCGATCAAGCCGATGGTGGACGGTCTGTCCTGGGTGGCCCTGCTGCTGCTGGCCCTGGGCGGCGCCATCTATTCCACCGGCGCGGTCTTCTACCTGCTGGAGCGGCTGAAGTTCCGCCGCGCCATCTGGCACGGCCATGTGGTGGGCGGGGCGGTCCTGCAGTACGTCGCCGTGCTGATGGGCGTGGTCCTGGCCCAGCACTAGGCCCTAGGACGCGACGCCCTTCACGATCCGCACGGTGATCGGCTCCCCCGTGACCGCCTTGGCCCGCCAGCGCTCGCCGGACGGCAGGGCGGTGCAGTAGGAGAAGGGCACGGCGCGCGGCTTGGCCTGCTTCAGGCACACCCGATCCCCCCTCAGGGTCCACTTGCCGCTGGACGGCGTGCGGTGACGACCCTTGGCGTCGTAGGTCCCATCCCTCTTGAGCCACAGCAGACCCGTGCGGCCGTCCGGGTAGGTGGACACCACCGTATTGCCAAAGGCCCGCGCCAAGGGCGTGGACTCCGCGGCGAGGGCCGCCGCGGGCGCGACCACCAGGCAAAGGGCGGTAAGGACGATCAGGTGTTTCATCAGGGCGTCAGAACAGCAAAAGCCGGCGGAAGGGCGGCGAGCGGAAAATACCCGGCCGTGACGCCGGTTCCCCCGGCCCGGTGACCGTGTCCGAAATCGGCCAGACGCGCGCAGCGCCCCGCCCCATGTTCCGGCCTGGTTTTCAACCCCGATCGAGAGCTCCGGCCATGGCCACCGTCCACAAGGAAGTCATCATCAACGCCCCGGCCGACAAGGTCTGGGCCGCCATCGCCGACGTCGGCGCCCTGCACACGCGCCTGGTCCCCGGCTTCGTGGTGGACACCGTGCTGGAGGGCGAGGTCCGCACCGTCACCTTCGGCAACGGCATGACCGCGCGGGAGACCATCATCGACATCGACCATGCCGAGCGCCGCTTCGCCTACAGCGTCGCCAGTCCCCGGCTCACCCAGCACAGCGCCTCGAACCAGGTGTTCCCGGCTGGCGAAGGCCGCTGCCGCTTCGTCTGGATCGCCGACGTCCTGCCCCACGCCGCCGCCGACACCATGGGCCCGATGATGGCCCAGGGCGCCGAGGTCCTGAAAAGGACCCTTGAGGCCGACTGACGTCGGGTCATCCTTTTCGGCCGCACCCGATGGGTCCATGCTCGCTCAGGTTGGGTCCGCAGGCGCGGCCGTGAATGACGTCTGCGTGGAACCTCGACGGAGGGCGGACGATGCATGATCTGGTGATCCGGAACGGGCGCGTGGTGGACGGCGCCGAGACCCCGGCCTTCGCGGCCGATATCGCCATCGACAACGGCAAGATCACAGCGATTGGAAAAATCACCCAGCCAGGACGTCGCGAGATCGACGCCGGCGGCCTGATCGTCACGCCGGGCTGGGTCGACATCCACACCCACTATGACGGCCAGGTGACCTGGGACCCCTACCTCGCCCCCTCGAGCTGGCACGGGGTGACCACGGCGGTGATGGGCAACTGCGGCGTCGGCTTCGCACCGGTCCGCCCCGACCGCCACGCCTGGCTGATCGAGCTGATGGAAGGCGTCGAGGACATCCCCGGCGCGGCCCTGTCCGAAGGCATCAACTGGACCTGGGAGACCTTCCCCGAATACCTGAACAGCCTGGAGGGCCAGCCCCGGGTGATCGATGTGGCGACCCAGGTGCCGCACGGCGCGGTGCGGGCCTATGTCATGGGCGAGCGCGGCGCCCGCAACGAGCCCGCCACCGCCGCCGACATCGCCGAGATGTCGCGGATCGTCGGCGAGGGCGTGGCGGCGGGAGCGCTCGGCTTCTCCACCTCGCGCACCATGCTGCACCTGGCCAAGGACGGCGAACCGGTGCCCGGCACCTTCGCCGCCGAGGACGAGCTGCTGGGCATCGGCCGGGCCATGGGCGAGGCTGGCCACGGCGTCTTCGAGATGGCGTCCGACATGGCGCCGGCCGAGGACGAGTTCAACTGGATGCGGTCGCTGTCGGCCGAGACCGGCGTGCCGGTCACCTATGGCCTGCTGCAGTCGCCGGTGAAGGCCGACGGATGGCGGCGGCTGCTGCAACTGACGGAAGAGGCTCGCGCCGAGGGCGCCCAGATCACTGCCCAGATCGCCTGCCGCCCCACCGGCATGGTGCTGGGCTGGCAGAGCACGGTGCATCCCTTCATCGGCCGCGACACCTACCGCCAGCTGGCCGCCCTGCCCTTCGCCGAGCGCATCGTCCACCTGCGCGATCCCGAGGTGCGGGCCAAAATCCTGGCCGAACCGTCCCGGCCCATGGGCGCCATCGGCATGATCCTCACCCAGGGCTTCGACCGCATGTTCCGCCTGGAGCACGAGAGCGGCCTGGACTACGAGCCCCGCGCCGAGGACTCCATCGCGCATCTGGCCAAGACCACCGGCCAGGCGCCCGACGCCATCGTCTACGACATGCTCATGGAGAAGGACGGCCGCGGCTACATCTACCTGCCGCTGCTGAACTATGCCGAGTTCAACTTCGACCACATCCACGAGATGATGAACCACCCCAACACGGTGCTCAGCCTCTCGGACGGCGGGGCCCACTGCGGGGTGATCTGCGACGCCAGCTTCCCCACCTACATGCTGACCCACTGGGTCCGCGACCGCTCCCGTGGCGAGCGCCTCTCCCTGGAGAAGGTGGTCTCCATGCAGACCCGCGACACCGCCCGTCTCTACGGCCTGCACGATCGCGGGACCCTGGCGCCCGGCATGAAGGCCGACCTCAACCTGATCGACTTCGAGAAGCTGGCGATCCTGGCGCCGGAGATGGCCTTCGACCTGCCCGCCCAGGGCCGGCGCCTGATCCAGCGCGCCCGGGGCTATGTCGCCACCATCGTCGACGGCGTGGTCACCTTCGAGAACGGCGAGGCCACCGGCGAAATGCCCGGCAAGCTGATCCGCGGCCCCCAGTACGCGCCCATGGCGCAGGCGGCGGAGTAGTCAGGCCCCTAGCCGCGCTTTCAGCGCGTCGCGGTGACGGCGGCTGAGCCTGAGCTCGGTCCCGTCGGCCAGCCGCACGGTGGCGTCGCCGTTGGCCAAAGGCTCGACCTTCCGCACTCGATCCACGGCGACGATGGACCGGCGGTGGATGCGGACGAACCGGGCCGGATCCAGCTGGGCGGCCAAGCGCTCCGACGTCTCCCTCATCAGGTGGACGCCGTCTGCCGCGTGGAGGGCCTGATAGTTGCCCTGGGTCTCGATCCAGCCGACCTGGTCCAGGTCCAGCAGGGTGACGCGGCCGCGTTCCCGGATCGTCAGCTGTCGCAGCCAGACGACCTCGACCGGCGCCGGCCGTAGCCGCTGAGCCACCTGGATCAGGGCCAGGAACAGCGAGAGACAGAAGACCAGCAGCAGGGTGTTGGCCACGAGTTCCTCGCGCACCTCGGCCACGGACGGCGCGGCCTGCTGCTCAAGGACCCAGGCGGCCAGCACGCAGGACACCAGGATCAAGAAGGGCGCGAGGATCAGCACGCCGGCGGCCTGCCGTGCGATGTTGAGCGCGCCGTCCGCCGGATAGCGCCGCGCCAAGACCAGCAGCACTGGCGTCACCGAGGCCCCCAGCAGGCCGGCGCAGACCAGCCTCAAGGCTTCGCGTCCCCACTCCCAGGACGCGCCCGCCGCCTGGGCCGCCGCCAGATTGCCCGGCGCCAGCACGCTCATGAAGACCAGCCAGTAGACGAAGGCCGCGGCGGTCCAGCGAAGCAGGTCTGAGGGTGGGCGGAGCGACGGAGACATGACGCCCGACTGTGGCCACGCCCGGTCGCCGTCGTCCAGATCAGCCAAGCTTTGTGACGAACCGGCCGTGGGCTGGGACCGGCCGGTCTTACCGCGCCTCCGGCCAGGCCTCACCCTCATGGGCGACCACGAGGACCTGCCCATGATGATCTGGAAGACCGCCCTTGCCGCCGCCGTGAGCCTGCTGTTCGCCGCCTCGGCCCTGGCCGCCGCCCCGACCGCGCGGACCGAGACGGGCGTCGTGCGCGGGGTGACGACCGGCGAGGTCAGCGCCTATCTCGGCCTGCCCTACGCCGCCCCACCAATCGGCCCGCTACGCTGGCGCCCGCCTCAGCCCGCCAAGCCGTGGTCATCCCTCCGGCCGGCCACGAGCTTCGCCCCAGCCTGTCTGCAGACCGGCGTCTCCATGCCCGGCGAGACACCGCCGAAGACGAGCGAGGATTGCCTCTATCTGAACGTCTGGGCCCCGGCCCACCCGCCCGAGGGCGGGGCGGCCGTGATCGTCTGGATCCATGGCGGCGGCTATGCCAACGGCGCGACGGCCATGCCGCTCTACGCAGGCGACCGGCTGGCGCGGAAGGGCGTGGTGGTGGTCAGCCTGGCCTATCGCCTCGGCCCGCTCGGATTCCTCGCCCATCCCGCGCTCAGCGCCGAAGGCGGCGGCACCTCCGGAAACTACGGCCTGATGGATCAGATCGCCGCCCTCGAATGGGTCCACCGCAACATCGCCGCCTTTGGAGGCGACCCTGGAAACGTCACCATCGCCGGCCAGTCGGCAGGCGCCATGTCGGTCAGCCTGCTGATGGCCTCCCCCCGCGCCAAGGGCCTGTTCCAGCGCGCCATCGGCCAGAGCGGCGGGGTGTTCGAACCCCTGCAGTTGGCGCCCGGCTATCAGCTTCCCCAGGCCGAAAAGGATGGGGTCGGCTATGCCGCCTCCGTGGGCGCCAAATCCCTGGCCGACCTGCGCGCCCTGCCGGCCGAAAGGCTGCTGGGAGGTGGGACCGGCAAGGTCACCCATCCGGTCATTGAGCCGGCTGTCCTGCCCCGCTCGCCCTATGACGCCTTTGTCGCCGGCCGGCAGAACAGCGTGCCGATCCTGGTGGGCTACAACGCCGAAGAGGCCCGATCGCTCGCCGACGTCAGCAAGGTTAGCGCGGCGACCTTCGCCGCCGACCTGAGCCGCGCCTGGGGACCGCTGCCGCCCGGCATCGTCGCGGCCTATCCCTTCACCACCGACGACGAAGCCCGTCATGCGCGGATCGCCCTGGAGACCGATCTGAGGTTCGGCTGGGACATGTGGGCCTGGGCGCGGCTCCAGGCCAAGGCCGGGCAGCCCGTCTATTTCTACCGCTTCGACCGGGCGCCGCCCTTCCCCGCCGGGACCCGCGCCGGGTGGGGCGCCAGCCACTTCGCCGAGCTCTGGTACATGTTCGACCAGCTGGACCAGGAACCCTGGGCCTGGACGCCCGCCGACCGTCGGCTTGCGGACGCCATGTCGAGCTACTGGGTGAACTTCGCCAGGACCGGGAACCCCAACGGACAGAACCTACCGAGCTGGCCGGCCTTCACCCTGGCGCAAGGAAACATGCTCAGCCTCGGCGACTCCATCGTGGCCAGCCAGCCGCCCGTCCCGGCGCCCATCCAGGCCTTCGACGCCACCTATGGCGCCGTGCGCGGAAAGCCCTTCGGGCGCTAGGCCGCTTCCAGCAGGGCCATGGTCCCCTGGCCGCCGTCGGCGCAGATGCTGACGATGGCGCGCTCGCCCTTGGGGCGGCTCGCCAGTTCCTTGACCGCCTGGCTGAGGATGCGGGCGCCCGTCGCGCCGAAGGGGTGGCCGAGCGCCAGGCTGCCGCCGTTCGGATTGACCCGCTCCCGGGGGAAGGCGCCCATCGGGGCGGTGACGCCGGCCTTGGTCGCGAGGAAGTCCGGGCTCTCCCAGGCCCTGATGTGGGCCAGGACCTGGGCGGCGAAGGCCTCGTGGATTTCCCACAGCCCGATGTCGCCATAGGTCAGGCCGTTGCGGGCCAGCAGGCGCGGCACGCCATAGGCCGGCGCCATCAAGAGGCCCTCGTGGGCCAGGTCGATGGAGGTCACCTCATAGTCCACGAGCCTCACGCGCGGTATCGTATCGGGCAGCCGCTTGAGACCTGCTTCCGAGGCGACCCACAGCCCCGCCGCGCCGTCGGTGAAGGGCGAGGAATTGCCAGCCGTTAGCGTGCCCTTGCCGCTGGAGCGGTCGAAGGCCGGCGGCAGCTTGGCGAGCTTCTCCGGCGAGGTATCCTTGCGCGGGATGGTGTCGCGGGTCGCCTCGCCCGCCGGGATCACCAGGTCGTCGAAGAAGCCCCGCGCCCAGGCGGCGACGGCGGTCTGATGGCTGGCCAGCGCCACGGCGTCCTGGTCGGCGCGGGTCAGCGCCCACTCCTTGGCGGTGATCTCCGTGTGCTCCCCCATGCTGAGCCCCGTCGTGCGATTTGCGACGCGCGGGATGAACAGGCGCAGGTCCGACAGCTTCAGCTGTCCCAGGGCCTTGAACCGGTCGCCGAGGCTGCGCGCCTGCTGCACCGCGCGGATGCGGTCCGACAGCGGGATCGAGAGCCCGATATGGATGTGGCTCATGCTCTCCACCCCGCCCACCAGCGCCAGGTCGCGGCCCCGCCCGTCGATCATGCCGGCGGCCTCGAAGGCCGCCGCCATGCTCGTCGAGCAGGCCATGATGGTGGAGAAGGCCGGGATGGTCGGGTCGACGCCGGAGTCCAGCAGCACCTCTCGGGCGATGTTGCTCCAGGTCAGGTTGGGGATCACCGTCCCCCAGACCGCGAAGTCGGGCCGCCCGCCAGCGAGGTGGCCCACCATGTGCTTCACCACCGGGACCGAGAGCGCGATGGCGTCGAGCCGCGCCAGCTGCGCGTCGATCTTTGCGAACGGGGTGCGGACCCCCGCGGCGAGCCAGATGTCGGGTTTGGCGGTCATGGCGAAGCTCCGGGTCGGGACACCCTAGATGGGCGTCACCTCACCAGACACCAGGGCGCTGCTTGGCGCCTAGCCGATATGCCCGCCGGCCTTGGCCCAGGTGAGGAAGTGCTCGGGCCAGTGGGAGGCCGACGAGCCTTCGGGCGCCCGCAGGCCGAAGCCGTGGGCGCCGCTCTCATAGACGTGCAGGGCGGCCGGAACACCGAAGGCCCGCAGCTCCTGGAACGGCTGGATCGAGTTGGCCATCGGCACGCGCTGATCATCAGCGGCGTGGAAGAAGAAGGTCGGCGGCGCAGCCTTGGTCAGGCCCTTGAACATGTTCTCCCGCGGCCCCTTGGGGACGTTCATGTAGGCATAGCCCAGGCACATGAAGCTGGGCGTCGCGTCCAGCTGGTCGGCGGCGTCCACCGGCGGATAGAGGGCCTCAGTCGCGCGGGTCGCCAGCGCCGCGGCGATGGTCCCGCCCGCCGAGAAGCCCATGATCCCCACCCGCTTGGCGCCGGTCGCCTGGACCAGCAGGCGCAGGGCGCGCTGGGCGTCCTGCACCGGAGCGTCCTCGCCCGCGTCCCAACCATCTCCGGGCAGGCGGTACAGCAGGGCGCCGGCGGCGATCCCGCTATCGGCCAGCCAGCGGCAGACCTCCTCCCCCTCCTTGTCGAACACCACCCGGTTGAAGGCGCCGCCGGCGATCACCAGCATGGCGGTGTCGGTCTTGGTCTTCGGCCTGTGCAGGCTGAATCGCGGTCTGGTGATCCCGGAGATGTCGCGGCCGATCTGGCCCTTGTCGACGACCTCCGTGGCCTTCTCGGTCACCGTGACCTTGGAGCCGCCCGGCGCGCCGCCCGGCCACAGTTCGATCATCTGGCCCTCGCTGGGCTTGGCGGCGGCCTTGGCCGTCGAGGCGCCCATCAGGGCGGAGGTCAGCAATCCAGCGGCCAACAGGCCACGGCGATCGGTGTCGGTCATCAAGCTACTCCTGGAGCTGGCCAAGGCCGGCGAACAGCGCCGCATCGGGCGAGCCGTCACGATAGAAGACCGGCGGATAGCCCAGTTCCGAGACAACCGTGATCGCCGCGCCGCCCGCCTGTTTCTTGCCGGTCCAGGCGTTTACCCAGGCCGCGCCGGCCGGCAGGTAGACCTCCCGCTCGGTCTTGCCCTCCTCGATCACCGGGGCCACCAACAGGTCCGCGCCATAGAGGTATTGGGTCTGGTCGGCATAGGTCGCGGGATCCTCCTGGAAATGCAGGAACATCGGCCGCTGCAGCGGCAGGCCGGTGGCCGCCGCCTCCGCCGACAGCCGCGCCACATAGGGGGCGAGGTGGCGGTAGATCCGCGTCATCCGCGCGAAGTGGGCCAGGACCTGGGGATCGCCGTCCAGCTGCAGGTTCTCGTCGGGGCGGTTGCCCTCGTGGGAGCGCATCACGGGGGTGAAGGCCGCCATCTCCGACCAGCGCATCAGCAATTCGGCCGTGCGGACATTGCCGAACAGGCTCGTATACCCGCCGATGTCGCTGTGGTGGTAGGCGTTGCCCAGCAGGCCCGAGGACAGCGCCCCGCAGATCACCGTGCCCAGGCCGTCATGGCGGCTGAAGTCCACGCACTGGTCGCCGGCCCACAGCAAAGGGCAATGGGCCTGGACCCCGGTGAAGCCGGCCCGCAGGAAGAACAGGGCCTCGCCGGTCTGGCCGCGCTTGGCGACCGCCCGCGCATTGACCGCCGCCCAGAGGGTCGGCCAGGCGTTGTGCATCAGCATGCCGTCGACGCCGTTGGCCAGCTTGACGTCGGTGGGCAGGTATTCGCCGAAGTCGGCCATCCAGCCCGAGAGGCCGAAGTCCAGCATCTGGCGGCCGATGATCTCGTCTTCGAACCAGTCGCAGGCCTCGGGGATGGTGAAGTCGACGACGCCGCAGTCGAACTCGCCGAAGTCGACGATGTAGGGACCGGCGCCGTCGAGGGTGAGCGCCAGATAGCCCTTGGCCCTGGCCACCTCATAGAAGCTGCCGTCCACCGCCAGGTAGGGGTTCACATAGCCCAGGAAGCGGATGCCCTTGGCCCGCAGCTCGCCGATCTGGGTGTCGAGGTTGGGATAGCGCTTGGGATTCCACTTCCAGTCCCAGAACAGGCGCTTGCCGAAGGAGGTGACGCGCAGGCCCACCCAGTCCTCGCACCAGAGGCCGGCGACGGCGACCCCGGCGTCCAGGAAGGTCTGCAGGCGGTCGAAGCTCGCCGCCCCCTGCTTGAGACCCACGATGGCGCCCTCCAGCACCCAGGCCGGAAGCTGCGGCTGGCGGCCGAAACGCTCGGACAGGAGGCCGACGATCTCGACGAAGCTGTCGCGCGCCCAGACCTCGATCCTGGCCGGGATCTCCCAGACCTCGATCTCGTGGAAGCCGTCGTGGCGGAAGTCGAAGACGCTGTAGGCCGTGGTGTCGACGTGCAGGGCGTACCGCCGCGACGAGACATAGGTGGGCTGCGGATAGTTGGTGTTGAAATAGTCCCCGCCCGCGCCGGCGAGATCGGCCTGCAGGGTGATCATCCGGGTCTTGTCGCGTCCGACCCCCGGCTCGGAGGTCCAGAGCGGAAAGCGTCGGCCGCGCAGGTCGAAATAGGACATCTGCTCACCCCCGCCCCAGACGTGCTCACCGGCCTCGGCGGCCAGGCGGATCCAGAAGCGGTTCAGGCCGGGATCGGCGGCGCTAAACGCCATCGCGCCGCCGTCCACCGTCATGGTCAGGACCGGAGCCTCGCCGGCGTGGGGCGAGAAGGCGATGGTCACCGTGTCGCCAGCTCGGGTGACGGCCGCCGCCCGCAGGCCGATCCGCTCCACCAGGTAGTCGGAGATCTTGAAGTTGCCCCGCAGCATGGCGACCTCCGGCTCCCCGCGCCCGACGAAGAGGCAGGGCGCCCCGGTGTCATGGCGCAGGATCACCCGCCCGGCCTCGACCACGTCAAAGCCCGAGGGGCGCTCGACTACCTGCATGCAGACTCCTGTGCCCAGAAACCCTGGGGGTGCGCGCGTACAATTCTCATGCGATCGGCCAAGGCGTCTCGGATAGAACCCGGCCTCGGCGGGGCTGTGGTCTTTGGGTCAGTCCGGTCAAGCAATATATCATATAGTCATATAACTGTGTTGGCTTTGCCGGCCCGTTGTGCAGGTATGCCGCCACTGGTCGGGAAACGACCACGGGCGCGAATAACGCGCCGCTGAATCGGGGGATTTCACCATGAGCATTTCAATTCAAAGGCGCTACGGCGCCGCCCTGGCCGCCCTTATGGCGACCGCCGCCATCCCGGCCTTCGCCTTCGCCCAGGCCAACGACGTCCAGGTCGAAGAAGTCGTCGTCACCGCCCAACGCCGGTCGGAGAGCCTGCAAAAGGTCCCGGTGGCCGTCAGCGTCGTCAGCGGCGAACAGCTTGAGGCCCGTCAGACCTTCAGCACCGAGCAGTTGGTGGAACAGGTCCCCTCGCTCACCTTCCGCAAGGGCACGACGAACGTGAACTCGTCGCTGAACATCCGCGGCATCGGCACCACCTCCTTCTCCTCCGGTTCGGAACCGGCCGTCTCGACGGTGATCGACGGCGTGGTCTTCGCCCGTTCGGGCCAGGCCTTCTTCGATCTCTTCGACGTCGAGCGCATCGAAGTCCTGCGCGGCCCGCAGGGCACCCTGTTCGGCAAGAACGCCTCGGCGGGCGTGGTCTCCATCATCACCCGCAAGCCCTCGGCCACGCCGAAGAGCTTCGTGGAAGCCTCCTACTTCGATGGCAACGAGTACCGCCTGCGCGCCGGCTACAGCGGCCCGATCAACGACACGACCCGCTTCGGGGTCACCGGCGTCTACGGCCACTATGACGGCAACGCCAAGAACGTCTTCAACGGCAATACAGTGAACGGCTACGAGCGCTTCGGCGTCCGCGGCAAGCTGGAATGGGAAGCCACCGAGAACCTGACGGTCAATCTGATCGCCGACTGGACCAATGCGGTGGACAACGCCTCGGCCGACGTCATCGGCTACGCGACCCCCGGCGATCCCATCATCGGCCAGGAAGCGCCGCTGGTGGTGGGCCCCACCAACCGCGACATCAACAACGACCTGGATCCGGTCACCAAGGACAGCAGCTGGGGTTATTCCGGCCAAGTCGATTACAAGCTGGGCGACTACACCTTCACCTCCATCACCGCCTGGCGCGGCTGGGGCAACACCGAGTACCGCGACGGAGACTACACCGCGGTGCAAGGCCGGCGCGTCGGCACCTCGTCCTCGCGCGACACCGGCGTGCTGGACTTCAACCAGTTCACCCAGGAGGTCCGCCTGGCCTCGCCCATCGGCGGGGTGGTCGATTACGTGGTTGGCGCCTACTACTACAAGACCGACCAGGACAACTACTTCAACCGCTTCAATGTCGGCTGCACCGCCACCACCCTGGCCGGCGGCGCCTGCGCCCCGGGTTCGTCGACCTATGCGGTGACCTCCAACGGCACGGCGAACTTCACCACCAGCCTGCAGAACTCGGCCATCTTCGGCCAGGCCAACCTGCACTTCAACGACAAGCTGACCGGCATCGTCGGCCTGCGTCAGTCGCGTGACGAGATCAGTTTCGACTTCGCCCGCGTCTCGGCCTTCCCCACCGCCACCGCCGGCGTCCGCCCGAACTTCGCCGCGACCGGGTCCACCACGACCCGCGGCACCTCGGGCCGCATCGGCCTGCAGTACGCCTTCACCGACGCCATCTCCGGCTACGTGAACTACGCCCGCGGCTACAAGGGCCCGGCGATCAACGTCTTCTTCAACATGCAGAGCTTCGACACCATTCCCCTCGAGGCGGAGACGTCGGACGCCTATGAGATCGGCCTGAAGACCGCCCTGTTCGACCGCCGCCTGATCCTCAACCTGGCGGCCTTCGACACCAAGTATTCGGGTTTCCAGACCACCAACTTCGACACCGTCGCCGGCACCATCGTCAGCCGCCTGGTGAACGCCGGCGAGGTCTCCACCAAGGGCGTCGAGGCCGACTTCACCGCGCGGCCCACCGCCAACCTGACCCTCTCGGGCGGCGGCAGCTACACCGACGCCAAGATCGAGAAGTTCTTCTGCCCGGTCGGTTCGCCGGCCAGCTGCTCGGCCGTCAACGGCCAACCCCTGGGCGCGCCGAAGGGCAAGTGGAGCATCGCGGCCGACTATCGCCTCGAGACCCCGTCCCTGCCCTTCGACATCAACCTGAACACGTCCTTCGTGCACCAGGACGCCGGTCGTCCGAACGCCAACAACCCGGTGATCGGCCCGCCGCTGGAGGGCTACGGCCTGTGGGACGCCAGCGTCGCCCTGGTGGATCGTGACGACCGCTACCGCGTGACCTTCGTCGTCAAGAACATCACCGACGAGTTCTACACCACCGCCCGGATCACCAGCACCTACATCCGCCAGCAGGTGCCGCGTGACTCCGAGCGCTACTACGGCGTCACCATCCGCGCCAACTTCGGCGGCTAAGACGCCCCAGCCCTGGGCCGCGCGGAGAGCGTGCGGCCCAGGCGCTTCTTCTTCCGCCCAAGGCGGAACCAGCCGGACTCCCGAGCCTTCTGTCCTCACATCCCAGCGAGGCGCTCATGAGCATTTTCGGCAAGATCTTCGACAAGATTTTCCACCACAAGACCGCGGCGGCTCCGGCCCCCGCGCCGACGGCGGCCACCCCCGCGACGCCGGCGGCGCCCACCGCGGCTGCGCCTGCGCCAGCGCCCGTGGATGTCGAGGCGGTGCTGACCGACCTCGCGGCCCAGAAGGGCGGCGGCGGCAACTGGCGCACCTCCATCGTCGACCTGCTGAAGATGCTCGACCTGGATTCCAGCCTGGAGGCCCGCAAGGAGCTGGGCCAGGAACTCGGCGTCCACGCCGGCGCCGACGGCAGCGCCGAGCAGAACATCGCCCTGCAGAAGGCGGTCTGGAAGAAGCTCGCCGAGAACGGCGGCAAGGTTCCGGCCAGCCTTCAGGACTGACGGGGCAAGGCGTGGAGAGGGCTTTCGGGGCCCTGTCCCGCCTCCGTTAACGGCCATTCAACGCCAACTCGCTCTACTGCGGCCGACCGCAGAACGTGGAGCGAAGACGGATGGCGCTTGCCGACACCTCGATGACGCTGGAGGGCTTGGCCCGCCGCCGGACCGTCATGGGGCGCGCCGCCGTCGTCCTCGGCCTGCTGGCCTATGCCGCCCTGCTGGGCGGCGCCTGGTGGGCGGTGGTCCATCTCCTCCCCGACCAGATCACCCTGCAGGCCTTCGGCAAGTCGAAGACCGTGGGCGACGTCCACAACCGCATCGTCACCGGCATCGGCCTGATCGCCGCGATCCTGCCGGCCGCGCTGTGGATCGAGTGGCTGGTCGTGGGCTGGGAGCGCAGTTCGGCGCGCGCGCTGATCCTTGGCCCCACCAGGTCGATGCGCACCGACCTGATGGTCCTGGTCCTGGGTCAGGGCCACGTGCTCGACCTGGTGGGCAAGGCGATGATGCTCGGCGCCTCGATGATCTCGGGCATGGCGATCCGGGAGTGGATCAAGGCGCAAACCGGCTTCGCGGTCGACCTGACCAGCCTGCCCTTCGCGGCCCAGCTGGTGATCTACTTCTACATCTACACCTTCTTCGACTACTGGACCCACCGGCTGGACCACAGCCGGTTCTTCTGGCCCCTGCACCGCTTCCACCACTCGGCGGAGGACTTCTGCGTCGTCACCTCGGCGCGGCAGCACCCGGCCGCCTTCAGCGCCTTCTTCGTGATCAACCTGCCGCTGGCCATCCTGGGCGCGACCCCGGCGGTGATGATCTTCGTCAGCGTGGTGGTGACGACGGTGGGCTTCATCATCCACTCCCAGCTGCAGTCGGACTGGGGCTGGTTCGGCCGCTGGGTGCTGCAGTCGCCCCTGCACCACCGCCTGCACCACAAGCTCGACATGACCCATCCCACCGGCCACTTCGCCATGGCTCCCATCTGGGACCGGCTGTTCGGCACCTGGTACGGCGGCGCCAAGCGCGACCTGGTCATCGGCGTCAGCCAGCCTTACCGCCACGGCTTCTGGATCGTGCCGGACATGTTGCGGGACTACTGGCATTTCTGGTCGGGCTTCGTCGTGCGCCGCACCGACTGACGACGGCCAAGGCCCGCGCCGCCGGCCATGTCGATGGCCAGCGCGATGACGACCAGCACCGCCGCGACCATGAAGGTGATCCGCAGTCCGGCGGCGACGGAGATCGGGTCGGCGGTCGCGACGGTCCCAGAGCGCCATACAGGCGCTCTGCGCACCGGGCTGTTCAGCTTCCCACTGCCGGTCACGCCGCCGGAGATCACGGTGTCGCTCCTCTGGCATTCGCGTCTGGACGCCGATCCGGCGCACCGTTGGCTGCGGGCCTGCGTGCGGGACATCTGCGCGCAGAGCGCCCTGCCTGTATAGTTGGCGCCCCAGGACCGACGCGAACCTGCGACGCCGTTGATCAATTCGGCAGGCTGACGTAGATCAACGCCACGGCCCCTTTGGTGGAATTGGTAGACACACGGCACTCAAAATGCCGCGCGAAAGCATCCCGGTTCGAGTCCGGGAGGGGGCACCACCGCCTTCCTGCCGACATGCTCCACACGGCTCCGTGCGGCTTGGAATCGTCGTTTGTGGATCGGCCAGCTGGGTTTTCCAGCCAAGTCGATCGGTCCGAATGCACGGTTGGAGGCGACTAGCCGACGGCTCCCGTGGGTCCCATGATGGGCGCCATGCGATGATGGTCGTCGACCGGGTCCGGCCTTGGGTGAACGTCCGGAAACCCGACCGTCGCCAGCAGATCGCGCACCCTGGTCTGCATCCAGTAGAGGGCCTGGACAACGTGCATGGCGGGGTGGCCTGCCCAGTAGAGACGGCTGGGCGCCGCCTGCTTGAAGCGGATCTGCTGAGCGCCAAGTTGGATCGGCCGCAGGCGCGTCGGTGAACACCGTCACCTGCGCCGGCACGGCTGTGGTCAGGCCTAGGTCGTCGACCGCGGCCATCCCGTTCACCATCAGGCGAGCGTTGTCGCGCCGCGCCACCGCGTCAACGACCGAGCGCGCCAGGGAGCGGGCTTGCCGGTTGGCGCATTGGTTGATGGCTTGGTGTAGAGGCCGCGGTCGACGCGCCTTAGCGCGCCGTCCTTGGTGAGAGGTCGGCAGCTCGATCTGTCGCCGGCGGTTGAACCGAACTCTGCGACGGCTCTCCAACACAGCCTCCCCCGGAAAATCCTGTTGCGCCCAAACTCGACTCTTCACATGATGCACATCATGTTATTAGACCTTTCTGGGAAAGCCCTGACGCGTGTTGCCGACGCCGAAGTCGCGTCAGCAGTCACGGGGTGTTCCAGACCAAACGGCGGGGCTGAGCGTCGCCGCCAGCCTGCCGCGACCACAGTGAGGGAAGATGTCTACACATCGTGATGCAGTCGTCCGGCGGCTCACCGCGCCCGACATCTTCCGGCGCAAAGGTACGGAACCCCTGGTGGCGCTGACTGCCTATACGGCGCCGATCGCCGCGCTGCTCGACGATGCCTGTGATCTTCTGCTCGTCGGTGATTCAACCGGCATGGTCGCCCACGGCCTCACATCCACTGTGCCAGTCACCCTGGATATGATGATCCTGCACGGCCAGGCGGTCATGCGGGGCTCCCGTAGGTCCATGGTCGTCATCGACATGCCTTTCGGTTCCTATGAGGGAGCCGTCGAGGAAGCGTACCGCTCCGCCGTGCGTCTCATGAAGGAGACGGGGGCGCAGGGGATCAAGGTGGAAAGCGGTCCGGCGATCCCGGCTACGATCCGCTATCTCGTGGACCGCGGAATCCCAGTCATGGGACACGTCGGTCTGCGGCCCCAGGCGGTCAACATCGACGGCGGCTTCAAGGCTAAGGGGCGGACCGAGGCTGAACGGGAGCTGGTGCTCGCTGACGCGCGAGCCGTCTCCGACGCTGGGGCGTTCGCCATCGTCGTGGAAGGCGTCGCCGAAGGCCTGGCGCGGGATATCACCCGTGCGGTTTCAGCACCCACGCTCGGAATCGGAGCGTCCGCCGGATGCGACGGTCAGATCCTCGTGACTGACGACATGCTGGGCATGTTCAAATGGACGCCGAAGTTCGTGCGCCGATATGCCGACCTTGGCGCTGAGATCACCCGTGCAGCGGCGGCCTATTCCGAGGACGTACGAACGCGCCGCTTCCCCGGCCCAGCCGAGACCTATTTCAACCCGAAGCCTGCGGCGCCTGCGGAGACTGCTTCCGAGGGCGGATCGCTGTGATGGCTAGCGAGGCGAAGGCCCATAGCTACAGCATCCATGTCGAGTGGGCGGGCGACCAGGGATCCGGAACCTCGGGTCACCGCGCCTATCTGCGCGACCACATCATCACCGCCGGTTCCAAGCCGGCGATCGCGGGTTCTTCGGATCCGGAGTTCCGTGGCGACGCGGCGATGTGGAATCCAGAGGACCTGCTCGTGGCGTCCATCTCGGCCTGCCACAAGCTCTGGTACCTCCATCTCAGTGTCGACGCCGGCATAACCGTACTCGCCTATGTCGATGATCCAGTCGGAAGGACGGTCGAGGATCGAACGACCAGCGGTCGCTTCACCGGGGTCACCCTGCACCCGAAGGTGACCATCGGGTTTGGCGACGATCGCCTGATCGCGATGGAGCTCCACCGCAAAGCCCACCGCATGTGTTTCATCGCAAATTCCGTGAATTTCCCCATCACCTGCCAGGCCAGCATCAGGAACCTCGGCGATGAGTAGGGCGCCTCTGATCGAGGTGGCTGCGGGACGGGTGACCAAGCTTGTCATCAATCGCCCGACCAAGCTCAATGCCCTCAACTACGCCGCCATCGACGCGCTGATGAGCGCCTTGGCTTCCATCGAGGCCGAGGACGCGGTGCGGGCTGTCATCCTGACCGGCGCGGGCGAGGACGCCTTCAGCGCGGGCGCGGACATCAACGACCTCGCCCTGAGCATCGGCGGGGGCGTGGAATCTGCTCTTCGGGAGATTGTCGGCCGAGGCCAGGGGCTGACGAGGCGCATTGAGACCTTTCCCAAGCCGATCATCGCGGCCGTCAATGGCCTCGCCTTCGGAGCGGGTTGCGAGATAACCGAGGCGGCCCCGCTGGCCCTTGCCAGCGAGACCGCCACCTTCGCCAAACCCGAAGTCAAACTTGGCTTCCCGCCGCCGTTTGGAGGATCGCAGCGACTGCCGCGGCACGTCGGCCGGAAGCGTGCGCTCGAGATGATCCTCACGGGCGACGCGATAGACGCCGCGCGGGCCGCCGAACTCGGCTTGGTCAATCGTGTGGTGCCACATGGCGACCTGCTCGATGAGGCTCACGCCCTGGCGGAGCGGATTATCCGCCATCCCGCGAGCGCGGTCTCCGCCTGCCTGGCCGCGGTCACCCGCGGCATCAACCTGCCCATCGACGAAGGCCTGGGCGTGGAGGCGGCCTGGTTCGCCACCACGATTGGGAGCAAGGGCGTCGCCGATGGCGTCACCGCCTTCCTGAACCGCCGCCCAGGTCTCCCCTGATCACCGCAGCCCCTCAGAAATCCAACCCGGGATCAGAAGCATGCAGCTCTTCGGAATGCTGGACTCGCCGTTCGTCCGCCGCGTCGCCGTCTCAATGAATGTCCTGCGGCTGCCTTTCGAGCACAGGCCTGTTTCCGTGCACCGAGGGTTTGACGAGTTCGCGCAGGTGAACCCGGTCGTGAAGGCGCCGACGCTGCTTACCGACAGTGGGGTCGTGCTTATGGATTCCACACTCATCCTAGAGCACCTGGAATCCCTCGCCCCGCCTGAGCGAAGCTTGATGCCGAGCGAACCGAAGGCGCGCGAACTCGTCCTACGGCAGCTGAGCCTCTCTCTCGCGGCCTGCGAGAAGGCCGTGCAGATCGTCTACGAGCGCACGCTGCGGCCAGCCGAGAAGCTACATCAACCCTGGCTCGACCGTGTGGAACGACAGCTGAAGGCGGCTCTCGAGATGCTCGAGACCGAAATCCACCGAGATCCGGAGTGGCGCTCCGCTGGGGCAATGAACCAGGCGGAGATCACCACCGCCGTGACTTGGAGGTTCATTCAGCACGTCGCACCAGGCAGCTATGCGCCGGAGCGATTTCCCGGTCTCGCGGCGCAGTCGGCGCAGGCTGAGGCCTTTGCCGAATTCCAGGCCGCCGACTGGGCGTAGCAGTCTGTGCGCCGCTCGCATTCGGCGACAGCCATGTTCATCGGAGGGGGAAGACGATGGTCAGAGCGGCTTGGCTCGATACGAGCCTCTTTGCAGGCGCCCGACCGCCGGATCTGGAGAGCCGGGCGTTGGCTTCCCGTCCCGGCATGAGGTTCATCGAGACTCCACATGCCAGACTTCGGGCCCGGGTCCAGGCCGTTCCGGACGCGCCCGCGGTCCTGCTAATGCCGGACCCTCCGAATACGATCGAACATTACGATCCCATGTTTGCACACTGGGCCGGGAAACTGACGGTCGTCGCGCTTGAGATCCCGGGGTTCGGGTTCTCCCGGGCAAGCCACCCAGACGCTCTGAGCTACGCCGGCACTGTCGCTGCCGTTGTCCACGCTCTGCGAAGCCTCGGCCTCGGGCGGATGATTGTGAGCGGCCCCTGCACCCTGGCCTACGTTGCGATCGGTGTGGCGGCCGCGATGCCGGGCTCGACGATCGGGGTGATCGCCAGCCAGGCGACGGACGTTCCGGGCGAACGGCAGTGGATTTACCGTGCGGTCGATCCCGACGGCTGGCTTCGGGAGCCGATGATCGGTCAGATGGCATGGGCTCAGCCAAGGGTGCGCGAACATCTCGCCATCGACGGCTGGTATCCTGCCGCGGCGGGCAAGGGCGCCGACATCCGACAATGGCAGAAGACCGCGCGCTGGGCGCACGCCTGTGGGTGCGGAAACGCCCTGGCGAGCCAGATACAGGAATGGTTCGGCGAAGAGACATCTGCAGCTGTTCCGGTCGTTCAATGCCCCGGCGTGATCCTCTTTGGCCAGGGAGACCGCACTCACCGTCGTTCGGATCCCCAAGGGCTGAGGCGCTACCTGCCGCACGCCGAGGTGCGTCTGTTGCCGCTGGCGGGTCATTTCCCAGACCTGGAAGATCCGGCTGCATTCCGCAGGGCCGTAAGCGACCTCCTCGCGATGGCTGAAGACCAGAGGCTGTGAGCACGGATCCCTTGGCCACATACGCACTGCTGCTTGGCGCTGGCCTTGTCGCCGGCGCCATGAACGCCATTGCCGGAGGCGGCACGTTCGTCGTCCTGCCCGTGCTCACCCTGGCTGGTCTTCCCCCGACCGTTGCCAACGCCTCAACGACCGTGGCCCTCTTTCCGGGAACACTGGCCAGCACCTGGGCCTACCGAAGGGACATCCGGCCGCTCGAGGGCGCTTCGAACGGGGTGCTGCTCACACTCAGCCTTGTGGGCGGGCTGCTGGGCGCAGTGCTGCTGCTCTTCACACCACAGAGGACATTCAGCGCGATCATCCCCTGGCTGCTGCTTGTCGCCACGGTCACGCTCGCCGCGGGTCCCCGCGCGCCACAGCTGCTGCGGCGGATGGGCCTGCACGTCGGAGGGCGTTCCCTCTACGCAGCACAGTTCCTTCTTGGCATCTATGGCGGCTATTTCGGTGGGGCTGTCGGCCTGATGATGCTGGCGGCCTGGAGCCTCGCGACAACCGCCGACCTGCGCACCCTGACGCCGCTGAGGACCATCATGGTCGCGGCGGCCAACGGGATCGCGGTCGCCTGCTTTGCGCTAACTGGAAACGTACGATGGCGCGAAACCCTCATCGTCATGGCTGGTGGCGCGGCCGGCGGCTATGTCGGCGCAAGACTGGGTTGGCGTCTGCCAGGCGGCGCTCTTCGGGTTCTGATCCTCGCGGTCACCGTGATCACGACGTCGGTCTTCTTCCTGAGGGCTTATCTGAGCTGAACCTGAGGCGTCAGAGCCGGCGCCAAGGCTTGCAGCGGTCGCCTTTAAATTATAGATATCATCTAATCGACCACCTTTTTGCAGCTGAGGCTCCTGGAATCCTGGCATGCGATACGACGCCGCTCATAAGGAAAAAACCCGCAAGCGCGTACTCAAGGTGGCCGCCAAGGCGATCCGCACGCAGGGGCCACATCGCGTCGCCGTCGCCGGGGTCATGGCCAAGGCCGGGATGACCCACGGCGGATTCTATGTGCACTTCGCCTCTAAGGACGCGTTCCTGGCGGCCACGGTGGACCACATGTTCATCGATGGATTTGGCCAGGTCCTGCCCAACATGGAAGCCCGAGATCCTGCCGAGGCTCTCCGAATCTACATCGACTGGTATCTGTCGCCTGCCCACCGGGATAATCGCAGTCAGGGATGCCCCCTGCCCTATCTGGTGGCCGACGCGCCTCGTCTGCCGAAGGCCGCGCGCCGTCGTGTTGCTCAGGGCATGGAAGAGCTCCGGCAGGCGATTGCGCGCAAGGTCGCCGGACTGGGGCTTCCCAAGGCAGATGCTGAGGCCCAGTCGATTGTTGCCGCCCTCGTCGGCGCGATCGCCCTGGCGCGAGCTGAGCCTGATCGCCAGTTGTCGGATCGAATTCTTGCGGACACGCACGGAGCCCTGATGCGGCGCCTTGGACTTCAATCGCCTCACTGACGCCCGACCTGGCCGCCTGGCAATGATGCAGGGCCACCGCGGATTCTGCGGCCTCACCCGCGGACCTGGCCACCGCCATCAACCGAAGGCGACTGCTGCAAAACCGTCCTTGCGCTGTTCAGATCTACAATCGCGCATCATTTCGCTGCTGGACAGACCTCCGCTTCGAGGTGGCAGGCGGCGCGGTGCACACCTGACTGATGTGAGACGGTCGCCATGGCTTACGTGTAGATTTATGCGCCCCTTCCTGTGCCGGCACGCACAGCGGCGAGGCCCTGGCGCCCTAGCGGCGGCGCAGATCCGCGTTGGTCGCTTGCCAGTCACACGTCAGCGGTCTGGAGCGGTCGCCGGGCGGAAGTTGCGGGAAGTCGGCCGTGCACCTGAGCAGGCGTTGGCTCTCGCACCGAGACCAGACCTGCGGCCCCCTGATTGGGCGCTAGCGTCTTTGCCGCGCATGGTCGGTAATTGCCAGGACACCCGGTTGGAGCAAATCCTCAAGGACGACCCCGCGATCCAGGAGGAGGGCCTCGACCACGGGTTGGAGACGGCCGAGGGTTTCGCGAACACTGTCGCGGATTGTGTCGACCACCACTTGGGTCTGGCGCTCGATCTCGATGTTGAGATAGTCCCCGGCGACCTTGTCCTCGAAGACGGTCATGCGTCGCGTCTCTGGGATCAGCCACACCTCGAACCAGCCATGATCACGATCGACCTCTGCCAATGTCAGGCTGGCGCCGTTGATCGCCACGTAGCCCTTGGGAAACAGGTAGCGCCTAAACTCCTCGGGAATCGTCACCCGTAGGACCTTGTTGCCTTCGAGCGAGGCGACTGAATGAACCACGGCTGCGAAGTCGATGTGCCCCGATATCGGGTGCCCACCAATTTCCGCGCCATCTTTGGCAGCGCGTTCGACGTTTACGCGAAAACCGGCCTCGCAGTCGCTCAAGGTGGTGACGCGCAAGCTCTGCAGGATGACGTCGAAAGCGACTCGATCGGGCGAGAGCAATTTCGTCGCGGTTAGGCAGACGCCATCAACAGACACACTGGCGCCCACTCGAAGGTCATCGCAGAAACCGGGGGGAAACTGGATCGTGAAAGTTCGGATCGCGTCGTGATCCTCAACGTATTCAATCTCTGCGACCGCCTGGATAATGCCTGTAAACATTGCCTCTCCGATCCCAACTCCGACGAATTCTAGATCCTGCGGTCGCCATTCGCCAACATTGGGGGACCGCCGACGGATTTCATATCTTTCCTGGCGAGGCGACAAGCGCCCCCGCCTATGCGAACCATTTCGATCTTCCCGAAGGCTCCCAGGAGAAGAGGTCATCAGACCAGTCCCCACTCTTCCTTCGAGGGCAGCAGCCACCGCTGACATTACTACTCATCGTGTATTCAACCGCGCATCTCAGAAGTCCATGTAAAGGCTGAGGGCCACACGACGGGGTTCTTCGTAAAAGAAGCCACCCCCTGATGTGACAGACCAGCCAAAGGTGTCGGTAAGATTGTAGATCACCAACCGGATGGTCGCCTTATCGTCGCCGACCTTGAGCCGATAGCGCGCGCCGACGCTGACGGTCGCGCGCGCAGGGATCGCCACGCTATTATCCATCTTGGCGGCGCGCTCGCCCGTGTAGACGAGGGTCGTATCAAAAGAGACAGCTGGCCACGACGGCGGCGTGTAGTCAGCGCTGAAGCGCGCTGTCCTCTCGACAGCGCCGATCGGCTTGAGATTTTGCAGGGCGCCGAGGGCGCCTCTGTTGACCCGCGGACGGCTAATAACAGCGCCGCCAACCAAGCGAAGCCCTTCGATCGGCGAGCTGATGACTGAAAGCTCGAGGCCACGATTCCGGATCGCGCCGATTTCGGTGAAGGTGTTTGTCGCGTCGAGGCCGTAATATGGCTTGTCCAGGTCGAAAACCGCCGAGACCACTCGGATACGACCTAGGACGACACGCATGCCAGCGTCTTTCTGACTGGTGAGGGTCGCCGGCAGTGGTGAGCGCGCATTCACCGCGTTCTCGGGGGCGAAGCCGCCATCTTCAAGGCCGCGCGAATATCCGCCAAACACCGTGATCGCCGGGCTCGCGTACCAGGCAGCGTTGACGTTGCCGAGCCACGGTTCGGAACGGGCCTCCGTGGCCGGACCGCCGGCGCGGCTCAACGACTTCTCATAGCGAGTCTTCTGGACGCCAATGTTCAACTCGCCGACACCAGGCCAAACCCCCTGATAACCGACCCCCAAGGTCCGTTGACGCACTTCGTCTCGATTGGTCGGTCCGAAAACGAACCCAGGCTCAGCGAGCGAGCGCGGCGCGCCGATGCGGCCGGGTCCAAAGTCTAGGGTCTGAGCGCCTCCGGAGATGGTGACGCGTTTTCGGCCGCGCAGGCTCACCAGCGCAGTATGGCGCTGCGCCCCCGTGGTAAAGCTGTGCGTCGCGCGCAGTTCGCCGGACAAGGCGCTGTAATCCTGCTCCGGAAACGCCGTGATGCGATGAAGCGCCAGGCGATTGGCGTCGACGCTTTGGAACAGGTCAGAGAAGGATTTCTCCTCGGTAAACCCCGAGCGGAAGACACCGGCCCGAACGGCCGTCCCTGGGGAAAGCTGCACCGTTCCCAAGAGGCCGTAGTTGAGGGATCCCGAGCGCCAGTCGCTCCAGTCTTGCCCGTAGAAGTTGCGGCGATCGATCTCTGGAGGGAGGACAGGTCCGGCGGTGAAAACCAGTGGTCCAGCTTCTTCGTTCCTGTTGAGGCCGGCGCCTGCGTAGGCGAGCAGGTTGGCGCCTGGCGACGGCGACCAGCGCGCGATCAGCGCAGCGCTGCCTTGATCCCTGTCGTTTCCCTGCGGCCTGGCGTCCAGCAACCGCGAAACGCCTCCGCCCAAGCTAAGGGTATCGCTGACCGGGATTTCACTATCGAGCTCGAAAGCCGCCCGGCCCCAACTGTCGGTGTGGGCCACGAGGCTAAGCACACGCATCCGGCCAGGTTTGCGCAGTTCATAATCGACGATGCCGGACGGAGCGGGAAAATCATAGCCCTGTGCTGTGAGGCCCACGCGAATAGTCGAGCCCTTCAGCAGCCGCGAAGCAATAGCGCCCCGGCGGTCGAAATAGAGCCCCTCTATCCGAACATTACCCGACAGTGAGGGACTGAAGCCGCGGACATTGTCTTCGTCGTAGAGCCCAAGACGCTCGTTGCCGACACTGAGCCCAAACGCGTCCTCGGCGGCGCGCACGACGTTCTCATCGGCACGCTGCGCCCATGCGTCGGTCGCAGCGGCGAGCGCGAGCGCCGTTAGGATGGCGACGTTCCGAGTCACGATTCTTCTCCTAGTGTTCTTTGCGACGTCGACGCTCGACAACGTCCCCTGCTGTGGATCGCCGGATGACGACATGCTCGTCCCAGAAACCGCTCTCCAGCACATGTTCGGAAATGGTCGGCCCGGCCTCGACGAGGACTTGCAGAGCCCCCCTACGCCCTAGATCGCGGACCATCGCAGTGAAGTCTGAACCGCAAATCGGCTCCACTCCCCGTTCGCGGGCGGCGGTGAGATAGGCCGCCGGAGTCCGTCCCGTGCGATCCAGGATACCCAACCAGCGGATCTTGCCTTCGAAGTCGTCGACCGCACGCACCGTGAATAGAGGCTGGTCCGCCAATACTGTGCCAACGCCTGTGATGATTGCGTCTGACTCCCGGCGCAGTCGGTGCGCCAGCCGGATCGACTCTGGGTCGGTGAAGGTCTTTGAACCGAGGGGTGGGATCATCGACCCGCTGAGATCAAGGGCTTGCTTGACGAGCACCCAGGGCAAGCCATGGACGGCGTGCTTTGCGAACGGGGCGATGAGGGCTTCGCACTCCGGGCCGAGCGCCTTGATGTCGGGTTCCATGAACGCTGAAAGGTGGCGGACCCGTACGCCCGCCATCGCAAGTCTTGCAGCGCCACCGCCGCGCACAGCGGGATTGGGATCGCACGCGCCGATTACGACTTCAGTAACTTGCGCCCCAATGACGGCCTCCGCGCAAGGCGGCGTGCGGCCATGATGGTTGCAGGGCTCCAGGGTGACGAATAGCGTATGAACGGCGGCGAGATCGCCAGACCTCCGGCAAGCCTCGAGCGCCGCCGCCTCAGCGTGAGCCTGGCCTGGCCCATCGTGGCGCGCAACGGCGAGCAGACGCCCTTGCCGATCGAACGCTGCACAACCGACCGGCGGGTTAGGCGCGGTCATGCCGCGGCTTGCACGCGCGAGCCGCAGAGCAGCGGCGGCGCCCAGGCGCAGGGCTCCCGGCGGAATTGACGCACCTCCCACCGGGGGGCTCATGGGCGGTCAGGGCCAAGGGCTAAAAGCCGCCCTGGCAGAACGGCGCAGATCCGCCATCCTCCGTCTTGCGTTAGGAGATAAGTGACCTCCTGACGACGATGCTCAGACGGCCCTTGCCACAGGAGTTCGCATCCGACGGCAGTCGCGCCAGACCCAAGCGCGACGCTGACCAGGTTCGAGATTTCGAGGCCCAGGCCGCGGCCGATCGTGTTGGCGTGGAGGCCGGCGATCCGGGCGGCTACAGCCTCAACCAGGCTCAGGCCTGCCTCGCCATCGGAGGCGAGCACATAGGCGGGCGCATAGCACTGGCTCGCCCCAACGATGTCGCCGCTACGAAACGCCTCCATATAGCTGAGCACGACGGCTTCGGCTTGCGGCGCGCTCATATGGCGGGCTCCAAGAGATCAAGAACGCCAGTCTGAAAGCGCGCAGGAATGTGCTCCAGGGGGGCGTCCGGCGCGTCGGCCAGGGCGGCGAATAACTCGCCGAGTTGCTGCGCCAGGGCGTCCAGTTGACCTTGTGCGACCAGATCGGCGCGAACCGAAAGCCGGAAGCGAAGGGTCCCAGCGAAGTCCGTGACCAGGAAGCCGATGTCCTGCAACTCGAGCGGCAAGGCGCGCGCAGGAACCCAGAAGGGACGCTCGGCGCCGCTCGGCGCTTGGTAGACGTCTGTCGGCGTACCCAGCAAATTCGGAGGTATCCCGGGCTCGCCGGCAAGGTAGCTCACGATAGCCTGCAGGTACGGGCGTGGCGCCACTGCGACGTCGTGACCGAGGCCCTTGAGAATTGCATTGAACGGCACGAAGCGGCGACGCGCCTCGTGCATCCGCTGCTTCGCCAGTCCCACCAAGGCGCGAAAGGTCCTGGCTTCCGCGAGATCGAAGCGCAGCGGAAGGTGGTCGATCATATTGCCCGCGACATTGGAGAGGCCGGCGGCCCGGTCCGTGCCAAACGGAGCGGCGACGCCCACATCCCTGCGGCCGGTTAGATCGCCCAGAGCCAGGACATAGACAGCGACAAACAAGTTGAAGGCGCTGGCGCCCTCCTCCCGCGCGAAACCGCGCAATTGGGCGGAGCGTTCTGGATCCACAATCACGACCGGGCTGAGGAGCATGCCCGGATGGGCGGGGCGCGCCTTGCGACTGAGCGGCAGGATTTCGTACCCACCCAGCCGCGCGACCGCCGAGTCGAGATTTCGGCGGCCCGCCTCTCCCTGGTGGCGCGCCCCCTCCCAGGCCACATAGTCCTGATAGGTCTTCGCAGGCGGCGGCGGCATGGGATCGCCGGCCTGCAGGCTCTGGGCGATCATCTGCAGGTCCCGCAGCAGGATCGTGCGGGTGTGACCATCGAAGACCACGTGATGGCCCATCCTGACGAGCAGATAGCCATCCGGCGCCACGAAGAACCGGCAGCGATATGGCGGAGAAATGCGGGGATCGATAGGTCGGGCCAAGAACGCGGACGCGGCGGCGACGGCGGACGCACTTTCGCAGGCGTCAACCTCCTCCATGCTGATGTAGTCGTCGATCTGGAACGTATCGGACAGGATGAGTCCGACGCCACGTCCGTCGTCGCTCAGCCGCGATCTCATCATCGGATGGCGCTCGATGAAGCGAGCCAGCACGCTGCGCTCCAGATCCAAGTCCGGTCGCCTTCCCTTGCTGACCGTCGAGAAGTAATGGGTGGCCGCATTGGGGTAGAGCCGGAGACTCGCGGCGATGAGCTTCTGGTTCTCCGAGGCGGGAAGGATCATCCGAAATCGGTTCCCAACTATGGCTGCTGGTTCAGGGGCGCCGCAGCGGTAAGGCCCTCTTCATGGCCATCATCCACCGCGATCCACTGGCCGCCCTGCTGCGCCACTGAGCGCAGTGCGCCTTGCACACGGGGCTTGATCTTAAGGGTGTGTCCGCGGGATCTGAGCTCGTCATAAACCTCGTCCCCATAGCCGGTCTCGATCTCGAGGCCTTCGGCCATGGCGGACTCGCCCTTGTCTGCGCCCGGAACAAGCGTGAAGCGCGGGCGCGCGATGGCGATCTCGGGCGAGTGGCCATGCAGCAGCACGTCCGCCAGGAAGACACTGTTCCATTGTGCCTGGCCGTCGCCCCCTGGCGTGCCGCCGGCGAGAAATGGCGCGCCGTCCTCCATCACGAGGTAGGTCATGATCGTGTTCACCGGGCGCTTGCGCGGCCCGACGCAATTGGCTTGTCGCGGATCGGCGGTCGACGAGCGTCCAAGCCGATTGCTAAGGGTCAGACCGTAGGTCGCCGAACTCACGCCGCATCCAAAGCCGTGTGACAGGCTCATGATGCCGGAGACCAGGTTCCCGGCGGCGTCCTTCACCACGAACTGCGTGGTGTCCCCTTCATCGTAGTAGTTCCGGTAGCGAAGGGGTGTGCGTATGCGCCGATCAACGGCGGCCGCGATGCGCGACACCGCGTCGGCGCACAGCACGTCGGTCGCGGCGGGGGACACCTCCGGGTCGGCGAGATGAGCCAACCGAAGGCCATAGATCTGATTGAAGATCTCCGTCCAGACGTGGATTTCTTCTGCGGGTCCTGCAGCCGGCGCTTGCGCCGTCACCGCGGCGAACGCATTCAGACTCTGGCCGATCATGTAGCCTTGGGTGGGCAGGTTAGGAGTCAGTAGCTGGCGGGAGCCCACCGTGAAGGTTAGGGCTGGAGAGAGAAGCTCCTGGCTCTCGTGGAGATCAGCGGCGCTGAACAATCCGCCATGTTGTGCTGAAAGCCGAAGAACTTCCTGCCGAAGCTCGGCTAAGACCACCGCCGCGGACCGTTCGGCCATGAGCCCAAGGCTGACCCCAAGGCCGGCCTGCAACAGGAGCGAACCTTCGGTGACCGCATCGCCGTCAGGCGCGTAGATGGCTGACAGGGCGGGGCTGGCCAACACAACGGGGAGGTTGTTCGACGTCCATCGACTGAATTGAGGAGAGACACGCAGCCCGTCGTCAGCGGCCGAACGGGCCGCATGCAGCAGTTCCCTCAGCGGCCGTCGTGCGTAGCGGCGATGAAACTCGAGCAAACCCTCCGCTGCGGCTGGGATGGTTGCTGCAAGGATCCCATGCAGCGGTATGCTGCCGCCGCGCGCAACGTTTGCTGGTGTCGCGTGCGCCGGCGCACGCCCTAGAAAGGCGTGCTGGATCGGCGTTCCCGCCGCCGCGTCAAACCCCATGAAGACAAGGTCGCCGCCGAGGCCGCAACTCATGGGCAAGGCGACCATCAGGCACGACGCCACGGTGACAGCTGCATCGAACGCCGAACCACCAGATGCCAGAGTCTCAAGGCCGGCCTTTGTCGCGAGGACGCTTCCGGAGGTGACGAGACAGTCTTGGCCGGTGACGACGGTCGGTGTCGGCCGGCTCATGGGACCGCGCGAGCGATGACGAGGGTGCTCCAATGACCGGTCTCGACCGTCTCGCCGGCTGGAGCGAGGGCGGCAACCAAGTCGGCCACAATCTCACCTTGCTGTTGAACGGCGGCGCCCCAGGGCCCCCCGCTGGCGATCAGCCAATGGGCGTAGTCGCGCGCGTCCATTTCCACGCTGCGGTCGATGAGGAATGCGTCCTCGACCACAAATCCGGCCGCGACGCAGAGGCGCTCGGCTGCAGCGACTGTGATGCGACGTTCCCGGAACGGGATTGGATCCTGGGGGCGTCCCACGCTGCTGAAAGCGGCCTCGATCCGGTCATCGAAGAGCCGAGACGCAGCACATTCCCCCGCCATGGCGAACGCAAAAAGACCTCCGTCTCGAGTCAGCCGCCGGGCTGCTTGGAAGGTTTCGCGATAGCGTGGGTAGAGCCAGTGTAATGCGGCGTTTGAGCAGACCAGGTCGAACGTTGCGGGCAGGTCCAGATCGAGGATGCTGGCGCACACAAAGGTTTGGTCTCGCAGTGTCGCCTTGGCTTTGGCTGTCGCTAACATCTCCTGGGAGAGGTCAACGCAGGTCACCTCCCGGCTCACTTGCTGCAGAAGAATCTGCTCGGCGAGAAAGCCCGTACCGCAGCCGAGGTCGATGGCCCGCGGCTGCACCCCGCGCGATGCGGCCAGAGACGCCAAGGCCAAAGCGTTCTTCTGCTGCAGGCGAGCCGCAAGCGACTCGTAGTCGGTTGGTTCAACCCATCGCGTTGAGACGACAGTGTCCACTAAGCTACCTCACAGCCGAAGAGATGCGACATGCGGGCGACCTTGGTGTCGATATACCCGCGATTGTGTTCGGTTCGGCCGCCGTCTATCGGCACGCGCTCAACCACGGTGACGCCTTCGGCTTCGAGCGCGCGAATCTTCTCTGGGTTGTTGGAAAGTAGGCGGATCCGCGAGGCTCCAAGGTCGCGAAGCGCGAAGGCCGCTCCCGCATAGCTCCGGGCGTCGACGGACAATCCGAGCTCAAGATTGGCGTCGACCGTGTCGCGGCCGATGTCCTGCAGCGCGTATGCGCGGATCTTGTTGGCCAAGCCTATCCCGCGGCCCTCGTGAGTGTGGAGATAGACAAGCACCCCAGCGCCCTCCTCACAGATGCGCTGCAACGCTGACTCCAGCTGAAACCGGCAGTCGCACCGCTGCGAGCCAAGAGCATCGCCCGTGAGGCAGCCGCTGTGCATGCGCACCAGCGGCGACGGGCCAAGAACGTGCTCGGAACCTCGCACCAGGGCGATGAGCTCGTCCCCTGTCGCTTCGCACCTGTAGGCATGCGCCGTGAAGGGGTGCACGCGACCATCCACCTTCATCGGTAGAAGGGCCGTCGCGACGTTTGAGTAACCTGCGTCCTTCGACATTACGCCCGCTCCAAGACCATCGGCTCCCTGAGGCCGATGATGGACCGGGTTTCGGATGGAGCCGCAGGTTCACGTCCCATCTCCCGCGCGAGCCGCACAATCCGTTCGACCAGCCGCGGATTGGTGGCCTCCGAGCGCTCCCGCCAGTCGTAGTGAGGATTGTCTTCGAGACCGACACGAACATGACCACCAAGCGCTACGGCCATAGCATTGGCCGGCAGTTGAAAGCGCCCGATGCCGGCGAGCGCCCAAGTGGCCCCCTGGGGAAGGGTCGCCAGGATCGCGCCGAGGTTGATTGGGCTGAGGTCCGCAGTCCCCATCGATCCGAGCAGTATGTTGAAGTAAAACGGCGCCTTGAGAATTCCCTCAGACGCCAGACGGGCCGAGAAATTGGCCATCCCGACGTCAAACACTTCCAGTTCCGGGACGATGTTACGGGCAAGAATCTCGCGAGCGAGATCGCGGATCATATCGGGTGCGTTGACCGAAGCCGACTTCGGAAAGTTCATCGAACCCAAGGTCAGCGACGCCATCTCAGGCTTGCAACCGCCGGAAATCGCCAAGGCTTCGGAGCGACGCTCGAAATCGCCCCAGTCTCTACCGCTCGTCGTGACGCAGATAACGATTGAAGGCGCGGAGGCGCGAATTTCCGCGATTGTTTCCCGAAAGCGCTCGGCGCGCCAGGTCGGATCCTCGTCATCTTCTCGCGCATGAATGTGAACTATAGACGCCCCGGCATTCCAGCAACGCTGAACATCGGATGCGATTTCTTTTGGAGAAGTTGGGACATGCGGCGTATCCCTCTTACGTGGAACCATTCCGGTTGGACAAATATTGACGATCAATTTATCCATAACTTCGCCTCAATCGGACTTTTATTGTAGTTATCGGATTACGTGTATGCCGCCACACGTAATCTCTGAATTGCGCAACACACCTTTGCCGTGCATCATGCCTTGGTCAAGCTCGTTAATCGGTCAACTCGCGTAGAGAGTGTTTTCTTCATGGTCCACATTTGCGTGCATTCGCCGAGTTTCAGCGACCAGCGTTCTCAAGGAGCGGCGGCCTGCGCCAAACCCTCGCGCCAAGCGCCTGGAAGGGGAAAATTTTGACCTCGGTGATTTTGTTTCGGCCGCTCGCGGACGGGAGCTGGATGCCGGCGCCTGAAGCCCGGGGCGGTTACGATGGCGTCCAGGGCGGCGTCGCCGCGGGGTTGCTTTGCGCTGTGGCCGAACAGGCGATCGGCCGCGCCTTTGAGCCACGGGCCGTCACCGTGCACTTTTTCCGCACCGTACCCATGCTGCCGGTGCAGCTTGAGGTTCGGACGCCACATGAAGGTCGGCGTTCGGCTGTCTGCGATGTTGAGATGCGACAAGATGGTCGACTGCTAGCGCGCGCGTCGGTGACCTTCGCTGGGCGACTCTCCATGCCAGCTGTGCCCGAACCGGTGCTTGTCGCGACCGATCCGCAGGACCTTCGGCCACTTCCCAAGTTCACCTCTCTCCATGGCCAGCCCTGGCACGACGATGTCCTGGATCGGGCGGAGCGCGATGGGGAATTCTGGTATCGCTCGGCGGCTCCAGTTACCGAGACCGCATCCAGCTTCGCGAATTTACTGCCCCTGGCTGATTGGTCGCCAGCCGCGGCTCGTCCGGACGATTGGCGGAAGCCCGCGGTGCGTGGCCTGCCAAACGTTGAGTTCTCCGCACATGCAGACCGCCTTCCCGACGACGGCTGGATCGGAATGCGGCCCGTTTCCAGGTGGTCGCGATCTGGCTCTGGCTACTCGTCGACGCCGCTGTCCGACCTCAAGGGTGAATTCGGCTGCTTCAGCACAACCCTTGTCCTGCTTCCCCATTGATCGTCACCACCGGCATGCCGGTGCGACCCTGCCAAGAACGACGCCATGTCCTCAGTGACCGCAAGCCCTCCACACCCTCAGAACCTTTTGCTCGCCGCGGTGATCGTCAGTCTTGTCGACGGCGTGGGGCTCGGAATCGTGTTGCCGCATGTGCCGTTCTTTGTCCTCGAACTCGGGGGATCTCCCGCCGTGGTCGCGCAATTGGTGGCGGTCTTCATGTTGTCCAGCTTCTTGGCTGCTCCGCTCATCGGCCACGTCAGCGATCGGTCTGGGGTCCGCCGCGCGCTGCAGCTTACGTTCCTGGGCACCCTGATCTCATATGCCGGCATGATGGCGAGCACGACCCTCGCAATGCTCTTCATCTTCCGCGCCATCGGCGGCGCCATGAGCGGGCGCGAGGCAATCTTACAGGCGCTGATCTCGGCGCAGAGTAATCAGGCGCAAGGCGTCCGCCACGTCGGCTTCGTCACGGCGGCGGCGCTCGTCGGCGGGGCGATCGGACCGCTCCTGGCGGCGATCGTCGGCCTATTTCTGGACGACCCGCGCCAAGAAATCACAGCCTGTCTGGCCGTTGGCATGACGCTGACGACGACAGCCATGTGGCTGACGTCGCGCGCCTTGCCGGCGAGGCCGCCCGGCGTCGCCGCAGCAGCCCCGACGCTGGGTATGCTGGCCAATCTCGAGGTTGTTCGTGCTCTTGCGTACCCGATTCTGGTCCGCCTGGGTCTGAACTACGGCATCGGCCTCGCGCTCGCTGTGAACGCGATGTTCTTGCATACTCGCTTTGGGTGGCGCGCGGAAAATACGGCCTGGCTTCTGGCCGGCACCACCCTCGCGGGCGCCCTTGGGCGAGCCGCCCTGGCTCAGAGCGCCATCCGTCGTCTCGGTGTCACCGCGACCCTCCTCATTGCGCTGGGACTGGCGAGCGCCGCCTTCTTGGCCATGAGCCTAAGCCAGGTGGCCTGGGCGTACGCAGGCTTCTTCGGGGCCTATCTCCTGATCCACAACATCGCTCTGATCTGCAACATCATGCAGACCTCGGAAGCGGTTTCAGGAGCCAACCGCGGCCTTGGCTTCGGTGTGGTGCACGCTGCGGGCGCGGTGGCGCTGGCCGGCAGCGCCATCATAAACGGGCTGCTCTTTCAGACTGTGGGACCGACCGCGCCATACCTTGCTGCGGCAGGCGTCATGGGTCTGACCCTCATCCTCTGCGCCGGATTTGCGTTCCACCGGACGCTCGCAAGTTCGAAAACCCCGCAGCGCCCTGTCGCTCAGCCCGAAAGTTGATTCATGTTTCCGCCACTATCTGCGGAGCTAACAGCTCTGCGCGACAAAGTGCGCCTGTTCATGCGCGAACACATCCTTCCTGAAGATCGACGACTGGATCCGGACGCCACCGAGTTCGACGCGACAGTCTATGCCAGGTTGGCGGACGCCGCCCGCCGCGATGGCCTTTGGGCGCTGTGGGCGCCGAAACGCTTCGGGGGCCAGGAACTTGGACCATTCGCTCAGGTGGTGGTCATCGAAGAGATGTGCGGTCATCGCAATGGCTTGTACAATCCCGGCTATGGGGTGTTCGGCCGCTATCCGGCAGACATCGCCTACCAGTGTTCCGCCGAGCAAGCGGAGCGCTTCGTGACCCCCGCGGTTCGGGACGGCGCCAAAACCTTCTTCGCCATGTCCGAGCCGCCGCCCGACGACCATGTCCACCCAAACGATCCGGTCGGCGAAATCCATACCCGCGCTGTGCGTCGAGGCGATCATTGGGTGATAAACGGTCGGAAGACGTGGATATCCAACGGTCTCGACGCCGAGTGGGGCCTTGTATTCGCCCGCACCGAAACCCCCGGCCGCGAGGGCGTTTCATGCTTTTTTGTCGAGCGTGGCAAGTATCAGACGGCTCCCATCCCATTGATCCGCGCTGACTATCCCGCTGAGCTCCGCTTCACCGATTGCGCTGTCCCCGCTGAGAACTTGTTGGGCCTGGAAGGTCGTGCTGATGCCATGGTGCACGATATCTTTGCACGCAGCCGGCTCTCCTTCTCGGCTTCGCACATCGGCGCGGCGCAGGCCGCGCTGACTTTGGCGGTCGCCAAATGTCGCCGGGGCAAGAGTGTTCTGGAAGCGACCTTGGCGGACTCACTGCTTGAAATCCAAGCCGCACGGGCGATCCTCTGGGACGCGGCCTGGAAGGCTGAAAAAGGTCTGGATTTCCATACGGAAGCGGCGGCAGCCAAGCTCTATTCCAGCGAAGCGTTGTGTCGGATCATCGACCGGTCGATGCAGATATACGGCGGCGAGGGGATCACGAAAAAGTTGCCCTTCGAACGATGGTATCGCGAGGCCCGCGGACGATTGGTGTCGGCCGGAAATTCAGAGACCATCCGGGAAGAGATTGCTCGGACTCTCGTGTTGGCGGTCTAGACGGTCACGAGGGAGAGCCGATTGCCCACCCAGTCGTGACTGCACCTCGCCAAGGGCTTGGTCGGGTATGAGGCTTGACCCTGACCGGCTCCCATCTCGGCCTCCTCGCGTCGAGCCCAGGCGAGCTGGCTTTGGCTGGCTGCCCTCCGCCACTTCCAAGGAGGGAGCATGGAGGCGCTGCGGTGGACCTTGTCGGACGTGCTTAACCCGAGCGCAGCCGGCGAGCCTCGCTTCCGCCTAGCCGGCTCGCAGTCCGCACCATCGCCTCGCCGCACCCTGCGCGCTACTCCTGTCGCAGCAACAAGAGGAGGAGATGCGAGATCGGGGTTGCGGCGCATCATGACAACACCAACGTCAGCGCGCGGGTCCCCGTCGTCCTCGCTCCTCAGGCTCCAAACTGCGGCGCGCGCTTCTCCACGAAGGCGCCCAACGCCTCCTTCCCTTCCTTGGATTCCAGCTGGGCGGAGAAGGTCGCCGCCTCGGCGGCGATGCGGCGGGCGATCTGCAGCGGCTCCGGCTTCAATAGCCGCTTGGTCTCGATGACCGCGCGAGGGGCCTTGGCCGCGATGCGCGCGGCCCACTCCATCGTGACCGCTTCGACCTGCGCGGCGGCGACGACCTCGCTAACAACGCCGTAGGCAAGCGCCTTCCCGGCGTCGAACGGCTCTGCGAGTAACAGGTGCTTGCCCGTCAGCTGCCGCCCGATAAGCTGCGGGAGCAGGAGCGAGCTTGCGAACTCCGGCACGAGCCCCAGGGTCACAAAGGGCAGCGAGAAGCGGGCAGTGTCGCCCGCAACCACAAGATCGCAATGTAGAAGCAGCGTGGTTCCGATCCCGACCGCGAGTCCAGAGACCCCCGCGACCACGACTTTCTCCGCGCCCGCCAGCGCGGCCATGAAGCGGTAGACGGGACGGTCCAGACCTGTGGGCGGATCCTGCAGGAACTCCTGGAGATCGTTGCCCGCGGTGAACGCCCCTTCGGATCCCAGGATGACAATAACCCGCACCGCAGGTTCGGCCTCGGCGGCCCTGATCGCGTCCGTCAGAGCGGCGTACATGGACGCGGTAAGAGCGTTCTTCTTGTCTGGCCGATCGATCTTGATCTGCGCGATTCCGCCTTCGGCGCGATAGACGATTTCCCCGACCATTGAGCTCTCTCCATCCTGGACTCACGCTTGATCATTACATGATGCTGACAATGTGATGGTATTCGCTATGGCCATTTTTTCTGCGTTTAGCCAAAGGTTTTTGTGCTGTTGACAATTCTCCAGCCCGCACCATTACATGTCGCATATCATTTCATATCGCGGTCTCCGATCGTGCCGATTTCCCTGGAGGGGGTGGTTCATGGGGCGTCACAACATCGAGCTATCCATCGATGGCAGGCCTGCGGCAGGCGAGGTCGAGTCGCGGATGCTGCTGGTTCAGGCCCTGCGCCAGGTGTTTGGCGTCACCGGCCCCCACATCGGGTGTGAGACAGGACGTTGCGGCGCGTGCACGGTCCTGCTCGACGGCCATGCGGTGAAGTCATGCCTGAGCCTCGCCGTCCAGGCCGATGGCTCGCGGGTCACCACCGCAGCCGGGCTGGCCCGGGACGGCGACCTGCACCCGCTCCAGAAGGCCTTTCAGGAACGCCATGCTCTTCAATGCGGCTTCTGCACGCCCGGCATGCTGTGCGCCGCCCTGGACCTGCTGAACCAAAACCCCAATCCGACCGATGGCGAAATCCGCGACGCGCTGCGGGGGAATCTCTGCCGCTGCACGGGCTACCAGCACATCGTCGAAGCTGTAGCTGAGGCCGCAGTCGTCATGGCGCACGCGCCACAGAAAATCTGAAGGCCGCCATGAACCGACACCTCCCTCCTACCGGGCATCACCCGCAACCCGGCCCCCTGGTCGGTCAGCCGGTTCCTCGACGCGAGGACCAGCGCTTCCTCACCGGCCGCGGCCGCTATGTCGATGATATCGTCCTGCCGGGACAGCTCTACGCGCACTTCGTTCGCAGCCCTCACGCCCACGCGCGGATCGTATCCGCAGACCTGTCGCAGGCGCGGGCCTACAGAGGCGTGGTCGTGGCGTACACGGCGTCGGACCTCGGTGAGCTGGATGACATCGCCCCGAACTGGGTCGTGCCAGGCTCGAAGGTCAAAGGGCGACCGCCGCTCGCACGTGACAGGGTCCGGCACCACGGCGAGGCCGTGGCCGTGATCGTAGCCGACAACCCCGCCGCGGCAGCAGACGCCGCGGAGCTGGCCCAGATCTCCTATGAACCCCTGCCCGTGCAGATCGACCAGCAGGCTGCCGCCGCGCCTGGAGCGCCGCTGGTGCATGCCGACCTGACTGACAATATCGCGACGCGGTTTCCCGTCGGCGGCGGCTTCGCCGAGGCAGCCGCTGGCGCAGATCTCAGGATCAGCTTCACGCTCCGCAACCAGCGCCTGATCCCCTTCCCGCTCGAACCGCGGGCGGTAAACGCCGATTTCGACGACGCGACCGGCCGGCTGACCGTCTATTGCGCCCATCAACTGCCGCACCTGCTCCGCCGCATGCTCGCCCAGGCCCTTGGCTTTCCAGAGCAGAGACTCCGGGTGGTCTCACCCGACGTCGGCGGCGGGTTCGGGGCGAAGATGCACTTCTATCCCGAGGACGTCGTGCTGGCCCGCCTGAGCCGGAAGCTAAGGCGGCCGGTCAAGTGGACCGAAACCCGCAGCGAGAATATCAGCGCCACCACTCACGGGCGCGACCACGCCACCACTGTCGACGTGGCCGCAACAGGTGACGGCAGGATCCAGGCGCTTAGGGTGAACAGCGTCGCCAATGTCGGGGCCTACCTATCGTCGATGGGATCGGGCGTACCCACGGTCAATGTGGCTCTGTTCGTCCTGGGGCTCTACGCGATCCCAACCGTCGAGGTGCTGATCACCAACGTCTACACGAACACCACCCCCGTCGATGCCTATCGCGGCGCCGGCCGCCCTGAGGCCGCCTACATCATCGAACGGGCGATTGGTCGTGTCGCCCTGGAGCTCGGGCTCGACCCTGCCGAGGTGCGGCGGAGAAACTTCGTCACGCCAGACAGGCTTCCCTATCGTCATCCGACCGGCATCAGTCTCGATACCGGCCAGTACGAGGTGACGCTGGCAAAGGCGCTCACTCAGGCCGACTACGGCGCCTTCAGGATCGAGCAGGCCGCCGCCCGACTGACGGGACGCTGTCTGGGCGCGGGTCTCGCCACCTACACCCACTCCTGCGGCGTCGGCATGGCCGAGCTGATGGGGCCGATCGGTTTCGACCGGGGTGGATTCGAGAGCGCTCTGGTGCGGGTCCACCCGGATGGCAGGGCCACAGTGCTCTCGGGTTCTCACAGTCACGGTCAGGGCCATGCCACCATTTATGCCCAGATCGCGGCCGACGAACTCGGCCTCCCTCTTGATGATATCGAGGTGGTCCAGGGCGACACCGATATCGTTCCCCTCGGCGTCGGAACCTTCAACTCGCGCTCGGTCTCCGTCGGTGGCAGCGCCGTCAAGCTCGCGGCGGCCCGCGTGGCTGCGAAGATGCGCAGCCTGGCTGCGCACATGCTGCAGAGCGAACCTGCCGACGTGGTTTTCGACGGTGGCCTTTTCCGAGCCGACGGCAACCGGTCCGTGACGATCCAGGAGATCGGGCATGCAGCCTGGACCGGCCAGGGCATACCGCGCGCCCTGGGCATTGGCCTGGAGGAAAGCGAATTCTATCACCCGCACGCGATGTCGGCGCCAAACGGCGCCCATGTCGCCCTGGTTGAGGTCGACGTCGAGACGGGTGAAATCGCGCTTCAGCGGTATGTGGCGATCGAGGACTGCGGCGTGGTCATCAATCCGCTGCTGGCGCGCGGCCAAATTCAGGGTGGTCTCGCCCAGGGCATCGGCCAGGCGCTCTTTGAAGACGCGGCCATCGATGCTGACGGGGCCCCGGTCCCTGACCCCCCAATTCCGCGCAGTGACATGCTGCCCAGGATGGAGATCGATTTCGTGTGCAGCCCGACGCCCAACAATCCCCTGGGCTCCAAGGGGATCGGCGAAGCCGGCGCGCTGGGTGCGCCTCCGGCTATCGTCAACGCCGTGCTTGACGCGCTCTGGCCACTTGGCGTCCGCCAGATCGACATGCCGCTCACCCCTGAACGCGTCCTGGCAGCACTTTCCGCCGCTCAGGGGGCGCGGCCATGATCCCCGTCGACTTCGACTATGTCCGACCCTGCGACGTCCCCAGCGCCGCCGCCCTCCTCGCGCAAGCGTCGCCCGATAGCGTAGCGATCCTGGCTGGGGGCCAGAGCCTTCTCACCGAGCTGAAGCAACGCATGCGCCGGCCCCAGCTGGTCGTCGATCTCGGAGGGATCGGCGAGCTCAAGAGGATCGCGGTCGATGGTGACATCATCCGGATTGGCGCGATGGCCACCCAGGCCGACATCGTTCGGCATCCCTTCGTTCTGGAGCGCCTGGAAATCCTCGCCGAAGTGGCGGCCGTCGCGGCGGACCCGATGGTGCGCGGACAGGGCACCCTGGTCGGGGCGCTCTGCCATGCCGACCCAAGCGGCGACTGGGTGGCCGCCTGCCTGGTGCTGGACGCCGTGATCGAGGTCCGTTGCGGTGATGTGCAACGTGAGATGACAATTTCCGAGTTCGTAAGCGGTCCTGGGCGCAACGCCTTGCAGGTCGGCGAAATGGTGACCGGCCTCAGGATCGAGGCGCCTGCGACGGCTCGGTTGGCGGCCTATCGCAAGGTCCGACACACCGCCATTGGCTGGAGCGTCGCGGGCCTCGCGGCATCCCTCGAGGTCGACCCGGACGGACGATGCGTCGACTGCCGACTTGCCGCATCCGGGGCCCTGGGGCGCCCGCAGCGTCTCACGGAAGTCGAAGACGCCCTGTCGGGTTTCATGCTTAAGGATTCCCCCGGCCTGGCGCGCCTGATCGCAGGTGCGACAGGGGACCTCGACTTCCTGGATGACCGTCACGCTTCCGGCGCCTACCGAGCCACCCGGCTATCCGTGCTCGTTCGGCGCACCCTGTCGGAACTGTCTCTCGCACCGGCATGATCGCCCGGCCATCCCGCCTCCCTTCCCGTAGAGGACGCTCCATGAGCAAGCTCGCCCTCGTTGTCGCCACGTTCTGTCTATTCGCGCCGCCCGCGCTGGCGGCAGAGCGGTGGGAGACCCTTCCCGCGCCGCTCGCATTACCCCTTACGACGCAGACAGGCTTCGTTACGGTAGAAGGCGCTCGGCTCTGGTACGCCTCCTATGGGACGGGTCGACCTGTGATCCTGCTTCACGGAGGACTGACCGACAGCAATACGTGGGGCGGTCAGGTGCAGGCCCTGGCCACGACCCGACGGGTCATCCTGATCGACACCCGCGGGCATGGCCGCAGCACGCGAGACGGTCGTCCGCTGACCTACCAGCTCCTCGCAGACGACGTCACCGGGGTCATGGACAGTCTCAACATCGGCAGAGCGGACGTCGTGGGCTGGAGTGACGGGGCGATCGTCGGCCTCGCCATGGCGATGAACACGCCCGAGCGCATCGGGCGCCTGTTCGCGTTCGCTGCAAACGCCGATCCCAGCGGGGCAAGGCCCGACGCCATGCGCAACCCGACCCTGATCCGGTTCGGTCAGCTTGCCGCCGGTGAGTACAGGTTGCGATCGCAATCGCCCGACGGCTTCGGGCTGCTAGCGGCGGCGGTGATGAAGATGTGGGCGACGGAGCCGAACTTCACGGCCGCTGACCTTGCCTCCATCAGAACACCGGTCGCCATCGTCGACGGCGACCACGACGAGGGCATCCGGCGGGAGCACACCGAATACCTCGCCCGCGCCATCCCTGGCGCCCGTCTCATCATCCTGCGCGACACGAGCCACTTTGCGCACCTGCAGGATCCGGCGGCCTTCAACGGCGCCATGTTCGATCTTCTGGATGGCGGGGGCTCGGCCCAGCCCACCCCCTCCGGCTCCGACTGAGGAAAGTGAATCCATGCCCAAGATCGATATCGACGCAGCCCCCACGTCCCTCGGCACGAGCTATCCCGCCCCCTATGATCAGCAGTGTGTCGGCCGCCGCCGCTGGGCGCTTGGAGACGCCGCGGGGCTGTCCCAGTTCGGGGTCAACCTCCTGCGCCTGCCGCCTCATCAGTGGTCGAGCCAACGCCACTGGCATCTGGCCGAGGACGAGTTCGTCTATGTGCTGGAAGGAGAAGTCGTCCTGGTGACCGACGCCGGCGAGCAGATCATGCGGCCAGGCGACTGCGCCGCGTTCCCCGCCGGTGTGCCTGACGGCCACCACTTGCAGAACCGTTCAGACACCGAAGCCGTGGTTCTGGAGATGGGCTCGCGGCGGCCCGACGAGGATGCCGGGACCTATCCCGATATCGACCTGGCGCTGCCAAGCCGCTCCGGCGGATACCGTCACAAAGACGGCGCCCCTTACTGACAGGAGGCGACGATCTCCTTGTCTGCGCATTCCGCCCAGCACAAGCACGCGCGCCTGAGGATGACGGCTGAGATGCGGCGCGACCGCGCGCCATGCATCCGGCGCCAGGTCGGCCAGACCAATCAGACAAAGGGGATCGGCGCCGCGGGCGCCGCCGTCAGCATGGCGTTGGCGAAAGGAACGCGCGCATCGGGAGCTCTCCAGCTGATGGTCAGTGACCGGTCGCGTTCGCGGGCGGCCGCCCCTTGGACCTGGGGGCCCATGAGCCCGTCATGACGGCGCCGACATTGATCAGGCCGTAGGCCAGGAACCCGACTCCAACGGCGAGGAAAGCCAGACTGAGGCTGGCGAAGGTGTGCAGCGCCCACCCGGCTCCAAAGCCAGCGACGACCAACCGAACGAAGCCAGCGAGGAGCGGCCAGAGCACCCGGCCCGGCCCCTGAGACGCGAAGAACAGCGCCAGGCCGACGCCAAAGAACCCCAGAAACGGGCCGACGCAGCGAAGGTAGGTCGTGCCGGTCGCCAGGAGCTGCGGGTCAGACCCGAACAGTCCGAGCCAGACTTGAGGAAAGATCGCGCCCCAGAGGCCCATGGTTTCTGCCACAGCGAAGGCCAGCCCCCCACCGATGGCGGCCACGCGATAGGCGCGCGCCATGTCGCCGGCTCCCACGCTTGTCCCCACCAGCGTCACCAGAGGCGCGCCGAGGGCGAAGGTTATGGAGATCACCAGGTACTCAAGGCGGGCGCCCGCGCCATAGCCGGCGATGGCCGCCGTTCCGAGCGGGGATACAAGCCAGGTCACGACGCCGACGGTCAGAGCCGTCTGGAGCGGCACCATGACGGACGCCGCGCCGACGCGAAGGATGTCGCCGAACATCGCGCGGCGCAGCTTCACGTGCCTCACCAGGAACCGAACCGGCGCGGCGCCGGAGCTCAGGCGAAGGAGGAAGACCCCGATGCCAACCGCATAATAGGCCAGCATGGCCAGGCCGCCCCCGATGACGCCGAGGCTGCGCACGGGCCCCCAGCCAAGGATAAGAGCCGCGGCCACCGGGATTATGAGGATTGCGCCCACGCCGGCGACCAGGGCTGGGGTCACCATGTCGCCAGAGCCCCGGAGGCTGCCTGCCAACGCATTGAAGCCCCACACCAGCACCGCGCCGGAAAACACCACCGCAGAATACTGACATGCCGACACGAGTGCAGGCCCGTGACCGCCCATGGCCCCGTAAAGCGCGCGGCCTCCGACCAAAAATGCCGCAGCGCAGATCGCGCCGAACAGAAGACCGATCAGCAGACCGTGCAGGACGTAGTGGCTGGCGTCTTCACGACGCCCAGCGCCTAGGGCGCGGGCTACGGCTGACGCGACCCCGCCCCCCATGGCTCCGCTCGAGGCGTTCTGCATCAGGATGTAGCCGGGCAGGACGAGGGAGACGCCGGCCAGCGCCTCCGAACCCAGCTGCCCGATGAAGTGCAATTCGGTTATCGCAACCGCGTTCTGAGACAGGATGACCACAAGATTTGGCGCCGCCATTTTCAGGAGCGTCGAAAGGACAGGCGCCTGAAGCAGCCGCAGGGTCCGAAGGTCGACATTCTCTGCGGTCATGGACGTGCCCCGATATGCGCACCCATCGCACCGCTTCCCGGAGGCGATGTCCGCAATAAATGTATCCACTGGATGTTTTTGCGTCTGTCAAGCGAAGTGAGGCTGCATGAGAACTGGCCCCCCACAGGCGCGGCGCCCTAAGCTGCGCCTTCATCGAAGCCCGCGAGCCGAACCCGACCATGGCCAGCAACCTGCCCCGTCAGTCCTACCGTCATGGGAACCTGCGGGCTGAAGCCGTTGAAGCGGCGACAAAACTGGTCGCGGAGCAAGGTTACCCGACGCTCAGTCTGCGCCGCGTGGCCGAGACGGTCGGTGTCGCCCATCGCTCCCTCTACAATCACTTCGAAAACCGCGAGGCCCTGCTGGATGCCGTCGCGGAAGAAGGGTTCGTCAGTCTGGGAGCTGCTCTCAAACCTGCAGCCAGCACTGATGATTATGTCGAAGCCTATGTCGCCTTCGCTCTGAAGAACCCCAGTCTCTATGACCTGATGAAGAGTCGGCCCCATGCCACGATGAAGCTCAAGCCGACGCTTCAGAAGGCCGTCCATCTGGGTATCACCGAAGCGCTGCGCATCTTCGGGCATCCGGATCAGAGCTCCGACGACAACCGGCGCGCGGTCATGAAGGTTCTGATCCTGCTGCACGGCGGCATAGCGCTTCATCAGGCCGGCATCCTCGATGTTCCCGGCGACAAGGGTCTGATCAGCGAGCTGCAGGCGATGGTTCGTTCATCCGGCCCCCCGGCGAGGCCGTAGCCTCCGACCGTACACTCCGACACAAGTTTCCTCTGGCATCCACTGGATACATTCCATAGCATCCACTGGATGCTTTTGAGCAATCGCGGAAACCGGAGCCGGAAGAATGAGCCAAGACCCTGCAGCGGCGCTTGCCGCCAACAATCCTGCGGATGCGGCCCTGGAGCTTGCTGCTCTTCTGTCGCTGTCGCGGCCGATGCCGCTCCGTCCGCGGGACGCCGAGCTGCTGGAAGGCGCCGACGAATTTCGCTTTGGCCCCGACGACAGTCGGATCGCCTGGGCGGTCGGGCATGGCCCCCCGGTTCTCTTCGTCCATGGCTGGGGCGGACGTGGAACGCAGATGGCGGGCCTCGCCCGAGCCGTCGCCGCCGATGGCTATCGCAGCGTCTTTTTTGACGCCGGCGGCCACGGCGACTCCCGGTCCGAGCCAATTGGATTCGACACGTTCATCCGGGACACCTCAGATCTCACCACTGCGCTTGGAGAAGATGTCCACGCTTGGGTGGGCCACTCCGCCGGTGGTCTGGGCATGATGGCGGCTCGAAGGCTTCTCGGCCTCGAAGCCGGCCGATATGTCTGCATCTCCGCGCCCCGGTTCCCCTATGTCCCCCTGGAGACGCTCAAGAGCAGCACTGGCGTGGCGGACGAGGTCCTTGACCAGGTCAAGCCGATCCTGGCGACCCAGTTCCAGACCACATGGGAAGGGCTGGAGGCCGGTGAAGCCTACGTCCCGGATCCTGGCCGCCCCCTGCTTCTGGCGTATGACATGGACGACGAACGTGTCCGTCACGCTGACGCGGACGCCATCGCGGACGCCTGGCCCGGAGCGGAGGTCCTCAAGACCCGGACCTATGGGCACAACCGGATCCTGCAGGCGCCCGAAGTCTGGACCGGTGTCCGGACCTTCCTGCGCGAAGCGGTCTGACCGGGAACGCGCAGGATGGCGACCTGCAAATGCACCGACGTCGTCGCTCTCAGTCGAAGTCCCCATTTCGACGTTGAGCATGCTGCGTCTGCCCCGGCTGTGCTGTCGGGCATCTACCGTTGCCTTGGATGCGGCCGGGAAGACGTAGTCCGAAGCGGCGACCAGCTCCCGCCACGGGATCACCATCGCCACACGCATTCACAGGGTTTAATCCGCTGGCGCCTGATCGTCTGGTCCGACCACAAGCCGAAATAAGTGTCGCCACGGACATTCTCAGCCGAACGCGAAATCGAGGCGGGGCTTGACCGGGGTAGCCACAAGTACACGGCGCCTGAACGGGTGGCGCGGCCTCTTGCAGGACCATCCCTTCCGCGGGACCAACGCGAACCTGCGACGCCGTTGATCGATTCGGCAGGCTGACGCGGATCAACGCCACGGCCGGCCAAGGAACGGGTCGACGCGCTGCTGAGCGGCGTGCGCGACGCCGCCTCGAAGAAGATTTCCTTCGCGGCCGCCAAGGCCCTGAGGGACGCCGTCGCGAAGTAACACGGCCTCACTCAGGTCGCGGCGGCGCAGGGCGCCCGGCGGGCGCCGCGAGTGACCACTGCGAGGCCTGAGGCGAACCCCAGCGCGGCTTGGTCCCGCATGCGCGTGGAGCCGGCTGCGCCTAGGCCTCGGCCTCAACGGCCAGCCCGGCCTCTACCTGGCTGGCAAACTCGGCGATCTCGCTTTCGAGGAGGGACAACAGGTGAAGCGCTTGCAGATGATTGGCGCGCGCAAGGTCGCAGCTCGGCAGCGCTGCGAGAAGCTCCCCGGCGTCGATCGCCGTCAGGATCGCCGCGAAACGCTGCAGCCTGACCCTCAACTGGACACGGTCCAAGGGCTTCGACGCCAGCTGGATGATATCTGCCGCCATCGCCCATCCCGCTTCAAACGATCCGCCGGCGATGCTTGCGAAGCGATGGCGTTTCGTCTGTCCTGATCGGTATTGTCCTATGACAATCGGGACAGCGCTACACGCCAAGCTGAGCCACCATCCGACGACATGAAGGCGCGTTGAAAGACAGGGCCCATGCAGATCGAAAACCTCCCCGCCTATGTGACCGCATCCTATTTCACCGGCGTCACCACCTTGGCCCTTTGGCGGGGCGATGCGGAGCACCGCGTCACGGCGGCGACGCAGCAGGCGCTCGTGGTCGGCTGCCTGCTCGGTCTGTTCTCATGGCGCGGCAACCTCTTCGACATTGTCACCTTCATCCTGGCCTGTGCGGTTGTTGTCCGCGGCCGCGGGTATTGGACGGTTTGGGCCTGCGCAGCCGCGCTACTGACCCTGGTGGCCGACGGAATCGCCCTGGCGGCGCCACAGGTCGGGCTGTGGGCCGTGGCCTCGGCGCAACTGCTCTGGTCCTATCTGCTGGCCACGGCGCTCCTCTGGGGCGTGGTGGCGAAGATCAGGGCGGAGGGCCAGGCACGGTCACGCCAGCGGTACTGGACCCGGCACGAAGCCTAGAGCGCCCGCAGCAGACTCACGCCGATCCTGAATATCAGAGCGAGAACGGCCGCCACCAGCAGAACGAGCCCGAAACGGCTCCAAACGTCGAGTGAGGGGAAGGCTGGCGGAAAACGCCCGGCAGTCGGCGCCCCCTGTCTTGGGCCTCGGGCGGCGCGCGCATCCAGGTGTTCCTCGGCGCGGACGAGCAGGCGGGCCGCTGCAAATCGATCGCGCGTGCCGAGCTTCTCGCGCGCGCGCCGGACATGGGTCTCCACCGAGGTGGGCGATATCCCGAGAAGGCGGGCGATATCCTTTGATCCGCGGTTCTCCGCGACCAGCCGCAGGCACTCGCGCTCCTTTGGGGTCAGGGTCTCGAGCCCGGGCGCACGCTCGAACTGAATCCCTGGGCGCGGTCTCCAGTCGTTGGACGCTCCCAAGCTAGGGTCTGACCTTCATGGCTTCCAGAACCTGCAGAGCCGAGAGCATGGTGGAGAGCGCCGACACGAGAAGAAGCACGCCGAAAGCAAAGAGGCTGATGCTCTGGAGGCCTCCGGCCCTAAACGAATTGGCGGGAAGGTCGGGGCCGAAGGGCGCGGCCACGGCCCCCGCCGATTCTGCGGCCAGCAGACGCGCGGCCGCGTAGCGATCGGCGACCGCCAACTTGGATCGCGCGCGATCGCAATAGGTGTCGACCGATGACTTGGCGATGCCGAGCTGTTTCGCGATCTCCTTCGAGGATCGACGCTGGGCGACGAGCTCAAGGCAGGCGCGCTCCATTGGCGTCAGGTGGCTGAGGCGGCCATCGGCGAACGCGCACCATGTTTCGAGGTCCTGCGACCGGCGTGGCGATTCTCCGTGCGCGGCCATCCCGGCCTCCCTGGGGTGCTGCTCAGCCCTGCACGTTAAGATTTAGGACGAGAGATTCCAACCGATTAACGCGAGCGCCCTCGCTCGAACCGAGACCGCGCGTGAGGCGACGCTGGAAAAGCCGGAGACTCTAGGCGTTCACAGGGGACGGCGGGACCGGAACGTAGCTGATCTGCTCGCGGAGGAAATCGATCGCCGACCTGAGTTCCGGATCGGATCGCATGTGTCCGGTCAGCTGCCGGCCGAAGGCGCCGACCCGATCGGTGAAGTCCACGGCGTCTGCCTCGCCGCAGCTCTCGAGCAGCAGCGCCCGCCCCTCCATCAGCAGAGCCCCCGCCGCGGTGGGGCGCGCCTTGTCGCAGAGGTGGACCAGCCACTTGCGGTTCTGGTTGGTGAACCCGACCGTCGCCAGCAACGCCAGCAGCGCCGACTCCACGCAAATTCGACCGATGAAGATGCTCGCGGCGGGATGATCGGCCCTCATCGACATGGCATCCTCGAAATGCTCGTCAAACTGGTTGAAGTTCAGCAGCGCGAGATAGGTCGGCAGGAGAGCGGTGAGCAGTTCATCTCGCCATCTCGCCACCGTGGCCTGGCCCCGCAGCGGCCAGCCCGTCTTGAGGCGGTGAAGGAATCTCAGATCATAGGGCTGCAGCAGCGGTATGCGGTCGAGCTTCGATGGATCGTAGAGCGCCGGAGCCAGGGTCACGAACCCGGTCATCAAGCGTTCGACATCCTCCCGCACGAACGCCTCCACGTTGATCTCCAAGCCGTTCCTGTAAAAGAGCTGCTCCACCGCGCGGCCGGCGTGCAAGCCGAGGCCTTCCGACAAGTCCCGGCCGTCTTCGCGACGGTCCAACAGGATCAGGAGATCGATGTCGGAGGCCTCGTTCGCCAGCCCCTCGGCGAGAGAGCCCACGAGCATCACCCCGGGGGGATTCGTCGCATTCGCGTAAGCCCCGAGCACCTCGTCGAGATCGACGCCCTCCTTGGCGAGCGCCTCGGAAAATTCGACCGCGGTTCGCGTCTGGTGCAGGCTGTGTCGCCGCTTAATGTCCGCCATGGGGGTCCTTTCGGTCAGGGCGCACCGCTGCGCCCAACGTCCGCACTGAGGCGCTGCGGCTCCTCGGCGCGGACCGTCGCGCCTGCCGCGCCGGGGATCGCAGCCTCAAGACTCTGGTTTCGGACCTCCCCGGCCAACCAGGGCGCGATCTCGCCAAACGCCGCGGCCACCGCCGCGATATGCTCGTCTGTATGCGTCCGCATCACGCTGAGGCGGATCAGGCCCTGCCCCTCCGGTACAGCGGGCGTCATGACCGGATTACAGAAGACGCCCCGGTTGCGCAGCATCCGCCAGGCCTGCAAGGTCTCGAAATCACCGCCCGTGGGCACCGTGATGATCGGGCCGTCGCTCCGCCGGGCACGAACCGCGTGCGCCTCCAGCGCCAGGCGGAGCGCGTTCGCGCGCCCCTGCAGCTCGTCCACCAACTCCGGGGCGTCGATCAGGATATCGAGGGCGGCCAAGGCGGAGGCGATTGAGGCGGGTGTATTGCTGGCCGTGAAGATGAAGGGCCGCGAACGGGCGCGAAGGGCCTCAATGAGGTCGCGAGAGCCGATGACGGCGCCGCCGCAGCTTCCCAGCGACTTGGAGAAGGTTACGGTGACGGCGTCCACACGGCCGAGGGCCCCAGCTAGCTCCGCCCCACCCCGACCGCGGGCGCCGACCGTGCCGAGGCCGTGCGCTTCGTCGACGATGAGAAAGGCGCCGCGGCCCTCGGCGAGGTCTGCGAGCGCGCCAAGCGGCGCGGCGTCGCCACACATGGAATAGATGCCTTCAACGACCAGTCCCGTCGCCCGCCCCTTGAGGGCCTGGGCCAGAAGCCGCCCGGCCGCGGCGGTCCGGTTATGTGGAAATCGACGGAATTCGGCGCCGCTTAGGGCTATCCCATCGAGCAGCGAGGCATGTGCGTCCCGGTCGGCGACGATCAGGTCGCCCCGCTCGAAGACGCCGCTGATCAGGCCTAGGTTCGCCGCGTAGCCGGTGGGAAAGACCAGCGCGGCGTCCATGTCGTAGAATGTGGCGAGACGGGCCTCGAGCGCCTCATGCAGGCGCAGCGTGCCGTTGAGCAGCCGCGAGCCGGTCGTGCCGCTTCCGAAGTCGCGGAGCGCTGTTTGGCCCGCGGCGATGGTTCGACGGTCGGCCGCCAGACCGAGATAGTTGTTGGAGCCGAAGTTCAGAAGGGTTTCCCCGCCCACCTCAAGCTCCGGCAGAGACGCCGATCCCACGGGTTCGAAATAGGGATAGCGTCCGATGCGGCGTGCGAGCATCGCCTTCCGCACCCGCGGTTCGTCCCGCAGACGCGCAGCGAGCGCCTTCATCCTCCTGCGCCGATGCCGAGGGGTTTGCGCAGAGTCCAAACCTGCTCGTCGATTGGCTCGACCTGGCGATCAAAAGCGCCGCTAAGGCGCTCGACGACAAACCCCAGGTCTCGCGCGAGCGCCTCGACCTCCTGGCGCTCCGGCACGGCCGCGGCGAAGGCCCAGGCGCGTTCCCGCACCACATCGCCGCCGGTCTCCGCGCGACTGCGCACCTCGGTGTAGGCGACCTGATCCGTAGGATCGAAGATCTCCCGGTGCTCGACGCTCACGCGCGCGCCATCGACGTCGAGCTCCCCCATCGGGGTGAACGGCACACTGTCGCGATCCGCCAGATGGCCGTGGCGGAGCCCCTGCGAGAAGGCCCTGCCGTGGATGGTGAACGCAAATCGGCCCCCCGGCCTCAGGGCGCAGAAGACGGACTGGAAGAGCGCCTTCCGATCGGACGGGGCAAGGAGATGTCCCAGGGTGTGGTAGGGGCAATAGATGAGGTCCGCCGTCCCGGGCGGTGGGGACCAGGCCAGAAACTCGGCGCAGACCAGAACCATCAACGGCTCCACGCCCGCGGCGCGCGCCTTGGCTCGCGCCTTCTCGAGCATGGCCGGCGAATTGTCGACCCCGGTCACCCGCCGTCCCGTGGCCGCCACAGCGAGCGCGACACGACCCGTGCCGACGCCCAACTCGACAATCTCCGCCTCCGGCGCAAGCTGCGCAGCCAGGCCGACGTAGAACCCGATATCGTGACGGGTCCCGGCCGCCATCGTTGTCCAGAGGTCGTAGTAGGGCGCGAAGGCGTCATACATCGGCGCAGGATCGGCGGACGCCTGAGGGCTTTGACGACGCATATTAGCTTCCATGATGGGTGGCTCGCGGTCGCGCTGGCGCGTCCTGCCGTTCCGCCTAATCCGCCGGCGCGATGGCGATGAGGCTGCCGCCCTTCGCGCAGAGGTCGCCCTGCGGCCCGAAGAGCTCGGCCTCGACGAACAACAGCCGTGTGGTCTCGCGCAACAGGGTGGCCTTGGCGACGAGATGTCCGGGCGCAACAGGCTTCAGGAAGCTCACCCGTCCGTCCACGGTGCCGCGGAACCGCTTCCAGCCGACCATGCAGACGCCGGCGATCGACGCCGCCTCGTCGAGCATGGATCCGACGAGGCCGCCATGCACGCGCTCCATGAAGTTGGTGTGTTCGGCGGTGGCGACAAACCCCACGGTCAGGCGTTTTGCCGACTCATCGAACTCCACCGCCCGCGTGGTGAGCCATTTGGACAGCGCCTGCTTCTCGTGAAGTCGATCGGCGCCATCGGTGAACCACGACGAATAGGTCTCGGCGGCGGCCTCGAGCTGCATTGATTCCATTTTCCACACCCAAAATTTCTATCGAGCCAGATGCGCGACCGCCCGGCCCTCGATTTCCCCTCAGGGGCGCTCTCCATTGAAGACGCAGACACTATATTGTCTACACAAGGGTCGACTTACAATGCATCATATGCACACTTGGGGCGATTGTTAGCGCCGACAGATGGATGCGCCCGCCCCGGCGCGAGACAGCTGCACGGGCCGTCTGTGCGCCAGGCCTTCGCCGCGGGCCTGCGCGTGGCTTGCTGAGAGAGGAACGTGATGGGCGACACCGCCGCACCCACCCGCATGAGCCGCCAGCTGAAGGCCGGCATCGCGATCTCCGCCCTAGACGGCATCGGCTACGGCTTGCTGATACCGATGCTCCCCTTCGTGGTGCTTGGGTATGGCGGCGGCCCGGCGGTGGTGACCCAGTTGGTGGCGTTCTATGGCCTGGCGGGCTTCCTCGGCGGTCCGGTGCTCGGCTCCCTTAGCGATCGGTTCGGCCGCCCTCTGGTCCTCAAACTCACCTTCGTCGGCGTCGTCGTGAGCTACGCTGGGATGCTCGCGACCAACTCGCTGGTCTGGCTCTTCGCCTTCAGAATCATGACAGGGGCTCTCACCGGCCACGCGGCGATCGTGAAGGCCCTGGTGACGGACGATCTGCCGCCCGAACGCCATGTTGGTGCGATCGCCTCGCTCACGGCGACGGCCGCGCTCGCCGCAGCGTTCGGCCCCGCGATCGGCGCCTTGGTCGTCGTCGTCGTGGCCGACCTCGACCAGCAGTTCCGAGCAGCGGTCCTCGGCGCGCTTCTGGCCAATGGCGCCATGCTCGCGGTGGCCCTTCTGATTTGGCGTAGCCCTGCGCCCGCGCCGCGCCCGGCGCTCAAGCCCAAGGCCGCGCAGGGCGAGCGCCCCTGGCGCATGGCCCTGCCGTTCCTGGCGGTCGCGCTCACCGCCTATGGCCACGCGGTCCTGATCTCCACCACGGCGCTCTTCGTCCACGCGCGCTTCCAATGGGGGCCGAAGGAAACCGGTCTGCTCCTGGCCTTGGCGACGGCGGCCATCGCAGGCGTCCGCTTCTTCGCGCTCGATCGCCTGCGCCAACATGTGGGGCTGAGCGCCCTGCTGTCCGGCGCGACCGCGCTCGGGGCGGCGGCCATGGTTGGCATGGCGCTTTCGCCGAGCCCGGCGGGCTTCGTGGCCTGTTTCACCCTATTCGCCCTGGCTGATGGCGTCTTCATCGTGCTGCCGGTCGCCTCGGTGTCCGTCGCAGCCGATCCCCAGCATCGCGGCTTCTACCTTGGATGGGCCCAGGGCCTCGCGGCGCTGGCGACCTTCGCCAGTGCGAGCCTCAATGGCGTGGTCTTCGAGGCTTTCGGCCCGTTCGCTCCCCATGTGCTCGGCGCTGGAGCCCTGGGCCTCGCCGCCGCCAGCGCCTTGCTGGCCAGTCGTCCCGCGCGACGGCCGGTCGCCGCCGAATAGATTACAGCGCGGGCGGCGCGCCCGGCTCCGAAGTCTGGAAGGCGACCCACCCGGTTGACGCAGGCGGGTCGCGGAAGGCAGGCATGGCGCGGGCGCGGGCCAGGTCATCCGGGTCGTCGATCTCGCACCACGCCCGCCCTGCCATCTCGATGGCCCAGATACGCGCTCCGGCGAGAGCCAAGTCGCGAAATGCGAACTCCAACGGGGCCTTGAGGTCGCAAACGGCGGCGGCCAGGACGCGCTCCAGCCTGCTCCGGCCCACTGCCGGCAGGTAGGTGAGGTTCACGGTCTTGGTGGCGTCTTCCGGGGAGAATCCGGGGCCTTGATGCCGGCTGTGCAGCCAGTCGGACACCCGACCGTCGCCGTCCGTGAGGATCTTGGAGCCCTGCTCCCATCGTGCGCGACGATCGGTCAGGGTGCGGATCTCGGTCCTGTCCCCGATGGCGTCGATGATCGAAGGCGCCGTGAGCAGGGTGTCGCCTTCAAGCAGCAGGGCGTCTCCAGGCGCCGCCGCGCGCAGACCGATCAGCGCTGACATAGCCGTGCCGGTGTCGGCGAAACCTGGATTGCGGGCGCATGCGACCGGGATGTCGGTCCGCAGCCCAAGGCCAGCGGCGGCGGCCTCCACCCGGTCGGCCTGGTGGCCGGTCACAACCACGATCCGCGCAACGCCGCAGGCGGCGAGCACGCGCATCTGGTGCTCCAACAGAACGCGCCCGCCCACCTCGAGCAGGCCCTTGGGACCGTGCAGCGCCCCCATCCGACTTCCGAGGCCGGCGGCCAGGATCACCGCTGTAAGTTCGGGCTCGGTCGTACCGCTCACCTAGGCGACACCGACGACGGCGCCGGCCAGACAGCTGGCGAGGGCCTCGCAGAAGCGGGTGACATCTCGGCGGTCCAACTGCCCCATGGTCGCGAAATAGATCCGACCGGCGGCGGCGCTCTCCGGATCGATGTAGATTTCGATATCGTGGGCCAGCATCGCGGTGCGAAGCCCGGCTAGGCTGACCTCCGCCGGAGGCTGGAAGAGGCTGAGATACGAGCATCTCGCCCGCCGCCCTTCTCCGACCGGGGTCCAACCCAGTCGCTTCACCCCCGCCGTCAACTGGTCGCGGAGGGTCGCGTAGCGCAGCGCCCTCGCTGCGACGCCCTCCTCACACAGCCGGCGGACGGCGGCATGATTGGCGGCCACCAGCGGGCCTGGCGCCGTGAACCGAAGTCCGCCCGAGCGGGCCAGACCCTCGGCTTGGGCCGAGAGATCGAAGTAGTGACTAGGGCCGGCGGCCTTCGCCAGTCGGATCGTGTCGGGCGCAGCGACCACCAGGCTCAGTCCCGACACCCCCTCAAAGGCCTTGTTCAAGGTCAGGCAGGCCGCGGCGACACCGGCCTCCGCCAAGTCTAGTCTGTGCGCCCCGGCACTGCTGATGATGTCGACCAGCAGCCGCGCGCCGCGGCGCCGGCAGACCTCGCCGATGGTCGGCAGGTCCGTCAACGCGCCGGTGGTGGTCTCATTGTGGACAATGAAGACGTCGGAGATATCGGCGCGCGCGGCAAGCGCCCGATCCACCTGCTCGGGATCGGCGCCCTCGAACTCATCGCAGGGGAATGTCGCGATCGGGATCCGGAGTCGACGGGCGATTTCGGCCACGCGATGCGCATAGCGGCCTTCCGCCGGCAGCAGCAAGGTTCCGCCGGCAAGACCCACGATGGCCTCCGTCACGCCCATGCCTGAGCACACGAACGGGACCGCCTGATATCCGCCGGAGCGCGCCACGGCATCCAGGACGCCCTGGCAAATCTCCTCAAGCGCGGCGCCCATCCAGTCATGCCGGTGGCTCGTCTGCGGACAACAGAGCGCCGCCCAGACGTCCGGATGAACGTTCGTCGGCCCCGGCCCCATCAGCAGCATCGGCATCCTCCCATCCTGGCGGCGCTCACGCCCTCAAGGGCGCGGCGCGGGTCAGCCGCAAGGCGTCGGCCGCCAAGGCCTGGGTCCTGGTGAGGGTGAAGATGTCCTCCACGGTGGCGATCTTCGGCTCCATCGAGACCACGGACGCACTTGACGCGATCTCGTGGGCCGCCGCACGCATGGCGTGGATGGAGGCGCGCAGAAGGTGGTTGGCCCAGATCACCACGTCGACGCCCGCCGCGCTGAACGTCTCGAGGCCGACCTGCGCATAGGTGGTCGGCGCAATGAAGAGCGGCGCGCGACGGTCCCATTTCCTGGCGAAGTCGAGAACCTCCGCCCCGTCCCGCCGACGCGAATGGATGAACACGGCGTCCGCGCCGGCGTCCACATAGGCATGGGCCCGATCCAGGGCCTCGGACACCGTCCGCCCGGCGATGAGGGCTTCTGTCCGGGCCACCACCCAGAAGTCGGCGTGATCTTGCGCATCCTTGCAGGCCCGCACGACGCCTTGGTAGGTCGCGACATCGAGCAACTCGTGCGCGGCGTCGAGGAACGAGTTTCGCTTCGGGAACTGCTTGTCCTCCAGGCAGACCGCGGCCACGCCCAGCCGGCTGAGCCGACGTGCGAACAGGCGCGCGATATTGAAGTCGCCATAGCCGTTGTCGCCATCGACGATCAGAGGCGCCTCCACCGCTTCGCCGATCGACTGGACCACCTGCAGGGTGTCGCCCAATGACGCTTCCTGACAGTCGCGCAGGCCGAGCGCCGCGGAGATCGTGAGCCCCGAGCACCAGATCGCCTGGAAGCCCGCCTCGACGCCGATCAAAGCCGAGAGCGCATTGTGCGCCTCGATGACGCAAAGCGGCCTGTGCGCCCAAGCCTTCGCATTCAAGTGACTCATGGATCGATCGACTTTCAACACATGACTAGATTTCAACACTAAATATAATGCTCGCAATCCCAGCGACCTACCACAATGTAGTTTCACATGACCAAAATCCGCCAACCCGCCTTCGCCAGGCGCGATCGCGGCCATGCCATGGAGCGTTGACGTGCTGACCGCGATGGAGATGCGTCAGATTGAACGGTCAGGCCTGGAGCCTCGACGCGACAAGCTTGACGCTTACGGCCCGGAGGCGCTGTTTCGGGAAGCCTGGCGCGACACCTGCGAGGTGCTCGGCGGCGATCTCGCCGAGGTCCTGCCGCGGATCGCTGTCCTGACCCTGAAGCCGGACGCGATCGTCAGCCGCCGCGGCGCACAATGCCTCGACTTCCTGACCAGGGCCGGCTTTCGGCTCCTCGGCGCTCGGCCGTTCACGATGAACCGCCTGCTCATGCACGAAATCTGGCGCTACCAATGGAACTGCGCCACCCTCGACAAGTCTCGGCTGTTCGACCTGATGTTCGCGGGCCGCCGCTGCCTCGCCCTCTATCTCCTGGACGAGCGACCCGAGGGCGGGCATCGCGGCGCCCGGCGCCTTTCGGCCCTCAAGGGGCCAGCCGACGCCGCGCGACGGGCCCCTCACCACCTCAGGACGTCGATTGGCATGCGTAACCCGATGCTGAGCTTCGTCCACACGCCGGATGAGCCGATCGACGTCGTCCGCGAACTTGGCCTCATGCTTGATGGTCCGACCCGCCGCCGATGGTTGAGGCGGCTGCGCACCCCGACTGGCGACCTGGAGAACGCCGTCCTTCTCACCCTGCGCGAGCTTGAGGCGCGGACGCCCGCGCATGACCTCGATCCCCACGAGGTCTTGGCGCGGCGCCTTGGCGCCTCGTCCCTTTCAGACTGGGGGTGGTCCGGCCTGGACGACGTTAGGCGCGCGCTGGGGCCGGCGCGCTCGCCCCAGGCGGCCTGGGATCTGATCACGCTCGCCGCAGAGGTCGTGACACCCCACCTTGCGGGCGTTGCGCCGAGGCTGCCCGGCCCCCCCGGCCTGCGCGCAGCTCAGTGATTGAAACCCAATCCGATCAGGGCCGCCCCGCAAGCCACCAGCGCGGCGCCAAACTTGCGGCCGGTCGTCAGCCGCTCACGCAGCCATAGGCGCGCCACGACCATTCCCCAGACAACGCTTGTCTCGCGGAGCGCCGCCGCCACGCCGGTGGCCAGCCACCGCAGCGCCAGCAGGGCGGCCCCATAGGTCAGGAACGAGAATCCACCGGCCAACACCCCCATCCGCCACTCTTGGCGCAGGAGGCCCGGGAGGCGCTCACGGCGCATCATCAGCGCGATGCTGGACATGGTGAGACCGTCGAGCACAAAGAACCAGGCGACAAAGGTCAACGGGTTTGGCGCCAAGCGCACCGCGTTGGCGTCCACGAGGGTGTAGCCGGTGGTGAGCAGGCCGGCGCAGATCGCCGCGAGGAGCCCCTTGCCGGCGACGGCCCGCGGTCCGCCAATCATGAGCAGGCCGGTGGTCACTAGGCCGATGCCGAGCCAGGCGGCGCTGGAAACCTGTTCGCCGAGCAGGAGCATCCCTAACAGGGCGGTAGCTACAGGCGCGACCCCTCGGGCGACGGGATAGGCAACCGAAAACTCCGCGAACTCATAGGCCCGGATCAAGGTCAGTTGATAGACTGCGTGGATCGCGGCCGAGAGCGCTAACCAGGGCGCCAGGGCGTGGGTCGGCGGCGCGACCAACGCACACACCGGCGCGGCCAGACCGGCGCCGGTGAGCCCGATCAATGCGCGGATGACCAGCCGGTCGCGCCCGGCCCGCAGCAGGGCGTGGGCCAGGGCCTGGGTGATCGACGAGACGATGGCGCAGGCGACGCCAAACGCAATCAATGACCGCCCCCCAAATGCAAGCGCCAACATTGTTCGGATTGACTGCGGCCGCCGAGGTCGACCACAGTGTATCCTGGACACACATCAAATCTCAACATGCGCGTCCATATCGGCCACGCCGGATGTGGTTGCGACGTCGAATGGAGAGCACCGCATGCAGTCCGGCCTGCGTTACAATGATATCCTGATAGATCTCGAGGTCGAGCCGCCAATGGCGGCCGCCCTCGCCGATGCGCTTGATCCGTTCTTTGAATGGGCCGAGCCCTCTGGCGATGCGGACGTGAGCCTCTCGGTCAGCGCCGCGCCCCCCGCAGGCTGGACGTCGCCGTCAGGCGACGGCGAGGCGATCGTCGTGGACGCCAGCCTCTACCCCCACCTCCGCTCCGATGGACGCCGGTGGCCCCTGCCCGGCGGGGCCTATCTGATCCGTATCGAGGCGACCGGAAGCCTGGCGCTGTTCAATCGCCCCGAGCGTAGGATCGCGCTGTGGAACCCCCAGTTCGCCCCATGCGTCTTGGACGCGGCGCGGCTCATCAAGGGGCTCGCGACCGCGCGCCTGGAGCAGCGCGGCGCGGTTCAACTGCACTGCAGCGGCGTAATCGTCGAGACCGCCGGGACGCCACCGACCGCGGTTCTGCTCATGGGCGACAGCCGGCAAGGCAAGACGACGATCCTTCTTGAGCTCCTGAAGGCCTTCCGCGTACGCCAGTTGAGCTGTGACACGGTCGTAATCGGGGCGGACGGCTCCGGCGCCCTCGACGTCCGCGGATGGCCCTCCCCCTTCAGCGCCTCCCATGGGACCCTGGCCGATCATCCGCAGTTGCACGACTTCGTACCGACGGAACGCCGCAACCTGACCTATGACGGCCTATGGCGCGACGGCCACAAGGCGGTGCTCGACGCCCGCACAGTCGCCCAACGCTTTGGGGGCGAGATCGTCTGCGCCGCCGATCGGATCGCCACCTTTATCATCCTGCGGTTTGCGCCGGATCAACCGACGGGCGTCTGGCCGGTGCGCTCGGAGCGCGCGTTCGCCGCGGCCATGCATAGCTACTATCTGGGGTCTCGCGACCCGATCTATCCCAACTGGCACGGCTACTTCACCTCATCGGACATGGAAATCGACCGCAATATCTCGCGGATCGCGGCCCTGGCGTTCAGCCGCTGCCAAGCGCTTGAGATGGTGTGGGCGCCCGGCCCCGAGAGCCTGCTGAAGCGCGTGTGGCCGCTGGGCGAAGCCCACGCAACGCTTAGCACCCTCATGCCCTCTCCCGAGACCCTGGCCCGGCCCGATACACCGGTCACGAACCTCGAGGCGAGGGGCGAGGCCCCTGTGGGCTAGACGGAGGCCTGGATGGAACGCGTTTCGCTGACAGACATGCCCGACCCGGCATCGCCCGAGGCTCCGGCCGCCGGCGTCCACCGGTTCGAGACCCTGGCGGCGCGCGCCCGGCATATTCGCCGGATGATCATCGAGGCCATCCATGCCGCAGGCACCGGACATGCCGGTTCATCCCTGTCCATGGTGGAGATTCTCGTGATCCTCTACTTCCGCCACATGCGGGTTCGGCCCCACCAGCCGGCCTGGCCCCACCGCGATCGGTTCGTCCTCAGCAAGGGCCACGGCGCGCCGGCCCTCTACGCCGTGATGGCCGAGGCCGGGTTCCTCCCCCTTGAGGAACTGCGGTCCCTGCGCGCCTTCGGATCCCGCCTGCAAGGCCACCCCAACGCCGACAGCCTTCCCGGCGTTGACGCGACCACGGGCTCATTAGGTCAAGGTCTCTCCATCGCTCTTGGCATGGCGCTCGGCCTCGGGCGGCGCGGTCAGAATGGCCGGGTCTTCTGCATGGTCGGCGATGGGGAGTTGCAGGAGGGGCAGTGCTGGGAGGCCTTCCTGCTGGCTCCAGCCCTCGGCGTCGGCAATCTCGTCGTCATCGTCGACCGCAACGGTCTGCAGAACGACGGCCGCACCGAGGCCATCGCCCCCCTGGGCGACCTCGCCGGGAAACTGAAGGCCTTCGGCTGGAGGACCGCGGTGGTCGACGGCCATGACTTCCACGCCCTCGACGAGGTCCTGCGCCCGGCCGATACGCCGACGGCGACCCCGCTCGTCGTGATCGCCGAGACGGTCAAGGGCAAGGGGGTCTCCTTCATGGAGAACCAGGTGGTCTGGCACCACAAGCCGCTCTCGCCCGCGGAGCATCGTCAGGCCCTCGCCGAACTGGGGGAGATTCCATGACGTCGCCTGTCGTCTGGCGAGAGCGCCTGCCCGAAGCCCGTGACGCGAAGTCCCTTCGGCAAGCCTATGCCGACGCCCTCCTCGAGCTCGCCCCTGCCCGTCCAGACCTCCTGGTGTTGGATGCCGACCTCTCGCGCTCCACCACGACGGACCAGTTCGCCGCCACCTTCCCGAACCAGTTCTACAATATGGGTATCGCCGAGCAGAACATGGTGGGCATTGCCGCCGGCCTTGCGGCGGTCGGCTTCACGCCCTTCGTCACCACCTATTCCATCTTCATCGCCCGCTGCCTGGATCAGATCCGGCAATCGGTGAGCTACCCTCGCGCCAATGTTAAGATCGTCGGGTCCCACGGTGGCTTGGCGGCGTCGTTTGACGGGGGGTCTCACCAGGGGCTCGAGGATATCGCGTTCATGCGGGTGTTGCCGCATCTCGAAATCCTCGTCCCGGCCGATCACGTCCAGGCCCAGGCGGCAGTCCGATACGCCGCCGATCACCAGGGCCCGGTCTACATCCGGCTGCAGAAGGAGCCAACGGCGGTCTTCATCCAACCGGAGGAGGCCCGCGGCGCGGGAGAGGTCGTCTGGGGCCGCGCTGGCGGCCTGACGATCGTGACCTGCGGTTCCGTAGCGTGGCGTTGTCTCGCGGCGGCGCGGCGGCTTGAGGCGCAGGCGACGCCCTGCCGCGTGGCCCTTTGCGCCAGGGTCAAGCCGCTCGACGAAGCCTTGATCAGGCGGCTCGCCGCCGAGAGCCGCGCCATCCTGGTGGTCGAGGAGCACATGAAGATCGGCGGGCTTTTCGAAGCGGTCTGCGCTGCCCTGCGCGGCGCAGCGTCGAGGCCGCTCGACGCCGTGGCCATGCCGGACCGGTATGGTGAGACGGGTCCATGGGACGTGCTGCTGGACCACTTCGGGTTTGCGCCAGAGGCGATCGCCGCTGCGGGAATCCGCCTGCTGGCGGCCGCAGAACCCCTGGCATGGTGAGCTCTTCGTCCCTCAATCTACTGTTCGTCACCGCAGATCAGTGGCGCGCCGACGCCTTCGGCCTTGCGGCGCCAACCCGCGCGGTCACACCCCACCTCGACGCCCTGGCGCGGGAGGGCGTCTGGATGGCCCGGCACTACGGCCAGGCCGCGCCCTGCGGTCCCAGTCGCACGTCGATCCACACCGCGCGGTTTCCCATCGATCATGGCGCTTGGCGCAACGGCGCTCCGGCGCGTGGCCTCGCCGCCAACTGGGCCGCATCCTTGGCCGCGGCGGGGCGCGAGGCCCACTTGGTGGGTTACAGCCACACGGTATCGGATACTGCGAGCGACGATCGCGGCTTCGAGGGCCTGCTGCCGGGCCTCGTCTGCGAGGCCGAGCATCGGGTGGATCAGAGCGACTGGGCGGCCTGGCTGGGCGCGCGCGGACGCCCCGCCCCCACCCCGGCGAGCCGGCTCTTGGATCCCACCCCCGTGAGCGCCGGAGCGCATGGCGCCTACCGATGGGGTCGGGCGTCCTACGCCTTCGCCGACAGCGACACGGCCTACCTGGCCGTCCGCGCCTGCGCGTTCATGGCGCGGCGCCGCTCAAAGCCATGGGCGCTCCATGTCACCTTCTTCCGTCCCCACGACCCCTATGTCGTCGCCGAAGACTTCCCGCTCCCATCGCTGTCGGCGGCCGACTTCCCGCGCCGCGGGCCGACGCGGGCGGAGGCGCTCCGCCGGCATCCCTATCTCGGCGCACAACTTCGCGCGCCGCGGGCCGCGGCCCCCGACGACCCCGAGACGCTTCTCGATCTAAGGCGGCACTACCTCGCTTCGGTCGCCGAGTTCGACGCCGGCGTCGGCCTACTCCTCGACGGGCTGCAGGCCCTGGACCTGGCCGACAGCACCCTGGTGATCGTGACATCTGATCACGGAGATCAGCTTGGCGACCACTGGCTCATGAACAAGCTCGGTCCCTATGACCAGTCTTTCCACGTGCCCTTGATCGTGCGCGATCCGCGGCGCGAGGCCGATGCCGGCCGCGGACGGCGGGAGCAGAGCTTCACCCAAGCGGTCGACATCGCTCCCACCCTCCTCGACTACGCTGAGGCCGAGCCGCTGCCGGCCTGCCGCGGGCGGACATTGAGAGGTCTCGTCGAGGGCCGCGCGGAGGCGCTGCGCATGGACCACGCCCTATGGTATTATGACTATTCCGACGTGATGGCGTCCGATGGGCGCCCCCACAGGCTCTCCGTCGCCCGCTCGGCCCAGGGACTGTATGCGGAGTTCGACGACTTCGCCCCGCTGCTCATTGACCTAGAAGGCGATGGCGAGGACGCATGGCTCAACCGTTCGGGCGATCGCGCTTACGAGGCTCTGGAAGCTGCGATGCGCGCCCAGCTGAAGGCGCCGTTCGCTGCGCCGCTCACTGCAGCTTGGTGACTGCGCCGAGGGTTCGGGCATAGCGGTCCGACAGGCGGACTTTGTCGTTGAAGTCCGGAGGCGCGAACAGTTCGAGCACCGAGACATCGACCGCAGCGCCGCACTCCAGAGCATGCGCCTCGCCAGGCGTCGACCAGCCGAAGCCGCCGGCCAATAAGGCGTGCGAACCTGGCCCGGTGACGAGGCGAAGCACACCCTCGCGCACCAGGAAGAACTCCCGCCTCGTCCTGTGCCGATGAAAGCTCGTGCCCTGCCCTGGGCGAATCCGGACCAACGCGATTCCGAACTCCCGGGTCAGGGCCACGATCGTGTTACGGCCATAGGGCTTCGCCAACCGGTCGACAGCGCCCTGGACTAGCTCCACGTCCGCCTGAAGCGCGCAGTCGAGGAACATTGTCGCCGCATGCGGTGACAGTCCGGCCTCGGCCACAAAGGCCTCGAGCGCAACGCGGCAGTCACCGATTCCGTCCGACATCACAGCCGCAGCCTCCACCAGCGGTCCAAGGACAGCAGGGCCCAGACCATCTTCCCAAAGCCATCGACCGTCGGCCGAGCGAGGCTCTCCTCGAGCCAGCGTCCCGTCGCCGTCCTGTCGAGGATGCTCCAGAGCGGTCCGTCGGAAGACCGCAGCCTGTGCTCGATGTCCTGACGCCAGGGCCCCGCAGCCCATAGGCCAAGCGGCAAGGGGAATCCCATCTTGCGCCGTCTGAGGATCGCCCGCGGCGCTGTGGCGCCGTAGGCGTCGCGCAGGACGACCTTCGTCCGGTCGAGACGCTCCGAATAGAGCGCCGACGGCAAGAGGCCCGCGAGCCGGCGCGCGCCGGGAAAGCGCCAGGCGAGCTTGTGTTCGTCGGCCAGTTCGAAGGCCAGTTCGGTGAGTCGGTGGTCCGTAAAGGGCGCGCGCAGTTCCAGGCCGGACGCCATCGTCGCGCTGTCCATCATCTGCAGCAAGCTCGGCAGATGCAGCCCCGTCAGGACGTGGGACACTGCGGTGAGGCCGCTGCGGGGCGCGGCCTCGGCCCAGCGTGCGCCGATGAGGTCCGCCGAGCGCTGTTGAGCTTCGTCCACCCCGGCCAGCAGTTCGGGGCGGAACAGGCGGCGCTGCAGCTCGAACGGAAAATAGTTGTAGTGGCGCAGGAAGCCGCTCAGCGGATCGCCCCGGCGGGTGTCGCGCGACTGTTCGGCGTCGAAGGGCGTTCGCGCGAGGCGGCCATATCCCGCGAGGATCTCGTCGGCGCCCTCTCCGGACAGGGCCACGGTCACATGTTGTCGCGCCGCCTTCGCCATCTGGAACACTGCGATCTCGTTGTGCATGGCGAGGGGCAGGTCCTTGACCGCCGTCAAGGCGTCGATCTGGTCCAGGTAGTCTTCAGCAGTCACCCGCGTTTCATGCAGCCGAGCGCCATAGGACGCGGCCGCGAGGCGGGCATAGCGCAGCTCATCATATCCGCGCACGGCGACCGAGGCGGTGAACACCTCCGGCGGACGCGTCGACGACGCCGAGAACGCGTCGAGCATCGCTGTGGAGTCGAGCCCCCCCGAGAGGAACAGGCCCACCGGCACCTCGGCATGGGCCTGCCGCGTGACCGCGCCGGCGAACGCGTCCTTGAACGCAGCTGCAGCCTCGCCGACGCCACGTCGGCGCGATCTCAGCGGATCGATCGCCCAGTAGCGCCGCATCACGCGCCGGCCGCCCGAGATCTCCATGACATGGGCCGGCGGCAACACCTTTACCCCTTCGAACAAGGTGTCGTCGAAGGCGTTGCGGTAGGCGAGCCACTGGCTGGCCGCAGCGAGGTTCAGGTTTCGCCGGAAGCCGGGCCACATGAACACGCACTTGGGCTCTGATCCGAAGGCGAATCCCTGTGGCGCTTGCCCCCAGTAGAGGGGTTTCACGCCAGCGCGATCGCGCGCGAGGACGAAGGCGTCGCGGCGCGTATCGTGAAGGCAGAAGGCGAAAACGCCATCCAGCCGGTCGAGAAAGGCCGGCCCATCGCGCTTGTAGAGCTCGAGCAGCACCTCAGTGTCGGTGCCGGTCGCAAACCGGACGCCCGCGCCGATGAGCTCTCGCCGTAGTTCGCCGTGGTTGTAGATTTCGCCATTGAACGTGATGCAGAGCGCTCCATCGCGGTCCCACATCGGCTGCCGGCCCCGCCGCGTCCGGTCGACAATGCTCAGTCGTGCGTGTCCCAGGGTGAAGTTCGCGCCGGCGACCAGACCCCGGTCATCGGGCCCGCGATGACTGATCGCCGCGAGGATGTCGCGCATGGTCCCCTCGTGCTCGCGGACACCGGCGGCGGCTATGAGACCGAAGATTCCGCACATGGTCAGCCGTACGCCGTCGCGGGAGCTGAAGCGCCGTCGATCACCGGCCGTGTCGCAATCTGCTGATGTGATCTTGATTGCGTCATGCCGGATAGACTAGGCGACTAGACTTCACGTGTCGCCGCAAATGTCGCCGGCGACGCGCCCTTCAGGATGAATGGTGGCGACCGGACAGGACCGTGGAACCGGCGACGCCCGCTTAATGAGACGGACCGCCACAATGCAGACTAGCCGTCGAGTTCCGCGCAGATGGACAGAATCTCGGATTCGGCGAGCGCCAGCAGGGTTATTCCCGTCTTGTGGTGATCGCGGGCGACCGCGCACTCCGGTAACGCGCTGAGGAGCTCGCCGGCCTGGATCGCCGTGATCACCGCGGCGATATTGCGCAATCGCCGTCGCAACTCGGGATCGACTGCATTTCCCCTGCCGGGCAAACGAACGACACTTCCGCTCATATTCCGCCCTCCTCATCCGCCCCCGCGCCCCCGCGCCCCCTTCTGCCTCAAGGGCTGGCAAGACTGCGCGTCGGAGCCGTCACAAATGGATCATACATTGCGTGTGAAGTCCAGTCGGTCAGCCATAAGTTGTCTTGGAGCTGAATTTAGGCCGATCAATCAACCCAAGGAGGCCCACGAGCGGCGCCTTGCGTCCTCTTGACGCATGTTGGCCGCATGCCTTGAAGTCTAGACACGGAGCCGGTCGAAAATGCCAGGCAGCGGACACTATGGACTTGACGCCTGGTTGAAATGTTGCTGCACCACGATCAATACAGGCGCGAATCTCGCGCCTCTCGAAATTGACCCAAGGAGCGCCGTAATGGCCGTTGGTGGAGTTGACACGGAAGTCGCCGCGAAGCTGGCGACGGACATCCTCGTCGCCTATCTCTCGAACACAAGTGTTCCCCCCGCTGATCTCGCCCGCTTGATCGGCGATGTCCGCGCGGCGTTCGAGGGACCGGCCAGCGTCGCGGCCCCGGGCCTCCTGCCCTCCACGGCGCTGGAGGCCGCGCAAACCGCCTCGCCCAAGGCGCCCGCGAGCGCCTCCGCCGGCGTCCAGGCCGCGGCCCCCCGCCCGGCCGTCCCGATCGAGCAGTCGGTCACCGATGAGTATGTCGTCAGCCTCGAGGACGGCGGCCGCTACCGTTCGCTCCGCCGCCATCTGATGGCGAAGTACGGCATGACGCCGGAGCAATATCGGGAGAAATGGGGCCTTCCCATCGACTACCCCATGGTCGCGCCGAGCTATGCGCGCGAACGCTCGGAAGTGGCCAAACGGATCGGTCTTGGACGCCCGGTCGCTAAGGCCCCGGCCAGGTCACGCCGCCCGTCAGGCGCACGGAAGGTCTGAGCGAAGCGCAGTGGCGGCCCCCGCGCACAATCCCCGTTCAACGAGGCCCTGAGCCGCCGATCGGCGCATGGTCGAGGACACCGCAGTTGGGCTAGTCCACCGGCGTCATGCGCCGGGCGGACCCATGCTCGCGAACACGTTCGATCAGGTCGGGATCTTCGGCGAACGGCGCGCCGAGGGCGATCAGATCCGCATCACCGCACTGCAGCACGGCCTCGCCGTCTTCCAAGGAATAGCCGCCGCCAGCGATCAGGACGCCGGAGTACAACGGCCGGGACCAGCGCGCCATGTTCCGGAAGGTCTCGGCCGCTGAGCCCTCGATCGTGGTCTTCGAGCCTTCGACACGCAGATAGGCCAGACGACAGGCGTTCAGGCACCCGAGCAGATGCCGATAGGTCGGCTCAGTATCGGCGTTCGGCTGAAGGCGTCCCGCCGCCGCGGCGGGACTGAGCTTGAGCCCGACCCGGCCGGGGCCCCAGACCTCGACCACAGCGGCGACCAACTCCAGGAGGAAGCGGGCGCGGTTCTCGGGCGATCCCCCATACTGATCGGTGCGAATATTCGTGGCGCTGCTGAGGAAGGCTGGGATGAGGAAGGCGTGCGCGCCATGAATCTCGACGCCATCGAACCCCGCGCGCTTCGCGTTCCTCGCCGCGGCCCGGTAGTGCTCGATCGTCCGGCCGATGTCCTCAAGCGTCATCGCCCGCGGCGTCACTGTCGGCTGATAGCCCGTCGGGGTGATCGACCTCGCCCGCGGATCCAAGGCCGATGGGGCGAACGGGAGTGCGCCGCCGAAGTGATCGGGATGGGAGATCGCCCCAGTGTGAGCCAGCTGGAGAAAGACCTTCCCGCCCGCCGCGTGGACCGCCTCAGCGACCGCCCTCCACCCGCTCGTCTGCGCCTCGGTATACACGCCGGGCATGTCGGCGCATCCGATCGCCTCCGGGCTGACCCAGGCGCCTCCCGTGACGATGAGGCCGGCGCTGGCGCGGCGGCGATAGTAGTCGACCATGTAGGGGGTCAACACCTCGTCCTTGTCCGCCTGCGGGTGGATGACGGGCGCGACAACGACCCGGCTGCTCAGCGAAAGACCATGCAGTCTAAAGGGATCCAGCAGCTTGAATGACATCGTCACGCCTCGCTCGGGGGTGCGCGGCGCCGAAGGCGCTCGGCCGATACGACGCTCAGGAGATTGGCTCTGCACATCTGATCCTCGAAGTCGATGCCAAGTGGAGCGGCGGCGACAAAGTCGAACGCGCGTCCCGCTCGCGCCTTCACGATTTTTCAAATGTAGCGAAATGTCAACGTGAACGTGATCGCGCTTACACTTCGCGCGCACTCCAACTGGCACGGCGACGTCCCGCCGATTGGGGCGCTGTCGCCGCACAAAAGGTCTCGCACTGAGCGAAATCCAGTCGATCGGAGCCCGGCTGAAGTCCTGATGGGTCGATAGCGGGCTAGGTAACATTTTCGCGATTTCGTCTAGACTTGCGGGATTGGGTTTCGAGGTCTAGGTCAGGAACATGGCTCAGCTCGAAGACAGGAGGTTCGGGCGATGAACGCGACCGAAGGCGTAGCCGCCGCCGTGCTCATCATCGGCGACGAAATTCTCTCCGGCCGGACCCAGGATGTGAACCTCGCGGCGATCGCGTCATTCCTCGCGACCCATGGTGTGGATCTGGCCGAGGCGCGGATCATCGGAGATGAGCGGGCGGAGATCATAGCGGCGCTTCGGGCGCTCAGGGACCGCTACGACTATGTCCTGACCACCGGCGGCATAGGTCCAACCCACGACGACATCACCGCCGATTGCGTGGCCGAGGTGTCCGAGGCCCCGCTTTACGAGCATCCCGAGATCCTCGCGATCCTCGAGGCCCGCTGGCCCGACGAGTTGACGCCCGCGCGACGGCGCATGGCCCGCGTGCCCAATGGCAGTGAGCTGATCAAGAACCCGCTTGGCGGCCCGCCGGGTTTTCTGATCGACAATGTCTTTGTCCTGGCCGGGGTGCCGCAGGTGATGCGCGGCATGCTGAGCGACGTGGGTTGGCGCCTCAAGGGCGGAGCGGTGGTGATGTCGCGCACCGTACGCGTGGACGGCGTGGGCGAAGGCCTGATCGCCGCGCCCCTGGAACGCGTGGCGGCGGCACATCCGGCGCTTTCCTTGGGAAGCTACCCCTATTTCAGTGAGGCCGGCTACGGCTCCAACCTGGTGCTGCGCGGCCGCGACGCAGACGAACTGGCGTTCACCGTCGCCGAACTGGTCGACACCCTGAGCGCCAGCGGCATCACTTCGATCCTCATTGATCCACCGGCGGTCACCAGCCGCGCCACGAGCGGTTGAGCCCGCCGGTCTCGCTGGGACGCGCAGCAAGCGGCCCTCGCCGGCGCGCCGTGCCCGTCGCGAATGCCTGGAGAGGTTTATGAAAATCCTTCGCGATTGGCGGCGACTGACCCCGGACGATCGGGGTGCGGCGATCGCGTTCGGTGACTTCGACGGGGTCCACCAAGGCCATGTCCAGCTGATCGCCGCCGCGGCAGCGGCCGCCCGTGCATTCCGGACACCCTTGGGGGTCGTCAGCTGCGCTAGCCCGCGCCAAGACGCTGACGTCCAGCCCTGCCTGACCACCCCCGACCAGACGATCCGCCGACTTCAAGCCCTGGGTGTAGACCTCCTCTACCTGTTGGACATGGACGCGCAGGCCGCAGACCTTGGGAACGACGACTTCATCAGAGAAGTGCTCGTAGACGGGCTGGGCGTCCGACACGTGGCCACTGAGGGCGGCATGGGTTTGGGCCCGGGCGGGGTCCTCGGCGCGCTGCGCCGTTGCGGGGCGGCGTTCGGCTTCACCGTGTCGGAGAGCGACGCCGGCGCGCACCAGGACGTTTCGACGTGTTCGGCGCGGGTGCGCGAAGCGCTCCGGCGGGGTCGGCCTGATGAGGCGGCGGCAATGCTCGGCCGGCCCTTCGCCATTGAGGGCGTGGTCCAGCATGGCCGCAAGCTCGGCCGACGCCTAGGCTTTCCGACCGCCAACGTCCCCCTCGGCGACTATGTGACGCCCAGGTTCGGCGTCTACGCCACACGCACACGGTTTGAGGACGGCCGGCAACTCCCTGGCGTCGCGCACATCGGCGTCAACCCAACGACCGGGGAAGTCGCGCCGGTGCTGGAGGTCTGGCTGTTTGACTTCGCTGACGACATCTACGGTCAGACGATAGAGACGGACCTCGTCGCCTTTCAGCGACCTCAAGAGACGTTCGCCAGTGTCGATGCCATGGTCGAGCAAGTCCATCTCGACGCGGCGGAAGCGCGCCGCCGCCTGGGGCTGACGCCCTGCCCCCCGTTGGCGGCGCCTCCTGCGCAAAGCCGGATCGACCGGCCCGCCTGAATTGGGACGCGAACGAGATCGACTTCGGCTCGCCCCCAATACACTATCTACACTTGACGCTCGCGCGAACGTTCCGACTAAATCACTTTACCAACAATGCATCCCACGACTGCGAGGGGGCGGACTTGCCAGACCTTTTCGATCCCATCAGTTTCGGCGCCATTCAGGCCCGCAACCGCATTGTGATGGCGCCCATCACTCGGGGGCGGGCGACCCGGGACCATGTGCCTACGCCCATGATGGCCGACTACTATCGGCTGCGGGCGGACGCGGGCCTCATCATCACGGAAGCCACCGGCGTCTGCCCGCAGGGCCTTGGCTGGCCCTACGCGCCCGGCATCTGGTCTGAGGCGCAGGTCGAGGCCTGGAAGCCCGTGGTCGACGCCGTGCATCGGGCGGGCGGCAAGATCGTCTGCCAGCTCTGGCACATGGGACGAGCAGTCCACTCGAACTTCCCAGGTCGCGGACAGCCAGTCTCCGCCTCGGCGACCACGGCGCCCGGGCTTGCGCACACCTACGAGGGCCGGGCGCCCTACCCCGAGGCCCGGCCGTTGCGGGCGGACGAAATCCCAGCTCTGCTCGAGGACTTCAGCCGCGCGGCGCGAAATGCACAGCGCGCCGGGTTCGACGGTGTGCAGATTCACGCCGCGAATGGTCACCTGATCGACCAGTTTCTCCGCGACGGCACGAACTTCCGAACCGACAACTATGGCGGATCGATCGACAACCGAGGCCGCCTGCTACGGGAGGTCGCCAAGGCCGTCGTCGACACGATCGGCGCGGCCCGCACCATCGTGCGCCTGTCGCCCAATGGCGAGCGTCAGGGCGTGAAGGACAGCAACCCCCTGGAGGTCTTCACCCGCGCCGCCGGAGTGCTATCCGACATGGGGATCGCCTTCCTGGAGATTCGCGAGTCCGATCCGAAAGCCCCCAATGGCGCTTTGGGTTTGCCGGCGGTCGGACGCCTCATGCGCGCAGCGTTCAAGGGGACCTTCGTCATCAGCACGGACTACGATAGGGCGCAGGCGCAAGCGGCCCTCGACGCCGGCCGCGCGGATGCTGTCTCCATCGGGCGGAAGTTCATCAGCAACCCGGACTTGGTTCGCAGATTCCAACGTGGCCTTCCCCTAACTCCGGACGATCCAGAAACCTGGTACACTCAGGGCCCGCAAGGCTATCTGGATTACGCTCTGGCCACCTGACGGCGCCACGCACCACGACGCCGGTCCGACCTCGAGGCGGGGGAAGGCGCTCAGGTGCGCTCGCCGTCCGACCCCGCCGCGCCACGGCTCAAGGTGGCGTTCTGATAGGCGGGGTCCCCGGTCACCTCCAGGCCGAGCCAGGGCGGAAGCTCGATGATCTCATCCGGGCGCGTGAGCTCGACCTCGGCGAGGAGAAGGCCGGCGTGGACGCCGAGAAATTCGTCGACGGTCCAGGTGCGCCCGGCGAAACTCAGGCGGTGTCGGACCTTCTCGATCACCCGCGCGCCGCATAGGCTTCGCAGCAGTTCCTCCCCGTCGACCACGGGGATGTCGTACTCGTACTCGCTACGCACTAGGCCGGCCCGGCCTCCCTTGATGGTGATGGCGCAACGGTCACCGGTGCGGCGGACCCGGATCGACAAGTCGGGCAGGGCCACGAGATAGCCCTGCACGAGACGTTCGGCGACCGCCCCCTCGCGCCAAGCCACGCCGGCGACGAGGAACTTTCGCTCGATTTCAAGGGGCATGCGAGGGCTCTACGGAAGGGTCACGGCCAGCACGGAATTCAGGCCGCCGAAGCCGAATGAGGCGGATATTGCGGCACGATAGGTGATGGCCTCGGGGGCCAGCACCAGCGGCAGCTCGCAGTCGGGATCCAGCTCCAGATAGTTGAGAATTGGCGGCGCGAGGCCGTGCGCGAGCGCCTTGACCGCGAGGATGAGCTCCATCGCCCCGGTCGCGCCGAGCATATGGCCATGCGCCGACTTCGTGGCGATCACCCGGTTCTGCGACAGGTGCGCGCCGTAGACGTCCTGCAGCACCCAGGACTCGGTGACGTCATTCAAGGCGGTGCCGGTGCCGTGCGCGCTGATCAGTACGCCTGTGTCCAGCGGCAGCCCCGCGTCCTCATGCGCCGCCCGCACCGCGGCCGCCGCGCTTTTCGCATTGGGCTGGGTCATATGCGCGGCGTCCGAACTGGCCCCGGCCCCCGCGAGGTAGCAATGCGCCCTCGCGCCGCGCCGGCTCGCCGAGACCTCGCTTTCCAGGATCAGCGTCGCTCCGCCCTCGCCCAGGATGGTGCCGTCGCGCCCCTTGGAGAAGGGCCGGCAAGCGGACGGCGACGTGGCCTGCAGGGCGCCCCAGCTGCGCATCGCGCCGTAGGTCAGGCTGGCGTCGGCGCCCCCGACGATGACCATGTCGGCGCGGCCTGAACGAATGAGGTGCATCCCCTCGGCGATGGCATGGGCCGATGAGGCGCAGGCTGTGGCGACGGTGAGGCAAAGCCCGCGCACCCCGAAAAGGATGGAAAGGTGCGACGCCGGCGCGCTCGACATCAGGCGCGGCACCGTGAGCGGATGCGGCTGGCCGCCGCCGGTCAGAAACATGCGCGCATAGGCGGCTTCGATCGACACGAGGCCGCCCGAGCAAGCGCCATAGACGATGGCCGCCCGCTCCAGCACCGCCTGTCCAGGCTCGACCCCGGCGTCGCCGAGCGCCTCCAGGGTGGCGACGGCAGCCAGGTTGGCGAACCGATCCACCGCAAGGATTGGCTTGCGTCCGAATTGCGCCATCAGCGCCGGTAGGGGATCGTTCGTGACCGCGGCGACCACCGCCTCGGTTGAGACGCCCTCCCCATCGACCGGGAAAGTCTGTCGCGCGGCCCCTCCGCGGCCGTTCAGGACGTTGTCCCACGCCTGATCAACGCCCTGTCCGATGGCGCTGACACAGCCCATCCCGGTCACGACGACGCGCGTCATGCCGCTTGCCCGCCAGTCACCACGGCCGGGAGCGGGGCGGCGAAGGCCACCGTCGGGCTCACGCGCCACCCGAGGCCGCAAGCGCCGATCTGGTTTCGCGCGCGATGAAGTCGCAGATCTCGGCGACGAGGAAGGGGCTCACCTCGGCCGGCTCGTCGCCGTACTCGGTCGTCAGCCAGGCGCGGAAGGGGAGCTTCACGCCGCAATCCTTTTCTATCCGAAACGCAGTGTTCAATAAGTCCAAGCTGTCGATATCCAGGTCGTTCAGCAGATGGACCTGCGGCAGGATCAGCCCGGGATCGGTCCCGCATTCCTCCGCCAAGGCAGTCCGCACGACGTCAAGCGCATCCATCTCTGTTCCTTTCGGCTAGATTTCCTGCAGCCGCGCCGCGAGGAACCCGATATCGTCGCCGCGGAAGGCGGCCGCTCTCGACCACATCTGCATGGCGCGAATGATCTCTCGCTGCCCCGTGCGCCCAAGCGCCGCCGGCAATTGGCCGGGTAGACGCCCAAGCACCTCATCCCCCAGATCCAGCATCGCGCGGGCGAGATCGCCGGCGCGCAACCCGCCTTCGTCGAGCTTTAGCCTCACCCTGAGATCCGTGCTGGAAAGACCGAAGACGGGCAGGCCGCGCTGCAGGGCGTGCGCGGCGCGGTGAACCGGCCCGACAGCGGTGTCCTGCCCGAGGAGTGCGTCTTCCATTGCCTGCAACGCAGCCACCAAGCGCCAGCGCAAGGCCGACAGGTAGGCGAGACGGCCGTCGGCGCCGGCCACGTCCTCCAACGCATTCTGCAGGTACGAGAGGGCATGCCAGTAGAAGTCGATCAGGCAGATGAGGGAGTCCGCCAGCAGTATCCGCGCCTTGGGTTCCGTTTCCGGCGGGCTCGGTGGGATGACAGGAGCGGCACCTTGCGCGCTGTGCCCAAGCCTTAGGAATCCGCCCTCAAGAAGGGCGAGGGCCATGGCCGCGGCGGCGGGTGACGCCGTCTCGCCGCCAGCCGCCAGCAGCCGCTCGTACGCCTGACGGTCCACCACGGCGGCCCGATGGTGGGTCTGAAGAACGAGGGCGCCGGGTAGGAAGTCGTTGACCGCCACATCGGCGTTCACCGCAAGGTGAGGCCGCCCCCCCGCGACCGCCGCCAGGAGCTGCCGTTCAAGGTCGTCGCGCAGCTGCGACAACCCCTGCCCCACAGCGGCGGCGGCGGGGGACTCGATCAGGCGCCGAGTCTCGTCGACCTGCTCAGCAAGGCGCCGCACCACCGCCGGCAACCCTTCCCGGTCGAACCGCGCCCAGCGTTCCAGCGTCCACTTCGTGTTGGACTGAAAGTGACCGCAACTCGCCATGACGCAGTCCATAGCCGCCGCGACGGCCGCCTGGGCGTAGGCGCGCGCCGCCGCGGCGAAGCCTGCCCGCACGGCAAGCCCCTGCAGAAAGGTCTGCTCGACGACGGCCGCGAAGAACACCAAGGTCGCCCACCGCCCGAGCGTGCTGATCCGACCACGATACTCGGGATCCCCGTCGAACCGCGCGCCGTTCACGAGGCGCTCGAGATCCATCCACTTGATCGGGAGGCGGCCGGCCGGATAGCCCTCGCCACGGCCCCATGCGGCGATCTCATCCTCGACGGCGTCGAAGCTGGCGTCGATCTGCCGCCGCAAGAGCACCTTCACCCCGACGCGCCGATCGGCGAAGAACAGCATGCGCGACATGCTGATCTCCTGGCTTGAGGGGTCATCGGTCACCAGCAGCAGGTCGATATCGCTCGTCGATCCGCCGAGGCCACGTGGAATAGTGCTCACGTAGTAGGCTGCGGCGTTCCCGGGGAACCCGCGGAGGACCTGAGCCTCCAATCCCGCCCGGTCGATGTTCCACCGGCCGAAGTAGTCCTCGACATTCCGTCGGCCTTCGCTGTTGGCGCGATCGGGAGCCGTCAATATCTCGGGTCGGAGCATCATGCGCCGGCGCCCTCCCCGGCCAGAAGCCAGTCTGGCCGGCGCGCGCCGAGGACGCGGCGCTCGTTGCAGGTGATCCAGAAGTCCAGGACGCGGTCCATGTAGGCGGCCGGATCCGGCGGCGGTCCACCGAGGGCGATCGCCTCGATCTCCCGACCGCTGCCCCCATGCGAGACATAACCCGCCATCAGTTCGCTGATCTCTTCGACCTTCGCGAACCGCTGCGAGAGATTCCAACTCTTGGAACTCCGCATCAGGAACCGGAACTGACGCTCCGCCAGGATCGAGATCTCCGGCAGGGGCGGCTGCTGATGCCGTCGCCGCAGCGCATCCACGCGGCCGACGGCCAGGCGCGCGAGCGATTGGAGCGGCATGGCGCGGCGTCCCGCGGCGGCGACCAGGCGAAGCATTTGACCGGGAGGCCGAGGCATCGCGGCCGCGCGGACCGCCTGCTCCCAGACGAAGTCGACAGGCACGCAGTCGACGCAATAGTCCGGATCTGCGATCAAGCAGGGCACCTCGGCGAGGGCGAGGATCCGGATCAGGGGGTAGAGCCCGTTGAAACGAGACATCCACCCGTCCGACGACGTTCCCACGACGAGGCTGCAGCGCATGATCGAAATGTCGACAAGCCCGGCGAACTCCGCGGCCAGCAAACGCTCAGCGGCCAGCTTCGTCGCTTCGTAGGGGTTCCGCGGCGGATGCTCTTCTGAGCAAAATGCGGTGGACAGGAAGACGAGGCTTGGTGTTTGGCGGCTCACCGTCACGGCCAGCTGCGCCACCCGTCGCGTCCCGTCGATGTTGATCGGCGCGGCCAAGCGCTCCGACTTGGTCCACGAGACTTCGCCGGCGCAGTGCAGCACCAGCGACCGCTCGCTTTTCCCAAGCTTCGCGGTCACCGCGAGAACCTCGTCCTCCCGTGTCAGGTCGGCGAACACGGGCGTGATGCGGCTTGCGATCTCGGGCCCGACTGCGCGCCCCAGGCGCTCCAGCGCGTTGGGATCGCGAAGGATGCATACAGTCGGCGGCGAGCCCTCATCGACCAGCCGGCGCACGAAATAGGCACCGACCGCGCCCGTGGCGCCCGTGAGGATGACGCGATCGAAATCACTCATTGGCTTGTGGAACGAGACGGCTCTGCCGTTCGAGCTCCTCAAGCATCTGTCGGCAGTTCGATCGGATCGCGATCTCACCCAGGGGATGCAGGACGTCCGCTAGGGCCGGAACTCCCAGGTCGAAGGTCACATCGTAACGCGCCAGGACTTGCCCGTCGACGACGGCTGTCTCGAAGGACCCGGCCCACTCTGCGAGATCTCCTTCAATCTGTTGGAAGGTCATCCTCCGGTTGGCGTCGTCATACTCGTCCTGCTCAATCCAGCGCAGCTCGTTCCCGTTGAGCAGGACAATCCAGGAAGTCGCGTTGATGACATGCGGCATTGCGCACGGCTCGACACTGACGACTTGGTCCATGAACATCGGATAGTCCGTCAGACGTCTCGCGATGGACCAGACGCGGTCAACGGCCACATTCCGCATCGACCGCTCCACAACCACCTGCGGCATCACCTGCTCCACCACCATCACCAGGTCCGCACGACGCGATCTGGTCCGCGTCTGATCATCAAGGTCGCGCCCCGATGTAGACCCGTAAATATATCTTCAAATGCAATATGAATGTAAACAGTCTATCTGGCATCGACCACGCACTTTACGCCGCTCAGCCGGTCACAAAAGATCGGCCCACGATCGGATCGCGCGGTCATTGCGGCCGCTGAGCCAGTCCCCTTTGGGCGCCATGCATGCCTCGCCGGGCGCCTCATCGCACGGATCGTCGCGACGTCTTCGGCCGGGCGGGTGCGCAGCACTCAAGGGCGGGTCAGCACTCCGCACAGACGGCCGCCAACTCGCGTATCGCCGACGCCAGCAGCGTAAGCGCGAGGCGATGATGGCCCTGGGCGGCCTCGCTCGCCGGCGGCGTCGCCAGCAATTCGGCCGCCTCAATGGCGCGAAATATGGCCAAGACACCCTCAAGGCGGGACAAGATGGAGGCGCGCATGTCCTCCGCCGGCCCGGCTCGGGCAGTGTCATCGGCCACGCGCAAATCCTCCAGGGGCGTCGCCCGCCCTGCTCTGCGCACCAGCCATCAGGCCTCCTGCTCGCCCGGTCCGACCAACCCCTGGCCATTCAGCGCAGGACGAGATGTCATCGAGGCCTCTTGGCGCCGCCCCCGCGTCCCGACTCGGGCGATGGAAGGGCCCGAGGGGAGCATGAAAGGCGACACGCGGGTCATGGCTGGGCCCTTCAGAACGCCCGCAGGGCCGAGGTGACAGGTATGCGCGCAGCGGCGATCGCCGGGGCGAGGCCGCCGATCAGCCCGATCAGGCTGGCCCAGGCCACGGCCACTCCCAGAAGAGGAGGCGTGATCTGGACCGCGAAGCTCAAGTCATAGGCAGAGGCCTCCTGACCCCCGACCAGAAGAGCGGCCGCCGCTCCGCCGGCAAGACCTGCCAGTGCACAAAGCAGCACGGCCTCGGCCAGGATCGCGCCGAAAATCGGGCCGGTTTCGAAGCCGATGGCCCTGAGCGTCGCGATCTCGCGCCGCCGCGCCTCGATCATCGCGTATAGGGCGTTGACTGCGGTGAAGGCGGCGCCGATCCCCATGACGGCGCCAATGAACAGGCCCAGAAATCGCAGAAGGGAAGTCAGCTGCCGGGTTTGGGCCTGGACGAAGTCGCGATAGCTCTGGGCGCGGGCGTCGAGCCGACGATCAGCGGCGATCGCCCTGGCGAAGTCCGGCAAGGCTTCCGGCCCCGTCAGCCGCACGAGCAGACTCTGGTAGGTTGGTCGATTGAGCACTGATTGTAGGGAGAGGTCGTCGGTGAAGACCCCGCTTTCATCGAAGCCGCCGGCGCTCTCGGCGATCCCGACCACGGTCCATTCGGCGGCCTGCAACCGAATGCGGTCGCCCAGTTCAAAGTGCCTGAACCGCGTGCGCACCGCCCGGCCGACGACAAGTTCCCTTTGGCCGCTGCGGTACAGGCGGCCCTGGACGATCCTGGTCGGTCGTAACCGATCCCAGACCTCCGGATTGAGCCCGCGCACCGCGATCTCGATCGCCGATCCGTCGGTCTTCTTCGTAGCCTGGAGCGTGGAGACCACCAGCGGCAGGACGTCGGGGCGCCCCGCGTGGTCGCGGGCGACGCCAGGGGCTTCGCCGACGGCGGCCACTTGGTCGCGGGTGAACGCGCCCAGGTCCTCGGCCGCTGCGCCGTTCGATAGGACGATCGCCCGGTCGGCCGCGATCTGGTCATGCGCTAGGTTTCGGACGCCGGAGGCGACGCCCAGCAGGGCGACCATGACGGCGACTGCGCTGCCGACCCCGATCACCGCCACTAAGGCCGCGCCCCATCGCCGAGACATGGAGCCTAGGTTCATCGCCGCGATCGCCGCCATCTGCCTCAGCCGGTTCATCAGCCTCTCCCTATCGTCCTGAAAGCGCGGTGACGGCGCGCAGTCGCACGGCGGCCGCGGCGGGCGGAAGCCCTGTCGCCAGGCCTATCGCGAGGGCCAGGAGCATGCCGATCGCCAGGGCGGATTCGCCCTGCACCATCGGGAGTTTCATAGCCCGCCCGACGATTGGCAGCAGCACGGAGGCCAGGAGCAGTCCGGGCGCCGCGGCGAGCCCGCAGGTGAGGACCGCCTCCCCCAGAAACAGGCCTAGGATCACGTGGCGCTTGAACCCGAGCGCCTTAAGGACGCCGATCTCGGTCCGCCGCTCCCGGCCAGCTTGCAGCATCACCGCGCCGACGGACAATAAGAGGGCGAAGAAGACCGCGGCCGTGACGCCGCGCACGATGACGCCGACATCCCCGATGCTCTTGACCGTGTCGCGGGCGATCTGTTGCTGGCTGGAGGTCTTTGTTTCCGGCGCGGCGTTGGCGAACGCCGCATCGATCCCGACGGCGACGCGGTCAGCATCGGCCGGGTCGCCGATGCGAACGAGTAGGCTGTTGACCATGCCCCTTCCCCGCGATCGCCCCGCATCGAGATAGTCGTACTGAAGGAGCATCGCCCCGACGAGCAGAGCATTCTCGGACCTGTAGGTCCCGACGATATCGACCGGCCAGATCGCCGTGCCGTCGCGGTTCGTCCACAATCTGGAATTAATGGGCACCCTGTCCCCCACCGCCCAGCCGTAGGTTCTGGCGAGTTCCTCGCTCACTATTGCCCCTGATCGGGTCGCGTTGAATCGGGCGAGCTGAGCGGGAGCGATATGGAAGGTCGGGCCAAACCCCATCTGGACGGAGTCGATGGCGAAGGCGCGCACCGGATTCGATGGGTCTTGGTAGGATCCCTGCAGGCTGACGAGCGGCGACACCTTGACGACGCCGGGCAGACTTCGGATGCGCTCGGCGTAGGCCACCGGCAAAGGCTGCGCTAAACCCATCCGGTTGCCCGTAACAAGCAAGGTCGCATCGACCCTCGATTGGGCGGCGGCGACCCCGCCGGCGAAGCCCTCCAGCAGGCCAAAGAGCAGGAAGGCGTTGGCCACCGACAACAGGAGAAGGCAGGTCCGGACCGGCTTGCGCCAAAGTCCTGCCCAAAGGAGCCAAAGATACTTCATGCGGCGAGCCCCCTGGCTTCCGGGGTGAGGACGCCCTTGTCGAGACGCAGGATTCGGCTGGCCGACGCCGCCGCCCTCGGGTCATGCGTCACCATCACGATAGTGGCGCCGCGAACCTCCTGCAGAAGACGAAGCAGGCCGAGAACCTCGTCGGCCGCCTCCCGGTCCAGATCGCCTGTGGGTTCGTCGCAGATCAGGAGCATGGGGTCGGCTACGATCGCGCGGGCGATCGCCACGCGCTGCTGCTGCCCCCCGGACAGTTCGGCCGGCTTATGCTTTCGCCGGTCGGCCAGGTTGACGAGCTCCAGGGCCGCAGCCACTCGCAGCTGCCGCTCCCGAGCCGAGAGTCCGGTCAGAAGCAGCGGGAGTTCGACATTCTGCGAGGCGGTCAGCACCGGCATCAGATTGTAGAACTGGAAGACAAACCCCACATGGCGCGCGCGCCATGTGGCGAGTTCGCTTTCCGACAACGCCTCCAGAGATTGCCCGTCAACGACGATCCGGCCGGACGTCGGCCTGTCCAGTCCGGCCATCAGGTTCAAGAGGGTGCTCTTGCCTGAACCCGACGGGCCGACCAGCGCCAGGAACTCGCCGCGGGCGACCTGCAGGTCCAGATGCTGCAGCACGGGCACGCCCTGCCCGCGCCGATGATATTCTTTTGAGACATCCAGCAGTTCTATCAAAGTCGTCATAGGCGCTCCGCGGTCTCGAGGTTGCAGCGGTCAGATCCTGTTCGCCATCGGGGCGATCCGGACCCGATCGCCCTTGGAAAGACCGGCCAGGGGCCGGGCCACAACGCGGTCTCCTGGCGAAAGCCCGGAAACGACGACCTGTTCGTCCCCGGCTAGGGCGCCCAGGACAATCGGTCGCTCGTGCACTCGCCCGCCCTCGACAACGAACACCGCCGGTCCGGGGCGGATGGCTGGGCGCGGCAGGACGATGTTCGGCGCGCGCTTCGGGGTCCGCGGCCCATCCTGCAGGAACGCCACCTGGGCCCCCATCTCCGGAACAAGACGCGGGTCCCGTGTCTTGAAGCCTATCCGGACCGAGACTGTGGCCTTTGACCGGTCCGCCGTCGGAATGACCGCGATCACTTCCGCCGGAATGTCGGTGCTCGGGTAGGCGTTGAGTTTGACCGTCGCCGGCATCCCCGGCGTGACCCGATCGATCAGCTTCTCACTGACGTCGACCTGCACCTCGAGGGTGCTCATGTCGACGATCGTGCAGATTCCGGTCCGGGTGAATCCTCCGGCCGACGTCGGCGAGACGATTTCACCAGGTTGGGCCGCCTTGACGGTGATGACGCCGCTGAACGGCGCCCGAACGACACCGTCCTGCAGATACTGCAGGGCGAGGCTGACCCCGGCCTCGGCCGCACGCGCCTCCCGCGCGGCGACTTCGACAGTCTGGCGCGCGTCGTCGAGGGCCGCCTGCGCGTCCTCCACGGCTTGGTCGCTCACATAGCCCTGCGCATGCAGGCTGCGGCTCCGCTCAAGTCTTGGGGCGGCGTTGATGAGCCGCGCCTTGGACTGGCGAACCGACGCCAGGGCGACGTTCCGACGTGCGATCGCCTCGTCCAGCTGCGCCTGGGTCACGCTGGTGTCGAGCAAGGCGATTATGGCGCCCTTCTCAACGGCCTGGCCCTCCTCGACCGGAACTTCGATGACACGGCCGATGACCCTGCTTGCCACCGTCGCCTGGCGCCTGGCGACCACATAGCCTGAAGCCTCAAGCACCCGCCCCACGGCCTCCGGCTGGCGAAGCTCGACGACGATGGTCTCCACGGCAGGCGGGGGCCGGAGCGCCAGCCACCCCATCAGCGCAGCAGTCAGGATGGCGGTCACGCCCGCCGCAACCAGATAGTGCCGCCCCCGCTGGCCCGGCCGGGTCGACCGAGGGGGCGGGCGGTCGAGTCTGAGCTGGTCGAGGAGCGCTTGCCGGTTCATCCGCCCCAGTGAAACCCCGTCAAAAGCCCACGAGACCCAAATCTATCGGTCAGCCGCAAAGTGTATCATTGAATTGCCGGGATCCGTCAAATGTCAACGGACTTTAAACTTCCAAACCTAGGCGCCCCGATTGGGGACGGGCCGATCCAGCCAAATGGTTCGCTTGCATCTTCGGCGTTGCGGGCCGGGACACTGTCGCGGTGACCGCTGGTAGAAAGTCATGACAAGATGGATTGACAATCAATCATCCCTACACTCAAAGATTGCGCGACGCTGGCATGGGGATGGCTGTGGGCGATGACCTGTCCTACTGGGCGCGCGGCACGGCGCTGGCGGTGGCGCGCTATGCCGTCATCGTCGCAACCGTTGGCGTCCTGATCTCGGTCCTGCCACGAACTGTCGCGCCACGGATTCAGCCCCGGTCGCCGCGGCCGGCGCAGCTTCGGCGCGAGGCCATCAGTTCCATCGTGAGCGCGGTGATCTTCTCATCGATCCTTTACGTCTCGGTGATGGCCCACCTGATCTCCCCGCAGCCCTTCGAGTCACTGCCGATCTGGCGCTGGGCGGTCGCGCTGCTTGTTCTTCTGATAGGCCACGACACCTGGTTCTACTGGACCCATCGGCTGCTCCATACGCGCGCCTTCTGGCCAATTCACCAGCTGCATCACCAGTCACGCACGCCCACAGTGCTCACCGCCTACGCGTTCCACCCGCTTGAGGCCCTCGTCAACGGCGCCTTCATCCTGCCGGCAAGCTTGATCACGCCGCTCTCCTATCCGGTTCTGGTGGCGTTCATGGTCACCATGATCGCGCGCAACGCGATGGCGCACGGCGGCCGGGAGGTGTTCCCTGCGGGTCGTGACGGACACCCGCGCCTGGGCTGGATGACGACGGTGACCCACCACGATCTTCACCACCAACGGGGGGCCGGCAATTACGGCCTCTACTTCAGCTTTTGGGACCGGATCATGGGCACCGAGCGCGCCGACTATCTGGACGCTTATCGCCGGGCCCGAAACGGCGCTTCCGTGGGCGTTTCACCTCAACCCATCGAGGGCGATCCCGTCGCCGAAACCCCTGCCGCCCACAGCGGGCAAAGGCCATGAACGCGATGTGGCGGCGCCCGAGCGGAGGGACATTCGCTCTCGACCATCGCGGACGGAGGAATGCGCGTGACGGGCGTTGAGGCCGCATTCAACGCGACGACGGGGGCCCCCGTGCCCGATCTCGCCACCGTGCCGAGTCAGTCGGCAACGAAGCGCCACTACTTCGCGCAGGAGACCTCGTACCGGGAGACCTGGGCGCTGATCCAGGACATGGCGGGCCGCGGAGCCAACGCCGCCTGGAGCCGGCACACCTACATTCTCTTCAAGCCCGACGCCGTCGTGAGCCATGCCGTGCGCAAAGGCCTAGCCTTGCTCGCCGAATGCGGCTTCGAAGCTCTCGCTTGCGCGCCGCTGAGCATTACGCGGCATCAGCTCCGCGAACTGTGGCGCTTCGACATGAACAAGGTTCCGGTCGAACGCCTGGCCGCCGCGGACCTTCTATTCTCCGCCGGCGAGGCGCTGGTGGTGCTCTTGCGCGATCCCACGGGATCGGGCGCCAGCGAGCGCCTGCGAGATCTTAAGGGGCACGCGAAGAGCGCCAACCGGGCGCCAGATCAGCTTCGGGCCAGACTCGGCGCCGGCGACTTCCTTCTCGACTTTGTGCATTCCCCGGACGAACCGGCCGATATGGTTCGCGAACTCGGACTGCTGCTGACACGCCGCCAGCTCGCGCATTTCGTCTCGGTAATGACAGGCGCCGCATCCGCGGAACCTGCGGAAGTCGTGGCGATGGCGGGCGCCATGGAAGGCCAGGTAGGCCACCATCCCCTGGACCTGTCGGCCAGTCTAGGTCGCTTCGCCGCTGCCTTCGGCGACCGACCGCGCCCCGAGATCGCCCGCCCCACGCCGGCCCCACTTCAGGCCGGCGCGGCAGATTGGCAGGAGGTCCTCGACGCGCTGTTGCAGGCCCGGACGCCCTCCCCACTCCCTCAGCTGGAGCGGATCCATGGGCTCCCCGAACGTATCCTCGCCCTGGCCGCCGGCGATCCGAGAAGGCGGCTTTGGCCTGACCAGGATTTGGAGCTATGGGACACCGTCGTCATCGCCGCCAAGCTCAGCCAGCGCGATCTCGGCGGCGTGAAGTCCCTCCTGGAAGAACCTCTGGCCGTGGCCTGATCGGCGGCTGCGGCCAAGGCGGACCGATCTCGGACCGCTGTTCGGATCAGCGGTAGGCGCTCGGCGGCGCCCCCACTAGTTCCACCGCCGCAGCCTCGGCGGCCAGTGGATCGTGCGACGCGATGGCCGCGGCGAGGGCGCGGTGGCGGTAAACGTCCTGCAGCTGATCCTCCGCCGACTGCTTCTCCATCTCCCAGATCCAGAACCGACTGGCGAGATTTTGCAGATGCATCACAAAGCGGGCCAGGGTCGGGTTGTAGGTGGCGCGCGCCACGGCGGCGTGGAAGGCGCGGTCCATGCCCAGCAAGACCCGGAGTTCGCAAGCCGCCACGGCGCTCTCGGCGCCGTCAAAGGCCTGGACGATCACCGCAATGTCCGCCGCCTTCGCGGCCCTCGCGGCGAGCGACGCAGCGCGCCCCTCGAGCAGGCGCCGCACGTCGTAGGCGTGCTCGATTTCCCGGATATCGAGTGGCGAAACCGCAGTCCCGACCCGGGGCCGGCGCATGACTAGGCCCTCCAAGGCCAGGCGGCCCAAGGCGTCACGCACCCCCGCCACACCTGCTGCGTACTGGCGCGCCAGGGCCCTCTCATCGAGCATGTGCATCGGCGGCAGCTCGCCGAGGATAATGTCGAGCAGGATCCGCTCGTAGATGCGCGTCTTCTGCAAGCCCGGCGCCCACTCCCCATCGCTCAGGCCCGCCCTTCCTGAGGCCCACCCTTGCGGTTCCACCGAGGCGAGAGGAAACGAGCTCATTCGGGAGACCTGCACTGAAATATCAAGTGGGCGGAAATCTAACTTTCACATTCGATCAAATATAAATTTTAGGTCAATGCAAATCTATCCGGCTTGCTCAAATCTAAATTTGAACCATAGTGGCGACATGACTTTCACTCCCACGTTCGCGAGCAAGATGGCTGGCTTGGCGCCAGCCGCGAGATGGATCGCCGTCCCGGCGCTCCGGATCGCCGCGTTCAGCCCAGCGCGATAGGCGCGGAAGGCCTCCATGTTCTCCGGTATCGTCGAACGCATCGGCCGCAACGAAGCTTCGGTGATCGACGGCCCGGCCCGCCGCGCAATCCTCGACACCGGGTTCGACGACCTGACCCTCGGCGAGAGCATCGCAGTCAACGACTCCTGCCTTACCGTGCTCAGCTATGACGCTCACGGGATGGCCGAGACGTTCATCAGGGCGGAGACCTTGGCGAGAACGAACCTCGGCGCGGCTGGCGTCGGCGCTCGGGTCAACCTGGCGCGGGCCCTGCCCCTCGCCACGCGCCTGTCAGGACACCTGGTGCAAGGCCATGTGGACGGCAAGGCGCGGCTGTCCGCCCTCGAGAGCGACGGTGAGGCCCGGCGGGTCGAGTTGAGCCTGCCGGCCGATCTTTACCCCTTTTGCGTCGAGAAGGGCTCGATCACTCTCCACGGCGTCAGATTGACCCTGAACACCGTCGGCGACCCGACGCAAGGCGCCCAGGGTGAAGGCGCCCGCTTCGCGGTGGCCGTCACCTTGATCCCCCACACCTGGATTCACACCAACCTGCAGCACGCCGCCATCGGCGACGAGATCAATGTCGAAGTCGACGTGCTGGGCAAACACGTGGAGCGGCTATGTCACGCATATCTGACGCGATCGAACAGCTGAAGGCTGGGCGCATGATCATCCTGGTCGACGACGAGGACCGGGAGAACGAGGGCGACCTGGTGGTGGCCGCCGAATTCGCCACCGGCGAGCAGATTAACTTCATGGCCGGCAAGGCGCGCGGCTTGATCTGCCTGGCGCTGGAAGCCCCCACCGTGGACCGTCTGGGCCTGCCACCGATGGTCGCCGACAATCGCACCAGCCGCAAGACCGCCTTTACCGTGTCGATCGAGGCGAAGGTCGGCATCACCACCGGGATTTCGGCCTTCGAGCGCGCGCGCACCATCCAGGCGGCCATCGCGCCGGGCGCCACCGCAGCGGACATCGTGTCTCCGGGGCATGTGTTCCCGCTTCGCGCCGTTCCGGGCGGGGTGCTCGCCCGCCAAGGCCACACCGAGGGCTCCGTCGACCTGATGCGTCTGGCGGGCCTGACGCCGGCGGCCGTGATCTGCGAAGTGATGAAAGATGACGGCGAGATGGCCCGCCTGCCCGACCTCAAGCGTTTCGCCGAACAGCATGACCTGCTGATCCTGACCATCGCCGAGCTGGTCGCCCATCGCATGGCGACGGAAATCCTCGTCGACGAGATCGCCCAGGCGGCGCTGCCCTCCGCCTACGCCGATGTCCCGTTCCAGGTCCGCGCCTTCCGTAGCCGGATCGACGGGCGCGAACACCTCGCCATGGTGAAGGGCGCGCTGGTCGAAGGCGCCCTGACGCGCGTCCACTCGGAATGCCTGACGGGCGACGCCATGGGATCCCTCCGCTGCGACTGCGGCGCCCAGCTGCAGGCGGCTCTGCGGCGGATCGGCGAGAGCGAGTGCGGCGTGCTGATCTATCTCCATGGCCACGAGGGCCGAGGGGTCGGCCTGGCCAATAAGATCCGCGCCTATGCGCTGCAGGACGGCGGCCTGGATACGGTCGAGGCCAACGCGGCGCTGGGCTTCGCCGACGACCTGCGTGACTACGGCGTCGCCGCGCATATTCTGAAGAGCCTTGGTCTGAGCGAGGTCAAACTGCTCACGAACAATCCGCGCAAGTCCGCGGGCCTGCGCGCCTGCGGAGTCGAGGTCGCAGAGGAGCTGCCGCTCAGCCTGTCCGCCACCGCGCATAACGGCGCCTATCTCGCCGCCAAACGTGACAAGCTCGGCCATCGCCTTTCGCCGCCCGCCCGGCAAGATTTGACGGCGGCCTGACATGCCGTTGGAGCGAAATTCCGACGAGGCGCCACCCGGTCTCGTTCGCATCGCCATCACCGTCAGCAGCTTCAACCCGGCAATCACCGGCGGCCTCCTGCGCGGCGCTCTCGCGCAGTTGGGCGACCGTGGTGTGCGGGTCGACGAGGAGGACATCATCGAGGCGCCTGGCGCCTTCGAATTGCCGCTGATCGCCCAGGCCCTGACCCGCACGGAGCGCTATGATGGCGTGGTCTGCCTGGGCTGCGTCATCAAGGGCGACACCGCCCACTTCGAGTTCATAAGCCTCGCCGCCAGCACAGGCTTGATGACAGCCAGCCTGGCCGCCGGCGTCCCGATCGCCTTCGGAATCCTGACCACCTACACCGACGAGCAGGCCGAGGTGCGCAGCAGCGATGACGTGGCCAACAAGGGGCGCGAGGCGGCCGAGGCCTGCCTTAACACCATCCTCATCCTTCAGCGCCTGCGGGCGCCAGGCATCGCCGGCGGCGTCCGTCCGGTTTCTTCAATCCGGCGAAGCGAAGTAGCGCACGCCGCCGCCGCCCTGGCCGGCGCGGCGCAGTGAGTCCGCGGCGCTCCCGGCCGAGACGCCGGCGGTCGGGAAGGCCGACCGCAGCCTCCGAGAACTCAGGCCGCGCACCTTCGGCGACTAGATGCTCAGCGCCCGGATGCCGATAAGGCCGACGTGACAGCGGACCCCGCATAGCGCCCACTAGTCGCGGACGGAGCGCCCCAATCAACCAGGACCCAACGACGTCAGTTGAGCGCCAGCAGGAGACTTTGGCTTCACCGCGGGACGCGGACATTCGCTGTCGGATTCGGCGACCCGCGGCCTCGTCCGACGCCCCTGCGGGGCGACTGAAACATGCCGGCCGCGCAAGGACGGGCGCGGGATTCAGAGCGTTGGCCGGACGCCGGCCAACGCCGCGAAGGCGGCATGGATGATCTCGTCCGTGACCAGCTCCGGCGTGAGCAGCCATTGAAGGGTCAGCCCCTCGGTGAGCACGTTCAGCAGGCGAACGAGGATGTCTGGCGGCATCGGAGGCTGTTCGTCCTCGGGGAGGGATCGCCACCACTCCGCGGCGCCTGCGTAGAACGCAGACGCACGGTCCTGCACCAGCGTGCGCAACGCCTCATTGGTGAGCACGTAGGCCAGGCCCGTCAGCCGGGCGTGTCCCCGGCTAGATCGCTCCGGCAGGATGGCGATCGTCGCCTCAGCCACCGCGCGCATCTTCTCGGCGAAGCTCGACCCGGGCGTGAACTGCGGCTTCACCTGCGGCCAGTATGTCGGCCCGATCGCGGCGAAGATCTCGTCGCGGTTCTTGAAGTTGCCGTAGATCGCGCCGTTGCTCAGGCCCGCGCGCCGGGCCACCTCCTGCACCGTCGTCCGCTCGAAGCCCCGCTCCTCGACCAGCTGCGCGGCCACCTCGATGATCCTGGCGCGGGTGCGGGCGCGCTTGTCGCCCTTGGGCCGCCGGCGCGGTGATGGAACGTCGTCATCGGAGGTCATTGACGCGAGGCTAGGGCGGTCCTTATAAAAGAGATATTCTCTTTTATATCCGCCATCCTTTTTCAGGGCCGCCGATGACCCACCCTCTTCGATGCAAATGCGGCGCGCTCACGGGCGTCGTCGAGACCAGGGCCCGGGCGGGTCACTCGGTCTGCTACTGCGAGGACTGCCAGGCGTTCATCCGCTTCCTCGGGCGTGAGACCGATCTCCTGGACACGCGCGGCGGAAGCGAGGGCATCCAGACCCTCCCAAAGGACGTCAAGTTCCAGACGGGCGCCGAGCATCTCGCCTGTCTTCGCCTGTCCGACAAAGGCATGCTTCGCTGGTATGCCGCCTGTTGCAACACGCCGATCGGCAACACCCCGGCGACGAGCAAGCTGCCCTTCGTCGGCCTGTCGCGGGCGTGCCTGGAGAACGCCGAACTCAGCGTGGAGCAGTCGTTCGGACCCGTCTGGTTCTGCCTCTTCGTCCGCGGGGCCCGCGGTCAGCCCAAGCCCAAGGCGTTCGGCCTCCCGGGCTTCATATTATGGATGGCGCGGAACCGGATGCGCGCCCGCCTTACGGGCGGCTTCCGAGAGAACCCCTTCTTTGACACAACTACAGACCGGCCGATCGCCGAGCCCAGGGTGCTGACGGCGGCGGAACGCGACCAGTTGCGTCAAGTCCCGGCCTGAGTCCCGCGCTCTGACGAGATCCGGGGCATGCCGCCGGCTGTGTCACTCGCCGAGCGGCGCAACTGCTAGCACTATGGGAGATGGGAACGCCTGCGATGCGCCACTAGCGGTCCTTGGGTTCAGGGTCGGCCCTTGCCCGCAAGTCCGCGCGCCCGGTGAGATCGACCGAGGCTAGGCGCGCGCCATCATCGCTTCGAGACCGTCGTAGGTCCGCAGGTAGGCGGGGTCCATGTCGGGCGTCGACAGTTCGATCAGGAAGCGGTTCTCGACCCAGAACTCGATGACGTCGAACAGGGGTTGGCCCGGCGGGCCGCGGTGGAACCGGCGCGTGCGCCAGCCTTCCCGATCGCCGATCGTCTGGATCGCCGCCTCGTCCAGCTGGACGGAGAGCAACAGGTGGAAGGGCCAATACTGGGGCGGCGCGGGATTGGCCTCGAAGGTCCCCGGCGCGCCGTCCTCGCCCGGCGCGGCCGCGGCCTGTTCGGGGTAGACCTCGATTTGAGTGCCGTGGGCGTCGCCGGCGGTGGCCATGAACGCGCCGGGGACCGGGCCCGGGAACGGGTAGACGCGGCCTTGCATCAGCTCGGCCAGGACGGTCGCCACGTGATGCGGATCGCGCGCGGGAATGGAAACGTGTCGGATCATCGGCCTTCCTTCAGGACTTCAGGGTTTCGGAATTCAGGGCTTCTGGATCTTCGGCGTAGGCCGCGGCCAGGGCGCGGATCGCCCAGGCGGACGCGCGGGCCGCCTCGGGCGAGGACAGGCCGAACGCCTCCTTCAGCACGATCGAGACCAGGGGAACGGTCAGGGTGTAGGCGGCGGACGCGGCCATGGCGCGGCTGCGCTCGTCGCCACCCGTGAACTGCGCGGCCACCGCCCGGCGCACCTTCCTCGCGCGGTCCGAGCCCAGCCGCTGGCGGCTGGACACGAAGGTCTGGGCGAACATCGCGCCGCGGATCTGGTCTTCCATGGCGCCATAGCGTCCGAACAGCTCCGGCAGGAAGCCGATCAGCTCGTCCAGGGTCTCCAGCTCGGGGGTTTCGCCCATCCGAATCTGCATGGCCTGCCAGGTGGCGTCCAGCAGGTCGTCGCGGGTCGGGAAATGCCGGAACACGGTGCGCAGCGCGACCCCTGCCGCCTTCGCCACATCCTGCATCGTCAGCCCCTCGACGCCGCCGACGATCAGGTCGAGCGCTGCGTCGACGATCCGCGACCGGGTCTGATCTGACTGTTCCCGGCGCAGGGGGCTGACATAGCGGGCCGACTCATTCATGTCATGACTGATGACATGAATGCACGGTCTATGCAACAGGGGCGGCGAGCTGGCGGCTCGGCGCGGGGTAGGTAGAAGGGTTATTGAGTCTGCCGCGTCTACCCTTTCGCCACTGGGGCCCCAGGAGCGGCCGGCAATGGAGCGGCGGGACCTCGCGCCGCAAGCGCGAATGGCCCTATTGCGCCGCGGCCTCGTCCTCCCGGCGATTGAGGGCGGCATGGGCCGCCAGCAGGATGTCCAACGCCACGATCGCCCCCACCACGGCCGCCGCCGCCATGGCCGCTCCCCGCCGCGGGTTCTCGCGACCGGCGGCCTTGCCGAGCGTGATCAGGTCCATGGCGTCACCGCCCACCCGCAGCCAGAGCCAGGGACCTGGACGCACCGGCGACAACAGGCCCGCGCCCGCGGCGATCTCCCGCGCGCCGAAGGCGGCCACGGTTTCCTCGTCGGAGGTCAGGCCGACGAACCTCGCGAACCGCCGGGGCGCCGCAACGGCCGCAAGGCCGAGCCCCAGGCTGACCACGCCCAGGGCGCGCTTGACGATGACCAGGTCCAACTGCGTTTCCTCCAGCCTGAACTGGCCAATTCCTGATCCGCGCCCCCGGTTCCAGCGAGACTCTTCGCCGCAAGCGGCTCTTCCAACGCACTCTCGACGTAATCACGTCCGAATGATAATCACTCGCAACGAGTGAGGGCGTCCGTATGAACAATCTGTCGATGGACCGGGTGGCGATGGCCGATCCGATCCCCGAGGTCGGGATCACCGTGCGGCTGAGCGACGCCTCCGTGGGCGACCGCGGCGTGATCATCGACGTGCGCGCCGACCTCGACGGCAAGGACCACGGGGTCGATGTCGAGGAGCTTCAGCGCCGGCTGCTGGAGTTCGGCTTCGTCGAGGGCGCGCGGATCGAGGTGATCCATGAGGGCGCCATCGGCCACGACCCCATCGCCGTTCGCCTGGACGACATGCGGGTGGCCCTGCGCCGCCGCGACGCCGGCGAGGTCGTCGTCCTGCTGGACCGCCCATGAGCCAGGCCGCCCTGTCGCCGGCCCGGGTCGCCCTGGTGGGCAATCCCAATTCCGGCAAGACCGCTCTCTTCAACGCCCTGACCGGCGGCCGCGCCAAGGTGGCCAACTATGCCGGCGTGACGGTCGAGCGGAAGGAGGGTGTGGTCACCACGACGACCGGCCGCACCATCCACGTGCTGGACCTGCCCGGCACCTATTCCCTGCGGGCCCGCAGCCCCGACGAGGTGGTGACCCGCGACGCGGTCCTGGGCCAGCTGGCCGGGGAGACCCCGCCCGACGTCATCGTCTGCGTGGCCGACGCCACCAACCTGCGCCTGGTGCTGAGGCTGATCCTGGAGCTGAAGCGGGTCGGCCGGCCCCTGGTGCTGGCGCTCAACATGTTCGATATCGCCCAGCGGCAGGGCCTGCGCATCGACCTGGAGGGCCTGTCCCGCGAGATCGGCGCCCCCATCGTCACCACCGTGGCCACCCGCAAGCGCGGCATCGAGGAGCTGGTGGCCCAGATCGACGCCACCACCCTGGAGGCCGCGGCCCTGGGCGCCCAGACCTGGCGCGAGCCCGATGCGGCCGAGATCCGCGACGCCCACCGCGAGGCCCAGCGCCTGATGAAGGCCTATGTCCGGCCGCCGGAGCGGCCCGACACCCTGACCGGCAAGGTCGACGGCGTCCTGCTGCATCCCGTCTGGGGCTTGATGATCCTGCTGGGCCTGCTGCTGGTGATGTTCCAGGCGGTGTTCACCGGCGCCACGCCGCTGATGGACCTGATCGACGCGGCCATGACCGGCCTTGGCGGCCTGGTGGCCGAGGTTCTGCCGGCGGGCCTGCTTCGCAGCCTGATCGTCGACGGGATCATCGCCGGGGTCGGTAGCGTGCTGGTCTTCCTGCCGCAGATCCTGATCCTGTTCTTCTTCATCATCATGCTGGAGGACTCCGGCTACATGGCCCGGGCCGCCTTCCTGATGGACAAGATCATGGGCGGGGCGGGCCTGCACGGGCGGGCCTTCATCCCCCTGCTCTCCTCCTTCGCCTGCGCCATCCCCGGAATCATGTCGACGCGGGTGATCGACAACAAGCGCGACCGGCTGACCACCATACTGGTGGCGCCCCTGATGACCTGCTCGGCCCGCATCCCGGTCTACACCCTGATCATCGGGGCGGTGATCCCGCACCGGAACGTGGGTGGGATCTTCAGCCTGCAGGGCCTGGTGATGTTCGGCCTCTATGCGGCCGGCATCCTGTCGGCTCTGGGGGTCTCCTTCGTCATGCGGCGGTTCTTCTGGCGGGGCATGAGCGAGCCCTTCATGATGGAGCTGCCCACCTACAAGAAGCCCGACCCCACCAATGTGGCGCGTAACCTGCTGCTGCGCGGCCAGATCTTCATGAGCCGGGCCGGCCGTATCATCCTGCCCCTGATGGTCCTGGTCTGGTTTCTGTCGACCTTCCCCTATGCGCCGGCCGGCGCCACGGGACCGGCCATCGACTACAGTTTCGCCGGCATGATCGGCCACTTCATCCAGCCGGCCCTGGCCCCCATCGGCTTCAACTGGCAGATGTCGGTGGCCCTGGTGCCGGGGATGGCGGCCCGCGAGGTGGCGGTCGCCGCGCTTGGCACCGTCTACGCCGTCGGCGACGCCGAGGCCGCCACCGGCGGCCTGTCGGCCCGCCTGGCGGCCCAGTGGTCCCTGGCCTCGGGCCTGTCCTTCCTGGCCTGGTACGTCTTCGCTCCGCAATGCGTGGCGACGCTCGGGGTGGTGAAGCGCGAGACCAACAGCTGGCTGTGGCCGGCGGTGATGTTCGGCTACATGATCACCCTGGCCTATCTCGCGGCCCTGATCGTCTACCAGCTCACGGTGGCCCTGGGCGGCGGGTAGGATTGTACGAACACAAGTTAAGCGTGAGTTTTAACGCAGCGATAAACGGGTCTGCCGCAACCTCCTGGATGGGAGGCGTGATCATGGAAAAGATCCAGACCGAACGGCGGCGGAAGCCGCGCCCTAAGACCAGCGCCGAGGCCGTGGCCGAGCGCATCCGCCAGACCCTGCTGCTCTTCGGCGGCGAGGCGCACCGGCGCGAGGTCATCATGCAGATGGCCCGCGACGCGGGCCACGACGTCCGTCATATCCCCGAGGACCTCGAGGCCTCCGTCATCACCAGCTTCGAGGAGGTCTGGCGCGACGAGGCCCGGCGCGAGAGCCTGGGCTTCACCCTGCGCTTCGGCGAGGGGTCGCACCGCTGGGGCGTACGGATGCCGGAGACGGCACACTAGCCTTGGGCGGCGCATCGCCCGCCAGGGCGACCGCGGCGGCCTGAAGGCGGCTGAGCAGGCGCTTCAGCAGCGCCACCTCGTCGGGGGCCAGGCCCGCGATCAGAGCCGCCTCGTAGGCGAGCGCCAGGGGCGCGATCTCGGCGTGCAGCCGCGATCCTTCCAGGGTGAGCGCCAGGACGTGTGAACGGCCGTCGGCGTGATGCTCCGACCGCTCCAGCAACCGGCGTTTGGAGAGGCCGTGGGCGGCCCGGCTGACCGTCACCTTGTCCATGCCGGTGCGCGCCACGATCGCCCCCTGGGTCAGGCCGCCGTCCTCCGCCAGGACGCAGATCAGCCGCCACTGCGGGATGGTCAGGCCAAAGCGGTCCTCATAGGCCCGGGCGATCAGGCCCGAGACCGCGTTGGAGGCCACCGACAGCCGATAGGGCAGATAGGCGTCCAGCTTCAGGCCCGCCGGGGCGTCGGTGTCCGCGGGCGGGGACTGAACCGTCATCTGGCCAAGACCTCCTGCTCGATGGCGCCGAAGATGGAGTGGCGGCGCGCGTCACGCATTTCAACCCGCACCCGGTCGCCCGCCTTGAGGAAGGGAGTCCTGGGCGCGCCATGGGCAAGGGTTTCGACGGTCCGCAACTCTGCGAGGCAGGAATAGCCAACACCACCATCGGCTACAGATTTCCCTGGACCGCCGTCGGGGCCACGATTCGAGACGGTGCCCGAGCCGATGATGGTCCCGGCCCCGAGCGCGCGGGTCTTGGCCGCGTGCGCGATCAGGGTTCCGAAGTCGAAGGTCATGTCGACCCCGGCGTCGGCCTCGCCCAAGGGCTTGCCGTTCAACTCCACCTCCAGGGCGCCCGAGAGCCGGCCGTCCTTCCAGGCGTCGCCGAGGCTGTCGGGGGTCACCGCCACCGGCGAGAAGGCCGAGGCCGGCTTGGACTGGAAGAAGCCGAAGTTCTTGGCCAGTTCATCGGGGATCAGATTGCGCAGGGAGACGTCGTTGGCCAGCATCACCAGGCGGATGGCCGCCAGGCCCTCCTCGCGGCTCGCGCCCTGGGGCACGTCGCCGGTGATCACCGCGATCTCGCCCTCCATGTCGCAGCCCCAGGCCTCGTCGGCCAGCGGGATGGGATCGCGCGGCGCCAGGAAGCCGTCGGAGCCCCCCTGGTACATCAGCGGATCGGTCCAGAAGCTGGCGGGCATCTCGGCGCCGCGCGCCTTCCGCACCAGTTCGACGTGGTTCACATAGGCCGAGCCGTCCGCCCACTGATAGGCGCGCGGCAGGGGGCTCTCGGCGTTGTGCTCGTGGAAGCGCACGCGGGGGATCGAGCCGTGCTCCAGGCTCTCGGCCAGGCCGCGCAGCAGGGGCTCGCACCGCTCCCAGTCATCGAGGGCCGCCTGCAGGGTGGGGGCGACATTGTTGGCCTCGACACACCAGGCCAGGTCGTTGGAGACCACCACGAGGCGCCCGTCGCGCCCCCACTTCTTCGAAGCGAGCTTCATTCCTGGTCTCCTGCCATGTCTGTTTTCATTGAATCGCGGCGCGGAATGACGCGGGTCAGGCGAACTCCACGCTCATAGGCTTGCGGCTGATAGACGACGACCTCGACGCGGATGTCCCCCTTGGGTTCGCTCTCCCAAAGGTAGTTTCGCTCGAAGCAGGCGGAGCGGCCGGCCGGGGTGAAGCCCTCGTAGGTGTCGCCCCACGGGGTGACCTGGGAGAGTTCGCGCCACCCCAGGTCGCAGGCCCTTGCCAGTTCTTCCTCGGCGGCGTCCGCCAAATCCATCTGGCGGTCGACGCTGGGCATTCAGATGCGCACGTCCATGGGGACGGTCGCGGCCGAGCGTTTGTTGCGGTCGAGGGGAACGGTCACCTAGGCGGTCTTCCAGCTGTCGACATAGGCGGCATTCTCAACCGTCGCGGCGGCCTCGCCAACCTCCAACGGGTCGCGGGTGTCGATCATCACGGCATATTCATCGGTGGCCGGCTTGGGCTGGCTGAGCATGTTCTTCAGCGCCTTGGGATGCGGCCCGTGGGTGAAGCCCGACGGATGGAAGGTCATCATGCCCGCGTCGATGCCGTCGCGGCTGAAGAAGTCGCCGGCGTGGTAGAAGAGCACTTCCTCATAATCGTCGTTGTTGTGGAAGAAGGGCACCTTCAACGCCCCCGGATCGGTCTCGAAGGGGCGCGGGGCGAAGGTGCAGACCACGAAGCGGTCGGAGACGAAGGTGGTGTGGACGCTGGGGGGCAGGTGGTAACGGTGGCTCACCACCGGCCGCAGGTCGCGCACGTTCAGCCGGACCGGCGCCAGGTCGCCGTGCCAGCCCACCGCGTCGATGGGGTTGTAGGGATAGGTCACCGTCGAGACCTGGCCGCGCTTCTTGATCTCCACCTTGAACTCGCCGGCCAGGGCCTGGTGGGCGCGGAAGGCCTCGTCCATGGAGGGCGTGTCCAGCATGGCCGGGTCGAACAGGGCGTGGCCCCCCAGCATGCCCTTGTCGGGCAGGGTGAAGTGGCTGTTGGTGGCCTGGATCATCAGCACCGCCGTGGGCGCCGAGGGCGTCAGCCGCCACATGGTCCCGCGCGGCAGATAGAGATAGTCCCCGGCCTCATAGGCGATCCGACCATAGTCGCAGAAGAGGTCGCCGGCGCCTTCGTGGACGAACAGCAGCTGGTCGCCGTCGGCGTTGCGGGCCAGGGCCGGCATGGGATCGGCCAGCTTCCAGAAGCGCATCTCGACGGCGGCGTTGTGCAGCACGACAGGCGCGGCCCAGGGCGAGCCGGCCGCCTCGTTCAGCCGGGCCAGGTCGAAGGCCCTGGGCCGCAGCGGCCCCTCGAAATTCGTCCAGCCGGTGGGCGGGCGCGGATGGTGCAGGAAGGCGGCGGGGCCGAAGAAGCCCTCCTTGGAGACCTCCCGCTCATAGGTGCCCACGGGCATGTCGGCGTGGGCCTGGCGGGAATGGGTTCCCTGCGCGCCTCGGACCGGAATCCAGTTTCGAGCCATCAGAATTCGTCCTTGTAGATGTGCACGCTCAACGGCTGGCCCTCGGCCGCGCGGGCCCGGTACATGCCGGAGGTGTTGTAGCTCCAGGCCAGCTGGCCGTCGGGGGCCACGGCGATGACCCCGCCGTCGCCACCCATGGCGGTGAGGCGCTTCTGGATCACCTCGTCGCAGGCCTGCTGCAGGCCCATGCCCTTCAGCTCCACCAGGGCGGAGATGTCGCGGGCCACGGTCAGGCGGATGAAGAACTCGCCGGTCCCGGTGGCGGAGACCGCGCAGCCGGCGTTCGACGCATAGGTGCCCGCCCCGATCAGGGGGCTATCCCCCACCCGGCCCCAGCGCTTGCCGGTGGTGCCTCCGGTGGAGGTGGCTGCGGCCACGTCGCCGCGGATATCCAGGGCCACCACGCCCACCGTGCCGTGCTTGCCCTCGTCATGAGCCAGGCCCAGGGCGGGATCGGGCCGGTCGGCGCCGACGGGCTCGGGCGGGATCGGCAGGTTCTCGGCCTTGAGGAAGTTGGTCAGGCTGCGCCAGCGCCGGGCGGTGTGGAAGTGGAAAGGTTCGGCCAGTTCCAGGTTCTGGTCGGCGGCGAAGTCGTCGGCGCCCTGGCCGATCAGCATCACGTGGCCCGAGCGCTCCATGACCGCGCGGGCGAGGCTGATGGGGTGGCGCGCGCGCGTGACGCCGGCCACGGCGCCGGCGGCCAGGGTCCGGCCATCCATGATGGCGGCGTCCAGCTCGTTGCGCCCTTCGGCGGTGAAGACCGCGCCCCGGCCGGCGTTGAACAGGGGATCGTCCTCCAGCAGGCGGACGGCGGTCTCACAGGCGTCCAGGGCCAGGCCGCCGGACCTCAGCACCTCGGCGCCGGCCTCCGTGACCTTGGCCATGGCGGCGCGATAGGCCTGCTCCTGCTCTGGCTTGAGGTGGGCGCGTTCGATCACGCCCGCCCCGCCATGCACGACGATCGCCCATTTCGGCGCCAATCAGCCCTCCTTGGCGGGCAGCACCCCGCGGCGCACCTGGTCGAGCTCGATGGACTCGAACAGGGCCTTGAAGTTGCCCTCGCCGAAGCCCTCGTTTCCCTTGCGCTGGATCAGCTCGAAGAAGATCGGGCCGACCATGTTCTCGGTGAAGATCTGCAGCAGCAAACCCTGGCCCTCGGTCGGGGCGCCGTCCATGAGGATCTGGTCGGCGCGCAGGCGCTGCAGGTTCTCGCCGTGGCCGGGGACACGGTCGGGAAGCTGCTCGTAATAGGTCTCCGGCACGCTCTGGAAGCGCACGTCGCGCTCCCGCATGGTCTCCACCGCGTGGTAGATGTCGCCGGTCCCGAGCGCCACGTGCTGGATGCCCTCGCCGTGGTAGTCCTTGAGGAACTCCTCGATCTGCGAGTGATCGTCCCGGCTCTCGTTCAGCGGGATGCGGATCTTGCCGCAGGGGCTGGTCATGGCCTTGGAGATCAGGCCGGTCTGCTGGCCCTCGATGTCGAAATAGCGGATTTCGCGGAAGTTGAAGATGCTCTCGTAGAAGTCCGCCCACCTGGTCATCTGGCCGCGGAACACGTTGTGGGTCAGGTGGTCGAGATAGGTCAGGCCGACGCTGTTGCGGGCCTCGGCCTCCGCCGCGCCTGGGATCGGCAGGAAGTCGACGTCGTAGATCTCCTGAGCACCGTAGCGGTCCACCAGATAGAGGTTGGAGCCGCCGATCCCCTCGATGGCCGGGATGTTCAGCTCCATGGGGCCCACCGGACCCTGAACCTGCTTGGCGCCGCGCTCCAGGGCCAGCTTCAGGGCCTTGGCCGCGTCCTTGACCCGGAAGGCCATGGCGTTGGCCGAGGGGCCATGGATCTGGCGGAAGTCGGCCGGCTGGCCACTGGGCTCCATGTTCAGCAGGAAGTTGATGTCGCCCTGGCGGAACCGGAGAACGTTCTTCGAGCGGTGCTTGCTGACCGCGGTGAAGCCCATCTTCTCGAACAGGCCCTTGAGCTGCTCCGGCTCGGGGGCGGTGAACTCGACGAACTCGAAGCCGTCGGTGCCCAGGGGATTGTCGAACAGGTCGCGGGTGGGGGCTTGGGCGTTCATGCGCGCGCTCCTTCCAGGAGGATAGTATCAGATGAAACCAATTGCCCGATCCGAGGCGGCGAGACAAGTCCTGCCCCGCCTGCTAGCAAACGTGTGAACTCTCACCTCGGATCGCCATGCTTCGCAAAATGTACGACTGGGTCATGGGCCTGGCCGGATCTCGTCATGCGCCGTTGATGCTGTGCGGCGTGTCCTTCGCCGAGAGTTCGTTCTTCCCCATTCCTCCGGACGTCATGCTGGCGCCCATGGTGCTGGCCAGGCCCGACCGCGCCTTTGTCTATGCCGGCCTCTGCACCATCTCCTCGGTGCTGGGGGGCTGCCTGGGCTACTTCATCGGTTACCACCTGGGGGACCTGGGCCACTGGCTGCTGGCCCTTATGGGCCACGCCGACGGCGAGGCCGCCTTCCGCGCCTGGTTCGACCAGTGGGGCCTGTGGGTGATCCTCATCAAGGGCGCGACGCCCATCCCCTACAAGCTGGTGACCATCGCCGCGGGCCTGGCCCAATTTTCGTTCGTCACCTTCCTCTGGGCCTCGGTCCTGACCCGGGGCGCGCGGTTCTTCATGACCGCCACCCTGCTGAAATATTTCGGGCCGGCGGTGCGCGAGCAGGTGGAGAAGCGCCTGACCCTCTACACCGTCATCGGGCTGACGATCCTGGTCGGCGGCATCGTCGCGCTGAAAGTCTTGGGCTGAGGCGCGTTTTGCGCTCATATCGCGCGCCATGATGCAGCTCATCCGCGCCGTCCTCGACCGCTGGGCCCTCTGGGCGCTCGGCGCCTCCGCCCTGATGCTGGCGGCGGCCCACGCCTTCGAGACCTTCGGCGGCTACGCCCCCTGCACGCTCTGCCTGCGTCAGAGGGAGGTCTACTGGGTCGCCGGGACCATCGCGCTGGTCTCCATCCTGATCACCAAGCTGCCGCGCGGCCTGCGCTGGCGCTGGCTGTTCGACCTGGCGCTCGCCCTGGTCTTCGCCGTGGGGGTCGCCGTCGCCACCTGGCACGCCGGGGCCGAATGGAAGTGGTGGCCCGGCCCATCCACCTGCGCCTCCACCGGCGCCGGGGTCAGCGCCGACGCCATGGCCGACCTGCTCGGCGGCGCGAAGATCCGCCCCCCCGCCTGCGACGAGGCGGCCTGGCGGTTCCTGGGCCTCTCCATGGCCGGCTGGAACGTGCTGATCTCCCTGAAGCTCGTGGCCTATAGCGTCATGGCCATCTTCCACGACAGGCGCCGGCCATGAGCGACAAGCCCGTTCCCCCCCGTCCCGGCCAGGGCGCCGGCGGCGCCCGGCTGGCCGAGATCCTGAGGGTCGACCACGCCGGCGAGATGGCGGCGGTCCAGATCTATCGCGGCCAGCGCGCGGTGCTCGGCGCCGCCCGGGGCCATGAGCGCATCACAGGCCAGCTCGCCGAGATGGAGGCCGACGAGGCCGTCCACCTGGCCCGCTTCGACCACCTGCTTACCGAGCATGGGGTGCGGCCCACCGCCATGACTCCCTTCTGGCGGGTGGCGGCCTTCGCGCTGGGCGCCGGCACGGCCCTGCTGGGGGACAAGGCGGCGCACGCCTGCACCGAGGCCGTCGAGGACGTGATCGAGCAGCACTATGCCGGCCAGATCGCCGAGCTGGAGGGGCGCGATCCGGTGCTGGCCGCCGAGCTCTCCAAATTCCGCGACGAGGAACTGGCCCACCGCGACAAGGCCCTGGAGGAAGGGGCCCGCGAGGCGCCCGGCTATCCGGTCCTGGCCGCCGTGATCCGCGCCGGCTGCAAGGCCGCCATCAAGATCAGCGAGAAGCTATGACCGAGGCCGAGATCGAGGCCCTGCGCCGGGGCGCCGAGACGCCGGTGACCGCCGGACCCGCCGACCTCGCCGCGGTGGCGGAGGACCTCAGCGCCGCCTTCCGGACCGACCCGCAGTTCTGCTGGTTCCTGCGGGACGACGCCAGACGCGAGGCCGCCCGCCTGGCCTTCATGAAGATGATCCTCAAGGAGATCGCCCTGCCCACCGGCGAGGTGACTCGCCCGGCGGCCGGCGGCGCCGTCTCCATCTGGATCCCCTCCTCCCAGCTCGGACCCAACAGCCTGATCCAGGAACTGCGGGTCCTGCCGACCATCCTGGCGGCCACCGGGTTCGGGCGGCTGGGCCGGCTGTCGGCCATGCGCAAGGTGATGGACGAGCTCCACCCGACCGAACCCCACGCCTATCTCTGGTTCCTCGGCGTGCGGCCGGAGGCGCAGGGTCTTGGCGTCGGCTCGCGCATGCTGAAGGCGGGCCTGGCCAAGGTCGACGCCCAGGGCCTGCCCGCCTATCTGGAATCCTCCAACGCCGCCAATGTGCCCCTCTATCGCCGCTATGGCTTCGAGGTGACGCAGGAGTTCCGCGCCCGGCCCGACGCCCCGCCCCTCTGGGCCATGTGGCGCGAACCCCAGGCCGTGTGACCGGCCCCGCCCGCACCCTGCTGCTGACCCGGGGCGTCCGCGCCTTCGGGGACGGCTTCGTCGCCCTGCTGCTGCCCGTGTATCTGACCGCCCTCGGCTTCTCGCCGTTGCAGGTGGGGGTGCTCACCACCGCCACCCTGCTGGGGTCGGCCGCCCTGACCCTGGCCGTCGGCGCCATCGCCCACCGGGTCAGCACGCGCCGGCTGCTGATCACGGTCTCCGGCCTGATGTGCCTGACCGGCCTGGCCTTCGCGGGGCTGGGCGGGTTCTGGCCCCTGGTGGTGGTGGGCTGCGTCGGCACGCTGAATCCCTCCGGCGGCGACGTCAGCCCCTTCCTGCCCCTGGAGCAGTCGATGCTGGCCCACAGCACGACCGACGCCGCCCGCACCAGCCTGTTCGCCCGCTACAGCCTGACCGGCTCCCTGAGCGTGGCGGCCGGGGCCCTTGCGGTGGGGGTGGCCGAGCAGGTGGGCCGCCGCCTGGACTGGGCCAGCCTCGACATCGCGCGCGCCATGTTCGTGCTCTACGGCCTGCTGGGCCTGATCGTCATGGCCCTCTACCGGGGCCTGCCGGCGGTGGAGAGCGACGCCGAGAAGGCCCGCCAGCCCCTGGGGCCCTCCCGCAATCGGGTCTGTCTGCTGGCCGGCCTGTTCAGCATCGACAGCTTCGGGGGCGGTTTCCTGGTCCAGTCCCTGCTGGCCCTCTACCTTTTCCAGCACTACGGCCTGTCCTTGACCACCGCCTCGGCGCTGTTCTTCTGGATGGGGGTGCTGACCGCCTTCTCGCAGCTCGCCTCGGGGCGGCTGGCCCAGAAGATCGGCCTGGTGAACACCATGGTCTTCACCCACATCCCGGCCAATCTGTGCCTGATGCTGGTGGCCTTCGCCCCCAGCCTGCCGGTGGCCATGGCCCTGCTGCTGGTGCGCTCGACCCTGTCGGCCATGGATGTGCCGGCGCGGACCTCCTACGTCATGGCCATCGTCACCCCGCCCGAGCGGGCGGCCGCCGCCAGCCTGACCAACGTGCCCCGCAGCCTGGCCTCGGCGCTCAGCCCCTCCATCGCCGGCCTGCTGCTGACCCTGAGCCCCTTCGCCTGGCCCCTGCTGATCGGCGGGGGCCTGAAGATCGGCTACGACCTGCTGCTGCTGCTGATGTTCCGGACGGTGAAGCCGCCGGAGGAGATGCGCTAGACCCGCTCGCCCAGGGTCCGGCGGCCCAGAGCCAGCAGGACCAGCAGCACCGCCTCGATCACCATCGGCTGGACCATGGTTGAATCCAGCCCCTCCACGGCCACGGTGACGATCCGCCCGGACAGGGCCAGGCCGATCAGCAGCAGGGGCGCGGTGAGCAGGCGGCGGTCGTCGCGGATCGCCGCGGCCAGGGCGAAGATCCCCGCCCCGCCGAAGAAGCCGGCCACGTCGGCCCGCAGGGTGGCCAGGCCCAGCCCGTTCTGGGCCATCAGGCCAAGCAGGGCGGCGGGCTGAACCGGGGCGAACCAGAGCCGCAGCGCCAGCAGCAGGGCGAGCGCGCCGATCAGGCCGACGAGCAGGCGAAGGACGAGGCGGACCATGGAGGCTCCGTGAGCTTTGGATTGATTATGGCGTGGTCCATGCCACTATTTGCGCGCAACGCAAAATCAGGCCCCCGGGGCCACCGCCAGGACCTTTCCCATGACGCTCAGCTACGATCTCTACTGGTCCTTCCGGTCGCCCTATTCCTACATGATCATGCCCCGGCTGACGGCGCTGGAGCGGGACTACGACGTCACCTGCAATGTGCGGCCGGTCTATCCCCTGGCGGTGCGGACCCCGGAGTTCTTCGAGACCCGCGACCCGCTCTGGTTCAGCTACTTCATGGTCGACATCCACCGCGAGGCGGCCTTCCTCGGCCTGCCCTTCCGCTGGCCCCGGCCCGATCCGGTGCTGATGGACTTCGCCACCCGGACCTATCCCAAGGACCAGCCGCACATCCATCGCCTGACCCGGATGGGGGCCGCCGCCGCCGAGCGCGGCAAGGGCCTGGCCTTCCTGGAGGAGGTCAGCAAGACCATCTGGAGCGGGACCGTCGACGACTGGCACCTGGGGGACCACATCGCCCAGGCGACGGCGCGGGCGGGCCTGGATCCCGCCGAGATCGCCGCGGCGGCCGACGACGAGGCCGAGCGTCTGCACGCGGTGATCGAGGCCTCCCAGATCGCCCAGCGCGAGGCCGGCCACTACGGCGTGCCGATGATCGCCTTCAACGGCGAGCCCTTCTTCGGCCAGGACCGCTTCGACCAGTTCAAGTGGCGCCTGGAGCAGCAGGGGCTGAAGGCCCGCTAGGCCTCCAGCTCGATGTCCCAGTAGAGGTAGTCGAGCCAGCTCTGATGCAGGTGGTGGGGCGGGAACTTGCGGCCGCGTTCCTGCAGCTCGTAGGCGGTGGGGCGCCTGGCCTTGTGGCGCGGGAACATGTGCGCCTCCTGCGGGGTGCGGCCGCCCTTGGTCAGGTTGCAGCGGGCGCAGGCGGTGACGATGTTCTCCCACGTCGTACGGCCGCCACGGGAGCGGGGCACCACGTGGTCGAAGGTCAGGTCCGCCGCGGAATGGCAGTACTGGCAGGTGAAGGCGTCGCGCAGAAACAGGTTGAACCGCGTGAAGGCCGGCGGCCGGTCCTGGGTCACGTACTGCTTGAGCGAGACGACGCTGGGCAGCTTCATCGTGAAGGACGGGGAGTGGATCTCCTGGTCGTAGGTGGAGACCACGTCGACCCGATCGAGGAAGACAGCCTTGATCACGTCCTGCCAGGGCCACAGCGACAGGGGATAGTAGCTCAGGGGACGGAAGTCCGCGTTGAGCACGAGACAGGGCCAGCCGGACGGCGGGTGGGTGAGCACCTTCATCGCCGGGCATCCCGGTGCGCTACGGCGCCAGATGGGTACGCGTGGAAACTGAAGACGGAGCCCTCATTCTCAACCGCGCTATCGGCGAATCGGCTGGAACACTGAGGCCCCTGATTCCCGACGCACGGGAATTATAGGGGAGATTTCGAGACATCTCCATGACCGCATGGTTGCGGCTGTCCCCGCTCGCACCCCCTGGGGGTTCAGGCGAGCGGGGCGCTGCCGGAAGGCATTAGGCGCTGACGAGGGCGGTGGCGCCGGCGAGCGTCAGGCTGAGCACGGTGAAAGCGACCACGACGGCGGCGTCGAAGAAGCGGGCGAAGCGGTGGTCGGTGTTGGCGAACATGATGTTTTTCCTTTTGATCTGGCCGGTGGGCCCGGCCGCCCTGTTCATGTGAACGATGCTAAGATAGCAACGATCTGAACAATGTACAGATACATTTTACACTGTACGCTATGCGTTTATGAATAGGCTGGCCGTCGGGGTTCGGCGCAGCAAAAAGGGGCCCCGCAGGGCCCCTTGCGATCAAGGATCGACTTTTCGGCTCAGGCGCCGACCACTGCCGTGGCGGCGGCGACCGTGAGGCCCAGGACCAAGAGGACGGCCGGGGCGATGCGATCGAAGAACCGTTCGAAGTTTGCGAGAGACATGACACACACCTTTTAAGTTTGAACCCGCGGGGAGGCGGGGCGTTTGTTATTTGAACGATGCTAAGATAGCACCCATCTAAGCGGCGTCAAGATGATCTTTACGGCGTCCAGATATACTTTTACAGTGAGCGCGATGAGAGAAACTGCAGCCGCCGAAACCCGGCCCTATCACCACGGCGATCTCAGCCGCGCCCTGATCGACGCGGCCCGCCGTCTGTTGGAATCCGATGGGCCCTCGGCCCTGTCGCTCCGCGCCGTGGCCCGGGAGGCCGGGGTCAGTCCGGCCGCGCCCTACCACCACTTCAAGGACAAGGGCGAGCTGCTGGACGCCGTGGCCCACGAGGGCTGGGACCTGCTCAACGAGTCGCTCAGCGCCGCGCGCAAGTCGGCCCATTCGGTGAAGGACAAGCTCACCGCGCTCGGCGTCGCCTATGTCGTCTTCGCCCGCGACAATCCCAGCCTCTACCGCATCATGTACGACGGCTCCCGAGACAAGGAGGACCTGCCCTCCCACCTGCACATGCAGGACGACAGCGCCTACTGCCAGGTGCGCGACACCCTGGTGGAGGCCGGCGCCGATCCCACCGATGAGATCTCTCTGGAACTGGCCACCACGGCGGCCTGGTGCGCCGCCCACGGCCTGGCCGAGATGGCCTCCTTCAAGCAGTTCGATCCGCTCAAGGCCGCCCTGGGCGGCGAGGAGGCCTTCTTCCGCGGCGTCTTCGAGCACATGAAGATTTTCGCCGACGACCATAAGCCCTAAACCCGGGGCGTGAGCGCGCCCTTCGTCACCCGTTTCGCCCCCTCCCCCACCGGGCGCCTGCATCGCGGGCACGCCTTCTCGGCGCTCACCGCCCACGCCGCGGCCCGCGCGGCCCAGGGCCGCTTCCTCCTGCGCATCGAGGACATCGACGCCACCCGCTGCCGGCCCGAGTACGAGGCCGCGATCCTGGAGGACCTGGCCTGGCTGGGCCTGACCTGGGAACAGCCGGTGCGCCGACAGTCCGAGCATCCCGCCGACCACCAGGCCGCCCTGGACCGACTCGCCGCCCGAGGCCTGCTCTACCGCTGCTTCCGCACCCGGCGCGAGATCGCCCAGGCCATCGCCAGCGCCCCGCACGGCGCCATGGAGACCTGGCGCGGGGGGCCCCTCCCCGCCGACGAGGAAGCCCGGCGGCTGGCGGCCGGCGAGACCTTCGCCTGGCGGCTCCACCTCGACGCCGCGCTGGCCACCCTCGAAGCCCCCCTCACCTTCCGCGAGGAAGGCGCCGGCCCGAAGGGCGAGACCAGCCTGATCCTCGCCCGCCCCGAGCTGGGCGGCGACGTGGTGCTGGCCCGCAAGGACGTCGGGGTCGCCTACCACCTGGCCGTCACCGTGGACGACGCCCTGCAGGGGGTGACCCACGTCATCCGCGGCCAGGACCTCTTCGAGGCGACGCACGTCCAGCGCCTGCTGCAGGCCTTGCTGGACCTTCCCGAGCCGGTCTATCGCCATCACCGCCTGCTCACCGGCCCGGACGGCAAGCGCTACGCCAAGCGCGACCGGGCGCAGACCCTGGCCGAATTGCGGGCGGCCGGGGTGACCCCGCAGGCCCTACGCGCGGAGATGGGATTTTGACCGACACCTCCGAGCAACGCGGCAAGGCCCTGGCCATGCTGTTGATGGGCGCCTGCGTGATCGGGGTCGGGCCCGTCCTGGTGAGGCTGTCGGAGACCGGGCCGGCGGCGGCGGGATTTTGGCGGCTGGTCTTCGCCCTGCCCCTGCTGGCGGTCATGGCCCAGAAGGCCGGCGGCGGCATCGGAACCCCGCCCCGGGCCGCCATGCTGGCCGGGGTGGCCTTCGCCCTGGACCTGGGCTTCTGGCACTACGGCATCGCCTACACCTCGGTGGCCAAGGCCACGGTGCTCTCCAACCTGACGCCGGTGCTGGTGACCGCCTTCGCCTGGATCTTCCTCAAGCAGAGGCCCCGGCGGCTGTTCCTGCTGGCGGTGGCCTTCGCCGTGGCCGGCGCCTGGACCATGGCGCTCACCAAGGGCGCCGGCTCAACCGGCCGCAACCCGCCCCTGGGCGACGCGTTCTCGGCGGCGACGGCCATCTGGTACTCGATCTACTTCCTGGCGGTCTCGTCGGCGCGCCAGTCCATCTCGGCCACGCGGATCATGTTCTGGTCGACCCTGGTGGGCGCGCCCCTGCTGCTGCTGGCCGCCCTGGGTCTGGGCGAGCAGATCATTCCCACCGGTCCCGCCGGGTGGGCGGCCTGCGCGGGCCTGGGCCTGATGCACGTCGCCGGCCAGGGCTCGATCGCCTGGGCCCTGGGACGGCTGCCGGCGGCGACCGCCTCTGTGGTGGTGCTGGTCCAGCCGGTGGTGGCCGCGGCGCTCGGCTGGCTGCTGTTCAACGAGCTGCTGGGCACCTGGCCCGCCGTGGGCGCGGCTGTGGCCCTGGCCGGGGTGGTCCTGGCGCAATGGGCCAGCCGGCCGAGGCCGGCGGACTCTCCGCCGGTCAGCGCATGACGCCCAGCAGGTAGAGGACGAGGATCACGGGGATCGGGATGCCGATCGCCCAGAGCAGGATGCCCTTCATCGCAGCCTCCTAATGATGGGCGTGGTGTTCGGCGTTCCGCTTGCGGGTGGCGGCGGCCTTCCTGGCCGAGGCCGAGCGTTCCGCCGCCGAGCGGCTGGCCGAGGCCTTGCCGCCCTTCTCGCCGCCCTTGTGGGCCGCCGGGTGGCCGGTGGCCTTGCCGCGGCCCGAGCCCCCGGCCTGCTTGCCGCCGCCGTCGTCCTTGTTGACGGTGGCCCAGGCCCGGCGCTCGGCTTCCTTCTCCGAGACGCCTTTCTTTTCATAGCCTTCCGCGATGTGGTCGGCCTTGCGTTCCTGCTTGTCGGTATACTTGGACTTATCGCCCTGGGGCATGACGCGAACTCCTGCCATGAAGCCCCACCCGTCTCGCCAACGTGGCGGCGGCCGGTGGAGTTCCCAGGCGTCTAGAGGTCCCAGGCCTTCCGCGCGGCTTCGATCCGGGCGAGCTTTTCGTGGAAGGCGGTCCAGTCGTCCTCCGCGGCGATGGCCGCCCAGATGGCCTCGATCTCGTCGATCAGCAGCTCCTCCGGCTCGGTCCGGGTGAAGTAGGGGGCGAGCAGGCGGCCTGGCCGCTCCGGCTCGGTCTCCGCCACCCGGCGGCGGAAGTCGGCGAAGGGCTGGCTCCCGTAGATGTCGCCCCGCGGACTGGCCATGGCCCGCCCCACGTCGCCGCAGAACCAGTCGAAGAAGAAGGGCTCCCAGCGCAGCCGCTCGCCCCCGGCGGCCAGCGCCGTGAAGGCCGCATTGACCAGGCCCGCGTCCAGCTCCCGGCCCCGACTCTTCAGGCCCAGACGCTTCAGCATGGCCGCCGCCAGGCCGCCGCGATAGGCGTCGGCGAAGCCGTTAAGGGCGTCCACCAGGGGCTGCTGCTCGCTGACCATGGCCAGGCAGCCGCCGAGGTTCTGCAGGTTCCAGAACACCGCCTCCGGCTGGCGGCCGAAACTGTAGAGGCCCTGCTGGTCGAAATAGGCCGCCACGAAGTTGGGGTCGTTGCGCGGGAGAAACCGGTAGGGGCCGTAGTCGAAACTCTCGCCGGTGATGTTCATGTTGTCGGTGTTGAGCACCCCGTGGACGAAGCCCCCCGCCATCCAGGCGGCCGCCAGGGTCCCGGCCCGTTCCACCACGGCGGTCAGCAGCGCCTCGGCGCGGTCGGGGGCGTGGGCGAGTTCGGGGTAGTAGGTCTCGATGACGTAGTCGATGAGGCGCACGATCTCCTGGGGCTGCTCCAGGAAGGCCTGCCGCTGGAAGGTGCCGAAGCGGATGTGGCCGTGGGACAGGCGGGTGAGCACGGCCGAGCGGGTCGGGCTGGGTTCGTCGCCGCGCTCCAGCGCCTCGCCGGTCTCGATCAGGGAGAAGGACTTGGAGGTGGGGACGCCCAGCGCCTCCAGCATGGCGGTGGCCAGCACCTCGCGCACCCCGCCCTTCAGGGTCAGGCGGCCGTCGCCGGCCCGGGACCAGGGGGTGGTTCCGGAGCCCTTTGTGCCCAGGTCCAGCAGGCGGCCCGTCCCCACCTCCCGCATCTGGGCGAAGGTGAAGCCGCGGCCGTCGCCGAGGTCGGGGTTGTAAACCCGGAACTGGTGGCCGTGATATCGCTGGGCCAGGGGCGGATCGATATTGCCCGGCAGGGGCTGGAAGCGCCCGAAGTGGGCCACCCACTCGGCGTCCGTCAGGGTCTCCAGGCCCACCGTGGCCGCCGCCCGGTCATTGCGGAACCGCAGCAGGGTCTGGGGAAAGTCGGCGGCCGCCACCGGATCGGCGAAGGCCGGTCCGAGGCTGGGAAGACGCGGGTCGGGGCGGTAGGCGGGCGAGACGGGCATGGGGGCCAGATGGAGGCGAAATCCGTCGGCGGCAAGGCCGGTTGTGGTACGCCGGTCGTACAAGCCATGCTACCGAACAGCCCATGGCTCGACGCATCACCCTCGATTTCCTGAAGACAGAAGCTGCCTCGGGCATGATCCTGGCGGGCGCCGCCCTGGCGGCCATCCTGTTGGCCAACTCCCCGTGGTCACAGCACTATTTCGGCTTCATCGCCCACCCCCTGACCATCCAGATCGGGGCCTTCGACGAGACCCACAGCGTGATGGACTGGGTGAAGGAGGGGCTGATGGCCATCTTCTTCTTCGTGGTGGGGATGGAGATCAAATACGAGATCCTGCGGGGCGAGCTGTCCAATCCCCGCCGCCTGGCCCTGCCCGTCCTGGCGGCCATCGGCGGGATGGTGATCCCGGCCGGCGTCTATCTCGCCTTCAATCTCGGCCCCGGCGGATCGCCCCAGGGCTGGCCAACCCCGACCGCCACCGACATCGCCTTCGCCCTGGCGGCGCTGGCCATCGTGGGCAAGAAGCTGCCCCCGTCGCTGCGGGTCTTCCTGCTGACCCTGGCCATCGCCGACGACCTGGGCGCCGTGGCCCTGATCGCCATCCTGTTCACCGCCAAGCTCAACCTGCTGGCCCTGGGCGGCGCGGTGTCGACCCTGGCCATGATGTTCCTGCTGGGGCGCTGGAAGAACGCGCCCTACTTCTTCTACGCCTGCTGCTTCGCCCTGATCTGGGCCTTCACCCTGAAGAGCGGAATCAACACCTCGCTGGCCGGGGTGGCGGCGGCCATGACGGTGCCGATCGACCCGCGCCGGCCGGGTCAGGCCGGGGTGCTGCACTACTTCATGGACAGCCTGCACGGCTATGTCGCCTTCCTGATCCTGCCCCTGTTCGCCTTCGTGGCGGCGGGGTTCAGCCTCAGCGGGCTGTCGCTGAAGGAGCTGTTCAGCCCCGTCGCCCTGGGGGTGGCCGCCGGCCTGTTCCTGGGCAAGCAGGTGGGGGTGTTCGGGGCCGCGGCCCTGGCCATGGGGCTGAAGCTGGCCCGGCGGCCGACCGGGGCCAAGTGGATCGAGCTCTATGGGGTGGCCCTGCTCTGCGGGGTGGGGTTCACCATGAGCCTGTTCATCGGGGGCCTGGCCTTCAGCCCCAGCGACGTGGCGGCCCAGACCGAGGTGCGGCTGGGGGTGATCGCCGGATCGGTGGCCTCGACCCTGCTGGGGATGGCGGTGCTGAGCTGGTCCCAGGCGCGGCGCAATCTAGAGCAGGACTGAGGCCCAGGACTCGTCGTCGCGGGGGGCGGCCAGGACCGGGAGGTCGCCGGCGAACCGGGCGATGGCGGCCACCGTCTGGGGGAAGTCGGGCGCGTCGGGATCGGCGCTTTGGCTGACCACGATCCCAAGCACCACAAGGCCTCGCGACCGCAGGACCTCCAGGGCCGTGAGGGTGTGGCTGACCCCGCCGAGATAGGACCCGCCCACCAGGATCGTCGGCAGGCCGAGCGCCAGCTGCAGGTCCAGGCCCGTGGCGTCCTCGGCCATCGGGCTCATCACCCCGCCGGCGCCCTCCACCAGCAGCAGGTCGGCGGTCTGGGCGGCCAGGACCGGGCGGCAGACGGCCAGCAGGTCGGCCAGGGTCAGGGTCACCCCCTCCAGCCGGGCGGCCATGGGGGGCGAGAGGGCGGCCTCGAAACGCAGGGGGGACATGGCCGCCAGCGCCTCGGCCGACAGGTCCCGACCGAGGGCCGACAGCAGCCGACCGGGATCGGACGTGTCGGTGGCCACGGATGGAAGATAACCGGTTACGACGGGCTTCAAGGCCTCCACAGACCAACCCTTGTCGCGGGCGGCCTTCAGGATCGCGCAGGCGGCCCAGGTTTTTCCCACATCCGTATGGGATCCGGCGATGAAGACGGCCCTCACGGGATCAGACCGACGATGGCCGACACTAGACCGTCAATGTCCCGCGAGCTGTGGCCGGCGGTGAAGGCCAGGCGCAGGCGGGCGGTCCCGGCGGGCACGGTGGGCGGGCGGATGGCGACGGCCAGGAAGCCTTGAGCTTCAAGGGCTTGAGCGGCGGCGAGCGCCCGGTCGGCCTCCCCCATGAGGATGGGCACAACCGCCGAGGTGGCCTCGGGCAGGTTCAGGGCGCGGGTGAAGCGCCGCGCGTTGGCCAGGGGACGGGCGACCAACTCCGGGTCGGCGGCGATCACCTCGAGGGCGGCCAGGGCCGCGGCGGCGTTGGCCGGGGGCAGGCCCGTGGAATAGACGAAGGTGCGGGCCCGGGTCTTGATCAGGTCGATCACCGGGGCGCTGGCGCAGACATAGGCGCCGTAGCCGCCGAGCGCCTTGGAGAAGGTTCCCATGGCCAGGTCGATGCGGGCCCCCGGATAGACCGCGCCGGCGCCGGCTCCGCCCTGTCCCACCACGCCGAGGCCATGGGCGTCGTCCACCAGCAGCCAGGCGTCGTGCGCGCGGGCCAGGTCGCTGATGGCGTCCAGAGGCGCCAGGTCCCCGTCCATGGAGAAGACCCCGTCGGTGGCGATCAGGCAGCGGCCCGCCGCGTCGCGGTGGGCCGAGAGCTTCGCCGCCAGGTCGGCCATGTCGTTGTGGGCGAAGGCCACCACCGTGGCGCCCGAAAGCTGGGCCCCCGCCCAGATGCAGGCGTGGGCCAGGTCGTCGGCCAGGACCAGGTCGCCGGGGCCGACCACGGTGGGGATGATGCCGGTATTGGCGAGGTAGCCGGAGCCGAACACCGCGGCGGCCTCATGCCCCTTCAAGGCCGCCAGCCGGGCCTCCAGGGCGACGAAGACCGGATGGTCGCCGGTCACCAGCCGCGAGGCGCCGGCGCCGGCGCCGTGACGCTCCACGGCGGCCATGGCCGCGGCCTTCACCGCCGGGTGGTGGGAGAGGTTGAGATAGTCGTTGCAGGAGAATGACAGCAGGCGGCGTCCATTGCGCTCCACCCACAGGCCGTCGAGACGGTCGGTGGTCACCAGCCGCCGCCGCAGGCTGCGAGCCTCGAGCTGATCGAGCTTCTCGGCGGCGAAGGCGGTGAGGCTGTCGGTCATGGGGCGGCGATATGCACCCGGCCGGGGTTGGGGGGAAGGCCCGACGCCACGGCAGGTGGCGCTCCTCGCACGGCCGGCAGGAGCCAGCCAGCGGCAGGCCCGACCGATGGGCCCCCGAATATTCTGGCACGAATAACGCCAACATCTGCCCGGCGAGAACGCGTGGTTAAGGCGCCGGCCCCATATTGGGGGCGCCGTCACGTCTGGCGGCGCAGTCCCCGCGTACCCCATGACCTCCGAAACCAAGGCGTCGTCGGACCTGGCGACCTTCTTCGACGTCTCCCTCGACATGCTCTGCATCCGCGACGCGGCCGGCCGCTTCGTGCGGCTGAGCCCGTCCTGGGAGACGGTGCTGGGCTATCCGGTGGCCGAACTGCTGGACAGGCCGCTGCTGCCCCTGGTCCACCCCGACGACGTGGCGGCCACCGCCGAGCTGATGGCCCGCATCCACACCGAGGGCGAGATCGTCGGCTTCGTGAACCGCTATCGCCACCGCGACGGCCGTTACCGGCAACTGGAGTGGCGGGCGCGCCAGTGCGGCGACCAGGTGTTCGCCGTGGCCCGCGACGTCACCGACCGCCTGGCGGCCGAGGCCGAGATGAAGGCGGCCCGCGAGGCCGCCGAGGCCGCCAACCGGGCCAAGACCGACTTCCTGGCCAATATGAGCCACGAGATTCGCACGCCCCTGAACGGGGTGATCGGCGTGGCCGCGGCCCTGCAGCAGACCGACCTGACCCCCGCCCAGCGGGAGATGCTGGACCTTATCTCCACGTCCGGCCTGACCCTGGAGCGGCTGGTGTCGGACATCCTGGACCTGTCGAAGATCGAGGCCGGCCAGCTGGAGATCGAGGCCGCGCCCTTCGACCTGCGCCGCGACCTGGAGGCCGTCCTGCACCTCAACCGGCTGCGGGCCCAGGACAAGGGCCTGGAATTCCACATCGACTATGAGACCGCCGCGCGCGGCCAGTTCCTCGGCGACGTCACCCGGCTGAAGCAGGTGCTGGGCAACCTGCTCTCCAACGCCGTGAAATTCACCGGCCAGGGCGAGGTGCGCCTGAAGGTGGGTCTCGTCGAGGACGCGACCGACGCCGCCCGGCTGACCCTGGAGGTGGCCGACACCGGGGTGGGCTTCGACGCCGCGGCCCACGCCAACCTGTTCCAGCGCTTCAGCCAGGCCGACGCCACCATCACCCGGCGGTTCGGGGGCACCGGCCTGGGGCTGTCGATCTGCAAGGCCCTGGTGGAGATGATGGGGGGCGAGATCGCGGCGCAGTCCAAGCCCGGGCGCGGCAGCGTGTTCCGGGTGGACCTGCCCCTGGCCCGCACCCTGAGCCTGGCCGAGCACGACGCGGCGCAGGCGGCGCCGGCGCAGGCCGAGGCGCCCCTGGCCCGGGTCGACGCCCTGCGGGTGCTGCTGGCCGAGGACCACCCCATCAACCAGAAGGTCGTGCAGCTGATCCTGTCGCCCCTCGGCGCCGAGATCACCACGGTGGCGGACGGCGCCGCGGCCGTGGCCGCCTTCGCGGCCGGCGAATTCGACCTGGTGCTGATGGACATGCAGATGCCGGTGATGGACGGCCTGACCGCCACGCGGGCCCTGCGCGATATCGAGGCCCGCCACCCCGAGCGGGCGCGCACCCCGATCATCATGCTCAGCGCCAACGCCATGGCCGAGCACCGCAGCGACGCGCTGGCCTCCGGCGCCGACCACCACATCGCCAAGCCCGTCACCGCCCACCTGCTGATGGACGGCATCGGGGTGGTGTTCGAGATGGCCGAGGCGGCGGAGTAGAGGGCGGGCTTCCCCACTGGGGGAGCTTGTGAGTCAGAATCCGTCCTCTCCATACGCCATCCCAGGCGACCGGAGGGAGACCCGGGACCCAGGGGCGGTAGGCTGGGCCCCTGGGTCCCGGCTCTCCGCTTCGCTGCGGCCGGGATGACGGGGTGGGATGATGAGGATTGGGGGGCGCCGCCCGCCCCCCTCACCGATGGGCGGCCAGGAGGTCGCTCCAGCGCCAGGCGCCGGCGCCCAGGACCAGGCGGGCCGCGCCAGGGGTGTCAGCCAGGGTGACCAGAACCAGGCCGCGCATCGGCTGGGCGCGGCAGGCGGCCGGCGCGAAGGCCACCTCCAGGGCGATGGCCTGGCGCAGGCCGGCCAGGCCCTTGCCCGCCTGGCCGGGATTCTGCACCCAGTCGCCGTTCCAGACATGCAGGGCCCGGCCGCCGGTTCCCTGGCGGGCCTCGGCCACCGCGGCCTGGATGCCGCGGTTGCGGCGCAGGGCGGCCTGCAGGCGCTCGACCATGTCGCAGCGGCCGCCCCCGGCGCCCGTCCCGCCGCCGCCCTCCCCCGCCCCGGACCCGCCACCGCCGCCGGCGGTCAGCGCGCCGGCCAGTTGGGCGTCGCTGAGGGTGGCCATGGGCTGGGTGACCGGGGCCGGGGCGACATAGACCGGGGTGACCTGCGGCGGGGCCGGGCGCGTGGGGCGGACCTTCAGACGGGGGGCCGGCTTGGCCGGGGGCTTGGGCGGGGCCGGAGCGGGAGCGGCCGGCGCCGGGCTCGGAACCGGGGCGGGTTTCGGGGGCGGCGGAGGCGGCGGGGGCGGCGGCGGCTGGAAGAGGGTCACCACCATGGGCTCGGGCTCGGCCGGCGGCTCCGGCGGCGGCGGGGCGGTGAGCAGGACGAGCGGGATCAGCAGGTGGGCGGCCGCGCTCAAGGCGATGGCCCACCGCATCGTCGGGCTTGGCCGGCGCGGAGCCCGGGGCCCCTCGCCGAAGTCGTTGACGGCCTCAGTCACCGCCGCCTTGGAGCACTCCGGCGCGTCAGGAACGTGGCGCGGCTTGGCCGTGGGGGCGGCGCCATTCTGGCCCCTCGCCCCGCCCGCGCGGCCCCTGTGGCCCGCTGAAATCCCCCTCGCCTACAGTGACGCTGAGCCAGATTCCGGACCCAAAGCGGTCGTCACACGGCCATTTGCGACTCCCCACATTTCAGGCGCGCAAGACCCCGGGCGTCGCGCGCCCGACGGAAGGATACCGATCTTGATGACCTCAACCCTGAGAACCGCCGCGCTCGGCGGCGTCCTGTTGGCGGCGGCGGTGGCCACCAGCGGCTGCGCCACCAAGGGCTTCGTCCGCGATCAGGTGGCCGTGGTGGACGGCCGCGTCACCCAGGTGGACGGCAAGGCCGGCGAGGCGCTCTCCCGCGCCAACGCGGCCCACAAGCTGGCGGAGGGCAAGTTCCTCTACCAGGTCGTGCTCTCCGACGACTCGGTGAAGTTCCCCACCGACCGCCACGCCCTGTCCCCCGAGGCCGAGGCCCGGCTGACGGAGCTGACCGAGCGGCTGAAGGCCGAGAACCGCAACGTCTATCTGGAGATCCAGGGCTTCACCGACGCCACCGGGACCCCGGAATACAACGAGCAGCTCGGCGCCGCCCGCGCCGAGGCGGTGCGCAAGTATCTGAGCCAGCAGGGCATCGCGCTGAACCGCATGGCCACCATCTCCTACGGCGAGGACACTCCCGTGGCCGACAACACGACGCCCGAGGGCCGCGCCCAGAACCGGCGCGTGGCCATCGTCGTCCTGAGCTAGAGGGCCGGCGCGGCGGCCGGGGTGTGGGCCGCCGTGTGGGGGGGGGTGCGACGAAATCTACCTAGCGCAGCGATTGCCGGAACGATGTTGCCCTGAGCATGCCTAGATGTTGCGCCTGAAGTGCGAATGAAACCATATGTAGTGGTTGGTGGTTTCTTTTCAGCTGGCCTATTGTTTGCGAGAGGCTGAGTCGGTAAATACCCCCCGCTCGAAAGAGCACTATGGTAGGGAGTCCACGTGCCTTTAACCGCAGACTTTCTGATCCAAGCGACGATACTGATCGGTGCTGGATGGATGTTCCTGTGGCTTGGCATCCGAACGCTTAGAAGCGATCGCCACCATTACACGACCATCCGCAATCGTACGGAATCGGGCCGTCGCGCCGCCCTTGGCGCTGTCGGGCACCCGACTTCGGACGCTGATGCGTCCACCGTCCACGGAATGGCCCTTGGCCACCGCAAGGGCCATCGAGTAATCGTCCGAAACGGGAAGATTGCTGCGGACTCAATCTCTACGCGCTAAACATCAATGCATGAGTCGTCGCGACGTGCATGTGGGGTGGGTGCCGAACGTCGCTGGGCGGCTTTCATTCAGCCATCTTGGCGACTCGAAGTTCCCCACTCGCTGTGCTCGGGAGAATACAGGGAACATCTACGGGCGACGGATCGTAGTCGTTCAACAGCGCGCCCTTTCCGATTGGCTCCTGCCTGACTGGTACTTTCGATTTCTGAAGGGATTTTCAGCGAACTGGAAATTTCTCCTGGTTGCAAAGACGAGTTCCGACCCTGCCGATCAAATCGCGAGGGTTGAGGGCGAAGTCCTAGTCTTCGAGGCCAAAGATTGGGCGAACATTTTCAGTGGCCCATCACACGATTCCACTTTTTGTCCAGAGGACATTTTCAATGGAGAGCTACTGTCGTGGGCGCAACAGCTTCGTCTCAGTGAAGCTCCCGACTCCCTGCCGGAGAATGCCCTCGATCAGCTGAGGTCGGAGTCTCTATTTTCTTTCAAAGTAGGAATTAGACGGAGCGGCGTGACTTGGATTCAGCTTTTATCAGTAGCTTCCGATATCACATTTGCGGATGACTACGAATCGGATGAGCGAAAGCCAAATGAGCTAGATTTCAGCTACATCGCAAATCAAGTCTTCTTCTTTCTCAAAGATATTTCGCACGCTCACCGCCACCACCCACCTGGGTCAGACACAATTACAGAGTCTGCTCCGGCTGACCACCGCCGGACCTGGGCAATAGACGCGCACTACAGAATCCACCGCAAGATCGTTGAGATGCGACGCTCTAAAGATCCAAAAGTTCTGTACAATGCGTTAGGAATGCTCGCCTACCTGAGCGCCCTTGGCAAAGCAGTTACCCGCCCCTCAGACCCCTTCGTATCAAATAGCTTGACCCACAGGAGGCGCAGCGCGGTAACTTACAATAACTCCGAGATAGACACCTCTCTTAAGGCCGCCCTCGAAGTTATGAAATGGCGCCAAACTCAGACAAATATCATCAAGACCGCGCTGCCGGCTTTACTTCTAAGTCTTATTTCGATGATCGGCTTCGATGATAAATCGTCCTTAGGTTATCTTATCAGAAAGACCATAAATGAATTCTTTGCTTCAAACCCGAAGCAAACGATTGGAATGCTATTATTGCTATTTCTAGCCACCCCGATTTACTACGGTATGATTGATCTGTATGCGCTGCCTCCGATTTTAAGAGCAAAAAGAGTTCTTGCGGGAAAGTCTCTTCGAAAACAGACTGCCTTCTGGTTTCTAGGATCAATTGCTCTCATGTCGATCGGCGTTGGAGAGTTGTATTTAGCACAATTTATGCAAATTCCGTGGGCGACTTGGCTTCGCGCTCATCCAAGAGTATCTTCATGGGTGGTAGTATTTATCGGCCTGGGTCTAGCTGCCGCATCTCTGTACGCGCTCCCTTTTTGGTCTACTCGTCGTGATTTGTTCGAGCGAATAAAAAAACTTAGGATGAGCGTTCGTTAGAAAGTCTGCCTAATCGTCAAAGCAGGACCTTTCAGGTTCTCTGACTTACTGCAATTGTCCAAAAGGGCCCGCGATAACGTCGCTGGCAGAGAAGCGCACGATTTTCGCTTCCACCTTCTAAGGCCTTCTCCATAGGCGTGCTCGTCTCATGCTCCCAGCGGCGCGCGAACGCCGGCCGACGCGTGTATCCGTAGCGTTCATAGGCCTTGAACGCAGCGGGCTGGCGGGAGTCTTCGGGGGCGAGCATGATGGTCATGGGTTGAAGGTGGCTTGAGGTTCGGGGAGCGTCGCTGGCCCCCTGAACGGGGGAGGTAAAGGCGAGCCGACCCCGCTTGATCGGCGAAGCCCCCGCGCTAATCTCGCCCCATGACCCAATCCCCCGTCCTCGTCATCGACCTGCAGACCGGCATGTTCGATGGCGTCTTCGAGCCGCCGATCCATGACGCCGAGGGGCTGACCGAACGGGTGCGGGCTGTGACGGCCTGGGCGCGGGCGGGCGGGCATCCGGTGGCCTTCGTGCGCCATGACGGGCCGGGCGGCGATCCGCTGGCCCGCGGCCAGCCGGGCTGGCCGGTGTGGCCGGCGCTGGGCCAGGCGGACGACGAGCCCACCTTCGACAAGAGCGTCGGCGACGCCTTCAGCAATCCCGAGCTCGGCGCCTGGATCGCAGGCCTGGGGGCCGACGGCGTGGTGCTGCTGGGCGCCCAGACCGACCACTGCGTGGCCGCGACGCTCAGGGGGGCCCTGGCCGCCGGCCTGGCGGTGACCGTGGTGGCCGACGCCCACTCCACCTGGGATTATGGCGGCGAGACCGCCCCGCAGATCATCGCCCGGCACAATGACGCCTTCGCGCAGGCCGGGGCGCGGGTGGTCACGGCGGCGGCGCTGACGGGGGGCTGATCAGGCCCCGCACGGCCCGGGCCACCAGGTCGGGCTGCTCCTCGGCGATGGCGTGACCGGCGCCGGCGGCCACCACCTGGCGGGCCGGCGGGACGGTGAGCGCCACGAGCCGGGCCTGGCCCACGGGCCACATCTTCTCGAAGGCCGGGGTGACCTCGCTGGAGGCCTGGCCGTGGCTGAGCACCACCACCGGCAGGGCCCCCAGGGCGCCGGGGTCGCTGCGCGGCCATTCGGCCGGCGGGGTGCGGCGGAAGGCGGTCATGGCCTCCCCCAGGCCCGGGGCGGGGCGCGAATAGAGGGCGCGGATCTGCCCCTGGGTGCGGGGCGGCAGCTCGGCCACCCAGGGCGGCAGCAGGCGCGGCAGCACCAGGCGGACGATCCCGGTGCGGGTGGCGGCCTGCATCAGGACCTCGCGCGCCGCGCCCTCCAGGGGGTTCACCCCGGCCATGGTGTCGCGCCAGGTGGCGGGCTCGGCCCCGTCGACGAAGACGATTCCCGCGACCCGGTCGGGATGGCGCTGGGCGTAGCCGATGGCGATGAGGGCGCCGAAGGACTCCGGGACCAGGATCACCGGCCCAGGGACCTGGGCCAGCAGGCGGTCGAGATCGGCGATGTGGTCGGTGAGGGTCATGGGGGCGGCGGCGCGATCGCTCCAGCCCAGGCCTGGACGGTCATAGCTGCAGGCCCGGCTGAAGGCCGCCAGCCGATCCTGCAGGCCATAGGAGACCACCGAGGGGGTGCCGCCGCCGGCCAGCATGACCACGCTGGGGCCCGCGCCCTCGCAGCGCAGGTGGAGCCGGCGGCCGCCGCCCACCTCCACCATCCGGCCGGGGGGCGGATAGGCGCGGACGTCGCCGATCTCGCACCGCCACTGCCAGACCGCGCCCGCCGCCAGGCCGACGACAGCCAACGCCAACAAGGCCAGGAGCCCACGCCAGATCCACATGTCCGCCTCCCCCGAGGTTTTCGCCCAGTCTAGGCGCCGGCGAGGGCCTGGCCAGTGACATCGCGGTAAGGCCGGCTTGCGGCGCGGCGCCCGTGGGTTAGGCTCAGCCCAACAACAGAGGGAGGGGACCATGGGCGCGCTCGTCGAGGTGACTGATGCGGGGCATGTCCGCACGATCCGGCTGAACCGGCCGGAGAAGAAGAACGCGCTGAGCCAGCAGCTGGCCTGGGGTGTGGTGGCCGCGGTGGACGAGGCGGCCCGCGACGACAATGTCTGGGTGGTGGCCATCACCGGGGCCGGCGACGCCTTTTGCGCCGGTCTGGACCTGTCGGGATCGGAGCCCTATTCGCCCCTGCCGGCCCAGAGCGCCCAACTGGACGACATCAGCTGGGTGGGCCAGTTCGTGCTGTCGATCCGCAAGCGCTGCGACAAGCCGGTGGTGGGCGGGATCAACGGGGTGGCGGTGGGCGCGGGCCTGGGCCTGGCCATGGCCACCGACGTGCGGCTGATCAGTTCGAGCGCCCGGCTGATGGCCGGCTACACCCGCATCGGCGGCTCGCCGGACGCGGGCCTGACCATCACCCTGCCGCAGGTGATGGGCTACGAGAAGGCCATGCGCTTCATGATGGAGAACCGCACGGTGACCGGCGCCGAGGCGCTCGACTGGGGCATGGCCGGCGAGGTGGTCGACGAGAGCGCCTTCGACGCGCGGCTGGCGGAATACTGCGCCTCGCTCTGCGAATGGTCGCCCATCACCCTGCGGCTGCTGAAGCGCGGGATGGTGAAGTCCTACGAGAGCACCGACATGGAGCAGCAGCTGCGCTACGAGGTCTCCAACATCGGCCGCGCCTTCGCCAGCCAGGACGGCAAGGAGGCCCGCAAGGCCTTCCTGGAAAAGCGCAAGCCGGTGTTCACCGGGCGGTAGGGGCTTGATCTCGATCAGGGCGGCGGCGGCGGACGGGGCCAGGGTGGCGCCACCGCCACCCTTGGAGACACGCCCATGGACGCCAGACAGACCGAGGCCATCGTCGCCGTGCTGGAGGCCGGCAAGGACCTGACCCTGGCCACCCTGCGGCCCGACGGCTTTCCGCAGGCCACCACGGTGGGCTACGTCAGCCAGGGCCTGGCCATCTATTTCGGCTGTTCGGCCAAGTCGCAGAAGGCCGCCAACCTGGCCCGCGACGACCGGGTCTCGGCCACCATCGGCCTGGCCTACGAGCACTGGAACGAGATCCGCGGCCTGTCCCTGGGCGGGCGGGCGCGGCGGCTGACCGAGGAGGGCGAGGTGGGCCGGGCCGGGGCCCTGTTCCTGGCCAAGTTCGCCCCGGAGATCGGCCAGTACCTGTCGCCGGACGGCGGCGAGATGGCCCTGTTCGAGATCACGCCCCGGGTGGTCTCCCTGCTCGACTACCGGCTGGGCTTTGGCCACACCGAACTGGTGGAGATCGGCGCTCCGTCTTGATCTGGATCATTATGTCGGACGTCCGACATGCGATAGGGTCCGCTCGCCAAGGCCAGGTTTGATCCGCGTCAAGGACGACGGCGGGTCGTCTGCGCCCCATGCTTCTGTTCGCCTGGACAGGAGACGATGATGCTTGCCGCGACCACAGTGTTCGACCGCGCTTCGCACTGGCCGGCCCGGTTCTCCAAGGGCGTGACGATCTATGACGAGGGCGAGCCGTCGGCCACCATGTACCGGCTGGACCGGGGCTGCGTCCGCCTGCAGGTCAATGGCCACGGCGGGGACCGGCAGATCATCAGCTTCCTGTTCCCCGGCGACCTGTTCGGCTTCTGCCTGGACGAGCGCCACGCCAGCGCCGAGGCGGTGACCGAGGCCGAGGTCACCTGCTACTCCATCGCCTCGGTCCTGGACCTCAACGGCCGCTCGGCCGAGGTGCTGGTGGAGTTGGTGAACCGGGCCAACGGGGCCTTCGGCGAACTGGCCCACCATGTGGAGAAGATCACCCACCTGCCGGCCGCCGAGCGGCTGATCTGGTTCTTTAACTGGCTGACCCACCACGACCCCACGGCGGCGGCGACCGGCGTCATCCGGCTGCCGATGAACCATCGCGACATCGCCGACTATCTGAGCCTGAAGCCCGAGACCCTGAGCCGGGCCTTCCGGCTGCTGGAGACCCGCGGCTACATCCAGCGGAGCGGGCGTCGCGGCCTGTCCCTGACGCGCCACGCCCTGGCCCTGCGCGTCCGCTCGCCGGAGGAGTTCACCGCCCTGGAGGCGCGGCCGGCGGCCTGACTCAAGGCGTTGGAGTATTTCTCGATCCGATAGGATGCTCTAGGCCGCGTCCTCGGCCCGGCCGATCAGCTCGGGGCTCGGCCCGACCCCCAGTTCGGCCAGACGGGTCAGATAGGCCATGGACAGGTCGGCGGACTCCCGCATCCCGGCGGCGATGTCCGGCCGCGCCACCACCGCCGTCGGAACCAGCAGCCCCCCCGAGACCTTGGCCGCCAGCCCCATGTCGATCAGCCGCTGGACGTGCCTGCGCGTGGTCTCGTAGGGCAGCATCAGGGACTTGGCGACGGCGTAGACGCTGATGGGCTGGCGCTGGGAATCGTCGGGCGGCGCCGCCGCCAGGCTTGCGTAGGTGGCCGCCAGGCCCGGGTCGATGGTGACGTAGTTGACGTTGAACATCGAGATGGTCCGCATGACCATGGCGTCCAGGGGGTCGCCCTGGATGGTCCGGGCCATGCTCAGCAGCACCTCGAGGAAATTGTGCACCCCCAGGCGCATCACCTGCCGGCTGACGTCGCCGGCGGGGGGCTCGGCCGGCGGCGGCGGGACGATCCCGGCCCGGGCCGCGGCGTTCACGAAGTCCTGGGTCCCCTGCCAGTACTGGACGACGGCGGCCAGGGTCTCGGGCCGGGCCAGGGCGTTGTTGGGGATGATCAGGCCGCCGTCCACGGCCTGGCAGACGCCGCCCTTGCGAAGCTTCAGCGCGTGGCGGCGCACCGTCTCATAGGGAAGGCCCAGTTCCTTGGCGACGGCGTAGACGCTGACCGGAACGCGCTCGGAGTCCGGCGGGATGGCGTCGATCGCGCCGTAGGACAGGGCCCGGCCGCGATCCAGAGTCAGGTCCCGCAGATTGGCGCGGGCGATGGACAGGAAGGTCAGGGCGGTCACCAGGTCGCGGTCGATGGCCACGGTGATCAGGCGGGCGGTGTTCAGGAAATGCTGGCCGGCCAGGCGAAAGAGCTGGCGACGCTGGTCGAGGACGAGTTCCGGCAGGTCGCCCCGGAACGTCGGATCGTTGGGCGGGTGAATCATCGGGGCCACGGTAGAGGTCGTGGCGAAAGAAAAACATAACCGGGTTATTCAGGGTCGTAGACTGCGCCCCTAGGTCGCAGGCGGCTCCGGCGTGGCGTGGGCGCGCCAACCGCCCTATGCAGGCGCTCCGAGCCCACGGAGACGATCCCATGACCAGCTGGCTGACCGACGGCGCGCCCCATGTCTGGCGCCCCTACTGCCAGATGAAGACCGCGCCCGCGCCCCTGGCCGTGGCCAGGACTCACGGGGCGCGGATCGTGCTGGAGGACGGGCGCGAGTTGGTGGACGGCATCGCCAGCTGGTGGACCGCCTGCCACGGCTACAACCACCCCCACATTCGCGAGGCGGTGACGCAGCAGCTGGCGCGCGCGCCCCACGTCATGTTCGGCGGCCTGGCCCACGAGCCGGCCTACCGGCTGGCGAGCCGGCTGGCGGCCCTGCTGCCGGGCGATCTGAACCACGTCTTCTTCGCCGAGAGCGGCTCGGTGGCCGTCGAGATCTCGATGAAGATGGCCCTGCAGTACTGGATCAACCGGGGCGTGGCGGGGCGGACCAAGTTCGTCAGCTTCCTGGGCGGCTATCACGGCGACACCCTGGCCACGATGACCATCTGCGACCCCGAGGAGGGGATGCACGGCCTGTTTTCCGGCGTCATGCCGGCCCAGCACGTGGTCGCCCTGCCCCGCGACGCCGCCAGCGAGGCGGCCCTGGACGCCCTGCTCACCCAGAGGGGCCCCGAGATCGCCGCCCTGATCGTCGAGCCCCGGGTGCAGGGGGCGGGCGGCATGCTCTTGCACGACGACCGTGTGCTGCAGGTTCTGCGGCGGCTGGCCGACAAGCACGGCCTGCTGTTGATCTTCGACGAGATCTTCACCGGCTTCGGGCGGACCGGCGACCTGTTCGCCTGCGAAGGCGCGGGCGTCGTCCCCGACATCGTGACGCTCTCCAAGGCGCTCACCGGCGGCACCCTGCCCCTGTCGGCGGCCATCGCCAGCGACAAGGTGTTCGAGGCCTTCTGGTCCGACGACCCCGGCGCGGCCCTGATGCACGGGCCCACCTACATGGCCAATCCCCTGGCCTGCGCGGCGGCCAACGCCTCGCTGGACCTGTTCGAGAGCGGGGCCTGGAGGGTCGACGTGGCGCGGATCAACGCCGCGCTCGCCCAAGGGCTGGAGCCGTGCCGCGCCGCGCCCGGCGTGGTGGATGTGCGCACGCTTGGCGCCATCGGGGTGGTGGAGTTCGATCAGCCGGTGGACGCCGGCGGCCTCTGCGCCCGGTTCGTGGACCTGGGCTGCTGGATCCGCCCCATGGGCAAGGTCGTCTACCTGACCCCGCCCTTCGTGACGTCGGACGCGGAGCTGGAGCGGCTGACGGGGGCGATCTGCGAGGTGATGGCGAGCTAGCGGCTTCACCTCCTCTCCCCCTCTTGCGGGGGAGAGGGTGGGGTGAGGGGGCCGCGCGGCTGCTGAGGCCCGACCAGGCAGGACGCCCTAATTCGAAGCGCGCTGACGTCTGCGACGCCATCCTGAGGCGTTGCGGCGGAGGGACCCCCTCACCCTGCCCTCTCCCCCAAGGGGGAGAGGATAAGAGGTCGCTACGCCAGGGCCGCCTTCAGCGCGGCGGCCGTCTCGTGGGCGGCGGCGTCGATGGCGGGGGAGACGTCGCCCATGATCAGGAAGTCGTGGACCATGTCGGGGTATTCCTTGTGCGCCGCCTTGACCCCGGCGGCGTTCAGGCGCGCGGCGAAGTCGCGGCCCTCGTCCTTGAGCGGATCATAGCCGGCGGTGACCACCAGGGCCGGGGGCGTGCCCGCGACGTCGGCGCGGCCCAGCATGGCGCGGTGGGCCTGGGGGTGGCCGATGGCCGCCAGGCACTTGTCGAACCAGGCGATGGCGGCCTTGGTGAGCACCGGGCCGTCCAGGTCCTTGCGCGACTGGGTCTCCTCGTCCGGCCAGATGCCCGGATAGAGCAGCAGCTGGAAGGCGATCTTGCGCTTCGGATCGTTCTTCATGTCGACGCTGATGGAGGCGGCCAGGTTGCCGCCGGCCGAGCAGCCGCCCACGGCGATGCGGGTGGGATCGACGCCAATCTCGCCGGCGTGGTCGAAGGCCCACTTCGTCGCGGCCAGGCAGTCGTCATGGCCCGCCGGGAAGGGATGCTCCGGCGCCAGGCGGTAGTCGATGGCCAGGACCCGGATGCCAGCATAGGCGGCCATGCGGCGGCAGTGGCCGTCATGGGTCTCCAGGTCGCCGATGGCGAAGCCGCCGCCGTGATAATAGACCAGCAGCGGGGTGACGGCGGGGGCGCCCGCCGGGACGTAGAGCCGGGCCGGGATCGGGCCCTCGGCGCCGTCCACCTTGATGTCGGTGGCGGTGACGTCCTTGGGGGCGTTCAGGTTCTGGGCCTGACGCTGCATCCGGTAGCCGGCGCGGATCATCTCCGGCGGGATGGCGTCGAGCGGCGGCGCCTGCTGACCGGCGGCCGCGGCGTCGGCGGCGTCGAGCATGGCTTTGATGTGCGGATCCATGGGGTCTCTCCTTGAGCTTTAGCCGACCTGGCGGTCGCGGCCTTCCCAGTAGGGTGCGCGCAGTTCGCGGCGGAGCACCTTGCCGGAGGGGTTTCGGGGCAGGACGTCGATGAAGTCGACGCTCTTGGGAACCTTGTAGCCGGCGATCAGCGGCCGGCAGTGGGCGATGATCGAGGCCGGGTCGCCGGCCGCGCCCGGGCGCAGCACCACCATGGCCTTGACCGCCTCGCCCCAGCGCTCGTCGGGCACGCCGACGACGGCGGCGTCGGCGACGTCGGGGTGGGCGAACAGGGCATTCTCCACCTCGGCCGGATAGACGTTCTCGCCGCCGGTGACGATCATGTCCTTCACCCGGTCGTGGATGAACAGGTAGCCGTCGGCGTCGAAGAAGCCGGCGTCGCCCGAGCGGAACCAGCCCTGGGCGTCGATGGCCTGGGCGGTGGCGTCGGGGCGGTTCCAATAGCCCTTCATGATCCCCGGCGAGCGGATCTCGATCTCGCCAACCTCGCCCGTCTCGGCGTCGCGGCCGTCCAGGCGGATGCGCACCTCATAGCCCGGCGAGGGCTTGCCGCAGGCGCGTAGCTTGCCGAGGCGGGGATCGTGGTCCGCGGGGGGCAGGTAGGCGCCGCCGCCGATGGTCTCGGTCAGGCCGTAGAGCTGGGAGAACTCCGAACCGAAGCGGTCCTGGGCGCGCCTGAGCACCTCCTCGGAGATCGGCGAGGCGCCGTAATAGACGTGATCAAGTGAAGTGAGGTCCGCGGTCTCCATGCTCGGATGCTGCAGCAGCATGTTGATCAGGGCCGGCGCCAGGAAGGCGTGGCGGATGGCGTGCTCGCCGGTCAGGCGCAGCAGCAGGGCCGGATCGACCTCGCGCATGATCACCGTGCGCGCGCCCTGCAGCAGGGCCAGCATCCCGAGATTGGCGCCGGCCACGTGGAACAGGGGCATGGCCACCAGCACCCCGTCACCGGGCTCGAACCGCGCCCAGACCTTTGTCGCGCCCTCGAAACAGTGGGCGTAGTTGGCCTCGGTGAGCTGGACGCCCTTGGGCAGGCCGGTGGTGCCCGAGGTGTAGAGCTGGATGACGTCATCGTCCGGTGCGGCGGTCAGATGCGGATCGACAGCCGGCTGGGCGGAAAGCCAGGCGCGGAAGTCGTCGCCGAACACCACCGTGCGCTCCAGCGCCGGCAGATCGAGGCCGGCCAGCAGGTCGGCATAGTCGGCGCCGACCACCACCAGGCGGCAACCGGCGTCCTTGAGGATGAACTCCACCTCCGGCGGCGCCAGGCGCCAGTTGACCGGCGTCAGGCAGACCCGGGCCTTCAGGCAGCCGAACCAGAGGACGAAGAAGTCGTCATTGCCCTTGGACAGGGTCCCGATGCGGTCGCCGGGCCGGGCGCCCGCGGCGATCAGGGCCTGGGCGCACCGGGAGGACAGGGCGTCAAGCTGGGCGTAAGTGGTCTCGCGGCCCTCGAACCAGAGGGCCTGGGCGTCTGGGCGCACGCGCCCATGATGACGCGCGACGTCGGCCACCCACGAGATGTCCTGAGACATCGATCCTCCCGGCTCGCCGGCTCCTCGAGGCGGGGGCCCGGCCCATCTGAATTCGCACCAGATGGCCGGGATGGCAACGGGCGACGCCGCGTCATCCGCGCGAGGCGGTGGGCAGGTCGTACGGGGTGGCCTTGTTCTCGGCGATCCAGTGGGCCTCGGCCTCCGAATTGGCCGGTGGCGGGCGCAGGCCCTGGATGGACCAGAGGTCGAAGGGGGTCTCGTCGATGTGGAATTCCCAGTCGAAGCCCCGGTCGCGGATATAGGGGGCCAGGGCCTTGTCGCAGGCGTCGATCCACCAGGCCTTGGCCTCCGGGCTCGGCAGGGTGCGGGCGATGTGATCGACCCAGATGCGCACGAAGTTGTCCGCCGGCTCGCCCCCGACGAAGAAGGAGTCCGCGGGCACCGCCTGGAACACGACGCCGACATAGAACCTGGGCAGGCGGCTGTAGAGGGCGGTGATCGCCTGGGACAGGGCCTGCTTGTCCTCGCCCGAGAAGGCGTTTTCGGGGTGGTAGATCTTCCAGAGTGGCATGGAGCCCCCTCTCAATAATGATGTTCATCATCATAGAGAGGGGGCGCCGGATTGATCAAGCCCCGTCCGGGTTCTATTGATGATGGACGTAAGCAAAGAAGGGCGAGGCCATGCGGATCAGCCGCGAGCAGGCGCAGGAGAACCACGACAAGGTGGTGGCCACGGCGGGCCGGCTGTTCCGCGAGCGGGGCTTCGACGGGGTGGCGGTGGGCGACCTGATGAAGGCCGCGGGCTTCACCCACGGCGGCTTCTACAATCATTTCAATTCCAAGGAGGCGCTGGCGGCCGAGGCCCTGGACCAGGCCTTCCGGCAGATGGACGGCCAGCGGGCGCGGGTCGAGGGTCTGGACGACCTCCTCACCCACTACCTGTCGGAGGCCGCGCGCCGGGCGCCGGGACGCACCTGCCCGGCCGCCGCCCTGGCCGGGGACGTGGCGCGTCAGGGCGAGCCGGTGAAGCAGGTCTTCGCCGAGGGCTTCGAGCGGATGGTGGAGTCGATGGCCGGGCGCCTGCCCGAGGGGCCGGAGGCGCGGGGCGAGGCGATCGCCCTGCTGGCGCGCATGGTGGGCGCGCTCGCCCTGGCCAGGGCGATGCCGGAGGGATCGGATCTGGGGAGAGAGGTGCTGGCCGCCGCGCTGGAGGGCTGCCGCAGGGACGCCGCGCGCGCCTAGGCGGGGCGAACCAAAAACCCCCGGAGCGATGCCCCGGGGGTCTGGAAGGTCAGACTATGCGATGACTTATTCCGCGGCCGGCTTCGGCGCGTAGCCGAGGATGGCCTTGGTCTCCAGGAACTCATGGAAGGCGAAGTCGCCCCACTCGCGCCCGTTGCCGCTCATCTTGTAGCCGCCGAAGGGGGCCATCATGTCGCCGCCGCCGCCGTTGATCGACACCTGGCCGGCGCGCAGCTTGCGGGCCACGCCGCGGGCCTTTTCGAGGTCCTCGGCCTGAACATAGGCGGCCAGGCCGTACTCGGTGTCGTTGCCGATCTCGATGGCCTGGTCGAGGGTGTCATAGCCAAGGATCGACAGCACGGGGCCGAAGATCTCTTCCTTGGCGATGGTCATCTCGTTGTTCACGTTGGCGAAGACGGTGGGCTTCACATAGTAGCCCTTGTCCAGGCCTTCCGGACGGCCGACGCCGCCGGAGACCAGGGTCGCGCCCTCGTCGATGCCGGCCTGGATCAGCTTCTGGATCTTGTTGAACTGCACCTCGGAGACCACCGGGCCGAGCTGGGCGTTGCCGTTGGGGTCGCCGACGGTGACCTGGCTGGCGGCTTCGCGGGCCACGGTGATGGCCTCGTCCATGCGGGTCTTGGGGACCAGCATGCGGGTGGGCGCGTTACAGGACTGGCCGGAGTTGGTCATCATGGTGGCCACGCCGCGGGCGACGCCCTTGGCGAAGGCGCTGTCGTCCAGCACGATGTTGGGGCTCTTGCCGCCCAACTCCTGGGCCACGCGCTTGACGGTCGGGGCGGCGTTCTTGGCCACCTCGATGCCGGCGCGGGTGGAGCCGGTGAAGGAGACCATGTCCACTTCCGGGTGGCTGGAGAGCGGGACGCCGACGCCGAGGCCGTCGCCGTGCACCAGGTTGAAGACGCCGGCGGGAACGCCCGCGGCATGCATGATCTCGGCGAAGATCTGGCCGGAGAACGGGGCCACTTCCGAGGGCTTCAGGACCATGGTGCAGCCCGTCGCGATGGCCGGGGCCACCTTGCAGACGATCTGGTTCAGGGGCCAGTTCCAGGGGGTGATGAAGCCGCAGACGCCGATGGGCTCCTTCACCAGCAGGGTCGGACCGCGGTCCTCCTCGAACTTGAAGGTCTTGAGCACTTCGACGGCGGTGGCCAGGTGGCCCATGCCGATCGGAACCTGGGCGCGCTGGGCGAGGTTGGCGGGGGCGCCCATCTCCTCGGTCACGGCGGTGGCCAGGTCGCCGAAGCGCTTCTGGTATTCGGCCAGGATGCGGCCGAGCACTTCCAGGCGCTCTTCGCGGGTGGTCTGGCTCCAGGCCGGGAAGGCCTTGCGGGCGGCCATGACGGCCTTGTCGACGTCGGCGGCGCCGCCGAGCGCGATGTTGCCGCAGACGTCTTCCGTGGCGGGGTTGATGACGTCGAGGGTCTTCTTCTCGACCGGATCGACCCACTCGCCGTTGATGTAGAACTTCAGGTACTCGCGCATGGGCGTCCTCCCGGGATTTCGTTGATGGCTCGCCGGCGGGCGTCACCGCCGGACTTCAAACAAGCATTTTAGTGATCGTTGATCACTGGGGAAGCCCCCAATGCCGTATTCCGCAAGGGCATGGGGGTGAATCTCACTGATGTACGTGCGGCTGGCCGGCCACCGGGCTGCGCCCCTTGAGGACGTAGCCCGCGCGGATGGAGCCGATATAGAGGTCCTTCAGATCGGCGCCGCCCCAGGTGATGTTGGTGGGGTGGTTGACGATCCCGCCCGACAGATCGTGGATCACGGTGACGACTTCAAGGCTGGGCGTGACAGCCACCACCTTGTTGGCGGCCGGCAGGCAGACCCAGAGGTTGCCCTCGGCGTCCATCCCCACCCCGTCGGTATAGCCGAGGTCGGCGGCGTCGGGCGCCGGTTGGCCAGGCTGCTGGAGTTTCCCCAGGACCGGGCCATAGCGCTTGCCCGCGCCCAGCTTGCCGCCCGGCAGGACCGGGAAGGCCATGACGTCGGCGCCGCTGGTCTGGGCGCAGTAGAGGGTCTGCTCGTCGGCCGACAGCGCCATGCCGTTGGGAAACTTCAATCCCTCGGCGACGATCTGCGTGGACCCGTCGGGGCGCAGGACGAAGATGAAGCCGTCGGTGCGGCCGTCCAGGGCCTGGGGCCAGGTCTCGGCGTGGGTGGAGTTGGCGCACCAGATGTTCCCGGCGCGGTCAAGCACCGGATAGTTGGCGCTGGTCAGGCGCCTGCCGCCCACCTCGGCGACGAGGGTCTCGTGCTGGCCGGTGGCGGGGTCGAATCGCTGCAGGGGCCCCTCCTCCCTGTCATAGATGCCGAAGTTGGCGATCAGCACCCGGCCCTGCGGGTCCATGTTGATGCCGTTGGGGGCGCCGCCCTTCGGGCCCAGGCGCTTGAAGGTCCCATCGGAGAAGATCTCGGCCACCGCGCACTGGTGGTCCGACGCGAAGACCCGGCCGTCCTTGCCGACCACCACGTCCTCGGGCCGGTCAATGCCGAGCGCGATCTTGGCGAAGCTCTCGGGGGCGATGGGGGTGAGCGGCATGGGGTTTCCTCGGGCTTTTCTTGCAGCTTGGGGCCGCAGGCCTGCCAGAGACAAGTCCGATATCAAGCGAGATCGGCGATGAAACCCGCCTGGCGATAGGCCGCGATCTTGCGCCACTCCGAAAGGACCTTGGCGCGCAGCTCCGGCCGGTGCGGCCACTCCTGCACCGGGTGCGGAAAATGGTTCACCGGATACAGCATCTTGCGGACCTGCGGCCAATGGCGCTGGAGGGTCATCAGGTAGCGCGAGGAGGTGCACACCTTTCCCAGGGCGATGAGCGAGCCGATGTTGGCCAGGCCGACATGATCCTCGAGGATCGGCAGGGAAAAGATGACGTTCTCTCCCGTATTGCCGGCCTTGCGCTCCAGCAGGATCACCTCGGCGGGGATGCCCGCGGCGATCATCAGGTCGGCCAGGACGCAAGCCTCGTCGCCCTCGCCCCCCGGCGTCGCTCCCCCGCTCACCAGGGCCCAGCGGAAGAAGCCGTCCCGCCAGAGCCGGGCGGCGGCGTCCACGAATTCGGGGACACCATGGCGGGTGCCGAAGACGAACAGCAGGTCGGCGGGTTCGATGGGGGTGGTGATCAGGTGATCGCGATTGATCTCCGCGATCAGATCCTCGCTCAGCTCTTCGTCGTCCTGGCGCACCGGCCCCTCCCCGTTCCGTGGGATTCAACGGGCCATCGGGAACGCGCGCAAATCAAGCCGGGTTACGAACCATGTTGCGGCTCCGCGTCACGCTCGCTAAAGCCCACACAACAACCGGAGCCCGACCATGGTCGCCATCTACACCATCCTCGCCTTCCTCGTCGTGATCGGCGGCCTGAACCTCTTCGAGTTCGGCCGCCTGGACTGATCGTCCGCCATGCCGGAGACCACGCGCGGCGCGGCCCTGGTCACCGGGGGCGCGCGGCGGATCGGCCGGGCCCTGGTGCTGGCCTGCGCCCGCGCCGGCTATGACGTCGCCATCCACTGCCGGGCCGTCGACGACGACGCCCAGGCCGCCGCGGCAGACGTCCGCAGCCTGGGCCGCAAGGCCTATCTCCATCCCTGCGACCTGCGCCAGGAAGCCGCCGCCGCCCCCATGGTGGGCGACGTCGAGGCCGAGCTTGGCCCCGTCACCCTGCTGGTGAACTGCGCCTCGGTGTTCGAGGAGGACAGCCTGGCCAGCCTGAACCGGGCCTCCTGGGACGCGCACATGGAGACCAATCTCCGCGCCCCCCTGGTGCTGGCCCAGGCCTTCGCCCGGCGGCTGCCGGTCGACCGCAGCGGTCTGATCGTCAACATCCTCGACCAGAGGGTGCTGGCGCCGGGGGCGGACTTCTTCTCCTACACCCTGTCGAAGAGCGCCCTGTGGAGCGCCACCAAGATGCTGGCCCAGGCGCTCGCGCCCCGCATCCGGGTCAACGGCATCGGGCCGGGCCCGACCCTGGCCTCCATCCACCAGGACGCCGCCGCCTTCGCCGCCGAGGTGGCCGCCACGCCGCTCGCCCACGCGGTGGAACCGGCCGAGATCGGCCAGGCCCTGGCCTATCTGATTGACGCAAGGTCGGTGACGGGCCAGATGGTCGCTGTCGATTCCGGTCAGCACCTGACCTGAAGGAGACCACCTTGGCCCTCTCGCCGATCCAGGAGATTCCCGCCGAAACTCAAGCCACGCCAGCGGCCGCGGGCCGCATCGTCATGACCAAGATCTTCGTCACCGGACTGAAGGTCGACGCCCAGATCGGCGTCTATTCCCACGAAAAGGGCAAGGCCCAGCCCCTGGTGGTCGACGTCGAACTCGACGTTCCCACCGCCGGCGCCGAGCGCCTCAGCGAAACCGTCAACTACGAGATGGTTGGCGAAGCCGCCCGCGCTATCGCCGCCGAGGGCCATATCGGCCTGGTGGAGGCCTTCGCCGAACGGCTGGCCCGCGCCTGCCTGGCCGATCCGCGGGTGACGCGGGCAAGGGTGCGGGTGGAAAAGCCCCTGGCGCTCGCCCCCCATGCCGCCGCGGCCGGCGTCGAGATCACGGTCGTCCGCGGCTAAGCCAATGGCCATCTCCCACAGCGCCCGGCTCTCGCCCCTGCAGGGGGAGACCGTGTGGACGCTGGAGGGCGGCGAGATCGTCGAGCGGCGGGGCAAACGCGAGCGGCGCTACGGCCTGGACAAGCTGCGCAGCCTGAGGAGCGCCGAGGGCGGGGCGATCCTGACCTTCGCCCGCGGCAAGCTGACCATCCCGGCCATGAGCTACGGCCGCGGCCTGAGGCCGGAGAACCGGGCGGCCTCCTTCAGCGCCTTCATCGGCGCGGTGGCCGGCACGGCGGCGGTGACCACGCCGGGCGCGCGGTTCCGCAACGCCGGGACGCCCCTGGCCGAGCCGCTGATCTGGGCCATCGGCCTGCTGGGGGCCGGCGCGGTGGCCCTGCTGCTGTTCGCCGCCACGGCCGGCGCCTGGACGCTGGGGGTGGCGCTCGCCGCCCGCCTGGTCTTCGTGCTGATCCTGGCGGCGGGCGCCCTGCCGTGGCTCGATCGCGCCCACCAGAACATGGACGCGAATTAAACTGGCGCCGGGCCAAATCAGGGCCACATGATCCTCAGAGACGAGACGAAGAGGAGCCCGTCATGAGTGATCGCGTGGAGATCGGCAGTTCCGGCCTGGCCGAAGACAAGACCCTGCCGGTGGTGTCCTATGTGCTTTACCTGCTGACCTTCGCCAGCGGGTTCACCGTGTTCATCGGGCTGATCATCGCCTATGCGAACCGCGCCACGGCCGGCCCGAAGATGGAGAGCCACTACACCTTCCTGATCCGCACCTTCTGGCTGACCATCGCCTGGGCGATCATCGGAGGCCTGCTGGTCCTGTTCGGCGGGGTGTTCTCGCTGATCCTGGTGGGGGTGCCGTTCCTGATGCTCGGCTTCTTCATCTGCGGGGCGGTGGGAATCTGGTTCGCGGTCCGCTGCGTGCTCGGCCTGATGTACCTGTCGCGCGACGAGGCCTATCCCCGCCCCCTGAACTGGCTGTTTTAGAGGCAGATTCCGCGCGCTTCGCCCAAGAAGCGCGCGGATCTGCGCCATCGCCTCCCCTGCGGGTTGCATCGCCTCGACGCCCCCCACCCCGGGTCCCGAACCTTCACCGGTCGGCGCCTGGGGGGCGGACGGCCGGGGGAATTCGTATGCTGGGTCGGATCATCGGGATGCTGCTGGGGCTGGCGCTCGGAGGCGTCGCCTACGCCATTCTCACTCCGGGCGGGCTGGAGGGGCGGATTCCCCCGATCCCGCTGGGGGCCTTCGAGACCCTGCGGATGTTCGTGGCCGCCGCCTGCGCGGGCCTGGGGGTCCTGCTGTTCATCGCCGCCCTGATGCCCAAGGGGCCGAGCGGCCCCTCCGGCGGCAAGACGCGGCGCAAGGGCGGTCCGCCGGTCACCGTCGACTTCACCGCCGACCCTGCGCCGGCCGCCAGCCACGACCACGGCTCCACCCACGCCAGCCACGCGCCGGAAGCCGCCGTTGTCGCCGAGGCCGAGACCGTGGCCCTGACCGAGCCGCCCGCGGCCGAGCCGGTCCCCGAACCGGCGGTCGATTCCGGCGCGCCGCCCGGGGCTCCGGGAGCCTTCGCCGAGGCCAGGCGAGCGCTCCACGACCACACCAGGGCCGAACGCTGGTCAGAAGCCGCCGACATCGTCCGGCGGCTTTCGTCGTTGGCGGGGGATGATCAGGAGCGGCGCATCGCCGCCCAGGACGCCGGGGACTTCGCCCGCGCCCAGGGCCTGAGCGACCAGGCCGCCGAGGCCTATGACGAGGCGCTGAGCCTGGCCCGCCAGATCGGCGACCCCGCGGCTCTCGCCGACGCGCTCACCAATGTCGGCGACGTGGCCTATGAGGAGCACCGGCTGGACGGGGCGGTGGACGCCTATGAAGAGGCCCTCGCCCTGCGCCGCGGTCTCGTCGAGGCCGTCCCTTCGGACGTCGGCGCCCGGCGCGCCCTGACGCTCGCCCTGGAACGCCTGGCCGACGCCCGCGAGGACCGCGGACACCGGGTGCGGGCGCTGGATCTCTACCGGGAGAGCCTGGACATCTCCGGGGCCCTGGCCTCGGCCGACCCCGTCGCCTACGGCGAGGACCTGGCGGTCACCCGGCGGCGGCTGGCGGAGCTCGAAGCCAAGGTGATGGTCTAGGCCGCCACCAGTTCGCGGCGGACCATGCGGGCGTAGTCGTCCATCAAGGTCAGGGACAGCTTGCCGGGGGTGAATTTGTATTCGCCGATCTCGGAGACCGGGGTCACCTCGGCGGCCGTGCCCACCACGAAGCATTCGGTGAAGGTCGAGAGCTCCTCGGGCTTGATGTGCCGCTCGACGATCTCCACGCCCTTGGAGCGGGCCAGCGCGATCACCGACTGGCGGGTGAGGCCGTTCAGGAAGCAGTCGGGGGTGGGGGTGTGCAGCACCCCGTCCTTGACGAAGAAGACGTTGGAGCCGGTGCTCTCGGCCACGTAGCCGCGGTAGTCGAGCATCATGGCGTCGGTGTAGCCGGCCTTCTCCGCGGCGTGCTTGGAGATGGTGCAGATCATGTACAGGCCCGTCGCCTTGGCGTGGACCGGCTCGGTCTCCGGCGAGGGGCGCTTGTACTTGGCCCAGCACATGCGGATGCCCTTGGCGCGCTCCTCGGGCTTGAAGTAGCTCGGCCAGTCCCAGACCGCGATGGCCACGTGGATCTTGGTGTTCTGGGCCGAAACCCCGATCATCTCCGAACCGCGCCAGGCGATGGGGCGCAGATAGGCGTCGGTGAGGCCGTTCTTGGCGCAGGTGTCCTTGCAGGCCTGATCGATCTCGGCCACCGTGAACGGGATTTCGAAGTCGAGGATCTCCGCCGACTTGAACAGACGCTCGGTATGCTCGGTCAGCTTGTAGATCTCCCCGCCATACATCCGCTCGCCTTCGAACACCGCCGAGGCGTAGTGGAGACCATGGGTCAGTACGTGCACCTTCGCCTCGCGCCAGGGCGTGAACTGGCCGTCGAGCCAGATCCATCCATCGCGGTCGTCGAAGGGAACGAGAGACATGGGAAGGAGACCTCCTATGGGGAACGCCTCCTTACAAACCTCCGCGCCTGCGACGTCAAACAAAATGGGACAGGCCGATGAGCGCCGTGGCCGATCCGAGACTGGTGCTGCGCGACGAGGAGCTGGACGCGGGGCTTGAGCTGCTGATGCTGGCGGAGGCCTCCCTGTGGGCCGGGGTGGACGCGGGCCTGGAGGCCGAGGCCGGGGGCCTGGGCCGCTCCCACTGGCGGGCGGCCTTCCTGCTGAAGCGGCGGCCCGGCCTGGGGGTGCAGGAGTTGGCCCACATCACCAGCCTGTCCAAGCAGGCCGCCAGCCGGGTGCTGAGCGACCTGGAGGCCAAGGGCCTGGCGGAAAAGGCCCAGGGCGAGCTGGACGGCCGGCGCCGGGCGGTGAGCCTGACGGCGGCCGGCGCGGCCTTCGAGGGCCGGATCGCCGAACGCCTGCGCGGCCAGCTGGCGCGGGCCTATCGCACCGGCGGACTAGACGGGGTGACCGGAACGCGGCGTATCCTGGCCGCGCTCGCCGGCGGGCGCACCAAGACGGGGACATTGGGCTGATGACCGACACCCAGGCCGGAGAGCGCCACCTGCTGGTGGTGGACGATGACGACCGCATCCGCGAGCTGCTGAAGGAGTATCTGGCGCGGGCCGGGTTCCGGGTCACCGCCGCCCCGGGCGGGGCCGCGGCGCGCAAGCTGATGGAGACCCTCGACTTCGACCTGGCGGTCTTCGACGTGATGATGCCGGGCGAGGACGGGTTCTCGCTCACCAAGTGGCTGCGGGAGCGCAAGGGGATCGCCGGCCGCACCCCGGTGCTGATGCTGACGGCGCGGGGCCTGCCGGAGGACCGGATCGAGGGGCTGAAGCTCGGGGCCGACGACTATCTGAACAAGCCCTTCGAGCCCGAGGAGCTGCTGCTGCGCATCGAGGCGATCCTGCGCCGGGCCCAGGGGCGGCCGGGATCGAACGGGGGCGGGCCGATCTCGCTCGGCCGCTGCCGGTTCGACCTGGAGCGCGGGGAGCTCAGCTGCGACGGCGCGCCGGTGCGGCTCACCGAGGCGGAGGTGGCGCTGCTCAAGCGCCTGGCCCGCAGTCCGCACGAGCCGGTGGACCGGCTGGAGCTGGCCCGCGAGACCGTCGATCCCTCCGGCCGGGCGGTGGACGTGCAGGTCACCCGCCTGCGCCGCAAGATCGAGACCGATCCCAAGACCCCGCGCTATCTGCAGACCGTGCGCGGTGTGGGCTATCTGCTGGCGCCCGACTGATGCGCCTGAGGCTGTCGCCCATCCGGATGCAGCGGCTGATCAAGCGCAGCCTGCCGACCACCCTGTTCGGCCGCTCCCTGCTGATCATCATCCTGCCGGTGGCCCTGATGCAGGTGGCCGTGACCTGGGTGTTCTTCGACGCCCACTGGCAGGCGGTGACCAGCCGCCTGTCCGAGGGGCTGGCGGGCGACGTGGCCTGGGCGGTGGAGAGCTATCAGGACGACCCCACCCCGGAGAGCTTCGCCCGCATCGCCGACCGGGCCGAGCGGTCCATGAGCCTGTCGCTCGCCTTCCAGACCGGCCGCAACCTGCCGGTGGGCCGCAGGCCCGCCCTGTTCGCCGTGGTGGACCGCTCCCTGGAAAAGGCCCTGGCCGGCCGCATCGACCAGCCCTTCTGGTTCGATACGACCCGCTACCCGGCTTACGTCGACATCCGGGTGCAGACCCCCCAGGGGGTGATGCGGGTGCTGGCGCCGCGCGACCGGGCCATCGCCACCCAGGGCCACATCTTCGTCCTCTGGATGACCGTGGCCACCCTGCTGCTGACCGCCATCTCCATCCTGTTCATCCGCAACCAGGTGCGCGCCATCGAACGCCTGGCCTCGGCCGCCGACGATTTCGGGCGCGGGGTGGAGGTTCCCTTCTTCAAGCCCACCGGCGCGCGCGAGGTGCGCCAGGCCGCCCAGGCCTTCCTGGCCATGAAGGCGCGCATCCAGCGGCACCTGGACCAGCGCACCGCCCTGCTGGCCAGCGTCAGCCACGACCTGCGCACCCCGCTTACCCGCCTGAAACTGGAGCTGGCCCTGGCCGAGCCCACCAAGCGGACCGGGGAGATGAAGCGCGATCTCTCCGAGATGGAGCACATGATCGACGAGTACCTGGCCTTCGCCCGCGGCGAGGGCGGCGAGGGCGTGGAGATCGTGCGGCTGCGCGGCCTGATCGAGGAGGTCAGCGAGGGCGCGGTGCGGGCCGGCGCCCAGGTGAGCGTCACGGGCGAGGACGACCTCACCGCCAGCGTGCGGCCCAATGCGCTGAAGCGGGCGCTCTCCAACCTGGTGATGAACGCCGCCGTCCATGGCGAGCACATCGTCGTCAACGCCCAGGCCCGGACGGCCGGCGGGGTGGAGATCACGGTGGACGACGACGGGCCGGGCATCCCGGAGGACCGCTACGAGGAGGCCTTCAAGGCCTTCAGCCGCCTGGACGAGTCCCGCAACCAGAACGACAAGGGGGTGGGCCTGGGCCTGGCCATCGCCCGCGACGTGGCCCGCGGCCATGGCGGGGACGTCACCCTGGCCCGTTCGCCGATGGGCGGACTGCGCGCCATCGTCAGATTGCCGGGATAGGGTCGTTCAGCCCATGTTCAGGCGATCATGGTTCAGCTTGGGAAAATCGGGGACGCCCTCATGAAACTTGTCCATCTCGCCGCCGCCGCCACACTTTGCGTGCTGAGCGCCACCGCCGCCCAGGCCGCCGATCCGGTGATGGGGGACTGGCTGACCCAGGGCGGTTCGGCCAAGGTCCGCGTCGCCCCCTGCGCGGCCGACGCCGGCAAGGCCTGCGGCGTCATCGTCTGGATGAAGAACCCGAAGGACAAGAGCGGAGCGCCGCAGAAGGACACCAACAACCCCGACCCGGCCCTGCGGGCCCGCACGGTGCTGGGCCTGCAGCTGATCCGCGACTTCAAGCCGGCCGGCCCGGGCAAGTGGTCCGGCGGCAAGATCTACGACCCCGGCAGCGGCAAGACCTACGGCTCCAAGCTCAGCGCCATGCCCAATGGCGCCCTGAAGGTGGAGGGCTGCATCGGCCCGATCTGCCAGGCCCAGACCTGGACGCGGTGATCTAGGCGCCCAGTTCCTTCGAGCGCTTCACGGCCGCGGCCACGGCGTCGCGCAGCAGGGGCGTGAGGCCCCCTTCCCCCATCAGCACCTCCAGGGCCGCCTGGGTGGTGCCGCCGGGCGAGGTGACCTGGCGGCGCAGCTCGGCCGGCTCCTCGCCGCTCTCCGTCAGCAGGGCCGCGGCGCCGGCTATGGTGGACCGGGCCAGGCGCTGGGCGGCCTCCGGCGGCAGGCCCGCCGCCGCGCCGCCGGCCTCCAGGGCCTCGATGAAGGCGTAGAGATAGGCCGGCGCCGAGCCCGAGACGGCGGTGGCCGCATGCATCAGTTCCTCGTCGTCGAGATCGACCACCGTCCCGACCGGGCCAAACAGGGCGTGGGCCCGGGCCCGCGCCTGGGCCTCGGCGGCGTAGATGCTGGTGGTCCCCTGGCCGATGGCCACGGCGGTGGTGGGCATGACCCGGGCGACCTGGCGGCCGAAGGCGGCGGCGATGTCGGCCGAGCGCACCCCGGCGGCGACCGAGACGATCACCGCGTCGGGGTGGAGCAGGCTGGACACCTCGGCGGCGGTCTCGCGCCACAGCTGCGGCTTGACCGACAGGAGGACGGTCCTGGCCTCGGCGAGGGCCGTGTCTGAGGGATTGAGCCGCGCGCCGTCGCGGGCGATCGCCTGCGCCAGCTCAGTGGGGTGGGGATCGCGCAGGATCAGGTCGGCGGGGGAAAAGGCCCCGGCCTTGCGCCAGCCCTGGATCAGGGCCCCGCCCATGCGGCCCGCGCCCAGGATCAGAATGGGTGTCATGTCGCGCTCCAGGCGTCAGGGAGGGCGCACCCTAGGCGATGAGGCGGGCCAAGTCAGCTTGGCGAGGAGTCGGATTTGCGCACTAGGCGCGTCGCGCGGCGGTTGCTACGAACATATGCTCCAAGGTTACAAAGAACCTCGCCAGCATGAACAACCCTCTGTCCCAGCCTCAATCCCGCGCAGCAAGCCGGCTGCTACCTGAGGGTGTTACTCTGCGTGATCTCCAGTATCATGCGGACGATCGCGGCGACTTGTCTGAAATCTACCGTCAGGAATGGCATTCCGATCTTCAGCTCTCCCAGTGGAATGTTTCCCGTTGCGCGAATAATTCCCTCCGGGGCGTGCACCTGCACTTCCGGCACACGGACTACCTTGTGGTGCTGTCGGGGCGGTTCGTCTTCGGTCTGCGGGATCTTCGCCGCGAGAGCGCGAGCTTCGGGCGGACCGCCATGCTGGACCTGACCGGCGGCGCCCTGCTGATCCCGCCTGGAATCGCCCACGGCTTCCACTGCGTCGCCGAGGGGACCTTGGTCTATGGCCTGAGCCACACCTGGGACGCCGATGACGACCTGGCCTGTCGCTGGGACGATCCCGACCACGACCTGGCCTTCCCGGCCGTGAACCCGATCCTCTCGGCGCGCGACCGGGAGGCCGGCGGCTTCCGCGACCTGCTCGCCCGGTTCGAGGCGGTCTCGCCGTGAGGATCGGACTGGTGGGCTGCGGCTACTGGGGCCGCAACATCCTGCGCGACCTGAGGGTCCTGGGCTGCGAGGTCGATGTCGCCGAGCCGGGGAGCGCCTATCCCATCGAGGGCGCGCGCGCCGTGGTGGCGGGACTCGACGCCCTGGACCCCGGCCTCGACGGCTATGTGGTGGCCACGCCCTCCCCGACCCACGCCGCGGTGGTCACCGCCCTGGCGGCGCGCGGCAAGCCGATCTTCTGCGAGAAGCCGCTGACCACCGACCCCGCCGCGGCCCGGGAACTGGCGCGGACCCTGGGCGGCCAGCTCTTCGTCATGCACAAGTGGGCCTATCACGGCGGGGTCCAGGCCCTGGCCGCCCTGGCGCGCAGCGGTGAGCTGGGGCCCGTGCAGGGGGCGTTCACCCGCCGCCTGCAATGGGGCAAGCCGGCCGCCGCCGCCGACGCGGTCTGGGAGCTGGCCGTCCACGATCTGACCATCCTGCAGGCCATCCTGGGGGAGCTGCCGCCGGTGGCCGCCGCCCGCGCGGTGCTGCGGGGCGACCAGATGGAGGGGATCGTGGCCACCCTGGGGGACGCGCCCTTCGGCCACCTGGAGGTTAGCGCCTGCTGGCCTGGGACCGAGCGCAAGGTGCGGGTGATGTTCCGCGACGGCCTGGCCATGCTGGACGATCCCCTGGCCGACCACATCGCGGTGGTGCGCGGCGCCGCGCCGCCCGGGGAGCGCCACGATCCGGAGATCGTGGAGCGCCGGCCCATCGACACCGAGTGGCCCCTGATCAAGGAGTTGCGGGCCTTCGTGGAGCATCTCAAGGGCGGTCCGCCGCCGCCCACCGACGCGCGGGCCGGGGCGGCGGTGGTCGCGGCCCTGGAGGCCCTGCGCGCGGCGGCGCTGTCGGCGCGATGACGCCCCGCTTCTCCATCCTGCTGCCGATCCACCGCCCGCCGGTCCTGCTGCCCTACGCCGTGGAGACGGTGCTGGGACAGTCGGAGGCCGACTGGGAGCTGTTCATCATCTGCGACGGGGCGCCCGAGGCCACCGCCGAGGCGGCGCGCGCCTTCGCCGCCGCCGATCCCCGCATCACCGCCTGCGTCTTCCCCAAGGGGGAGCGGTTCGGGGAGGCCTATCGGCACGAGGTGCTGCAGGGGGCGCGGGGGGACTTCGTCTGCCAGATCGCCGACGACGACCTGTGGCTGCGCCATCACCTGCGGGAGATGGCCGCCCTGCTGGAGTCCGTGGAGTTCGGCGCCCTGACCGCCGTCGAGATCTATCCCGACCGCCCCTGGACCCACTCGGTCTATCGGCTCGAGGACCAGGCGGTGCGCGAGCGCATGCTGCGCGAGCGGTTCAACTTCTTCGGGCCGAGCGACGTTGGCTACCGCATGTCGACCTATCGGCGGTTGCCGGTGGGCTGGGCGCCGGCCCCGCCCGATATCTGGACGGACCTGCACATGTGGCGGAAGTTCCTGGCCCTGGACCCGATCCTCGTCGGCTCGCGGACCACTATCCAGACGGTTCACATGGCTGACGCCCTGCGGGTGGGCATGGACCTGGCCGACCGCGAGGCCGAGACGCTCAAATGGATGGAGCGCATCCGTCGCGGCCTGCGCTTCGACCTGACGATCGAGGACGGCCCGGGCGGACCGCGCATCACCAACGGCCGACTGGCCTATGACGAGGCTTAGGCCTCGCCGACGGTGTCGAACATGCAGGCGGCGATGGCCTCGGCCGGCGACTTGCCGCCCCGGGCCATGAAGTCGAAGGCCGGGTAGAAGCGGTCGGCGCCTTCCATGGCCACGTCGATCATGGCCGCGGCCTGGGCGAGCGTCGGGCGTTCGCCTGTCATCAGAGCCATGGCGTGACGGAAGACGATCTCGCCATCGTCCCAGACCTCGAAGTGGCCGAGCCAGACGCGCTGGTTGACCGTCGAGACCAGCTCGAAGGCCGCGGCGCGCTGTTCGGGGCGGACCTGGATGTCCACCGACAGGCAGAGCTGCAGGCAGTCGGCCTCCGGCCGCCAGGCGAACCAGAGTTCGTAGTCCTTCCAGTCGCCCGCCAGGGTGAAGGCCAGGTCGCCTTCCTCGGTGCGGTCGAACTGGAGGTTCTCGGCTTGCAGAACATGCTCAACGACATCGAGCGGGTCGTGGGCGAGCAGGACGTCTTCGTCAGACTGAGGCGTGTCCATAAGACCCGTGGTCCTTTCGCGTACGGCGTCCGGAGGAGCGAGCGCGCCCCGAATCGCCTGCGATCTTGAAACTAATCTGGTTCGCGGCCGCCCTGTCACCGGCTTCTTCCGGAGGGCGAGCCACATTCTTGTGTTCCGGTCGATTTGCCGCGGATCAGGCCTTCTTGGCGGCCTTCTTCGGCGCTGCCGCGCCTTTCAGCGTGGCGATCTCGGCGCGCAGGGCGGCGATCTCGGCCTTCAGGGCGTCGAACTCGTCGCGGCGGATCAGATCGAGCTCGGCGACGATGCGGTCGGCCTGGGCTCGGAACGCGGCCTTGGCCTCTTCGCCGGCGCTCTGGGCGAGGCCCATGGCGGCTCCGGTCAGCTTGGCCATCTCGTCGAGGAAGGGGTTCTGGGTCTGCATACCTCCTTATATGGGATCGGAGGGGATGAAAGCCACGGGGTTTCCGTCTAAACCGCGAGGACATCCTCTCGGAGCGCCCTGGCCTTGCCCTTCCCGGACATCGACCCCGTCCTGATCCAAATCGGCCCCTTCGCCATCCGCTGGTACGCCCTGGCCTATGTGGCGGGCATCCTGATCGGCTGGCGCTACATCACCGCCCTGGTGAAGAACCAGACGCTCTGGCCGCTGCGCGGACCGCCGGCCAGCGTCGCCCAGATCGACGACCTGATCCTGTGGCTGACCCTGGGGATCATCGTCGGCGGCCGTCTGGGCCACGTGCTGTTCTACACGCCGTCCATGATCACCGACGCGCCGCTGGAGGTGTTCAAGACCTGGAAGGGCGGGATGAGCTTCCATGGCGGGACCCTGGGGGTGCTGGTGGCGACCCTGCTGTTCGCGCGGGTCAACAAGGTGGACGTCTTCCGCCTGGGTGACCTGATCACCGCCGCCGCGCCGATCGGCCTGTTCTTCGGGCGCATCGCCAACTTCATCAATGGCGAGCTCTGGGGGCGGCCCACCGACGTGCCGTGGGCCATGGTCTTCCCGGGCGCCGGCATCCTGCCCCGGCACCCCAGCCAGATCTACGAGGCCCTGCTGGAGGGCCTGGTGCTGTTCGTCGTCCTGCGGATCGCCACCCATCGCGGCAAGCTGCTGAACCGGCGCGGCGTCGTGGCGGGGATCTTCTTCCTCGGCTACGCCATCTGCCGGATCGCGCTGGAGAACGTCCGCGAGCCCGACGTCGGCATGCCCGACTTCCCCTTCGGCCTGACCATGGGGATGATCCTGTCGATCCCGATGATCCTGGCCGGCGCCTGGCTGATCTGGCGCGGCATGAGCGAGCCCCTGCCCGAGCCCCTGGTCGGGCTGGAGGCGCAGGTCGAGGAGGTGGTCGAGGGCGAGCCGCCGGAACCGGACCCGTTCAAGATCGAAGCCGATGGGCCTGCGTGACCGGCTGATCGCCCAGGTCCGCGAGAGCGGGCCGATGAGCGTGGCCCAGTACATGACCGCCTGCCTGCACGATCCGCGGGACGGCTACTACGCCACGCGCCCGGCCCTGGGACCGGAGGGCGACTTCATCACCGCCCCCCTGGTGAGCCAGATGTTCGGCGAGCTGATCGGCCTGTGGGCGGTGGCCTGCTGGGAACGGCTGGGCCGCCCCTCGCCGGTCTATCTGGTGGAGATGGGCCCCGGCGACGGGACCCTGATGGACGACATGCTGCGGGCCTCTCGTCTGGCCCCGGCCTTCGGCGCCGCGGCGGAGGTCTGGCTCGTGGAGACCTCGCAACCCCTGATCGCCCGGCAGAAGGCGCTGCTGGGGGACGGGGTGCGGTGGGCGGCGTCCCTCTCCGAGGTCCCCGCCGGCGCGCCGATGCTGCTGATCGCCAACGAACTGCTGGACTGCCTGCCGCCGCGCCAGTTCGTCCGCGCCCCAAAGGGCTGGGCCGAACGGATGGTGGGACTGGACGAGGCCGGCGACCTGGCCTTCGGCCTCGCCGCCCCCCCCCTGGGCGCCGCCCTGCCCGACGCGCCGGTGGGCGCGGTTCTGGAGCAGTCGCCGGCCCAGGAGGCCCTGGGCTCGGAGATCGGCGACCGCATCGCCGCCGACGGCGGGGCCGCCCTGCTGATCGACTATGGCCGCGACGCGCCCGGCTTCGGCGACACCTTGCAGGCCCTGCGCCGGCACCGGAAGGAGAGTCCCCTGGCCAGCCCGGGCGAGGCCGATCTCACCGTCCATGCCGACTTCCCGGCGGTGCTGGCGGCCGCCGCGCGGGCCGGCGCGGCCACGGCGCCGATCCTGACCCAGGGCGAGTTCCTGGTGCGCCTGGGGATCGGGGCGCGGGCCGAGGCGCTGAGCAGCGCCCGTCCCGACCGCAGCGACGTGATCGAGCGGCAGCTGGAGCGGCTGGTCTCCCCCGATCAGATGGGCGAGCTGTTCAAGGCCGCCTGCATCCATACCCCGGGCCTGGTCCCGCCCGGATTCGAGACCTGAAGATGAATGTGCTGACCTCGCCGCTGCTGGACCTGCCCGGCGTCCGCCACGGCTTTTTCACCCGCCAGGGCGGGGTCTCCACCGGCATCTATGAGAGCCTGAACGTCGGGCGCGGCTCCTCCGACGAGCCGGCCGACGTGGCGGAGAACCGCCGCCGCGCGGCCGGCCACCTGGGCCTGCCGGTGGGGGCGCTCTCCACCTGCTACCAGATCCATTCGGCCACGGCCCTGGTGGCCGACCGACCCTGGGGAGACGAGCGGCCGCAGGGGGACGCGGTGGCCACCAAAGCCTCCGGGATCCTGTGCGGGGCGCTGGCCGCCGACTGCGCGCCCATCCTGATCGCCGACCCGCAGGCCCGCGTGGTGGCCGCCGCCCACGCCGGCTGGAAGGGCGCCCTGACCGGGATCGCCGAGGCCACGGTGAACGCCATGACGGGGCTGGGCGCCGAGCCGTCGCGCCTCGTGGCGGTGGTGGGGCCCTGCATCGGGCCGGCCTCCTACGAGGTGGGGCTGGAGTTCCTGGAGCGGTTCCTCGCCGCCGATGCCGACCACCACCGGTTCTTCGCCCCCGGCGAGTCGCCCGAGAAGCGGATGTTCGACCTGCCGGGCTTCGTGGTCTCGCGCCTCGAGGCCGCCGGCGTCGGGAGGGCCGCGTGGATCGGGCGCGACACCTGCGCCGAGGAGGACCTGTTCTTTTCCAACCGCCGGGCCTTCAAACGTGGGGAATCCGACTTCGGGCGCCTGCTCTCGGCCATAAGCCTCGATTGAATCACCGCCGGGCCTTGCCGCTGGCGATCCGCCTGCTACAAGCCCGCGCATCTGGCGAGACATTGCGGGGACTTTGATGAAGCTGCTGGCTGGCAACTCCAATCGAGCGCTCGCCGAGGCCGTGGCCTCCCATCTCGACCTGCCCCTGACCAAGGCGCAGGTGAAGCGGTTCGCCGACAACGAGGTCTGGGTGACCATCGACGAGAACGTCCGCGGCGAGGACGTCTTCGTGCTGCAGTCCACCAGCTACCCCACCAACGACAACCTGATGGAGCTGCTGATCTGCATCGACGCGCTGAAACGCGCCTCGGCCAAGCGGATCACCGCCGTTATGCCCTATTTCGGCTACGCCCGGCAGGACCGGAAGACCGGCGGCCGCACGCCGATCTCCGCCAAGCTGGTCTCCAACCTGATCGAGCGCGCCGGCGCCGACCGGGTGCTGACGATGGATCTGCACTCCGGCCAGATCCAGGGCTTCTTCGACATCCCCACCGACAACCTGCTCTCGGCGCCCCTGCTGGCCGCCGACATCAAGGAAAACTACGAGAAGACCAACGAGCTGATGATCGTCTCCCCCGACGTGGGCGGGGTGGTCCGGGCGCTCGCCGTCGCCAGCCGCCTGAACGCCGAGCTGGCCATCGTCGACAAGCGCCGCTCCGGTCCGGGCAAGAGCGAGGTGGCCAACATCATCGGTGATGTCTCGGGCCGCCGCTGCATCCTGTTCGACGACATCATCGACGGCGGCGGCACCCTGTGCAACGCCGCCCAGGCCCTGGTGGACGGCGGGGCCACCGAGGTCTCGGCCTATGTCACCCATGGGGTGCTGTCGGGCGCGGCCATCGACAGGGTCAACGCCTCGATCCTGAAGGAGCTGGTGATGACCGACTCCATCGCCGCCCCCGACCGCGCCAGCGACAAGTCCAAGCTGCGCTATGTCAGCTGCGACAAATTGCTGGGCGAGGCCATCCGCCGCATCGCCAACGAAGAGTCGGTGTCGAAGCTCTTCGACTGACGACGCGGTCGCGAGCCTACAGCCCGGTCGCGGCCTCGGCCGCGGCGTCCAGCTCGATGGCCCGTTGATCCGGAATACGGCCCGAGACGCCGCCAACGGTGGCCGAAGCCTGGACGCCCACGTCCGTCGCCGACAGCGCGCCTTGGTTCGCCAGGGCGGCGTAGGACACCGGACGGCCGAGACGGGCCAGCCTGCGGGCCGACTCGTCGGCCAGGTTGAAGCGTCGCACATTGACCTTCTGATGAGCGTTGTCGCGGACCGTCGAGGCCCACTGGTACTTGCCGATTTCGGTGACGACCCGGTAGTTGGCCGCGGCCTCGTCGAGACGCCCGGTCCGTTGATAGGCGGACGCCAGGTTGAAGCGGCTCAAGGCGGTCGCGCGCCCCTCCACGGAACGTTCGAACAGGTTGGCGGCGGTCCAGCGGTCGCCCCACGCCATCGACGCCTGGGCCTCGCTGGCGGCGGCGGCGGGCAGGATGGCGGGCGCGGCGGCCAGGGTCGTGCGCGCCTCCAGCTTGGCGACCTCATGGGTCGCGCAACCGCCGGCGGACAGGCCAAGCGCAGCAATACACATGATGTTGGAAAGATAATTCATTGCATTTCCCTCGAGTTGTTGTGACGCAAGGAAAATAAAACTCAGAGTCGAGCCATATTCGCGCCGCTATACAAACTTGTTGCATCGGAAATGCAGGCGAACTTCATATGTTCCGAAAAATTTATTGATTTATTAGCTATACTATAAAATAACTCGCGTAGAATGTTCGTCGAACACCGGGCTTGACGGAAACAATACTGTCGCCTTGTCGACTTATCTCATATGGGCGCGCCCCCGCGGACCTCCGGCACGGGACTTGCTCCGCGCCCCTAGCAAACGGCCAAGCTTGGTTAACAAGGGTTAAGAAGCTGCGGTCACATTGTCGCCCGCGCATTTGTGTTAGTGTCGCGCGCTTATCTTCTGGGGAAGCTTCAGGATGACCTCTGCCATTCGCGTGACCGGCACGCTCGCCGCCCTCGCCTTCGCGGCCCTGCTGTCGGCCTGTTCGCAGCCTGCGCCTCCCCCGCCGGCTCCGCCGCCGCCGGCGGTGAGCCTGTCGCCCAAGCTCATCGAGCAGGCGGCCGCCTATCACTATTACATGAGCCATGTGAGCGCGATCACGCCCGACTTCGCCGACGGCGACAGCATCGCCAAGGCGGTGACGATCGGCGCCTCCTATGAGCCCAAGCAACTCCAGCGCGGCGCCACGGCCTATGCCGCCGTCGTCGCTCTGCAGGATCCCGCCTTCCTGGCCGGCGTCCGCACCTACGCCGTCAACGCCGACCAGCGCCGCGAAGTGGTGGCCGCCATCCTGAAGGACCCGGCCTATGTCGTGGCCATCTCCGGCTCGGCCAGCGCCGCGGGCCTGGTGAAGGCCGCCCTGGGCGGCGAGGGCCAGCAGCTCTATGACGCCGGCAAGGCGGTCAAGCAGTCGGCCTACGACATCCAGAAGCAGAAGTGGTCCAAGTCCGACGTCGTCAACCGCGAGCTTCGCCTGTCCCAGGCCAAGACCCTCTCGGCGACCCCGGTGGTGGGCGACCTGAACGAGACCGCGCGCCTGCAGCAGGCCGCCCTGGGCGCCGCGCCGCTCGGCCTCACGGCCGAACCGGCCACCCCGCCCTACAGCCCCATCGTGATCCGCGGCATGGCCGTGGCCGCGCTCGCCGCCCTGGGCGAAGGCGGCGACGCCAATGTCGACACCCTGATGGCGGTGATGGCCGAGCCCAACGTCGCCTTCTGCATGAACATGGCCAAGCTGAACCTCTATCAGTGCCTGGCGGTCTCCAAGCCGCACTACGAGGACGTCTTCTGCCTGGGCCAGCACATCATGATGGACACCGGCCGCTGCGTGATTAAGGCCTCGGGGAACACCGAACCCTACGAGGCGAGGTTCATTCCGCAGATCAAGGTCGCCGACGGCGACACCGGCTACAAGGTGACCCCGGTGAAGACGCCGACCAAGGCCGCCAGCAAGAAGCGCTAAAACATCTGCGCCCGCCCGTTGCCACGGGCGGGCGATTTGTGTATTTACGCCCACCTTTCGACCCCGGGAGGGTCGTCCGTCGCCGCGCGGGACTTTCGCGCGGCGGTTTCGTTTTGAGGCAAGGCCATGGCCGATATCATTCTGAATGTTGAAGTGCGCGATCGTACGGGCACGGGTGGCGCGCGCGAAACCCGCCGCGCGGGCATGGTCCCCGGCGTGCTGTACGGCGGCGCCAAGGATCCGGTCGCCATCGCCGTGAAGGCCAACGAGTTCCGCAAGGCGCTCCACACCGGCAAGCTTCTCGGCCACCTGGTGACCCTGAAGTACGGCGACGAGACCCAGCCGGTCATCGCCAAGGCCGTCGACATGCACCCCGTCAACGACGAGCCGGTGCACTTCGACCTGTACCGCGTCGACGAGCACCAGCTGATCAAGATCAACGTGCCGGTGCACTTCAAGAATCACGAAGCCTCTCCGGGCCTCAAGAAGGGCGGCACGCTCAACATCGTGCGCCACGACGTCGAGCTGGCCTGCCCCGCCGACCACATCCCGGAAGAACTGATCTTCGACCTCACCGGTCTGGAAATCGGCGACACCATCCGCATGTCGGCCTTCACCCTGCCGGAAGGCGTCAAGCCGGGCGTGGACCGCGACTTCGTCGTCGCCACCCTGGCCGGCTCCTCCGCCTCGGCCTCGGCTGACGCCGCCACCGACGACGCCGCCGCCGCCGCGGCCACCACCACCGTCTAGGTCGAACGGCCCCCTTCGGGGGGCCACCCGCCTCTCCCGCACGGAGAGGCGGTCGCGACGGCGAGCCGTCGCCGCCCGGAGCTTAGAGCAGAGGGCCCATGCTGATCCTCGCCGGCCAGGGCAATCCCGGCGCCCAATACGCCAAGAACCGCCACAACATCGGCTTCATCGCCGTCGACGAGATCGCCAAGCGCTGGGGGTTCGGCCCCGAGCGCGCGAAGTTCTCGGGCCTCGCCCGCGAGGGCGAGATCGACACGCCGGCCGGGCCGGTCAAGGCCCTGATCCTCAAGCCGCAGACCTTCTACAACGAGAGCGGCCGCGCGGTGGCCGCGGCGATGAAGTTCTACAAGGCGACCCCCGCCGACGTGGTGCTGTTCTATGACGAGATCGACCTGGCCCCCGGCCGCTTCCGGATGAAGACCGGCGGTGGGGCGGCGGGCAATAACGGGGTCCGCTCGGTGACCGCCCATATCGGCCCGGACTTCCGCCGCGCCCGGCTCGGCGTCGGCCACCCCGGACACCCCGAGAAGGTCCAGGGCCACGTGCTGTCGGACTTCCACAAGGTGGAGCACCCCTGGGTCATCGACCTGCTGAAGGCCGTGGCCGAGGCCGCTCCCCTGCTGGCGGCAGGCGAGGACGACAAGTACCAGACCGAGGTGCTGCGCCTGGCCCCCGCCGACAAGGGCGACACCCGCCAGGCCCGCAGCCGCGGCGACTAGTCACCAGTGTTGGGCGGCGCCGGCAGACGTGCTAGGTCGCGCCCTCGTTTAGGAAATCGGACTCCCCATGGCCCTGAAAGTCGCGATCGTCGGCCTGCCCAACGTCGGCAAATCGACCCTGTTCAACGCGCTGACCCAGACCGCGTCGGCCCAGGCGGCCAACTATCCCTTCTGCACCATCGAGCCCAACACCGGCGACGTGGCGGTGCCCGAGCCGCGCCTGGAGGCCCTGGCCGCCGTCATTCCGTCCAAGGAGATCATCCCCGCGCGGATCAACTTCGTCGACATCGCCGGCCTGGTGCGCGGCGCCTCGAAGGGCGAAGGCCTGGGCAACCAGTTCCTGGCCAATATCCGAGATTGCGACGCCGTGGCCTTCGTCGCCCGCTGCTTCATCGACGACGACATCACCCACGTGGAGGGCAAGGTCGATCCGCTCTCCGACCTGGAGACCATCGAGACCGAACTTATGCTGGCCGACCTGGAGAGCCTGGAGAAGCGGGTCAGCAACCTCGAGAAGCGGGCCAAGGCCGGCGACAAGGAAAGCGCCACGACCCTGCGCCTGGTGCAGCTGGCCCTGACCGAGCTGAACGCCGGCCGCCCGGCCCGCAAGGCGGTGGTGCCGGCCGAGGACGACAAGGCCTGGCGCATGCTGCAGCTCTTGACCTCCAAGCCCGCCCTCTATGTCTCCAATGTCGATGAGGCCTCCGCCGCCGAGGGCAACGACATGTCCAGGCTGGTGGCCGAGCGCGCCGCCCGCGACGGCGCCGACCACGTGGCCATCTCCGCCCAGATCGAGAGCGAGATCGCCATGCTGGACGCCGGCGAGCGCGCCGAATTCCTGGAGACCCTGGGCCTCAGCGAGCCCGGCCTCAACAAGCTGATCCGCGAGGCCTACCACCTGCTGGGCCTGCAGACCTATTTCACGGTCGGCCCCAAGGAGGCCCGCGCCTGGACGATCCACAAGGGCGACACCGCCCCGCAGGCGGCTGGCGTGATCCACACCGACTTCGAGAAGGGCTTCATCCGCGCCGAGACCATCGCCTATGAGGACTATGTCGGTCTCAAGGGCGAAGCCGGGGCCCGCGAGGCCGGGAAGTTCCGCCAGGAAGGCAAGGAATACGTCGTCCGCGACGGCGACGTGCTGAACTTCCGCTTCAACGTCTAGCCCTTCGCCCCCGCCTCCCCTAGCTATGTCGGCAATCAAGGGAGGGACAAGATGGGTGAGTTTTCCAAGCTGAAGGGAGCCGACGGCTTCGAGTTCTCGGTCTATCGCGCCGCGCCCGAGGGCGCGCGCAAGGGCGGGGTGGTGGTGATCCAGGAGATCTTCGGGATCGACGAGCACATCGTCCGCGACGTCGACCGCTGGGCCGACCTCGGCTACGAGGCCATAGCCCCCTCCCTCTACGACCGCCGCGAGCCGGGCTTCACCGCCGGCCACGATCCGGCGGGCCTGACCGCCGGGGTCACCCATGCGCGGGCCACCCCGCTGGACCAGGCGCTCTCCGACGTCGACGCCTGCCGCGCGGCCCTGGCTGACGCCGGCAAGGTGTTCGTGGTGGGCTACTGCTACGGCGGGTCGCTCACCTGGCTGGCCGTCTGCCAGCTCGACGGCTTTTCCGCCGGCTCGAGCTATTATGGCAGCCTGGTCCAGGCCAACGCCGACAAGACCCCGAAGTGCCCCGTCATCCTGCACCTAGGCCGCAAGGACGCCGGCATCCCCGCCGACGACGTCAAGGCCGCCGTCCAGGCGCACAATCCGAGCGTGGCGGTCTACATCTACGAGGACGCCGGCCACGGCTTCAACAACGAGGATCCCGAGCGGCTGAACCAGGCGAGCGCCGACCTCGCCCGCCAGCGGACCCTCGACCTCTTCGCCGGGGCCTAGAGCGTGACAGCTTCAAGTGGACGCCGGTTGAAGCGCCCGTCACGCTCTAACCTTAAGAAGATAGACCCTTTTTATCCAGTTCAGGTGAAGCCACCTGAACTGGAAAGGGTCTAGCGCCGTGGGCGAGACGATCCGCCTGACCAGCAAGTTCGACGGTTTCGAGCTGGCCGCCTATCACGCCCCGGTGGCCGACGCGCGGCGGGGCGGACTGGTGCTGATCCAGGAGATCTTCGGGGTCACCGACCACATCCGCGAACTGGCCGACGGCTTCGCCGAGGACGGCTACGAGGTGATCGCCCCCAGCTTCTACGACCGCCTCGAGCCGGGCTTCGAGGCCGACTATAGCCAGGACGCCATCGCCAAGGGGGTGAGGTATTCCACCGAGACCCCCTGGGACCAGGTGGCCGGCGACCTCCAGGCGGCCATCGACGCCCTGGCGCCTGCCGTCTTCGTCACCGGCTTCTGCTGGGGCGGGGCGGCGACCTGGCTGGCGGCCTGCCGCTGCACGGGAATCTCGGCGGCCTCGGCCTTCTATGGCCGGCGGATCAGCGAACTTGTGGACGAGACCCCGAAGGTCCCCACCATCCTGCACTTCGGCCGTCACGACGCCTCCATCCCGATGGAGAAGGTCGAGGAGATCCGCGACGCCCATCCCGACATCCCGGTCCACGTCTATGACGCCGGCCACGGCTTCGTCTCCGACCGGCGCGCCGACTATCACCCCGACGCCGCCCGGCTGGCCCGCCTGCGCACCCTGCAGCTGTTCATGAACAACGGCGGCGGGCGCGGGGAGATGTAGGGTCTAGGCCTCGATCCGCCTGCGGGCGTCGGGGTCACGTTCGAGCCAGCGGACCAGACGCGACTGGGCCGCCAGGATGCCGATGCCGGCGGCGTAGCCCGCGAAGACGGCGGTGGGATAGTGGCCGCCCGCGGCCACCGCAGCCACCTGCCAGTAGATGAAGCTGGCCGCGGCGATCAGCAGCCCGACCCCGGTGAGCACCGAGACCGCGGTCTGGCCGAAGCCCGCCATGAAACTCATCCAGACATAGCGGGCGAGGCTCCGCCGCAGGGGCAGGAACAGCAGCGGCAGGGCGAAGCTGGCCAGGGCCGCGCCGGCCGGCCAGAGCAGGGCGTGGCGGGCGATGAGCCCCACCCCGCCCGGCAGGACGCTGAAGGCGTGGACCACGGCCCCGGCATAGATCAGGGCCGAGGCGGCGACCGCCACGTCCTGCATGCGCTTGAAGTCGCGCCAGGCCTTGGTGAAGGCCATCCTAGACGCTTCGCGCGGCGGGCAGACGGACAGGCGTCGGAACAGGCATCGCGCATTTATCGCCGAGGCGGCCGCGCTTGGCTATGGTCGCAGGGCCCCTGCCCTCCCGGGAACCGCCGTTGAAGCGCCTCCTCGCCCTCACCGCTCTCTGGCTCGCCCCGGCGCCCGCCCAGGCGGCAGCCTGCTGGTACGAGCACGGGGTGATCGTGGTCCCGGCCAGCGTCGCCGGGATCGCCGGCGACTACATCCTCGACACCGGGAGCCCGGTCACCCAGTTGCACGAGACCCGGGCCCAGATGGAGGGCCTGCCCCCCGCCTTCCGCGCCGAGGTGCGTGTGGGCGGGCTGCGGCGGGCCGACCGGCCGGTGGTCGTTGCCGATCTGGACGCCCGCACCTACGCCTTCCCCACCCCGATCGCCGGGGTGATCGGCGCCGACGTGCTGGCGGGCCGGGTGGTGGATGTCGACTTCGCCCCCTGCCGGGTGGAGATCTGGCCCGCAGGCCGCGCGCCCCGGTTCCGGGCCGAAAGGTCCCTGCGTCTGCGACTGGCGGGCGGCGCGCCGGTGGTGGACGCCGCTGTGGCCGACGGCCCCAGGACGGCCCTGGGCGGCTTTGTGGTCTCGACGGGCCTGGACGGCGCCGTCCGCCTCGATGCGGCCCTGGCGAGCGTCCCAGGGGCCAAGGCAGAGGATGTGGCGCCCTATGGCGCGCGCCGGGCGCGCCTGCGGGCCCTGTCCCTGGCCGGGGCGCTGTTCGAGAACCTGCCGGCGGGGCTAGCGCCGCCCGTCGAGGGGGCGGTGGGGGCGGTGGGCGCGCCGATCCTGTCCCGCTGGCGACTGAGGTTCGACCTGGCCCGCGGCCGCCTGCTGCTGGGGCGGCCCTGACACGAGAAAGGGCCCCGGCTTGCGCCGGGGCCCTCGGGTCGTCTCGCGGCGGCCGACGCCCTAGTGGGCGACGTTGCGCCAGATGCGGCGGTAGCTGACGAACAGCAGGCCCGCGAACACCAGCAGGTAGATCATGGCCGCGACGCCGAACTGCTTGCGCTCGGTCTGCTTGGGCTCCGAGGCCCAGGCCAGGAAGGCCACGACGTCCTTGGCCTGTTGGTCCACGGTGGACTTGGAGCCGTCGTCGAAGGTGACCTTGCCGTCTTCCAGGGGCGGGGGCATGGCGATGAAGCCGCCCTTCGGCGCGTGGCCCTTGCCCTTGTAGAAGGCCGACAGGTCGCCCGCCATGTAGGGATTGTAGTGCTTGCCCGCCGGGACTTCGAGGCCGGCCGGGGTCGCCACATAACCCGTCAGGATCGAGTAGACGTACTGCGGTCCCTCTTCCCGGGCCTTGGTCATCACCGAGAGGTCGGGCGGATAGGCGCCGCCGTTCGAGGCGCGCGCGGCGGCCTCGTTGGGGAACGGGTTGGGGAACTTATCGGCCGAGGTGCCCGGGCGCTGGACGACGTCACCGGTCTCGGAGTCGATGTCGTTGACCTGATAGTCCTTGGCGATCGCCTTGACCGTCGGGTTGTCGTTCGGGTTCGGGTACTTCTCGTCGAAGAACGGACCGTTCTTCTGACCGAGATTGCGGAAGGCCATCAGGTTCATCGAGTGGCAGGCCGAGCAGACCTCCCGATAGACCTTGTAGCCCCGCTGGACCTGGGCCTGGTCGAACTTGCCGAACGGGCCCTCGAAGCTCCAGTGGACGTCCTTGGGCTCTTCAGGGGCGGTCGCCGCGAGCGACGGACCCGCGACGAAAGCGAACCCGAGCGCCGCGAGAATGAAACCTTTGCGCAGCATCTGAGGCTCAACCCCTCTTTTCAGGCGAAGCCGCGGCGCCGGCGGGCGCGTTGGCGGGATGCGACAGCACCGGCGCGGAGATCGACTCCGGCTGGGGCAGCGGGGTCTCGGTGAGGCCCAGGATCGGCAGCACGATCAGGAAGTAGGCGAAGTAGTAGGCCGCCGCGACCCGGGAGAGCCAGACCATCGAGTTTACGTCGGCGTCCAGGAGCTGGAAGGTCGACAGGTTCGGGATGATCTGGTCGTCGGGCAGGCGCCCGCCGCAGAAGCCCAGCACCAGGCAGGCCAGGACGAAGATGCCGAAGTAGAGCTTCGCCGTCGGCCGGTAGCGCATGGAGCGCACCTTGGAGGTGTCGAGCCAGGGCAGGACGAACAGCATGGCGATGGCGCCGAACATCATCAGCACGCCCATCAGCTTGTCCGGCACCGCCCGCAGGATCGCGTAGAACGGCAGGAAGTACCATTCCGGAACGATGTGGGCCGGGGTCACCAGCGGGTTGGCGGGAACATAGTTCACCGCGTCGCCGAGCGCGTTGGGGATGAAGAAGACGAAGGCCGCGAACATCAGCAGGAAGATCGAAATCGCGAAGCCGTCCTTCACCGTGTAGTACGGGTGGAAGGGAACGGTGTCCTCCTTGGACTTCACGTTCACGCCGGTGGGGTTGCCGTTGCCGGGCACGTGCAGCGCCCAGATGTGCAGGATCACCACGCCGGCGATCATGAACGGCAGCAGGTAGTGCAGCGAGAAGAAGCGGTTCAGCGTCGGGTCATCCACCGCGAAGCCGCCCCACAGCCAGGTGGTGATGGACGGGCCGACGATCGGCAGGGCGCCGAACAGGTTGGTGATCACCACCGCGCCGTGGAAGCTCATCTGGCCCCAGGGCAGGACGTAGCCCATGAAGGCCGTGGCCATCATCAGCAGGTAGATCACGCAGCCGAGGATCCACAGCACTTCGCGCGGGGCCTTGTAGGACCCGTAGTAGAGGCCGCGGAACATGTGGATGTAGACCGCGATGAAGAACATCGAGGCCCCGTTGGAGTGCATGTAGCGCACCAGCCAGCCGTAGTTCACGTCGCGCATGATGCGCTCGACGGAATTGAAGGCGTAGTCCACGTGCGGCACGTAGTGCATGGCCAGCACGATGCCGGTCACGATCTGGATGCCCAGGCAGACCGCCAGGATGCCGCCGAAGGTCCACCAGTAGTTCAGGTTCTTCGGGGTCGGGAAGTCGATCACGCTGTCGTACGCCAGGCGCACGATCGGCAGGCGAGTGTCGAGCCAGCGCTCGAAGCCGGTCTTCGGCTCGTAGTTTGAATGTCCGCTCATCGTCCTCAGCCCACCTTGACCTTGGTGTCCGACAGGAAGGCGTAGTCCGGCACCGCCAGGTTCTTCGGCGCGGGACCTTTCCGGATTCGACCGGAGGTGTCGTAGTGCGAGCCGTGGCACGGGCAGAACCAGCCGCCGTAGTCACCGCCCCCGAAGGTCGGCACGCAACCCAGGTGCGTGCAGGTGCCCACCAGGATCAGCCACTGGGCCTTGCCCGGCTTGTGGCGTTCCTCGTCGGTCTGCGGATCGCGCAGGTCGGCGTGGTCATCCTTGATGGCCGCGGCGATTTCCGCCCCGGTCCGATTGCGGATGAACAGCGGCTTGCCGCGCCACTTGATGGTGACCTGCTGGCCGGCTTCGACCTTTGTCAGGTCGAATTCCACCGAGGCGAGGGCGAGGGTGTCGCCGGCCGGGTTCATCTGGTCGATGAACGGCCAGGCCAACGCCCCAACCGCGCCCACGGCCATGACGGCCGCGGCGATGTGAATGAAATCACGCCGGTTCGGGTCTTCGCCCGAGGCATGAGGATCGGGATTTGCGCCCACGACGGTGTCGGCCACCTTAAAGCTACCCTTCGTTTGCGGCCGCGGCTTTGCGCCGAGACCCGTCTTCGACCCTGCCAGACGTTCTGGTAAGGGCCTCTCGGAATCCTATGCTGGAGCAGGTCGAATTGCCGGAAGGAACAGCGATCGCGCATTGCGGTCGCCCCCTCCCGTGATTCGCGCCTAGCCCCGGCCAATCCCGTAGGCTGGATCGCTTAGAATGCTGCTGGCGCTTTTTCAACCGGACATTCCGCAAAACCTTGGGGCGGCCCTCCGTCTTGGCGCCTGTCTGGGGGTCGGAGTCCACGTCATAGAGCCCTGTGGCTTCCCGCTTTCCGACCGCGCGATCCGCCGCGCGGCCCTGGATTACGGCGAGCCGGGCGAAGTGACGCGGCACGCCGGATGGGCCGAATTTGCGCAAAATAAGCCCGGAAGGATCGTTCTGTTCACAACCAAGGGCGCTTGCCCCCTCGGCGACTTCGTCTTCCGGCCCGACGATGTGCTGCTGTTCGGGCGCGAAAGCGCCGGCGTTCCCGACGCCGTTCACGAGAGCGCCGACGCGCGGGTTTATATTCCGCTCATGCCGGGCATGCGGTCGCTGAATGTCACGGTCTCGGCGGCGATCGGTCTTTCGGAGGCGTTGCGCCAGACCGGTCAATTTCCTAAGCCAGCCGCATGACGAGCCTGCCGCCCGAGATCCAAGACCGCCGCGCCCGCGCCCAGGAATGGTTCGAAGACCTGCAATTGCGGATCTTCGCCGAGCTGGAGCAGCTGGAGGAGGAGGCCCCGCCCGAACTCTATCCCGAGGAGCCCGGCCGATTCGACGCGCGCCCCTGGACCCGGGAGACCGGCGTGGGCGGCGGGATCGGCGGCCACTTCAAGGGCCGGCTGTTCGAGAAGGCCGGGGTCCACACCTCGGCGGCGACGAGCCGCTTCTCGCCGGAGATGGCCGCCCAGATGCCCGGCGCCGACAAGGACCCCTCCTATGTCTCGGCCAGCATCAGCCTGATCATCCATCCGCGCTCGCCGCGGGTGCCCACCGTCCACATGAACACCCGCTTCCTCTCGACCGCCGAGAGCTGGTTCGGCGGCGGGGCCGACCTGACCCCCATGGTGGACGAGCAGCGCAGCCAGGAGGCCGACGACGCGGTCCTCTTCCACACCGCCATGAAGGAGGCCTGCGACGCCTTCGATCCGGAGTGGCACGGCAAGTACAAGGCCTGGTGCGACGAATATTTCTACCTGCCGCACCGCAAGGAGACCCGCGGGGTCGGCGGCATCTTCTACGACCGGCACAATTCCGGCGACTTCGAGAAGGACTTCGCCTTCACCCGCGCCGTGGGCGAGGCCTTCCTGGAGGTCTATCCCAAGATTGTGCGCCACCGGATGAGCGAGCCCTGGACCGAGCAGGACCGGATGGAGCAGCTGGTCCGTCGTGGCCGCTACGTGGAGTTCAACCTGCTCTACGACCGAGGCACGATGTTCGGTCTCAAGGCCGGCGGCAATATCGACACCATCCTGTCCTCCATGCCGCCCCTGGCAGCCTGGCTCTGACCCGGAGACGCCCGTGCCCAGCCTCGCCGAACGCCTGGGGTACGGAGCCGATGAGCGACTGCTGATCGTCAACTGCGACGACCTGGGTTCCAGCGAGGCCGCCAACCGCGCCACCGCCGAGGCCTTCGCCTTCGGGATCGCCACCAGCGCCACCCTGATGGTCCCCTGCCCCTGGGCCCTGGACGGCCTGGAGCGCTGCGCCGGCGCGGACCTCGGGGTGCACCTGACGCTCACGGCGGAACATCCCGGTTATCGCTGGCGCTCGCTGACCGGGGCGGCCTCCCTGCACGACGACCAGGGCTACATGCCCGCCACCGCCGAAGCGGTCTGGGCCCAGGCGCGCCTGGAGGACGTGGCCGCCGAGTGCCGGGCCCAGATCGACCAGGCCCTGGCTTGGGGCGTCGACGTTACCCACCTGGACGCCCACATGGGCACGATGCAGATCGACCCGCGCTACTTCGCCCTCTTCGTGGAGCTGGCGGCGGCGTACGATCTGCCGATGCGGATGTTCGGGACCGGGGCCGAACGTCAGCTGGGTTTCCCGGGCCGGGCCCAGGCGAGCGCGGCGGGACGGGTCTATCCCGACCACTTCGTCAGCCTGTGGGGCCTGCCGGCCCGCGAGGTGTTCGCCGACAGCCTGGCGCGCCTGCGGCCGGGCGTGACCGAAATCTACCTGCATCCGGTGGAGGACGGTCCCGAACTGCGGTCCTACGACAGGACCCACGCCGAGATCCGCATCAAGGACCGCGCCTGCCTGCTGGACCCGACCCTGAAGGCGGAGGTGGAGGCCGCCGGCGCCCGGCTGATCAGCTTCCGCCCCCTGCGCGACCTGCAGCGCCAGGCCGCCTGATGGCCCAGATCCGCCCCTTCACCCCGGCGGACCTCGACGGCCTCTACGAGGTCTGCCTGAGGACCGGGGACAGCGGCCAGGACGCCACCGGCCTCTACCGCGACGGACACCTGCTGGGCGCCATCTACGCCGCCCCCTACGGCCGGCTGGCCCCGGATCTCGCCTTCGTGGTGGAGGATGACGGGGCGGTGGCGGGCTATATCGTCGGAACCGCCGACACCCGGGGCTTCGAGGCCCTGCTGGAGGCCCGCTGGTGGCCGATGCTGCGGGCCGCGCACCGCGATCCACAAGGGGTTCCGTGGGCTGAACGAACGCCGGACCAGCACCTGGAGCGCCTGTTCCACAAGCCGGCCATCGCGCCCGACAGCCTGGTGGCCCCCTACCCGGCCCACCTGCACATCAACCTGCTGCCCCATCTGCAGGGCCAGGGCCTGGGCCGGAGCCTGATCGACACCTGGCTGGGGGCCGCGAAGGCCGCCGGCGCGCCCGGCGTCCACCTTGGCGTCAGCGAGGCCAACACCCGCGCCCAACGCTTCTACGACATCTACGGCTTCCGCCGCTTCGAGGCGCAGCCGACGCCGGGGACGATCTGGATGGTGCGGGAGCTAGCCTAGACGGCCGGCTTCATCGCCCCGGCCGCGGCCTTCACGTCGCGGCTCGGCACCTTCACGCCGCCTGGAGAGGGGCACTTGGCGCCGGTGTCGATCCAGGCCTGGATCAGCTCGCCGAGCTGCGCCTGGGTCCCGGGGGCGGCGGTGCGGCCGAGGCCCGGGTTCCAGCCCCAGGCCACCAGCTCGTCATGGGCCATGTGCTCCTGGATCTGGGTCAGGGTCCGGCCGCCGTTGCGGGCCGGATCCTTGAGCTGGGCGCAGATCTCCCCCAGCGACTTGCCCTGCCAGGCCATCTCGGCGGGGGCCAGCCCCCACTTGGGATTGCCCGGGATGGTGACGATGTGGGTCCCGCCCACCCAGACGTTCTTGGCGGTGTGGCAGGAGGCGCACTGCAGCCCTTCCCCATGCCCGTCCGGGCCGCGGGAGACCACCGGCATGTGCGGGTGGCGGTCGTCGCCCTGCACGGGACGGTCCACCGGGTGGCAGTTGGAACAGCGCGGGTGGGTGATCACCTTGCCGGCCTCCTGGAAGAGGGCGACGGAGCGGGCGTTCTTGTCGGCGATGCGGTTGAAGGCGGCGGCAGGCTTGAGGGAGGTCCGCTGCGCCATCTCCGCCAGGACCGCGGCCGCGGTCTGGCTGGGGGCGGTCTGGGCCTGGGCGCCAAAGGTGGCGGCGGCGAGACCGGCCGCGCCGACGAGGGCGAGAACGAGGGCGCTGGCGTGGCGCATGGGGGGCTTCCTGGGCCGGCGCGGGGGAGACGCGCCGCAGTCCAGAACGTCAGGGCCGGCTAAGCGTTGCCTGCGCCAGGAAGCGGGCGATCCAGCCGCCCACCCGGGACCGGTCGTCGGGCTGCTCGAAGGAGAGGATCGCCCGGTCGGCCTCCTCGTCGGTGTAGCGGGTCCCCCGCCGCGCCTCGATCAGGGCCCGGGCGTAGGCGGGCTCGAACTCCGGATGCAGCTGCAGGGAGATGGCCGGATGGTCGTCATAGGCCAGCATGCCCAGCGGCGTGAAGGCGCTGCCGGCCAGGACGGTGGCCGCGGGCGGCGCCTCCACCACCTGGTCCTGGTGGGAGGCGGGGATGGTCAGACGAGGGGCGTCCATCCAGGCCTGAGGCGCCTGGACCTCGTAGCGATGCAGGCCGACGCCCCAGCCCTTGGGGGACTTGATCACCTTGCCGCCGAAGGCCTGGGCCATGATCTGGTGACCGAAGCAGATCCCCACCATCGGCGTCCCCCTGGCCGCCCGCAGGAAGTCCGACAGGGGCGCGATCCAGGGCAGCGGGTCATAGACCCCGGCCGAGGAGCCGGTGACGATATAGGCCTCGCAGGCCTCGGCGCTGGCGGGCAGCTCGCCGGCCTGGACGTCGAAGGTCGTGTAGTCGTGCGTCCGCGGCCCCAGCAGGGCGCGGAACATGGCGGGATAGTCGCCGAACTGGTCGACGCCGGGGGGCGGGGCGCCGGTCTCCAGGATACCCAGCCTCAATAGGCCATGCCCTGGGCCACTGCCTTCAGCTTCTCGATGGCGGAGAACTTGTCGTCGAGGAAGTCGTGGTCGACCCACCAGTCCTCCACCTCGCGCAGCACCTGGCCCACCATCGGGCCCTTGGGCACGCCGGAATGGATCACGTCGTCCCCGGTGAGCGGGAAGGTCGGCGGCGACCAGCTCTCGGCCAGCGCCAGCAGGCCCCGCCACTGGTGGGTGGCCGCGGTGCGGCCGGACTTGGCCCAGGCCAGCTTCACCCGGTCGGTGAAGGCCCGCAGGCCGATGGCGTAGACCGCCCGCCGGGTCTCCCGGGGGCTCATCCAGCTGGTGATGCGCGGGGTCTTGCCCATGGCCGCCACCAGACGGTCGCGGACCTCGTTGGACAGGCGCAGGCGCTCGGCGATCTGGGCGGCGCCCACCTGGTCCTCGGGGATCAGGGTGGCCAGGCGCAGGATGGGATCGTTCTCGAACAGCTGGTCGGTCTCGATCTCCACCAGCATGTTGAAGGCGGCCAGGTCCGTGGCGCAGGGCAGGACGGCGCCCAGCACCCCGGCCTTGGCCATCAGGGCGAGCGCCGGGCGCGGCTCCTCGGCGGCCAGCAGCTTGGTGAGCTCCTTGGCGGTGCGCTCGGCCGGGCGCCCCGACAGGGTCTCCTTCAGGGCTTTGCAGGCGGCGAGCGCCTTCTCGTCGGCCTCGCCCTTGCCGTACCAGGCCAGGAACCGGAAGAAGCGCAGGATGCGCAGATAGTCCTCGCGGATGCGGGTCATGGCGTCGCCCACGAAGACGATCCGCCCGGCCTTGCCGTCCTCGACCCCGCGGCCGGTGGGATCAAACAGCGTCCCGTCGCGGTCGGCATAGACCGCGTTCAGGGTGAAGTCCCGGCGCTGGGCGTCCTCGCTCCAGTCCTGGGTGAAGGCCACCACGGCGCGGCGGCCGTCGGTGGAGACGTCCCGGCGCAGGGTGGTGATCTCGAAGGGCTGGCCGTCGGCCACCGCGGTGATGGTGCCGTGCTCGACCCCGGTGGGCACCGCCCTGATCCCGGCGTCGTTCAGGGCCTCGGTGACCTGGTCCGGCGTCAAGGTGGTGGCGATGTCGATGTCCTCGACCGGCCGGTTCAGCAGAGCGTTGCGCACGCAGCCCCCGACATAGCGGGCGCAGCCGGAGAAGCCGCGCGCCTCCAGCGCATCCATCACCGCGACGGCGCCGGGGGTCTTCATCCAGGGCCTTTGGCCGATACTTTCGGTCATGGCGTCTTGGGCGCTCTCTTTTCAAAATGGCCGGGCGTCACGCGCCCGTCCTGCAACAATTCGGCGGGCACATAGACCTCGCCGCGATTATCGCCATGGAACACCGCCGTGGCCATCAGAGAAAGCCCCAACAGCATCGCCCCGGCGGCGAACAGCCAGGCCCAGGGGGTGGAGCCCATCTCCCGGCCCGAGCGCCGCGCGACCTCCCGCCAGAGGAACCAGAGACCGAAGGGCAGGGCCACCAGCAGGGCCCGCGTGGCGAAGACCTCAAGCAACGGCCGCGCCGTAGAGCCGCTCGTACAGCGCCCGCAGGACGCCGGCCGTGGCTCCCCAGATGAAGCGGTCGTCGTGGGTCATGGCGTAGAACCTACGCTTTTCCCCCGTCGGCGCCTCGCGCTCATGTTCCTCGTGATTGGCCGGGTCCATGAGGAAACCGAAGGGGGTCTCGAAGATGTCGGCCACCTCGTCGGGATTGGGCTCGAGCGTGAATCCGTGGCGTACGAAGCCCACCACCGGGGTGATCAGGTAGCCGGTGCCGGTGACATACGGTGAGGACAGTCCCGCCAGGGTCACGAAGTCGGGGCGCAGCCCCACCTCCTCATGCGCCTCCCGCAGGGCCGTGCCCCAGGGCGTCTCGCCGGGATCGCGGCGTCCCCCCGGCAGGGCGATCTGGCCGGTATGGCGGCGAAGGGTGTCGGAGCGCCGGGTCAGCAGCACCGAATAGGAGCTCTCCCGCTCGATCAGGGCCACCAGCACCGAGGCCGGGGTCAGATCGGCCTGGGGCGTCCCGTAGGGGCCAGACAGGTCGAAGTCCGAGGCGGCGCCCCCGGCCACGGGCTCGCGCTCCTCCAGGGGGTCGAGGTGACGGACGATCCAGTCGCGTGTCTCGGCGGTCGCGCGGTGCGGACTCACAGACGATGGGCCCCCGCCGGTCCGACCGGGAACCAGGCGCCGTTGGAGGCGACCCCCAGGCGGGGCCCCTCCGGCGTCTGCCGCTCCTCGGACAACTCCACCAGCTCGTAGAAGACCGGGCGGGCGATCAGGGCCTCCAGGCCGCGGCGGACGTGCAGGTAGGGGCGCGGCTCGCCGGTGGCGGGGTCCATCTCCACGCGGATCTCGTTCTCCGGCCCGGCCTCGACCTCGTCGCCGACATTGGTGAGGAATTTCAGGGCGTCGCCCACCCTGTCCACGCGCACGGCGATGAAGGGGGCGTCCTCGACGGTGATCCTCATCTTCTCCACCGGGGTCACCAGGTGGAAGCCGTCGGGATCCTTGCGCAGGACGGTGGAGAACAGCCGCACCAGGGCCTCGCGGCCGATGGGCGTGCCCTCGTGGAACCACAGCCCGTCCTTCCTGATGACGATGTCGATATCGCCGCAGTGGGTGGGGTTCCACAGGTGCACGGGCGGCAGGCCGCGGCCCGGCGCCTGTTTGGCGGCGGCGATCACGCCTTCGAGGCTGGGCTTGCTGGGCGCGTCGGTCATGCGGTGAAGGTAGGGTGCGCCACGCCCCGCCTCAAGCGGGACGCTAGGGAAGCGGCGCGCCGACCGGCCCCGCCAGCCCCTCGCCCCCCCCCTCACGCAGGGCGCGAACCAGTACGCGGCGCTGATCCACCGGTCCGGGCAGGCGCACATCCCTGGCCGGGGCGGCCGAAAAGCCGAAGCGGCTGAAATAGGGTTCGTCCCCCACCAGCAGCACCGCCGAGAAGCCCGCGGCCTGGGCCGCCGCGCAGGCCCGCTGCACCAGCAGGCCGCCGGTGCCGTACTTGCGCACCTCGGCCTGGACCGCCAACGGCCCGAGGAAGACGGCCTCATCGGCGCCGATGCGCACGCGGGTCATGCGCACGCACCCCACCAGCCGGCCGCCGTCCCAGGCGCAGAAGGACAGGTCGGGGCGGAACTCGGCCACCTCGCGGACGCGCTCGGAGACCTTGGTGTAGCGTCCGGGCCCGAAGGCATGGTCCAGCAGGGCGTCCACGGCGGGACCGTCCTGGGGCTGTTCGAGCTTGAGGGTCGGCGCCTTGGCGGCGGGAAGGGTCATGGGCGTCTGGTCTTGTGCGATGAGCGGCGATCTCGCCGCCACGCACGAATGCGCCGGCCGGCGGGCGGTTCTATTCGGCGCGGCGGGCGCGCCCGGTTCGTCGCAGTCGTCGCATGACCTCGGCCCGGAAAAGGGTTCAACGCGACGCGGCGCATAGGGCCATGCGTCGCCGGCGTCAATCGCGCGTTGCGGGGTGGGGCGCGGCGCCGCAAGGTCGCCCGCCCATGACAACGACTCCCTCCGACGGCGCGGCCGAACCCACAACCATCCGCGAGCTGATCAAGCGCCGCGACTTCATGCTGTTCTGGACCGCCCGCGTGGCCGCCACCCTGGGGGTGCAGATCCAGAGCGTGGCCCTGGGCTGGCAGATGTACGCCGTGGCCCGCGAGACCATGGATGTGAAGCAGTCGGCCTTCTATGTGGGCCTGATCGGCCTCGCCGCCTTCGTGCCGGTGCTGTTCCTCTCGCCCTTCGCCGGGGAGACCGCCGACCGTCACGACCGGCGCAAGGTGCTGCTGATCTGCTACGTCGGCGAGATCGGCACGGCCCTCACCCTTGCGCTCGCCTCCATCTACGATTTCGCCAGCATTCCCCTGCTGCTGCTGCTGTCGGGTCTGTTCGGGGCCAGCCGCGCCTTCATGGGCCCCTCCTCCACGGCGCTGGGCCCCATGCTGGTGCCCCGCAGCCTGCTGCCGCGGGCCATCGCCTGGAATTCGCTCGCCTGGCAGGGGGGCTCGATTCTGGGGCCGGCGATGGGCGGGCTGCTGCTGACCCACTCCACGGGCCTCTCCTATTCGGTGACCACCGTCCTCTACGTCCTGGCCTTCCTCTGCGTCTTCCTGATCCGCGGGGTCACCCAGCCCATCGTCCAGGCCGGCTCCCGCTGGGCCCTGATCAAGGAGGGGCTGGTCTATACCTGGACCAACAAGATCGTCTTCGGGGCCATCTCGCTCGACCTGTTCGCCGTCCTGCTGGGGGGCGCCACGGCCCTGCTGCCGGTGTTCGCCCGGGACGTGCTGCACGTCGGCCCCAGCGGCTTCGGGATTCTGCGGGCGGGACCGGCCATCGGCGCCACCCTGGTGGCCGTCGTCCTGGCCAGCCGGCCGATCCGCCAGAAGGCGGGGATCACCATGTTCGCCGGGGTGGCGGTGTTCGGGGCGGCCACCATCGTCTTTGGCCTGTCGAAATCCCTGCCCCTGTCGGTGGCGGCGCTCGCCGTGCTGGGCGGCGCGGACATGCTCAGCGTCTATGTCCGCCAGACCCTGGTGCAGATCGTCACCCCCGACCACATGCGCGGCCGGGTGGCGGCGGTCTCCTCCCTGTTCATCGGGGCGTCCAACGAATTGGGGGAGTTCGAGAGCGGCGTCGTGGCCCGGTTCTTCGGCCCCGTGGGGGGTGCGATCTTCGGCGGGGTCGGGGCTTTGATCGTCACCGGGCTCTGGGCGAAACTGTTTCCAGACTTGCGCAAGGCTGACCGGCTCGAATAACAGTTCCCGAATTAATATTTCAGGGAGATTGGTTCATGGGTGCTCTTTCAGGCAAAGTTGTTCTTGTTACGGGCGGCGGCAACGGTATCGGCCGCGATTGCGCTCTGATCGCCGCGCAGGAAGGCGCGAAGGTTGTCGTCAACGATTTGGGCGGTGGCCTGAAGGGCGAAGACGAAGGCTCGGCCGGTCCGGCTGAATCCGTCGCCCAGGAAATCCGCGCCGCGGGCGGCGAAGCGGTTTCCAACTCCGACAGCGTCACCGACCTCGACGCCGTCTACGGCATGGTCGAACAGGCCAAGAAGGAATTCGGCGGTCTGCACGCCGTGATCAACCCGGCCGGGATCCTGCGGGACGTGATGTTCCACAAGATGACCGAGGCTGAATGGGACTCCGTCATCGCCGTCCACATGCGCGGCTCCTTCAACGTGGCCCGCGCCACCATCGAGCTGTTCCGCGAGCAGAACGACGGCGCCTACATGTTCTTCACCTCGACCTCGGGCCTGCTGGGCAACATCGGCCAGGCCAATTACGGCGCGGCCAAGATGGGCATCGCCGGCCTGTCGCGCATCATCGCCATGGAAGGCGCCCGCAACAACGTGCGCTCCAACTGCGTGGCCCCGGTCGCCTGGACCCGCATGACCCAGTCGGTGCCGGTGAAGGATGAAGCCGCCGCCGCCCGCCGCGCCGTGATGGCCGAGAAGATCCGCGCCGACCAGCCGGCCCGCTTCTCGGTGGCCATGATCACCCCGGCCGCCGCCAGCGTCTCGGGCCAGATCTTCGGCTCCTCGGGCGAGACCATCACCCTCTATTCGCAGCCGCGGCCCATCGAGACCGTGACCAAGGAAGAGGGCTGGACCGTCGACAGCATCATCAAGGAAGCCATTCCCGCGATGGCGCCGAAGTTCTACCCGGTCACCCGCCCGCCGCTGGCGAGCCAAGGCGCGGCCCCGGCCACGGCGCCCGCCTCCTAGGCGCGGACGTTTCGACACGACGATCAGGACCCCGGCCGCAAGGCCGGGGTCTTTTTCATGTCCCGTGCAGGGCCCGCCACTGGTCCCGCGTCATCTCCCAGTAGAGCGACCTGCGGATGGTCCCGTCGGGACGCACGCTGTCACGCTCCCCCATGCGCACGAAACCGGCCGCCTCGATCACCCGGGCCGAGCGGACATTGTCCAGGGCCGCGGTCAGGCCCACCAGCCGAACCCCCAGGGCCTCGAACATCCAGCCGAAGGACCGCGCCGCGCCGGAACTGCCCTGACCCCGGCTCTGCAGATCGGCGCGGCGGCCGCCGACGATCTCCGCCGAGGACCGGTCGGGCCACACCGAGAAGCGGGAATAGCCGGCCACTTCGCCGGCCGGGTCCAGGGAGACGAACAGGATCGCCTCCCCCTTCTGGCGCAGGGCCTGCGCCTCGGCGACCCAGGCGCCCACAGTCTCGGCGTTGATGGGCCTGGGCAGGTCGTAGATGGGTCCGGAGACCGCCGGATCGCTGAGCAGGGTCACCAGGCCCGGCACATGTTCGGGGCCGGCCAGGACGCTGTCGGGGGAGCCCGGCTGGGCGGTCCGCACGGCCTGTCGGATCGCGGTCTCCTCCTCGGGCGTGGCCACCAGGACCGTCTTCGGTGGGGCGCTCATGGACCTCTCCCTGGCTGGGCTCTTGCTGGCCCGGAACTTGCGTAACCTTAACCGCCAGAGCGGAGGTTCGCATGTCCATTTCAGCCATTGGCCCCTCATCACCCCTCGCCGCCCTCCTGCCCGGCGGGGCCGCGGGGCCCACCGACAAGCCCGCCAGCGCCGCCGAGATCGCCGCGGCGAAGGCCGCCGCCGCCAAGGCCAAGGACAAGGCCACCCTCGACGCGATCCGCGACAAGGGGATCTACCAGTGGGCCAAGGAGCAGCAGCTCGAGAAGCTGAAGGAGAAGATCCGCGCCCAGGTCCTGGCCGCCCGGGGAACCAGCGAGGGCGACCTGGCCAGGCTCGACCCCAAGCAGCGGGCCGCCACCGAGAGCTCCATCGAGGAGGAGATCGCCCGGCGCATCAAGGAGGCCATGCTCGACGTGATCGAGCACCAGGCAAAATCGAACCAGGGCGGCAAGGACGCCCCGGCGATCATCGACATCAAGGTCTAGGCGTCCCGCGCCAATCTGCTCAGGGCTCCGTCGGTCAGGCGGCGCACGGTCCACTCGGTCTGCGCGCCGGCCCCCAGGCTGTCATAGAAGGCGATGGCCGGGGCGTTCCAGTTGAGCACCGCCCATTCCAGCCGCGCCAGGCCCTCGCGCTCGCACCGCTGGGCCAGGGCCCGCAGCAGGGCTTTGCCGGCGCCCAGGCCGCGGGCTTCAGGAACCACGAACAGGTCCTCCAGATAGATCCCGTGCCGGCCGCGGAAGGTGGAGTAGTTGAAGAACCAGATGGCGAATCCCACCGGCGCGCCGTCGCTCTCGGCGATCTCGCAGAACAGCCGCGGATTGTCCCCGAACAGGTGGCCGGCGATGTCGGCCTGGCTGGCCTCCACCTCGTGCAGCAGCTTCTCGTAGTCGGCCAGGGCGCGGATGAAGCCGTGGATCAGGGCGGCGTCGGCGGCGACGGCGGGGCGGACAGTGACAGTCACGGCGGCTATGATCTCCTCTGGCTTGGCGAGGAGCGCATGGCGGTCTCACCGGAATTTGTCGACTACATCCTGGAGCAACTCCAGCCGCTCGGCGGGATCACCCATCGGCGGATGTTCGGCGGGGTGGGCCTGTCGCGGCAGGACCTGTTCTTCGCCCTGATCGCCGAGGACACCCTGTACCTCAAGGTCGACGACGCCAATCGGGCCGACTTCGAGGCGGCGGGCTGCGAACCCTTCAAGCCCTTCGGCGGCGACAAGGCGATGAGCTACTGGAGCGCGCCGCTGGAGGCCCTGGAGGACCCCGACGCCCTGGCCGCCTGGGCGGGCAAGGGTATCGAGGCCGCCGCCCGCGCCAAGACGAAGCCAAAACGGCGGACAAAGCCGTGAACGAAGTTCCTCCCCCGCTCCGCAGGGGAGGAAGAGGTCAGCCGATGACCACGCCAGGCGGCGGGACGGAGTCCGCCGGCACGAAGAAGTCGGGCATCAGCTTGGTGGTGGGATCGACCCGGTACTTGTCGAAGTCGCGCACCCCTTCGGCGTAGAGGAAGCTGTCGTCGATCAGGAAGTTGCCGCTGAACTCGCGGGCCGGCTTCTCGAAGATGGCGTGGGCGGCGTCGGCCATGATGTCGACGGTGCGGCAGGACTTCATGCCCTCCTCCCCGGCCAGGGCGAACTGGATGGCCGCCGTGGCGATCCCGGTCCGGGGCCAGAGCGCGTTGAAGGCGATGCCGTCGGCCTTGAACTCCGCGGCCATGCCCAGGACGCACATGCTCATGCCGAACTTGGCCATGGTGTAGGCCACGTGGCCCTCGAACCAGCGCGGGCTCATGTCCAGGGGCGGCGACAGCATCAGGACGTGGGGGTTGGATGAGTTCTTCAGGTGCGGGATGCAGGCCTTGGAGGTCAGGAAGGTCCCCCGCGCATTGACCTGGTTCATCAGGTCGTAGCGCTTCATGTCGGTCTGCAGGGTGCCGGTGAGCTGGATGGCCGAGGCGTTGTTGACGCAGATGTCGATCCCGCCGAAGGCCGCCACGGTCTTCTCCACCGCCTCGTAGACGCTGGCCTCGTCGCGCACGTCGACGATCAGGGGCAGGGCCTTGCCGCCGGCCGCCTCGATCTCCTTGGCGGCGGAATAGATGGTGCCGGGCAGGTGCTTGTGCGGCTCGGCGGTCTTGGCGGCGATGGCGATATTGGCGCCATCGCGGGCGGCGCGGAGCGCAATGGCCAGGCCGATGCCGCGGCTGGCGCCGGTGACGAAGAGGGTCTTGCCTTGCAGGCTCATAGCTTCACTCCGGTGGTTTCTTCCGACAGGACCCAGAGGCGTTCGGCGCCCTCGGGGTCGAGGGCGTGGGCCATGACCCCCGCATTGGGCTCCTCGCCCCAGGGCAGGGCTTGGCTGAGATTTTCCAGATAGAGGCCGCCGACGCCCTCGAGTTCATCGCCGATGGCGGCCCAGACGCTGGTGGAGGCGCCCTGGGCTGGGGTCTTGAACCCCTGGGCGATGACGCCCGCCTCGTTCATCCAGCCCATGGCGATCATCTCCTCGCGGGGCAGGTGCCGCTGCAGGGGGGTCATGATCCCGCCCGGCATGACGGCGTTGGCGGTGATCCCCAGGTCGGCGAAGCGCCTGTGGAAGCCGACCGCGAACAAGGAATTGGCGGTCTTGGACTGGCCGTAGGACTCCCACTTGTCATAGGGGCGGGTCCGGTAGTGGACGTCGTCCCAGTTGATGCCGCTCCGGCGGTGGCCGATGGACGACAGTGAGACCAGGCGCGCCGTGCGCCCTTCCTCGGCCCCGTTCATCAGGGCCCGCGCCAGGCCGACCCCCAGCAGGAAGTGTCCGAAGTGGTTGGTGCCGATCTGCATCTCCAGATCGTCGACGGTGTAGGTCTGCGGGCAGGCCATGACCCCCGCGTTGTTGATCAGCATGTTCAGGGGCGCGTCGCCCCAGGCGCTGACGAAGGCGGCCACGGAGGCCAGGCTGGAGAGATCGAGCATCCCCACCTTGGCCCGCTCGGCGCCGATGTCGGCGTTGATCTGGGCGGCGGCCTTCTCCCCGGCCTCGCGGTTGCGGACGGCGAGGGTGACCTCGGCGCCGGCGGCGGCCAGCGCCCTGGCGGTCTCGATCCCGATGCCCGTGGCGCCGCCGGTGACGATGGCGGTGCGGCCGGTCAGGTCATGGTCCTCGGCGATCTCGGCGGCGTCGGTGAAGGGCGAAAGGCCCGCGGTGATCCGGGCCATCTCAGCCCACCTTCGCGAAGTCAGGGGCCCGCTTCTCGGCGAAGGCGGCGAAGGCCTCCTTGGCTTCCGGCGACTTGAGCTGGGCGGCGAAGTGGCGGCCCTCCTCGTCCATGCGGTTGGCGATGGCTTCGGCGTCGCGCATCAGGGCCTTGGTGATGGTGACGGCGGCCGGCGGGCGGGCGGCCACGGCGTCGGCGGCGGCCCGGGCGCGGGCGCGAAGCTGGTCGGTGGGGACGGCGGCGTTGGCGATGCCCCAGTCCACGGCCTTCTTCGCATCCACGGCCTCGCCCAGCACGAACATCGAGAAGGCCCGGGCATGGCCGATGCGGGCCGGCAGGGTCAGGCTGGAGGCCGCCTCCGGCACCAGGGCCAGGTTGACGAACGGGGTGGTGAGCAGGGCGTCCTCGGAGACGAAGACCAGGTCGCAGTGCAGCAGCATGGTGACGCCCACCCCCACCGCGCGGCCGTTCACGGCGGCCACCAGCGGGGTCTTGGCGCGCGCCAGGGCGGCCAGCAGGGGATTGCCGTCGCGGCGGGCCTCATTGGCGCTGGAGTCGCCGGCGTTGACGGCGGCGAAATCGGCCAGATCGTTGCCGGCGGTGAACATGTCTCCATTGGCCTGGATCAGGACGCAGCGGACCTCGCGATCGAATTCCGCCTGGTCGATGGCGTCGCCGAGGGCCTGGTACATGGCCCGGGTCAGGGCGTTCTTCTTCTCCGGCCGGTTCAGGGTCAGGGTCAGGACCCCGCCCGACTTCTCGCTCAAGACATGTTCGCTCATCGTCCCACTCCCTGATTTCTTACGTCGTATATTATACCGCCCCGCAGGGGGCGCCAGCGGCGCGCCGCGATTTCTTTCGAGGATCAGGCGACCCGGTACCAGTCCACGCCCTGGGGATCGGTCTCCTTGATCGCCTGACCCCGGGTGATCAGGCAGTTGAGGTGGGCCAGGCTCTCGCCGGTGGCCATGCCCAGGACCCACTCGTCGATCTTCCGCCGGAACAGGACATGGAAGACGTCCACCGACCGCTTCGGCTGGGCGATGAGCGCCGCAAGCCGCGCCAGTCCCCGCTCATGGCCGCCGATCAGGTGGTCGATGCGGGCGTGCAGGCCGTGGAACGGGTCGTTGTGCGCCGGCAGGACGAGGACGTCGTCGGGCACCTGGGTCTTGATCCGCGCCAGCGAGGTCAGCCAGTCGGTCAGGGGATCGCCGCCGGGCTCGGTGGGGAAGACCGAGACGTTGGAGGAGATCTTGGGCAGCACCTGGTCGCCGCTGATCAGCAGCTTCAGCTCCGGGCAGTAGAGGCAGGCGTGCTCCGGCGAATGGCCCGAGCCCACGACGACCTTCCAGCGATGGGCGCCGATCTGGATCTCGTCGCCGTCCGACAGCCGCTGGAAGCTGGCCGGCAGGGCGTGCAGCCCCTTGCCGAAGCCCCCGAAGCGGGCGCGGTAAGTCTCGATCTGCTCCTCTGTCCAGCCGGCCCCACGATAGAATCGCAGGGCGTCCTCCGGCGCCTCGCGGCCGGTGTCGGCCGCTAGGTTGTGGCACATCAGGAACTCCAGCCGGGTGATCCACAGGCGGACGTCGAACTTCCGCGTCAGCCAGCCGGCCATGCCGATATGGTCGGGATGCATGTGGGTGACGAAGACCCGGGTCACCGGCAGGCCGCCCAGGGACTTGGCGAAGGCCTCGCGCCAGGCCTCCATGGTCTCGGGCCCGCCCATGCCGGTGTCGACGATGGCCCAGCCGGCGCCCTCGCGGATCGCCCAGACATTGATGAAGGCCAGGGATCCGCCCAGCGGCATCCGCAGCCACTTCACCCCGGGCGCAACGTCCAGGGCCTCGCCGGTCTTGGGTCCCCGCTCGAAGGGATAGACCAGCTTGGGGCGCGGGTGGTCGACCACCGCCTCTTCGAATCCGTCCCGCATCGCCCCAAAACTCCAACCCGCGTTCGGCCATTGTCGCGCCACAGGTGATCTCTATCAAACCGCAATACGGTCTTGTGCGGCTCAGTTCAGACGCCGTTCACGCCAAACTTGATTTGAGGGACGCAGGGGCGCTTAAGTCCGCCCAGAGGAACTACCCCCAGGAGAGATCACGACCATGAGGTCATTCGGAATTGGGCTCGCCGCGGCCCTGTTTGTCGCGGTGATGGCGCCCGCCGCCGTCGTTATGGCGGCGAAGAAGCCGGTTGAGGAAATCACCGCCGCCTCCCGCACCCAGGGCATGGCCGAAGCGCCAGCCGTGGCCGCGGCCGCCGGCATCGCCTGCAAGGTCACCGACGCCCGCTTCGTCGGCAAGATGAGCGACAAGAAGGCCAAGACCGAGACGAGCTACTACGAGATCGACTGCGACAAGGGCCTCGGCTTCATCCTGTCGGCCGTGACCGGCGCCAAGCCCACCGCCTTCACCTGCGTGGAAGCCAACAGCCCGACCCCGGACGGCAAGCCCTCCAGCCTGCCCTGCAAGCTGCCCGGCAACGCCGATCCCAAGTCCGACCTGGCCGGCTACATCGCCAAGGCCGGCCTCGCCTGCACCCCCGATCAGGTGCGCGGCATCGGCCAGAGCGCCACCTCGACCTTCCTGGAAATCTCCTGCGCCGCCGGCGACGGCTATGTCCTGAAGACCAGCGCCCCGGCGGACGAGGCCAAGCCGGTCACGGCCGACAACTGCCTGCTGTACGACGACAGCAACAGCAACATTAAGTGCACCCTGCACGACAAGGCCTACCGCATGGCCATCGTCGACACCCTGGTGAACGCGTCGAAGAACGGCTGCGCCGTGAAGGACCGTCGCTACGCCGGCATGTCGCAGGCCGGGGCGATGTTCTACGAGACCTCCTGCGCCGACGGTAAGGGCTATCTCTACAAGGTGGAGAAGGGCCAGCTGGTCCAGACCTATCCCTGCGAGAAGGCCTCCATGGTGATGGGCGGCTGCGAGCTGACCGACGCCAAGGAAGCCGAGACCGCCCAGGCCGGCCTCTACACCAAGCTGGCCAAGACCGCGGCCTTCGACTGCGAAGTCTCCAAGTACGCCCCCTTCCCCTCGCCCGCCGGTCTGGACGTGGTGGAGATGGCCTGCACGAACGGCTCCGGCGGTGTCGGCGTCTTCGGCGGCCCCGGCGTGAAGCCGCAGGTCTACGACTGCGCCCGCGCCCCGGTGGCCGGCTATCGCTGCTCCTTCACCAAGCCTGACGCGGCCTTCCCGCTGGTGACCGCCGATCTGCGCAAGATGGGCAAGAACGAGTGCACGGTCTCGGCCACGCGCTACATCGGCAAGACCACCAAGGGTACGGGCTATCTGGAAGTCGGCTGCTCCGACGGCCTGAAGGGCTACATCCTGGAATACGCGCCGTCGCCGCTGGCCCCCGTGGGCGTCATCGGCTGCGCCTTCTCCAAGGACTGCAAGCTGCCCGGCAACACCTGATCGGCTGATCAGGACGACAGGATCGAGGCCCGTGGGTTCGCCCACGGGCCTTTTTCTTTGCGCCCTCTCCTCCCCGCGCCGCGGGGAAGGATGACGATGCTAGATCGCGGCTTCGATGAACTTGGGGCCAGGCTCGGACATGGCGCGGGCGAAGGCGGTCTCGAACTGCTCGGCGGTCTCGCAGCGGAGGGCGGGCAGGCCCATGCCCTTGGCGATGGAAACCCAGTCGAGCTTGGGGTCGCCCAGGTCCAGCAGCTTGGAGGCCGAGGGGCCGGGATTGCCGGAACCGGTGCGGCCCATCTCGATGTTGAGGATGCGGTAGGAGTGGTTGGCGAAGACCACGACGGTGACGTCGAGGTTCTCCCGCGCCATCGTCCACAGGCTCTGGACCGTGTACATGGCCGAGCCGTCCCCGTTCAGCGACACCACCTTGCGCCCCGGCGCGGCGACGGCCGCCCCGATGGCCAGCGGCATGCCGATGCCGATGGCGCCGCCGGTGAGCGCCAGGACGTCGTGCGGCCGGGCGGTCATGCAGGGCACCGCCACCCCGCCGCCGGAGGTCACCGAGTCGTCGCAGACGATCGCCCCCTCGGGCAGGTGGCGGGCGATGGAGACGCCGGCGCTCTGCGGGGTCATGCCGCCGGTGGGGGCATTCTCGGGCAGCTTCAGCGGCTGGCTGGGACCGGCGGCCGGCGCGCCCAGCGTATCGGCCAGGGCCGCCAGGGCGGCGACGGAATCGGTGGTCCGATCGGCCAGGGTCAGGGTGGCGCAGCCCTCCGGCACCAGGACGCTGGGGCGGTCGGGATAGGCGAAGAAGGCCACCGGCGTGGTGGTCCCGGCATAGACCATGAGGTCGGTCCCGGCGAGGTCGGCCAGGGCCATCTCGCCGAAGTACTGCATGCGGGCCGGCGCGAAGATCCCCGCCCCTCGCGGCTGACGGGAGACGAAGGTGTCGACCATGACCCGGACCCCGGCGGCCTGCAGGCGGGCGGCCTGGACCAGGGCCTCGGCCCGGGCGGCGCGGCCGCCGATCAGCACCACCGGCTTGGCGGCGGCCTTGATGGCCTTGGCCACGGCCTCGACATTGGCGGCGTCGGGGGCCGACGGCGCGGGGCGCGCAGCCTTGGCCCTGGTCACCTTGGTCTCCAGCCAGGCGGAGTCGGCGGGCAGGATCAGGCTGACCGGACCGCCGGGGGGGCCGTAGCTGGCGGTGATGGCCTCGGCCGCGATGGCCGCCACGCTGTCGGGGGTGTCGGCGGACTTCACCCAGACGGAGTTGGCCGCCACGATGGACGGAATGTCGGAGTTCAGCGGCGCGTCGTACTGCCGGTGATAGGTGGCGTGGTCGCCGATCACGTTGACGATCGGGGTGTAGGCGCGCCGGGCGTTGTGCAGGTTGGCAAGGCCGTTGCCGTAGCCAGGCCCCAGGTGCAGCAGGGTGCAGGCCGGCGTGTCGCTCATGCGGCCATAGCCGTCGGCCGCGCCGGTGGCCACGCCCTCGAACAGACAGAGCACCGGCCGCATGCTGGGCTGGCGGTCCAGGGCGGCGACAAACTGCATCTCGCTGGTGCCGGGATTGGCGAAACAGGCGGTCACGCCGTTGTCCACGAGGGTCTCGATCAGGGCGTCGGCGCCGTTCATGTCAGAACACCATCACATCGGAGGAAGGGGGATCGGCGAACAGCCGGGTCACGGATTCGGCGCGGCGCGCGCGCGCCAGGGCCTGGGCGATATAGCCCTTGTCGGTGATCTCGCCAGCGCCCGCGTCGGGCGGACCGTCGAGCACCAGGGCCCGTGCGATTCGGCCGCCCGCGCCCTTGGCCCTGGCGTTGAAGGCCTCCAGGCCCGCGCGCACGGCGGCGGCCACGGCCTCGGGGGCCAGGTGGGGATTGGGATAGAACATCAGGCCGACGCTCTCGTGGCCTTCGCCGCAGACCACCGCGTCGGTCACGGCGTCGCCGATGGCGGAGACGGCGGCGATGCGGAGTTCGCCGACCGAGACAAAGGTCCCGCTGGCCAGCTTGAAGTTCTCCGACAGCCGGCCATCGAAGGCCATGCCCTGGAGGGGGTCCTGCGGATCGATGAAGCGGGCGGCGTCGCCCACCTGATAGAAGCCCTCCGCGTCGAAGCTCTGGGCCGACAGCTCGGGCTTCCCGAGATAGCCGGGGGTCACCTGGGGGCCCTTGACCCGGAACTCCAGCTTGCCGTTCGCCGGGACCAGCTTCACCGAGGTTCCGGGGAGGGGCAGGCCCATCAGCCCCATCCGCGCATTGTGCCAGGAGACGTTGGCGGCCGTCGGCCCGGTCTCGGTCGCCCCATAGCCGCTGCCGAAGGTGATACGCTCGCCCACCGTGCGGACCGCCACGGCCTGGATGCGATCGTTCACCGCCTGGCCCAGGGCCGCCCCGCCATATTGCAGCGCCCGGACCCTGGAGAAGAAGTTCCGCGCCAGGGCCTCGTCCCGCTCCAGTTCGCCGGCGAACAGCATCCAGCCCGCCGGCACCATGTTGTGATAGGTGGGCGCGATCTCCGTCAGGTTCCGCACCGTCTCGGCGAAGCGCCCCGCCACCGGCTGGCCCGCGTCGATATAGAGGGTCCCGCCGCGATGGGCTGTCATGTGCAGGATGGCGTTGGCCCCCAGGCTATGGCTCCAGGGGGCGGCGTTGACGATCACCGGGGGCTCGTCGTCGTTGAAGCAGGCGGTGATCTGGGCGGCGTTCACGCACATCCCGCGCTGGGTGTAGATCACCGCCTTCGGATGACCCGTCGAGCCTGAGGTCAGCAGGTACTTGGCGTGGTCCTCCGGCCGCGCCGTCGCCTCGACGGGCGCGGCGGCCAGAAGGGTCTCCAGCGCCAGGTCGCCGGGCCGGGCGTTCCGGCCGGCGATCACCGGCAGGCCGGCCAGGCAATCGGCCCCCAGCCCCTCAGCGAACAGGATGGCGTCCTCGGTATAGACGGCCGCGGGCTTGAGCACCTCGACGGCGTGGGCGAGGCGGGAGAGATTGGCGCCCGGCAGCCCGTACTGGGGCGAGACCGGGGCGACCGGCATGCCCTGGCCCATGGCGGCGTACTTGATCAGGGCATGGTCGATCCCATTGCGCGCCAGGATCAGCAGCGGCCCTTTGTCCGTCACCCCTAGGGTGCGCAGGCCACCCGCCAGCCGGCGCACGGCCTCATGGGCCTGGGCGTAGGAGATCGTCCGCCAGCCCTCCCCCGCCCGCTCGGCCAGCCAGACCCGATCGGGCGCCGCCTTGGCCCAGAAGGCCAGGGACTCCACCGTCGCCTGGAAGGGCATGGCGAAGGGCGTCGGGTTGGTGAGCAGGATCTCCCCATTGTCCCGCCGCTCGATCTCCAGCCGGCGCGGCGCGAAGCGGGCGTCGCGGAAGGGTGCGGTGGCGATGTTCAGCTCGGCGTCCATGCCTAGGCTTATCGTCCCGGACGCGCGGAAGGAAAGGGCGAAACCTTCGACGACCGCTCCGGTCTAGCCGCCCAGGGTCTCGGCGAAGCGGACCGGCTCGCCCAGGTGCGGGGCGATGACCTCGTCGTCGCGCATCACCACCCGGCCGCGGATGATGGTGGCCATGGGCCAGCCCTTGGCCTCGAAGCCGTCGAAGGGGGTCCAACCGACGCGGCTGGCCATGTCCTCGTGTTTGATGGTGCGGCGGGCCTTGAGGTCGACGATGGTGAAGTCGGCGTCGTTGCCCACCGCCAGGCGGCCCTTGTCGGCCATGCCGAACAGGCGGTTGGCGCCGTGGCTGGTGAGGTCGACGAAGCGCTCCAGGGACAGCCGGCCGTTGGCCACGTGGGTCAGCATCACCGGCACCAGGGTCTGCACGCCGGGCATGCCCGAGGGCGAGGCCGGATAGGGCCGGGCCTTCTCCTCCTTGGTGTGGGGCGCGTGGTCGGAGCCCAGCACGTCGGCGACCCCGGCGGCCAGGGCGTCCCACAGGCCGTCCTGGTGATACTTGTTGCGGATCGGCGGGTTCATCTGGGCGTAGCCCTTCAGCCGTTCATAGGCCTCCGGCGCCGTCAGGGTCAGGTGCTGCGGGGTGACCTCGACACTGGCCACGTCCTTGTTGGCGGCCAGGAAGACCATCTCCTCGGCGGTGGTGACGTGCAGGACGTGGATGCGCTTGCCCAGCGCCTTGGCGATGCGCACCAGGCGGTGAGTGGATTCCAGCGCCGAGGCGGCGTCGCGGACCTCCTCGTGGCTGGTCCAGTCGCCGGTGCGGGCCAGAGGCCGGCGCTCGGCCAGGCGGTACTCGTCCTCGGAGTGGAACGCCGCGCGGCGGTTCACGTGGCGCAGCACCTGCTCGATGCCCTCGTCGTCCTGCACCAGCAGGCTGCCCGTGGAGGCGCCCATGAACACCTTGATCCCGCAGCAGCCGGGCAGGCGTTCCAACTCGCCCAGGAAGACGGCGTTCTCGTGGGTGCCGCCGACGTAGAAGGCGTGGTCGCAGTGCATGCGGCCCTTGGCCCGCACCAGCTTGTCGGCCAGGGCGTCCGGATCGGTGGTGGTGGGCTCGGTGTTCGGCATCTCGAACACAGCCACGACCCCGCCCAGGACGGCGGCGCGGGACCCGGTCTCCAGGTCCTCCTTCCACTCCAGGCCAGGTTCGCGGAAGTGGACCTGGGTGTCGATCACGCCGGGCAGGACGGTGAGCCCCTTGGCGTCGAACACCTCGGCGGCCGAGGCCTGGGCGAGGTCGCCGATGGCGACGATCTTGCCCGCGCGCACGCCGACGTCGGAGAGGCCCCGGCCGGCGTGGTTCACCACCTCGCCACCCCGGATGATCAGGTCGTAGGTCTCGCTCATCTTGTCCCGGTTGTCCTGGCAAGGAGGTCGCGCGCCGCGGTGACCACGGTGTCGACGGGGAGGTCCATCATGTGACAGAGCGCCTGCTGGAAGCCAGGGTCAACCGCACGGATGGTGGCGAAATCCCGGGGTCCGCGCACCACGCGGGTGTCGGGACCCCAGGGGCCGTAGAGGGTCTCGTCCGAGGGGCCGAACAGCCCGACGGTGGGCGCCCCGGCCGCGGCGGCGATGTGCATCAGGCCCGAATCGTTGCCGATGAACAGCCGCGCGTGCTTGAGGCAGGCATAGGCGGTCAGTAGGTCCACCTTGCCCACCAGGTCGATGAACCGGCTCTTGGGGACCACATTGCGCAGGGACTGGGTGGCCTGGGCGTCCTCGGGACCGCCGAGCACCATCAGGCGGCCGCCGGCCAGGGGGCCGTCCTCGCCCAGCAGCTGGATGGCGGTCTGGGCGAAGCGCTCCACCGGCCAGGTCTTGCCCACCCAGTTGGCCGAGGGGGCCAGCGCCAGGATCGGGCCGTCGCCGGCCGTCAGGTCCATGGCCAGGGCCTCGGTGTCACTGGAGGTGAAGAGATAGGGCGCCGGCGGATCGTCCTCGATCTGCAGCACGCGGGCGGCTTCGATCACCTTGTGCACCGGGGTCGGCGGCCGCCGGTAGACCGCCCGGCGCTCGCGCTTCAGGAAGCCGGAGATCGCCGAGCCGCGCAGATCCACCACCAGGCCCCAGCGGCGCTTGCGCACCTGCCGCCACAGGCGGAACCAGTGACGGCCATCCTTGGCCTTCTCGAAGACGATGATCTCGTCGAGGTTGGGGACGTCCAGGAACAGGGGCGCGGCCACGGGGCCGGCGACGATCGTGAAATGGGCGCTCGGGATTTCGGACAGCAGTTTGCGGATGAGCCCGGAAGAGAGCACGGCGTCGCCAATCCGCGTGGCGGTGATGAACAGAATCGGGAAGGACCCGGGGGTCATCGCCCCTCTATAAGGCTCGCGGCGCTGGCGCTCCACCCGCGCGATCCCTAACTGCGAATCCATGACGACAGCTCTTTCCCACGCCGTCCTGAAGAGCCGGGCCCTGATCTCCCTCTCCGGCGAGGACTGGCGCGACTTCCTCCAGGGCCTGATCACCCAGGACGTTGAAACCCTCGCGCCCGGGGAGGCGCGCTTCGGCGCTCTTCTGACCCCGCAAGGACGGCTTTTGTTCGACCTCTTCATCGTGGGCCGCGCGGACGGGGCCTGGCTCGACGTGCTGGCCGAGAGCCGCCAGGCCCTGATCCTGCGGCTGACCATGTACCGGCTGCGGGCCAAGGTGACGATCGCCGCCGACGAGACCCCGGTGGCGGCCCTGTTCGGCGAGGGCCCGGCGCCGGAGGGCTGGATCGCCGATCCGCGGCTGGCGGCGCTCGGCTGGCGTGGCTACGGCGCGGCGACGCCCGCCGACGCGCTGGAGGTCGACGAGGCCGCCTATGACGCCCACCGCCTGGCGCTCGGCGTGCCCGGGCCCGCCGACTGGGGAAGCGAAAAGACCTATCCCATCGAGGCCAATTTCGACCTGCTGAACGGCATCGACTTCCACAAGGGCTGCTTCGTCGGCCAGGAGACCACCTCGCGCATGAAGCGCCGGGGCCAGATCAAGAACCGCATGCTGCCGCTGACCTTCGAGGGCGCCCCGCCCGCCTTCGACGCCGAGGTGCTGACTGGCGACCGCCGGGCCGGCGAGGTGCTCTCAGGGCAGGATGGGCGCGCGATGGCCCTGGTGCGTCTCGACCGCATCGATGGCGACCTGACCGTGGACGGCAAGCCGGTGCGGGTGGATCGGCCGGAGTGGCTGCCGCTCTAGAGAAAAAACCCTCGCAACGCCTTCAGCGTCTCGGCAGGGTTCTCCTCGGGGATGAAGTGGCCGCTTTCGATGGCGTGGCCCCGCACGTCGTCGGCCCAGTCGCGCCAGATCGCCAGGACGTCGTACCAGGCGGCCAGGGCGCCCTTCGATCCCCAGAGCACCTGGACCGGGACCTTGATCTTCGCCTTGCCTCGGTCGGCTTCGTCGGCGGCCACGTCGAAGGCGGCGCCGGCGCGATAGTCCTCGCAGATGGCGTGAACCATGGCCGGATTCCGCAGGCAGCGGACATAGTCGGCATAGGCCTCGGGATCGAACATCCCGCCCGAGCCGCGGAACAGGAAATACTCCGGATCGGCGCCGATCACCGTCTCCGGGAAGGGGTGGGCCTGGGCCAGGAAGGACCAGTGCCAGTAGGCGAGCGCGAAGGCCTTGTTGGCCCGCTTCCAGACCTCGGCCGTGGGGATGATGTCGAGAATGGAGAGCTTCAGCAGGACCTCGGGGTGATCCAGGGCCAGGCGGTAGGCCACCCGCCCGCCGCGATCATGGCCGGCCAGGTTGAAGCGGTCGAAGCCGAAGGCCTTCATCAGGGCCACGGCGTCGCGGGCCATGGCGCGCTTGGAATAGGTCTCGTGGTCGGGCGTGGTAGCGGGCGCAGTGCTTTCGCCATAGCCGCGTAGGTCCGGCGCGATGACGGTGAAGTCGCGGGCCAGCTCGTCCGCCACCCGGCTCCACATCATGTGGGTCTCGGGGTAGCCGTGCAGCAGCAGAAGCGGCGGGCCCGAGCCGCCGTGACGGACCCTCAGGGTCGCCTCGCCAACATCCACCCGCGACAGGTTGAAGCCTTCGAACGCCATCTGCTTCGGTCCCGCTTGATTGGCCGCCGCCGCGCCTGCGAAAAGGTCGGCCATGACTTCGGAACCGATTCGTTGCGGCTGGCGCGGCATGCAGGGCGATCCCCTGTACGAGGCCTATCACGACACGGAATGGGGCGTGCCGGAATACGATTCCCGCGCCCTGTGGGAGAAGCTGGTGCTGGACGGGTTCCAGGCCGGGCTCTCCTGGATCACCATCCTGAGGAAGCGCGACGCCTTTCGCGCCGCCTTCGCCGACTTCGACCCGGAGGTGGTGGCCCGCTTCGGCGATGAGGATCGCGCCCGGCTGATGGCCGACGCCGGGATCGTGCGCTCCAACGCCAAGATCGACGCGGCCATCAATGGCGCGCGCATCTATCTGGACATGCGCGACAAGGGGGAGGACTTCTCCCAGTTCCTGTGGAGCTTCACCAATGGCCGGGTGATCCACAATCGCTGGGACGCCATAGGCGACGTGCCGGCCAAGACGGAGGTGGCCGAGCAGATGGCCAAGGGGCTCAAGCAGAAGGGCTTCAAGTTCGTCGGCCCGGTGATCGTCTACGCCTTCATGCAGGCCACGGGCTTCGTCAACGACCACCTCACCTGCTGCCACCGCCACGGCCCCATCGACCGGATGAGCGCCTGATGGCCAAGGGCCCCGACATGCTGCTGGAGAAGGCCTGCCCAACGCCGGTCTGCGGCGTGGACGAGGCCGGACGCGGGCCATGGGCGGGGCCGGTCTCGGCCGGCGCGGTGATCCTCAATCCGCGCAAGATCCCCAAGGGCCTGAACGACTCCAAGAAGCTGTCGGCCAAGCAGCGCGAGGCCCTGGAGCTGGAGATCAAGGAGGTCGCGGTCGCCTGGGGCGTCGGCTTCGCCAGCGTCGAGGAGATCGCCGAGCTGAACATCCTGCACGCCTCGGGCCTCGCCATGTGCCGGGCGATCGGCGAGCTGTCGGTGGAGCCGGCCTTCGCCCTGGTGGACGGCAATTACGGCTTCAAGCTGCCCTGCCCCATCAAGACGGTGATCAAGGGCGACGGGATCAGCGCCTCCATCGCCGCGGCCTCGATCCTGGCCAAGGTGGCCCGCGACCGGCTGATGCTGGAGATGGACGCCCTCTATCCCGGCTACGGCTTCGCCGCCCACAAAGGCTATCACGCCCCCATCCACGTGGAGGCCCTGCGGACCTTGGGCCCCTGCGAGATCCACAGGATGGGCTGGGCCCCGGTGAAACTGGCCCTGGCCGGCGAGTTGGTGAACGGCGAGCTTGATCTGCTGAATCAAGATTGACCCCTCCCCGCCCCGGCGGGACAGCGCGGTCATGGACAATCCCGAACTCTCCCGATCGCTGCGCCTGCAGGCCGCCAGTTGCCGCAATCTCGGCTCGCCCTTCCACGGCGACCTGCTGGACCACGCCGCCGAGGACCTCGAGGCCGGCGGTCCGGTGGCGGCCGTGCTGACCCCCTGGGCGCAGGCAGATCTTCGCAAGCTGTTCGACGACGCCATGCCCCTGCGCCTGCTGGGGGGATTGCACGACCTGGTGCTCAGCGGGGATGTTCCGGCGCTGGCCGCCACCTATCCCAGGTCGGGTCGTGGGGCGGACGCCGCCTTGGCCTGGATCGCGGCGCGGGCGGCGATCATCCGCCACCAGGACCGGCTGGCGGCCTTCATGACCCACGAGCCCCAGACCAACGAGGTCCGCCGGTCCGTCTGCCTGGCGCCTGGCTTGCTGACCCTCGCCCAGGAGACCGGCCTGCCGATGCGGACCTTCGAGATCGCCGCCAGCGCCGGGCTGAACCTCAACTGGGACCGATACCGCTACAGGTTCGGCGACGTGGCGTGGGGCGATCCCGCCGCCCGCGTGGCGATGGACACGGAGTGGACCGGCGGGCCGCCGCCGGTGGACGCCCCCGTCGAGGTGATCGCGCGCGCGGCCTGCGACCGCCGCCCGGTCGACCTTACCGATCCCGTCCAGCGCCGCCGTCTGCTGGCCTATATCTGGCCCGACCAGTTCGAGCGGATGGACCGCATCCGGTCGGCCATAGACCTGGCGCTCGCCTTGGAGGTCACGGTGGAGGCCGCCGACGCCGTGGCCTGGACAGCCCGCGTCGCCGCGCCGCAGGCGGGCGCCGTGACCGTCCTCTACCACTCGGTCTTCTGGCAATACATGCCGGCCGACAGTCAGGCGGCGCTCGCCCGGACCATCGCCGAGCAGGGCGCCCGGGCCCGGCCAGACGCCCCCTTCGCTTGGCTGCGCATGGAGCCCGCGCCGGATCAGATGACCAATATGGAGGTTCGCCTCACCCTCTGGCCGGGCGGTCAGGATCGGGTGCTCGCCGAGGTCCATCCGCACGGCGCGTGGGTTAAGTGGTTGAATTGAGCGATTAACCGTCCGTTCACCACGTTTGGACACCTACCCTTCACCACGATGACTCAGGATTCCGTTTCCTTAGAAGCGAGGCGGATATGGGCGAACTTGCCATCAACACGGTCATCCTGGGCGACTGCATCGAGGAGCTGAAGAAGCTCCCGTCGAAGTCCGTCGACCTGGTCTTCGCCGATCCGCCCTACAATCTGCAGCTGGGCGGCGACCTGCTGCGTCCCGACAACTCCAAGGTCGACGCCGTCGACGACGAATGGGACCGCTTCGAAAGCTTCGAGACCTATGACCGCTTCACCAAGGAATGGATGAGCGAGTGCCAGCGGGTCCTGAAGGACGACGGCGCCCTGTGGGTGATCGGCAGCTACCACAACATCTTCCGGGTCGGCGCCATCCTGCAGACCCTGGGGTTCTGGATCCTCAACGACATCGTCTGGCGCAAGTCCAACCCGATGCCCAACTTCAAGGGCACCCGCTTCACCAACGCCCACGAGACCCTGATCTGGGCCGCCAAGGGCCGGGGATCGCGCCGCTACACTTTCAACTACGACGCCATGAAGATGGCCAATGACGACCTGCAGATGCGGTCGGACTGGACCTTCCCCCTCTGCACCGGCGAGGAGCGCCTGAAGGACGAGAACGGGGTCAAGGCCCACCCGACCCAGAAGCCCGAGGCCCTGCTGCGCCGGGTGATCCTGGCGTCGACCAAGCCCGGCGACATCATCCTGGATCCCTTCTTCGGCACCGGCACCACCGGGGCGGCCGCCAAGCAGCTCGGCCGCCGCTTCATCGGCCTGGAGCGCGACGAGGGCTACGCCAAGATCGCCCGTGAGCGGATCGCCAAGGTGGTCCCGCTCACCGAGGCCGACCTGGAGGTCATGGGCTCCAAGCGTTCGGAGCCGCGCATCCCCTTCGGCCAGATCGTGGAGTCGGGCATGCTGCGCCCCGGCGACATGCTCTACTGCTCCAAGGGCGAGCGCTCGGCCCGGGTGCGGGCCGACGGCAGCCTGGTGATCGGCGAGATGGCCGGCTCCATCCACAAGGTGGGCGCCATGGTGCAGTCGGCGCCGGCCTGCAACGGCTGGACCTACTGGCATTTCAAGACGGACAAGGGCCTGGCCCCCATCGACGTCCTGCGGATGAAGATGCGGTCCTCCCTGGCGCAGCTGGCGGCCTAGCAGGGAATTCCCACCCGGCCGCCAATTTGTCTGGCGGTCGGTACGGCGCTGGTTAAGCTCGCGGCATGAACCCGCGCATCTATGTCCTGACTCTGGTGACCTTCGCCTTCGGGTCCGGCGCCTTCATCTTCGCCGGGCTGCTGGAAAACCTGGCCGCCGATCTGGGCGTCACCACCGCCGTGGCGGGTCAGCTCCAGACCGTCTTCGTCCTCACCTCGGCGGCGCTCGGTCCCGTGGCGGCCTGGCTGTTCGGGCGGGTTGACCGCAAGATCATGGTGGTGGCCGCCCTGGCCCTGGGCGCGGCCCTGCACGTGGCCTGCGCCTTCACCCCCAACTTCAGCGCCCTGATGGTCCTGCGCGCCCTGGCGGGCCTGGCCGGCGCCATGTCGGGACCGGCAGCCAGCGTGGCCGCGGCCTCCCTCGTCCCCCCGGAACGTCGGGGTTCGGCCCTGGCCATGGTCTCGGGTGGCATGACCCTGGCCTTCGTGGTGGGCATCCCGCTGGGCAGCATCATCGGCTCGGTCTTCGACTGGCGCGCCACCTTCCTGTTCGCTGCGGGCCTGTCCCTCTTCGCCTTGTTGGCGGTGCTGTTCTTCCTGCCCAAGATTCCCGCCCCGCCCAGGCGCGAGGGGGGCGGGGATACGGTGAAGAGCCTGCTGCCCACCATCTGGCCCTTCTACCTGACCACCTTCCTGACCTTCGCCGCCAACATGACGCTGAATCTCTACATCGCCCCGATCGTTCGGGTGGGCGCGGGCGTGACCGGGGCCGGCGTCGGGGCCTTCCAGGCGATGATCGGGGTGGGCTCCATCGCCGGCCTGTGGCTGGGGGCGCGGGCCGCGAACCGCAACGCCGGCCGGTCCTGGATCCTGCAGGGCTTCGTCATCCAGGCCACGGCGATGAGCGTCCACTTCGCCGCCACCCACCACGTCCTGCCCTCGGGCTGGCCCAGCGCGGTGCTGGTGGCGCTGGGCATCTTCCTGGCGGCGACGGCGCTGTTCTCCATCACCCCGGTGATCCAGTCGAGCCTGATCCAGGCCACCGGCGGCGCCCCCGTGGCCCTGGCGCTCAATGGCTCCGTGATCTCCGTAGGCCAGGCCCTGGGGTCCACGGTCGGCGGCGCGGCCCTGGCGGCCTACGGCGTGCCGGCGATTCCCGCCGCGGCCCTGGCCATGTCGCTCACCGCCCTGGTGACCCTGACCTTCCTGTTCCCGCGGCCCACCGCCGTCGTGGCCGAGCCCGCCAAGACCTAGACCGGCGGATACTGGCCGGGTCTGGCGAGATAGTAGTCGATGGCCGGACAGTTGGCCTCGGCCTCGATGGCAGCGTTGTAGACGCGGCCCTCGAACCCGCCGCGCTCGTCTCGCTTGGCGAGCCGGGCGGCCTCGAGATCGGCCATTGTGAAGCCCTGGCTCTCGGCGAGGGCGAGCACCACCTCCATGACATCGGCAAGCTCGCCGAGGAGTTCCTCGGCCGAGGCCGCGGCAACGGCCTCGGCCGCTTCCTCGCCCAGCTTCGTCTTCAGGGCGGCGAGGAACGCCGCATCGTCCAGGACCCGATCGAAGACCCGCAGGCCCGAGGCGCGCATGATCTCCGGAAGCTTGTCACGGATCAGCTTCTCGACGCGGAAACGCAGGACCTCGGCCACGCCTAGCCCTCCTTCAAATGTTCGATGGCGACAAACCCGCCACGGCTCCACAGCCACAAGGGGGTATGGAGATCGATGGGCGCAAACTCGCTGCCCGCCGTGAGGTCGCGCCAGAGCTCGGCGACCCGCAACACGAGCCTGGCGCCCTCCGCCTCCCCCTCCGCCAGCAGCCCGAGCCTCCGGCTCGCCGCGATCACATGGGTGTCGGGCGCGACGCTCAGGGCGCTCCGGTTGGTGAGCGGCCAAGTCAGATACTGCGACAGAACATAGAGCCAGTAGTTGGAAATCTTCGGGCCGCTCAGATAGGGAAACGACGACCTGTTGGCCTCCAGGAACCCTTTCATCCGAGCGATGTCGTGGCCCTGATCGGCGAACAGCCGGCTGACGTCTCCCCCCGAATGCCTGAGCAGCCCCTCGCCGTTCCGCCGCCAGATGTCGGGATGGCGGTTGGGCTGCAGCGCCACCTTGTGGCGGAGCAGCGCCGCCCTGAGGTCGGTCTCGGCCGCGGCGCTGACGGCAAGCGGATCGAACACCCAGGCGGTCGCTGTGTCCCGATAGGTCGCCGTGCAGGCTCTCCAGAGGGCGTAGGAATCGCGCTGGTAGTTCAGCGTCATACCCAGGGTGAAGTATCGCGCCAGCTCCTCCGAACCCTTGTCGAGATCTGGGCGGACGTCCTCCGGCATGACCGCGCCGCCCAACGCCCCGCGTTTCCACATGAGATGGAGCGCCCGAACATCGGCGAGGATCGCGTCGGTCGATCGTGCGGCGTCGGAGGACACAAGCTGCCATAGGCGCCGAGTCGATCCGGAGCGGCAAGCCGCTAGAGCAGGTTGGTCAGCGCCGCCCGCGCCGCCTTCAGGAACACGCTGGGCAGGCCGTCGAGATCGCGCCTGGGCGACCAGATCACGTCCCGCGCCTCCCCCTCGGCCCGCAGCAGCTTCAGGGTCAGGGTGAAGTGGGTGAAGCCGTGCTCCACCTCCCCCACATGCCGCCAGTCCGCGGGCGCGGGTGCGGCGGCCAGGGCCTCGGCCTCGGTGAAGGGCGCGGTCCGCCAGTCGCTGCTGGGCAGGGCCAGCATGCCCCCCAGCAGGCCCTTCGGCGGCCGGCGGACCAGGGCCACCTGATCGCCCCGGGTCAGGACATAGGCCACGCCGTGCCGGTGGGGCCGGACCGCCTTGGCGGTCCTGCGCGGATAGGTCTCCGGCGCGCCCGTCGCCAGGGCCGCGCAGTCGGACGCCAGCGGGCAGCGGTCGCAGAGCGGCGACTTGGGTTTGCAGATGGTCGCGCCGAGATCCATCAGGGCCTGGGCCCAGTCGCCGGGCCGCTCGTCGCGGACCAGGGACTCCGCCAGTCGTTTCAACTCCGGCTTGGCGTCCGGCAAGGGCGTCTCGACGGCGAACAGGCGCGAGATCACCCGCTCGACATTGCCGTCCACCACATTGGTCGGCCGGTCGAAGGCGATGGCCGCCACGGCGGCGGCGGTATAGGGGCCTAGGCCGGGCAAGGCGCGCAGGGCCGCCTCGGTGTCAGGGAAGACGCCGCCGTGGTCGCTGGCCACCGCTCGGGCGCAGGCCAGCAGGTTGCGGGCGCGGGCGTAGTAGCCGAGCCCCGCCCAGGCCGCCATCACCTCGCCGTCCGCCTCGGCGGCCAGGGCGCTGACCGTCGGCCAGCGAGCGGTGAACTTCAGGAAATAGGGGGTCGCGTGGGGGACGGTGGTCTGCTGCAGCATCACCTCCGACAGCCAGACCCGGTAGGGATCAGCCCGCACGCCCGCGCGCCCGTCGACAGGCCCGACCCGCCAGGCGAGGTCGCGGGCCTGGGCGTCGTACCAGGCCAGCAGTCTGGCGCGGAGGGCCTCGGGCTTCACAGGGGCGGGGCGCTCATGCTCGTGGGGACGGGATCGCGCTTCACCAGGGCCAGGGCGCAAAGGCTGATGAGGGCGGCGCCGCTGAGATAGTAGCCTACCGGGACCAGGCCGCCGCGGTCGGAGAGGGCCTGGGCGATCATGGGCGCCAGGCCGCCCCCCAGGATGCCGCCGATGTTGAAGGCCACCGAGGCGCCCGTGTAGCGGACCCGCGCCGGGAACAGGCCCGGCAGGAAGGCGCCCAGGGGTCCATAGACCAGGCCCATCAGCACCAGGCCGAGGGACAGGAAGGCCCAGATCAGCCACAGCGACCCGGAGCCCAGCATGGGTGAGAGCAGGAAGCCCGCAGCCACCGTGGCGATGCAGCCGGCCATCAGCACCCGGCGGGGGCTGGTGGCGTCGGCCCAGTAGCCGGCGGCCACGATGCCCGCGGCCATGAAGCCGATGGCGCCCAGTTGCACGCCCAGGAAGGTCTCGCGGCTGTAGCCCAGCTTTGTGGTCCCGTAGCCGAGGGCGAAGGCGGTGGTCAGGTAGAAGATGGCGAAACAGGCCACCACGGCGAAGGTGCCGGCCAGGGTCTGCAGGGGATAGTCCCGCAGCAGTTCGCCCAGCGGCGCCTTGGCGGGCGGGGCTTCCTTCAGCGCGGCGGCGAAGGCGGGGGTCTCGGTGAGCTTGAGCCGCACCCAGAGGCCGACGCCCACCAGGACGATGGAGAGCAGGAAGGGGATGCGCCAGCCCCAGGCCAGGAACTGCTCGGGCGTCAGCAGCACGCCCAGCAGCAGGAAGAGACCGTTGGCGGCGATGAAGCCGACCGGCGCCCCCAGTTGCGGGAACATGCCGAAGCGGGCGCGCCAGCCGGGCGGCGCATTCTCCACCGCCAGCAGCGCCGCCCCGCCCCACTCCCCGCCCAGGCCGAAGCCCTGGCCGAAGCGCAGCACGCACAGCAGGAACGGCGCGACCCAGCCGGCCTGGGCGTAGGTGGGCAGGAAGGCGATGGCCAGGGTCGAGCCCCCCATCAGCATCAGGGAAGCCACCAGGGTCGACTTGCGCCCCAGCCGGTCGCCGAAGTGGCCGAACACGGCGGCGCCCAGGGGCCGGGCGAAGAAGGCGAGCGCGAAGGTGGCGTAGGCGCTCATCAGCTGGGCCGAGGCCGAGGCGGACGGGAAGAACAGCTTGCCGAACACCAGGGAGGCGGCGGTGGCGTAGATGTAGAAGTCGTAGAACTCGACGGCCGTGCCAACCAGGCTGGCGGCCAGGATGCGGCGATGCGAGGCCGCTGGCGTGCTGTCGGACATGGTTGCGGCCCCCCGGGTTGTTGGCTGGTGATTGGGACCTGGGGGCGGGGGCGTCAAGGCGCCGACCTTTCCTCCCCCCGCTACGCAGGCGCCCAAAAGGCCTGTAGGATGCCCCCATGCCCAAGCGCCCCCTTCCATCCCCCGCGGAGGCCGCCTTCATCCTGTCGCGCAAGCGGACGCGGCCGCAGCGGCGGCCGCCTCCGGCGGCGGGGCGGGGGCTGTCCAAGCTGCTGAAGGACCTGGACGCGCGTTACGGCCAGGGTCCCGGCGCCCTTCAGGCGCGTTGGAAAGAGATCGTCGGCGAGCAGATCGCCAAGCGCACCGAGCCGGTGAAGCTCTCCAAGGTGAAGGCCGGCGAGCCCGCGGCCCTGGAGATCCGGGTGGCCGGCGCCGCCGCGGCCCTCATCCAGCACCAGGCGCCGGAGATTGTGGCGCGGGTGAACCTGTTCCTGGGGGCCGGGGCGGTGAACAAGCTGCGCATCGTCCAGGGTCCGCTGCGAAACGTGAACCCCGAGCGACTCAAGCCGGTGCGTCGTCCCCTGCCCCCCCTGGACGCCGGCGAGGAGGCGAAGTTGGCCGCCAGCCTGGCCGATGCGCCCGACGGCCCTCTGAAGGCCGCATTGCTGAGCTTGGGTCGCGGCGTGATGCGCGATCGTCGCGGCCGTTGACTTTGCCCCCGTCCTCGGGGGAATCGCGCTTTAATCTTTCATTCGGAATTCCGTAGAGGGCTCAAATGCCGAACTTCAGCCGCCGCCTCCTCGTCGTCGCCGTCCTGGGCGCGCTCGCCCTGGCGGGCTGTTCCAAGGGTGGCGGCAAGGCCGACGCCTCCGACATGACCCTGGGCGACCCCAAGGCGCCGGTGCAGATCACTGAGTACGCCTCGGCCTCCTGCGTCCACTGCGCCAAGTTCAACAATGAGGTCTTCCCCGCCTTCAAGGCGAAATACATCGACACCGGCAAGGTGCACTACACCTTCAAGGAGTTCCTGACCCCGCCGGTGGAGGTGGCCGCCGCCGCCTTCCTCACCGCCCGCTGCGCCGGCAAGGACAAGTACTTCAGCGTCCTCGACGCGGTGTTCCACTCCCAGGAGGAGATGTTCACCACCGGCGACATGCGCGGCGTCCTGCTGCGGGTGGCCCAGTCGGCCGGCATGACCGAGCCGCAGTTCAACGCCTGCATCACCGACGAAGCGGCCCTGAAGGCGCTCAACGCCCGCGTCGAGAAGGCCTCGAAGGAGCAGAAGATCACGTCGACCCCCACCTTCCAGATCAACGGCAAGACCTTCAAGGAAGGCGAGACCACCCTGGCCGAGTTCGACGCCGCCATCGCCGCGGCCCAAGCCAAGAAGTAGGAAGGGTCCCGCACAAAAGTGCACTTCCAGCGGCTTCGCCTTTCGGGCTTCAAGTCCTTCGTCGATGCGACCGAGTTCCGCATCGAGCCCGGAGTCACGGGCATCGTCGGACCCAACGGCTGCGGCAAGTCGAACCTGCTGGAGGCCCTGCGCTGGGTGATGGGCGCCAATTCCGCCAAGGCCATGCGGGCCGGCGGGATGGACGACGTGATCTTCGCCGGCTCCGGCGGGCGCGCCTCGCGCAACCACGCCGAGGTGATGCTCACCATCGACAACGCCGACCGCAAGGCGCCCTCGGCCTTCAACGACCACCCGGTCCTGGAGGTGGTGCGTCGCATCGACAAGGGCGAAGGCTCCACCTACCGCATCAACGGCCGCGAGGTCCGCGCCCGTGACGTGCAACTGCTCTTTGCGGATGCGTCCACAGGCTCCAACTCCCCGGCTCTGGTGCGCCAGGGCCAGATCTCCGAGCTGATCGCCGCCAAGCCGCAGAACCGGCGGATGATCCTGGAGGAGGCGGCCGGCGTCTCGGGCCTGCACACACGGCGGCATGAGGCCGAGCTGCGCCTGCGCGCGGCGGAGACCAACCTCACCCGGCTGGAGGACGTCGCCAAGGAGCTGGAGAGCGCGCTCAACCGCCTCAAGCGCGAGGCCCGCCAGGCCGACCGCTACAAGAAGATGTCGGCGGAGATCCGCGCCCTGCAGGGCGCGGTGCTCTACGCCCGCTGGAACGAGGCCCGCGGCGCGGCCGAGCGGCTGCAGGCCGAGGCCGCCGCCGCCATCGCCGCCGTCGAGGCCACCGCCCGCCAGGCCGCCGTGGCCACAACCGCGGCCGCCGCCGCAGAGGAGCAGATCAAGCCCCTGCGGGAGGCCGAGACCATCGCCGCGGCCGTGCTGCACCGCCTGGCCATCGACCGCGACCGCCTGGAGCGGGAGGCCGAGGCCCTGGCCGCCGAGGTGGAGCGCCTGACCGGGGACGTGGCGCGCATCGACGCCGACCGGGCCCGCGAGACCCAGATGGTGGAGGATTCCCAACTCGCCCTGTCGCGTATGGCTGGCGATCTGGAGGCCCTGGAGGCCGCCATCGCGGCGGCCCCCGAGCGCGCGCCGGAACTGGAGGCCGCCGCCCGCGCCGCCGAGGCCGCCCGGGTGGAGGCCGACGCCGCCGTCGAGGCCCTGGCCGCCCAGGCCGCCGCCGAGGAGGCCCGCCGTCGGGCCGGCGCCGCCCGGGTCGAGGAGGCGCAGGGCCGGGTCAATCGCACCCGACGCGCCCTGGAACAGGCCCGGCACGAACGCGAACAGATCGGCCCGGCCATCAATCCCCAGGCCGCCGAGGCGAAGACCGAGCTGGAGCGCGCCGAGGCGACGCTCACGGCTCTCCGCGCGGCCCTGGAGACCGCCGAGGAAGAACGCGCCAAGGCCCAGGAGGCCGAGCTCACCGCCCGCGAGGCCGCGCGCAAGACCGACGAGCAGCTCGGACGCCTGACCGCCGAGGCTCGGGCCCTGGCCGGCATCGTCGCCCAGCAGAAGCGCGGCGGCTTCACCCCGGCCCTGGACGCCGTCTCCCCCGACCGCGGCTATGAGCAGGCCCTGGCCGCCGCCCTCGGCGACGACCTGGACGCGGCCCTGGACCCGAAGGCGCCCGCCTTCTGGGGCGGACACCACGCCGAGGCGCCGGCCTGGCCGCAGGGCGCGACGCCGCTGGCCCCCCTGGTCAAGGCGCCCCGCGAACTGGCCGCCCGCCTGGCCTATGTCGCCCTGACGGCCCGCGCCGATGGCGACCGGCTGCAGGCCGGCCTGCAGCCGGGCATGCGGCTGGTCTCCAAGGAGGGCGACCTCTGGCGCTGGGACGGCTTCACCGCCCGGGCCGACGCCCCCAAGCCCGCAGCCGTGCGGATGGAGCAGAAGACCCGCCTCACCGAGGTGGAGACCGAGATCGAGGCCCTGGAGCCCCGGGCCAAGACCGCCCGCGACGCGCAGGCCGCCGCCAACGCCCGGGTCCGCGCCGCCGAGGACGCCCTGCGCGAGGCCCGCCGGCAGCCCCCGGCCGCCGAGCAGAAGGTGGCCGCCGCCCGCGCCGTGCTGGAGAAGCTCGACCGCGAGGCCACCCGCCGCGAGGCCCACGCCCAGTCCCTGGACGACGTCATCCGCCGCTTCGAGGCCGAACTGGCCGACGCCGAATCGATCCTTCGCGTCGCCCAGTCGGACTCGGCCGAGGACACCGCCGTGGGCGACATCGCCGCCCGCCTGGCCGCGGCCCGCGCCGCCGCCGGTCCCGCCCGCGAGGCCGCCGCCGAGGCCCGCAGCGCCATGGACGTCGAGGCCCGCGAACGCGAGGGCCGGGCGCGGCGCCTGGAGAACCTGACCCGCGACCGGGACGACTGGACCCGCCGCGCCCAGGCCGCCGCCAAGCGCCTCGAGCATCTGGAGGAGGCGCGGGCCAAGGCCAAGGCCCTGCTGGACCAGGCCCACGAGGCCCCGGCCACCCACCAGCAGCGCTTCGAGAAGCTGTTGGACGAACTGGGCGCCGCCGAGGCCCGCCGGGCCAAGAGCAGCGATGCGCTGGCCCAGGCCGAGGGCGCGCGGGCCGAGGCCGACCGCGCCGTGCGCGCCAGCGACGCCGCCGCGGGCGAGGCTCGCGAACTCCGCGCCAGCCTCTCGGCGAAGCTGGAGGCCGCCGCCGAGCGCCTGGCCGAGATCACCGCCCAGATCCGCGAGACCGCCCGGGTCGAGCCCGAGCAACTGGCCCAGAGTCTGGCCGACGCGGCCATCGCCATCCCCGGCGACGCCGGCGGCATGGAGGCCCACCTCTACAATCTGGAGCGCCAGCGCGACGCCATCGGGCCGGTGAACCTGCGGGCCGAGGAGGAGGCGACCGAGCTCGCCGCCCGCCTGGAGACCATGCAGGTCGAGAAGGCCGACCTCACCGGCGCGATCGCCAAGCTGCGCCAGGGGATCGACGAGCTGAACGGCGAGGGCCGCGAGCGCCTGCTGGCCGCCTTCGACGTCATCAACGAGCACTTCAAGGCCCTGTTCGAGAGCCTGTTCGAGGGCGGTCAGGCCGAGCTGCGCCTGGTGGAGAGCGACGATCCCCTGGAGGCGGGCCTGGAGATCTACGCCTGCCCGCCCGGCAAGCGCATGGCCACCATGAGCCTGATGAGCGGCGGCGAGCAGGCCCTGACCGCGGCGGCCCTGATCTTCGCCGTGTTCCTGGCCAACCCGGCGCCCATCTGCGTGCTGGACGAGGTGGACGCGCCGCTGGACGACGCCAATGTCGACCGCTTCTGCAATCTGCTGGACGAGATGCGCCGCCGCACCCAGACCCGCTTCATCGCCATCACCCACAACCCGGTGACCATGGCCCGCATGGACCGCCTGTTCGGCGTCACCATGGCCGAGCGCGGCGTCTCCCAGCTGGTCTCGGTGGACCTGCGCCAGGCCGAGGCCATGGCGGCGCAGTAGCGCCCTCCCCCCAAAGGGTGCGAGGAAGCGACGCGCGATACCCCTCCCTCAGGAGTCGCGAGCGAGACCGTTTGACGCGGGCCAAAAAGCTGTTAGAAATCAGGCTCTTAAATATCAGTTTCCCAGCCTTGACGCACTGCACCCGGCTCTATAGGTTCCGCCGCGACCTGGCCGGGCCGCGGACAGTTGTCGCGGTCCCTATAAAGACCTTACGCAAATGCCGCAGCCGGACGATCCGAACGAAGAGGCCATCAAGCGCCTCGACGAACGGCTCGACGCCTTCGAGACCGCGACCAAGCGTGGGCCCCACAAGGCCTCAGCCGAGCGCGCGATGGGTGAAGGCTATCGCCTCCTGGGGGGGGTGATCGGCGGGGTCTTGGGGGGTTTGGGGTTCGGGTGGCTGTTCGACCACTTTCTCCACACCACGCCTTGGGGACTGGTCGCCGGCCTGATGCTGGGAACCGCCCTGTCGGCCTATAACGCCTACACGTCCGCGAACCGGACGGCGGCGAAACTGAACACCCCGGCGTCGCCGGACGTGCGTAACGAGGATGAGGACTTGAACCGCTAATGGCCGCCATCGAGCCCATGCACCAGTTCATGATCCAGAAGATCGTGGACCTGCCGCCCGTGATGGTCCCGGGCCTTGGCGCGATCGACCTGTCGATCACCAATTCCGTGGCCACCATGATGGGCGCCGCGGCCCTGATCACCGCCTTCTTCCTGTTCTCGTCGCGGGGCGCTGTCGTCCCCGGCCGGATGCAGGCCCTGGCCGAAACCGTCTATGACCTCGTCGACAAGGGCCTCACCGGCTCGATGATCGGCGACCGCGGCCGGCCCTTCCTGCCCTTCATCTTCACCCTCTTCTCCTTCGTCGCGGTGCTCGACCTGATCGGGATGTTCCCCGAGCAGTTCGCGGTGACGGCCCAGCTCGCGGTGACCGCGACGCTCGCCCTGCTCACCTTCTTCATCGTGCTGGTGGTGGGCTTCGCCAAGAACGGCCTGGGCTTCTTCAAGCTCTTCGTGCCCTCCGGCGTCGCCTGGCCGATGCTGTTCATCCTGGTGCCGATCGAGTTCATCTCCTTCCTGGTGCGCCCCGTGACGCTCGCCATGCGACTGTTCGGCAACATCATCGGCGGCCACGTCGTGATGTACATGTTCGGCAGCTTCGTCGTCGGCCTGGGCGGTTTCGCCATCGCCAATGGCGGCCTGGCCTATCTGGGCCTCGTCGGCTCGGCCCTCAGCCTTTCCATGGTCATCGCCTTGATGGCCCTGGAATTCATCGTCGCCTTCCTGCAGGCCTTCGTCTTCGCGGCCCTGACCTGCACCTATCTCAGCGATGTCGTGAACCTCGATCACGGCCACTAACCCCACCTCTACAAAGGGATTTATCCAAATGGACGTTACTGCCGCCAAGTACATCGGTGCGGGCCTCGCCATGACCGGCCTCATCGGCGCCGGCGCCGGCCTCGGCATCCTGTTCGGCAACTACCTGCAAGCCGCCATGCGCAACCCGTCGGCCGCGGCCAACGAACGCGGCATGCTGTTCCTCGGCTTCGCCGTGACGGAAGCCATGGGCATCTTCGCCCTCGTGATGGCCTTCATCATCCTCTTCGTTCAGGTCTAAGCCCCGTGGCCGAGCCCGTGACCGAAGCGGCTCACGCCGCAGCGGGCGCCGCCGCCGAGCATGGCTCGGGCGGTCTGCCTCAATTCGACCTGGCCCAGTGGCCGGGCCAGATGGTGTGGATGCTGATCATTTTCGGCATCCTCTTCTTCCTGTTCTCCAAGGTGTTCGTCCCCAAGCTGGGCGGCACCATCTCGGCGCGCGAGGACCGGATCTCCGGTGACATCGCCGCCGCGCGGAAGATGAAGGAAGAGTCCGAGGCTCAGGCCGCCGCGGTCGCCCAGGAAGTCGCTCAGGCGCGCGCCCAGGCTCAGAAGCTTGCCGGCGACGCCAAGGCGAAGGCCAAGGCTGAAAGCGCCGTCCGCCAGGCCGAGGAGGAAGCCAAGCTCGCCAAGAGCCTGGCCGCCGCCGAGGTTCGGATCTTCGAAGCCCGCGACAAGGCCCTCAGCCAAGTCTCCGGCATCGCCTCCGACACCGCCGAAGCCATCGTGGCCAAGCTGACCGGCAAGGCCGCCACCGCGGCCGAGCTCAAAGCCGCCGTGAAGGCCTAGCTTAGAAAGACTCTGACCGTGGAACTCCTGCAAGACGCGCACACCTGGGTCACCGTCGGGCTCCTGGTGTTCATCGGCGCCCTGATCTACGCCAAGGTGCCGGGCATGGCCGTGGGGGCGCTCGACGCCCGCGCCAAGGCCATCCAGGCGCAACTGGACGAAGCCCAGGCCCTGCGCGACGAAGCGACCCGCCTGCTGGCCGATGTGAAGAAGCAACGCGCCGACGCCGAGAAGCTGTCCGCCGAACTGCTGGCCAACGCCCAGGAGGACGCCAAGCGCATGGCGGCCGAAGCCAAGGTCCAGCTGGAAGACCAGATCAAGCGTCGCGGCGAACTCGCCGAGCGCAAGATCGCCACCGCCGAAGCCCAGGCCTCGGCCGAGGTCAAGGCCGCGGCCGCCGACCTCGCCGCCCAGATCGCCGAGACCGTGCTCACCACGCGCCTGGCGGGTCTGAAGTCCGACCCGCTGATTGACGGCGCGATCGGCCAGATGGGCGCCAAGCTCCAGTAGGCCTTGGTCCCAGCGACGAAAGATCAGAACCCCTCCCTCGCGGGAGGGGTTTTTCTTTGGGGGTTACCGGCGGCGGAAGCGGCGGCGGGTCTTGACGGCGAAGCGCAGCTTCCTCGGCACGACGAGGCGCTCGATGCGCAGGGCCTGTTGCCAAGCCACCAGGACGATCTCCGGCTCCCGCCGCAGCAGGCGGCGGATGGGGAAGACCATCTTGGGGTGGGCGTGCTGGAACTTGACGAAGGTCCGGCGGGCCTTGAACGAATTGCGCAGCACCAGCATCAGGCCGACCACGATCACCGGGATCCCGCCGGGGCCCGGCAGGGGCGCGACCGCGATTCCGGCCAGCACGATCAGCACGCCGAGCAGGGCCAGACCCACGCGAAGGGTCCGCGCCACCAACTCGCGGGCGAAATCGTCTGAGGCGCGCAGGGCGCGCATGCTGGGCATGGCGTAGGACACGTTTTTGTTCGAACCAGGATTTGGGACGCGCGCCCGCTTGGGGAGGTCGGGCGGTCGTCCTGAAGCGCATATGCGAACGCAGAAGAGAGTCGTAAAGGCGACAGCGCCGTTAAATTTTAAGGTTTACGCCCATTTCGGAGACGTCGCGGCGCCGGCGCCACACCCTGAACCGCCTAACGGGCGAAGATCGACCCGCGGCGACGAGGATGCAGGAAGCGTCGCAGCCGACGGGCGAAGCGGTAGCGGCCCGGCAGGATCACCTTTTCCATCCGCAGCATCTGTTGCCAGAACACCGCGGCGATCTCCGGCTCCCGGCGCATCAGGCGCCGTAGCGGGAAGACCATCTTCGGGTGCGCCCGCTGGATGCCGACGAACCGGCGGCGCGCCTTGAAGGAGTTGCGCAGCACGATCATCAGCCCGACCACCAGGATCGGCAGCCCCAGGTGGCCCGGCAGCACCGCCGTCACCAGGCCCACGGCCATGATGGCCAGGCCAAGCATGACGAGCAGGAATCGACCGATCTTCGCCGCCAGTTCGCGGGCAGACTCGTCGGAGGCGCGCAGGGCGCGCACGCTGGGGATGGCGTAGGACACGTTTTCAAACCTGGAGCGCGCGGCCCGCCCAATCGGGGAGGTCGGTCGGTCACCGCGCCCATCAGGTATGGGAACGCCCGACGGAGTCGTAAAGGTTCGGGCGGGTTAAATTTCGTCCAGACTGTAGCTATTCGGCCGCCATGGGCGCCGGCGCCACAGTTGTGGGCTCTGGGCGCCACGTCAACCGAGGCTTGCGGGCCGCCAGGGTCTCATCCAGGCGTCGCAGCGGCGCCAGATAGGGCGCGCCCTTGAACCGCTCGACGTCGCCGGCCTTGGCGGCCTTGGCCAGCAGGATCAGAGCGTGACAGAAGCGGTCCAGCTCCTGCTTGCTCTCGGTCTCCGTCGGCTCGATCAGCATCGCCCCGTGCACCACCAGGGGGAAGTACATGGTCATGGGGTGGAAACCCTCGTCGATCATCGCCTTGGCGAAGTCGAGAGTGGTGACGTCGGTGCCTTCCAGCCAGCTGTCGTCGAACAGGGCTTCGTGCATGCAGGGCCCGTCGGGGAAGGCCGGGGTCATCACCGCAGAAAGCTTGGCCTTGATGTAGTTGGCGTTGAGCACCGCGTCCTCGGCCACCTGCCGCAGGCCGTCGGCCCCGTGGCTGAGCATGTAGGCGTAGGCGCGGACGAACATCCCCATCTGGCCATGGAAGGCCACCATGCGGCCGAAGGCCTGGGCGGCCTCCCCTTCGGTCTCCTCCACCAGCTTGAAGCCCTGACCGTCGCTCACCACCCAGGGGGCGGGGGCGAAGGGCGCCAGGGCGGCCGACAGCACCACCGGACCCGCACCCGGCCCGCCGCCGCCGTGGGGCGTGGAGAAGGTCTTGTGCAGGTTGATGTGCATGGCGTCGACGCCCAGGTCGCCCGGGCGCACCCGGCCGACGATGGCGTTGAAGTTGGCGCCGTCGCAGTAGAAGTAGGCCCCGGCCGCGTGGGTCAGGCGGGCGATCTCGATGATGTCGCGCTCGAACAGCCCGCAGGTATTGGGGTTTGTGACCATGATGGCCGCGACATCGGGGGACAGCTTGGCCGCAAGGTCGGACAGGTCGACCCGGCCGTCGGCGGTCTGGGCGATCTCGGTGACGTCATAGCCGACGAAGGCCGCGGTGGCGGGATTGGTGCCATGGGCGGAGGTGGGCACCAGAACGGTGCGGCGATGGCCCTGGCCCTTGGCCTCATGGGCCGCCTTGATGGTCAGCAGACCGCACAGCTCGCCGTGCGCGCCCGCCTTGGGCGACAGGGCCACGGCCGGCATGCCGGTCATGGTCTTCAGCCAGTGGGCCAGGCGATCCATCAGCTCCAGGGCGCCCTGGGCGGTGGACTGCGGCGCCATGGGATGCAGGTCGGCGAAGCCGGCCAGGCGGGCCATCTTCTCGTTGAGCCGGGGGTTGTGCTTCATGGTGCACGAGCCCAGCGGATAGAGGGCCAGGTCGATGGCGTGGTTCTTCTGGCTCAGGCGCACATAGTGGCGCATGGCCTCCGGCTCGGAGAGGCCCGGCAGGCCGATGGGGGCGCCGCGCACCAGGTCGCCGAGGTCAGAAGCGTCCTGGTCGGGCACGTCGAAATCGACGCCGGTCTTGTCCCAGCCGTCCATCTCGAAGATCAGGGCCTCGTCCTGCAGCAGGCCGCGGGCCCCGGTCAGCGAGGTGTGGGCGACGGCGGAGACGCCGGCCTGCGGCCGCGTCGGGCGGCCGATATTGGACATGCTCATCGGGCGGTCCTCGTGTGCAGGGCCTTGGCGAAGGCGGCGATATCATCGCGGGTGGTGGTCTCGGTGGCGGCCACCAGCAGGATGTCGTCCAGGCCCGCCTTCGGGTCGAGGCGGCTGAAGGGCACGCCGGCCACCACGCCGTCGGCCAGCATGTCCTCCACCATCTGGGCCGCGTTCCCCGGGACCCGGATGGCGAACTCGTTGAAGAACCGCGGCGACAGGATCTCCACCCCGTGGACGGCGGCGAGCGCGTCGCGCAGCTCGCGGGCCCGGCTGTGGTTGAGCGCCGCCAGCTCGCGCAGGCCGCGTTCCCCCAGCAGGGTCATGTGGATGGTGAAGGCGAGCGCGCAGAGGCCCGAGTTGGTGCAAATGTTCGAGGTCGCCTTCTCGCGGCGGATATGCTGCTCGCGGGTCGAAAGCGTCAGGACGAAGCCGCGGGCGCCCTCGGCGTCCACGGTCTCGCCGCAGAGGCGGCCCGGCATTTGGCGGACGAACTTCTCCCGGGCGGCGAAGAGCCCGATATAGGGGCCCCCGTAGTTGAGGCCGACCCCGATGGACTGGCCCTCGCCGACGGCGATGTCCGCGCCCATCTCGCCGGGCGACTTGAGCAGGCCGTAGGAGACGGCCTCGGTGGTCACCACGATCAGCAGGGCGCCGGCGGCGTGAGCGGCTTCGGCGATCTTCGTCACGTCGGTGACGACCCCGAAGACGTTGGGGGTCTGGACCACCACGCAGGCGGTCTCGGCGTCGATGGCCGAGAGCACGGCGGCCTCGGCATCGATGGCCACGGCCTGGCGGGCGATGTCCATGCCCTCGGCGTGGGCGATGGTCTGGGTGACGGCGGCGTAGTGCGGATGAAGGCCGCCCGACAGCACCGCCTTCTTCCGGCGGGTGACCCGCTGGGCCATCATCACCGCCTCGGCGCAGGCGGTGGAGCCGTCGTACATCGAGGCGTTGGCCACCTCCAGGCCGGTCAGGGCGGCGACCTGGGTCTGGAACTCGAACAGGACCTGCAGGGTCCCCTGGGCGATCTCCGGCTGGTAGGGGGTGTAGCTGGTCAGGAACTCCGACCGCTGGATGATGTGGTCCACCGTGGCCGGCACATGGTGCTTGTAGGCACCGGCGCCGCAGAAGAAGGGTCCCGCCCCGGCCGGCCGGTTCTTGGCCGCGAGGGCCGAGAGCTCGCGCTCCACCTCCATCTCGCCGGCATGCAGCGGCAGGTCGAAGAGGTCGGCCTTGCGGGCGGCGGCGGGCACGTCGGCGAACAGGTCGTCGATGGTGTCGGCGCCGATGACGCCGAGCATCTCGGCCCGGTCGAGCGGCGTGAGGGGCAGGTAACGCATGGGTGCTTACAGGGTCCCGAGATAGGCTTCGTAGGCGGTGCGGTCCATCAGGGCCTCGAACTCGCCCTTGTCGGCGACCTTCAGCTTGGCGAACCAGCCGCCGGATTCCGGCACGGCGTTGACGGTGTCGGGGGCGTCGCCGAGGGCGGCGTTGGTCTCCACCACCTCGCCGGAGATGGGGGCGTAAACGTCGGAGGCCGCCTTGACGCTCTCCACCACCGCGAAGCCGTCGCCGGCCTTGACGGTCTTGCCCACCTCAGGGGTCTCGACGAACACCACGTCGCCCAGTTGCTCGGCGGCGTAGGCGGTGATGCCGACGGTGGCCACGTCGCCCTCGAGGACGACCCATTCGTGATCCTTGGTGAAACGCATCGGGGTGATCTCCTCAGACCTTGCGGACATAGCGATTGGGAACGAAGGGCATGGCCACGACCTGGGCGGCCTGCGGCTTGCCCCGGACGATGACTTTCAGCGACGTGCCGGGCGCCGACAGGGCCGGCGGCACGAAGCCCATGGCGATGGGATAGCCGAGGCTCGGCGAGAAGCCGCCGGAGGTGACAATGCCGACAACGGCGCCGCTCTCGTCGGCGATCTCCGCGCCCTCACGGGCCGGGGCGCCCTCCAGGACGCGCAGGCCGACGCGCTTGCGCGACGGACCCTGCGTCAGCTCCTTGGCGATGCGGGCGGCGCCGGGGAAGTCGCGGGCCTCGCGGCGCTTCACCGAGACGGCGAAGGCGAGGTCGGCCTCGATGGGGCTGACGGTCTCGTCCACGTCGTGGCCATAGAGCGGCAGGCCCGCTTCCAGGCGCAGGGAGTCCCGCGCCCCCAGGCCGATGGGGCGGACGCGCTCGTCCTCCAGCAGCAGGTTCCAGATCGTCTCCGCCAGATGGGCCGGCACGGAGATCTCGTAGCCGTCCTCGCCGGTGTAGCCCGAGCGGGAGATCAGGATATTGGTCCCGAAGCCGGGCATGGCGCGGCTGTCCATGAACACCATGCGCAGGGCGGCGGGCAGGTGGCGGCCGACCACGGCGGCGGCCTCCGGGCCCTGGATCGCCAGCAGGGCGCGATCCTCCAGCCGCTCGATGGTGACCTGTCCGGCCAGTTCGTTGTCGATGACCTTGAAGTCGTTGTCCTTGCAGGCGCCGTTGACCACCACGAACAGGCCGTCGTCGTCCGGGCGGGCGGCCATCAGGTCGTCGATCACCCCGCCGGTCTTGTTGAGCAGGACGGAATAGCGCTGCTTGCCCGGCTTCAGGCCGATGAAGTCGCCTGGCGTTATCTCCTCGAAGGCCGAGAGCGGCGAGACGCCGCGCAGGCGGGCCTGGCCCATGTGGGAGACGTCGAACAGGCCGGCGTGCTCGCGGGTCCAGAGGTGCTCCTTCAGCACCCCGTCCCTGTACTGGACGGGCATGGAATAGCCCGCGAAGGGCACCATGCGCGCGCCGGCGGCCACGTGCGCGGCGGCCAGCGGGGTGGTCTTCAGGGCTTCATCGGACACGTATGAGACTCCGGCTGACGATTGCAGACGCCCGCGGAAAATCCGCCTGCGCCCTGCCCCCGCTGTCCTTGGGCCTGAGAGATTTCGGATCGCGCCCATCGGGCCAGATCCTTGCTCCTTCGGCGAGCGACCCGAACGGGGGCCGCTACTTTCCAGCGTTCATCAGCCTTCGCGGTCCGTTTGCCTGAGCGTTTCCGGGGCGGTTGCGCCTTCGGCTCCGGGCTCGAGGCCCGGTCTCTCCCGCGAGAGTCGAGGCGGAACCTGTTCGAAGGGCCGCCATGAGTCAATGCGCGATCGGGCGCCACGGACGGCCGCGTGCCGATTGGCACGGAGAAGACCGGCGACGACCGCTTCCTGCCCTACATCCGCGCGGGTGCGGCGATCCCCAGCAGGTCCAGGGCCTGCTCCAGCTGGCGCAGGGTGGTGTCGGCCAGGGCCAGGCGCGACGCGCGCAGCACCGGCTCGGCCGAAAGGATCGGGCAGGCGGCGTAGAAGCGGCTGAAGGCCTGGGCCAGCTTGAAGGCGTGCTCGGCCACGAAGTGCGGGGCGCGCTTGTCGTAGGCGTCGTTGAGGGCCTGGTCGAAGGCGTCCAGCAGCAGGACCAGATCCCGCTCGGCCGGGTCGGAGACGGTGATGGGGCCGGTCTTGACCCCCTCGCCCTCGGCCTTGCGCAGCAGGGATTTCACCCGCACCGCCTGGTACAGCAGGTAGGGGCCGGTCTTTCCCTCGAAGCTGGAGAAGCGGTCGAGGTCGAAGACGTAGGAAGTGCCGCGGAAGTTCTGCAGGTCGGCGAACTTCAGGGCCGCGACGGCCACCTTGTGGGCGGTGTCGTCGAAGGCGTCGGGGTCGAGTTCGGCGCCCAGATCGGCCTCCCGCAGACGCTCGCGCGCCTTGGTGCGGGTCATCTCGATCAGGTCGTTGAGCTTCAGCACCCCGCCCTCGCGGGTCTTGAAGGGCTTGCCATCGGGGCCGTTCATGGTGCCGAAGCCGATGTGCTCCAGGCTGCCCTCGGCCGCATAGCCGGCCAGGTAGGCCGCGCGGAAGACGGTGGCGAAATGGTCGGCCTGGCGCTGGTCGACCACGTAGAGGACATGCTCCGGGTCGAAGCTGCGCTGGCGGTCCAGCACGGTGGCGAGGTCGGTGGTGCCGTACATGGCCGAGCCTTCGGAGGACACCACCAGCAGAGGATCGGGGCTGGGCGCCACGATCACGGTCCCGTCGGGCAGCTTCTTCTTCTTGGTCTCGCCCTCGCGGGCCACGCGGATGATCCGCGCGCCCTGGTCGTCCACCAGCAGGCCCTTGGCGTCCAGTTCCCTGATCATCGGGGCGATCAGGTCGTCGACGTCGCTCTCGCCCTTCCAGAGGTCGAAATCGACCCCCAGGGCATGGAAGTCCCGCTCGAGGGCGACCTTGGTCACCCGGGCGAAATGCCGCCACAGCAGGTGATAGCCGGGGACCTTGGCCTGGAGTTCAGCCGTCAGCCGGCGGGCCCGGTCGCGGTACTCGGGGTCGGCCTTGCCCTTGGCGGCGGCGGCCGGATAGAGGCGGTCCAGGTCTTCCAGGCTCACCCGGTCCTGCAGGGCGGCGAAGGCGGTCTTCTCCTCCTCCGGCGTCACCGGCCGGCCGCGGCCGTTGAGCTGCTCCACCAGGGCCTTGATGAAGGGGTCCTCGTCCATGACGGCGCCGATGATGAGGCCCATCTGGTAGCCCCAGTCGCCGAAGTGGGCGTCGCCCACCACCATGTCGCCCCGGAACCGGAAGATCCGCTTGATGGCCTCGCCGATGATGGACGACCGCAGGTGGCCCACATGCATCGGCTTGGCGACGTTGGGCCCGGCATAGTCCACCAGGATCCGGCGCGAGGTCGCGACCGAGCCCGCCCCCAGGCGCGGATCGCCGGCGATCTCGTTGGCGCGCGCCGACAGGGCGGCGTCGGAGACCCGCATGTTGATGAAGCCCAGGCCGGCGATCTCCACCACCGACAGGCGCGGATCGGCAGCCAGCATGGCGGTGACGCCGGCGGCGATCTCGCGGGGATCGCGGCGCGCGCTCTTGGCGGCCGCCAGAGCGCCGTTGCATTGAAAGTCCGCCAGGTCGGGCCGGTCGGACGGGGTCACACGGCCCAGCTCGGCCGGCAGACCCGCGGCGGCGAAGGCGGCGGCGACCGCTTCGCTCAGGCCCCGTTTCAGATCACTCATTGACGGTCGGGAGTCCCCGTCGCGGCCACGGCGCCCGTGCCCGCGTTCACCCGGAAGCGTTTGCCGTCACGATTGAAGGCCGCCATCTGCGGCGTGACGTCGAAGCCCACGAGCACCTCGAAATTGGCGCCGCTGGTGGTGTCCTTGGCGCGCGGAATGACGATCTGGGCCATCTTCTCGGTGACATAGACCCGGTCCTGGCCCGGGGCGAAGGTCACCGGCAGGTCGAAGTATTGCTTGGCGATCACCGCCTCGTTGCGCTTGGTCACCGCCACCCAGTAGCGATAGGTCTTGGAGGAGCCCTGGGCCTGCGGGCCGCGGCCCAGCTCGAACAGCACTTCCATCTGCACCTGGATGGGATCGGACTCCTTGTACTGGCAGCCCGCCGAGATCCCCTGGATCTCGCCGGAATAGCCGACATTGGCCGAGGCTTCCTTGTTGTCCTTGAACTCGATGTAGCGGCCGGCGTCGTAGAGCACCTTCACGAAGGGGCACGGTCCGGCGTTGCGCAGGGCCTGTAGCGGCGCCTGGACGTCGTTCCATTCTTCCTTCTGCTTCTTCTTCTTGGCCGCCTCCTGCTCCTGACGCTGCTGGTCGCCGCCGCGGCGGGCCTGCGCCATGGCGAGGTCGGGAAGGGTGGTCGCGGCCGCGAGGAACGCGCAGGCGGCCAGCAGAAGGGAACGGCGCATGGGGTCGTCCAGAACAGAGAGAGTTGTCGCGCGGGGGTCCGCACGGTCGGACCTCTACTACTGACTATCGATTGAGGCCGCAACGCGGCTGGCGGCGGAAGCCTCGGACGCCTAGTTTGGGGTCATGTCCGAACCTGCCCGCCCCCGCCCCCCGCTGACGGTCCTGCTCGCCACCCCGCGCGGCTTCTGCGCCGGGGTCGACCGCGCCATCCAGATCGTCGAGCGCACGATCCAGAAGTACGGCGCGCCGGTCTATGTGCGCCACGAGATCGTCCACAACCGCCACGTGGTGGACCGGCTGAAGGCGCTCGGCGCCATCTTCGTCGAGGAACTGGACGAGTGCCCGGTCGACCGGCCGGTGGTGTTCTCCGCCCACGGCGTGCCCAAGTCGGTGCCCGCCGACGCCAAGGCGCGCCAGATGCTCTATCTCGACGCCACCTGCCCCCTGGTCTCCAAGGTCCATGTCGAGGCCCAGCGCCACTATGACGCCGGGATGGAGATCGTGCTGATCGGCCACGCCGGCCACCCGGAGGTCGTGGGCACCATGGGCCAGCTGCCCGAGGGCGCGGTGACCCTGATCGAGACCGTGGAGGACGCGCGCGCCTTCACCCCGAAGGATACGAGCAACGTGGCTTTCGCCACCCAGACGACCCTGTCGGTGGACGACACCGCCGCCATCGTCGCGGCCCTGCGCGAGCGGTTCCCGGAGATCGCCGCGCCGCACAAGGAAGACATCTGCTACGCCACCACCAACCGCCAGGAGGCGGTAAAAAGCGTGGCCGCCCGCAGCGACGTCCTGCTGGTCCTGGGCTCGGCCAATTCCTCCAACTCGGTGCGCCTGGTGGAGGTGGCCAAGCGCGAGGGGGTGGCCCAGGCCCACCTGATCGACGACGCCTCCTTCCTGGACCTCGCCTGGCTGGAGGGCGCGTCCACCGTCGGCGTCACCGCCGGCGCCTCGGCCCCCGAGGTCCTGGTCCAGGGCCTGATCGACCGGCTCGGCGAGACCTTCGAGGTCACCGTGGAGGAGGTCGACGCCGCCCGCGAGACCGTCAGCTTCAAGCTGCCCCGGGTGCTGGTGGAGGGCTGATGTCCACGATCCGCGCCCTCGCCAGCTACGCCCCGCCGCCCCTGCGCCGCGCGCTCTCGGGCCTGTGGCTCGACATCAAGAGCCTGCCGACGCGACGGCCGGGCGATCCGTGGAGCGTGATCCACAATGTCGGCAATGGCGACCACCACGCGATCGGCCTGCAGGCCGTGGGCTGGCTGCGGACCTATGGCGGCCTGCGCCCCGGCGACGCCCTGCTGGACATCGGCTGCGGCACTGGCCGGATGGCCGCCCACCTGACCGACCATCCCTACACCGGGTTCGATCTCTCCAAGGCCGCCATCGGCATGTGCCGGCGGCGATATCCGCAACTGAACTTCGTCCACCTCGACATCTGGAACGGCGACTACAATCGGTCCGGGACCCTGGCCGAGGACGCGGTGGTGTTTCCGGCGGCCGACGGGGCCATTGATGTGGCCTTCGCCATGTCGGTCTTTACCCATATGCGGTTCGGTCCGGTGCGACACTATCTGGAGGAGGCCCGCAGGGTGCTGAAGCCGGGCGGCCGCTTCGCCTTCACCGCCTTCTCGCCGCGGCCCGCTGAGGCTGCGCAGTTCGACTTCCAGCCCTATGACGCCACCTCGAGCGTGGTGGATCCGCGCAGCCCGGAGCGCGCCATCGCGCACGACGCGGCGGCCCTCACCCAGGCCATCGGCGCGGCCGGCCTGGAGGTGGTCTCCTTCCATCGGGGGAACTGGGCGCCGCCGAGCGACTATGACGGCGGCCAGGACCTCTGGGTGGTCTCCAAGGCTTGACGCCCGGGCCGGCCTCCCCCATCCCGGCGCCAGCATGGCCGTTTACACCGACATCACCGACGAGGAGCTCGCCCTCCTGCTCGCCGACTACGACCTCGGGACGCCGGTGGCGTTCAAGGGCATCGCCGAGGGGGTCGAGAATTCCAACTTCCTGCTGGAGACCACGGTCGGGCGCTACTTCCTGACGGTCTACGAGAAGCGGATGCGGGAGGAGGAGCTGCCCTTCTTCCTCGACCTCATGCGCTGGCTGGCCCGGCACGACTATCCTTGCGCCGCCCCCATGGCCGATCGCGCCGGCCAGACCATCAAGCGGGTGCGGGGCAAGCCGGCGGCCATCGTCGAGTTCCTGCCTGGCCTGTCGGTGCGTCGCCCCACTGCGGCCCACTGCCGGGAGGCCGGAGAGGGCCTGGCCCGCCTGCACCTGGCCGCCCAGGGTTTCCCGGGGACGCGGGCCAACGACCTGGGCCAGGAGGCCTGGGCGCCCCTGTTCGCCACCCTGCGCGGGGCCGCCGAGGACCTGAAACCGGGCCTGGCCGCCACCATCGGCGCCGACCTCGACCGCCTGGCCAAGGCCTGGCCGGTGGGCCTGCCCGCCGGTATCGTCCACGCCGACTACTTCCCCGACAACGTCTTCTTCAACGCCGGCAAGTTCGCCGGAGCCATCGACTTCTATTTCGCCTGTGTCGACGCGCTCGCCTACGACATCGCCGTGGCCCTGAACGCCTGGTGCTTCGAGGCTGACGGCAGCTTCAACATCACCAGCGCCCGGGCCCTGGTGGCCGGCTACGAGCGCCACCGCCCCCTGAGCGACGCCGAGCGCGCCGCCCTGCCGGTCCTGGCCCACGGCGCGGCCATGCGGTTCTTCCTGACCCGGCTGGAGGCCTGGGGCGCGACCCCGGCCGGCGCGCTAGTTCGCCCCAAGGACCCCCTCGAATACGAGCGCAAACTGGCCGTCCACCGCGAGGCGCCCGACCTGGTGCTGTTCGGGGACCCCGCGTGACCCCCAAGGTGGTGATCTATACCGACGGCGCCTGCTCGGGGAATCCGGGACCGGGGGGCTGGGGCGCCCTGCTGATCTCCGGCGGCCACCGCCGCGACATCTGCGGCGGCGAACCCGACACCACCAACAACCGGATGGAGCTGATGGCCGCCATCCAGGCCCTGGAGGCGCTCAACAAGCCCTGCGAGGTCGAGCTCCACACCGACTCCACCTACGTGATGAAGGGCATCTCGGAGTGGATCCACGGCTGGAAGAAGCGGGGCTGGAAGACCGCCGACAAGAAGCCGGTGAAGAACGAGGACCTCTGGCGCCGGCTCGACACCGCCCGCGAGCGGCACAAGGTCGACTGGCGCTGGGTCAAGGGCCACGCCGGCCACGAGCTGAACGAGCACGCCGACGCCCTGGCCGGGCGCGGCCTGAAGGAAGCCTTGATGGCAAACCGCCGTTAGATGAATTTGCGTGCGGCCCTTGCGGCCCAGCCGCCCGAGACCCATATCGTTCACGATTGAACGATATGGAGGCGCGCATGACGACGCCAGCCCTTCGCAACGCGCCCGCCGTCCAGGCTCACCCCTTTGTCGAGGTGTTCCACGAGATCGGGGCCATCGAGCACTACCTGCGCATGTCGGTGACCAAGCACCTGCCTCCGGGCATGACGCACGCCCATTTCGAACTGCTGCAGTGGTTCATGCGCCATGGCGACGGCCAGACGCCGGCCGAACTCGCCCGCATCCTGCTGATGACCAAGGGCGCTGTGACCAACATCCTGCAGAAGATGTCCCAGATGGGTTGGGTGGCCGTGCTGGCCGACACCGCCGACCGCCGCAAGAAGCGCGTGAAGATCACCCGCGCCGGGATCGAGGCGTCCCAGGCCGTCATGAAGGACATGAAGGCCAAGACCGAAGCCCTGCGGGACGGGTTCACCGACAACGAGTTCCGCGCCGTGACGCCCTTCCTCAAGGCCCTGCGGGTCTTCCTCTCGGAGATCAGCGAGCCGGGCGCACCCGCAGCCGCGCTCCGCTGACGCCGGTCACCTCGACCGCCGCGCCGCGAACCAGGGGCTGGTCGTCGTCGAGGTCGGCGGCCCACTCCTTGCCATCGATGAACACCCGGCCCGCGCGGTCGTGAAAGTTGGCGATCGCCTTGCCGTGGTGGCCCACCAGCCGGGCCACATTGTCGTTGATGTCGTCGGCCTCGCCGGCCTGGCGCGCCGGCCAGAACCGGCGCGCCAGCAGGGTGGTGACGATGGTCAGGCCCGCATAGAGACCCACGGCCCCCACCCAGGGCAGGCCAAACAGCGCCACGGCCACGGCGGTCGCCGCCGCGCTCGCCGCCGGCCACAGCAGCCAGCCCGAGCCGGTGGCCACCTCGGCCGCCAGCACCAGGGCCCCGATCGCCGCCCACACCCAGAACGGATTGGCGACCACCAGCTGGATCAGGCCCTCCACCGGGTCAGCTCCCCGCCTTGGGGACCGCCGTCGCGCGCGGCGGCGAGGGCGGTCGCGGCGGCGGCGGACGGTCGGACTGGATGGTCTTCACCAGCTCGCCGATCCCGGCGATGGAGCCGACGATGGAGCTCATGTCGGCCGGCACGATGACCGTCTTCTGCTGCGGGCTCTCGGCCAGCTTGGCGAAGGCCTCGACGTATTTCAGGGCCACGAAGTAGTTGATGGCGTTGACGTCGCCACTGGCGATGGCGTCGGAGACCAGCTTGGTGGCGGTGGCCTCGGCGCCGGCCGCCCGCTCGCGGGCCTCGGCGTCGCGGAAGGCGGCCTCACGGCGGCCCTCGGCCTGCAGGATGGCCGACTGCTTGGCGCCCTCGGCCACGGTGATCGCCGCCTGCTTCTCCCCGTCCGCCTCGGTGATCACCGCCCGGCGCTCCCGCTCGGCCTTCATCTGCCTGGCCATGGCGTTGGTGATGTCCGGCGGCGGCTGCAGGTCCTTGATCTCGATGCGGGCCACCTTCACCCCCCAGGGGCTAGTGGCCTGGTCGATGACGTCCAGCAGGCGGGTGTTGATCTGGTCGCGCTGGCTCAGCACCTCGTCCAGCTCCATGTTGCCCACCACCGTGCGCAGGTTGGTCATGGTCAGCTGGGTGATGGCGTAGTCGAGATTGGTCACGCGATAGGCCGCCGCCGCGGCGTCCATCACCTGGATGAAGACGATGGCGTCCACCTGCACCGAGACGTTGTCCTTGGTGATCACGTCCTGGCGCGGCACGTCCAGCACCTGCTCCATCATGTTGATGCGCCGGCCCACGCCTTCGACGAAGGGGGTCAGGAAGGAGATGCCGGGCTTGAGGGTGCGGGTGTAGCGGCCGAACCGCTCGACGGTGTACTCGCGGCCCTGGGGCACGATCTTGATGGCCCCCAGCACGATCACCAGGGCCAGGATCAGGAAGGCGATCGACGCGATTGTCGCAGCAGCCATGACAACGTCTCCGAGTGTCCGGAGACGACCTTAGCGTGCCGAGGGGGCCGTCGTCTCGCCCGCCGCGTTCAATTCGAAGATGGTGGGCGGCGCCTCACGCTCGGTCTTGATCATCACCTTGGCCAGGCGATTGGAGATGTCCTGGCCGTGGTTGGCGGCGGCCATCTCCGCCCGGCGGCTGGCCGGGGTGCAGGCCTGGAACTCGCTCTGGCGGGAGGCGAAGCCGGTGTTGAAGCTTTCCTTCAGGCGACGATCCAGGGCCTCGTCAGGCTTCTCGGCGGCCACCATGTTGATCATGCGGGTGCGCCAATACTGGTCCTCGATCCCGGCGCAGGCCTGGCGCAGGGCGTGGCTCTCCCCCAGCACATAGGCGAGGTCCACCAGGTTCTGGCGCAGGGCCGGGCTACGGTCCTGGGCGAGGGCCGGGAAGGCCAGGGCGGCGAGCGCGAACGGAAGCATCAGACGGCGCATGGCGCTACTCTAGAAGAGGCGGCGCGCGCTTGTCATCCCGGCGCGCGCGGCGGGCGAGCGCCATTCTCCTGCCGCCGGATGCGGGGAATTGCGCTATGCCCACGCTTCGCATCGCCCAAGGAAGACCCATGCGCACCGTTCCCATCGCCATCGCCCTCGCCGCCCTGGCGGTCGCCGCCCAGGCCGCCACCCCGGCCAAGCCGCTGTTCGACGTGCGCGATCCCGCCGCCCTGGTCACCCTGCTGAAATCGATGAACGCCAAGGCGGAGATCGCCAAGACGGCGGGGACCGAGGTCTTCGTCAATGTGGAGACCCCCGGCGGGGATTTCGGCGCCCAGTACGTGGACTGCGACGCCAAGGGCAAGGCCTGCCACGCCCTGATTTTCACCACCGCCTTCTCGGCCAAGGGGGTGAGCGTCGCGGAGATGAACAGCTTCAACAAGGGCCAGGTGGCCTGCCGCGGCTTCATCGCCGACGACGGCAAGCCCAACGTCGCCTACGCCACCCTGGTCAACCTGCGGATGACCGCAGACGAGGTGAAGCAGCACATCGGCGTCTGGCAGGGCTGCCTGGGATCCTTCGCGGAGTTCACCAAGGGCGCCGAATAGGCGGCAGGGCTAAGGCTTCTCCGGCTCCTCCGCCACCGCCCAGGGCGCCGTCGCCAGGCGTTGCGCCAGGAAATCGTACAGCACCCGGACCCGCGCCGGCCGCAGGCGGCCCGGCGGCGAGACCAGGTGCAGGGCGATGGGCGGGGTGCGCCAGTCGCACATCACCGACTCCAGGGTCCCGTCGGTGAGCTCCTGCCAGATCAGGAACTCCGGCTGCAGGGCCAGGCCCAGGCCTTCGCGCAGGGCCGGTCCCAGGGCGTCGGAATTGTTGACCTTCAGCGGCCCGCTCACGCTCACCGCCTGCTCACCCTGGGTGGGGTGCGTGAACCGCCAGACCTCCGGGGTCAGGACATAGGCGTAGGTCAGAGCCCTGTGCAGCATCAGGTCGCGGGGATGGGTGGGCCGCCCGTGGGCCTGGAGGTAGGCGGGCGAGGCCACCAACACGATCCGCACCGCGCAGAGCCGGCGCGCCAGCAGAGAGGAGTCGGGCAGGGCGCCGATCCGCAGGCCCAGATCGAACCCCTCCCCCACCAGGTCCACCTTCTGGTCGCTGAGGCTGAGGTCGATGGAGACATCCGGGTAGAGCTTCAGGAACTCCGGGATCAGGGGCGCCACGTGCCGCACCCCGAAGGACATCGGCGCGGCCAGGCGAACCAGGCCTTGCGGCGTCGCCGACTGGGCGGCGGCCTCGGCCTCCACCGCCTCCCCCTCGGCCAGAAGGCGCTGCGCCCGCTCCAGGGCCGTCCGCCCGCTCTCGGTGAGCGACAGCTTGCGGGATGTCCGATGGAAGAGGGTGGTCCCCAGCCGGCTCTCCAGCCGCGCCACGGCCTTGGAGACGGTGGCCTTGGAGAGCTCCAGCTCGGCGGCGGCGCGGGCGAAGGCGCCGGTCTCGGCCACCTTGGCGAAGATGGCCCAGGCCTCGAAGTCGGGAAGACGTGGCATGACGATTTCCGAAACGATCTGTTTCCATCGTTTCTATTTCGGATTGCGCGGGGATGGCTACCTTGATCTCAACAGCGACGCGACGGCCTGCCGCGCGTCCCTCAAGATCAGGAGACCACGAGATGATCGAACGCAGATCCTTTGACTCCCTCGGCGGCGCCAACCACGGCTGGCTCGACGCCAAGCATCACTTCTCCTTCGCCGAATACTACGACCCCAAGCGCATGGGCTGGGGGCCTCTTCGCGTCTGGAATGATGACCGCATCGAGCCCAATTCCGGCTTCCCGCCGCACCCCCACGCGAACATGGAGATCATCACCTATGTCCGCACCGGCGCCATCACCCATCAGGACAGCCTGGGCAACACCGGCCGCACCGAGGCCGGCGACGTCCAGGTGATGAGCGCGGGGTCTGGCATCCGCCACGCCGAGTTCAATCTGGAGAGCGAGCCCACCACCCTGTTCCAGATCTGGATCCAGCCCAACAAGACGGGCGGCGAGCCGAGCTGGGGCGCCAAGCCCTTCCCCAAGGGTGACCGCGCCGGGAAGTTCGTGACCCTGGCCAGCGGCGTGGAGGGCGACACCGACGTCCTGCCGATCCGCACCAATGGCCGGGTCGTGGCCGCCACCCTGAAGGCCGGCGAGACCGCCGAATACCAGCTGGGCGCCGACCGCTTCGGCTATCTGGTGCCCGCCACCGGCTCGGTGGAGGTCAACGGCGTGACCCTGAAGGCCCGCGACGGCGCGGCCATCCGCGATGAAGCCACGGTGCGGGTCACCGCCCTGGAAGACGCCGAACTCGTCCTCGTCGACGCCGCCTAATTCTCTCTCCTTCCCGCCCCGGTGAAAGCCGGGGCGGCCGTCCCCTCCCCGATCGAAAGCCCTCCATGACCAAGGTCCTCGTCCTCTATCACTCCGCCTACGGGCACATCGAAACCATGGCCAAGGCCGTGGCCGAAGGCGCCCGCGCCACCGGCGCCACGGTGGACATCAAGCGTGTCCCCGAGACCGTGCCCGAGGAGATCGCCAAGGCGGCCCACTTCAAGCTCGACCAGGAGGCCCCGATCGCCAGGATCGAGGACCTGGCCGACTACGACGCCATCATCGTGGGCGTCGGCACGCGGTTTGGTCGCATGAACTCGCAGATGGCGGCCTTCCTCGACCAGGCCGGCGGCCTGTGGGCCAAGGGCGCCCTGAACGGCAAGGTGGGGGGCGCCTTCACCTCCACGGCCACCCAGCACGGCGGCCAGGAAATGACCCTGTTCTCGGTGATCACCAACCTGCTGCACTTCGGCATGGTCGTGGTGGGCCTGGACTACGGCTTCGCCGGCCAGATGACCCTGACCGAAGTCACCGGCGGCAGCCCCTATGGCGCGTCGACCATCGCCGGCGGCGACGGCTCGCGCCAGCCCTCAGAGAATGAACTGGAAGGCGCCCGCTACCAGGGCCGCAAGATCGCGCAGACCGCCGCCAAGCTGGCGGCCTGACGCGAGACGCCGTCGTTCCGACCTCCCCGGAGGACGACGGCCAAGCCGCCGAGGCTGACCCCCAGCTCGGTGGCGCACGAGGGGTGGAGGCGCCGCACACACCGCGCCTCCACCCTGATCGTTCTGATGAGAAGACTAGGCCGTCACCTTCACCAGCTTGCTCGCCCGGGCCAGGGCGGCTTCCGCCTCCGAGACCAGGTTGGCCACGATCTGGGCGGCCGGCAGCACCTCGTGGATGCCGCCCGCCGACTGGCCCATGGCGAAGCAGGACTTGTCGGGGTCGAGGCCCTCGATCTGGCCCCCGATGCCGCCCATGACCCCGGCCTGGCTGGAGATCATCGCCTGCATGGGGAAGGGCTGGATGTCCTGGGGACGGGTCTCCCAGTCCTCCACATAGGGGTTCTTGCGCACCCGCATCGGCTTGCCGGAATAGGACCGTGTACGGACGGTATCCTCGTCGGCCGCCTCGACGATGGTCTGGCGATAGAGTTCGCCGGCATGGGCTTCCTTGCTGGCGATGAAGCGGGTGCCCATCCAGACGCCGACGGCGCCCAGGGTCAGGGCCGCGGCAAGACCGCGCCCGTCATAGAGGCCGCCGGCCGCCACCACCGGAATCTTCACGGCCTCCACCGCCTGGGCCACCAGGGGCATGGTGCCCACCAGGCCGGTATGGCCGCCGCCCTCGCCGCCCTGGCAGATGACCGCGTCGCAGCCGGCCTGCTCGGCCTTCACCGCGTGCTTCACCGCCCCGCAGACCACCATGACCTTTAGGCCCGCCTTCTTCAGCTTCTCCATGATCGGCATGGGCACGCCGAGACCCGCCACGAAGCTGGAGGCGCCCTCCTCGATGATGATCTCCACCGAAGCCGTCAGGCTCTCGGGGCTGGCCGCCAGCAGGTCGACGCCGAAGGGCTTGTCGGTGAGGCTTTTGACCTTGCGCATCTCGTCGCGGATGAAGTCGGGCGTGCGCCCGGCCATGCCCAGCACGCCATAGCCCCCGGCGTTGGAGACCGCGGCCACCAGCTCGGCATAGGAGACGCCCCCCATGCCGGCCAGCATGATCGGATGCTTGACCCCCAAGAGGTCGCAAAGCGGGGTGTGCAGGGTCATGGCGTTTTCTCCCGAAGTCTCGTTGGGGACAGGATGGCGCCATGGCCCCCGCAAGGAAACCGTGACCCAAGGTCAGCGGATCAGAAGATCCCGTAGCCGCCGTCGATCAGGAAGCTGTCGCCGGTGTGGAAGGCCGAGGCGTCCGACGCCAGATAGACCGCCATGCCGCCGAAGTCCGCCGGCTGGCCCCAGCGGCGCATGGGCACCCGCTTGATCACCGCGTCGTTGAACTTGTCATTGCCCTGGGCGCCGGCCGTCATGTCGGTGGCGATCCAGCCGGGCAGGATGGCGTTGGCCCGTACGCCATAGCGTGCGTGTTCCACGGCGATGGCGCGGATCATGGAGATCACCGCCCCCTTGGTGGCGGCGTAGGCCTCGTTGCGCGCGGCGCCGTCGAGGGCCGACAGGGAGGAGATCACCACCAGGGAGCCGCCGGCCTTGTCGCCGGATCCCGCCCGCTCGACCATGTGCTTGCAGGCCTCGCGGAAGGTGAAGAACACCCCGTCCAGGTTCACCGACAGCACCTTGCGGTAGGTCTCGGTGGAGAATTCGGAGAAGGAGGGCGCGCCGCCCCCGATGCCGGCATTGGCGATCACCGTGTCGATGCGGCCCATCTTGGACACGGCCTCGACCATCCCGGCCTTGACCGCCTGCTCGTCGGCCACGTCCACCACCTGGGTCAGGACGCGGACGCCCGCGCCCCTGAGCCTGGCCTCGGCGTCGGCGTTCTTCTTGGGGTTGGAGCCCCAGACCACCACGTCGGCCCCGGCCTGGGCCAGGGCCTCCACCATGCCAAGGCCGATGCCGCCATTACCCCCGGTGACAAGGGCCACCTTGCCGGACAGGTCGAAGGGTTTGTAGGCCATGGCGTCTGCTCCCGATCTCGTTTCTTGGCGTGTTGCGACGACAGAGGCCGGGGTTACGCTCGGTCCGTCAAGTCGAGGCTGGCCATTTGACTTACCCGGCGGCGGGGGCTCCCGATGGGCGAAAGACGTCCCGGGAGGACCGCCATGCTCACCCTCTACGACCACCCGCTCTCGCCCTACGCCCAGAAGGTCAAGATCGCCCTGCGCGAGAAGGGCCAGGCCTTCGAGGCCGTCGCCCCGGGCGGGCTTGGCGCCGGCGGCGCTCAGGGCGATTTCCTCGCCGCCAATCCCCGCGCCGAGGTCCCGGCCCTGGTGGACGGCGAGGTGGCCGTCTTCGATTCCACCATCATCCTGGAATATATCGAGGACCGCTGGCCGACCCCGCCCCTGCTGCCGGCCAGCCCTGCCGAACGCGCTCGGGTGCGGATGCTGGAGGAGGTGATGGACACCCACTTCGAGGCCATCAACTGGGGCCTGTCGGAGATCTACTGGTTCCGCCGCGCCGAGGGCGACCTGGCCCAGGCCCTGATCGCCAGGGCCGCCGAGCAGACCGCCGGCTTCTTCGCCTGGCTGGAAGGCCAACTGGCCGACCGCCCCTGGTTCAACGGCGAGAGTTTCGGCTGGGGGGACCTGGCCGTCGTCCCCTATCTCAATGGCTCTGTGGGCCACGGCAACCCGCCGGCCCAGGGCGGCAAGCTCTCCGATTGGCTCGCCCGCGCCAACGCCCGTCCCTCGGTGGCCGAGACCACCAAGGAAGCCGCCGCCGCGGCGGCGGCCTCGGCCATGCCCAATGTGGCGGAGCTGGTGAAACAGGGCCTGTTCAAGCGGGAGTACCGCGACCACCGCCTGGAATGGATGATCAAGAGTGGCGGCGCCCAGGTGGTCATCGACGGCCTGGCCCGCGACAACATCCGCTTCAGCCCGACCTTCGGTTAGGCGGTCTTCAGCGGCGGCTGCGGACGGGAGAAGACCCACTCGGTCTCGCTCGAGGCCTGGGGCTGGAAACGGTAGCCCTCGCTGTCGAAGGCCTTCAGGTCGGCGGCTCTTTCGATGCGGTGGTCGACGGCGTAGCGGGCCATCAGGCCGCGGGCCTTCTTGGCGTAGAAGCTGATCACCTTGGCCTGGCCGTCCTTCTCCTCGACGAAGCGGGGGGAGACCACCGGCAGCTTGAGCGCCGCGCGATCGACGACGCCAAAATATTCCTGGCTGGCGCAGTTCACCAGGGTCGGATCCTTGTGGCGCGCGGCCTGCTCGTTGAGGGCCTTGGCGACCTTGTCGCCCCAGAAGGCGTAGAGGCTCGGGCCGCGCTTGGTCTTCAGCCGCGTGCCCATTTCAAGCCGGTACGGCTGGATGCCATCGAGGGGCCGCAGCAGGCCATAGAGCCCCGACAGGATGCGGACGTGATCCTGGGCGAAGGCCAGGGCCTTCTTGTCCAGTTCTCGGGCCTTGAAGCCCATATAGACGTCGCCATTGAAGGCGAAGGCCGCCTGCACCCCCTCCTCCATGCCGGGATCGAAGGCCTGGAACCGCTCGCGGTTCAGTTGCGCCAGGTTGTCCGACAGGCTCATCAGCCGCTTCACCTGGGCCACCGTCAGCTTGCGGGTGGTCTCCGACAGCAGGGCGATGTCGTCGGCCATCTCCGGCGTGGTCATCGGCAGGGGCTTGTCCGGCGCGGCGAAGTTCATCGCCTTGGCGGGGGACAGGACAATCAGCATGGCGGCTCAGAAGAAGACGCGGGGATTCATGATCCGCTTGGGGTCCAGGCTTTGCCGGATTGCGCTCAACGCCGCAACCTCCACCGGGCTTTTGTAGCGCCGGGCCTCTTCGGTCTTCATCGATCCCAGGCCGTGCTCGGCGGAGATGGAGCCTCCCATGCCCGCCGCGACGTCATGCACGATCCGCGAGCCCTCGTTGCGCTTGGCCGAGTGGGCGGCGTCGTCGCCGCCGTCGGGGCGGATGACGTCGTAGTGGATGTTGCCGTCGCCGACGTGGCCGAAGGCGGTGATCCGGCAGCCCGGGGCGAAGGCCTCCATGGCCGCCGTCGCCTCGCCGATGAACTTCGCCACCTGGCTGACGGGCACGGAGATGTCGTGCTTCCAGGTCGCGCCCTCGGGCTTCTGGCCGGGCGACTGGTTCTCGCGCACCGACCAGAAGGCCTTGGCCTGGGCCTCGCTCTGGGCGATGGCGGCGTCGAGGATCAGGGCGTCCTCCAGCGCCTTGCCCAGCAGCCGCTCCATGGCGGCCTCGGCCGCGCCGGGCTCGCCCGAGGCGATCTCGATCAGCACGTACCAGGGATAGGCCTGGTGCAGCGGGTCGCGCTGGTTGGCGATATTCTTCAGCACGAATTCGACGCCCCGCCGGCCCATCAGCTCGAAGGCCTCCACGGCGCCTCCGGCCTCCTCCTTGGCGCGGACCAGCAGCTGGATCGCCACCTCCGGCGACTCCACCGCCGCCACCGCCGTGGCGCGGCTGGCCAGGATGGGAAACAGCTTCAGGCTGGCGGCGGTGACGACCCCGAGGGTCCCCTCGCCGCCGATGAACAGCTGCTTCAGGTCATAACCGGTGTTGTCCTTGCGCAGGCGCTTCAGGCCATTCCAGATCTCGCCATTGGGCAGCACGGCCTCCAGGCCCAGGACCAGGTCCCGGGTATTGCCGTAGCGCAGCACCGCCGTGCCGCCGGCGTTGGTCGACACGATCCCGCCGATGGTGGCCGTGCCCTCCGAGGCCAGGCCCATGGGGAACCGGCGGCGCACCTGGAGGGCCGCCTCGTGGACGGCCGCCAGGGTCACCCCGGCCTCGGCCACGATCACGTCATCGAAGGCGTCAACGTCGCGGATGGTCGACAGACGCTCGGTGGAGAGCAGGATCTCGCCCTGCGGAATCTGGCCGCCCACCAGCCCGGTGTTGCCGCCCTGGGTGGTGATCGGCACGCCCGCCTCATGGCAAATCCCCACCACGGCGGAGACATCGGCGGTGGTCCTGGGCAGGGCCAGGAGGGGCGTCGTCCCCTTCCAGCGATCGCGCCACTCGAGCAGCTTGGGCGCCAGCCGCTCGGGCTCCTGGCTCCACCCGCCCTCGCCGAGCACGGCCTTAAGGCGGGACAGGACGTCGGCGGGAACGGGGATGGTCATGGTCGTCAGCCTACTCCCGATGGTCCTAGCCGACAAAGCCCGCGGCGCGGCTCAGCCGGTCATTGATGGCCTCGCCCAGACCCTCGGCCGGGATCGGGGCGACGGCGATGGCGGTGGGCTTCACGCGGTCGGCGGCGCGCAGGAAGGCGAACAGGTTGGCGGCCGCCTCGCGCAGATCGCCCGACGGGCTGAGGTTCAGGACGTTGCCGGTCACGCCCGTCGGACCGAAGGCGAGATAGGCCTCGCCCGGCGCAGGAGCTTCGGCGTTCAGGCGCACGGGCGCTTCGGGCGAATAGTGTCGCGCCAGCCGGCCGGGCGAGCGCTTGGCGTCGTCCTCGGCTTCGGCGAGCGGCCCGATCACCGCCTCGATCTCGTCGCGCGTCACCGAGCCGGGCCGCAACAGGCGCGGCTGGTCCAGCAGGGCGACCACGGTGGATTCCAGGCCCACCGCGCAGGGCCCGCCATCGAGGGCGGCGGCGGCCTTGTCCCCCGTCTCCTCCATCGCGTCGGCGAAGGTCGTCGGGCTGGGCCGCCCCGACCGGTTGGCCGAGGGCGCCACCACCGGGCCGCCGAAGCGGGCCAGCAGCTCCCGGGCCAAGGGATGGGCCGGCACGCGAATCGCCACGGTCTCCAGTCCGGCCCGGGCCAGGTCGCAGACCACGGTGTCGGGGGCGATGGGCAAGACGAGCGTCAGCGGCCCCGGCCAGAAGGCCGCCGCCAGCCTGCGCGCCCGATCGTCGAACACCGCCAGCCGCTCGGCCGTCGCCAGGTCGGCCACATGGCTGATGAGCGGATTGAAGCGTGGACGGCCCTTGGCCTCGTAAATGGCGGCCACGGCGGCGGGGTTGGCCGCGTCGGCGCCCAGGCCATAGACGGTCTCGGTGGGCAATATCACCAGGGCCCCGACGCGCAGGGCCGCCACCGCGGTCTCTAGCGGGTCGCCGTGAGCTGCACGCTCACCTTCACCTGTGCTGGAATCTGATCGGTCGCCTGCCACTCGCCCTGCCCCACGCCGAAGGCGGTCCGGTCGAGGGTGGTTACACCGCTCATGCGCGCCTTGTCGCCGTCGATCTTCAGGGTGAAGGGCAGCCGCACCGGCTTGGTGACGCCCCGCAGGCTGAGCTTGCCCCGGGCGACATAGCGGTCCCCGCCGGCGGCCTCGAACCGGTCGGCCGTGAAGATCGCCTTGGGATGGGTCGCCACGTCGAAGAAGTCGGCGCCCGGCAGGGCCGCGTCGCGCTGGGGATCGCCGGTGGCGACGGAGGCCAGGTCGATGATCACCTTGACGTGGCTGCGGTCCAGGGCGTCGGGGGAGAAGACGATATCCGCCGTCCACTGGTCGAACCGCCCCTCCAGCGCCTGGCCGCCCCAGGAACTGGAGAAGCCGATGGCCGAGCCCTTGGAGACCGTCCACTTCGACGCCTCGATCGGAGCCTCAGGGGCATCTGCGGCCGGAGCCGGCGTCGTCGCCGGCGCGGCCGGCGCAGCCGCGGGTTCGGCGATCTGGGCGGGCGGCGGCGGCAGAGGCGCCGAGGCCGGAGGCCGGGGATGGATCAACCAGGCGCCGCCGATAGCGACAGCCACGCCCAGGGCGATCAGCAGCAGCCGCGGCTCCAGCCAGCGGCCGGCCAGGGCGCCCGGCGCCATGCGATGGAGGACCGGCTCGTCGCGGCTGAACAGCTGGTGCTTCAGGGCGCCGGCCACGTGCAGGCCGATCAGGATGTAGAACCCCCACCCCAGGGTCTCGTGGGTCTCATGGGCCGCCCCGTTCCAGAGCGCCTTGCCGGCGGCGGGCAGCTCGGCGAGGCCCGGGACGTGGGGCCAGGGGATCAGGCCCCAGAGCACCGTCGGGATGCCGGTCTTGCTGGTGGAGACCATGATCCAGCCGGTGATCGGCATGCCGATCATCAGGGCGTAGAGCCCCCAGTGCACGACCCTCGACAGCCACAGCTCCCAGACCGCCAGGGTCGCGGGCTCCGGCGGCGGGGGGTTGGCGATCCGCCAGCCGAGCCGGGCCAGGCTGAGCACCAGGATGGTGATCCCCACCGACTTGTGCAGCTGGATAAGCGCGAAGGCTTCCGGCGTCTTCAGGTCGTGGAAGCGCCAGGGCAGCTGCATCTGGAACAGGATCGCCGCGGCGATCAGCCAGTGCAGGACGATGGCGGGCGTGGTGTAGCGGTCGCGCCTCATCGCCTACTTCTTCACGAACTCGACCTCGAACAGCAGGTCGAGGTCATCGCCGGCGAACTGGCTCATGGAGGTGACGCCGAAGTCCGAGCGCTTGAGATGGGTGGTTCCGGAGAAGCCGATCCGCGTCCCCGCCCCCAGCATGCCGGGCCCCACGCCGTTGAAGGTAACGTCCAGCACCACAGGCTTGGTCACCCCGTGGAAGGTGAGGTCGCCGCTCACCGTGCCCTTGCCGTCCGCGCCCTCGGCCTTGGTGGAGACGAAGGTGATGGCCGGGTACTTGGCGCTGTTGAAATAGCTGGGGCCGGCGATGGTCTTGTCGAAATCGGGCAGGCCTGTGTTGATGGAGGCGGGATCGACGGTGATCGTAACCTTGGTGTCGCTCCAGGTCGCCGGATCATAGGTGAAGCCGCCGTCGATGCGGTCGAAGCGCATGGTGAACTTCGAAAAGCCCCCCATGTGCGGGACCTTCACCAGCAGGCTGGCGTGGCGCTTGTCCAGGGCGTAGTCGCCCGCCGGGACCCTCGCCGGGTCCTGACTGGCGGGATTGGCCAGGGCGCCGCCGCCCAGGACGCCCCAGAGCGCCACCGCGAGCAGGAGATTTCGGATCACGGCGATTTCCTTGGCAGCGCCGGCGCAGGCGCGCGGCAGGCGGATACTCGAAACCTAAAGTGTGGCGCCCGCAAGACGCCCTTAGGGCATCGTGAAGCAACGGCTGACCAGGGCCACCAGGGCGTCTTCATAGCGGGTCGGCGGGTCATCGGTCAGGCCGGTGAGCCAGGACCGGGCGATCCACTGGGTCGAACCGAAGACCAGTGCGGCGAAAACCTCCGGCGGGGCCAGGGGCAGCTTGCCGGCGGCCAGCCAGGGGCTGGCCCAGGCGACGAAGCGGGCCTCGAATTCGGCGTTCAGAGCCCGCACCGGTTCGCTGTGGCGCGACATCCAGTCGGCGCTGGCGCATTCGATCATGAAGTTGTGCCGCTGAGGATGGGCCTGCTGATAGCGCAGGGTGGCGCGGATGGCCGCGCCGATGGCCTGCACCGGATCGGCATGGCCGCCCTCCAGGGCGGTGACCGCCGCCTCCCAATAGGTGCGGCGCTCCAGCAGATAGACCTCGATTCCGACGCCGTCCTTGGAGCCGAAGTGATGGAAGATGCTGCCGTGCGAGACCCCGGAGAGTCGGCCCACCTGCGCCAGCGACGTCTGGTCGTAGCCCTGCTCGGTGAACAGGGTCAGGGCGGCGTCGACGACCTTCTGGCGGGTGGTGGTCTGAGACATCGATAAACTCAAGGTAGCGTCCTAGATTGACAGTCTAGACCTATAGTCTAATAGACTTCGCCCGGCGGGACCACCGATCCGAGGTCCAGGTGACAGGAGATGTCCCTTGTCGCGTGATCTGATGAAGGCCCAGGTCGAGCTGATCGACGCCGCCTACGCCACCGCCAACGACCCAGGCCGATGGGCCGACATGGTGGCCTGCGCCCAGTCGTGGTTCGGGGGCCTCGGCGCCGTCTATGCCCGCTCGGCGGACCGGCCCGCCGCAAACCGCCTCCTGGCCACCAGCTATGACGGGGCCTTCAAGGCCAGCTACAACGCCCGCTACGCCGGGATCAATCCGCTCATCGCCAACCCCCGTAAGGTCGCCAAGCCCCTCCTCCACAGCGAGGAGGTGATCGCCTATGACGACCTGACCCGGACGGAGTTCTACGCCGACTGGATGGCGCCCCAGGACATGGATTACGGGATCAGCCTGGAGATTTCCGGCGGCGGCGACTCCACCCTGAACTTCGCCATACTCCGCTCCCGCACCCTTGGTCGGTTCAGCGACGACGAGCAGCGGCTGTGCGAGAGCCTGATGCCGCATCTGCGCCGGGCCCTGCAGATCTCCGATCGCCTTGGCCTGCTGGAGACCGGCCTCACCGCCTGTCTGGACGGTTTCGAGACCCTGGCCGCGGGCGTCCTGCTGGTGGACGCCCGCGGCCGGCTTCGGTTCGCCAACGGCGAGGGCGAGCGGCTGCTGCGGGCCGCCGACGGCCTGTTCCTCCTGGGCGATCGGCCCACCGGACGCGCCAGCCGCGCTGAGAGCGCCCTGCGCGCCGCCCTCCACGCCGCAACCCGCCGCGACGGCGGTCCACGCACGGCGGCCACCTTCGGGGTCTCCCGCCACGAGAGCCACGCCCCCCTGTCGGTCACCGTGACCCCAGCCCGCGGCGATGGCGACCTGGCCTTGGTGCTGCTGCACGACCCCGACCGCCGATCCCGGCCTGACCCCGAGGCCCTGCGCCGGGTTCACGGCCTGACCCCGGCCGAGGCGCGGCTGGCGGCGGCGCTTTGCGACGGCCTAACCCTGGCCGACCACGCGCGTCGGGAGGGGGTCAGCCAGACCACCCTGAAAAGCCACCTGAAGGCGGTGTTCGGCAAGCTGGACGTCAACCGCCAGACCGATCTGGTGGGCCGCCTGACCGGCGATCCCATCCTGCGGTTCTCGCTGGACTGAGCGCACGATTGTCCGCGCGCCTCCTTCGAACGGAGGAGGCGCTTGGCGTGGCCCGCTTCTAATCCGTCTCCAAGCCGCCCGCTGACGGGCGGGGCAAAACGGAGACCCCCATGTCGAATCGAAACCGCGTCCTGCTGCTGGCCGCCGCCGCCTGCGCCTGCGCCCTGTCGGGTCCGGCCAGCGCCGCCGGATACATCAAGTACGGGGACGTCAACGGCGAGAACGCCGTCGCCCCTCAGGCCCGGCCCCAGGCCGCCGGGCGCGCCAAGGCCGACATCCTGATCGAGGGCCTCGGCGTCCTCCAGGCGGTCGCCGCTAGCCGTAAGGCCGCCCGGGAATCCGCCACCCGCAGCGCCGCCTCCGAGGCCAGCCAGGCCCCCGACATCGTCACCGGCGCCGGAGCTGGCGGGCATCCCACAGCCCTGCTCGTGCCCGCCGTTCAGAAAGCGCGGGTGCAGGCGCCCGGGGAGTAATCCGCGGACGCCGACGACCAGGCCGGGCGACCGGCTTGGTCCGAGGCCCGCCAGGAGCTACACAGCGGCCTTGAGCCTCAGGAGCCGCCCATGACCTTCCGCGCCCCGGTCCGCGACCTCGCCTTCGCCCTCAAGACGGTGGGCCACTCCGCCTTGATGGCCCAGGCCTTCCCCGACCTGGACGAGGACACCGTGGCCGCGGTGCTGGAGGCCGCCGGCGCCTTCGTGGAAAGCGAACTCGCGCCGCTGAACCGCGCGGGGGACACCCAGGGGGCCAAGTACGCCAACGGCAAGGTCACGGCCGCGCCGGGCTTCGCCGCCGCCTATCAGGCCTTCGTGGCCGGCGGCTGGAACGCTCTGTCCTCGGACCCCGAATATGGCGGCCAGGGGCTGACCGGAGCCCTGGGCCTGGCGGTGTTCGAGATGGTGCACGCCGCAAACATGGCGTTCGGCCTCTGCCCCATGCTCACCCAGGGCGCCATCGAGGCGCTCGCCCTGCACGGCACCGAGCGCCAGAAACGGCTGGTCCTGCCCAAGCTGGTCTCCGGCGAGTGGACCGGCACCATGAACCTCACCGAACCCCAGGCGGGCTCGGATCTCGCCGCCGTCGCCACCCGGGCCGAGCCCGACGGCAAGGGCGGCTACCGGCTGCACGGCCAGAAGATCTTCATCACCTGGGGCGACCACGACGCCGCCGACAACATCTGCCACCTGGTCCTGGCCCGCCTGCCCGACGCGCCCCCCGGCGTGAAGGGCATCAGCCTGTTCCTGGCCACCAAGCGGCTGGTGGACGATGAAGGAAATCTCGGCGACCCCAACGACCTTCGCGCGGGCTCCATCGAGCACAAGCTGGGCATCCACGGCTCCCCCACCTGCGTCATGCTGTTCGAGGGCGCCCAGGCCGAGCTGGTGGGGGAGGTCAACAACGGCATCGCCCACATGTTCATCATGATGAACGCCGCCCGTCTGCAGGTGGGGGTCCAGGGGGTGGCCATCGCCGAGCGGGCTTTCCAGCAGGCCCTGGCCTTCGCCCAGGAACGCAAGCAGGGCCGCGCCGCCTGGAGCGCCGAGGGCGTCATTTACGGCCACCCCGACGTGCGCCGCGCCCTGATGCTGATGAAGGCCAAGATCGAGGCCGCCCGCGCCATCTGCCTGTCCACCGGCGTGCTGAACGACGTGGCCCGGCTGGCGACCGACGACGCCGCCCGCGCGGTGGCCAAGGCCCGGGCCGAGCTCTTCACCCCCATCGCCAAGGCCTGGTCCACCGACATCGGCGTGGAGGTCGCCTCCCTGGGGGTGCAGATCCACGGCGGCATGGGCTTCATCGAGGAGACAGGCGCGGCACAGCACTATCGCGACGCCCGCATCGCCCCGATCTACGAGGGCACCAACGGCATCCAGGCCATCGACCTGGTGGGCCGCAAGGCGCCGATGGAGAACGGCGGGGTCATGGACGCGCTGGCCGCCGAGATGCACGCCACCGCCCAGGTGCTGAAGGGCTCCCCCGGCCTGGAGGGGGTCGGCGCGCGCCTGGACGCCGGTGTCGCGGCCCTGGAGCGGGCCACCGACTGGATCCTCGCCAACCGCGGCCCCACGGCCCTGTCGGGCGCCACCCCCTATCTGAAGCTGGCCGGCGACGTGGTGGGCGGCTGGATGCTGGGCCTGCAGGCGCTCGCCCTGACCGGCGCCTCCGACGACTGGGGGATGAGCAAGGCGGCGCTCGCCCGCATCTATGCCAGCCAGGTCCTGGCCCAGGCGCCCGGCCTGGCCGAAGGGGTCATGGAGGGCGCGGCCGACTACGAGAGCGTCAGCGCCCACGCGCTGGGGGGGTAGTCACTCTGTGTCATCCCGCATGAAGCGCGAAGCGCGGAAGTGCGGGACCCAGATGCGCGGGGCGTGCCTGAGGGATCGGTGAGTATGGGTCCCGCACTTCCGGCCTGCGGCCTACATGCGGGATGACACCGGATGTTGCTCGTGAGGTTTTCTGTTCAAAGGTCGGCGCTCACCACCGCAGCAACCGCCGCCCCGCCAGCGCCCCCAGCACCGCCACGGCCGCCATGCCCGCCGTGTACCAGATGGCGATGAAGGCCGCGGCGCTCTCGTTGCAGTGGAAGGCGTAGATCCAGGCGCCCATGGCCCCGGCGCAGCCCCCGGCCACCAGGCCTGACAGCACCAGGCGGGTGGGCGCCAGGCCGCGCAGGGCCCAGAGGGCGCCAGCCAGGATCGGCAGGCTGAGGATCACGATGCGCCAGGGGCAGACATCGGCGGAATCCCCCATCAGCATCGCCTGCCGGGTCGCCGCGTCGGCGCCAGCCAGCCGCACCACCGCCATCAGCCCCACCAGGCCGAAGGGGGCGGCCAGCGCCCAGGCCAGGGTGCGCACCGAGCCGCCCGGCCTCGCCACTCGGATCAGGGCCGCCGCCAGGACCGCCGAGCAGGCCAGGGTGTAGGCGAACTTCATCCAGAACATCGTCCCGGTCATGGCGTCCATAAGGTCGGGCCGGACCCCCAGCCAGACCACCATCAGCAGGGCCGAGAAGAAGGCGCCGCAGGATAGGCCGATCAGGACGCGGCGGGTCACCCACCATGGCGGGGCCGGCTCCAGATTGGCCGACAGCCGATCGATCAGCTCATCGGTTTTCATCGGCGCCTCCGAACCGGGCGGTGAGCGCCTTCAGGCCCCGGTGGACGGCGACCTTCACCGCCGTCTCGGTCAGGCCGTGCTTCTCGGCGGCCTCGCGGGTCGACAGGCCGTCGACCTTCACGTCGCGGATCAGGGCGCGGGTGCGGACCGAGACTTCCGCCAGCACACGGTCCAGGTCACGCTTGACCACCAGGTCCTCGGCCCCGCCGTCGGTGAACAGGCCGTCGGCCTCCTCCAGGGGCGAGGAGGGTCGGACCTTGGCCCGCCGCAGGTGGTCGATCATCTTGTAGCGCGCGATGGCGTAGGCCCAGGCGGTGAAGGGCTGCTGCGGATCATAGGTGGCGCGGCGGGTGTGCACGGCGATCAAGGTTTCCTGGACGAGGTCTTCGGCCTCCGGCGTTCCGAAGCCCAGCCGCCGCGCATAGTACCGGCGCAGGAGCCGTCCCAGCTCCCCCAGCAGGGCGCGATGCGCCGCGGCGTCGCCGGCCAGGCCGGCGAGCATCAAGGCCCGCAGTCGCGCTTCGGTCTGGTCCACGTGTCTGCCTCAGGTACGCGGCGACGGAGGTTTTCGTTACATTGAGCCTAGCTGTAACCGAACGCCAGGGCGCGGCGAACCTGTCGATGACCGCGCCGGACCGGCGCGCAAGGGAGCACCATCCGTGCGATCGACCCATATCCTGGCCCTGGCCCTCGGCCTGGCCGCCGCCCTCCCCGCCGCGGCCCAGCCCGCCCGGCCGCTCACGGTGGTGGAGTTGTTCACCAGCCAGGGCTGCTCATCCTGCCCGCCGGCCAACGCCAACCTGGCCCGGCTGGCCGACCGTCCCGAAGTTCTGGCCCTCTCCTTCGGGGTCACCTACTGGGACCAGCTCGGCTGGAAGGACACCTTCGCCAGCAAGCAATACACCGACCGCCAGTGGGCCTACGCCAAGGGCCTGCGCCACGCGCAGGTCTGGACGCCCCAAGTGGTGATCAACGGCCGCACCGACGTGGTGGGGACCCGGCTCGGCGAGATCGAGGGGGCGGCGCGCAAGGTTCCCCTGGCCGGCGGCCCACAACTCTCCGTGTCCGGCGGCGTGGTGACCATCGGGGCAGGCAAGGCGGCCAAGGCCGACGTCTGGCTGGTGCGCTATGACCCGGCCGTCGTCCAGGTGCCGGTCAAGCGCGGCGAGAACACCGGCAAGACCCTGCCCCACCGCAACGTGGTGCGCGAGCTGACTCGGCTTGGCGCCTATGGCGGCCAGGCCCTCACCTACCGTCTGCCGGCGGGCGCCGACCCCAGACTGAAGACCGCCATCCTGGTCCAGGCCGGCCCAGGCGGTCCGATCCTGGCCGCCGCCAAGACCTAGTCCTTCACCCCCACTCCTGACGTTCCCGTCCTCCGGCTTTCCGGATTCGGACGTCGAGAGCCTGCGCCGCCATCCCGGCCGCGCGCCCGTCGGCCTGCCCGACATTCAAGCCAGAGAGAAACCCCATGAAGACCCAACTCAGCCTGCTGACCGCCCTCGCCGTCCTCAGCCTCGCCGGCGCTGCGTCCGCCCAGATGGTCGGCGACAAGATGGCGACCGCCAAGCCGATGGCGACGGACGCGATGTCCAGCGACCACATGGCCTCCGACAGGATGGCCAAGGCCCCAGCCAAGAAGATGATGGTGAAGACGAAGAAGCCGGCCATGGCCAAGCCGATGGCCAAGAAGCCCGTGGCCGACGCCATGTCGACCGGCGCTATGGCCACCGACTCGATGATGAGCGCCAAGCACTGAGGCCCGCAGCCCTCCCCTCGCGGGGAGGGCCATTGCGGCTCTATTCCGCCGCCATCAGGGCCGGATGATCGTGCAAGGCGGGGTCCAGCCCCTTGCCCATCAGGTCGATGAAATTGTCGCGGTAGAAGGCCCGCTTGGCGACGTCCGAGGCGCCGTCGAGTGCGTCATTGAACCGCTTCAGCGGATTGCGGCCGCCCTCCACATGGGGGAAGTCCGACGAGAACAGGCACATCTCCGGGCCGGAATTGGCGATGATCCAGGCGGTGTCCTCGTGGGGATAGGGGGTCACCCGCAGTTGCCGGCGCAGGATCTCGCTGGGCTTGGCCGAGAGCTTCTGCAGCCGCTCCTCCTTGCCGAAGGCCGCGGCGCCGGAATCCATGAACCGCATCAGGCTGGGCAGCCACGACGCCCCCAGCTCGATGGCCCCGAACCTCAGCCTGGGGAACCGGTCGAACACCCCGTCGATCACCAGGGCCGAGAGGGTCTGCCAGACCGAGAGCGGGATCGCCATGAAGGTGAGCGAGGTGAAGTTCTCCGCCCCGCCGTGGAAGTCCAGCACCCGGGGGCCGCCGTTCTCCAGATAGGCCTCGTGCATCTTCTCCTCGCCGCCGACGTGGAACAGGATCGGCACGCCGGCCTCCTGGGCGACGGCCCACAGCGGATCGAGGCCCGCGTGGCTGGGGGAATGGTGCGGCGGGTGGCGCGAGGGGATGATCAGCCCCTTGCACCCCATCTCGATGGCCTCGCGGGCGATGTCGGCCGCCCGGTCGATATCCACCAGGGTGACATAGCCGGTGGCCAGGAGGCGGCGGTCCACCGAGCAGAAGTCGGTCATCATGCGGTTGTGGGCCCGCGCCCCGGCGACGGCGAGCTCGACCTCACCCATCTCCTCCAGGCCATAATTGCCGAGCGCCGCGGTGGTGAAGACCAGCTGGCTGGCGAAGCCCAGCATGTCCAGCGCCTTGGGCCGGTCGGTGTTGCGGAACGCCCCCAATGCCTGGAAGTTCTTGCGCAGGAGCAGGTTGGCCTCGTCCCCGGCGCGGAACTCCGGATCGTCGTGCAGGGCCTGGGCCTTGGCCGACCATTCGACCAGGGTGTTCTTCTTGGCGGTCTTCTCCGCGAAGGCTTCGCGGTGGCGGGCCTCCACATAGGGGATTATGGCGCCCGGAAGCTCCATGACGTGGCTGTCGGCGTCATGGATGGTCTGGCCCTCGACATAAGGCATGGCGGTTCTTCCCTGATGACGGCTTCTTTTCTTCCGCACAGTTCGAACCCAAGCGGCCTGGACGTCAAGCTGTTCGCCCGCCACCCGGCGGCGGTGGCCCGCGACCTGATCGGCATGATCCTGACCGTGGACGGGGTCGGCGGACGCATCGTGGAGACCGAGGCCTATCACCACGAGGATCCGGCCTCCCACGCCTTCACCGGGCCCACGGCGCGCAACGCCGCGATGTTCGGCCCCATCGGCCACGCCTATGTCTATCGCTCCTACGGCCTGCACTGGTGCCTGAACCTGGTCTGCGGGGAGGAACCCGGCAGCGCGGTCCTGATCCGCGCCCTGGAGCCCACGGCGGGGATCGATCTCATGCGCGAACGTCGCGGCGTGGAGCCTCTGCGCCTGCTCTGCTCGGGCCCCGGACGCCTATGCCAGGCGCTCGGCGTCACCCGCGAACATGACGGCGCGCGGCTGGACGCTCCGCCCTTCGACCTGGAGCCCTCGATGCGGGATTGGGAGATCGCGGTGGGACCGCGCATCGGCCTCACCAAGGGGGTGCAGACCCCCTGGCGCTACGGTCTGGCCGGCTCGAAATTCCTGAGCCGGCCGTTCCCGAAATCGTTCTAGAGTTGGGCGAGCAGGTAGTCCGCGGCCGAGACCTTGAATTCGCCGGGGGCCTCGACGTTGAGCTCCTTCACCACGCCGTCGTCGACGATCATGGAATAGCGCTGCGAGCGCAGGCCCAGGCCGAACTTGCTGGCGTCCATCTCCAGGCCCACGGCCTTGGTGAAGTCGCCGGCCGGATCGGCGATCATCAGCATGGTGTCCATGACGCCCTGGTTCTCGCCCCAGGCCTTCATGACGAAGGCGTCGTTCACCGACAGGCAGACGATGGAGTCGACGCCCTTGCCCTTGATCTGGTCGGCCAGCTCCTTGAAGCCGGGCACGTGCTTGGCCGAGCAGGTGGGGGTGAAGGCGCCGGGGACGGCGAAGAAGGCGACCTTCTTGCCGCCGAAGATCTCGTCGGTGGTGGTGGGCTTGGGGCCTTCGGCGGTCCCGGCGACGAGGTTGGCGCTGGGCAGCTTGTCGCCGACTTTGATGGTCATGGTCTCTCTCCCGTGATGGTCTTGAAGACCAGATAAACCCGCGAGGGCGGCGTTCAACGCAGAACTTCTGGGGTCGAGACTTGAAAGCGCCGCGATCACCCTCAAACTAGGGCCATGGACGAGGCGACCTTCCTGTCGGGGCAGCTCTTGATCGCCATGCCCGGCATCGGCGACCCGCGCTTCGAGCGCGCCCTGGTGCTGGTCTGCGCGCACGACGAGACCCACGCCATGGGCATAGCGGTCAACCGCCCCGTGGAGGGCCTGACCGTGCCCGACCTCCTCAAGCGGCTGGAGGTGAAGGCCGACATCGAGGTGCCGCCGGACCTGGTGCTGATCGGCGGACCCGTGCAGCGCGAGCGCGGCTTCGTGGTCCATACCGACGACTACAGCGCCGGCGACCACAGCATCGAACTGGGGGGCGGCGTGGCGCTGACCCCCACCCGCGAGGCGCTGGAGGCCATGGGCGCCGAGGACCATCCGCGCCGGTCCCTGCTGGCGCTCGGCTACGCCGGATGGGGCGCCGGCCAGCTGGAGCACGAGATCCGCGAGAACGTCTGGCTCACCTGCCCGGCCGACGAGGCCCTGATCTTCGGCCCCGACCACGAGCAGAAGTGGACCAAGGCGCTCGCCAAGCTCGGGGTGGACGCGAGCCTGCTGACGGCGGAGGCGGGCCGGGCCTAGACATCCTCCTCGCCCCCTTCAGGGGAGAGGAAGGAGCTGCGACGGCCGTTACCCCCGGGCCTTCACGGGCGCGGCGCCGTCCACATAGCTTTCGTTGAGATAGACCTCGGCCTCCTGGGGCGACAGGGCCGGGGCGTAGCCGAAGCCCTGGCCGTAGTCGCAGCCCACCGCCAGCAGGGCCTTGGCCATCTGGGCGTTCTCGACGCCCTCGGCCACGACCTCGAGCGCCAGGTCCTGGCCAAGCTTGACGACCGAGGAGACGATCTTCGCCGAGCCCTCGTTGGTGGCCATGGTGCGCACGAAGTAGCGGTCGATCTTCAGGGTGTCGAAGGGCAGGCGCGTCAGATAGCTGAGCGAGGAGAAGCCGGTGCCGAAGTCGTCCAGGGCCAGCGCCGCCCCGGCCTCGCGCAGGTTGCGCAGGATCACCGCGGCCCGGTCGGGGTCACGCATGACGTCGCCTTCGGTGACCTCCAGCTTCAGGGCGCCTGGGGGCAGGCCGGTCTCCCGGCGGATGCGCATGACGTCGGACACCAGGTCGGGGCGGTCGATCTCCCCGGTGGAGAGGTTCACCGCCACGGTCAGTTCGCCGGCCGCCCGGTGGTCGCGGCGCCAGACGGCGAGCTGTTCGGCGGCCTGGCGCATCATCAGGGCGCCCAGGTCGCTCATCAGCCCCATCTCGTCGCAGAGCGGCAGGAACTGGTCCGGCGACAGCAGGCCGCGGCGCGGGTGCTTCCAGCGCACCAGGGCCTCGAAGCCCGACAGCGCCCCGGTGGAGAGGCGGACGATGGGTTGGTAATAGGCGGTGAGCTCCCCGCGGCCGATGGCCCCGCGCAGGTCGCTCTCCAGGGCCAGGCGGGAAAGCCCGTCGGTCTCCATGGTCCGGCCATAGGCGGCTCCGCCGCCGCGGCCGTTGCTCTTGGCCGATTCCACCGCCAGCTCGGCCCGGCGCAGCAGCTCGGCGGCCTCGGGCGCCTCATCGCCGCCCATGGCCTCGACCGCGCCGATGGACAGGGTGGGATGGATGTCGAAGCCGGCCACCCGCAGGGGCTGTTCCAGGGCCTTGCGCAGCGTCTCGGCGGCGCTGATGGCGCGGATGGGGGTCAGCAGGGCGAACTCGTCCTCGCCGATACGGGCCATCAGGACGCCGGGCGGGAAGGCCGCGGCCATCCGCGAGCCCAGGGCGGCCAGCACCAGGTCGGCGCGCTCGTGGCCCAGGGCCTCGTTCAGCCGGCGCAGGCGGTCGAGGTCGGCCACCACCAGCTCGTGCACGCCGGGCGCCTGCAGGCGCTCGCGGGCCTGGGCGATGAAACTCTTGCGGTCCAGCAGGCCGGTCAGCTTGTCGACGTCGGAGGCGGCGAACTTGGTCTCGGGGGCGACCACCCCGGCGGCGCGCAGGCCTTCCTCCAGCCAGACTCCGCGCCAGATACAGACACCGCCGCCGCGCATCCGCAGGCGCACGGCGATCTCGCCGCCCGGCTCCTGCACGCGCAGGACATCCTCAGCCAGGGCCCGGTCCTGGGGCATGGCCAGCGCGCGCATGGCGGCCGACGAACATTCCGGCGCAAGGGGACCCAGGCCGAGCGCGCGGGACGCGCCGGTGATTCGAAGACGATCGCGCTCGGGCTCCCAGAGCCAGAGCGCCACGTCGGCGGCGCCCAACGCCTCAAGCGTCGTCGTGGCGTCCCAGATCCAACGGTCGTTCGCCATCGCCTCGACTAACTCTGGCCACGCGCCGGCTAGACCGACACTCCCTCGTCCGGCTCCAGTGTCGCGCGAAGCGGCGAGACAAGACCGAACAGGACATGATCTCGCCAAACGCCGTTAATTTTCAAATAAGCCTTGGCATATCCCTCCTCGGTGAACCCGGCACGGTTGAGCAGTTTTCGGCTCGGTTCATTGGTGGGAAGGCAGGCGGCCTCCAGACGATGGAGGGCCAGGGTGCGGAAGGAAAACAGGGTCAGGGCCCGGACGGCGGCCAGGGTTTGTCCTTGTCTTGCAAAGGGTTGGCCGCACCAGTAGCCCACCGAGCCCATCTGGGCGACGCCGCGGCGGACGTTGGACAGGGTGATGCCGCCGGTCAGGACCTCGTCCTTGGCCCGAAACACGAAAAACGGGTAGGCGCTTCCGGCCTCCCGATCGCGCGCATAGGCCGTCAGCCTGCGTCTGAACGCCGCGCGGCTGAGATCGTCGGCCGGCCAGGTCGGCTCCCAGGGCTGCAGGAAATCCCGGGATGCGGCGCGCAGTTCGCGCCATTCCTCGAAGTCGGCGTTGCGGGCCGGTCGCAGGAACACCCCCTCGCCCTCGACGCGTAGGCCGCTTTCCGGCGCGATCCAGTCCAGCAGGGCCATGGGGCGAAGGTCGGACGCGCCGCAGGGGGCGTCAAGCCCCGGACAGGCTCTAGCCGAACAGGGCCTTCTGGAAGGCGGCGGCGGCCTTCAGGGCGGGCTTGGGGCCCAGCACGCTGACGGCGGCGCGGCCGGGCTGCAGCAGGCTGGCGCCCAGGCGGGCGAGGTCGGCGGCTTCCACCGCGTCGATCTGGTCGGCGATCTCGGCGGGGGTCAGCAGCCGGCCGAACAGCAGCACCTGGCCGGCGGCCTGCTCGGCGCGGGACTGCAGGGCCTCGCGGGCCATGAACATGCCCGCCTTGAGCTGGGCCTTGGCCCGGGCGAGTTCGGCGGGCTCCACCTTGGTCGCCAGGTTCTGGATCTCGCCGGCGGCCACGCGGGCCAACTCGGCGGCGTCCTTGGCCGCGCAGCCGGCGAACACCCCCAGGACCCCGGTGTCGGCATAGGTCTCGGAATAGGCGTCCACGGCATAGGCCAGGCCGCGCTTCTCGCGGGCCTCCTGGAACAGCCGCGAGGCCATGCCGCCGCCGAGGATCTCGGCGAACAGGCGCAGGGGGAAATAGTCGTCGTGGCGGACCCCGACACTGGGCAGCAGGAACACCAGGTTGGCCTGCTCGAGGGACTTGGACGCCGTCTCCGTGCCGCCGGTGAAGGCGGCGGGCGCGGCGTCGGGGATGGGGGCGCCGACGGCCTGGCCGAAATCGCGTTCGGCCAGCGCCAGCACCTCGTCCTCGGTCACCGCCCCGGAGGCGGCGAAGATCAGGCTGTCGGGGGCGTAGAGGGCCGCCCGCCAAGCCGCCAGGGTCTCGGAGGTGGCGGGCGCGATGGAGGCGTCGGTGCCCAGGATCGAACGGCCGAGCGCCTGGTCCTTGAAGGCGGCCGCCTGGGCCATCTCGAACACCACGTCGTCGGGGGTGTCGGTGGCCTCGGCGATCTCCTGGCCCACCACCTGCTTTTCCCGGGCGAGATCGGCGGAGTCGATCACCGGGCGCTGGATCAGGTCGGCCAGCACGGCCGAGCCGAGGTCGAGGCCCCCCGCCAGGGCGCGGATCTGGAAGCTGGTGCGCTCGTAGCCGGTGGCGGCGTTGATGGAGCCGCCCTGGGCCTCCACCACCTCGACGATCTCCCGGGCCGAGCGGTCGCCCGCGCCCTTGAAGACCATGTGTTCGAGCAGATGGGACCAGCCGGAGCGGGCGGCGTCCTCGAACCGCGCGCCGCGGCCGGCGACGACGGACAGCGCCACGGTCTCAAGCCCGGGGACCGGGTCGCAGACGACGCGGACGCCATTGGAGAGGGTGTGAAGGGTGGCCAGGATCAGCTTTCCGCGAAGGCCCGGACATAGGCCTTGATGGTGTCGGCGTCGGCCGGCAGGCGATCGAACCGCTCGGGCTTGCCCGCCAGGTTCTGGGCGCTGCGCGGCATGACCGGCGTCTCGCCGCAGGCGGCGCTGACGGCCTCGGGGAACTTGGCGGCGTGGGCGGTGGAGAGCACGATGATCGGGTCGGTGATGTCCCGGGCGCGGCGCAGGGCCGCTATGCCCACGGCGGTGTGCGGGTCGATCAATTCGCCGGTCTCGTTGAGGGTGGCGACGATGGAGCCGCTGGTCTCGCGCTCATTGATCGAGACCCCCACAAAGGTCTCGCGCATCATCGCCAGGGCGCCGGGCGGGATGTCGATGACCCCGGTCTCGCCGAAGGCCTGGAAGGCGCGGGCCGTCTCGGTCCCTTCGCGGCGGACGCCCTCGAAATAGAGCCGCTCGAAGTTGGAGGCCGACTGGATGTCCATGGCCGGCGACTGGGTCTGGGCCACCACGCCGCGGCTGTAGCGGCCGTCCTGGAAGGCGCGGGCCAGGATGTCGTTGGAATTGGTGGCGACGATGATCTTGGAGATCGGCAGGCCCATGCGCTTGGCCATGAAGCCCGCGAAGCCGTCGCCGAAATTGCCCGAGGGCACGGCGAAGGCCACCGGCCGGTGCGGGGCGCCGATCGCGACGGCGCTGGTGAAGTAATAGACCGCCTGGGCGACGATGCGGGCGAAGTTGATGGAGTTGACCGCCGACAGGCCCACGGCCTGCTTGAGGACCTGGTCGCCCAGGGCGTCCTTCAGGATCGCCTGGCAATCGTCGAAGGTGCCCGACACCGCCAGGCAGCGCACATTGGCCTCGGCCGCGGTGGTCATGAAGCGGCGCTGCACCTCGCTGATGCGGCCGTCCGGGAACATGGCGACGATGCGGGTGTTGGCGCGGCCGCGGAAGGCCTCCACGGCCGCCCCGCCGGTGTCACCGGAGGTGGCGCAGAGGATGGTCTGGGTGCGCTTCTGGGCGCCGAGCACGTGGTCGCTGAGCCGGGCCAGCAGTTGCATCGCGACGTCTTTGAACGCCAGGCTCGGCCCGTGGAACAGCTCGGCCATGAAGCCGCCCGGATAGAGCTGCTTCACCGGCACGACGGCGGCGTGGGTGAAGGTGGCGTAGGCCTCGGCGCACATGTCGGCCAGGGTCTCGCGGGGGATCTCGTCGCCGACGAAGCGGGTCAGGATCTCGGCGGCCACGTGGGCGTAGGGCTTGCCGGCGAAGGCGGCGATCTCGCTGTGTGTGAGGCTCGGCCATTCCTCGGGCACGTAGAGGCCGCCATCGGGCGCCAGGCCCGCGAGGATCGCATCGACAAAGCCGACCGAGGGCGACTGCCCCCGCGTAGAAACGTACCGCATCAAGCCTTCCACCACCGCCAGAGCATGGCGGCATAGACGGCGACCAAGGCGCCCGCAAGGCCGAACCAGGTGAGCGCGTATTCCAGGTGGCGGTTGGGAATCTCCGCCGGCAGGGGCTGGGGCTTCAGGGCCTGCCAGGTCGGATTGGAGCTCGTCTCGGCGGTCAGGATGACGGGGGCCGGCGACGGCGCCTTCAGATGGGCGGCCATGGCGGGGATGTCGCGGGAGTACCAGTGGTTGCCCGCCACGTCGTTCTTCGGGGTCACGAAGCTGGCCTTGTCGGGCGAGCGCAGCACGCCCACCAGACGCACCGGGGTGCGGTCGGCCAGGTCCACGGGCGGACGGGCCGAGATGGTGTCGGCCACGAAGCCGCGGTCCACCAGGATGGTGCGGTACTTGGCGCTCTCCACCGCGCAGGCCGAGATCAGCCGCAGGCCGGCGCCGCTCTCACGGACGGAATAGAGCTCGAGATAGGGGGCGCTGCCGAGACCCGGGCAATCGACGACCACGCGGGTGAAGTCGGCGTTGGCGCCGTGGGCCAGGGCGTCGAGGGCGCCGCCCAGGGGCTTGGCCGGGGCGGCCTGCAGGGCGGCGATCCGGGCGAGCAGGTCTTCCTTCCAGGCCAGGCGCTGAAGCTGCCAGGTCCCCAGCCAGACCAGGATGGCCGCGGCGATCAGGGTGGCGATGGTCAGGCCGAGGGGAAAGCCCTTGCGGGGCCCGGGGTCAACCCTGTCCGTCATGTCGGGCCTCGGACGCCCTGTTGGCGAACTGGGCCGCCAGCATGATCCCCTTCATGGGCCGCAGCAGGCCCAGGCACAGGAACAGCGTCAGGGGCAGCCAGATGATCATGGTCACCCAGACCGGGGGATTGAAGGAGAACTGGGTGAAGAGGGCGCCGAAGCAGGCCAGGAAGCCCGCGATCAGGATCACAAAGACGGCGGGGCCGTCGCCGGAGTCGGCCTTGGCCAGATCGTAGCCGCACGCCTCACAGCGTGCGGCTACTTTCAGGAAGCCGTCGAAGAGAGGTCCCTCTCCGCAGTTCGGACAGCGGCCCGCGAGCCCCGCCAGCAGCGGATTGTGACCACTCATGGGTTAGTGCGCTCCAGCCGCTCCGCCGAAGACGACGTAGATGAAGGCGAACAGGAACAGCCAGACCACGTCCACGAAGTGCCAGTACCAGGCCGCGGCCTCGAAGCCGAAGTGCTGCTTGGGGGTGAAGCCGCCGCCCAGCAGGCGGATCAGGCAGACCGTCAGGAAGATGGTGCCGATCAGGACGTGGAAGCCGTGGAAGCCGGTGGCCATGAAGAAGGACGAACCGTAGAGGCCGGCGTTGGTGGCCGCTTCGCTGAAGAAGTACTTGTGCTCCAGGATGTGGTGGTACTCGTAGGCCTGGATCGAGGTGAACATCACGCCGAGCAGGATGGTGAGGACCAGGCCGATCTTGGCGCCCTTGCGGTCGCCGGTCTGCAGCGCGTGGTGGCTCCAGGTGACGGTGGTGCCCGAGAGCAGCAGGGTCAGGGTGTTGACCAGGGGCAGGTTCCAGGCCGGCACCAGCTCGACGCCGGCGGGGGGCCAGGTGGCCCAGGCCGTGCGGACTTCCTCGATGGAGGACAGCGTCCGGGCCTCGTGGAACAGGGCCATCTCGAAGAAGATCCAGAACCAGGCCACGAAGAACATCACTTCCGAAGCGATGAACATGATCATGCCGTAGCGCAGGCCGATGGCGACGACTGGGGTGTGGTCGCCCTGGTTGGCTTCCTTCACCACGTCCATCCACCAGCCGAGCATGGTGTAGAGCACGCCGGCCAGGCCCGCGTAGAAGACCCAGGGGGTGTGCTGGGGCAGGCCGAACAGGCCCTTCATCCAGACCACGCCGCCCAGCGCCATCACCGTCGCGGAGATGGACCCGACGAGGGGCCAGGGGCTGGGATTCACCAGGTGGTAGTCGTGCTTGACGTCGCCGGCAGACATTATCGGTCCTAACCCCTCTCAAATCTCAAAGCCGTGGGCGCCTCTCCGCAGCCCGCGGCAGTCTCAGCGGAGGCTATAGCCCCGCCTTGGTGTTTCCGCCAAGGGCCGAAGGCGCCTTGGCCTGCGATGCATCGGCGCGCCGGCTGGCCTTCTCCGCGTCGACCGACGGGAAGAAGGTGTAGGACAGCGTCACCTCGGGCTTGCCCTTGGTCTCGAAGTCCGACGCATATTTCGGATCGACGAAGTAAACCACGGGAAACTCGATGGTTTTTCCGGCCGGAATGGTCTGGTCGGAGAAGCAGAAGCATTCGAGCTTCTGGAAATAGGCTCCGGCCGACTCCGGCACGACATTGTACATGGCCCGGCCCGTCATCGCGGTGGAGCCGTTGTTGGTGACCTTGAAATAGGCGAGGCCCGTTTCGCCGATTCGCACCGTCTGGGAGGTCTGCTCGGCGGTGAACGTCCAGGGCAGCTCGCGGATATTGGTGTCGAAGCGGACCAGCAGCTTGCGGTCCAGCACCGTGTCGGGCGCCACCTCGGCCCGGCGCACGGCGCCGTCGAAGCCGGTGAGCTGGCAGAAGGCCTTATAGAGCGGGACCGAGGCGTAGGCCGCGCCGACCATGCCGAGGAAGGTGACGCCGCAGATCACGCCGATCAGGCGGTTGCGGCGGGCCTGCGGGGAGAGCGAGGGCTTAGGCATGGGGCGCATTGGCTCCCAGACGGACCAGGGTGACGATAAAGACCAGGATCACGAACAGCACCAGGCCGAGGGCCAGGGCGATATTGCGGCCGCGTCGGGCCTTGGCGTCCACCGGACCTTCGTTCTGCGGGTCGCTCATCAAAAACCTCCGAAGGCGGGCAGGTCGAGGAGATGCTCGGCCAGCAGGGTGGCGAACAGCAGGGTCAGGTAGAGGATCGAGAAGGCGAAGAGGTTGCGGGCGTCCTTGGCCGCGGCCTTGACGTCATAGAGGCCGTCGTCCTGTCGCGGATCGGCCGCGTCCCCGGCCCGGCTCTTGAAGACCCGCCAGGCCAGGATGAGGAAGATCACGCCCCCGCCGGCCGCCACCGCCAGATAGGTCAGGCCGCCCAGGCCGGTGAAGGCCGGGACCAGGCAGAGGGGGGTGAACAGCAGGCTGTAGATCAGGATCTGCTTGCGGGTGGAGGCCGCGCCGGCCACCACCGGCATCATCGGCACGCCGGCCTTCTCGTAGTCCTCGCTGGTGTAGAGCGAGAGCGCCCAGAAGTGGGGCGGGGTCCACATGAAGATGATGGCGCACAGCAGCCAGGCGTTCAGGGGGACGGTTCCCGTCGCCGCGGCCCAGCCGATGACCGGCGGCAGGGCGCCGGCCAGGCCGCCGATGACGATGTTCTGCGGCGTCGAGCGCTTCAGCCACATCGTATAGACCACGGCGTAGAAGACGATGGTGAAGGCCAGCAGGGCGGCGGCCAGCCAGTTCACGGTCATGCCCAGCAGCATGACGGAGAACATCGACAGCACCACGCCCAGGGCCAGGGCGTCGGCGCCCTGGACACGACCGGCCGGAACCGGGCGGCCGCGGGTGCGGCGCATCTTGGCGTCGATGTCGGCGTCGAACCACATGTTCAGGGCCGCCGAGGCGCCCGCCCCCACGGCGATGCAGAAGATGGCGATGGCGCCCAGGATCGGGTTGATCGGCGAGTCGGCGCAGACCATGCCGGTGATGGCGGTGAACACCACCAGGGACATCACCCGCGGCTTCAGGAGCTGCAGGAAGTCCTGCCAGCGCGCGGGGGCGCGGCTCGTGGGAAGGGCTGACGACATCGCCATGGCTATACTCTCAACAGACGAAGGGCGCGCGCCGGAAGGTTCCAGCCCGCGCCCCTCTTGAAGTCTTTGGCGAGGACCGGACCTAGTGGAGGTCGGGCTTGATCACCGGCAGCTCGTTGAACTGGTGGAACGGCGGCGGCGAGGACAGGGTCCACTCCAGCGTCGTGGCGCCTTCGCCCCAGGGATTGGCCTCGGCCTTGCGGCGCGACACGGCGGCTTCCAGGAGCATCACCAGGAAGACCACCACGCCCGAGGCGGTGATCAGGTAGCCGATGGTGGACACCTGGTTCCAGAGGGTGAAGGCCTCCGGATAGTCCACGTAGCGGCGGGGCATGCCCTGCAGGCCGAGGAAGTGCTGCGGGAAGAAGATCAGGTTCACCCCGATGAAGGTGATCCAGAAGTGCAGCGCGCCGAGCCACTCGCGGTACTTCACGCCCCAGATCTTCTCGAACCAGTAGTAGAAGCCCGCGAAGATCGCGAACACGGCGCCGAGGCTGAGCACGTAGTGGAAGTGGGCCACGACGTAATAGGTGTCGTGCAGGCTGTAGTCGATGCCCGCATTGGCCAGCACCACGCCGGTCACGCCGCCGACGGTGAACAGGAAGATGAAGCCCATCGCCCAGAGCATGGGCGTCTTGAAGTCGATGGAGCCGCCCCACATCGTGGCGATCCAGGAGAACACCTTCACCCCGGTGGGCACCGCGATGACCATGGTCGCGGCCACGAAATAGGCCCGCAGATTGATGGTCATGCCGACCGTGTACATGTGGTGCGCCCACACGACGAAGCCGATGAAGCCGATGGCCACCATGGCGTAGGCCATGGCGAGGTAGCCGAAGACGGGCTTCTTGGAGAAGGTCGAGACGATGTGGCTGATCATGCCGAAGCCGGGCAGGATCAGGATGTACACTTCCGGGTGCCCGAAGAACCAGAACAGGTGCTGGTACATGACCGGGTCGCCGCCGCCGGCGGCGTCGAAGAAGTGCGTGTGGAAGTTGCGGTCGGTCAGCAGCATGGTGATCGCGCCGGCCAGGACGGGCAGCGAGAGCAGCAGCAGGAAGACGGTCACCAGGATCGACCAGACGAACAGCGGCATGCGGTGCAGGGTCATGCCCGGCGCGCGCATGTTGAAGATGGTGGTGATGAAGTTGATGGCGCCGAGGATCGAGCTGGCGCCGGCCAGGTGGACCGACAGGATGGCGCAGTCCATCGCCGGACCGGTGTGGCCCGTGGTGGAGAGCGGCGGATAGAGCGTCCAGCCGCCGCCGAAGCCGCGGCCCGGGCCGCCGTCGACGAACATCGAGGTGAGCAGCATCACCCAGGCGGCCACCAGCAGCCAGAAGGAGATGTTGTTCATCCGCGGGAAGGCCATGTCCGGCGCGCCGATCATCAGCGGCACGAACCAGTTGCCGAACCCGCCGATCATGGCGGGCATGACCATGAAGAAGATCATGATCAGGGCGTGAGCGGTGACCACGGCGTTGTAGCCGTGCTTGGAGGCTTCCACGACGCCGAGCTGGTCGAGGAGCGAGCCCTTGGTGAAGACCTGGATCCCCGGCTCGAACAGCTCCCAGCGGATCAGGCCCGACAGCGCCCCACCGACGATCCCGGCCATGATGGCGAAGATCAGGTAGAGGGTGCCGATGTCCTTGTGGTTCGTCGAGAAGAACCAGCGGGTGAAGAACCCGGGCTTGTGGTCGTGATCGTCGTGATGATCGTGAGCGGCGGCATGTGCCATCGTACGCGTGTCCTGGATCAGTGCGCGGCCGGCGCCGGAGCAGGCGCAGGCGGCGTGGAGGTCGGCGTCGCGGCGGCGGGAGCCGGCGCGGCGGGATTGGTCGGGGAGGCCGGAGCCGGCGCGGTGGCCGAGACCGGGACCGCGGCGTCCGCCGCGGCCGGGGCCGCGGGCTTGGCGCCGACGGCCGAACCGCCCTTGGCGGCGACCCAGGCGTCGAACTCGGCCTGGCTCACGGCGTGGACCTCGATGGGCATGAAGGCGTGGTCGACGCCGCACAGCTCACGGCACTGACCGTAATAGATCCCCGGACGGTCCACCTTGAACCAGGTCTCGTTGACCCGGCCGGGGACGGCGTCGGTGATCACCCCGAAGGAGGGGACCGCGAAGGCGTGGATCACGTCGGCGCCGGTGACCAGCACGCGGACGACCTGGTTGACCGGCACCACCAGGGGCTCGGTGGCCGCCAGGCGATAGGGGACGTTCTTGGCCTTGGCCTCGTCCTCGGGAAGGATGTTGGAGACGAACTCCCCGATCTTGTTGTCCGGGTATTCGAAGCCCCAGTACCACTGATACCCCGTGGCCTTCACCGTCATGTAGGGCTTGGGCATGTCGTGGTAGGCGAACAGCAGCTTGAACGAGAAGATCGAGATGAACATCAGGATCAGGACCGGGACCACCGTCCAGATCACCTCGATCGGGGTGTTGTGGCTCCACTTGGCCGGGATCGGATTGGACCGCTTGTTGTAGCGGATCACGATCCACACCAGCAACCCCAGCACGAACAGGCAGATCACCGTGATGATCGGCAGCAGGATCATGTTGTGGAAGAAGATGGCGTCCTCACGCAGCGGGGTCACCCCCGGCTGCAGGTCGATCGCCCCCGGCGTGGGCTGACCCACGCGATCCTCAGCCGCCAGGGCGGTGAGGCCCCAAAACGCTGTCATTGCGCCCGCGGCGGCGCCTGCCGCCAGCGCTCGCATACCCTGAAACCTCGACTTCATGTCCCCTCGGTCTGCTTGGCCGGCTGCGTCTCGCCTTGAAGCGATCGCCCCCGCCGCCGTCATAGAAGATCGCGCCCCGCAACTGACGAGGCCCGGCCCTTCAGCGGGGTGCATACGCGCTCACCGAGGCCTTGCCAAGGAAGATTGAGGCGAATCAAGGCGGGGTTTGACGGCCGTCAGCCGGTTGCATGACGGGCCTGGGGGCGGAGGCTTGATCTGCGTCTTCGCCTGCGACCTTCGGACGATGTGACGCACCCTGGTCAGACCCTGGCTCGACGAGCGGCGGAAGACCGCGCCAAGGGGCCGAACGCCGCCTCCGCAGGCGGTTTGGGGTGACGTTCGCGCCGCGAGCCCCTATCTCTGAGGCCAGTTCAGACAAGGCGCCGCGCTCATGAATGCTCACTCCCCCGCCCCCTCGATCCTGGATTCCGCCGGCGTCTCGCCCGAACGGGCCCGCCAGATCCTGGGGGACGCTCTCCAGGGGGCCGACGACGGGGAGCTGTTCGTGGAGCGCTCGGAAAGCGAATCGTTCCTGTTCGACGACGGCCGCCTGAAGTCGGCGGCCTATGATTCGTCGGAGGGCTTCGGCCTGCGGGTGGTTGCAGGCGAGACCGCCGGCTACTCCCACTCCAGCGAGATCTCCGAGGCCTCGATCCGCCGCGCGGCGGCCTCCGCCTCGCTCGCCAAGCGCGGCTATTCCGGCGGCGCCGACGAGGCCCCGCGGGCCACCAACACCAAGCTGTATGGCGAGGACGATCCCACCGCCTCCCCGGTCTTCTCCGAGAAGGTGGCCCTGCTGCAGGAGATCGACGCCTGGTGCCGCGACCGCGATCCGCGCGTCGTCCAGGTCATGGCCTCGCTGTCGGGGGAGCGCCGCACGGTGGAGATCCTGCGGGCCGACGGCCGGCTGATTCGCGACGTGCGGCCCCTGTCGCGCATCAACGTCCAGATCACCGTCGAGAAGGACGGCCGCCGCGAGAACGGCTTCACCGGCGCCGGCGGCCGCGCCGGCTTCGAGGCCTGGATCGGCGCCGCCAACTGGCAGGAGCAGGCCGAGGAGGCGCTCCGCCAGGCCCTGGTGAACCTGGAGGCCGTCCCCTGCCCCGCCGGCGAGATGGACGTGGTCCTCGGCGCCGGCTGGAACGGCATCCTGCTGCACGAGGCCGTCGGCCACGGGCTGGAGGGCGACTTCAACCGCAAGGGCACCTCGGCCTTCGCCGGCCGCATCGGCGAGCGGGTGGCGGCCAAGGGCGTCACCGTCTTCGACGACGGCTCCCTGCCCGGCCGCCGCGGCTCGCTCACCGTCGACGACGAGGGCACGCCCACCGAGCGCACGGTGCTGATCGAGGACGGCATCCTGGTGGGCTACATGCACGACCGGATGAGCGCCCGGCTGATGGGCATGAAGGCCGGCGGCAACGGCCGGCGGCAGTCCTACGCCCACATGCCCATGCCGCGGATGACCAACACCGCCATGGACAACGGGACGACCCCGCGCGCGGAGATGATCGAGGCCACCAAGCGCGGCCTCTACTGCGCCAATTTCGGCGGCGGCCAGGTGGACATCACCAACGGCAAGTTCGTCTTCCAGTGCACCGAGGCCTACCTGATCGAGGACGGCAAGATCACCACTCCGGTGAAGGGCGCCACCCTGATCGGCGACGGCCCGTCGGCGCTCACCCGGGTCACCATGATCGGCGACGACTTCGACTTCGATCCCGGCGTCGGCGTGTGCGGCAAGTCGGGCCAGAGCGTCCCGGTCGGCGTCGGCCAGCCCTCGCTGAAGATCACCGGCCTCACTGTGGGCGGGACCAGCGTCTAGGCGCCGAACATGACCGCGAATTCACATACCGCCGGTTGACATAGGAACTACGTCTGTAAATTTTCGGAATTACAGGCGTAGTCCGCGAGCGCCCGGACTGACCCATTGGCGATGGTTACGGGCATTTAATTGGCGTGACTCCCTGAGCGCAGGCACCTCTGCGCGCATTGGGGGAACCGTCACATGATACCTGCTCTGAGCCTCGTCGCCGTCCTGGCGGCCGCCGCGCCGGCCATGGCCACGGCCCAGCCCGCCCCCGCGACCCAGGGCGTGATCAGCTACCCTCCGGCCTATTTCGCTGAGCAGCGCCCCGCCACGGCCCTGGACATGGTCCAGCGCCTGCCCGGCTTCTCCATCGACGGCGGCGACGACGTCCGCGGCTTCGAGGGTTCGGCCGGCAACATCCTCATCGACGGCGCCCGGCCCACCTCCAAGACCGACGACATCGAGGAGATCCTGCGCCGTATCCCCGCCGCCCTGGTGGACCATATCGAATTGATCCGCGGGGGCGCCCCGGGCATCGACATGCAGGGCAAGTCGGTCCTGGCCAATGTCGTCAAGACGAAGGGCTCGGGTTTCCAGGGCCTCATCGCGCTCGCCAACAATCACGTCATGGACGACGGTCGTAACAGCTCCGGCGTCCGGCTGGAGGCCTCCGGCCAGGCCGGTCGCGGCTCCTGGGAGGGCGGCCTGCGCTATGGTCAGGGGATCGACGACGGCGCCGGGCCCGGCCGCCATGTCCAGCTCAAGCCCGACGGGACCCCGCTCGTCGTGTCGGACATCGACAGCCACGGCCGCGCCTATCAGTGGATCGTGACCGGCGCCTACGAGACGCCCTTCGCGGGCGGCAAGCTGAAGCTCAACACGCGCGGCTTCTGGAATTGGTACGAGTTCAACCAGCTGGACTGGATCAAATTCCCAGCCCCGGCCCTGGAGTCGGTCACCTACAGCGACGATGAGTACCAGGCCGAGTTCGGCGGCCGCTACGAACGAGGCTTGGGCGCGCGCACCAATCTGGAACTGATCGGCCTTCAGAAGCTGGCCGGGCACGACATCGTCTCACCCTTCCGCTCAGCGGGCTTCAACGGCGACTTCTACCTCGACCAGAAGACCAGCGAGACCATCGGCCGCGCGGTGCTGAAGTTTCGCCTGAGCGACAGCCTCTCCTTCGAGGCGGGCGGCGAAGGCGCGCTGAATATCCTGGAGAGCGAGACCGACCAGCTCAGCAACGGGGTCCCCGACACCCTGCCGGCCGGCGACGTGAAGGTGACCGAGACCCGCGGCGAGGCCTTCGGCAAGGCGGTCTGGAAGCCCTTCAGCGCCCTGACCCTGGAAGGCGGCCTGCGCTACGAGGGGTCGTCCCTCACCTCCGAGGGCGACGTCGCTCTTGAAAAGACCCTCTACTTCCTCAAGCCGAGGGTGGCGGGCAGCTGGGCGCCGGACGCCAGGAGCCAGGTCCGCTTCAGCTATGAGCGCGTCGTCGGTCAGCTCGATTTCCAGGACTTCGTGGCCGACTCTTCCCCCAACAACGGTGGGTTCGCCGTCGGCAATCCGAACCTGACGCCGGAACAGGCCTGGGTGACGGAATTGGCCGTCGAGCGCCGCTTCTGGACCAAGGGCGCGGTGGTGCTCACCCTGCGCCACTCCAAGCTCACCGATGTCATCGACCGGGCCCCGATCTTCGCCGGAAGCCAGGTGTTCGACGCCCCCAGCAATATCGGCGACGGGACCAAGGACGAGCTGATCCTCAACGCCACCCTGCCCCTGGACGCCCTTCTGAAGGGCGCGCAGCTGCGTGGCGTGTCGACTTGGCGGCGTTCGGAGGTCACCGACCCCACCACCGGCGAAAAGCGCGAGATCTCCGGCCTGCGGCCCCTGGAATGGGAGGCCCATTTCACCCATGACCTGCCGCAGTGGCGGATGAACTGGGGCGTGGACGCCTTCGGGGCCTGGCGCGAGACCTCCTACAAGTACAACGCCATCTACACCGACAAGCTGAAGACCTTCGTGATCCTGTTCGCCGAGTGGAAACCCAAGCCGGACCTCACTGTCCGCGCCGAGTTGAACAACGCCACCGAGCGCGGCTTCCGACACACCACCACCGCCTATGCCGGCCCCCGCAGCACCGCCCCCGTGAAGTACGTGGACGACAGTGACGTCCAGTTCGGCCGCGGCCTCTATATCCGGGTGAGAAAGACCTTCTAGCCGCGGGTTTTCCGCAAACCTTTCCGCGATTTAATCCACCTTACGGGCATTTAATTGGCCTCGCCCTCGGACCCCAGGCCACCTGCGGGCGCCACTGGGGACCTGTCACATGCTACCTCTCCGCACTCTCGCCGCCGCCCTGCTCGTCAGCGCCGCGCCCGCCGCCGCCCTGGCCCAGACCACCGGCGCCCAGGGCCTCATCAGCTATCCCCCGGCCTTCTTCGCCGAACAGCGGCCGGTGACGGCCTATGACATGGTCTCCCGCCTGCCCGGCTTCAGCATCGACACCGGCGACGACAGCGTCCGCGGCTTCGAGGGCGCGGCCGGCAACGTCCTGATCGACGGCGGCCGCCCCACCTCCAAGACCGACAACCTGGAGGACATCCTGCGCCGCATCCCGGCGGGCCAGGTGGACCACATCGAGCTGATCCGCGGCGGGGCGCCGGGGATCGACATGCAGGGCAAGTCGATCCTGGCCAATGTCGTCAAGACGAAGGGCGGCGGCCTGCAGGGCCTGGTCCAGGTGGGCCAGAACCTGGCCTATGACGGCCGCTACAAGTTCGGGGTCCGCGTCGAGGGCTCCGGCCCCGCCGGCCCCGGCGCCTGGGAAGGCAGCCTGCGCTACGGCGAGGGCATCGATGACGGCTGGGGCGCGGGCCCGCACGTGCGGGTGAGCCCCACCGGCGCGGTGCTGGAGCGTTCGGACATCGACTCCCACGGCAACGTGCACCAGTGGATCGGGTCGGGCGCCTACGAGGCCAAGGCCTTCGGCGGCAAGCTGCGGGTCAACGGCCGGTTCCTGGACGACCACTATCGCAGCAACGAGCTGAACTGGGGTCGCTTCCAGGCGCCGGTCCTGCAATCCTCGGGCGAACGCCAGGACCGCTTCCAGGTCGAACTGGGCGCCAACTACAAGCACGAGCTTGGCCCCCGCACCAGCCTGGAGCTGCTGGGTCTGCGCCAGACCGAGGACTACAGCTACGAGGCCGGGTTCCGCTCCCCGCCCGACATCGCGGCCTTCTCCCTGGGCAAGGACATCAGCGAGACCATCGGGCGCGGGGTGCTGAAGTTCCGCCAGTCGGAGACCCTGTCCTGGGAGGCCGGGGCCGAGGCGGCGCTCAACAAGCTGGAGAGCCAGACCGCCTATGCCGAGAACGGCGTTCCCATCGCCCTGCCGGCGGCCAATGTCACGGTGGAGGAGAAGCGCGGGGAGGTCTTCCTCAAGACCGTCTGGCGGCCGATCCCGGCCTGGACCCTCGAGGGCAGCGTCCGCGAGGAGGGCTCGGCCATCTCCTCCGACGGCGACGTCTCGCTGGAGAAGACCCTCTATTACACCAAGCCCCGGATCGCGGCGACCTGGGCGCCCAGCGCCAACACCCAGGTGCGGGTGCGCTTCGAGCGCGTCGTGGGGCAGCTCAACTTCGACGACTTCGTGGCCACCTCCTCGCTCGGGACCGGGGTGCTCACCGCCGGCAATCCGGACCTGGCGCCGGAGCAGGCCTGGGTGACCGAGGCGGCCTTCGAGCAACGGTTCTGGAAGAAGGGCGCCGCGGTGCTCACCCTGCGCCACTTCGCCCTCAGTGACGCGGTGGACCGCGCCCCGATCTACGGCCCGTCAGGCCCCTTCGACGCGCCGAGCAACATCGGCGACGGGACCAAGGACGAACTTCAGGCCACCCTCACCCTGCCCCTGGACCGCCTGATCCCCGGGGGCGAATTGCGCGGCGACGCCACCTGGCGCCGCTCGGAGGTCACTGACCCCACCACCGGCGCCAAGCGCGAGATCTCGGGCCTGCGGCCGCTGGAATGGGAGGGCCACTTCACCCAGGACCTGCCGCGCTGGCGGGCCACCTGGGGGCTCGACGCCTACGGCGCCTGGCGGCGGACCTATTACCGCTTCGACGAGATCTCCACCGACAAGTTGAAGACCTATGTCACCCTGTTCGGGGAGTGGAAGCCCCGGGCGGACCTGCTGGTGCGGGTGGAGATCCAGAACCTGACCGAGCGCGGCTTCCGCCACACCCGCCAGGTCTATGCCGGCCCCCGCAACACCAGCCCCCTGGACTTCGTCGACGACCGCGACATCCAGGTCGGCCGGATGTTCTACGTCCGGGTGCGCAAGAGCTTCGGCTAGAGCCGGAGCCTTCCTCCCCCGCGAAGCGGGGGAGGAAGCTCGTCGCCTACAGTTCCGGATGCGCCGGGGCTTCCACGCCGTGGGCCCAGCCGCGGACCAGGAAGCTGATGAGGATGAAGAACACCCCGCAGCCGATCCCGGCCCAGCCGAGCTTGCTGAAGCCGTCGATGGAGGTGGCGAGCGCCGCCTGCGGATCCAGGACCTGACCGCCGATGCTCTCCGACCCCATCAGGCCGGCGATCTTGCCGCCGACGAACTGGGCGATGGAGGAGGACAGGAACCAGACCGCCATCATGAAGCTCACCACCGAGGGCAGGGAGAGCTTGGTGATCTCCGACAGGCCGACGGGCGACAGGAAGAGCTCGCCGGTGGTGTGGAGCAGATAGAGCACCCCCAGCAGCATCAGCGGCACCCGGAAGGTGGCGTCCGCCAGCCCCGCGCCCCAGACCACCACCAGGAAGCCCAGGCCCACCTGGACCAGGCCCAGGCCGAACTTCATGGTCGGGTTGAGGTCGAGATTGTGGGTGGCGAGATAGGCCCACATCGCCGCGAAGATCGGCGCGAAGATGAGGATGAAGCCGGCGTTGAAGGACTGGGTCTGGGCGGCCCCGATGGTGGCGTCGACGAAGAAGACGCTGGAGGGATCCAGACCGATGGCGCGAATCTGATCGGGGGTTCCCACCGGGATCCCCAGGAAGGTCACCGCGTGCTGGGTGATGGTCATGTCGACATTGGTCGAGGCGAACAGGTTCAGCGATGTGCCGGCCTGCTCGAACAGGGTGAAGAACACCACCGCCCCGAAGATCAGGATCACCGCCAGCATCATCCGCTGGCGCTCGACCCAGGTTTTGCAGGCGAAGACGATGACCGCCAGGATGACCGCCAGCGAGGCGAGGGTCGAGACGATCAGGGCCGTGCCGACGATGTCGTTGTGGGGCACCAGCAGCCAGACCAGGCCGACCCCCAGGACGGCGGCGATATAGATCAGCCACTCGCGGTTGATGGGGCCGATCAGGGGCTTGGCCAGCAGCTCCGGGTTCGGCGGCTCGCCGTGGCCCATCAGGTGCTTCTTGCCCAGGACGAAGACCACGAAGCCGGCGGCCATGCCGACGCCGGCCAGGCCGAAGCCGGCCCACCAGCCCACCGTCTGGCCCAGCAGGCCGCAGAGGATCGAGGCCCAGAAGGCGCCGAGATTGATGCCGTAATAGTAGAGGGTGAAGCCGGAATCCCGCCGCGGATCGCCCTGCGGATAGAGCTGTCCGACGATGGTGGAGATATTGGGCTTGAGGAAGCCCACCCCCATGATGATCAGCGAGACGGCCAGGTAGAAGGCGTTCACCCCGGTCTTGTCCTGGGTGGTCTCCATCTTGAAGCTGTCCTTGGGCAGGACCGACGGCAGCGGGCCGCCGTCGCCCAGGCCCTTGATCTCCAGGCCGCCGCCCTCGGCGGGTCCGAACTCGTAGGACTTGCCGGCGACGATCAGCTGGACCTTGCGGGCGTCGACGCGGCCCTGGGAGGCCACCTCATAGCTCTGGCCCGCATAGACCAGATTCTGGGTGGCGGGCTTGCCCTCGTACGCCATCATCGAGTGACCGGCCACCAGCAGCAGTGCGCCGAAGGCCACCGCCTTGCGGGTGCCGAGATAGCGGTCGGCCAGCAGGCCCCCCAACAGCGGCAGCAGATAGACCAGCGCCGTGTAGGAGCCGTACTGGGCCGAGGCCGTCGCCTGGTCGAACAGCAGGTGCTGGGTCAGGTAGAAGATCAGGATGGCGCGCATGCCGTAGTAGGAGAAGCGCTCCCACATCTCGGCGAAGAACAGGATGATCAGCCCGCGCGGGTGGTTTTTCAAAAGCTGGAGGAGCACGGGAATCCCGGTCACGAGCGTGACGAGAATCCCCAGCATGACGACGAGGTTTATCATGAAGACGGTCTTCCGATCCCTTGGGAGGCCGGCGCTTCACGGGGTTGTTTCACCCCCGCCGGGCTTGTTTGGCGGGAGAAGATCACGGGCAAGTCGCCAGCACAAGCAAGCGGCCACCCCTCCCCTGGTCCCCCGGGAGCCACACCCCCATCTCAGGCGTTAGCTAGGCCTAGGAGGCGCGTCCCATGAAAATCCCCGGTCCCGACCATCCCATCACCATCACCCCCGGCGCCAGCCGTTGGCGGGTGAAGTTCGCCGGCCACGTCATCGCCGATTCGGCCGACGCCCTGGTTCTGAAGGAGGCCAGCTACAAGCCGGCGGTCTACTTCCCGCGGCAGGACGTCTCCATGGAGTACCTCTCGCGCACGGATCGTACGACCCACTGTCCCTACAAGGGCGATGCGTCCTACTTCACGGTGCTGATGGACGGCGAATTCGCCGAGAACGGCGTCTGGACCTACGAGGAGCCCTATCCGGCCATGGAGCAGATCCGCGGCCGCCTGGCCTTCTATCCCGACCGGTTCGAGATCTACGAGGTGGCCGACGACACCGTCGACCCGGCCCACCTCCACACCGATCGCAAGGCCATCGACGAGGCCGTGCTGCACACCGACTCCGGCTCCGGCGCCAGCCAGAAGGAACACTGGCCGGCCAATACGGATGAAGCTCAGAGGCCCGAGGGGGTCTGACGCCCACCGATCTGTCCGTCATGGCCGGGTTTGTCCCGGCCATGACGATACTGTTGGCAGGTCAGTAGGCGAACGCCTCGAAGACCTTGCTGGCGTCGCCGGCCCAGGGGCCGTTGTAGAGTTCCAGCAGGCGTTCGGCCGGGGTGATCCCGCTGTCGGCGATCTCCTCCAGCTCGGTGAGGTAGCCGGTCTCGTCGATCATGCCGCCGCTCAGGCGGTTGCGGTTCTTCAGGCCCGACCGGGCGATCGCCACCATGTCGCGGGCGACGTCCTGGACGCTGCGGCCGTTCACCTGGGCCTTCAGGCCGATGCGGGCCACGTCGGCGCGCAGGCGCTCGTGATCGTCCACCGACCAGTCCTTGCAGAGGTCCCAGGCCGCAGCCAGGGCCGCCTGGTCGTAGAAGATGCCGGTCCACAGGGCCGGCAGGGCGCAGAGACGGCTCCAGGGCCCGGCGTCGGCGCCGCGCATCTCCAGATACTGCTTCAGACGCACTTCCGGGAACAGGGTGGTGGTGTGGTCGGCCCAGTCCTTGATGGTGGGGCGTTGGCCCGGCATCTCCGGCAGCTCGCCGGCCATGAACTTGACGAAGGATTTGCCCGCCAGGTCGATGTACTTGCCGTCGCGCTTGGCGAAGTACATCGGCACGTTCATGGCGTAGCGGGCGTAGGTCTCGTAGGTGAACCCGTCCTCGAAGACGAAGCCCAGCATGCCGGTGCGGTCGGGATCGGTGTCGGTCCAGATGCGCGCGCGGCTGGAAAGCCAGCCGGACGGCTTGCCCTCCACGAAGGGCGAGTTGGCGAACAGGGCGGTGACGATGGGCTGCAGGGCCAGGCTCACCCGGAACTTGGCGATCATGTCGGCCTCGGAGCCGAAGTCCAGATTGGCCTGCACCGTGCAGGTGCGGAACATCATGTCCAGGCCGAGCTTGCCGACCTTGGGCATGTATTCCCGCATGATCTTGTAGCGGCCCTTGGGCATGACCGGGATCTCGTCGCGACGCCAGATCGGCGTGTGGCCAAGGCCCAGGAAGCCCAGGCCCAGCTCGTCGGCCACGACCTTGACCTCCTGCAGGTGGGCCCCGGTCTCCTCGCAGATGTCGTGCATGGTCTCCAGCGGCGCGCCGGAGAGCTCGAACTGGCCGCCGGGCTCCAGGCTCACATTGGCCTTGCCGCGTTCCAGGGCGATCACGTGCCCGCCCTCCTCCACGGCCTTCCAGCCGAAGCGGGTCAGGCCGTTCAGCAGGGCCTTGATGCCGTCCGGGCCCTCATAGGGAACCGGGGCGTGCGTCCCCAGGCGGAAGACGAACTTCTCGTGCTCAGCGCCCACGCGCCATTGGTCGGCGGGCTTCTCGCCCTCCTCGAACCAGTGGACCAGATCCTCGAACGTGAGGGGTCGGTCGTCGCCCAGGACGTCGGCCATATGTTTCTCCCCAACCCATCACCAACACGCCGACGGCGCGTTCGCTCCCAAACGGCGGCGATCTTTACGCCGTTCAAACAGGTGGGCGCAATTCTCGAAAGCTCAAGGGGCCCGCCAGTCGCCCAGGGCGGCCTGCCAGAGGGTCATGGCGCTGATGGCCGCGGTGTCGGCCCGCAGGATGCGGGGTCCGAGGGTCGCCGGGACCGTGAAGTCCAGGCTCCGCAGGCGTTCGCGCTCGGCGGGCGAGAAGCCCCCCTCCGGTCCGATCAGGATGCCCCAGGGGCCGGAATCGGCGCCGGCCAGGGCGTCGAGCACCGGCTTGGCGTCCCCCGCCTCGTCGCAGAAGAGCAGGGATCTGCCGCTCCAGTCCTTGAGCAGCCGGTCCAGCTTCACCGGTTCGAGGATTTCCGGCACGTCGAGGCGCCCGGTCTGCTCGGCCGCCTCAACCGCGATGGCCTGCAGGCGTTCGACCCGCACCCGGTCGGCGTTGGTGCGCTCGGTCAGCACCGGCCGCACGCGCCGCGCCCCGAGCTCGGCGGCCTTTTCGACGATGGTCTCCAGCCGCCCGCGCTTGACCACCGCGATCACCAGGTCGAGGTCCGGCCCGATCTGCTGGGGCCGCTCCAGGCGGTCGGCACGGAGAATCACCCGACGCTTGCCGGTCTCGATCAGGGTTGCGCGCCACTCGCCATCCCGGCCGTTGAACACCAGCACCTCGTCCCCGACCACCTGGCGCATCACCGCGGCCAGGTACCGGCTCTGCCCGTCGTCCAGCGGCAGGGCGGCGGTGGCGGCGAGATCGTGGGGCACATAGAGGCGGATCATGGGAGCAAGCTTCTAGCCTACTGCCCGCTCGGCGGACTAGGTTCAGTCCATGTCAAAAGATAAGTCCGACAACGACCTCAACAGCCTCGAGCAGGCGCAACTGGCCCTCGTGCGCTTCCAGCAGAAGGCGATGGAGAGCGGCGCCAAGGTGCTGATCATCTTCGAGGGCCGCGACGCGGCGGGGAAGGACGGGACGATCAAGCGCCTGACCGAGCACCTCTCGGTGCGCGCCACCCGCGTGGTCGCCCTGCCCAAGCCCTCGGACCGCGAGCGCAGCCAGTGGTATTTCCAGCGCTACGCGCCCTACCTGCCGGCGGCCGGCGAACTCGTGATCTTCAATCGCTCCTGGTACAATCGCGGCGGGGTCGAGCCGGTGATGGGCTTCTGCACCCCCGAGGAGCACGAGGGCTTCCTGCGCGACGTCTCCACCTTCGAGGCCATGCTGGTGGAAAGCGGCGTCTCGATCGTCAAGCTGTGGCTCGACGTCTCCAAGAAGGAGCAGGCCAAGCGCCTGGCCGAACGTCACAGCGATCCCCTGAAGGTGCTGAAGTCGAGCCCCCTGGACGAGGCCGCCCAGAGCAAGTGGGACGACTACACCCGCGCCCGCGACGAGATGCTCAAGCGCACCCACGCGCCGCGCAGCCCCTGGGTCTGCGTGCGCAACGACGACAAGGAGGCCGGGCGCCTCAACGTGATGCGCCACCTGGTGAACGCCATCGCGCCGAAGGACATTGCCAAGCAGGTCAAGAACCCCGATCCCGACATCATCTTCCCCTTCGAGATCGAGGCCCTCACCGACGGACGCCTGGAGCGTTAGGGGCCGATGGAGCTGGTCTTCCTCCACGGCCCGGCCGCGGTCGGGAAGCTGACGGTGGCGCGCGCGCTCGTCGCCCGCACGGGGTTCGCCCTGTTCCACAATCATCTCGTGGTGGACGCGGTCTACGCCGTGTTCGAGTTCGGAACCGAGCCCTTCATCCGCCTGCGCGAGCAGATGTGGCTGTCGGTCTTCGAGGACGCCGCGAAGATCGGCCGCTCGCTGGTCTTCACCTTCGCGCCGGAGCACACGGTCCCCGAGACCTTCCCGGGCGACACGCGGGCGGCGGTGGAGCGGCACGGCGGCCGGGCGCGGTTCGTCGAGCTCACCGCGCCCATCGACGTTCAGGAAAGCCGTATCGCCGCGGTGTCGCGGAGTGAATTCGGCAAGTTGCGCGATCTGGATATGCTGCGGGACCTGCGAGCCCGGGGGATCTGGGACTATCCGCCCATCCCTTCGGAGTTGGTGGTGGACACCGCCGTCAACGCGCCCGACCAGTCCGCGGAGATCATCATCAAGGCCCTAGGCCTGCCGGTCCTATGACCGAGCCCCTGACCGCCGCCACGGCCCGGCGTATCGCCCTGGCCGCCCAGGGGTTCGCCGACCGCCGGCCCGAGGCGCCGGCCAAGCGCCACCTGCTGAAGACCATCGACCGGCTGGGGCTCCTGCAGATCGACTCGGTCAATGTGGTCAGCCGCACCCACTATCTGCCGCTGTTCTCGAGGCTCGGCGCCTATCCCCGGCCGCTGCTGGAGGAGATCGCCTGGGGCAGGAAGCCGGCCCTGTTCGAATACTGGATGCACGAGGCCTCGCTGGCCCCCCACGCCCTCCAGCCCCTGATGCGCTGGCGGATGGAGGACGCGCGCGAAGGCGTCGGGATCTGGAAGGGCGTCGCCCGCTTCCTGCGGGAGAACCGCCCCTTCATCGACAAGGCCCTGGCCGAAATCCACGCCCGCGGCGCCATCTCCGCCGGTGAGCTGGAGATCGGCGAGAAGAGGGGCGCGGGCGGCTGGTGGGGCTGGAGTGAGGGCAAGCGGGCCATGGAGTGCCTGTTCTGGGCCGGCGAGATCACCACGGCCACCCGACGCACCACCTTCGAGCGGGTCTATGGCCTGCCCGATGACGTCCACCCGAAGTCGGTGCGCGACGCCCCGACCCCGCCCCGCGACGAGGCCCAGCGGGAACTGCTGCGCATCGCCGCCCGCGCCCAGGGCGTGGCGACCGAGCGGGACCTGCGGGACTATTTCCGCATGCCGGTGGCCGACACCAAGGCGCGCCTGGCCGAACTGGTGGAGATGGGCGACCTGCTGCCGGTCACCGTGAAGGGCTGGGACCAGCCGGCCTATCTGGCCCCCGACGCGCGGCGACCACGCAAGATCACCGCCAACGCCCTGCTCTCGCCCTTCGACAACCTGATCTGGTTCCGCGAGCGCACCGAGCGGATGTTCGGCGTGCGCGTCCGGCTGGAGATCTACACCCCCGCCCACAAGCGGGTGCACGGCTACTACGTCCTGCCATTCCTCCAGGGCGAGGCGATCACGGCGCGGGTCGATCTGAAGGCCGACCGCAAGGCCGGCGTCCTGCTGGTGCAGTCGGCCCACGCCGAGCCCTGGGCCGACGCGGAGACGCCCGGGCTGCTGGCGGAGGAACTTCAGCTCATGGCCGGCTGGCTTGGATTGAGCAGCGTCCGCGTCGAGCCCAAGGGCGATCTGGCGGCCGGTCTCGCGGCGGCTCTGACCTCAGATCCTCCGCCACCGGGGAGGGGGACCACGCGCAGCGTGGTGGAGGGGGCTAGGGCCTAGCCCCCTCAGTCGGCTTCGCCGCCAGCTCCCCCGGAGGGGAAGCAATTAGGGCAGCTCATCCCGCCCCCATGGTCACCGCGTGCAGCCGGGCATAGGCCCCGCCCTTGCTGACCAGTTCGGCGTGGCGGCCCTCCTCGATCACCTGGCCGTTCTCGAAGACCAGGATGCGGTCGGCGCCCCGGATCGTCGACAGGCGGTGGGCGATGACGATGGTGGTGCGGCCCACCATCAGCTCCTCCATGGCCGCCTGCACCTCCCGCTCGGTCTCCACGTCCAGGGACGACGTCGCCTCGTCCAGCACCAGGATGGGGGCGTCGGCGAGGAAGGCCCGGGCGATCGCCACCCGCTGGCGCTCGCCGCCGGACAGCTTCACGCCCCGCTCCCCCACCAGGGTGTCGTAGCCCTTGGGCAGGCGGGTGATGAAGTCGTGGGCCCGGGCGCGGCGGGCCGCCAGCTCGATCTCGTCGCGCGTGGCCTCGGGCCGGGCGTAGCTGATGTTCTCGCCGATGGTCCGGTGGAACAGGGCCGGGTCCTGGGGCACCACGGCGATGGCGCGCCGCAGGGAACCCTGCGTCACCTTCGACACGTCCTGGCCGTCGATCAGGATGCGGCCCTCATCGAGGTCGTAGAGCCGCTGGATCAGCTTGACGAAGGTCGACTTGCCCGACCCCGTCGGCCCGACGAGCGCGATCCGCTCCCCCGGCGCGATGGTCAGGGAGAAGTCGCGGTAGAGCGGCTGCTCGGCCGACTTGTAGCCGAAGGTGGCCCGGTCGAAGACCACCTCCCCCAGTTCGCCGGCGAAGGGCGGCGCGCCCGGAGCGTCGGCCACCTGGGCCGACAGGTTGGAGTAGCGGGCCACGTCCTCGACGTCGTCCAGGCCCTTCTGCAGCATGCGGATATTGTCGCCGATGTTGCGGAGATAGCCGCTCATCAACATGAAGGAGGTGACCCCGAAGGCCACGTCGCCCGCGGTCGCCTCGCCCCGGCCCCAGAGCCGCAGCAGCAGGCCGGTGAGCCCCGCCTGCAGCAGCACCAGCACCAGGTTCTGGACCAGCCAGATGTCCATGAACCGGCTCCAGGTGCGGATGATGTTGAAACGCCACAACTCGGTGACGCCGGCGATCCGCGCGGCCTCGCGGTCCTCGGCGCCGAAGCCCCGGACGGTGGCGTTGGAGGCGATGGAATCGGCCAGGGCCCCGCCGATGCGGCTGTCGAGCCCCACCGACTTCAGGTTCAGCGGCCGGGCGAACTTGGTGGTCAGGAAGATGTTCGAGGCGATGTAGAGCACCACCGTCCCGAGCGAGAACAGCCCCACCATCGGCCAGCGCAGGATCATCATCACCGACAGGCCGATCAGCACCGCCAGCGCCGGACCCAACCACATGACCACGGCGTCGGAGACCACGTCATAGCCCCACATGGCGCGGCTGAGCTTGCGCACCGTGGCGCCGGAGAAGTTGTCCCCGTGCCAGTCGGCCGAGAAGGACTGCACCTTCTCGAACCCCTCGTCGGTCATCTCCCGCATGTTCTGCGCCGCCAGGGGGATCCAGAACCGCGTCGAGAGGTTGCGGATCACCGAGGCGGCCAGATAGACGCCGACGAACATCCCCCAGGCCACCCAGGCCAGGTCCGCGCTCGACGGTCCCGCCGCCACGGCGTCCACCAGCCGCCCCGAGGCCCAGGGCATGGCCAGGTCGAAACCGATGGCGGCGAGCGTCGTCACCAGGGTGCCGGCCAGCAGCCAGGGCCGGCGCAGCCAGTAGCCGACGATGAAGCCCAGGACCTGGCGGTTGCTCAGCACCCGGTTGGCGGACTCGTCGGCCTCTTCATAGTGCTCGGTCACGCGCCGCCCTCCGTCACAGCATGCAGGCGGGCATAGGCGCCGCCCCTCGCCACCAGGTCGGCATGGCGGCCCTCCTCCACCAGCTGGCCGCCCTCGAACACCAGGATGCGGTCGGCGCCGCGGATGGTGGACAGGCGGTGGGCGATGACCACCGTGGTGCGGCCGACCATCAGCTCCTCCATGGCCGCCTGGACCTGGCGCTCGGTCTCCACGTCCAGGGACGAGGTGGCCTCGTCCAGGACCAGGATCGGAGCATCCGCCAGGAAAGCCCGCGCAATGGCCACCCGCTGGCGCTCACCGCCCGACAGCTTCACGCCGCGCTCGCCGACCAGGGTGTCGTAGCCGCGAGGCAGTCCGGCGATGAACTCGTGAGCGCGGGCGCGCCTGGCGGCCAGGATGATCTCCTCCTGGGTGGCCTCGGGGCGGGCGTAGCTGATGTTCTCGCCGATGGTCCGGTGGAACAGGGCCGGATCCTGGGGCACCACGGCGATGGCGCGCCGCAGGGAGCCCTGGGTCACCCGGGCGATGTCCTGGCCGTCGATCAGGATGCGGCCGGACTGCACGTCGTACAGCCGCTGCAGCAGCTTGACGAAGGTGGACTTCCCCGCCCCCGTCGGCCCCACCAGGGCCACGCGTTCCCCCGGCGCCACCACCAGGCTGAAGTCCTGGTAGAGCGGCCGCGCGGCGTTCTCATATCCGAAGGTGACGTGGTCGAAGACCACCTCCCCCAGCTCGCCCCGGAACGGCGCGGCGTCGGCCCGGTCGGCCAACTGCGGCTCGGTGCGCATGTAGGTGGCGACGTCCACCATATCGTCCAGGCCCTTCTGCAGCATGCGGGTGATCTCGCTGAAGTTCCGCATATAGCCGGCCATCACGATGAAGGAGGTGATGCCGAAGGCCACGTCACCCGGCGTCGCGTCACCTCGGCTCCAGGCATGGACCAGCTGCCCGGTCAGGCCCGCCTGCAGGACCACCAGGAACAGGTTCTGCCCCCAGCTGACGGTGTTGAAGCTGTTCCAGGTCCGGTGCTGGGCCGCGCGCCAGACAGCCACGTGATCGCTGAACCGCTTCTCCTCGCGGGCCTCCGCCCCGAAGCCCTTCACCACCGGATTGCCGCCGATGGCGTCGGCCAGGTTGGCACCGATCTGGGAGTCCAGCGCCGTCGAGGCCAGGTTCACCGGGCGGATATAGTGGGTCGAAACCACGATGTTGAAGATGGCGAAGGCCACCACCAGCAACGCCACGAACACGCCGGCTACCGGCCACTTCAGGCCGATGGAGATGGCCAGGCCCGACAGCACGATCAGGGTGGGGGTCAGCATCCACAGCAGGGCGTCCGAGGCGCTGTCATAGCCCCACATGGCCCGGCTGACCCGGCGCACCGTGGCGCCGGCGAAGTTGGAGGCGTGCCAGTCGGCGGAGAAGGCCTGAACCCGCGCGAAGGCCTGGGTCACCATCCGCGCCATGATCCGCGAATAGTAGCCGTTGGACAGGCGGAACATGCCGCTGCGCAGGCTGTAGAAGGCCAGGTACAGGCCCGACAGGCTGGCCCAGGCGATCCAGGCCTTGTCGGTGGGCGAGGTGGGCGTCGCCACCGCGTCGATCAGCCCCCGCGTCGCCCAGGGGATCGACAGGTCACAGGCCGTCGAGCCCAGCATCAGCAGGGCGATCAGGGCGAACCGCCGGGGCTCGCCCATCCAGTGCCCCGCCATGAAGGCGATCACCTGGGTGTTGGTCAGGGTGCGGGGACGATTTTCGTCCTCATCGTGGATATCGGTCATTGGAGCCGTCGGAGTGCGATGACGGCGGGAGATGCAGCGAGAGTCCGCGCATCGGCGACGTCATGGAAAAAGGGGAGCGACTGGGGCTTCCAGCGCGGGTCGGCGAACACGGGAGACGTCCTTGGAGCGGGCGCTAAGGGTGCGCGGCGCGGGGAAATCTCAGGTCAGCAGGAAGACCCGGCGGCGCGTGCGGCGAGGGCGGTGGCTGGGATGACTTTCATCTTTGCTGACCCTCCTTTCCGGTCACGTCGTCTGTGGAGCCGGGAAGCTAGGCGGGCGGGATTCCCGCGTCAAGCGACGGCGTTACGCCAAATTGTGACTGCGGCGCGAAAGCCACGGTATGGTATGCGGGGGCCAGGATGACCGCTGTCTCACACCTTCCTGACGCCGACGCCGCCAACTGGGTGGACCGGTTCGCGCCCGTCGCCCTTCGCCCCTGGCTGAAGCTCGGCCGCTTCGACCGGCCCACGGGCATCTGGCTGCTGATGCTGCCCGGCTGGCAGGGGATCGCGCTGGCGGGCGCCATGGACCGCCAGTGGCCAGACGCCCTTCTGATGCTCAAGGTCTTCGTCGGCGCGGCCCTGATGCGGGCGGCCGGCTGCGCCTATAACGACATCGTCGACCGCGACTTCGACGCCAAGGTGGCCCGCACCGCGAACCGCCCGATCCCGTCCGGGCAGATCAGCGTCAAACAGGCCTGGGCCTTCCTGGCAGCCTGCGCCCTGGTCTCGCTCGCCATTCTGCTTACCATGAACCTGCTGGCCATCGCCCTGGGGGTCGCCTCCCTCGGCCTGGTGGCGGCCTATCCCTTCATGAAACGGATCACCTGGTGGCCGCAGGCCTGGCTGGGCCTGACCTTCAACTGGGGCGCCCTGCTGGGCTATGCGGCGGCGACCGGGCGGATCGAGTGGCCGGCCGTCCTGCTCTACGCCTCGGGGATTTTCTGGACCCTGGGCTATGACACCATCTACGCCGTCCAGGACTTGGAGGACGATGCGCTGGCCGGGGTGAAGTCCTCGGCCCTGCGGCTGGGGTCGGCCGCGCCCAAGGCGGTGCTGGGCTTCTATGTGGCGGCCTTCGTCCTGGCGCTCGCCGCCGCCTGGGTCGGTGGGCTCGGCCCCCTGTTCCTGCCGCCGGCGGCCCTGTTCGGCGCCCATCTCTCGCGCCAAGCGGCCCGGCTAGACGTCGGCGACGGCGCCGCGGCCCTGGCGCTGTTCAAATCCAACAGCCTGGCGGGCCTGATGCTGGTGATCGCGCTGGCCGCCGGGATGTGGGCGGGGCCCGCGTCTTCGATCTAGAACGTGACAGCCTGAAGTGGATACCGGTTCAGGCGCCCGTCACGTTCCAAGCAAGCACGCTAGAACGGCCCCTGGCTGTAGACGTGCTGAAGCACCTGGTTCAGCTGGTCGATGCGGCGAGCATAGGCGCGGGTCAGGCAGGCGCGATTGGCGCCGCAGGCGTGGCGCGCCTGCAGCCACTGGATCTGGTCGTCCTGGATCGTGCCGCGCTGGCCCATGGCCACCAGGTGCTGGGTGATCTCGTAGAGCTGGGCCAGGCGGACGTCCTGGTCGTTGAGGGCCAGGTTGGCGCAGATGGCGCGCTCATCGGCCTGGCGGGCGCGGGCGCAGTTGAAGCTGGCCGCCTGGGCGCCGCCGGCGGCGAGGGTCATGGCGAGGACGAGGATCGCGAGGCGGTGGCGCATGGGTCTCTCCGAAGGTCGCCGCGACCCTAGCCCTTCAAAACCCCGCGCCCAAGGCCGTCCGTGACCCAGGGTCACGCTGTTTCGGCGATCAATCTTGTGGGATAATTACGGGATGGCAGCCGCAGCACGCGTCGATCCCAAGACCTATTTCGCGCCCGACGACTTCGCGCGCCTGGCCGCCCATTCCAACTGGAGAGGCCTGGCCCTGGTGGCCCACGCCTGGATCGTGATCCTGGCGGCCGGCGCCATGGTGGTGGTCTGGCCCCTGACCCTGCCGCTGGCCATCATGATCATCGGCGGCCGTCAGCTGGGCCTGGCCATCCTGATGCACGACGCCGCCCACGGCGCCCTGCACAAGAACCTGAAGGTCAACGACCTCGCCGGCGAGTGGCTGACCGGCGGCGGCCTGGCGCGCTACCGCCCCTATCACCTGACCCACCACCGCTTCGCCCAGCAGGCAGAGGACCCGGACCTGGGGCTGTCAGCGCCCTTCCCGATCACCCGGCTGTCGCTGCGCCGCAAGCTGGTGCGCGACCTCACCGGCCAGACCTTCTTCAAGCAGCGGTTCGGCGACCTGGTGGCGCGGCTGAAGGCCCGCAAGCCGGGCCAGCCCCTGCTGCCCATCCTGGCCGAGGAGGTCCGCCGCAAGCGCCGCTGGCTGCTGGGCGGCGTGGTCATCACCGCCATCGGCGCCCCCTTCGACGCCTGGTGGGCCTGGCCGGTGCTGTGGGTCCTGCCCCAGGCCACCTGGTATCCAATGATCACGCGGCTGAGGAACATCGCCGAGCACGCCTGCATCCCCAAGGACGAGCCCGATCCCCTGCGCCATGCGCGGACCACCAAGGCCAACCTGATCGAGCGCGCCCTGCTGGCCCCCTACTATGTGAACTACCACTGCGAACATCACATGTTCATGCACCTGCCCTGCTACCAGCTGCCCCGGGCGCACCGGGCCCTGGTGGCCTCGGGCGCCGCCGAGGGGATGCTGATCGAGCCCGGCGGTTATCTGAAGGTCTTGTCGCTGGCGGCCGGGAAGCCCGAACGCTAAGCGAGGGGATGATCGATCCCAGCTTCGAGGGCCGTCGCGCCTTCATCCTCGAAAACACCCGGCTGCAGGCCCCGCCCCACACGCCGGAGCTGGAGCTGTATCTCGCCGACGAGATTACCCCGATCTGGAGGATGACCGAGGAGGCCCTGGCCGAGATCGGCCTGCCGCCGCCCTTCTGGGCCTTCGCCTGGGCCGGCGGCCAGGCCCTGGCGCGCTACGTCCTGGATAACCGCGAGATCGTCGCGGGCAAGCGGGTGATCGATTTCGCATCGGGCTCCGGCATCGTCGGGATCGCGGCCATGCGGGCCGGCGCGACGAGCGTGCTGGCCGCCGACATCGACGGCTTCTGCGGCGCGGCCCTGTCGCTGAACGCCCAGGCCAATGGCGTCACCGTGGACTTCACCGACGCCAACCTGCTGGAGTCGCCGGCGCCCGCGGCCGACGTCATCCTGGCCGGCGACATCTGCTACGAGAAGCCGATGACCGACGCGGTCATGGCCTTCCTGATCGCCGCGCGCGCGGCTGGCGCCACCGTGTTGATCGGCGATCCGGGCCGCTCCTACTTCCCCCGCTCGGGCCTCACCAAGCTGGCCGAATACCAGGTGGCCACCACCCGCGAGCTGGAGGACCGTGAGGTGAAGAAAACCTGCGTCTGGACTCTCTCGGATTGAGCTTTTAGAAAAGAACAAACACGGAACTGAAAGCGGCGACCGAAATGCGCGAAGACGGCAAGATCGACTACGTGGAGCTGCCGGGCACGGACCTGCCGGCCACCAAGAGCTTCTACGGCCAGGCCTTCGGCTGGACCTTCACCGACTACGGCCCGACCTACGCCGCCTTCGGCGACAGCGGCCTGGACGGCGGCTTCCAGGCCGACCCGGCCGAGCTTCCGAAGGCGCCCCTCGTGGTGATCTTCACCACCGACATCGAGGCCATGCTGGCCAAGGTGACCGCCGCGGGCGGCGAGATCCTCAAGCCGATCTTCAGTTTCCCCGGCGGCCGGAGGTTCCACTTCCGCGACCCCAGCGGGAATGAGCTGGCGGTGTTCACCGAGGATTAAGCGACCTAAGGTTGAAGTCCGGAGGCTAAGGAGCGGGGGCGACGGCGATGTGGAAGGGCTTGGCGGCGCTGGCCGCGATGATGATCTGGTGGGGCTCCGCGGCGTGGGGGCAAACACTTTCCGTTTTTTCAGAACCCCGGCCGCCGGAGGTTGTGGCGAAACCCCTAGGTCCCGGCTCGAAGCCGCGAAGCGTCTCCCTCGCCCGGGTCGGCGACAGCATGAAGCAGGGGCAACCCTGGGCCTTGATCATGTGGGGCCGGAAGTGCCCCGAGGACAATCTGGCCACCTGGGACTCCGAGCGCGACTCCTACGCCAAGGATCCGCTGCTCGATCGCGCTTTCCGGGACGAACTCACCGCGCTCGGCTTTGAGGTCGCGGGGGATCCCAACAATCTCTTCAAGGAAGGGGATGACGGGGCCGAACTCCAAGTGGGAGCCCTGGTCACCGACATCTCCATCATGGCCTGCGCCGGCTTCACAGCCCGGGACCGGAAGCTCGAACTCAAGGACGCGGCCGCTGTGGGCTCCGCCCAGATGGCCGTGGAGTGGCAGATCTATTCGCCCGTCGAGTCCCGCATCCTGGCCAAGATTCCGACCGAGACCCGAGTAGACATCAAGGACCCCCAGACCGAAATCGTCCTTGGAATGCTCACCAAGGTATTCGCCGAGAATGTCCGGGCCCTGGCGGCCACGGACGCCTTTCGCGCCGCCGTGCTGAGCGCCGGTCCCTCCGTATCTGCGCCCAGGGCCCCGAAGCAGAGTCCGCCCATTGTCCTGCCGCAGGCCTCAGCGTCACCCCGTCCGTTGGCCGAGGTTTCGGGGTCCGTGGTGGTCCTGTTCACCGGCGACGGCATGGGCAGCGGCTTCCTCGTGTCCCGCGACGGACATCTGCTGACCAATCGTCACGTGGTGGGCGCCTCGAAATATCTGAAGGTCAAGTGGTCGGACGGGATCGAAACCGTGGGCGAGGTCGTGCGGACCGACCTGGGCCGCGATATCGCCCTGGTGAAGACCGAGCCGCGCGGTCGCCAGCCCTTGCCCCTGCGCCGTGGCGCGGTCCAGCCCGGCGACACGGTCTTCGCCATCGGCACACCCCTGGACAAGCGCCTGCAGGGCAGCCTGACCCAGGGCGTCGTCTCCGGTAATCGCGTGTTGGACGGCTATCGCTACATCCAGAGCGACGTGGTGGTGAACCCCGGCAACAGCGGCGGACCACTGCTGAACGCCAAGGGCGAAGTGGTGGGGGTCACCGTCTCGGGCGTCGGGCAGGAGAAGGCGCCGCGCGGCATCAATTTCTTTATCCCAATTGATGATGCTCTGGACTTCCTGTCGCTGCAGCTCTCCGGACCTGCGCCGGGCCGATAAGACACCGTCACGGGAACGTCCTAGTCCGCCGCCCTGCGTCGGCTTCATGTGCCTGTGGCTGGATAGCGAGAAGCTGGACGCGGCCTGGCGGCCCGACCGCGCCCGCTTCCTGATGTACACCGAGAAGGACGGCCGGCGGCTCAACGTCATCGTCGATCCGGCCAGCCCCATGGCCTGGAAACGGGAGCCCTACTATTCCCGCATCAAGGCCATGTCGCGGCGGGTGCTGGAGGGCTTCGAGCTGGTGGTCTGCATCGACACCCGCCGCATCGTCGTCTTCCCGCACGAGGACGTGGACCTGGGCCATGTGAACCCCGACCACAAGATCGTCTCCAGCTATGCCGAGCGCGACGGCCAGAGCTGGCCCTACGCCATGGTGTTGAGCGATGTCGGCGAGCCGCGCTGGCCCAGGGCTGAGACCCGGGGCTATGCTGGCGCGATGACGCCGAACTTCTTTCCAAGCGCCAGGCAGCCCCACTCAGGACCTCCACGGAGGCTCGCCCGCTCGGGTCGCCCACAAAACACGAGGACTCCATGACCGCCGACGAAATGCGCGAGATCGTCCTGTCGTTTCCAGGCGTCGAGGAGGGCATGTCCTACGGCTCGCCGGCCTTCAAGGTGAACGGCAAGTTCTTCACCCGCCTGCGCCGCGACGACCAGAGCATGGTGCTCACCGGGATCAGCTTCGACGAGCGCGAGATGCTGATGGAGGCCGAGCCCGCCACCTTCCACATCACCGCCCACTACAAGGACTATCCGGCCGTCCTGGCCCGGATCGACAGCCTGCATCCCGGCTCGTTCCGCAACTTCCTGGACCGCCGCTGGCGGGAGATCGCGCCGAAGAAGTGGGTCAAGGAGTTCGACGCCGCGAAGGTCTAGAACTCGTCTTCCATCATCGCCCGGAACTGCTCGAAGATCTCCGAGGCCTGCTCCTCCGGCGGCGGTTCGGGCTCGCCGGTGGTTGCGGGCACGGGGGCGCCGCCGGTCAGGTGACCGGCCACCATGCCGTCCTGGACCAGCAGCAGTTCCTCGCCCTCCGCCAGACCGGTGAGCAGTTGGGCGAGCTTGGGGGGCAGGTCGTCAAGGTCGAGGCGTTTCATGGGCTGGATTTTAGCCCGCCGCTCGCCGGCCGCAAAGGGTGACAGACGCGCGCCCCGGCCCTAGCTTCCGCCCGCACATCTCTGGGAGCATTCATGGCCTATCGGTCCTTGCGGGACTTCATCGCCAAGCTGGAAGCCGCCGGCGAGCTGGTGCGGGTCAAGGAGCCTGTTTCGTCGGTCCTCGAGATGACCGAGATTCAGCGCCGGATGCTGGCGACGGGCGGGCCGGCAGTGTTGTTCGAGAACGTCACCCGCGCCGACGGCGAGCCCTCGGGCATGCCCTGTCTGGTCAACCTGTTCGGCACCGTCAAGCGGGTAGCGATGGGGGTCACCCTGGAGGGCCGCGAGCGCACAACCGCCGCCGACCTGCGCGAGGTGGGCGAACTGCTGGCCTTCCTGCGCAGCCCCGAACCGCCCCGCGGCCTGAAGGACGCCTGGGACATGCTGCCGCTCGCCAAGACCATCATGGCCATGCGCCCGGCGACGGTGAAGAAGGCGCCCGTGCAGGAGATCGTCTGGACCGGCGACCAGATCGACCTTTCCAAGCTGCCGATCCAGACCTGCTGGCCCGGCGAGCCCGCCCCTCTGATCACCTGGCCCCTGGTGGTGACCAAGGGCCCCTCGGAGGACCGGGAGGACGACTACAATCTCGGCATCTACCGGATGCAGGTGCTGTCCAAGGACCGCACCATCATGCGCTGGCTGGCCCATCGCGGCGGCGCCCAGCACCACCGCCGCTGGAAGAGCGCCGGCAAGCGCGAGCCCCTGCCCGCCTGCGTGGTGATCGGGGCCGATCCCGGCACCATCCTGGCCGCCGTGACCCCGGTGCCTGACACGCTTTCAGAGTACCAGTTCGCCGGCCTGATGCGCGGCGCCAAGGTGGAACTGGTGGCCGCCAAGACCGTGCCCCTGCTGGTGCCGGCCGAGGCCGAGATCGTCATCGAGGGCCACGTCCTGCTGGACGAGTACGCCGACGAGGGCCCCTACGGCGACCACACCGGCTACTACAACTCCGTCGAACAGTTCCCGGTCTTCCAGGTGAGCGCCATCACCATGCGGAAGAACCCCATCTACCTGACCACCTTCACCGGCCGGCCGCCGGACGAGCCCAGCGTGCTGGGGGAGGCGCTGAACGAGGTCTTCATCCCCCTGCTGCGCCAGCAGTTCCCGGAGATCGTCGACTTCTGGCTGCCGCCGGAGGGCTGCTCCTACCGCATCGCCGTGGTCTCCATGAAGAAGGCCTACCCCGGCCACGCCAAGCGCGTGATGATGGGCGTCTGGAGCTATCTGCGGCAGTTCATGTACACCAAGTGGGTGATCGTCGTGGACGACGACATCAACGCCCGCGACTGGAAGGACGTCATGTGGGCCCTGTCGACCCGCATGGATCCGGCCCGCGACATCACCCTGATCGAGAACACCCCCATCGACTATCTCGACTTCGCCTCGCCCGAGAGCGGGCTGGGGTCGAAGGTGGGCCTGGACGCCACCAACAAGTGGCCGCCGGAGACCCATCGCGAGTGGGGCGAGAAGCTGGGCATGGACGAGGCCACGGTGAAGCTGGTGACCGAAAAGTGGTCCAGGCTTGGCCTGCCCGGCGGCGGAGCGCCTGTCACCTAGGGGTGCATAGGCTTGCCCTTTGCCGATTTCCGACCCCAACTGCGCGCCAGCCCGGGGGGGCCGAGGGACTGAGACCATGGACGCAGTGACATCGACATCCGGCAACGCCGCGGCCCTCTGGGTCGGGCTGCACATGTTCCTGGTGCTGGTCCTGTCCCTGCTGGTGGTGCGCCAGCGCCAGAAGCACAAGGTGGCCCTGGGCGACGAGGGCATTCCGGAGCTGGCCCAGGCCATCCGCGCCTTCGGCAACGCCACCGAATACATCCCCGCCGCCATGGCCGGCCTCGCCGTCCTGGCGCTGGTGAACGCCCCGACCCTGGCCATCCACCTGGCGGGCTTCGTGATGTTCGTGGGGCGCGGCCTGCACGCGGTGGGTCTGTCCAACAGCGGCGGCACCTCGTTCCCGCGGGCGATCGGCGTCCTGATGACCTGGCTGGCCTATGTCTTCATCGGCGTGGCCCTGCTGTTCTACGCCATCGCCTGAGCGTGACAGACGAAAGTGGAGGCGGTTTCGCCGTCCGTCGCGCGCACGAGAGGGCGCCGGGCTTGCCCCGGAGCCTCCGCCCGGCCATATCCACCGCATGGAAGAGAGCCTCTTAGCCGATGTCGTCGCCGCCGCCCTGAAGGCCGGCGCCGATAGCGCCGAAGCCGTGGGCGCCGAGCGCGCCGCCCTTGGGATCAATGTCCGCCTGGGCAAGCTGGAGGAGGTGGAGCGCGAGGAGTCGCGCGACCTAGGCCTGCGGGTCTTCGTTGGCAAGCAGCAGGCCACCGTGTCGGGCTCCGACATCTCGGCCGACGCCCGCGCCAAGCTGGTGGAACGCGCCGTGGCCATGGCCCGCCTGGCGCCCGAGGATCCCTATTCCGGTCTCGCCGACCCCACCCGCCTGGCCAGGGGCCCGTTCCCCGACCTTGATCTCTATGACGCCGCCGAGCCGACCCCCGAACAGCTGGAGGACCGCGCCCGCGCCGCCGAGGACGCCGGCCGCGCCATGCCCCGCGTCACCAATTCCGACGGCGGATCGGCCTCCACCTCCTCCGGCCAGTGGCGGCTGGTGACCTCCGGCGGCTTCTCCGGCGTGCACCGCGCCTCGAGCTATTCCATCGGCGTCTCGGTGATCGCCAGCGAGGGCGACGAGATGGAGGGGGGCTATGATGGCCGTTCCACCCGCTGGCAATCCGACTTGCCCACACCGGAGAGCATCGGCGCCGAGGCTGGCCGCCGGGCCGCCGCCCGGCTTGGGGCCCGAAAGATCGACTCCACCACCGCCCCCGTGATCTTCGAGAACCGCCTGGCCATGTCCCTGATCGGGCCGTTGATCGGCGCCATCTCCGGGCCCTCCATCGCGCGTGGCAATTCCTTCCTGAAGGACAGGCTGGGCCAGCAGATCTTCGCCAAGGGGATCACGGTCACCGATGACCCGCACAAGGTTCGGGGCCTGGGCTCCTCTCCCTTCGACGACGAGGGGGTGGCCAACCGCGCCTGGAACCTGATCGACGACGGCGTGCTCACCACCTGGCTGATGAACTCCTCCTCGGCCCGGCAGCTGGGCCTGGAGACCACCGGCCACGCCTCCCGCGGCCTCGCCGGCCCTCCCGGCGTCAGCACCACCAACCTGACCCTGCTTCCCGGGGACAAGGACCAGGCGGACCTGATGGCGCAGGCGGGCAAGGGGGTGCTGATCACCTCGATGTTCGGCCCCTCGCTGAACGCCAACACCGGCGACTGGTCGGTGGGCTGCGCGGGCTTCTGGTTCGAAGGCGGCGAGCTGGCCTATCCGGTGACCGAGATCACCGTGGCCGGCAACCTGATCGACATCTACGCCCGCCTGATCCCCGGCTCGGACCTGGAGTTCCGGGGTTCGGCCAACGCGCCCTCGATCCTCGTCGACGGCCTGGCCATAGCTGGTAAATGAGCCGAGCCGGCGCGGACCTCGACCTGATCGTCGCCGCGGCCCGCGAGGCCGGAGACCTGGCCCTGCGCCTGCGGGGCGAGGGCCTGTCGGTGGAGATCAAGGCTGACAAGACCCAGGTCACCAATGCGGACCTCGCCACCGACGCCCTGCTGACCGAGCGCCTGCGCGGGGCCAGGCCCGACTACGGCTGGCTGTCTGAGGAGACCGCCGACAACGCCGACCGCCTGGCCAACCGCCGCCTGTTCGTGGTGGACTCCATCGACGGCACCCGGGCCTTCATCCGCGACCGGCCCTGGTGGGCGGTGTCCGTCGCCGTGGTGGAGGACGGCCTGCCCATCGCCGGCGTGGTCTTCGCCCCCGACGTCGGCGAGACCTACACCGCCATCGCCGGCCAGGGCGCCTTCATGAACGGCGAACCCATCCGCGCCAGCGACGTCGACCTGGTGCACGGGTGCGGCATGATCGGGGACCAGCGGATGTTCGAGCATCCCGCCTGGCCCGAGCCCTGGCCGGCGATGCGGATCGAGGCCCGCAACTCCACAGCCTACCGCATGTGCCTGGTGGCCTCGGGGGCCTTCGACGCCGCGATCGCCATCGTGCGCAAGAGCGACTGGGACCTGGCCGCCGCCGACCTGATCGCCCGCGAGGCCGGCGCCTATTGCGGCGACCACCTGGGCCAGCCCTTCGCCTACAACCGGGCCAATCCCTCGCAACCGAGCCTTGTCTGCGCCGCGCCGCGATTGGCGCCATTGATCCTTAACCGGGTCTCGCATATCGCCTTGAGGAATTGATTCATCTCGGAAAACCTCAGCCATGCCCGATAAGCAGCTCCTGCACCTCGTCATCGGCGGCGAACTTGAAGACCTCGAGCACAACACCTTCCGCGACCTCTCCAAGGTCGACCTGGTGGGCGCCTACGCCAGCCACGCCGAGGCGGTCGCCGCCTGGCGCACCAAGGCCCAGTCGACGGTGGACAACGCCCTGATGCGCTACTTCATCATCCACGCCCACAAGCTGCTCGACCCCGACAAGGACGAGCACCAGCACTAGACCGCCACCGGCGGGCTCTCGTCTGCGGCGAGCCGTCTGGCCCTCAACTTCCGCTTGCCCTAATCTGGGCGGCGGAAGTTCGGGGATCACGATCATGAGCGGCGAGAGTTCCGAGCCGGCCACCAGCCGCGCCCGTCACGAACTCGGTCAGATCTCCGAGTCCGACTACATCAATCCCAGTCCCGAGCGGCAGGCCGAGCTCAGCGCCGAGATCGACCGCTACTACAACACCCCGCTGGACATGTTCCCGTTCTCGGAACACGCCCGCAAGCCCGACCGCTTCTACGACTTCTACGAAGCCAGCATCGACGAGCGCTTTCCCGGCGATCGGGACATCCGCGACGTCATCAGCCGCTATGGCCGGGCCTTTTTCGGCTCCCTTGTGGGCTATGTGGCCGCCAAACGGGTCCTGCTCGCCCTGGCGCTCTTCTGTCTTTGGCTGATGGCCGTGGAGGGACCGGCGATGGTGGCGGGGATGGGCCTGGGCGGCCTGGCCCAGGTGGCGGCGATCCTCGCGACCATGCTGCTGATCCTGCCGGTCTATGCCGGGATCAATGCGCTGGTCTTCCAGCAGTACCGGATCAGCCTGGAGAACCGCAGTTACGAGTTGTCGCGGCTCATCGTCCAGCGGACCCGGGAGTTGCAGAACCTCTACACTACCCTGCGCGCCCTGCCCGACCAGGAGGAGACCCGCCACGTCAACGCCGGCAAGGCCTGGGGCGCGCGCTCGGCCTATCTGGTGCGGCTGATGATGTGGGTGGCCCAGCGCATGGAATATCTGGAGAAGTTCATCCAGGTGGAGATGTGGCGGGTGCGCCGCGAACGCTACTGGATCAACTGGGCCGGCGGCATCCTGGTGGTGCTGATCCTGGCGGCCTGGATCGCTCTGCTGGTCCTGCAAACCGGCCAGACCATCGCCGCGGCCCCCTGGGCCTTCCGCCTGTTCCAGGGCGTGGCCCTGGTGCTCGGGCTGGGCCTGGCCTGGGCCAGCTACCACTTCTGGAAGACACCCCTGAACCTCGCCCGCGACAAGCTGGGATCGGAGGCCTGGATCCGCTACGCGACGCTCGATCTGGACAACACCATCGGCGACCAGATCAGCCGCGATAAGGAACGGCTGGTGGAGTACCTGAACCTGAACAAGGGCCGCTGAGGCCTATTCCCGCTTCAGCAGGCCCTCTGTGAGCAACCGGCCCCACATCTCGCTGCGGAAGTCGGCCTTGATCGCCGCCTCGTCGTAGGCCGGGCTGTCGACCCATTCCAGGAAGGTCTGACCCTTCGGCCCGCCCTCGGCCAGGTAGCGCTCGAAGGTGTAGTCCAGCACCCCGGTCTTGCCGTGCTTGATGTGCAGGTACTTCAGCGACAGCTGCTCCAGGGCCTCGCGGATCGGCTTGCCCTGCCGGAAGTGCATGTAGAAGACGCTCATGATCCCGGCCCGGTCCGCCCCGGACTTGCAGTGCATCAGGGCCGGATATTCGATGGTCTCGAAGAGCTCCTTCGCGCCATGAACCCGGGCGCGGCTGGGGACCTCGCGGCTGGTGATGGTGAAGTCCACCATCTTCAGGCCCAGGCGCTGGCAGGCGTCCTTCTCCAGGGCGTGGAAGCTGGCGTCGAACCCGCCCCGCAGGTTGATGATGGTCTTGATCCCGCGCCGCTTCCATTCGGCCAGCTGGAAGGGCCAGGGCTGGTTGGTGCGCACCAGCTCGTCGCTGACCCAGTGGGCGTTGGAAAAGGCCAGCCGCAGATAGGCATGGTCGTTCCACAGGTAGTTCAGCGTGGTGGAAAGCCGCCCGCCGGGGGATTTCAGATCGAATTCGGCCAAGGGGCGCTCCAGAAGACTGCCCCCTAACTAGGCGTTTGTGCGCCCTTGCGAAAGACCGCCGCGACAGCCCGCCGCTTGACTTCGCCGCCCTGACAGCCGACCCCAAGGACGATGACTGCGCCTGTCTCCGACGCCGCCGAGCTTCCGGCCCGCACCCTGATCGCGCGGATCGCCAGGGTCTATATGCGGCCCCGGTGGAAGGCCTGGACGGCCGCCATGGTGGCGGCCATCGCCGTGGCCTTCCTCTCGGCCAAGCTGGTGCAGATCTTCGAGCCGGCCATCAACGACCTGCTGGTCAACCACAAGCCCGGCGCCCTGGTGATGGTGCCGCTGACCATCGGCGCCCTGGCCATCGGCCGGGCGCTGGCCCAGGTGATCCAGGCCTCCCTGGTCAACCAGATCGGCAACGCCGTGGTGGGCGACGTCCAGGTGCAGCTCTTCGGCAAGCTGGTCCGCGCCGACCTGGCCCACCTGCGCACCCAGCACTCCGGGGCCTATGTCTCCTCGGTGCTCTACGACGCCAGCCTGATCCGCGAGGCGGCGACCTCGGGCGTCATCAACTACACCCAGCACCTGCTGACCGTTATCGGGGCCGTGACGGTGATGGTCTCCAACGACCTGCTGTTGTCGCTCACCTTGGTGGCGGCGGCCCCCATCACCGGCTTCATCATGCGCCGGTTCTCCAAGCGCACCTCCAAGGCCGCCAAGGGCGCCATGGCCGAGACCTCGGCGCTGTCGACAGCGATCATGGAGAGCCTGGACGGGGTGCGGGTGGTGAAGATCGAGAACCGCGAATCCTATGAGGAGGCCCGGGTCGCCGAGGTGGTGCAGCGCCGCCAGAAGCATTTGGTGAAGGGCGCCAATGCGCGGGCCCGCGCCGCCCCGGCCACCGAGCTGGTGATGACCCTGATCACCGCCGCGGTCATCGCCTATGCCGGCTGGCGCTCGCAGTCAGGCGCCATGAACGTCGGCGCCTTCATGGCCTTCATCCTGGCCCTGGGGCTGGCCTCCCAGTCCCTGCGCCAGCTCTCCAACCTGCAAACCGTGATGGCCGAGGGCCTGAGCGCCGCGCGGCGGCTGTTCGCGGCCCTGGACGTCGAGCCGGAGGTGCGCGAGCACGCGGGCGCCGGCGCCCTGCCGCGCGGCGACACCACCATCCGCTTCGAGGGCGTCGGCTTCTCCTACGCCGACGGTCCCCCGGCCCTGCAGGACGTCACCCTGGAGGTCCATCGCGGCGAGACGGTCGCCCTGGTGGGGCCCTCGGGCGGCGGCAAGACCACCATCCTCAACCTGATCCCCCGCTTCTACGACGCCACCGCCGGCCGGGTGACCATCGACGGGACCGACATCCGCGACGTGACCCTGTCGTCCCTGCGCGCCCAGATCGCCCTGGTGACCCAGGAGCCCTTCCTGTTCGACGACACGATCCGGGCCAACATCGCCTATGCGCGTCCCGAGGCCAGCCAGGAGGAGATCGAGGTCGCGGCCCGCGCGGCGGCGGCCCACGAGTTCATCCTGTCGCTACCGGGCGGCTACGACACCCTGGTGGGAGAGGCCGGGGCGCGGCTGTCGGGGGGGCAGCGGCAGCGGATCGCCATCGCCCGAGCCTTCCTGAAGGACGCCCCGATCCTGCTGCTGGACGAGGCCACCAGCGCGCTGGACACCGAGAGCGAGGCCCAGGTCCAGGCGGCGCTCGCCCGCCTGATGGCCGGCCGCACCACCATCCTGATCGCCCACCGCCTGTCCACCGTGCGCGGCGCCGACCGCATCTATGTGATCGACAAGGGCCGGGTGGTGGAGACCGGCGACCACGGCTCCCTGATCAAGAAGCGCGGCCTCTACGCCCGCCTGGCGCGCAGCCAGGATCTCGAGGCCGAGACCGCGGCGTGAAGAAGTTCATCCGCAGACCCGCCGTCCAGGCGTTCCTCGGCTGGGTGCTGGCGGGCTATATGAGCCTGATCCGCCACAGCGTGCGCTGGCGGCACGAGAACCTCGAGGGCGCCAATGCGGTCCTGCGCGCCGAACCCGGGGTCATCGCCCTGCTCTGGCACGGGCGCATCCCGGTGGCGCTGACCGTCGCCCCGATCCTCAAACAGACCAAGCTGGCCCACTGCCTGGTGTCGCCTTCGGCGGACGGCGAGTTCTTCGCCCAGGCCATGGCCCACAACGGCTTTCCCTCGATCCGCGCCTCCTCGGCCAAGAAGGGCGACTCGGCCAAGGCCCGGGCCGTGGTGGCCGCCTTCCGCGAGGCCATGGCCTGGGTGAAGGGCGGCGGGGTGCTGATCGTCACCCCCGACGGCCCGCGCGGCCCCAACGAGGTGATGGCGCCCGGCGCCCTGCAGATCGCCAAGCGCACCGGGGCGCCGGTGCTGTTGGTGGGCCTGGCGGCTTCTCCGGCCAGGCGGCTCGGGAGCTGGGACACCGCCATGGTGGCCGCCCCCTTCGGCAAGGGCTCGGCGATCTGGGAAGGCCCTTATTACGTCCCCGCCGACGCCGACGACGCGGCCATCGAGGCCCTGACCGCCGACTGGGCCTCGAAGCTCTCGGCGGCCACCCGGCAGGCGGAGTCCCGGGTGGCGGCGGATTGATCCGCCGCCCGCTCGGTGAGACATAGGGGCATGGCCCACGATCACCACGATCACTCCCACCACGACCATGATCACCACCACGATCATGGCGCCCACGGCCATGCGCACGATCATGGCCACAGCCACGCGCCGAAGGACTTCGGCCGCGCCTTCGCCATCGGGGTGGCGCTGAACTTCGGCTTCGTCCTGGCCGAGGTGGGGGCCGGTCTCTGGTCGGGGTCCCTGGCCCTGCTGGCCGACGCTGGCCATAACCTTTCGGACGTGCTCAGCCTGCTGCTGGCCTGGGGCGCCACCATCTTGGCCCGCCGGGCGCCGAGCGCGCGGCGCACCTACGGCCTGCGCAAGGCCACCATCCTGGCGTCCCTGGCCAACGCCGTCCTGCTGCTGGTGGCCGTGGGGGTGATCGCCTCGGAGGCGGTGCGCCGCTTCGCCGAACCCGCCGACGTCGCCACCCTGCCGGTGATGATCGTCGCGGCCATCGGGGTGGTGATCAACACCGCCACGGCCCTGATGTTCATGCGCGGCCACGACGACCTGAACGTCCGCGGCGCCTTCCTGCACATGGCCAGCGACGCCGCCGTCAGCCTGGCGGTGGTGGTGGGCGCGGGCGTCATGGCCCTGACCGGCCTGGGCTGGATCGACCCGGCGCTCAGCCTGGGCATCGCCGTGGTGATCGTGCTGGGCACCTGGGGCCTGCTGAAGGACTCGGTGAACCTGGCCCTGGACGCCGCCCCCAAGGGGATCGACGTGGGCGAGGTGCGATCCTGGCTGACGGCCCTGCCCGGGGTCACCGACGTCCACGACCTGCACGTCTGGGCCATGAGCACCACCGAGACGGCCATGACCGCCCACCTGACCCGGCCGACCAATCCCGACTGCGACGCCTTCCTGCACGCCGCCTGTGAGGGCCTGGCCAAGCGTTTCAACATCGGCCACTGCACCCTGCAGGTGGAGATGGGCGGGGCGGAGGTGTGCCGCCTCTCGCCCGCGGAAGCCGTGTGAGACGCCCGCTCTCCCTCACCCTATACGCCGCCGCCCTAGGCCTCCTGGAACCCTGCGCCCGGCCGCTGCTGCGGCGGCGGGTCAAGGCGGGCAAGGAGGACGCGGCCCGCCTGGAGGAGCGGCTGGGGCGCTCCGGCCTTCCCCGCCCCGACGGTCCCCTGGTCTGGCTGCATGGGGTGAGCGTGGGCGAGACCATGTCCCTCCTGCCCCTGGTGGAAGCCCTGGCCGCGCGTCCGGGCCTGACCCTGCTGGTGACCTCCGGGACCCGGACCTCGGCCGATCTGCTGGCCAAACGGCTGCCGGAGGGCGTGATCCACCAATACGCGCCGGTGGACGCGCCCGGCGCCGTGGCCCGCTTCCTCGATCATTGGCGGCCAAGCCTCGGGATTCTGGTGGAGAGCGAACTCTGGCCCAACCTGATCCTCGGCGCCCGTGAGCGCGGGGTGAGGCTCGCCCTGATCTCGGCGCGGATGACCCAGGCCAGCGCCGACGGGTGGGCCCGGATGCGCGGCGCGGCCACCGCCCTGCTGGGCGCCTTCGACCTGATCCTGCCGCAGGAGGCGGAGACGGCCGCGCGGCTCCAGGCCCTGGGGGCCCGCACCGGGCCGCTGCTGAACCTGAAGACGGTGGGCGACGCCCTGCCCTGCGACGCCGCCGAGCTGGCCCGGCTGAAGGCCTCGGCCGGCGACCGCCGCGTCGTGCTCGCCGCCAACACCCATGCGGGCGAGGACGAAATCGTCATCGCCGCCGTCCGTGAGGCGGCCCTGGCCGACAGCCTGCTGGTGATAGCCCCGCGCCATCCCGCCCGGGGCGAGGCCGTGGCGGCCCTGCTGCGGACCGCCGGCTTCCAGACGGCCCGGCGGGCGGCGGGCGAGGCGCTCACGGCGGCGACCACCGCCTATGTCGCCGACACCCTGGGCGAGATGGGCCTGCTCTACTGCCTGGCCGACGTGGTGGTGATGGGCGGCGCCTTCCTGCCCCGGATCGGCGGGCACAATCCCCTGGAGCCCGCGCGGCTGGCGCGGCCGATCCTCACCGGCCCCCACGCCTTCAACGCCACCGCCCTCTACGCCGACCTCCTGGCCCTGGCCGCGGCGATCGAGGCGCCGGACGCCACCACCCTGGCCCGTCACCTGAGGGGCCTGGCGGACTATCCCCGGATCGGCCAGCGCATGGGCGAGGCGGCCCTGGCCTACGCCGAGAGCCAGGAAGGCGCCCTGGACCGGGCCATGACCCTGCTCGAACCTCTGCTGCCCGCATGAAGCTGCCCACGCCCCGATGGTGGTACGTCCGCGACGGCGCGCCGGCGCCGGTGGCGCGGACCCTGCTGAAGCCGGCATCCTGGATCTGGGCGGCGGTGACGGCGCGGCGGATCGCGCGGACCGTTCCCCTCGATCCCGGCGTCCCGGTGATCTGCGTCGGCAACCTCACCGCGGGCGGCACGGGCAAGACCCCGGTGGTGCGCGAGCTGCTGAAACGCCTGCGGGCGCGGCATGTGGAGGCCCAGGGCCTGTCGCGGGGCTATGGCGGCTCCCTGGAGGGTCCGGTCCAGGTGGACCCGGCCAAGCACGCCGCCGCCGAGGTGGGGGACGAGCCGCTGATGCTGGCGGCCGACGCGCCGATCTGGATATCGCGCGACCGGGCCAAGGGCGCCCTGGCCGCCGCCTGGGCCGGCGCCCAGGCCCTGGTGATGGACGATGGCCACCAGAACCCCTCGGTGAAGAAGTCCCTGTCCCTGGTGGTGGTGGACGGCGAGACGCGCAACAACGAATGGCCGCTCGGAGACGGCGCAGTGTTCCCGGCCGGTCCCCTGCGCGAGCCCCTGGCCGTGGGCCTGGCCCGGGCCGATGCGGTGATCCTGATGCTGCCCTCGGACCTGGAGGCGCCCGATCCCGAACTGATGGCGATGTTCCCCGGCAAGCCGGTGCTGATCGCCCGCCTGGCGCCCGTCGCCCCGCCGCCATCAGGCCCGCAGGTGGGGTTCGCCGGGGTCGGCAAGCCGTGGAAGGTGGAGCGCTCCCTGCAGGCCGCCGGCTGCGACCTGAAGGACTTCGCGCCCTTCCCCGACCACATGGCCTATGACGAGGCCACCCTGCGCCGCCTGGCCGAACGGGCGGCCACCTTCGGCGCGGGTCTGGTGACCACCGAGAAGGACTGGGCCCGCCTGCCGACCGACTGGCGCGCGCGGATCACCGCCTGGCCGGTCCAGGCGGTGTTCGAGGACGAGGCCGCGCTGGAGGCGCTGCTCGACCGGGCGCTCAGGCCTTAGCCCCGGCCTTCTGTGCGTAGGTCCAGCTGGCCTTGGCCAGCAACGGCACGCGCAGGGCCATGGCGGCGGCCTGCGGGCTGTTGGCCGTGCCGTCGCGGGCGCGGCCCACGATCCCCTGACAGATCCCGGCCAGCCGGAACATGTTGTAGGAGAAGAACCAGTTGAGGTCGTGCAGGGCCTCGCGATTGGTCAGCCGGCAGTATTCGGCGACATACTCGTCGAGGGTCGGGATGCCGTGCGCCTTGAGGTCCGGGATGGCCGAGATGCCGCCATTGACCCAGTTCATCAGCAGATAGGTGAAGTCGGCCAGGGGCTCGCCCAGGGTCGAGAGCTCCCAGTCCAGCACGGCGACGACCCGCGGCTCGGTGGCGTGCAGCACCATGTTGTCGAGGCGGTAGTCGCCGTGGACGATGGAGGTGCGCTCCTGCTCGGGCAGGCTCTGGGGCAGCCAGGTGATCAGCCGCTCCATCTCCTCGATGTGCTCGGTTTCGCTGGCCTTGTACTGCTTGGTCCAACGGTCGACCTGACGGCCCATATAGTTGCCGGGCCGGCCGTAGTCGCCCAGGCCGATGGCCTCGTAGTCGGTGTTGTGCAGGTCGGCCAGGGTCTTGAGCTTGGCCATGTAGATGGCGTGCCGCTCGGCCGGCTCGTACTGCGGCAGGCTCTGGTCCCAGAGGATGCGGCCCTCCACCATGTCCATCACGTAGAACATGGTGCCGATGACGCTGTCGTCGGTGCAGAGCCCCCAGGACTTGGCCACCGGGAAGCCGGTGGTGTGCAGGGCGGTGATCACCTTGTACTCACGGTCCACCGCGTGGGCCGAAGGCAGCAGCTTGCCCGGCGGCTTGCGGCGCAGGACGTATTTCTTGCCCGGGGTCACCAGCTGATAGGTCGGGTTGGACTGGCCGCCCTTGAACTGGCGCACCTCCAAGGGACCGGCATAGCCCTCGACGTTGGCCTCCATCCAGGCGGCCAGAGCGGCCTCGTCGAACCGGTGGCTCTCGACGACTTCCTTGGTGCCGGTGTTGAGCTGCTCGCGAGCCTGCTCGTCTGCGTCGGCCATGAGCGTTCCCCTTGTTCTCTTACGCGTGTTTGAAAACACCATACCGATCCCCCTGCCCCCGCGGCAAGGCAAGAGGCGATCTGCGTACCAGAACTTCGAAGATTCAGGCGGGCTTGCCGAGCACGCGCCAGCCGATGTCCGAGCGGTGGAATCCGCCCGGCAGATCGATCCTCGCCACCGCCGCATAGGCCTTGTCGCGGGCTTCTCTGAGGGTGGGGGCGCGAGCGCAGACATTGAGCACCCGGCCGCCGCTGGCCCGCAGGGTTCCGTCGGCGTCTCGGCTCGTGCCGGCGTGGAAGACCATCACGTCCTGCCCGAAGTCCTGCTCGGCGCCGGTGATGGCCGCGCCGGTCTTCGGCGCGTCCGGATAGCCCTCGGCGGCGATCACAACACACATGGCGGCCTCGTCGCGCCAGACCGGGGCGGACATCTGGTCCAGGGTTCCGGTGGCGCAGGCCAGCAGGTAGGGGACCAGGTCGCTTTCCAGCCGCAGCATCAGCACCTGGCATTCCGGGTCGCCGAACCGGACGTTGAACTCCACCAGCTTCGGCCCTTCGGCCGTCGCCATCAACTCGACGAACAGCACGCCGCGATAGGGCGCGCCCTCGGCCGCGATGCCGGCGAAGGCCCGCTCGGCCAGGCGTTCGCGCGTCTGTTCCATAAGGGTCGGGGTGAAGACGGGGGCGGGGGAATAGGTGCCCATACCGCCGGTGTTGGGGCCTTGCTCATTATCGTAGGCCCGCTTGTGATCCTGGACGCCGCCGAACAGCATCGGGGTCTTGCCGTCGCAGAGCGCGAACAGCGAGCCGATTTCGCCGACCAGAAACTCCTCGATCACCACCCGCGCGCCGGCGGTCCCGAAGCGGCCGCCAAGGGTGTCATCGATAGCCGCCTCGGCCGTCGCGCGGTCTTCGGCGATCACCACGCCCTTGCCCGCCGCCAGCCCGTCGGCCTTGATCACGTAGGGCGGCTTGAAGCGGTCGAGCGCCGCCTTGGCCTTGGCCGCGTCCTCGAACACCCCATAGGCCGAGGTCGGGAGATCGTGGCGGTCGCAGAAAGCCTTGGTGAAGGCTTTCGAGCTTTCCAGCTGCCCGGCGAAAGCCGTCGGGCCGAAGCAGGGGATGGAAACCTCGGCCAAGGCGTCGGCCAGGCCCGCCTCGACGGCGGTCTCGGGCCCGATCACCACCAGGTCGGCGGCGATCTCCTTCGCCAGCGCCACCAGGGCCGGAACGTCGGTGGCCTTGATGGCCCGGAGCTCCCCCAGGGCCGCCATGCCGGGATTGCCGGGCGCGATCACCAGGCGCCCCAGGAGCGGCGAGGCCGCGATCTTCCAGGCCAGGGCGTGTTCGCGCCCGCCCGAACCTACGAGGAGGATGTTCATGATCCGCGCTTTCGCCCGTTAGGCCCGGGCGGTCAAGCCGCCAGCCTGGGCCGGCCCGCGCCGCCGCGCGGCGAGATCGCGCCCTGGCATGGGCGCCGCGGGCGAGGATGGGGTTGTCGTCCCTCCCGCCCTTGTGGTCTTACGGGCCTTAAGCCCGGCCAGGGCGACTTCGGAGGTGATCGGTCTTGATCAAGCTTGATGATTTTCTCGCCCACGACGCGGTCGATCCGCGCCTCACCGCCTTGATCGCCTCGGTGGTGGAGGCCTGCGGCCAGATCAGCGCCCTGGTGCGCCGCGGCGCGGCCGGCGAGATCCTCGGCGCCCTGGAGAGCCAGAACGTCCAGGGCGAGGTGCAGAAGAAGCTGGACGTCATCTCCAACGAGATTCTGCTTCAGCGCTGCGCCGAGGCCCCCGGCCTCGTCGCCATGGCCTCGGAGGAGATGGACGACATCTATCCGGTGCGCGAGGTCGGCCCGGAGGGCGGCTACCTGTTGCTGTTCGATCCCCTCGACGGGTCGAGCAATATCGACGTCAACGTCTCCATCGGCACCATCTTCTCCATCCTGCCGGCGCCGCGCGCCGACGGCCCGAGGCCGGCGGCCACGGCCGACTTCATGCAGAGCGGCCGCAACCAGGTGGCCGCCGGCTATGTGGTCTATGGGCCCCAGACGACCCTGGTCCTGAGCCTGGGGAACGGGGTCCGCGCCTTCACCCTGGATCCGCTCAACGACGAGTGGGTCCCCACGGCGCACGCGATCACCATCCCGCACGAGACCAAGGAGTACGCCATCAACGCCTCGAACCTGCGCCACTGGGCCACGCCCGTGCGCAGCTATGTCGAGGCCTGCCTGGCCGGCGAAGAGGGGCCGCGGGGCAAGAACTTCAACATGCGCTGGATCGCCTCGATGGTGGCCGACGTCCACCGCATCATGGTGCGCGGCGGGGTGTTCCTCTATCCGTGGGACGCCCGCGAGCCCGACCGGGCCGGCAAGCTGCGGCTGATGTACGAGGCCAACCCTATGTCCATGCTGGTGGAGCAGGCCGGGGGCGCGGCCTTCGACGGCCAGGGCCACATCCTCGACGCCGAGGTCACCTCCCTGCACCAGCGAATCTCGGTGATGCTGGGCTCGCGGGCCGAGGTGGAGCACCTGATGGCGCTGCACGCCGAGGCGACGGGCGTCTGAGGACCCGCTACGCCCCTCCGGGTCTAGGCGTCCATGTCCAGGGAATAGCCCGCCGAGCGCACGGTGCGGATCGGATCGGCTTCGCTCTCCTGGCGGTTCAGGGCCTTGCGCAGGCGGCCGATATGGACGTCCACCGTGCGGGCCTCGACATAGACGTCCGAGCCCCAGACGGCGTCCAGCAGCTGCTCGCGGGAGAAGACCCGGCCGGGGTGCTGCATCAGGTAGTCCAGCAGCCGGAACTCGGTGGGGCCCAGGTGGACCTCGGACCCGGCGCGCTTCACCCGGTGGGCGACGCGGTCGATCACCAGATCGCCGATATGGACCCGATCCTCGGCCAAGCCCGGCCGGATGCGGCGCAGCACAGCGCGGATGCGGGCCGACAGCTCGCTCATGGCGAAGGGCTTGATGACATAGTCGTCGGCGCCGGTGTCGAGGCCGCGGATGCGGTCGCTCTCCTCGCCGCGGGCCGTCAGCATGATGATCGGCACGTTGCGGCTCTCGGTGCGCTGGCGCAGCCGGCGGCAGACCTCGATGCCCGAGACCTTGGGCAGCATCCAGTCCAGCACGATCAGGTCGGGCAGGCGCTCGCTGACCAGGGTCAGGGCCTCCTCGCCGTCGGCGGCCACGACCACGTCGTAGCCCTCCTTCTCGAGATTGTATTGCAGGAGGGTGGACAGGGCGTCCTCGTCCTCCACCACCAGGATGTTAGGGATCATGATCAGGCGTCCCGCAGCAGGTCGTCGGTCTTGGGCCGGGCCGAGCCGATGGTCTCGGCGCCGGTGATCTCGTAGTGGATGATCTCGGCGATGTTGGTGGCGTGGTCGCCGATCCGTTCCAGGTTTTTGGCCACGAACAGCATGTGGGCGCAGGCGGTGATCGTGCGCGGATCGCCCATCATGTAGGTCAGCAGCTCGCGGAACAGGCTGTTGTAGTGCTCGTCGACCTCGTCGTCGCGGGACCAGACGGCCAGGGCCCGGTCGAGATCGGAACCGGTATAGGCGTCCAGCACGTCCTTCAGCCGGCCCAGAACCAGCTTGCCCATCCGCTCGATGGAGCGGGTCAGCGGGCTCATCGGTTCGGCCTCGGTGAGCACCAGGGTGCGTTTGGCGATGTTCTTGGCCAGGTCCCCGCAGCGCTCCAGGTTCATGGCGATCTTCATCGCCGCCACGGTCTTGCGTAGGTCGTTCGCCATCGGTTGGCGCAGGGCGATCAACCGGATGGCCTTACGCTCGATGTCGGCCTCCAGCACGTCGAGGCGCTCGTCGCGGCCGACGATGGCCTCGGCCAGGGCCTGGTCGCGCTTGACCACCGCCTCGATGCTGTCGCCCACCTGGGCCTCGGTGAGCCCCCCCATCCGCGCGCATTCGGCGGTGAGCGTGTTCAGCTCGTCTTCGTAGGATTTGACGATGTGCTCGTTCATGTCGTGCCCCTAGCCGAACCGGCCGGTGATGTAGTCCTGGGTGCGGCTGTCGCGCGGGTTGGTGAAGATCTCGCCGGTGGGACCAGCCTCCACCAGCTTGCCCAGGTGGAAGAAGGCGGTCTTCTGCGACACCCGCGCGGCCTGGGCCATGGAGTGGGTGACGATGACGATGCAGTACTGATTGCGCAGCTCGTCGATCAGCTCCTCGATCCGCGCCGTGGCGATGGGGTCCAGGGCCGAGCAGGGCTCGTCCATCAGGATCACCTCCGGCGAGACGGCGATGGCGCGGGCGATCACCAGGCGCTGCTGCTGGCCTCCGGAGAGGCCGGTGCCGGGCTGGTGCAGCCGGTCGGCCACCTCGCCCCAGAGACCGGCCTTCTTGAGGGATGTCTCCACCAGGGCCTCCAGCTCGGCCTTGCTGCTGGTCAGGCCGTGGATGCGGGCGCCGTAGGCGACGTTCTCGAAGATGGTCTTGGGGAAGGGGTTCGGCTTCTGGAACACCATGCCGACCCGGGCGCGCAGGATCACCGGGTCGATGGAGCGGTCGTTGACGTCCTCGCCGTCCAGCTCGATCCGCCCGCGCACCGTGGCGCCGGGGATGGTGTCGTTCATCCGGTTGATGCAGCGCAGGAAGGTGGACTTGCCGCAGCCGGAGGGCCCGATCAGGGCGGTCACCGACTTCTCCGGCACGTCCAGGGAGACATCGAACAGGGCCTGCTTGTCGCCATAGAAGACGTTGACGTCGCGGGCGCGGATCTTGATGCCCGTGGCGGCTCCGTCGGCGTGGGCGCGGTCCACGGCGATGTGGACCGGCGCGGCGCCTTGGGCCTGGCTGTCATCGCGCTGGCTGGGCATGGGGGACCTTGAGGTTTGACGCGGGATCATCGGACTACCACCGGCGTTCGAAGCGGCGGCGAAGCAGGATCGCGGCCAGGTTCATGATGATCATGAAGGCGAGGAGGACCAGGATCGCCGCGGCGGTGCGCTCGTGGAAGGCGCGCTCCGAGGCGTTTTCCCAGATGAAGACCTGGACCGGCAGGGTGGTGGCGGCCCCGGTGAAGCCCTCGGGCACGCCGGGGACGAAGGAGATCATGCCGATCATCAGCAGGGGGGCGGTCTCGCCGAGCGCGTGAGCCAGGGACAGGATCGCGCCGGTCATGACGCCGGGCATGGCCAGCGGCAGGACGTGATGGAACACCGTCTGGGTGCGCGATGCGCCGACGCCGAGGGCGGCCTCGCGAATCGAGGGCGGCACCGCCTTCAGGGCCGAGCGGGTGGCGATGATCACGGTCGGCAGGGCCATCAGGGCCAGGACCAGCCCGCCCACCAGGGGCGAGGACCTGGGCACGTGCAGCCAGTTGATGAACACCGCCAGGCCCAGCAGGCCGTAGACGATGGAGGGCACGGCGGCCAGGTTGTTGATGTTGACCTCGATGAGGTCGGTCCACCGGGTCTTCGGCGCGAACTCCTCCAGATAGGTGGCCGCCAGCACCCCGATGGGCACCGCCAGGACCGCGGTCACCAGCAGCATCATGGCCGAGCCCACCACCGCGCCCAGGACGCCGGCCTGCTCGGGCTCGGTGGAGTCGGACTTGGTGAGGAAGCCGAAGTTGAAGCCCTTGGACACCGCCCCGGAGGCCTGCATCCGGTCGAGCCAGGCCAGTTGCCGGTTGTCGAGCTTGCGCTCGGTCTCCGGCGTCGAGCGCTTCAGCTCGCCCTTGTAGTAGAGGGCGGCGTCGGCCTTGACCGGGCCGCTCACCTTGACCGTCTTGCCGATCAGGGTCGGGTCGGCCTTGACCATCTTCAGCAGCTGGAAGCCAAAGTCGTTGGAGATGATGTCCATCATCTTGCCCGAGCTCTCGCCGAACTCGTCGTCCTTCTCCCCCAGCCGGGCCAGCATCTGGTCGGCCACCAGCAGATCGAAATTGGCGCCGCCGATGTCGTTGCGATCGACCTTGGCCGGATCGACATAGATCGACTGGGTGATCTGGTAGTCGATGAAGGTGGAATAACCCTGCAGGGCGATGCGGCCCACCAGCAGCACCAGGAAGCCCAGCGCCAGGGTGATGGCGAGCTGGCCATAGAGGCGGAAACGCCGCTCCTGGGCGTAGCGCTTCTTCAGGCGCGCCTCCAGCCCCTGGCGGAAGGCGGCCTTGTCGATGGGGAGGGCGGCGTCAGTCATACTGTTCCCGGTACTTCTGGACGATGCGCAGGGCGATCACGTTCAGGATGAAGGTCACCACGAAGAGGGTGAGACCCAGGCCGAAGGCCGAGAGCGTCTTGGGGCTGTCGAACTCCTGGTCGCCGGTCAGCAGGGTGACGATCTGCACCGTCACCGTGGTCACGGTGTCCAGGGGGTTGAGGGTGGTCTTGGCCTGCAGGCCGGCGGCCATGGTGACGATCATGGTCTCGCCGATGGCCCGCGAGACGGCCAGCAGCATGGCGGCCATGATCCCGGGCAGGGCCGCGGGCAGGACCACCTTCTTCACCGTCTCGGAGCGGGTGGCGCCCATGGCCAGGCTGCCGTCGCGCAGGGACTGGGGCACCGCGTTCATGATGTCGTCGGAAAGCGAGGAGACGAAGGGGATCAGCATGATCCCCATCACCGCGCCGGCCACCAGGGCCATCTGGTTCTGAACCTGGCTGAGATAGAGGCCCAGGCCGTCCAGGGGGCCGCCGATCATCAGGCGCCCCAGGCTGTTGAAGCCCTCGCGGAAGATCGGCCCCACGGTGAGGGCGGCGAAGAAGCCGTAGACCACGGTGGGCACCCCGGCCAGGATCTCCAGCAGCGGCTTGACCACGCCCCGGGTGAGGGGCCGGGCGTATTCCGACAGGTAGATCGCCGAGAACAGGCCGATGGGGGCGGCGACGATCATGGCGATCAGCATGATCAGGAAGGTGCCCACGAACAGCGGCACGGCCCCGAAGGCGCCCTTGGTGGCGTACTGGTCGCTGCGCATGGCGATCTGCGGGTCCCAGTCGGTCCCCAGCAGGAAGTCGATCGGCGACACCGACTGGAAGAAGCGCCAGCTCTCCCAGACCAGGGAGGCGACGATGCCGACCGTGGTCAGGATGGCGGTGACGGCGCAGGCGATGAACAGCACCGCGATCCAGCCCTCCACCCGGTTGCGGGCGCGGAAGGTGGGGCTGATGCGCGGATAGGCCAGCGCCAGACCCGCCAGGCCCAGGACCGCCCCGGCCGCCAGGGCCCCGTAACGGATCAGCTGCTCCAGGCGCTTGGCCTGCTGGGCCTTGGCCTCCAGCGCGACCCTCAGGTCGCCGTCATAGGCCGTCTCGCTGGCCTGGCCGCCGTGGGCCAGGGCGCGGGCGTCGTCGAAGAACACGTCCTGCATCTGGCCCTGCAGGGCCGCGACGGCGGGGGGGATGTCGGCCCGCAGCAGAGCGGCTTCCATGCGGCCGCCGAACATGGCCGCGGCCAGGACCACCAGAGCCGCCGGCAGGCCCGCCCACAGGGCCACATAGCTCCCATGGTAGCCCGGCAGGGAATGGAGAGCGCCCTTCTGTCCGCGGACCAGGGCCTGGGCCTTGCGGCGACCGAAGGCGTAGGTCGCGCCGGAGAACAGGAAGAGCGCCAGCAGGGCGATCCAGGTGAGCATCGGGGCTCCAAAGCCTAAACAACATGCCCGACGGAGATCCGCCTGACACCGCGCGGAACCTGCCTGCGCAATGCTGTCGGCTTACGACACTTCTAAGACGGTTTTGTAACAGCGCCCTCGATGGGCGGCTCCGGCATGGCCAGGGCGGCGGCGGAAAGCGGGAAATAGGCGCTGAAGGTGGTCCCCTCCCCCTCCACGCTCTCCACCGCCAGGCCGCCCCGGTGTCGGTTCATGATGTGCTTGACGATGGCCAGGCCCAGGCCGGTGCCGGACCGCTCGCCGCTCTTCTGGCCCTCGACCCGATAGAACCGCTCCGTCAGCCGCGGCAAATGCTCACGCTTGAGGCCAACCCCGGAGTCGGACACCCGCAAAGCAGCATAGAGATCATGCCCATGATCCGGGGTGAGCAGGGACAGGCGCGCGGCCTGGGGCCGCAGGGGAGCCGCGGCGGCGTCGGCGGTCAGGGCCGACTGCAGGGCGATGGTCACCGCCTCGCCCTTGGGGGAGTACTTCAGGGCGTTGTCCACGAGGTTCTGCACCACCTGGACGATCTGGTCGCGGTCACCGGCCACCACCACCTCGCCCCGCGGCGGCAGGCAGGGGGCCAGGGTCACGCCGCGCTCACGGGCCAGCGGCCCCAGGGCGTCGACCACGTCCATCACCGCCAAGGTCAGGTCGGTCTCGCCCTGGGGGGCGATGTGCTCGTTGAGTTCGATCCGGGAAAGCGAGAGCAGGTCGTCGATCAGGCGCGCCATCCGCTCGGCCTGGGTCGACATGATGGTCAGGAACCTCTCCCGCGCCGCCTCGTCGGTGCGGGCATGACCGCGCAGGGTCTCGATGAAGCCGCTGAGGGAGGCGAGCGGCGTGCGCAACTCGTGGCTGGCGTTGGCCAGGAAATCGGCGCGTGTCTGTTCGGCCCGCCGGATGTCGGTCTCGTCGCGCAGCACAAGCAGGGCCAGGCGCGAGCCGTCCGGCGCCTCGCCGAGCGGCTTGGCGAAGGCCCTCAGCACCCGGGCCTGGGCCCCGCCCAGGGCGTAGATCGCCTGGCTGTCGAGACCGCCGAACAGGGCCTCATCCACCGCCTCCAGCACCTGCGGGTCGCGAATCGCCGTAACCAGGAGGCCGGCGTCGTGTTGAATTCTCAGCAGGTCGCGTGCGGCCTCGTTGACCACCACGAAGCGCCGCCCCGTGAGGTCATCGGGTTCATGCGCTGCGATCACCAGCACCGGGTCGGGCAGGGCGTTGATGATGCTGACATAGGGCGGCGCGTTCTCGTGCGGCGGCCGCGCCGGAACCTGCGGCGCCTCGGTCGCCTCCTGCGCGAGCTGACCGGCCCGCCAGGCGACGGCCAGGACCAGAAGCGCCACGACCAGGGCCATCCAGGCCGCGGCGTCGCTCTGATCGCCTCTTCCGGCGGAGATCACCAGCAAGGCCAGGACGCCCAGGCCGCCGGTGATCAGCGCCGGGCCCGAGAGCCGGAGCCATCGGCGCGGCGGCGTCTGCGACAAGGCGAATCTCCGAAACTGCAATATCCGAGCAGGCTCCAGACTTATGACACCGACATGACAGCCGCCCAAGCTTGGCGGCCCTGTCAGGAAATCTGCGTTCGCTTCAAATCAATCTCTATTTATCCGATGGGATTTATCCGGTCTTTACGGGCCTGAGTTTTGGAAAACTCCAACAAACGAGGGGCTAGAGGCCAAATGGCTTGGAAATCGAAACTGCTGGTGGGGGCCGCGGGGCTCGTCCTGGCCTGGCCCGGCCTGGCCGCGGCTGATCCGGCCACGGACGCCAAGATCGCCGCGCTCGAGGCGCAGCTCGCCCTGCTGCAGGCGCAGATCGCCGACCTGAAGGTCTCCACGGGGGCCAGCATCGCGGCCCTGCGCACCGACGCCACCACCACCTCGGCCACCATCGCCAATGGCAAGCCGACCATCGCCACCTCGGACGGCAAGTTCTCCGCCACCCTGCACGGGGTGATGCAGCTCGACACCGCCAAGTACGACCAGGAGGACCGCCTGCCGGCCGCCGTCACCGCCCGTGACCTGTCGGGGGGCGCCAACTTCCGCCGCGCCCGCATCGGCGTCGACGGCAAGGTGTTCGGCGCCTTCGACTACAACATCCTCTTCGACTTCGGCGGCAGCGGCGCCGAGGACTCTGGCCGCGTACAGGAGATGTGGGTCCAGTATTCGGGCCTCAAGCCCCTGCGGTTCCGGGTCGGCGCCTTCGCCCCGCCGCTCGGCCTCGAAGACGCGGCCTCCACCAATGGGGCGCTGTTCCCCGAGCGTCCGGCCGCCGCCGACATCGCCCGCGGCCTGGCCGGCGGCGACACCCGTATCGGCGCCGGCGTGATCGGTAACGGCGACCACTGGTTCGCCTCGGCCATCGCCACCGGGCCCCTGGTCCAGAGCCTGAACTCCGGCGCCACGGCCTTCAACGCTCCGATCTTCGACGAGCAGCAGGGCTACGCCCTGCGGGTCGCCGGCACGCCGCTCCACGGCTTCGACTGGCTGGTGCATGTGGGCGCCAACGCCAGCATCGTAGCCCAGCCCACCGACCTGGGCGCCGCGGCCGCCACCCGTTACGCCCTGCAGCTTCGCGAACGTCCCGAACTGCGGGTCGACGGCACGCGGCTCATCGACACCGGCCAGATCGACGCCAAGGGCGCCCAGGCCTATGGCCTGGAACTGGCCGCCCAGAAGCAGAACCTGTTCGTCCAGGGTGAGTACTTCGACATCTCCGTCGACCGCCGCAATCCGGCCGTTGGCGCGTCGGATCCCAGCTTCAAGGGCTGGTATGTCGAGGGCGGCTGGGTGCTGACCGGCGAACGGCGCAAGTACAACATCACCACCGCGGCCTTTGACGCGCCCGGCGTCGACAAGCCCTTCGACCTCGCCAAGGGCCAATGGGGCGCCTGGGAGCTGGCCGCCCGGTATTCCACCATCGATCTCAACTATGCGGAGAACAGCCTCGTCGCCGCCGACCGCGTGCGCGGCGGCCAGCAGGACATCTGGACGGTGGGGGTGAACTGGTTCCCCAACCCCGCCGTCAAGTTCATGCTCGACTACTACAACGTCAGCGTGGACCGGAAGAACGCCGCGGGTCTGGCTATCGGCCAGGACTACCACGCCCTCAATCTACGCTCGCAACTGGCCTTCTAGCCCGAGCCGCAACCCTAAGGATTTCGATCCATGCGTGATCTCAACACGCCAACGCGCCGCGGCGTGTTGGCGATCGGCGCCGCCTTGTCCGCAGCCGCCCCCGCCCTGGCCGCCGGCGCCAAGCCCATCACCCTGCTGAACGTGAGCTACGACCCCACCCGGGAGCTCTACAGGCAGATCAACGCCGCCTACGCCAAGTACTGGAAGGACAAGACCGGCCAGGACCTGGTGATCAACCAGAGCCACGGCGGTTCGGGCAAGCAGGCCCGCTCGGTGATCGACGGCCTGCAGGCCGATGTCGTCACCCTGGCGCTCGCCTCCGACATCGACGAGATCGCCGCCAAGGCCAGGCTGCTGCCGGCCAACTGGCAATCTCGCCTGCCCAACAACTCCAGCCCCTACTACTCGACGATCGTCTTCCTGGTCCGCAAGGGGAACCCCTGGAAGATCCGCGACTGGCCCGACCTGGTGAAGCCCGGGATCGAGGTCATCACGCCGAACCCGAAGACCTCGGGGGGCGCGCGCTGGGCCTATCTGGCCGCCTGGGCCGCGGCCCTGCGGGCGCCGGGCGGCAACCCGGCCAAGGCCCAGGCCTTCGTCGAGCAGATCTATCGCAACGTGCCGGTGCTCGACACCGGGGCCCGCGGCTCCACCGTGACCTTCGCCCAGCGCGGCCTGGGCAATGTCCTGCTGTCCTGGGAGAACGAGGCCCATCTGGCCGGCGAGGAGTTCGGCGACAAGTTCGACATCGTCTACCCGTCCAGCTCGATCCTGGCCGAGCCGCCGGTGGCCATCGTCGACAAGGTGGTGGACCGCAAGAAGACCCGGACCATCGCCGAGGGCTATCTGAACTTCCTCTACAGCCCGCTGGCCCAGGACATCATCGGCAAGAACTTCTACCGGCCGCGCAATCCGCAGGCGGTGGCCAGGTACGCCGCCAACTTCCCAAAGATCCCCTTCGCCACCATCGACGACACCTTCGGCGGCTGGAAGAGGGCCCAGGCCGTGCACTTCGCCGACGGCGGGGTGTTCGACAAGATCTACAAGCCCCGCTGAGGTCCCCCTCGCGAAGGTCGCCGGGCGCGGGACTCCCCTCCCGCGCCCTTTCTTGTGGGCCAAAGGCAACCCGCGCCTCGGGCGTCCGTTTTCTGCGGCGCTGAAGAGGGCCCGCGCATGACCGTTCCCCACCTGTCGCTCACCGATCTCGTGGGAACCCTGGCGGCCCTCTGCTCGATGGCCAGCTTCGTCCCCCAGATCGCCAAGATCTGGCGCGAGAAGGACGCCGCCTCGGTGTCGCTGCGGATGTACGTGGTGACCGTCACCGGCTTCATCCTGTGGACGGCCTATGGCGTGCTGATCGAGAGCTGGCCGGTGGCCGCCTCCAACACCGTCTGCCTGGCCCTCTCGGCGGCGATCCTGGCCCTGAAGTGGCGGTTCAGCGGAAAGCCCGGCTGAGCCGCTGACCGGTTGGCGCCGCGACCGTCGCACTCTAGATTGCCGCCAACCGCGGGCGCGACGACGAGCCCGCACACCACAACCCCCAATCGCGGCCGATGGCGCCTCGGATTCCCGAGCCCTCACGCGTGACAGGACGCCGCGATGTCGATGGAACGGTTCGCCCCGGCCGAAGCCGCCCTCAAGGCTGGGAATCGGGACGAAGGCATTCGCCTCACCGCCGAGGAGCTGGCCCGCGAGCCCGACGCCCCGCTGCGCGTCTACCAGAACTTCACGGCGATGCTGATCCGGCAAAAGCTGTACGACCAGGCCCAGCACTGGGCCGAGGTCGCCACCAGCCGCTATCCGCGCGACTACGACCTGTGGAACATCCTGGGCGTCGCCCTGCGTCGCCTGGGCCGCCACGCCGAGGCCCTGAAGGTCCTGGACCGGGCGGTGAAGATCAACCCCAAGAGCATGACCGCCCACATCAACCGTGGGAACATCTTCAACGACATGAAGAACGGTCCGGCGGCGATCGAGGTCTTCACCCGCATCCTGCGCCAGGGGCCCACCAACGCCGAGCACCAGCGCTCCCTGGGCCGCGCCTACTGGAACGCTGGCGACCTCGACAAGGCCGAGATGCGCTTCAACCTCGCGGTGAAGCTCAAGCCGGACTATGTCGACGCCTGGCTGGACCTGACCTCGCTCACCGCCGATGTGAAGGGCGCGGCCGAGACCCTGCCGGTGCTCGACCGGGCCGTGGCGGCCCTGGCCGACAGCCACAAGATGCGTGAGGCCAAGGCCGTGATGCTGCGGCGGGCGGGCCGCAACAAGGAGTCCGAGGACTATCTGCTCAGCCTGCTGACCGAACTGGGGGACCAGGGCTGGATCCACTACCAGCTGGGCATGACCCTGGCTGATTTCGACCGGGTGCGGACCAACACCCACCTGGAGAAGGCTCACGAACTGGAGCCGGACAACGCCGAGTTCCAGCTCGCCCTGGCCGAAAGCTATTCCCGGACTCGGCAGGGCGACGAGGCGCAAAACCTCGAGCGCGCCTACCAGCTGCTGAAGCCCGTGATCGACAAGGTCGGCGATGGGGCGGGCCCGGTGAAGGTGGCCAGCGACATCTTCGTCCGCGTCGCCGACTACGACGCCGCCGACGCCCTGGGGGACTTCCAGCACCTGGGCCGCCTGTGGGCCTCCAACGGCCGCCACACCGCCCTGCTCTCACACCTGGCCCGGGTCCGCACCTCGGAGGACCGCAAGGAACTGGTCCACCAGCACCGCATCTGGGGCGAACTGGTGGAGAAGATCGCCGCCCGGCGGCCGATCACCCATCCGGCCCCGCGCCAGCCCAACGGCAAGATCCGCGTCGGCTTCATGTCCTCCGACCTCCGGTCCCATCCGGTGGCCTACTTCTCGCTACCGCTCTTCGAGCACTACGACCGGGACCGGTTCGAGGTCTATTGCTACTCCTACTATACCGGCCAGGAGGACCCGACCCAGAAGCGCATCGCCGGCATGGTGCAGGGCTTCCGCTGGAACCCCGACATCGGCGACCGCGACGCCGCCCAACTGATCGCCGACGACCAGCTCGACATGCTGATCGAGCTGGGCGGATCGACCCACATGAACAAGCTGACGGTGATGGCCTACAAGCCCGCGCCCCTGCAGGCGAGCTGGCTGGGCTATCCCCACTCGGCGGGGCTGAAGGCCATCGACTACCTGATCGTCGATCCCTTCATGCTGCCCGAGCATGACGGCCTGCTGATCGAGAAGCCCCTGGTCCTGCCGCACGGCTGGTTCGCCCTGTCGGCCGGCGCCTTCAACGAGCGCGTGGCGGTGGAGAACCCCGCCCCCGTGGCCCGCAACGGCTATGTCACCTTCGGCACGGCCAACAATCCCTACAAGTACAACCGCGACCTCGTGCGCACCTGGGCCAAGATCGTCGCCAAGGTCCCCAATTCGAAGTTCATGTTCGTGCGGCCCGAGGGCGGATCCGACAGCTTCCGCAACAACCTGCTGGCGCTGTTCGCCCAGGAGGGCGTCAGCGCCGACCGCGTGCGCTTCGAGGCGGTCCGCGGCGCCCACCTGCCCTTCTACAACCAGATGGACATATCCCTGGACACCTTCCCCCAGACCGGCGGCACCACCACCTGCGAGAGCCTCTGGATGGGGACGCCGGTGGTCACCCTGGTGGGGGAGACCCTGTTCGAGCGGCTCAGCTATTCCAGCCTGATGAACGGCGACATGCCCGAGCTCTGCGCCCGGGACGTGGACGGCTACATCGCCGCGGCGGTGACCCTGGCGGAAGATCCCAACCGCATCAGCGAGTTGCGGGCCGGCCTGCGGGAGCGGATGCGCAACAGCCCCATCGGCCAGACCACGCAGTTCGCCCACGACTTCTTCGATCTCATCGAGAAGGCGGTCACCGGCAAGGCCTAGAGCCTTTTAGGGTCAGATGGACTCATCTGACCCGTTCAAAAAGGGCTCTAATTCAAAGAGATAGAGCGCGTCGGACGGGTTAACCGCCTTCCACTTGCCCCTGACGCGCTCTAGGCCGGCGCGTTGAGCAGGCCCCGGGCCTCGACCTCGCGGTAGTAGTCGACATAGGCGTCCCAGAATCCGGTCTCGTCCCAGGGCCGGGTCAGGGTCGGTTCGGTGTTGGCCACCAGGTAGGGCTCGGGGAAATCGGTCTGGGCCAGGCATTCCACCGCGCACTCGCGGCCGAGCCGGGCGCTGGCTTCGCTGGCCACCCGCAGGGCGAAGTCGCCCTGGGCGCCGACATAGCCGGCCGGACGGCAGACCCGGTCCAGCTTCGGCGTCCGCAGCATCTCCGCCACCAACTCGGCATAGGCCCGCGCCAGGAGCACCACGGGGATGTTGTCGCGCACATAGTCCGGGGTGCGGACCACCCCCGCCCGGCCGGCGAACCAGGCCTGGAACAGGGACCAGACCAGCCGTCCCTCCTCCAGCGGACCGAAGGGGCCGTTGATCATGAAACGGCCAAAGGCGAGGCCCCGCCATAGGGCCAGGTGGCGGAAGCCGTCATTGGTGAGCTTCTTCGACAGCCCATAGGGCGAGACCGCCAGGCCGCCCGCAGCGTCCTCGAAGCCGGTGCCCGTGGCGATGATCCCGCGCACGCCCGCCTTGGCGGCGGCCTCGAACACCGGACCCGCGCCGCCGAGGTTGCGGGTCACGCCGGCGGCCACGTCATAGTCGGCGTTGCGGTAGCCGGGGATGTCGGCGGCGTGGTGGGCCAGGATGTCCAACGGGCCCGCGGCCTTCAACAGGTCGAGGAAGGCGGGCGACCCGAAGGGGGCGGCGAAGGTGACGTCGGCCACGGCCTTCAGCCGAACGATCCGGTCCAGGCGCAGGCCGTCATAGTCGGCCGCCGCGCGCTTCAGGGGCGCGATCACCTGGTGCCCGGCCTCGCTCAGGGCCTGGGCGATCCAGACGCCGGTGAAGGAGGTCGCCCCGGTGAGCAGGATCCTGGCCATGCTCAGGCGCCGTGGTCGGGATAGGTGGCGTCGCGTTCGGAGATGACCGCCGGCCGGGCCGGCCAGTCGACGCCGAAGGCCGGGTCGTTCCAGCGCACCCCGCGGCCGTGGCCGGGCTCGAACATCCGGTCGATCTGGTAGAGGACGTCGGTGTCGGGCTCCAGGGTGATGAAGCCGTGGGCCATGCCCGCCCCGATCAGCAGGGCCCGGCCATTGTCGGCCGACAGCTCGGCCCCGGTCCATTTCAGATAGGTGGGGCTGTCGGGGCGCAGGTCCACCGCCACGTCGAAGATCCGTCCCCGCGTCGCCCGCACCAGCTTCACCTCGGCGCGCGGCGGCGCCTCATAGTGCAGACCGCGCAGGGTGTAGGCGGCGGTGTTGCGCGACAGGCTGGTCTGGGCCGGAACGAAGGGATGGCCGGCCGCGGCGAACTCGTCGGGGCAGTGCAGGCGGGCGAAGGATCCGCGCTCGTCCGAGGCCGGATCGAGATCCACCACCGTCACCCCGTCGATGGCTGTCCCTGCGAACCGCATCAGCTGATGACCTTCGTCTCCGGCGAGGCGGTCACGAAGCGGCCGCCCCAGTCGGCGATGTGGGCCAGCTGGCCCATGATCTCGTCCTTCAGGTTCCAGGGCAGGATCAGCAGGTAGTCCGGCCTGATCTCATCGACCTTGGCCGGCGCATAGATCGGGATGTGGCTGCCCGGCATGTAGTGGTCCTGCTTGTGCGGGTTGGCGTCGAACACCGCCACGATGTCGTCGGTCCCCACGCCGGCATAGTTCAGGAAGGTGTTGCCCTTGGCCGCGGCGCCATAGGCCGCCACCGTCTTGCCCTGCGCCTTCGCCTTGGCCAGGAAGGCCAGGAAGTCGGCGCGCACCGCCTCGGCCCGGGCGGTGAAGCCCTGATAGCCCGACAGCTTGTCCAGGTTCGCCGCCTGCTCGCGAGCGCGAAGGTCCTTCAGCGCCTGGGTTTCCTGATGGCTCGACGCCTCATGGGCGCAGAACAGGCGCAGCGACCCGCCATGGGTCGGCAGCAGCTCCACGTCGAAGGGCCGCAGGCCGTTGGCCCGCAGCACCCGCTCCACCGCCAGCAGGGACAGGTAGGAATAGTGCTCGTGATAGATGGTGTCGAACTGCACCAGCTCGATCAGGTTCAGCAGGTGCGGGAACTCGAAGGTGAGCACCCCCTCGGCCTTCAGCACGTACTGGAAGCCGGCCACGAAGTCGCCGATGTCGGGAACGTGGGCCAGGACATTGTTGCCCGCCATCAGGTCGGCGGCGATGCCGCGGGCCTTCAGGGCGCGTCCGGTGGCGGCGTTGAAGAACGAGACCTCGGTGGGGATGCCCCGCTCATGGACCGCGACCTCGGCGGTGTTGGCCGTGGGCTCGATCCCCAGGACCGGGACGCCCATGGCCTTGAAATGCTGCAGCAGGTAGCCGTCGTTGGAGGCCACCTCCACCACCAGGGACTGCGGCCCCAGGTTGAAGCGCTGGGCCATGGCCTCGGCATAGCGCTTGGCGTGGGCCACCCAGCTCGCCGAATAGGCGGAGAAATAGGCGTAGCCCTCGTCGAAGATGTCGTCGGCGGCCACCGGATCGTCAGCCTGGACCAGGAAGCAATTGCCGCAGACCCGCGTGTGCAGCGGGTACGATTTCTCGGTCCCGGCGGCGAGCTGGGCCGGGGTCAGGTAGCTGTTGGCCAGCGGCTGGCTGCCCAGGTCGATGAAGTCCTGGGTGAGCGGCGCACGGCAGAAGCGGCAGGTGGGAACAGTCATCAAAGGCCTTCGTAACGCGAGATCTGGTCCCGGCACAGGGTGAGCGCATCGCCGCCGTCGGCCTGCAGCCGATACCAGTCCATGGTCCATTCGACCGCCACCGGCGCGTCGAGGCGGCTCTCGAAGCCCAGCACGCGCTTGGCGAGGCTGGCGTCGATGCCCAGGGACCTGGCTTCCAGGGAGTTGGGGTCGGGTTCGTGGCGCCAGGGCTTGGCGCCCAGGGCCTTGACCGCGGTGGTGGCCAGCTCGCCCACCGTCACCTCCGGCCCACCGGGGCGGGGGCCGAAGTTCAACGCGCGGGGGGCGGCGGGGTCGGTGGCCAGGCGCTCGAGATAGGTCAGATAGCCGGCCACGCAATCCAGCACGTGCTGCCAGGGGCGCGTCGCTTCGGGATGGCGCAGCACCGTCACCCCCTGGGCCTGACCGGCGCGGACGATGTCGGCGACGATGCGGTCGCGGGAATAGTCGCCGCCGCCGATGACGTTGCCGCCGCGCGCCGTGGCGACGGGCACGCCGGCCTTGTCGAAGAAGCTGCGGGCGAAGCTCTGGGTGACGATCTCGGCCGCCGCCTTGGAGGCCGAATAAGGGTCCTTGCCGCCCAGGGCGTCGGTCTCGGTGAAGGCCCGCCCGGTCTCGGCGTTGGCGTAGACCTTGTCGGAGGTGATCACCAGGACGGCCTTCAGGTCCGCCTGCCTGCGCAGGGTCTGTAGCAGGTGGGCCGTGCCCAGGATGTTGGAGGAGAAGGTGGCGATCGGATCCTCGATGGAGGCCCGCACGATCGGCTGGGCGGCCATGTGCAGCACCAGGTCGAAGTCACAGCCCTTGAGCGCCGCCTCGACAGCGGCCTGGTCGCGCAGGTCGGCGATCTTCGATTCGATCAGGCTCCCGACCCCCGCCTGGTCGAACAGGGCGGGAGTCTGGTCCGGGGCGAGCGCCAGGCCGGTGACCCTCGCGCCGAGCGCGGTCAGCCAGATCGCCGCCCACGAGCCCTTGAAGCCGGTGTGGCCGGTGAGCAGGACGCGCTTGCCCGACCAGAAGGCGGGATCGGGTCGGCTCATTTCCAGACGTGCCACGGCGCCCGGCCCGAGGCCCAGAGGGCTTCAAGCTGGTTCTTGTCGCGCAGGGTGTCCATGGCCGCCCAGAAGCCCTCGTGCCGATAAGCCATCAGCTCGCCGTCGGCGGCCAGGCCCTCCAGCGGCGCGGATTCGAAGGGGATTTCGTCGCCGGCGATGCGGCTGACCACCTCCGGCTGCAGGACGAAGAAGCCGCCATTGATCAGGCCATTGTCGCCCGGCGGCTTCTCGATGAACCGCTCCACCGCGCCATTGACGATGTCGAGCGCGCCATAGCGGCCGGGGGGCGAGACCGCCGTCACCGTCGACTGCTTGCCGTGCGACTTATGGAATGCGGCCAGGGCCGCAAGATCCACGTCCGCCACGCCGTCGCCGTAGGTGAAGAAGAAGGACTCGCCCGGCGTCAGGTACTTGGCCACCCGCTTCAGCCGCCCGCCGGTCATGGTGTCGGGCCCGGTCTCCACCAGGGTGACCTTCCAGGGCTCGTGATTGGTGGCGTGGTACTCCATCGACCCGCTGGCCAGGTCGACGGTGAAGTCGGCGTTGTGGAGCACGTAGTTGGAGAAGTACTCCTTGATCACGTAGCCCTTGTAGCCAAGGCAGATGATGAACTCGTTGAAGCCGTAGTGGGAGAACAGCTTCATGATGTGCCAGAGGATCGGTCGGCCGCCGATCTCGATCATCGGCTTGGGCTTCAGATGGCTTTCCTCGGAGATGCGGGTCCCGAGCCCGCCGCACAGGATGACCGCCTTCATCGGGCGCTCGCGGGGGCTTTGCCGGCGTGCGCGGCGGTGTCGATCTTGGCGGTCAAGGCTCTGAAACCCGTTCTAGCGTGGCGCCGCCTTACGCCCGTCGAGGGCCGGCGGCGCGGTCTCCTCCCTATTATCGCGTGTCGCCGCGCGCATGAAGTCGTATCCACGCCAAGCGTAGGTCGGGGCCGCCCCGTCTCGCGCCCAGGGTGAGCCCAGAGGTACCATGCCCCTCGTCGACTTCATCATCGCCGGTGTGCAGAAGGCCGGGACGACGGCCCTGTTCGATCACCTGGGCGATGTCCCGGGCATCGCGCTCTCCACCACCAAGGAAGTCCACTTCTTCGACGACGAGACCGTGGACTGGACCCGCCCCGACTACGGCGCCTACCACGCCCACTTCCCGCCGACGGCAGGCGCCGTCGTGGGCGAGGCGACCCCCATCTACCTCTACTGGCCGCAGAGCCTGGAGCGGATCGCGGCCTACAATCCGGCCATGCGCCTGATCGTCATGCTGCGCGACCCGGTCGAGCGCGCCTGGTCCCACTGGCGGATGGAGACCACCCGCGGGGCCGAACACGAGCCCTTCGCCTGGTGCGTCCGCCAGGGCCGCCAGCGGCTGTTCGACAGCCAACCCTGGGGCCATCACCGGGAATTCTCCTATGTGGAGCGCGGCTTCTACGGCGAACAGTTCGAACGCCTCTACGGCCTCTTCCCTCGCGACCAGATTCTGGCCCTGAAGGCCGACGATCTGAGGACCGATCCCAACCGCGTGCTGGGCGCGGTCTGCGCCTTCCTGGGCGCGCCGCCGCCCCCGCCCACCAGCCCGCGCGCGGTCCATGTCGGCCAGGAGATGGCGGGGCTGGAACCGATCGATATCCAGCATCTGCGCGGGGTCTACGCCGCCGATCTCGCCCGGCTGAAGGCCCTCACCGGGATCGTGTTCTGACCCGTCACAGTTCCGTCCCAGCCCACCCCCAGGATCGTGGCCTCCAGGAGCCCGGCCAATGACCGTGAACCGCTACTCAGCCCTCGCCGCCGTGGTCCTGATCACGGGTTGCAGCCCCGGGACGCCGGCCGCCACAGCGCCCAAGCCCGCCCCAGCCCCGGCGACGCCCGTGTCGGCCGTCGTGCCGCCGCCGTCCGACGCGCCGCGCCTGGCCCTGCCGATCGCCTGCGCCATCGGGGTCGACTGCGAGGTGCAGAACTACCTGGACCGCGACCCCGGTCCCGGGGTCCAGGACTATCGCTGCGGCGGTCAGACCTATGAGGCCCACGGCGGAATCGATTTCCGGATTCGCGACATGGCCGCCCAGCGCGCCGGTGTCCTGGTGCTGGCCGCCGCCCCGGGCCGCGTCACCCGTCTGCGAGATGGCGTGGAGGACATCTCGGTGCGCGCCGCCGGCGTCGATGTGGCCAACCGTGAGTGCGGCAACGGGGTGGTGGTCGACCATGGGAACGGCTGGGAGACTCAGTACTGCCACCTGGCCCGAGGCAGCATCGTCGTGAAGACCGGCGAACTGGTGGACACAGGTCATCCCCTCGCCAAGGTCGGACTGTCGGGCAATACCGAGTATCCCCACCTGCATCTCACCGTGCGGCGGAACGGGGTGACCATCGATCCCTTCTCGCCGACCCCCGGCGCGGCCTGCGATCCGGGAGCCGCCGCGGGGTCCAGCCTATGGGACCCCGCCACCGGTCGGAAACTGGCCTATCAACAGGGGGCCGTGCTCAACATCGGCTTCGCCGCGGCGCCGGTTTCCGGTGAAGCTGTGGAGGCCGGCGGGATCGCCGCACCTACCGCCGACAGCCCGATGCTGGTGGCCTACGCCCGCGCCATCCGTCTGAGGCAGGGGGACGTCCAGACCGTGATCCTCAGCGATCCGGCCGGCCAGGTCCTGGCCCGCTCCCAGCTGCCCCCCCTGGACCGGGACAAGGCCCAATACCTTGTCTATGTGGGCAAGAAACGGCCCGCCGCGGGTTGGCCGTCGGGCCGATATACTTTGCGTTATACTGTCACTCGGGCCGGCGCGGTCGTGGTGGACCGGCCCGAGCAACTGACGCTCTAGGCCTCAGGCTCGCCAAAGGCGGGGTGGCGGAGCGCCTTCTCATCGCCTCCTCTCGAACTGTTGATTTCCCCCACAGCGGGATTTTCTTTTTTCCGCCTTTGAATTGGATTACAGTTTTCTGTCAGCCGAGCTCTCCAAGGCTGTGTCGCTTTGGCCGGGCGGTCAGCCCCAGGGTGAGCCGCCCGGCCTCTCGCCTCTCCGAAAATCGTGAGCTTTAGGTCGCGCCCTTTGCGGGGTGTTGCGATCTCAGGTCGTGAGGGCGGTCGGGACGGTCGGGGGGTCGACGAGCTCCAGGATCCCGAACTTCACCAGCCACAGCAGGCCCCTCTCCAGGAATGACCGCCGGCCCGGAGCGCAGGTTTCGAGAATCTCCGCCACCCTGGCCTCCGGCCGCGAGGATAGCAGGCTGAAGACCGCCTCGGCCTCGGCCAGGCTTGGCAGGGCCCAGGCCGCGCCGAGCGCGCCGAGGGGATGGGTCAATCGCTCCCGCCCGGTCTCCCAGGCCATGCCGGGCGCCACCCGCAGGCGATCGGAGACGGCGAGGATGCGGGTCGGATAGGTTTCGAACAGCAGGAAGGGATCGAGCCGCCGCGGATTGTCGACCGTGACGGATGGCTGCGTGGTCACCGAAGCCGCGGCCGCCTTGCGCCGGACCGCCAACTCGGACCAGAGCGCCTGATAGCGCGGAATGATCGCCGACCAGTCGAAGTGGTCCCGGGCCTGGCGCGCGGCGGCCGCCCCCATGGTGCGCCGCAACTGCGGATTGGTCACCAGGGCCACCACGGCCGCGGTGGCCGCGCCATGGTCGACCCCGGTCATCTGGGCGGCGGTGGCCAGGTAGAGCTCGTAGCTGATCCAGTCATTGGCGTACTGGTAGGCCAGGTCGCGCCCGAGGCCTGGCCTGGGCGCGGTGGTGGGAATCCGGAACCCGTCCACGCCGTGACGGACCGTGTCGCGGTAGCCGTCCCAGTCGGTGACCACCGAAGGGAGCCCCGCCGCCATCGCCTCCACCGGCGTCAGGCCGAAGGTCTCCTGCACGTTCTCCGAAAAGGAGATGAAGAAGTCGGCCGCCGACCAGAGGGAAAACCGGGTGTCCGCAGGGCGACCATCCACCGGCCGGTAGTGGATGCTGGGACAATAGGCCCGAACCTGATCATGGAAGATGGCGGTCGTCTCGTCGGTGGCCGACCAGCCCGCGACGATCCAGTAGATCGGCTGGCCCGTCTGCTGGGCCGCGGCCTCCAGGGCCAGGGCCATGGTGGCGGGGTTCATCTTCCCGGCGGCATGGAAGCGGCCGAGATAGAGGGCGACGACGGCGTCGGCCGGAATGTCGAGGCGCGTGCGCCAGGCCGCGCGGGCCGCGTCGGATGCGGCGAAGTCGGACGCGTTGACCCCTAGGGGGATGGTGGCCAATTCCGGCGTGGGAAAGCGGGTCGCGCCCAGTCTCGATCGGAGATCCTCCCGGGTCGCCGCCAGCAGCGCCTCGACGCCCGAGCGGACGGCGTCGGAGGTGCAGATCAGTGCGTCCCAGGGCTCGACCGGCGAAGTCATCATGTCCGCCAGGATGTCGGTCGCGCGGTGGGTGGCGGTGGTGTGGGTGATGCCGCAGAGGCTGTAGCGGGTCCGGCCGAGGGGGCGGCGCAGCCAGGACTCCGCCGCCAGGGTTGGCTGCGGGAGATAGAGGCATCCAGGGTCGCCCAGACTACCCCTGCCCATCCGGCTCAGCCAGGTCACGGGGTGCGGGTTGGGCTCGATCCGGTCCAGCAGCGGCTGCAGGGCCGCGGGCGGCCGCGTTCCGGCGTTGAACAGATGCAGGCGGTCGATCGCGGCGTGCCGCAGGAACCCCCGGAGGAAGCTCTCCCCCGCCGCGTGCCGGCCCATCAGCCGGGCGCCGGTGGTGTCATAGCCGTCGGGGTGGAAGTAGATCGCCGCGTTGCTCATCGGCCTAGGCCGTAGCGGATATTCGGCGGCGCTACAAATCCGCCCAAAAAGAAAGGGGCCGCCCCGAAGGGCGGCCCCAAACCTTGGTCCGTCGTCGTCGGTCTTAGGCGACGAAGTCGGCGAAGTCCCAGCCGCCGGTGGCGCCCGTCAACTTGATCGCCGTGGTGATCGAGTTGGTGCCGGAGCTGTCGGCGAAGACGTAGTCGCCATCGTCGCTGGTGGTGCCCGAAACCGTGATGACCACGATGTCGCGCGAACCACCGCCGATGAGCGAGGTCGCATCCGCGATGGCTTGCGACAGGCTGGTGGCCGTCGTGCCGAGCAGGAAGTTCGTCGCCGTGCCGGTGACGCCGACCGCGAAGGTGTCTTGGCCACCCGCCGCAGCAACATCAACCGCACCGGTGATCAGGTCAAAGGCGCTGGTGGAGGAGTCGCCCGCCGTGAAGACGAAGCGATCATCGCCACCGGAGCCGGCCGCGATCGTATCCACGCCCGTACCACCGTTGATGGTCTCGGACCCGGAACCGCCCGTGATGGAGTCGTTGCCGATCCCACCCGAGAGCGCACCCGTGCCAGCGCCCGTGCTGCTGATGGTGTCGTTGCCATCTTCACCGGACACCGTCTGAGCACCAGCCGCGACCGTGATCGAGTCGTTGCCCGTGCCGCCGGCGATGTTGTTGTCGCCAGCCGCGCCGTTGATGGTGTCAGCGTCGGCCCCACCGGTGATGACGTCGTTGTCGGCGCCGCCAAGGATGGAGTCAGCACCAGCGGACCCGTCGAGAACGTTGAGGCCGTCCCCGCTGCTGAGGGTGTCAGCGCCGTCGCCACCGATCAGGGTGTCTTCGGTGGCGCCGCCCAGGAGACTGTCGTCGCCCACGCCGCCATCGCCGTAGTTGGTGCCAGCGCCGGCGGTGATCGTGTCAGCGCCGTCGTTGCCGTAGATCGTATCCCGGCCGGCGGCGCCGCCCGTGATGGAGTCATTGCCGAGGTCGCCGGTGGCGTAGTTGGTGCCGGTGCCGAGGCTCAGGGCGTCGTTGCCGGCGCCCGCGGTCACGGTGTCGTTGTTGGCGCCGCCGGTGTAGGCGTCGTTGCCAGCGCCCAGATCGGCCACGTCGTTGCCGCCGCCCACGTTGGACACGGCGTCGTCGCCGTCGCCGCCGAAGACGGTGTCATTTCCGGAGCCGGTCACCAGGGAGTCGGAGCCCAGATCGCCGAAGATCAGGTCCCCGCCGCCGGCGCCGTCGATGGTGTCCGCACCTTGACCACCGAGGATGGTGTCGGTGTCAGCGCCGCCGAGGATCGAGTCATCGCCGAGGTTGCCGTGGGCGTAGTTGGAGCCGTCCAGCGTGGAGATGATGTCGTTGCCTTGGCCACCGAGCAGGCTGTCGTTGTTGATGCCGCCGGTGATGTTGTCGGCGCCCTGGTTGCCCTGGACGCTGTTGACGCCGTCGCCAGCCACGATGGAGTCATCGCCGTCGCCGCCGAAGATCACGTCGTTGCCGCCGGTGGCGGTGATGGTGTCGTTGCCGGTGCTGCCGTCAAGCGAGTTGGCGCCGGAGGAACCAACCAGGCTGTCGTTGCCGTCCACGCCTTGCAGGCTGTCGGCGCCGGTGCCGCCGACCAGGGTGTCGTTGCCCAGATCGCCGAAGACCAGGTTGGCGCCGTCGCCAGCGCTGATGAAGTCGTTGCCCTGGCCGCCCAGCATGGTGTCAGCGCCCGTGCCGGTGCCGGCGAAGAGGCTGTCGTTGCCGAGGTTGCCGTGGACGTAGTTGGCGCCATCGTCGGAGTTGATGGTGTCGTCGCCCTGGCCGCCGAGGAGCGTATCGGCGCCCGTGCCGGCGAGGATGCTGTCGTTGCCGAGGTTGCCCTGGGCGTAGTTCTTGCCCGCGAGCGCGCTCAGGGTGTCGTTGCCGCCACCGCCGTAGAGGGCGTCGTTGACAGCGCTACCGGCCGTCGGGCCGTCAGCGTTGTTGGAACCGATGTCGAGGACGGAGCCGTCGCTGAAGACGCTGAACTCGTTGTCCGTCGTCATCACGGCCGGGTCGAAGGAACGGGTGGTGCCGGCGTAGGTGACGTCGATGCGCGCCGGGCTGGCGCCCGCCGCCGGGACGTAGACGACCGAGACGGCGGTCGCCGTGGCCGCCGAGGGGAAGACGAGCGTGTCGGTGCCAGTGAAGGCCGCCGCGTTCGCCGCCGTCATTGTGTCAAAATAATACGTAGCCATGAGTCTCTCCAGTCATGTGTCACACGGACCGCCTGAAAACGCCTGGCCACCATTGCCGAATGGCGCGGTCCCAGGAAGTCCTTACCGTTCGCCATAACATGGTCGTGGCGAAGGTTAAACGAGCCCGAGGAAGACGTATCGGAACCGTCGAAAATGCGCAACAGTAAAAACGGCGGGCAACCCGCCCCTTTCAAAGGCGCAGGCGAGGACGGTTCGCCCCCTGATCAGTCCTCTTTCAAGGAGTCGCGGATCGTGTCGGTCAGCGGGCTGACGACATAGGACAGGATGGTGCGCGTGCCGGTCACAATCGATACCGTCGCCGGCATTCCGGGGCTCAACTTGGCGCCCTTCGGCAGGCTCGCCAGCTCCGACGGCGGGATGCGCACGTCGGCGCGGAAGTAGCCCTCGCCGGTCTTGGGATCGCTGAGCTGATCGGCGGAGACGGCGATCACGTCGCCCTTCACCGGGGAGACCTTGCGGTAGTTGAACGCCGTGAGACGCACCTGAGCCTTCATTCCGACCTTCACGTCGTCGATGTCGGCCGGCTTGATTCGCGCCGAGACGATCAGCGGGGCGTTGGCGGGCACGATATTCATCAGCACCTCGCCCGGCCCGATCACGCCGCCGATGGTCGACTGGCTGAGGTCGAGCACATAGCCGTCAACCGGCGAGCGCACGACCGAGTGCTGCAGGGTCTGCAAGGACGCGGTCAGGCGCGGCGAGGCGTCGGACATGCCCGACTGCATCTGGCGCAGGCCCTCGGCCGCCTGACTGACCCGTTGGTCACGCAGGGTGTTGAGTTGCAGGCGGGTCTCGCCCTTCTGCTGGCGAAGCCGGGTGATCTCGGCGTTCAGCGCGCCGCGACGGCCGGCCAGATCGGCCAGGCTGCGGTCGTAGCGCAGGATCAGGGTCTTGGGCGCGTAACCCTTCTCGTAGAGCGTCTGGTAGCCGGCCAGCTCTTCCTTGGTGAGCCTGACCGACTCCTCCAGGGCGTCGAGCTGCGCCTGCACGCCGGCGATCTGCGACTCGATCTGGCTCTGCCGTTGATTGAGCACATCGGCCTGGCTGTCGAAGAACTGCAGGCGCGTGGTGAACAGCAGTTGCTGGTCGCGGATCAGGCCCGCCACCCGCGGATCCGACATGCGGTTGGTCAGCTCCGGCGGGAAGCTCAGCACCCGCCGGCCGGTGGCTTCCGCCTCGAAGCGCGCGCTCTGAGCGGCGAGGGCGTCGTACTGATTCTGGAACACGTCCACCGCGGCGCGCGGCTGCACGTCGTCGAGTACCAGCAGCGGCTGGCCCATGATGACGTGCTGGCCTTCCTTGACCGGAATGGCTTTGACGGTGCCGCCCTCGCGGTGGCGGATGACCTTGCGGTTGGCTTCCACGCGCACGATGCCGGGCGCCATGATCGCGCTGCGGATCGGCGAGACGGCGGCCCAGATGGTCATGGCGACCACGAAGATCCCCACCACCGCCCCCCCGACGATCATCGGCTGCCGAAGCTTGCGCTTCAGGTCCGGATCGAGGGTCTGGTCGGCGCCGCTGAAGGCGGGCGTCACATAGGGCTTGAGGGGGGTGACTTCGCGGTTCATCGCGCGGCGCCTATGGCTTGTACGGCGGCCGGCTGGGTGAAGCGGGCCATGACCTGGTCGCGGGGGCCGAACAGCTCCATGCGGCCCTCACGCAGGACCAGGATCTTGTCGGCGGCGCGGAACAGATTGGGCTTGTGCGAGACCACCACGATGGTGACGCCGGACGCCTTCAGAGCGTCGAGCGCCGACATCAGGGCCTCCTCGCCCTCGGAATCCAGACTGGCGTTGGGTTCGTCCAGGACGACGAAGCTCGGCTCGCCCATGACGGCGCGCGCCAGGCCGATCCGCTGCCGCTGTCCGGCCGACAGCACATGGACGCTCTCACCGAGGTCGGTGTCGTAACCCTTGGGCAGGCGCAGGACCAGTTCATGCACCCCGGCCAGCTGCGCCGCGGCGATCACCCGGCTGTCGTCGACGCCGGGCTGGAAGCGGGCGATATTGTCGCGGATGGTGCCGGCGAACAGCTCGGTATCCTGCGGCAGGTAGCCGACGTTCTTGCCGAAGTCCTGGCGGTCCCAGGTGAAGACGTCGGCGCCGTCCAGGCGGATGCTGCCGCTGCTGGGCTGCCAGATTCCCATCATCAGGCGCGAGAGGGTCGACTTGCCGGCGCCGGAGGGACCGATGATGCCCAACATCTCACCGGGTTCGATTTTGAAATTGACACCCTGAAGCACGAATTTCTGGGCGCCGGGGGGGGCGAAGTTGACGCCCTCGACGGAGAGGCGGCCGGCGGCGCGGGGCAGGCCGGTGACGGGCTTGGCGGGCTTGTAGTCACCGAACATCAGCATCAGGCGATCGAAGGCCCGGGTGCCCTGGAGCATGCCGTCCCAGGAGCCCACCAGCCGGTCGATGGGCTGCAGGGCGCGCGCCGCCAGGATCATGTTGGCGAACAGCAGGCCCGAGTGGATCTTGCCCTTGACCACCAGATAGGCGCCGATGGCGATGATCAGGACCTGGATGCCCTGGCGCCAGAACTTGGAGACATTGGAGAGGCCGCTGGCCAGGGCGCTGGCCTGGGCGCTGCGGTCCATGGTCACCTGGCGGAACACCGTCCAGCGGCCGCCGAGCGGCTCCACCATGCCCATGGCGCGGACCACCTCGCTGTTGCGCAGGGCCGCGTCGGTGAAGGAGTAGCTGCGCAGCGCCGCCTCGTTGGCCTCCCCCAGCATGGGCCGCGTCATGCGGTCCTGGGTCAGGGTGATGGCCACCAGGACCACGGCGCCCAGCAGGGTGACCATGCCCACCATGGGATCGATGATCCACAGCACGATCATGAAGATCGGCATCCAGGGCAGGTCGAAGACCACCCCGAAGGTGGGACCGGTCAGCATCTGGCGGAACTGGTCGAGGTCGCGCAGGGCCTGGGAGCGGATCGCGGGATTGCCGCGCACCACGCCGTCGAACAGGGCCGAGAAGACATGGCCCGAGACCCGCTGGTCCATCACCACGCCGAAGTTGATCAACACCTTGGACCGGTAGTGGTCGATGACGCTGGAGACCGCGAAGGTGGCCAGGACGCCGAATGTGATCACCAGCAGGGTGGGAATGCTGCCGCTGGTCATCACCCGCCCATAGATCTGGAAGGTGTAGAGCGGCAGGGCCATGTAGAGCAGGTTCGAGACCATCGTGAAGACGAAGGCGACGGCCAGGGACGGATAACCCTCGCGGATCGACCGCGTGAGCGGATTGTCCGGTTGGTCCGCCGACAGCAGTTTGAAAATCTTCATGAGCGCCAGGCCGTCTCGTTACTTGCGGGCGAAGGTTCGCAGCGCGGATCGTGGACGCCAACTGATCCGACAGCGGGCGGCAATAGCGCGCGAGAGATGATCGGGGCCCTTCGCGATGTCAATGCCACAGGCCCGCGCCCGGCGAGCGCCCGGCCCGTCGCGGGATGGCGAGCGGGCGAGCTGTGGTAAGGAGCGGGCGAGAGAGTTTTAATGGGAGACGTGCCCGCGTGGCCAGGGTCGCAATAGTCGGCAGCTGCATAACCCGCGATTTGTGGCCGATCCTGGGCGAAGCGCCCGCGGACCTGCTCTATATATCGCGCACCAGCCTGCCGAGCCTGTTCGCCCCGCCCCTGACGGGGGTCGAGGTCGCCGCCGATCCGCCGCCCGGCCTGGCGCGGCACCAGAACAACGCCGTGAAGGCCGATCTGCGGAAATCGTCCCTGGCCGCGCTGATCGCTCACCGTCCCACCCATGTGATCTTCGACTTCATCGACGAACGTTTCGACCTCCTGGCGGCGCGCGACACCCTGGTAACGCACAGCTGGGAGCTTGAGGTCAGCGGCTATCTGACCCAACCGGGCTTTTCCCATGCACGGATCGTGCCGCGGGCCTCGTCCGAATGCGACCAGCTCTGGCGCGAGGCCTGCGCGGAGCTGGCCGCCTTCCTGCGCCAGACTCCCCTGCGGGAGGCCCGGATCATCCTGCACGAGAGCCAGTGGGCGCAGCGCTTCCTGGACCGCGCCGGCCAGCCGCAGGACTTCGATCCGGAGGTGATGATCTTTGACGGCAACCTAGGCCGGCTGGACACCCACAACGCCCTGCTGAGCCGCTACCAGGACCGATTCGCCGCCCTGACCGGCGCGGCCCGGGTCCAGGCCGACCCGAGCCACATGGTGGGGGACGTCGGCCACCGCTGGGGCCTGAGCCCCTTCCACTATGTCGCCGACTATTACCGGGACATCTGGCGCCAGCTGCGCGACCTCGGAGTCTAGCCGTCGTCGGACAGCGAGGCCCAATGCTCCAGGGGGGTCAGGCGCGGGTCGCCGGCGTCGGAGACCAGGGGCTCGGCGACAGTCCAGGCCCCGCCCTGCAGATAGTCGGTGAGCGGGTCGACGTCGGCGCGAAGCTGGTCGCCGCGCAGGGCCATGTAGCGACCGGCGTCGAACCAGGGCCCGGGGTTGCGCCCCTCTCGGCCCCCGGCGGCCACATAGTGGCTCAGCGCCTCGAAACCGCCGGCCGGCACGTCGGGGTACTCGGTGCGATACCAAGCCGGGTCGAACAGCCGGTGCGGCTTCAGGCCCTGGGCCGACCCCACGGTGAGGTAGTGGACGAGGGCCGGAACCTGCGCGGCTTCGCCGTTCAATCGGGCGCGGTAGCGGGCGGCCTGAAACAGGGGGTGGGGATCGAGGTCGTCCTTCCAGCCCTGGCGCAGATAGTGGGCCAGGGGGTTCTCTCCGCTCTGGGCCAGCTCCGGCGCCTGGGCGACATAGTGGCCGATGCTGAACAGGGGATGGGGATCGAGGCCGAGGGCCGCGCCGATGTGGACGAAATGTTCCAGGGGCGACAGGCCCGTGGCGGCCAGTTCGGCGGCGTTGCGCGCGGCGTAGTAGGCGGGGTCGAACAGAGGATGGGGCGCGCGGCCTTCCATCCAGCCCTGGGAGAGGTAGTGGACCAGGGGCGCCAGCCGTCCGGCGGCCACGTCGGGATAGGCGCTGAGATACCAGGCCTGGTCCAGCAGGGCGGCGGGCTGGACGCCGGCGTCGGGGCCGCGCCGCGCATAGGCCGCCATCGCCCGCAGGTCGCCGCCGCGCCAGAGGCCCGAACGCGCGATCACCAGGGCTCCGCCCGGCGACCGCAGGCGGGCCAGGACGCGGTCGAGCCGGCGCTTGACGCGGTTGCGGCGCGCGGCGCGGATCTTCGGCGCCGCCGCGGCGCGATAGGACGCCGACGCCGCCGCCCGTCCCTCGGCCTGCGCCTGGGCGTTGGCCACCAGGGCCTCGGCCAGGGCCAGACTCAAGCGTGAACGGGTCAGGGCCTCGGCGGTCTGGGCGCGCTGCGTCTCTTCCCGCAGGGCGGCGTGGCGCAGGGCCAGGGTCTCGACCTTGGCGAGGAGATCGGGGCCGTCCTGCCCTGGATTGGTGGGGATCGCCACGGCTAGAGCGGGGGAACGACGGGCAGCTTCAGGCTGGAGAACGCCGAATCCAGGTGCTCGATCTCGAGGAAACCCGCCGAACGGCCATAGGCCTTGTAGATCGAGAAGGTCTTGGCGATCCCCAGGGTGGCCGCGCTCTCCAGGGGCGAGATGAAACTGACGTCCCGGTCCATCCAGTGCGGACGGCGCATCCAGTAGTTCAGCTGGTCGCGGGTCAGGGCGAAGAAACCGGAATGGGGATTGCGCGCGCGGCGGAACACGGTCTGACGACCGAGCGGCGCGCCGTACAGGGCGTCCTCGTCGGGGACGAAGGCGTTCATCTGGTCGGCGATCTGCGGTTTCAGGTCGCCGTCGATATAGGTCTTGAGGGTCGGGGCCTTGCGGTTCCACTCGATGCGGTTGGGGAACAGCACCCGCTTCTGGCCATAGGTCTGGTTGAACCAGGCCAGCTTGGAGAAGAAGCTGGGATCGTTGATCCGCAGATCATCCTCACTGAAGACGAAAAGATCGTACTGGTTGGCCCGTTGGGCGAGGATCTGGTGAGCGCTGAACCCCAGCATGCGGGGGTTCTCCAGTTCCAGCTTGGCGACTTTCACCCTTAGGTCGAAACAAAATTCCGAAGTCAGCAGGTGCTTTTCCCCCGTGGTGACGGCGACGATATCGACATCATCGTCCGACCCCACCCCCTGCTGGAAGCTGCGCGTTCCGACATCGAGGGTCGTGGACGTCCCGAACTGGCCGCGATAGGCGCAGATCAATTCCTCGACCGCACGCCGCCGATCCTCACGCCGCGCTTCCTTGGTCGACGCGTGTCTCCCGTTCACCTCGGCGGAAAAATAGTGGGCGATGGTGACCAGGATTCGCATCGAGCAGCCGGTTTGCGGAAGGGAGCGGCACGGTAGGGAAGCGCCCGCGCCCACGCAAGCCGGGGCTAGGCCAGCCCCTCGTTGGCCAGCCAGGCCAGGTAGCCGCCGGCGTCGAAGGGGTCGCGATAGGCGGCCTGGAGGTCGGGGCGGCCGCGATAGAGCACCCGATGGGCCTTGGCGATCTTCGTCCCGTCGCTGTAGGCCTCATGGGCCCAGTAGCGTTCGGGGATGATGGGGTCGGTGGTCTTGGCCACCTCGTCCTTGTACCAGCGCCAGATCTCGTAGACCGCGTGGTTGTCGCCGGCGTAGCGCTTGGTCATGGCGTCGCCGGTGGGGCCGAGCTTGGTGAAGTGCCAGAAGCGCAGGGGGCGGCCGTTGACGGTGATCGCCCCGTCCTTGCCCACCGCCACCATGCGCTTGGAGAGGTTCCAGCTGGCGACGTTGTAGCCGGGATCGCGGACCACCTTGACGCGGTCGAACAGGGCCGGGACGTGGTCGCACCAGCGCTGGTCGACGAACAGGCCGTTGGGGATGTCGTCGTAGCAGAAGGACAGCAGGCGGTCGTTCCACCACTTGCCGAACCTCACCCCCTCCCCGCCCGCCTTCACCGCCACGAAGCCCAGGTTGAAGATGCCGGTGCGCGAGGCCGAGAGGTCGTTGTCGAGGATGGCCTCCAGCTCGTCATTGGCGTCGATGAGATGGGGGGTGAGCAGGATGTCGTCGACCGCCAGCATCTCCTCCAGCGGGGCGAGGCTGCTGAACAGGGCGGTGTCGGGATCGAGATAGACGACCGCGTCCGCGCCGGCGGCGAGCGCCTGGTGCAGGAAGGGGCCCTTCACCGCGGTGCAGACCTCCACCACGTCGTGCTTGAACAGCCAGGTCTTGAAGTCGGGAATGCCCAGCTCCTCGGCATAGACCACCCGGTCGAAGGGCTCGCTGGCCGGATCGAAGCGGAAGCCCGGCGGCGGGGCGTCGGTGATCAGGGCCACCCGTTCCCAGTCCGGCTGGTGGGCCTTGAGGGTCTGGAACAGCACCCGGGCGCGGTTCAGATAGGAGAAGGTGAAGCTGGAGAAGCAGACGACCTTCACGCTGCGGTCTCCGCGATCAGGTCGGCGGTCAGGTTGCTGAACTCCAGGTCATAGAGCGGCGGGGCGCGCCGGGCGCGGGCGAGCCGCAGGATCTCGCCGCTTTCGAACATCGCAAACAGGGCCGCCTCGTCGGGCAGGACCAGGCCATGGCCGCCTTCCCGCGTGAAGGCGGCGATATTGCCCGAATCGGGGCCCGTGACGATGGCCGCCCCGGCCGCGGCGGCCTCATAGGCGGTGAGCGAGAAGGTCTCGCGGCACAGGGACCAGATCATCGCCGCGTCGATCTCCAGGCGCCGCAGCGCATCGCGCATGGCCATGGGCTTGCGGGCCGTGGCCGACACCGCGTGATGTTCCAGGGGCAGGCCCGGCATGGGGGTCTTGCCCAGGTGCAGGAAGACGTAGCGCGGGTCCTTCTCGAACCGGATCGCCAGGTCGCGGAAGATCGGCCAGCCCTTGTGCAGGGACGGCGTGCCCGGGAAGGCGAAGCGGAAGGGGCCAGGGGTCGGCGGGCGCGGCCGCGCGCGGCCCGGGACCAGGCGGGCCAGGGGCAGGACGCGGGTGTCCACGGCGTCCAGGTCCGAGCCTGCGCGCCAGGTGTCCATCGCCGCCTGGGAGGGGGAGACCACCGTCAGGTCCAGGTGGCGGAAAAGCCGGGTGTGCTCGGCGATGTGCAGCGCGCGATAGGGTCCATAGAGGCAGATGCCGCAGGCCGGGCTGCCCGGGGGCGGGGCGCCGCAGTCCTCGATATCGTTGCGCAGAAGATGGATCCCCGCGCAGAGGCTGGTGAAGTCGTGGGTCCAGTAGCAGCCGGCCTGGGCGCCGGCGATCCGCACCACGTCGATCACCTCGCGGCTGGAATGGCCCAGCATGGAATGGATGGCGAAGCTGCGCTCGCCATCGCCCCAGTCCGCCAGGGCCCCCCGCAGCCCCTCGATCAGCGCCGGCGGGGCGAAGGCGCCCAGCTTCACCCCGTTCCACAGCACCCCGAGCGGCGGGCCCGACAGGCCGGTGGCGACGATGGGCCAGGGCGAGGCGGGATAGATGTGCAGGTGGTCGCGGCCCAGCTCGGCGAATCGCTGCGCCTCCCGCTGGACGCTGGCCTGCACCCCGCCCACCACGGCGGCGTAGTTGTCGTGGCTGAAGGTGATGTGCAGGGCCCGCCGCCCGGAGCGAGACTCGGCGAGACCCGCCGCGAGCTCTTCGGCGGGGCTGAGGTCGACGGCGCGGGCCCAGACCTCGCAGTCGGCCAGGCGTTCCTGCAATGGGCGCAGCCGGGCCACGGCGTCGTGGCGGAAACCCAGGCGGCGGATGGCGACTCGGCCCTCGCGCCGTCCCTGGCTCAGATAGTGGACGAAGGGCTGCACCCCGGCGGCGGCGACGTCGGGATTGAGTTCCAGATAATCCGCCAGGCTGAAGTCCCGCGACGGATCGCGCCCCTCCTTCCAGCCGCGCTGGAGGAAGTGGTCCAGAGGGTCCTGGCCGGCGGCGGCCACATCGGGATTGTTGAACAGATAGAAGGCCGCATCGAACTCGGTGGCGGCCAGCGCCCGGTCGGCGGCGGTGACGGGAATGTCGGCCTTGCCGTCCCGCGCCAGCTTCCGCGCCTCCAGATAGGCCAGAGCCTGGGCCGAGGGCACGGCCTCGCGGCCCTCCCGGCGGCCCATGGCCAGGTAGTGGTAGAGGGGATTGGCGCCGCCTTCTGCCACATCGGGATAGCGCTCCAGATAGCCGGTGGTGGAGAACCAGGGGGCGGGATCGCGCCCCTCGCGCCAGCCGGCCTGGGCATAGTGGACCAGAAGGTCGACGCCGGTGGCGGCCAGGTCCGGATAGGTCGCGCCATAGAAGGCCACGTCCACGGCCGGACCGAGCACCAGCAGGCTGCGATCGAGGGCGGCGGCCATGGGACGAACTCTCTCCAAGGCTGCGACCTGTGCCGCAGAAACCCGCCCCGATCAACCGCGCCCTTGCCCGCGCGCGCCGGCGGTCATAGAGGCAAGGGTTCACGCGCGTTCGCGGCGCGCCAGTGGGGCCCGATGGCGAGAACGACAACCCGACCGGCCAAGCATGGCGCCTATCTCGTCCTGGGCATGCACCGGTCCGGCACCTCGGCGGCGACCCAGTTGCTGGCGCTCGCCGGCGCCGAGCTGCCGCAGAACGTCATGCCCGGCGACGAGCACAACGCGCGGGGCTATTTCGAGCCCTGGAAGATCGCGCTGTTCAACGACGAACGCCTGCGGGCCGGCGGCAGCTCCTGGGACGACGTCTTCGCCCTGCCCTACGCCCCGCTGGCCAAGGCCGACGAGGCCGCCTGGATCGCACGCGCCACCGCCCTCTATCGCGACGAGTTCGGCGAGGCCCGCTTCCCCCTGCTGAAGGACCCCCGCGTCTCGGTCCTGGCCCCCCTGTGGCGGACGGTGCTCAAGGACGTGGGCATGCCGGCCCGGGTGGTGATTCCCGTCCGCTCCCCCCTGGCCGTGGCCGGGTCGCTGGCGCGCCGCGACGGGTTCCCGGTGGAGAAGTCGGTGCTGCTCTGGTGCGCCTACATGCTGGCCGCCGAACTCTATTCCCGCGACCTGCCCCGGGCCTTCATCTCCTATGACGGCCTGATCGCCGACTGGCGCGCCGAGGTGGTCCGCATCGAGGCCGCCCATGGCGCGCCCCTGCCCCGGATGAGCCCGCACGCCGAGCGGGAGATCGACGCCTTCCTGACCGGCGACCTGCGCCACAACGCCGGGGCCGGCGACCTGGCCGCCGTGCCCACCGTCGGGCCGATGGCCAAGACCGTGTTCGACTGGTTCGCCGCCGCCGCCGTGGGGCCGCACCCGCCGCTCGCGCCCCTCGAGGCCGCCGCCGCCCAGATCGCCGAGCTGAAGGCGAAGATGGGGCCCTTCGTCTCCCCGGTGACCTGCGCCCTGTCGGCCGCCCGCGCCGAACTGGACGAGGCCCTGCAGGATCGGGCGCGCGACGCCTTCCACACCCGTGAGCTGGAGACCGAGCTGGCCCTGCTGCGCCGCGAGCGCGCCGCGATCGAGGCCCAGGTCGACAAGCTGCTGGCCGCCCGCTGACCGCCTTGACCAAACGCCCCACCCGGAAAAAGACGGAAATCTCCGCCGTCGCCATCGAGCTCCTGGACCGCCGCCGCGCCCTGCACGCGACCCATGTGGCCTTGGCCGAGGACCGCTGGAAACGCTTCCAGGCCGCCGCCGCCAGGCGCCAGTGGGACCGCGAGCGCGGCCGGCTGGAGCAGCGGTTCGACCTGACCCTGGCGCGCGGCAAGTGGCCGGGGCGCGTGGCCCTGATCCTGCGCTCCGGGCTCTGGACCTTCGGCCTGGACCGGGGCCTGGGGCGCGAGGGGGGAGCGACCCGTGGGGTCATCAGCTATGTCCGCGCAGGGCCCGATTCCAACGCCCACCCCAAGGCCCTGTTCGACCAGACTTGGTATATGGAGAAGAACCCGGACCTGGCCGGCACCGCCTGGGCGCCGCTCGCCCACTACCTGGTGGCCGGGGACAGGGAGGGGCGCGATCCGCACCCGCTGTTCGACCTGGCCGACTACCGCTCGCGCCACGCGGTCAAGATCGCCGCCAGCGGCCTGACGGCCCTGCAGCACTTCGTCTTCACCGGCGCCCGGGAGGGGTTCGACCCGCACCCGCTGTTCGACCTTCGCCACTATGTCGGTCAGGCCGAGGCTGTGGCCCGCTCCGGCGAGAACCCCCTGGCTCACTATCTCCGCGAGGGCTGGCGGTTGGGCTATGAGCCGCATCCGCTGTTCTCCGGCGCCTGGTACCTGCAGCAGAACCCCGACGTGGCCGAGCGCGGCGTGCCGCCCCTGCTGCACTACGTCACCAGCGGGGCCGGCGAGGGCCGCCCGCCCCATCCCCTGTTCGACACTGGCTGGTACGCCGACCGCTACCGCGACGCGACGGCCCTGGGCGCCAGCCCGCTGGCCGACTTCCTGGCCCACGGCCGCGAGGGCGGGCGCGACCCCAGCGCCCACTTCGATTCGGCCTTCTATCTGGAGCAGAACCCCCAGGCGCCGGCCGGCGTCCATCCGGTGCTGCACTACATGGCCACGGGCGCCTTCGAGGGCGCCTCCCCGGCCGCCGACTTCGACGAGCTGGCCTATCTGGCCGCCAATCCCCAGGCCGCCGAGGCCCCGATCTCGGCCCTCGAGCACTGGGCGCTCAGCCGGGCGCCCAAGCCCGACCCGGGCGCCGGCCACGCCCGGGCCGGCGGCTCCGATGTGGGCCTGTTCGAGCAGCTGCGCGGGGCGCGCAACCGCGACGCCAGCCTCTACGACGTCCAGGCCTATCGCGACCTCACCACCGAGCGGCGGCGCATCGAGGACGGGCGCAAGGCGGGCCTCAAGGTCAAGCCGCTGAAGCTGATCAAGATCACCGACCTGGAGAAGGGGGCGGCGGGCCTGGCCTTCGAGACGTGCGCCCAGCCGGCGGCCTCCATCGTCATCCCGGCCTACAACAATCTGAAGTTCACCCTGGAGTGCCTCGCCGCCCTGCAGGCCGCGGGGGGACTGGAGCGCGCCGAGGTGATCGTCATCGACGACGCCTCGGCCGACGAGACCTCGGCGGCGCTGGCCAAGGTTCCGGGCCTGACCCTGCTGACCAATCCCGAGAACCTGGGGTTCATCCGCACCTGCAACCGGGCGGCGCAGGCCGCGCGGGGCGAGGTGGTGATCTTCCTGAACAACGACGTCCAGGTGCGGCCCGGCTGGCTCGCGGCCCTGCTGTCGCCCTTCGACGAGGCGCCGGACGTCGGGGCCGTGGCGCCCAAGATGCTGTTCCCCGATGGCCGGCTGCAGGAGGCTGGCGCCCGCATCGCGCCGGACGGGACCGCCGAGATGATCGGCCTGTTCGAGGACCCGGCCCTGCCCCGCTGGAACGTGCGGCGCGAGGTGGACTACGCCTCGGGCGCCTGCCTGGCGGTGCGGCGCGCGGTGTTCGCCGAGCTCGGGGGCTTCGACCTGGCCTTCGCCCCGGCCTATTGCGAGGACGCCGACCTCTGCTTCCGCCTGCGGGAGCGGGGCCTGCGGATCCTCTACGAGCCGACCTCGGAGATTGTCCACCACCTGTCGGTGACCGCCAACTCCATCGACGCCGGCTACAAGATGCGGCTGGCGACCCGGAACCAGCAGGCCTTCGTCGAGCGCTGGGGCGAGCGGCTGGACGCGCTGAACACCATCCGCACCATCGCTTTCCATCTGCCGCAGTTCCACGCCATCCCCGAGAACGACCGCTGGTGGGGGGCGGGCTTCACCGAGTGGACCAACGTCACCCGGGCCCTGCCCAACTATCGTGGCCACTATCAGCCGCACCTGCCCGCCGACCTGGGCTTCTACGACCTGTCGGACGCCCAGGCCCTGAAGCGCCAGGGGGAGCTGGCGGCCCGTTACGGGATCGGCGGCTTCTGCCACTATTTCTACTGGTTCTCCGGCGGCCGCCGGGTGCTGGAGAAGCCGCTGGAGCACCTGCTGACCGGGGCGGCCGGGGACTTCCCCTTCTGCCTGTGCTGGGCCAACGAAAACTGGACCCGGACCTGGGACGGCCAGTCCGGCGACGTGCTGCTGGCCCAGACCTATGAGGAAGGCGACGCCGAAGCCCTGATCGCCGAGATGGGGCCGTACCTCAAGCGCCCCAACTACATCCGGGTCAACGGCAAGCCCCTGGTCCTGCTCTACCGGCCGGGGCTCCTGCCCGATGCGAAGCTGTGGGCGGCCCTTTGGCGCGACTGGTGCGCGAAGAATGGGGTGGGCGAAATCTACCTGGCCTATGTGGAGAGCTTCGAAATGGCCGGCGGGGCGACCGATCCGGCTAGCCTGGGCTTCGACGCCAGCGTGGAGTTTCCGCCGGCCGGGTCCCAGGCCCTCATCCATCCGCCCGGGCCGCTCTACAATGCCCGCTTCGAGGGCCGGGTGAACGACTACCGCCAGATCGTGCGCCGCTACATGGCCGAGGCCGTCCCGCCCCACACCCGCTTCCGCGGCGCCATGCCGAGCTGGGACAACACCGCGCGCCGGCAGGACAACAGCTGGTCGCACCACCACGCCACGCCCGGCGCCTTCCAGGCCTGGCTGGAGGCCATGTTCGCCGACACCCGGCGGCAGAACTTCGGCGAGGAGCGGATCGTCTTCATCAACGCCTGGAACGAATGGGCCGAGGGCGCGCACCTGGAGCCCGACCAGCGCTATGGCCACGGCTGGCTGGAGGCGGTGCAGAACGCCGCCGACGCCGCCCTGCTGGACAAGCCATGAGCGGCGACCTCGTCCTGGTGGGCCACCCCTTCTCGGCCATCGGCATGGCCGAGCACGTCCGCTCGGCCTGGCGGGCGTTCCGGGCGGCGGGGATCTCGCCGGGCCTGATCGACATCTATGGCCTGGATCGCAACAAGGACGTCGACTTCGAACGCGAGTTCGGGCCCCATACGGTTCCGACGCTGAGCCCCCGCACCAATCTGTTCTGCATCAACGCCAACGAGGTGGAGCAGGCCATGGGAGTGCTGGAGGCCACCGGCTCCAAGCCCGCCTTCGAGAGCGCCTACAACATCATCTATCCGGCCTGGGAGCTGGCGAAATACCCCGAGCCCTGGGCGCGGATCCTGGAGCGGTTCGACGAGGTCTGGGCGCCGTCGGACTTCATCGGCCGGGCCATCGAGCCCGCGGTGAGCAAGCCGGTGGTCCACATGCCGCTGGCCGTCGACCTGACCCTGTCGAGCTTCCTCGGACGGCGCGCCTTCGGCATTCCCGAGCACGCCTTCGTGGTGCTGTTCTCCTTCGATTTCTCGTCCTTCTCCGAGCGCAAGAACCCGCTGGCCATGCTCGACGCCTTCGAGCGCCTCTGCGCCCTGCGGCCGGCCGCGCCCCTGCACGCCATCGTCAAGTACAAGGGCGGCGAGGCCAATCACCCGGCCCGCAAGGCCCTGGAGGCGCGGCTGGCGGCCCTCGGCGGCCGGGCCCAGGGGATCACCCGCGAGCTCTCCGACAATGAGAACAAGAACCTCATCCGCTGCGCCGACGCCTTCGTCTCCCTGCACCGCTCGGAGGGGTTCGGGCGCGGGCCGGCCGAGGCCATGGCGCTCGGCCGAGTGGCCATAGCCACCAACTACTCCGGCAACCTGGACTTCATGACGCCGGAGACCAGCCTGCTGGTGGATTGCGACCTGATTCCGGTGCCCGCCGACGCCTATCTGTTCCCCGAGGGCCAGGTCTGGGCCGACGCCCATGTTGATCACGCGGTCGCGCTGATGGCCCGCATGCTGGACCATCCGGGGGAGGCCCGCGCACTGGGCCGCCGCGCCAGCCGCCATATCCGCACCCAGTTCAGCGCCCGGGCCGTGGGCCTGCGCTACGCCGCCCGGCTGGACGAGCTGGCTAGGGCTTAGCGGCCGGCTTCGACGCGGGCTTGGCCGGCGGCTTCTCAGGCGGCTTGGCCGGTTCAGCAGGCTTCGACTTGGCCGGCTCGGGCGGCTTGGGCGGCGGAGCCAGGCCGAGGGCTTCGCGGCCGGGATTCTCCGTCACCGCGATCTGCCGGATCACGAAGGCGCCGCCGGGCGAATCGTCGGTGTCCAGGCGGATCTGGCTGACGAGGGAGGTGGTCCAGTCATCGCCGCCGCCCGCGGGATGGGCCATGTCATAGGCCAGGATCAGGGTCTCGTTGACGGCGGGATTTCCCCCCATCGCCGGCTTGGCGAAGAAGCCCTGGGATTCCCCATGGGCCAGGGTCGAATAGTAGAGGGTGCCGTCCCAGGCGGGGCTGGCCTGCTTGCGGGTCAGGCGCACCAGCACCAGGGAGCCGCGGGCGCCGTTGAGCTCCAGGCCGCTGGGGGAACGCAGGGCCGGGTCGGCCGCCTGGTTGGTGAGCCGCAGGCCGGCGTTCTGGGCCAGACCCGTCAGGCCGCCGGTGAGCACCCAGCCGTCGCTGGCGCCGTCGAAGGTCCAGAGCCGCACCGCCTTCAGGGGCGCGGCGCGCAGGCGGAAGGTCTGGTCGGCGGGGTCCCAGGTGATCGGCTGGGTCCGCGTCGAGGGGGCCACGACCTTCTCCACCGGCAGGGCGGGCCTGGGGACCGGCGCCAGCTTGGGGGTGCGCGGGGCGGGCTTGTCGCAGGCCGACAGCGCCAGGACGAGGGCCAGGATCGGCAGGATCGGGCGGGCCATGGTCATCGCCTCAGCAGCCGGCGGACCTGGGCGACGGGGGGATCGAGCGCCAGGTAGAGCAGGCCGGTCAGGGCCGCCAGGTCCAGGAAGTAGAGATAGCGGTAGTCGCAGGCGATGGAGATGGCCAGGAAGCTGCCGGCGAAGGCCAGGCTGGCGGCCAGCATCGCCACCATGACCATATCGGCCCGGTCGCGGCGCAGCAGCAGGACGCCGGCGGTCAGCAGGGCGGTCACCGCATAGCTGAGGTGCGAATAGAGCGGCCCGTCCAGGAACCAGGTCCCATAGTTGTAGATCGCCCGGTCCGAGGCGTCCTTGCCGCCGGCGATCTCAAGCTTCTTGAGGGTGTCGGCCGGCCCGTCGACCCCGACGAACAGCGGCAGGCAGGAATCGATCTTCGGCGTCAGGAACACCCAGCGAAACACGTCGAGACGGTGGGCCAGATAGGCGCGGGGGTGGTGCAGCACGATGTCCAGCCACTGGTCGCGCACCACCTGGTCGCTCTGGCGCCACAGCACCGCGCCGACGGCCGGGTCGGCGTCCAGATAGTCGATGCGGACCGGGGTGTAGAGCGGCGCGCCCCGGGCGCGGATCACCAGCTGGGCCTCCGGGTCGGCGGCGTTGAAGACCCGCAGCTGCAGGGTGGGATCGTGGGCCACGGCGCCGATGATGTCGTACTGCTCCAGGATGCGGACGCCGACGCCCGAGGCCTTGTCGGGCCCGGCCTTGGCCGGCTGCGAGGCCACGCCGATCAGGTGGGAGGCCACGACGATCACCAGCAGCGCCCCCAGGCCCCAGGCCAGGCTGCGCCGCCAACCCTCGCCGCGCACGGCCCAGGCGATGGCGAGGGCCGCGAAGAGGGCGAGGATGATCCCGTTCTGGCGGACCTGGGCGGCCAGCGCCAGGGCCAGCAGGGCGCCGGCCAGGACGATCCAGGGCGGCCGGCGCGCGGGCCAGCTCACCGACGCCCGGGCCAGCAGGAAAAAGCCGCCGATGCCGAGGTTGGCGAACAGGATATCCTTCCAGACGATGCCCTGGAAGACCAGGATGGCCGGCGAGGCTACCATCAGCAGGGCCACCGGAACCGCCGCCCAGGAGGCCCGGGGGCGCAGGCCCCGCAGGCCAAGCAGGCTGGCGAACAGGATGAATCCGCTGGCCACCAGATAGAGGCCAGTCCCCGGCACGATGGAATCGAAGATCGCCAGCACCGAGGCGTAGGCCGCCGGGCCCCAGGTCTCGCGGGTCCCCATCCGGCCCTCGAAGAGCTGGGAGATGGAATCCGGCGACAGGTGGCCCGGCATGGCGCCGGCCAGCATCAACAGGAACCCCGCGATCAGCAGGCCGCGAACCACGTCGTCGGCGGTTAGATCCAGACTCCGTCGCGGCATGCGCCAAGCTCCCCGTCCCGCCTGAGAGGTAGGGCGCGCGGAGGGCGATGAGAAGGTGCAAAAAAGCGTCCGTTGCCGCGACGCAGCGACGCTTCCATGATCGCCCCCGCATGACGACCCCGGCAAACCTCCAGATCCGACCGACCGGCGCGGCCGCCCATGAGCTCGCCGCCTATTCGGACCTGCTGCAGAAGGTGTTCGGGGCCGCGGAGAAATTCTCGCCCCAAGCCCTGGCCTGGCGCTATCGCGACAATCCCGACGGGACGGTGCTCGGGTTCGACGCCTGGGACGGGGAGCGGCTCTGCGCCCACTACGTCACCTGTCCCACCACCGCGCGGATCGGCGCCGAATCGGTGCGCGGCCTGCTGTCCCTGAACACCGCCACCGACCCCGTCTATGCCGGCCAGGGCCTGTTCACGCGCCTGGCCCAGGCGACCTACACGGCGGCCGCGCGTGAGGGATTCGGCTTCGTCATGGGGGTGGCCAACGCCAACTCCACCCCCGGCTTCCTGCGCAAGCTGGGCTTCCAGCTGGTGGCGCCCCTGGAGGCGGGCCTGCTGCTGCGCCGCCCCAGCCGGTTCGAGACCGGCGACACCGGGTTCCGAATCGACTGGACCCCGCGCCGCCTGGCCTGGCGGCTGGCCAATCCGGCAGCCACATACGGGGTGCGGGACCGGGCCGGCCTGACGGTGATCTCGGCGCCCACCCACCTGCCTATGGTCCGCTGCGCGGGCTTCGTCAGCGAGGGGCTGGTGGAGGCCCGCGGCCCGGCCCTGGGCGCCAGCCTGTTCATCGGCCTGGAGCCGCGCCTGGACCTGAAGGCGCTGGGCTTCCTGCGGCTGCCGGAGCGGTTCCGCCCCTCGCCGCTCAACCTGATCTACCGGCCCCTCAACGCCCCGGCGCCGGCCAGCCTGGACGCCGCCCGCACCGCCATCGGCTTCCTGGACTTCGACCCCTACTGATGGCCATCGCCTACATCCTGGCCCATTTCGACGACGAGTACTTCGCCACGCCGCTGATCCGGCGCCTCGTCGACATGCAGGCCGAGCAGAAATTCCTCTATCTCGCGGACTACGCCAGCCCGGCGCACTCCGCGCGACGGATGGCGGAGACACGGGCCTATCTGGCCGACCTCGGGGTCCCGCCGGAGAACGTGATCCATGTTGGCGCGGGCTCCGGCGCCCTGGACGGCGCCGTCCACCGCCACCTGCCCCGGCTGCGGGACCTGCTGGCCGGCGAGCTTGCGCGGATGGGCGAGGTCGACCGCCTGATCGTCACCGCCTGGGAGGGCGGCCACATGGACCACGACGTCTGCGCGGCCCTCGCCGTCGCGGTCTCCGACGGCGCGCCGGTGGAGCAGTTCAGCCTCTACAACGGCCCGCGCCTGCCGGGCCGCCTGTTCCGCGCCGGGGCGCCCCTGGCGGAGAACGGCCCACCGATTCGCGTCCGGCTGTCCTTGCCGGCGTGGCTGGCCTTCGCGGCCGGGGTGCGGCGGTTCCCGTCCCAGACCCGGACCTGGCTGGGGCTGTGGCCGGCGATGTTCGCCACCCATCTGGCGCGCGGCTTCGGTTATCAGTCGCTTCGCCCCGCCCGCGTGACCGAGCGCCCGCACGCGGGGCCCCTGCTCTATGAGCGGATGTACGGGGTACCCTATGCCGAGATCGCCGAGGCGATCAGGACGGCCTGGCCTGCAGGATCACCAGGAAGCCCGCCAGCATGAGGCCGTAGCCCACGGCGAACTTCCAGCTCGCCGGCTCCTTGAAGATCACCCAGGCCATCAGCGGCACCAGGGCCGAGCCGAGGATCGAGAAGGCGTAGGCGGTGGAGAGCGGGGTGCGCGTCAGGATGTAGAACCAGACCAGCGCCGTCAGGCCGTACCAGCCGAAGGCGCCCATCAGGGGGAAGTTGCGCAGCAGCTTCCAGGGCATGGGTCCGGCGATCTGGGCCTGGTAGAGGGCCGCCCACTTGAACAGCAGTTGGCCGATGGGCAGGGCGACGGCGAAGCCCGCGCAGAGCAGGTAGTCCAGGGCCTTCACGCCCCGTGCTCGCCGGCTTCCATCTGCGCGATGGTGCGCAGATAGGGGTGGATGGGCCGCGACGGGGTGTTGAGCACGTCGAAGTTCATGGCCTGCAGCAGCATCTGGGTGCCCACGATCACCGGCAGGGCGGCGGCCATGACCACGCCGGCCGAGGCGGTGTGGCCGGGCGCGCGGGTGGCCAGCCAGTGGATGCCGTAGGTCGCCCCGAAGGCCAAGAACAAGGTCCCGAAGATCAGTTCCAGGGTCGCGGCGTGGAAGTCGCGGACGAAGTACTGGCCCATCACCCTCTGGCAAAAGTTGGTGAAGTGCTTGAGCGCGAAGGGGCCGACGATGGCGCTGATCCGCAGGTTGCTGACCTCCTCGCCGTAGCGGGCCGGGATCGGCACGTCGCGCACCACCGCCCGCAGGGTGCCCAGGTGGTAGAGCAGGTCGGTCTCGAAGAAGAACCGCTGGGAGACCCGCTTCTCCATCACCCGGTCGGCGACGCAGGCCTCGATGGCGGTGAAGCCGTTGGTGGGGTCGAAGACGTTCCAGTAGCCGGTGGAGACCTTGGCTGCGAAGCTGAGCGCCGCGTTGCCGAACACCCGGACGCCCGGCATGGCCTTCAGGTGGCTGATGGAGGTGAAGCGGTTGCCCTTGGTGTAGTCGGCCTCCCCCAGGAGGATGGGGGCCACCAGGTGGGGGATGTAGCCCAGGTCCATCTGGTCGTCGCCGTCCACCTTGACCAGCACCCGGGCGCCCCGGCGGATGGCCTCGGCGTAGCCGGCCAGGACGGCGCCGCCGACTCCGCGGTTCTTGGACAGCCGCACCACCACCACCCGGGGGTCGGAGACGGCGGACTCGATGAAGTCCCCGGAGCGCTCGGGGCAGCCGTCATCGACGCAGACGATGCCGTCGGCCCAGGCGGGAATCTTGGCGATCACCTTCAGGACATGGTCGCGCACGCGGTAGCAGGGGATGACGATCCAGGTGCCCGAGCCCTCCAGGCTGGGCAGGCCGGGGACCGGCGCGACGACGGGCCGGGCCGAGCGGGCCTGGACCATGGTGGCGTCGGGTGGCGTCGGCGGCATCAGGCGTTTTCCCCTATGCTGGTCGGCTAGCATGGCTCCCGGCGGTTGCAAAGCGCGCGGCCTGCGACTACCCCCGAAGCCGACCTGACGTCCCTCAAGCGGCGAGACACATGCCCCACCACCTGGTGCGCGCCCGCGCGCCGCTCCGGCTCGGCTTCGGCGGTGGCGGCACCGACGTCTCTCCCTATTGCGACGAGCATGGGGGGGTGGTGCTGAACGCCGCCATCGACCTCTTCGCCCATGTCAGCCTCGAACGCCGCGACGACAGCCAGGTCCGCCTGGTGGCCGCCGACCGCGAGCACTACTGGAACGCCGGGGCGAGCGCTCCGCTCCCCACCGACGAGCCCCTGCGGCTGCTGAAGGGGGTCTATAATCGCTTCATGGCCGACCACGCGGGCGGGACGGCCATTCCCCTCACCCTGACCACCTACGCCGATTGCCCACCGGGCTCGGGCCTGGGATCGTCCTCGGCCCTGGTGGTGGCGATGGTGGAGGCCTTCCGCCGGTTCCTGGAGGTCCCCATGGACGCCCAGGCTGTCGCGGCCCTGGCCTTCGACATCGAGCGCCGCGAGCTGGGCCTGGCCGGCGGCCACCAGGACCAGTACGCCGCGGCCTTCGGCGGCCTGAACCTGATGCACTTCCAGTCCGGCGATCGGGTGGACGTCGATCCTGTCGAGGTCGATCCGGCCGTGATGAAGGAGCTGGAGGCCTCCCTGGTGCTCTATTTCACCGGGGTCTCCCGGGAATCGGCCTCGATCATCGACGAGCAGACCGCCAATATGAAGGCTCACGCGCCCAAGTCCCTGGAGGGCCTGCACGAGCTGAAGGCCGGGGCCTTCGCCATGCGCGAGGCGCTGCGGGCCGGCGACCTGCCCCGCTTCGGCGCCCTGCTGGACTCCGGGTGGACCGCCAAGAAGCTGACGGCCGCCAAGATCTCATCGGCCAAGATCGACGAGGTCTATGAGGCCGCCAAGGCCTTCGGGGCCTTCGGCGGCAAGGTCAGCGGGGCCGGCGGCGGCGGCTTCATGATGTTCCTCATCGACCCCACCAAGCGCGACGGCCTCAAGCGCCTGCTGGCCAGCTTCGGCGGGGCCGCCCAGTCGGCGCGCTTCGCCGATGTCGGCGCCGAATCCTGGGTGGTGCGGTGAGCGGCGAAAACGGCTAGAGCCGAGACGTGAAAGAGCTCTCCAAGTCCATCGTGCGGCGCATGGCCGACCCCAACTTCGCCCGGCGCTGGTTCGTGGGCGAGGGCCTCGACATCGGCGGCAAGCCCGACCCCCTGTCGCTCTACGCCCCGTTCTTCCCGGCCATCAAAGGGGTGCGGGTCTGGGACTGGGAGGACGGCGACGCCCAGCAGCTGGCCGGCCTGGCGGCCGAGAGCCTGGACTTCGTCCATTCCAGCCACTGCCTGGAGCACCTGGTCGATCCGGTCGAGGGACTCGCCGCCTGGTTCCGGGTGATCAAGCCCGGCGGCTTCCTGGTGGTGACGGTGCCGGACGAGGATCTCTACGAGCAGGGGGTCTTCCCCTCCACCCACAACCGCGACCACAAGTGGACCTTCACGGTGCTGAAGAGCCGCTCCTGGAGCGACAGGTCCATCAACCTGGTCGAGCTGCTGTCGGGCCTGGGCGAGGCGGCCGACATCGAGCGGCTGGCCCTGCTCAATTCCACCTTCCGCTACGACCTGCCCCGCTTCGACCAGACGCTCACCCCCATCGGCGAGTGCGGCATCGAGTTCGTGGTGCGCAAGCGCACGGCCCGCGAACTGGCCTATGGCGGCCTGGTGCGCGACACCGTCCAGCCGGCCGCGGCCGACCGGCGCCACTTCAACCAGTACCGGGCCGACCACGCCCACATGAAGACCAGCCCGCCGCCCTTCCAGGACGAGGGCGAGCTGTAGCCGGGCGGTCCGAGGAAAAGCGCCGGAATTTCGCGGATTTCCTGGAGATTTGCGGCCCCGCGCCACGCTTGCGCCGCAAAATGCGACCTGTTACCAGCGGCCCCGGTCGGGAGAGTTGATGCAAACCTCGGAACACATGCTGCGCACGGGCCGTCACGGCGCCCTGCACGAATTCGGCATGGCGTTCGCCGACCTCAAGGCCTCGACGAAACGCATCGACCTGGCCTGGTCGCTGGCTTGGCACGACATCGTCTCGCGCTATCGCGGCTCGATCCTGGGCCCCTTCTGGATCACGCTTTCCATGGGCCTGATGGTCCTGGGGATGGGCTTCCTCTACGCCGAGATCTTCAAGGTCCCGATCCAGGAATACATGCCCTTCGTGGCGCTCGGCATCGTCTTCTGGGGCGTCATCGTGGGCGTCATCACCGAGGGCTGCGACACCTTCGTCCACGCCTCGGGCATGCTCAGCCAGACATCCCTGCCGATGTTCACCTTCGTGTGGCGCACGGTGCTGCGCAACCTGATCACGCTCGCCCACCACCTGGTGATCGTGGTCGTGGTGCTGTTCTGGTTCGGCTACTGGAAGGTGGCCAACGTGCCCATGGCCCTGCTGGGCCTGGTGCTGCTGATGCTCAACGTCTCCTGGGTCAGCATGGCGGTCGGCATCGCCTCGGCCCGCTTCCGCGACGTGCCGCAGATCGTCGGCTCGATCATGCAGTTCGCCATGTTCATGACCCCGATCTTCTGGCAGCCGGGCCGCATGAGCGGCGGTCGGGCCCACGCCCTGCTGGTGCTGAACCCCTTCTTCCACATGATCGACGGCATCCGCACCCCCCTGATGGGCGGCCAGTCGGGATCGGGGACCTATCCGATCCTGGCCCTGCTGGCGGTCCTGGGCTGGGCCGGCGCCTTCACCGCCTTCACCCTCACCCGCCGCCGGATCGTGCACTACCTATGAAGGGCCCGCAGGTCTCCATCACGGTCAGCGACCTGACCATGCGCTTCCCCGTCTACGGGGTGGACGCCAAGTCGCTGAAGAAGAGCCTGGCCACCGTCACGGTGGGGGGCCGCCTGGGCTCGTCCCTGACTGGGGCCACCGAGGTCACGGCGCTTTCCAAGGTCAATATCAAGCTCAAGGCCGGCGACCGGCTGGGGCTGATCGGCCACAACGGCTCGGGCAAGACCACCCTGCTGCGGGCGTTGTCGGGGGCCTATGAGCCCGACGAGGGCCAGATCGAGATCCATGGCCAGATCGCCTCCCTGCTGGACCTCAACCTGGGCATCGACGCCTCGGCCACCGGCTATGACAATATCCGCCTGCGCGGCCGCATCGCCGGCCTCACCGCCCGCGAGATCGAGGACAAGCTGGAGGAGATCGGCGACTTCACCGGCCTGGGGCCCTTCCTGGCCATGCCGCTGAAGACCTATTCGGCCGGCATGCAGGCGCGCCTGGCCTTCGCCGTGGCCACCGCCGTCGACGCCGACGTCCTGCTGATGGACGAGTGGATCGCGGTCGGCGACGCCCAGTTCCAGAAGATCGCCCACAAGCGGCTGCTGTCGCTGATGGAGCGGGCGGGCATCCTGGTGCTGGCCTCCCACGACATCGACCTGATCCGCCTCTACTGTAACAAGGTGATGGTGATGAAGGGCGGCGTCGCCTCGGCCGTCACCAGCGTCAAGAACCTGGACGACCTGCTCGCCGACGCCTGACGGCGCGGCCCGGGACTGCTAGACCAACGATCCCAGAGGCAGGCGCGAGACCCCGTGGACGTCGTCTTCACCATCGTATCGCGCAACTACGCGGCCCAGGCGGCGACCCTGATGCAGAGCCTGGCCGCGGCCGAGCCCGACCTGGCTCGCGTGGTCATCGCCACCGACGGTCCGATCGCCTTTTCCGACCCGGCCATCCGGGTGATCGAGGCCGGGACCTTCACGCCCAACTTCGCGGCGATGTGCGCCTATTACGACGCCCTGGAGCTGAACACCGCGGTCAAGCCGCACGCCTTCCGCGCCCTGCTCGCCGAGTCCGGCGTGACCTCGGCGGTCTATCTGGACCCCGACATCTTCGTCTACCGGCCGCTCGTCGAGGTGCGCGAGGCCCTGGCCCGCGCGCCCCTGGCCCTGACGCCCCACATGACCCGGCCCCTGAAGGGCGAGGCCAATCCCAACGACCACGTCATCCTGACCTCGGGCGCCTACAATCTCGGCTTCATGGCGGTGCGGAACGAGCCTCAGATCGAAGCCCTGCTGGATTGGTGGGCGGAGAAGCTGGAATTCGACTGCCGCGTGGACTTCGCCGCCGGCCTGTTCACCGACCAGAAGTGGATGGACCTCGCGCCGGGCCTGGTCAGCGATCTCGCCATCCTGCGGACGCCCGCCCTCAACCTGGCCTATTGGAACCTGGAGGGCCGGACCCTGGAGAAGACCGCCGACGGCTGGCGGGTGGACAGCGAGCCGTTGGGCTTCTTCCATTTCTCCGGCTTCGATCCGGCCCGGCCGGATCTGCTCTCCAAGCACCAGGACCGCATCAAGGTGGCGCCGGGCTCGCCGCTCGCCGAGCTGCTCAAGGACTATGCCGGCGCCATGCTGCGCAACGGTCACGCCGAGACCCGGACCATCGCCTATGGCCACCGCGGCTTCCCCTCGGGGCGGCTGGTGACGCCGGACGAGCGGCGGCGGATGCTGGCGGCGGCGCGGGCCGGCGAGCCCTTCGGCGGCGGCCTAACGGCTGCGGCGGAGGCCTGGCTCGACGCCCCCTCCGGCGAGAGCGCCCGCCAGCCGGTGGCCCCGCCGCCGGGGCCTTGGCTCGGTTCGTCGGAGGACCTGGTCCGCTGGCTGAGGGACACCTCGCCGGCCTCCGTCCTGGCGGCCATGCTGGCGGGGCGGCGGGATCTGCGCGACCGCTTCGCCGATGACGACAGGGGCCTGCGGGCCTGGCTGCTGGGGCCCGAGGCCCTGGCCGGCCGGTTCGACGCGCGCCTGCTGTCCACCGACATCCGCGACCCCGGCCTGGTGGCGCGGGCCGCCCGCTACGTGGTGGGCGAGGCGCCCGAGGCGCGCCTGCAGGTGGCCGCCTACGGCCTGGCCGACCGCGCCGGCTGGCCTCACGGCCTGACCGATCCCAGCCTGGAAGCGCCGGCGGCCCACCTGGCCCGGGGCCTGCCCTTCCCATGCCTGTTCCTCGACATCTGGGAGGACCGCGGCGACCTGCAGCGGCTGTTCCCCCTGGCGAGCTTCGGTCAGAGGTTCGCCTTCCTGCGCTGGCTGATCGGCGGCGGCCTGGCCGAGCTGGGGATCGATGTCGCCGCCCTTCCGGCGAGCGTCCGCAACCACCCGGTCTTCCGCCTCGCCCGCCTTACCGTCCGCCATGCCCCCCAGGTCCCGCGACGGCCGCCGGCGCTCGGCGCCTGCCCGACCCTGGTGGTGATGGAGCGCTGGGCCGAGGGGGCCGGCGCCCCGGTCTTCGAGGCCGCCACGACCCGGTTCCGCAGCGCCGCCGGCGGCCCCGCCCTGCCGCCCGCCCAGGTGGGCGAGGTGGTCTTCCAGACCGACCGGGGCCTGATCCCCGCCGACGCCATCGCCCTGCTGGCCCACGGGGTCGCCTGGCGCGCGGCCCGCGCATGAGCCCGGTCGCCGCCGCCCGCCGGGCCTGGCGCGGCCTGGTGCCGGAGTCCCTGCGCCGCGCCGCCCAGCCGGTTCTGAGCCGGGCGCTTGCGGCCTATGTCCGGGCCTCGGCCCGCGCCCCGCACGGGGCGGAGTCGGCCGACGGACCGATCCGGGTGGTGGGGTTCTTCGAGGGCTCCCACGGCATCGCCGCCTCCGCCCGCCTGGCCGTCCGGGCCTTCGAGGCCCTCGGGGTTCCGGTGGAGCAGGTGGACGTCTCGGCCGCCCAGCTCGACTGGCTGGGCAAGGCCGGCCCCGCGTCGGCGGCGGGGCCCTGGATCTTCCACCTCAACCCGCCCGAGCTGCTGGCGGCCCTGGCCTTCCTGGGCCCCAAGCGGGTCCGCGGACCCCGCTACGGCTACTGGGCCTGGGAGCTGCCCAAGGCGCCCGAGCTGTGGCTGAAGGACGGCGCCCTGGTGGACGGCATCTGGGCGCCCAGCGCCTACACCGCCCAGGCCCTGGCCGGCGCCGCGGCCCCCGTGCGGGTCGTGCCCCATCCCCTGTTCCTGGAGGACTACAGCGGCGTGGTCCCCGCCCTCCGGGCGCCGGGCTTCCTGGCGGTCAGCCTGTTCGACTTCAACTCCGCCGCCGCCCGCAAGAATCCGGAGGGGGTGATCGCCGCCTTCGCGCGCGCCTTCGGCGAGGACCCCACCGCCCGCCTGGTGATGAAGACCCAGAACGGCCACCTCTTCCCGGAGCACCTGGCGCGCCTGCGGCGCCTGGCGCCCACCAATGCGGCGATCGAGGACGCGGTCTGGCCCTACGCCCAGGTCAAGAGCCTGATCGCCTCGGCCGATGTCCTGGTCTCCCTGCACCGGGCCGAAGGCTTCGGCCTGACCCCGGCCGAGGCCATGGCGCTGGGAACCCCGGTGATCGCCACCGGCTGGTCGGGCAATATGGAGTTCATGGACGCCGCCAGCGCCCTGCTGATCCCCGCGCGCCGGATTCCGGTGGAGGACAGCCAGGGCATCTACAAGGGTCAGACCTGGGCCGATCCCGACCTCGACGCCGCCGCCGCTGCGCTCAGGCGCCTGCGCGCCGAGCCCGACCTGGCGCGCCGCCTGGCGCAGGCGGGCCGCCGGAAGGTGGCCGAACGCCTTTCGCCCCGGGCCTGGTTCACCACCCTGCCCGACGAGGTCAAACGCGCGGCGATGGCGGCGATCCGGGGCTAGTCCTTCACCGCCTTCCCGACGCCCATCAGGGCGAAGACCGCGACGGCCCCCACCAGCACCACCGGCACCATGGACAGGAAGACCTGATCGGCGCTGTAGCCCAACCCCCGCAGTTCGCCGGCGATCAGGGGGCCGGCGATGGAGCCCAGGCGCCCCACCGCGATGGCGGCGCCCGCGCCGGCGGCCCGCACCTGGACCGGATAGTAGATGGGCGCCAGGGCGTAGAGGACGTAGAGCCCTCCCACCACGGTGAAGCCCGCCAGGGCGGCGAAGCCGTTGATGGCCGGCAGGCCCGTCGACTGGGCCAGGCCGTACATGGCGCCGGCCAGGACCAGGAACACCCCCAGCAACGGCCAGCGGAAGCCGACCCGGTCGGCCAGCCAGCCGAGGATCAGGGCGCCCACGACGCTGAAGACATTGAAATAGAGTGAGACCACCGCCCCGTCGGCGGCCGTGAAGCCCTTGGCCACCACCAGGGTCGGCAGCCAGTTGAGCAGCAGGTAGGTCACCAGCAGGTCCAGGCCGAAGACCAGCCAGATCAGCAGGGTGGTGAGCGCCCGACGCTCGGAGAACAGGCCCCGGGCCAGACCGCGGTCGGCGGCGGGATCGTGCTCGGGCCTCGTCTCCGGCAGCAGGAAGATCACCACCGGGGTCAGCAGCAGCGGCAGGGCCCCACCGATCAGGAAGATGGTCCGCCAATCCAGGGCCTCGCCGCCGCCGCTCGCCAGCAGGGACACCAGCGAGCCCCCCGCCGGCAGGCCGCAGAACATGCTGGTGGTGGTGGCGGCGCGCTTGGAGGGGGTGCTGATCTCGGTGGCGATGGCGATCAGGTTGGGCATGGCCCCGCCGAACCCGATGCCGGTGAGCAGCCGGGCGACGGTCAGGGCCTCGAAGCTCTGGGCGAAGGCGGTGGCCACGGAGAACACCCCGAAGGCCGCCACCGAGACCGCCAGCACCGGCTTGCGCCCCACCCGGTCGGCGAACCAGCCGCCGGTCAGCGCGCCCATGACCAGGCCGATCATGGCCGCGCTGCCGGCCCAGCCCATCTGGCCGGGATTGAGGTGGAGCTCCGGCGCCATGTGCGGCGCCGAGACCCCGAAGGCCTGGATGTCGTAGCCCTCCAGGGCCGCGATGCAGAAACAGATGGCGACAATGAAGCCTGGGCTGAGACGCTTGGCGACCGCTGCGGTCATGACCGATTCCCCCGTTCGCAAATTCCCGGCTGGCAGGAAGCCTCAAGGCGCCGCCGCGCGCCAGTGGTGATGTTCAGGTGATCCATGGTCAGTTTCCGGCCCGCCGGTTCATGGCCGCGATCGCCCAGGTGAGCAGGGCGCCGGCGGCCAGCAGGCCGGCCATGGTGTAGACCGGCAGGGCGAAGGAGCCCGTGGCCTGGCGGATGGTTCCGATCATGTTGGGGCCGGCCAGGCCCCCGGTGGAGCCGGCGATGTTGATGAGGGTGACGCCCACCGCCGCCGTGGCCGGGGTCAGGAAGGTCGAGGGCACGCCCCAGAAGGCGCCCTGGGCCGCGCCCAATCCCAGGCCGCCCACCACCAGCAGCGCCAGGGCCAGACCGCCGGCCCCCACATAGGCCGCCGCCGCGAAGCCCGCCGCCGCCAGCAGGGCCGGTACCCCCACGTGCCAGTAGCGCTCGCCGGTCTGGTCGGAATGCCAGGCGTTGACCGCCATGCCGATCCCCACCCCGACCCAGGGCAGGGCCGAGAGGATCCCCACCCGCAGCGGGTCGCCGCCGCCGGCGGCCTTGATCACCTGGGGCAGCCAGAAGATCAGGCCATAGGCGCCGGTCAGCAGGGTGAACCACAGGCCGACGCTGGCCCAGACCCGGGGACTGACGAACAGGGCCCGCCAGTCGTCGAGACTCTCGGGCTGGCGGGCGGCCGCCGCGGCGTCCTGGGTCAGGTAGTCCTTCTCGGCCTGGGTCAGCCAGGCGACCTGGGTCGGGTCGTCCTTGAACCAGGCCAGGGCCACGAAGGCGAGCAGCATGGTGGGCAGGCCCTCGGCGACGAACATCCAGCGCCAGTCGGCGAGGCCCAGGGGGTTGTCCATCGAGAGCAGCCAGCCCGACAGCGGCCCACCGACGATCACGGAGAGCGGGATGGCCAGCATGGGAGCCGAGAAGGCGCCGGCCCGATAGCGCCTGGGCATCCAGCGGCCCAGATAGAGAATGATCCCCGCCGCCCAACCGGACTCCGCGACCCCCAGGGCCAGGCGCATCAGGTTGAAGCCCGCGGCGTCCTGGACCAGGCTCATACCGGTGGCGACGGCGCCCCAGACCAGCACTGTGGCGAAGATCCACCAGCGCGCGCCGATCCTCGTCAGCAGCCAGACATGGGGGGCCTGGAAGGCCAGGTAGCCCACGAAGAACAGCCCCGCCCCGAAGCCGTAGGCCTTGGGATCCAGCCCCAGGTCGGGGTTCATGCTGAGGGCGGCGAAGGACAGGTTGGACCGGTCCAGGGCGTTGAAGAAATGCAGCAGGACGACGGGCGCCAGGAGGCGCGGGATCAGCTTGCGGCGGATGCCCGCGGCGATGTCCTCCATGACGCCCGCTCCGCTCTCCTAGAACCTGTACTTGGCCGTGGCGTAGACCAGCCGCGGCTGGACCGGCAGGGCGACCTCCTCGCCGGTCGGCGGCAGGGTGGCGTGATAGGCGTAGTAGACCTCGTCGCTGAGGTTCGTTCCGTTCACGGACAGCTCCAGGCCGGGGACGGCGTTCGGCGCGAAGACGATGGCCGCGTTGTAGAGGGTGTAGGCCGCCTGGAAGGAGGTGGGGTCGCCCAGGGTCAGGAACTGGTCGCCCTTGTAGGAGGCGTCGCCCCGCAGGGTCAGGTCCCCCGCCCCGAGGTGGAAGACGTACTGGGCGCCGGCGTTCACCGACCAGTCGGGCACCTGCGGCAGGGGATCGCCGATCTTCACCGCGCCCGGGCGGTTGAAGGGATCGAGGATGGCGAGGGCCTGGGGCGACAGCCGGCTGAACTGTGCGTCCACATAACCCACCCCCAGGTTCAGGGTCAGGCCGTCGGTGGGCACGGCGACGAACTCGGCCTCGAAGCCCTGGATGTCGGCGTCGCCGGAATTCTGGGTGGTGCGCAGGTTGGCGCCGGTGGCCGGATCGACCTTCTGGACGGTGAACTGGATGTCCTTGTAGTCGCTCTGGAAGATCGCGAGGTTGGCGGTCAGGCGGCGGTCGAACCAGTCGCTCTTGGCGCCGATCTCCCAGGTGGCGATGGTCTCGGGCTCATAGCGCGGGGTGGGCGCGAGCGCGCTGTTGGAGGCGCCCCAGCCGCCCGACTTGGAGCCTTCCTGATAGCTCGCATAGACCAGGATGTTGCTGGCCGGACGCCAGTTGATCCCCGCCTTGGGGGTGAAGCTTTCCCAGCTCTGGCTGTCGCGGCTGAAGGGCACCTGGGCCACGCCCCGCTGGGTGAAGTTCACCGCGAAGGCGTAGTCCTTCTCGTCCCAGTTATAGCGCCCGCCCAGGGTCAGCTCGATCTGCGGGGTGAGGGCGAAACTCTCCTGGGTGAAGACCGCGTAGCTCTTCGCCTTCATATAGAAATAGGTGAAGGTGTCGGCGGCGTCGGCGTTTGTGCGCAGGGCCAGGGGGATGTTCTCCCAGATGCCGTGGAAGCTCTCGGTGTAGAGCTTGGACGAGCCGTTCTCCTGGAAGGCGTAGAGCCCCACCAAGTACTTCAGCCGGCCGTCCAGGGCGCTGCCGTAGAACTGCAGTTCCTGGCTGTACTGGTGGTCGTAGAGCTCGGTCTGCGAGGTCTGCAGGGAATAGGGGGTCTGGTCCCCGTCCACCCCGATCTTGGCCGAGACCCCGCGGAAGGCGGTGACCGACTTGATGGTCAGGGCGTCCCCCACATCCCAGGTGGCGACGACCGAGGCGCCGCCGATCTGGTAGTCGTCATAGCCCCCCTGCAGGGCGTTGTTCGTATAGGGATCGGTCGTCGCCCAGCGGTTGTCGTAGAGCGAGCCCGCCGGCAGGCCGAGGCGAAGGTTCTCGGCGGCCGCCGCATAGGTGTTGAACCGCGCCGCCTTGGGCGGCGGGAAGGGGGCGGGGCTGGTGAGGAACTTCACCAGATAGCCCTGCGGCCCCACATTGTTCTGTTCCGAATAGTCGGCGTTGAACTGCACGTCGACGGTGTCGCTGGGAGCGTAGCGCAGGGCCGTGCGCAGGACGATTCGGTGCTCGTTGTTACCGCTCCGGTGATCCAGGCCGGTGGACCAGCCGTCGGAGTTGAGGAACGAGGCCGAGAGCTTGCCGGCCAGCCTGCCCTCGATGATCGGGCCGTTGACGCCCAGGGCGAGGTCGGTCCGCCCATAGGAGCCCACCCGGGCCTTCAGCACCCCCGACAGCTCGGTGAGGCTGGGCTGCTCGGTGACGATGTTGATGGCGCCGCCGATGGTGTTGCGGCCAAACAGCGTGCCCTGCGGCCCCTTGAGCACTTCGGCGCGGGCGATGTCGTCCAGGTTCATCAGGCCGCCCACGGCGCGGGCCAGGTAGACGTCGTCCACATAGACCCCGACGCCGGGGTCGGTGGGGAACTGGAAGTCGCCGGTGCCGACCCCGCGAATGTAGCCCGCATAGGCCGAGCCGCCGCCGGCCGGGCGATTGGTCTGGTGCAGTTCGAGGTTCGGGGTGAAATTGCCCAGGTCCTGCAGGTTGGTCGCCCCGCGGGCGGCCATGGTCTCCTGGGAGAAGGCGCTCACCGAGACCGGGGTGTCCTGCAGCCTGGATTCCCGCCGCTCGGCGGTGACCACCACCTCGGCGACCTCGGTCTGGGCCAGGGCCTGGCCCGCGAAGCCGAGGGCCATCACCCCCAGCGCGGCGCCGGCCATCAGCGCCTTGGCGCGCGTCGATTCATGCCTCGAAACCCACATCGCAGCTCCCTCCCCAGGAATGGCCACGGTTCGTCCGCGGCCCCGATTGGGGCGGAGAGTGGGAGAGATGATCGGCCTCGTCAATGGTAAGCGAGGCGAACAATTAGAGTCCGATCAGGTCGCGATCGGGTGTGGCGTCCAGGCCTCAGGTGGCCGGAGCAAACGGGGGGGTGTCGCTCCGGCCTGGAGCGCGGTCCGCCTGAGGCCGAGGCCGGCTCAGGCGGTGGTCACGCTCCAACCTGGAAAGAGGGGGTCGGCCTATTGCGGCATCGCGGTGCCGACCTTGTCGAAGGTGCCGCCGACCTTTTCTCCCAGAACGGAGATCGATGCGATCAGCACGACGGCGATCAGGGCCGCGATCAGGCCATACTCGATGGCGGTGGCGCCGGATTCATCGGCGATGAAATTGCGCAGGAACTTGGACATGTGCACCTTTCCCCTTTCTGGGAGCCCCGCCAGGCCCGTGCCCGCGACGCTAAGCGCAGCTTTGCTCGGTTGGGTTGAAGCAAAGCTTTCCAAGCACGAATAAGATGCATCAAGGTTGACGGCCCGTTCACCCTACCGCGGGCTCTTAACGCCTTTGTAGGTCCCAGGCGCTAGGCTGGCGCGGAACAAGGAAGGGAGCCCGTCATGGCGACCCGTACGTCCAGCTACCATCGGCACGCGGTCGATCATTTCGAACCGCAGGAGACCGACGACCCTCAGGCCCAGCGCCGCATGCGCGGACAGCTTGAGCAGATCGACTACACGGCCTTCGCCTCCAACAAGGAGGTGATCGGCGCGGTCCTCGGCTATGCCGACAGCGGCAAGTTCCAGCGGATGGCGGTGGCCGCGGCCATGGCCCGCGCCCAGTGGGTGAAGGAAGCCCTGGCGCTCAGCGAGACCGTCAATCCCCGGCCCGACCAGGTGGCCCGCCTCTCGGCCCTGCGGGTGGCCTATGAGGAGCTGGCCGAGGCCTATGAGGCCATGCGCCGGATGGTCGAGCGCGGCTACCTGCCCTACCGCGCCCCGCCCGGGACCTGAGCGTCGCCCGCGATGTGGCGGCGCGGGCCACGCCCCTCCCCGGGAGCGCGCTATTCGGTCTCGCGAAGCTGGTTGTGGACCGCGGTGGCGGCGATGGCGGCCTCCCCCTGGGCGGTGCTGATCTGGTTGAGGCCGCGCACCAGGTCGCCGGCGGCGTAGAGGCCGGCCACGGTGGTCTGCTGGTGATCGTCGACGATCAGGCGGCCGTCCTCCCCCAGCCGGGCCCCCGCCTGGACCGCCAGGCCACAGCGGGGCCGCACCCCCAGGGCGGAGTACAGGGCGTCGAATTCCACCGGCCCGATCTCCGTGAAGGCCAGCGCCGTGAGCCGCTCGTTGTCCAGGGTCACGGAGGCCACCTGGCCCTCGATGAGCCGGACGCCGTGGGCGGCCAGGCGCGCGCGGTCGGCCTCGGGCAGGGCCTCGGCCGCACCCACATGGATCAGGCTGACCTGGTCGCTGTAGGTCTGCAGGAACAGGGCCTCGCGCGCGCCCAAGGCGTCGTCGCCGATCACCGCCACGGCCTGGCCGGAAACCTCGAAGCCGTCGCAGATCGGGCATATGCGCAGCAGGGCGCGGCGCACGGCGTCCTCCACGCCCGGCAGGTCGGGGACCTTGTCCACCACCCCGGTGGCCAGGATCACGGCGCGGGCGCGATAGGCGGGACCCTCCGTCTCCACGGTGAAGCCGTGATCCTCCACGGCCAGGGCGGTGACGGCGGCGTCCTCGATGACCGCGCCGAATTCCTCGGCCTGGGCGCGGATGCGGGCCAGCAGGTCGAGGCCGGCGATCCCGCCGGGGAAGCCCGGATGGTTGTGGCTGCGGGGAATCCAGGCCGCGCGGCTGGAGTCGTCGTGCAGGACGACGACGCGGCGCCTGAAGCGCGCCAGGTAGATGGCCGCGGTCAGGCCCGCGGGGCCGGCGCCCACCACGACGGCGTCCAGGGGCTCATCCATGTCGCTCGGCCTTGGTCTGGGCGATGGCGAAGCTCTGGGACACCAGCTCGGCCTTGCCGAAGATGGTCATGAAGGCGATGTCGGCGGCGTCCAGGCCGGTGGCGACCCGCACAAGGCCGTCGATGGGCGCCAGACCCGTGGCGTCGATCAGCCGCCAGCGCCCCCCCAGATAGACCTCGGCCACGGCGTGCAGGTCCGGCGGCTCCAGCTTCCAGGCATAGGCCGAGACGGCGCGGGCGGGGATGTCGGCGGCGCGGCAGAGGCTGATGGCCAGGTGGGTGAAGTCGCGGCAGACCCCGGCCCGGTCGACGAAGGTGTCCAGCGCCGTGGTGGCGGAGTCGCTGACGCCCGCCTCATAGGCCAGATGCCCGCCGATCCAGGCGACGATGGCGGCCACCTTGTCGCCGCCCCGCAGATCGCCGAACTCCCTGTCGACAAAGGCCTCGAAGCGGTCCGACGGACAGTAGCGGCTGGCGCGCAGGTAGCGCAGGGCCTCGCCCGGCAGGTCGCGGATGGCGGTGGCGGCGGCGCCCTTGAGATTGGCGTCGCGGGCCAGCAGCTCGACCTGGGCGACATAGGCGATGGCCACCTCGCCATGGGCGGTGAACACCGCGCGGCGCTCACCGGTGACGGAGTCGTCCAGGCGGGCGATCTCGGCGGCCGGGGTGATCGTCAGGCGCTCGGAATGGATGGCCTGGTCCGGGGCGCGGGCGGCCTCCAGCAGCAGCAGCACCTCGCAGGGCCGCTCGAAGCGGTAGGTCAGGTCGGCGGTGATCGAAAGTCGCATGGGGCCCTCCGCGCGGCCCAACGCGCGGGCGGGCTGGATGTTGCCGACGCGCGAATTCAGATGTCGCCCTGGGGCTCCACGCCCTCGCGCATCAGGAAGGCGAGGATCTCGGCGACGGCCAGGAACAGCCGCTCGGGGATCTCGCTGTCCAGCTCGACCTTGGACAGGGCCTCGGCCAGCAGGGGATTGTGTTCCAGGGGCACGCCATGGCTCTGGGCCGCGGCGATGATCCGCTCACCGACGAAACCACGTCCGGAGGCCACCACGCGCGGCGCATTGGGCGCGTCGTACTGCAGGGCCACGGCCAGGCGTTTGCGGTCCGGGGTCATGCCGACTGATCCAGCAGGCGTCCCGACGGCGTGGCGGGCGCGGGCGGCGGGCCGGAATGGACCGCCATCTCCAGCTGCAGGTTGGCGGCGGCGAGCGCCTGGGCCAGGGCCGGCTGGGCGGCGCGCAGTCGATCGGCGATGGGGCCGCGGGCGACCCACAGGCTGACCCGGGCCAGGTCGCCCTCGAAGGCCAGCTGGGCGTCCACCGGCCCGACGGGTTCGAAGTCCACGGAGAATCGGGCCCGCCACAGGGGCTCGCGGCTGTCCTCGCGGCCCTGGCCGCCGCCGCCGTCCCGGCTGATCTCGAACTGGGCGACGCTGGGGCCCTGGGGGGTCTGCAACGGGGTCTCGAACATCCAGCGGGTGGGCTCGCCCGGCCGCTCGGGGTCGGGCAGGGAGGCCAGTTGCAGCAGGTCGAGGTGGGCCAGCGCCCCTTGGGTCTCGGCGGCAAGGGTCTCGCCGATGGCGCCGGCGCCGGCCTCAAGGGGCAGGCTGGGCAGGGCCGCCCGCTGGGCCGAGGTTGGGGCGCCGCCATAGGGTGGGCGCGGCGTGGCGCCGGGCGCGCGGCGGTTGGGGGTCGGCCCCAGGGCCTGGCGCAGGACCAGCAGGGCGGCCTTCAGGTCACGACCGAGGGGCGAGACCTCCGGCTGGGCGGCGAGATTGGCCTCCAGGAACAGGCCCGAGCCCTTCAGGGCCCGCTTGATGTCGGCGGCGCCCACCTTGGGGTCGAGGGGGATCAGCTGGGTCAGCATCTGCATCGCCGCGGCGCGGGCCGGCGGCGACAGGGCCTGGGCCTGCAGGGCCTGGCCGAGATCGGCCAGCAGGGGGGCCAGTCCACTCTGACGGGTCAGGGCCGAGCGCATGGCCGTGGCCAGGGCCTGACCCTGGGTCTGGGGCAGGGGAAGGGGGGGCGCCTGGCGCGGGGCGGTCTTGACCTGGGCGGCCTGGCCCGGGCCCTCGACGGGCAGGGCCGGATCGACCGCGTCGGCCTCCACCGCCCGCTGCATCTCCCGCAGCAGCTCGCCCCCCACCACCCGGGCGACCGGGCGCACGGGGGTGAGCGCCGGCACGAGGGCGGCGGAGGGGATCGAGGTGAGCGGTGCGACCTTCATGGCGCGGCCTGGCTAAACACCCGGCTGATTCTAGGGTCGCAGGGTGAAGCAGGCCTTAAGGCGGGGTTTACTCCGCCGCGGCCAGGACCTCGGCCAGGCGGTCACGTACGGGGACGCTTTTGCTGCATTGCAGCAACGAAGCATGCTGCACCTGCGTTATAGCGGGTCGGCGCCCCTTTGGCCCCGCTGAAAGGACCCCGGCATGCGACCCCTTTCCGACACCCTGATGCGGATGACCGCCTTCCGCGACGCCGCGAGCGCCATGGCGGGCCGCCCCGGCTCCGACCGGCTGGTCGAGCTCAAGGGTTTCGGCGGCAATCCGGGCGGCCTGCGCGCCCTGGCCTATGTCCCCGAGGCCCTGCCGCGCCACGCGCCCCTGGTGGTGGTGCTGCACGGCTGCACCCAGAGCGCGGCGGAGTACGATCTCGGTTCGGGCTGGTCGGCCCTGGCGGAGCAGGCGGGCTTCGCCCTGCTGTTCCCGGAACAGGCGCGGGCCAACAATTTCAACCTCTGCTTTAACTGGTTCGAGCCCGGCGACATCCGCCGCGGCCGGGGTGAGGCCGCCTCCATCCGCCAGATGATCGAGAAGATGATCACCACCCACGGCCTGGACCGCCGCCGCGTCTTCGTCACCGGTCTGTCGGCCGGCGGCGCCATGGCCAACGTCTTGCTGGCGAGCTATCCCGAGGTCTTCGCTGGCGGGGCGGTGATCGCCGGCCTGCCCTATGGGGTGGCGGGCTCGCCCCTGGAGGCCTTCGACCGCATGCGTGGCCACGGCGGCCCGGAGCCGGACGCCCTGCCCGGCCTGGTCCGCAAGGCCAGCGCCCACAAGGGGCCCTGGCCGGCCCTGTCGGTCTGGCACGGGGGCGCCGACCACACGGTCAGCCCCGCCAACGGCGAGGCCCTGCTCCACCAGTGGCGCGGCCTCCACCGCCTGGACGAGGATCCCAGCCACACCGACGCGCAAGCCGGTCACACCCGCCGCACCTGGCATGACGCGCGGGGCCGGCCGGTACTGGAGCACGTGCTGGTGGAGGGCATGGGCCACGGCGTGCCGCTTAAGCCCGACGGCGCCCCCGGCGGCGGTGTCAGCGGCGCCTATATGCTGGACGTCGGCCTGGCCTCGACGATCGCCATCGCCCGGTCCTGGGATCTGATGGACAAGCCCCCGACGCGACCGCGCAAGACCAGGACCGGCGGCCCGGCCCCGGCCAACCCGCTGCTGGCCGTCATCGAGGACGCCCTGCGGGCGGCGGGGCTAATGCGCTAGACGCCGTCAGCTGGAGATCCATCCCTCCGGCAGGCTCGACAGCTGAACATTGGCCAGGATCATCTGGTCGCCGCCCGAGGTCTCGATCACCACGTCGGCGCCGGCCTGGTGGACCGTGAACGACGTCCCGTGATCCAGCAGGACATGATCGCCCTGGACGGCGGAGAAGTCCGTCACCCGGTCGATCCCCGCGCCGGCGAAGAAGTGGAAGGTGTCGGCGCCCGCCCCGCCGCTGAGGGTGTCGTTCCCGCGGTCGCCGGACAGCCAGTCGTTCCCGTCTCCGCCAGAGACGCTGTCGTTCCCCTGGCCGCCGCGGATCTGATCATCGCCCAAGCCGCCGTCGGTGGTGTCGTTGCCGAGGTTGCCGTTGACGATGTCGTCCCCGCCGTCGCCGGAGACGGCGTCATCGTCCTTGCCGCCGACGACCCAGTCATCGCCGTCGCCGCCGTGCAGGGTGTCGGCGCCCACATTGCCCTTGATGTCGTCGAACCCGGACCCGCCCCGGACGTCGTCGTTCCCATCCCCGCCGCGCAGGTGGTTCTCGCCCTCGCCGCCCTGGATGTGGTCGTCGCCGGCCGTGCCTTCGAGGGAGTCGCCGCCGTCGGCGCCGTGGATGGTGTGCGCCCCGGACTCGGTTTCGACGCCGGAGCCGAGCGTGTCGTCGCCATGGGGCTCGGTTTCATCAGGGCTCGAGAGATGGGCGCCGGAAGCGGTGGCGGCCACGAAGTCGGTGTCGGCGGGGTCGTAGGGCATTGAAATCCTCCAGAGTCACATCGCGCTTTGCGCAACCTTCCGATCCAGGACGACGCGACCCGCGCAGCGCCTCAAACAAATCGGAAGCGAAGCATCCATAGCCGGCTACGGTTACGGCTCCGGCGACAAGCAAGGTGAATACGGCGGGTCGAGCCGGCGCTCATCGGCACACAGCGCCTGAGGCGGGATTGATCCGGATCAAGGCCCCGGCTCCCCGTCGGGCGGAGCGTTGCGGCGGGCGCGCACGGCGAGGCCGGGGCGCGCACCCTGGAGTGAACGGCCATGACCCCTCGCCTGTCCGCCTTCGCCACCGTCGCGGCGGTCCTGCTGACCGCGGCAGCCCCCGCCGCCGGTCAACCGCGCCTGGCGCGGGTCCCGGCGCCGCTCGTCACCCCAAGCGCCCTGCCCGCGGCTCTGCGCGTCCTGCCGGCGCCACCCAAGCCGCCACCCCTGGCGCCGGCGCGGATCGTCCAGGCCTTCGGCCAGCTGGCGCCCGGCGCCCTGCCGCCGACGGTGGGCCAGAAGGTCCAGCTGACCCCCGACGCCCCGGCGACGGCCTCGGCCTACCTCTCCCTTGGCGAGGCCTCTGTGTCGGCGGAGCCCGGCCACGGCAGCGCCCTCATCAAGCCCATCGGCTGGGCGCAGGTCTCCTTCAAGCCGCTCGGCCAGAAGACCTATCTCATCGACTGCGCCGTCGACCCCCGGGAGGGCGGCGCCAGCCAGGCCAAGTACTATGTCAACGGCGCGGGGATCTCCGGCCCCGGCGGCCAGGCCTATATCCAGGGGATGGCGCCCATCGCCCAGGGCCACGTCCTGATCGCCGCGCCCCCCGGCTCACCCGACGACACGACCCGCGCCCAGGTGGTGTTCTGGCCCTACGACACCAAGATCGACTGGTACTTCTATGGCTGCGACGTGATCCCGGCGGGCTGAGGCGCTCGCACAGGCCGCTCAGGCCTCCGGCTCAGGCCGCCCGCGACCGGCGCCATGGCGGGCGGCCGTAGGGCGTGAGGCCGGCTTTACCGATCGGGCGCACGCTGCGATTGTGCGCGCAGATCGGGTGGGCAGGGGACGGGCCGATGGCGGGGCTTGGCGAGGACGGTGGGAAGCGACGCCTGATCGACGCGGTCCTGCGCACGGTGACCACCGAGTTGCGGATCCTCTGGTTCGCGGCGGCCTGGTGGGCGCGGCCGGACAGGCCGGTGGGCGCTCAGGCCTTCTCCTATCACCGCAACATGCAGGTCCTGCTCTGGATGCTGCTGGCGGTCTCGGCCCTGGAGATCGGCGTCACCCTGGTGGCCCTGCGACTGATGAGCCCGCGGATCGGGGGGATCGTCTCGGCCCTCAGCACGATCGGCGTGATCTATCTGCTGGGCCTCATCAACGCCTTCGCCAAGCTGCCCCTGCTGGTGACCCCAAGGGGCGTGCGGGTCCGCGCTGGCCTGCTGGTGGACCAATGGGTGGTCTTCGAGGAGATGGCGGAGGTCCGCCTGGTCCAGGATTGCGGAGACCCCAAGCGCCCCGGCTTCCTCAAGGCCTCGGCCCTGGCCCATCCTAACACCCTGATCGAGCTCGTCCGCCCTAGGTCGGTGCGCACCCTGTTCCGAAGCAAACCCGACATCCTCACCATCGGCCTGCATCCCGACGACGCCCCGGCCTTCGTGAACGCGGTGCGCGCCGCCAAGGCGGGGTGAATCCTTGGGCCGGGTGAGCGTCGCCCTCGCCGATCCCGACATGCCGGAGATCGCCGCCCTGCTGGCTGAGCGCGACGCCTATTTCGCCGCCCTCTATCCGGAGCGAGACACGACCCTGCTGCCGGTGGCCTCGCTGGCGGGACCGGAGGTCAGTTTCCTCATCGTGCGGGTCGGGGGCAGGCTGATGGGCTGCGGCGCCCTGATCGCCGGGAACCGGGTCGGAGAGCTCAAGCGCTTCTATGTTCGCCCCGGCGCCCGACGGCTGGGCCTGGCCGCCCGCCTGCTGGCCGCCGCGGAGCGCCGCGCCGCGCAGCTTGGCCTCTGGCGCCTGCGCCTGGAGGTCGGCCGCCGCCAGCCCGCCGCCATCGCCCTCTACAGCCGGGCCGGCTACCGCCCGATCCGCTGTTTCAGGCCCTACAGGCCCGACCTGGTGTGCACGTTCCGGGGGAAGACGATCAGGTCGTCCCCCGCACGCCGCACCTGATCCTCGCCCTCGAGGTCGCCCCTACCCCAGGCTCTTCTCGATCTTGTCCAGGGTCTCCATCGCCGGCAGGCACTGGGCCACACTGGCGTTGGGTTCGCGGCCCTCGCGGATGGCGGCGAAGAATTCGCGGTCCTGCAGTTCGATGCCGTTCATCGAGACGTCCACCTGGCTGACGTCGATGGGGTTCTCCTTGCCGTCCACGAGGTCGTCATAGCGGGCGATGTAGGTCCCCTGGTCGCAGATGTAGCGGAAGAAGGTGCCCAGCGGCCCGTCGTTGTTGAAGGACAGGCTCAGCGTGCAGATCGCCCCGCCCGGGACCTTCATCTGGATCGACATGTCCATGGCGATGCCGAGGTCGGGGTGCGGCGGGCCCTGGACGCCGCGGGCGATGCTGGCGGTTTCGCCCGTCTGGTACTGGAAGAGGTCCACCGTGTGGCAGGCGTGGTGCCACAGCAGGTGGTCGGTCCAGCTGCGCGGCTGACCCAGCGCGTTCATGTTGGTGCGGCGGAAGAAGTAGGTTTGGACGTCCATCTGCTGGACCTTCAACTCGCCGGCCACGATCTTCTTGTGGATCCACTGGTGGGACGGATTGAAGCGCCGGGTGTGGCCAGCCATGGCGATCTTGCCGGCCTTCTTCTGGGCCGCGTCCAGGGCCTGGGCGTCGGCGAGGTTGTCGGCCATGGGGATCTCGACCTGCACATGCTTTCCGACCTCCAGGCACTGGATGGACTGGGCCGCGTGCAGGCCGGTGGGGGTGGCCAGGATGGCGGCCTCGACGCCGGGTTGGGCGAGCGCCTCGGCGAGGTCCGTCGTCCAGTGCGGGATCTTGAACCGCTCGGCCACGGCCTTGGTGCTGTCGGGGCTGCCGCCCGCCAGGCTGACGACCTCGACCCCGTCGATCTTCTCGATCGCCTCCAGGTGCTTGATGCCGAAGGCGCCCTGGCCGGCCATGACGATCTTCATTGTGGGGCTACTCCGGAATGGGTTCGAGGATGAGGTGGCCCACCGCCGTGTTCGACGCGGGCACGTGATAGAAGCGGCGGCGTTCGCGCACCTTGGGGGGCAAGGCCCCGCGCATGATCAGCCACATGACCAGCTCGATCCCCTCCGACCCGGCCTCGCGGACATAGTCGATGTGGGGGATTCTCGCCTGGCCCTCGGGGTCGGCCACCAGCCGGTCGAGGAAGGCGGTGTCGAATTCCTTGTTGATCAGACCGGCGCGGGGGCCCTGGAGCTGGTGGCTCATGCCGCCGGTGCCCCAGACCTGGACATTGAGGTCCTGCGGGAAGCTCGCAACCGCGCGGGCGATCGCCTTGCCGAGGTTGAAGCAGCGATGGCCGGTGGGGGGCGGGTACTGGACCACATTGACCGCCAGGGGGATGACCTTGCAGGGCCAGGCCTCGGGCTGGCCGAACATCAGGGAGAGCGGCACGGTCAGGCCGTGGTCGACGTCCATCCGATTGACGATGGTCATGTCGAACTCGTCGAGGATCAGGGACTGCGCCAGGTGCCAGGCCAGCTCCGGATGGCCCTGGACCACCGGCACGGGACGCGGGCCCCAGCCCTCGTCGGCCGGCGCGAAGCTCTCGGCGCAGCCGATGGCGAAGGTGGGGATCAGCTCCAGCGAAAACGCGCTGGCGTGATCATTGTAGACCAGGATCACCACGTCGGGCCTGGCCTCGGCGATCCAGGCCTTGGAGGCCTCGTAGCCGGCGAACACCGGCTTCCAGTAGTCGTCGCCCGAGCGGCCGTTATCGATCGCCGCGCCGATGGCGGGCACGTGGCTGGTGGCGACGCCGGCGGTGATACGCGCCATCAGGCGTCTCCCTTGCTGCGATTGCCCTCGATGGAGCGGCCCCCGGCCAGCATCATGGCCGCGTAGTCGGCCTGGCTGACGCCCGACATCACCGCGGCGATCTGCTGGAAGGAGAGGCCGTCGGTGGCCGCGATCTTGGAGGTGAAATAGATGTTGCCGCCGAGCGCGATCATGCCGTTCCAGTCGCGATCCAGAACGCTCTGCTTCTGGGCTTCGGTCATGGGGTAGCGGTCGAGATAGGCCCGCTCGTCGGCCTTGAAGGCCTCGCGGCCCTCCGCCTTCATCAGCGACATGCAGAACATGTTGAGGTGGTAGCCCTTCCGCGACTGTTCGGCGTCGAACAGCGTGGTGCCGGGAATGTCCTTGAAGGGGTTCTCAGCCACGGTCGTCTCCCCAGTAGAGGGCCATCGGATTGTCGATGAGCAGCTTGCGGCGGGCCGCTTCCGTCGTGGCGAACTTGGGGATCTGGTCCACCAGGACGCCGTCGTCGGCCATGTGGCCCTTCAGGTTGGGGTGCGGCCAGTCGGTGCCCCACAGCACCCGGTCGGGGAAGCGGTCGACGATGGCCTTCTGAAAGGGGACCACATCGTCATAGGGCGGCCCAGCCAGACTCAGGCGCTCCGGGCAGGAGACCTTGGACCAGACGTCGGGGTCGTCCTCCATCCACCGGATGAAGCGCTGGAACTGCGGGTGGTCGACGCCCAGCGCCACGTCGGGCCGGCCCATATGGTCCACCACCACCCTGGTGGGCAGGCGGGTGAACAGGGGCTGCAGCTCGGCCAGGTCCGGGGCCTCGAAATAGACCACCACATGCCAGCGCAAGGGGGCGACCTTGGCCGCGATCCGCTGCAGGACGTCGTGCGGGGTGAAGTCGGCCAGCCGGCGCAGGAAGTTGAACCGCACGCCGCGGACCCCGGCCTCGTGGAGGGCCTGGAGCTCGGCCTCGCTGATCTCCTCCCCCACCGTGGCGACGCCGCGGGCCAGGCCCTTCGAGGCCTTCAGGGCGTCCACCAGGGCGCGGTTGTCCTTGCCGTGGCAGGTGGCCTGGACGACGACGTTGCGGGAAAAGCCCAGGAAGTCGCGCAGGGCGAAGAGCTGGTCCTTGCCCGCGTCGCAGGGGGTGTACTTGCGCTCCGGCGCATACGGGAACGACACCTCGGGCCCGAACACGTGGCAGTGGGCGTCCACCGCGCCGGGGGGCGGCCGGTAGGCGGGCTTGCTGGGGTTCGGGTGGAAGGGCAGCCAGTCGGGGTCCATTGTATGTCTTACTTACTAATTTCGAGGCGCGGTGAAAAGCCGATCTGCGGGTCCATGACCGAGCGGTCGATGGCGCCCTCCCACTGGCAGACCACGATGCTGGCCAGGGTGTTGCCCACCAGGTTCACGAAGGTCAGGGCCTCGGCCAGCAGCTTGTGGACCCCCAGGATCAGGGCGATGGCGGCCACCGGGATATGGCCCACCGTGCCAAGGGTGGCGGCCAGCGCCACGAAGGCCGCGCCCGGCACGGCGGCGGCGCCCTTGGAGGTCAGCATCATCACCCCGATCATTCCGGCCTGCTGGGCGAGCGTCATGGGGGTGTTGGTGGCCTGGGCGAGGAAGATCACCGCCGTCGCCAGATAGAGGCAGGTGCCATCCAGGTTGAAGGAATAGCCGGTGGGCACCACCAGCCCGACGACGCCCTCGTCGCAGCCGAGGCCCTTGAGCTTCTGCATCACGCGGGGCAGCACCGCCTCGGTGGAGCCGGAGCCCGCCACGATGGCGATCTCCTCCTTCAGCAGCACCAGCAGCCGCAGGAGGTTGACCCCCGCCGCCCAGGCGATGGTCCCCATCACCAAGAGGACGAAGACCAGGCAGACCGCCCAGAATTCCAGGATCAGCGCGCCCAGCGACATCAGCGCCGCCGACCCGAACTTGCCCACCGCGAAGGCCATGGCCCCGAAGGCCCCGACGGGGGCGGCGCGCATGATGAAGCCGACGACGTTGAAGAAGACCTCGGAGACCCGCTCGATCAGGTCCAGCACCGGCCGGCCCCGCTCGCCGGTCAGCGCCAGGGCGAAGGCGAACAGCAGGGCCACGAAGAGCACCTGCAGGACGTTGGGCTGGGTGAAGGCCGAGACGAAGGTGGTGGGGATGATCCCGGCCAGGAACTGCGGCACGGTCTGGGCCTCGGCCTGCCTGGCGTAGTCGGCCACCAGGCCCGTATCGAGGGCGGCGGGGTCGATGTTCATCCCCGCGCCCGGCTGGAAGACATTGGCCGCGGTCATGGCGAAAACCAGGGCCAGCGCGGTCACGGCCAGGAAATAGGCCAGGGCCTTGCCGGCCACCCGGCCCACCTTGGCGAAGTCCCCCATCCCGGCCACGCCGTGCACCACGGTGCAGAAGATCACCGGCGGGATGATCATCTTCACCAGCGCGATGAAGGCGTCCCCCAGCGGCTTCATCGCCGCCCCCAGCTCCGGGTGGAGGTGACCCAGCAGGGCGCCGGCCACGGTGGCGGCCAGCACCTGGACCCAGAGCTGGCCGATCCACTTCACGCCGCGGCCAGCCGCTTGGCGAGACGGGGGAACACGGTCTTGGCGTTGCCCTCGAAGATCGCCGTCTTGTCGGCGTCGGGGATGGCGCTGGCCTCGATGTAGCGCTTGGTGTCGTCGTAATACTGGCCGCTCTCGGGATCGACGCCGCGCACGGCGCCCACCATCTCCGAGCCGAACAGGATGTTCTTGGCCGGGATCACCTTCAGCAGCAGGTCGATCCCCGGCTGGTGGTAGACGCAGGTGTCGAAGAAGACGTTGTTCATCACCAGCTCGGAGAGCGGTGGCCGCTTCATGTCCTGGGCCAGGCCCCGGTAGCGGCCCCAGTGATAGGGCACGGCCCCGCCGCCGTGCGGGATGATCATCCGCAGGGTCGGAAAGTCCTTGAAAAGGTCCCCCTGAATGAACTGCATGAAGGCCGTGGTGTCGGCGTTGATGTAGTGGGCGCCGGTGGCGTGGAAGGCCGGATTGCAGGAGGCCGAGACGTGGACCATGGCCGGCACGTCCAGCTCCACCATCTTCTCATAGAGCGGATACCAGTGGCGGTCGGTGAGCGGTGGCGCCGTCCAGTGGCCGCCCGATGGGTCGGGGTTGAGGTTGCAGCCGATGAAGCCCAGCTCGGTGACGCAGCGCTCCAGCTCCGCCACCGAATGGGCGGCGGGCACGCCCGGCGACTGGGGCAGCTGGCAGACGCCCACGAAGTTCTCCGGATAGAGCTCCACCACCCGGCCGATCAGGTCGTTGCACAGCCGCGACCACTGCAGGCTGACCGCCTCGTCGCCGATGTGGTGGGCCATGGCCGAGGCGCGGGGGGAAAAGATGGTCAGGTCGGTGCCCCGCTCCCGCTGCAGCTTCAGCTGCGCGCCCTCCAGGCTCTCGCGGATCTCGTCGTCGGAGATGTTGGGCAGGGTCAGGCGGGCCAGCTGATGGGCGTCGCAATTGCAGGCGATCTGCCGCTCGCGGAACGCCTGCAGGGAAGCCGGCGCCGTCGTGTAGTGGCCATGGCAGTCGATGATCATGCCGTCTTCCTGATGATGTGGTCGAGCATGGCGCCCAGGTCGGTTTCGGCCAGCGCCCCGCGATAGTCGGCGGCCCAGTCCTGACGTTGCGCGATGGCCGCGCTCATGGTGGGGGCGACGCCCGCCTCCTCCACGGTGCGGGCGGCCTCGCGCATCTCCTCGGCCCGGCGCACGCCGTGCTCCAGGGAGCGGCTGATCATGTAGCGGGCCGTCGCTTCCCAGTCGGGCAGGGGCAGCAGGTCGGAGAGGGAGGCCAGCACCGTGGCCTCCACACCGTAATGGCGGGCGGCCAGCATGGACTCGGTCAGCAGGGCCTCGATCCCCTTGATCATCACGCTGCGGCACATCTTGGTGGCCGAGGCCTGGCCCACCTGGTCGGAGAAGACCTCCAACCCGGAAAAGCCCAGGGGCTGGGCCAGGTCGGCGAAGGCCTGGGCGTGCGGTCCGCCCAGCAGCATGGGGGAGCCCAGGCGCTTGGGCGGGAACGGGGCCATGACCGCGGCCTCGACATAGCGGCCGCCAGCGCGCTCGATGATCGCCGCCGAGGCCTGCTTCATGCCCGGCGATGCGGAGTTGAGGTCGAGGAAGAAGCCGCCCTCGACTATCGCCCCGGCCACGGAGCGGGCGGCCTCGACATCCTGGGCGGCGGTCACCGCGCTGATCACCAGCGCCGCGCCGGCGACGGCGTCGGCCGCCGCCCCGCAGTCGCGGATAGCGTGGCGCGGCAGGGCGCGGCTGGGCGGACTTTCCGGGTCGGCGAACAGCAGGTCATAGGCCGACAGCTCGGCCGCGCCGCCCGCCGCCAGGTCCTCGGCCAGGATCTGGCCGACCTCGCCGAATCCGATGAGGCAGATACGGGTCATTTGCCGCTCCAGACGCTGGCCGGCACATAGACCTCGCCGGACATCAGCTTGCGGGCTGTGCGCAGCAGGGCCGAGCGCCGGACGCTCACCTGGCCGTCCACCACGGCCACGTCCAGGGCCACGGTGAAGAAGCCGGTGGGGTGCTCCACCTCCAGCTCCTTGACCGCCTCGACGTCGGCGATCCCGGCCACCTCGGCGGCGATGGAGCCGGGGACGACGCAGGCGGTGGCGACGCTGACCGCGCCGAACACGCCGATGGCCTCATGCACGCGGTGGGGAATGAAGTTCCGGGTGCAGATGATCCCGCCGTGCTGGGGCGGCGCCACCAGGCACATCTTGGGCACGGTCTTCCTGGCCACGTCGCCCAGGTTCATCATCGGCCCGACCTGCAGCCGTATCGCCTCCACCCTCTCCTTCAGCTCGGCGTCGGCCTCCAGGGCCTCGGGGGTCTCGTAGCCGGTCTTGCCGAAGTCGGCGGCGCGCATGACCACCACCGGCATGCCGTTGTCGATGGCGGTGAGTTCGATCCCGTCGATCACGTCGCGGGCGTTTCCCGTCGGCAGGAGGGCGCCGCAACTCGATCCGGCCACGTCGAGGAAGTCGGTGGGGATCGGCGCGGCCGTCCCCGGCACGCCGTCGATGCGGGCCTCGCCGTCATAGCGCACCACCCCGCCCGGCGTCTGGATCGCGGCGACGGCGATGGAGCCGGTGTTGACCATGTGGATGCGGACCTCGGTCACCCCGTCCCGGGCGGGAAACAGCCCGGTCTCGATGGCGAAGGGGCCGACCCCGGCCAGCAGGTTGCCGCAGTTCTGGCCCGGATCCACCCGGGGCTCGTCCACCACCACCTGCAGGAACAGATAGTCCACGTCGGCGTCGGGGCGGGTCGCAGGCCCCACCACCGCCACCTTGCTGGTGAGGGGATGGGCGCCGCCCATGCCGTCGATCTCGCGGGGGTCGGGCGATCCCATGGCGGCCAGCAGCACCGCGTCGCGGGTGGCGACGTCAGCGGGCAGGTCCTCGATACGGAAATAGAGCCCCTTGGAGGTGCCCCCCCGCATGACCGTGCATGGGATGGCGGTCTGCATGCGCCTCAAGCCTCGTCGACCCAGACCAGGCCCTTTTCGGCCAGGCGCTCGCGCATCTTGTAGATATCGAGGCCGAGTTCGCCCGCGGCCAGGCGGGCGCGCTTGTCGATCTCGTTGGCCTCGCGGACGCGGGCCTTCTCCGCCACCGAGGCCGCCAGCTCGCGGCGCACCACGCAGACCCCGTCGTCGTCGGCGACGATCACATCGCCCGGATGGATCAGGGCGCCGGCGCAGACCACCGGGGTGTTCACATTGCCGATCGTCTCCTTGACCGTCCCTTGGGCGAACACCGCCTTGGACCAGACCGGGAAGCCCATCTCGGTCAGGACCGCGATGTCGCGGACCCCGGCGTCGATGATCAGGCCGCGCACGCCGTGGGCCTGGAGCGAGGTGGCCAGCAGGTCGCCGAAATAGCCGTCCTCGCAGGGGCTGGTGGGGGAAACCACCAGGACGTCGCCGGGTCTGCACTGCTCCACCGCCACATGGATCATCCAGTTGTCGCCCGGCGCGACCTCGCAGGTCACCGCCGAGCCCGCGATCTTGGCGGGCCGGTAGATGGGCCGCATGTAGGAGGCCAGCAGGCCGATCCGGCCCTGGGCCTCATGGACGGTGGCGACGCCATACTCGGCCAGGGCGTCGATGGCGGCGGACTCCGCGCGCGGGATGTTTCGAACGACGAGCGCCATCTTCGGGTCCTACCTAAGTCGCAATGTTTTATCTAGTTCGTACATTTTGGTCCTCCCCGTCAATCAATAGGGCAGGCCCACATAGTTCTCGGCCACGGTCACCTGGGCGGCGTGGGAGCCGACGATATAGTCGATCTCGGCCCTTTGCATCCGGCGGCCGAAGGCGTCGGTGTCGGGGAAGCGGTGGGTCAGGCCGGTGAACCACCAGGAAAACCGCTCGGCCTTCCACACGCGCGCGAGCGCCTTGGCGGAATAGGCCTCGATCCCGTCGCCGGAGCCCTTGGCGTAGAAGGCGATCAGGGCCTCCGACAGGTAGTGGACGTCCGAGGCCGCCAGGTTCAGGCCCTTGGCGCCGGTTGGGGGCACGATGTGGGCGGCGTCGCCGGCCAGGAACAACCGGCCCCAGCGCATGGGCTCGGCCACGAAGCTGCGAAGGGGGGCGATGGACTTCTCGATGGAGGGGCCGCGGGTCATCGAAGCGGCGGCCTTGGGACCCAGGCGCAGGGCCAGTTCGTCCCAGATCTTGTCGTCCGGCCAGTCCGCCAGGTCGGCGTCCAACGGGGTCTGGATGTAGTAACGGCTGCGGACGGCCGAGCGCATGGAGGCCAGCGCGAAACCCCGCTCGTGATTGGAGTAGATCAGCTCGTGGTCGCAGGGCGGCACGTCGGCCAGGATGCCCAGCCAGCCGAAGGGATAGACCCGCTCGAAGCTCCGGAGCACCTCGGCGGGAATCGAGGGCCGGCTGACCCCGTGATAACCGTCGCAGCCGGCCACGAAATCGCAGTCCAGCCGCTGGGCGACCCCGTCCCTGGCGTAGGTGACGAAGGGCGCGTCGGTCGTCAGATCGTGCAGGGCGACGTCCTGCGCCTCGAAGATCACCGGGGTTCCGCGCGCGGCGGCCGCGTCGTTGAGGTCCTTGGTGACCTCGGTCTGGCCATAGACCATCACCGTCGAGCCGCCGGTCAGGCCCTTCAGGTCGATGCGGTGGATCTCGCCGTCGACGGCGAAGGAGAAGCCGTCGTGGATCAGGCCCTCGCGCCTCATACGGGCGTCGACTCCCACCTGCTCCAGCAGGCGCACCGCCCCCATCTCCAGCACCCCGGCCCGGATGCGGGCCTCGACATAGTCGCGGCTGCGTTGCTCCAGCACGACGCTCTCGATCCCGGCGACGTGCAGCAATTGCTGCAGCAGCAGGCCGGCGGGACCGCCTCCGATGATGGCGACCTGGGTGCGCATCAGGCTTCAAACCTCAAGGGGACGTTCAGCGCCCCGATCTCCGGGAAGCGGGTCGGCTTGATCTCGCCGGCGACCTCGAACCGCCTGGTCCGCGCCAGCAGTTCCTCCAGCGCCACCCGCAGCTCCACCCGCGCCAGGGCCGAGCCGGCGCAGGCGTGGGGACCCATGCCGAAGGCCAGGTGGCGGTTGATGTTAGGACGGTCGAGGATGAACTGGTCGGGATTCTCGAACACCTCCTCATCGCGGTTGGCCGAGGCGTAGACCAGGGCGATGGGTTCGCCGGGGCAGATGGTCTGGCCGCGGATCTGGACCTCCTTGTTGGCGGTCCGCGCAAAGCCCCGGTAGGGCGTGTAGAGCCGCAGATACTCCTCGATCGCCGCCGGGATCAGGGACGGATCGGCGCGCAGTTGGGACTGCAGGTCCTGGTTTCGCGAGAGGTGGACGGCGATCGAGCCGATCATCACGGTCGGCGCGATGATCCCCACCACCAGCACCTGCCGCACCGTGCCGATGATCAGGTCGTCGGGCAGGGGCTGGCCATTGGCGCGGGCCGCCAGCAGGGCGCTGGTGGGGTCGATCTTCGGGTCCTGGGGGTTGGCCTTGCGCTCGGCGATCAGGTCGCGGGCCATCTCGTAGAGCTGCAGGGAGGTGACCTTGACCACGTCGTCGACGGCCGCCTGAACCGCCACATTATAGGCTCGGCCCACCTCGCTCAGGGAGGCGACCCCCGCCTCCGACAGGTTCATCCACTCGGCGAACACCCGGATCGGCAGGTGGCTGGAGAAGTCGGCGCAGATGTCGGCCGAGCCCCGGGCGATCAGCGGATCCAGCAGGTCGATGGTGATGCGGCGGATGGTGGGCTCAAGCGCCTCGGCCTTGGCCTTGGTCAGCAGGGGGTCCAGCGCCTTGCGGTACGGCGTGTGCTCGGGGGGGTCCAGGTGCAGCGGCGGGCGGCGGCCTGTGAAGGCCACCTTGGGCACCACGTTCTGCACCGAGGTGATGAAGGTGTCGAAGCTGGAGGCCGCGTTGCGGACGTCGTCATACTTGGTGAGCGCCCAGAACCCGCCCCAGGCCTCGGTGTGGGCGACGGGGCATCGCGCCCGCAGATCGGCATAGATCGGATAGGGGCTGTCAAACGTCTCCGGAACCAACGGATCGAAGTCGGAGGGTCGGTCAGTCATGGCGTTTCCCCGAAGACCCCTTTGCGCCGGGGCTTCTCAAGTAGTATGTGTCACAAACAATTTGCCGGTAAGGTGGCCTCACGTCCAGAGGCGGCGCAAAAAAGAGGTGGAGAGAGGTGAGGAAGGGGGAGGACATGGACGCGCAAGACGCCTGGCTGTCTCGGGATTTCATCTTCCGCCAGGCCAAGGTGCGGCCCGGCAAGCTGGCGGCCCAGGCCCTGGCCAGCGGCCGCGCCCTCACCTATCGCGCCCTCGAAGCCGAGCTGCGGACCTGCGAATCCTACCTGCGGGCGACCCTCAGCGGCCCCGGCGCCCGGGTGGCGATCCTGGCGCGCAATTGCCTGCACCATATCACCCTCTTCTATGGCTGCCCGAGGGCCGGGGCGGTGTTCCAGCCCCTCAACTGGCGGCTGACCGGCCCGGAGCTGGCGGTCCTGCTGGAAGACGCCACGCCCGAGCTGCTGATCTATGAGGCCGAGTTCGAGGCTGAGGCCCAGGCGGCCCTGGCCCAGGTCCCGGTGGCGAGCGTCCTGCGCCTCGCGCCCGGCGACGACGCCTTCGCCGCGGCCCTGGCGGGCGTGACCCCGGTCGGCGAGCCCGGCCGCATCGACCCGGCCGCGCCCTCCATGCTGCTCTACACCTCGGGCACCACCGGCCGGCCCAAGGGGGTGATCGTCACCCCGAAGACCGCCTTCCATTCGGCCATGAACTACAGCCAGGTGGGCGAGCTCTGCGCCGACCACGCCATGCTCTGCGACGTGCCCCTGTTCCACGTGGTGGGTCTGCTGGCCATCCTGCACGGCAGCTTCTTCACCGGTGGCACGGTGCATCTGGCCGACCGCTTCGTCCCGGCCGAGACCCTGCGCCGACTGTCGGACCCCGAACTCGGCGTCAGCCACTATTTCTGCGTTCCGCAGATGGCCCAGGCCCTGCTGGACGATCCCGGATTCGCCGGCGCCGATCTGGAGGGCCTGCGGCTGTTCACCGGCGGCGCGCCCATGCCGGCGCCGCTGACGCTCGCCCTGCTGGACGCCGGGGTGCGGCCCTCCAACGGCTACGGCATGAGCGAGAACGGCACCGTGCTGGGGGTTCCCCTGGACCCCGAGATCGCCCGGGCCAAGGTGGGGTCGGCCGGCGTCGCGGCGCCGGCCATCGAGGTGCGGCTGGTGGGTCGCGACGGCGTCGACGTGAAGCCCGGCGAACCAGGGGAAGTCTGGCTGCGGGGCCCCTCGGTCATGCCCGGCTACTGGAACCAGCCCGAGGCGACGGCCAAGAGCTTCGCCCCCGGCGGCTGGTTCAGGACCGCCGACGCCGCCCGCCAGGACGAGGACGGCTACTACTTCATCGTCGACCGCTGGAAGGACATGTACATCACCGGCGGCGAGAACGTTTACCCGGCCGAGGTCGAGGCGGCGCTGGCCGACATGCCCCTGGTGGCCGAGGCCGCCGTGGTGGGCGTGCCCGATCCCCGCTGGGGCGAGGCCGGCTGCGCCTATGTGGTGCTGCGCCCCGGAAACGCCCGCGACATCGCCGCGGTCCTGGCGTGGTGCGACGGCCGGCTGGCCCGCTACAAGCGCCCGGCCCACATCCGGTTCCTCGACGCCCTGCCCCGCACGGCGTCTGGCAAGATCCAGAAAGACATCCTTCGGCGCGCCTTCGCCGAGGCCCAAACGGAGTCCCCATCGTGAGCTTTGATCGCGTCGAAATCCCCTATGGCGCCTATTGGTCTACCCCCTTCGCCAAGTGGCAGGGAAGCCTGCAGCACCTGCACGCCATGAAGTTCGCCGCCCATGTGGCCAAGGGCTGGCTGGCCGAGCGGAACATCGACCCCAAGAGCTTCGACACCGGCGTGTTCGGCATGACCAACACCCAGTACCAGTCCTTCTACGGCGCGCCCTGGCCGCTCTACGAGCTGGGCGCCACCCATACGCCGGGCCACATGATCAGCCAGGTCTGCGCCACCGGCGCCCGGGTGGTGTTCGCCGGGGCTTCGGAGATCCAGCTGGGGCTGGCCGACCAGGCCCTGCTGATCGCCGCCGACCGCTGCTCCAACGGGCCGCACATCTACTATCCCGCGCCCAAGGGCCCCGGCGGCTATGGCCAGTCGGAGGACCAGGTCACCTACAACATGATGCACGACGCCATCGCCGGGCACTCCATGCTCGACACCGCCGAGAACGTGGCGCGCAAGTTCCAGATCACCAAGGAGGAGCAGGACGAGGTCACCCTGCGCCGCTACGCCCAGTACCAGGACGCGCTCGCCGACGACCACGCCTTCCAGCGCCGCTACATGACCCTGCCCTTCTCGGTGCCCAAGCATAACTTCAAGGGCGAGGACGGCGTGATGGCCGGCGACGAGGGGGTCTTCGCCACCACCGCCGAGGGCCTGGCCAGGCTGAAACCGACCCAGGAGGGCGGCACCGTGACCTTCGGCAGCCAGACCCACCCGGCCGACGGCAATGTCGGCCTGATCCTCACCACCTCCGGGCGGGCCCAGGAGCTCTCCAAGGATCCGTCCATCAAGGTCACCCTGCGCGGCTTCGGCCAGTCCCGGGCGGACCTGAAGTTCATGCCCGAGGCGCCGATCCAGGCCAGCCAGCGGGCCCTGGACCATGCCGGCGTGAAGATCGGCGACATCGCCGCCATCAAGTCGCACAACCCCTTCGCCGTGAACGACCTGGCCTTCGCCAAGGCCATGGGGATCGATGTCATGGGGATGAACAACTATGGCTGCTCGCTGATCTGGGGGCACCCCCAGGGCCCCACCGGCCTGCGGGCCATCGTCGAGCTGATCGAGGAGCTGGCCATCAAGGGCGGCGGCCTGGGTCTGTTCCAGGGCTGCGCGGCGGGCGACAGCTCCATGGCCGTGGTGGTGGAGGTTTCCAGCCGCTAGCGCCGCCGCCGATGCTTTGAGGTACGACTTGTCCGTTGCGATGAGTCGTACCGGCGGAGGCGCGGATGCTGATCCTGTTGGGGGTGGCGGTGGTGGTGGCGGGCTTCGCGGCCGGCTTCAATCCGCTGCTGGTGGTGATGGTCTCGGCCGTGCTCACCGGCATGGCCGCGGGCCTGGCGCCCCTGGAGGTGCTGGCCGCCTTCGGCAAGGCCTTCAACGAGAACCGCTATGTCAGCGCCGCCCTGCTGGTCCTGCCGGTGATCGGGGTGCTGGAGCGGGCCGGCCTGCAGGAGCGGGCACGCGGCCTGATCGCCGGCTTCAGGTCGGTGACCCTGGGCCGCCTGCTGATCGGCTACCTGCTGTTCCGCCAGCTGACCGCCGCGCTCGGCCTGACCTCCATCGCCGGCCAGGCCCAGACCATCCGGCCCATCGTCGCCCCCATGGCCGAGGCGGCTGCTCAGGGCGAGGGCGGCGAGCTCCCCGAGGAGACCCGCCAGAGGGTCCGGGCCATGGCCGCGGCCACCGACAATATCGGCCTGTTCTTCGGCGAGGACATCTTCCTGGCCATCGGCTCGATCCTGCTGATGGTGGGCTTCCTGGCCCAGAGCGGCATCGTCATCGAGCCCCTGCACCTGTCGGTCTGGGCCATTCCAACAGCCATTGTCGCCTTCCTGATCCATTCGGCCCGCCTGGTCCTGTTCGAACGCAGGCTGAAGGGGCCGGGCGCATGATCAAGCTCGGCTTCGTCTACCTGCTGGCGGGCCTGGTCTTCGCCGCCTTCGCGGTGCTGAGCGCCCGGGACGCCAGCAATCCCAAGCGCTGGATGAACACCGGCTTCTGGGGCCTGTTCGCGCTCAGCTTCCTGGCCGGCGACTGGCTGGGGGACCTGGGCAACGGGGTGCTGGTGCTCTGCATGGCCCTGATCTCCGGCGTCGGCGGCCTGGGACGCGGAGAGCCCGACGGCTCCCCGGAAGCGCGCAAGCTGTCGGCGGAGCGGTGGGGGAACAAGCTCTTCATCCCGGCCCTGGTGATCCCGGCCACGGTGCTGATCGGGACACTCGTCCTGCAGCACGTCGCCCTCGGCGGCGCGCCGCTGTTCCAGGCCAAGCAGGCCACGCTGATCTCGCTCGCCCTGGGGGCGGTGCTGGCGGTGATCACGGCCCTGATCCTGTTGCGCCAGCCCATCCTCAGCCCGCTGCAGGAGGGCCGCCGCCTGATGGACACCGTCGGCTGGGCCGGCCTGCTGCCGCAGATGCTGGCGGCCCTGGGCGCCGTCTTCGCCCTGGCGGGCGTCGGCAAGGTGGTGGGCGACCTGGTGACCACCGCGATCCCCATGGACGGACACCTGGCGGCGGTCGCGGTCTACTGCCTGGGGATGGCGCTGTTCACCATCATCATGGGCAACGCCTTCGCCGCCTTCCCGGTGATGACCGCGGGGGTCGGCCTGCCCTTCCTGATCGTGAAGTTCGGGGGCGACCCGGCGGTGGTCTGCGCCATCGGCATGCTCTCGGGGTTCTGCGGGACCCTGATGACGCCGCTCGCCGCCAACTTCAACATCGTGCCGGCGGCCCTGCTGGAGCTAAAGGACCGCCACGCGGTGATCCGCGCCCAGATCCCCACGGCCGCTCCCCTGCTGCTCGCCAACATGGTGCTGATGTATGTCCTCGCCTTCCGCTGACCTGACCGCCGAGGTCGCCTCGCGTTTCGCCCGCATCGCGCTGGGCCACGTCGAGCGCGAATATCCCAACAAGATGGACCACGTGCTGGACGGACCGCAGGACGCCGTCGGGCCCCGCGAGCTGCACCCCATCTTCTTCGGCAGCTTCGACTGGCATTCCTGCGTCCACGGCTACTGGACGCTGGCCACCCTGCGCCGCCTGCATCCCGAGATTCCCGAGGCCAAGGCCATCGACGACTTGTTCGCCGGCGCCTTCACCCACGAGAAGGTCGAGGCAGAGCGCGCCTATCTGGACCGCCCGTCAGCCCGCGGCTTCGAACGCCCCTATGGCTGGGCCTGGCTGCTGATGCTGCAGGCCGAGCTGATGCGGCACGGCGACGAGACCTGGGCGCGGCGCCTTGCGCCCCTGGCCGAGGCCTTCGCCGACCGCTTCCGCGCCTTCCTGCCCAAGGCCACCTACCCGGTGCGGACCGGGGTGCACAATTCCACGGCCTTCGCCCTGGCGCTGGCGGCCGACTTCGCCAAGGCGACGCAGGACGCGGCCTTCGAGACCCTGCTGCGGGACACCGCGCGGAGCTGGTACGGGGCCGACCGCGACGCCGCGGCCTGGGAGCCGTCCGGCGACGACTTCCTGTCGCCGACCCTGATGGAGGCCGAGGCCCTGCGCCGCCTGCTGCCGCCGGCGGAGTTCCGGACGTGGTTCGCGGCATTCCTCCCGGACGCGGCCCAGGGTGCGCCGGCCAGCCTGTTCACCCCGGCCACGGTCAGCGACCGCAGCGACGGCAAGATCGCCCACCTGGACGGCCTGAACCTCAGCCGCGCCTGGTGCTGGCGGGCGATCGCACAGGGCCTGGACCCTGACGACCACCTGCGCGCCGGGGCCCACGAGGCCGCCGAGCGCCACCTCGCGGCCAGCCTTCCCCACGTCGCGGGCGACTATATGGGCGAGCACTGGCTGGCCAGCTTCGCCCTGCTGGCCCTGACCGCCTGATCAGGCTCTGCGCAGAACCACGTCGCCGGTCACCGCCTGGATGAACAGCTCCACCTGCGGCTCGCCGGCCCGGGGCGCGTCGCTGGCGTCGAGGGCCGACTTCACGTCCCCGGTGACCGTGGAGACGTCCAGATAGGCTGAGGAGCCCTGGGCCACCCCGACCACGATGTCGCCCGAGGCGGTCTTGGCCCGCACCCGCCCGTGGTCCACGCGGGTGACGGAGAGATCGCCGGACCCCGCCGAGGCGTCCACGGTGTCGCCGGCCTGGCGCACCGTGACGTCGCCCGATCCGGTCACCGCCTTGAAGTCGCCGGTGATCTCGCCGGCCTCGATGTCGCCGGAGATGCTGGTGAGGTCGGCGTGGCCGGCGCGCCGGACCTCGATGTCGCCAGAGGCGGTCTTGGCCTTCAGCGCGCCCTCGATCTCGCCGATCACGATATCCCCGGAGCCGGTGATGATCTCGGCGTCACCGCCGATCCGTTTGGCGCTGACGTCGGCCGAGCCGCCCTTGGCCTCGCAATCGCCGTCGACGGTCCCGAACTCGATATCGCCGGAGCCGGTCTGGACCTGGGCGCGGGCCACGTGCTCCAGGGCGACGTCGCCCGAGCCCCCGTGGGTGGAGACGCGGCCGAGCCGGCCCTTGGTCTCCACGTCGGCCGAGCCGGTGTGGACCAGCGCGTCGCTGCCCGTGGGCACGGTGATCACCGCCCGCACCCCGCCGCGAATCTGGAACAGCCGGCGCCGCGGTCGGGGCAGCAGGACGACGATCTCGTCGCCCCGCTGCTCCACCGTCGCCTGGTCGATGAGCTCCTGGGCGTGGGAGTCGCCCAGCATGGCGCTCAGCTCGACCGTCGTGGCGCCGGTCTCGGAGGCCAGGACGGTGACCCGTCCCTGCCAAAGCTCGACCCGCAGCTTGACGGGATCGGGGGTCTGGAAGCTGTGCATGGAAATCTCCCGGGTCATCGCGCCCATCCCTGGATGCGCTTGGACGAACGGTTGCGGCCCGGGGCTCCGGGTCCGATGGGGGCCGATCCGCCGGCCGCGGCGCGGGCGGCGTTGACCAGCCAGGTGTTCAGCGACTGGCCGCGTTGGCCGGCCAGCTCCTCGGCCCGGACCTTCAGGGTCTCGGGCAGGCGCAGGGTGATGCGGGTGACGGCGTCGTCCCCCTCCTCCTCGCCGTTCTCGACGATGGGGGAGGCCACGGCGGCGCCGGAGACCACGAAGACCGGCTCGCGGCCCTGCAGGCGCACGTCCACCACCGGCCCGCCGAGCTCGGCGGTGATGTCGGCGGCGGCCTGGCTCAGCGCCTCCATCAGGGCGAGACGCACGGCGGGTTCAAGGGCCATGGCCAGGCGCTCGGCGGCGGCGCGGGTCGCCTCGCCCCCGGCCTCGGCGGCGTTGGTCAGATCCTGACGCAGGGCGTCGACAAAGGGCTTGATGTCCATGGGCGTCAGTTAGACACCACTATGGTGTCACGTCAACACCATCGTGACGCAGGCATGCGAAAGCCCGCCGCGGACGGCGGGCTTGCTGCAGTCTCGGGACGGCGGCGGCCGTCAGACCTGGTTGTGAATCCGACTCAGGAAGGCCACCAGGGTCTTCAGTTCAGCCGGCGTGAAGCGGGCCTTGAAGCCTCGCTCATGCTCCTCGATCGCGCGCTTGGCGTCGGCCAGCATCGTCTGGCCAGCCTCGGTCAGGTAGAGCTCCTGCCGGCGGCGATCCTCGGTGGAGCGGCGCCGGATCACGAAGCCCCGCTGCTCCAGGCGGTCGATCATGGCCATCATGGTGGCGCGGTCGGTGCCCAGGGTGGCGGCCAGGTCCACCTGGCTGACGGCGGGATTGGCGCCGATCAACTGCAGGGTGGCGCACTGCTTCTGGGTCAGGTCCAGGGCGGCCAGGGCGGTGGTGAAGTCCCGATAGACGGCGACATGGGCCAGACGCAGGTGGAAGCCCAGCAGGTCCGGCAGGCCGTCGAGGTCCAGCTTCCCGGTGTTGGCCAGCCCCGGTTCGGCGGCGAGGATTTCGATATCGCTCATGGGGGGAAGGATACCGGGGAAGCGACGCATCACAAACGATTGTTTGCACTGCAGCGACGGGGAGCCGCAGGCCGGCCGATTTCCGCGTCCCGACACCTAAGCGGCGCACCCGACACACAGAACCATGCCACGACATTGGGAGATAAAGGGCGTACAGCTTCGGCGTTGGCTCGCCTGCGCGGCCGATCGTGGAGATCCTGGCGATCAGGATCGGATAAATTCCCCGCCCCATGAAGCCTTCCCTCCAGGGAATCGAAGACGCCCAGACGCTGGCCCAGGCCATTGTCGACACGATTCATGAGCCGCTGCTGGTGCTCGACGCCCAGTTTCGCGTGCTGGCGGCCAGCCGGTCCTTCTACGAGATCTTCCAGGTCGACCCCGAGCACACCATGGGGCGGCTCCTCTATTCCCTGGGGGATGGCCAGTGGAACATCCCGGCCCTGCGGCTGCTGCTGGAGACCATCATCCCCGAGCACACGGCCATGGACGGGTTCGAGGTCGAGCACGACTTCCCCGGCCTCGGCCACCGCAACATGCTGCTGAACGCCCGCAAGGTGATCTATCAGCGCAGTTCGGACACCACGATCCTGCTGGCCTTCACCGACATCACCGCCCGGCGGCTGATCGAGCGTGAGAAGGCCGAACTGCTGGAACGCACCGAGGACCTGCTGGGACAGAAGCAGGTGCTGCTGCAGGAGATGCAGCACCGCGTGGCCAACAGCCTGCAGATCATCGCCAGCATCCTGATGCTCAAGGCCCGGGCGGTGACCTCCAAGGAGACCCGCGACCACCTGAAGGACGCCCACCAGCGGGTGATGTCGGTGGCCGAGGTCCAGGCCCACCTGCACGCCTCCGGCGGCCTCGACAAGATCGAGGTCGGCGCCTACCTCAGCAAGCTCTGCAACAGCCTGGGCGGCTCGATGATCGGCGAGGAGCAGCCGATCGAGCTCGAGGTCACGGCGGACGGCGGCCTGATCGGCTCGGACAAGGCCGTCAGCATCGGCCTCATCGTCACCGAGCTGGTGATCAACGCCGTCAAATACGCCTTCCCCGACACCAAGGCCGACGCCCAGATCCTGGTCTCCTTCGCCAGCGACGGGGACGACTGGACCCTGACCGTCGCCGACAACGGCGTCGGCAAGGTGGCCGACCCGGTCCGGACGAAGCCGGGCGGCCTGGGCACGGTCATCGTCGAGGCCCTGGTCAAGCAGCTCGAGGCGAAGATGGATGTCCGCAACGGGCCGGGCATGACCGTCTCGATCCGGCGGGGCGCCATGGCGACCGTGCCGCGTGCGGCCTGAGGCCTACTTCCGGCTGGCGTCGTAGGCCTCGAAGCTGCCGCCCTCGCGGGCCAGCTTCACCAGCAGGTCGGCCGGCTTCCAGTAGTGGCCGAGCAGCCTGTGATAGTGCTCAACCCGCTCCAGCACGTGCGCGAGACCGAGCGTGTCGCCGTAGAACATCGGCCCGCCCAGATGGCGCGGGAAGCCGTAGCCCGAGGTCCAGACCACGTCGATGTCCTTGGCCCGGTAGGCGATCCCCTCGTCCAGCAGCTGGGCGCCGACATTGACCAGGGGCAGCATGCAGCGCTCCTGGATCTCGGCGTCGGTGATCTGGCGCGGCGCGATCTTCCGGTCAGCGGCGAGCTGGGCGATCAGGGCCTCGGTGGCCGGGTTCGGATGGGCCGTGCGATCGCCCGGATGATAGAGGAACACGCCCTCCCCGGTCTTCTGGCCGAACTTGCCCTGGGCGGCCAGCGCATCGGAGACCGCGAAATAGGGGTCGGGCCGGGTCTGGTGCTTGAACAGCTCCTCGCGGACCTTGTAGCCCACGTCGACCCCGGCCATGTCGTTGACCTTGTTGGGACCCATGGCGAAGCCCAGGGCCTCGACCGCTGAGTCGATCTGGGCCGCGCCGGCGCCCTCCAGCAGCAGCTGCTCGGCCTCGCGGAAATAGCCCTCCTGCATCATCCGATTGCCGATGAAGCCGAAGGCGTCGCCGGAGACCACGCCGATCTTCTTCAGCTTGCGCGCGATCTCCAGGCTGGTGACCAGGGTCTGGGAGGAGGTCTTGCCGCCCCGGACGATCTCCAGCAGGCGCATGACGTGGGCGGGCGAGAAGAAGTGCAGGCCCACCACCTTCTCCGGCCGGCTGGTGACGGAGGCCAGTTCGGTCACCGACAGGGTCGAGGTGTTGGAGCCGAGGATGGTGTGGGGCGGGCAGACCTTGTCCAGCTCGGCCAGGATCTTCTTCTTGAGGTCCATGTCCTCGAACACCGCCTCGATCACCACGTCGGCGTCCCTGGCGTTCTCCAGGCCGACGGCGCCGGTGATCAGGCCCATGCGCTGCTCAAGCTCGTCCGGGGTCATGCGGCCGCGCTGGACGGTGACCTCATAGTTGCCGCGCACCACGCCCAGGCCGCGGTCCAGGGCCGCCTGGCTGACGTCGATCAGCACGGTGGGGACGCCGGAATTGGCCAGGCTCATGGCGATGCCGCCGCCCATGGTGCCGGCGCCGACCACGGCCGCGGCGCGGATCGGTTCGGGGTCCATGGCCGGCAAGCCGGGGATCTTTCCCACCTCGCGCTCGGCGAAGAAGATGTGGCGCAGGGCCAGGCCCTCGCGGTCCTTCAGGGAGGCCCGGGAGATGACGTCCTCGGCCTTCAGGCCCTCGGCCAGGGGCAGGGTCGTCGAGGCCTTGACGGCCTCCAGGGTGCGGAACTGGGTGGTGCGGCCCTTCAGGGCGCGGGCCTGGCTGGCCAGGTAGGCCTCGATCTCAGGCTCGGAGAAGCCGGCGGTGTCCACCGGGCGGTCGCCGGTGCGCCGCACGGGCGCGCCCTCGTCAGCCAGGGTCTGGGCGTAGGCGAGGCCACCGTCCAGGGGCGAGCCCTCGACGATGGCGTCGATGATCCCCTGGGCCTTGGCCTTGGCGGCGTCGACGGGCGCCCCGGCGATCATCATCTCGAGGGCCGGACGGGCGCCGATCAGGCGCGGCAGGCGCTGGGTGCCCCCGGCGCCGGGGACGATGCCGAGGGTGATCTCCGGCATGCCCATTCGAGCGTCGGCGGTCGCCACGCGATAGTGGCAGGCGAGCGCCGTCTCCAGCCCGCCGCCCATGGCCGTGCCGTGCAGGACGGCCACCACCGGCTTGGCCGAGGCCTCCAGCCGGTCGAGGGTGGCGTAATAGGTGGGGGCCTCGATGGTCCCGTTCAGCTCGTTGAGGTCCGCGCCCGACAGGAAGGTGCGGCCGGTGCAGGCCAGCAGGATCACCTTCACCGCAGAGTCGGCCAGGGCCTTGTCCAGGCTCTTCCAGATCCCGTCGCGCACGGTCACGTCGATGGCGTTCACCGGGGGGCGGTCGACGAGGATCACGCCGACGTCGCCACGGACATCGAAACTGACGGTGCTGCTCATAGGGGCTCCCCGGGGTCGCTTATTGTAAGTTAGGCAAATGATTTTCATCGCTGCCTAACACCAGGGCGCGGGGCCTAGCAAGCCTTGACCGGCGTCCCCTGGGCGATCACCGCGCGGGCCTTGCGGTAGATGGCTTCCCCCGGCAGGCCGTACTCGGCCAGGCGCCGGGCGTTCCTCAGGGCCTCGGCGTCATAGGCCGCATCGAAGCGGGCCTGCTCGGCCGGGTCGACGGGGACGATGGACATCCCCTCGGTGCGGGCCATGGCCATGCCCTCGGCCTCCGCCTTGCCGATCTCCCGGGCCAGGGCGGCCTCCCAGACCGGGGTGGCCTCGGTCAGGACCTGGCGCAGGTCCGGACTGAGGGTGCGCCAGCGCGCGTCGGAGATGGCCCGGGCCGGATAGGCGCCGCGGCTGACCTGCAGCAGGGAGAGATGCCGGGCCACCTCGTTGAAGTGCAGCGACTTCACCGCGTCGGCCGGCGCCACCACCCCGTCCACCACCCCCTTGGAGATGGCCGAATAGACCTCCCCCATGGGCATGGTGACCACGTCGACCCCCAGGGACTGGAGCACCGGCGTCAACTCGCCGGGCGCCCGCAGGCGCAGGCCCCGAAGGTCGGCCAGGCCACGCACCGGTTTGTCGCGGGTGAGCACATTGGGCAGGTTGCCCCCCTGCACCGCCAGGACGTGCACGCCCGCCATCTCCTGGCCGAAGATCGGGAAGGCCTGCTCCAGGCAGCGATAGACCGCCACCTGGTCCTCGATGGTCCTCACCCCGCCGTAGAAGCCCGCCTGGGTCTTCATCACGTGCATGCCCGAGCGCATGTAGATGGGGGTGATCAGGGCGATGTCGGCCACCCCATGGCGCAGCTCGATGACGCTCTGGTCGGAGCTGATCAGGGCCCCGCCCCAGAAGGGCTGGATCTTGAGGCGGCCGCCCGACGCCCTCTCCACATGCTTCATCCAGATGATGTCGGCGCGGCTGAAGGGGTGGTTGGGCGAATAGGGGGAGGCGTATCTTAGCACCTCCACCCCGCCGGCGGGCTTGGCGGGCGCGCAGGCGGCGAGCAGCATCAGGGCCACGACCATGCCGATCAGCTTCCTGCCCGTCATCCTGGGTCTCCCTGTGCGCGGTTGGCCCCGCGTCCGTCGGCCGCAATTTGGTTCAGGTCTCAATCGTTTGCAAATTAAACAATACGTGTCTAATCACCAATAACGACGAGACAAGGAGCGTAGCAGGATGTCCGGGCCTTTGGCGGGAATGACCGTGGTGGATCTCACCCACGTCATGGCCGGACCCTTCTGCACCCACGTGCTGGGCCTGCTGGGGGCGGAGATCATCAAGATCGAGCGGCCGGGCGAGGGCGACGTCTTCCGCCACTACGACCGGCGCCCCGAGTTCGTCGGCATGGCGCCGGCCTTCCAGACCGTCAACGTCGGCAAGAAGTCCATCACCTTGGACCTGAAGAATCCGGGCGCCGTCCAGGTGGTCCTCGACCTGATCGCCAAGGCCGACATCCTGGTGGAGAACTATCGCCCCGGCGTCCTGGCCAAGCTGGGTCTGGGTTACGAGCAGGCTAGGGCGGCCAATCCCGAGCTGATCTACTGCTCGCTCTCCGGCTATGGCCAGACCGGGCCGATGCGTGACAACCCGGCCTATGACCACATCGTCCAGGCCATCTGCGGGGTCATGTCCCTCACCGGCGATCCGCAGGGCGAGGTGGCCAAGGTCGGCTTCCCGATGATCGACACCTTCACCGGCTACGCCGGCGCCTTCGCCTGCCTGGCCGCGGTGCTGCAGCGGCTGCGGTTCGGGGGCGGGGGCCGCCACCTGGACGTGGCCATGCTGGACTCCTCCCTGATCCTGATGATCTCGATGATCGGGCCCTATCTGATCGCCGGGGACGAGCCGGCGCGGGTCGGCAATCGCGGCTTCAACCCCAGCCCCACGGCCGCCACCTTCCAGGCCAGCGACGGCCCCCTGCTGCTGGGCGCCAACACCCAGAAGCAGTTCGAAAAGATGTGCGCGGTCCTGGGCTGCGGCGAGCTGATCGCCGATCCCCGCTTCGCCGACCCCAACGTCCGGATCGACAACGAGGCCGCCCTGCTGGCGATCCTGCATCCCCTGTTCGCCAGCCGCACGGCCGAGGCCTGGGAGCTGGCCTTCAACGCCGCCGACGTCCCGGCCGGGGCGGTTCGCACCGTGCCGCAGATCGCCGACAACACCCATGTCGCCAGCCGGTCCCTGCGGGCCGCCTTCGACCTGCCGGGCACGGACCGCCAGGCGGCCACTCTCAATCTCGGATTCGATCTGGGCCGCCCCGAGGGCGACCGCGTCGCCCCGCCCCCGACGCTCGGCCAGCACACCGACGAGATTCTCAGGAACCTCGGCTATGACGACGCGCGCATCGCCGCCCTGAAGGCGGCCGGGGCGGTCTAGCCCACGGCAAGACGCCGCCCGCGTGAGGCGAGCGGCGCTGCAATTCCCTTCGGCGGCTACTTCTTCCTGGCGGCCTGGACCTCGATCTCGGCCAGCATGCCCGGCGCCACCAGGGCGGCCACCTGCATGGTCACGCGGGCCACCTTGTTGGGCTGGTCCGGCGAGCCGAAGAACTGGGTGTAGCCCTCCATCATCCCGGCGAAGTCCATCTTGCCGCCCTTGGCCGGGTCGCCCACCAGATAGACGCGCATCATCACCACGTCGCCCATGGTGTAGCCCTGGGTTTTCAGGACCGCGTCGATCTTCTTCATGATGCCGATGGTCTGGGTCTTGGTGTCGCCGAACTCCACGGGAGTCCCGGCAGGCGCGCCGGCGTTCAGCGGCGGCGGAGTCTGGCCGCTCACATAGAAGGTCTCGTAGCCGGCCGGCACGACCGCGCCCTGCAGGATGGCGGCGGTGGGCGGACCCACCCGCACGATGGTGTCGGCGGCGGCGGCAGGCGCGGCGACGGCGGCCAGCACGGGCAGGAGGGCGGCCAGGATCAGTCTGCGCATCGGGGTCTTCCTTCATGTCGGCGCCGGCGTTCGGCGAGGGCGGCCCACCTTCGGACAGGCGAGCGGGGTTGTTCAAGCCACGCCTGCTCTCCCGCCGCCCGCTCCGATGAGTCCGGGCGCCCCAGATCGCCCGCAAAATGTCCTGTGTGATTAAAGCGCGGGCAGACCGAGCGCAGTTATCGTGCAGTTATCGTGGAGGTCACTCGAGTCCATCCAGGTCTTGAACCCGACACGTGTTCGGAAATCTGGCGCAACCGCCGGATGTCATGCCCGTTTATCGCGCACAGAATGCGCCAAAACTCCAAAATCCGGAGACATCACGACGGTCCGCTCCGGTCGCGTTGACACGAAAAAGGATTCATGTGGACAGTCTTACTGTCAGATGAACGCCCTTGAAGAAATCAGGTCGGAAATGCCTCTGACGTCAGTACAGATATAAGAAATTTTGGGAAACAACCGGGCCGGGCGATCTCAACTTCTGCGTGAGCTCTTCGGTATGAGTGTTGATAATTCAGCTTATAACTTGGATGCGGCTATATCAGCCGGACATCTCGCGGTTCTCTACGCGGATATTGAGCCAAATCACCGACATTTCTGGGCGACTACCAGGAACTAAGGGCCAAAGCCCAGTCCTGGACCGTCCGTCAACGCCCCGGCGCCGCGCACACCCGGCGCCCGGGGGATCTGCGGCCAATCTGCGCCGCGATTATGAGGGGGCCTACAAGATGAAGACCACGACCCGAAACGCATGGCTGGCGAGCGTCTCGCTCGCTTCCGTATTGATCGCCGGCGCCACCGGCGCCCAGGCCCAGACCCTGGCCGCGGCCGTCACCGATGTCGATGAAGTCATCGTCACCGGCACGCGCCAGACCGGCCTGAAGGTCGAGGACAGCGCCGCGCCGGTGCAGGTGGTGGACACCGCCGCCCTGACCCGCACCGGCCAGACCGACCTGCGGGTCGGCCTCAGCAACCTGGTGCCCTCCTTCAACGCCCAGGCCTTCGGCGGCGACACCGCCAACCTGACCCTGTCGGCGCGGCTGCGCGGCCTGTCACCCAATCACGCCCTGGTGCTGATCAACGGCAAGCGGCGTCACACCACCGCCAACTTCGCGGTCCTGTCGGGCGCCTATCAGGGCGCGGCGGCCACTGACCTGAGCTTCATTCCCATGGCCTCCATCGGCCGCATCGAGGTGCTGACCGACGGCGCCGCGGCCCAGTACGGCACCGACGCCATCGCCGGCGTCATCAACGTCATCCTGAAGAAGGCCGACGCGGGCGGCTCGATCTCGGCCACCGGCGGCGAATACATGGACGAGGGCGGCAAGACCGCGGCGCTCTCCATGAACATCGGCACGGCGCCCACCGAGAACAGCTGGCTGAACCTGACGGCCGAGACCAAGTACCACGGCTTCAGCAACCGCGGCCTGCCCGACCAGCGCGTCTTCAACCCGGCCAGCCCCTCCTATTCGGCCGCCCACTTCGCCTATGAGAGCGCCAATGTCCCCGGCTTCCCCAACCTGAACCTGATCTCCGGCGACGCCGAATACCGGCTGAGCAACCTGGGCTATAACGGCGGCGTCTCGGTCACCGACGACCTCGAGGTCTATTCCTTCGGCTCCTACGGCCACAAGGACGCCTCGGCCTACGAAAACTACCGCCGCTACAACCGCGTCCAGGGCAAGCAGGGCGCGGCCGACCGGCCCTATCCCCAGGGCTTCAGCCCGCGCGAGCGCATCATCGAGGACGACTACGCCGGCACCCTCGGGATCTCCGGCGTCGTCGGCGGCTGGAACTTCGACCTGAGCTCCACTTACGGCGTCGACGACATCGAGGTCCGCGTCGAGGACTCCATCAACGCCAGCCTCTACGCCGACACCTCCACCCTGACGACCAAGGGCTCCTCGCCCACCAGCTTCCACGCCGGGAGCTGGACCACGACCCAGCTGACCAACAACCTCGACCTCTCCAAGGAGTTCGAGGTCGGCCTGGCGACCCCGCTGGCCGCGGCCTTCGGCTTCGAGAACCGTCACGAGACCTACGAGATCGGCGCCGGCGACGCCGCGTCGCGCTACAAGGAGGGCTCGCAGTCCTATCCGGGCTTCGCGCTGACCGACGCCGGCAAGCACAGCCGCGACAGCTGGGCCATCTACGCCGACCTGGCGGTCTCGCCCATCGAGGCCCTGCAGGTGGACGCCGCCGTCCGCTACGAGCACTTCAGCGACTTCGGCGAAACCACCGTCGCCAAGCTGACCGGCCGCTACGACTTCAACGACGCCATCGCGCTCCGCGGCACGGTCAGCACCGGCTTCCGCGCCCCGACCCTGGCGGAGTCCTACTATTCGGCCACCAACGTGTCGCCGACCTCGGCCTTCGTGCAGCTGGCGCCCAACTCGCCGGCGGCCCGCCTGCTGGGCATCGACGCCCTGAAGCCGGAGGAATCCACCAACTACAGCGTCGGCATCGTGGCCCACCCGCTGCCGGCCATGACCCTGACCCTCGACGCCTATCAGATCGAGCTGACTGACCGGATCTTCGGCTCCAGCTCGCTCTACGGCACCCGCAACGGCGTCCTGGCCTCGCCGCAGGTGCTGGCCGCGATCCTCGCCAACGGCAACGTGCTTGACCCCACCGTCACCACCACCGGGATCAACATCTTCTCCAACGGCCTCGACACCCGCTCGCGCGGCGTCGACCTGGTGATCTCCTACCCCACCGACCTGGGCGACTACGGCCGGATCGACTGGACCCTGAGCGGCAACTACAACACCACCAAGGTCACCAAGGTGAAGGCGCCGCCCGCGGCTCTGACCACCCCCAGCGTCCCCTACCCGACCGGACAGACCCTGTTCGCCGGCAACGCCAAGGACCTCCTGGAAAAGGCCTCGCCCAAGTACAAGATCGGCCTGAACGCGCTCTACACCTTCGGCGCCCTGACGGTGAACCTGACCGAGACCGTCTACGGCAAGTCCTCGTCGCTGTCCGATCCGGGCACCGGCCCCCTGCTGCAGACCTCGATCGGCACGACGGCCATCACCGACCTGGAAGTCTCCTACAAGTTCGTCGACGCGGTGACCCTCTCGGTCGGCGCCAACAACCTGTTCAACAAATACCCCGACAAGCTGTCGGCCCAGTTCCAGGCCGCCTGCGTCGCCTCGGGAAGCGGTTGCGTGGGCCAGTATCCCAGCTACTCGCCCTTCGGCATCAACGGCGGCTACTACTACGGCCGGATCACCTACACCTTCTGACCTCGCGGCCAGGAGCACGGCGAAGGGCGGTCCTCACGGGCCGCCCTTTTTCGTTGGGCTCACGCCAGCGCCTTGCCCATCCGGATCAGCGGCACCCTGAACCCGGTGGAGGTCTCGGCCTCGAAGGGCTCGATTGTCTGATAGCCGGTGGCCCGATAGAGGGGCTCCCCCGACAGGGTGGCGGCCATCTCGGCCCGGCGGAAGCCCTCGGCGGCGGCGGCGGCCTCGCAGGTGTCCAGGATCAGCTTGCCCACCCCGCGGCGGGCGAAGTCGGGATGGGTGTACATGGCCCGGATGCGGGCGGGCTCGACCGCGGGGTCCACCAGGCCTGAGTCGCGGCCGGCGCTGTGGTCGCCGCCGAACAGGGTGGCCCGCCGGCTCCAGCCGCCGCAGCCGGCGATCTGGCCATCGGCCTCCACCACGAAATAGGTGCCGTCGGCGATCAGCTGGCTGTCCAGGCCCATGATCTCGAAGGAGGCGGTCACCCCCTCCGGCGGCAGATAGGCCGCCAGGTGGATACGGATCGCCTGCTCCATCAGGGCCCGCAGGGCGCCCATGTCCCCCGTGGTGGCCGGCCGGATGGCCAGGGCGCCGCGCGGGGCGGCCAGGACGGCGCGGGCGGCGTAGCGCCGGTTGAGCAGGGTCACCGCCACCCCCTGCTCCAGCCGCTCCAGCATCCAGGCCGGAAGGGTCACGGTGCGCGCCTGCGGGTTCCAGGCGAAGGCCCCGGCCTCGTCGGCGTCCCGCAGCAGCTTCAGCACATGGGCCCGCGAGACCCCGTGACGCCGCGCCAGATCGGCGACTGAGGTCGGCGCGCCGCCGGCCTGCGAGGCGAGTTGGCCGGCCACCAAGTCCGACAGGATCGCCAGGCCCGCATCCCGCTGCGCGAACAGCAGCAGCTCGGGGCCCCCACCGGGATGGGTCAGGGGCGGATTGACGCTGGCGCTGGCCATGCTGCGGCGCATGTAGTGGAAGAAGTCCGACCCCGCCATCAGCGGCAGGACCGCGGCGGCGGCGGAGTCCACCAGGGCCAGGGCGCGCAGGCCGGAGCGCACATAGTCCCGGAACCAGGCCAGGTAGTCCTCGCTGAAGCCGTGGCGGACGGGCAGGCCCGAGGCCTTGCCAAGCGGGATGAGCGCGCCGCGCTGGCGCATCAGGGCCAGGTAGCTCTCCACGCGACCGGCGCTGCAGATCCCCGATTCCACGCACATCCGGGTCAGGCGGCCCGCCGTCAGCCCCTCCTCGGTGTCGTAGAGGCACAGAGCCAGGGTGCCGATGGTCTGGCTGCCGCGATCCTTGAACAGACTGCGCAGCGGGCCCAGGGTCAGGGCCGGCCGGGTGGCGTGCTCGCCGCTGTCCAGGAACGCGGCGCCGAAATTGGGATGGCGCCGCACCTGCGCGATCTCCTCGACCGTCAGCCTCGGCGGCCATCCCCCCAGGTCGAAGGGGTCGTCGAAAATCCGGCTCGTCGGCATCCACACCCTCTCCCCGCTCGCCCCTCAGGCGAACCCCGCAACACCGGCGGGCGAATCCCTCCCCAAAATTCGCCAATTGCCGGTTGCGACGCCAGACCCTTGAATAACACGGGTAGATTTAGCCGTCTTGGGGACTCCCCGGGACGGTGTGTCGGGGGTTTGCTTCATGTCGGAACGGACGCAGAAGCTGCTGCGCCTGGCGCAGGCGCTTGAAAGCCTGCGCGCAAGGCTGCTGGCCGGCGCCGCCGATCCCCACACCGCCGCGGCCCTGCGCCGCCAGTTCTCCGGAACCCTCGCCGAGCTCTCCGCCCTGCGCCGTCTGGTGGGGGACAGCCCGGCCACCGCGGCGACCCAGCGACTCTACCTGGCGTTGGAGGCCGTGGAGGCTGCGGTCCAGGCCCTGCCGCCGGCGAACCGGGTCCCGATCCCGCGCCCCGCCGACCGGCGCGCCCGGAGGCTGGACCAGGCCACGCGGCGCCTGATCGGCCGCGCCGCCGCCCTGGCCCTGGCGGTGGAGGCCGCCAGCCCGCTCGCCGCCGCCGCCGCGCCGGGCCCCAATCTCGACGTCGTCAACACGGCCCCGGCCACCTACGCGAGCGGCGCCACGGCCCAGTCGCGGGCGGTGACCTTCAACCGGGTGGGCGACCGCAACAACGCCCAGGGCCGCCTCGATTTCGGGACCAACGCCCTGGCCGCCATCAACGGCGACACAAGCCCCGCGGCTGCCAGCGCGCTGTTCTTCTTCAACTGCACGATCAATCCCGGCTGCCTGTTCGGCGGGGCGCCGGACAAGGCCAGGCTCGCCCCCTATGTGCTGGGCTACATCGCCGTCCAGACCAATACGCTCACCTTCCTCGACGCCCCGCCCCAGCCCGAGGAGGTGCTCGACAGCCTGACCGGCGCCGTGCCGGCGATCAGCGCCGGGGGCGCGGCGGCCAATTTCCAGGACGGCGAGCCGGGCGGGACCGTCAGCCTGACCAACACCGCCGCCGTCAGCGCCAGCGGCGACTATGGCGCGGGCCTGCTGGCCAAGTCCCAGGGCGGGATCGGGCGGTTCCGCTTCAACACCGGCCTCTTCAGCCTCGATGTCTACACCAACGGCGGCGCCGGCGGCGCGGTCACCGTCGACAATCGGGGGGCGGTCACCACCAGCGGGGTCAGCGGCCCGGCCATCGCGGCCCTGAGCCTTGGCGCCCCGGGGGTCCAGGGCGGCCGCGGCGGCGACGTCACCGTCACCACCACCGGGGCCCTGACCACCTCCGGGGTCGGCGGCCACGCCATCCTGGCCGAGAGCCTCGGCGGCCAGTCGGTGAACGACAGCCCCAGCGTCACCGGCGGCTTCGCCGGCAAGATCCTGGTCACCGTCAAGTCGGCCATCGTCACCACCGGCGCCAAGGCCTATGGCGTCCTGGCCCGCAGCCTGGGGGGCCAGGGCTCGGCCGGCGACAGCGCCTCGGGCGTCAGCGACAGCTCCAACGCCGGCGGGCGGGGCGGCGATTCCGGGGCGGTTCGCGTCGACATCGCCTCGGGCGGCGCCATCACCACCTCCGGCGCGGGCGCTCACGCCGTGGCCGGGTTCAGCCTGGGCGGCCAGGGCGGGCGCGGCGGCGGCGGCAACAACGCCTATGCGGGCGCCACCGGCGGCGACGGTGGCCTCACCGGCGACGTCACCCTCACCAACGCCGGGACCCTGAAGACCTCCGGCGACCGCGCCTATGGCATGCTAGGCCAGTCCCTGGCCGGCAAGGGCGGCGACGGCGGCGACGGCGACTCCATCTTCGTGGGCCAGGGCGGCAAGGGCGGAGCCTCGGCGCCCGGCGGCGCCATCACCATGAGCAACACCGGGATCATCGCCACCAAGGGCCTGGAATCCTACGGCATGTTCGGCCAGAGCCTGGGGGGCGTCGGGGGCGACGGGGGCTCTTCGGACGGCATCTTCTATTCCGACGCCGGCAATGGCGGCACCGCGGAGTCAGCGCGCTGCCGGGTCTATTTCGTCTGCCCCGACGGCGGGGCCGTCAGCCTCAGCAACATGGGAACGATCACCACCCAGGGCGCCCGAGCCCACGCCCTGTTCCTGGAAAGCATCGGCGGCGGCGGCGGCAACGGCGGGTCGGCCGGCGGCTGGATCAGCGTCTCCGGCGGCTCCGGCGGCGACGCGGGCAACGGTGGCCTGGTCACCGCGGTCAACGCCAAGGGCGGGACCCTCACCGCCTCTGGCCAGGGCGCCTCGGCGATCTTCGCCCAGAGCGTCGGCGGCGGCGGCGGCAATGGCGGCGACGCCTTCGGGGTCGGGGCCTTCGCCTCGGTGGCCGTCGGTGGGGCCGGCGGGGCCGGCGGCAAGGGCGGCGCGGTGGTGGTGCGCAACGACGGCGTCATCAAGAGCTCGGGTCTCGGCGCCGACGCCATCTTCGCCCAGTCCATCGGCGGCGGCGGCGGCAAGGGCGGCTCGGCCACCGCCATCAGCGCCGGGGCCTTCGTCTCGGCCTCGGTGGCCGTGGGCGGCTCCGGCGGCTCCGGCGGCGACGCCTCCACGGTCAATGTCCGGAACGCGGGCGCCATCGAGGCGGCCGGGGACTTCGCCAACGCCATCTTCGCCCAGAGCGTGGGCGGCGGCGGCGGGGCCGGCGGCCAGGCGACCTCGGTGGCCATCGCCGGCGGCGACAAGGTGGCGGTCGCCATCTCCGTGGCCGTGGGCGGATCCGGCGGCGACGGCGGGGCCGGCAAGCGGGTCGACGTCACCAACACTGGCCAGCTCACCACCTATGACTTCAACGCCGCGGGCGTCTTCGCCCAGAGCGTCGGCGGCGGCGGCGGGCGCGGCGGCGACGCCTCGGCCACCGCCATCACCGCGGCGGGCGGCAAGGGCACCGAGGTCAATGTCGCGGTCGCCGTGGGCGGCTCCGGCGGCAAGGGCGGAGCCGGCGACATCGTCAATGTCGACAATGGCGGCCTGATCACCACCTACGGCGACGGCTCCACCGGCATCTTCGCCCAGAGCGTCGGCGGCGGCGGCGGGGCCGGCGGCGACGCCTCGGCCACCACGGCGGCCTTCAATGTCGGCGGCCAGGTGCGCAGCGCCGAGATCAAGGTGGCGGTGGGCGGCCACGGCGGGGCGGCCGGCGACGGCGCCCTGGTCCATGTGGTCAATTCGGGCGCCATCGTCACCCTGGGCTCGGGCGCCAACGGCGTCACCGCCCAGAGCGTCGGCGGCGGCGGCGGGGCCGGCGGCGCGGGGTCGATGGGCTCCCTGCTGGAGGGGGTCGACATCCCCACCGTCCTGCCCGACGGCAAGGGCGAGGACGCCAACACCAGCCTCAAGCAGAAGGCGACGGAGAAGTACGCCAGCTTCAAGCGCGAGTTCTCCCGCATCCTCTCCAACCCCGGCTCCTTCGGGAAGAACCTGGCCCGCGACGTCGGCAAGAAGACCAGCAAGGCCCCCGACAGCATCGCCATCTCCATCGGAGTCGGCGGCTACGGCGGGGCGGCCGGCAAGGGCGGCGACGTGGCCCTGGAGAACAGCGGCGAGATCCTGACGGCCGGCTTCATGTCCTCAGGCGTCTTCGCCCAGAGCGTCGGCGGCGGCGGCGGATCGGGCGGCGGAGGGGACGGCAGCGCCACCGGCGACATGAGCATCGGCGGCGGCCTGGGCGGGGCCGGCGGCGCCTCGGGAGCGGGCGGCGCGGTCACGGTCGCCAATAAGGGCGCGATCTCCACCCTCGGCGACCTCTCCTACGGGATCCTGGCCCAGAGCGTCGGCGGCGGCGGCGGGATCGGCGGCACGGGCGCCGGCGAGATCGGCGGCGGCTATTCCTTCTCGCTGTCCATCGGCGGCAAGGGCGGCTCGGTGGACAATGGCGGGGCGGTCAAGGTCGCCCAGGAGGGGGACGTGGTCACCTTCGGCGCCAGTTCCGCGGGCGTGCTCGCCCAGTCCATCGGCGGGGGCGGCGGCGTCGGCGGCGCGGCCAATGCGTCCAACTATCTAAACGTCGCCCTGGGCGGTTCAGGAACCTCGGGCGGAGATGGCGGCGATGTCGAGGTCTCCGTGAAGGGCGCCATCGCCACCTCCGGCAAGGCGGCCTATGGCGTGCTGGCCCAGAGCGTCGGCGGCGGCGGCGGCCTGGGGGGCGGCGTGGTTCCGGCCACCCTGGTGTTCGGGGTCGATCCCCTGGGCCTTGTGAAGATCGACACCGGCATCCCCTATTCCGTCGCCAGCCTCGGCATGGGCGGCGGCGGCGGGGCCGGCGGCGACGGCGGGGCGGTCAAGGTCACCACCAGCGGGACCATCACCACCACCGGCCAGGGGGCGCACGGCATCTACGCCCAGAGCGTCGGCGGCGGCGGGGGCGTCGGCGGCACGGGGGCCAACAGCTTCCCGGCGGCCATCGCACTCTCCGGCTCCAACGGCGACAAGGGAACGGCGGGCGCCATCACCATCGTCCACGCCGGCGACATCAAGGCCTTCGGCGACGGGGCCCACGGCATCCTGGCCCAGAGCGTGGGCGGCCAGGGCTCCAACGGCCGCGGCGGCGACATCAACGTCACCGTCAACGGGACGATCCAGGGCGGCGCGAACGGCGGGGCCGGGATCTTCCTGGCCGGGGGAGCGCACAACAGGCTCACCATCGGCGGCGGGGCGGTGACCTCGAAGTCGCTGCTGGCCATACTGGGCTCGGACGGCGACGACGCGGTGGACAACGCCGGCCGCGTCACCGGCGAGATCGGCCTGGGGGGCGGCGCCAACAGCTTCACCAACCGCGCCGCCGGCCTGGTGGAGGGCTACCGGGTCATCGCCCTGAACGGCGGGACCTTCGCCAACGCCGGCCTGCTCTCACCCTACGGCGCGGGGAGCGTGGGGACCACCCGCATCCTCGGCGACCTGACCCAGGCCTCCACCGGCGGCCTGAAGATCGACGCCCGCTATCACGCCGGGACCGCCGACCGGATCGAGGTCGCGGGGACCGCGGCCCTGGCCGGCCAGGTGATCCTCGAGCCCTACCACGTCCTGGACCTCATCCCGGGCAGGTACGTCACGGTGCTGACCGCCGCCGCCCTGACCAACAACGGGATCGCCGCCGACGCCAGCGACACCCTGGTGGTGGACTACGGCCTGACCGCCACGGCCACTGAGCTGAAGGTGGGGACCAACAAGGTCGACTTCGTGCTGGCTGGCCTCACCCCCAACCAGGTGGAGATCACCCGGCACCTGCAGGCCAGTTGGGCGGCCGGCGGCACGGCGGCCCAGGAGCCCCTGCTGGACGACCTGGCCTTCCAGAAATCCCGCCCCGCCTATGTCGCCCGGGTGAACAGCCTGGACCCTGGCGCCGCGCCGACCCAGGGCGCCTCGCCGTTGATGTCCTCCCTGACCTTCGTCGGTGGGCTGATGAGCTGTCCCGGCGGCGAGGGGGCTGCCGACGTCCTGCACGAAGGGTCCTGCTACTGGGCCAAGGCCGGCGGCGGATCGAGCCGGATGGAGGCCGGCGCCGAGCCCGGCTACCAGCAGCACGCCATGCGCCTGCAGGCCGGCGGCCAGTTCGCCCTGCCCCAGCCCGGCTGGTTCGGCGGCCTGTCCCTGGGCCTCGAGGACAGCCAGTTCGACTCAGGCGCCCCCGCCCATTCCCGGGCCCGCCGCGTCCAGGCCGGAGGCGTCATCAAGCGCGAGATGGGCCCCCTGCTGCTGGCCGCCGCCGCCAGCTACCAATATAGCCGCGCCGATCTCTCCCGGTCGGTGAACTTCCCGATTGCCCAGGTCGCCGCCAGCAGCCATCCGGTGACCGACCTGGCCTCCCTGCGCCTGCGCGCCGCCTACCTCGCCCAGGGCGAGACCTTCTACCTGCGCCCCTCGATCGAGGCCGACGCCTATCACCTGGGCCTCAAGGGCTATCGCGAGAGCGGCGCCCCCGGCCTGAACCTGATCGTCCGGGACTCCGACCAGTCCTTCACCTCCGGCACGGCCAATCTCGAGATCGGGGCCACCCACGTCACCGCCAAGGGTGTGGTGCTGCGGCCCTATGCCAATGTCGGCGTCACCCGCTTCTCGGAAGGAAGCTGGGACATCAAGGCCCGGCTGGAGAGCGCCCCCGCCGCCGCGCCGGACTTCACGGTGAAGACCGAGCTGCCCCGGCAGCTCACCCGCGCCGCAGTCGGCCTGGAGGCCGATTTCGAGAAGGGCGCGATCCGGCTCGAGTACGAAACCCGCCAGGGCGATCGCTACCGGGACGACACCGGGGCGATCAAGTTCCGCATGCAGTTCTGATCCCTACCGGGAAGCCCTCTCAAACGTGTCACCCCGGTTTCCGCGCGGCGGAAGACCGGGGACCCAGAAGCACCGATTTCTCCTGCACGCCCCGCGCGTCTGGGTCCCGGACAAGCCCTGCGGGCTTTCCGGGATGACACCGTGTGGGTAGATGACAAGGCCGCCCCTTCAGGCCAGTCTCCCCCCATGAGCCTGCCGTCCCTGCCCACCCAGCCCGCCGGAACCCCTTGGCCGACTGAGGAATGGCCGCTCGGCCTCTTCCCGCCCGGCTTCGACCGCCTGCGCCTCGACGACCTGATGGCCGAACAGTTCGATCAGCTCGCCTTCGGTGAGGCCCACGCCCTGGTGATCGTCAAGGACGGGCGGCTGATCTTCGAGCGCTATGGCCCCGATCACGGCCCCGACAAGACCTGCCTGTCCTGGTCCAAGGCCAAGAGCATCACCCATGCGCTCACCGGTCTGCTGGTGGGGGACGGCAAACTCGATATCCACGCCCCGGCCGACGTGCCCGAGTGGCGCGACGCCGGCGATCCGCGCGGCGCCATCACCCTGGATCACCTGCTGCGCATGTCCTCGGGCCTGAGGTTCAGCGAGGTCTATGAGCCGGACAAGCCGTCGGACACCATCGAGATGATGTGGGGTTCCGGGAAGGACGACGTCGCCCACTACGCCGCCGACAAGCCGCTGGACTACGCCCCCGACCGCCACTGGTCCTATTCCAGCGGGACCACCAACATTGTCAGCCGCACCCTGGCCAGGACGCTGGACGCCTACGGCCCCGACTTCGAGGCCTTCATGCGGCGGCGGCTGTTCGAGCCCCTGGGCATGGCGAGCCCGGTCCCCAAGTTCGATGCGGCCGGAACCTTTATCGGTTCCTCCTTCTGCTTCGCCACCGCCCAGGACTTCGCCCGTTTCGGCCTGCTCTATCTGCGCGGCGGGGTCTGGGAGAACCGGCGTCTGCTGCCCGAGGGCTGGGTCGACTATGCGAGAACCCCCACCTTCCAGCAGGCCGGCGTCACCGAGGGGGCCTATGGCGCCCACTGGTGGCTCGGCATGGCGGGACCGGGGAGCTTCTCGGCCAACGGCCACGAGGGCCAGTTCACGCTGATCGCCCCGGAGCTCGACCTGGTGGTGGTGCGCCATGGCAAGACACCCACCGAGAGGAAGGACGACCTCAAGGCCTGGCTGGCGGAGCTGGTGGACTGTTTCCGGCCGTGAGCCTCCTCGCCGTCCTGCTGGTCCTGGCGATCGGGGCCTTCCTGGTCGCGCGCGGCCAGTTGAACGACGGCGCCGTCCCAAGGGCCCGGTCCCTGCTGGCGGGCGGCCAGCCCAGCACCGTCATGGCGATCTGGGCCCATCCCGACGACGAGATCACCAGCGCCGGAACCCTCGCCAACCTGGCGCGGGAGGGCGCGGCCGTGGTGCTGGTCTATGTCACCCGCGGCGAGGCCGCCCGCGACACCGGCTACAGCCGCGAAGAGTTGGCCCAGGTGCGGCGAAAGGAGGCCCAGGCCGCGGGCGCGACCCTGGGCGCCCAGGCCGTCGAGGTCCTCGAATGGCCCGACGGCGGCCTCGCCACCGCCGATGGCGAGGCGATCAAGACGGTGCTCCGTGAACGGATCGACCACTGGAAGCCCAGCCTGCTGATCAGCTTCGACGAGCGCGTCGGCTATTACGGCCACCCCGACCACATCGCCGTCGGCCGCTGGGCCCGGGAGCTGGCGCAGGAGGACAATTCCGTCCGCCGCCTCTACCAGGCCACCCTGCCCCGGGCGATGATCAAGCTGGCCCTCAAGCTGGTGGCCGCCTTCCGGAACAACTATCCGACAGATCCCGAGGCCGGCCTGCCGGCCCCCACCGTCGCGGTTCCCATCGCCCGCCAGGCCGCCGTCAAGCGCCGCCTGCTGGATGTCCACGCCAGCCAGGCCAAGGTCATCGCCGAGGTCCAGCCTGGCTACGACCGGGTCCCCGCCTGGCTCTACTACCGCCTGTTCGACCGGGAGTACTTCGCCTTGGCCTTCAGCCGCTAATCCGCATCCCCCGCCAGCACCGTCTCCCGGTGCGCCAGGGCCACCGCCGCCGGCAGGCTGGACCAGCCCTGCAGCAGGGAGCCGCGGCCCCAGGGCGGTGAGAAGTATTCCACGGCCCCCATCCAACCCTGGCTGAGGCAGAATTCCCACCAGCGCGTCAGGGGATAGCGCCAGCCGGGCAGGCCTCGCCGCAGCCGTTCGCCAGCATAGAGGCCGTCCAGCCAGGGCCAGTCGGAGCCGTTGTGGTAGCGGTAGGGGAAGACGGTCTTGGACCTCAGGTCGCCCCGCCGGCTGAAGGGCGGGTGGGCGCACATCATTCCCCAGTCGCCGAACCCCTGGCCGGGATTGTGCCGGGTCTCCAGGCGGCGGCGAACGGACTCCAGCACCTCCAGGGCCTCGGCCCCCGGCACGGCGTCGTGGCGCAGCAGGGTCAGGCTGTCGAGGGTCAGGTGGTCCTCGGCGATGTCGGCCGGGGTGTCGAGATAGTCGGGATAACCGCCGTGCGGCCGCTTCAGCTGCGTGGCCACCGCCGCCCGCGCCGCCTCGGCCGTCGCCCCGGCCTGGGCGGCGAGATCCGGGTCCTGGCCGGCGCCGAGTTCGACGATGGCGTCCAGGGCTCCGATCCAGAGCCCGATATTGTAGCTGACATGGCCGGCCCGATAGACGTTGTCGGCCCAGTCCCGGTCATGGCGCGGCTTGGCCGGCAGGCCGTCGCGGCTGAGCCCGACATAGCGCTCGTAGATCGCCCGCACGAAGGGCCAGTTGCGATCCACCGGCTCCACATCCCCCGTGGCGCGGACATAGTCCCCCAGCGCCAGGACGAAGAACAGCGGGCTGTCGAAATGGTCGCTCCACCAGTCGGCGCGGCGCTTGTGGATCCAGTCATAGCCGAACACCGTGGTGCGCAGGGTTTCCCAGGCCAGGGCCATCTCGGGGCCGGAGACAATCACGCCACTCGGGGCCTCCCCGTCGGGCTGGACACCCGCGGCCAGCAGGTCGATCTGGGCATGGACCACGGCCGGCGCGGCGGTCAGCAGCAGCTGCAGGGTCCAGTAGCCGTCGCGGTAATAGGTCCGCGCCGGGGCGCTATAGGCCAGGCCCGCCGCCAGGCCGTCGAACCGTCCCCGCTCGTCGCGGCGCACCGCCGACAGGGCCGCGTGGGTCCCCTGCATGACCATGGAGCGCAGCACCGGATCGGCCTCGGCCATCTGGTCGCAATGGGCGGCGTAGTGCTCGGCCTCGGTGACGATGGTCTCCGCGGCCAGCCCCAGGCCCCGCTCGGCCTCGTCGAGGTCGGCGCCGGCCGAGACCACCAGGTCGTCGCCCCGGGTCTCGATGAGCAGCACCGCCCAGGGCAGGTCGATCCGCCGGCGATCGCCCCGGCGGGTGACCCTCGACCTCGGGTGGGCCGTGCGGTCCCAGGCGGCGCATTTGCGCGACGGGGTGAAGCCGCGGTAGGCGACGCCGCGCAGCACCAGCACCGGGTCGGATTGGGCCGCCCAGGCCCCGCCCGACGGCGTCGCCACCAGATTCGGCGCATGGACATAGGGCCCGGCCAGGGCGGAGAACCGCAGCCGCCCCAGGTCGCCGGCGCCCCACAGGGCCAGCTCCACCCGGCCGTCGGCGTGCAGTTCGCCCTGCAGGCGCGGGGCCATGATCGGCAGGGTGACGGCCACCTGGCTCTCCACCCGGCCGTCGGGGCGCGGCGTCAGCATGACGCGTCGTGGGCGGCCACGGCTACGGCGAGCTCGTCGCGCATCATCTGCTTCAACCGCTCGGGCGCCAGGATCTCCACCTTGTCGCCCCAGGTGAACAGGTGCCAGGCCAGCTCGCGCATGCCGGCCGCCTGGAAACTGGCGATCACGCTGCCGTCCGCCTGGGGCTCCAGCCTCTGGGTGGGGTGGAAGCGCCAGCCCATGGCCTCCTCGGCCCCATGCGGCAGGATGCGCAGCCGCACGTCCTCCACCACGTCCTGATAGATGCCGAAGGATCGCTCGACGAAGGCCTGCAGGGTGAAGTCCTCGGGCTTGGCCCCGAAGGTGTCGGTGACCTCCAGGTCGGCGATGCGGTCCAGGCGCCAGGTGCGGGGCTCGGTGGACTTGCCCTCCGCCCCCACCAGGTAGTTGGCGCGGCCGAACAGCACCCCGAAGGGCGTCACCTCCCGCACCCGCCCCGGCGTCGAGCCGCCCTGGTAGCGGAAGCGCAGGCGGCGCAGGGACTTGATGGCCTCGCGGATGGCGCCCAGCACCGCCTCGTCCTCGAAGGGGCGGGGGCCGGCGTGGATGGAGATGGCCTCGGCTTCCAACAGGGCCTCCAGGTCCGGGGCGAGCTTGCGGCGCACCCCGGCCCGCATGGCCGAGAGCACCTTCTGTTCCAGGTTCAACAAGGCCGCGGCCCGCCCGGTTGCGCCCATGGCCCGGAACTGTTCGGCCGCGGCGTGCAGGGCGGCGAACTCGTCGGCGGTGGGCGCCTGGAAGATGCCGTCCAGGCCGGAGGGAATCTTGAACCGCCGGGTGGGGGGATCCTCCACTTCCTCCATCTGCGGGAAGGCGTCGCGGACGGCGTCGCGCATGCGCTCGGCGGTGCGCCGCCCCACCCCCATGGCCTCGGCCATCTCGTCCAGGGTCAGGCCCTCGGCGGAGGAGGCCAGGAGGCGGGCCAACTCCAGCAGCCGTGTCGCCTTCTCGTGCCGCAAGCTTCGCCCTCCGACTTGGTCACCTCCTCCTTAGCCGGTCGGCGACATCTCCGGCTACCGATCCGCGCGGGGCTGGGCGGCGATGGCCGCCGCGAAACGCGCCAGGCCGCCGGCCAGGGCCGACGCCAGCTCCGGATCGGCGGCGATGGCGGCGGCGTCCAGGGGCCGGCCGCGCAGGGGCAGGGTCACGAACGCCGCCTCCACCAGCCGCGCCGACATGGTCGTCAGGATCTCCCGCAACTGGGCCGGGGCGTGGATCGAGGCCGGCGAGGTGCTGACGAGAATGGTGGGGGTGTCGTGAAACTCCAGGCTGGCCACAAGCCAGTCCAGAGCGTTCTTCAGGGCGCCCGGCACACCATGGGCGTATTCCGGCGAGCTGATCAGCAGGCCATCGCTGGCGCCGACGGCCTCGCGCAGGGACGTCACGGCCGCGGGCGGGGCGTCGGTGTCGAGATCGGGATTGAAGTGCGGCAGGCCCGCCAGGCCCCCATAGGCCACGACCTCCACCCCGGCAGGCGCCAGCAGGGCGGCGGCCTGCAGAGCCGCGCTGTTGGAGGAGACGGCCCTCAGGCTGCCGCAGAGGGCGAGCAGGCGCATGGATTATCCCCTCAGGGCAACTTCGTGACTCATCGACCGTTGATAGGCCGAGTCGGTCCGGGGTCTGGGACCGGGAAAAAGAGAACATAGCAAAAACGTACGTCCGTTTCTGACGCACCGGCATCCTACCTTGATGATGCCGAAACGAAAGGAGCCACACATGCCCAACGTCGCTCAACTCCGCCGCCCCCGCGCCGTCCGCTCCGAACCGTTGTTCCTGTTCGACGTCCGCCGCCCGGTGGAGGCGGCCAACGCCGACATGATCGCCAAGGTCATCACCCACGCCGACATCGCCGTGCGCCAGGCCGGCGGCCGCATGAAGCTGCGGGTCTCGCCTGAGATGGTGGAACGGCTGCAGGTCCAGGGCCGCCTGGCCGCCGGCGACCACCGCCTGGCCGACCTGACCGTGGTCTGGGACGAGGCCCAGGGCGAGGTGGTCAGCGTCCGCGACGACGCCCGCCTGCGCGACGCCAACGCCCGCTTCGCCGAATGGGACTCCCTCTGGGACGAAGCCAGCTACGAGTTTGCGGACGAGCGGCAGTCGGTGGCGGCTTAGCAAAGAACTCTCCGAGGAGAGCAGCCTGCAAAGCAGGATGTCACCTACTCGCTGGGTTTGCAGTTGAGGTGGTGAAAGACGAAGGTCCGGCCCGACAGAGTGCCAAGCAAGCTTGCCGTAAAATTCTCGCTACCTTCTTCGCTGTGGAAGCGCAGAAGGCGGCCGGTGCTCAGCAGCATCGCCTCATCGTCATCTATGAAGGCGACGATATCTTCGGTGTAGTCCGATCCGACATAGGTGACCAACTTGCGTGGGAAGTCGATTTTCCACACAGCCTTGGATTTCGATCCGACGCACTTCGATCCGTCTGCATCGCACTCCCGGTAAAACTCGCCGATGCAGAGGACCTGCTTGTGGCGCAGCCAAACCGCGCCCTGCGCAAGCGCCGGCGCAGGGGTGGCCACGAACAGCAATATGGAAATCAGACCACCTGCTCCGAAGCACCGCATCTACGCGCCCACCCTCACATACTTCCCGCTCATCTCCGCCATGGTCGCCTCGAACTCCTCGATGATCTCCTTGATGATCTGGGCCACGGGCTTCACCGCGTCGATGCGGCCGGCGACCTGGCCGGACAGCGCGATGGAGGCCTCCATGTCGCCGCCGAAGTAGAGCGCCTGGGTGTTCTTGAACTCCGACATCACCCCGTTCTCGCCCGGATCGCGCTCCAGGCGCGAGGTGCGTTCGGTGCGTAGGGCGCGCAGGGCCGCGCCAGGGCCGAAGCGGTTGAGGAAGACGGTGTCGGTCTCCTTGGCCTCGACGATGGCGTCCTTCCAGTTCTGGTGCACCGGGCTCTCGGCGGCCGAGACCATGCGGGTGCCCATCTGGATCCCCTCGGCCCCGAGCGCGAAGGCCGCGGCCATGGTGCGTCCGTCCACCATGCCGCCGGCGGCGATCACGGGCACGTCCACCTTCGAGCAGACCAGCGGCAGCAGGACCATGGAGGAGACGTCGCGGGCGTTCTTGAAGCCACCGCCCTCGGCGCCCTCCACCACCAGGCCGTCGACCCCGGCGGCGATGGCCTTCAGCGCCGCAGCCAGGGAGGGCACGACGTGGAAGACGGTCAGCCCGGCCGCCTTCAGCTCGGCGCAGTAGCGGTTGGGGTCGCCGGCCGAGGTGGTGACGAACTTCACCCCCTGGTCCACCACGAAGGAGACGATGTCGGCGTCGCGGACATAGGCCTGGGCGATGTTCACCCCGAACGGCTTGTCGGTGAGCTGGCGCATCTTCTTGACCTCCTCGCGCACGGCGTCGAGTTCGCCCGAGGAGGTCTCGATGATGCCGAGGCCGCCGGCGTTGGAGACCGCCGAGGCCAGCTGCGAGCGGGCGATCCAGCCCATGGGGGCCTGGACGATGGGATACTGGACGCCCAGCAGCTCGGTGATGCGGTTCTTGATCATGCGGCGTCCCTTCCCAGACGGATTTTCCGCCATTAGCGGCGGGCGCCGCAGGGACCGTCAAGCTGGCTCGCGATCTCTTGTTGCGAGTCATTCTCAAACGCAATAAGCCTGGAGGCCCGCAAGGAGTCGTCCATGGCGCAAGACACCCTCCCCGACCTCACCCATGGCGAGCGCCTGCTGCTCTTCGGCTTCCGGGCCCTGGCCTTCGAGCTGGGGGCCTGTCCCCTGGTCCGGCGGTCCTTCGACCAGGCCTGTGGCGGCGCGGAGGCCCTGAACGCCCTGGAGGTCTTCGTCCGCGAACTGGCCCGCCACGGGCGGCGCAGGGTGACCCTCGGCGTCCCCGGCTCCCTGCCGCTGAGCCGCGACGAGCAACTGATCCTGGCCCTGTTCGCCGCCGCGCAAGCCGAGGACTATCCGCGCCTGGAGGCTCACCTGGCCTGGCTGCTGGCCGACACCCCCCGCGCCCCCTTCGCCGCCGCCGCCTGCCTGGTGGCCCAGACCTTCGGCTTCAACGGCCTGGTCCTGCGGGTCCCGGACATGGCCCCCGGCCCCGAGGTCCGCGAGGCGGCAAAGGTCGTGGTCCCCTTCCGCCGGGCGGTCTAGGTGCCCGGCTGGATATAGGGGACCTTGGCGAACAGCCGTCGCTCGGCGCCGCGCGGGTCGTCCACCAGCCGCGTCTCCGCATCGAAGACCATGGTGGCCCGCCGCGTCAGGTCGTAGGGCGTCCAGGCGGGGATCGTCGGCGTGTTGGGGTCGCCCGTCCGGGCCAGCGCGATGAAGGCCTCGCTCATCCGGTCGGCCACGCCTTGCGCGGCCGCCGACGGCGCCACCGGCGAGCCCCTGGCCGCCAGGTTGTCGAACACCAGGGGGATGTCGGTGGTGTGCATGGCCCGCAGGCGGCCGCCCTCCACGGTGCTGGGCAGGTCCAGCTGGTAGACGAAGGCCGGAGCCCCGGCCCGCGCCCGTTCCTCGGCCTCGATCACCGCCCCGCGCCAGGAGCGCCCCGCCGTGATGGCGGCGAAGAAGACGTCGCTGGGGGAATAGTCCGGGTACAGTTTCCGGTACTCCGCCACCACGTGGTCGGGGTCGATGTCCACCCGCATCTCCGGCGCGATCCGGCGGGCGACTTCGCCCCAGCCCATGGCGAAAGGATCGGGCCTGGAATGGGCCACGAAGGCGCGGGCCTCGTCGTGGGTGTTGCCGATGATCATCGGGATCTTCAGCCCCAGGGGCGCCGCGTCCGGCCAGAACGGGTGGCGGGTCAGGGACCGCTCGTCCAGGACGGGGCCGAAATAGAGGCTCCCCGGCGTGAACGGATCACGCACGGCCAACCCCTCCAGCAGCTTGCCCGTCGGCAGGGTCGCGGCCTCGGCGGCGCGCTCGGGGCTCAGACCGACGGCGGCCAGGAACAGGGTCATGCGCTCGGTGGCGTGAAGCGGGCCGGACGCCGTCACCTGCTGGCCGCTCATGGTGGCGGCGCTGTGGAAGAGGCCGGCCGCGGCCGGCATGGCCATCAGGGTGGCGATCTTGGCCCCGCCGCCGGACTGGCCGAACACCATGACCCGGGCGGGATCGCCCCCGAACGCGGCGGCGTTGTCGGCGACCCACCGCAGCGCCAGCAGGATGTCCAGCATCCCGACATTGCCGCTGTCGGCGAACCCCGCCAGCTTCGCCAGGAAGCCGTAGCCGAGGACGTTGAGCCGGTGGTTGATCGTCACCACCACCACGTCGCCCCGCCGGCAGAGGCGCACCCCGTCATAGAGGGGCGAGGAGCCGGACCCGTTCGAATAGGCGCCGCCGTGCAGGTAGACCATGACCGGCCGCCTGGCCGCGTCGCCCAGGCCGGGCGTCCAGACATTGAGGAACAGGCAGTCCTCGCTCTGCGGCTGCTCGTCCCGGCCGACCTGGGGTGAGCTTGGCCCAAAGGCCGTGGCCTCCCGCGTCCTGGTCCATGGCGTCGGCGCCAGCGGCGGCCTGAACCGGCGCGGGCCGGTGTCGGCGCCGTAGCGCACGCCCTTGAAGACCTTGATCCCCTGGTCGACATAGCCGCGCACCGGGCCATTGGTCGTCTTCACCACCGGCGACGCGCCCGCCGCATGGACGCCAGAGGGCAGAAGCAGCGGGCCAGAGGCCGCGACAACCCCGCGTCTAGACAGGTCCGGCATCTGCATCCTCCCGCTTTTGCCGGAAGGATAGACCCGCCTTGACACCGGTGTCACGCCTCAGAGGCGGGCGGCGTGCCAGGCGACATGATCGGCGATGAAGCTCGTCATGAAGAAGTAGGAGTGGTCATAGCCCTCCTGCATCCGCAGGGTCAGCTTCTGGCCCGCGGACTTGCAGGCAGCCGCCAGCAGGTCCGGCTTCAGCTGGCCCACCAGGAAGTCGTCGCTCGTCCCCTGGTCCACCAGGATGTCGTCGAACCGCGCCGCCCCGGCCTCGATCAGCACCGTGGCGTCGTGCGGCGCCCAGGCGGTCTCGTGCTCCCCCAGATAGGCGGTGAAGGCCTTGCGGCCCCAGTCGCACCGCGCGGGCGAGCAGATCGGCGCGAAGGCCGAGACGGACTTGAACAGGTTGGCGTGGCGCAGGGCCAGGGTCAGGGCTCCGTGCCCGCCCATGGAGTGGCCGGAGATCCCCACGCGGCCCATGTCCACTGGGAAGCCCTGCCCCACCACCGCCAGCAGGTCGACGGTGACATAGGTCTCCATCTGGAAGTGCCTGGCCCAGGGCGCCTGGGTGGCGTCCACATAGAAGCCGGCCCCCTGGCCCAGGTCATAGGCCGGGTCGTCGGCCACGCCCTCGCCGCGCGGGCTGGTGTCGGGCGCCACGATGGCCAGGCCAGCCGCCGCCGCCGCCCCATAGGCGCCGGCCTTGGTGGTGAAGTTGTCCTCGGTGCAGGTCAGGCCCGAGAGCCAGACCAGCAGGGAAAACGGCCCCTCCCCGGCGGGCACGAAGATCGAGAAGGTCATCGGCGTGCCGGTGGCCTCGCTGGCGTGCCGGCAATAGCTCAGCGTCCCGCCGTGGACCCTGTGCGACTTGAGGATCTCCACCCCTAGAACACCACCACCGAGCGGATGCTCTCGCCCGAATGCATCAGGTCGAAGGCCTTGTTGATGTCCTCCAGGGGCATGACATGGGTGATCATCGGGTCGATCTCGATCTTGCCGTCCATGTACCAGTCGACGATCTTCGGCACGTCGGTACGGCCGCGCGCGCCGCCGAAGGCCGTGCCCTTCCAGACCCGGCCGGTGACCAGCTGGAACGGGCGGGTGGCGATCTCCTTGCCGGCCTCGGCCACCCCGATGATGATGCTCTCGCCCCAGCCGCGATGGCAGGCCTCGAGCGCCTGGCGCATCACCGTGGTGTTGCCGGTGCAGTCGAAGGTGTAGTCGGCCCCGCCGTCGGTGAGCGCCACCAGATGGGCGACAATGTCGCCGTCGATGGCCTTGGGATTGACGAAGTGGGTCATGCCGAACTTGCGGCCCCAGGCCTCGCGGTCGGGATTGATGTCGACGCCGACGATCATGCCGGCGCCCACCATCCGCGCGCCCTGGATGACGTTCAGGCCTATGCCCCCCAGGCCGAAGACGATGACATTGGCGCCCGGCTCCACCCCCGCCGTATTGACCACCGCGCCCACCCCCGTGGTGACCCCGCAGCCGATGTAGCAGGCCTTGTCGAAGGGGGCGTCGTCGCGGATCTTGGCCACCGCGATCTCGGGCAAGACGATGTGGTTGGCGAAGGTCGAGCAGCCCATGTAGTGGGCGATCGCCTGGCCCTTGTAGGAAAAGCGGCTGGTGCCGTCCGGCATCAGGCCCTTGCCCTGGGTGCCGCGGATCGCCGTGCAGAGGTTGGTCTTGCGCGACAGACAGCTTTTGCACTGCCGGCATTCAGGCGTGTAGAGCGGGATCACGTGGTCGCCGGGCTTCACGCTGGTGACGCCGGGGCCCACCTCGAGGACGATACCCGCCCCTTCATGGCCGAGGATCGAGGGGAAGATGCCCTCTGAGTCCAGCCCGTCCAGGGTGTAGGCGTCGGTGTGGCAGACCCCCGTGGCCTTGATCTCCACCAGCACCTCGAAGGCCTTGGGGCCCTCCAGGTCGACCTCGACGATCTCGAGCGGCTGCTTGGCCTGGAAGGCGACGGCGGCGCGGGTCTTCATGGGCAGATTCTCCAGAGCGAAGGCGGACCATGTCGGCCCGTCGCCGGAGTGGCAAGGCGCCCGGGGACGCCCTGGACGGAGATATTTTCCCACTGTCCGAAATCGCCCCCTCCCGTCGTGAGTCGCGCGGCGCGGAGTATGACGCCAGCGTGTCATCGGCGGGCCGCTCGGCGGCCGATCGGCCGCTTCGTGGCGGGTTTGTTTCAATCGCGCCCTTAGCTCCGCAACAAACCCCGCCGGAACCCTGTGCGTCCGCAATTGCAGGGCATCGGCCCACGCTGCGCCCCCTCGGACGCCGCCGCGGCCGGATCCCCTGGCCAAATTCGCGAGGGACGAATGAGTATATCAAGCATTGCAACGAGTTACGCCGCCAGTGGGGCCCAGCGCATGCTGGCCGCCCTGCTGGCGCAGCAGAAGGGCGCCGGGCAGGATATGCCGGGCGTCAGCGGGGCCGAAAGCCCCTCGGGACCGCCGCCGGGCCGCCCGCCAGGTCCGCCGCCGGGCGCGGACTCCCAGGCCTCCAGCCAGTTCTCCTCCAACACCCTGGCCAGCCTGCTCCAGGCCCAGGAGGACAAGCCCACCGCCACCGACATCGCCAACAAGCTGATCGGCGACGTCGACACCGACGGGGACGGTTCGCTGAGCCTGTCGGAGATCGAGGCCAGCCTGAAGGGCGGCAAGTCCGGCGCCAGCACCGCCAACGACCTCACCAGCGCGCTCGCCAAGCTGGACACCGACGGCGACGGCAAGCTCAACGTCGATGAACTGACCAAGGGTCTGGAGGCGATGCAGGCCAAGCATCATCGCCACCACGCCGAGGCCGCCGCCGCCTCCACCGCCGCCAGCATCCTCACCACGGCGCAAAACGCGTCGTCGGCCGCCGAGACCGCCGTCGAGACCGGCGTCACCGTCTGACCCGTCCAAGGGCCGGAGCCGAAGCTCCGGCCCGAGCCGCCCGAAAGCCCAGCGAGCCGCATGTGCCGATAATCACCAGCAGGGCTCCGGCGGTGTAGGCCAAGGCGGCGTACATCGCGCCCTCCTGCCCCAGGTCGCTGAAGCGGTTGAACGACCAGTGCATGAGGATGGCCGGGATCACCGCGCCGCCGGTATTGATGGTCACCCAGGCCATCAGCACGGTCACCGACACCATGGAGAGGCAGAACCAGCCGAGGGGAAGGCTGGACTGCGGCATGCCGGAGAACAGGAAGGCCGGCAGGTGCCAGACCGCCCAGATGACCCCCAGCAACACCGCCGCGGTGGTGGGGTTGAAGCGCTCCAGCATCCTGGGCAGGGCGAACCCTCGCCAACCGGGATCCTCGCCGATGGGGCCCGGATCCAGCACCATCATCGCCAGGCCCCCCATGGCGAACTCTGGCCAGCGCGCGAAGTCCCCCACGGGCGGCGGGGCCGCCCCCGAAAGGTGGGCCTGCAGGAACCGCGCCCCAAGGGTCAACCCCGCGACCCCGAAGGTGGCCGCCAGGTACCAGCGCAGCGGGAAGCGCCACCGGAATATCCGGCCCACCAGATCCCGAAGGCCGTCCCGGCCGCCATGGACGGCCGTGACCGCGAACGCAAGGATCGTGGGCGACCAAACGGTCAGGAAGATGAGCGGATTGCCCAGGGTGACCTCCCCGAACACCCGGACCATCGGTCCGCTGGCCACGGCGTACAGCAGGCCGACGCCCCAGGCCCAGGCGAAGACCAGGAGGTAGAAGACCCCAAGCCCGCTCGCGCGGCGGACCTCGGGCTCGGCTCTGGAGCCTGAGTGTTTCCTTTGATTGCGCATGTCCAAGACCCTCCAAAAACGTCAGAGGGCCGGCACCCCGGCGCATCGTCTCGGCGACACTGAAAAAGCCTCGTCGATTCCGAACTTATTCGATGTCCGGGGAGATCTGGGCCGCCAGGGCCGCACGCCGCCAGGTCGTGGGCGTGGCTCCGGTGGCGGCGCGGAAGGCGCGGTTGAACGGGCTGAGGGAGCCGAACCCCAGGTCGAAGGCCAGGCTCGCGATGGTGGCCTCGGCCTCGGCCGGATCGGCCAGTCGCGCCTTGGCCGCCTCGATGCGGTAGCCGTTCACGAAGTCGGCGAAATTCCGATGCCGCAGGCGGGTGTTGATCAGCCGGCGCAACCGGTGTTCCTGGGTTCCCAACTCCTGCGCCAGGGCCGCGATGCTCAGCCCCTCGCGCCGCCAGCCGCCCGCGTCCATGAACCCCTCCAGCTTGGCCAGCAGCACCCGCTCGGCGGCCACCAGCCTGGCGTCGGCCGCGGGGGGCTCGACGGCCGGCGTCGCGAACAGCGGCGTCCGGGCCTGGAGCAACAGCCAACCCATCGCCAGGGCCAGGGCGGAGATGGCGACCGCGCCGAAGGCCTCTCCAAGGGCCGCCGAAGCCCAGGCTCCACCCTGCCCCAGCCCGTGAAGGGCCCCCGCCGCGCCCTGAGTGGCCGCGAACAGGGCGGCGATCCCCAGGATCAGGCCCCGGGACGCTCTGCGGCTGTCCACCAGGTCGCCGCGCCAGCTGCGGAGGATCATCCACATCGCGTGCAGGCAGATCAGGGCCGCGGCAAGATTGAAGGCCGCCAGCAGCGTGCGGTCGAGGCCCGTCGGCGCCCAGGTCGCCGCACCGCCCAGCAACAGGAGCAGGGCCGCCGGCGCGAAGGCCGATCCGCGAAGGGGCCGGTCCTGGAACACGCAGGCCACGAAGGCCCAGAAGAAGCCCGCCGCCGGGAAGGTCATCCACAGCAGCAGGTGGGGACGGCCGAGCAGGGCCGAGGTCTGCTCCGACCCGGTGAGCGTCCAGGCCGCGCCGCTGAGGAAGGTCAGGATCGTGGTCAGCTTGGCGTCACGGCTGAGCTCGCTGCGCCCGACGCCCAGGGCGATCACCAGGAACGCCCCGATCGCGACGCCCCGCAACACTGGCGCGGCCGTCGTCAGCATCTGGCGCCCTCCGCCCCGGAGGCCGGCTCAGGTCTGGTCCCGCCCGCCGTCCACGCCCCCCGCGCTCTTCTCGACAGCCTAGCAGTGCGGGAATCGCTCAACAACCGGGCCGCCCTACCCCACCGACAGGGGCAACCTCACCCGCGCCACGAGCCCCGACGCAGACGACACCAGCACCACGTCCCCCCCATGCGCCCGGGCGATGGACCGCGCCACGGCAAGGCCAAGCCCGACCCCGCCGCGGTCCAGGGTCCGCGCGGCCTCGGCGCGATAGAAGGGCTGGAAGACGCGCTCGAGTTCGCTCGCCGCCAGGCCCGGCCCGTCGTCGGCGATCTCCACCACCGCGTGGCCGTCCGACTGGAAGACCCGGACCCGTCCGCGTTCGCCGTACTTCACCGCGTTGTCCAGCAGGTTGCCGAACAACCGCTGCAGGCCCAGCGTGTCGGCCTCCACCGTCACCGGCGCGCCCTCGGTCAGGGTCAGGTCCTGGTCGCCAGCATCGTCCACCAGGCATTCCAGCAGGGACAGCAGGTCCAGGCGCTCGCGGGGCCGCGAGGCGCTGGCGTCGCGGATGAAGGCCAGGACCGAGGTGATCATGGCCTCCATCTGGGCGACGTCGGCCAGGACGCTCGCCTTCACCGGCGCCGGCGCGCCCTCCAGCTTGAAGCGGATGCGCGCCAGCGGCGTGCGCAGGTCGTGGGAAATGGCGCCCACCATGGCGGTGCGGTCGTCGATGAAGCGCTTCAGCCGCGCCTGCATGTCGTTGAAGGCCCGCGCCGCCGCCCCGATCTCCGCGGGACCCGACAGCGCCATGAGCGGGCCGGTGGGGTCGCGACCCAGGGCCTCGGCGGCGCGGGCGAACTGGTCCAGGGGCGCGGTGATCCGGCGGGCGAAAAAGTAGCCGAGCGGCGCCACCAGCAGCAGGCACCCGGCCAGCCACAGCAGCACGCGCCTCTGCCAGTCGTTGGGGAAGGGTTCGGGCTGGGGCCGCACCACCAGCCACTGGCCGTCGCTCTGGCGCACCGCGGCGCTGAACTCGCCGAACATCGGCGGGCCCGTCTCCCGGAAGGCCATCATCGGCGGCTGGCCCTCCGGGCCGGGCGGCCCGGCGACGAAGACGTCGAACCGGCGCTGGCCCGGCGGCCCGGCCGGCGGCGGCCCTTCGGGCCCGAACTCGTCGGCCATGATCCTCTGGTGACGCATCTCCATGGCCGCGCCGCCGATGCCCAGGGTGCGATGCAGGCGGCCGGGGAAGGTCATGTGCTGCGCCAGGCGAACGTCGGCCTCCCGGACCCCCAGCTGGGCCGCCAGCTGATGGCGGGCGTGCTCGCTGGGGAAGGGCCGATCGGCGGGCTCGGGGGGCGGCGCGGCCTGCATCTCCCGCAGCAGGGGCCGGCCGAAGCGCGGCGTCAGGGAGCCGCCCTTCAGGGCCTGGGCCACGTCCTCCAGCCGGTAGACCGGGCGCGGCGGCGGCGGCATCAGCAGCACCACGGCGAAGGTCATCACCTGGGCGGCGATCAGGCTCACCACCAGCAGGGCCACCAGCTGCAGGGCGATGGGCGCGCGGGTGCGCCCCCCAGGCGTCACGGCCGCGTCACCTTGGCGTCGAACAGGTAGCCCGCGCCGCGATAGGTCTTGATGATCTCGGCGGGGGCGCAGTCGTGCAGCTTCCGGCGCAGGCGGCTGATCTGGACGTCGATGGCGCGGTCGAAGACGTCGGCGTCGGTGCCCCGCGCCTTCTCGATCAGTTCGTCCCGCGACAGGATCCGCTGCGGATGGTCGAGGAAGACGCTGAGCAGGGAGAACTCGCCCGCCGTCAGCAGGATACTGACCCCGTTGGGAGCGCGGAGCTGGCGGCGCACCCCGTCCAGGGTGAAGCCCAGGAAGTGGTAGGCCTTGCCCTTGGGCGGTCCGGGCGTCCGCGCGTCCTCCCGCCGGCGCAGCACGGCCCGGACCCGGGCCAGCAACTCGCGGGGACTGCAGGGCTTGGCCAGGTAGTCGTCGGCCCCCAGCTCCAGGCCGAGAATCCGGTCGATCTCCTCGCCCATGGCCGAGAGCATGATGATCGCGGGGCCGCCCCCGTCGGCCAGCCGCCGACAGATGGACAGACCGTCCTCCCCCGGCAGCATCAGGTCCAACACCACCAGGTCGATGGGCCCGGCGGCCAGGACCTGCTCCATGGCCAGCGCGTCGCCGGCCTGGGCGACCTCGTAGCCGTGCTGGGAGAGATAGTCGGCGATCCCCGCCCGCAGATCCCCGTCATCATCGACGACCAGGATCTGGGGAACGGGAAAGGCGTTGGCGGCCGGGGTCATGGAAGCGTCAGTGCAGGCCAAAAGTGGCGGCTCTATCGCACGCCCGCCACAATTGGCCCCCGGTTCCCCCGGCCATGCAAGCTCAGTCGTGCGGACCGTCGCCGCCGGGCCCGCCGTGCATCATCATCATCTGCTGGCCCATCATCCCGCCGCCGCCGGGACCGTGCATCATCATGCCGGGTCCATGCATCCGGTGCAGGGCGTCGAACACGGCCTGCTGCTCGGGGGAGAGCGCGGCGTAGAAGGCTCGCGTCGCGGCTTCCATCTTGGCATGGCGCGCCTGACGCTCGGCGGCCATCCTGTTCATCTCGTCCAGGCGCTGGGGCGTGGTCTGGGGCGCCTTTGGCTCGGCCATCTTCATCGCCGGCATGTCCTGCGGATGCATGGCGTCGCGGAAGGCGCGCCAGGCGGTCTCCTGCTCGGGGCGCAGGCGCAGGATGGTGTGCATGTCCTTGTCCATCTGCGCCATGTGCTCGGCCATGCGGGCCTTCATGGCGGCGGGATCAGGCATGCCCGCCATGCCGGGCATCATGCCGTGCATGCCGCCGGGCGGCGGGGCGGGCGGCTGGGCGGCGGCGGGGCCGGCGAGAACAAACAAGCCAATGGCGGCGAGGGCTGCGTATCGGGTCATGGAATTCCTCCCTTGGAGACTTGCAGTCAAGCTCGCACAGCCGGGGCGCGCCTTGATGTCAGTCATAAACTCGCGATTGAAACAGAATTGAAACGGGCGGGTTCTAGCCCTGGCCCGCGTCGACGTGCTTGTTTGTCCCCGACAACCCTTCCGGGAGAGCCCTATGGCCGACGACGAACTCACCGTGACCATGAACACCGACACCTCCCGGTTCGAGGTGAAGCTGGGCGCGGAGATCGCCTTCGCCGAGTACAGGCTGGCCGGCGACAGCATCATCTTCCCTCACACCGTCGTGCCCGAGGCCTTCGGCGGCAAGGGCGTCGGCGGCAAGCTGGTGCAGGCGGGCCTGGCCTATGCCCGCGAGCACAAGTTGTGGGTGAAGCCCACCTGCGCCTTCTTCCACGCCTACATCGCCAAGCGGCCGGACCTGCACGAGCTGGTGCATCCGGACATGCGGGAGGGGCTCAAGGTCCCCTAGAGCGGGACAGCCTGAAGTGGACACCGGTTCAGGCGCCCGTCACGCGACCTAGGCAAGAGCGCCGGTGAGGCCCTGCATCTGGGCGGCGAGCGCCCGCACCCGTTCGGGGCCGCCCAGCAACTGGCGGCTCAGCCCCACCCGCTTGAACCAGAAGTGCAGGCCCAGCAGGTCGGTGATGCCCATGCCGCCGTGCACCTCCGTCGAGGTCCGGGCGATGAAGCGGGAGACCTCCGACAGATGGGCCTTGGCGTGGGCGGCCACCAGCGAGGCCTCGTCCGGCGCCGCGTCGAAGGCGTAGCCGGCGTACCAGACCAGGGACCGGCAGGGCTCCAGCTCGGCGGCCATCTCGGCGCAGAGATGCTTGACCGCCTGGAATGAGCCGATGACCCGGCCGAACTGCTTGCGCTCCTTGGCGTAGGCCACGGCCTTCTCGATCATCACGTCGCAGGCGCCGAGCGTGTCGGCCGCCAGCAGCACCCAGCCGGCGTCCCGCAGCCGGGCGAGCACCCCCTGCCCGCCGCTCAGCGGCTCGGCGGCGACCTTGTCGAAGGTCAGCTCGGCCATCCGCCGCGTCAGGTCGATGCCGGTCATGATCTCGCGGGTCAGGCCACTCGCTCTCCCGTCAACAAGATGCAGGCCGCCACCGATGTCAGCGACGATCAGCAGGTCCGCGCCGAGTCCGCCGGGCACAAACAGGGCCTTGCCCGTCAACTTGCCGGCCGCGGCCGTGACGCCGGCTCCGTCGCGGGCCCCGGCCACCGCCTCGGAGATGGCCACGGCCGCCGTCACCTCGCCCGAGGCCAGCTTCGGCAGCCACGTCGCCTGTTGCTCGCTCGAGCCCGCCAGCCGCAGGGCCAGCGGCGCCAGCACCGCCCCCAGGAAGGGAACCGGCGCCACCGCCCGGCCCAGCGCCTCGGCCATCAGGGCGGCGTCCAGCAGGGTCAGGCCCAGGCCGCCGAATTCCTCCGGGATGACGATGCCCGGCAGGCCGAAGTCCGTCAGGGCCGCCCAGATGTCGGCGCCGCGGTCGGCGGGATCGCCGGCGAAGGCGCGCACCCGGTCCAGGGAGGACGCCTCGGCCAGGGTCCGGCTGAGGCTCTCCTGCATCATCCGCTGGTCGTCGGTCAGGGAGAAGTCCATCAGGCCACCGCCAGCTTGGGTTCGCGCGGCATGCCCAGCCCGCGCTCGGAGATGATGTTCTTCTGGATCTGGGCGGTGCCGCCGCCGATGATCAGGCCCAGGTCGAACATATAGTTGCGCTGCCAGTTGCCCTTGGCGCGCAGGTGCGGCCCGTCCTCATAGAGCACCCCCAGCTCTCCGAGCGCATCGATGGCGAGGGCGGCGATCTGATGGTTCAGCTCGCAGCCCTGCAGCTTGACCACCATGCCGGCCAGGCCAGGGTTCTCACCGGTCATGGACGCCGTGATCGTGCGCAGGCCATTGAACTTCATGGTCATCACCCGCGCCTGCAGGGCCATCAGCCGGTCGGCCATCACCGGATTGTCGATCAATCGCTGTCCGTCCACCGTCTCGCTCTTCATCAGGTCGATCAGGGCGGCGAACCGCGCCTCGGTGGCGTTGGGGTCCCCCAGCATGCCGCGCTCGTGCTTCAGCGTCGCATTGGCCACGAACCAGCCCCGCCCGCGCCCGCCCACCACCGCGCTCTGCGGAACCCGCACGTCGGTGAAGAACACCTCGTTGAACTCGGCCGACCCCGTCATGGTCTTCAGCGGCCGCACCTCGATCCCCGGCGTGCTCATGGGGAACAGGATGTAGGAGATCCCGTCATGCTTAGGCGCCTGCGGCTCGGTGCGCACCAGGCAGAAGATCATGTCGGCCTGCGCCGCCGTGCTCGTCCAAATCTTTTGGCCCGAGATCAGGAAGTCCTCGCCGTCCTCCACCGCCTTGGTCTGCAGGTTGGCGAGGTCCGAGCCCGCGCCCGGTTCGGAATAGCCCTGACACCAGACCACCTCGCCGCGCAGGGTGGGTGCGATCCAGCGGGTCTTCTGCTCTTCCGACCCCACCTCCAGCAGGGTCGGGACCAGCATGGAGATGCCCTGGTTGGCGAAGCCCCGCGGCGCGCCGGCGGCGGTGAACGCCTCGGCGATGATCCGGGACTTGAGGATGTCGGGCTCGGCGCCGTAGCCGCCATAGGCCTTGGGGATGGTTCGGGCCGCATAGCCATGGTCGATCAGCAGGGCCTGCCAGGCCATGGCCGCCTCCCGCGGGCGTTCGGCGCCGGCGTCGGCGGCGTACCGGTCCCGATGGGCGGCGAGGAAGGCGCGCACCTCGTCTCGAAAGGCCTCCATCTCGGGGGTGAGCCTCAGGTCCATGGCGTCCTCCTGCGCAACGTCGGTTCTTGGATCACAGGCGACCACCGTCCGGCGCCGGCCGCAAGTCTGACCTCGCGGAACCCCTGACCCGCTCGAGATCTGGTGACCATCGCCGTGCCAGATTGTCGCGGTTGCCTGCAAGCCACGGCTTTCGTTGGGAAACCACCCCAATCGCCCGGTGCGGCCCAAGATTCCGGTAACCATTTCTTCAAGCCAAACACCTTACCCAATTCAGACGTTCGGTTGGACTGGCCTTGGCGCGTGCGTCGCGGCCAAGACATTCCGCCAGAACGGAAAGATCAGCAGGGGGCTCATCGATGATCGCGAACAGTATGTCGAAGTATTTGCAGCCCCGCGAGAACATCGGCGGAGAGACCCCGAGTCTCACGCTGACGAAAGATCGTCGTTCTTCGAGCCCCGGACTCTATGCGCGCCGGACAACGCTGGCCGCCGCGCTGAAGGTCAGGCCCTAGCATGGCTGATACCAAGGCGATCGCACTGGATCGGCGTCTCGACTTCATCGGCATGGACGCCAGGGCGCGCGCCGCCCTGGCCGACGCGCGTCCGGTGGTCGAACGCGCCCTCCCGATCGCCATCGCCGCCTTCTACGAACAACTCGCCCGCCATGAGGAGACCCGCAGCGTCTTCGGCGGCGCCGAGCACATGGCCAAGGCCCAGCAGCGGCAGATCAGCCGCTGGGGCGCGGTGCTCTCGGGTCAATACGACGCGGCCTATCTGAAGGACGTCCGCGCCATCGGCGAGGCCCACGTCAACATAGGCTTCCAGGCCGACTGGGCGATCGGCGGCTATGCCCGCATCCTCGATGAGCTGGTGCGCGCCATCCTGGCCGCCCATTGGCCGAAGGGCTTCGGCGCCAAGGCCGGCGCCCGCGACAAGGCCGCCGACGCCATCGGCGCGGTGATCAAGGCCGCCCTGCTGGACATGGACCTGCTGCTGTCGGCCCAGACCGAGATCACCGAACATCGCCACGCCGAGGCCGCCCACCTGCGCGAGGACTCCGACCGGGAACAGCGCAAGGCCCTCCATGGCCTGGCCGGCGCCCTGGAGGCGCTCAGCCAGGGCGACCTGCGCCACCGCATGGCCCTGACCTTCACCGGCGACTACGCCAAGCTCGCCGCCGACTTCAACAAGGCCGTCAGCCACCTCGAGGGGGTGATGGGCGCCATCGCCGGCAACGTCTCCGGCATCCACGCCGGGGCCGGCGAGATCTCCGGCGCCGCCGACGACCTGTCGCACCGCACCGAGCAACAGGCCGCCACCCTCGAGGAAACCGCCGCGGCCCTCGACCAGATCACCGTCACGGTGCGCAAGACCGCCACCGGCGCCAAGGCCTGCGCCGATGTGGTGGTGGCCGCCCGCGGCGACGCCCAGACCAGCGGCGATGTCGTTCAGCAGGCCGTCTCGGCCATGAGCGAGATCGAGCAGTCCTCAACCCAGATCAGCCAGATCATCGGGGTCATCGACGAGATCGCCTTCCAGACCAACCTGCTGGCCCTGAACGCCGGGGTCGAGGCCGCCCGCGCCGGCGAGGCAGGCCGCGGCTTCGCGGTCGTCGCCTCCGAGGTCCGGGCGCTCGCCCAGCGCTCGGCCGAGGCCGCCAAGGAGATCAAGTCCCTGATCAGCGCCTCCAGCGCCCAGGTCAGCACCGGCGTCCAACTTGTGGGCCAGACCGGCGAGGCCCTGCAACGCATCGTCAGCCGGGTGGCCGAGATCGACGGCCTGGTGAACGAGATCGCCGCCAGCGCCCAGGAGCAGTCCGTCGGCCTGGCGCAGGTCAACACCGCGGTCAACCAGATGGACCAGGTGACCCAGCAGAACGCGGCCATGGTGGAGCAATCCACCGCCGCCAGCCACAACCTCGCCCAGGAAGCCGAGGGTCTCGCCAATTCGGTGAGCCTGTTCCAGATCGGCGAGCAGCACCGGCCGCCTGCGGCCGTGGCGCGACACAACACCACCCCCGCCCGCCGGCCGCCCCCGTCGGCCCGGCACGCCGCCCCCGTCCACGCCTCCGCGCGCGACGGATCGGCGCTCCGCAAACCTGCGCCGCAGTCCGGCGCCGATGAATGGGAAGAATTCTGATGTCCATGGACTCCGCAACCTTGGCGGACCGGGCGACGGTCAGCCTGGCCCCGGTTCTGGACCTGCAGGCGGCTGAGCCGCTGCGGGCCGAACTGATGTCGCTGCGCGGCCGCCCGCTGGACCTCGACGCCTCTCAGGTCACCCGTATGGGCGGACTGTGTCTGCAGGTTTTGATGTCGGCGCGCAAAATCTGGGCCGAAGACGGCGTCAACTTAACGGTGGATCAACCGTCTTTGGCGTTTTCAGAGCAATTGGCGGCGTTCGGGGAACCCGAGCTTCATTTCGAGCCGGAAGGGGAACTTTCGTGAGCAAGACAGTACTGACCATCGACGATAGCCGCACCATGCGGGAGATGTTGAACCACGCGCTGGTGGAGGCGGGCTACCGCGTCATCCAGGCGGTGGACGGCATCGACGGCCTGGAAGTCCTCCAAGCCAACGCCGGCACGGTGGATGTGGTGATCACCGACATCAACATGCCCCGCCTCGATGGCTTCGGCGTGATCGAGGGCGTTCGCGCCAATCCCGAGCACCGCGCCACGCCGATCCTGGTCCTGACCACGGAAAGCGATGCGGCCAAGAAGGAGCGGGCCCGTTCGGCCGGCGCCACGGGCTGGATCGTGAAGCCGTTCAATCCGGTGAAGCTGGTCGACGCCGTCCGTCGCGTCGCCGCCTAACCCTCTAGAAGCCGTTTCGGAGCGTTCCGTTGGATCCGTTCGAGAGCATCAAACAGACGTTCTTCCAGGAGTGCGATGAACTCCTGACCGACGCCGAACAGGGCCTGTTGGCCATGGAGTCGGGGGACGCGGATTCCGAGACGATCAACGCCGTCTTCCGCGCCGTCCACTCCATCAAGGGCGGCGCCGGGGCCTTCGGCCTCGAACAGCTGATCCGGTTCGCCCACGTCTTCGAGACGGTGATGGACGAGGTCCGCTCCGAGAAGATGGAGCTGACCGACGAGGTCGCCAAGGTCCTGCTGCGGGCCTTCGACGTCCTGGCCGACCATGTTCACGCCGCCCGCGACGGCGGCTCGGTCGAGGAGACGCGCTCGCTCGGCGCGCTCGGCGAACTCAAGGGCCTGATCGGCGCGGAGGACGCCGACGACGACATGGACAACGGCGCCGACGAGGACTTCGGCTTCGTGCCGGTCACCCTCAGCGTCGATGGCGACGGCGCCCCCGGCGGCTTCATCGACCTGGACGCCCAGAATTCGGCCGCCGAGGTCGACGCGCCGGCCATCGAAGACGAGATCAGCCAAGTCTCCTGGATCATCGAGTTCTCGCCCAAGACCGAGATGTACGCCAAGGCCAACGAGTCCGGCCTGGTGCTGCGCGAACTCGCCCGCCTGGGCGAGACCCGGGTCACCCTGCTGGACGAGACCCTGCCGCCCCTGGACCAGCTCGCCGCCGAGCAGGCCTATGTCAGCTGGCGCATCCAGCTGTTCACCGACTCCGACGAAGCCGCCATCCGCGAGGTCTTCGAGTTCGTCGAGGACGACTGCAACCTGACCATCACCCGCGAAGGCGCCGAGGCCGCCGCGCCGCCGGCCGCCGACGACGCCCTGAGCGACGACGACCGCGCCGCCGCGGCGTCGGCCAACGCCGACCTCGACATCGCCGCCCTCCTGGCCCGCGTGGGCGGAGCGGAAGCCGCCGCCCCGGCCGAAGCCGAAGTCGAGCCGATGGCTCAGCCCGCCGCGGAAGCGCCGGCCGAGGCGCCCGCCGAGGACGTCGCCGCCCTGATCGCCCGCGCCCAGAGCGTCGCGACGCCGCCGGCCCCCAAGGCCGAGGCCCGCCCGGCTCCCGCCGCCGCGGCTCCTGCGGCCGCCGCGCCCGCCGCCAACACCGCCGCCGCGCCCGCGGCCGCCCCCACCGCCACCATCCGCGTCGACCTGGATCGGGTCGACCGCCTGATCAACGCCGTCGGCGAGCTGGTCATCCAGCAGGCCATGCTCTCGCAGCGGGTCCTGGAGAGCGGCCTGGCGCGGTCCTCCAACGTCGCCCTCGGTCTTGAGGACCTGGAACTCCTGACCCGGGAGATCCAGGACAGCGTCATGGCCATCCGGGCCCAGCCCGTGAAGTCGGTCTTCCAGCGGATGCCGCGTCTGGCCCGCGAGGTCGCCGACATGACCGGCAAGCGCGTGAAGCTGGTGATGGAAGGCGAAGGCACCGAGGTCGACAAGACCGTGATCGAGCGCCTGACCGACCCGATCACCCACATGCTGCGCAACGCCATCGACCACGGCCTGGAGGATCCCGAGGGCCGGGCCGCCGCCGGCAAGCCGGCCGAGGGCGTGGTGCGTCTGCGCGCCCTGCACCGTGGCGGCCGCATCGTCATCGAACTGCAGGACGACGGCCGCGGCATCAATCGTCCCCGCGTCCGCGGCATCGCCGTCGACAAGGGCCTCATCACCGAGGACCAGGTGCTGTCGGACGAGGAGATCGACAACCTGATCTTCCTGCCAGGCTTCTCCACGGCCGAGACCATCTCCGACATTTCCGGCCGCGGCGTCGGCATGGACGTGGTCCGCCGCTCCATCCAGGGGCTGGGCGGCCGCATCTCCATCTCCTCGGAGCCCGGCAAGGGCTCCAAGTTCACCATGTCCCTGCCCCTGACCCTCGCGGTCCTGGACGGCATGGTGGTCACCGCCGCCGAACAGACCCTGGTGGCCCCGCTCTCGGCCATCGTCGAGAGCCTGACCCCGCGTACCGAGGACGTGCACTATATCGGCGGCAAGGACGCGGTGATCCGTATCCGCGACATCTTCGTGCCCCTGATCGACGTCGGCGTCGCCCTGGGCTTCCGCGAGACCGCCATCGACCCGGCCTCCGGCGTCGCGGTGCTGGTGGAGAGCGAAGGCGGCGGCAAGGCCGCCCTGCTGGTGGAAGCCATCCAGGGCCAGCGCCAGGTCGTCATCAAGAGCCTGGAAGCCAACTACCAGCAGATCGACGGCGTGGCCGCCGCGACCATCCTGGGCGACGGCCGGGTCGCCCTGATCCTCGATGTCGACGCGCTTGTCACCACCCAGCGCCGCAAGCCGGCGCCCCGTAGCGAAAAGCGAATGGCCAGCTGAGCATGACCACCGCCATCAACACCCACGTCGCCGGGCCCTCCCGCGAACTCATCGCCTTCCGGATCGGTGACCAGGAGTTCTGTGTCGACATCATGCAGGTGCGGGAAATCCGCGGCTGGACGACGGCCACGCCCCTGCCCCGCACTCCGGCCTATATGAAGGGCGTCATCAACCTGCGCGGCGCGGTGCTGCCGATCGTTGACCTGGGCGCGCGCCTGGGCCTGGTCACCGCCGAACCCAGCGCTCGCCACGTCATCATGGTGGTGAATCAGGGTCACCGGACCCTGGGCCTGCTGGTGGAAGCCGTCAGCGACATCATCAACGTCACCGAGGACATGGTCCAACCCACGCCGGACGTGGCCTGCGACCAGGTGAAGACCTTCGTGAAGGGCCTGTTCGCCATCGATGGCCGCATGGTCAGCCTGATCTCGCTGGAGCGCGTCCTGCCCGAAATCGAAGCGGAGGCCGCATGAGCAGCTTCCCCGAGTCCCGCGGCAGGAACGGCAGCCTCGTCGAGGGTGAGTTCCTCTTCACCAACGAGGACTTCCAGCAGATCGCCCAGATCCTGCACGCCCACGCCGGCATCGCGCTGGCCGAGGGCAAGGCGGCGCTGGTCTACTCGCGCCTGGCCAAGCGGCTGCGCTCGCTGGGCCTGCGCTCCTTCCGCGAATACTGCGCCCTGGTGGAGGACTCCAACGAGGTGGACGAACGCCAGGCCATGATGGCCGCGCTCACCACCAACGTGACCCGCTATTTCCGCGAGCCGCACCATTTCGACCACCTGCGTGACGTGGTCCTGCCGCCCCTGGTGGACCGGGCCCGCAAGGGCGGAAAGATCCGCCTCTGGTCGGCCGCCTGCTCCAACGGGCAGGAACCCTATTCCATGGCGATCACGGTGCTGGCCGCCCTGCCCGAGGCCGCCAATCTCGACGTGAAGATCCTGGCCACCGACATCGATCCCAACATGGTCGCCGAGGGCCGCGCCGGCATCTATCGCGAGGAAGCCATCGCCCCGGTGCCGGTGGACCTGCGCCGCCGCTGGTTCAAGAAGCCCGCCTCGGGCGGCGGCGACCGCTGGGAGGTGGCCGACGAGCTGCGCGCCCTGGTCGCCTTCCGCGAGCTGAACCTGATCGGCGACTGGCCGATGAAGGGCAAGTTCGACGTCATCTTCTGCCGCAACGTCGTGATCTATTTCGACGAACCCACCCAGGAACGCATCTGGAGCCGCTTCGCCCCCATGCTCAACCCCGGCGGTACGCTGTACATCGGCCACTCGGAACGGGTGACGGGTCCGGCGACCCAGATCTTCGAGACCACGGGTCTCACCACCTATTCCCTGAGGAGCGGCCGATGACGGTTGGAGTCCTCATCGTCGACGATTCGGCGACCATGCGCGGCCTGATCGCCGCGGCCCTGAAGCGTGATCCGGACATCGAGGTCCTGGGCTTCGCCAACGATCCGCTGGAAGCCCGCGAGCAGATCAAGAAGCTCAATCCCGACGTCGTCACCCTCGACGTCGAGATGCCGCACATGAACGGCATCGAGTTCCTCGAGAAGATCATGCGGCTGCGGCCCACCCCGGTGGTCATGGTCTCGACCCTGACCCAGAAGGGCGCCGAGATCACCATCGAGGCCCTGGAGCTGGGAGCGGTGGACTGCGTCGGCAAGCCGGTGCCCGGCGGCGGCGTGACCCCGCACGAGGCCTTCGCCGACCTGCCGGAAAAGGTGAAGGCCGCCGCCCGCGCCCGCGTGCGCCCCTATAGCGGTCCCGTCGCTCCGGTGGAGCGCGACAAGAACTACGCCGCCGCCGGCGACCTGATCCTGGCGATCGGCTCTTCCACCGGCGGGGTCGAGGCCCTGATGACCATCCTGGCCAACTTCCCCGACACCTGCCCGCCGACGGTCATCACCCAGCACATGCCGGCGACCTTCACCAAGAGCTTCGCCGACCGCCTGAACCGGATTTCCGGGGCGACGGTCGCCGAGGCCAGCGACGGGGCGCGGCTGCTGCCGGGCCACGTCTATGTCGCCCCCGGCGGCGCGGCGCACCTGGAGGTGGTCTCCTCCAGCCACCCGGTCTGCCGCCTGCGGGAGTCCGAGCCCGTCAACGGCCATCGTCCCTCGGTCGATGTGCTGTTTGAGTCCGTGGCGAAGCTGAACCGTCCGTCCGTGGGCGTGATCCTGACCGGCATGGGCCGCGACGGCGCCGAAGGCCTCGCCGCGATGCGCCGCGCCGGGGCCCGCACGCTCGGTCAGGACGAGTCCAGCTGCGTCGTCTACGGCATGCCCAAGGCCGCCTTCGAGATCGGGGCGGTGGAAAAGCAGGTCGGCCTGTCACGGATGGGCCCGGCCATTCTCAACACCTGCTCGGCGACCGCCGAGTCACAAAGGAACGTGTGATGCCTGCCGCGTCCGCCCTGAAAACCCTGATCGTCGACGATCAACAGACGATGCGCTCGCTCATCCGCACGAGCCTGCACGCCCTGGGTATCACCCAGACCCGCGAGGCGCCCGACGGCGAGGAAGCCCTGCGGGCCATGCTGAGCACGCCGGTGAACCTGGTGATCACCGATTTCAACATGCCCAAGCTGGACGGCCTGGGCCTGTTGCGCGCCATCCGCGCCCACGGTCCGACCTCGAAAGTGGCGGTGATCATGCTGACCGGCCGCGCCGACCGCGAGCTGGTTCAGCGGGCGGTTCAATTCGGCGTCAACAATTATCTGGTCAAACCGTTCACGACACAGACCCTAAAAGAAAAAATCGAAGCGGTGTTTGGACCCCTTTCATGATCGTTGAGAACGTCTCAAATCGTCCCGGCAAACGGGTCCATGTCGTCCAGGGGGAGCATCACGTCTCCTCCGACCCGGACGTCATGTTGACGACGATTCTCGGCTCCTGCGTCGCGGTGTGCCTGCGGGACACCGAGACCGGCATCGGCGGCATGAATCACTTCCTCCTGCCCGAGGGCAAGGTCGAGGGCCTGGATGAGGGCCGCCGCTACGGGGCCTACGCCATGGAGCTTCTGATCAACGAGCTTCTGCGCAACGGCGCCCGACGCGAACGCATGGAGGCCAAGCTGTTCGGCGGCGCCCGCATGTTCGACGGCCTGTCCGATGTGGGCGCCTCCAACGCGGCCTTCGCCGAGAAATTCCTTCGCGACGAAGGCATTCCGGTGGTGGGCGGCAGTCTCGGCGGCGTCGGCGCGCGCCGGGTCCAATACTGGCCGACCACCGGCCGCGCGCAGCAGCGCACCGTCACCGACACCAACGAAGTGGCGCGCCTGAAAGCGCCGCCCAAACCCGTGCCGGTGGTCGAGGACGAAGGGTCTCTGGAGCTGTTCTGATGAGTTCTTCCGCCCAGTCCAAACCCAACCAGACCCCGCAGGTCCTCGCCTCCCTGGCCGACGAGCTGGAACACGCCGGCGCGCTCTGCGACCGCCTGGAGATGCTCGTCACCCAGCTGGTCCGCGCCAGCCGTGGCGAGACCCTGGAGATCGCCCTGCACGAAGCCCAGACCGTCGATGTGCTGACCCAGCACCTGGCGGCCCTGGCCACCTTCACGCGCAAGCTCTCGACCCAGTCCCAGGACGGCGGCGACTACGATCTGTCCGACGCCATCGCCGGGGTCACCCTCGGCGACCTGGCCATGCGCCTGGCCCAGGTGACGCGCGAGGCCGAAGCCTTGTCCGCCGCCGAGTCCGGCGACCTCGACCTCTTCTAGCCCCCAGCGAAACCCCCAAACGCCATGGCCCTAGACCCCAACATCCGGATCAACCTCGATCGCTCGGTCGTGCTGCTCGTGGATGACAATCCGCAGGCGCTCGAGGCGCTGAGCGCGATGGTCCGTGGGTTCGGGGTCCGCAAGCAGTTCAAGTGCGGCTCGGGCGCCGAGGCCATGCACTATGTGAAGAATCAGGAACTTGACCTGATCATCACCGACGCCCAGATGCCCGACATGGACGGCTACGACTTCGTCCGCTGGCTGCGCCGCGACGCACCGCCGGAGCTGATCTTCACCCCCGTCATCATGCTCACCGGCCACGCCCCGCGCAGCATGGTGGAGAAGAGCCGCGACTCCGGCGCCAACTTCATCCTCACCCGGCCCTTCACCCCCGAGATCCTGCTGCAGCGGATCTTCTGGGTGGCCCGGGACGAACGCCAGATGGTCAAGAGCGCCAACTATGTGGGCCCTGACCGTCGATTCAAGAATCTCGGCCCGCCCCTCGGGGTGAAGGGCCGTCGTAAGGACGATCTGTCCACCCACGTCGGCGCCGCCGTCGATCCCAACATGGATCAAAACGAGGTCGACATGCTTATGAAGCCTGCACGGGTGCAAATTTGAGCAAGACCGAGTTCATCAAGGTCCAACACCGCCTGTCCCAACAGGTGGCCAAGCCCGGCGGCATGACCGCCGACATCGCCACCCAGCGGGCGCGGCGCGAGCTCGCCGCCCAGGCAGGCGACGCCAAGAAATCCCTCGGCGTCACCATCGGGCGCCTGGAGACCATGTGCGCCGAGAAGACCGCCTCGCCCGACGACATCTATGTCGAGAGCGCCGTGGTGCTCGACATCGCCGGCATGTTCGACATGCGCACCCTGTGCGACGCCTCCTACAGCCTGTGCGAGCTGACCGACCGCCTGCGCACCAAGGACCGTCAGGACTGGACCTCCATCGGCGTGCACGTCAACGCCCTGCGCCTGATCTGGAGCAAGGACGACAAGGACGCCGAGCAGCTGAAGTCCGTGGTCGATGGCCTGTGGGCCATCACCGACCGCCTCGACGCCAGCTAGGCCGAGCGCCGCACGCCACCTCAAGGCCGCCCTCCCCGCGACGCCCAGGCGCGGCATCACAACAAACTCACTAGTTCGCATATTATCGGCCGTGCTATGGGATGGACGAGGGACGTTCGTGAGCGGGTGCGGAATGCATAGGTTTGTGATGAGCGGCCTCCTGGCCGCCGTGGCCATCTCGGCGGGGGGCGCGGCCCGGGCCCAGGGCGCCCTGAAGCCGGGCGCGGGCCAGGCCACGGTGCAACGGCTCTGCGCCACCTGCCACACCCTCGACAACGTCACCCGCCGCCCCCACACCGCCGACGAATGGGACGCCATCCTCGGCCGGATGATCGACAAGGGCCTGATCGCCACCGACGGCCAGCTCGACGACGTGGCCGCCTATCTCACCAAGAACTATGGCCCTGGCGCGCCCAGGGCGGTGGCCGCCGCCCCGGCGGGCGCCCCGGCGAAGAAGACCCGCTGATCCCGCCCGGGGGCTTGTCCGACACCTCCGGCTGAGGCTGACTGCTGAGACCTTCACCGGAGGGCCGATGCGACGCCTCGTCTTCGTTCTCGCCGTGCTGCTCTGCGGCGCGCCCCTGGCGGCGGCGGCCGCGCCGATCCCCATCAAGGTGGTGGTCCTGACCACCTTCGAGGCCGGCGCCGACACCGGCGACTGGCCGGGCGAGTTCCAGTTCTGGGCCGAGCGCCTGCCCCTGGAGGCCTGACCATGACCGCCTTCGTCCCCCCCGCGCTCACCGGCCTGTGGCGCCGCGAGGTGATCACCACCCCGAAGGGCTATCGCGACGAGACCACCCGCGTGCTGTGGCTGCAGACCCGCTCCTGGTACGCCGACATCCGGGTCAAGGCCGACCGTCCGGCGCGGCCCGGGGCGACGGGGTTCGCCGACTACAGCGACGCCGAGCTGATCCAGCTTGCAGCCGTAGAAGGCTTCGCCGGCGAGCTGACCGCGACGGGAGACATCTGCCTTTGGCGGCGCGACCTCGACTACCAGCCCCCCAGCGGCTCACCCGACGAGGCCACCTTCGCGGTGAGCGGCGATGTGATGATCGAGGACGGCATCCATTCGGACTACCAGGAGATCTGGCGGCGCGAGCCGGGTAGCGCCTCGCCCCTGGTCGCCTATCGGAGAACGGGCGGCGCTGGCCTGCTGGTGATCGCCGGCGGCTATTTCACCGAGATTCTCGACCGCGCGACGCCCCTGCCGAAGGGCGAATCCCTGGCCGCCATCGTCAGCGAGGCCCTGGGGGCGGGGCGGCGCGAGGCGGCCCTCGCCGCGCTGTCCCTGCGCATCTGCCACGGCAGGGTGGCAGGCGCCGGGCGCCGGGTGACCCTGTCCACCTATCCCTGGCTCGAGGGCCAGGACATCGGCGGGGTCGATCCCGCGGAATGGACCCTGATCGATTGCGACGTCCCGGCGCCTGCTCCCTCCTGAGGCGGCCGGCCGAGAGTCCGTGAAATCGGCTCTGCCGCGTTGCTCGCCGCGCACCGCCCGTGCGACCGTCGGCCGCGTCGCCTGTCATGTCTGGATTACGCCTTGGACTCCGATCTCCTTCCCCAGCTCGCCCGCATCGGCATCAGCCTGCCCAGCAAGCTGCTGGCGCAGCTGGACGCCCTGGTGTCGCGCCGGGGCCTGCCCAGCCGGTCGCAGATGATCGCCGAGCTGATCCGCCATGAGCTGGCCGATCCGGACGGCGGCCTGGCCGACGGGGCCCTGGCCGGGACCATCACCCTGATCTACCGCGCCGAGAGCGGCCGGGTGCGCCATGCCCTGGCCCGCGTGCAGAGCGAATACCTGCCGGAGGTGATCTCCTCCCAGCACGTCTTCCTGGAGGAGGACCGCTCCCTGGAGGTGCTGTTGGTCCAGGGCTCGGCCGAACGGCTGCACCAGCTCTGCGACCGGCTGCGGCGGGTGCGCGCCGTGCAGCAGCTCAAGCTGGTGACCACCCGCTCCCTGCTGCCGCCCCTGCACGCGCACGGAACGGCCGAGCCGGCGACCGCCCGGCGGCGGGCCGACGCGCGCTAGCCCAGCCGGTCGGCTCGCAAGGTCATGGCCTGGAACAGGGCCGAGCGCAGCAGGACGATCCAGGGGACGGCGGCCAACGGCTGAGCGGCTTTCGGGGCGGTGTTTCGAGGGGTCATGGGAACCTCCGGGCGAGGTTCGAGGGTAGGCCGGGGCGGCGGGGCCGATATGGCGAGGCGGCCGGGACTCGATGAACTCAAGACGTCTGCCTAAGTCCTGGGCAGGATATCGCCTCGAAAGCACGGATGCGGGGCAGCGGCGCCCAGTTCCTCCCCCAGGCCGCAGGCCGGTTCGGGGGAGGTGGATCGTGGCCAAAGGCCTCGAGACGGAGGGGGCTTGGGCGCCGAGGCTCCCACGGACCCAACCCCCTCCACCGCTTCGCGGTCCCCCTCCCCCGGACGGGGAGGAACTAGATCGTCTTCGCCTCTTGCCCGAAGACCGGCGCCTGGGAAACGCCCTCGCGGCGGTGCTTGAGATACCCGAAGGTGGCGATGGTCTGGGCCAGCAGGTGGTCGCCGGAGACCAGGCGCGGATATCGGGCCGGGCGCTCCGGCGTGACGAAGGCCGGGTGCGGCTCGACGACGGTCCAGTAGTCGCAGGTGGCGAAGAAGGGGAAGCTGTAGCGCTCCTCGCCGACCTTGCGGACCCGGTGGGAGGTGGCGACGAATTCGCCGTTGGTCCACGCCTCCAGCATGTCGCCGATATTGACCACGAAGGCGCCGGGAATCGGCGGGCAGTCGATCCACTGGCCCTGCCCGTTCATGACCTCGAGGCCCGGCGCGGCGCCGTGCAGCAGGGTGAAGAACTCGTAGTCGGTGTGGGCGCCGATCCCCTGCTGGTCGGGCTCGGCGTCGGGATCGAAGGGATAGTGGATCACCCGAAGTTGGCTGGGCGGGCAGGTAAGGTAGGGCTCGAAGGCGTCCTGGGGCAGGCCCAAGGCCAGGGCGAAGCCGCCGAACAGCCGCCGGGCCAGGCTTGCGATCGCGGCGTAGTAGGCAGCGGCCGCGGCCTTGAACCGGGGATCTTCGGGCCACAGGTTCGGGCCCATCATCGGCGCGCGGTCGTCTCCGGCCGGCCAGTCGAGGCCAATGTCGTAGGCCTCCTTCCTGTCGATCTTGCCGCCGGGAAACACCTCCTCCCCCTCCGGGACATAGCCGGAGTGGTTGGTGGAGCGGCCGATATAGGAGGCCATCTTGGCATCCATGGGTTGGGCGAAGTAGTGCTGCGCGGCGGCCAGGAGATCGGCGATCAAGGCGGGGCCAAAGCCGTGACCCGTCACATACAGGAAGCCCGTCTCTCGAGCCGCGCGGCCGAGGGCGTCCGCCACCGCCTGGCGGTCGGCCGGATCGGCTGCGCCGAGACCGGCGATATCCACCACCGGCACCGTCTGGAAATTGCGTGTCACGAGCGGGCTCCCCACTGTCGCGCGTATTACCAATCGACCGGTTCGTATTCACGCCCCCCGCGCGTGCCGAGGGCGGCCGGACCGGCGCGATTGACGCCTGAGCGCACAACTGGGCGGCGCCCTGCGTAGTTTTCCGGCGCCTTTGCGCCTCTCGCCGTCCGCCGGACCGGAGCCGTGGATTATTACGATCTGCCCACTCAGTAATATCGCTCGAAAGACGGGCGAGGGCCGGTCTGCGGAACAGGGGATCGATATGACCAAGTGGCTTACCGGAGTGAAAGTCGCCGCCACGGCGGCCCTTGTCGGCCTGGCGCTCGCCGCCTGCAGCCCGAAGACGGAAACCAAGACCGAGGCCGCCGCAGCCCCGGCCGGCAAGGAATACACCGTCGGCTGGACCATCTATGCCGGCTGGATGCCCTGGCCCTATGCCGAGCAGGCCGGGATCGTGAAGAAGTGGTCCGACAAGTACGGCGTCAAGATCAAGCTGGTCCAGATCAACGACTATGTGGAGAGCCTGAACCAGTTCACCGCCGGCAAACTGGACGCGGTGACCTCCACCAACATGGACGCGCTCACCATCCCGGCCGCCGCCGGGAAGGACACCACCTTCATCATGATCGGCGACTATTCCAACGGCAATGACGGGATCATCCTGAAGGGCGGCGCGACGCTGGCCGACATCAAGGGCCGTCCGGTCAACCTCGTCGAGAACTCCGTCTCCCACTACCTGCTGGCCCGAGGGCTGGAGAGCGCCGGCCTGAAGATGACCGACGTCAAGGTGGTCAACACCTCCGACGCCGATATCGTGGCGGCCTTCTCGGCCCCGGAGACCAAGGCCGTGGTGCCGTGGAATCCGCAGCTTTCGGAGATCAAGAAGCTGCCGGGCGCCAAGGAGGTGTTCGATAGCTCCAAGATCCCCGGCGAGATCCTGGACGGCATGATCATCTCCACCGAGGCGGCCAAGGCCAATCCGAACCTGGCCAAGGCCTTGGCCGGCATCTGGTACGAGACCACCATGCTGATGAACCAGCAGGACGCCGCCGGTAAGGCCGCCCGCGAGGCGATGGCCAAGATTTCCGGCACCGATCTCGCCGGCTACGAGGGCCAGCTGAAGACCACCTACCTCTATTACGATCCCAAGGCGGCGCTCGCGGCCACCACCAGCCCCGACCTGGTCACCGCCAACGACAAGGTGCGCAAGTTCAGCTTCGAGAACGGCCTGTTCGGCCAGGGCGCCAAGTCGGTGGACGACATCGGCATCGAGTTCCCGGGCGGCAAGATCCTGGGCGACCCGAAGAACGTGAAGCTGCGCTACGACCCGACCTGGGTGCAGGCCGCCGCCGACGGCAAGCTCTAGGCCCCGCTCAGTAACCGCTTATCCAAGGAGGCGATTTCCGATGCGCCGTCTGCTGAACGCGCGGCCGCGTGTCGGGGGTCGCCTCCTCCTGGGCCTGCTGCCGATCCTGGCCCTGGTCCTGCTCTACCTGGTGGTGGCCGCCGCGCGGCACACCGAGAACCCCCGCGACAAGATCACCCCGATCCCGGCCGCCATGGCGGCGGGCATCCACACCATGGCCTTCGAGCCCGACCCCCGCACCGGCGAGGTCCCCCTGCTGTCGGACACCCGCGCCAGCCTGAGGCGGCTGGGGATCGCCGTCGGGCTGGCGGCCGCGACCACCCTGATCCTTGGCCTGACGATCGGCCTGCTGCCCTATGTCCGCGCCAGCCTCGGGCCGTTGGTGGCCACCATCTCGGTGATCCCGCCCATCGCGATCCTGCCCATCCTTTTCATCGTGTTCGGGCTGGGAGAGACCTCCAAGATCGTGCTGATCTTCGTGGGCATCACCCCGGTCATGGTAAGGGACCTTGCCGGCCATGTGGCGGCCATTCCCGAGGAGCAGATCGTCAAGGCCCAGACACTCGGCGCCTCGACCTGGCTGACCCTGCTCAGGGTCGCGCTGCCCCAGGCCCTGCCGCGCCTGATCGACTCCCTGAGGCTCTCCCTCTGCCCGGCCTGGGTCTATCTGATCTCGGCCGAGGCCATCGCCTCGGACGTCGGCCTCGGCTACCGGATCTTCCTGGTCCGCCGGTATCTGGCCATGGACATCATCCTGCCCTACGTCGTCTGGATCTCGCTGCTGGCGGTGATCATGGACCTCGCCCTGCAGGCCTGGAGCCGCACCAGCTTCGCCTGGGCCCACCCGCCGCGGAACGTGCGATGAGCGTGCTGTCCTTCCGCAATGTCTGGGTCGAGTACGGGTCCAAGATCGTCCTTGAGAAGGTGAGCCTCGACGTCGCCGAGGGCGCCTTCGTCTCCATCATCGGGCCGTCGGGGGCGGGCAAGTCCACCTTCCTGCGCCTGGCGCTGGGCCAGGAGGCGCCGAGCCGGGGCGAGATCCTGCTGGACGGCGAGCCGCTGTCGCCGGAGCCCGGTCCCGACCGGGGCGTGGTGTTCCAGCGCTACTCGGTCTTCCCGCACATGAACGCGCTCGACAACGTCACCTTCGGCCTGGACTGCGCGGGCTCGCCCCTGCGCGGCCGGCTGTCGGGCAAGGCGCGCAAGGCGGCGCGGGAGACCGCCAAGGCCCTGCTGGCCCGGGTGGGGCTGGAGCACAATTTCAAGACCTATCCGCGCGCCCTGTCCGGCGGCATGCAGCAGCGCCTGGCGCTCGCCCAGGCCCTGGTGACCCGGCCGCGCATCCTGCTCTTGGACGAGCCCTTCGGGGCGCTGGACCCGGGCGTGCGGCTGGACATGCACGGCCTGATCACCGAGCTCTGGGCCGAGCACAGGCTCACCATCCTGATGGTCACCCACGACATCAAGGAGGCCTTCAAGTTGGGCACCCGGGTGGTGGCCTTCGACAAGCGCCGCCACGATCCCCAGGCCCCGCACCGCTACGGCTCGACGGCGGTCTACGACTTCCCCCTGGACGACAAGATGAGCCGGGCGGTGCCGCCGGTGCTGGCGGGGCTCAGCGGACCTTCAGGGCCAGGATGACCAGCAGGGCCGAGAGGCCCAGGTGCACCAACATGAAGCGCACCAGCACCTGGGTGTTGGACCAGCCCAGCTCCTTGCGGCAGTGGTCGTGCAGGGGGAAGCGGATCCCGGCCAGGATCTTCAGGCCGAAAAACCGCAGCAGGGCCACCTTCACCAGGCCGGTGGCGCCGTTCATCAGGATCACCGAGCCCACCAGCAGCAGGAACAGCGGGTTGTTGGTGGCCACCACCAGCATGCCGATCAGCAGGCCCAGCGGCCGGGAGCCCGCGTCCCCCATCAGCACCAGGCTGGGGGCGGCGTTGTACCAGAGGTAGCCGGCCACGCAGCCCACCATCAGGAAGGCCATGATCGCCCAGTTGGCGCCCTCGCGGGTGAAGGGGACGTTGAGGTGTCCAGCCACCACCTCGTTGCCGAGCACGGCGTAGAGCAGGCCGCCCAGCAGCAGGATGGCGGTGCCGGTCAGGCTGCCGGAGACCCCGTCCACCCCGTCGGAGCAGTTGGTGGCGTTGATGGAGAGCCAGATGAGGCCGCTGGCCAGGGGAATGGAGAGCCAGGGACCGAGGGTCAGGGTCCCCTTCCAGATCGGCAGCCAGATGGTGGTGGGCGTAAAGCCGCAGATCACCATGGCCGCGCCCACCGCGATGGCGGCGTCCATCAGGGCCAGTTGGTATTCGGAGAACCCGCCGCGCCGGTCGTCGAAATAGCCCACCAGCATGGCCGCCACCATCAGCGGCAAGGTCAGCAGGCAGCGCGCGCCGAAGGGCACGAAGATCAGGCTGGCGATGCAGAAGATGCTGACGAAGATCAGCCCCGCGCTGATCGGCTTGCCGACGCTCATCTCGGCGTTGACCGCGAAGGCGCGCCCCCGGTCGGTGGGCAGGCGCGACCACAGCTTCGGCAGCAGGATCCAGGTGCTCAGCGCGCACAGCGCAAAGCCGATGCCCGCCAGGAAGAAGAAGGACTCGAAAAGCCGCAGGGGTCCCCAGGCGTAGCCCAGGGTCGAATGGATCCAGCTCAGCATGGAGGCCTTGTTGTCGAGAGGAAGCGTCAGCTCCCTTCTAGCAATCGTCCGCCCCCGTCCGCTAGGCCGGCAGCTTGGCGATATAGGCCCGCCAGCCGCCGAGCGCGGTGATGTCCTCGGCGCCGACCATGGCGCGGGGTTCGGCGACGAAGCCCTTCACCGAGCCGCCGTCCTCCAGGGTGACCGTGCCGATGGCGAGCGGCGCGGGCACCTCCACCACGAAGCTGCCGAAGGCCTCGACCCCCATTTCGTAGACCTCCACCTCGATGGCGCCCCCGCCCTCGCCGACATGGATCAGGGCCGGCTTGAAGGGGGTGGTGTTGGTCATGGCGAACAGCTTGTAGGCCGGCGCGGTCTTGGTTCGGCTCACCAGGCGCGCGTCGCGCGAGGTGAGCTGCCAGTGCAGGGGCATGCCGGCCAGGTGGGCGCCGACCACGGCGAGCTTCACCGTCTGGGGCTTGCCGGCGGTGTCGAGGGCGGGCGCGGCGGGCATGGGGGATATCTCCTCGTAGCGGCGAGCCAGGTCGAGCAGGACGTGATCCGCCCAGGCCTGGCCGATCAGGGTGACGCCAAAGCCGGTGTCGTTCTCTCGGAACCCGGCCGGCACCGCGATGGCGCTCATGTCCAGCAGGTTGACGAAGTTGGTGTAGAGCCCCAGCGCCCCGTTCAGGGCGAAGGGCTCGGCCGTCACCTCGCGGAGGCGGTAGATGGTCGGCGTGGTGGGCAGCAGCAGGACGTCGACCTGGGGCCAGATCGCCTCGGCGGCCCGGGCATGGTCGGCGAGCGCATAGAGGCCGCGGAAGGTCTCGACCCCGGTCACCCCGAAGCCGCCCTGCAGGATGGCGCGGACCGTGGGGTTCACCGCCGCCGGGGTCTGCCGCAGCAGGGGCTCGATGGCGGCGGTGCGCTCGGCGACCCAGGGGCCGCTATAGAGCAGCTTGGCGGCCTCCAGCAGGGGCTCGATGTCGATCTCGACCGGGACGCCGCCCGTGGCGGTGAGACGCTCGACCGCCTTGGCGTAGAAGGCCTGGGCCTGGTCGTCGCCCATGAAGATCAACTGGTCGGTCTTGGGCACGCCGAAACGGAAGCTCTGCCCCAGGAGGGGGGCCGGCGACGGCGGGAGCCGCGAATAGGCGTCGGTGGGATCGAAGGCGGCGACGACGCTGTCCACCAGGGCGGCGTCGGCGACGTCGTTGGCCAGCACCGTGACGCAGTCCAGGGAGCGGCAGGCCGGGACGACGCCGGAGCTGCTCCAGCGGCCCTTGGTGGGCTTGAAGCCGATCAGGCCGTTGAAGGCCGCCGGCACCCGGCCCGAGCCCGCCGTGTCGGTGCCGAGCGCGAAGGCCACCAGGCCCGCGGCCACGGCCACCGCCGAGCCGGAGCTGGAGCCGCCGCTGACATAGGCGCGGTTGTAGACGCAGCCCGGCGCGCCATAGGGGCTGCGGGCGCCCACCAGGCCGGTGGCGAACTGATCGAGATTGGTCTTGCCCATGCAGATCGCGCCGGCCGCCAGCAGGCGGGCGACGACGGTGGCGGTCTCGTCAGGCTCGTAGGCGTAGGCCGGACAGGCCGCCGTGGTGGCCAGGCCCGCCACGTCGATATTGTCCTTCACCGCGAAGGGGACGCCGGCGAGCGGAAGCTGTTCCCCCGCCGCGATCCGGGCGTCGACGGCGCGGGCCTGGGCCAGCACCGTCTGTGGGTCGGGCCGCATAATCCAGGCGTGGGCCTGGACCTCGTCATAGGCGACGATGGCGTCCAGGGCCTCGGCGATGACGCTCTCGGCGGAGCGCTGGCCGCTGGAGACCTGGGCGGCGATGGCGGCGACGTAGGGACGGGTCATGGGGTCAGGCCGGTTCGAGGGCGATCATGGGGGCGCCCGGCGCGATGGGCTGGCGCTCCTGGGCGTAGACCTGGCGCACCACCCCGGCGCTGGGGCTGGCCACATCGCATTCGGTCTTCATGGCCTCGATCACCGCGATGATCGCGCCCTTCTCGACGTGGTCGCCCACCTCGACGAGCATCTTCCAGACGCTACCGCCGAGGGGCGCCTCGACGAATTCCGAGCCGCCGGGCGCCTCGAAGGCGGCCGCGGGGGCGTCATCGATCGCTTCACTCGACAAGGCCTCGACCCGGGCGAACTCGCCCCTCAGCTCCCAGTCGTGCCGCTCGGCCTCGAAAGCGGCCTGGCGGGTCGCCTGGAAGGCCGCGATGCTCTCGGCCTCGTCGGCCATCATCCTGCGGTAGTCGGAGAGCCTGAAGGTCTCCTCCTCGATGCGGATCTCGCGGCGGCCCAGGGGGAAGTCACGGCGCCATTCGGTGAGCTCCTCGTGGGTCACGGGGAAGAAGCGGATCTGATCGAAGAAGCGCAGCAGCCAGGGCTTGCCCTCGGTGAAGGCCTGGGTCTGCCGGTAGGTGTTCCAGACCTGGATGGTGCGGCCGAACAGCTGGTAGCCCCCCGGCCCCTCCATGCCGTAGATGCACATATAGGCCCCGCCGATGCCGACGACGTTGGGCGGGGTCCAGGTGCGGGCGGGGTTGTACTTGGTGGTCACCAGGCGGTGGCGCGGGTCCACCGGTGTGGCGACGGGCGCCCCCAGATAGACGTCGCCCAGGCCCATCACCAGGTAGCGGGCGTCGAAGACGATGCGGTGGACGTCGTCCTCAGACTCCAGGCCGTTGATGCGGCGGATGAACTCGATGTTGTCGGGGCACCAGGGGGCGTCGTCGCGCACCGAGGCCATGTACTTGTCGATGGTCTGGTAGATCGCCGGGTCCTTCCAGGACAACGGCAGGTGCACCACCCGGCTGGGAATCTCGAAGTCGTCGAGACCGCCCAGGCGCTCCTCCATCTCCATCAGGGTCGACAGCAGCCGGGCCTGGGGCAGGACGCGGCTGTCATAGTGGACCTGCAGGGAGCGGATGCCCGGGGTGATGTCGATGACGCCCGGTAGGGCCTGGGCCTGAAGCTCCAGCATCAGGGCGTGGATGCGCAGGCGCAGCTCCAGGTCGAGCACGATGGGGCCGTACTCCACCAGCAGATGGCGGTCCCCCTGACGGCGGTAGACCACGCGGGGCCGGTGATCGATGGCCTCGATCGTCCCCAAGATCGGATCGGTGAGGTCCGCCAGGTCGTGGACCGGCGCTGCGACGGGGGGCGGGGCGGGCTCGAGCCGCGCCACCAGGCGGTCCTGGTCGATCTCGGCGGCGGTCGCCGCGGCGTCGTCCACCAGATCGAACATGACGGTGTCGCCGGGCGCCAGTTGGCCCACCTTCCAGAGGTCGGCCTGGATCACCACGAAGGGGCAGACGAAGCCCCCCAGGGAGGGGCCGTCCGGCCCCAGGATGATGGGCATGTCGCCGGTGAAGTCGACGGCGCCGATGGCGTAGGCGTTGTCGTGGATGTTGGAGGGGTGCAGCCCCGCCTCACCGCCGTCGCGCCGCGCCCAGTGGGGCTTGGGCCCGATCAGGCGCACGCCGGTGCGGTTGGAGTTGTAGTGCACCTTCCATTCGGCGGTGCGCACCATGGCGATGTCGCCCGGCGTGAAGAAGTCCGGGGCGCCGTGGGGCCCGGCCAGGACCCGCAGCACCCAGACCTTGGAGAGCTCCGGCCGCAGGGCGGGCGCCAGGGGGGCTGCGACCTCGCCGGCGGCGGCCTGGCCGATGTGCAGGATGTCGCCGGCCGCAAGGGTGCGGCCCGCATGGCCGCCGAAGCCGCCGAGGGTGAAGCTGGAGCGGCTGCCCAGATAGGCCGGGATATCGAGCCCGCCGCGTACCAGCAGATAGGCGCGCAGGCCCGCCCCCTTGACCCGGGCGATCTTCAGGGTCCGGCCCGTGGCGATGGCGATGGGGGCGTAGGTGGCCACCGGCTCGCCGTCGAGGCTGGCCTCCAGCTCGGCGCCGGTGAGGCAGACCACCGCGTCGTGGTTGAAGATCAGGCTGGGGCCGAGCGCGGTGATCTCCAGCCCCGCCGCGCCCTCGGGATTGCCCAGCAGCCGGTTGCCCAGCCGGAACGCGAGCGCGTCCATGGGCCCGGAGGGGGGCACACCCACGTCCCAGTAGCCGATGCGGCCGGGATAGTCCTGGACGGTGGTGGCCGGCCCACCGCTCAGCACCCGGATGGTGCAGGGTGCGAAGGTGATCTCGGCCAGGGCGCGGGTGGAGACCTGGCCGCTGACGAAGGCTTCGCTGCGCGCCACCTGGCGCAGCCATTCGAGGTTGGTCTCCAGGCCGTAGAGGGCGGTGCGGTCGAGGGCCTCCTGCAGGGCGCGGACGGCGGCGGCGCGGTCGGGGGCGGTGACGATCAGCTTGGCCAGCAGGGGATCGTAGTGGGCGCTGACCTCCGAGCCGTCGGTGACCCAGGTATCGACTCGCACGCCCTCGGGGAAGCTCGCCTGGGTGAGCACGCCCGAGGAGGGCCGGTAGTCCTGGCCGGGGTCCTCGGCATAGAGCCGGGCCTGGATCGAGGCGCCCTGGGCGGTCCCGTCGAAGCCGCCCAGGAAACCGTAGTCCCCCGCCGCCCCGCGGATCATCCATTCCACCAGGTCGACGCCTGTGACCTGCTCGGTGACGCCGTGCTCCACCTGCAGGCGGGTGTTCACCTCAAGGAAGAAGAAGTCGTCGCGCCCGGCGTCGTAGAGGAACTCCACGGTGCCGGCCGAGCGGTAGTCGGCGGCCTCGCAGAGCCGCACGGCTGCGGCCATCAGGGCCGCGCGGGTGGCGGCCGGCAGGTGCGGCGCCGGGGTCTCCTCGATGACCTTCTGGTTGCGGCGTTGCAGGGAGCAGTCGCGTTCGCCGAGCGCGACGACTCGGCCGCGCCCATCGCCGAACACCTGGACCTCGATGTGGCGGGCCTTCCGGACATAGCGCTCCAGGAAGACCCCGCCGTCGGAGAAGTTGGAGCCCGCCAGGCGGGCCACGGCGGCGAAGGCCTCGGCCACCGCTTCGGGGGTCTCGCAGACCCGCATGCCGATGCCGCCGCCGCCGGCGGTGGCCTTGAGGATCACCGGGAAGCCGATCCGCTCCGCCGCCTCGCCGGCGGCCTGGGCGTCGGTCAGCAGGTCGGTGCCGGGGGCCAAGGGCACGCCCTGGGCCTGGGCCAGGTCGCGGGCGGTGTGCTTCAGCCCGAAGGCCAGGATGTTGGCGGGCGTCGGGCCGATGAACGCGATGCCAGCGGCCTCGCAGCGCTCGGCGAAGACGGTGTTTTCCGACAGGAAGCCGTAACCCGGATGGATCGCCTGGGCGCCGGTGGCCTGGGCCGCGGCCAGGATGGCGTCGATGTCGAGATAGGACTGGGCGGCGGGCGCGGGGCCGATGCGCACCGCCTCGTCGGCCTGGGACACGTGCAGGCTGCCGGCGTCGGCGTCGGAGAACACCGCGACGGAGCCGACCCCCATGGTCTTCAGGGTACGGATGATCCGGCAGGCGATGGCGCCCCGGTTGGCGATCAGGACCTTGGTGAACAACCGCCCTACCCCGCGATGATCATGCGCACGGGCGTCGGATTGAAGCCGTTGCAAGGATTGTTGATCTGCGGACAGTTGGAGACGATGGCCACCAGGTCCATCTCCGCGCGCAGGTCCACATAGAGGCCGGGCGCCGAGATGCCGTCGACGATGCCCAGGGCGCCGTCGGCCTCCACCGGCACGTTCATGAACCAGTTGATGTTGGAGACCATGTCGCGCTTGCCGCGCCCGTGCTTGGCGTTGGCCTGCAGGAAGTTCTCGACGCAGGCGTGCTGGCTCTTGGTGTGGTGGCCGTAGCGCAGGGTGTTGCTTTCACACGAGCAGGCCCCGCCGATGGTGTCGTGATAGGCCACCGAGGTGCCGGTGACCGTCGCCATGGGGTTCCCCTCGTTGGAGAGCAGCACCGACCCCGTCTTCAGGAAGATATTGCCCTGGGCGGCCATGGTGTCCTGGGCCGAATAGCGCTCGGCGTCGTCGGCCAGGGCGTACATCAGGAAGTCGACGGCCTGGTTTCCCTCCAGGTCGACGATGCGCAGGGTCTGGCCCTTGCGCACCACCGCGTCCCAGGGGGCGCGGGCGGGCACGATGTCGTCGCGGGCGATGGGGCCGGTCAGGCCACTCAGGGGATCGCTCATCGGCTGTACTCGGCTTCGACGTTGAGGAAGGCCCGCAGGCCCTCCGGCGTGGCGTTGCGCAGGGGGTCGTCGGCGGGGGTCACCGGCCCGCGCCAGGCGCTGACCCGCAGCGGGGTGACGCTGTAGTCGGGCCGCGCGTCCAGGACGTGGGGACAGTTGGCGAACACCGCGATGAGGTCCATCTCCGCCCGCAGGGTCAGGCCGCGGCCGGGGGCGAAGGGACCGTGCTGCGGGGTCAGGGACCCGTCGTCCTCGACCTTCACGCCCTTGAACCAGTTGATGCAGGGATGGATGTCGCGGCGGCCCAGGCCGAACTTGGCCAGGGCCAGGCTGAAGCGGTCCCGGGCGTTGGGGTGGGGGCCCCAGTTGTCGCCGGTCCCGTATTTCGCGGCGTTGGTGGCGAGATTGGAGGCGCCGCAGAAGGCGTCGTGGGTTCCGGCCTCGTCGGCCAGGACGCTGAGCATCACCTTACCCATGTCCGATAGCACCAGCTTGCCGGCGCCCAGATAGGCGTTCCACTGGACCTTCAGGGTGTCGGCGACGTTCAGCCGCTCGATGGGCCGCTCGGCGTTGAACACCAGCATGGAGGCGCAGGCGTCGCCGGCCAGGTCGACCAGCCGCAGGCGGGCGCCGCGGGCGATCTGCTTGGCGGCGTAGCCACCGGGCGCGATCGTCTCCTCCCAGATCATCGACTCGGCGGCGACGCCGGGGGGCAGGTCGGCGGCGGCCGAGGCCGGCAGGGTCGGCATGGACTCCACCCGGGCTCCGGCCATGGCCCGTGCGTGGGCCTGGGCGGCATAGGGATTGGCGGTGTCGGTGCTCATGTCGCGTCCTTCGGATCGAGCAGGGCGTGCAGGGGCGGCAGGAGCGCGGTGGTGGTCACCAGCTTGATCTGCTGCACCCCGCGGATCTTGCGCAGCTCGTCGCAGAGGTCGCGCAGGTGCTCCGAGGGGCCCTGGACCAGCAGCACCTCCAGGGACTGGTCGTCCTCCAGGAAGACGTGCTGGGAGGAGATCACCTCCTCCAGATAGGCCTGCTGGGCCTGGGCCAGCGCCTGCCGGACCCGGCCGCTTTCGGTGCGGTAGATCAGGGTGATGGTCCCGGCCAGGACCACGCCGGCCCGCTCCTCGCCGTGCTCGGCCAGCTCGTGACGGATCAGTTCGGCGATCATCTGCGAGCGGCTGGGCAGGCCGCGCTCGGTGACCATGGCGTCGAGCTGCGCCACCAGTTCGGCGGGCATGCTCAGACTCAATCGCGCCAGGGGAAGGCTTTCGACGTTCATGCCCCGATGTGCGGGCGGTATTACGATCTGATCAAATCGTAATACGTCGACAGCGCACACGGGCAGCCAGGCGCCCTTCTCTTAGGCAGAGCCTGCCATGGGCGCCTATCGCGGCGGCTTCCGCCCCCCGAGGGCGAGGCTCAGGGCTTCTCGAGGCTCTCGATATAGGCGGCGATGTCCTCGGTCTCGCTGACGCTCAGACCGATGCGCGGCATGTCGTAGTGCCGCCCCTCGGCGATGTCGGTCATCCGCTGCTGGAAGGTGAGGGCGGTCATCCGGCGGCGCATGTCGCGGAAGGGGGTGGAGGGCGACCGGGGGCTCTCGCCATAGAGGCCCAGGCCGTGGCAGCCGCCGCAGCGCAGCTCGGCCAGGTCGCGGCCCCGCTCCGCCGCCGAGCCGGGGGCGACCCCGTCCGAGGCCGAGGTGGCGCAACCGGCGGTGAGCACCGAAAGCGACAGGGCCGCGATCCGGAGCCTGCGCCAGACGGCTGTGCGGGAGGGGTCGTGGGGAGACGTCGACATGGTGTTCGCCCTCTGCGGGTCCGGTGGAGCGGAGAGAGCGCCCCGGAGATCTCTCTCCGGGGCGCCCGTCCAGCAGGGGGCCCGGGGGGCGGACGTCCCGTCGCTGGAATCGGCCTTCACGGCCCCCCTTGCTAAGCTTGGACGGGGGCCGCCACCTTGATCGGGATCAACTCCCCGGCGGCTGACCGCTGGCGCGGATCGCCGCAATGAGGGAGTGTCCGCCGATGATCCGGATCGCCCCGCCCCTGGCCCTGATGCTGTTCCTGGCCGCCTGCGGGCCCGAAAGGACGGCGGCAGGCGGCCCTGGACCCAGGCCCTGCGCGGCCCAGCCCATGGGCGAGGTGGCCCTGGCGGGCGGCCGCTTCACCATGGGCGAGGATCCCCTGCGCCCGGAGGAGGGCCCACCGCGGACGGTGAGCGTGGGGCCCTTCTCCATCGACCGCACCGAGGTCACCAACGGCGCGTTCGCCCAGTTCGTGAAGGCGACGGGCTATGTGACCCTGGCCGAGCGCCAGCCCGACCCGAAATTCTATCCCGGCGTCGACCCGGCCTTGCTGAAGCCCTCGGCCATCGTCTTCAAGGGGGCGCTGGCCGATCCCAAGCTGGTCAATCCCGCGACCTGGTGGCAGATCGTCGACGGCGCCCAGTGGCGCCATCCCACCGGCCCCAAGAGCGCCATCGCCGGCCAGGACCGCTTGCCGGCCGTGCAGATCGCCTATGAGGACGCCCTCGCCTACGCCCGCTGGCGCGGCCGCGACCTGCCCACCGAGGCCGAGTGGGAGTTCGCCGCCCGTGGCGGCCTGACGGACGCCCGCTACGAATGGGGCGACACGCCCTCCAGCCAGACCAAGCCCCGGGCCAACTACTGGCAGGGTGTGTTCCCCGCCATCGACACCGGCGCCGACGGCTATCAGGCCCGCCCCGCCCCGGTGGGGTGCTTCGCCGCCAACGGCTACGGCCTCTACGACATGGCCGGCAATGTCTGGGAGTGGACGAAGGACTTCTACAAGCCCGGCCTGACCGGCTCGGGTCCCGACCCCCACGGCCCCGGTCAGGAGATGGCCTATGACCCCGCCGAGCCCCGGGCCACGGCGCCCAAGCACGTGATCAAGGGCGGCTCCTATCTCTGCGCCGACGACTACTGCTTCCGCTACCGCCCCTCGGCCCGGCAGCCGGGACCGCCGGACACCGGCTCCTCGCACCTGGGCTTCCGGACCGTGAAGCGGGCCGCCGGCTAGGGGTCACGCAAGGACGCTTGCCCGCCCGCGCATCTAATGACACTCTAGATGCCAATATATGCCCGCCGACAGCGCGGGCGCGGGGGAAAGACATGAAGCTCCGGATCTGGATCGGCGTGGCGCTCGTCGTGGTGGCCGGCGCTGTGGCCGTGGCGGCGATGAACCGGGCGACCATCTTCGCCATGATCGCCCATTCGCGGCTGCCGCACATTGAGCCCAACCATCCGGTGACCTGGGCCCAGGGCCCCGCTGCCCCGGCGCCGGGGGCGCGGCCGCCCAACGTGGTCTTCATCCTGGCCGACGACATGGGCTTCAACGACATCACCTTCAACGGCGGCGGCGTGGCCGGCGGCCAGGTCCCGACCCCCAATATCGACTCCATCGGCCGCGACGGGGTGGCCTTCGCCAACGGCTATGCCGGCAACGCCACCTGCGCCCCCTCGCGGGCGGCGATCATGACCGGCCGCTATCCCACCCGCTTCGGCTTCGAATTCACCCCGGCCCCCGTCGCCTTCGAGAAGATGGTGGGCACGCAGGCCGAGCCCGGCGCGATCTTCAAGCCCAAGTTCTTCCATGACCGGGTCAAGGACATGCCCCCCGGCAGCGCCGATCCCACGCCGACGGCGGTCAACACCCTGAGCGTGCCCGCCGGCGAACTCACCATCGCGGAGGTGCTGAAGACCCGGGGCTACCACACCTTGCATTTCGGCAAGTGGCACCTGGGGGGCGCGGCCGGCTCGCGGCCCGAGGCCCAGGGCTTCGACGAGAGCCTGGGCTTCATCGCCGGCGGCTCGATGTACCTGCCGGAAAACGCCCCCGACGTGGTCAATTCCAAGCAGCCCTGGGATCCCATCGACCGCTTCCTGTGGCCCAACCTGCCCTACCAAGTGCAGTACAACGGCTCGCCGATGTTCGCCCCCAAGGGCTACATGACCGACTACCTCACCGATGAGGCGGTGGCGTCGATCAAGGCCAACAAGAACCGACCGTTCTTCATGTACTTCGCCCCCAACGCCATCCACACGCCGCTGCAGGCGACCAAGGCCGACTATGACGCCCTGCCCCAGATCAAGGACCACCGGCTTAGGGTTTACGGCGCCATGGTGCGCAACCTGGACCGCAATGTGGGCCGCATCCTGCAGACCCTGAAGGACGAGGGTCTGGACCAGAACACCCTGGTGATCTTCACCAGCGACAACGGCGGCGCCGGCTATATCGGTCTGCCCGACATCAACCGGCCCTATCGCGGCTTCAAGTCGACCTTCTTCGAGGGCGGCATCCACGCGCCCTTCTTCATGCGCTGGCCGGGCGCCATCCAGGCCGGCTCGCGCTATCCCTATCCGGTGGGGCATATCGACATCTTCGCCACCGCCGCGGCGGCGGCCGGGGCGCCCCTGCCCAGGGACCGGGTGATCGACGGGGTCGACCTGCTCCCCTATCTGAAGGGCCAGTCCACGGGTCGGCCGCACCAGACGATGTTCTGGCGCTCGGGCCAGTACAAGGTGGTGCTGGACGGCGACTGGAAGCTGCAGAGCAACGAGGCGAGGGGCAAGGTCTGGCTCTACGACCTGGCCGCCGACCCCACCGAGCAGCACGACCTGGCCCAGGCCCAGCCCGAGAAGGTCAAGGCCCTGCTCGCCCTGCTCAAGACCCAGGACGCCCAGAGCGTGAAGCCCATGTGGCCTTCCCTGCTGCAGGGGGCGGTGATGGTCGACAAGCCGGGCGGGGTTCCGCAGAAGCCGGGCGACGAATACATCCTCTGGGACAACTGAGGCGCGGGCGCGGCCGCGCGCTCAGCCCGTCAGGGGCCTGGTCTTGATGTTGAGCTGGCCGGCCAGGCCGGCGGCGCGGTGGTGCTCGATGGCGTGCATGGCCGGCGACATCGCCATCTCGCGGAAGGCCGCCAGGGACGGATATTCGGCGAGCGCCACCATGTCCCACAGCTCCTCGACGTCGCCGATCATCAGGCCGGTGACCTCGCCGCTGTAGCGCATGGCCCCGCCCAGGGCCTCCACCAGCTTGGTCACCTCGACGCCGTAGCGGGCATAGGCCTCGCGGCCGGTGAGATGGGCGTCGGCGCCGTCGGGGTACTCGGCCCTGGGCTTGAACTTCAGCAGGTTGACCATGACGAAGGGCCCGTCCTCGGGCGCCCCGAAGAATTCCATGGCCTGGGTCATCGGCGGCAGGACGGCGTTGACGACGTTCATGGGGCTCAGCTCCGGGCGCGGATCAGGGTGTCGATGATGGCGGTGATCGCCTCGGGGCAGTCTTCCTGCAGGAAGTGGGCGCCCTGGGTGGTGACATGGGGCTGGCCCTTGGCGCCGGGGATCCGGGTCTGGAAGGCGACGTCGCCACCGCGGCTGACGGCGTCGCCGTCGCTGAAGGCGGTGACCACCGGCTTGTCGAAAGTCTCCAGGACCTGCCAGGCGGCCTTGTTCTCCGCCACCGAGCCGTGCTCGGGGGTCACCGGCACCAGGGTGGGGAACTGGCGCGCGCCCTCCTTGTAGGTCTCATCCGGGAAGGGGGCGTCGTAGGCGGCGATCTCGGCCAGGGTCAGGTCGCGGCCGGTCCCCATGTTGACGATCATGCCGATGGGCATTTCCGGGATGGTCTGGCTGAACTCCAGCCAGGCCTTGAAGCCCTCGGTCATGCCCGAGCCCACCGGCAGGTCGGTGTTGGCGATCACCAGGCCGGCGAAGCGCTCGGGGAAGGCGGCCGCCAGGCGCAGGCCGATCAGGCCGCCCCAGTCCTGGCAGAATAGGGTGACGTCCTTCAGGTCGAGGCCCAGGAACCACTGGCTCATCCACGCCACGTGGCGCTCATAGGTGTAGTCGGTGCGCAGGGCGGGCTTGTCGGACCGCCCAAAGCCGATCAGGTCCGGCGCGATCACCCGGTGACCCTTGGCCGCCAGGGCGGCGATGATCCTGCGGTAGAGATAGGCCCAGGACGGCTCGCCGTGCATCAGCAGCACCACGGCCCCGTCGCGGGGGCCCTCGTCCACATAGTGCAGGCGCAGCTCCGTGCCGTCAGCGTCGGTGACCTGGGCGTAGTGGGGGGCGAAGGGCCAGTCGGCCAGGCCGGTGAATCGTTCGTCCGGCGTCCTCAGAACCTGCATCGCATCCTCCGGCGCCAGTTGCCCCTGGCCCTTGACTGAAACTAGTGACAATATGCGTGCCAATATATCCCGGGGTCAAGCCGGGGACATGGGACAGGGGAAGAACGGGCATGCGCGGATTGCGGACAGTTGTCCTGGTGCTGGTGGGCGTGATCATCCTGGGTCTGGCGGGCGCCTGGCTCGTGCGAGACAAGCTGGCCACGGCGGCCATGTCGCGGATCTATATGCAGGCCATGGGCGCCGATCCCTATGCCGGCCTGGCCGACGGCCTGCACGTCGGACTCTGCGGTTCCGGCTCCCCCATGCCCGACCCGACCCGGGCCGGCCCCTGCACGGTGGTGCTGGCGGGCAAGAAGCTGTTCGTGGTCGATTCCGGCGCCGGGAGCACCAAGAACCTCTCCCTGATGAACCTGCCCCCCGCCCGCGTCGATGGGGTCTTCATCACCCACTTCCACTCCGACCACATCGACGGCCTGGGGGAGCTGATGCTGCAGCGCTGGGCCAGCGGCGCCAACACCAGCCCCCTGCCGATCTACGGCCCCACCGGGGTCGACCAGGTGGTGGCGGGCTTCCAGTCGGCCTACACCCTCGACAGCGGCTACCGCATCGCCCACCACGGGCCCAAGGTGATCCCGCCCAGCGGCTTCGGCGGCGCGCCCCATCCCTTCGTCGTCGGCGCCGACCGGCCCAACGTCACCCTGATCGACGAGCCGGACCTGAAGGTCATCGCCTTCCCGGTGCATCACAATCCGGTGGATCCGGCGGTGGGCTACCTGTTCATCTACAAGGGCCGCCGCGCGGTGATCAGCGGCGACACCACCGCCTCGCCGCGCCTGGAAGCGGCCGCCAAGGGCGCCGACCTGCTGGTGCACGAGGGCCTGGCGCCGAACCTGGTGGCCCTGCAGCGCAAGGCGGCGCTGGCCAACCACCGCGGCAACCTGGCGGCCATCTTCAACGACATCCTCACCTATCACACGACGCCGGAGCAGGCGGCGGGCATCGCCCAGCGGGCCGGGGTGAAGTCCCTGCTGTTCACCCACATCATCCCGCCCCTGCCCATGCGGGCCCTGGAGGCGCCGTTCCTCGGGAAGTCGCGGGAGATCTTCAAGGGCGAGATCCGCGTCGGCCACGATGGCGACCTGGTGAGCCTGCCGGCCGGAACGACGGAAATCCGATATTCCAACCGGCTCCAGACCTTCCGCTGAGGAGACCCCGACATGTCAGACCGCGTCACCCTCTCAGGCGCCCCCGGCTCGCCCTATACCCGCAAGATGCTGGCGGTTCTGCGCTACCGGCGGATCCCTTACCGCTTCCTGCCCGCCAGCGGCCCGGCCCTGGCCGGCCTGCCCCAGCCCAAGGTCGCCCTGCTGCCCACCTTCTACCTGCCCGACGAGGCCGGGACCCTGCAGGCGGTCACCGACTCCACCCCGATCATCCGGCGGCTGGAGCGCGAGCACACCGGCCGCAGCCTGATCCCAGCCGACCCGGCCCTGGCCTTCCTCGACGAGCTGATCGAGGACTATGCCGACGAGTGGCTCACCAAGGCCATGTTCCACTATCGCTGGGCCTACGAGGCCGACATCGCCAAGGCCGCCGCCATCCTGCCCTGTTGGCGCGGCTACTGCGTCCCCGACGAGGAACTGGCGGCGCGCGGCGCGATGTTCGCCGAGCGGCAGATCGGCCGCCTGCGCTATGTCGGCTCCAACCCCGCGACCGGGCCGGTGATCGAGGCGGCCTATGAACGGTTCCTGCGAGCCTTCGACGCCCACCTCGCCCGCCAGCCCTACCTGCTGGGCGAACGCCCCGCGGCCTGCGACTTCGCGGTGTTCGGCCAACTCACCCAGCTCGCCGAGTTCGATCCCACCCCCATGGCGCTGACCCTGAAGGTCGCGCCGCGGGTGACGGCCTGGGTGGGCATGATGGAGGACCAGTCCGGGGTCGAGCCGAGGGACGACGGCTGGGTCTCCATGGACGCCCTGCCCCCGACCCTGATCGCCCTGCTGACCGAGATCGGCCGGGTCTATCCGCCGGTCATGCTGGCCAACGCCAAGGCGGTGATGGACGGCGCGAGCGAGGTCGCCGCGACGGTGGACGGTCAGGCCTGGAACCAGCAGCCCTTCCCCTACCAGGCCAAATGCCTGCAGTGGCTGCGCCAGGCGCGGGCGGCTCTGGAGGCGGACGCCCGGACCAGGGTCGATTCCGCCCTCCAGTCCACCGGATGCATGGCCCTGTTCGCCTGACCCCTGGCGCGCGAGCGCGACGGGCTCTATTCAGCGGCCTTCGATGCCCTGGTGAGTGTGTAGCCGCGTGACATCCCGACCCAAGCTCAGCCTCGTCGAACCCGAGGCCGGCGCGTCCTCCGACGGCCGTCGCCGGCGCGGCGAGGACAACCGCGCCCGCATCGTCGCGGCCATGCTGGAGATCGTCCAGTCCGGTGAGGTGGCGCCCAGCGCCGAGCAGGTGGCGGCCCGGGCCGACGTCGGCCTGCGCACCGTGTTCCGGCACTTCAGCGACATGGACGGCCTCTATCGCGAGATGTCCGAAGTCATCGAGGCTGAGGTCCGCGCCATCGCCGACCAGCCCTTCAAGGCGCCCGACTGGCGCGGCCGGGTGCTGGAGCTGGTGGAGCGCCGCAGCATGGTCTTCGAGAAAATCGGCCCCTTCCGCCGGGCGTCGGACACCTTCCGCCACCGCTCCCGGTTTCTGGGGGATGACGCAAGCCGGCTGGTGAAGGCCCTGCGGGATATCCTCGAGCGGGTGGTGGACGGGCAGGTCGATCCGGTGACCCTCGAGGCCCTGGACCTGATGTTGAGCTTCGAGGCCTGGTCGCGCCTGCGCCGCGAGCAGGGGCTAGCCCCGGCCCAGGCGCAGGGCGTGCTCGACGCCGCCGTTCGGCGCCTCATCGGCTAGCGCCGGGACAGCCGCCGACGATTTCCCACGGCTGCGGCGTTGCCGTGGCCACGGCCTGACCCTAGCGTCGCGGGATGCAAGTCCTTCCCCGCGCCTTCGCCCTGATCGCCGTCCTGATCGCCCTGGCCTCCCCGGCCGCCGCCGCCGACGGCGACGCCGCCCGCTGGGCCGCGCGGGCCCAGAACGTGACCATCGTCCGCGACGACTGGGGGATCGCTCACGTCCACGGCAAGACCGACGCCGAGGCGGTGTTCGGCATGGTCTACGCCCAGGCGGAGGACGACTTCAACCGGGTCGAGACCAACTACATCAACGCCATGGGCCGCCTGGCCGAGGCAGAGGGCGAGAAGGCCATCTGGCAGGACCTACGGATGAAGCTGTTCATCGATCCCGTCCAGCTCAAGGCCCAGTACGCGCAAAGTCCCGCCTGGCTGCAGACCCTGATGACCGCCTGGGCCGACGGGCTGAACTATTACCTCGCCACCCATCCCACCGTGACGCCGCGGGTGATCAAGCGCTTCGAGCCCTGGATGGCGCTCTCCTTCACCGAGGGCAGCATCGGCGGCGACATCGAGAGCATCTCCCTGCCCCAGCTCGAGGCCTTCTATGGCGGGCGGCGGACCTCGATGGCCGACGAGCAGTTCGCCCTGGCCCAGTTCAAGGAGCCCTCGGGCTCCAACGGCTTCGCCATCGCGCCCTCCAACACGGCGGCCAAGCACGCCCTGCTGCTGATCAATCCCCACACCAGCTTCTTCTTCCGTTCCGAGCAGCAGGTGAGCAGCGATGAGGGGTTGAACGTCTATGGGGCGGCGACCTGGGGCCAGTTCTTCATCTACCAGGGCTTCAACGCCAAGGCCGGCTGGATGCACACCTCCAGCGGGGTCGACGTCATCGACGAGTTCGCCGAGACCATCGCGGGCTCGGGCGACAGATTGACCTATCGCTACGGGACCGAGGATCGCCGGGTCGCGACCTCGGTCATCACCGTCCCCTACCGCGCCGCCGACGGGGCGATGAAGAGCAGGGCCTTCACCGTCTATCGCACCCACCACGGCCCCATCGTCCGCGAGGCCGGCGGCAAGTGGATCAGCGTCGCCCTGATGCATCGGCCAGTGGCCGCGCTGAGCCAGTCCTTCCTGCGCACCAAGGCCGTCGACTACGCCAGCTACATGAAGGTCATGGCCCTGCAGGCCAACTCCTCCAACAACACCCTGTTCGCCGACGCCAAGGGCGAGGTGGCCTATCTGCACCCGCAGTTCATCCCCCGGCGGGACGACCGGTTCGACTACACCAAGCCGGTGGACGGCTCCGATCCCACCACCGACTGGAAGGGGCTGCACGCGCTGGACGAGGCGCCGCACCTGCTGAACCCGCCCAATGGCTGGATCGCCAACACCAACAACTGGCCCTATTCGGCGGCCGGGGCCTACAGCCCCAGGAAGGCCGACTATCCGCGCTACATGGACTCGGCCGGCGAGAACCCCCGCGGCGTCCATGCCGACCTGGTGCTGAAGGACCGCAAGGACTTCACCCTGCCGACCCTGATCGCGGCGGCCTACGACCCGCGCCTGACCGCCTTCGACCAGCTGATCCCGCCGCTGCTGGCGGCCTATGACGCGGCCCCGGCCGGCGACCCGCTGAAGGCCCGGCTGGCCGACCAGATCGCCCTGCTGCGCGGCTGGGACCATCGCTGGTCGGCGGACTCCGAGGCCACCTCGCTGGCGGTGTTCTGGGGCGAGCAGCTCTGGGGCGAGGTGGCCGCCGCGGCCCGCGCCGCGGGGCGATCGGTCTATGAGGACATGGCCAGCCGCACCACGCCGCAGCAGAGGCTCGTCGCCTTGGCCGCCGCCTCCGATCGGTTGGCGGCGGACTTCGGGACCTGGCGCACGCCCTGGGGCCAGATCAACCGCTTCCAGCGCCTGACCGGCGACCTGGTCCAGCCCTTCAACGACTCCGCCCCCAGCATCCCGGTGCCCTTCGCCTCGGCCCAGTGGGGATCGCTGGCCTCCTTCGGCGCCGGGCGCAAGCCGGGGACCAGGAAGTACTACGGGACCAGCGGCAACAGCTTCGTCGCCGTGGTGGAGTTCGGCGACCGGGTGAAGGCCCGGGCGGTGACCGCCGGGGGCGAGAGCGGCGATCCGACGTCGCCGCACTTCAACGACCAGGCCGGGCGCTACGCCGCCGGCGATCTGCGGGAGGTCTATTTCTATCCCGAGCAGCTGGTGGGTCACACGGAGCGGACCTACCAGCCGGGGCGTTGAGGTTGGACGCTTGATGAAGTGGACCCCAAGGGGGATGCCGGCTAATTGACACCGGTGTCATAGAGCGTTTGTCGAGAGGTCGCCCATGCCCCATTCCCTGCCGGTCCAGCTCCGCGCCACGGTGCGTTTCCTGGGACGCATCCTGGGGGACGTCATCCGCTCGGAGGACGGGCTGGCGGTGTTCGAGGAGATCGAGCAGATCCGCCAGGCCTCGGTGGCCCTGCACCGCGACGGCCCGGACGCCGACGCCAAGGGCGTCGAGTCCCGGCTGAGCCAGCTCTCCCTGCCCGACGCGGTGCGGTTCGCCCACTCCTTCGCCTGCTTCCTGCAGATCACCAATATCGCCGAGGACCAGATCCAGCGGCGTCGCGGCCGTGAGGGCGATGGCCGCCCCGACACCCTGGCCGGCGCCCTGCGGAGCCTGGCCGAGGCCGGGATCGGGCCGGACCAGGTGGCCGACCTGCTGGCCGACGCCGTCATCGCCCCGGTGATCACCGCCCACCCCAGCGAGGTGCGCCGCAAGAGCCTGCTGGATCGCGCCGGGGCCATCATGGAGGCCCTGGAGGCCCATGACACCCCCGACGTCGCCGCCCGCGCGGCGCACGAACGGGAGCTGGTCCGGCAGATCGCCATCATCTGGCGCACCCGCCTGCTGCGCGGCGTGAAGCTGGGGGTGGCCGACGAGATCGAGAACGCGGTCTCCTATTTCGAGCGCAGCTTCCTGACCGAACTGCCCAGGCTGTACGCCCACTGGCGCGAGCTGACGCCCGGGGCCGGCGTCCCCAGCTTCCTCAAGATCGGGTCCTGGGTCGGGGGCGACCGCGACGGCAACCCCTTCGTCACCGCCGACATCATGCGGCACGCCTTCGCCCGGCAGGCGCGCGCGGCGCTCGACTCCCACTTGGCGCGGATCAACGCCCTGGGCGCCGAACTCTCCATCTCCGCCACCCTGGCCCAGACCCCGCCGGCCCTGCAGGCCCTGGCGGACCGCTCGCCCGACACCTCGCCCAACCGGGCCGACGAGCCCTATCGCCGGGCCCTGACCGGTGTCTACGCCCGGCTGGCCGCGGCCTATCCGGCCCTGACCGGCGGCTCGGTCCGCCCGACCCCCTTCACCGGCCAGCCCTATACCGGCCCTGACGAACTGAAGGCCGACCTGCAGGTGCTGCAGGACGCCCTGATCGCCCAGCATGGCGAGGTGTTCGCCGAGGGCGCCCTGCCCGACCTGATCCGCGCCGTCGACTGCTTCGGCTTCCACCTGGCGACCCTGGACATGCGCCAGAACTCGGCGGTCCACGCCCGGGTCGCCGCCGAACTTCTGAAGGTGGCGGGTGTCTGCGCGGACTATGAGGCTCTCCCGGAAGACGAGCGCTGCGACCTGCTGGTGAGGGAGCTCTCCCACGGCCGGCTGCTGTACTCGCCCTACGCCGCCTACAGCGAGGAGACGGCCAAGGAATATGCCGTGCTCCAGGCCGCCGCCGAGGCTGTCCGGCTCTACGGGCCCGAAGCCATCAAGGCCTATATCGTCTCCAACACCACCTCGGTCTCCGACCTGCTGGAGGTCTATCTGCTGCTGAAGGAGGTCGGCCTCTACCGCCCCGAGGATCCGGCCGACACGCGGATCTTCGCCGAGCCCCTGTTCGAGACCATCGCCGACCTGCGCGACGCGCCGGGCACCATGACCCGCTATCTCGCCCTGCCCCTGGTCCGCGCCCTGCTGGCCGGCGCCGGGCGGCAGGAGGTGATGATCGGCTATTCGGACAGCAACAAGGACGGCAGCTACCTGACCTCCACCTGGACCCTGCACCAGACCTCGACGGCCCTGGTGGCGGCGACCCGGGCCGCGGGCCTGTCCCTGCAGCTGTTCCACGGCCGCGGCGGCACGGTGGGGCGCGGCGGCGGCTCCAGCTTCGACGCCATCCTGGCCCAGCCGGCGGGCACGGTGAACGGCCACATCCGCATCACCGAGCAGGGGGAGGTGGTGGCCAACAAGTACGCCGACCCGGAACTGGCCCGCCAGAGCCTGGAGACCCTGACCGCCGGGGTGGTGCTGGCCTCCCTGCGCAAGCGCGACGTCTCCACCCGCGAGGCCTATGGCGCGATCATGGGGCGGCTGTCCGAGGCGAGCTTCCGCGCCTACCGGGCCCTGGTCTACGAGACCCCGGGATTCGCCGACTACTTCTTCGCCGCGACGCCGATCGCCGAGATCGCCGACCTCAATATCGGCAGCCGGCCGACCTCGCGCCAGGCCACCCGCACCATCGAGGGCCTACGCGCCATCCCCTGGGTGTTCTCCTGGTCCCAGGCCCGGGTGATGCTGCCCGGCTGGTACGGCTTCGGCTCGGCGGTGGCGGCCGCGGGCCTGCCCCCCGAGCAGCTGCAGGAGCTGCACCGCAACTGGCCGTTCTTCTCCACGACGCTCGCCAATATGGAGATGGTGCTGGCCAAGGCCGACATCGCCATCGCCAAGCGCTATTCCGGCCTGGTGGAGGACCGCGGCCTGGCCGACACCATCTTCGGCCAGATCAGCGCCGAGTGGGAGCGCACCACCCAGGCCCTGCTCTCCATCACCGGTCAGTCCAGCTTGCTGGAGAACAATCCCGACCTGGCGGCCATCATCCGCTCGCGCCTGCCCTATATCGACCCGCTCAACCACCTGCAGATCGAACTGATCCGCCGGCGGCGCTCCGGCGACGACACGCCCGAGGTGCGCGAGGGCATCCACCTGACCATCAACGGCGTGGCGGCGGGGTTGAGGAACTCGGGGTAGCTCCTCCTCTCCCGCTTGCGGGAGAGGTTGGGTGAGGGTTCTTTCTGAAGCGCCGTTGTTGCTCCGTAGGCGGAAGACCTCCGCTGCGCGGAGGCCCCCTCACCCATCCTCTCCCCCTGAAGGGGGCGAGGAGTCGCACGGTGGCTCAGCGCCCTACTTGTAGACGAAGGCCTTGTCGTCGAGGTCGATGGCCGGGAACTGTTCCTTCTCGGTGAGGTAGTCCTGGCTGTGGCGCCATTCGGGCTTGTCGCCGCTCTTGGGCAAGAGGTGCATGCCGCGCATCAGGTAGCCGGGGTTGAAGTTCTCCGGATCGATCCAGGGCAGCAGCGGCATGTCCTTGTCCTCGGGCCGCAGGGCGACCTCGACCTTCTTGGCGCCCTTCTCGTCCATGTGCTTGAGCAGGCGCAGGACGAACTGGGCCACCATGTCGGCGCGCAGGGTCCAGGAGGCGCGGAAGTAGCCGAACACCCAGACCATGTTGGGGACGCCGGTGAACATCATGCCGCGATAGGTGACGGTGTCGGCGAAGTTCAGCTTCTTGCCGTCGATGGTGAAGTCGATGTCGCCCAGGACGCAGAGCTCGAAGCCGGTGGCGGTGACGATGATGTCGGCCTCCAGCTCCTGGCCCGACTTCAGCAGGATGCCCTTCTCGGTGAAGCGGTCGATCTCGTCGGTGACGATGGAGGCCTTGCCCGAGGCGATGCCCTGGAACAGGTCGCCGTCCGGAATGAAGGCGATGCGCTGACGCCAGGGGCGGTAGCGGGGGGTGAAGTGCTTGGCCACGTCGAAGTCCTCGCCGAGGAAGGCGCGGACGCCCCCCAGCAGCTCGGCGGTGACCGCCTCGGTGTCCTCCACCGCCCGACGGGCGAAGGCGTCGCCGTCATGGACGATCTTGCGGCGGACAATCTCGTGGATCCACTTCTCGTCGATCTTCAGCTCGCGCAGGGTGTCGGCCAGCTCGTTGGCGTTGCGGCCCGGGATGAAATAGGTCGGCGACCGCTGCAGCAGGGTGACGTGCTCGCAGTCCCCGGCGATGGCCGGGACCAGGGTCGCGGCCGTGGCGCCGGAGCCGATCACCAGGACCTTCTTGCCCTTGTAGTCGAGGTTCTCCGGCCAGGTCTGGGGATGGACGATCTGGCCCTTGTAGTCGGTCATGCCCTCCCACTCGGGGGTGTAGCCCTTGGAGTGGCGGAAGTAGCCCTGGCACATCCACAGGAAGTTGGTGGTGAAGCGCAGGCGCTCGCCGGTGTCGGTGCGCTCGGCCTCCAGGGTCCAGAGGTTGTCCTGGCTGGACCAGACGGCGCTGAGGATGCGGTGCTTGTAGCGGATGTGGCGGTCCAGATCGTTCTCTTCGATCACCTCGCCCATGTAGCGGAGGATTTCCTCGGCGGTGGCGATGGGGGCGCCGACCCAGGGCTTGAAGTGATAGCCGAAGGTGTAGAGGTCGCTGTCGGAACGGATGCCCGGATAGGTGTGGGTGGTCCAGGTGCCGCCGAACTTGTCCTGGTTGTCCAGCACCACGAAGCTGGTCCCCGGCCGTTCCTTGGCCAGGTGATAAGCCCCGCCGACCCCGGAGATGCCGGCGCCGACGATCAGAACGTCGAAATGCTCGGTCTTCTGGGTGGTGCGGGTCAGGGTGGCGGCTTCGGACATGGCTCGGCTCTCGTTGCGCAAAAGGGTCGCTGTTGATCGGGACGTCCGGGGGCGTTCCGTTTGTTTCCTCGTCGCCAAGGTTCGCGCCCCGCGCGGGGGCCGCCTTGATCGGAATCAAGATAACTTATCATTGATCACAAATGGAAGCCCGCACTACGACAAGGGCTTTTCATCGACGCGCTCTATGCTGCGGATAGATTAATTCGATTAGTTCTATGCGGAAAAGCGGCCATACTTGACCTTGAGCAAGACCCGGCCTCGACGCTGGGAGATCCTTAGCCTCACGGGAGATGACCAGATGACCCTCGCCACCAGCAAGACTCTGCAGAACCTCAAGGACGCCTTCGCCGGCGAGAGCCAGGCCAACCGGCGCTACCTCTATTTCGCCCAGAAGGCCGACATCGAAGGCTATAACGATGTGGCCGCGGTGTTCCGCTCCACCGCCGAGGGCGAGACCGGCCACGCCCACGGGCACCTCGAATTCATGGAAGGCGTGGGCGATCCGGCCACCGGCCTGCCGATCGGCGGCACCGAGTTGAACCTCAAGGCCTCCATCGCAGGCGAGACCCACGAATACACCGACATGTATCCGGGCATGGCGCGAACCGCCCGCGACGAGGGCTTCGACGAGATCGCCGACTGGTTCGAGACCCTGGCCAAGGCCGAGAAGTCGCACGCCGGCCGCTTCCAGCGGGCGCTCGAGACCCTGGGCTGAGCAACATCCGGGTCGGCTCACTCGGCCTATCTTTCCGTCATCCCGGACGCCGATAGGCGATCCGGGACCCAGGGGCCACACGCGCCGCCCCTGGGTCCCGGGTCTCCGCTGCGCTTCGCCCGGGATGACGTGGAGGGTTGAGAGCGGAGCGCGACCCCTCATCCGTCGGGCCTTCGCCCGACACCTTCTCCCGCAGGGGGAGTAGGACGCCCTTGGGAGATGGCGCTTGGACGAGAGCCCGAAGACCGCCGCGCGGGAGGGGAGCCTGGATGCGCCCTTCCGCCATCCCATCGCCTGGCGCGACGAGGCCTATTACGACCTGGCCGCCGTCGAGAAGGAGATGGAGCGGCAGTTCGACGTCTGTCACACCTGCCGGCGCTGCTTCAACCTGTGCGACAGCTTCCCGCGCCTGTTCGACATGATCGACGAGGCGCCCACCGGCGAACTCGATAGTGTGCCCAAGGCGGAGTACGCCAAGGTCGATGAGGCCTGCACGCTTTGCGACATGTGCTTCCTGACCAAGTGTCCCTACGTGCCGCCGCACGAGTTCGACATCGACATCCCCCACCTGATCCTGCGCTATCGGGCCGCCAAGCGGCGGGCGGGCGAGAAGGACTTCATCCGCGACCAGCTCGGCCAGACCGACCGCAACGGCAAGCTGGCCAAGCCGGTGGCGGGCCTGGCCAACTGGGCCACCGCGCGGAAGAACACGCCCCTGCGCAAGCTGCTGGACGCGATCGCGGAGATCGACGCCGAGGCCGAGCTGCCCAAATACCACTCGAAGACCGCCACCGACCGGCTGGCCGTCCCCGTGCCGCCCAACCCGCAAGGCCCGGCCTTCGGCCTGCGCAAGGCGGTGCTCTACGCCACCTGCTTCGTGGACTACAACCAGCCCGACACGGCGGTGGCCGCAGCCCGCGTTCTGGCTCTGCAGGGCGTGGAGACGCGGCTGATCTATCCGGAATGCTGCGGCATGCCGCAGCTGGAGTCCGGCGACCTGAAGGACGTGGCCGGCCGGGCCGAGCGGATCGCCAAGGCCTTCGAGCCCTGGATCGCCGACGGCTACGACGTGGTGGCGCTGACCGCCTCCTGCGGCCTGATGATGAAGTTCGAATGGCCGCTGATGCTGCCGGAGAACCACGCCGTCGGCCGCCTGGCCGCCGCCACCCGCGACATCAGCGAATATGTCGTCGACATCGCCCGCACCGAGGGCCTGGCGCCCGGCCTGAGCCCCGTGCCCGGCGGGGTCAGCGTGCACCACGCCTGCCACGCCCGGGCCCAGAACATGGGCCAGAAGTCGGCCGACATGCTGCGGCTGATCCCCGACACCAAGGTCGACGTCATCGAGCGCTGCTCGGGCCATGGCGGCACCTTCGGGATCATGAAGGCGACCCGGCCCGCCGCCCTGAAGGTGGGCAAGCCCACCACCAAGCAGGTGGCGCAGAAGGCCAATGCCGAGCTCTGTTCCGACTGCCCCCTGGCCTGCAAGCACCTGGGCCAAATGCTGGAGGCCGAGACCGGCGGCGCCCAGCCGCGCCAGTCCCACCCCATCGAGATCCTCGCCCGCGCCTACGCCCTCTGAAAGTCCGCCGCCATGCCCGCCAACCTGCGCCAGATCACCAAGGCCGACCTGCTCCCGGACGCCGAGTTCGCCAAGGTGCGCGGCGAACGCCGCAAGGCCCTGCTGCCCACCAAGCGCCTGCGCCGCATCGACCTGGGGCCGATCTGCTCGTTCTATTTCGAGTGCTTCGAGACCATGCTGTTCCAGGTCCAGGAGATGCTGCTGATCGAGAAGGGCGGCGAGGCCCAGCTGGCCGACGAGCTGGCGGCCTACAATCCGCTGATCCCGCAGGGCCAGGAACTGGTGGCCACGGTGATGTTCGAGATCGAGGACGAGGTGCGCCGCGCCGCGACGCTGGCCCGGCTGGGCGGGGTGGAGGATCACTTCTTCGTCCAGGTGGGCGAGGACCGGATGATGGGGGCGCCCGAGGGCGACGTGGAGCGCACCCGGGAGGACGGCAAGACCTCCTCGGTCCACTTCCTGCGCTTTGCTCTGAAGCCCGAGCAGGTGGCGGTGTTCCGCGATCCGGCGGTGACCGTGGCCATCGGCTGCGACCACGAGAGCTACGGGCACCTGGCCCTGCTCAGCCCGGCGACGCGGGCGGAGCTGGCGCGGGACTTCGCCTAGGCGAGCCTCGTCTCCTGAAAATATGTACGTCATCCCGGCCGTAGCGAAGCGGAGAGCCGGGACCCAGGGGCCGCAATCACCCCCCTGGGTCCCAAGTCTCCCTGCGGTCGCCCGGGATGACGGAGTGGGTTTTCCCGCTAGAGCCTCGCCAGCCGCTAACCCAGCAGCAGCATCGCCAGCACCCAGGCCAGCACCACGGCGGTCTCGGCGACGATCAGCAGAACCGGCTTCCAGCCGACATAGACCAGCTCGCCGAGCGAGGTCTTGGCGCCCAGGGCGGCGATGGCGGTCACCAGGCACCAGCGCGAGGCGGTTCCGGCCTGCTCCATGATCCCGGTCGCCACCGCCCCCGAAGAGTTGATCGCCACCAGCACCACGAAGCCGACCAGGAACATCGGCACCAGGGGCGGGCGCTTGCCCGAGGGACCGGCGGTCATCTTCGAGCGGAACATCAGGGCCACCACCAGGATGGTGGGCAGCAGCAGGGCCACCCGGAACAGCTTGACGATGGTGGCGGTGTCGCCGGTCTCCTTGGAGACCCCGTAGCCGGCCCCCACCACCTGGGCCACGTCGTGGATGGTGGCGCCCAGGAAGACCCCGGTCTGGGTGTGGGAAAGGCCCAGCGCCGCGGCGATCACCGGATAGATCACCATGGCGATGGTCGACAGGGTGGTGACCCCCACCACCGTCAGGGTGGTGTCGCGCTCCCGCGTCGGGGTCTGGGGCAGGACCGAGGAGAGGGCGAGCGCCGCCGAGGCGCCGCAGATGGCGACGGCCCCGCCGGTGAGGATGCCGAAGTCGGGCTTCAGCTTGAGCGCCCGCGACAGGGCCCAGCCGGCCAGGATGGTGAGGATCACCCCGCCGGCGGCGATCACCAGCACCTTGCCGCCGAGGGAGCTGACCTGGTCCAAGGTGATGCGGGCGCCCAGCAGGGCGACGCCGAGCCGCAGCACCGTGCGGGCCATGAAGTCGATGCCCGGGCGGCAGCGGGCGTCCTGGCCGACGAAGTTCACAGCCATGCCGATGAGCAGGGCGAACAGCATGACCGGCGCGCCGTAGTGGTCGGCGAGCCAGGTGGCCGAAAGCGCCACCAGGATGGCGATCAGCCCGCCGGGCAGGATGCGGCGGACCGACTGGTAGAGCCGCTGATAGGCGGGCGTCCCGGCCGGGGCCGGGGCGAGGACCGGCACCCCCTCCAGCGAGTCGAAGGAGGCGAAGGCGAACTCGTGCTGCTCGGGCTCTCCCACCCGTGGGTCCCCCGCCTGCGGGGTCACGGCAGCAGGGGCCCGTGGTTCAGCCTCGGCAGGACATGGCGTGCGAAGAGGTCGGCCTCGGCGGCGTGCGGATAGCCCGAGAGGATGAACGCGTCGATGCCCATGGCCTGGTAGGCCTGCAGCTTGGCCAGGACCTGGTCGGGGTCGCCGACAATGGCCGCCCCGCAGCCCGAGCGGGCCCGGCCGATGCCGGTCCAGAGGTTGGCCTCGGCATAGCCGTCATCGGAGGCGCCTTCCCGCAACTCGGCTTGGCGGCGGACGCCCACCGACTGGCTGTCCAGGGACTTGGCGCGGATGGCGTCGCCGGCCGGGGCGTCGAGGTGCGACAGCAGGCGGTCGGCGGCGGCGCGGGCTTCCGCCTCGGTCTCGCGCACCACCACATGGACGCGGTAGCCGAACTTCAGCTTGCGGCCGTGCTTGGTCGCCCGCGCGGTGAGGTCGGCGATGATCTCCTTCACCGCCTCCTGCTTGTCGGGCCACATGAGATAGACGTCGCAGCCCTTGGCGGCGGCCTCGCGGGCGTCCTCCGACAGGCCGCCGAAATAGAACTGGGGCGACTTGCCCGAGACGGTGCGGATGCGCGGCGGCTCCACTTTCAGCTTGTAGAACTCGCCGTCGAAATCCAGGGCCTCGCCGTTCAGCAGGGTCCGCAGGATCTGCATGGTCTCGACGGTGCGGGCATAGCGCGGGGCGCTGGCCAGGGTTTCGCCGGGCATGTCGCTGGAGATGATGTTGATGGTCAGGCGGCCGTTCAGCATCTGGTCGATGGTGGCCAGCTGACGGGCCAGTTGCGGCGGCCACATCTCGCCGCAGCGGATGGCGGCCAGCAGGCGCATGCGCTTGAGCATCGGGGCGATCCCGGCGGCGAAGGCCAGGGTGTCGATCCCCAGGCCGTAGCCCGACGGCAGCAGGATGTTGTCGAAGCCGCCCTTCTCCGCCGTGAGCGCGATGTTGCGGCAGTGCTCCCAGCTCGAGGCCAGGGCCGGGTCGGGTACGCCCAGGAACTCGTAGTCGTCGTCGCAGAGGGCCGAGAACCAGGAGACTTCGCAGGGGGCTTGGGTCACGGCAGGGGAACTCCACGGGCGGCGGTGAGGACGGCGTACCATTCGGGACGGGTGAGTCGGACATCGAGCGCCTTGGCGGCCTCGGCGATCCGTTCCGGCTGCTGCGAGCCGATGATGGGAATGGGCTTGGACGGGTGGGCCAGCAGCCAGGCGTAGGCGGCCAGGGTGCGGGAGATCCCGTGGGCGGCGGCCACCTTGTCCAGCTCGGCGCGGACCGCCAGGACGCGTTCGTCCGTCGACGGACCGTCCGCCAGCCGCCCCTGGGCCAGGGGCGACCAGGCCATGACCCCCATGCCGGTCTCCAGGGCCTGATCCAGGGTCCCATCATAGAGCGGCCCCACCACCAGGGGGGAGAACTCGATCTGCACGCAGGCGATGGGGAAATCGAGATGGGCCTGCAGGGCGGAGACCTGGGCGGCGGTGTGGTTGGAGAGGCCGATCTCGCCGATCTTGCCGGCGGCCCGCAGGCGGGTCAGGACCTGGGCCACCTGCGCCGGGTGGGCCAGGTGGTCAGGGCGGTGGATCTGGTAGAGGTCGATCCGGTCGACCCCCATGCGGGAGAGCGAGGCCTCAACGGCGCTCTCCAGGTAGCCCGGGCTGGAGTCGTAGGGCGTGCCCATGACGATGCCGCCCTTGCTGGCCAGGACCATGCGGTCGCGGAGCTGGGGGGCCTCCTTCAGCACCTGGCCGAACAGGGCCTCGGCGGCGCCGAAGGGCTCGCCGTTGTCGGGGCCGTAGATGTCGGCGGTGTCCAGGAAGGTCAGGCCGGCGGCCAGGGCGGCCTCGACCCGGGCGCGGGCGGCCTTCACGTCGGAGCCCTTGAACCGCCACATCCCCCAGGCCAGGGGCGAGACCTTCAGGGCGCTCTGGCCGAGGGACATTTCCGTCATGGGGTGTGGACGCCGGTTGGAAAATGAAAAAATATGATGATTGTGCGCGAAGCGAACCAATGATGGGCGCGACGCGGAACCGCAAGGTCCTCCTTCGCCCGGAGCGCAGATTTTTCACGCCGGACCAGGCCTCGAGGAAACGGGACTTCACATGACGCATCGCGCCCCCGGCGACGCCTGAGATGGCGGCCGCCTCACGTCTCCGCTGGGTGGTCCTGGCCCTGGTCTTCACCGCCAGCGCCATCAACTACGCCGACCGCCAGATCATCGCCCTGCTCAAGCCCGTGCTGGAGGCCGACCTCGGCTGGACCAACAGCGACTATGCCGGGATCATCGAGAAGTTCCAGCTGGCCACGGCGTGCTCGCTGATGGCGGCGGGCTGGTTCGTCGACCGGGTGGGCGTGCGCCGCGGCTATGCCTGGGGCGTGGGCGTCTGGAGCCTGGCGGCCATGGCCCACGGCCTGGCCTACACCATCGGCCAGTTCACCGGCGCCCGGGTGGTGCTGGCCGTCGCCGAGACCGTGAACACCCCGGCGGCCATCAAGACCACCACCGCCTGGTTCCCGGCCAAGGAGCGGTCGCTGGCCATGGGCATCGTCAACTCGGCCCCCAACCTGGGCGCCATCTTCGTGCCGCTGCTGGTGCCGGCCCTGGCGCTCGCCCTGGGCTGGCGGGCGGCCTTCCTAATCACCGGGGGAATCGGCTTCGTCTGGCTGGCCGCCTGGCTGGTGATGGGCCGGCGCAGCGACGCGGTGGAGGAGGAAGGCGCGGTGGACGTGGCCGCCGTCGAGGGCGCGCCCACCCCCTGGCTCTCCCTGCTGGCCGACCGCCGCACCTGGGCGGTGGCCGGCGCCAAGTTCCTCACCGACATGGGCTGGTGGTTCCTGCTGTTCTGGGGGCCGGACTTCTTCCACCGCCAGTTCGGCCTGGGCCTGGACAGGCTGGGTCCGCCCCTGGCGATCGTCTACGGCCTGGCCGCGTGCGGATCGTTCGCGGGCGGCTATATCGCCAGCCGGCTGCTGGCCGCCGGCGTGAATGTGAACCTGGCGCGCAAGGGCGTCATGCTGGGGGGCGCCCTGCTGGTGGCGCCGATCCCGCTGGTGCTGGGGGCGCAGAGCTACTGGGTCGCGGCCCTGGTCCTGGGAATCGCGCTCGCCGGCCACCAGGCCTTCTCCACCAACATCTTCGCCTTCACCGCCGACGTCTTCCCGGCCAAGGTCATCGGCGCGGTGATCGGCATCGGGGCGACGGCGGGGACGCTCGGGGGCCTGGGCATCCAGACCTTCACCGGCTGGACCCTGGACAATGGCGGCGGCTATCTGCCGATGTTCGCAGTGGTGGCCGGCGCCTATCTGCTGGCGCTGGCCTGGATCCACCTGCTGGTCCCGAGGATCACCCCGGCGGACTAGGTCGCATCCAGCTTGAACACCGTGGTCGACTTCCAGACCACGCCTGGCCGCAGCAGGGTGGGGGTGAAGTTGGGCTGGTTGGGGGCGTCCGGGGCGTGCTCGGTCTCCAGCGCGATCCCGCCCCAGCCGGTATAGGCCGTCAGGCAAGGCTCGGTGGTGGCGATGTCGAGGCTGCGTCCCGTGGCCGGGTGGCTCAGCCGGGCGGCCGGCGCCAGGACGCCGCGCTTCCTGTCGGCCAGGACGAAGGTGTGGTCCAGCTCCTCGGCCAGGATCCGCGGCTGGCGATAGTCGAGCTCCGAGCCCGCCAGGTCGAGGATCTCGCCGGTGGGGCACAGGGTCTCGTCGGTGGCCAGGACGCCGTGGGCCAGGACCTGCAGTTCGTGGTCGCGGACGTGGCGGGCGTCGAGGCCGGCCAGGTTCCAGTAGGTGTGGTTGGTGAGGTTGACCACCGTGGGCGCCGTGGTGGTCGCCCGCAGCTCGAGCCGCAGCTCGTTTCCGCGGGTCAGCTCATAGGTCGCCTGGACGGTGAGTTCGCCGGGGAAGCCCATGTCGCCGTCGGGGCTGACATGGGAGAGGCTCACCTGGGCGCCGGCGCGGGTCTCCTGGGCCTTGGCCGTCCAGACCGCCTTGTCGAACCCGGCGCGGCCGCCGTGCAGGCAGTTGTCCCCGTCGTTGCGGTCCAACTCGTAGGCGCGGCCGTCGATGGCGAACCTTCCCCCCGCGATGCGGCCCGCATAGCGCCCCACCAGGCAGCCGAAATAGCGCGGGCTCTCCAGATAACGCTCCAGGTGGTCGTAGCCGAGGACGATGTCGTCCAGCGTCCCGTCCCGGTCCGGCGCCCGGATCGACTGGACCGTCCCGCCATAGGTGAGGATCCGCACCGAGACCCCGTGCACATTGGTGAGGGTGTAGGCGTCCACCATCGGGCCGCTGGGCAGGCGGCTGAGGGGCTTCATGGCGATGGGGTCGTTCATACCAGGGTCCGCAGCCGCGCGGCGGCCTCCTCGGGCGTCAGGTCGCGTTGGGGCATGGCCAGCATCTCGTAGCCCACCATGAACTTGCGCACGGAGGCCGAGCGCAGAAGGGGCGGGTAGAAGTGGGCGTGCAGGGTGATGTGTTCCTCGGGCCGCCCGTCCACCGGACGCTGGTGGAAACCCATGGTGTAGGGGAAGGGTGTGTCGAAAAGCCGGTCATAGGCCCGCGTCAGCCGCGACAGCACATCGGCCAGGCCCGCCCGCTCGCGCACGCTCAGCTCGTCCAGGCCGGTGACCGAGCGGCGGGGCAGGACCAGGGTCTCGAAGGGCCAGGCGGCCCAGTAGGGGACCAGGGCGACGAAGGTGTCGTTCTGCACGACGATCCGCTCGCCGACCTCGAACTCGCGCTCCAGATAGGCGGTCAGCAGGGGGACGTCGTTGGCGACGAGCCAGGCGCGCTGGCAGGCGTCCTCGGCCACCTGTTCGTTGGGCAGGTGCTGCTGGGCCCAGATCTGGCCGTGGGGATGGGGATTGCTCGCCCCCATCATCTCGCCGCGGTTCTCGAAGATGGTCACCGCGCCGATGTCCGGGCGGCCGGCCAGCTCCACAAACTGCTCGGTCCAGGCGTCGATCACCGCCTCGATCTGGGCGCGGCTCATCCCGGCCATGGTGAGGCTGTGGTCGGGGGAATAGCAGATCACCCGGCAGACCCCGGCCTCGGGCTCGGAGACCAGCAGCGGATCGGGCTCCGGACCGGGCGCCGTCAGGCCCGGCAGCAGGGCCGGATAGTCGTTGTCGAAGACATAGACCCCTTGATAGTCCGGATTGACCGCCCCCCCGGCCCGGGTCACCCCGGCGCAGAGATAGCAGGACGGATCGTGGATCAGGCCGGAGGCGGGCTTGGGCGCGCTGGCCGCCCCCTGCCAGGGCCGACTGACCCGCTGGGGCGAGACCAGCACCCAGTCGCCGGTGAGCAGGTTGAGACGCCGTTCGGGCCGGGGCGCGGTCATGGCCTCACCTCCGCCGCCCCGCCCACCGTCCGGCAGAGGAAGGCGTCGGGGACCCGGCCGATCGCCTCGCCGTAGGCGGCCTGGATGGCGGCCATGGCGGCGTCCGCCCGGTCCTGGTCCACCAGGGCGATCACGCAGCCGCCGAAGCCGCCGCCCATCATGCGGGCCCCGTGCACGCCCGGTGTCGCGCGGGCGATCCTCGCCAGACTGTCGAGCGCGGGCAGGCTGACCTCCATGTCCTCGCTCAGGCTCTGGTGGGACTGGTCCATCAGCCGACCTAGACCCGGCAGGTCCCCCATGGCCATGGCTTTCATCGCGGCCAGCACCCGGGCGTTCTCGCTCACCACGTGGCGGCAGCGGCGGGCCGGGCCGCCGTCGAGCCGCGCCAGGGCCGCCGGCAGGTCGGCCGCGCCGACGTCGCGCAGGCTGGCCACCCCCAGGACGGCGGCGGCCGCCTCGCAGTCCTCGCGGCGCGCTCTGTACTCGCCCGAGGCCAGGCGGCGCTCGGCCATGCTGTTGACCAAAAGGAAGGTCGCGCCCTCCGGCAGATGGGCCGGGGTGGCCTCCAGGCTGCGGCAGTCCAGCATCACCGCCCCGCCGGCCACGCCGTTGGCCGATGCGAACTGGTCCATGATCCCGCAGGGCACACCCACGAAATCGTTCTCGGCGGCCTGGGCCCAGAGCGCCACCTGGCGTCCATCGGCGCTCCGCCCAGCCAGGGCCAGCAGGGCCAGGGTGACAGCCACCTCCAGGGCGGCCGAGGAGGAGACCCCGGCGCCCATGGGGACGTCGGACTCGATCAGGAGGTCGGCGCCGGCCACCGGGACGCCGGCCCGCAACAGGGTCGCCGCCACGCCCGCCACATAGTCGGTCCAGTCGCCGCGACGGGCCATGGCGGCGAGGTCCAGCTCCGCCTGCTCCCCCAGGGTGGCGCTGGCCACCCGCAGGGTCGCACGGCCGTTCGGCGCGGCGGCCACACGGCACCAGCGGTCGATGGCGGCGGGCAGGACGAAGCCGCCGCAATAGTCGGTGTGCTCGCCGATGATGTTGATGCGCCCCGGCGCCTGGAACAGGCGGGGCGCGGCGCCGAAGCGGGCGCGGAAGGCGGCGGCGAGGTCGGCCGGGCTCACGGGGCGACCCGCTCCAGGCGGAAGACGGCGATCTCCCCGGCCCGCATAACCGGCAGGGGCAGGCCCAGCTGGGCCAGCATCAGGCCGGTGGCGCGCAGGACGTCGCCCTTCACCAGGGGGATGCGCCGCTTCATCACCGCGAAGGGCCGCTCGGGCGGATTGACCATGGTGATCTCGTAGGTCGCCTCTGGCTCCAGGCCCACCAGGCGCAGGGGGAGCAGGCCCACCGTCAGGGGCGTCGCCACCTGAGCGGCGGAGACCAGGCCCAGGGTCTCGCCGAGCTGGGCGAAGGCCAGGCAGCCAGGATCGGGATGTTCCAGCCGCAGGGTGCGCCCGGCGTGCAGCTCCGCCCGCAGGGTCTTGTGAACGGCGATGGCGGCGGCCAGCGCGGCGCGCTCCGCGTCGGAGAAGGCCCGCAGGTCGGCCTCGATCCCCATGTGGGCGGGCAGCGCGGTCATGGCCCGCAGGTCGAGGCTGGCGGTGCGCGCCGTGGTGTGGCTGGCCGCGGCCCCGACATGGGAGCCCATCACCTCGGGTGGGAAGAAGATGGAGAAGCCCCGCTGGATCGCCTGGCGCTCGATGGGGTCGTTGCAGTCCGAGGTCCAGATGCGGTCGGTGCGCCGCAGGATCTCGTAGTCGGCGCGGCCGCCGCCGGAGGAGCAGCTCTCGATCTCCACCCCCGGATGGGCGGCCCGCAGCCGATCGATCAGGGCGTAGACGGCCAGCGTCTGGCGATGCACCGCCGCCCGCCCGCCGCTGAGCGCGTGGGTCAGGTCGCGGTTCATGTCCCACTTCAGATAGCCGATGGCGTTCTGGCTCAGCAGGGCGTCCAGCTGGCCAAAGAGGTTGTCGCTGACCTCGGGCCGGGTCAGGTCCAGGACGTACTGGCCGCGCCCCAGGGGCTGGTCGCGGCCGGGATCGCCGAGGATCCAGTCGGGGTGGGCCCGCAGCAGGTCGGAGTCGGCGTTTGCCATCTCCGGCTCGACCCAGAGGCCGAACTCCAGGCCCAGGCCGCGCACGTGGTCGATCAGCGGCGTCAGGCCGTCCGGGTACTTGGCCGGATCGACGCTCCAGTCGCCGAGGCCTGAGCGGTCGTCGGGGCGGCCCTTGAACCAGCCGTCGTCCAGCACATAGCGCTCGGCGCCGGCCTCCGCGGCCAAGTCGGCGAGGGTCTTCAGGGTGGCCAGGTCGTGGTCGAAATAGATGGCTTCCCAGCCGTTGTAGTGCACCGGCCGGGTCTTGCCCCGCAGCCGGCCGCCGAGGATCACGTCACGCACGAAGGGGTGGAAGCGGTCCGAGAGGCCGTTCAGGCCGCACGCCGATCGGGCCAGGTAGAGGGCCGGGGTCTCGTAGGTCTCGCCAGGCGCCAGGATCACCTCGCCGGAGTGCAGCAGCTCGCCGGCCTGGACCTGGATGCGGCCGTCCCGCAGGCGCTCGGCGAAGATGCGGTGATCGCCGCTCCAGGCCAGGTGCAGGCCGATGGCTTCGCCGTGGATCTCGCCGAACCCGGACTCGCCGATCACCGCGAAGGGCGGGGCGTGATGGGAGGTGCGGCCCGTGCGGTTCTCCTTGGCGATCAGCCCGGTGGACAGCGTCTGGCGGACGGGGATGAACTCCCGCGTCCAGCGCCCGTCGAACAGCAGCAGGTCGGCGTGGGGGCTGTCGAAGGCGCCGGCCGCCAGCCAGTCGAGGGTCAGGGGTTCGGTCCCCAGGTTGGTCAGGGCCGCGCGGCTCGACAGCACGCCGCTCGCCGCGTCGAGGGCCAGGGTCAGGCTCAGGCGCACGGCCGCGGCGGCGTCCTCGAGCACCAGGTGGGCGGCGCCTGGCGCCAGCTCCGAGGCGGCCAGGGTCATCTGGGTGACCAGCTCGGCGCCGTCGCGATGGGCCAGCAAGCCGGGGTGGCCGGTGAACCCCTGCCCCGCCTCCGGCAGCCAGGTGAGCCGCTCGCCGCCATCCAGCATGCCGTGGGGGATGGCGCGCAGGGAGAGACGGGCCAGGGCCGGCACGGGGTCGGCGGGGCCCAGATCCGGGCCCCAATAGACCAGCCGCGGCGCCCCGGCCTCGGTGGTGAGGAAGACGAGGGTCTCGCCGCCCCCATCCAGGCGGAAGCCCTGGGACATCAGGACCGCGCCTTCGGGGTCATGACCAGCCAGGGGGTGGGCTTGATCCGCCACTCCCAGACCGCCAGCAGGTGGTCGAGATGCCCGAGCCGCGCCAGCCAGTCCGGCAGGGGCGTGGTCTTGCCCTGCTGGTCGAGGCGCTGGATGTCGTGGGTGGCGTCGAACCGCTCCCGCAGGCGCTCCAGCACGCCGGGCTTGTAGACGTCGTGGGTCTCGACGATCAGGCTCATCTGGGCCAGGGCCGGCGACAGGTCGGGACGCAGCAGGTCGTCCTCGGCCCCCTCCACGTCCATCATCACCAGACACCTGCGGTCGGCGAAGGCCTCGAAACCGGTGGGGGTGAAGAGCTCGCCGATGATCACCCGGTCGCCGACACCATTCTTGGCGGCCAGCTCGGCGCAGGCGACCCGGGCCTTCTCGACGATGTCATAGGCGTAGACCGTGACCTGGGGCATCAGACGCGCCAGGCCGACGGCGTAGTAGCCCTCGGCGCAGCCCACATCGATGACGCAGTCGAAGTCCTCGGCGGCGAACCGCGCGATCGCCGGATGCAGTTCGGATTCGTAGGAGCCCAGCAGGCGCGGCGCCAGCGCCCCTTCGGTGGCGTCCTTGACATAGTCCATGCCGGCGAAGGGGCCGTTGAGGATCTTGCCGTCGTGCAGCCGCGCCAAGGTCGCGGCGATGGACCGGGAGCGCCAGATGGCCAGCACCCGCAGCATGGTGCTCAGCTCGGATTCCTTGGCGAGGGGCGGGTCGCGCGCCACCCGAGCCTTGATCCAGGCGGCCACTTCATCAGCATAGCTCATCCCCCGAACATAGGTTGAACCCGCCGCCCGAGGAAACAGCCCTGACGCTGCAATTGACAGGTTCGGCACGCCCCGGTCTTGATCGGCCATGTCCCAACCCCAGGCGCGCCCGTGACCGAGACCTCCGAACCGGTCGGAACCCTGGCCACCGCCCTGGCCCATACCCGCCGGATGCTGGCCGCGCGGCCGGACCTCGCCGAGGTCCAGGCCCGGGAGATCCTGACGGTCGCGCCGGGTCATCCCGAGGCGGTCCTGCTGCTGGGCCAGGCCGTGGGGGGGCAGGGACGCCTGGGCGAGGCCCTGGCCCTGCTCGAGCCCCTGGCGGCGTCCCAGCCGCGCTGGTCGATGGCGCACCTGGAACTGGGGCGGGCCCGCGGCGAGGCCGGGGACGGGAGCGGCGCCCTGGCCGCCCTGCAGACCGCAGTGACCTTGAAGCCCGACCTCGCCGAGGCCTGGCGGCTGCTGGCCGAACAGCACCGTCTGGCGGGCGACACGCGGGCCGCCGAGGCCGCGGTGGCCCGGCACCTGGCGGCCTCGACCCAGGATCCCCAGCTTCTCGCCGCGGCCGCCGCCCTGGTGGAGGGCAAGCTCGCCGTGGCCGAGCACGCGCTGCGCGACCTGCTGCGCGAGCGCCCCGACGAGGTCGCGGCCCTGCGCATGCTGGCCGAGGTGGCCACCCGCCTGGCCCGCTACGAAAACGCCGAGACCCTTCTGGCCCGGGCGCTGGAGCTGGCGCCGGAATTCGCCGCGGCGCGGATGAACTACGCCGTGGTGCTCTATCGTCAGACCAAGGCCGCGGCGGCCGCGGAACAGGCCGAGCGCCTGCTGGCGGGCGACCCGCGCAATCCCGGCTACCGCAACCTGCTGGCCGCGGCCCTGGGCCAGCTCGGCGAGTACCAGCGGACCATCGAGATCTATCAGGCCCTGCTGGCCGACTTCCCCGCCCAGCCCAAGGCCTGGATGAGCCTGGGCCACGCCCTGAAGACCGTGGGGCGCCAGGCCGACGCCATCGCCGCCTACCGTCGCAGCCTGGCCCTGGCGCCGCAGCTGGGGGAGACCTGGTGGAGCCTAGCCAACCTCAAGACCTGGCGGTTCGAGCCCGCCGATCTGGCGGCCATGCGCGCGGCCCTGGGGCGGACCGACCTCGGCGACGAGGACCGTTTCCACCTGGAGTTCGCCCTGGGCAAGGCCCTGGAGGACGCCGGCGAGGCCCAGGCCGCCTTCGAGGCCTATGCCCGGGGAAACGCCCGGCGCCGCGAGACCCTGGACTACGACCCCGAGGAGACCCACGCCCACCTGGCGCGCTCCAAGGCCCTGTTCACCCCGGGCTTCTTCGCGGCGCGGAGCGGCCAGGGCCATGACGCCCCCGACCCGATCTTCGTGGTGGGCCTGCCGCGCTCCGGCTCCACCCTGGTGGAGCAGATCCTGGCCAGCCACAGTCTCGTGGAAGGCACCATGGAGCTGCCCGACCTGCCGGCCATGGCCAAGCGCCTGGGCGCCCGGTCGCGTCGGGACGACCCCAGCGCCTATCCGCAGGTGCTGGCCGACCTCGACCCCGACGCCCTGAAGGCCCTGGGGGAAGAGTACTTGGAGCGCACGCGGCGCCAGCGGAAGACCGACCGACCCTTCTTCATCGACAAGATGCCCAACAACTTCAGCCACGTCGGGCTGATCCACCTGATCCTGCCTAACGCCAAGATCATCGACGCGCGGCGTCATCCCCTGGGGTGCTGCTTCTCGGGCTTCAAGCAGCACTTCGCCCGGGGCCAGGCCTTCACCTACGACCTGACCGACCTCGGCCGCTACTATGCCGACTATGTGGCCCTGATGGCCCATTTCGACGCCGTCCTGCCCGGCCGCGTCCATCGGGTGATCTATGAGGCGATGGTGGCCGATCCGGAGGGTGAAGTCCGCGCGCTGCTGGCGGCCTGCGGCCTGGACTACGAGCCCGGCTGCCTGGCCTTCCACGAGAACGACCGGGCCGTGCGCACCGCCAGTTCCGAGCAGGTCCGCCGCCCGATCTTCACCGAGGGGGTCGACCAGTGGCGGAAGTTCGAACCCTGGCTGGGGCCGCTGAAGACCGCCCTGGGGCCGGTGCTGGAGGCCTATCCCGAGGCGCCCGATTTCGACGCCTGAACTGTCCGGACTCCGTCAATCGGCGGCTCACGGGGTGGCGCCCGGGCAACACCGTTCGACGACCTGCCTTCGATAGCTTGACAGTGTACGCGACCAGGGGTGGCACTGGCGCCCAGAGAGTCGGCATGTCGACCAAGAGGGGCCTGAAACCATGATGCCTGTGAACCGGAACCTGCGGCGGAAGGCGGCGCTGAGCGCCCTGCTGCTGTCGAGCACCATGCTGGCCGGGGCGGCCTACGCCCAGTCGGGGGGCAGCGCCGAGGTCGAGGAACTGGTAGTCACCGCCCAGAAGCGGGAGGAGAACCTCCAGGACGTGCCGGTGGCGGTCACCGCCTTCACGACGAAGAAGCTCGAGCAGCTCAACGTCAACAACTTCAACGACTATGTGAAGTTCCTGCCCAGCGTCGCCTTCCAGAGCGGGGCCCCCGGCTATTCCAACGTCTATATGCGCGGCGTGGCCTCGGGCGGCGACGGCAACCACTCCGGCTCCCTGCCCAGCGTCGGCACCTATCTGGACGAGGCGCCGATCACCACCATCGGCGGGGCCCTGGACCTGCACATCTACGATATCGCCCGGGTCGAGGCCCTGGCCGGTCCCCAGGGCACCCTCTATGGCGCCAGCTCCCAGGCCGGCACCCTGCGGATCATCACCAACCAGCCGGAGATCGGGCAATACAGCGCCAAGTACGATCTGCAGGCCAACACTGTGGCGCACGGCGGCCACGGCCACGTCCTGGAGGGCATGGTCAATGTGCCCATGAGCGACCAGATGGCGATCCGCCTGGTGGCCTGGGACGAGCATGACGCGGGCTATATCGACAATGTCGTGGGCTCGCGCACCTATCCGGTGTCGGGCGTCACCCTCACCAGCACCGCCAAGAAGGACTACAACGAGGTCGACACCTACGGCGCCCGTGTGGCCCTGCTGCTGCGGCTGAATGAGAACTGGACCATCAAGCCCACCCTCATGGGCCAGGACCAGAAGACCACCGGCGTCTTCGGCTATGACCCGCTGATCGGCGAGCTGAAGGTCCAGCACTACCTGCCCGAGGACAACCACGACCGTTGGTACCAGGCCGCCCTGGCGGTGGAGGGCAAGGTCTCCGACCTCGACCTCGTCTATACCGGCGCCTACATGTCGCGGAAGATCGACAGCCACACCGACTACACCGACTATTCCTACTTCTACGACACCCTGTTCGGCTCGGGCGCCTACATCACCGACTCCTCGGGGGCGATCATCGACCCCACCCAGCGGATCAGCGGGCACGACAAGTTCACCCGCTACAGCCACGAAATCCGGCTGTCCTCGCCCCAGGACTGGCGCACGCGGTTCGTGGCGGGGGCCTTCGCCCAGCGGCAGAGCCACTTCATCGAGCAGAACTACCAGATCACCAATTTCGACCCGGCCCTGTCGCCGACCGGCTGGCCCGGCACCATCTGGCTCACCGAGCAGTTCCGCGTAGACCGTGACTATGCGGCCTTCGCCGAGGTCTCCTACGACGTCACCCCCAAGCTGACGGTCACCGGCGGGGTCCGGGCCTTCAAGTCCGACAACAGCCTGAAGGGCTTCTTCGGGTTCGGGGCGGGCTTCAGCTCGCGCACCGGCGAGGCGGCCTGCTTCGCGCCGGCCACCGTCGGCCATGGCCCCTGCACCAACCTCGACAAGCGGGTGAAGGAGACGGGCCAGATCTTCAAGGTCAACGCCACCTACCGCATCGACGACGACAAGATGGTCTACGCGACCTATTCCGAGGGCTTCCGGCCCGGCGGAATCAATCGTCGCGGCACGCGGGCGCCCTACGATTCCGACTACCTCTACAACTACGAACTGGGGTGGAAGACCCAGTGGGCCGACAACACGGTGCGGTTCAACGGGGCGGTCTATATGGAGGACTGGAAGGACTTCCAGTTCTCCTTCCTGGGCCCCAACGCCTTCACCGAGATCCAGAACGCCGGCCAGGCGCGCATCAAGGGCGCCGAGGTCGAGCTGAGCTGGGTGCCCATGCAGGGCCTGACCATCGGCGGGGCGGCCACCTATACCGACGCCAAGCTCACCGAGGACTATTGCGGCACCGTGGACCCGGCCACCGGCAAGCCGGTGAAGACCTGCGCCACGCCCCAGGCCCCCACCGGCACCTCCCTGCCGGTGACCCCCAAGGTCAAGGCCAACACCACGGTGCGTTACGAGTTCCCCTGGCACGGCTTCGACGCCCACCTGCAGGGGGCCTTCGTCTACCAGTCCTCCAACTGGGGCGACCTGCGCCTGGCCGAACGGGCCGCGCTGGGCAAGCTGCGGGCCTACGCCCAGGCCGACTTCACCGCCGGCATCGAGCGCGACAACTGGCGGATGGAGCTGTCGATCCTCAACGCCTTCGACAAGCGCGGCGACCAATACCGCTACGTCGGGTGCCCGGTCTGCGGCGCCGAGCCCTACTTCGTGGTGACCCGTCCGCGGACCATCGCCATCAGCTTCGGCCAGTCGTTCTAAGGCCCGCGATGGCGGCCAGGGCCTCGATGTCGAAGGCCTGTTCCAGGGCCTGAGCCAAGGCGTCCAGGGCGGCGTCCACCACGGTGTGGTGGTCCCCGCCCTGGGAGGCCGTCCCCAGTTGCGCAAGCAACGCCACCCGCGCCTCGCCTGAGCCGAACAGGCCGTGGACATAGGCGCCGGCGACGCGGCCGTCGGCGGAGACCGCGCCCCCCGGGACGCCGTCCTCCCGCACCAGGAAGGGCCGCGACAGGCCGGGCCCCGTGGTGCGGCCGAGGTGGATCTCGTAGCCCGTGAACCGGCCGCCAGCCGTCAGCCGCCCTGCCGACGGGCGCAGCACCTTGTCCCCCGCCAGCACGGTCTCGACGTCGAGCAGCCCCAGGCCCCTCGCCTGCCCCGGCGGGCCCTCCAGGCCCGAGGGATCGGCCACCCTGGTCCCCAGCATCTGGAAACCGCCGCAGATCCCCAAGACCCGGCCGCCGCGGCGGACATGGGCGGCCAGGTCGATGTCCCAGCCCTGGGCGCGGAGGAAGGCGAGGTCGGCCAGGGTCGCCTTGGTGCCGGGCAGGATCACCAGGTCGGCGTCGCCCGGCAGGGCGCTCCCGGGCGGGACGAACACCAGGTCGACGGCCGGCTCGGCCCGCAGGGGGTCGAGGTCGTCGAAATTGGCGATCCGCGACAGCAGGGGCACGGCGATCTTGGTCCTGGCCCCGGTCGGCCGGTCGAAGACCAGGGCGTCCTCGGCGGGCAGGGCCCGGGCCGCCGCCAGCCAGGGGGCCATGCCGCAGTCGCGCCAGCCGGTGCGGGCGACGATCTCGGCGCGGCCGGCGTCGAACAGGGCCGGATCGCCGCGGAACTTGTTGATCAGGAAGCCCTTGATCATCGCCGCGTCGTCGGGATCGAGCACCGCATGCGCCCCCACCAGGGCGGCGATGACGTGGCCTCGGTCGATGTCCCCCACCAGGACGACGGGCACATTGGCCGCGCGGGCGAAGCCCATATTGGCGATGTCGCCGGCCCGCAGGTTGGTCTCGGCGGGGCTGCCGGCGCCCTCCACCAGCACCAGGTCGTGGGCGGCCTCCAGGCGGGCGAAGCTCTCCAGCACCACGGCCAGCCACTCGCCCTTGCGGCCCTGGTAGGCGGCGGCCTCGAGGTTACCGACCACCTCGCCACGCACCACCACCTGGGCGCCGGTGTCGCTGTGCGGCTTGAGCAGGACGGGGTTCATGTCGACAGTGGGCGCGACCCGGCAGGCCAGGGCCTGCAGGGCCTGGGCGCGGCCGATCTCGCCGCCGTCGGCGGTCACCGCGGCGTTGTTGGACATGTTCTGCGGCTTGAAGGGGGCGACCCTCAGGCCGCGGTTGGCGAACAGCCGGCAGAGGCCGGCCACCAGCACCGACTTGCCGACGTCGGACCCGCAGCCCTGGATCATCAGTGCGGCCATGGGGCCCCCCAAGAGAGCTGCGGCGGGGGCTCTGCCCCGCCGCAAACCCTTATCCCATCAGAACCTGGCGCGCACGCCGAGGGTGGCGGTCCGCCCCAGGGTCCCATAGTTGCGCACCGTCTCGTAGTCGTCGTCGAAGACGTTCTCCACCCGGCCATAGACCTCGACGGCCTCGGTCACCGGGTACGACGCCCGCAGGTCCAGCAGGGTGTAGCTCTGCAGGACGTAGCTGCCCGCCGCATTGTCGAAGCTGGCCCCGACATAGCGAATGTCGGCCGTCGCGGAGAGACCAGACCCCCATCGGTAGGTGGCCGCCAGGTTGGCCTGGTGCTCGGGGCGGCGGGCTAACTGTTTGCCGCGATTGGGGTTTCCGGCGGCGGCGTTCTCGGTATGCGTCCAGGTGTAGTTGGCGTCCACGGTGAGCGGGCCCAGGGGGACGGCGGCGGCCAGCTCCACCCCGTGGGCCTTGGCCCGCGCGATGTTGTCGTAATAGCCGAAGCGGAACACCCCGCCCGGATTGCAGGCGACGGCCCCCGACCCGAAGGCGCAGGAGACGAAGTCGATCTGGCTTTCCGTCTCCCGCGCGAAGCCGGTGACCGACAACGAACCGCCGCCAACCCGTTGCGTCACACCGAAATCGTAGCTGTCGTCGCTCTCCGGCTGGAGGCCCAGGTTCCCGTATTGCGAATAGAGCTGATAGAGGGTCGGCGCCTTGAACCCCTGGCCGAAACTGGCGCGGACGATGGTCGCCCCCTCGTTCAGCGACCAGGCCGCGGCGACCTGGCCGGTGGTGTGGTCGCCGAAGGTGTCGTGGCGGTCGCGCCTCAGGCCGACCGTGACCGACAGGTGACCGTCAAGGTCCCCCTGAACCTGGCCATAGAGGCTGTCGATCCCCGCCTTGGCCCGCGCCGTGGGGGGGTTGGGGGCGAATGCGCTGGGGGACCGGGTGCGCATCGAGGCCCGCTCGGCCTCGGCCCCGAAGGTGGCGGTCCAGGCGCGCGAGATCGCGAACGCTCCCTGGTACTCATAGCGCCGGTTGGTCCCCGTCGAGTCGAAGGTGACCGGTGTCACCGCCTGGGCGGGATCGAAGTTCTGGCTGGCCGAGCGCGTATAGCCCACCGCCAGCCGGTTCTTCAGCCGCCCGAGATCCAGGTTCAGCCCGCCATAGCCGACGGTCTCCTCGATCTCCGCGTACTGGGCGGTGTCGGCGAAGGCGTAGGCCGGGGCCGGGAAGCCGTCGAAGTCGTTGCGGTTCTTGCTCCACACCCCGCGCAGGTCCAGCGACAGGGCCTCGCTGAGGATCACCCGCGCCCGCCCGCTGAGCGCGTCCTGCCGATAGCCGTCCCGCTCGCTCCCCAGCCGGTAGGCCGAGGCGCCGTCGGTCTCGTGCCGGCTGGCCGCCAGCCGCCAGACCAGGCGCTCGCCCTTGCCGCCCGCCGCCCCGCGCAGATAGCTGCTGGCCAGCGAGCCGGCCTCGGCCTGCAGGCTGGCCTCCAGGGCCTCCGTCGGCTCGGCGGTGACGATATTGACCACCCCGCCGATGGCCTGGCTGCCCCACAGGGTCGACTGGGCGCCGCGCAGCACCTCGATGCGGGCCACGTCGCCGGTGAGCAGGTTGGCGAAGTTGTAGCCTCCGCCCGGCGCCGAGGGGTCGTTGATCTTCACCCCGTCCACCACCGCCACGGTCTGGTCCCCCTCCGCCCCGCGGATGCGGATGGTGGTGATGCCCCCCGGCCCGCCGTTGCGGGAATAGGCCACCCCGGGCGTGCGGCTGATCAGGTCGGAGACCAGCACCTGCTGGCGGGCCTCGATGGCGGCCTGATTGAGCACCGTCACCGAGGCGCCGACCTTGGCCGGGTCCTGCGGCCCGCGGGCCGCCGTCACCATCAGCTCGCTCACCGGATTGGCCGCCTCGGCGCCCCCGGCGTCGGGGCTGGGCGCCACAGACGCCACCGACACCGGTGTCTCGGCGAAGGCGGGATGGGCGCAGAGCACGGCCAGGGCCGCGCAGGTCGAGTAGAGATGGGTCTTCATGGGTCTTGCCCCTTTCACTGACGGCGAGCCGCGAGCGGCGCGCGGACGTCAGGACGCCAAGGGGCGGCGTCGAGGCGCACGATCGCCGGGCCGCGGCCCAACAAACGTCGCCTCTCGGGAAGACCCCGTTCGCTCGGCGCACCCCGGCCGGACGAAGGACGACTGCGTCAGGCAGGTCTCCTGGCTCACGGGTCAGCACCCCTTGCGCGCCGCCTTCCCAGGTCCCGAGGGACCCAGTGGCTGATGGCGCGCGGGCTCGCCGCTTACAGTTGCGGGGGCAGCCCGGGTTTTCCACCCGAGTTCCCTTTTCATCCCCTCACGGGGAACCTGTCGCAGGGGGGACTTACGGCGAAGGTGGGGGCGGGGTCAATGTGGGGGGATGTCGAGGGTTGGCTTACTGATTTGGGGACCGGGCTTTCGGCGACGGAGAACTAGTGTTCCAGCCGTATTCAACCCCTTGCTTCCCTGACGCTGCGTCCAGAACTGCCCACGCAACTCATCTGCCTCAGCGAAATAAATCAGATCACCTGCGCCCAGATGATTGGGAACATCGGTTGCCGACACTGGACCCTGGTCAACCTGCTCGAAGACATACGTAAGGCGCGGTGATTCTGGTCGTCTCCACTGCGGACGAACGAACAGCGTCTTACTGGTGCGGTTGGTGCCGGGAACCTTGGTGTCGATCACAATTTCAAAGAGCGAACTACATATCGTAGCTTCAATTTTGGTTGGCTTCTCCGTGCCTTCTGCAAGGTCATGCGTCAGAGGATTGAAGCGAGCCTTGCCACCCCGGGCAGCCGAAAGCGTGGTCTCCAACCGAGCCCAGTTGGACCAAATCTCGCCGTCCCATTCTCCATCGAGAAGGGGAAACCACCAGACGCGTGCCTGCGTCCATCTGTGGAAACGGCCGAATACAGGCCGAACTGTCAGCAGGAGGATGAGGACGTTTACCGTCATCACGATGGCACCGGCAGCTGCTAAAAGACGACCAGCGTCAGTTGGCGAGTGAAGCCAGATAACTGAAGCGCATAGCGCGACCACCACGAAGACCAAAGCTCGCACCGTCCATGCGGTCGGAAGCGCATTGATCATTGGCCCACCATCTCATGTTCGCCCCTTGTTCCCGACTCGGTGTACCCTATTTAAGGTAAAGCTAGAAGTCGGAGGGCCGCATGGCCGCGACCTTGAATCTGCATAAGCTGTTCGCGGGCCGCGATGGTTACCTGGACAATTTGCGGGTCGAAATGTCTGAAGCCATCGTGCTTCAGAAGGCCCGTGAGGAGATAAGGCAAACTCTCCGGGATGCCTTTCGAGACTGGGAATCCTACGTCCGCAGGACGGAGATGTTCGATAGCTTGGTTCTTAAGGCAGCGACTAACGTTCAGTTGGCCGCGCCTAAATTTCGCATCCAAGGCAGCTTTGCCTATCATACTGCGAACGACTGCCAGCAAACGCCGCCCCAGCAAATTGATCAAGACGACGGCGTGTTCTTGCCAATGAGCTTCCTTACAAATGGAGGCACCACGAAGCCGGGAATCGCTTCCCGGGCCTATTTCAGCTTAGTGGAGCAAGCATTGGCTCCGCTCTGCCAAGCGCGTGGGTGGAGTCTAAATCCAGGTGGAGAAAAGAATACATGCGTTCGAGTCGAGATCAACCCTCGCTTACATATAGACCTTCCTCTGTATGCGATTCGGGACGAAGCTTTTAATTCTCTGGTAGAGTCGGCTCTGGCGTCGATGCAGAAGTCTTTCGACGCTATGGATGCTGCAGTCGGGACTGAGCTTCGAGATGAAATATATTATGGACTCGAGGCGGCGGAAATTTTGGTGGCCCACCGCACCAAGGGATGGCTGGAGTCTGATCCTCGAAAACTGGAAGATTGGTTCAGAAACGCGATTAACCTCTACGGCGACCAAGTTCGTCGCGTGTCCCGCGCCTACAAGGGCCTTAGGGACGCTAAATGGACTGAAGGCGGGCCAAGTTCTATTTGCCTGATGGCCGGCGTAGTGGGAGCTTACGAGCGGTTGAACGACCAAGACCCAAATCGAGACGATTTGGCGCTGATGTATGTCGCTCGGGAGATGGCTCAAATCTTCCAAGATCCGGTGGAGAACCCCGCGCTACCGGGCATCAGCGACAAGTGCCTTTGTGCTGAATGGACCCCCGAATTTCGAGCGTTGGTGTGCAAGACGTTCAGTGACGTGGCGGACCAACTTGAGGCGGCGATCCATGACACTCTGAACCGGCAAATAGCTCTGAACCGGGCAAAAGTAGCATTCGGCCCGCGGATACCAGATGACTTCGAACTAATTTCCACCCTCGGGGCCGTTCAGGTCATCAGACAGACACCGCCAGAACCGCAACCTCGACCAATGCCGCCTCGCACCAAGTCGGGATGATTGAGACTGTTGCAGCGCGGGTGGCGCGAGCGCTCGAACTAGACGGCTTTCGCCCCCAGGTCAGCCCTCAAGGTTTGAGCTTTAGGGGAGCGCTTCAAGTCAGGGCACAACGGATTGTTGTTCGGTTAGACTACGATGGCACAGAGTTCGCTCACCCCCCCGCGATCTTCATTGAAAACCCCGATGCTTTAGGGATGGGGGTATTTCCTCATCTCGATGAGGACGGAAAATTGTGCGCCGTAGATCAGCGCCAATTTGTGGCAGACCGCTATCGGGCTGCTGAGCTCGCTAGAGGCATCGTTAGGCGCGCGGCGCTCGTACTAGAAAAGGGACAGTTGCCGTCCGCAGTAGCCGAGATCGCTGAAGAGTTTCCCCGGCATTGGGGAGGGCACACAATCTCTGTCGAGTTCGGCCCGTTCGATGGATTCGCCGAACCTTTTGCCGATCAGAACGACAAGATGCGCTTGCGTCGAAGCGGCGAGCCGATCTTGCCTCCGAAGACAGGTGCCGTTGTGGTCGCCACATCGACCCCCCTATCGTTCAGGGCTGGGCAGAGAAGACCACAAACATTGGCTGAAGTGCTCGCGTGGGCGGATACGTGGGATTCCAGCTTGCGCGTTCGATTGGTCGAACGTCTAGCCGCAGTGGGCCCGACCGATCCCTACGCGGTGATTCACGCACCCAATGGGATTGTCGGCTTCCAACTATTGGTATCGAGTCGAGGGACCAATCAGGTTGCGGCGATCACTAGACCCTCAACTTGGGCCAAACTCCTGCAGGCGAGATTTGGCCTCGCATTGCCCATCAAGCGGCTGCAAGGAATCCGTGTGGATACGCCGTATATCCTAGGCACTAACAGCCACGATGGCTCAGCGCCCCTCTCTGGAAAGCGAGTTGTTCTCGTCGGATGCGGCGCCATCGGCGGCTTTCTATCGGTAGCGTTGGCTCAACTCGGAGCTGGTCTTTCGACTGGCGTGCTGACGTTGATCGATCCGGAAAAGCTTGCCGACCGTAACGTGGCGCGCCACCGAAACGGCATAGATAGGGCCGGCTTGGCGAAGGCAATTGGTTGCAAGCAAGCAATCGATCTGGCGCTACCCGGCCTGTCCGTTGTCGCGCTTGAGCGATCTGTTGAGCGTTGCCGGCACCAGGTGAATTCGGCTGATCTTGTCATCGACGCTACGGGCGAACAGGGTATCAGCGAGATGCTAAATGCTTGGCGGCTTGCCGAGCGGGCTGAGGGGAAGGCTGGACCAGATCTTCTACACACATGGGTGGAAGGAAACGGCGCAGCGGTGCAGTCATTCCTAGGCTCTGATCCTGAGTTCGGCTGCTACCGTTGCCTGCATCCGGATCATTTGAAGGAGCCTCGGTTCCCGGTGCTGCGTCCTGATGCCGACATTACGTTAGCGACTGGATGCGGTGAGACGCCTTTCAGTCCATACGGCCCTGCTGCTCCAATGGCAGCCTCTGCCCTTGCTGCCCACCATGCGACCGACTGGGCGAGGGGCCACGGCCGGCCTCTTCTGCGTACGATCAGGCTCTCCTATGCAGAAACCCAGGAGCGCAAGCCTACTAATCCGCCGCGAAGCGCGCTCTGCCCCGCATGTTCCGAAGACGCATGACGGGAGGGGCAATCCTGCTATCAAAATGCTTGCTTCGACGAATGCAGGAAGAGCGTTCCAGCCACCTACCTCTTGAAACCGGTGGATTCTTGCTAGGCTTGCGTAGGGGGCTACACATTGAGATCACTGAGGCAACCTTGGAGGGTCCTCAGGATAGATCGACGAGGCGCTCCTTCGAACGTCGAGACCCGGGGCATGCCAAACTAGCCGTGGCCGCGTGGGAAGCAGGCGACGGAAAGGTAGGCCTCGTGGGTGATTGGCATAGCCATCCCGTCGGGTCCCCAATGCCCTCCGCGGCCGACCGGGGAGCGTGGCTGACGTTGGCCCAAAATCTAAAATCGGCAGCAGTTGGAATTATTCTGGCGGACAGCCAAGCTCCCGGCGTTTTTCTGAGCCAGCCACGGCGATTGGTCATGCGCCCGTTCCAACTCAAACTGGTCGAAGAGACTCGGGACGAGCTTGTGTATGCCCGCCGCGACCAGGCACCGTTTTTAGTCGGGTAGATAATCCCATGCCCACCCTCGCCACCTGCCACTGCGCCGCCGTCCGCCTCACCTGCGATCCCGCGCCGGTGGAGGTGACCGAGTGCAACTGTTCCATCTGCCGGCGCTATGGGGTGCTGTGGGCCTATTATGAGCCGGGGCAGGTGCGGATCGAGGGCGGGGCGACGGAGGTCTATATGTGGGACGACCGGTCGATCGGGTTCCACCGCTGCGCGGCCTGCGGCTGCGTCACCCACTGGAGCGCGGTCGATCCGGGGCGGAACCGGATGGGGGTGAATGCGCGGCTGATGGACCTGGAGGTCCTGGCCGCGGCACGGGTGCGGCATCTGGATGGGGCGGTGAGCGAGCGGTATCTCGACTGAGGCCCTGGGCGGGGGCCGGGCGGCGGGGGCTGTGCGACCGGATCCGAGTCGGTGATCATGGGTCCTCGGGCGAGGATGACGGGGGCTTCATGGAACGCGAGCGGCTGACGGCCTTCACCGACGGGGTGCTGGCGATCATCATCACCATCATGGTGCTGGAGCTGCGGCCGCCGCACGGGGCGCGGTTCGAGGACCTGGTGGGGCTGACGCCGGTGTTCCTCAGCTATGTGCTGAGCTTCGTCTATGTCGGCATCTACTGGAACAACCACCACCACTTCTTCCAGCTGGTGCGGCAGGTGGACGGGGCGATCCTGTGGGCCAACCTGCACCTGCTGTTCTGGCTGTCCATGGTGCCCTTCACCACCGCCTGGATGGGGGAGAACCATTTCGCTCCGGCGCCGACGGCCCTCTATGGGGTGTCGCTGCTGATGGCGGCGGTCGCCTGGACGGTCATGCAGAGCGTGATCTTCCGCAAGCAGGGGGACCACTCGGTGCTGCGCGAGGCCCTGGGGCGGGACCTGAAGGCCAAGATCTCGCCGCTGATCTATCTGGCGGGGATCGGGTTGGCCTTCGTCTGGGCGCCCGGGGCGGCGATCGCCTATCTGGCCGTGGCCCTGATGTGGCTGGTGCCTGACCGCCGCGTGGAGCGGCATATCGTGGCCCACCATGCTCAGCCCTGATCCCGCGGGCGTGCTGGCCCGGCTGCGGGGGCTGGCCCTGGCGCTGGCCGAGACCGACGAGGTGGTGAGCCACGGCATCCCGGCCTTCCGCGTGGCCGGCAAGATGTTCGCCTATTTCCGCCACGACCATCACGGGGACGGCATGACCGTGGTCTGCGTGAAGACCTCCGGCCGCGACGAGCAGGAGATGCTGATCGAGGCCGATCCGGACCTGTTCAGCAAGCCGGCCTATCTGTGGCCCTCGGGCTGGGTGGGGATGAGTTTGGCGGATCCCGACTGGGAGCACGTGGCGGGACGGCTGGCGGCCAGCTGGCGGCTGGCGGCGCCGAAGCGGTTGGTGCGGGACCTCTAAATTCCGCTCATCCCGGCGCAGGCCGGGACCCAGATTCATCCCGCGAGCTTGGGGTTGGCCCGCCCGTTCGTGTGGTTCGTGTGGTTCGTGGACAATCTGATGGGCCCCTGCCGCCGCGCGGTCTCAAGAACTGGAACCACGAACCACACGAACCACACGAACCACACGAACAGGGGGCTGGTCGAAGGCCTGAGGTGAATCTGGGTCCCGGCCTTCGCCGGGATGAGCGGGTCATGTCCCCGCCGTGAACGTCTCCCCATAGGTCTGGCGCAGGAGGTTCTTCTGGACCTTGCCCATGGCGTTGCGGGGCAGGTCCTCGACGAAGAAGATCCGCTTGGGGGCCTTGAAGGCGGCGAGCTTTTCCCGCGCCGCCGCGATCATCGCCGCCTCGTCGCCCTGGCCGATCACCACGGCGGCGACGGCCTCGCCGAAGTCGGGGTGGGGCAGGCCGATGACGGCGCTCTCGGTGACGCCGGGCAGCTCGTCGAGGATCAGCTCGATCTCCTTGGGATAGACGTTGTAGCCGCCGGAGATGATCAGGTCCTTGGCCCGGCCGGAGATCCAGACCCGGCCGTCTTCGTCCTGGCGGCCGACGTCGCCGGTGCGGAAGAAGCCGTCGGGGGTGAAGTCCTCGGCGGTCTTGTCGGGCATGCGCCAATAGCCGGAGAAGACGCTGGGGCCCTTGATCTCGATGACGCCCACCTCGGCGCCGCCCTCGATGCGAAGCTCGACGCCCGGCAGGGGGTAGCCGACACTGCCGGCGATGCGGTCGCCGTGCAGGGGGTTGGAGGTGATGATCACCGCCTCGCTCATGCCGTAGCGCTCCAGGATGCTCTGGCCGGTGCGCTGCTCGAACTCGGCGAAGGTGCTCTCCAGCAGGGGGGCCGAGCCGGAGATGAACAGGCGCATGTGGGCGGCCGCCTCACGCGTGAAGCCGGGATTGGCCAGCAGGCGGACATAGAAGGTGGGCACCCCCATCATCACCGTGGACTTCGCCAGGCCCGCCAGCACCGGGGCGTCCTCGAACCTGGCCAGCCAGACCATGGGGGCGCTCGACAGGAAGGCGCAGTGCAGGGCTACGAACAGGCCGTGCACGTGGAAGATCGGCAGGGCGTGCAGCAGGACGTCGTCGCCGCTGAAGCCCCAGGCCTGGTGCAGGGCGGTGGCGTTGGCGTGGAGCGCCCCGTGGGTGAGCATGGCGCCCTTGGAGCGGCCGGTGGTGCCGCTGGTGTAGATGATCGAGGCCAGGTCGGCGTCGTCGCGCGGCACGCTGGCCGCCAGCGGCGCGCAGGCCGCGGCCTCGGCGGCGAAGGCGGCGGCGTCCTGGACGAAGAGGCGCGGCTCGGCGTCGGTGAGGAAATAGTCCACCTCGCTGGCGGTGTAGGCGGTGTTGAGCGGCAGGTAGACGGCGCCGGCCTTCAGCGCAGCCAGGTAGAGCATCACCGCGTCCGGCGACTTCTGCGTCTGGGCCGCCACCCGGTCGCCGGGGACCACGCCCTTGGCGATGAGCAGGGCGGCCATGCGGGCCGCGCCGTCGGCGAGCTGCGCATAGGTGATCTGGCGCCCGTCCGGCAGCAGGAAGCAGGGGCGGTCGGAGGGGGTGATGAGGCGGTCGTAGAGGTTCATGGGCGCGAGCCTACCGCGAGGCGCGCGCGATGGGTAAGGTGATCAGATGATCCTCGGGATAATCCAGGCGCGGATGTCGTCGAGCCGGCTGCCGGGCAAGGTGCTGGCCGACGTGGCCGGCGTCCCCATGCTGGGGCGGCAGGTGGAGCGGCTGCGGCGCTCGCGGCGGCTGGACGAGCTCGTCTTGGCCACCAGCGACCAGGCCGGCGACGATGCGCTCGCCGACTATGCCGCGCGCCTGGACCTCACCGTGGTGCGCGGGCCGCTGGAGGACGTGCTGGGGCGCTTCGTCCTGGCGCTGGACGCCTATCCGGAGGCCGCCAGCGTGGTGCGGATGACCGCCGATTGTCCGCTCACGGACTGGCGGGTGCTGGACGACCTGATCGACCTCTACAGGGCCAGCGGCGCCGACTACGCCAACAACACCGCTGTCCGCACCTTCCCCCACGGCCTGGACGTGGAGGTGATGAAGACGTCCGTCCTGCGCCTGGCCGCCCAGGAGGCTGTCAGCCCCTATGACCGCGAGCACGTGACGCCCTTCATCTACAACAGCGCCGGCCGCTTCCGGACGGAGGTCCTGACCCGGGACCCGTCGCTGGCCCACCTGCGCTGGACCGTGGACCTCCCGGAGGACCTCGACTTCGTGCGCCACGTCTATGGGGCGCTCTATGCCGGCGACCCGGACTTCGGGACGCAGGCGGTGGCGGCCCTGGACTGGAACAGTTCGACGGCGGGCTAGATCCTCCCTCAGCGCGCAGCGCGGTTTGGGGGAGGTGGCGCGCGTCGATAGACGCGTGACGGAGGGGGCTCCCGCCCACAAACAAGAGTCAAAGTCCCCCTCACCCGGCCATTCGGCCGGGAGCTCCCCCAGAGGGGGAGCATCTAAATCGCAAACCCCCGCTCGCGCAGGCGCGAGACGCTGGCCTCGCGGACCTTGGCCCAGTCGGCGGCGAGCAGGGCCAGGCCGACGACGTCGTGGGGCTGGCCGCCCTTCCAGATGTGGTCGCGATAGAGGGCCTCGCGCTGGAAGCCGAAGGACTCGTGCATCCTCCAGACCGCCTCGTTGTCGGCCAGCACCTCGCAGCAGAGCTTGTTGAGGCCCAGGGTCGAAAACACGTGGTCGAGGACGAAGACCTCCACCCAGGCGCCGATCCCCTTGCCGCGCACCGATGGGCTGGCGAGGTAATAGGCCCAGGAGGCCTTGCGATTGGTGGTAGAGATGTCGACGAGGTTGGCCAGGCCGACCGGCTCGCCGTCCAGCTCGATGATCCAGTAGGTCCGGGTGGGATCGGCGGCGAGGCCGGCGAACCAGCGGTCGTGCTCGGCCCGGGTGATGACATGGTCGGAATACATCCAGCGCGCCACCTCCGGCAGGTTGCGCCAGGCCAGCAGCCGCTCGCTGTCCTCCGGCCTGACGCCGCGCATCTTCACATCGACGGTCATGGCGCCTCCCTCAGATGAGTCGCTAAGATCGCGCAAAACCGACAGGGAGCAAGCCGATGGTCGCCGACCACATCGCCCGCGTGAAGCGCGACGGCTACACCATCGTGGAGAACGCCATCGCGCCGGGCCTGGTGGAGGCCCTCAACGACGCGCTGTCGCGCCTGGAGCGCGAGCTGGACGCCAAGCCGGCCATGAACGGTTTCGAGGGCCACAGGACGGTGCGGATCTACAACCTGCTGATCCACGACCCGGTCTTCGCCCAGGTCCCGGTCCACGGCGCCGTCCTGCCGATCGTGGAGGGGGTGCTGGACGAGGGCTGCCTGATCTCCTCGCTCTCCTCCGTCGCCATCGACCCCGGCGAGATCGCCCAACCGATCCACGCCGACGACCAGGTGATCCCGCTGGCCAAGCCGCACGCGCCCCTGGTCTGCAACTCCATGTGGGCCCTGACCGACTTCACCGAGGCCAATGGGGCGACGCGGCTGGTTCCCGGCAGCCACCTGAAGCCCAATCCCCAGTACGGCGGAACCTACGAGACCCTCCCCGCCGAGATGCCCAAGGGCTCGGTGCTGATCTGGGACGGGGCCCTGTGGCACGGCGGCGGCGCCAACGCCACCGACACCCGCCGCACCGGGATCGCCATGAACTACTGCGCCGGCTTCGTCCGCCAGCAGGAGAACCAGCAGCTGGGTATCCCGCCGGAGATGGTGCGGGGCTTCCCGCCCCGGCTGCAGGAGCTGGTGGGGTACGGGGTCTATCGCGGCCTGATCGGCCACATCGACAAGCAGAGCCCCGCCCAGCGCCTGACCGGGGGCGGCGCCTTCAAGTCGATCTGGGACCGATAGGCATCCAACAGTGTCATCCCGGTTTCCGCGTAGCGGAAGACCGGGACCCATACGCACCGATCCATCCTGCACGCCCCGCGCGTCTGGGTCCCGGACAAGCCCTCCGGGCTTTCCGGGATGACACACCTTGGTGGCTAGCGCAGGCTGGCGTTCAGCCGGTCCAGCACCTTCGACCCCGGGATCAGCTCGGCGTCGGAGAGCGCGTTCAGTGGAGTGTCCACCGTCTCCAGGCCCTCGTGCAGGTCGGTGGCGCGGGGGTCGACATAGAGCAGGCCGGTGACGATCTCGCCCTGGGCCTGACGGCTGGCCAGATAGGCCATGGAGGCGATGCGGTCGGTGGGGTCGTAGTGGTCGGCCAGCTTGTGCAGGTTGATCACGGAGCCGTCGTGCTGGGTCACCAGCGTCGTGGTCCCCGGGGCGTAGTCCACGTGGATGGCTTCCCGCGGCACGATGAGGTCCAGGCTGTTCACCGCCTCGTTGTGATCGCGCACATAGTCGAAGCTCTTGGTGGAGCCCGCGTGATTGTTGAACTGGATGCAGGGGCTGATGCAGTCGATGAAGGCCGCCCCCTGGTGGCTGAGGGCGGCCTTGATCAGGGGCACGAGCTGGGCCTTGTCGCCGGAGAAGGAGCGGGCGACGAAGGTGGCGCCCAGCTGCAGGGCGACGCTGACCAGGTCGATGGCGCTGTCGTGGTTGACCACGCCCTTCTTGGACTTCGAGCCCTTGTCGGAGGTGGCCGAGAACTGGCCCTTGGTGAGGCCATAGACCCCGTTGTTCTCGACGATATAGGTCATGTTCACCCCGCGCCGGATGGCGTGGGCGAACTGGCCGAAACCGATGGAGGCGGAGTCACCGTCGCCGGAGACCCCCAGATAGATCAGGTCGCGGTTGGCCAGGTTGGCGCCGGTGAGCACCGAGGGCATGCGGCCATGCACGGTGTTGAAGCCGTGGGAGGCGCCCAGGAAATAGTCCGGGGTCTTCGACGAGCAGCCGATCCCCGACAGCTTCGCCACCCGGTGCGGCGGCAGGTCCAGCTCATAGGCCGCCTGGATGATGGCCGCGGAGATGGAGTCGTGGCCGCAGCCGGCGCAGAGGGTGGAGACCGAGCCCTCATAGTCCCGGCGCGTCTTGCCCAGCGCGTTGGGGGCCAGGTTGGGGTGATGCAGCTGGGGCTTGGTGATGTAGGTCATTCGGCGGCCTCCGGGACCTGGCGGCGTTCGGGGCTGGGCTCGGCGGGGGTGAGGCGTCCGGCGATCTCGCCGGCGATGAAGCGGGCGGTGATCGGGGTGCCGTCATAGTGCAGGACGGCGGTGAGCTTGGCCGGATCGACCCCGCCCTCGTTGATCAGCAGGGCGCGGAGCTGGGCGTCGCGGTTCTGCTCCACCACGAAGACCTGGTCGTGGGCGGCGATGAAGTCGAAGACCGCGTCGCAGAACGGGAAGGCGCGGACCCGCAGGGCGTCGACGTGGCGGCCCTGGCTCTCCATCACCTGCAGGGCCTCGTCCATGGCCGCGGCGGTGGAGCCGAAATAGATCACGCCGGTCCTGGTGGGCTTGGGGGCGTCGCGGCGGACCGGGGCCGGGACGATGGACTTGGCGGTCTCGAACTTCCTCAGCAGGCGCTGGACGTTGTCGACATAGACGCTGCCCTCCTCGCTGTAGCGGGCATAGGGGTTGCGCGAGGTGCCACGGGTGAAATAGCCGCCCTTGGTGGGGTGGGTCCCCGGATAGGTGCGGAAGGGGATGCCGTCGCCGTCGACGTCCAGATAGCGGCCGAAGTCGCGGCCGGCCTCCAGCTCGTCATGGGTCATGACCTTGCCGCGATCCAGCGACCGGCTGTCGTCCCAGGCGAAGGGGGCGGTCAGCCACTCGTTCATGCCGATGTCGAGGTCGAGCATGACGAAGATGGTGGTCTGCAGGCGGTCGGCGAGGTCGAAGGCCAGCGCCCCGAACTCGAAGCATTCGCCGGGGTCCTGCGGCAGCAATAGGACGTGCTTGGTGTCCCCGTGGCTGGCGTATGCAGCCGAGAGGATGTCCGACTGCTGGGTGCGGGTGGGCATGCCGGTGGACGGCCCGCCCCGCTGCACGTCGAAGATCACCGCGGGGATCTCGGCGAAGTAGGACAGGCCCACGAACTCCTGCATCAGGGAGATGCCCGGCCCCGAGGTGGCGGTGAAGGCGCGGGCCCCATTCCAGCCGGCGCCCACCACCATGCCGATGGAGGCGATCTCGTCCTCGGCCTGGACGATGGCGTAGCGGGCCTTGCCGGTCTTGGGGTCGGTCCGGTAGTCGGCGCAGAAGTCGGTGAAGGCCTCGGCCAGCGAGGTCGAGGGCGTGATGGGATACCAGGCGCAGACCGTGGCCCCGCCATAGACCGCGCCCAGGCCCGCGGCCATGTTGCCCTCGACATAGATGCGGTCGCCCACCTTGTCGGCGCGGCGCGCCCGCAGGCCGATCCGGGGCAGGTTGGCGCCGACATAGTCGGCCCCCATGCGCAGGGCCGCGACATTGGCCTGGATGAGCCGCTCCTTGCCGGCGAACTGTTCGGCCAGGAGCTGTTCGATGACGCCGATCTCGATGTCCATCAGGGCGGCCAGCGCGCCCACATAGATGGTGTTCTTGAACAGCTGGCGTTCGCGCGGGACCGAATAGGCCTCATTGCACATCCGCGTCAGGGGCACGCCGACGACGGTGATGTCCTGGCGGAATTTCGACGGCGGCAGGGGCTTGGTGGAGTCGTAGAACAGGTAGCCGCCGGGCTCGATCTCGGCCAGGTCGCGGTCCCAGGTCTGGGGGTTCATGGCCACCATCAGGTCGACCCCGCCACGCCGGCCGAGGTGGCCGGCCTCGGTGACTCTAACCTCGTACCAGGTGGGCAGGCCCTGGATGTTGGAGGGGAAGATGTTGCGGGCCGCCACTGGCACGCCCATCCGCAGGAAGGACTTGGCGAACATGGCGTTGGCGCTGGCCGAGCCCGAGCCGTTGACGTTGGCGAACTTGACGACGAAGTCGTTGACGGCCTCTAGCGGGCGCATGGGTGTTCTCCCGCGTGGGTCATCTCAAGCGTGAACTGCTGCATGTCCCAGGCGCCGGTGGGACAGCGTTCGGCGCAGAGGCCGCAGTGCAGGCAGACGTCCTCGTCCTTGACCATGACGCGGCCGGTCTTCAGCTCGCCGGAGACATAGAGGTCCTGGGTCAGGTTGAGCGCCGGGGCGTTGAGACGCATCCGCACATCGCCCTCGTCGCCATTGGCGGTGAAGGTGATGGCGTCCACCGGGCAGATGTCGACGCAGGCGTCGCACTCGATGCAGATGGGCTCGGAGAACACCGTCTGAACGTCGCAGTTCAGGCAGCGCTGGGCCTCGGCCAGGCCGAGCTGCAGGTCAAAGCCCAGCTCCACCTCCAGCTTGACGTTCCGCAGCGCCTCGCCCTTCTCCCGCAGGGGAACGCGGTGGCGCAGGTCGTTGGAGACGTCGTTGTCGTAGCTCCACTCGTGGATGCCCATCTTCTGGCTGACCATCGAGGCGCCCGGCGGGGGGCGATCGGCCACGTCCTGACCCTGGCAGAACCGGTCGATGGAGATGGCCGCGTCGTGGCCGTGGGCCACGGCCCAGATGATGTTCTTGGGTCCGAAAGCGGAGTCGCCGCCGAAGAAGACCCTGGGCAGGGTGGATTGGAAGGTGACCTCGTCGACCTTGGGCATGCCCCAGTCGTCGAACTCCAGACCGAGGTCGCGCTCGATCCAGGGGAAGGCGTTCTCCTGGCCGACGGCCACCAGGACGTCGTCGCATTCGAAGTGCTCGTCGGGTTCGCCGGAGGGGACCAGCTTGCGCCGGCCGTTGGCGTCGAACTGCGCGACCACCTTCTCGAACAGCACGCCGGTGAGACGGCCGTTCTGATGGGTGAATTCCTTGGGCACCAGGTAGTTGAGGATCGGGATGTCCTCGTGGAGGGCGTCCTCCTTCTCCCAGGGGGAGGCCTTCATCTCCTCGAAGCCGGAGCGGACGATGACCTTGACGTCCTCGCCGCCCAGCCGGCGCGAGGTGCGGCAGCAGTCCATGGCGGTGTTGCCGCCGCCGAGCACGATCACCCGCTTGCCGATCCTGTCCACATGCTCGAAGGCGACGCTGGAGAGCCAGTCGATGCCGATATGGATATTGGCGGCGGCCTCCTTGCGGCCGGGCAGGTCGAGGTCGCGGCCGCGCGGCGCGCCGGTGCCGACGAAGATGGCGTCATAGTCGTCGGCCAGCAGGCCCTTGAGGCTGTCGATCCTCTGGCCCAGGCGCATGTCTATGCCGAGGCCGGTGATGTAGCCCACCTCCTCGTCGATCACCTCCTCCGGCAGGCGGAAGCGGGGGATCTGGCGGCGGATCATGCCGCCGGCCTTCTCGTCGCCGTCGAAGACCACCACGGTGTAGCCGAGGGGGGCCAGGTCTCTCGCCACCGTCAGGGCCGCGGGGCCGGCGCCCACCAGGGCCACGGTCTTGCCGTTGGAGACCGCCGGGACCTGCGGCAGGAAGCCGGTGATGTCGGTCTTGTTGTCGGCGGCCACCCGCTTCAGCCGGCAGATGGCGACGGGTTCGTCCTCCACCCGTCCGCGGCGGCAGGCCGGCTCGCAGGGACGGTCGCAGGTGCGGCCGAGGATTCCGGGGAAGACGTTGGACCGCCAGTTGACCATGTAGGCGTCGGCGTAGCGGCCGTCGGCGATCAATCGAATGTATTCGGGGACGGGCGTATGGGCCGGACAGGCCCACTGACAATCGACGACCTTGTGAAAGTAGTCAGGCCCCTCGGTACTGGTGCGCTGCAAAACAATTTCCTTCCCGCGACGCTCTACTCTCGCGGCGGCGAAAACGCCCTCCATGTTGCAGGAATGCGTTCGCCAGCCCCGACGCGGCGTTGGAATTCATCTAAATACCGTTCCGCCGCCGCGCCAATACGCTTTCTGATCGTTGATCACTGAATCGGCGCCGTGTTCCGGCCGGGGTCGCCGGGGTCAACAGTGCGTGAGAGTCCGGCCCCGGCGCATCATGACGCTTTCCTTAATGAAAGATGAACGGCACTCTGGACCTCCCGCGACAGGCGAGCGCTAACCTTGGAGAAGCGTCCGATGCCGAACGAAATGGACCTGCTGCCCGACGCCATCCCCTCGCCCTTCGAGGACGACGACGCGGCCTTCTACGACGCCGACGTGGAGATCAACGACCGCCGCGCCCGCGCCGAGAACGCCGAGGCCCTGCGGCTGGCGCGGGCTCTGTAGACACCCAAGGCCGCGGAAGATGCTCCCCTCTTGGGGAGCTGTCCGCGAAGCGGACTGAGGGGGACTATGACTCTCGGTTGCTGAGCTGACGTCGACGACGTCGATCCCCCTCCGTCACGGACCCTTGGTCCGCGCCACCTCCCCCACATCGCGCTGCACGCTGGGGGAGGATCTGAGGGCTCTTTCTGCATTTCCTTTGATCATTCCACGTCAGCGACGCGCAGCCTTGCTGCGCGCCCCCTCGCCCTGCCCTCTCCCCCACGGGAGAGAGGAGAAGAGGCCTCGCGCTCTCTTATGCCCTGCGCCATGATCGCCGCCTCACCCGGGGCGCGACATGGGTTATCGGCAGGTGGTCGGCACGACCACATGGACCTTTCCGGACCTGAAGGACCTGCTGGCCAAGGCCTCGCCCCTGCGTTCGGGGGATGCGCTGGCCGGGCTCGCGGCCTCCTGCGCCCAGGAGAACGTGGCGGCCAAGCTGGCCCTGGCCGACCTGCCGCTGAAGACGCTGTTGGACCAGCCCCTGATCCCCTATGAGACCGACGAGGTCACCCGGCTGATCTGCGACAGCCATGACGCCGCCGCCTTCGCCCCCATCGCCGCCCTGACGGTGGGCGAGTTCCGTGACGTCCTGCTGGCCCAGACCACCACCACGGAGGTGCTGGCCGCCCTGGCGCCGGGGATCACCCCGGAGATGGCCGCCGCGGTGAGCAAGATCATGCGCAACCAGGACCTCATCCTGGCGGCGTCCAAGTGCAAGGTGACCACCGCCTTCCGCGACACCATAGGCCTGCCCGGGACCATGGCCGTGCGGCTGCAGCCCAACCATCCCACAGACGATCCGGCCGGGATCACCGCCAGCGTGCTGGACGGCCTGATGTACGGCTGCGGCGACGCGGTGATCGGCGTCAATCCGGCCAGCGACAGCCTGGCGGCCAACGGCGAGCTGCTGCGGCTGCTGGACGAGCTGATCGGGCGGTTCTCCATCCCCACCCAGTCCTGCGTGCTGGCCCACGTCACCTCGACCCTCGAGCTGATCGAACGCGGGGCCCCGGTGGACCTGGTGTTCCAGTCCATCGCGGGCACGGAGGCCGCCAACGCCAGCTTCGGGGTGACCCTGGCCCTGCTGAAGGAGGGCCGGGAGGCGGCGCTCTCCCTCAAGCGCGGGACCGTGGGCGACAACGTCATGTACTTCGAGACCGGCCAGGGCTCGGCCCTGTCGGCGGGCGCCCATCACGGGGTCGATCAGCAGACCCTGGAGGCCCGCGCCTACGCCGTCGCCCGGGCCTTCAAGCCGCTGCTGGTGAACACCGTCGTCGGCTTCATCGGGCCGGAATACCTCTATGACGGCAAGCAGATCATCCGGGCCGGGCTGGAGGATCATTTCTGCGGCAAGCTGCTGGGCCTGCCGCTGGGCTGCGACATCTGCCACACCAATCACGCGGAGGCCGACCAGGACGACCTGGACACCCTGCTGACCCTGCTGGCCACGGCCGGGGTGACCTTCGTCATGGGGGTGCCCGGCGGGGACGACGTGATGCTGGGCTACCAGTCCACCTCCTTCCACGACGCCCTCTATGTGCGCGAGTTGCTGGGCCTGAAACGGGCGCCGGAGTTCGAGGCCTGGCTGAACCAGATGCGGATCACCGGGGCGGGCGGCGCCCTGCTGCCGCCCTCGGCGGGCCATCCCCTGCTGACCGGGGGCCCGGCGTGAGCCTGCCCGATCCCTGGACCCACCTGGCGGCCCTGACCCCGGCGCGGATCGCGCTCGGCCGCGCGGGTCCGGCCCTGCCGACCCGGGAGGTCCTGGCCCTGTCCCTCGCCCACGCCCAGGCCCGCGACGCCGTCCACGCTCCCTTCGACGTGGACGCCATGGCGGCAAGCCTGGAGGCCCTGGGCCAGCCGACGCTGCAGGTGACCAGCGCCGCGCCCGACCGGGCGACCTATCTGCGCCGGCCCGACCTGGGGCGGCGGCTGTCGGCGGAGAGCCGCGAGGCGCTGGAGGCCTGGCCCTCGCGCGGCGCGGACCTGGTCATCGTGGTGGCCGACGGACTCTCCAGCGCCGCGGTCCACGCCCACGCCGCGCCCCTGGTCGCCGCCCTCGCCCCCTATGTGGCCCGCGCCGGCTGGCGGCTGGGCCCCGTGGTGGTGGCCAGCCAGGGTCGCGTGGCCCTGGGCGACGAGATCGGGCAGGTGCTGGAGGCGGCCATGGTGGCGGTGCTGGTGGGGGAGCGGCCGGGCCTGTCGAGCCCCGACAGCCTGGGGGCCTATCTGACCCACGGGCCGCGCGTGGGGCGCACCGACGCCGAGCGCAACTGCATCTCCAACATCCGCCCCGCCGGCCTCTCCTATGAGGAGGCGGCCTTCAAGCTGGCCTGGCACGTGGCCGAGGCCCGGCGGCTGGGCCTGACCGGGGTGGGGCTGAAGGACGAGAGCGACCTGATCGCCCTGATCGAAGAGCCGCTCGGGCGATTGCCGCCGGCTTGACCGCCAGGCGCCGCCAAACCGGGCCACGGAGGAGCTGGAGCCGCCGCCCCTAAGCTTCCGGTTGCAGCCGCCCAGGAGTCGCGCATGCTGGCGCTTCAACCGGGGAACGATCATGGCCGAGGTGAAGGAAGCAGGCGTCAGTTACGAGACCGTGGGCGCCGACTATTTCGAGAGGCGGGGCCTGAAGCGCTATGCCGGCGTCTTCTCCCTGTGGGCTTTGGGGGTGGGCGCGGTGATCTCCGGCCAGTTCTCCGGCTGGAACCTGGGCATGGGGACCGGGGGCTGGGGCGGCATGCTGGTGGCGACGGCCATCATCACCGCCATGTATCTGGGCCTGACCTATTCCATCGCCGAGATGGCCGCGGCCCAGCCCCACACCGGCGGCGCCTATTCCTTCGCCCGGGCGGCCATGGGGCCCTGGGGTGGGTTCATCACCGGCCTGTGCGAGAACGTCGAATATGTGCTGACCGCCGCGGTGGTCTGCTTCTTCATCGGCGCCTATCTGTCGGCCATCTTCGAGACCCCGCCGGAGTTCCAGCCGGTCTACTGGATCGGCGCCTATCTGCTGTTCGTGGGGATCAATGCGGCGGGCGTGGCGCTGTCCTTCCAGGTGACGGTGGCGGTGACCCTGCTGGCGCTGGCCAGCCTGGTGGTCTTCTGGGTCAGCGCCTTCCCGCAGGCCGACTTCCTGAAATACGCCATGAATGTCGGGCCGGGCGGGACGGTGCTGGAGGGCGGCCACGGGCCCTTCCTGCCGGCCGGGATCGGCGGGGCGCTGGCCCAGTTGCCCTTCGCCGTCTGGCTGTTCCTGGCCATCGAGCAGCTGCCCCTGGCGGCCGAGGAATCCCACACCCCACAGCGGGACCTGCCCAAGGGCATCCTGCTTGGCATGTTCACCCTGATCGCCTCGGCCCTGCTGGTCCTGTGGCTGAACTCATCCATCCCGCCGGGAACCGCGGGCCTGTCGAAGTCGGGGCAGCCGATCCTGGACGGCTTCGCGGTGATCTACGGCGGGGGCCTGGCCAAGGCCCTGTCGGCGGTGGCGGTGGCGGGCTTGGTGGCCAGCTTCCACGCCATCATCTTCGCCTATGGCCGGCAGATCTATTCCCTGTCGCGGGCGGGCTACTTCCCCCGCGCCCTGTCGGTGACCCACGGCGCCCGCAAGACCCCCGACCTGGCGCTGACCATCGGCGGCCTGGTGGGGCTGGCGGTGATGCTGGTGGTCTGGTTCGGCCTTGGGGCGGAAAAGGGCGCGGCGGTGATCGGCGGCGCCCTGCTCAACATGGCGGTGTTCGGGGCCATGTTCTCCTACGTCATGCAGGGGCTGAGCTTCATCCTGCTGCGCCGCAAGCTCCCCGACCTGCCCAGGCCCTATCGCAGCCCGCTGGGGGTGGCCGGGGCGGGCCTGACCGTGGTCATCGCGCTGGTCACCATCGTCTACCAACTGAAGGACCCGATCTACCGGACCGGCGTCCTGGGGGTGGCCATCTGGTTCGCCGTCGGCATCGCCTATTTCGCCCTGGTGGGCCGCCACAGGCTGGTGTTGTCGCCGGAGGAGGAATTCGCCATGTCCCAGGCCGGCTAGCCGTCGCCGCGCCCGGGTCAGGGAGCGTTTCTGCGGCCGACTTTCCCCTTTGTTCATTCCCGGCGGCGAGTATTAAGCATGGGAAGGATCGCTGGCTTCGAGGAATTCGCCCCCAGGATGCAGGCCGACCTCGACACCCGTCTGGCCAACATCGCGCGCGCCAGCGCCAATGGCATGATCCTGCTCGACCGCGAGGGCAGGATCGACTGGGTCAACGCCGGCTTCACCGCCATCTGCGGGTTCAATCTGGAGGAGGCCCGCGGCATGACGCCGTGCGCCCTGCTGGAGAGCCCCGAAACCGATCCCGAGACCCTGACCGACATCCGCCAGGCGATGGCCGAGGCCCGGGGCTTCCGCCGCGAGGTGCAGCTGCAGGGCAAGGCCGGCCGCCGCTTCTGGATCGACCTCGACGTCCGCCCGACCTTCGACGCCGACGGCGCCCATGACGGTTTCGTCTCCGTCCAGACCGAGGTCACCTCGGCCAAGATGCTGGAGACCCGGCTGAAGGCCACCTCCACCTCCCTGCGCTCGGCCGGCCACCTGGCCCAGCTCGGCGGCTGGGAGGTGAACCTGCGCAGCGCCGAGGTCCGCTGGAGCCCCGAGATCTGCGAGATGCTGGGCCGGCCCCGCGCCGTCGACACCCTGCAGGGCTCCCTCGAGATCTATCCCGACGGCGCCCGGGACGCGGTGCGCGAACACCTGCGCGCGGCCATGCAGAGCGGCGCCCGCATCGAGCTGGACTCCCCCGTCCTCACCGCCGCCGGGCAGGAGAAGTGGTTCCGCATCGTCGGCGAGCCCGAGCTGGTGGACGGCAAGTGCGTGGCCATCCACGGCGCCATGCAGGACATCACCGCCCAGCGCCTGGCCCACGCCGAGCTGCTGGAGTCCGAGCGCTTCGGCCGCGGCGTCATCGACGGGGTGGCGGCCATGCTGACCGTCATCGACGAGACCGGGGCCATCATCGCCGCCAACAAGGCCTTCAAGGCCGCTGGGGCGGAGATCACCAAGACCGAGACCTACGCCCTGGGCCGCAACCTGTTCAGCGTGCTGGAGCGCCTGCCGGGCGCCCACGGCAAGGCGCTCAGCCGCGGCCTGCGCAACGTCCTGGCCGGCAAGACCGAGTCCTTCATCCGCGCCTACCAGGCGGTGAGCGGCGAGTGGTTCCGGATGACCGCCGCCCGCTTCGCCGGCGAAGGGCCGGTGCGCTGCGTGGTGATCACCCAGTCGGTGCAGGACCTGAAGCGGTCGGAGCGGCGGCTGCGGGAGCTGAACGCCAACCTCAAGCGCGCCCGCGACGACGCCAACGCCGCCAACGCCGCCAAGTCGGCCTTCCTGGCCACCATGAGCCACGAGATCCGCACGCCCCTGAACGGGGTGCTGGGGATGGCCCAGGCCATGGCCCGCGACGAGCTGCCGCCGCAGCAGCGCGACCGGCTGATGGTGATCCGCCAGGCCGGCGAAACGCTGCTGGCCCTGCTCAACGACCTGCTGGACCTGTCGCGCATCGAGGCCGGCCGCCTGGAGCTGGAGGATTCCAGCCTCGACGTCGCTCAACTGGTCCAGGGGGCCCAGGCCACCTTCACCACGCTCGCCACCGAGAAGGACCTCAGCTTCACCGTCGAGGTGGCGCCGGAGGCCCGCGGCGTCTGGGCCGGCGACCCGACCCGGGTGCGCCAGATCCTCTACAACCTGGTCTCCAACGCCGTGAAGTTCACCGGCGCCGGCGAGGTCAGGGTCGGCGTCTCGGTGGCCGGCCCGCACCTGGTGTTCCAGGTCGCAGACACCGGCCCCGGCATCGATCCCGACCGCCAGGGCGCCCTGTTCCAGAAGTTCGTCCAGGAGGACACCTCCACCACCCGGCGCTTCGGCGGCTCGGGCCTGGGCCTGGCCATCTGCCGGGAGCTGGCCACCCTGATGGGGGGCGACATCCAGGTCGCCAGCCGCCTGGGCGAGGGCTCGGTCTTCACCGTGCGCCTGCCGCTCACCCGGCTGGGAAACTCCGACACCCACGCCGTCCGCGACGAGGCCTTCGAGGCCCCGCCCCTGCGGGACGGCTCGGCCCTGCGCATCCTGGCGGCCGAGGACAACCCGATGAACCAGCTGGTGCTGCGCACCCTGCTGGCCCAGGTCGGCGTCGAGGTGACCTGCGTCGACAATGGCGAGCTGGCCGTCGCCGCCGCGGCCAGCGGCGACTGGGACGCCATCCTCATGGACGTGCAGATGCCGGTGATGGACGGACCCACCGCCACCCGGCTGATCCGCGACTGGGAGAAGGCCGAGGGCCGCCGCCGCACCCCGATCATCGCGCTCACCGCCAACGCCATGGCCCATCACGAGGCCGAATACATCGCCGTGGGCATGGACGTCCTGGTGCCCAAGCCGCTGGAGCTGGAGCGCCTGCTGATCGCCATCCAGACCGTGCTGGACGAGACCGACGCCGAACTCGACGTCGTCAGCTGCGCCTGAGCTAGCGCGGGCGCGCAATCCGGTCCTATGTTCCCCGCATTCAAACAAATGCATTTGGGAGCGGCGACATGGAACAGCGGCGATTGGGGACGAGCGGTCTGAAGGTCAGCGCCATCGGCCTGGGCTGCAACAATTTCGGGATGCGGATCAGCGCCGAGGAGACCCAGGTCGTGGTCGACGCGGCCCTCGATAACGGCATCACCTTCTTCGACACCGCCGACGTCTATGGCGGCACGAAATCGGAGGAGTTCCTCGGGGCGGCCCTGAAGGGCAAGCGCGACAAGGCCGTGCTCGCCACCAAGTTCGCCATGGGCGAGGGCGCGGGAGGTTCGCGCCGCTATGTGGTGAGCGCCGTCGAAGCCAGCCTCAAGCGCCTGGGCACCGACCGCATCGACCTCTACCAGATGCACCGGGCCGATCCGGACACCCCCATCGAGGAGACCCTGCGGGCCCTGGACGACCTGGTGCGCGACGGCAAGGTCCTCTACCTCGGCAACTCCAACTTCACCGGCTGGCAGATCGCCGACGCGGACTGGATCTCCAAGACGCAAGGGTTGGAACGGTTCGTCTCGGCCCAGAACAACTACAGCCTGCTGGAACGCAATGTGGAGCGCGAGGTGCTGCCGGCCTGCGAGAAGTTCGGCCTGGGCTTCCTGCCCTTCTTCCCGCTGGCCTCGGGCCTGTTGTCGGGCAAGTACAGCCGCGGCGAGGCGCCGCCCGAGGGCACCCGCCTGGCCGCCTGGGGCCCGCGCGGCGCCGCGGCCCTGAACGACAAGAACTTCGACCGGATCGAGAAGCTGGACGCCTGGGCCAAGGACAACGGCCACACCCTGCTGGAGCTGGCCTTCGCCTGGATCCTGGGTCACCCGGTGGTGAGCTCGGTGATCGCCGGCGCCACCAAGGTCGAGCAGATCGTCGCCAACGCCAAGGCCGGCGACTGGAAGCTGACGCCCGATCAGGTGGAGGAAGTGACCAAGCTGGTGGGCAAGGACTGAGACTAATTCCTCCCCCTCCGGGGGAGGGGAACCGCGCAGCGGTGGAGGGGGCTGGGGCTGTGCAACGGCCACGCCCTAGCCCCTTCCGTCTCGCAGGCTGCCCCTGCGATCCACCTCCCCGGGGAGGAATTGGATTGGCTAGATCTCTTCATCCGCGAAGCAGGCGACGTAGAGCTTGTCCAGCAGGCCGAAGAGCTGGGCGCGTTCGTCCTTGTTCAGCGCGACGTGGATCTTGGCCTCGTTGATGACCGCGACCTCGCGCAGGTCCTCCAGGGCCTTCTCCCCCACCGGGGTCACATAGAGGGAGTGGCGGCGGCGGTCCTCGGTGGAGCGCTGGCGCTCGGCCCAGCCCAGGCGTTCCAGGCTGTCGAGCAGGGCCACAACCGTGGCCTTGTCGAAGCCGATCTCGCGGGCGAGCGTCGTCTGCGACAGGCCCGGATTGGCGGCGATCAGGGCCAGCGCGCTGAACACGCCCGGCCGCACCTCCTTGCGGTTGATGCGATCGATGAAGGACCGCGACAGGTGGTTCTGGATCCGCCGGATGCGGAAGCCGATGACGTCCTTGAGCACGCCCAGATCGACGTCGGCGGGCAGGTCGACGACCGGCGCGGCCTTGGGGGAGACTGGCGGCATGGGCGGCTAACTTTCAGCGCTATTCGCGCGCGGCGGATGTCCGTTCCTTGAGGAAACGGGCGACATCGTCAACCATTCTCTCATGGCTCCATTCCGTCGCGTCCACCATGTCGGCGGGCATTTCGTAGACCGGGACGCCGGCCTTCTCCAGGGCCAGCTTGGTGAACTTGGTGCCGGAGACCGAGAGGCGATTGGTGGTGGGCTGCAGGATGACGGCGGCGTCGATCTGGCAGGCCTTGGCCTCCGAGACCATCCAGTCGTTCATCCACGGCGGCAGGTGCAGCACCTCGTTCATGCCGCAGATGCGGCTGGCCAGGGCCCGCAGCGGATCGTCGAGGTTGTAGCGGATGTACTTGGCCCCGGTGAAGGGCAGGTACATGGACCAGACGAAGACCGCCCCCAGGCGCTCCTCCAGGGCGTCGTAGAAGCCGGGATCGTGCCAGAGGCCCGCCCCGATCCACATCAGCCGGATCTTCTCGGTCTTGGCGACGGAGGCCCCGGCCTCGACCCGGGCCTTCACCTCGTCGCGGAACAGGCGGGCGTGCTCCACGGCCCAGTCGGCGCCGCGGTGCCACTGGGGGATCATGGCGTTGGGCATCTGCTCGGCGATGCCGACCGGACAGGGGATGGTGCGGGTGGCCAGCTGGGCGGCCTCCTCCATCAGCTCCTCCTGCTCGTTGATCCTGTGCATCAGGGCCAGCAGCTTGCCGTTGTCGAAGGTGCGCCCGGTCTCGGCCTCCAGGAAGCGGATCAGGCCCTTCATCTCCTCCACCAGCAGGTCGATGCGCTGGGCGGTGTAGACCTCGTCCCACTCCAGCTTGCCCTTGGTGAACCACTGGCCGTCCTTGTGCTCCCAGCCCGGCGCCTCCAGGGGATAGAAGCGCGAACCCAGGGCCTCGGCCCACAGGGAGAAGACCCGCTGGATGCAGTCGCAGGTGAGCCGGGCCACCAGGACGGTGGGCCGCGGTAGGCCGCCCCAGGGCGCCTTCTCCGGATCGTTGTCCAGGGTGCAGGCCAGGCCCAGGGAGCAGTAGCGGCAGGACGACGCCGGGAAGCCCTCCCGCTCCATCACCTCGAAATAGTAGGGCGAGAGCTGCTTGGCCGAGATGTAGGCCGCCCACCACTGGTTGGTCACCATGGGGATGTCCATCACGTGGAAGATCTCGTGCGGGGTGTCGGCCTGGACGATGGCGAAGGGCTCGCCCTTCTCGACGACGCGCTCCTGCAGCTCCTTGACGAACTCGCGCTGGAACCGGGTGGCCAGCGCCGTGGAATTGAGCCGCTTGCTGGAGCGTTCGCCGGTCTGGCGGATCATGTCGTCGGTCTTGTCGGTCATGGCGGCTACTCGAAAAGCTGGGCGGCGGCGAGCTCGGCATAGGTCTCGGCGGAGAGGCCGATGAGGTCGCGGCAGATGGATTCATTGTGCTGGCCCAGGCCCGGCGCGGTGGTCATGACGGCGGGCGTGCGGGACAGCTTGTAGGGCAGGGCCTGGTGCTCGAAGGCGCCGAGGACCGGGTTGTCGAGGCAGGTGAGGAAGGCGCGTTCGCGGAGTTGCGGGTCGCGGTCCACCAGGTCGGCGCAGGTCTGGACGACGCCCGCGGCGACGCCCGCGCCCTGCAGGCGGGCCATCAGCGCGTAGCCGTCCTGTGTCGCGGTCCAGGCAGCGATCGTATCGTCGCTCGGCGTGCCGGCCATCAGGCCCGCGAGGCGTGCGACGGCCGCCTCATCCTCGGCCGAGATGGCGATCCAGCGGTCCTGGCCGGCGGTGGGATAGACCCCCTGCAGCAGGACCGCGCGGTCGGCGTTGCCGGTGCGCTGCGGCGGGCCGTCGATCTGGGCTTCCAGCATGGCGCCGGCCATCTGCTGGACGCAGATCTCGTACATCGACGCATCGATGTGACACCCCTCCCCCGTCCGGCGGCGGTGGTCGACGGCGGCGGCCAGGGCGGCGGCCATGTAGGGGGGCAGCAGCAGGTCGCCATAGGGCACGGCGCTGGGGGTCACCGGCGGACGGTCGGACCAGCCGGTCATGAACAGCCGCCCCGAGAGCGCCGCCCCGGTGCCGTCCACCCCCGGCGTGCGCGCCAGCGGTCCTGTCTGGCCGTAGATGGAGCCGCTCAGCATGATCAGGTCGGGACGGCGGGCCCTGAGCGTCTCGTAGTCGAGGCCCAGGGAGGCCATGGTGCCGGGCGAGAAATTCTCCACCACCACGTCGGCCCAGGCGATCAGGGGATCGATCACCTCGCGCCAGCGGGGGTGCTTCATATTGATCCGTAGACCCCGCTTCGACGTGTTCATGTGGATGAACCAGGGCTTGTCGTCGAACTGGCCCGCCTTCGAGGCCGCCACCTGGACGTCGATGCGCGACAGGCAGGGGCGTGTCGAGCTCTCCACCTTGATCACCGTGGCCCCGTAGTCGGCCAGGTTCTTGGTGGTGACCGAACCCACCAGGGCCCAGGAGAAGTCGAGGACCTTCAGACCCTTCAGCGGCGGCTCGTGGCTGGGCTTGGCCACGTGCGCGGCCGTCGACGCGGCTGGCCATTCGGCCAGGACCTCGGCGGTGTGTTGGCCGATCTCGGGCGCGGTCCCGATCGAGAGTTCGCCGGCCCGGATGAAGGCCTTGGGCGCCACCAGGTCGCCGGCCTGGGCGAACAGGCCGCGGGCCAGCAGGTGAGGGTCGGCCAGGACGTCGCCGGGCTCGTTGGCGACGGTGGCGTTGATCTCGCGCCGCGCGGCGACCTCCGCCTTGGTCCGGGTCTGGAAGAAGGCGTCCATGGCCGACTCCCACTGGGCGCGGGTCTCGGCCGGCACGGTGGAGCGGTTGTAAGTCGGCCAGTCCACCTCGGCCATCGGACAGTCGAACCCGGCCTCGGTCATCCAGGCGCAGAGGGCCGCGTTGGGGGCGGCGCCGGCGCGGCCGGAGGCCAGGCTGTGGAAGGCGTAGCCATCGGCCAGCTGCCAGATGCAGCGGATCTTGGCCATGCCATAGGCGATCTGAACCCCGGTGCGGGGCAGCAGCTTGCGGTCGAACTGCCACGCCAGGACGCCGTTGGTGTTGCGGCTGGCCGCCACCTCCTGGATCGAGACGTCGACGTGCTGGCCAAGGCCTGAGGTGGCCCGCTCCACCACGGCGAACAGGGCCCCGGCGGCGGCCGAGCCGTTGGCGTGGAAGACGCAGGCGTCGGCGGCCTCCTTCACCGGGGCGCGGTCGGGATAGCCGGTGACCGCCATGGTCCCGCCCAGGGCCGAACAGACCAGTTCGCCGCCGGCCCAGTCGGCATAGGGGCCGGCCGAGCCGAAGGGGGTGATGGAGACGCCGATAAGGCCGGGATTGGTCCGGCTGGCGGTCGCGTGGTCGAGGCCGAGCACCGCCCGCCTCGCGGCCGGCAGGGCGTCGATGAGGATGTCAGCCTTGGCGGCCAGGGCCTTCAGGTCCGGGCTGTCCAGCTCCAGCACCACCGAGCGCTTGCCGAGGTTGCGCGCGATCCAGGCGGGATCGAGACGGCCGTGGGCGTCGAGGCGCGCCGGATCGCCGCCGGGGGGCTCGACCTTGACCACGTCGGCGCCCAGGGTGGCCAGGAAGCGCCCGCAGGCGGCGCCTAGGGCCCCGCCCAGGTCGAGGACGCGATAGCCGGCGAGCAGGCCGCTCATGCCGGCACGCGGGCCGTCAGCCCACCGATGAAGTTGGCCAGCAGGGGCGAGAGCGCCGCGGCGTCGGGATGGTGCGGCTGGCCCTCGAAGCAGAGGGTGGCGATCCCGTGAGCCTCCAGGGCGCGGCGCTGGGCCGGATACTCCCAGGTCAGGGCCTCCTCCTCCGCATAGAAGTTGAAGATCACGCCCTGCGCCCCGCAGGCCCGGGCGAAGTCGGCGAGCGGCTTGGGTGACTGGGGGAAGGTGCGGCTGGAGACCACGTCGCGGTGATAGTGGGCCATCAGGGCGCGCAGCGGGTCGGCGCCCGCCTCGATGTCCGGCCCGATCATCGGCTCGCCGAACTCGTGGAAATCGCCTGTCACCCGGCCGCCGGCGCCCTCCACGAGGGCGTGCAGGGCCGGCGTGTCCAGCGGGCTGCCGGCCAGGACGATGCGGGGGGCCCGGGAGACCGGTGCGGGGGCGGCCAGGACCTGGGCCAGGGCCGCGTCGAAGGCCGCGCCCGCCATGGCGCCCTTGGCGGCGAAGAGCTGGTTGGCCTGGACGCCGGTGATCCGCCCCTCGCGCCGCAGGGCCACGAGATCGCGCATCGCCGCGCGGCGGGCGTTGGCCGTCCCGATGGCGGCGGTGAGGTCGGCGTCGGTGACGGCGGTCCCGGTGACCCGCTCCAGGGCGGCCTTCAGCTCGAGGGTGCGGCTGAAATTGTATTCGGCGCTGGAATACCAGGGGGTGTGCAGCAGGTCGAAGAGCAGGGGCTCGGGCACATGGGCCTCGCCCATCCGGCGGACCTCGCAGAGATAGTAGTAGAGGCGCTGGACGGAGTCGGAGGTGCGCGGCAGGACCACGGCGTCGACGAAGTCGTAGCGGCCGTCCAGCAGGCCCTCGAACACCGCGCGGACGATGGGGTCGAACAGGTCCTCCATGTAGCGGTCGCCGAGCGGTGTGGCGTCCGCGCCGGCCGCCAGCTGCAGGGGGAAGGCGCCCGTCGCGGCGATCAGTTCGTTGGGGCTCGTGTTGGTGAGCCAGCCCACCACCCTGCCCCCGGCCGCCTTGTGGGCGCGGGCTGCGGCCTCGCGGTCGGCGAGGGCCTGGGCGAAGGGCGCAAAGACATCGGCCATCATCAGGCTCCGAGCAGCTTGGGCAGGAACAGCGCCATGGCCGGGACCGCCACGATCAGGGCGACGTGGGCCAGGTCGGCCAGCAGGAAGGGCACGATGCCCTTGAAGATGGTCATCAGCGGGATGTCGCGGGCCAGGTTGTGGATGACGTAGACGTTCATCCCCACCGGCGGGTGGACGAAGCCGATCTCCATGGTCCGCACCATCAGGATGCCGAACCAGATGGGGTCTATGCCCATCTGGTGGGTGATGGGCAGGAAGATCGGAATGACCAGGGTCATCATGGCCAGGCCGTCGAGGAACATGCCCAGCGCCAGCAGCAGGACGACGAAGGCGACGATGACCCCCAGCTTCGACAGGCCGGCGTCGGCGATGGCGCCGCTGATCAGTTCACCGAAGCCGGTGGCGCTGATGAAGGTGGAGAAGATGATGGCGGCGATGATGATGGCGTAGATCATGCCGGTGGTGCGCAGGGTGTCGCCGACGGCCTTGGACAGGGCCGGCAGGGTCAGGCGGCGGCGCCAGGCGCAGATGGCGAGCGCGCCCATGGCCCCGATGCTGGCGGCCTCGGTGGGCGAGAACCAGCCGGCCGCGATGCCGCCGATCACCAGCAGGACCAGCAGGCCCACATCGATCAGCCCCTTGAGCGAGGCGATGCGCTCGGGCCAGGCGACGCGGGGGCTGGGGGGCCCCATCGACGGCCGGACTTTGCAGATCATCCAGATGACGGCCATGTAGAACAGGGCCTGGGTCACCGCCGGGATGATGGCGGCGGTGAACAGCCGCCCGATCGATTGCTCGGCCAGGATGCCGTAGACGATCAGGGCGGCGCTGGGCGGGGTCAGCGAGCCGATGGTGCCGCCCGCCGCCAGCGCCCCTGTCGCCAGGGCCGGCGAGTAGTTCCGCTTGCGCATCTCCGGCAGGGCCACCAGGCCCATGGTGGCCACGGTGGCGAGGCTGGAGCCGGAGATGGCGCCGAAGCCCGCGCAGCCGACGATGGAGGCGAGCGCCAGGCCGCCGGGCTTGTGGCCGATGAACTTGGCCGCCGAGTCGTAGAAGTTCTGGCTGGCCCCCGCGGCGAAGCACAGGTGGGCCATCAGCAGGAACAGGGGCAGGACCCCCAGCTCGTACTTCGACACCATGTCGAAGGCCACGACCCCGGCCTTGATCAGGGCCGCCTCGGGCGAGATCAGCACCGCCAGGCCGGCCATCCCCACCACCCCCAGGGAGACGGCGATGGGGGCGCCGAGCGCCAGCAGGACCAGGAGGGCGACGACGCCCAGGACGCCGATCATGTCAGGGCTCAAGGACGGCCTCCGCGGGCTTGGGCCGGAAGACCTGGATCAGGAACAGCAGGGCCGCGGCCGCGCAGGCGCCGCACCAGAGGATGCGCAGAGGCGCCAGGGGCAGGTGCAGCAGGTCGGTGCGCTCATCGCCGGGCAGGGTGTCGGAGAGCAGCCACAGGCCGCCGACGGCGAGGCCCGCGAAAAACACGGTGGCCAGCAGGGCGGCCAGGCGGGCCAGCATCCGGCGCGGCCCGGCGGGCAGGCGCTCGGTGATCACATGGACGGCCGCGTGGGTTCCGGCGAGCGTCGCGCCCACCAGCGCGGCCGAGGCGGCGATCACCACGCAGACCTGGACGATCTCGATGGCGCCGGCGAAGGGCAGGCCGACATGACGGCCCACCACGCTGAGGAAATCCACGGCCATAGCGGCGAACAGACCCACGCCGCCAAGGGCGAAGCAGACGGCCGCCGGACGGCCGAGCCTGTCCTCTCCCTCCGCCACCTTGCCGCTCCCAATTCGTTTGTTTGTTATATCGTTTGTTGAGTAAACGGTTTTCGCCGATCCGTGTCAACGTCAGGAAAAGGTGACCCGGTCCCCGTCCCAGGCGAAGCGGGTCTTCAGCCCCGCCGCGGCGCCGATGCGCGCCACATAGTCCACCACCGCCTGGCCGCGGGGGTCGTCGCCCAGCACCTCCGGCTGGCCGGCCGGCGTCATCCAACCCGGCCGGAAGCCGGCGCTCACCGACCCGTCGTCGCCGATCAGGCAGTCGGCCAGGATCAGGTTCTTGGCCTCGGGGTGGAAGGGATAGAGGGGATAGTCCGGGTCCGGCTCGAAGCCGAACAGGACCTTGCGCTTGATGGCCCAAGCCTTGCGCTCGGGGCTATCATTGCCTTCCACGGACAGGGCCTTGGTGACCACCACGAAGTTGCCCAGCCCGTGGAAGATCGGCTTGCCGCGATAGGTCTCCACCCCCTGGATGACGTGGCCGTGGGAGCCGGTGACGATGTCCGCGCCGGCCTCGATGGCGGCGCGCGCCACGGCGCGCTCGTACATGGCCAGGTGGGCGGGGGTGTGGACCACCCCCTTGTGGAAGGCGACCACCAGGACGTCGACCAGGGGCCGCAAAGCCGCGATATCGGCGGCCATGGCGTCGACCGTATCCGGATCGGCGAAGGTGTAGACCTTGGCCGGGCCGCCCGGATTGGCGCCCTCCGGCTCATAGTGGCTGATGATCTTGATATAGGCGCAGCCGGCGCGGCGCTCGGCCGCCCAGCCCTCCTTGGGCCCCACGCAGTTGTAGGAGAGCACGCCGATCTTCAGACCCCCGCGCGCGACGATGGCCGGGGCGCGGGCGGCCGCCAGGTTGGCGCCGGCGCCGGTGGTCTCGATCCCCAGGGCGCGCAGGCCCTCGACGGTGTCGGCGATCCCGTCTGCGCCACGGTCATGGATGTGGTTGCCCGCCAGGGTGGCGATGTGGAACCCGGCCCGGCCGAGGGCGGCCAGGTTCTCCGGCGGGGCCCCGGGGGCCGGGATGTCCCCCACCGACTCCGTGCCGCGATCGGTATGCGGCACCTCCACATGGCCCACCAGGATGTCGGCCTCTCCCAGCGCGTCGCGGGACAGGTCGAAGAAGAAGTCGGCCTTGGGCTCGTCCAGGACGAGGTCGCCCACCAGCATCAGTCTCAGGGTCATGGCTCCAGCCTAGGCCGGGGCCTGGACCGACTCCAGGGCCGCCCGCTCCATCAGCCGGCGGGCGTGGGCGCCGCCCGCGTCGATGCCGAGCGTCACCAACCGCAGGTCGGGGCGCAGGTCGATATTGCGCTGCTGGGCCTCCAGCACCACCACGTCCTCGTCGAAGACGCCCGCCTGGCTCTGGCGCATGCGCTCGGTGAGGCCCGCGTCGCCGATGTCGAAGCTCCGCGCCATCCCCCAGTAGTAGCGGCAGGTGGTCTCGCTCTCCGGGGTCATGAAGTTGACCACCACCCCCTCGACGCCCTGGGAACGGTCGCCCTCCGGCGCCCCGGTCCCGGCGGGCGCCACGCCCACCTCGATGGTGACGGCCGACGGCAGGGCGAAGTGGCAGATCTGCCAGCGGTCCACCAGGCCGTCCTTGCCCAGGAAGGTGCGCCAGAACGGCGGAGCGTCGATGCCCTTCATCCAGCGCTCGACGACCACGTGCTCACCCTCCAGCCGCGTGTCGATGGGGGCCTCGACGATCTCCTTCTGGCCGATGGAGGACGGGTGGACATAGGTCTCGTGGCTGAGGTCCATCAGATTGTCGACGAGCAGGCGGTAGTCGCAGGCCACGGCGTAGACATCGCCCTCGAAGGTCCAGTCGGGGTGCTCGCAGAACCAGAGGTCGGGGATCAGGGCCGGGTCGGCCAGGGCGGCCTCCCCGATCCACACCCAGACGAAACGGTAGCGCTCCACCAGGGGATAGGCCCGCGCCGAGAGCCGCGGGGCTGCGTCCTGGCCCGGCATCTCCACGCAGGCGCCGGACCCGTCCACCACCAGGCCGTGATAGCCGCAGCGGAGGTTGTCGCCCTCCACGGTCCCGAGCGACAGGGGCGCCAGGCGGTGGGGACAGAAGTCGGCCAGCGCCGCAGCCGAGCCGTCGGCGCGGCGGTACAGCACCACCTTCTCCCCGCAGATGGTGCGCGCCAGGGGCTTGCGCCCCACCTCCTTGTCCCAGGCCGCCACATACCAGCGATTGCGGATGAACATGGCGCGGCTCCCAGATAGCTCGAAAAGTCTGTTTGTATGTTCTACATACTATTTACGGGCGCGACGGTCCGGTCAAGAGCGTGGCGCTTGGCTTCATGAGAATCGTGGGCGCCCTCGCAGGACACCAGGTTGTTCCCTATTTGTTCTTGACTAGGGGCGGCTTGTATGGAACGGTGCAAGCCTGACCATCACTGCATATGACCATCCGCGCTGAGCGGACACGGCCAGCAGCAAGAGCGTCTTCTTTAGTTTTTCGCCCCGCTTAGGCGGAGGCTCCGCGCCTGCTCAAGGCAGGCGTGTAAGATTCCACACCTCATGGATGGAGAAGAAGATGGCCCTCGCGCCACGCGGGCAGCCGCGGACCGTGCCGGATCCTGCCGGCGAGTTGTACGACCAGGAAATGGCCAAGCTGAAGGCGAAGCGGGAAGCCGAGGATCAAGGATTTCGCTCGCCCCTCGATGTCGCTCAGGACGCGCTGCATGACTTTCAGAACGGCCCAGCGATCGCGCGCCCGAACCTGGCGGAGTCGTTCATTCCGGTGGTCGGGCCGGCCTGGGAAGCGGTCGCCGATCTTCAGGATGGGAACTACGCCGGCGCGACCTTCAATGGCGCAATGGCGGTGGCCGACGCCTTGCCCCTCGGAGTCGCCTTCAAAGGGCTGAACGCCGCGAGAAAAGGTATCGGCGTATTGAAGAAGGGGTCTGTGACGGCCGGTGCTGCCGCCTACCAAATCCGAAAGGCTGGACTTGCGAAAAAGGGCGACGAAATTCACCACACCATCGCCCTCAAGGGGACCAGTCGGAGCGCCCAGGATCCGCGCAACCACTATGCGCTGCTCAAGGTGCTTCCAAAGGCGCAGCATCGGCGGCTGACCGGCAGCTGGAAGGGAGAGCCGAGATACGACCCTATCCGGCGCGTCTGGTACGGCACAACGGACTGGATGAAGGCCGTACCGACGGGCGTCGCGGGCTACGCATCCGACACCTGGGAAAACCTCAGCCGACCCTTCGAGACCGACAGCGATCAGCCTCCCGCTCCCCGTTGAGCACGCTGACTTGCAGCGAAGGTTGATTCGTTGTTCCCTCTATGTTCCATGCGGGAGGCGCATATGAAGACTACGGAAGCCGGCTTTCATTTTCCGGTGCTGGGGTTCACACCGGAGCCCGCGATGTGGGGTTTCCAGGACCTCAACACACTCACCTCCTGTGGCCCCCTCACGCTTAAACACAACCGCCAGATCGGGATGGAGCTCGTTGACGCCGACGGGCGCCGTTGGATCGTCCGGTCCGTGACTCGAATAGGCCGCGCTGAATCCTTATGGGCGGCGGTCGTATCGCTGCTCCTGTACGGTAAGCCACAATCAAGAATCGAGCATGAGCTGGAGGCGCTTGAACCTTTGACGCTCGGCGAGGTGCAGGCTCGGGCCTGCGCCTGGCTGGAAGCCTTCCCCGAGGATCACGGGCAATACGACGAGTCCGACAATGTCCTCCCGCCATTGCTCGCCCAAGTCCGCGCCGCCAAGGACATCGGCAGCCTCCTCCCCTTGCTGGGGCTGGACAGCTTCATGGCCTACTGACCACAATCTCAGGCATTTGAGGCTCGGCTAGACTGGCCGCGGCGCTTTACCTGATCATCGGCAGGCTCACCGAGGATTTCGCCAGCACCGTCAGGGTGGGCGCGGGCGTGAGTCGCGGCTGGGCGCGTTCGCGGTAGTCGGCGCCGGCCACGGTGATCTGGATGCGGTGGCTGGCCTTGAAGACATAGGAGGTCGCCAGCAGGTCGAAGGTGACCTGGGCCGGTTCGCCGGGCTTCAGGTCCTGGGCGTCCTCTTTCCAGCTGCGATGCCAGGGCAGGCCCAGCAGCGGCCAGGGGGACGGGTTGAGCCGGCGCAGCGAGGCCTTCTGGCGGCCGTCGGTGACCACGGTGATCGTCCCGTCCGGGGCCACGTCCTCCAGGACGACGAAGAGGTTGGCGTCCGGCGCGCTCGAGGTGATCCAGAGGTCGGCGATGGGGTGACCGGTGACCTCTGTGTCGGCCTTCAGGGGCCCCTGCATGAAGCTCGCCCCGCCCTCCGGATGGCAGGAGACCGAGAAGGCGCCCACCGGTTCGGCCGGGCACGGGGTGTCGTAGGTGACGGTGAAGGGCGTCGCGCCCTTGCCGGCCTTGGCCGCCAGCTTGCCGCCGTCGAGGAAGACCGGCGTCGCCTTGGCGGCCGGCAGGGGCCACTGGCGGGTGGCGCGCCACTGCCCGTCCTTGGGACCCCGCATGGTGAAGTAGTGCAGCGGGGCGTCGGCGGCGATGCCGGTGTCGATTCCCTTCAGGTGATAGTCGAAGAACCGCAGCTGCTCGCTCTGCAAGTCGAAGCCCTCATTGCGGCAGTGGCGCCAGGGGCCGATCAGCATCCGGGTTCCGGGCAGGTTGGCCATGGTCACCAGCCCCTGGGTGCGGAAGTCGTCCAGCCAGCCGCCCTGGACATAGAGCGGCACACCCGCCCGCCTCACCTGGTCGGCCACGGCGCCCAGGCTGACCTCGTACCAGAAGCGGCTCATCACCAGGGTGGAGTAGGAGTCGCGATAGGGCATGCCCTTCATCAGCTCCAGCAGGTTGGTGGAGAGCAGGTGCTCCTCGGCCGCCTGGCGCAGCAAGGTCTTGGCCTCGTCGCCCTGGACCGGATTGGTCTGCAAGTCCTGCTCCACCGTGCGGCTGGGGCCGGCGCCGAACTGGGCGATGATCCCGCCGCGCGTATGGCCGTCGAAGCGGTCCCAGGCGAAGCAGCCGGCCCAGGCGGCGGCCAGGTGCGGGGGGCGCGCGGCGATGGCGTGCATCACCGCCTCGCCGGTGTTGGAGCAGCCGAACATCCCAACCTTGCCGTCCGACCAGGGCTGGGCGGCAAGCCACTCGGTGACCTCGTAGGCGTCATAGCCCTCGGTGAGGTCCTCATAGCCGCGGCGGGTCCCGAAGGAGGCGCCGTTGCCGCGCCGGGCGACGACGGCGACGACATAGCCCTGGCGGGTCAGGCTCGCCAGGCCGGGGGGCGGCTTGCCGGTCCCCGCCGCGTCGATGGCGAGGGTGTTGTGCCAGATCACCGGCAGGCGGGCCTCGACAGCCTTACCGTCCTTGGACGGACGATGCAGGGAGACGGCGATGCGCGTGCCGTCGCGCATGGGCAGGTAGAAGGAGGTGACCACCTCCTCGTCGTACTGCGGCGCGGGATGATAGGCGCCGAAGGCCGCCGCGGCGGCGGGCGATCCCAGCATCAGGAGAGCGGCGGCGGCCATCCAGGCCAAGGGGGCTGAAAGGCGCATCGCGGACTCCGGCGGAATGGAAGGCGGCGGCGCGGCTGTGGGGACGACCGCGCCGCCAGGAGGAACCTACCAGCTCTTGCTGATCTCGAAGGCCACCATCCGGCCGATGGGCGAGGCGGTCTGGCTGTCCCAGCTGACCGTGCCGTTGAGCACGATGGGCGGATCCTCGTCGGTGAGGTTCTGGGCCGAGAGGGTCAGGCGCACCCCGTCCAGATGGTAGGGCGCGGTCTCCGGGAAAGCGTAGGAGACCGTGGCGTCATAGGTGGTTTGGCTGGGCGCCTCGACATTGGGGGTGATGGCGGTGTTCCTGAAGCTGTCGACATAGTTGGCGAAGGCGTTGGCGCTCCAGCCTCCCAGCCGCCAGCCCAGGGCGTAGCGGACCCGCAGGTCCACCGGGTTGCCGAAGGTGTCGTTGACGTCGATCTCCGGCGCGCCGGCGGCCGTGCGCCGCTTGACGTTGAAGATCTTGGCCACGTCCACCGAGGCGCTCCACTCGCCGATCCCGGTCTCCATCCGGTAGCCGACGTTCACGTCCAGGCCGTCCTGCTTGAGGCTGCCGAGGTTCTGGCGGCGGCCGTCGATGATGGCCTTGATGTTGGTCACCGCCTCGGCCGGGTTCTGCAGGTCCGGGCTGGTCATGAAGGTGGCCACCAGGGCGTCGAAGGCCGCGTTGCCGGCCACGTCCGAGGCCGCCGGCCGCCGCAGGGCGTAGGCCCCGTAGACCGCGGCGTTGGTCAGAGCGCTGTTGGGCACCACGTCGATGCGGTTGGTGTAGTCGATCTTGTAATAGGTGGCCGAGACCCGCAGGCCGCTCAGGAACGAGGGGTTCCAGTCCAGGCCGTAGGACCAGGTCGTGGCCTCCTCCGGGCCGAGCTTGGAATTGCCGCCGTTGTAGAAGATGCCCCGGGTCGTGCCCGAGCCCGAGGTGGGGTCGGTCAGGTTCTGGATGAAGATGTTGAGGATCTGGTCGGCGCCGTCCACCAGGGACGGGGCGCGGAACGAGGTGCCGTAGGTGGCCCGCAGGCTCAGGCCCGCGAAGGGCGAATAGACCAGGCCCACCTTGGGGTTCGAGGTGCGGCCGAAGTCGGAATACTTCTCCACCCGGCCGGCCAGGGACAGGTCCAGGCGCTCGACGCCGGGCACGGCGTTCTCGCTCCCCACCAGGGGGATGAACAGTTCGCCGAACACGCCGCGCACATTGCGGCGGTTGACCACCAGCTTGGAGGTGACGCTGCCGTCGGCGGCGACATTGGTGGCGAACAGGGACTGGCGGAAGCTGTTGTTGTGATAGTCGGCGCCGAGGGCCAGGCGCACCTGACCGGCCGGCAGACTCATCAGCGGGCCGTCGGCCTTGAGCTGGAAGTCCTTGCTGATCGCCGTGCCGTACTGGTCGCGCTCGCCGTCGATCAGGTTGAGCAGGGCCAGGTTGTTACCCTGGTTGAAGGTCCCGTTCCCGAAGGGGTTGAAGGCCGTGGCCGGGTTGGACGAGCGCAGCGCCGCCCCCAGCACCACGTTGTTCAGGACGCTCTGACGCGACTGGAAGCCGCGGTCCATACTGTGGTCGAAGGACCCCTGCATCTGCCAGTCGTCGGTGACGTCGAAGACGAAGCCGACGGCGTTCTGCTGGGAGTTTTCCCAGCCGGTGGAGTTGGGATTGAGGTCGTCGACGAAGCGGTATTCCACCGTCTCGCTCGTGGGGGTCGGCGTCACACCGGCCGGGGCCACGAACCACGGATTGGTGTTGGGGACCGCCAGGCTGAACAGGGCCGGGGGCGCGGCCAGGTCGAACTTGCGGCGGGAATAGAAGCCCTCGTACCAGAGCTCCAGCCGGTCATCGACCTTGTGGTGGACGTTGAACAGGAGGGTGTCCCGCTCCTGGGCCGGCAGCAGGTCGGCGGCGGCGGCCTCGTCGTAGCGATTGGCCGTGCCGGCCACCAGGGCGGCCGGGCTGACGCCGACCCCATTGGTGTTGGGCAGGGCGTAGCGGACGCCCGAGATCACAATATTGCCGGGGGCGGCGGTGAAGGGCCGGGCGTCGGAGCCGCCACGGGCGCGGCGGTCCTGGCTGGCCCAGGGGCGATCGGCGCCCGACAGGTGGCTGCGCTCATTGTGCTCGTAGGCGAAGAAGGCGCTGCCGCCGTCCCAGGTCTTGCCGAAGGTCTGGGAATAGACCCGCTGATAGAGATCGTCGGCCGCCCCGTAGCGATAGGCGGTCTCGGCCCCGTCGAAGTTCTTGCGCGTGATCAGGTTGACCACGCCGGCCACGGCGTCGGAGCCGTAGATGGCCGAGGCGCCGTCGGCCACGACCTCGATGCGGGCCAGGGCCACGGCAGGGATCTGGTCGATGTCCGACAGGGCCTTGATCACCCCGTTGGGGGCCAGGCGGCGGCCGTTGAACAGCAGCAAGGTGGCTTCGGGCCCTATGCCCCGCAGGTTGACGGTGCGCACCGCCGTGCCGTTGGCCGCCGCGTCCTGGGCGCCGCCGGTGAAGGAGTTGCGCGCCTCGTCGGCGCCGAGGTTCAGCACCACCGGCAGCAGCTTGGTGACCTCGCTGGCCGAGGCCACGCCCGAGGCCTTGAGCTGTTCCTGGTCGACCCCGGTGACCGGCGAGCCGGTGGCCGCGATACCGCGGATCGAGGTGCCGGTGACGACGATTTCGGAGACTTCGCTGGCGTCCTGGGCCCAGGCCTGGCCAGCGAGGCCCGCCGCCAGAGCGATGACCGACGCGCCGAGACGCAGTGAAACTGGCCGCTTCATACCCATGACGCCCTCCCGTGGCGTGTTGTCCCGTCTAAGCTGCGGGCCGATGGAGCTATCGCTCAACCGTTGTTCTAACAATTAGTATGTTCGACAAACTAAATACGCGCAAGCGGCTCGCTGAACCCGAGCTTCACCATGGGCCGACCGTGGCGCCGGCGCCGCAGTCTCGCCCCGACGCCGCAAGAAAAAGCCCTCCCCCTGGGGAGGGGGAGGGCCTTACTGACGAACCGCGAAGGAGGAGGTTGCGGGTCGAATCCCGAGGGTCAGAATTCCTCCCAGGAGTCTTCGGCCGGACGCGCCTTGGCCTGGGCGGTGGCGCGCATCTGCGGACGCGGGGCGTGGGCGGCGGCGGGCGGCGCGCGGCGAGCCGACTGCGGCGCGGCGGCCGCGCCGCCGGTCTTGAAGCGGGCCACCAGGCGGTTCAGTTCCTGGGCTTCCTGGGCCAGGCTGTGGCTGGCGGCGGTGGACTGCTCCACCATGGCCGCGTTCTGCTGGGTCACCTGGTCCATCTGGTTGACCGCGGCGTTGACCTGGTTGAGGCCGGTGGCCTGCTCCTGGGACGAGGCGGCGATCTCCGACACCAGGCCCGAGATCTCGCTGACCTTGTCGACGATGCCCGACAGGGCCTGGCCGGTCTCGCCCACCAGGCGCACGCCGCTCTCCACCTGGCGGGTGGAGGCCGCGATGAGGGTCTTGATCTCCTTGGCGGCCTCGGCCGAGCGCTGGGCGAGCGCGCGGACCTCGGAGGCGACCACCGCGAAGCCGCGGCCCGCGTCGCCGGCCCGAGCCGCCTCGACCCCGGCGTTGAGGGCCAAGAGGTTGGTCTGGAAGGCGATCTCGTCGATCACCCCGATGATCTGGCTGATCTGGGTGGAGGACGAGGCGATCTCGCCCATGGCGGCCACGGCCTCGCTCACCACCGCGCCGGAGCGCTCGGCGTCGCCGCGGGCGGCGTTGACCACCGCATTGGCCTGCTCGGCGCCGGCGGCGGACTTCTTCACCGTCACGGTGATCTCGTCGAGGGCCGCGGCGGTCTCCTCCAGGGAGGCGGCCTGCTGTTCGGTGCGGCGCGACAGGTCGTCGGCGGCGCCGGAGATCTCGCCCGCGCCGTTCTGCATGCTGGACGCATTGGCCGCGATCACCAGCATGGCCTCCTCCAGCCCGCTCATGGCGCGGTTGAAGTCGTCGCGCAGCTTCACATAGGCTGCGGGGAAATCGTCGGGCAGGCGGTGCAGCAGGTCGCCGTCGGACAGGCGCGACAGCCCCTCGCCCACGGCCGACACCACATGAGCCTGCTCGGCGGCCAGCGCGGTGCGTTCGGCCTCGGCGCGCTGGCGCTCCTGGGCGGTCTCGGCCTCCAGCCGGACCTTCTCGGCCTCGGCGGTGGTCAGCGCCAGGCCGTTCTCCTTGAAGACCTGGACGGCGCGGGCCATGGCCCCGATCTCGTCGCGGCGCTCCTTGCCGGCCACGTGGGTGGAGAGATCGCCGCCGGCCAGCCGCTCCATGGCGTCGGTCATGCCGGCGATAGGGCCGGCGATCTCCTTGCGGGAGATATAGAGCGACAGGGCGCCGATCAGCAGGCCGCCCAGGGCGCCGGCGCCCACCAGCCACCAGAGCACGGCCTGGCGGTCGGCGGCGGCGTCGATCGCCGACTGGTCGATGTCCTTCTGCTGTTGCTTGGTGAGCAGGGTGACGGCGGCGTCGGCCTTGTCGAACACCGGGCTCATCTTGTCCTGCAGGGTGGTCTCGCAGTCGAACAGCAGGTGGATCATCCGCTGGTCGCGCAGTTCCTTGTCGAGGGCGACATAGGCGTCGAGGCTCTGCAAAAGGGTGTTGTAGGGGGCGACGTGCTCGCCATCGATGAGCGGCTTCATCTCGGTCAGGGCGGCCCGGACCTCGGCCACCCGGGCGTCGAACTCCTTGTTCAGCCCCTCCAGCGCCGCGTCGTCGGTCTCCACCACGCTCTCGTAGGCGATCTGGTGCATGCGGGTGAAGGCGCTGTCGGCGCGGGCGGCCAGGGAATTGCCCTTCACCGGATCATGGACCAGGCGGGAGGTGGCCGCCGCCATCTCGTTGGCCTTGATCACCGCAAAGGCGGTCATGGCCGCGGTGAGGGACAGCAGCATCGCCACGATCAGCAGAATCTTGCCGGGGATGCGGAGGTTTGAAATGAAGCTCATCAAATATGTCCTTGGACCGAGCGCGCGCTCGGGATCGCAATCCTGGGTAAAGTGACAGGGTTAAGGTGAGGTGGACGCGCCGACGCCACAGGACCTGAAGTCCGCATATTCGCCTCCGCGGGCGCACGCTGACCGGACGCCATCCCGCAACGTGCGTCACCCGACTTAACAGCTCGCTTATCGCGAGCCGGGGCGCGCAAGACAGATTGCCGCAGACAAGTATATCCGGGCGCTAGCCGTCCAGCTTGGCGGGCTTCAGGTTCATCAGGCCGCGGCGCTCCAGCTCGCCGATCAGCTGATCGACCTGGCTGCGCAGCTCCAGCATGCCCTCGGGGCTGAGGATCAGGTAGCCCGACTTGATGATCTCGGTCTCGCCGGTGGTGTTGGCCACGCTGGCCGCCAAGGCCACCCGGAAGACCCCCGACTGGAAGCCCAGGCCCGCGACCTTGTCGGCGAAGATCATCGGCAGGTCGAACTCGGGAAGGCCGGGGGGGCTGGACATGGTGGCAAACTCGCATGATTCCCCGGCCCCGACCCCTGGCAAGCCGGGGCGAGGCGCGCTTAGATGCCGGCGCAAGGGAGATCAAGGATGGCCAAGTTCCAGGTGACGCCGCTCACCCCCACCATCGGCGCGGTGGTCGAGGGAATCGACCTGTCGCAACGGCTCGACGACGAAGAGCTGGCGGAGGTCCGCGCCGCCCTGCTGGCCCATCAGGTGATCTTCTTCGAGGACCAGCACATCACGCCGGTTCAGCATCGCGACTTCGCCGCGAGATTTGGCGCGCTCCACACCCACCCGCTCTATCCGGGCGTGCCGGAGGCGCCGGAACTGTTCATCCTGGACAACCACAAGGACAACCCCACCGACAACGACAGCTGGCATACCGACGTCACCTTCATCGAGACCCCGCCCATGGCCTCGATCCTCTACGCCAAGCACCTGCCCCCCAGCGGCGGGGACACCATCTGGTCGAACATGAAGGCGGCCTATGAGGCCCTGTCGCCCACCTTCCGCGAATTCCTGTCGGGCCTGGACGCGGTGCACGACTTCGCCCGCGGCTTCCCGCAGCAGGGCATCGTCGCGGCCGGCGCCGGCGCCGAGAAGCACGCCAAGGCGCTGGCCGCCAATCCCCCGGTCCTGCACCCGGTGGTGCGCACCCATCCGGAGACCGGCGAGGACGGCCTGTTCATCAACTACGGCTTCACCGACCGCATCAAGGGCCTGCGCCGCAAGGAGAGCGACGCCATCCTGGGCATGCTGTTCGAGCACATCCAGAAGCCGGAGTTCCTGGTCCGCTGGCGCTGGAAGGACAACGCCATCGCCTTCTGGGACAACCGGGTGACCCAGCACTACGCCGTCAACGACTACCTGCCCCATCGCCGGATCATGAACCGCGCCACCGTCCTGGGCGACCGGCCCTATCATCGCTCGCGCATGCCGGCCGGCATGAAGGCGGTCGCCGCGTGAGCGAGACGCCCGTCACCTACATGCCGACATCGGTCTTCTCGCCGTCCTGACCCGGCTGGGTGGCCGACGCCGGCCGGACGGCGGCGGCCCTGACGCCGGTGGGGGTGGAGCGGTTCCGCCGCATGTGCGCGCGCCCCCCCGCCTGAGGCGCGGCGGCGTCATAGAACCGCCGAAGTCCCGGGCGACCTAAGAGGCGGGTCGGGGGATTTGCAGCGCGCCGCTCGCGGCGGCGGGGGAGGTCTCATGTCCCAGGACGAAAACCCGTTTGGAACGCCCCGCGGCGCCTGGGGCCGCCAACCCCCCACCACCTTCGGCCTCAGCCGGACGATCACGCCCCGGCCGCAGCGCCCCGCCCGGCCCAACCTGATCCGCGCCCCGGCGCCCCGCGCGGAGGCGCCGGCCCCGCGCAACATCCTCAGCGGCGGCATCCTCAGCGGCGGAATGGCCCCCACCCCCGCCGCGCCGCCCGCGCCGGTCGCGGCGCAGGCTGCCCCGCCGCCGGTCGAGGCCCCGGCGCCCGACAGGACCCTGGTGAGCGACTCGGTCCTGGCCCGCACCAGCCAGGCCTCCGGCGCCCAGGCCGGGGGGTCGCGGGTTCCGCTGATCGCCGGCGGCGGCGTCCTGATCGCCGCGGCCGCCGTGATCGCCGCCATGCTGCTGACGCCCAAGGCGCCGCAAGCCGTGCCCGCGGCGCCGGCGACCGTCGCGACCGCCCCCACGCCGGCGGAGACCGCGCCGCCGCCCCCGCCGGTCCTGCAAGCTCCGCCCGCCAAGCCGGCCCTCGCCAGGCCCCGGGCGGCCTCCCCTCCGCCGGCGCGCGCGCCGAACCGGACGGAGGCGGCCGCGAGCCCGGCTCCCATCGCGCCCGCGCCCCTGGCCGTACCTCAGGTGACCACCGCCGCCCCCGCGCCGCCCCCCGCCCCCGCCGTCGCGCCCCCGACCGATCCGGAGGTCCCGATGACCACCCGCCTGCCAGGCCCCGGCTAGAGCGCGGCGGCGCGGCGCCGGCGGCGACTTTGTAAAACATCGTACCCGGCCTTGCGGCGGCCCCGCTTACGGGCTGTTCTGGTCCAGCTTTGGGGGAAGCTGGCCATGATTCATCGGTCCGATTCGGCCACCAACCAGCGCTACCGGCTGATCCTGCGCTGCGTGCTGGAGTTCCTGCTGGAAGAGTGCCGCAGTCTGATCCTGAGCCACGAGGGCAGCATCACCCGCGCGGCCGTCCACCTGGCCGTCGCCCAGGCCTCGCACCGCCGACCGGCCGGCCCGGCCGGCGCGATCAGCGTTCGCGCCGTCGCCCAATCCCTGGACCTCCCCTATGAGACCACCCGCCGCCAGGTGGGCGCCCTGGAGGCCGCGGGCCTGCTGGCGCGGGCCGGCGAGTCCGGGGTGCGGCTCTCGGACGAACCGATCTGGCCCCGCGTCGGGCGCGCCCGGGGACGCCTGGCCGCCCTGCGCGCCCTGGTGGCCGACCTCAAGGGCCTGAACTTCGCGTTCGACCCTGGCCCGCTCGGCCCCCCGATGGACGACGACGCCCTGGCCGCCCCGCTCTCCGACCTGCTGGACGACTTCATCCTGCGGGTTCTGGAGGCCGGGGTCGAACCCTACGGCTCGATGCTGGACGCGGTGATCTTCTCGGCCCTGGTGGTGGCCAATGCCGAGGCCATCACCTACGACCCCGAGCTGGCGGCGACCTATGCCTGGTCCGACAGCCCGCCCCCCGACGCGCTTCGCCGGCCGGCCACGGTCACCGAGCTGGCCGAGCGGCTGGGCATGCCCCACGAGACGGTGCGCCGCCGCCTCGCCCGCCACCAGGTGCTGGGCTGGGCCGACCGGGTGCGCGGCGGCTACCTGTCGGCCATGAGCCGCCAGCAGGCGCCCGAGGTCATGCAGGGCAGCCAGATCATCGTGCAGCGCTTCCTGCAGCTGATCCGCGCGGCCCGGCAGATCGGCCTGGACGTCGAGGCCATCGCCCCCAAGGTCCGCCGCCCGGCGGCGCGCGCCTCGATCCCCGCCTAGCCGCGCCCTACGGCGCGCTCACAAGCCGCAGGGTTTCCGGGTCGAAGATCTGAATCTCGCTGCCCATGTCGGCATAGACGACGGTCTGCGGATGACCGGACATCACGGTGAAAAAGCGGTCGCCGGTGATGGAGACCCCCAGCGGGCCGCAGGGCGGCTCCATGGGCGCGTCGCTGGCCTGGCTCTTGTCCCAGGCCGCCTTGTCCGCGCCGGTGGGTTCGAACACGAAGCGGTCCTTGCCCTTGGCGTCATGGCCCGGGGCCGGGGCGAAGGCGCAGGCGGCGGTGTAGGGCCCCGGCGAGGCGGCGCGCACGGCCGGCAGGATGGCCGCCAGCGGCGCATCGGCCGCCTTGTCGAAGGTGCGGACCACCATCCGGCTCTCGCCGGTGGCGTCGACCAGCCGGAAACCGGGCAGGCCGTCGTCGGCCTCGACATGGACCCCGCCGTGGTCGGGGCCACAGGCGAAGGCCTGCATCGTCAACCGCGCGCCCTTGACCTCCCGCCAGTCGCAGCCGGCGAACTCCGGCGCGTCGCGCAGGGCCGAGACCGGCGCGGCGGGCGCCGCCGGGAGCTTGGCGGCGGGCGCTTGCGCGCCGCAGCCGCCGAGCAGGACGAGCGCGCAGAGGCCCGGGCTGATGATCCGCATGATGTTCTCCCCCGCCCACCATCGGAGCGACGGTCAGGCGTCATAGGTTTCTGGTGGGGCGACAAGTTTGGCAAGTTCCCCAAACCCCGCATCGTCTCCCGGCGGCGAGCGGCGGCGAGCGCCGGATCGAGGCCGGGCCCGGCGTCTCGCAAAGGAGTGGGAAGAATTTGGCGCGCCCGGAACGATTCGAACGTCCGACCCTCAGATTCGTAGAATATAGATGGCCATATCCGAGGTTACGCTAGAGTACTATTGCTGGCAGTTTGCAGTAACATATGCCATTGTTCCCTAAGGACATTTTCGTAGTCTGGCGTATGTTGGCGAGACGGAACCGAGAAGACCCTCGGAAACGACCTCCCCCGACTAGCCCCGACTAAAATTGCTGGCAAGTCTCATGAAGTCCCAACAACCTCCACTGACCGACAAGGCGATCATTCGACTGCCGTATGCAACATCGGGTCAATATAAGGTCCGCGACGCCGAGCTTGGTGGGTTCTTCGTTCAGGTCGGCAAGCGTTCCAAGACCTACATGGTCGAGGGCGAATTCTGGCGCCACGGCGTCCGCGAGATACGCGCCCAGGTCAAGCTCGGCGATTTCGGCGACATCTCCACCCGGGAGGCCCGCGGCAAGGCCAAGGAAGCCCTGGCGTCGATCGCGCGCGGCGAGCGGCCTGGCGATGCCGCTAAGCCAAAACCCGGGGAGATCACGCTCCGGGCCGCCTGGGAGCGCTACAGGGACGCCCATCTTATCCGAAAGGGTCGTGACGAGGGCACGATCCGCAACTACCGCGACCACATCGAGCGGCTGTTGGCGGATTGGCTCGATCATCCGTTGAGCCGCCTCGGGCGCCGACCGGCCATCGTCGCCGAGCGACATGAGAAGATCTCCGCGGACAATGGCCGCTATGCCGCCAACGGCGCGATGCGCAGCTTGCGCGCGGTCTACAACCACGCCTTGAAGAGCAATCCTGACCTGCCGCCGATCAATCCCGTGAAGGCTGTCGACTGGAACCCCGAAGTACGCCGCGACACCGGGATGGGCGATCGCGAAACCGGGCGCTGGCTGCATGAGTTGCACGCCCTCGACAACGCCATCCGGCGCGAGTTCCATCTGCTGACCCTGCTGACCGGATCACGGCCGACGGCGCTCAAGCACATCCGGATCGAGCACATCGACCTGCGCCAGCGCATCGTCCATATCCCCAAACCCAAGGGCGGTGTTCGTAAGGCGTTCGGCATCCCGCTCTCGCGCCCGATGATCCGCTGCATGATCCGGGCGATGCGACTTGGCCGGACGTTCTATCCCGAGCAGGCGGAGTTCTGGCTGTTCCCAGCCGACAGCGTCAGCGGCCACCTGATCGAGCACAAGGAAGATCGCGACGTGCTGTCGAAGTGGGGCAACGATCTTCGCCAGAGCTACCGCACCCTGGCCCAGGTCGCCGGCGTCTCCGAGCTTGATGTCCACCTACTGATGAACCACTCGCTCCCCGGCGTGAACGCCGGCTACATCACCCGCGACCGGCTCCTTAGCGGCCACCTGCGCAAGCAGCAGGAGCGGATCTCGCAGGTCGTCATGGACAGCCTCGGGAAGGCGCCGGATGGCAAGGTCGCGCAGTGGCTTCGGGGCGGGCGCGTCGAACCGCAAACCGTCGTGCCAGCGGAGCTTTCATTGGCGGCGTGAACTGGACACGGCCGACATCTCTCGCCCTCGGCTGGATTAGGTGGTCGGACCACGAGGTCCTGCTGCCCAACAGCGGTGCTTCCTCGCGATTTCACGTCCAACCAACGCACGCGCGCCGGCGCCGATGATGGTCCCGGGAGCGAGGTCGCCATAGCGATCGAGCTCCCAGGACCATCATCGGCGCTCGCCGCTCCACCAAGAATCAAGCCTGCGGTGCGGTTTCAAGTCCGCGCCCCGCATGGAAACTAACCCGTAGACATGCCCGCAGTGGGAGCGGATCACCTCGGCTCTACGACGCGAAAATCCATCCAGGGGTCAGCGCGCCCAACGTCGTTCCCACCAGGATCATCTGCCCACCGCCACCCATGCTGATCACCGTGTCGGGACCCACCTGGGCGACGGAATAGGTCGTGCCAAAGTCGAGCATGACGCGATCGCCTTCCGAGAGGTTGAAGTCCAAAACCCGATCGACGCCGGCTTCACCGAAAGTGTGGAAAATGTCGGCCCCCGAGCCGCCCGTCACGGTGTCAGCGCCGCGGTCGCCGGAGAGCCAGTCCCAGCCCGCGCCGCCCACGACCTCGTCGTCGCCCTGACCGCCGCGGACCCAGTCGTCGCCGTCGCCGCCGGAGACGTAGTCGTCGCCCAGGCTGCCCAGCACGATGTCCCAGCCAGCCTCGCCGTAGAGTTCGTCGTGGTCCTTGCCCCCCACGACCCAGTCGTCGCCCCAGCCGCCATAGATCAGGTCGGAGCCGGTGTTGCCGTGGAGGTCGTCATGGCCGTCGCCGCCTTCGATCAGGTCGTCGCCGCCCTCGCCGCGCAGGTAGTCGTCGCCGGCCCCGCCGTAGATGTCGTCATCGCCGCCGCCGCCCCAGATGTCGTCCCACCCGCCCATGCCGACGAGCCGGTCGTCCCACTGGTTCCCGAGGATCTCGTCGTCGCCGCGAAACACATAGGCGAGCTCGCCCACGGCGTCGCCGGCGTCCACATAGTCCAGCCAGGTGGCCACCGAGATGTCGGCGTCGCTGAGCGAGAAGACGGGAAGGCCTTCGACGTAGTGGTCCTGGTCGGTCACGATCCCGCCGACCAGCTCGTCGAAGGCGTTATAGGTGAACCCGAAGCCGAATAAGTCCTCCTCGGCGTAGTCGCCGGACTCGTTGTCGTAGGCGATGGAATGCTCGTAGGAGCGCGCCTCCAACACATCGAGCAGCCGGCCCGCGGGGAACAGGCCCCGCGTCATGTCGAAACCCGAATAAGAATTGATCGTCAGAACGGCCATCGGCGCCGGACCCCTTGAGATGACCATCCCTCGTGAGGCCAAGGAGCGCGCCGGGCGGCTGAACCCGGCATGAATGGCGTCGGCGGGCGGCGACCTGAATTGAGATTAATTCTCATTGCCAAATTGAAACGTGACACTTAAGAGCGCGTCTCATTTGCAGTCGTACCTGTTGAGAGGCCTTTCGTGAACATCCGCCGCAACGCCACATTCGTCGCCCTCGCGCCCCTCATGCTGGCGCTGGCTGCCCAGGCGGCGCATGCGGACGACGCGGCCGGGTCCGCAGAGGTCAGCGGTTTGACGGTGATCGCCCCCCGGGACGACACCTATCGAGCCAAGAGCACCGCGACCGCCACCAAGACCGATACGCCGCTGCGGGACGTCCCGCAGGCCGTCACGATCGTCACCGACGAGCTGATCCGCGACCAGGCCATGCAGACCATGGCCGACGTGGTCCGCTATGTGCCCGGCGTCACCATGGGCCAAGGCGAAGGCCATCGCGACGCGCCGACAATCCGCGGCAACGCGACGACGGCGGACTTCTTCGTCGACGGCGTGCGCGACGACGTCCAGTACTTCCGCGACCTCTACAACGTCGAGCGGGTGGAGGTGCTGAAGGGCCCCAACGCCATGATCTTCGGCCGTGGCGGCGGCGGCGGGTTGATCAACCGCGTGACCAAGAAGGCCGACTGGTCCGACGAGCGCTCCGCCACCGTCGAACTCGGGTCCTGGGACCACCGCCGCTTCACCGTCGACCTCGCTCAACCGCTCAACGACGCCTTCGCCGGGCGGGTCGTCGGCCTCTATGAACGCTCGGAGAGCTTCCGCGACTTCGTCAACGTCGAGCGCTGGGGCGTGAACCCCTCGATCGGCTGGCGCAACGACGCGGGCCTGACCGTATCCCTGTCCTATGAGCACTTCGAGGACGACCGCACGACCGACCGTGGCGCCCCCTCGTTCGCCGGCCGACCGTCGCCAGCGCCGCGCGGCGCGTTCTTCGGCGATCCCGAGCGCAGCTACGCGCGGACGAACGTCGACCTCGTGAACCTGGGCGTCGAGTATCAGGTCTCCGACAGCCTGACGGTGCGCAACCGCACGGTCTACGGCGACTACGACAAGTACTACGCCAACATCTTCCCGGGCGGGGCGGCGGTGGCCGGGCCCACGGGCGCGCCGGCGACCTATCCGCTGCAGGCCTATCAGAACGTCAGCCCGCGCGAGAACCTGTTCAACCAGACCGACATCGTCTGGAAGACCGACCTCGGCGGCATGCGGCACACATTCCTCGCCGGCACCGAGTTCGGCCGGCAGAAGACCTCAAACCTGCGGCGCACCGGCCACTTCAACACCGTCACCGGCCCCACGACCCTGGCCGGCAATCCGTTCGCCGACCCGACCCGGCGCGGCCTGCCGATCTTCTTCACCACCACGGGCAATGACGCCAACAACCGGGTCAAGGCCACGGTCGCTGCCGTCTACCTACAGGACCAGATCGACCTGACGCCCCAGCTGCAGCTGATCGCCGGCCTGCGCTTCGACAGCTTCGACGTCGACTTCGTCGACCGCCGCGCCTCGACCACCGGCCGCCGCGACTTCTCGCGGCAGGACGACCTCTGGTCGCCGCGCCTGGGCGTCGTGTTCAAGCCGGTGGAGCCGGTGTCGCTCTACGCCAGCTACAGCGTCTCGTACCTGCCGAGCTCGGGCGACCAGTTCTCCTCGCTCAGCGCCACCGGCGAGACCCTCGAGCCCGAGGAGTTCGAGAACCTCGAGGCGGGCCTGAAGTGGGAGATCACGCCCGATCTGCTGCTGACCGCCGCGCTCTATCGCCTCGACCGCGAGAACACGACCGCGCCCGACCCGGCGCGCCCGGGCCAGGTCGTGCTCACCGGCTCCCAGCGCACTGAGGGCTTCGAGGCGGGCCTCACCGGTCGCGTCACCGAGCGCTGGGAGGTGGTCGGTGGCTATGCCTGGCAGGACGCCGAGATCACCAGCACCACCTCGGCCGCGCCGGCGGGCCGCCAGGTCCCGCTCGTGCCCGAGCACACGTTCTCGCTCTGGAACAAGTACGAGCTCAACGACCGGTTCGGCGCGGGCCTGGGCGTCATCCACCAGACGAAGATGTTCGCCTCCATCTCCAACACCGTGACCCTGCCCGGGTTCACGCGGATCGACGCGGCAGTATTCGTGCGCTTGACCGACCAGCTGCGGGCGCAGGTCAACGTCGAGAACCTGTTCGACAAGCGCTACTTCCCCACCAGCCACGGCGACAACAACATCATGCCCGGCGCCCCGCGCGCGGTGCGGGTGTCGCTGAACGCCAGCTTCTGAGGGCTGTCTCAACGGAAGTGCAGTGTGTCGCTCCGGTGACCACCAGCGTCCGCGGAGGGGACCGCGATCGTTCGGGGACTGGAACGAGGCTGCGGTGGCGTGGAAGGGGGCGGAGAAGGAGACAGGGCGCGATTGGGCGGGCGCGGCGGGCGAGCGCCCGCTCCAGGAAGGCGGCGGTGTCCTCCTTGCGCTCGCCGGGCAGGATCTCGGCGTAGGTGAGGCGTCATCGACGCAGACGTGCAGGAAGTCCCAGCCGGCCTTGCGCGAGCGGCCCTTGCGGCGGTCGCCGGTGATCCGGTGGCCTTCGATGTCGAAGCGGCCGAGCTTCTTGATGTCCAGGTGGATCATCTCGCCGGGCGCGAAGCGCTCGTAGCGGATCACCACAGGCTTCGGATCGAGGTTCGCCAGCTTGCCCAGGCCAAGCCGGCGCAGCACCGCGCCCACCGTCGAGCAGGCCATGCCCAGCGCCTTCGCGATCTTGGGACCGCTCATCCGCTGCCGCCGCCCCCAGGTTGACGGTCGCGCTGATCAAGCCCGCGCCGATCGGCGCCGCCTGTCGTGCGGTGGAGACGGTCAACTTCATTCCCGCGCCGGAGAGACATGGCCCGATGGCCAGGGTCTGAACGGTTGGGCCGGTCGCGGGCGCCACGCGGCCCATGTCGGGGGTTTCAGCGTTGACACAAGTATTGCGAATGATTATTAGACGCATTCTTATTTTCAAGAAGGTCCGCCTGTGTCGTTTTCGTCCAACCGCCTGCTGCTGTCTCTCCTGGCCACATCCTTGCTGGCTCCCTTGCCGGCGCGGGCTGACGACGCGCCGACCACCGTCTCGGAGTTGACGCTGGTTGGGCGCAAGAACGACTACAAGCCGACCGTGGCGACCACGGCGACCAAGGTCGATGCGCCGCTGCGCGACATTCCCCAGACCATCGACGTGGTGGCGCTGCAGGTCATGCAGGACCAGCGGGCGCTGTCGCTGCAGGACGTGCTGAAGAACGTGCCCGGCGTCGGCTTCTCGCACGGCGACGGCCAGCGCGACCAGGTCTCGATACGCGGCTTCACGGCCATCGCCGACCAGTTCATCGACGGCGTGCGCGATGATGCGCTCTACTTCCGCGACCTGTCGAACATCGAGCGGGTCGAGGTGATCAAGGGCCCGGCCTCGGTGCTCTACGGCCGCGGGTCCTCGGGCGGGCTGATCAACCGCGTCACCCGCAAGCCGGGCTTCGACCTGGCCGCCGCCGCGGTCAGCTTCGGGGCCTGGAGCGACGGGCGCATCGAGTTCGACCTCGGCAAGGTACTGCCGCAGTACAGCGCGGCGGTGCGGGTGACCGGCGCGGTCGAACGGGCCGACGGCTATCGCGATCCCCAGTTCCTTGAGCGCGAGGCGGTGGCCCCCGCCGTCAGCCTGGCGCTCGGCGAGAACACCACCCTGCTGCTCCAGGCCGACTATCTGCGCGACGAGCGCGTCACCGACTTCGGCGTCCCGGCCTACCGCGGCCGGCCGGTGGCGGTAGACGCCAGGACCTATTACGGCGCGGCCAACGCCCGCGACGTCGACACCAGCGAGAGCAAGGTCGCGTCCGGCACGGCGACCCTGACGCACCGCTTCGGCGAAACCCTGAAGTTCCGCAACGCCTTCCGCTACTACGACTACAGCTTGTCGCGCTTCAACACCCTGCCCGGCTCGGTCAACGAGGCGGCCCAGACCGTCAGCCTCAACCGCTCGAACGTGGAGCGCGACGAGCACGGCTGGTTCAATCAGGCCGAACTGAGCCAGGACCTGACTCTGGGCGCCACCGGCCACCAGATCCTCTACGGGATCGAGGTCGGCCGCCAGGTGAAGGACGCCCTGACCTTTTCGCGTAGCGGCGTGGCGACCGTCTCGCTGTTCAACCCGGTCCTGCCGTTCCTACCGAGGACCGTGCCCGGCGCGCCGACCGCCGACAACCGCACGACGTTCGATACGCTCGGGGTCTATGTCCAGGATCTGGTGTCGCTGGGCGAGTACTGGAAGGCCCTGGTCGGGGTTCGCTACGACCGCTTCGAGCAGGAGACCGACCAGCACCTGCCCGGCCTGGCCGACCTGGCGCGCACCGACAAGAACTGGAGCCCGCGCCTGGGCCTGGTCTGGCAGCCGACCAAGAACCAGTCCTACTACGCGTCCTGGAGCCGCTCGTTCCAGCCGTCCGGCGAGACGTTCGCCCTGGCCGCCAGCAACGCCGACATCGCCCCGGAGGAAACCACCAACACCGAGGTCGGCGGCAAGTTCGACTTCCTGGACGGCCAGGCCAGCGCCACGGTCTCGGTCTTCCGGCTGGAGCGCACCAACATCAAGGCCACCGACCCGGCGACGCTGAAGATCATCCCGATCGGCGTGCAGCGTACTGACGGGATCGAGCTGACCGGCCACCTCGATCTCGCCGACGGCTGGCGCGCGCTCGCCGGCTACGCCTATCTCGACGCCAAGGTGACCGACTCCATCGCCGTCGACGCCGGACGGCCGATCAAGGGCAAGCGCGCCACCATCACGCCCGAGCACAGCGCCAACATCTGGCTGACCAAGGGCGTCGAGGGCCGTTACGGCTTCGGGGTCGGCGCCAACTATGTCGGCGACCGCTTCGCCAATCCCGGCAATACTGTCACCCTGCCGGCCTATGTCACGGTCGACGCCATGGTCTGGAAGCGCTTCGGCCCGCTGGTCGCCCAGCTCAATGTCGGCAACCTGCTGGACGAGGGCTACATTGTCTCCGGCCACGGCACGAGCCCGAACCTCAACCTCCCCGGCGCGCCCCGCTCGGCCATGGTGACGCTCCGCTACGCCTTGCCGTAGCCGCCGAAGAGGCCATGTCGTCCCTGGGCTGCAACACCTTTAAGGAAAGCGTGATCGAGGCCGGCCTCCGCATCAGCAGCCATCCGCTCAGCTTGGCTCGCGCTGAAGCATCACATCAGGAACGACGGTCTGAACGATAGAGGCGTCCAACGCCTCGTAGTCATGAAGCCCGATCAGTTCGTAGAGCTCGGATCGCGTCTGCATCCGGTCGACCATGTTATGCGCGCCGCCATCGCGCGCGATCGAGGCGTAGAGGTCCGCCTGCGCCTTGTTGGCGACGCGGAGCGACGAGACCGGCCAGATCACCATGCGGTAGCCCATGTCCTGGAACTCCGAGGCGGTGAAGAACGGCGTCTTGCCGAACTCGGTCATGTTCGCGAGCAGTTTCACTCCCGGCATCCGCTGGGCGAAGGCCGTGAACATCTCACGGGTGTTGAGCGCCTCGGGGAAGATCGCGTCGGCGCCCGCCTCGACGTAGAGCTGGGCCCGGGCCACCGCGCCGTCCAGCCCCTCGCTTGCCGCGGCGTCCGTGCGGGCGATGATGACGATGTCGCGGCTGGCCTTCTTGGCCGCCGTCACCTTGGCCGCCATGTCCCGAGCGTCGGCCAGCTTCTTGTCGTTCAGGTGACCGCACTTCTTGGGAAGCAATTGGTCCTCTAGATGTACGGCGCCCGCACCTGCGTCCTCGAAGGTGCGGACCATGTGCATGACGTTGAGAGCTTCGCCATAGCCGGTGTCGCCATCCACCAGGACCGGCAGGCCGGAGGACCTGACTATCTGGCGGACGAAGAAGGCCACCTCGTCCACCGTGATGACACCCAGGTCGGGCAGGCCCATCGAGGCGGTCATGGCCGCGCCCGACAGATAGAGACCCTGGAAGCCAGCGGCCCGCGCCTGCAGGGCGGCCATGCCGTTGTGGGCGCCGGGAAGCTGCAGGATTTCAGGCTGGGCCAGCAGCGCGCGGAACCGGCGGCCGGCGCTCTCGCGGGGAAGATCGTTGGCGACGAGGTAGGGCATGGGGACTCCTCAGGCCGGCAGGGTTTCGCTGCGCGCCGCCAGCGGCACGAAGGCGAGGTTGTCCGGGCCGACATAGTTGGCGGACGGACGGATAATCTTGTTGTCCTGGCGCTGTTCGATCACGTGGGCCGCCCAGCCGGAGGTCCGCGCGATCACGAACAGCGGTGTGAACATCGCGGTGGGTACGCCCATCAGGTGGTAGGAGACGGCGCTGAACCAGTCGAGGTTGGGGAACATCTGCTTGGCTTCGCCCATCACCTGCTCGATGCGCTCGGCGACGGCGAACTGGCGCTGCGACCCGCTCTCGTCGGCCAGAGACTTGGCGACCCGCTTGATCACCACGTTGCGCGGGTCGGACACCGTATAGACCGGATGGCCGAAGCCGATGATGACCTCCTTGGCCTCCACTCGCCGCCGGATGTCGGCCTCGGCCTCGGCCGCCGTCGCGTAGCGTTTCTGGATCTCGAAGGCGACTTCGTTGGCGCCGCCGTGCTTTGGGCCGCGCAGGGCGCCGATGGCGCCGGCGATGGCCGAATAGATGTCGGAGCCGGTGCCGGCGATGACCCTCGCCGCGAAGGTCGAGGCGTTGAACTCGTGCTCGGCGTAGAGGATCAGCGACGTATGCATCGACCGGACGAAGCTGTCCGACGGCGGCTTCCCATGCAGCAGGTGCAGGAAGTGGCCGCCGATGCTGTCATCGTCGGTCTCCACCTCGATCCGCCGGCCATGATGGGCGAAGTGGAACCAGTAGAGGAGCATCGACCCCAGGGACGCCATCAGCCGATCGGCGATGTCGCGCGCATCCGGCAGATTGTGGTCGTGGGTCTCCGGAAGGGCGCAGCCCAGCGCCGAGACCCCCGAACGCATCACGTCCATCGGATGGGCGGCCGCCGGCACCGTCTCCAGCGCCTCCTTCACAGATTGAGGAAGGCCGCGGAGGTTCCTGAGCTTGGCCTTGTAGGCCGCGAGCTGCGGTGCGGTCGGCAGGTCGCCATGCACCAGCAGATGGGCGATCTCCTCGAACTCGCTAGTCTCGGCGAGGTCCAGGATGTCGTAACCGCGATAGTGCAGGTCGTTGCCTGTGCGGCCCACGGTGCAGAGCGCCGTGTTGCCCGCGGTGACGCCGGACAGCGCCACGGATTTCTTCGGCTTGAATTCGCCCGCCATGATCGCCTCCGCTCAAAAAATGCCGGCCGGGGCGTCAGGCCCCAGCTTGTCGGATGAGACTGTGAAGTTGAGTTGCGCGACCTCGGCGCCGCTGAGGCTGGGAAGCTTCTCGACCAGGGCCAGGAAGCGGTCCTGCTCCGCCCGTTCGACGATGCCGTCGGCCAGGGTGCGGAACTTCTCGACGTAGTTCGGCCGCGCAAATGGGCGCGCGCCGGCCGGGTGCGCATCGGCGACGCCAAGTTCGTCAACGATGGTCCGGCCGTCCTTCAGCTTCACGACGACCTGGCCGCCGAACGCCTTGTCGGCGCCGGGCGCGTGGTAGCGCGCCGTCCAGGCGGGATCTTCCTCGGTGGTGATCTTGCGCCACAGCTCAACCGTGTCGGGGCGGCGGGCACGCTCCGGCGCATAGCTTTTCTCGTGGTGCCAGCCGCCGTCCTGCAGGGCGACGGCGAAGATGTACATGATCGAGTGGTCCAGGGTTTCACGGCTGGCGTTCGGGTCCATCTTCTGCGGATCGTTGGCGCCCGTGCCGATCACGTAATGGGTGTGATGGCTGGTTTTGATCAGGACGCTCTCGACCTGAGAGAGGTCGCCGATCTTGGGGCCCATACGCTTGGCCAGGTCGATCAGCGCCTGGCTCTGGTACTCGGCCGAATACTCCTTGGTGTAGGTGTCGAGGATCGCGCGCTTCGGCTCCCCGGGGCCCGGTAGCGGGACCTGGTAGACATGACCAGGGCCGGATAGCAGCCAGGCGATGAAGCCGTCCTCGCCTTCATAGGCGGGCGATGGCGCGCCTTCGCCCCGCATGGCGCGGTCCACGGCCTCGATGGCCATCTTGCCGGCGAAGGCAGGCGCATAGGCCTTCCAGGTGGAGATTTCGCCTTTGCGCGACTGGCGCGTCGTCGTCGTCGTGTGCAGCGCCTGCTGGATCGCCTGATAGGTGATCGCGGTGGACAAACCCAGCAGCGCGCCGATGCCGCCGGCGGCGCTGGGACCCAGGTGCGCGATATGGTCGATCTTGTGCTCGTGCAGGCAGATGCCCTTCACGAGATCGACCTGGAGTTCGTAACCGGCGGCCAGACCGCGCACCAGGGCGGCGCCATCGAGGCCCTTGGCCTGGGCCACCGCCAGGATCGGCGGGATATTGTCGCCGGGATGGCTGTATTCCGCAGCCAAGAACGTGTCGTGGAAGTCCAGTTCGCGCACGGCGACGCCGTTTGCCCAAGCGGCCCACTCCGGGCTCACCTTGACGTCTCCGGCGAGACCGAAAACCGGCGCGCCGCGCCCCGAGCGATGACCCAGCGCCTGGGCGCGCGCCGAGCGGATGGGACCGCGCGCGATAGACGCCGCTGCCACCGAGGCGTTGTCGATGATCCGGTTGCCGATCATCTCGGCCACCTCGGGATCGACCGCGACCGGATCGGTCGCGACAGCCGCCAGCTTCCAGGCCAGTTGGTCCTCCCGCGCCAGCGGCTCAGCGGACTTGTAGGTGCGGACGTCGTGCAGCGACATTCAGGCTTCCTTTGGGACAGAGTTTTCGGGAATAGGGATCGGCAGACCGGCTTGATCGACGGCGACCATTTCGAAGCGGCCGTGCATGGCCAGTCGTCGCTCTCCGCTGACCAGGGTCTCGGCCGTGACGCCGACTTCGACCGTCATGGAACTGCGACCGACCCGCGAGACATACGCGGCGATCTCGACCAGCTGACCGACAGCCACCGGGTGGTGAAACTCCACCTTGTCGGAGGTCGCCATCACCACAGCGCAACGGGCCCGGCGACTGGCGGCGACAAAGGCGGCCTTGCCCATCAGGCTGAGCGCCGTTCCTCCGAAAAGCGTGCCGTAGTGATTGGCCTGTTCGGGAAAGACCATCTCCACGAAGCGCGTTTCAGCCGGTTCGAAGTTACTGGGCAGCACGGCGCTGGGATCTCGGTGCGGGATCATGCACGCACTATCCGCAACGCCTCCGCCCGGCGGAATGACTGAAAAAGCGGAGAAATGCGGACGCCGATCTGCAAATCAGCGAAGATTGCGAAGCAATCGAAGGTCGTCGGAGAGCGAGCTTGGTTCTACTGAGCGGGGCGCATCATGGATCAGGTCAGGATGACCAGCAGATCCCTGGCCTCGACGCTGTCGCGCGCACTGACCAGCAGATCGGCGACGACGCTATCTCGCGGCGCGTTCAGTGTCGTCTCCATCTTCATGGCCTCAAGCGTCAGCAGAGGCTGGCCCGCAGACACCTTCTGTCCCTTCCGCGCCACGATCGAGGAGATGGCACCCGCCATCGGCGCTCCAACCTGAAGCGATGGAGCGAAAGCCGATCCTCTTCGGCATTGATGGCGATGGTCCGCACCGCCAGTTCGGCCGCGGCCCGGAACACCCGGATCGCGATCTCCGACCGCTTGGCGACCATCAATCGGCGGATGGGCTTCCGTCGGTTCGTCTGCCCCACCTGCCACTTGTCGATCATCGACATTCTTTGCAATATCCGCAGCTTCCCCATCTGCGGGAACGACTGAATAAGCGAAAATTTGCGGACAAATGTCGTCAAATTAGCAAATATTGCGAAGATCGGACACTGTATGCGCAAGGCGTTCATGGGCGTACGGCTGCGCCGACTGCGAGAGGAGAAGAACCTCAAACAGGTCGAGCTGGCGAACGCGCTCGGCATTTCGTCCAGCTATCTCAACCAGCTGGAACAGAACCAGCGGCCTTTAACGGTCCCAGTGCTGCTGAAGATCAACGCCGTTTTCGGCGTCGACGTGCAGCTGTTCTCCGAGGATGAGGAGGCCCGCCTCATCACCGACCTGCGCGAAGCCCTGTCGGACGGGGCGCAGGCCGAGTCCGTGGCGACAGCGGAAATCCGCGAGCTGGCGTCCAACATGCCTGTCGTCGGACGGGCCCTGGTGTCCCTCTATCGCCGCTATCGCGAGGCGGCCGAGCGCGGCGAAGCCATGGCCGCCCAGCTCGGGGACGACTGGATCGCCGCCGGGCCAGCGCGCATGCCCTTCGAGCAGGTGCGTGATTATTTCTACGCGCGCCACAACCACATCGAAGTGCTGGACGAAGCGGCCGAGCGGCTCTACGCGGCGGCCGGCCTCGCACCGCGGTCGGTCCACGCGGGACTCGCCGCCTGGCTGGCGGAGAAACACGGCGTCCGCGTGGTTCTGGACGAGGGTGACGGCGCGCAGCGGCAATTCGACACCGTCAACCGCACGCTCCACATCTCGGCCGACCTGAAGCAAGGGCAGCAGGCGTTCCAGATGGCGACGCAACTGGCGTTCCTGGAGCTCGGGGAGCTCATCGAACAGCTGGCCGATGATCCGGCCCTGGCGGGCGAGGAAGCCCGCAAGCTGGCTCGTGTCGGCCTGGCGAACTACTTCGCCGGCGCGCTGATCCTGCCCTATGGCCCGTTCCTGGCCGCCGCCGAAGCCGAGGCCTACGATATCGAGAAGCTGGGGCGGCGCTTCGGGGTCGGCTTCGAGACCATCTGCCACCGCCTCTCGACGCTGCAGCGGACCGGCGCGCGGGGCGTGCCCTTCTTCTTCGTTCGCGTGGACCGCGCCGGGAACATTTCCAAACGTCAGTCCGCCACCGACTTCCATTTCTCCCGCGTTGGCGGTTCCTGCCCGCTGTGGAACGTCTACGAAGCTTTCAACCGGCCGGGCGCGGTCCTGACCCAGCTCGCTCAGATGCCGGATGGCCGGACCTACCTCTGGATCGCCCGGACTGTCGGCCGCCCCAGTCCCGGCTTCGGACTGCCCGGCAAGACCTTCGCCGTGGGATTGGGCTGCGACATCCGCCATGCGTCGCGCCTAGTGTATGGCAAAGGGCTCGACAAGACCGACCTGACGACGGCGATCGGCGTCGGCTGCAAGGTCTGCGAACGCCCCGCCTGTCCGCAACGTGCGTTCCCGGCTGTGGGACGCGCCATCGCCGTGGACGTGAACCGAAGCGCCCGCACCCCTTATCCCGTCGCCTGACTACTCCGCGGCGAGCCGCTGGCTGGTGGATGCGTAGATTGGGAACTGCGCCGTCAATGTCCCCACTTGGGCGCGCACACGCTCTTCAACAACGGCGTTGTCGCCGGCATGGACGACCAGTCCGTCCAGCACGTCGGCGATGAAGTCTCCGATCTTTTGGAACTCCGCCTCCTTGAAGCCCCGCGTCGTTCCGGCCGGCGTCCCCAGGCGCACGCCGCTGGTCTGGGCGGGCGGCAGGGGATCGAAGGGGATTCCGTTCTTGTTGCAGGTCAGCCAGGCGCGCTCCAGGCTGGTCTCGGCCGCGCGGCCGGTGAGGCCCTTGGAACGTAGGTCCAGCAGCACGAGGTGGGTGTCGGTGCCGCCCGTCACCAGATCGAAGCCCCGCCCGGTCAGAGCCGTGCCCAGCGCGCGGGCGTTGGCGACGACCTGGACGGCGTAGTCCCTGAAATCCGGTTGCAATGCTTCGCCGAACGCCACCGCCTTGGCGGCGATCACATGCATCAGCGGACCGCCTTGCAGGCCGGGGAAGACGGCCGAGTTGATCTTCTTGGCGAGGGCTTCGTCGTTGGTGAGGATCAGCCCGCCGCGCGGGCCGCGCAGGGTCTTGTGCGTCGTGGTCGTAACGATATGCGCGTGAGGCAAGGGGCTGGGATGGGCGCCGCCCGCCACCAGGCCCGCGAAGTGCGCCATGTCCACCATCAGCCAAGCGCCCACGCTGTCGGCGATGGCGCGGAAGCGGGCGAAGTCGATCTGCCGGGGGATGGCCGAGCCGCCGGCGATGATCAACTTAGGACGGTGCTCCGCCGCCAGTCGCTCCACCGCCTCATAGTCGATCAGGCCATCCTCGCGGCGCACGCCATACTGGACCGGGTTGAACCACTTGCCCGACAGGGTCGGCTTGGCGCCATGGGTTAAGTGGCCGCCCGCGTCGAGCGACATCCCGAGGATGGTGTCGCCGGGCTTGAGCAGCGCCATCAGGACGGCGCCGTTGGCCTGCGCCCCGGAGTGAGGCTGGACGTTGGCGAAGCCGCAGCCGAACAGGGTCTTCGCCCGGTCGATCGCGGCGGCCTCCACCACGTCGGCGTACTCGCAGCCGCCGTAGTAGCGCCGGCCCGGATAGCCTTCAGCATATTTGTTGGTGAGGATCGAGCCTTGCGCCGCCAGCACCGCGGGCGAGACGATATTCTCGCTGGCGATCAGTTCGATCTGACCGTCCTGCCGCGCCGCCTCAGCCTCCAGGGCCTGAGCGATGACGGGGTCGGCGGCGAGGCTGCGCGAGAAGAACATGGACATGACGGTTCCTGGATTTGGAAGGGGGACAGCATCCGCCGCAGCCCTCGAGCGGGCCTGCGGCGAGCCTTGATCACGCGCCGACGGCGCGGGCCTGCTTGGCAGCCTCGACCATGTTGATCAGCGCAGCACGGGTCTCCGGCCACTTGCGGGTTTTTAATCCGCAGTCGGGATTGACCCAGAGCTGGTCGGCCGGGAGGCGGCCGCGGGCCGCCTTCAGCAGCTCGGCCATCTCATCGACGGCCGGCACCCGCGGCGAGTGGATGTCGTAGACGCCAGGGCCGATCTCGGCCGGGTAGGCGTAGTCGGCGAAGGCGTCCAGCAGCTCCATCTTGGAGCGGGCCGTCTCGATTGAGATGACGTCGGCGTCCATGTCGCCGATGGCGGCGATGATGTCGTTGAACTCCGAATAGCACATATGGGTATGGATCTGGGTGTGGTCCGCCACGCCGGATGCCGTCAGGCGGAAGCACTCCACCGCCCACCGCAGATAGTTGTCCCAATCGCCGCGGCGCAGGGGCAACCCCTCCCGCAGCGCCGCCTCGTCGATCTGGACGATGCCGGCGCCGGCCGCTTCCAGGCCGACCACCTCATCGCGGATGGCCAGCGCGATCTGGCGGCAGGCCAGTTCTCGCGAGACATCGTCGCGCACGAACGACCAGTTGAGGATGGTCACCGGCCCCGTCAGCATGCCCTTCATCGGCCGATCCGTCAGGCTCTGGGCGTAGCGCCACCACTCGACCGTCATAGGCTTCGGCCGAGAGACGTCGCCGTAGAGGATGGGAGGACGCACACAGCGCGAGCCGTAGGACTGAACCCAGCCGTGCTTGGTGAAGGTGAAGCCGGCCAGTTGTTCGCCGAAATACTGCACCATGTCGTTCCGCTCGAACTCTCCGTGGACCAGCACGTCGAGGCCGACCTCCTCCTGCCAGGCCACCGTGCGGGCGGTCTCTTCCCGCAGAAAGGTCTCATAGTCGGCGTCGTTGAGATCGCCCTTGCCGTGGGCGGCGCGGGCCTTGCGAACCTCGTCGGTCTGGGGGAACGAACCGATGGTCGTGGTCGGGAACGCCGGCAGATTAAGGCGCTCGATCTGGACCTTACGCCGAGCGGCGAAGGCCGACGCGCGCTTGGTCATCGCGGCGTCGACCTGCACCAGCCGCGCGGAAACAGCGGCGTCGTGGATCTTTGGAGACGTGCGCCGGGCCTGGGCCGCCGCCGCGCTGGCGGCCAGCGTCTCGGCGACACTGGCCCAGCCGTTATTCAAGGCGCCGGCGAGAACGACCAGTTCCTCGATCTTCTGGATGGCGAAGGCGAGCCAGGTCCGCACGTCGGCGTCCAGCCCCTTCTCCTGATCGAGGTCGATGGGCGTGTGCAGCAGCGAGCAGGAGGGCGCCAGGACAATCTCCCGGCCGCCTTTCAACAGGGGGCTCAGGCGGTTGAGGATCTTCTCAAGGTCGGCGCGCCAGACATTGCGGCCGTCGATCACACCGAGGGACAGGGCCATCGTCGCCGGCGCGCCGGCCATGACGTCTTCGAGCTGATCGGGCGCACGGATCAGGTCCACGTGCAGCCCGGCCACCGGTAGGGTGAGCGCCGTCTCTAGGTTCTCGCCCAGCCCACCAAAATATGTGGCGAGCATCAGCTTGATCCCCGGGGCCGTCCGCGACAGCAGCCAGTAGGCTCGCGCGAGGGCGGCGCGGTCGGCCTCATCCAGGTCGAGGACCAGGCAGGGTTCGTCGATCTGCACCCAGGTCGCGCCGGCCAGCTCCAGCTGGTTCAGCACCTTGGCGTAGACCGGAATGAGGTCGTCCAGCAGGGTCAGGGGATTGAAGGTCTCGTCCTTGCTCTTGGCGAGCTTCAGGAAGGTGACCGGCCCCAGCAGAACGGGTCGGGTATGGACGCCCTGCGCCCTGGCCTCCTTGAACTCGTCGAGCGCCTTAGTCGAAGACAAGGCGAAGGTCTGGCCCGGCGACACCTCTGGGACCAGGTAGTGGTAGTTGGTGTCGAACCACTTGGTCATCTCCGCCGCCGGCACATCGACGGTGTGTTGGTGATGGCCAGGGCCGCAGTCGGCGTGCTCCGCCTCGCCTTGGGCGCCGCGCGCCATGGCAAAATAGCTGTCGAGCGCCACCGGCCCGCCGGTCCAGCCGTAGATGTTGGGCACGGCGCCCACCATCGCGCTGGTGTCGAGCACATGGTCGTAGAACGAAAAATCGTTGCTCGGGATGTGATCGACGCCGAGGTCGCGCTGGCGCGCCCAGGTCTTGGCGCGAAGATCCGCGGCGATGGCTAGCAGCGTCTCCGCGTCGCTCTTGCCGGACCAGAACCGTTCAAGGGCGGTCTTCAACTCACGCCGCGGGCCGATGCGGGGGAAACCAAGGGAAGCGACGGTGACGGTCATGATGCCAAGCCAATCTGTTGTGGCGAGGCGATCAGACGCGAGCAGGCGCGCGCCAGCGAGGGCTGGTCACGCCTGACTTGCGGCCTGACCGGACACCCCGCCGGAGGACGTTATCTGTCGGGGCAGGTCTCCTGGCTTACGGGTCAACGCCTCTGTCCTGGCCTTCCCGAAGCGCCACCGTTGAAGTTCGGCGCCTCAGTGACACTTATCGGACAGCGGCTCGCCGCTCACAGTTGCGGGGGCAGCTCCGGAATAGGCCCGAGGGCCAGCACCGGCTTCCATCTTAGCCCCAGGGGAGCGAACGCCCCAGGGTACCACGACGCCTGGAGCAAAGCGCAGGAAGGGCCCTCTGTCAACTCTGATATAAAGACATCTTTATATCTATATGACATGGAGCGTGGGATCTCGCATCGCGGAGTTTGTTATTGCTAACTAATCTTGTCGGCTGCGCGCCACGCCTCGATGATCGCGGGATTGGCGAGCGATCGCTCGGCAAGTTCGACGGAGTAGGTCGGCACCGCGATGAGATTGCCTCGGCGGATGGAGACCGATCCTGACGGGGGCAAACGTCCGTCCTTGCGCCAGCGAAGAACCTACCCGCGAACACTTCGAACGGCGTCATGGCGAGGGGGAAGACCGGCTTGGTGAGCGCCCCGAGGCCATAGCCGAGCACGGCCAGGAGTTTGCGCTTGCCGAGCCGGTCGCTGATCCAAGCGGAGAAACCTTTGTGACCGAGGCCGCGGCTTCGGCGATCCCTCCGATCGCCCCGACCAGGGCCACGCTGGCGCCGAGCGTGCTCACCAGAAACACCGGCAGCAGGCTTTGGATCATCTCCGAGGAGATATCCATGAACATCGAGACGAAGCCGATCGCCCAGACGCCGCGGCGGACCGCTGGTAGGCCGCGCAGGGGTGAGGGCGCTATTATCAGCGCCGTTTTTTTCCTGCTGAAAGCGCAACTTGTCGAGCTGAACGCCGGACCGCCTGCGAAAGCTGTTCAACGAGCCACGCTCATTAAGGCCGTTCGCCAAGTTCCCCCCCTCCCCGCGCCTGCCAACCTCCGAGAGGATTCTATAGGTGTTCGCTGACCGACGCCTCCAGGGCCTCGATAACCCTGCAGTCGGACGCCCGTCCGCGACAGGTGGCCTTGACCGCTTCAACGACAGCAGCCCGTCCCCGCGTCTTGCACGGGCGGGCAGGCGACATCGCCATAGGAGCAGAACACGCAGCAGTCCCCAGCTTTCGGTTTCAGGAGCGCTCCGCACCCACGACAGTCGTAGAAATACTGGCAGGCGTCGGTCGGCATGGACTCGATGGCCTGATGGCCGCAATGCGGACAGGTGAGCGTCGAGATCGTCACGGCGTTCATCCTCGCACCGCCCGCAGGAGAGAAAGGAGCCAGGGCTCGATCAGGGGCCGCCAGACCAGCGCCGCCAAGGCCAACAGCGTCGCCGCCGAGAGCAGGCCTAGGGTCATCGGCGACGGCGGCCGGCAATTCGAATCCGCGTCGCAGGCCCGTCGGCGGCGCCACACCGTCCACCAACCCGCGCCCAGGACCAGCACCGTCGCGATCGTCAACCACGACCGTTGCCCGGCGATCCACGCGGTTCCCGCAAGGCTAAGGCCTGCAACCGACAGCGCGATTGGTAGGACGCAACACGCCGTCCAGGCGAAAACGGCCGCGCTCGCCGTCGCGACGGCGGACCAACCCAGCACAAGATCAGCCTTGCCGAGCTCTTGGCGGCGATTTTCGACGGACATGCAGCGCCTCCGCGACCCTTCGCTGTTAAGGTGCAACCCGTAGTGACTACGGGTTCAAGAGGTAAAATCATGGCTGGCGGGCGTGGACTGACAATCGGCCGGCTGGCGCAAACCGCCGGCGTCAACCTCGAGACCGTGCGCTACTACGAGCGCATCGGCCTGATGCCCAAGCCAGACCGCACGGCAGGCGGACATCGCAGCTACACCGCCGAACAAGGCCGGCGCCTGGCCTTCATCCGACGGGCGCGGGAGCTTGGATTCGGCCTGGACGACATCCGGGCGCTAATCGCACTCGCTCAGCCCGGCCGAACCTCCTGCGCCGAGGTGCAGGCGATCGCGGCGGCGCACCTGGAGACCGTGCGCGCCAAGATGGCCGATCTCGCTCGGCTTGAAGCGGCGCTGGCGGGCACCGTCGATCGGTGTCGGGGCGACACGGCGCCGTCCTGCCCGGTCATCGAGGTGCTCTGCGCCTGATCCGGGCCGATCAACGGCCCAGCGCCAGCCGAATCCGCCCGGAATTCAGCGTGACAGTGCAGGCCAGCGGGCGGAAAATGGCGTCATGGCGCGCTTTCTTATCGCCATTGTTGCTCTTCTGGCCCTCGCGGCCAGCCCGATCACCGCTTCGGCGGCGCCGATGGCCTGCGGCATGGATACCCCCCAGGCCGTCACTCCCAGCATGGCGTCGATGGGTGCGTCTGCCGATGGGCTCGCCGCGCCCGTCAAATCCGATCCCTGTTGCGACAAGATGTTGAAGGGCTGCGCGAAGACCTGCTCGGTGGCCTGCGCCGGCGGCGTGGCCGTTCTGGCGGGGATGTCGAGCCTCGCGGTCCTCGAAGCACAGATGGCGCTTGCCCCGTCGAAAAGCACGACTTGGCGTTCCCACGTGCCCATTGGGCCCGACCGACCTCCGAAATCTATGGCGTGAAGCCGACGGCGGTCGCCGTCGGTTCCGCCACGCCGCTGGTGGCGCGGTCGGGTGCCTGGACTGTCAGGTGCGCGACCTGATTCCACCCCGGCGCCGTCCCGCCAAGACGGCCCTGCCGTCTGACGACACCATAGATTTCGGGGAAACCCCAATGATCACTCGCTTAGTCCTCACCGCCCTGACGCTCAGCCTGCCGCTGGCGATCGGGGCCTACGCCGCCTCAGGAATGGACGGGGCGTACGCCTACCGCATCGGGCCGCCGCCCTCGAACGCGAAGGACGTCTTCCGCACCGTCGTCAGGACGCCGCTTGCGGCCGACGCCCACGCAGCCGACGCCTCCGCGGTCGAGCCCGAGCGTCCTCGCTGACGGCGAGCGCCATGGCGCCCGGCAAGGGCGCCATGGCGGCCTGAGGGGTCGGCGCCTTCGCGCAAGGCGCCCTTAGCGCCGCGCCGGCTACCTTACCGAAACGAAACTTGCCTAAGCTCGGAGCCCGGCCTAGGTCTGTCGTGTCATGTGGAACCTGATCCGCAATCTCGTCGTGGTGCTCGCCCTGGCCGGCTTTGTCGGCCAGACGTCGGCGCGCGCCATGCCGATGCCCATGACCCCGACGACGGACGCCGTCTCGGCCGCCGCCCAGATGGCGCCGGCCATGATGAACTGCGCCGAGATACGCGGCATGCCGGGCATGGCCAAGGCGCCTGCCGCCAAGGCGCCGATCCAGACGCCCTGCAAGGGCATGACGGCCGACTGCATCGGCAAGATGGGCTGCGCGACGGTGGCGACGCCGCCCCCGGCTTCGTTCGGCGTGTCCGGCTCCGTGGCCTATGAGAGCGTGACCTTCACCAACATCGACCAGACGCGCGAGGGCGTCGCCGCGCCCCGCCTCTACCACCCTCCCAGACCGCTGGCCTGATCGCAGGCGTCAGCGTCGGCGCGGGCTCACATCGAGCGCCCGCTGACGTGCGAACGACGCCGTCAGCCCAGATTGGCCCGCCCGGACTCCGTCCGGCGGGCGCTCAACCGGAATGGAGGATGGTCCCATGACCTCCCGCAATCTCATCGCGATCGGCGCCGCGGCGCTGACGCTCGGCCTCTCGGCCGCGACCCTGGCCTTCGCGGCCCAACCCGAACCCCAAGGCGACTACACCTATCGTGTCGCGCCGCCGCCCTCGAACCCGCACGACGTGTTCCGTACCGTGATCAAGGTCCCGCGCGAGGGTTCCGAGCATGCGCGGATGGCGAACTGCGATTGCCCGATGATGAAAGGCGACGCGGCCATGCACGACATGTGCATGACCATGATGGTCGCCCCCACCCCGTCGCCGAAGGGCTAGCGAGCTCCCAACCCTGCGCTCGATTTATCCCCGGGCGCGGGGACGGAGGGGCGTCGGCGGCTCACGACGTCGCCGACGCTTCCGGCTCGCTCCTCGGTCCTGAGCAGCTTTCCAGCGGGAAGCCGTGATGCGCCCTATTCGGCCACTGATGTGGGCGATCCTGGGCCTGTCCCATAGCGCATCCACTTGCACCACCAAAGTTGGGGGCTGAACATCTAATGTCGCAGGATGGCTGAGGTCCTCAGGCAGGACCTCAGCCGCAGTCGCCGGCGTCCCGATCGAGCCGATCGCCGCGACCTGCCACAGTAGGACGGTCAGGATCGCCTTCGCGCGCGCCCTGCCCGTGTCTGCCTCGCCCTTCTGCCCGCATGCCAATTCCAGTTCAACACCAGGAGGCCTCATGACGAGGTGACCGCTCAGGGAGCACGAAAGCCGATGGCGCGGCTCGCGGCGTGATCGACGCCTTTCCTTGGCTATCGACGAAAACCGTGCTTCCGGGCGAATTGCGGCGGAGAAATATCCTAGTCGACCCCAGGGCCACTTCAGACGCCGAGCCGCCTTGTGACCGCGCTCGCTTGTTCGGCGACGGGCCCCGGCGGCGCGGTCTCGCCGCTGGCCATCCGCTGAAGGAGTTCGAGCTTCTTGGGCCGCGGCATCAACGCGTTCGTCAACCCCTTGATCACGCCGTGGCGCTCATCGATTCTGCCAGCGAGCTCGCCGATATAGGTCAAGAGCCGCTCGGCCCCTGCGACGCCCGCGCCGGCGCGGGCGATGCGACGATGGAAGCGCGCGAGTTCCAGGATCATGGTCTCGGGGCCAAAGGCGGGATCCATCGTCTGCGTGGAGAACCGCGCCGAGGTCACGTTCGCTTCGACCAGGCGAAATGCTCGAAGGCGGTTGGCGTCTCCGGTGACGTTCTCCAGCACCAGAAGCAGAGCGGCGCCTTCGGCGAGCGGTGAGGCGACCCCCTCGAGCAAGGTGTTGATGAAACCGGGCTCCACCAGACGCCGCGAGCGTTCGACAATCGCGTCGCGCACCTCGTCGTCCGGCAGGCTCCCCCCGGCCGAGGCCGTGAGCATCACCGCCAGGACCCGCGTCAGCTCGATCTCAGCTGCGACGCTATCGGGACGCAACCGGCCGGGCGCCTGAAGTTCGCGCAGGATTCTCTTACCCATCTCGACCCGCAGCCCGGGAAACATACCTTGCTCCAGGCATTGCATCACGCCGGCGGCGACCTCCGATGGCGGCGAGGACTTGCTCGCCAGCGACGGGTGGAGCTTCGTCACGGCCTCGACCACCTGACCATGGGCCAAGCCGATCAGAGCCAGAATCAGTCCGCCGCGATCCAGTTCCTGGCCGACGACCTTCGCCAAGCCGACATCGGAGCCGAGAATCTCGCTGATCGGCTGCTCAAGAACCGAGAGCGCAAGTTCGCGGGCCGCAGGATTCGTGGGGGCTTCGGCCAACAGGTCGAGCGACACCTGGACCTTGGCGTTCCAGCTTTCGGCCTCGCTGAGCAAGCGGGCTAGGCCGGCGCCCAACAGATACCGCCGATCCGGCGCCTCGAGCAGGTCGATGCAGACCTGGGCGAACGTCCCAGGCTCAATTACCGGAAGGCGGCCTTGCTTGTCATCTCTCAGGAGGTTCGCGACGGCCTCATCGACCACACGCTGCAAGCCGCGAATGATTTCGTGAACGCTGGTCTTTCGGGCCAGCGCCGCGGGCACCGCCACCTTTTGCATGGCGTGCTGCAGCTCTGCGCCCGCCGCGACAAGCTTACGCACGAGATCGGGGCGATGGATCAGCTCGAACGGCGTGGCCAGGTTGCGGGCGAGCCAGCCTTCCAGCAGGGCGCCGATCTGCCGGCGGCCTTGGACGTCGTAGAGGTGGCTCGGTTCAGAGCAGATCGATCTACCGTCACGCGGCGGCATAAGTTGAGTTCCGGCTCTGGGCTTGCGAAGCGTAGCGGGTGGCCTGTTTCGGCTCGCTCGCGGATCGCATGACGCTTAGTGGCTTCCGAGTGGGATTGACCGCCTCACCTGTTCTGACAGTAGTAAATTATTGCAGAATGGAGACATAGGCGCCCGTGCCGGACCGTCGGCGGACGACGAGTTGGGCGCCTTCTCGACGCCACGGATTCTGGCGAGATTTCCGATCTTTAGGAGGCTGTGTCGAAACGCCCCGGGGAAGGACGGATGCGGCGGGATGTCGCGGGCGCAAGTTTAGCCGCCGACCGCACGGACATGGCGAGTGGTCGTGAATGGCGCCGACGGATGGGCCTTGCCCACAGGCGACGACGCGAGCGACCTATCCGCACGCCTAGCGCGTTTTCCTGTCGATGAGTTCGACCAACCGGCCGTTCTGCCAAAGCTCCGCCTTGGCGGCGCCCTCGGCCAGCACGCCGAAGCGTAAGCGCGCCTCGTCATCGTCCGCGCACAGGAACTCTTCGGCGAGTTCCGCTCGCCCATTGGGCTTCACGATATACGCGCGATATGGCGGCACCACGGACTCTCGCCGCGCATGTGGCGCGGCAGACGCCGATTGTAGGCCGAAAGCCAATCCATGCTTGGAATTTCGTCGAACTCGAGCCTTCGTCCCCATGTCTACCGATCATCGCCGCGCCGTCACGACCGGCGTGGCTGGAGCAGCAGTTCGGGCGTCGCCGCCTGCCTCACGGCCCCAATGCGCGCGTGGGGTCCGGGTGCGTCTTCGTGAGGCTCGACGGTAGACGCCCGGGGCGGGTTGGCGGACCACCCTCCTGGTGAGTAGCGCGTGATGGGGAACGCCTCGGAGCTGGCGGTCGTACGGATTGCAGGAGCCGGCCGGTCAAGAGGCCATCCTCGCGCGTTGACGGCCAGGACGTAAAGGCCGGGCGTCCTCGGATGGCTTGGCTCGCCCGCAGAACGTCACCGAGGGACGCATCATCGGGGCGACGTCGTTCGGGACGCTGCTAGGTGCGCTCCGCCGCCAGCTCCCGCAGGATCATGACGAGGAGGCCGGGGTCGAACGGCTTGGCCACATGGGCTGCGCCAGAGACGCCGAACTTTTCAACCGAGTCATGGTGAGCGCTGGAGAGGAAGATCACGGAGATCGCCCCGTTGAGTCGTCTCGCATAGCGGGCGACACCGAAGCCCATCGTCCCGCCGCCGACGTCTATGTCGACGATGAGGGCGTCCAGCGTCGAGGCTTCGTGGTCCAAGGCCTTGTATGCCGCCACCTCGGTGGACACACACACATGACGTCGAAGCCCCGATCTCCAAGGAGGTTGTTCAACAGGACGCAGGTCTTATCGTTAGCGTCCACAGTAAGCACCCGAAACTCGAACTCCATACGGCCGACCAACCTTCGATAACGCCCGCCCTGCCGCCCCCTCGAACGCAGGCGCCTAGGGCTGGTTCCGAACATTGGCTGCGGCATTCTCGCGCCAGTTGCGCCTGGCTCGCCAATTGAGCGACCGATCGCCCGGCACGGCGCAGGTTCAGCGCGTTCGAGGCCGTGCGCCAGGTTGGCTTGTAGGCGCCCCTCATCATTCTTTGTTCCTACCGGTAATTCTTGCGGTCTTTCGAGACCGTCGCTCGCACCGGCACGCCCATGGCGTGGTCGACTATGGTCAATTCAAACGGTGAGAAACCCGGAACGAGCTTCTCGCTGAACATAAGGTCGATGCTGCGCGGCGCGGAAACGGTGGCCCAACTCTCGGCATGGAACGCACCAGATCGGCGTGCGCAGAAGCTTGCGTCGCAATTAGGCAGGTCACGGCGACGACCGCGCCGGGGATCGACAGCTACCGTCGGACAATCATGGCAAATTTCCTATCCTTGTTTCGGCTGCTCCACCTGCTGCGGGGTATAGGTCATCCTGGCGATCGCCTGGCCCACAGAGACACGCGCGTTCGCGTCTTGGACCCTAGCGGCGATCATGGTCGTGATCGTCGTCGTCATCGTCGCCGTAATCGCGCTGGGCGACGTGGCCATCCTCATGGGCGGCGTGCATTACGTCGTGCAGGCGCTGCAGTCGACGGTCCAGATCCTGTCGCTCCCAGCCGTTGAGGCGACCGTCCCGCTGGTAGTAAGCGAGCCGGCGGCGCAGTTCCCGGACGTGCTCAAAGAAGCCTTGGGCTTCCCAGCGGGTGAAAGACCCGTCCTCCAGGCCGTGCTGGATGCCTCGATAGGCGTGGTCGAAACGTTGGGAGAGGCGATAGCTCGAGCCCCGTTCCCAATCGTTCTGCCCACGACCATAGTCGCGCTGATCGCGGCCATAGTAGTTTTGCGAACTGGCCGGAACCGCGGCGGACAGCGCGGTCGTGGCCACCAAAGCCGCCAATAGCACTTTCATCGGAGGTCTCCTTCATGAGCCTGCAGGGCTTGGGAGAAAGTGGAGCAGCCTTGTCCTGATTGTTGGCTGAGGCTTGACGTCATCCGCCGTTCAGGTCCGCAGCGCTGAGGCCTAGCTTACTTGTGATCACAAGATCGCTTCAACGCGAGGCGCCCTAGTCGAGGTCCAGCGAGACCAGGAAAGGCGCGCCAGCGCAGGCGATCGGTAATGGCGTTCACGACCGGGTCCACCCCGACATAGCCGATCATCTCCATCCTCAGGGCCGCCACAGCAAGTTCGTAGCGAGGAGGCCCAGTGCGGCCGTCGCCAAGCCGGCGCCCACTGGTGCGATCGGCCAGAACTTCGAGCACTGGCGTCTCAGAGCTACTTCGTGATGTCTCTGAACGCGCCAGCGCTCGCCTTGGCCGCATCGCCGCTCGGGCATCGGCCACGCAGTGGTCGATGTGGTCATGGACGAGCGTGCAGCTGAACCCCTCGGGTTAACGAACGAGCAACCACGTTCGTCAAGTCGATCTTCACCACAATTTGCAACTATTGCGCGCTGTAGTGGCGGGGGCCTCTATGAATAAACTCTACTTCGGCAACAATCTTCCGGTCCTGGCCCAGCATGTCGAGAGCGCGTCCGTCGATCTCGTCTACCTCGACCCGCCGTTCAACTCGAAGGCCGAATATAACGTCCTCTACGAGACGCCGGCCAATCAGCGGGAGACGGCGCAACGGTCGGTGTTCAATGACAGTTGGCATTGGGAAGAGGAAGCTCAAGCTTGCTTTGAATATGTGGTGGCGCATGGGGGAGCCTCCGCAGCGATCCTGAACGCGCTTCGATCTGCGTTGGGGCGAAGCGATACCATGGCTTACCTCGCCATGATGTCAGCTCGTCTGCTTGAAATCCGTCGCGTACTCAAACCGACCGGAAGCCTCTATCTCCACTGCGATCCGACCGCGAGCCACTATCTCAAGATCATCCTGGACGCGATCTACGGCCCGAAGAATTTCCGCAATGAGGTGGTCTGGAAACGCACCGGGGCCCACGGTCGCGCAAAGCGTTGGGGACCAATTCACGATGTGCTTCTCTTCTACACGATGTCCGACAAGTACACGTGGAACCGGACCTACCAGGAGTACGAGGACGCCTATCTGGACGGGCACTACAACAAGAAGGACAAGCGCGGGGTCTTCCAGGACATCTCCCTGACCGGTCCCGGCCGCCGCATCGACGCCAGCAGCGGCGCGCCGTGGAGGGACACCGACCCCACGTCGGGTGGTCGACATTGGGAACTGCCGCCCGACCGCGCCTTGCCTGAGTGGTTTGTGTTTCCCCAGGGCTACGCCCAGATGAACGTTCAGGACCGGCTCGACGTGCTGGACGACGCCGAGCTGATCTACTGGCCTCCGCGCGGTAAGGTGCCGCGCTTCAAGCGTTACCTCGCCGTGGGCAAGGGAACGCCGATCCAAGACATCATTACGGACATTCCTCCTGTGAACGCCGCATCGAACGAGCGGATCGGCTTCCCAACGCAAAAGCCTGTCCCGCTGCTTCGCCGGATCATCGAGGCGTCAAGCAATGCGGGCGACGTTGTGCTTGATCCCTTCTGCGGTTGCGGAACCACGATCCACGCCGCCGCCCAGATGAACCGAAATTGGGTCGGGATCGACGTTTCCTACTATGGGATTCGGCTGATCGACCGGAGGGTCAAAGCCAATTTCGGCCCCAAATATCCGCTGGAAATCACCGGCATTCCCGCCGATCTCGCCAGCGCCGAAGCCCTCGGCGACACTGCGCCGTACGGCTTCCAGCAATGGGCCGTCGACGAGCTGGGGTGCCAGATGTGGAACGACGGCAAGAAGGGCGCCGACGGGGGCATAGATGGCGAAATGTGGTTCTTCGCCGGACCCGGCTCGCCCGGGCGGCTGCTCGTCCAGGTGAAGGCGGGCCGCAAGACGACGGTCGCGCCGGTACGGGAGTTCCGGCGGGTCTTGGATCGGGAGCAGGCGCAAATGGGCGTCTTCGTCACCCGGTCTAATCCCACCGCCGAGATGCGTCAGGAAGCCGCCGACGCCGGTGTCTTCAAGATCGGATCCGCCACCTATCAGAGGCTGACCTTGGTGAGCATGGAGGCGTGGTTTGCCGGTCAGCGGCCTCGCCTACCCACACCCATCCCGCTGCAAATCCCGCAGGATCGAACAAAGGCAAAGGTTCCTAAGCGAGCCGATCCGCGCCAGCCGCACTTCGCGTTCGTGTTCCATGGCAACCCCGTGAGCGTTTCCGATGGACAGGTGTTGAACCCCGCCCTGCTGCCGGCCGAGAGTCTGAAGACGGGCGCAGCCTAGCCAGGACAGAAGCGCCCCAATCTGAGCCCGCGCCAGCGAGCGCAAGGTGGACCTGCCTGGATCGCCTAGAATCTCGCCGTCAGCGAGGCGCGGATCGTGCGGGGCGCGCCGGGAGTGATATTGTTGTTGGAATGCGCGGTCGGGAAATAGTCCTCATCGAGCAGGTTCTCAACATTCACCTGAACCTTGATGTGATCTGTCAGGTCATGCAACATGGCTGCGTCGACGCGGGTGAAGCTCGGCAGGGTCACAGCGTTGTCGATCGCCGCGAACATCTCGTCTTGATAGATCAGGCCCAGACCCACCGCCCAGGCATCGGCAATCTGATACTTGTTCCACAGCGAGAGGGTGTTCCGGGGCGTCAGCGCCACCTTCCGACCGACCGGCGCGGCCAGGGTGGCGCTGGTGATCCCGGCCTCCTGATGGGCGTAGCCCCCAACGATCTCCCACACTTCGGTGATCTTGCCGGAAACACCGACTTCGAAGCCCTTGGTGCGTTGGCTGCCGGTCTGGACCGTGACCGAGGGATTGAGCGGATCGCGCGCCGTGGTGTTGTCGCGGTCGAGTGGGTAGACGGCCGCCGAGAGCATCAGATTGGGATTGATCTCCCACTTCAGCCCGGCCTCATAGTTCTCAAATGCCTCCGGCTCGAGGGTCTTTGACGTGGCGGTCAGCGAGGCGAACTGGTCTCCGGAGCTCGGCAGGAATGACTTTGAATAGCTGAGATAGAGCGAGACCGGGCCGGTCGGCTCGTAGATCACCCCGACCCTGGGCGAAACGAGGTCGTCGGTGCGGTTGAGACGCTGGCCGGAAGACCGCGCGCAACTCGAATGCGGGAGCGTACTTCACGATGCACCTAGGGAGTGGACCCATAGAAAGACGCCAAGTCGGGAGGGGTGCAGCTCGGTTGTCGGAGGGGCGCGACTTACCGCGCGACGGCGTAAGCTATTTCATGTTTGCCCGCCGTCGGGGGGGGCTGGACCAGCCGGCTGATCTCCCGCAGGAGCCTCGCGGGCGAGATTGGCTTTCCGACGACACCGTCCATACCGGCGGCGAGGTAGCTCTCGCACTGGTGCGCCAGCACGTTGGCCGTCAGCGCGATGATCGGTGTGGAGGCCGCGGAACTGGCGGACGCACGGATGCGTCTCGTCGCTTCCATTCCGTCGAGCCGCGGCATCTGGATGTCCATCAGAATGAGATCGAAGTCGCCGCCCAGGGCGGCTTCGACGCCCTGTTCGCCATCCTCCGCCACGGAGGCGATCGCGCCGAGGCTCTCCAGCATCTTGGTGGCGATCATGCGATTGGTGGGATTGTCTTCGACCACCAGCACCCGACAGCCATTGAGCACGGCGGCTTCGGCCGCCCCCTCCGGAACGGGCGGCTCGATCTCCTCAACCGGGAGCTCGAACCAGAATGTCGCGCCCTGTCCGCTCGCGGAAATGACGCCGACTTCCCCGCCCATCATTTCCACCAGCTTGCGGGTGATAGCCAGCCCGAGACCCGAGCCGCCGAACCGGCGGGTGGTCGAGGTGTCAGCCTGCTGGAAGCGTTCGAAGAGGACGGCCTGGACCTCGGCGGAAATGCCGATGCCGGTGTCCTCGACCTCAAAGCGCAGGCGCGGCCCGTCGACGGCGGTCCGCGTCATGGTCCGAACCGTCACCGACCCCTCGCGCGTGAATTTCACGGCGTTGCCGATCAGGTTGAACAGGCACTGGCGCAGCCGGAGCGCATCGCCTGCGATCCAGGGGGGCAAGGCGCCCATCTCCAGAGTCAGCGCCAAGCCCTTCTCCTCGGCCTTCTGGCGCAGCATCGCTGCGACGCCTTCCAGCACCGCGTGAGCATCGACCGGTTCGTTTGCCAACTCCAGACGGTCGGCTTCCAGTCGTGAGAAGTCGACGATGTCGTCGAGCAAGGCCTGGAGCATGCCGCCGCAGGACAAGGCCTCATCGATCATGGATCGGGCTTGCGGCGGAAGCTCCTGGCCCTTGAGAAGATGCAGGACGCCGAGGACGCCATTCATCGGCGTCCGAAGCTCGTGGCTCATATTGGCCAGGAACTGAGACTTGGCCTCGGTCGCCGCCTGGGCGGCCTTCTCGGCTTCGACCAACGCCAGCTCCTGGCGCTTACGTTGATCGACGTCTTTGATGAGGTGGATGCTGCGCCGCCAGCGGCCGGCGACATCCTTCTGGATCTCGCTGAAAACCTGCACCCAACGCTCGGCTCCGCCGGGCAGCAGAATGCGTACATCCAGGGGTTCGACCGGGCCGCCGTCGAGCCACGATCCGACCGCCGTTCCGACCGTCGTGGCGTCGTCGGGATGGACGAAGGGCCACACCGTCGCGCGTGCTTGTGCGTAGGTCATCGACTGGCCGACTAGGTCGTCGAAGCCTGAGGAAGTCCATAAGAACGGCTCGTCATAGCCGATCTCGACCACGGCGGCGTTGGCGGCTTGCAGGGCGATCTTCAACCGCTGGAACTGGGCCTCGGCCTCGCCCCGCGCCTCGGCGAGCTCCGTCACATCCTGCGAGATTCCATGCACCACGTGCACGCCCTCAGCCGCGGGCTCGGCGTGGACGTGGGCCCGAACCCAAATCCAGCGGCCGTCGGCGGCGCGCATGCGGTGGTTGAAGGCGCCGGCATGGCCCTGCTCCACCGCCGCGGTAATCGTGGCCAACACGTGCTCGAAGTCGTCAGGATGACAGACTTGAACAAACTCCTCCGGCGTCTTCATGCTGATCCCGGCGGCGGCCAGCATCGCGGTCCACTCCGCCGACCACAGAATTTCTTCCGTCCGGGGATCGTAGCGCCAGAGACCGACGCCGGCGGTTTGGGAGAGCAGCTTCTCCACTTGGCTCGCATGCTGCAGCGCTTCGGCGCGCCGGTATTCCTCCGTCACATCGCGCAGCATGCCCATCATCTCGCCCTGGGGACCGCGGCGAGCACTACCTTCAAGCCAGACCCAGCGGTCGTCCGCACAGCGCATCTGCATGCGCGACGGGACGTCGCCGTCGCGGGTCAACTTTCGCCCCATCTCGACGACGGGGTCGCGGCTGTCGGCATGCAAAAGCGACAGGAGGTTACGCCCAAGCAACTCTTCGGGCATCCAGCCGGTGAGCGCCGTCCAGGCCGGATTGATCTCAAGGATGAGCCCCTCCGGCGAGACCACGCCGAACAGCTCACGTGCATTTTCGAAGAACCAACTAGCGGTCAGGCGGCTAGAGGCATCGTAGACGTCGGACACTTATGCGCTCCCGGCCGTGCAGGACTGCTCCGTGGAGCCAAACCCTACGTGCCGCTGGTTAACGCGCTATGGTTGAGGACCGGGCGCTGACAATTTGCCGCATGGGTTGGGGGCGGCGTCACTCAATGCGGCCACGCCGTGTGAAGGCGTCCGTCGGCGATTACTGCGCCTACTCCAACTCCGTGGAGACTTCGTCAGCGTCAGCGACCCGCATGCGAATGGGTCGGTCCGGGTGATTTTTCTGGATTCACAGCGGCGAACGCCGGAGTCATGGTCGCCCTGGTCCTTCACGTAGGAGTGCATGTGATGGAGAACGCCACAGAGCTCACGGTCGTTCGATTCGCCGACGGGTGGCGCGTGCTGACCCACGACAGCCAAATGGGGAAATTCCAGTACCGCGTCGATGCGGAGGAAGCTGCGTTGCGGCTGGCGGCCAAGGCGCGTGACCAAGGCAAGGCGGTGACGCTGCTGGTTCAGGAAACGAACGGGGAAATGCGGTCGCTCGACATTCCCGGCGCCGCCGCCGCCCCGCGCTGAACGCCCATAGCTGCCGGCGCTGCTTGCGTCGCATGAGCGTGATTGTTCGGACAGACGTTATCGCCGGTCCGCGGCCAACTCCCGCAGGATGATGATGAGCAGATCGGGGTCGAATGGCTTGGTCACGTGGGCTGCGCCGGGAACGCCGAACTTCTCAACCGAGTCACGGTGAGCGTTGGAGAGGAAGATCACCGGGACCGCCGGGTTCAGTCGCCTCGCATAGCGGGCGACTTCGAAACCCGTGATCCCGCCGCCTATGTCGCTGTCGACGATGAGAGCGCCGAGCGTCGGAGCCTCGTGGTCCAAGGCTTCATAGGCCGCCACACTGGAGACGCACAGCACGTCGAATCCTCGATCGCCAAGGATTTCAGTCAGCAGAATGCGCGTCACAGGGTCGGCATCCACGACATGCACCCGAAACTCGGACTCCGCACCATCGATCTGCGACACGTCTGTCCCCCACCGCGCCTACCCAAGCGCAGGGTTTTGTGTCGGATACCCGCCATTGCCCACGGCATTCTCCGCCAGTTGTGTCCGGCTTGCCGATTGGGCCAACGAGCGCGCCCGTCGCCAGGCGCGCGGCCCCACTCAACGCACCCCTCGTGGCACGAGCGGATGACGCCCGACGAGTGGAGTCCTCGCTGGAGATTCCGCTACGCCAAGAGCAGGCGCCGGTGATTACCGCATAGGTTCGCTATTTCGCCGACAGGGAGTTCCTGGGCCTCTTCAACGTCGGTTGAACGACCCCATGGTCATATCAATCCCGCGCGGCCCGCAGCGGCTGGGCTGGAGGCGCCGGAAGCTTCTCAATCGCGCCATTGAGCTGTTCAACCCCGCTCTGAGCGCCAAGGCCTGTCCCGATCGACAACGCCTGCAGCAGATCGCGCAGGCCGTCGAGAACCTCTTCCGGCGACATCCCCGCGAGTCGCTCGGCGCTGAAGCAGTAGTTCCAGAAGCTGACCACCTGCTCCATCTGTCCGATCCGGGCGCCGATCTCCATAAACAGGCCGGAGCCACGCATCAGGAAGGAGCGGAAACCGTCGGGGTTTTCCTGGTCGGTTAGGGAGGCAAACGCCTGATCATACAGTCTCAGCCGCTGTCCAACCTCCCGCCATGCGGCGGTGATGGTCTGCTGCACTTGTTCGCTGGCGCTGACGACGAACGCCGACTCAATGCGACCATAGCGCCCGGCCCGGACCGCCAAGAGCGACTTCAGGGTGGATCGGAGCATCGGCGCCAACGTCCGGCTCCGCCAGCGGTAGTAGAGGAAGCCCTTCCAGGAGAACATCGCCTCGGCGAACTCCGACACATCCATCCTGAAGATGTCGCGCAGCGGCTGGAGTTCCGCATTGTCCTGCTCGGCCAACAACAGCTGCGATAACCGCCGCGAGCGCCGGTCGTTCGACTTCACTTCGCCGAAACACTGCCGGATCAGGGCCTCGACCTCGCCGGCCACGAAGGCGAGCATTTCGGTCTGGTCGGCGCTGTTGAGCCGGGAATAGCATCGGCCGACGTCGATCTGCAGCTGCTTCAGGGTCTCGCGGACCAGGAACGGGTCGAGCGTCGGCAGCCTATCCAAGGTCCGCAGCACCCTCACGTCCCGCCCCAGCGGCAGGTCGGTGTAATCCAAGACCCGGGCGAGCACGTTGGGGAAATCGACCTGGTCGACAAACAGCCCCTGACCACCAAGGTCTAGATCGTCCTGGTCGAAGGGAAAGACGATCTTGGTCGAGTTGAAGCGCCGCGGCGCGAGGTTGTCCTCCTCGCCCGAAGGCACATTGTACTTCATGATGATCGACCGGTTCAGCACCGGATGGATGAACAGCGGTCGCTGGTTGTATTCTGGATCGTCCCGGTCCTCGGCAGCCAGCGCGTGCAGGTTCAGCACCCGCGCGGCGCCGGCCGTCGCGACGATACCTTTCAGGCTGCGCACGCCGCCGCCAGCCTTAGGCGCCTGCATGTGGCGTACTCCGACGCATTGAGAGTGGGAGACCGATATAGGGATAGGCTTGCCATAAGCTTTATGGGTACGGACAACCTGAATTGACCATGGCGGGCGGCGTTACAGCGAGGATATGGGAAACCGGATCCGGCGTCCTTGGAGCGCGACGAGCTGACCCGAACCCAAGCCTGACGGTTGCTTCGAGCTTGCGTCGGCGCGGTCCCCCAACTGGGGCTGGACGTGTTGTGGGGAGGTCGTCATCCCCGAAGGCGTGGCCTACGGAGCCTCCTTCGGTCGATGGCCCCGTGTATCGAAGCCGGCCTCGCAGGCCGCGCGGTCGATCTTGATCCAATCGGTCCTGTCGATGGCGCGAACATGCTTCACGGCCGGGCTGGAGGGATAGGCTGACGCCATCCTGATCCAACATCTCTTGTCCGCAGCGATCTGGCGCAATTCCGTTGCGCCTTCGGTCAAATCCGGGTCGCGGCAAAGACGAGGGCCGCCTCGAAGTCATCGCTCCGCGCCCGCCGGATGATGTCGAGCGCAAGGCCTAGGTCGGTGGGGGACTGCGCCGCCTCAGGCTCTGCCGGCCTCTGTCGCCGTCAGGCTTCGCATCAGGTCGAGCAGGGAGGCGCGGGCCTCCTTCGGCAGGCGTTCGAAGGCGTCGAGCAATTCCAGGGCCCCGGCCGTGCGCGTCTGACGAAGCACGTCACTATAGTTCGCGGCCTCGACGCCCGACGTGTCGAGCACGTCTATCAGTTCCGCGACCCGGCAGCCCAACGCGCGTGCGATCTGCACCAACCGCGAGAACGAGATGCGATTGAGTCCGTTTTCGTACTTCTGAATCTGCTGAAAACTGATGCCGCAGTGTTCGGCCAAGCCCTCCTGAGACATGCCGATGGCCCGACGACGGACCCGCACCGCAGCGCCAAGCGCCAGGTCCAACCGATCAGGGCTCTTACGCGAAACCTCAACGCTCATCATCGTGTCCTCAATGATACAAGCGGCAGCATGGGCCAGGCCGCCAACGGCACAGGGGGGGCAATCGGACGCAGCCGTGGCAGCCTTGCGATATCGCCCCAACATTTGATGCAAACCGTCAAGCCGGAGCTCGTATCAACGTCAATATGCCCCGCCCGGCTGGTCCCGCCCTCCGGCGAAATCCCCATCGTTTCCACCTCGCCCCCTGCCCCCTGCCCCCTGCTGCAATCGCCCAACCACACCCTGCACCGACCAGTCTAGCTCAGGTGACGTGGGCCTGGGATCGATGTCATTGTCTTAAGCCGCCTCGATGAGCGAAGCGCGGGTCGCCCAGCGGTCGCCGCCGGCGAATTGGCGGTTCCTTCGGGTCAGCGCCAGAGGCAGAATAGAGCGCCCGACGATGTTGTGGTCGATCGCGATGCGGCCGTCCTCCAGCAAGTGGGTGAGCCTAGCCCATCCGAGTTCGCGGTCGGGTGTGCTCCCTGATCGGGTAGTGAGCCCGAATCGTGGACATATCGTTTACCGGTCGGGTCGTAGGCTCCGCGGACCTCAACCGTGGAAACTCCATCGTTCCAGCCTGTTAGGCATGAATGGGCCGCCCACCGCAATTCTTGGTCTTGCTCGTCGATGATGAACCGGTTGTGCGGATGGCCATAACCGCCGGGGTCGATGAGGCTGGCTGCACGTTCGTGGACGCGACAAGCGTGGACGATGCGCTTGAGGTCCTCCAGCGGCGGTCCGATGTGGACCTTCTTGCGGATGCGACCGTGCCGGGCCGCTTGGAGCAGGCGGACCTCGCGCGCCTTGTGCGTGAACGGTGGCCTGAAGTTCGCCTTGTCGTAACCTCGGGACTGCCGATCCCGAGCGACCGAATTCCCGCGGAAGGTCGCTCTCTGCGCAAGACGCATCAGGTCGGCCAGGTCACCCAGGCGATCAACAGGTTGTGCGGATGGGCCGGCTCCCTCGGGCCGCGGTTTCGCTGATAAGCTTCCCGGAGGTTTAAGGCGCGGGCCACTGGCGGCTGGCGAGTTTCACCGTGCCGCCGCCCCTCGTGAACGACACCCGACGCCGATCGCCGACCTCCGCGCCAGGCAAAAACCGTGCAGGTCTATCGCGTCTATATCGTGAAGCCTGATGGGCGAGCCGAACTCGCGGAGGAATGTATGTGCCCTGAAGATGACGCGGCGCGACAACGCTTCGCAGTGCTTGCCGAGGGCGTCAGCGAGGTTGAGCTTTGGCAAGACGGCCGGCTGGTCGAACTCGTTGACAGGAAGATGTGAGCTGGTCGTCGTGATTCGGCGCGTTCGTCGTCGGTCACCCGAATAAAATGCGACAGGCCTGCCGGCAGACATCGATCCACGACCCGATAGCAGGCCTATGGACGAATGCCCGTTTCAAGCGGCTGAAGTCTGCCGGCTGGGTTCCGCCGCGGCGGCGTCGGCCTGCACCAGAGCCTGCTCCATCACCTTGAACAGGTTGGCGATCTCGAGGGGTTTGGCCACCACCCCATCCATTCCAGCCGCCTCGTACTCCGCGACCTGATGGGTCATGGCGTTGGCGGTCACGGCGACGATAGGTGTGCGGGTTCGACCGGTTTCCAGCTCGCGCAACCGGATGGCCCGCGTGGCGTCGACGCCGTTCACCTCGGGCATCTGGATATCCATCAGGATGATGTCCCAGGTCTGGCCCTCCCAGGCGGCGAGGGCCTCGCGGCCATTGACCACCATGGTCGGCGCAATGCCCGCCGGCGCCAGGAGGGTCTTGAGGACCAACTGATTGGTGGCGTTGTCCTCGGCCGCGAGGACCCGAAGCTCCGCTGGCCGTCCCGCCTGTGCTGGAAGCGCCTCAGTAGCTTTGGATTCCGCCAAGGCCGCGGCCGGCGGCAGCGGCAGCATGAGGGTGAATGTGGATCCCCGGCCGAGCTCGCTAGAGGCTTCGATTACGCCCCCCATGAGCGTGGTGAGTTCGCCGCAGATCGCGAGCCCGATGCCCGCGCCGCCATATCGGCGCGTGAGCGTCGAGTCGGCCTGGAAGAAACCTTCGAAGAGATGCGCGAGGTCCTTGTCGGCGATACCGATGCCCGTGTCGATCACGCGGAAGACGACCTGCCCGGCGTCGCGGTCGACCCGGAGCGCCACACCGCCGCTATGGGTGAACTTCACGGCGTTTTCGGAGAGGCTGTAGAGAATTCGTCGGATGCGCGCCGAATCGCCTAGATAGCGGCCGCGAGCCTCCTTGGTGACCTCGAACTCGAACGCCAGCCCCTTCTTCGCGGCCAGAGGCTGATAGGCGGCGACCACGCCACGCACGAGGTGCTCCAAGTCGAACTCGACCACTTCGAGCTCCAGGGCGCTGGCTTCGATCTTGGAGAGATCCAACAGATCGTTGAGCACGGCGAGCAGACTCTGGCTCGAGCGGCGGATGACGTTGACGCGCTCGTGCTGCACCCGGGTGAGCCGGTCGGTGGAGAGCGCCTGGGCCATGCCAAGCACCCCGTTCAAGGGGGTGCGAAGCTCGTGGCTCATGTTGGTGAGGAACTGCGATTTCGCAAGATTGGCGGCGGCCGCGGCGCGTTCACGCTCTTCGGCCGCCTGGCGCGCGGTCATCAGTTCGGTCCAGGCGCCCGCGAGCTGCGCGCGCGCCGACCAGAACTGGACCGCGAACATCGCGATCGTGAAGCCGGGCGCAAGGGCGGCGAGGAGGTCGCCCTGCTGCAACGCCGTGCGCGTCAGACCGAATCCGACCAGCCCCAGGACGACGATGTAGGGCGAAAGGCTCGCCAGGAGGATCAGAGGCGATCGGTAGTGGCGCATGAGCACATGAACCACCGAGGCGCTCATCAGGGCGAAGGCGAACATGCGCAAGCCCGCCCCGCCCTTCACGATGAAGGCGAAGGCCGCGACGGCGTAGACCGTGGTTGCAAGAACCCGAAGCGCCGGCGCCCATGCGCCAGCTGTGCGTGCGGAGCGCCCTTCCCCGACCATGAGCCGCAGGCAATGGCCCTCGACGACGACCACAGCGATCGCCACCAGCGTCCAGGCAAGAACCGCGAACCACGGCAGGATGGCCAGGCCCATCAGGCTGACCATGCCCATGCCGAGCCCCTGCACGATCAGATTTCGCTGGCGCTGGATGGAGAAGGCGACCGAGTGCGGATTTGCGATGCTGGTCGCTGGCCGGTGAGGCGTTCGCGGTGACGTCGGCATCTTGCGCTCCATCAGGTCAGAGCTTGAGGTCGAAACGCCTGACGCACCGTTAACAACCGCAGATTGGCGCTCGCTACGTGAAATTCGCGCTCTTCCCAGCGCATGTCAGACCACCCCGCGCGGCGCGGTGTCCTCCAGGGCGGGCCGACGCGGGCGCAACTGCCCTGCCGGCCACCTGATCGCTCGTGCGACGTCCCGTTTCGGATGGCGCGGCCCCCTATCACGCCGGGCCGAGAGCCAACCTGAGCGGCGATGGGTCGCCCGCGCGGCAAGCGCGACACAACTCGCGCGAGAATGCCGTAGCCAACGGCGGGTATTCCGACACAAGACGCTCTGTTCTGGTGAGCAGGTGGGGGTAGGCGTGTCGCAGATCGGTTTGGAGCGCGGGTTTCGAGTTCTCGTCGTGGACCCCGATGGCGTAAGCCGCGTCTTGCTCGACGAGGTTCTTGGAGATTGCGGCTTCGACGTGCTGAGCGCGTCCACAGACGTGACGGCGTACGAGGCCTTGGATCGTGAAGCCCGCGCCTTCAACGCTCTCGTGGTCGACACGGACCTGCGGGCCGGGACGACGGGGTTCGACGTCGCCCGCTATGCGAGACGACTGCACGGAACGATAGCCGTGATCTTCATCACCAGCGCCCGTCATGATTCGACTGAGAAATTCGGCGTTCCGGGCGCGGCCCATGTGGCCAGGCCGTTCGACCCCGACCTCCTGATCATGATCCTGCGCGCGCTCGCAGCGGAACGCGAGTAGCGGTCGCCGACGATCAAGCGGGGCTTCGCGGGCGGCCTGCCGGCGAGGCGTCAATCCAAGCAATCGTCCCCGGCCGCCCAGCCGCATTGACCGCAACGAGGGCCGATCCAGAGCGACATAGCTGACCGCCCCGATGGCCTACACCTTTGCTCACCGCGGTGTTATGGTAAGTCGCCTTGAAGTCACGACCTTCAGGCGCCGCGGCCGGCTCGCACCGCTCAACCCCCCGCCCGAGCCGGCCGCGCCCCACGAGCCTGCGCCGTGCTGGCCACCTCGTGTGACGTTACCGAGCTTTACGCCGCAGCGCGCGCCTCGCACCACCTCCGGTTAGTATAAAGTCCAGCCAGGATGTCATGAGGCGGGCCTGGGCTTCGCGACGCCGTTCGAGGCGATGATGAGATGCTGACGAGTTGCGCCGCGGAAGGTCAGGACCCTGATCGGGTCAGCGGCTCCGTCCGTGCTGTGGGTGCTCATTGTAAACGATCACGAGGTGCGCCGGCCGGCCATGCGCTCGATCTTCGCGACCATCGGTTGCGACGTTCGCCTCGCCGCCAATGGCGGCGAGGCCATCGAGATTGCAACCGCCAGAGCGTTCGACCTGATGTTGATGGATCGCCACATGCCGCGATACGATGCGACGTCCGTGTCGGCCTCATCCGGCGTTCGCATGGCAACAAGAGCGGAGACCCTGGACCTGCTACAAATCCCAAGCGCTCCCGTCGCCGCTCCCGACCCTTAGAGGTCAAGCGGCGACGGGCAGGTGATCCATTGGGCGGACACGACCGCCGACCGGCTGGAGCCCCAGCGGACAGACGGCGGGGCCGGTCACGATCTGCACCTGTAGGGTCGCGCAGGCCTCCAGCTCCATACGGGTGCGGACATTCGTGATGGAGGCCCAGATCTGCTTGCGCCTGTAGAAATCCCGCCGCTCGACGAACCGACGAAGGGCTTTCAGACGGAAGCGCACGTCACCTTCGGGCAGCACATAGTTGACGCCGCTCACAATTCCCGGCGGCAACGTCTCCACCTGGAATTCCGGATCGGTGACGCCAAGCTGGATCGACCCGAAATAGGCCGACAGCGTGCGTTTGAGCTGGGTCATGGCGCTGAATCCCGGGTCGCGGGGCACGTCATAAACCGCGGCGGCCAGTTGCCTTCTCCGGTCGGCGGGAAGCTTCGCGAACATGCCCTCATAGACCGCGCGCGTGCTGGGCCGCGCCATACTGGAATACGATACTGGGAAATAGAGGACGCCCTTGAACTCCGGGACCGAGAGCATCGCCAGGCCGCCCTCCAGGCAGTCTGAATCGAACGCGATATGATCGGTCGGCAAGTGGGCTGGGCCATCGAGCAGGCTCAGACCCACACGCGACGAAGCTGGCGTCGCTGAGATCACGTCGCCGACGAACACTTCGTTGGAGATCAGGTAGACACCCTGGAAACGGATCAAAGGGGGTTCTGGAACCGCCGCGCTTGGCGCTGCGGTTTCGACCGGCCTGGCGGAGACGATCAACTCCCACGCGTTGGTCCTGATCTGCGTCAGCCGCCCGCCGGCCGGAAGCAACGAGATGTCGTCCAAGGCGCGGGCCACGGCGCTCGCATCGAGCGCCGCGAAGGCGGTGACCGCCTCCAGCGGGCCTTCAAACAACAGTAGCGTGACCTCCCCAAAGCCCCGCTCACCGAACAGCTTGACCTGCAACTCCTCGGAGAGGCGGGAAAGCTCCGCCGGGTCCATTTCGTCGGCGCCCGGATCGGTCAGGAGGAAGGAATACGAGGTCAACGGTTCGAAGCGCCGCGGCCAGGTCCACCGGGTCTCCAGGTAGGCGCTCGAGAATTTCGCCACCAGCCGGCTGACGGTCTCGGCGTCGAGCCCCGTCCGATCGTCGTCCAACGCGACCCTCAGGCAAGCGACCGCCGGCAAGATTCACTCCTTTTCCGACACTCTTGTTCGATCCCCCCAGGTCGCACATTGCGGTAAACAGGCCGTGCCCACGACGACGGAATGCTGCAGCGCAGCAGTGGATCGCGACGCCTGATCAACGCGTTAGTCCGCGCGATGGTTCACCGACAAGTTGGTGGGCCCGCCGTCGAAATCGTTTCCAAACAAGCGTTTGAGTGGCCCGGCCCAACCGGTACGGCGACAAATCCGGCAACACATCGCGGCGCCAGCCACCCATGAAATCGACGGCTGCGCTCTATTGTCGCACTATCCCCGATGCTGGAGTGAACCGAGCGCGTTCCTCATAGACAAGATCAGAATTCTTCGAAATTAAGCACAACTTGGCGCCAAGCCTCGCCGGATACGGCGAATTCTTTTGCGCATTAACCTCTCTGCTTAAGGCCGGATTCAATACGATGGTCCCACTGTGCCTTTAGGACTTTCCGTCCTGGGGGTGGGCGAGGATGATGCGACTCCGGTCGTTCGCGGCTGAGCAGGGCGGAAACGTCGCGGTGCTGTTTGCCCTGGCGCTGCCGCTGGTGATCGGCGGTGGGGCCTTGGGGGTCGAAACCACCCTCTGGTACGCCAAGCGCACGGAGATGCAGGCTGCGGCGGATGCCGCCGCCTTCGCCGCGGCGATCGAAGACCGCTCCGGCTCTACCGACGAGGAGGTCGCCGCGATCGCGACGCTCACAGCGCAGGACAACGGCTTCGACCTGACGACAGGTTCGATCGAGGTCCTTCCGCAGGACATGGCGGGTGGCGGCCAGGTGGAAGTAATCCTGCGCGATGAGGCCCCGCGGCTCTTCAGCGCCTTTTTCCTCAAGGAGAATGTCGAGTTCTCGACCCGCGCTGTGGCGACGTTCAGCTCCGCCGCGAACGCCTGCATTCTCGCGCTCGATCCGACCGCAGGCAGTGCGGCCCGTTTTTCCGGGAGCTCACAACTGACCCTCGACGGTTGCAGCGTCATGGCGAATTCCGCGGCCGCAGACGCTGTCACCGTCCAGGGCGCGGCCAAGCTCAAGGCCGATTGCGTCATCTCCGCGGGCGGCGTCACGGCCACGGCCGGGCTGACCCTGTCGAAATGCGAGGCGCCCATGACCCGGGCTCCTCCGGTCGCCGACCCGTTCAAGGCCCTGCCGGCCCCCTCCCCCACCGGCGGATGCCGGTCCGTCCCAGCGAACGGCAGCCTGAGCCCCGGACGCTACTGCAGTGGGATGACCTTGAAGGGCGAAATGACCCTCCAGCCGGGTGTCTACTATGTGGCGGGCGACCTGACGGTGAATGCGACGGCGAGCGTCACCGGCTCCGGGGTCACGATCTATATGACCGGCGGCGGCCACGTGAAGATGAACGGCTCCGCCCATATCGACCTCGCCGCACCGACGAGCGGCATCTACTCCGGCGTCCTCTTTTTCGGCGACCGCGGCAGCATCGGCGGAACGAACAAGTTCCTTGGCGACGCCGGCTCGCAAATGACGGGCGCGATCTACTTCGCGTCGCAGGAAGTCGACTACCAGGGCAATTTTTCGGGCGTCAACGGGTGTTTGCAAGTCGTTGCGCGAACGGTTCAATGGACGGGGAACACCACCGTCGCTGCCGATTGCACCGCCCAAGGCATGACGGCCATCCCCCTGCCAAACCTGGTGAGGCTCACCGCATGATCATGCCAACCCTTCTTCGCGGATTGCGGGACGAGCGCGGCGTGGCGGCCGTGGAATTCGCGATCATCACGCCTGTAATCGCGCTGCTCGCGGCCACCTCGTTCATGCTCTGGGAGTTCGCCGATCGCCATCAGGACATGCGAAGCGCCCTGAAGGTCGGCGCCGAGTATTATCAGAACGGGGGAACGGACGACGCGATCGCCGCGTCGCTCGTTCAGAACGGCTGGCGAAATCGGCCGGCGACCAGCGCTATGACCGTCTCGCGCGCGTGCCGCTGCGGGACGACTGCGATCGCCTGCACCGACCTCTGTCCGGCCAGCCGGCCGCCCGCAGTCTATGTAACGCTAACCGCGAGCGCGCCGGGATTGGATGTCAATTCGGCGGATGTCATGCTCGACACGACCACCGTCCGTGTTCGGTAGCTCCCGCAAAGACCTCAGGCTCGCGGGCGACGAACGCGGCGCGACCGTCGTGGAGTTCGCGATTGTCGCGCCGATCATGCTGATGATGCTGTTTGGCATCTTCCAGTTTGGCTGGACGCAGCACAGCCTGTCCAACGTGCGTCACGCTGTGGATCGGGCCTCCCGCGCCCTGGTGATCGACCCCGAGCTGACGCAACCCGCCCTCCAGGCGATCGTGACCTCGAATCTGGCCGGTACGGCAAACCCCGATGTTACGGTGACCTTGACAAAGGTCGAGGTCGATGGGGGTGAAATCGCCGATCTGAGCACGACCTACGTCGTCGAGTTTGGCGTGCCGGGGCTCGCGAGCTTCAGGATCCCGTACCGAGTCAAGGTCACCACGGTGCTGCGCGTCGCGCCCTAGAAAAACGCATGTCAGCCTTGGCGCCCGATCCTCCGGCCGCCGGTTGCGATCGCGCCGAAATAGCAGCCACCCTCGCGCCGCCCGCCCTGCTCGGTGAGCTATTCACATGCTGCGAGCCGGCACGTTGTGGATGATGTGGCTGCGCGCGGAACATCCACACCGCTCGGCTGTCTGCAAACATTAAGACCTTCTCCCTATACGTCCGATGATCGAATCTCTCTGGGAGGGGACATTGGCGGCTTCCGGCGAGGGTTTCGTCAGACATGACCCCAATACGGGTCGAGCCAGTCCGTATCAGCTCACCCTGCTGGGGCTGAGGTTTCCCGTTCGCTTGCATCTTGTTTTCAACGCCTTCGCCGGGGCCTGCATCGCGTCGATCGGCCATCCCTGGCTCGGCGCAATGGGGTTTGTGCTGGCAAGCGGCGTAGACTGGTTCCAGCAGCATAGACTCGCGCGGTGGACGCTGACCTGTCACGTGACCGACGAACGAATAGGTTTTCGGCAGATCGCGGGCCTCTGTGGCCTCCGCGCCTGCGTCTACCTCGTCGCCCCGATGTCCATGGTGCTGGCCAGACCCGGGCTCGGCGAGGTCGCCTATCTGAGCGCCATCGCATCCACCTTGATCGCGCTGGGGCTCGCGAACGGGTCGTTCTCGCGATCTGTGATGATGGCGTTCGCCGCCCCCTCGCTGCTCATGAGCGCGGTCGTGGCGATAATCGTCTTGCCGATCGCCCAGGCGCTCGGCGTCATCGGGGCCTTGAGCGTGCTTGGCTTCACGCTCGCCCTCATCTCCACGCACACCCTAAGGGCCATCGGTGAGTGGCACGCCGCCTACAACGCTAACGCCGCAATGATCCCGGAACTCGAGGCCGCGCGCGACCAGGCGCTGAGAGATCGCATCTTGGCCGAAGAAGCCCGGGAAGACGCCCGGCGGGCGAATGCCGCGAAGTCGAATTTTCTCGCCACCATGAGCCACGAGATTCGCACGCCCATGAACGGGGTGCTCGGCATGGCTCAGCTGCTTCGGCGGGACGGACGCGACCCTCGCCAAACCGAACGTTTGGACACCTTGATCCAAAGCGGTGAATATCTGCTGTCGATCCTGAACGACATTCTCGACTTTTCGAAGATCGACGCGGGTCGCCTCGAGATCGAGCCGGTCGTCGAGGATTTCCACGCCTTCATGGACCACATCGTCAACTTCTGGGGCGCGCGCGCCGACGAAAGAGGTGTCGCCCTCACGCTGTCGCTCAATGAGGCCGTGCCGCGGCATGTCTGGGTGGATGCCCTGAGGCTGCGGCAGGTCTTGTTCAATCTTGTCGGGAACGCGCTGAAGTTCACCGAGCGTGGCTCAGTGAAGATTTTGGTCGCGGCTCGTCCAAACACGGATGATAGCGCCTGGATCCATGTCGCAGTCCATGACACCGGCGCGGGAATCGCCACCGGCGCCCTTCCCAAACTCTTTGACCGTTTCTCCCAAGCCGACGATACGGCGGAACGCCGGTTCGGCGGTACCGGACTCGGGCTTTCGATCGCCAAGCGACTGACAGAGCTGATGGGCGGACGTATTTGGGCCGCGAGCGAGCTGGGCGTGGGATCTGTGTTCCACATCGAGCTCCCGCTCGGTCTGGCCGACCCTGGCCAGGAACTCATCGGGGGAGAAGCGTCGGTGGCCGATGAGGTTGATATGCCCCCGCTGCGGATCCTCGTCGTCGACGACAATTCGACCAACCTGCTCGTGCTGGAACAACTCCTCGCCGCCTTCGGTCACGAGACCACGAGAGCACAAAGCGGAACTGAGGCCCTGGCTCACCTTGAAGCCCAGGTCTTCGACCTTGTGCTGATGGACATCCAGATGCCCGGGATGACGGGGATTGAGGCATTGCAGAAATTGCGCGCGTCAAACGCCCGCAATCGCCTGACGCCCGTTGTGGCCCTCACGGCCGATGTAGTCTCCGGCGGCCGGGATCACTATCTTGGCTTGGGATTCAGCGAACATGCGGCGAAACCCATTCAAATTCCGGACCTCATGCGGGCCATTGAGGCTGCGATCAAGACGGAAGCCCCCGAACCCAAGATTAGCGTACGCCAATCCTAGGTTGGCCGGTTCGTCGGCGATCGATCAGCGCAGCATCCGCCCTCGTCCATAGGAACGATTGCGGAGGGCATTCGAGCGAATATCCTTTGCACCCCGGCCACGCGGCCACGCCGGTGGCTTTTTGTTTGTCGTCAGCACCGCGGAATACTCTGACAGTCAAGGCAGCTAAGGTCCCTTCACTGGCCGCCTGCCAAGCATCGGCCCGCAATCCAGCGCCTGCGTCATGCGCCACAAGCCCCTAGGCTTGCTCGACCGCGGCTCAGGGACGAAAGGCGCAAGCGCCTATGCGCCCATCCGAGCGGGTCAATCGGGGTCGGTGCGCTCAATCGCGCGCAGAAGCGCCGAACCGACAACCGGCTTGGATACGACGACAGCGTGGGGAATGGTGGATTGGATGCGCTCGACGACCTCGCCGCTCCCATAGGCCGTCACGAAAACGATCCGCGCGTCCATGGTTTCGCGAACCTGTCGCGCCGCTTCGACGCCGTCCATGTCGCCGATCAGGTTCACGTCCATGAGAATGAGGTCCGGGCGGAGCGCCTTGGCGAAAGTCACGGCCTCGGCCCCCGTCGCGGCCATGGCGCAGACCTCGAAGCCGAAGTCTTCGACCAAGGATTCCAGGCTCATGGCGACGATCATCTCGTCCTCCACGATCAGGACGCGCAGGCGCCCGGTCTTCTCGACCGGGGAAAGGGCGCCTGTTGGCGCGGGCGCCTTTGGCGCGACGCTGGCGCACCAGAGGTTGGCGGTCGCGGGCTCGAGCAGCGCCGCTGCGAATACGGATCCGTCGAAGTGTCTCATGCTGCTGTTTGAATATCAGGTTCCGGGAATCTGAAGCGATAGCGCACCCCCTCCGGGGCGAACTCGGTTGTAACGTCTCCACCAAGTTCTCGGCTCGCGGTGGCCTCGATGAGTTTGGCGCCGAACCCGCGCCGCGTGGGACGCTGCAGACCGATCATGCCCGTCTCCCGCCACTCCAATTCGACCCTGCGCCGGCTGCCCGCCGAGACCGCCCACCTGATGTTTATCCGACCACTCGGCATGGAGAGCGCCCCGTACTTCGTGGCGTTGGAGACCAGTTCGTGCAGGATCATGGTCACCGCCAGGGCCGCCTTCGGGGACAGGACCATGGCGTCACCGCTCATCTCCATCTGCGCCTGGCCGTCGGCGACGTATGGCTCGACGATCTCGCGGACGATCGCCTCCAGCGAGGTCGTCCGCCAGCGGCTGGCGGTGATCAGGGTGTAGCCCCGAGCCAGGGCGCCTACGCGCGCCGAGAATGTCTCCTGAAAGCTTTCCAGCGAGTCCGACCGCCGGGCGGTCTGATCGGCCATGCCTATCACAACCGCCAGCATGTTCTTGGCGCGATGGTCGAGTTCCGCCAACAGGAGCGCTTGGCGCTCCTGCACGGCGCGGCGTTCCAGCACTCGGCCGACCTGCTGGCCAAGCGCCCGGACGATGTGCAGGAGGCGAGGGTCGAGCTCCGCCGCCTCGTGACTGAAAAACTCCAGGATCGCGGTCACGTCGCCGCCGCTCATGATGGGAAAGCCGAAGGCGGAGCGCACGCCGACCTCCTCGGCGAGCCATGCGCGGGGAAAGGCGTCGCTGTGGTCGACATCCAAGATCCAGCAAGGCTCCCGCCTGCTCCAGATGCGGCCAGGCAAGCCCTCGCCCGGCCCGAAGGTGGTGGCCTCGGTGATCGCCTTGAGTGCGGAAAATCGACTGAGGTCGCCATGCCAGATCATGCTCGAGGCAAGCCGCGGCGAGGCGCCCCTCTGTGGCAGATAGGCGTGCCCCGCCGGCCACCCGGTCAGTTCGCAGACAGAGGCCAGGCAAAGGCGCAGGATTTCATCGAGCGACTCGGTTTCTGCGGCCAGCGTGGTGACGTGGTTCAACACCTCGGCCTCGCGCGCCTGCCGCTTCAGGAATTCTTCATGGCGACGGCGTTCGGAGATGTCCCGGATAAAGCCCAGGAAGAAGATCGAGCCGTCCATGTTCACAGGCGAGATGGAAAGCTCGATAGCGAACTCCGCACCCGATTTGCGGATGGCCGTAACCTCTATTCGTCGGCCGAGGAGCGGCCCCTCACCAGTCTTGAGGAACCGATCGAGACCTTCCCGATGCGCTTGGCGAAGCGGTTCTGGAATGATGAGGTCGGCCAGGGGCCGACCGACAGCCTCCGCCCGCGACCATCCGAAGATGCTTTCGGCCTGGTGGTTCCAATCCCGCATGACCCCGTCGGTTCCCATGACGACGACACCGTCCAAGGCCGTCTCAAGCACGAGCGGCAGCACTGCGAGGCTCTCGGTGGTCGGAGGGGTGCGCAACGACGGTGACGTCATGAGGTCGGCCTTTCCCGACGCGCCTATGCCCCAGGTTGTAGCACCAACAGTGGTTTCGAAGGATTGAATTCACTGAGCGCGGCCGACTCACGAGCGTGCAAGATCTCGGCGGCCAAGATCACCGATCTGATCCTCCGAAGGCGCCCTGGTCGCAGTGACGCCAAGGAAAAATCCCGGCGACGGTGATGCCGATTGGCTCCGGTTCGCGAGCTCTGGATGCCGATCGAGACCGCGGCGACCTCAGCTAGGCGGCTCGTGTCGGGACATACGAGGAGGAGCCCGCTCCCTTGTCGCATTTCTTGGGTCGTTTCGCCCCCAGGTTGGGTGACAAAGAACGGCGTTACGAATAGTCGGGTACCCGACCACTCGATGAGAATTGAGACCCGCATGATCGACGCGCTGCTAGTCGAAACCTATCGCCGAAAGGCTGACGAGCTATTGGGCCAGGCGGCGGCGGCGGCGAACATGGCCGAGCGCGGACGCCTGATCGATGAAGCGGCAAGTTGGCATCTAAAGGCTGTGGCCGTTGCGAGCGGTGGCGGCCGACCCGAAGCCGCACCGATAGCTCCCGATCTGGGCGATGAACCGGAGGAGCCTAGGGCTTAGAGGCGACCTTCTTGCGGGACGCCGTAAAGCCCGCTTCAAGCTTTCAGCCCCATCCTGGTCTCATGGTCGAGCGTCCGCCCCCTCCTTCCCAAGCCGTCGGCGCAGAACGCCGTGAGGAACTCCGGCGAAGGGTTCTCTTGACCGGCATCTTGATTCACGGTCCCGCCGACCTGACCGTCGACTGTACGATCCGTGACCTGACCGATTCTGGCGCGCGTGTCCGGCTGGGCGCGCCTGATGATCTTTCGCAACCATTGATGTTGCTGGTCTGTCGTTCGGGCGACGCCTTCGAGGGCGAAATCGCGTGGCGACGGGGCAATGAGATCGGGCTCTCATTCTTGCATCGATGTGATCTCACCGCCCCGCTGACGGGCCGAGAGGCGACCGCGCGCCGGCTTTGGATCGAACGAAGCGCGCGCTAGACAGCAAGGAAGCCGGCATTGATCCTCCCCCGAAGAAGTGGACGGGGTTAGGCCGCTCTGCGCTCGGCTTCGGCAGGGCTGATGTAGCCCAGGGCTGAGTGCAGGGGGCGGGGATTGTAGAAGCCCTCGATGTACTCCCTGCGGGCCTGGTCGCGCGTGGCGTAGACCCGGTGATGGACGCGCTCGGTCTTGAGGGTGTGGAAGAAGCTCTCCAGCGGGGCGTTGTCCCGGCAGTCGCCCTTGCGGCTCATCGAGGGGGTGATGCCGGCTCGAGCCAGGGCGGAGCGGTGGGCCTCGGCGGCGTACTCGATGCCACGGTCGGAGTGATGGATCAGGCCGGGCGCCGGCCGCTGGCGCTCGATGGCCATTTGCAGGGCGCCCAGGGCGATCTCCACGTGCAGGGTGGGCCGCATGCACCAGCCGACGATCTTGCGGGTGAAGAGGTCGAGCACGGTGGCCAGGTACAGCCAGCCCTCGCCGGTGGGGATGTAGGTGAGGTCGGCGAGCCAGACCTGGTTCAGGGCCTGGGTGGTGAAGTTGCGCCCGAGCCGGTTGGGCGCGATCGGATAGCCGTGGCGGCTGTCGGTGGTGCGCGTGCGCCGGGCAGAGCCGCGAGACCCCGCAGGGCGGCGTGGCGCATCAGCCGCTCGATCCGCGAGCGCCCGACGCGGAGGCCGTGGCCGCGCAGCACCGCATGCACCCTGGGCGAGCCGTAGGTCCCGCTGCTGTCGGCGTGGATCCGGCGGATGTCGTCCAGCAACGCGCGGTTGGCCTGCGCCCGTGCGCTCTCGGGCCTGGAGCGCCAGGCGTGGTAGCCGCTGGCCGACAGCCCCAGGACCGCGCACATCACCCGAACCGGCCACACAGCGCGATGCTCATTGACGAACCCGAACTTCATCGGGAGGCCACTCCGAAGATGAGCGCGGCTTTTTTTAGAATGTCGCGCTCCATCCGCAGCCGCTCGTTCTCGCGCCGAAGCCGAGCGTTCTCCGCGGCCAGGTCAGACGGCGACGGGGCCGGCGCTTGCGTGGTGGGGCGCCTCGCCGCCCCCGTCGCCTGCACCCCGAACTGCATCATCCATCGTCGAAGCACCGTCTCGTGCAGCCCCAGCTCCCGTGCCACCGCGCCCACCGACAGGCCGCTCACAGCCATCCGGTCGACCGCCTCGCGCTTGAACGTCTCCGGAAACACCCGGCGCGTACCGCTCATCTGACACTCCTCTCCAGCTCCTCAGAGCTAGCATGGGTGTCCACCAATCCGGGGGAGGATCATCGATCGCCGTATCGCCGCTCGGATGGTGTGCGTGGTCGTGGCGCTGCCGTGGAGTATCTGGCTCATAGCTCCTCCCGGCGTGGGCACTCAGCTAAGCTGAGTCCCACACTGCGGGACCAAACACCTGGATCGCATGGCCCGCGAGGTCGCCGCCATCGGATGCATCGACCCCGAGGCCGCGATCGTCATGCTGCGAAAGTCGCCGGTGAAGACCACGGCCGTCGCGGCCTGACTCGCCAGACGGGATGACGGCGAGACACTTCGACCTTAGCGCCGGGCGTTTTCATTTGAGCTGCCGCGGCACGCCGCGCTAACACGGTCGGTGTGGCCCGGTAGCTCAGCCGGATCGAGGGGACGTCCGCACGCTGTTGCCATTTGGGGCCGACCCCGAGATCACCTCAGCCCTCTACGCAGTTTCGCTGATGAATGGAGTCTTTTCATGCGCGCACTTCTGCTCGCGGCAGGGCTTGGCAGCCGCCTCCGCCCGATAACCAATCACCTGCCGAAGTGCCTCGTGCCCATCGCCGGCAAGCCGTTGCTGCAGCACTGGTTGGACGCCTTGCTGGCTGCTGGGTTGGAGCGCGTGCTCGTGAACACCCACTATCTTAGCGAACTCGTGGTCGGCTTCCTCGCCGGCTACGGCGAGAGCGGCAAGGTGGAGATCGTTCACGAACCCCGTCTGCTCGGGACCGGCGGGACGGTGGCCGCCAACGCTGAATTCTTCCAAGGCGAGGCAGGATTGGTGCTCCACGCCGACAACCTGTCGGATTTAGGCTTGCCGGGCATGATACGCGCCCACGCCGGCCGGCCGCCGAGGTGCGCCATGACGATGGCGACCTTCGATACCGACCAGCCTCGCGCCAGCGGCATCGTGGAACGGGACGACGAAGACGTCGTGACGGCCTTTCACGAGAAAGTTCCTGATCCTCCCGGGACCCGCGCGAACGCCGCTGTCTACATCTTCGAGCCCGAGGTCATCTCGACCTGCAAGACCCTGTTCGCCGAGGAGACGCTGGATCTGAGCACCGAGGTCATCCCGCTCTACCTCGGCAGGATCCTTGCGCATCATCACGCGGGCTACCACCGGGACATCGGCTCGCCTGAGAGCCTGCGGCAAGCGCGTGTAGACTTCGGCGACGCCGATCCCGTTGGTGCGACGCTCTATTCGAAGTAGATGAATTCGTAGTCGCCTGTGTAGTCAGTGAGCTTGAACTCCGCTTCCCATTCGGCAGGTGTGTGGAATATGCGGCAGGTGAGCTGCCAATACATGAGATTTACTTTTTCCTTCTCGTTTCGATAAGCTTCCACACATAGGTACTTGTGCCCCCTGGATACCCGCTTCATCTCCCGCAGCGCATCCCAGAGGTCGTAGTTGTAGAGGTTGTGCAGGGTGGTTATGGAGACGACGAGGTCGAAATAGTCGTCTGGCCATGGAAGTCTGGCGGCGGTGCCGTGGGTGATATTGGACCGCACAGACTCCATCGTCTTGTCGATGGCGTAAGTTGAATATTCCAGACCGTGCAGTTCCAGGCCCGGACAGGCTTCCTTGAAGTCGTGGAGCAGGAACCCCTTGCCCGAACCTACGTCCAGAACACGCATGCCGGGTTTCAGGTCATAGGCCTGGATCATGGCGTCGGCCACCTTGCGCCAGCGCCCGTCGTATCGGTAACCGCCGTAGCCTTGCAGGCGCGTGCCGTCCCAATACGCTTCACCGAACTGGGTGGCGACCTCCGCGACCACAGCCTTGTCGACCTCATTGACGCGCTCGAGATAGTTGCGGGCGGTCGCCTTGTGGACCAGGCTGACGAATTCTCGGTAGGGCATGTTGGCTTCCTTAATCAGCTTGAATATCCGATTTGTGCCAGGCTACGCCTTGTGCGAGCGAGCAAGGCCTCGGGGGCCTCCGCCGCGCCGGACTGGGCGGCGAACGCCCGACGCTGGCGGCCTATCGGAAGGAATTGGTTGAGCACGATACACGCCCATTTGAGGCGATGGACATCGATCAGCAGTCGGCAGCGCGCGGCGTGGACGTCGGCAAGTCCCAGTCCAGCGAACAGGCGATCGACGAAGCTTTCGAACTCACCAAAGGGCGGCGGCGCTTCCGGGCAGCAGAACAGGTCTGCGACGAGCTTGGCCGGATCGTCACGGCCGGCGTACTCGAAATCGATGAATGTCACGCGACGCCCCGACACGAGCGCGTTGTGGAATCCCACGTCCGATGGAGAGACGCATTCGGCGCCAGCCTCCAAGGTTTCATCCAAGATGATGCCCAGGGTCCGGGTCGCGCCGGAGACTCTCTCCCGGGTTTCACGCCACAGGGGCAGGAGCTCACCGCGCACCAGCTCTTCGGCCGCGGCGCAGCACGGCGCCTCCGGGTCGAGATTGCGCAGGCGCTCCACCCGGCGATCCACGATCGAAAGATGGTCAGCGACGCTCATGCAGGCCTCGGCCGCCAAGGGCACCCGATACGACAAGACCGCCGACAGGCTACATCGGCTTCATTCTCGCCGCCTCCGCCCGACTCTGGCTCAGGCACGTCGTCAACAGAACCTAGTTGCCGAAAATTGCGGCGTCGGAGCGGATCGGGAGTGGGGCTTTCGAGAGGCCGGGCGCAGTTCAGCGACATGCGCGCCACATTCCAGCCGTGCGCCTACGGCAGGCGTAGCGCCGTCCGACCCGCATTGCCGGTGGGCGCCGGCGCCCGTAGAAGGCTGGCTGGATTGTCGCGAGCCGGCCCTATGGTCCAGTTGGGAGACCCAATTGATTGCGAGCGAAGAAAGCCTAGGACGTCGCCCGCCCGAGGGCGGGCGGGACCCCTTGTTGCTTGTGGTGCCGGTATGGGGGTCGGCCTACCTTCGCCCGTTCGTGGATTTCGCCCTGCCGTCGTTACTCGCCGACGAGAACATCCCGGCCGTCGCTGCGACCCGGCCCGTGAGCTTCAGTATCGTCACCCGTACCCAGGACATCCCAGCGTTGCGCGCCAGCCGGGCGCTGGATGAGCTGAGCGCCCTGGCTGACGTTGACTTCATCTCGATCGACGACCTACTCTCCTCGGCGGCAACCTATGTGACCTTGACGCTCGCCTACCATCGGGCGTTGGCGCGGTCGATCGGGCCGGACGGCGGATCGGCGGTCTTGCTCAACAGCGATTTCATCCTGTCCCGCAACGCCCTGGGCGGTTTGGTGCGCGCGCTCGATGCGGGCGCCACGGCGGTCCTGTCTCCGAGCTTGCGGGTGATCGAGTCCGAGGCCGTCGAGCTTCTCGCGGCTCGAAAGCAATCCCCTACTGTGCTCTCGGTGTCGGCGCGCGACCTCGTGTCGATCGCGCTGCGGACCCTGCATCCGACGGTGCTTTGCGCCCGGATGGATCAGGGCGAGATTCATTCGACTGGCGCCCATCTTTATGTCTGGCGGCCGGAGCCGCAGACCCTGGTGGGCCGTGGCTTCTGCCTGTTTCCCCTAGCGCTGAAGATCAAGCCTCCGGTAAGATCGGCCGAGAGCTTCTGCGACTACGGCCTGATCCCGCTGCAAGTTCCGGACGCCAAGCCCGTCATACTGAATGATAGCGACGAATTCTTCGCCCTCGAGTTGGCCGCCCTGGAACATGAGCTTGACTTGTTCCAGATCGGGAGGGCTGACCCGAAGCGAGCCGCGAAGGCCATTGGGCGGTGGTCGGTGAAGTTTCACCGTGACCAGGCCCATACCCCGCTCTTCTTCCGTGCGGCCGATCCGGGCCCCGGCGTGGCGTCGGCGGTCGAGGCGTCCGAGACCTTCGTGAACGAGGTGCTCGCCAGCGCTCCCGAGCCGCTGCTGCTGAAGGATCATGTCGGCTGGCTCGCAGCGGTGGCGATGTGGCGCGCCGACCGCGCGGAACGAGGCGTCGTCGCGGACCCCCCGGAGCTCGCCAGCGCACGCATGGAACCGCCGCGCCCGCCGCCCGGACCCGTAAGGCGGTTGGCGCGAGCGCTTCTGGCCGGGCGGCCAGGGCGGCTTCGATTCTGGCATCCGCGTTGGCGGGTCGCGCGCGTCCTGTCGGGCCTCGCGCGCCGCGACCATGATCTTGACCTGCAGGCTCAAGTTATCGGACGCAGCGTCTTCGGCGAGCTCTGCGCCTTTGATTCCGATCTCGACACGACGGCGGCGGCTCGGCCTTCGTCGCTGTTCGTCGGGATACTCGCGAGCCGGACCGAAGAGCGCACACAGGCGCTCGCCATGGCCGCACCGGCGCTCGAACGCGCTACAGCAGCCACGGTTCTCCTTCTGGCGGAGGGCTCTAGCGCCGTCGAGCGCCATAACCTGGCGGCGATGTTCTCGTGGTTAGAAGCGCATATGGAGGTTCGGCGGCTTCGCATGTATGACTTGAGGATCGACGAGTGGGTGCGGCGCACACACGGGCGCTTGGCGGACCAGTTCGCCGGGGCCACTGTCTGGCGCAAGCTCCTGTTGGTGGGCGCATCGGCGGTCGCGGTGGGGGTGATGACGGCCGTCAGTTGCGCCAGGCTGCTGGGAATTCAGCAGCGATCTCCCAAACACGTCTCCATCGCCATTCTTGAAGCGCAACGGCGAGGCTCACCATGACTGCCCATTCCACGAGAGCACCTGGCGTGGCCCGGCACACCCTTCAAAACAGCCTGCATGAAATATTGCGCGCGCTCACGTCGTGGCGGATCTGGGGAATTATCGCCGTGGACGATGTCGCCGGACGCTATCGGCGAACGATCCTGGGGCCGCTGTGGATCACGCTGGGCCAGGCCGGCTTCATCGCGGGCCTCTATCTGCTGAGAGAGAAATTCGCCGGGAACAACCCGCACTACCTGACCTATCTCGCCGCCAGCCTGCCGACATGGGGGCTGCTTGCCGCTCTGGTGGTCGACGGGAGCAATTCCCTGGTCAGGGCCAAGGGCTACATCGACGCCTATCCCATACCCATGGCGATCCACAGCGTCAGATCCGTCGCAGCCTCCTACGTGAACTACGCGCACCTTCTAGTGGTGTATGTCGTCGTGGCGGCATACGAGGGGACCATGGGCGCGGCTCTCGTGGGCGTCGCGCCGGGCCTGCTGATCACAATGGTCTTCGGCGTGGGCGCCGCGCTTCTTTTGGGTCCCCTCGGCGCCCGATTCCGAGACCTTGGACCGGCCTCGGCCATGGGCGCGGGCCTGATGTTCGTGTTGACCCCCGTCTTCTGGGTCCCGGATCGCCAGCAGATCGAGTCGCCGCTCGTCATGTACAATCCCTTCTACTATCTGCTCGAGGTCGTTCGCGCGCCGCTGATCGGAGAGGCCGTCGCACCGTACGTGTGGGTGACCGCGTCGCTCATCGCGCTCGTCACACTCGCCGCGGGCCTCATCGTGTATGCGAGGATGCGTCCTCAGGTCGTCTATTGGCTTTGATCCCACCCTTCCCCCACCGAAAGGCCGACGAGCACCAATGGCGTGTCTAGAGCTGCGGAACGTGCGAGCCGCGTACCCCGTGATTGTCTCCGCGGCGCAACGGTCCGCCTTCGCCGCGGCCGCGAGCTCGATGAGCTTCGGCCGGCTCGGCGGCGGTTCCAATACCACCCAGTATGTCCTGGCCGTGAACGGCGTCTCCCTGCATCTGCGCCATGGCCAGCGCCTGGGCCTGATGGGCCGAAACGGCTCCGGAAAGAGCACGCTCCTGCGCCTCATGGCCGGGATCGTTCAACCGTCTGCAGGAGAGCGGCGGGTCGTGGGCTCCGTGGGCTGTGTCCTCGGCGGCTTCGGTTTGGATTCGGACAAGACCGGCTTGCAGAACATGAAGCTCATCGCGCGGCTGCACGGCCTGAACGGACCGGCGCTCAAGGGGGCTGTCGACGACGCCATCGAGTTTTGCGAGCTCGGGCCCTATCTGGAGCTTCCGGTTCGGACCTACTCGTCGGGGATGCTTGGCCGGTTGAGCTACGCCATGGCCACGGCGAATCAGGCTGATATCGTGCTGATCGACGAAGGGATCGGCGCGGGCGACAACAAGTTCATCGATAAGGCGGTTCGGCGGGCGAAGCAGATCTGCAGCCACTCAGGAATCAGCGTAGTGGCGAGCCACTCTGATCACATTCTACGCGGCTTCAGCGACATCGGGCTTTGGATTGACGCCGGTGAAGTCAAGGCGATTGGACCGATCGATGATGTAATCGCCACCTACACCAAGTTTCTGCAGTCGATCGGGGAAATATGACGCCGTCTCAGGCCTAGGCCTCCCAACGCCGCGCGCTCTTTGCTGGCGCGTGTCATGAAAAAACATGGTTCTTGACACGCTTCGGAGCCTTAACCTACGGCAGATGCTCGGACCTGTCATAACTTCGCTCGGAGCAGCTGCAATGCGTTCGATCCTCTGCGTGGCCTCCCTTCTTAGACTGCGGCTGGGCGCTCTCGCAGCGGCTCTCGCACTGGCGAGCTGTGGCCCCTTGTCGCCACCGAAGGACGGCGCCGAAAAGGGAGCGGCGCAGGCGGTTTCGGCGCCTCCGGCAAAGGTGGCCGATGTGCAGCAACTCTCGATCATGGGCTTGCCCGCCCCGCTGAAATGGGACCTCGCCGAAGGCGTCATGGCTGGGCTGGCTGACGGCGAGGGCGTCGCGAGCGGCTCGACCGCGCTCCAGATCAGCCCGACCGCCGACGCCAGCCTCCACCGGGTCGGGTTCGGCGGGTCCTATGGACCTGGGGCTTACCGCGTGACGGTCTGGGTAAAGGCCTCACCGGGCGTCGGGGTCATCATCGAAGGTCGCGGCAAGACGCTCGTCACCCCCTCCCGGGCCGCCGACTATGGCGTGGCCCTCTTCGATCTGGAGAGCAACGCCTCGCAGCCGAGTCCCTTGGTCACCGACGAGACCAGGTTCCCCGCAGCAGCCATTGTTCAGGATGGCGACTGGAAAAAGATCACGACCCAGCTCAACACCCGCGACGGCTGGCTGATCTTCACCGTCGGGATGACGTCGAAGGGCCAGCACGTATTCGCCGGCGAGTCGGGCATGAAGCTGACGATCGGTGGGATTGAAGTGGCGCCCAGATGAGGCACAGCCGTGCAGGGCCTTGCCCTGACTTCGGGCCGTCTGGCAGGCGGAGGGCGCGCGATTGAAAGCGCTGGTCCTTGGCGCTTCCGGCTTCGTCGGCCGCCGTGTGCTCGAACGCCTGGGACCGGAGCGGGGTGTCGGCGCGTTCGCCTCACAACCGATTGCGGGCGGCGTCCGTTTCCTGGCCGGTCAGGACCGCTTCGCAAACGTGCTTTCGCAACTGCCGGGCGACCTTACCCATGTCTTCATCCTCTATGGCGCGATCGATCCTGAAAGGTGCGCCCGTGACTGGGATGGAACGGCGGCGATCAACATCGATAGCGTCCTGGACGTGGCCGGCGAGTGCTTCCGACAGGGGCTGACACCGGTCTTCTTCTCAAGCGACTACGTCTTCCCAGGCAGCAGGGGCTTCTGGTCAGAAGACGACAGCTTGGCTCCGCTTACGGCCTATGGCCGCCAGAAGGCGGCCGTCGAGACTTGGCTCGCGCGGCAGACGCACCCCTGGCTCGTCGTGCGGCTGTCCAAGGTCGTGAGCGATCGGCAGGAACCACAGAACATCCTTTGGGAATGGATCAGGAACATCCGGGACGGCCAGCAGATCCGTTGCGCGTCGGACCAGGTCCTCTGTCCTCTGGCGGCGGAGGATGCCGCCGGCGTGTCCGTCGGCCTGGCGGAGGGCGGCGCAACCGGGCTCTTCAACGTCGCCGGCCCCGAAGCGTTCACCCGGCTCGCACTGCTCCGCCTACTGCTGACGCAGGTGGTCGCCAGGTCGCCGGGCGCCCACGCCGACATCGTGCCGTGCAGGCTGCGCGACCTGCCCTTCAGCGAAGAACGCCCGATTGACACGTCGCTCGACATCTCGAAGCTGCAACGCGCCCTTGGCTGGCCGTTCGCCCCGATGACATCGCTCTGTTCAAGTCTTGCTTCACAGGTTTGGGGCCCCGGCGATCTGAAGGCTCCCAGTTCATCCGGTGCAAGCGGACGAGAACTTCCTCTCGCTCCTGATTCGCCGGGAGCGCACCTCCACTGCACGTCGGGCGACCAACTCGGGTAGCGCATGTTCAGCTGGAAGCAGAAGACACAAACCGAAGACGTGACGATCCCCGCCTTGCCACCGCCCGAGCGCGGCGTGGGAAGCGGCTCGTCCCTGCTCGCCAGCCTGGCCGCCATTTCGGAGACCGCCGAATACAGGGCGCTCGTTGCCCAGCTCGAGCATTGGCCTCCGGACTCGCTGATCTCCTCACCCCAGCGCGCGATGCTGCACTGGCTGATCTCCGAAGCCAGGGCCCGTTGCGTGTTGGAGATTGGCACGGGCTTCGCCGGTACGACCCTGCTGCTAGCCGCCTCGATGTTGCAGGCGGGACGAGGCCGCGTCTACACGATCGACCCCTATGGGCAGGAGCGTGCGCCTCAGATCATCGCCCGGTGGCCAAGATCGCTGCAGGAGATCACGATCTTTTGGCCGAAGTTCTCCTCAGACTTCTTTGTGCCCAGCTTGGACGTCCCGCCGCTCGACCTCGTCCTGGTGGATGGCAACCACAGCTATCCGAATGTGATGCACGATCTCTTCGCCTCCTATGAAGCGCTGCGCCCGGGAGGGCTGATCGTGGTCGACAATGCCGAACAGGTCGACGTGCTGGACGCCAGCCGCGACTTCGGGCGGCTATCGCCTCGTGCAGAGCTCGCGCGGGCGGCCGTAACCGGGCAATCCCAACACAGCACACTGGGCATCGACCTGGACGACCACCTCGAGCCATTGGACACGCCAAACGCCTTCATCATCATACGCAAGCCCGAGACCGTCTACCTGAACCGCCGGGCCCTGGCCTTCCACCTGAACCAGTTCCGAGGCTGCGTCGTCGAGCTTATCATGGGCGAACTGGTGAACGCGAACTCACACCCGGTTCGCCTCAACGGATCGATAAACCTTCGGCGCATCCCAAACGCGCAGGACGACGCGCAGGCTTTGGATGTGGGCGAGCGGTTTATCACCGAGATCGCTCCCGGCCGACAGGCCTTTGAGTACCGGCCGACGCGGCTCGTGCTACCCCCTGCCCGCGACGAAGGTCGCGTCTTCCTGGAAGCAAACCTGTATACGCCCGGCGAGGAGCTCATGCTCGGCTCCCTCGCAATCAACGGCTTCCCGGTTCAACCCGGGCGGAACTTCATGCGACCGCGAAGGTGAGCAGCGTCAGGCCGGGTCATACGCTCGGGCGGTGAACACCCAGGCCGCATGCCGGCCTGATCTCCGCCGCTGAAGCGCTGCGCCTGCGATCTCGCCGGCGAGCCAGATGGAAGCCTTGATGCGCGAAATCGTCCCGCCCCGCTCCACTGCCTCGGCGTAACGGGCCAGGCTCCGGGCATAGCGCAGGCGACCGGCGCCGGCGAAATGGTGCGAGACCCGCTTGGCCTCCAGCGGCGCGACCGCAAAACTCAGTCGATCCCGCCCGATCCATTCTGGATCGACGTCCTCGTACACAGGATAGTGGCACAGCACGCTCAGCCGGCCGCCCGCCCTCAGCGCGGGCGCGACATTCTTCAAGATCGCCTCCAATCCACCCTCTGGACCGCCGCGTTGGTAGATCACAACTTCGTCCACCTCCGGCTGCGGCTCGAGCCGCCACGTGCTCGCCACCAGCGGCTCCGTCCGGAATATGCGCTCGTGATCGATGGTCAGGACGCCGTCTATCCAATGACCTAGGTCGGCCACGAGCAGCACCTTGTGCTGGGGATTCTCGTCAAGGCGCGCGCGCGTGCCCCGCGCCTGATCGATCAGCGGCTGCAACGCCGCCGCATCGGGATGGAAACGGGTGATCTGCGGCGGCTCGCCCAGGCAGCGGCGACGAAGCCAACCCGCCGCACCCACGATTGCCGAGACTGAGGGCCGCGCCCTGGCTCTTCTGTCATGGTCGAAGCTCGGGTGTTTGAGGGTCTGCACGGGAAGACGCAGGCTGAGTTCCGGGGGCCAGCCCTGCGCGATCGCCTCGGGCGGGCGGCGAAGGCGCCAGGCTGCGACTCCATAGATCCAGTAGTAGTGCCCCGGGTGCGGCGCGGGCTCGCGGATCTTTCGGAGGCACGCCTCGACGAATTCCGCCGAGTCCTCGAGCACCAGCGGCAAGGTCGGCGGCAGCTCTCCGGCGTGATAGACGATCGGAGCTCTGGCGATTTCGGCGTGCTGCGGCGTACACCACTCATCCAGGCTATTCAGCCACGCCTCATCGCGTCCTGGACCGAAGTGGACGTCCGAGGCTTCCTGCCAGCGTCCCTGCAGTTCCAGCAGACAAACCTCGTCACTGTCGCCGACCACATAGATCGGCTCTCCAGGGCAGAAGGCTGGCACGAAGCTATAGTCGCAATAGCCGTCGATCACGCTGAGCGCGCGCGTCGGTCGCAAACAGAACATGAAGATCTGGAAGAACCGCGCGACGATCGTCTTCTCGTCCACCTCCCAGAAGAGATGATTTGGATACTTCGCCCAGCAGAAATCCTGGTTCACCGTCTTGGCCACCTGCATCAGGTGTGGGTGTCGAAAGAGATGTTCCAGCAATTGTCGAGGCGGCGCGCGAAGCACGCCGTCCGACCCGATGGCGCTCCGCAGGATGGGTTCGACCTCCTCGGAGATCACGCGAACACTTCCCGCGAGCACCACCTTTTGGCCTTCCTGGATACATCGCCGCACGTGGGTCAACGAGCCGTCGCCGATTACGAAATCGGCGTTCCAGTAGACGAAATACATATTCGTCATATCAGGGCCAAATATTGTCATTCCCCGGGTGAACGCCAGCGTGAGTGTGACCGTGTAAAGCCCAGGGACTATGAGGTCATCTATCGCCTCGTAACGAATGCTGGCATGCTTGCGGATTTGCAGCACGAGGGGCAGGCTCTCGAATCTCTCAACTTCCAGAGCCTTCGTCAGAAAGACGAACTCAACGTCGCAGTCCTTTGCAAGGGCCGGCAGGTTGTTCTCGGATAGAACGGAACCAAGTCCCAACAACTCAAATCGCCGGATGTAGTCGTCCCCCCAGACTGCGACGAGTATCTTTACCGGAGGTCGTCGCCCCAGCCGCTTTGCGGCGCCTTTGCGGGCCGTCGTTTCCTGTTTGAAAGCCATTCGCCCCCCTCGCGACCGGCATTCCATACCAAAGGCTGAACCGACCGCAAGGGTGACGCTCGAGCTCGCTTGCAAGTGGCACGCAAGTTTGGTTCTCTCGCCGCGTAAAGGAGCCCCGTTGACCTACGCACTCCCGGAGAACGCCGCGACCATAGAGACGCCGCCCCTTGAGTTGCCGCGGAGGGATGCGCTGCGACATTGGTTCGACGGACCACGTTCCGAACAGAGTTTTGGAGCCGATCTCGGCCTCGGCCAAGGCCCGAGCTTCCAGCCCGCCGAGGTGCGTCGTATGCGGGAGCTGATCAAGGCGCATATGCTGAGGACGGCCCAGGAGGTTTCGCCTCAGGCCGTAGAGATGCTGTCGCAAACAGAACTGGAACGTTTCCACGAAATCGAGGGCTACAATCATGCGCGAATGCTATCAAAGCGCGGTCGCATTCTCCCTGCATCTTCAGTCGAAGAAATCAAAAGCATGTCGTTCTTCGGGTTTGTGCGACAGCTGTTCGGCGAGTTCCAGTTGGCCGACGAAGAAGACGTGGGGCACGAGCAGATAACATTCCGTCTGGTTCGCCCCGGCCGGCAGGAAGACGTCGGATCGCTTCACTGTGATGCCTGGTTTTGGGATCACTACGGCACGCGACTCGACGACGGCATGTGTCGTGCGAAGGTCTGGGTTCCGATCTGCGTGGAGCCCGAACTGAACGGACTCAGACTGGCGCCGGGCAGCCATCGATCTCCGCGACCATATACGGTTAAGCCTGGCCAGGGGAAGGTGGAATTTGTCCCCGAGTTTGACATCCATGAGATCGGCCTTCGACAATACTGCGGCGATGTCGGCCAACCCGTCCTTTTCAACTACCACACTCTCCATGTCGGTGCTCTAAACAGAGGCCGAAATTCACGAATTTCTATCGAGACTACCATCCTTTACAGATCAGAGTGCAAGTGACTGGGCTGGACTCTTCATTTTTCGATTGTCGTTTTCTCTTTTCCGCAGATGATTGCGCGGGCGATCAGCCCTATGCGCTGTTTGAGGACGAGCTAGCCGACCCGTTCATGCATCAGCTGATGGAGGCCTGCCGCGGCGCTCCGGCGGAAGTCCACAGCGATCCGGCGTCGCTTCGCGATTCGGCGCTTCCGGTCTTCATCGCCGCGCCGGTGTGGGCGCGCCACAGCCAGGCGCTGGCCGCCGCCGGCGTCTCCGGCGAGCAGGCGCGGGTGCTCCTGTATTTCGACTACGATCCAAGCGGGTACTGGGACTTCGCCAAGGGATGCGGCGGCTCGCTCCAGCGCGTCTTCCGCAGCCGCATGGTGGATGAGCAGGCGCTGTCCGATCTAAAGCCGTTCCTGGAGCGCTGGCTCGCCGGACGTCCGTTCGCGGGCCGGTTGACCGCTCTGGGGGGATCGTCGACCCAGGAGTACGGGCGCCTGCTCCAGGCGAATGGCGGCGCGATCACCAGGGTCTTCGCCCACTTGGCCGACGATAGCAGTCGATCCACATATGCGCGCATACTGTTTGGGGGCATAGAGGAAATCCTGGCCTCTTTTGTGAAGACAGTCTTCGGCGATCAGCAGTACATGGAGATCGTCGAATTCGCGCCTGGGGACCGAATCGTAAATTGCGGAGTTGGTCGAGGCTGGGAGCTTCCATACTTCATCTGCAAGCTAAATGGCGAAGGGGTCATATATAATTTCGACTGCATGATAGATTACGGGACCAGTCCCTTCGCTGAGATGCTGACGTCATTCGAAGGAATGATGGAGAACCACAGAGTTCTTCTTGGATCTTACAACGGCGAGATCGACCTCCCCGTCACCGACGCGAAGATGGTGCGCTCGAGCGAGTCCGCAATTAAAGACGATGTTCAGAAGTCTACGTTCCCTATTCGAACGCTCGATTCTCTGGACGCGGAAGGGGTTTTCACCGGCCTCGAGTACCTGAAAATGGACGTGGAGGGCGGAGAGAGATACATCCTTGAAGGCGCCTTGAAGACCATCCGAAAGTACCGACCGAAGCTCGCGGTGGCGATCTATCATGAGCCCGAGCATTTTTGGGACTACCCGCAGTTTCTTATCGATAATCTCGAAGATTACAGATTCTACCTAAGGCAGTATGGCTACAGCCGCTTCGAGACGTTGTTGTACGCCGTCCCCAAGGAGCGGGCGGCCCAGACCGGGCATTCGGGCGTGGGGCAGTGTTTCGGGGCTCCGCACGGCGTCGAGCGGGGTCTAGTGTCTTGCTACCTCTACGACCGCGAGCCGCGCAGCCATTACCAGGGATCCATCCGGGTGCTCAGCCGATTTGAGGGCCGCTCCTGGCGCGGAGGCGACCTGAAGAGCGCGCCTCGGATGGAGGCCGACGTCGTGGTCGCTGTCTGGGAACGGGGCCCGACAGCCTATTTTGCGACCCGCCATTGCTTTGACGATGGGAATACCCGACTCAGCTTCGGCCGCTCGACGGACGACCCTTTGAAGATCGAATGGCTTGAAGCCATGGGCTGCGCCACCGGCTCCGTGGTTCTGCCGGTCTGGGGTATGAACGATATTCTGGGCGTCGCCGTGTGTGAGCCGACCCTGCACATGGGCGTTGGGGCCTGGGATTCCCGTTCGCGCACGTTCGAGTGGAAAGCCGCCCTTGCCTGCCCCGGCAAGCCGGTGCTTGTGCGGGCGCTCTCGCACGAGTCGGCCTATGAAGCCTATGTGCTGATGGCGGACGAGACCTCGCTGCTCTACTTCCAATTCGATGACCAAGGGGTCCGCACGGGGGGGGAAGCCGTGCTGCCGCTGCCCACGGGCGGGAAGCTACGTGGCGTGGTTCGCGCGAAGCGCCACGACGGAGATGCCTTGGTCTATGAGGCTGTCTTCGCCATCGGCCGAGACGATTCGGACGTCGTCGACCTGTTCGTAGCCGGACCTTCCTGGGAGCCCATCGGATCGCTGGAAGTCGACCGGACCGCGCAGCTCGTTCCCATCATCGAGCTTGGTCCTCAGATGGATTCCTAGGCCAAGGCTGGGAAGCCCTGGGGCGTCGGCTAACCGTCGAGCCACTCGATCTCGGCCACCAGATCGTTCCGCGTCAGAGGCGAGTTGCCGATCCGCGAGACCTGGCATGCCGCCGCCAGGGCGCCGAGATAGGTGCTCTGCCAGAAGTTGACGCCTGCCCGCAGGCTCAGGGCCGTGGCTATGAAGAGCGAATCTCCGGCGCCCGCGACGTCCCGGGGCGAGACGTTGAAGGCCGGCAGGAGATCTGCGCGATATTCGTCGCCGTCGGGCCCGTAGGCCAACAGCCCTTCTTCGGCGAGGGTGATCACTACCTGCTTGGCCCGCGCCTTCTTCTGCAACTCCTGGGCAATGACCGCCAATCCAGATTGGAAGTCTTGGAGCGCCAGCCGCGCCTCCCGCTCCGTGGGCGTGATCAGGTCCATTCCCTTGAAGCGCGAAATGTCGGCCAGTTGGGAGGAGGCTTGGCTGTCCGCGGCCATCGCCACGCCACGGGCGCGGGCCATACCGATCAAGGCGTCAACGAGGGTCTGTGGAAGGCAACCGTAGTTGAAATCGGAAAACAGCAACAGATCCGCCTCGTCGAGGCGTTCTCTTACGGCCTCCATCATGGCCGCGATCAGCTCTTGATCGACAGGGTGCTGGCGCAGGTGGTTGACGCGCAGCAGCGTCTTTCCCTTGGCCCGATATCGTCGCTTGTGGGTCGTGGGTCGGGTGACGTCTTGGAGCAGATGAGTATCCACGCCGAGGTCATCCAGCAACCGTGTTGCAAAGCGGCCCTGTTCATCCGCACCGACGACCGAGATAAAGGACACCTTCGCCCCCAGACCGCGCGCATGCGCCGCCACGATGCCGGCGCCGCCTACAAAAGTCGTCTCCTCCACCGGCGTCACTACAAGAGTTGGGTCCTCCTGGGACATGCCGACCGGATCGCAGTTGACGTAGGTGTCGACGATGAGGTCGCCGACGACCACCACCCGGATGCCCTCGAGGGCTCCAAGCGCCGCCTTCAGGTCACTGAGGTCGAACCTGTGCCGCTTGGGAAAATCGTCCGGCTTTCGAATGGTGGAGAAGCCCGCCTCCGATCCACGCAGTAGCGCCTGAGGCGACAGGCGCACCTCGCCTGAACTGAACAGGATCTTTCCACCATAGCGCTCGACCACCGCATTCTCGACATTCAGGCGGTTCTCATGCTCCTTGCCCTTGATCACGACCTCAGGTTTGAGCCGTTCCAGAACCTCCTGTAGCGAGCTTTCAAGGATGAAAGCTTCGTCGACCATGTCCAGCGAGCGCACCGCCGCGAGCCGGTCTTCCTGGGCTCCGATCGCCCCCGGCGTTCCATCCGGATTGACCCCGACGACGAGCCTGTCGGCGCTCTCCGCAGCGAACTTCAGCAGCCGGAAATGGCCCGGATGCAACACGCTGAAATTACCCGAGACGAAAGCGGTGCGCCCGCGCGGAGACAGGGCGGAGTCGTCATCACCGCTGGGGGCAGGAGGCAAAGCAAGCTACTCGTTTCTATGCGCAGGTTCGGAGAGGCCGAGGCGGTCGCGCGGCGTGTCCGCAGCTTAGACTAGGTGAGTCGGGCTTAGGCAAGACCGTCGGTGCGCTGCGCGGTTCATGCGAGCGACGCGCGGCCCTCCCGCTCGTCTTGACCTCCTCGCCAAAGCTTGGAACAGACTACCCGTCAAGCACGCCGAACCGAGGCCCAATATGTCTGCAGACGTCCCCAAGGATCCTGCCAACCGGCCCGGATACACTGTGCAGGAGCAGATCGGAGAAACGCGATTCGGCGTCCTGAAGAACTGGGAGTGGTACGACGATCCCAAGCGCATCCTCTTCTCGATGTCGCGTTACAAGTTCGTTGCAAAGATGTTCACGGGGCGACGAAACGTTCTCGAGGTCGGGTGCGGAGACGGCTTCAATGCTCCGATCGTTCGCCAAGCGGTTGAGAATCTGACGATTACGGACTTCGATCCTCTCTTTATCGCAGATGCGAAGTCACGGGTCCGCGACCGCTGGCCCTACGATGCGGTCGTTGTCGACGTGCTGAAGGACGAGTTTCCCGGCAGGTACGACGGCATCTACTCGCTCGACATGCTCGAACACATCGACTCGGCTCAAGAACAGATCGTCCTGCAGAAGGTGGTTCGGGCCCTAACCGACGATGGCGCCGTGATCATAGGCATGCCCTCGTTGGAGAGTCAGGCGTACGCCTCTGAGCCCAGCAGGCTTGGGCATATAAACTGCAAGAGTGGTCCGGACTTGGAGGCCCTGATGAAGGCGTACTTCCACAACGTGTTCATGTTCTCCATGAACGACGAACTGGTCCACACCGGGTATCACAAGATGGCCCATTACCTGATCGCTCTGGCGTGCCAGAAGAAGAACTAGGCAAGATTGCCAAGGTTCTCCAACCGACGGCGCTGAAGACTGCAAAAACCCTCTCCGCGATGGACGAAGGGAGCAGACGGCTTGGGCCATGCGTTAGGCAAGCATCGAATCTCTGCTCGGCCGGCTGCTGGTGAAGTCAGTGGCCGCATGCGTCCGCCTGGGGCGTCGGCCGGGCTGAAACGCACTGGGGGAACCACGGATGCTGGAACTCGCTTTCGACTCTGGGGTGGCAGATCCCGACGTCGCGGTGCGTGAGCGAGCGCGCCTTGAGGGCGCACTTGCGGCCGCACTCGCCGCAGAAGGCGGCGCCGCGGCCGGCGTTGCGGCCCTGTTGGCGGCGATCGGCCTGCGGCCTGGGTTGATGAACGAGTCCTATTTCGCCGAGGCGCTCGCCTTCCACCTCGCCCAGACGTACGCCCATCTTGGACGATCAATGGAGATGGTCGATTGCATCGAGCGGTCCGGCACACTGCCAGCGGACGGCGGGGACCTGTTGTATCCAGACCACGTCGCCCGTTCGCTCGGCCTGTTTGAGCATCGCGAGGCGGCGCGAGCCCGAGGCGTGCCGGCGTTCCTGATCGCCTCCATGCCGCGCGCCGCGAGCACGAGCCTCACGCAGTCCCTGGCGCGGAGCCTGGATATGCCGGTGCTCCGAGTGAGTCTCGGCCACTTCCCGCACTGCATGTTGGCGCCAAGCTGGCTCAACAGCGCCAGCCCGGGCGGCGCCGTGCTCCACGACCACTTCGGCGCCACGCCGGAGAACCTGGCGACCCTTAGGAGCTGTGGCGTGAGCGAAGTGTTCGTGCTGGTGCGCGATCCGAGAGCGGCCGCCGCCTCGGTGGTCGATTTCGGGACCAGCAGGTTTGATCAGCCGATCGACGACGCCCAATGGACGGCAAACGTCTTCGATACCTATCGACATTTCTTTATCCCATGGCTCGAAGGATGGATCGCTGCAGCAAACACCGGCCATCTACGTGTTCGCTGGATCCAGTCGCGACTCGTACGGACGGACCTCCAGCTGGTCTGGCGAGACATGCTGTCAGCTCTTGCGCCGCTTTATCCGTCATTGAATTCGAAGCTGGATCTCAAGCCAGCCGAGTTGCGGGTCAACTTCGTCCATGGACTGGATGATCGCTGGCGTTGTCGCGTCGGTGAGCGCGTGCGCGAAGGGATGTGGGCGGCGCTGTCGCCTGCGGCGATCGAACTGCTGGAGTTGGAACCCTGACTTGGGAGAGCAGACCGGGTTAATGCGGGGGGCTGCTACTCGCGGGCCCGTCGCCGTCCGCCTCACTCGGACTGAACGTCTAGGTTGGCGTTCGGCTCGATCGACTATTGCGCCGACTTGGGCTGCGCGCACACCCAGACGGCCCTGCTCGCGGCCAGCTGCGAGATCGTGCTGGCCTCCCGCCTGGCGGGGATAGCCCCGCCCCTCGATGGCGTCACCCTCGCCTTGGACGATGGCGCGTTGGCGCGACATGACGCGTGCCACGCCGTGGAACTGGGCTTCGGCGGCAAGCTATGCGTCCACCCCAGCCAGGTGGCGTTCGTCCGCGAGGGCTTCGCCCCGTCGGCGGATGACATCGCCTGGGCGCGCCGCATCGTCAGCACGGACGGCAGGGTCGGCAAGATCGCGGGCGAGATGGTCGATCCGCCGGTCCGGCTCAGGGCGGAGCAGATGTTGAAGCGCGCTGCAGCCCTCGGTGACGCCGTCGCCCGGGCCGTGAGGCGTCCAACAACAGCAATGGGAGGCTGCGCTGTGGCGTCGCGGGAATGTCGCCCGCGTGAAAGGGGTCGGCCCGGACCTAGGGTCGGCCGAGTGGACACGTCTCATACCTGCCCTCAGCCCTCCTCCTCAACGACCCGAGCCTTGGGCCAGCGCGCCACCAGGTCGGCGTGCTCCGCCTCGCGGGTCGCTCGCGCCACGTTCAGTCGGGTGTAGACGCGGGCCTCCCCGTTGGTCTTGGTCCCCGAACGCGCCTGCGACAGGTCGTTGGTCATGCCGATCACCACGACCTCGACAGGGAACGCCCCTTCCAGCACCACGACGAAATTGCCGGCGACGGGGAGATGGCCGGTTCCGTCCGGCCAGCGCCGAAAGCGATAGTTGGCGCCGGACGCGCCGGAGATGTCGATGAAGGCCATATAGGGTGCTCACGCGTTGAACCTGGGACCTATCGCGACGCGCATGACGGGTCGAGGCGATACGAGCTAGACCAGGATCAACTCGAGGAGACTCAAGGCGCCCATGGCGCAGATCGACCGCTTCCTGCGCCATGGGCCCGCGATCCCGGCGCATCATGCCTTGGGCCTGGGCTACAGCCTGGTGCGCGAGACATGGGATCTCGCCGCCGATCCCAAGGCGACCAAGCCGCTGACAGAGGTGGTGGCCAGTGCTCGCAGCGCCTCCGACGCCGCCGACCTCGGAAGATCCGCCGCGGCCTCCTTTGCGCGCCACGGTTTCCACAAACCCTCCGGCGCCTGGTGGGCGGCCGACGAGCGCCTGTTCCACCGCTTCGCCGTGCGGCCGCACCATGGCGCCCGCAACATCCTCCTGGTCGGATTGGGACTGGCCGGTCTGGCAGGCCTCTCGCTCCTGCGACGCCGCCGTGGCGCATCTTTGACATCGGGCCCGAAACTGGCCAGTGAGGCCGACTAACCTCGAGACGCCAATGACCAACAGCCGCCTCACGGCCCTGGCCAACGCCAAGGCCATGGTCCGCACCCTGACGAGCGCACCCGATCCCCACGCCAGGGCCCGGGCGATCTTCGCCGACCTGGCGCGCACGGAAGGCTGGTCGAAGCCGGACGAAGCCAGGATCGTCGCCTTTGGCGACTGGCTGGCCACGCGCCCCCCACCGAGCGCGCTGAAGGACCGCTGCAAGGCGCTGCTGAAGACCTTGGACTGACCGACGCCTCTCAGTCCCCAGACCGTCCCACAGGGTGTTCGTGCCGCGGGTGAGTTCGCTGGACGGTTTAGCCACGAACTGCTGCTGTCGATAGGCGGACGAGCCCATCGCCGCAGCGCCGTGGTCCCAATGGCGGCGCGCGGGCTCGCCCTAGCGTGCTCTCAGCGTCGACGCCGCGGCGCGGGCCGTGGAGGCCACCCAGACGACCATCAGCCAACACGTGCGCGAGCGGCGCGGCTAGTGGATCGCGCTCGCGACGCTGGCGTCGCCCTGCCGGTCAGCTCAGCTGGCTGGATCGACCGAAATCGCCGGAACGAAAACGAACGTGAACGCGAACGTTCGTGTGCTATCCGCGCGCGCCTTCCAGGGTAATTAATTGAAAACATTAACTATTATGTCAGATCCATCATGGGATCGAATTTTGATGGTCATGAGCGCCGCGTGACGTGGCGGGCGAGTTCGCCCGCTACATCGCCGAAATCGAAAGCCGGCGCCGCCAGGACCTCATGATGATCGCCCTCGCTCCATCGGCATGATGGCTACCCCTGGCATGACACCGAGGTCCGCGCATCACGAGCGACATGCGTTGGCGTTTCACGAGCGACGCGGACGTCCTCCAAACACCTGCGCCTGTCGTTGCGCGCTATGGCTGCCGATACCGCGACGGCCAGCGTCCCGCCCTTGCCGGTCGCCGGGTCCGACCCCGAGTTTGGCGCTTGGACGGAAGGGATTTCGCATGCCGGCGACGAAGATCCTCTGGGGCCAGGTCCTTATCGTTCTCGGGATCGTAGTCCTGACCACCTGGGGCGCCACGCAATGGACGGCGGCGCAGTTGGGCCACCAGCCCCAGCTCGGACCACCCTGGCTGACGATCCACGGCTACCGCCTCTATCCGCCGCCCGCCTTCTTCTGGTGGTGGTTCGCCTACGACGCCTATGCGCCGCGGATCTTCGCGCGCGGGGCGTTTGTCGCCGCCTCCGGCGGTCTCCTTGCCATCGTGGTCGCCGTCGCAATGTCGGTCTGGCGCGCGCGGGAGGCCAAGGAGGTCGCGACCTACGGATCGGCGCGTTGGGCGAGCCCGGGGGAAGTCGGGGCCGCGGGCCTGCTGGGGCCCGACGGCGTGGTGCTGGGCAGGCTTGGCCGCGCCTATTTGCGCCACGACGGACCCGAGCATGTGCTGTGTTTCGCCCCGACCCGATCGGGCAAGGGGGTGGGCCTGGTCGTCCCGTCGCTGCTGACCTGGCCAGGATCAGCGATCGTCCACGACATTAAGGGGGAGAATTGGGGTCTCACCGCCGGCTTCCGCGCGCGCGTCGGCCGCGTGCTGCTGTTCGATCCGACCAATCGGAACTCGGCCGCCTACAACCCTCTGCTCGAGGTCCGCCGCGGCGAATGGGAGGTGCGCGACGTCCAGAACGTCGCCGACGTGCTGGTCGATCCGGAGGGTTCGCTCGACAAGCGCAACCACTGGGAAAAGACCAGCCACTCGCTGCTGGTCGGCGCCATCCTGCACGTCCTCTACGCGGAACCGGACAAGACCCTGGCCGGCGTCGCGGCGTTCCTGTCGGACCCGAAGCGGCCGATCGAGGCGACCCTGAGCGCAATGATGCGCACGCCGCACCTTGGCGAGACGGGTCCCCATCCGGTTGTGGCGTCGGCGGCGCGGGAACTGTTGAACAAGAGCGAGAACGAGCGCTCGGGCGTGCTGAGCACGGCCATGTCGTTCCTTGGCCTCTATCGCGACCCGGTGGTGGCGCAGGTCACGCGCCGGTGCGACTGGCGGATCGCCGACCTCGTCGAAGCCGGCCGGCCCTGCACCCTCTACCTCGTCATCCCGCCCTCCGACATCAGCCGCACCAAGCCGCTGATCCGGCTGGTGCTCAACCAGATCGGCCGGCGGCTGACCGAGGAACTGGCGCCCAAGACCCGGCGCCAGCGCGTTTTGCTGATGCTCGACGAGTTTCCCGCGCTCGGCCGGTTGGATTTCTTCGAAAGCGCGCTCGCCTTTATGGCCGGCTATGGCCTGAAGGCCTTCCTGATCGCCCAGTCGCTGAACCAGATCGAGAAGGCCTATGGCGCGAACAATGCGATTCTCGACAACTGCCATGTGCGGGTGAGCTTCGCGACCAACGACGAGCGCACGGCCAAACGGGTGTCCGATGCGCTCGGCACGGCCACCGAGATGCGGGCGATGAAGAACTATGCCGGCCACCGGCTATCGCCCTGGCTCGGCCACCTGATGGTGTCGCGTGCCGAGACCGCCCGAGCCCTGCTGACGCCCGGCGAGATCATGCAGCTCCCGCCCACTGACGAGATCGTCATGGTCTCCGGCATCCATCCGATCCGGGCGAAGAAGGCGCGCTATTTCGAGGACCGGCGGCTCGCCGAGCGCATCCTTCCGCCGCCCGTATCGCGATCATCTTCATCACCGCCGTCCGATGACTGGAGCGGCCTGGCAGTCATGTCCGAACCCACTCCGCCGCCGCCCGCACCGACGGCTGGATCCGCGGAGCAGGTCGACGGCGATCCGGCGAACGCGGGGGTTCGCCGTGAGCCGGACCTACCCGAGCACGAGGAGATCATCGCTCCGCCGCTGAGCCGTCCCGAGTTCGGGTTCGACGACCAGGACGGCGACGACGAAGGGGTGCGGCTTCGCGCGCTTCAGGAGCGCATGCGCGGCCTCGCCCGTCAGGCCTCGCTCGATCCCGGCGACGGCCTGGAGCTTTGAGCGCGGTCATGCGGACCAAACACACCTTCCGGCTGCCGCCCAAGCTCGCGGGCCAGCTCGCCGAGTACGCTATCCGCAAACGGGTCTCGCAGGCCCTGGTGGTCGAGACCGCGCTCGCCTCCTTCCTGTCGCCCGACGGCGCCGATCGCCTCGAAGCCGCGCTCAGCCGGCGGCTCGACCGCCTGAGCCGGCAGGCCGACCGGCTCGAACACCATGTCGAGATCTCCAACGAAGCGCTGGCGCTCTTCGTGCGCTTCTGGCTGACCAGCACGCCGCCCCTGCCGGACGGCGCCCTGGCCGCGGCCCAGGCCAAGGGCCGCGAGCGCTATGCGGGGTTCGTCGAGGCGCTGGGCCGGCGCATGGCTAAAGGCGCCAGCCTTGCCCGCGAGCTCTCCGAGGACGTCGCGGCCCAGGCGGATGACGCGGACGCGGACCCGGCCTGACTCCGGTCGGATCGGGCCCATCCCGCCATCCGCCTGTCGCTGCACGCCAGCTTACGACGGCGCAAAATCCTTGTTGTTCCGGCCCGTCTCCCGCCCCTTCTAATCACCCCCGTTCACCGGCCGCATCCCGGCCGGCCTCAACGAGGGGCCCGACGTGGCGATCCATCCGCTCCGCTCCGAAGCTGTGATCCGCGGCGCCCGGATGCTGCGCACCGCGCTCGGGGCGGCCATCGCCGCCTGGCTCGATGACCCGGCTGTCGTCGAGGTGATGCTCAACCCCGACGGCCGCCTGTGGGTCGACCGCCTGGGCGAGGGGCTGATCGACTCCGGCCAGGTTCTCTGCGCCGCCGATGGCGAGCGGATCATCCGTCTCGTCGCCCACCATGTCGGCGCCGAGATCCACGCCGGCGCGCCGCGCGTCTCGGCCGAACTCCCCGAAACCGGCGAACGGTTCGAGGGCCTGATCCCGCCTGTCGCCTTGGGCCCCGCCTTCGCCATCCGCAAGCCTGCCGTCGCCGTTTTCACGCTCGATGACTATGCGGACGCCGGCGTCATGACCCGAGCCGAAGCGGACTCGCTTCGTCAAGCCGTCACCGAGCGCCGCAACATCCTGGTGGCCGGCGGCACCTCGACCGGCAAGACCACCCTGGTCAACGCCCTGCTCGCCGAGGTCGCCAAGACCGGCGACCGCGTGGTCCTGATCGAGGACACGCGCGAGCTCCAATGCGCCGCACCCAACCTCGTGGCGCTGCGCACCCAGGACGGCGTCGCCACCCTGGCCGATCTCGTCCGCTCATCCCTGCGCCTGCGCCCCGACCGTATCCCGATCGGCGAGGTGCGCGGCGCCGAGGCGCTCGATCTCATCAAGGCCTGGGGCACCGGCCACCCGGGCGGGGTCGGCACCATCCACGCCGGATCGGCGCTCGGGGCGCTGCACCGGCTGGAACAGCTCATCCAGGAAGCGGTCGTCACCGTCCCGCGCGCCCTGATCGCCGAGACCATCGATCTGGTCGCCGTCCTGGCCGGCCGCGGCGCCGAGCGGCGCCTCACCGAACTCGCCCGCGTCGAGGGCCTCGGCCCGGCCGGCGACTACGCCCTCATCTCAACAGGAGACCTTTCATGACCTCCACCAAGCGCCGGCTGCTCGGCGACACGGTGCTCCATCGGCTGGGCCATGTCGGCATCATTGCGGCAGGCCTGCTCTACGCCGCGCCCGCGCATGCGGCCGGATCGTCCATGCCGTGGGAAGCCCCGCTGCAGTCGATCCTGCAGTCCATCGAGGGGCCGGTGGCCAAGATCATCGCGGTGATCATCATCATCGTCACCGGCTTGACGCTCGCCTTCGGGGACACCAATGGCGGGTTTCGGCGGCTGATCCAGATCGTCTTCGGCCTCTCCATCGCCTTCGCGGCCTCGAGCTTCTTCCTCAGCTTCTTCTCGTTTGGCGGCGGGGCGCTGGTCTGATGGACGACCCCGTCGCCGCCTTCACCGCCCCGGTGCATCGCGCGCTCGTCGAGCCGATCCTGCTCGGCGGGGCGCCCCGCGCCGTCGCCATCGCCAACGCCACCCTGGCCGCGGCCGTCGGCCTGGGCCTGCGGCTCTGGATCGCGGGGCTGGTCCTCTGGGCCATCGGCCATGCCGCGGCCGTCTGGGCGGCCAAGCGCGACGCCCAGTTCGTCGAAGTCGCGCGCCGCCACCTGCGCTACCCGCCGTTCTTGCGGGTGTGAGCCGGCGCCATGATGCAGCTCGGCGTCTACCGCAACTCCGTCCCGGCGCTGGCCGACTTCCTGCCCTGGGCGGCCCTGGTCGCTGAGGGGGTGGTCCTCAACAAGGACGGGGCCCTGCAGCGTACGGCGCGCTTTCGGGGGCCGGACCTCGACAGCGCCACACCCGCCGAGCTGGTCGCGGTGACGGCGCGCCTCAACAATGCGCTACGCCGGCTGGGGTCGGGCTGGGCGATCTTCGTCGAGGCCCAGCGGACGCCGGCGGCGCACTATCCGGAGGGCGCCTTCCCCGACCCGGCCTCGGCGCTGGTGGACCTCGAACGGCGTGAGCAGTTCGCCGAGGAGGGCGTCCACTTCGAAAGCCGCTACTTCCTGACCTTCCTGTGGCTTCCGCCAGCCGAGGACGCCGCCCGTGCGGAGGGCTGGCTCTATGAGGGTCGCGCGGCCAAGGGCGTCGACGCGTGGGAGCAGGCCAAGGGCTTCATCGACCGCACCGAGCGGGTGCTGCAGCTCGTCGAGGGCTTTGTCCCCGAGATCGCCTGGCTCGATGACGCGCAGACCCTGACCTATCTGCACTCCACGGTCTCGACCAAGCGCCAGCGGGTGCGGGTTCCCGAGACGCCGATGCACCTCGACGTCCTGCTCGCCGACGAACCGCTGACCGGGGGGCTCGAGCCGCGTCTCGGCGACCACCATCTACGCACCCTGACCGTCGTCGGCTTCCCGACCGCGACGTTTCCGGGCGTGCTCGACGACCTGAACCGCCTGGCCTTTCCCTATCGCTGGTCGACGCGCGCGATGATGCTCGACAAGACCGACGCCGCCCGGCTGCTCAGCCGGATCCGGCGGCAGTGGTTCTCCAAGCGCAAGTCCATCGCCGCCATCCTCAAGGAGGTGATGACCAACGAGGCCTCGGTGCTGCTGGACTCCGACGCCGCCAACAAGGCCGCCGATGCGGACGCGGCCCTGCAGGACCTGGGCTCGGACCAGATCGGCCAGGCGTTCGTGACCGCCACGGTCAGCGTCTGGGATGAGGACGCCTCCAAAGCCGCCGAGAAGCTGCGGTTGGTCGAGAAAATCATCCAGGGCCGCGACTTCACGGTGATCGCCGAGGGCGTCAACGCCGTGGAGGCCTGGCTGGGCTCCCTGCCGGGCCATGTCTACGCCAATGTCCGCACACCCCCGGTCTCGACGCTGAACCTCGCCCATATGATCCCGCTTTCGGCCGTGTGGGCCGGGCCCGATCAGGACGAACATCTCGATGCGCCCCCGCTCTTCTACGCCAAGACCGAGGGCGCGACGCCCTTCCGCTTCTCGCTGCATGTCGGCGATGTCGGCCACACCCTGGTCGTCGGCCCGACCGGGGCGGGCAAGTCGGTGCTGCTGGCCCTGATGGCGCTGTCGTTCCGCCGCTACGCCGAGGCCCAGATCTTCGCCTTCGACTTCGGCGGCTCGATCCGGGCGGCGGCGTTGGCCATGGGCGGCGACTGGCACGATCTCGGCGGCGCCGTCGGCGCGAGCGGAGATGACGCCGAGGCGCCCGGCGTCGCCCTGCAGCCCCTGCGCCGCATCGACGACCTGGCCGAGCGCGCCTGGGCCGCCGACTGGCTGGCGGCGATCCTGGTCCGCGAGGGCGCCGCGATCACGCCCGAGGCCAAGGATCATCTGTGGACGGCGCTAAGCTCGTTGGCCTCGGCGCCGGTGGGCGAGCGGACCCTCACGGGCTTGGCCGTCCTGCTGCAGTCCGCGCCCCTAAAACGCGCGCTCGCCCCCTACTGCGTCGGCGGCCCGTTCGGGCGGCTGCTCGACGCCGAGGCGGAGTACCTCGGCTATGACGCGGTCCAGGCGTTCGAGACCGAGGGCCTGATCGGGTCGGGTGCGGCGCCGGCCGTGCTCGCCTATCTCTTCCACCGCATCGAAGCCCGGCTGGATGGCCGCCCGACCCTGATCATCGTCGATGAGGGCTGGCTGGTGCTCGATGATCCGGGTTTCTCGGCCCAGTTGCGCGAGTGGCTGAAGACCCTGCGCAAGAAGAACGCCTCGGTGCTCTTCGCCACCCAATCGCTCGCCGACATCGAGACCAGCGCCATCGCCCCGGCCATCGTTGAGAGCTGCCCGACGCGTCTCTTCCTGCCCAATGACCGCGCGCTGGAGCCGCAGATCACCACCATCTATCGCCGCTTCGGGCTCAACGATCGCCAGATCGAGATCCTGAGCCGCGCCGCCCCCAAGCGCGACTATTACTGCCAGTCGCGCCGCGGAAACCGGCTGTTCGAGCTGGGCCTGGGCGAGGTGGCGCTGGCCTTCGCCGCCATCTCCAAGCCCGACCAGATCCTGATCACCCGCCTCTTGGCCGAACACGGCCGCGAGGGCTTCGCCGCCGCCTGGCTGCGCGCCCGCGATCTCGGCTGGGCGGCCGACCTCCTCCCAACCCTGAACCTGGAGACCTGAGCCATGACTGCCGTCCTTGCCCGCCGCGCCCTGATCGCCGGGGTCTGTGCGCTGTCGCTCGCTGTCTCGGCCCCACCGGCCGCCGCGATCGTCGTCTTCGACCCGACGAACTACGCCCAGAACGTACTGACCGCCGCGCGCGCCCTGCAGCAGATCAACAACCAGATCGCCGCCCTGCAGAACCAGGCGCAGTCGCTGATCAACCAGGCCCGCAACCTGGCGAGCCTGCCGTTCTCGTCGCTGCAGGCGCTGCAGGGGCAGATCCAACGCACGCAACAACTCCTCGGCCAGGCTCAGCGCTTGGCCTACGACGTCCAGCAGATCGATCAGGCCTTCAAGACCCAGTACGGCGGCGTCGACCTGAAGGCCACCGACCAGGCCCTGGTCGATGGGGCCCGCGAGCGCTGGACCACGAGCGTGGCGGCCTTCGAGGACGCCCTGAAGGTCCAGGCCGGCGTGGTCGGCAATCTCGACGGCGCCCGCGATCAGATGAGCCAGTTGGTCGGCGCGAGCCAGTCGGCGACCGGCGCGCTTCAGGCCGCCCAGGCCGGCAACCAGCTCCTCGCCTTGCAGGCCCAGCAACTCGGCGATCTGACCGCCCTGCTGGCCGCCCAGGGCCGCGCCCAGAACCTAGAGGCCGCCCAGCGGGCGTCCGCCCAGGACCAGGCGCGCGAGCAACTGCGGCGGTTCCTGCAGCCCGGCCCGGGTTACCAGCCGGGCGGCGCCAAGATGTTCAACAACTGAGCCGCGCCATGGACACCTCGCTCATCTTGCGGTTTGGCGCGGTCGCCTTCGTGGTCCTGGCGATCCTCGCGACCGCCGTTCAGCTCCACGAGCCCCCGGCGCCGGCGCTCGCGCCGACCCCGCCACGGCCGGCCGCGGCCGCCGATCCGCTGCGTGCGGCGCTCGTCCGATGCCAGGCGCTGGGCGAGGCCGGCGCCAGCGACGCCGCCTGCCTGACGGCTTGGGCGGAAAGCCGTCGCCGATTCCTCGGCGCCGCAAGCCCGCCGGAAGGGCGCTAGCGCCATGAACGGAACAGGCGTCATCGATCAGTTCCTGGGCGTCTTCACGTCCTATATCGACTCAGGCTTCGGCCTCTTGGGGGGCGAGGTGGCGTTCATCGCCACCACCCTGATCGTGATCGACATCACCCTGGCGGCGCTGTTCTGGACCTGGGGCGAGGGCGACGACATCCTCGCGCGCTTGGTCCGCAAAACCCTGTTCGTCGGCGTCTTCGCCTACATCATCGGCAACTGGAACGGCCTCGCCCGCATCGTCTTCGAGAGCTTCGCGGGCCTGGGCCTGAAGGCGTCGGGATCGGGCTTCTCCGCCGCCGACCTCCTGCGCCCCGGCCGGGTCGCCCAGGTCGGCATCGACGCGGGCCGGCCCATCCTGGAGTCGATCTCCGGCCTGATGGGCTATGTCGCCTTCTTCGAGAACTTCATCCAGATCGCGGTCCTGCTGCTGGCCTGGCTGATCGTGCTGCTGAGCTTCTTCGTGCTCGCGGTGCAGCTCTTCATCACCTTGATCGAGTTCAAGCTGACGACGCTTTGCGGCTTCGTGCTCATCCCCTTCGGCCTGTTCGGCAAGACCGCCTTCCTGGCCGAGCGGGTGCTCGGCAATGTGGTCGCTTCCGGGGTCAAGGTCTTGGTGCTGGCCGTGATCGTCGGCATCGGCTCGACGCTGTTTTCCCAGTTCACCGCCGGTTTCGGCGGCGCCCAGCCCTCGATCGAAGAGGCGCTGGCCATCGTCCTGGGCGCCCTGTCGCTGCTCGGCTTGGGCATCTTCGGCCCCGGCATCGCCAACGGCATCGTCTCGGGCGGCCCGCAACTTGGCGCCGGGGCCGCGGTCGCGACGGGCCTCGCCGCCGGCGGCGCCCTCGCCGCGGGCGGGGCGGTCGCTGGCCTCGCCGTCGGCGGCGCGGCCGGGGCCATGGCCGGCGCGGCGCGAGGCGCGGCGAGCGCGGCCGGGGCTGCGACCGGCGCCTATCAGGCGGGCGGCGCCACGGGCGTGGCCAAGGCCGCCGGATCGGCGGCGGCCAGCCCGCTGCGCCGCGCTGCCGACGGCCTACGCGCGCGCTTCGACGCCGCGCGCCAGCAGCACGCGACCGGCACAGCCGCCCCGAGCGCCGATCCCGCCTCGCCACCCGGCGGCGGCCCGCCCGCCTGGGCGCAGCGGATGCGGACGGAGCAGACCTTGACCCATGGCGCCTCGACCGCCGCCCATGCCGTCCGCTCGGGCGACGGGGGCGGCGCAGGCGCCTCGATCGATCTTTCGGAAGGATCCTGACGATGTTCCGACGCCCCACCGTGCGCTATGGCCGCACGCCCGAGCCCGACACCCCCTACCGCCGCGCGCGGCAGGTCTGGGACGATCGGGTCGGGCAGGTCGCGGTGAGCAGCCGCAACGTCTGGGCGCTGGCGATGGCCGAAGCCGGCGTGATCCTCGCCCTGACCGCCGCCTTGGTCTGGACGACCGCGCGGGGAAGCGTCGTCCCCTGGGTCGTGCAGGTCGACAAGCTTGGCGAGGCCCAAGCCGTCGCGCCGGCCGCCGCCGGCTACCGACCGAGCGATCCGCAGGTCGCCTTCCACCTGGCGCGCTTCATCGAACAGGTCCGCGCCATCCCCGCCGATCCTATCGTCGTGCGGCAGAACTGGCTGCGCGCCTACGATCGCGCTGGCGCTCAACGACTACGCCCGCACCAGTGACCCCTTCGCCCAGGTCGGCAAGGTCCAGGTGGCCGTCGACGTCTCCAGCGTGATCCGCGCCTCGCCCGACAGCTTCCGCGTCGCCTGGACCGAGCGCCGCTATCAGGACGGCGCGCTCGCCGCCACCGAGCGCTGGTCGGCGATCGTGACCGTCGTCCTTCAGCCGCCCCGCGACGCCGAGCGCCTGAAGAAGAACCCCCTGGGCGTCTTCGTCACCGCCATCAACTGGTCGAAAGAGCTCGCCCAATGACAATCACGCCGTCGCGCAAAACCGCCTTGCCGGTGCTGCTGATATCCGGACTTGCCACCGCCGGCTGCGCCGGCGCGGCCAGGCCGCCGGCCATCGCCTACGACGCCGAGCAGGCGACGCTGGCCGTCCTGACGTCGGAGCCGCCCAAGCCAGTGGTGGTGGTGGCAATCCCGACGCCCCTGCCGCTCCCCGGACAACTCAAACCGGTCGCCGCCCCGTCGCCGCCGGTGGCCTCCGATCCCCGCGCCCGGGTCGGCGCCGCCAACGCGGCGGCCCGGGTGCAGCCGGCCCAGGGCGGCTTCATCAACGCCATGCAGCGCTATCCCTGGAGCGAGGGCGCGCTCTACCAAGTCTATACGGCGCCCGGCCAGGTGACGGACATCGCGCTGCAGGACGGTGAGCAGTTGGCCGGCGCGGGGCCGGTCGCCGCGGGCGATACGGCGCGCTGGATCATCGGCGACACCGAGAGCGGCGCCGGGGCCGCCAAGCGTGTCCACATCCTCGTCAAGCCGACGGCTGCGGACCTGGCGACCAACCTGGTGATCAACACCGATCGGCGCACCTATCACCTGGAGCTGCGCGCCACGGCGGCGACCTACATGGCCTCGGTCTCCTGGACCTATCCGCAGGACCAGCTCATCGCGCTCAGGGCCCGCAACGCCGCCGCTGCGAGCGCCGCGCCAATCGCCGCCGGCGTCGAGGTCGACGCGCTCCGGTTCCGCTATCGGATCGAGGGCGACGCGCCAGGCTGGCGGCCGCTGCGCGCCTTCGACGACGGCCGGCAGGTGTTCATCGAGTTTCCGGCCGGAATCGGCCAGGGCGAGATGCCGCCACTATTCGTCCTGGGCGCGGATGGCGCGGGCGAGCTGGTCAACTACCGTGTCGCCGGCCGGCACATGATCGTCGACCGGCTGTTCGGGGCGGCCGAGCTGCGCCTGGGCGACAAACGCTCGCAGCAGCGCGTGCGCCTCGTCCGCGCCGACGGGACCGCGCGACGATGAGCGCTCCCCAGCTTGGCGAAGCGTCCGCCACCCCGGCCGCGGCCCTGCGGCTGCGCGCCGATCCGCCCCGCGTCATGCGCCTGTCGCGCAAGACGCTCGCCGCGATGGGGGCGGTCGCGGCCCTCGCGGTCGGCGGCGCGCTGATCTACGCCCTGCAGACGCGCGGCCCCGCCAAGACGCGGGCGGAACTCTACAGCACCGACAGCCATACCACCGCCGAGGGCCTGACTTCTGCGCCGAAGGATTACGCCCAAATCCCCCAGCTTGGACCACCGCTGCCGGGCGATCTCGGCCGGCCGATCCTCAGCGCCCATCTGCGCGGCGCCGAGGGTCCAGCGCCGCCCATGGGCGCGCCGGCGCTGACCGGTCCGCAAGCCTCCGCCGCCGATGCCGCGCGTCAGGCGCGCGAGGCGGCGCGGACCAGCCGGCTGTTCGCCAGCGGCGAGGAGCGGACCGCGGCCGCGGACCGCATCGCGTCCGCGCCGGCCGATCTGTCCCTTCCCGGATCGCTGGGCCCCGATGGCGTCGCCGCACCCGCGGTCGCGGCATCCGACACTCCTGACCAGAACGACCAGGCGGCCAAGCGCGCGTTCCTCGACGCCGCCGCTCCGACGTCAACGACGGCTTCCGGCCGGCTGAACCCGCCAGTCTCGCCCCATGTGCTGCAGGCTGGCGGCGTCATCGCCGCGGCCCTGATCACCGGCGCCCGCTCCGACCTGCCGGGACCGATCACCGCCCAGGTGACGCAGAACGTCTATGATAGCCCGACCGGCAAGATCCTGCTGATACCCCAAGGCGCGCGCCTGATCGGCGAATATGATTCCGAGGTCTCGTTCGGGCAGACCCGCATCCTGCTGGCCTGGGACCGCTTGATCCTTCCGGACGGCCGTTCGATCACGCTGGATCGTCAGCCTGGCGTCGATGGCGCAGGCTATGCGGGCCTGCAGGATCGGACCGACAACCATTGGGGCATGATGGCGAAGGCGGCGATGCTCTCGACCCTGCTGGGTGTCGGCGCCGAACTGGGCTCCGACAGCGACGATGAGCTCGCCCGGGCAATCCGGCGCGGGACCCAGGACACGATCAACCAGACCGGCCAGCAGATCGTCCGTCGGCAGATGAATGTCCAGCCGTTGCTCACCATCCGCCCAGGGTTCCCACTTCGCGTCCTGGTCACCCGCGACCTCGTCCTTGGGCCCATCTCCTCGGAGGCGCGATGATGGCCAAGCTCAAGCTGGGGCCGCTGGCCGATGACAAGCCGGTCAAACTGACACCCGAATTGCCGGCCCCGATCCATCGCGACCTCGTGGCCTATGCTGCGGCGCTGGCGCGCGAGACCGGCCGGCCGATCGGGGAGCCGGCCAAGCTGGTCGCGCCGATGCTGGCGCGGTTCATGGCGACGGATCGTGCGTTCGCCAAGGCGCGGCGCGCAGACTGAACCCCGAGATGACTTGTGGCTCCCGTGCTGGACGATAAGGATCGGACCCAGTTCGATTGGGGATTTCTATCGTGGGCAAGTACGATCCGCTCCGCGCCTATCTGCGACGCAAGCGCGGCGAGCCGCTCGAGCTCAGCTTCGACGATCTCGAGCGTATTCTCCATGCCCTGCTGCCGAAGGGCGCGCAGCATCATGACTGGTGGTCCAACGACGTCGCGGACGACGCTAAGACCGTGCAGCACCGTGCGTGGCTGGATGCAGGTTATGAGGCCACCTTGCTCTCAGGCGAGCGTGTCAGCTTCCGACGTCGGTCCCCACCGGCCTGACAAGACGACGGCTGCCGTCGCGGTCGTTGCAAGACAGCGCCTCCGCCAAGGCCAGCAGTCGGTGAACGGCCGGCTTGGGATTATTCGGCGACCAGATCGCGTTGAACGACAGAATGGCGCGAGCGATGGGCCGGTAGACGACGCTATCGGGACCGGTCGCCGACGCCGAGGCCGGCGCCAGCATCAAGCCCTGTCCGAGGGCGACCAGGTGCAGCAGGGTATCGCGGCCCGCAGCCTGGCGCAGGATAACCGCCTGTCCGCCCCGCCTGGCGAGGCGGCGGGCGAGGAAATCCTCCATCTCACGCCCGGGACCGGCCTCGGGGATGAGGAACCGCCGCCCGATCAGGTCAGACCAGTTCACCTCGGCCAAGGCGGCCAGGTCATCACTGCTCGGCACGACGGCGACGAGGCTGTCGCGCCAGAGCGGCCGAACTGCGCAACCTGCCACCGAAGGCCGCCCCACGAGAAAGGCGACGTCGAGTCGCCCACCGCGGAGAGCGGCGATGTGATCGCGCGACGACGCCTCGGTGATCAGGAATTGGCGAGTTGGCCACTTGCCGACGGCGGCGCGCAGCAGGCGGTCCAGAAAACCACCGGTCAACGGCGCCAGGAGACCGATCCTGACGAGGTCTTGTTCCGTGCGCGCTGCCGCGCCGATGCGATCGACGGCACGGTCGAGCTCGGCCAGCGCGCCTTGCGCACCGTCCAGGAACCGCTCGCCATCCCGCGTGAGCCGCACGCCAAAGTGGCCGCGCTCGAAGATCGGAGCGCCCAAGCGCTCCTCCAGTTCACGGATGCGGCGAGAGATGGTCGACTGCTGGACGTCGAGCGCGCAGGCGGCGCGGCGAAAGCTGCCGTGATGGGCGGCGCTCATGATGTAGCGCAACTGGTGCAGCTTGATCGCCGCGCGGTGCGCCCGGCCGCCCGTGACGGCGGTCCGCGGCGCAGCCTCGTCGAGATCTTTCAGATGAGCGGTGGGAAACGGCAGGTTCGCCCCCTCGCTGGCGACGGCCGTTGCGGCCGCCGGGGTCCAGACAGGCGCATTCTGGCGATCCAAGCGAGCATATTGACCGGATATACGCGCAATATTCGGCCGACCCCGGCATATGGATCGTCGACAGCGCGGCGATCTTGTAGCGCACGGACTTTTGCCGTACATTCCCGGCGAAAGGACATACCCATGGCCGCCACTTCATCCAGCCAAAGCGCTCCGCGCGAACTGAAGAAGGAGCGCATCGAATTGCGCGTCGCCGCCTCCGCCAAGGACCTGATCCAGCGAGCCATGGCCGTCAGCGGCCTGACCGCCGGCGACCTCGCCTATGAGGGCGCGCGCCGGGTGCTGGACGAGCATGAGCGCCTGGTGCTGACCGGCGCCGACCGCGACGCCTTCCTGGACGCCGTGACCAATCCGCCGGAGCCGACCGACCGGCTCGTCGCCGCCCTTCGGGCCCACCGCGACCGGCTGGGCTGACGCTTGGCCGTCGCGATCGAGGCGCTCACGAAACAGCATGATCGCGGCGTCTTCGCCTGCGGTCAGCCCGACCTCGACGCCTGGTTCCGCCAGCGGGCCGGCCAGGACGAACGCCGCAATGTCGCGCGCGTCTTCGTCGCCGTCGATGACGCGCTGGGCGTGGTGGGTTTCTACAGCCTCGGCGCCTTCACCCTGGCGCTCGATGACCTGCCCGAAGGCCTCGCCGGCAAGCTGCCGCGCTACGACGCCATTCCCGCCGCCTTGATCGGCCGGCTGGCCCGCGACGAGCGGGTGCGCGGCCAAGGGATCGGCGACCTGCTGTTGGCCGACGCCATCAAGCGCATCCTCGGCGCGGGGCGCACGCTCGCCGTCTTCGCCATCGTGGTGGACGCCAAGGATGCGCACGCCGCGCGGTTCTACGGCGCGTTCGGCTTCCGTGCCTTCCCCTCTCGCCCGAACCGGCTTTTCCTGCTCACCTCGCAGGCGGCGACCGCGATGGAGAGGCTATAGACATGGACACGCCCGCCAAGACGGGGACGCCGCCTCACGCCGACGGGCCGCAGGGACTGATGAAGACGCGCTTGAACCAACTCCCCGCCGGCAAGCGCCAGGAACTGGAGTTCGTGGTCGAGGTTCTGCGCGAGGGCTTCGCCGAGGCGATCGCGCACCGGACCATGCCGCGCTTCAAGAACGGCCGCATCCTGAAGATCATCCTGTTCGGCAGCTATGCGCGGGGCGACTGGGTCGAGGATCCGGTGGGACGCTACTTCTCCGACTACGACCTGCTGGTGGTGGTCAACCATGAGGACCTCACCGACCTCGCCGAATTCTGGGACAAGACCGAGAAGCGCCTACTCAAGGAACTGGCTTCAGGCGAGAAGCTGCGCACCCAGCCCAGCCTGGTGGTTCACAGCCTCGACGACGTGAATGAGAAGCTGAAGCTCGGCCGCTACTTCTTCATGGACATCCTGCGCGACGGTATCCTGCTCCACGCCGAGCCCGGCCATCCCTTCGTTGATCCGCAGCCGCTGTCGGCGCTGGATGCGCTAACGGAGACGAAAGCGTACTTCGAAGAATGGTTCGTGGGAGCGGGCAACTTTCAGAGCCTCTCCGAGGATGCTTGCCGGAAAGGAATGTCGAAAGAGGCCGCGTTCCTCCTGCACCAGTCCGCCGAGAAGCTCTACCACTGCGTCCTGCTGGTGATGACGCTCTACAGCCCGAAGACCCATCGGATGAACCGGCTGCGAGACCTCGCCGAGGAACTCGACGCGCGCCTGATCGGGATCTGGCCCGGTTCCAACAAGTTCGAGCGCCGCGGCTACGACCTGCTTCGCCGGGCCTATGTCGAGGCCCGCTATTCCGCCCGCTACAAGATCACGCGCGAAGAGCTCGCCTGGCTCGACGAGCGGATCACCCGCCTGCAGGGGCTCGTCCGCGAAATCTGCGAAGAGCGGATCGCGGTTCTGGTTGAGGCCGCATCGGCCTAGGAACTCGCGTCTCGGACGTCTCGGCTTGCCACGCAACGGGACGGCTGAAATCTGGCGGACGTTCCAGGGTCGCACCCTCTCCTGCGCGTTTTCTCAAGGAGACGACCACCCCGCCGGAGAGCCTTCGCGATGCCGCCCAAGCCCAATATCCACCCCGTCGACCTGCATGTGGGCGCGCGCATCCGAATGCAGCGGAACCTCAGACGCGCCAGCCAGAGCGAGTTGGCCCAGGCGCTGGGGCTGACCTTCCAACAAATCCAGAAGTACGAGCGCGGCGCCAACCGCGTCAGCGCCTCGATGCTGTTCGAGGCGGCCCAGTTCCTGAACGTCCCCGTCGCCACGTTCTTCGAGGGCCTGCCCGACACCCAGGACCCGACGGCCGCCGTCGATGGCGCTCAGGCCGCCATGATCGGGGCGTTCCTTTCCTCCAGCGAAGGCGTCAGACTGGCCGAACTCGTCCCACAGCTGCCGGCAAGGTGGCGACGCCAAGTCCTGACGTTGGTTGAAGCGCTGGCGGATGAAACCGCCAAGCCGGCGACCGGCTGAAAGTCGGGGAGGTGGAAAGATCGTGCGAACGATCCCCGCGGGTTTTAGCGCCGAAGCGCCTGGACATGCCCGCAGGCTCCCCGACCTGATGGCTGCGGTTCGAACCGGCGAAGCAATCTTAACGTGTGAACTCGGAGACGCCATAGGCGGCATCGTGCCGAGGCGTCGCCCTATCGGCGACTAGCCAACGCTCGCGGCGCGCGCCTTGCCGAGCCTGCTTCGCGGTCATAATCATCTGCATGCGGGCGCCGCGACATAGGGGCCGACCTGGAGCCGGGGGCAATCGGCGGCGGTCGGTTCTGAAGATCGCGGCCTCTTCAATCGCAGAGGTTTCCACGCTCGCCCCCATTCCCAGAGTCAGATCAGCCCCTGCCTTGCGTGACGGAATTATTTGATTCAGGATTCCCCCTGTCGGCGTGAGAGCGTCGGCAGGGGCGTGGAAACCCCTTTGCGATGACCTGAGCCTTCTGAACGCGGCTTGCGAGTGTGCGCCTTGGTGTTCGCCTTCCTAAGGAGGAAGGCGAGCTCGCGATCGCGCGAACGCGAGCCATGGCCACAACGTCCCGCTTAGGATTTCCAACAGATCGGCTGAACCGCCGCCGCCCCGCTCTGACACCAGTGGGAGCACGCGGCATGCGACGATCTCAGCGACGGCCCGAAACGGCGCAAGCTCCGCCGTCGCAGGGCGGAGACAATGGGCTCGATATCCTCTACCGCCGCTATGCCGACTGGCTGACGGCGATGCTACGACGCCGCTTCGGCGCGAGCATCGGCGACACGGCAGACGATCTCGTCCAGGAGACCTATGTCCGCATCGCGCCCTACGAGGCCGCTGGGCAGATCCGCCGGCCGCAAGCGTTGCTGATGCGGGTGGCGTCGAACCTGGCCCGCGACCAGATGCGGCGAAACAACGTCAGGGGCGTGCAGGTCGAATTTGCTGTCGAGGATCCGGTGGACGCCGCCGAACGCATCGACGCCGATCAGGTCGAGGCGCTGTTCTTCAAGCAGATCCTCTTGTCGATGCCGCATGCGTCCCGGGATGTGTTTGTCTTGAGCCGGATCGCCGGTTTGACCTATGAAGAAATCGCCGCTCACAGTGGGCTTTCGATCAAGACGGTTGAATGGCGGATGTCCAGGGCCCTGGCCCATTGCGCGGCGCGCGTGCAGGATTAGGCGACGGAAGACACGCCATGAGCCTTTCATCACCTCTTGCCGATCGTGCGAAGGAAGAGGCGGCCGCCTGGTTCGCGCGCCTCAACACGCGCTCGATTTCCGCCGCGGCCCTCGAGGAGTTCCGTGTCTGGCGCCAGACCCCCGGCAATCGGGAGGCCTACACCGCCATCGAAGCGCTTTGGCGCAAAGGCGGGACGCTGAAGGGCGATCCCGATATGGACGCCGCGGTGTCGGCGGCTTTCGCGCGAACCCGTAGGGCCAATCCCTGGAAACGCATTCTGGCGGCCCTCAGGAGCCGGCCGCTCACGAGCGTCGGCGCGGCGGTCGTCGCGGCGGTCGCCGTCTTCGCTGGCGTGCAGATCATCGACGCGCGGTCGGTTTATTCCACAGGAGTGGGCGAACAGCGCCTCGTGCGGCTTGAGGACGGCTCGCGCGTTCGCCTGGACACCCAGACCCGCCTGAAGGTCCGCTTCAGCAGCGGCGTGCGCCGCGTCGAGCTCGATCGTGGCCAGGCGTTCTTCGAGGTGGCGCACGACGCGGGCCGCCCGTTCATCGTCGACGCCGGCCAAACCGACGTGCGCGCCATCGGGACTCGCTTCGATGTTCGCCGCGACGACGGCCGCGTCCGCGTCACCCTGGTCGAGGGCGCGGTCGAGGTTCGCGCGGCGGCGTCCCGCGACGCCGCCCAAGACCGCCGCTGGACGCTGAAACCGGGCGAGCAGCTCACCACCGGTCGCGCGCCTGCCGTACAAAAGGCCGTAGACGTCGCGGCCGCCACAAGCTGGACGACCGGGCGGATCACGTTCCACGCCGTGCCGCTGACCGCCGCGATCGCGGAGATCAACCGATACAGCGCGCAGAAGATCGAACTCGACGCCGCCGATGTCGGCGCGATTCCGGTGACCGGCGTCTTCGACAGCGGCGACACCGACGCCTTCGTCGCCGCCGTCAGCGATCTCCACGGCCTGCGCGCCACGCGGCAGGCTGATGGTGCGATCCACCTGACCGCCCCGCCAGAGCCCGCGCCCGCGCCCGCGCCCGGCGGATAAAAATCTTCTGACCCTCGCCAGGGTCTCCCTTGGGCGCTCGCGTCTATCCCACAGACGCGCCGTCCGACGACCCAGAAACCCGTCTCAAGACGGGCGCCGGAGCGGCGTCAGAGGGGACCCCGAATTGACCGCCAAAAGCTTCCACCACCGCTATCTTCGTCACGGGCTCATCATGCCCAGCCTCGCCGCGGCGCTCGCAGCCAACCCAGCCGCCGCGATCTGCGCGCCCGCGCCGCCGACGACCGCCGTCGCCTTCAACATCGAGGCCGGCACGCTCGACGCGGCGCTGATGGCCTACGCCGTGCAAACCGGCCGCCAGCTCATCTATCCGGCCGAACTCGTCGCCGGCCGGCGCTCCCTTGGCCTTAAGGAGCGCCTGTCCCCCGACGAAGCGCTCGACCGGCTTCTGGCCGGGACGGGCATCGCCGTCCAGCGCAGCCGGCCGAACGTGATCGTCCTCAAGCTGCGCGCCACACCGGTCGCGCTCGGCGGCGGCTCGGGCGCTTCGGAGACTGCGAACTCGACCGTGACCGGCTCGGATCCGTCCGCCCTCGTCGAGGAGAAGCCCGGCCAAGCCCCGGCGGAAGCATCGACCACGCTTTCCGAAGTGGTTGTGACCGGAACGCTGATCCGCGGCCCCACGGCCAGCCCGTCGCCGGTCGTGACGGTTTCGCGCGAGCAATTGGACCAGACCGGCCGGGCCACCGTCGCCGACCTGCTCTCTGAGCTGCCGCAGAACTTCGGCGGAGTCGGATCGCCCGACACCTTCCTCACGGGCTCGGACCGCCTTGGAACCAACGCCGTGGCCTCGACCGGCGTCAACCTGCGTGGCCTGGGGACCTCCGCCACCCTCGTCCTCGTCGATGGCCGCCGCATGGCAGGGACCGGCCTCAAGGGCGACTTCGCCGACGTGTCGGCCATACCGACGGCGGCCGTGGAGCGTGTGGAAGTCCTCCTCGACGGCGCCTCGGCCCTCTATGGGTCCGACGCGGTGGGCGGCGTGGTGAATATCATCCTGCGGCGCAACTTCGACGGCGCGGAAACGCGGGCCAGGCTCGGCGTGGCGTCGGGCGGCGCAGCCCAGGAGCGGCAGTTCGGCCCGACGTTCGGCAAGACCTGGGCCAGCGGTCATGCCCTCCTGTCCTACGAGTACTATCACCGGGACGCGCTGGCCGGCGCCGAGCGGGACTTCACGGCCAACGCCGATTTGCGGCCGCTTGGGGGAACCGACCGCAGGCTGTTCTACAGCCACCCCGGCAATGTGATGCGGCGGGACGCGGCGACCTCCGCCTACGTGCCGACCTGGGCGATCCCGCCGGGGCAGAACGGAGCGGGTCTGACGCCAGCGAGCTTCCTGGCGGGTCAGGTCAATCTCGAAAACCAGCGCGCTCAGGCCGACATCCTTCCCAAGCAGGAACGCAACAGCGTCTATCTGAACGTCGGCCAAGCCCTGAGCGAGCGCATCGATCTGATGGCGGACGCCCGCTACAGCCGGCGGGAATTCGCCTATGCGCTGCCGGGGTCGGTCGCGCTCATCACCGTCAACCGCAACAACCCCTTCTTCGTCTCGCCCAACGGCGCGACCTCCAACCAGATCGCCTATTCCTTCACCGACGAGTTGGGACCGCTACGTTCGACCGGCAGCTCCGAGAGCCTAGGAACCTCGGCGGGCCTCACCGCCGACGTCGGCAAGACCTGGCGCGCCGAGGCCTATGGCGCCTTTGCGGAGGAGACAGGCAAGCGATCCAGCACCCATCGCCTCAATACGCGCTTCCTGCAGGAGGCGTTGGGGACCATCGCCGACGACCCGGCGACCAGCTTCAGCGCGGCGCGCGATGGCTACTTCAACGCCTATGGCGAAGGCGCCGCCAATTCCCGCACCGTGCTCGACTTCGTCGGCAGCGGCTATGTGGCGTCGCGCAATCACAGCCAGGTCGCCTCGGCCAACGCCAAGGCGGACGGCGTCGTCCTAACCCTGCCCGGCGGGGACATGAAGGCGGCTGTCGGCGTCCAGGTCCGCCGTGAACGGTTCGAAACCAGCAGCGTGGGCCTGACCTCGAAGTCTTCTCCGCTCACGCAGACCTCGGGACCCTATGAGCGCACCGTCAGCGCGGCCTTTCTCGAGCTTCGCGTTCCGATCGTCGGTCCGGACAACGCGGTCCCGGGGATCGAACGTCTCGAAGCGTCGATCGCCGGCCGCATCGAGCACTACGACGATGTCGGGACGACCCGCAATCCGAAGGTCGGCCTCATCTGGTCGCCCGCCGCCGGGGTGACGGTCCGCACCAGCTACGGAACCTCGTTCCGCGCCCCCGCCCTGTCGGAGGTCTATGAAGTTCAGGACGCGGGGCCGGGCTTCCTGCCCCAGGGCGGGGCGCAGAAGCTGGTCCTCCTCCAAGTGGGTGGCAATCTGGACCTGGAGCCGGAATCGGCCAGGTCGTGGACGGCCGGCGTGGAGATCGCGCCGAAGTCGATCCCCGGCCTGCGGCTCAGCGCCGGCGGGTTCGACATCAAGTTCACCGACCAGATCGCCCAGCCTGTCAGCGACGACATCTACAACGTCCTCAGCAACCCGATCTATGCGCCCTTCGTCCATGCCGTCGATCCGAACAATCCGGCCGATCTGGCGCGCGTGACGGCGCTGCTGGCGCAGTCGACCTCGTCGAGCGCCGGCCTGTTTCCGGCGAACGCCTATACGGCGATCGTCGACGCCCGCTTCGTCAACACCGGCGGCTTCCACGTCCGCGGCCTCGACCTGGCCGCGTCCTATGGCTTCGACGTCGGCGCCGATCGCTTCGATCTGGCGGCCAACGCGACCTATCTGATCGACTACAAGCGCCAGGTCACCCCGGACGGGTCATGGACCCAGTTCGTGGACGTGGCGGGCCAGCCCGTCGATCTGCGCGCCCAGGGCTCGGTGAGCTGGACCCGCGGCCCCTTCGGCGCGACGCTCGGCGTCAACTATGTCGATGACTACCACGACAGCGTCGGCCACCGGGTGGGCTCGTGGACCACGGCGGACCTGCAACTGCGCTGGCGGCCGACGGCGGGACCGGCGCGGGGCCTGCTGCTGGCGCTCTCGGTGCAGAACCTGTTCGATCGCGCGCCGCCGTTCTACGACGCCCCGCAAGGGGTCGGTTACGACCCGGCCAACGCCGATCCGATCGGTCGGTTCGCCTCGCTGCAACTGACCAAACGCTGGTGACCTGACGGTCCAGGCAGACCTCGGATGCGCACCCGTTCCAGATGCCGGCTGCCGCAGATCGCGGCCTTGTGCCTGGCCCTGTCGTACGGGCCGGCCGCCGGCCGGCCGCTCTCGCTCGACGATCTCCTGAAACTGGAGGATCTCGGCCAGGCGGCGATCGCGCCGGGCGGCCGGTGGCTGGTGGCCGAAACGCTCGCGGCCCATGACACCGCGCCGAGCTTCGATTTCGACGGCTATCGGCAGCCGGCTCTGGGCCGGCTCCGGATTGTCGACCTCGATCACCCGGACCTGGCGCAGCCTCTGATCATACCGGAGGCCGGCGCGGGCTATGTCGCCGGCCCCTTCTCACCGCGGGGGCGGTCCATGGTCGTCTATCGGTTCCGCGACCGGACCTGGGACACCGGCGTGGTCGATCTCGTCACCCGCCAGGTCCGTTGGCTCGGCCTTCCCACCGAACAGGCCCTCTATGGGCGAACCGTCCAGTGGCGCTCCGAGACCGAGCTCGTCCTGATCGCCCTTCCGACCGGCACGGTCCCGCTTCACCTGCGCACCGGCTGGCAGGCGACGGCGCGCCTTCCGGACCTTTGGCGGCGAGCGGCCGAGGGGCGCGTGGCGGCCGTCACCCTGGCCGGCAGCGGCCGGTTCCTCGACCGTCGCCGGCCTGCCGCGCCGCGCCGGCTGCTCAAGGTCGATCTCCGCAGCGGGGCGGTTCGGACCCTGGCCGAGGGCGGCTTCTTCGATCTCGAGCTGTCGTCGAGCGGCCGCTATGTCGCCGCCGTCGCAGACGCCGAGCCGCTGCAGCCCAAGGCGGACGCGGCGGTCCGGGTGGGTACGCCGGCGCATCGACGGGCCCTCACCATCGTCGATCTTGCGACGGGCGCCGTCCGCACGCCCTGCGAAGCCTGTGACGTGCTCACCCATCTGCTCGCTTGGTCGCCAGCCGGCGACGCCCTGCTCATGTTCGCGCGCGACCGCGGCCAGGCCTGGTCGGCGGGGCGGCTGCTTATGATCGACGCCGCGACCGGACGGCTCTCGCCGGCGGGTCATGGCGTCGTTCAGCCGGACGTCGCCTATACGGCCGAAGGCATCGCCATTGTCCGGGCCGATTGGCTGGGCGCTCAGCCAGTCGTCTATGGGCGGCGCCTTGGGTCGAAGGGACGCGCCGACTGGTTCCGACTCGGCGGCGCGAAGGCGATCAATCTCACCAAGGGCCTGTCCGAGCCGCCGCCGACCCTCTCGGCCATCGACACGAAGGCGCTTCTGTTGGTCGCCGATGGCGCGGCCTGGCAGGTCGACCCAACTGGAGAGGCACGGCGACTGACCGACGGCCGCGGTCGGCGGGCGCGGCCGATTGTGGCCCTGGGTCTCGGCGAACGGTTCGTCGTCAACGCGCCGCCGCGCCGCGGCTGGCTGCTGACGTCCACGCCGGACGCCGTCGAGCGCGTCACGTCGGATACGACATCGGCTTCGTTCCGCATCGCCGACGACACGGCCTTCGTCGCTCTTGGAGATGATCAGATCGTGGTGCGCATGCGTGACGACCACGGCGTCCAGCGGCTTGCCCTGACGCGGCGGCGCGGACCGCCGCTGCCCGTGCTGACCGTCAACGCGGAGCTCGCCAAGGTCGACGGCGCCGAAATCCGAGAACTCGACCATATCGGGCCCGCCGGACAGGCCCTCAAGAGTTGGCTCTATCTGCCGCCGAACCGCCGACCAGGGTCACGCCCGCCGCTCGTCGTCCTGCCCTATCCCGGCTCGATGCATCCGCGCCCGCCGGTGCGCTATGCAGCCGGCGCCCCCAGTTTCACGCCCAACGCCCAGCTCCTCGCCGCCCACGGCTACGCCGTGCTGGTCCCGAGCCTGCCGCGCGACCGCGCCACCGGCGAGCCGGCCGCCGGCCTAGCCGACCAGATCCTCAAGATCGTCGACGTGGCGGCCGACCAGGGCCTGGTCGATCGCGACCGGCTGGCGCTCTGGGGCCATAGCTTCGGCGGCTACGCCGCGCTTGTCACCGCGACCCAGACCACGCGGTTCAGGGCGATCATCGCCCAGGCCGCCAAGGCGGACCTGATCAGCGGCTGGGGCTCGGTCCCGCCCTTCTACCGGATGGCGCCCGAGGACGGTTATCCGACCACGCTGCACATGGGGTGGGCCGAAAGCGGCCAGGCCAGCCTCGGCTCCCCGCCGTGGCGCGATCCCGATCGCTACGTCCGCAATAGCCCCGTGCTGGCCGCCGACCGGATCAGGACACCTGTGTTCCTGATCTATGGCGACCAGGATTTCGTGACCCTCGCCCAGGGCGAGGAGATGTTCGCGGCGCTCTATCGGCAGGACAAGGACGCAATCCTGATGACCCTCTGGGGCGAGGGCCACATACCCTCGAGCCCCGCCAACATCCGCGTCCTCTATACCGAGGTCTTCGACTGGTTGGATCGGGCCCTGACCGCGCCGGCCGCCGGTCAATGACGGTGGGATGCGAGATCGCCGATGCGGCTCGCCCAGCGTCGCAGCCAGATCTCCACGGCGAGCAGTCGCAAAAGATCAGGATAATCACCGCGCCAGATCAGGTGCGTCTCGGTCAGCATCTCGTCCAGCGCATCACGGTCGATGAGGCCTTCCTGCGCCAGGCGGCCGTCCAGAAGATAGGGCCGCAGGATCTCGAGGCTGCGCCCCAGCATGCGCCCGTAATAGGCCGTCAGGTCGCCCTTCGACCGCCGCCGCGTGACCAGGTCCGGCAGGCGATCGGCGAAGGCTTCGCGGGCGAGCGCCCGGCCACGACCGCCGCGCGTGAGGTCGATCGCGGGAATGGCCAGACAAAGCTCGACGATCGGTTGGGAGAGCAACGGATGGACGAGTTCGGCCCGCCGGGCACGCCGGCAGTCGCCGAAGAACCCTTGCGCGTTGGCCAGGCCTCGGATCTGCAGCCGCTTCGCGGGCGTGACGCCCCGCAGGTCTTCAAGCCAAGGATGAAGGGCGACGTCGGCGGCGAGAGCAGCGCCCTGTGGCGTCAGGAAAGCCGGAGGTGGCCGCCGCCGCCGGCCTCCCAAGCCGGTGGCGGCGAGGCCTGCGGCGCGCAGGACCGACCAGACCGACCGCCGGGTCCAGCGCGCGATGACCTGGATGTCCCCGATGGCCGCCTGTCGGCCATCGCGCCGGCGCCATAGATCGGCCGCGACCAGGGGCGTCGGCGCCTGGAAGAAGATCATGTCGCCGCCCTGCCCGGTGAGGATGGATCGCACCCCCAAGGCGGCGCACCGCTCGGCGATGTCGACGTCATAATGCCGGTCCATGCCGTTGAGGCTCGGCCTGACCCCGACGATCTGATCGTCCAGCCCGTCATGGGTCAGGGCGAGTTCCGGTTTGGCGATCTCGGTGAGCGGCACGCCCAGGCGATCGGCCATGGCTCGCGCGTAGCGGCGCTCATCGCCCTGCGGGTCGGCCACATGGAAGTTCATCCACTGGGCGACCGGCGCATCGGGCGCTCGCGCCAGGGCCGACGCCACGATCGAGGAATCGAGGCCCCCGGAGACTTCGGCCAGCAGGGGTCCGCCGGACGCGGCATAGGCGGCCACGCACATGTCCACCGTGCGCGCCAGGACGGCCTTGGCCTCGGCGTAACCGGGGGCCGCCGCGCGGACGAAGGAAGCCGGACGCCAGATTGCCAGCGGCGCCCGTCCGGCGACTGGCCCGTGGAGGGTTCCCGGAAGAACCGCGGCGACGCCGTCCAGGCCGAGACGCGCCCCGAGGGCCGCCGGGTCGGCCAGGAAGGCGCCGATGGCATGCCAATTCAGCTCAAGGTGGGGCGGCAGAGCCGACAGCAGCCAGTCGGGGAGCGATGACGCCGCGATCGTGATCCCGTCGACTTGCCAGGTCAGGCAATCCAGGGCGCCCGATGGGTCTCGGAACACCGCCATCCCTCCAGAGGGATCGGGCTGGACGGCCACGTAGCGGCCCCAATAGGCGGTCGCCAGATACGCGCAGAGCGCTTCGACGCCGGCCCGCCGGCCGCCGCTTGGGAGGATCTCCGCCGCGGGCTGGCCGGTCGGACGGTCGAAGAGGTCCCCCAGAATGCGAGCGCTGTCGTCGTCGACGCGGCGGATCCGAAGAGGCCTTGCAGCCTCCACGAGGATGCAGAAGCCTTCCCCCTGTTCGGCCGGCCGCCAGCCGCGGCGCATGACCCGATCCTCAAGGAGCCGGTCCACGCGCGCCCGCGCGGCTTCACGTTCGGGCGGCCAGGATAGGGCGACATAGTTGGCCACGGCCGGATCTCAGACCGCCAGGATTGGCGTGAACGGGGCCACGCGTTCGGCGGCGTCATCGAGCGCCGTTCCGCCCGCCTGGAGCCAGCAATGGGCCTGGAACGGCCAGGTGCGGACGCCGAAGACCCATCGCGCGTCATGGCCGGCCGAACGCAGGAACCGCAGGAGCATGAAGGATCGGTAGAGGCATTCGCCTTGAAACGGCGCCCAGGGCAGGAGATGCCCGAAGGCGGCCACCCGCTCCGTCAGCGCCATGGACGGAGGCCGCTCCGCCGCGCCCGGATCGAGCGCGCCCCGCGCAGCTTCGCCGATGAGGTGAGAAAAGGGCTTGCCGTAGTAGTGCCGCAGCATCCCGGCGAAGGCCCCCAACATGCCCGCCATCGCGTGGCGGTCGATCGAGGCGGCGGTCAGCGCCTGCAGATCGGCGCTCGGCCGATCCGGAAGGCGCCGCGTGCTCCTGGGCTCGGCGGGCGCCGACGACAGGAAGCCGGCGGTGGCGAACTGTTCAGCGAGATCGGCGTCTTCGAACACCACGTCGCCCCCGTCGAGCTGGCGGATCGACCCGACCGCGCCGGGCAAGCAGAAATACGCGTTGTCCTCGACATCCAAGACCACGAGGTCCGGGCCGACGAAGGCGAGATGCGTTCGCGGCGTCAGGCGCCACACCGTGTTCTGCATGCCGAGCCACCCGGAGAGCGGCGCCGGGCGGACCCCGCCCGGCGCCTCACGAAGCCGGCCTTCAGCCTTCTTCGCGGCGGAACGTCGCGATCTCGAGGCCCACGCCTTCGTCGCCCTTGGTCAGGCGCTTGGCGCTGCCGAGCCGGATGAGACCGAACTTGCGCATCTTGGGCATCACAATCTCCGTGCATTTTAGAAAACACCGCTAGGTTGCGGCGACATCATCAGCCTACGGAGATCCGTATATTGAAACTATATTGAGAGAATAGTTCATTGGAACGCCCGCCGGGCGCGCATGGCGCCGACAATGCTTCCAGCCTCTTCGCGCCTTCGGCCATGAAAGCCACGCAGGGCGTCGCGCAGACCGGTCCGATCCGCCGCGTCGAACAATGCGGCGAGGTTGGCGACTTCATCGGCCATGCCCTCGATCACCTCGGCCTCGACGCGGCGCGCCGGACCCAGGCGGTCGGATATCGCCCGATAGGCGCCCATCAGGGCCCGGTTGCCGCCCTCGGCGATCACGCGGTCGAACAGGTGCTCCGAAAACGCGGCCAAGCCCTGAGCCGGGCCGAGGCCCGCCAGCATGGCGTCCAGGGCCTCCTGGGCCAGTTCCCGCGGCGAGCCGCCGACAGCCTTCCGCGCCAGCGCGATGTCCAGGGCGCCCGTCAGGTGCAACAGATTCAGGGCGTAGAGTTCGACGAGGTCGGCCACGTCGAACCGCCAGGCGAAATAGCCCCGGCCGCGGCGATCCTCTATCAACCCTTCCCCCGCCAAGCGCGCGAGCGCTTCGCGAATGGGCGTCGCGCTGAGCCCCATGCCACGCGCCAGATCGACGATGGGGAGCGGCTCGCCCAGCACGTAGTCGCCATCCCGCAACTGCCCGCGCAGCTTTCCCAGCGCCATGCGGAACGGATCTTGGCTGTTGAGCGAGGGCGTGCTCCGCAAGAAAGCGCTCCACGACTGCAAGCGGCGCGCCGCTACACTGCGTTTTATCCACTACGCATAGATACACAATTCAAACCGAAGTTACAATTGATAGTTGTCGGCAGTACATTTGCGCCACGACGCAACCTATTTGCGCCATCGCGCAAGATTTTTGCGCCACTTTTCCTATTTCAGTATTTCATTATACATTATATCTCCTCATCTGCACTGAAGCGAGTCCTGAGGGCGCCGGCCGCCGTGACATCCGGCGGGAAGCGTTGATCAACCTCTTGAACCGCGACAGTTTGGCGACACGTATGGGTAGAACATCGGGCGTGTGGGTTGTATGTCTTCCAGTGATCCGGAAAGCCGCAAGCGGAGCCAACTCCTATCGCTCGCTCTGCGCGCGGTGCGACGAACTCGGTCGATGACGACACGTCAGATCGCCGCCGCCATGGGCCTCCCGCCGCGCTCGTACCTGCACTTCGAGGCAGGCGGCGGACGGTTGAGCGTGGACCTGGTCTTTCGGTTCGCGCAGGCGACCGACAGCGACCCCTACGCGATCCTGGCCGCCGTGTTCCTCGGCATGCCGGAGCTGGCGGCGTACTGCGCCAACAACAAGATGATGATCGCCATGGCGATCGCCTTGCAGGAGTTCACCACCGAACAGGGGCCGGAAATCCAGCGGCTGGAAACGACGACGCTGGTCGCAGCCTTCTCGAACCTGTTCCAGGGGTTGGCCACCGAAGTTCGCAGCCAGGCGGATTGGGCCGAGAAGTTCCTGCATCAGAAGTCACCGAATGTCGGCGTTCCGACCAAGCGGAAGTCGCCTGACAAGGCCGATGACGACGACTGAGATCATTCGGTTGGCCGATCTTGGGCAGGGTTACGCTCCTGTGCTGGGAGGAGAATCCGCCCAGGCTGCCGATGGTGGCCATGCTCCTGGCCGATCTGGCGCGGGAGCCTGACCTTTCCCCTGCCCCGCTCAAAGCCCTAGGCCGCGGCGGCGGCCGAAACTCCAATCGATGCCGCCACCGGGCGTCATCGATCCCGAGACATGACGCCCCAGATGGGCCTCGAGCGCTGGCCGCCAGGGCACGAGCTGGAAGCCCAATCCGTCGTCGATCATCGCGAAGCGGCCCGAGGCCAGGTCCAGGCGCCGACGATAGGTTCCCGCTACGAATTCACCCGGCGCAGACGGGCGGTGCGCAAGGCCGGTGTCGTCGGCGAGGTTGGTGGCGACGGCGCCGAGTTCACGGGTCCGCAGGGCGCTCAGGAGATCGCGAGCGAAGACCACCTGCCCACCCTGACGCCGCGCCAGCCCCTGGTCGATCAGATGCTCGGTGCGACGCTGGAGGGCGTCGCGAACATCGGCCCCGAATCCCCCACCTGTCTCGACGGGCTCGCGGGCGACGAGCTGGCGATCCAGCCAGGTGGCGCCGGGCGCCTGGACCTGCGCCTCCAACGGCAGGTCGGATCGCACGGCGAGCGCCTGGCGGGAGCGGCCCTGGGCGTCCTCCCAGGACCGGAGCTCCACGATCGCGCCGGGCTTTGCATCGCCGGTCATCTCAAGATCGCCGAAGCGCAGATGGTGACTGCGGCCGTCGACGCCCTCGATCACGGCGTAGGCGCTGCCGGCCAGCTCGTCATGCAGGCCGCGCTCGACCAGCCGGCCCAGGACCGGATCGCGCACATCCTCATCGTGCACCGCGAACCCGGCCGGATCGGCCGTCCGCCCCGCCTGCCCCATCGCCCGATGCAGGGTCTTGATGATGTCGCCACGGATCGACAGATCGCGCAGGGTTTCCTCCAACCCGGGCTTGAGGCTCCAGCGCGCCACGCCCGCCGGATCGGCCAGTCCCAGGCGCTCGAGGGTCATGGCGCGACCGACCATCAGGCGGCGCAGTTCGGGATCGGGGGCGGGCATGTGCGGCCGCAGATCGACCAGGCCGCCGCCCGCATCGGCCGCGGCCTGCAGCGCGCGGTCGAGGCCCGTCCACCGCTCGGCCGCGACATCGCGTTGAAGCGCCGCTTCGATCTCTCGCTCGCTGCGCGGACCCAGCTCGAGGGTGACGCGCTCCTCGGCGCGGGCGCGCAAGCCCCGGCTGATGTAGTCGCGGCCGATCACCAGGTCCTCATCGCCGTCGGCCCGGCCGCGGACCAGGACATGGACGTGGGGATTGTCGGTGTTCCAATGATCCACCGCCACCCAGTCGAGCCTTGTGCCGAGGTCCCGCTCGGCGTCCTCCATCAGCTCGCGGGTGAAGGCGCGCAGGTCGGCCATGTCGCCGGCGTCCTCGGGCGAGACGATGAACCGGAAATGGTGGCGGTCGCCCTCGCACCGCTCGGCGAACCCCGCGACGTCGGCTTGCTCGGCGCCGATGTCGAACATGTGCGCCCGCTGTCCGTCGCGGGTGACGCCTTCGCGTTCGAGGTAGCCGATGTGGCGGGCCAGGGGCGCGGCGCGGAACCGTGACCCGGCATGGCGCACGATCCTGGCCTTGACCACCACGCGCCGCGCCCTCGCCCGCAAGCCCCGGCGCAGGGCCGCCCCGCGTCCCCGCCCGAAGCGCGAACCGCCGCCGGTGCGTTTGGGCGGACCCACGCCCCGGCCGCCGGCCTTCATCGTCGCGCGCTTGACCTGACCCACGAAGCTCTCGACGCGACGCCCCCCGTCACGTCCCCGTCCCGGCCGAATCCGAAAGTCATCATCGGAGTCGTTCACCGGATGATGCTCGCGAGCCGATGGCGCGGCGACGGCGCTAGAATCATTGAAAGATTTGATGAATTGCCCGGGAACGCCAGCAGGCCATTTGAGGCGATGGCGCTGAAAACCCAATCCCACCAAGGCCCAGAGCACCCGCCGACGGCGGTGCTTTTATCTCGCAATCGAGCCTTCGCTTTCGATGCGCCCGACACAATCCCACGCCGGAGTTCGCCGGAAGCCGAAGACGCTCGCCGCCGGACCATCACGGTCATGGCGCCGTCGTTTGATGAGAACGGCGGACGAAAATACCAGCGTGGTCCACGGCCTGGACGGAGCGATGAGCGTCGGATCGGGCGGAGGAAGGACGGTCCAATGGTGGATCGGCGGCATCTCGACCGGTGTCGGCGACGGTCGAGAGGTCCGCAAATAGCGCCGATCGGGTCCAGGCGGTGAGGTCGACACGCTGGAGAATGACGCCCCGGCCGCGCATCAGGCCCACGACCGGCGCCAGCTTGGCGAGGTAGGCGCGCGTCTCGGACGGCAAGGGCCTGCCCGTCGTCAGGGCGTCCTCGTAGCGCCCTGGTCCTGCGTTGTAGGCTGCGAGGAATCCGGGCGCACCATAACGGTCGTGGAGTTCGCGCAGGTACGCCGCGCCGGCGAGGATGTTGTCGCGGGGATCATAGGGATCGCCGCCAAATCCGTATCGAATGCGCAGGTCGGCCCAGGTCGCCGGCATCAGTTGCATCAGTCCCATGGCGCCGGCGGAGGAGACGGCGCGCGGATCGCCGGCGCTCTCTGCGCGCATCACGGCCTCGATCCAGGCCTCGGGAAGACCGAACCGCCGCGCCGCCTCGGCGACATGCGCGGCGATCCCGTCGCGCGGCATCGGAGTATCAAACGTCGAACCTGCCGGCGCCGCCAAGGGGGTCGCAGGACCCGCCAGGAGCACAGCGAGCGCGATCCAGGCGAGCCGGCGACGCATGACTTCCGCGCGCCGCCGCCGAGACGACGAGCCCGGAGCCATCAGCCCTGGTCCCGTCCTTGCCACCGCGGGGACCGGGTCCAGTGCAGATGGAAAACGCCGTCGTCGGCGTCGGATCGGAACAGATTGGCGCGGATCGGCTGCGCGAAGGTGGGATCGTCGAGCACCAGCGAGATGTAGGCCCCGGCCTTCTCGCCGGTATGGTTCCAGCCTGCACCGACCTCGCCGCCATCGTCGCCCGCGCGCAAGATCCGATAGTCCGGCACCTTGCCGCCGCCGGCGGGGCTGGCCGGGACGAGGAGGAGGTCGACCTCGGTTGTGAGCAGATGCAGCCGGCCGGCAAAGCCGTCAGCGGTGCGGGTGAAGGTTCCGATACGCGCCATGGGGATCTCCATCTGGCTGGGGTGAGAAGGCGGATTCAGCGCCGGCGCTCGGCCGACGGGCTGCGGTCGTCGGGCCCTGGCAAGACCCAGAGCGGCTGCGCGCGGCCGACAACGGAGGTGGCGGCCAAGGCGCCGAAGTAGCGCCCGTCGAGGCTGTCCCGCCGCGCCGGGTTCATCAGGAAGACCTCGCCCCGCGCGATCGTCCGGCAGCCCCACCAGACCGGCAGGTCCCGTCCCCAGCGGTCATGCCGGCGCGCGTCGGCGGCCACGGCGCCGTCGATCATGATGGCGCTCCCGACACGGCAGACGCGCTGCCCGGGAAGCGCCGCCACCGGCTTGATCAGCGGCACGCCGAGAGGGAGGTAGCCGCGCTCGGCAAGGAAGGCGGCCAACCGCCCGGAAGGCCTGGCCACGACAAGATCGCCGCGGCGCAACGGGTCGGCCCGGCTTACCCGGTAGAGGCCCATCGGCGCGCTCGCCGTGATGTTCCAGACGAGCATCGGCGGCGGATCTCGCCACAGGGTGACGCCCGTGGCCGTCACCGCTAGCGCCGCGGCCATGAGCGGCAGCCAGGCGCGCGAGGTCACTGCAGCCTCCGACGCAGAAGCCAGGCCCGATGGCGCTCACGCGTATAGGGCCGCGGCGCCTCGCGCGCGGCGAGCCGGTCATGGACGTGGCGCCAGTGGTCTGGCGCCACGTCGCAAGGATCGACGCCGCCCCGTTCGATGGCGTCGATGGCCTTGAGCGCGCGTTCGGTGTGGGTCCAGCCGAAGGTGCGCAGGAGGATGTCCGCGCCGGGCGCCACGCAGGGCACGGTGCAATAGGCCTCGCCGGGCGAGACGGCGCGCAGCACGTCGAGCCGTGAGACGGCCGTGCCATAGTCGTTGGCCGCCCAGCGGACGAAGGCGAAGATGCTGTTGGGCGCGAAGCCGACGACACGCCGGCGGCGGTCAAGCATCTCTTCGTGGACGACGCGGCCGAAGCGGATCCAGCGCTCGACACGCTTCTCGACCCAGAGCAGGTGGACCACGGTCAGGTCGGCGCTCATGGCGCGTCCCCGCCGAGCGAACGATCAGACCGAAGCCCGTCTACAATAGGAGAGTTAGACTCTCGGTTAGAGTCCAAGTTAGCGGTGCGGCTTTCCCCGTCCGGCCAAGGGCTTGGCGGCGGGGCGTGCGCCTGATCTCCCGATAGGCCTGCGCCCGATGTCCCGACACCTGTTGCGCCTGATGTCACGACCCGAGTCACAGGTCCGTCCACAGGCGTGGAGGGATCGAGCGGCGTGATCCGCAGGCGCTCGCGACCGGGTAAGCGCTCAAGGGTGAGCCGGTAACCCGGCAGCGGCTGGCGCGCGGCGATGCGGCGGAGATCCAGCGCGAAGTCGGACGGCCGCGCGAGACTGCCGGACTTGGCGTGCAGGTGGGCGATGTCGAAGACCCAGCCACCCCTCTGGCGGCCGGCGTGCTTACGCGCGACGCGGTAGAGCCAGCGCTCGATGCCGCCGGTCAGGCGGAAGTAGGCCGGGTCGATGGCCAGGACGAGGGAGCGGTCGACGACGCCGCGGTAGAACCAGTCGGGCAGGATGAACTCCATGCCCTCGACCCGGCCCGACCGCGTCGCCAGCTCCTCCCACTCGTTGATCCAGGAGAACTGTTGGCGCCGCCAATGCTCGCCCTGGCGGATTGAGGTGGCGATCACGGTCGATTGCAGGCGCTGGAGCGCGCTCTTGAGCAGACGGTACTCGGTCGCCCCGGTCGCCCGGCCGACGGCCGTCAGCAATTGGTAGGGCGTGAAGCGCAGCAGGCGGGAGGTTCGAAAGCCCCGGTTCTCGGCCTCGACGATCTGCGAGGCCGCCCAGATCAACACGTCGGCGTCCCAGATGGTCGCCATCCCGTGCTCGGGCAGGCCGTGGACCTGCACCTCGACGTCGCCGGCCTTGTAGAGGATCGGCCGTGTGCGGTGTGACTTGGACAAGGAAAAGAACGGCCGCTCCATCAGATCGCGCTGATCGCGCGGGCTGGCGTCGCCCGCGGCCACGACGAACGGATCGAGCCGTTCGCGTTCGCTGGGCGGGAAGGTGGAACGCTTTGTCATCGTCGGCGCCGCCCGTCTCAACGCCGGCCGGCGCTGAGGTCGCCGTCAGGGCGGGCGAAGCGCTTGGCCGGCAGGACGGTTCCGACGCCCGGATCGGAGGTCGAGATCTTGGCCCCGCGGTCGGCCCAGGCCTGCAGATCCTCGACCGCATAGACCACCCGGCCGCCCAGTTTGCGGTAGGCCGGACCGGTGCCGTAGGTGCGATGTTTTTCGAGGGTGCGATGCGACAGGCTGAGATAGCGCGCGGCCTCGGGGGTGCGCAGGAACCGCGGCGAAGCACCAGGCGGTGTGGCGGACATGATCGAGCCTCCCTGTCGTCCCCGCGCTCCGCCGGATGGCGTCGGGGGTCTGGGGACACGGTGGCGGGGTCTGCCCATGGCGAGGGAGTGCGAAGATTCCGCTGCGAAACCGCACCCGGGGCCGCCTCGCCCCCGGAAGGTCGGCGTCAGCGAGAGAGGCGGTGCGGACGAAGGAGGGTGCGATAGCCGCCACGCACCATGGCCAGGCCGTCGCGAACCAGCCGCATCGTGGCGTCCCTCAGGGCGGAGATCCTCCAGGCCTCGGCCGCGACGCGCTCGGCGCCATAGAGCGCTTGGGCGATCTCACGATGGGCGGCGCCGCAAGCGCGTCCATCGACGGCGCGCAGCATTTGCTTCATGCGCCGCCGTTTCTGGGCCGTGAGCGGATCGTCCGCGGCCGCACCGGCCTGCAGGCTGCGCCAGAGGCGGGTGGCCGCGGCGAGTCGTGCGGGAAGGTCGGCGTCCAGGGGGATGACCACGGCGAGCGGCTGATCGGGGGCCGCAGCCGCGAGGAGCGCCACATGGATCGCGGAGACGCCGTCGCCCAGAACCAGGCCCCGTCCAGGCGCGTCGGTCCGCGTGCGGTCGTCGTCAGCCGCCGCCAATACGCCGGCAGGGACCCCGGCCGTCGAGGGCGAGGGGGTCAGGAGCACCGTCGCCAGGTCGGCTTCCGGCGTCCAGAACACCGGCTGCGCCGTGGTGTTGAGCGCCGGGTGAACCGCGAAATCGCAACCCCCAGCGCAGGCGAAGACGCTTGGTCGCCTGCTCGACGCCGGTGGCGCGCCCGCCGATCTGCGCATAGTCGCGCTGGTACTCGGGGTTGCGGCGCAGGTATTCCCAGGCGAGGTCGGACGCGATGAGGTCGTCGAGATAGTCGTACTCGGCCGAGGATCGCCACCGGGACGCGTCGGGCGACATGGACTGCTCCGCGTTCGGATCGCCTCCAGGGCGAGCGCCCTTACGATTTGCGACGGACGTGCCGGGCGGGAAGTCGTGGAAAGGGCGCCGGTCGATGTCGCCCCGGCATCGCCCGGCGACCTAGCCGGGAGCTTGGCGAAGCAGGTCGCGGTAGCCGTGCTCGGTCATCCAGCGCGCGCGACCGAGGTGGCTGTCATGGACCCGCCGAGCGCGATCCGGATCGTCCGCGATGTCGAGACCGAAGATCACCGAGACGGCTTCGCGCCAGTCGGCGCCGTCGTCGGCCGCGTCGAGCAGGCGCAGGTAAGTCCTCAGGTGGGCGCGATCATAATCCGTGAGGGACGGCTGCTGCGGCGGTTCGTCTAGAAAGTCGGTCACGGGTCTTCCTCCCTAGGCGCCTCCACCGATCATGCCTTCAGTTTAGCGGCCTTTGCCGGCGTCGGGATGGGCGTCACGCGACATCGCGGAGATGCGCGGGCGGCATCGCCCGGCAATCATGCGCGGCGGCTGAACCGCCGCCACCGATCGGCTTGGCCCCGCTCGGGCGGGAGCGGGGCCGGCCGGCGGGCTTAGTCGCCGCTGGTCTTGCGCGGGCGCGACCAGATCAGGGTGTAGGCTTCACTGTCCTCGTCATCGAAGAGGTTGGCGAAGATCGGGGCGGTGAAGCTCGGATCGTCCAGCTTGACCGAGAGGTAGTCGCGGCCTTCGCTGGAAGTCTTGGCCCAGGCGGCGCCGATCTCGGCCCGGCCCACATAGATCCGATGGCTGGGGGCGTTGTCGCCCGAGCGGTTGGCTTCGGGGACGAAGCGGACGCCCTTGGCCTGGACGCTGAGGGTGACGATCTCACCCTGATACTCGTTGCCGGCCTTCTTGAAGGTGCCGATGGTCGCCATTGTCGTGCTCCTTGGTTCCTGTTCTCGGGCTCGCGCCTGTCGCGGGCTCGATGGCGATCCCAAGGCCGGAGGCGATCGGCGCCGCACTTGGCGCAGCCAAGCCGGAGCGCAGCGGAGGATGACGTTGGACGAGTTTCTTGGTCCGCGAGGAATGGCCGCAGGCCAGGGGAAGAAAGTTGCCCGACGGCGTTGCGGCTGAGGCGATCGAGGCGCAGCCGGCCTTCGGCCAGATCAGGCCATTGAGAGGCCGCGCGGGCCGCAAGCGACCGGACAGGCATCAAAGCGCTCCGACCTCAGGCAACCATCCACCTCTACGGAGGAGGCCGGCAATGCGTTTCAGGATCCGATCTCGTGCTCGTCGCGGATGGGCGCAGAGCTTGTGCAAACGGTCAAATCCGAACCTCGGACGAAAGACCTCCCCGGGGCACGGATGATGTGGGCCGGACCGAAATCGGCGCCTGAGCGGCGAGGCGCCACCGCAGGACGATCACCACTTCGGCCGAGTCCGAAGACCCGCACACGAGCCCGCCGCCATCTCATCAGGGGCAAGGACCCCGGCCAGCTTCCTGTCGGCGCGGGCGTATGGCCGGCGTAGGTCGAAACGGCCTGCGCAGCGCCTTCGTGGAAGCAGTCACCGATCTGGGCGCCTGTGGCCACGTACGCCGGGCGCCCACAGCCAAATAGGCTGGCGCCCAAGGACACACAAATTGGTCACGCTCTGCGCCAGTCAACTGGACGCCTGGCACTCTGAGCACTGGAGTTCCATCAGTGTCCGTTTTTCCGTCCGGAAATCAAACTGTCCGGAAACTCGTCATCTAGGTAGGGGATCCGGACAAGCGTTCACCTGTCCGCCTGGTTATCGTTTCCCGGACACGCCGGAGTCGGCTTTCGAGCCATATCGGGCGGTCGCCCCCTCGACGAGATGCCCCTGACGAGCCTTTGCCCGAGGTTTTCGGGCAACAAGCCTTCCTCCTCATTTTCCTAAGTCGTCAATGAAGGAACTGCCCGGCGGGTCGGCTTCACGCGGACCGAGGCGGGGATCATAGCGGAACACGGTCGCGCAATAGGGACAGAGGATCGTGTCCGCCGCGCCCATATCAAGATGGATGTGCGGATGGTCTTGGGGTGCGGAAGCGCCGGCGCACTTGAACGCCTTGACCCCGATTCGGATCTCCGGGACGCCCTGGTCGTTCTTGAATTTCACACAATCGTTACGGGCCATCGCACCTGGCCAACTCGTTCTCGATGATGGCGATCTCAATGGCCGCCCTTGCCGCGATGATTTCCGTCGGTGGTCTCTTCTTCAATCTCGCCCGGCGCGATCCTGCCGAGTCAGAAACTCATGGATGCGGCCAGGAGCCACGCCGCCAATGATATGGGGAGCGGAGGCCGTACCTAGAAGCCCATGTCGCCCATGCCACCGTCCGACATCTGCGGCGCGCCCGAGCCCTTCTTGGGAGCTTCGGCCACCGCCGCTTCCGTGGTGATCAGCAGGCCGGCCACCGAGGCTGCGTCCTGCAGGGCGGTGCGGACCACCTTGGTCGGGTCGATCACGCCCGCCTGGACCATGTCCGCGTACTCTTCGGTCTGGGCGTTGAAGCCGAAGGTGGCCGAGGCGTGCTCCAGCACCTTGCTGACGACGATCGAGCCTTCCACGCCAGCGTTCTCGGAGATTTGGCGGATCGGAGCTTGAAGCGCGCGCCGCACGATGGCGACGCCCGCGTCCTGATCGGGGTTGAGACCCTTGAAGCCGTCCAGGGCCCTGGAGGCCTTGAGCAGGGCGACGCCGCCGCCCGGTACAACGCCTTCCTCGACCGCCGCCCGGGTGGCGTTGAGGGCGTCATCGACGCGGTCCTTGCGTTCCCTCACCTCGACCTCGGTTGAGCCGCCGACCTTGATGACCGCAACGCCGCCGGCCAGCTTGGCCAGGCGTTCCTGCAGCTTTTCCTTGTCGTAGTCGGAGGTGGTGTCTTCAATCTGGGCCTTGAGCTGAACGATGCGGCCCGCAATCGCCGCCTTGTCGCCCGCACCGTCGATCACGGTGGTGTCGTCCTTGGTGACGGTGACCTTCTTGGCCCTGCCGAGCATGTCGAGGGTGACATTCTCCAGCTTGATGCCGAGGTCCGCGGAGATGACCTGGCCGCCAGCGACGATGGCGAGGTCTTCCAGCATGGCCTTGCGACGATCGCCGAAGCCCGGAGCCTTGACGGCCGCGACCTTGAGACCGCCGCGCAGTTTGTTGACCACCAGGGTGGCCAGGGCTTCGCCGTCGACGTCCTCGGCGATGATCAGCAGCGGACGGGCGCTCTGGACCACGGCTTCGAGCAGAGGCAGCAGCGGCTGGAGCGATGACAGGCGCTTTTCGAACAGCAGGATCAGGGGCTCTTCGAGGTCGACCTCCATCTTGTCGGCGTTGGTGATGAAGTACGGCGACAGGTAGCCGCGGTCGAACTGCATGCCCTCGACCACTTCGAGTTCGGTCTCCAGGGTCTTGGCTTCCTCGATGGTGATGACGCCGTCGTTGCCGACCCGCGCCATGGCCTTGGCGATCATGGCGCCGATTTCCTCGTCGCCATTGGCGGAGATTGTGCCCACCTGGGCGATCTCGTCATTGGTGGTCACCTTGCGGGAGGAGGCCTTGATGCTCTCCACCACCGCGACCACGGCCTTGTCGACGCCGCGCTTCAGGTCCATCGGGTTCATGCCGGCCGCCACCGACTTGAGGCCTTCCACGACGATGGCCTGGGCCAGGACCGTGGCGGTGGTGGTGCCGTCGCCGGCCTTGTCGCTGGTCTTGGAGGCGACCTCGCGGATCATCTGGGCGCCGAGGTTCTCGAACTTGTCTTCAAGTTCGATCTCCTTGGCGACGGTGACGCCGTCCTTGGTCGAGCGCGGGGCGCCGTAGGATTTCTCGATCATCACGTTGCGGCCCCTGGGCCCCAGGGTGACCTTCACGGCGTTGGCGAGGATGTTGACGCCGCGCAGCATGCGGTCGCGCGCGTCGGAGGAGAAGTGAACCTGTTTGGCGGCCATCTGCCTGGTCTTTCGAAGAAGCTAGGGGCTGAAAGGGGTCTGGGGAGCCGCCTAGGCGGCCTTGGCCTGGGCGGGGACGGGCTCGATGAGGCCGAGGATGTCGGACTCCTTCATGATCAGGAGGTCCTCACCGTCGATCTTCACTTCGCTGCCGGACCACTTGCCGAAAAGAATGCGGTCGCCGGCCTTCACATCCATGGGGACGCGCTTGCCATCCTCGTCGCGAGCGCCCGGGCCGACGGCGACGACCTCGCCTTCCTGCGGCTTCTCCTTGGCGGTGTCAGGAATGATGATCCCGCCCTTGGTCTTTGCTTCTTCTTCGACGCGTTTGATGACAACGCGGTCGCCAAGCGGACGAAACGCCATGTTCAAGTCTCCTGGTCGGGCGGGGCTCGCGCATTTTGCAGCCAGTTTGGCACTCGGACACAGAGAGTGCCAATCACGCCCTAGCGATGACATGGTGGCCGCGGAATGCAAGATATTCAGCGCTCGACTGAAGAAAAACAGCCTCCCAATTCAGCCTCTATCGACCCCTCCAAGCTTTCTGGTGCAGCTTTCAAGTGCCAGGAAAACACCGAAAACCCGACGATCTGGCTGCAGTACTTTTCCCGCCGGCAGGCAAATCACCGAAGCAGCGACGATGATTTGCCCATCTCTGGCGCCCTGAAGACGCCGAGCGCGGGCGGGCGACCAGAAAACCCGCCGGTGCGTTTCGGATCGGGCTGAGTTCCCGTCTCATTGACGTCTTGTCCGTCAAATCACGGCCGGCGGACACCGTGTGGGGCGCGGAGCGTGACCACTTTGCGTGTCCTTGGGCGCCCAGGCCGCATCTGTTCGCGGACGGGGCCATCTGACAAGGCGGCCAGCCGCACCCACGCCGTGGCGCCGACGATGATCGCGCCCACGACGGCGAAGGCCTGCCGCCAGGGCTCGGCCGGAACGGTGAGCGCTGCGAGGCCGTGGGTTGCGTGATAGCCGGCGACCGCGGCCGGGATGGCGAACACCAGGGCCACGGCGACCCGCGCCAGCGGCGGCCGCACCGTCGCGAACACCACCTGCCCAGCGACCAGCGTGGCGGCGCCCGCGAGGATGCCGACAAGGATCGCGCCGAATAGGCCGGTGCCAGTGCCGTGGGCGTAGAGGCCAGCCGATAAGCCGGCCAAGAGCGGCAGGGCGTAGATCGCCAGGCTGAACAGCAGCCAGCAGACGGCCGCCAGGCCGACGATCATGAGGATGAGGCCGATGGCGATCATGGTGATGGTCTCCGTGACAAGGGTCGAACGGGCGCGCCTCCACCACCACCACGGCGCGCGCGAACTATAGCCGATCGTCGTCCTTCCTGGAATCGCGGGCGGGGGTGAGCGGGCTGGGCGCTCACGCGCCGCCCTCGCCGAACCGCCAGACGGGGATGCCCATCATCTTGGCCTTGTCAGCCAGGTTGGCGTTGATGCCGGTGCCGGGGAAGGCCAGGACCCCGATCGGCAGGACCTCGAGCATCTTGTCGTTGCGCTTGAACGGGGCGGCCTTGGCGTGGCGCGTCCAGTCGGGCTTGAAAGCGATGTGGGTGACCTTGCGGGCCTCGGCCCAGCAGGCGGCGATGCGTTCGGCGCCGGTCGGCGTGCCGCCATGCAGCAGCACCATGTCGGGATGTTTGGCGCGGACCTTGTCGAGCGCGTCCCAGATGCGGGCGTGATCGTTGTAGGCCGCGCCGCCCGTGAAGGCGATCTTCGGACCTGCCGGCAACAGAGCCACGGTGTCGGCGCGGCGCTTGGCGGCGAGATAGTCCCGGCTGTCGATCATCGCGGCGGTCAGGGCACGGTGGTTGACCTTCGAGCCTGAGCGCGTCGACCAAGGCGAACCCGTGTGGATCTGGAACTGATCGGCCGCCTGATCGCGGTAGAGTTCCAGGCCGTCGCGGCGTTCCATGAGGACCAGACCGTCCGCCAGCAGGCGTTCCAGTTCGACCGATCGGACCTCGGAGCCGTCCTGTTCGCGCTGGCTGCGTTTCTGGGCGGCCTCATTGTCGTCAAGTCGTCGCTGCACCCGATCGGCGGCGCGGTGGAAGAGGTTGACCGCCGACCAGAGCAGTTCCTGCAGATCGGGTTCGAGGCAGGTGTCGGCGAGGGTGGAGACCAGGGCGTCGAAGATGTCGGCCACGGCGCCGGCGATCGCATTGGCCTCAGGCGACGGCCGCGAGTCTGGCGCGTCGTCGAGGGGCCGGTAGCCGTAGAGGGCGAGGTCGTCGATCAGGTGGGCGGTGGAAGACGCGGCGTGCTCGGGTTCGTCGTCGAGGAAGGGATCGGTCGTCATGATGTCAGGCCTTTGTCGGATCGGCCGCGCCCATCGCGGACTTCGTGGCGATCCTCTGGAGGCGAGCGGACCGGCCCCGCACCGGCACGGCCGCAGCGGAGCGGAGGACGGCGGGGGCGGCTATTTTGGCTCGCGATGCAAAGCCGAGCCTGCTCGGCGGCGGAAAATAGCCGCCCCCGCCGTTGCGGGGCCGGGCTGCTTGCCGACCGATCGCCCTCTAGAAGGCCGTGGACGGCGGCTCTCCGACGGCCCGCGATCATGCCGACCGGTGCCTTTCCGCAAGCGACCCCGAACCGTCCTGGGTGCCCAGGCCCCCGCTCACGTGGACCCTGCTCCGAAATCGGCGGACGTCCTCGGGAACGAGTTGGGATCGCAGCCCCGCGACCAAGCGGCCGGCGCCGAGATGGCGCAGGTCGTCATTGAAGTCGCCCAGGCTCGGCGAAAGGACCACCGCCTCGATCCCGGCGTTCACGGCGCGCTCGGCGAGAGTCGCGGCCGCCGCGTGGCCGGCCGGGTCGTCGTCACGCGCGATGTAGAGGCGCCGAAGGGTCGGGGGTAGAAGAAGGGCGGCGAGGTGCGCCGACGAGAGGGCGGCGACAAGCGGCAGGTCCGGCATGATGCGGCCTAGCGACAGCAAGGTCTCGATGCCTTCGCCGGCCGCCATGACGTCATGCGCGACGCCGAATCTGACACCCTGCCCCAGGAGGTGTCCCATCGCCCGGCGCGGGGACGCGACCGGGGCTTTGGCGCAGACGGCGTCATCCAGCCAGGTGCGATGCGCCCCGGTCTGCCGGCCGGCGAGGTCGGTGACGGCGGCGATCATCGCGGGCCACGCCGTTCTGGCGTCGGGTGTATCGTCCTTGCCGGGGCGATAGAAGCAGTGCGGATGGAACCGCAGCGCGGCACTGGTCCGTGGATCGGCGATGCCACGGCTGCACAGATAGGCCTCCGCGATCGTGCCCGAGATCGACGTCGACATGGCGAACAGGCGTTGCGCCGCCTGTGGCGATCCCGTGGACGCCCTGACATGGCGGCGGCGTGGCGCCGTAGCGGGTTCTGGTCTTGGCAGCGCGAGGAACCGGCGCGCCTCGTCCAAGGTGTCGCGCAAGCGGTGGAGACCCTGGTTCAGGGCGATGAGGTCGAGCAGATCGCCATGCTCGCCCGTGGCCGCATCGGTCCATTTGCCCACGGCGCCCCGCCCCTCGTCCGAGCCCCGCAGTCGGACATAGAGACTGCGTCCCGGTGTATTCCGAGCATCGCCAACGAGCCAGTAACGGCCTTCGCGCCGGCCCTTGGAGAGGTAGTGGCGGCACACGGCCTCGGCGTGATCAGCAAGGCGGTGCGCCAGGTCGGACGCGGTCGTCCGCATGGCATGGCTCCCAAAGAAAAGGGACCCGCCGCAGACGACGGGTCCCTCAGGTCGATCAGGGGCTCGACCTACTCGGCGGCGAAGGCGTGGGGGTCCGCCTGCCGACCGCCAGCATCCTCATCGTCCGGTCCGGCGTCGATAGCCTGTTCGCCGCCGATCGCCGCCGACGGCGCCTCAACGTTGTCGACGGACGGCTGTTCGGCTTCCACCACAGGGTCCGACGAGCGCGCGCGCGGGGTGCGCAGGGGCTCCGGAAGCCAGCCCGACCCTGCTAACACCTGTTCGGCCTCCGTCGCCATGTCGCCCTTCTTGAGATGATCGATCCGCTGGGCGGCGGCCTCGCCCCTGGCTTCCTGGACAGCGAGAAGGATGCGCGCCTTGGTGACCCGGCCCAGGAAGTTGTCGACGGTCGGCGTCCATCCCACCGCCGCCATGTCGAGACCCAGGGCCTGGGCCAGACGGTCGGCGTGGGCCAACGCTTTCGGTCGCCGGTTCCAGGCCTCGTGGACGGCGTTCAAGGTCAGGCCGACGCAATGGGCGAACAGGGCCTGACGGCTGTCGAGGTCGAAGGCTGCCAGCGCGTCCCACAGACTCCCGGGATCGCCGGGGAGTTGGTCGGTCCAGGTCCGGTGGCGCGCCTCGACCGCCTTGGCGCTCACCGTATCGGCCAGGCCCGGCGCCTGCTGGCCGAACACGACGCTCTTGGCCTCGATCTCCAAGCAGGAGTCCAAGCCATAGCGGTAGAAGAGCTTCAGGCAGAGGACATGCAGCATCGCGAGGAACGCCAGGTCCGGGTCACCGGCCAGGGCCTCGCGGAGCGCCAGGGTGCGGTGCGCCGTCAGCTCGGTGACGAGGCGATCGGGAAGCGGCCGGAGACCTTCGTCCTCTTCCGACGGTTTAGCGGCCACGACGTCCGCCTCGTCATCGTCGTGATGTTCGGGCTCGTCCGACGCCGCCGGATCGGCGGGGTCGGCGTCGGGCTCTTCGACCACCGGCTCGTCCTCCGGGCGGACATAGCCGCGCTCGACGCGCAGCGTTCCCGACGCATCGACGCTGACGAAGGCGCCGGCGCGGGCGACATCGGCGGGCTCGTAGACGACGGGACGGTTCTGGAGCGCCTCCAGGGCCGTCTCGATCTCGCCGAGCCGCTGGTCGACTTCGTCGGGCAGATCCTCGACCTCGGCATAGGTCTCTTCCAGACCCTCGTACTCGGCCTTCAGCGCGACCTGGGTCGCGGCCTCTTCATCCGTCAACGCGGCCGCCTCGCCCGACAGCCGCCGCTGGCCGAAGGTGTGGCCATAGGGAAAGTCGGTCGCGACCTCGACCCACTTCCAGCCCTCCGCCCGGATGGCGTCGGCTTCGCGCTCCAGCTTCTCGGCCACCAGATGATCGAGCAGGCCGGGGTCTTGCAGCCAGCCGCCCTCGTCATGCTGGAAGAGATCGCGCATGACGGCGCCGCCGGCGGCCTCGTAGTCCGTCCCGGCGAACTGGGCGCGCCGGTCGGATGCGCGCACCGCGCCCTCGGTCAGCAGGCGGCGGATCTGATAGGCTTCCTTGTTGTAGCCCCGCTGGATCGCCTCCCAGACCTGTTCCTGGCGTTCGTGGTCGGGGCCGACGGAGAAGGCCATGAGCTGGTCAAGGGTCATACCGTCCTCGGCATAGACCTCCAGAAGCTTGGGCGAGACGGACGCCAGGCGCAGGCGCTGGCGAACCACCTGCACACCGACGAAGAAGGCCGCCGCGATCTCCTCCTCGCTCTGGCCCTTCTCGCGCAAGGCGAGGAAGGCGCGGAACTGGTCGAGCGGATGCAGCGGCGCACGCTGGAGGTTCTCGGCCAGGCTGTCCTCCTCGGCGATCCCATCGGTGCGGACCACGCAGGGGACGGGCGCGGTGCGGGCCAGGCGCTTCTGCCTCACCAGCCGTTCCAGCGCCCGGTAGCGGCGACCGCCGGCCGGGATCTCGAACATGCCGGTCTCGGCGCCGTCGGCGTCCAGCCCGGGCCGCACAGTGATGCTCTGCAGCAGGGTGCGCCGGGCGATGTCCTCGGCCAACTCCTCGATCGAGACGCCGGCCTTGACGCGCCGGACGTTCGACTGGCTCAGCACCAGCTTGTTGAAGGGGATGTCGCGCGAGGCGCTGAGGACGATCTTCTGAACCTGGGTCATGGTAGGGCTCCATGACGGGCCGGCCGCGAGACCTTCTCTCGACCTTCAAGCCCGTCACGAAGCTCCCGCCCCCCTCTTCCTCTGTGACCCATCCACCGCCCCGGCAGCGCAGGCGGGACGCGCGTCACGCGGCCACCGCGGCGGCCGGCGCGTCGCGCCGGAAGGCCAGGAGATAGTCCGCGGCCTTCGACGCGGCGCTGGCGGTGCGGACGATGGCGCGATTGTCCGCTCGCAGCACATCCAGCCAGGCGCCGAGATAGTCGGCGTGGCGGACGCTGGGCGTGATGCCGAGCGAGGCGCAGACGAAGGCGCTGGTCATTTCGGCGACCAATTCCTCCTTGGCGTAGAGCGCCGAACCCATGGCGCCCGATTGATCCCGGGCCAGCCGCGCCGAATGACCCGTCCAGTGGCCAAGTTCGTGCAGCGCGGTCCGGTGCCAATTGATCGGTTCGAAATAGGCGTCGGGCCGAGGGACCTGCACGAAGTCATGCGACGGACTGTAGAAGGCCTGATCGCCGCCGATTCGGAAGTCTGCGCCCGTCGCGGCGATCAGGGCTTCGGCCTGCGGCGCGATCAATCCGTCAGGGATCGGCGCGGGCGGCGGGGCGATGTCCTGCGGCAGATTCTCAAATTGGTCGATGTTGAACACCGTGAAGCGCTTGAGGAAGAGGACGGCGCTCGCCTCACCGCCTTCGCGCGCGACGCGCTGCCGCTCGTCGCTAGGCGTGAAGCGGTCGGCGAAGACCACGGTCACGCCATGCGCGCCCTTGCGGACATTGCCCCCCAGCCCCAGCGCCTGGCGAAAGGTGAGCCACGATGGGCTGCCATGGCCGTGGTCGATGGCGGCGCCCCATAAGATTAATACATTGATCCCGGAGTAGGCCCGACCGGTGGCGGCGTTGCTCGGCATGGCCAGCGTCGTCTTGTTGGCCGCCCAGGGCTGGACCCACGGCAGGCGGCCGGCCTCCAACTCGGCGATGATCTTGTCAGTGATGTCTTGGTATAGGCTCGTCCGGGCCTGGCCGGACCGAGCGCGAGCGGCGTTGCGTGGCATCGCGGATCTCCGCGACGGGCGCCGCGAGCCTCTCCCGCGACCTCAACCCGTCACGGCCAACCCGGCCGCACTCTCGCTCTAGGCGTCTTGAAGCCCACCCCTCTCCCGGATCACTTTGCTCCATCGGGGATCGAAGACCGCCTGTTCGAGAGTCCGCAGGAACGCGATCCGGTCGGCGATGAGGCTGGACGCCGAGATGATGCTGGATAGTTCGGTGCGCTCAAGCAGCGACGAGAACTGATTCTGCTTTTCCTTCGGCAAGCCAACAACGGCGTGCAGAATTTGGGTCAGGGAGTCAGGATTGTGCCTCAGCGCCTCGCGCAAGAGCGCGAGGGTAAATCACTGCCGCAGCCCAATCCGAGCGATCTGGCGCCCACTCCCACGATCCACAGAGTGCACGCCCATCAGAACACAAACGAAATCCCCCGACTAAACCCCCGACTAAAGTCGGTTTCTAGTCGGGGGCGGCCCCGAGAGGCTGCCACATCGCATTGATTTTCTTGGGAAAATTGGCGCGCCCGGAACGATTCGAACGTCCGACCCTCAGATTCGTAGTCTGATGCTCTATCCAGCTGAGCTACGGGCGCGCATCGCCTGTCGGCGAAGGGCGGGTATCTAGCGGTTCGTTGGCGGCGATTCAACCACGATCTCGCCGCATGGGCCGCCAAGGCCGATATGTCCCGGCGAACTTGACGCGTCCGGTGGGAGCCAACATAGGGGATGCAACGAGGGTGGCCGCAACCGCGCACCCACAAGGCGACCCAGATGACCGACAGCGCAGCCCCGCCCGAAATCGTCTTCTACGAATTCTCCACCGACTGGTTCTCGGGCAACATCCCCACCTGGCGGCAGATCGTCGAGCGCGACAAGCCGCGCAAGATCCTGGAGATCGGGTCCTTCGAGGGCCGTTCCACCGTCTGGATGGTGGAGCACTGCACCGCCGCGGCGGGCGGCGACATCGAGATCTTCTGCGTCGACAGCTGGGGCGGCGGGATCGAGCACCAGCCGGGGGGCGAGATCGAGACCTCGATGCCCGACGTCGAGAAGCGCTTCGACCGCAATATCGAGATCGCCCGCACCAAGACCCCCCACAAGGCCGAGATCCGCAAGCTGAAGAGCTATTCCAACCTCGCCCTGGCCGACCTGATCGCGCAGCGGAAGATCGAGTATTTCGACCTGATCTATATCGACGGCTCGCACCAGGCGCCCGACGTCCTGACCGACGCGGTGATGGCCTTTCCGCTGCTGCGGGTCGGCGGGGTGATGATCTTTGACGACTACCTGTGGTCCATGGACCGGCCCGGGACCCAGGACGTGCTGAAGATGCCCAAGCCGGCGATCGACGCCTTCATCAACATCTTCCAGCGCAAGATGAACGTCTTCCGCGGCGCGCCGCTGGGCCAGCTCTACACCCGCAAGATCGGGGCCTGATCCTCGCCGGCCGCCAGCCAGTCCAGCATGCCGAGCTTGCACATCCACATCAGGCCCATCTGCACGGCCCGCCGGCGTTCGGGCGGGAAGGTGAGCAGGATGTCCTTCACCGTGCGCTGAGCCGTCCCCAGGGCCGCCAGCACCGCGGCGCATTCCTCGGCTGAACAGCGCCAGGAACTGGCGAAACGGTCGAGCTCCAGGCCCATGGCGCGGTCGATATCGGCCGGCGTCACCCCCGGCCGGACGCAGAGCAGGGTCTCCAGGGTCTGGACCTCGCTGGCGAAGCCGGCGAAATCGCGGTGTGGATCGCCCTTCACCGGATTGAGCCCGCCTCGGGTCGCATCCGCCGGCGCGGCCAGGCGGATGGCGGTCAGCTCGTCGGCCAGGGCCGCGTACTGGCGGGCCACCACCGGCCAGTCGAACACCGCCCGCACGCGCTGGCGGCCGGCCTCCCCCATGCGGCGACGCAGGTCGGGCGAGGCGATCAGGGCCGCGATGGCCTCGGCCGCGCGCCCCACATGGACGGCGGTGTGCTGGGCCAGGCCCCCCACATAGAGCTGGTAGGACTCCAGCCCCAGGACGTGCCGCTCGGCCGCGGCGATCCCCAGGCTGGCGGGCGGCCCGCCCAGGGTGGGAATCAGGAAGCCCTGCTCGCCGTCCTGGACGGTGTAGCGGTAGCCGTCCCAGTCGCTCACCACCACCGGCAGGCCCGCGGCCATGGCCTCCACCGGGGTGATGCCGAAGGTCTCCTGGATGTTGTCCACCAGCGAGATGAAGATGTCCGAGGCGGCCCAGAAGCCCCCCACCCGGCCCTGGTCGTTGCCGTCCAGGAAGTGGACCGCCACGTCGGGGGCGTAGGCCTCAGCGGCCTGCTGGTAGCGGGCCCGGTCCTGGTCGCCATTGGGGAACCAGCCCACCATGGCGAAGGCCACCTTGGCGCCGGCGGCCTGGGCGGCCTCCTGCACGGCGCGGAACATGGGCTGGGGGGCGGCCTTCTCGAAGAAGGAGAGCCGCCCCAGCCACAGGACCAGGATGTCGTCCTCGCCCAGGCCCAGTTCCTGGCGCAGCTGCGCGCGCACCTGCGGGCGATCGGCGCGGGCCTGGATCGCCGGCTGGTCGACGCCCAGCGGGATCAGGGGCAGGCGCGGCTTGGGGTTCTTCGCGCCCCCGAAGCGGTCGCCGAGGAACTCCGCCCACTCGTCGAACATGCGGTTGAGCGCGTCCTGCACCGAGGGCGAGGTGCAGATGAGCGCGTCCCAGGCCTGGATGGGGGAGATGGCCGCCGTGGCCATGTCCTGGCGCAGGGCCGGCGGCGCCAGGGTGTGGACCAGACCCATCAGGCTGTAGGCCCGGTCCCCCACGGCGCGACGCCGCAGCCAGGCGATGTCGGAGAGCGCCGGGGTGCCGCGCAGCAGGACGCCGGCCTCGGCCACCCGCCCCTGGGCCAGCAGGCTGGCGGTGGTCAGGGCCGCCCCGCCGGGCGCGTCCCCCAGCAGGCCCTGGCGCAGGGCCGCGTCGCTGATATTGGCCTGGCTGAGGAAGCTGACCTGGTCGAAGCCCCCATGGGCGGCCAGCGCCCGGAACAGCTCCAGGTTGGCCACGTCCTTGCCGAACGGGTTGTTGACCAGGTTGAACTGGCCCGAGGGATGGTAGATCGCCAGTCGCGACGCCAAGGCCCGCCTCGTTCTCTAGAGGCGTCTGCCCGCCCGATCAGAAGCGGGGAATACGACCTCCCAGACCGCGCAGCAAGGCGCCGCCAATGGCCTCGGCCGGGGTCTGGGGCGCGGTCTGCGGCGCGCCCGGGGCCGGACGCCCCTCGGCCTGGCCGCGCGGGCCGCCGCCGGGCATCTCCATCCCCAGCAGGGCGCCGGTCTGCGACTTGTAGCGGACCTTCACCGTCCACTCGATGTTCCACGGGACCTTGGGATCGGCGGGCCGGGCCGGATAGGAGAGGTTGGTCTCGTTCCCGTAGGCCGCCAGCTGCACCATGGCCTGGGGGGCGACCTTCACCACCTCCTGCGGGATCGTGCAGGCGGTGGTCTGCGGTCCCATCAGGGCGCGCGACGCCACCAGCCGGGCGATGTCGCCATTGCTGAGATAGTCGGGCAGGGAGAAGGCCGAGGCCTGGACCTCGCTGGAGGTCCACAGGACCACGGTGTCGTTCTCGCCGCCGCCGATGGCGGTGGCCAGATAGGCCTGGGCCCCGGGAACCGCGCCCCAGCCGAGCTGGCCCGCGCCGCTGGCGCCGATGGCGTTGGTGACGAGGTTCAGCGGCCCGAGGAAGTCCTGGCCCGCATTCAGGCTGAAGCGGATGTCGGGGCTGTAGGTCCCGCGGATCAGGTGCTCGCCCACCAGGGAGCCGTTCCCCGGCACGCTGGTGCGGGTCTTCTCGTTGGGCCACTCGCCATAGGTGGCGTTGCGGGTGGGCGAGGGCGGCTGCATCGGGGTGATGGCCAGGCCGCGGCCCATGGCCTCCATCCCGGCGGGCGCCTTGCCGGCCGCCATCTGGGCGAAGTCGATGACGATCGGCTGGCCGGGCTTGGCGTGCTCGCCGCAGCCCCAGAAGATCAGCATCCGGCCCTTGGGCTTCTGATAGTCCCGCGGCACGGTCGGGCTCTCCTCCGTGCGCTGGGTCGGCTGGGCGCGCGGGGTCACCAGGGGCAGGCTCGGACCGGCCTTGAGGGCCTGGGGCGGCAGGTGTTCGGCGGTGGGCTCCCCCGTTGGCTTGCGGGCCGAGCCGAGCTGCAGGGTGAGCGTCTTGCTGGCCCCGCCGCCGCCGCCCATCATGCCCATCATCTGGCCCATGGAGGGCCGCGCGCCGCCCGCGCCGCCGCCGGCCATCCCGGCGCCGAAGCCCGACGTCGTCTGGGCGCTCATCCAGTAGACCGCCACCGGGCCGGTCACGACCTGCTTCTGCTGCGCGTCGGCCGCCCCTGCCGTGAGCGCCATCACACTGACCGCTGTCGCCGTCTTCACCCAAGCCATTGGACGTCTCCTGAAACCCCGAAAGCCGCGTGGCTTAGCTTTTACGTCCGCCGAGGGCATTCGGCAAAATCGAAGAGGGGGTCTGCGTTCCCGCAGCAAAGCCCAGGCGCGGGGCCGTGGGATTGATCGGGGTCAAGGGCGGGGGACACAAGCCAACCCACCACGTCATCCCGGCCGCAGCGAAGCGGAGAGCCGGGACCCAGGGGCCGCAATTAGTCCCCCTGGGTCCCGGGTCTCCCCTGCGGGTCGCCCGGGATGACGGGAGTGGGTCGGAGACGGACCCCCTACAGATCCCGCCAGCAGCGAACCTGCGAGCCCGGCCAGGGAGTGGCCTCGAACACCGCCCGGGCCACCGCGCGGGCCAGGACGTCGGCGGCGAGGGCGCCGATGCGGGCGATGGTGAAGTCGCCGCCCTCCAGGGGCCGGCGGCCGGTGGACAGCGCGAAGACCACGTCGCCGTCGAAGGGGGCGTGGATCGGGCGGATGGACCGCGCCAGGCCGTCCTGGGCCATCACCGCCACCCGCTTGGCCTGGGCCGGCGTCAGCGCCACGTCGGTGGCCACGCAGGCGATGGTGGTGTTCATCCGCGCCTTGGGGTCGGCCTTGGCCAGTCCCCAGGCGTCGGGCCGGGCCGACAGCCCCGCCACGCCCAGGCCGCCGAACTCCGCCCCCATCTCGAAGGGCGCGGCCCAGAAGGTCCTGTCGTCCCCGGAGACGACCGAGCCGAAGCTGTTGACGCAGACCAGGGCGCCCACGGTGATCCCGTCGGCCGCGACGATGGAGGCCGAGCCCGTCCCGCCCTTCAGGGATCCGGCCATGGCGCCGTAGCCGCCGCCGGCCGTGCCGAGCGCGAAGTCCAGGCCCGCGGCCGCCACGGCCTCGCGCCCCAGGCGGCGATAGGGCGGGTCCTCCCCCCAGTCGCGGTCGCCGCCATTGGCCAGGTCGAAGAGGATGGCGCCGGGGACCACCGGCGAGGGCGGCACGCCGGGCCGCGCCAGGCCGCCATAGCCCCGCCCGCGGGCGCCCAGCCAGCCCACCACCCCGTCGCCGGCCGCCAGGCCGTAGACCGAGCCTCCCGACAGCACGATGGCGTCGATGGCCTCCACCAGGTTCTCCGGCGCGAGCGCGTCGGTCTCCCGGGTGCCGGGTCCGCCGCCGCGCACGTCGCAGGCGGCCACGGCCCGGTCGTCGGGCAGGATCACGCTCACCCCGGTGCGGGCGGCGACGTCCTGGGCCTGGCCCACGGTCAGACCGGGCACATCGGTGATCAGGTTGCGCGTTCCGGGGGCGGCGGCGGGCTTTTGGGTCATGGTCGGCACGAAGAGCATGGCTTGAGGTTTGTTGTCCACGCGCGGCTGGTTAAGGTGGCGCCTCGCATTTCCGTCGCTCCCCCTTTTCCGCGTGGTCCGTCCGTGTCGCATTTCAAGCGTTTGAGCATCGTCCTGCTGGCCTGCCTCGCCAGCGCCTGCGCCAGCCTCAACACCACCCCCTCCCCCCCGGCGCCCAGCGCCGGCAAGGGCATGGTGGCCGCGGCCAACCCCCTGGCGGTGGAGGCGGGCGTCAAGGTGCTGGCCCGGGGCGGCTCGGCGGTGGACGCCGCCGTCGCCGTCCAGGCCGTGCTGGGCCTGGTGGAGCCGCAGAGCTCGGGTCTCGGGGGCGGCGCCTTCATGACCTATTACGACGCCAAGACCCGCAAGGTGACCGCCTATAACGGTCGCGAGACCGCGCCGGCCGCCGCCACCCCGGCCCTGTTCCTGGACGAGGCCACCGGCAAGCCCCTGCCCTTCCCGGTCGCCGTGCTCAGCGGCCGCTCCACCGGCGTCCCCGGCGCCATCGCCATGCTCTCCCTGGCGCAATCGCAGCATGGCAAGCTGGCCTGGAACACCCTGTTCGGCGACGCCGAGAAGCTGGCCGACCAGGGCTTCTCGGTCAGTCCGCGCCTGGCCTACATGATTCAGGGCCGTTTCCCCCAGACCAGCGCCCCGGACGTGGTGGCCTATTTCACCAAGCCCGACGGCGCCCGCTACGTGGCCGGCGATACGCTGAAGAACCCCGCCTACGCCGCCTCGGTGCGCAAGATCGCCGCCGAGGGGCCCAAGGCCATCCTGCAGGGCCCGATCGCCGAGGCCATCGTGGCGCGCCTGCACCAGGGCGACCGGCCCAGCGCCATGACCCTGGCCGACCTGGCGGCCTACAAGCCCAAGGCCGGGCCCGCCACCTGCCGCACCTTCCGCGTCTACCTGGTCTGCACGCCCCCGGCCCCCTCGGGCGGCCCAGCCCTGCTGGAGGGTCTGGCGATCCTGGAGCACACCGACGTCGCGGCCCACCCCAATGACGTCCAGGGCTGGTACCTGTTCGCCCAGGCCAGCCGCCTGATGTACGCCGACCGCGACCGCTACATGGGCGACCCCGACTTCGTGGACGTCCCCACCGCCGGCCTGCTGGACCCGGCCTATGCGGCCAGCCGCGCGGCCCTGATCAATCCCGACATGGCCGGTCCCGCCCCCGTCCCTGGCAAGCCCAAGGGCGCAGGCGTCCGCGCCCCCGACGCCACCCTGGAGCCCGGCGGCACCTCGCACATGGTCATCGTCGACGCCGAGGGGAACGCCGTCTCCATGACCACCACGGTGGAGAGCATCTTCGGCAACGGCCGCATGGTCGGCGGCTTCTTCCTCAACAACCAGCTCACCGACTTCTCCTTCTCGCCCACCGAGAAGGACGGGGTCGCCGCCGCCAACGCGGTGGCCGGGGGCAAGCGGCCGCGCTCGTCGATGGCGCCCGCCGTGGTGCTCGACAAGGACCGCCGCTTCGTGGCCGCCGTGGGCTCGCCGGGGGGCTCGGCCATCCTGGCCTACAACCTCAAGGCCCTGGTGGCCCTGCTGGACTGGAAGCTGCCCATCGACCAGGCCATCGCCCTGCCCAACCTGATCGCGCGCGGCGATGTCTACGCCTCCGAACCGGCCAAGTTCCCCCCCGGCGTCGTCGAGGGCCTGGAGGCCAAGGGCGTCAAGCTCAGCAAGGGCGGCGGCGAGGACTCCGGCCTGCACGGCATCGTCATGACCCCCACCGGCCTGGTGGGCGCCGCCGACCCCCGCCGCGAGGGCGTGGCGAAGGCGCCGTAGCCAAATTCCTCCCCCTCCGGGGGAGGGGGACCGCGAAGCGGTGGAGGGGGTTAGGGCTGTGCAACCCGGTAAGGGCCTAGCCCCCTCCGTCTCGCGGCCTTCGGCCACGATCCACCTCCCCCGAAACGGCCAGCGGCCTGGGGGAGGAATTAGGAGCTCTTCGTCCGCGTCCGCTTCGGCTTCAAGCGCGGCGGGGTCCCCGGCAGGCGCAGTTCGAACACCGAGCCCGCCTCCCCGGTCTCCGCCAGCACCAGGTCGCCGCCGTGGCCCTGGGCCAGCTCGCGGGCGATGGCCAGACCCAGGCCCGCACCCCCCGGCCGGCTGGACCCCGCGAAGGGCTGGAAGATCTTTTCCCGCGCCCGGGCCGAGACCCCCGGCCCATTGTCGGTGAACCGGATCAGGGTCGCGCCCTCCGCCTGGGCGATCGCCACGGTGACCACCCCCGGTTCGCGGCGCCCCTCCTGCTGCTCGACGGCCTCCCGCGCATTGCGCAGCAGGTTGACGACGATGCGGTGCAGCTGGTCGGGATCGGCCACCACCTGGTCGGCGGGGTCGACCGCCATCTCCAGGCGCACGGTCTCCGGCGACAGGCGGGCCTCCTCGGCGGCCATCTCAAGGGCGGCGGCCAGCGGCGTGGGCCGCGCGTCGGGGGCGGCCTCCTGGGTCTTGCCATAGACCAGGACGTCGGTGGCCAGCTTCACCGCCCGGTCCAGGGCCCGCTCCAGGCGCGGCAGGGCCTGGGCCACCTTGGGGTCCCGCGAGGCCGCCAGGCGCTCCGACGCGATCTGGGCGCTGGTGAGCATGTTGCGCAGGTCGTGATTGATCTTGGCCACCGCCTCGCCCAGCTGGGCCAGACGGGCGCGGGAATTGAGCGCCACCCGCAGGTCGGCCTGCATCAGGTCCAGCTCCACCTCGGCGCGGCCGATCTCGTCGCGGCGGCCCGAGGGCTCCAGGTGCGAGGCCGGGTCGTCCGGATCGGCGCGGAACCGCTCCATGGCGTGGGTGATCCGCTGCATGGGCCGCACCAGGAAGAAGGCGAGGGACAGATAGACCAGGATGCCGGCCATGGCGGCCACGAAGGCCATCACCAGCAGCAGCTGCCACAGATAGCGGGTCAGCTCGCGCTTCAGGGCCGCGTCGGGGGCGACGATCTCGATGAAGTCGGCCTTGCGGATGCGGGGTTCGGCGATCACCCGGACCATGCGGCCCTCGCCGCCGCCCATCAGGGTCTGGAACGGGGCCGCCAGCCAGGAGATCGGCGCCTGGTCGCGCAGGTCCACCAGATAGGGCGCCCGGGCCAGCTTGGGCCCCTGCAGCACCAGGCGGCGCATGCCCTCGGTCTGGATCGCCACCCGCTGCACCCCGGCGCCCTCCAGCAGCTGGGCGGCGAGCGCCTCGCTCACCACCCGGTCGGGGGCGACGTCGGGGGCGATGGTGGCCAGTTCGGCGGCGCGGACCCGGTCCAGCAGCCACTGCTCCTCGAAGGCCGCGAGCGCCGGAGGCAGGATCATGCCCCCCGCCGCGGAGACGAACAGGATGGTGAGGATCAGCAGACGCGCGGAGAGGCCGCCCGGCCAGAAGAACCGCCGTCTGGTCCGCCTCGGGGGCGCCTGAGGCTGAGGGGCGTCCGCCATGAACCTTCCCCCTACTTCACCGTGGCGCTTTCGGCAACGCGACGTCTGTTCGCGCGTGAGGGGAATCTAGCGATCCGCACCCACCGCGTCGGCCACCTGGGCGAAGCCGTCGGCCCGCAGGCGCCGCGCCAGGTCGGCCTTGATCCGGCTCACCAGGCCCGGCCCGCCGAACACCATGGCCGAATAGAGCTGCACGGCGCTGGCGCCGGCCCGGATGCGCGCATAGGCGTCGGCGCCCGAGGCGATTCCGCCGGCCCCGATCAGGACCGTCCGCCCCGTCGCCGCGGCGTGGAACTCCGCCATCATCTGCTGGGCCAGCGGCTTGAGCGGCGCGCCCGAGAGTCCGCCGGCCTCCCCAGCCTGGGGCGAGGCCAGGGGCGGGCGGCTGATGGTGGTGTTGGAGACGATGATCCCCGACAGGCCATTGGCGATCACCGTCTCGACGATGGCCTCCACCTCGCCGGCCTCCAGGTCGGGCGCCACCTTCAGGAACGTGGGGACCCGGCCGCCGGCCGGCAGGCGGTCGCGGGCCTCGGCCAGCCTTCCCAGCAGCTCCTCCAGCGCGGCCTTGGTCTGCAGGGCGCGCAGGCCCGGCGTGTTGGGCGAGGAAATGTTGATGGTGAAATAGGAGGCCAGGCCCCACAGGCGGGTGAGCCCCGTCACATAGTCGCCAATGCGGTCGGCGGCGTCCTTGTTGGCGCCGATATTGGCCCCCACCACCCCGGGGCCGCGCCGCGTCAGCCGGGCGGCGAAGGCCTCCAGCCCCGCATTGTTGAAGCCCATCCGGTTGATGACGCCCTGGTCCTCCGTCAGCCGGAACAGCCGCGGCCGGGGATTGCCCGCCTGGGACAGGGGCGTGACCGTGCCGCACTCCACGAAGCCGAAGCCCGCCGCCAGCATGGGACCGAAGACCTGGGCGTTCTTGTCGAACCCCGGCGCCAGCCCCACGCAGTTGGGCAGGGAAAGCCCCGCCACCGTCGTCGCCAGGATGGGATCGTCGGCGCCCCCGCGCGGACCCAGCCCCAGCTCCAGGGCCTTGATCGTCACCCCGTGGGCGTCCTCGGGATCGAGCAGATGCAGGGCGCGGGCGGCCAGGTCGTGGATCACGCCAGGTCTCCCAGCACCGGGACCCCGTCGGGGCCCAGGGGGGCCTCGCGCACCGCCACGACCTCGCTCACCGGCAGGGGTTCGTAGAGATGGGGAAAGAGGTCGCCGCCCCGCGACGGCTCCCAGCGCACCGCCTGGCTGAGCACCTCGGTCTCCACCTCCAGCATCACCAGGTCGGGGATGTGCTTGAAATAGCGCCGCGCCGTCTCGGCGGCCTGGAGGCCGGTGGACAGGTGGATATAGCCGTCGGCCAGGTCGATCCCCGACCCCGCGAACTGGCCCGCCCCCTGGGCGGCGGTCCATTCGGAACGGGGCAGGAGCTTGTAGATGCGGGTCATGCCCTTCCTCTCCCCTTCTCAGGGGAGAGGGTAGGGTGAGGGGTCTGCGGCCTCTCAACCCATGCGGCGTCCGGTCGATACGTCCCCCTCACCCTACCCTCTCCCCCCGAAGAGGCGGGGGGAGAGGAGGTGACCATGTTCGACGCTTCGCTCATCATCTACCGCCCCGGAAAGAACAGTCCGTCATAGGACGGTCGCCCCGCATGGTCGAAGAGGAAGACCGCCGCCGCGGCCGTGGGGAAACCGTTCTGGGCGCGGGCGATCAGGGCCGGGGGCGCGCCGCCCTGGACCAGCATCTGCACCGCCAGCTCCTGCAGGCCCGGATTGTGCCCCACCACCATCACCGTGCCCGCCGTGGCCCCGGCCGCCTCGGCCAGCACCCGGATGGTCTCGGCCTCGGCCAGGTAGAGGCTGTCCTCGAAGCGGGCCACGGCCTTGGGGAAGGCCGGGGCCACCGCGGCCCAGGTGCCCCGGGTGCGGGCGGCGGCCGAGACCAGGGCCAGGTCCGGCGACAGGCCCAGCTCCGCCAGGGTCTCGCCCATGGCCGCCGATTCGGCCGCGCCCCGGCTCGCCAGGCGGCGGTCGAAGTCGTCGCCGCTCTTGGCGTCGCGCTCGGCCTCGCCGTGCCGCAGGAGTATCAGCCGGTCCATGGTCTCTCCGTCACCCCGCCATGCTGGGAGTCGATCGGTTCATAGCGGGCAAGCGCGCCGACGCGAAGCGGTTGACAGCGAAAGAGGTTGGCGGTCCAAGCGGGCCCATGAGCGACGTCGGCCACGCCCCCCTCGCGACCCCGACCCAGGGCGGGATCTGGCGCTCGCCCGCCGACCGGCCGCTGCGCCTGGATTCCGGCGCCATCCTCGCCCCCCTGGAGATGGCCTACAACACCTACGGGACCCTCAACGCCGACAAGTCCAACGCCGTCCTGATCTGCCACGCGCTCACCGGCGACCAGTATGTGGCCTCCACCCATCCGGTGACCGGCAAGCCGGGCTGGTGGACCACGGTGGTGGGTCCCGGCCTGCCGCTGGACCCGGCCCGCTACTTCATCATCTGCGCCAACGTCATCGGCGGCTGCATGGGCTCGACGGGCCCGGCCTCCCCCGATCCCACCACCGGCAAGCCCTATGGCCTGGCCTTCCCGATGATCACCATCGCCGACATGGTCCGCGCCCAGGCCATGCTGGTGGAGTCCTTCGGGATCGAGACCCTGTTCTCCGTGGTGGGCACCTCCATGGGCGGGATGCAGGTCCTGCAGTGGGCGGCCGACTATCCCGAGCGGCTGTTCTCGGCCATCTGCGTGGCCGCCGCCGCCCGCCACTCGGCCCAGAACATCGCCTTCCACGAGGTGGGGCGCCAGGCGATCATGGCCGACCCCGACTGGCGCGGCGGCGCCTACGAGCTCGAGGGCGTCCGCCCCGAGAAGGGCCTGGCCGTGGCCCGCATGGCCGCCCACATCACCTATCTGTCGGAGACCGCCCTGCAGCGGAAGTTCGGCCGCGAGCTGCAGCGCGACGGCCTGTCCTGGGGCTTCGACGCCGACTTCCAGGTGGAGAGCTATCTGCGCCACCAGGGGGCCAGCTTCGTCGACCGCTTCGACGCCAACTCCTACCTCTACATCACCCGGGCGCTCGACTATTTCGACCTGGCCGCCAACCACGGCGGGGTCCTGGCCAACGCCTTCCTGCAGGCCCGTAAGGTGCGGTTCTGCGTGCTCTCCTTCTCCTCGGACTGGCTCTACGCCACCGCCGAGAGCCGCGACATCGTGCGCGCCCTGAACGCCGCCGGCTGCCGGGCCAGCTTCGCCGAGATCACCACCGACAAGGGCCACGACGCCATCTTCCTGGAGGAGCCGGCCCTGGACTCGGCCCTGCGCGGCTTCCTGGCCTCCGCGGCGGAAAAGCGGGGCCTGGCGTGAGGACCCAGCGGGAGGACTTCAAGGAGATCTTGCGCCTGGTCCGCCCGGGATCCCGCGTGCTGGACGTCGGCTGCGGCGAGGGCGAGCTCCTGGAGCTGCTGACCCGCGAGAAGCATGTCGATGGCCAGGGCCTGGAGATCTCCAGCGAAGGCGTCTCGGCCTGCCTGGCCCGCGGCCTGGCGGTGGTGCAGGGGGACGGCGACCGCGACCTCGATCACTTCCCCACCAAGGCCTTCGACTACGCCATCCTGTCCAAGACCCTGCAGCAGATGCGCGAGCCCCGGCACGTGCTCAACGAGCTGCTGCGCATCGCCGACCGGGCGGTGGTCTCCCTGCCCAATTTCGGCCAGTGGCGGGTGCGCTGGTCGCTGATGGTGCGCGGCCGCATGCCCGAGACCAAGGCCCTGCCCGAGCCCTGGTGGTCGACCCCCAACATCCACCTCTGCACCCTGCACGACTTCACCGCCCTGTGCGACGACCTCGACCTGCGGATCGAGGCCTGCGCGGCGCTGAACAACGGCAAGCCGGCGCGGGCCATCGACCCGACCCGGGCCCTGGAGAACTGGCGCTCGGAGACCGCCCTCTTCCTGCTCAGCCGCAAGGGCCAAGCGCAGGCCGCGGCGATCCCACCGGGCGAACTGTTTCCGAAATAACCCCCCGCTCACCCCGGCGCGGCCGGGGCCCGGGACGCCGGACCCGGGGAGGGGTCCTGTCTGTCCTGGGTCCCGGCCTGGGGGCAGGCCGGGATGAGCGCCCGGGGGGGACTTGTCAGGCCAGCCACCTCGGCTGGCGCAGGCCAGCGGCGGCCATCAGGCTGATGGCCGCCATGGCGCCCTCGAACAGGCACAGGGCCGCGACGATCAGCACCGGGGTCTCGCCCAGCGCGCGGGGGTCGAGGGCCACCAGGACGCCGCCGGCGACCAGGCACAGGATCGAGCCCGCGAAGGCGACCTTGGAGCGCCACAGCGGCGGCTTTCCGGCGGTGTGGCGGGCGACGCAGACGAGAACCGCCGCCAGCGCCAGAAGTCCTCCGGCCAGGTGGATCATCGGAGTAAGCCCCTAGAACAACATCCTCGCGACGATGCGGGCGTCATAGGCCTCGTAGTCGTCGCGAATCTCCCCGCCGCCTTCCAGGGCGAAGTCGAGATACTCGCCCTGGCCACGCAGGGCCAACCGTACAACCGCCCCGCCGCCCGAGAGTTCCGGGGCCGCGATGGTGAAGGCCGATCCGCCGCTGACGAACCGCGCGGTGGTGGAATCGGCGCCGTCGCCGGCCACCTGGCGCCAGCCGGCGGTGAGCTCCGGGCCCCAGCGGAAGTCGCCCTTCAGCCCGAACCTCGCCCCGACGCTGACCCCGGCGAAGGCCGCCATCTGGCTGGAGGACCGCTCGTCGATGGCCAGGTTCATGGCGTCCCCGCCCCCGGTCTCGGTGCGGTCGCCCTCCTTCAGCAGGAAGTAGTCGAAGCTGGCCTGGGGCCGGGCGTAGAAGGTGTCGCCCTCCAGGTTCCAGTTCAGGTGGGCGTGGGCCGCCACCGTGGCGCCGTTCCAGTCGGCCGAGGCCGTGCGGGTGAAGCCTGAGTCGGTCAGCACCCGCTCGCTCTTCAGCGAGGCGTAGCCGCCGGTGATCCCCGCCCCCACCGTCAGGTCGCCGAGGCTCTCGCGCCAGTAGACCCCGGCCGACAGCACCGAGCCGGTCAGCGACTCCGAGCCCACCGAGCCGGCCTCGTCCACGTCCACATTGAGGAAGCTGGTCTGCAGGCCCAGCGTGCCGAAGGCGGTGTCGGGAACCTCGATCCCCGCGGCCAGGCCAAAGCCCCCGGCGTCGTAGGAGGAGGCCCGGTCGAGGTCGCGCTTGACCATCACCGCGATCTCCTGGGTCCAGGCCCGCACGCCGTCCCCCGCCGCCATGGAGGCGTCGGCCTCCGGGCCCCGGCCCGCGGCGTCCGAGGCCGCCGCCAGGGTGTGGAACAGGCCGCCGGAATGGTCGGGCAGGAACTGGTCGTAGAGGGCCTGGAAGCCCGCCGCCGTGGTCTTGGACAGCAGGGCGTCGCGCACCGAGGCGTCCTTGTCGAAGGCGGCGAACACCGCGTCATAGGCCGCCCCTTCCGCCGTGGTCAGCCCGGCCTCGGCGGCGGTGCGGCGGCGCACCTCGGCGATCAGGCTGGCGGTGGGCGTGTCGACCCGCAGGCTGGTCTTGTAGAGGAAAGGGGTGTCCCCCAGCAGGCTCTCATCCAGAGCGCCGGTGGTCAGCGAACCGGCCCTGATCAGGGTGAAGCTGGCCGGCGCCTCCAGCTTGGAGGCGAAGGCCAGGCCCACCTTGGCGCCGGTGGCCAGGGTGGCGGCGCCTGCCACGTTGAAGGTCGTGGCCTTGCCGGCCTTGGGATCGGCGGTGAACACCAGCTCGCCGGTCGCGCCGACGTTCAGGCTGGTGAGGTTGACGCCTTGGGTGCTCGTATCGGTCAGCCGGCCCTTGACGATGTCGATGGCCAGGCCGCCGCCGGCGTCGGTCAGCGCGCCGGTCAGCCTGGCGCCGCCGTTGATCAGCAGGCTGTCGGCGCCCGAGCCGAAGCCGACGGCGCCGTTCAGCACCCCGGCCAGCAGCTCCAGCCGCGCCGCCCCGGAGCCGAACAGCACGTCGCCGGTGATGGTGGGGATGATGGTGGTGTCGGTATTGGCGTACTGGCGCAGCAGCACGCCCGCCGTATTGGCCCGCAGGTCGAGCGCGATGGCCCGGCCGGTGACGGCGATCGTGGAGTCGGTGGCGGTCACCGTGGCGGTGATGGAATTGGTGGTCTCGATGGCCCGCAGCGACCCCGAGGCGTCCAGGACGGCGGTGGCCGAGGCCTTGGAGCCATTCACCACCGCATTGATCACCCCGCCATTGGCCAGGTAGGGCAGGCTCGCCCCGGCGTCGAGGCGCAGGGCGGTGGCGTCGGCGACGTCGGTGGCGGTGGCGGTGGCCCGGATGATCCCGGTGTTGGTCAGGCTGGGGCTCTGGGCCCCCGACCCGACCCGGACCGCCGTGGCGCTGGCCTTGACCCCCACCCCCAGGATCGAGCCGGCGTTCCAGATCCCGCCGTCCACGGTCACCGTCCCGCCCTGGCCGCCCAGCTGCAGGGCCGTGGCGGTGATCCCGTCATAGATCCCCGCCGCCTGGATGACGCCCTTGTTCATCAGGCCATAGGCGTCGGCCCCGGTCCCGAGGACGCCCAGCCGCACGCCGCGGCCGGCCGCGCCGATCACCATGCCCGGCGCCGAGCCATAGGAGGTGACGGCCCCCGACGACCCCACCAGCAGGCCGCCGAACAGGTCGCCGCGCACCCGCACTGCCGGCCCGCCCAGCAGCAGGTCGTCGGCGTCCAGCTTGGCCACCACCGCGTCGGTTCCCCGCGTGGTCGACCGGAAGCCGGTGGCCGAGACCGCCGCATTGAGGGAGAGCTTGCCGCCGACATTGTCGTCCACCGCCACGGCGATGGAGTCCAGGCCTTGGGCGGTGACGCTCCCGGTCACCGCCACGTCGCCGCCGACCGTGCCTCCGGTGTGGATACCGAAGGAACGGTCGCCGACCACCGAGATCGCGCCGGCCGTCTGCAGCGATCCGTCGATGGCGCTCTCCAACGCGACGCCGGCTGAATCATTGCCCTCCACCACGATCGACCCGCCGGTCTGGGTGATCGAGCCATGGAAGGTGGCGGGCCCCGTCACCCGGACCCCGAACCGGCCCGAGCCGACGGCGAACTGGCCGTCGTTGTCGCCGTCGGAATCGGTGTCCTTGATCTCGGTGGACTCATCGACGGTGATGGAGCCCGACAGCTTCACCTCGCCCGTATTGCCCCCCACCACCGCCAGGCCGACGGCGTTGTTGGCGTCGCTGATGGCGACCACGCCCTCGAGGGTGACGTTGTTGTTGCTGTTCAGGGTGATCGCGGTCCCGCTGGTGGGCTTGATGGAGCCCGCCGAGGTGACGCGCACGTCGTCGCGGGCCCCGCTGGCGGCGGTGGCGGTGGCCACCGGCGTGGTCACCGCGGTGGAGATGGCGGTCTCGGCCCAGGCGGGCGCGGCCATCAGGCACAGGGGGGAGGCCGCGGCGAGCAGGAGGTGGCGAGGCGACATGGGCGATCCAGGTGGTGGCGGGACGAGGGGAGGTCGTCTATTGTACGGACGACGAGGCGTTATACGTCGCGTATTAATGTGTTTCGTAAGAACTGTATATTGTGTCGATTGCGGCGGCAAGATGGCGCCGCCCTGGAGTAGGAACCGAGATGCCGAGACCCGCCGTGGACCCGGTGCGCGCCGCCGCCACCAAGGCCCTGCGCCAGGAGGCCGGCCGCTGGCTGAAGGCCGGGCGCGAGGCCGCGGGCCTGACCCAGGCCGAACTCGCCGAGCAGGTGGGCATGCGCTACTACACCTTCGTCTCCCAGGTGGAGAGCGGCCTGGGCCGCGTCCCCATCGAGATGCAGCGGGCCTGGGCCCTTGCGGTCGGCCTTGATCCCGCCCATTTCGCCCGCACCTTGCTCGCCTATTACGAGCCCGAGCTGAACCGGCTGCTGTTCGGGGACGCCGCCGAGATCATCCCCGACGCCCAGCGCGCCTTCGGGACCTGAGGACCGCCCCTTCCCGATGAGCAACGTCGTCCCCTTCACCCCGAGGCCTGACACCGGCGGCTGGACCGCCGGCGAGCGCGCCAAGCTGTCGGACCTGGCCGACCGCCTGGCCGCCGAGGGCATCCATGTGCGGGTGGTCTATGGGGCCACCGACGCGGGCGACCCCTGGTGCGTGATCACCGACGAGAACGACGAGGTCCTGGTCCACGTCGCCCGCATCAACGGCCAGTTCGTCATCCATGACGCCGCCGCCGACGCGGTGGAGGAGGGCGACACCCTCTGGACCGCCTTCGACCGCCTGCTGGGCGAGGGCTGGCGCGAGGCCGAGGGCCAGGTGGTGGTGCCGATGGCCGCCCGCCAGGCCCAGACCCTGATGGCCCTGGTGGTGGCCGCCGCCTTCTTCGACATGACCGCCCAGGCCCACGAGGCGCCCGACTTCGACGGCCATCACGACACGCCCGCCGAGATCCTGGCCGCCTTCGCCGCCGCCGTGACCCTGGCCGCCCCCTCGGCAGAGGCGCAGGAGCACCAGCGCTTCGAACGCAACGCCGCCCCGGCCGAGACCGACGGCCCTCAGGGGTCCTCCGCCGACCCGGCGGGCGCCGAAGACCAGCCCGCCACCCCGGCCCTCGCCCCGCCCGACGCCGACGCCGACGCCGACGCCGCCAAGTCGTCCCTGCAGGCCGAGGCGAGCGCCGGCGACGCCGACGCCACCCTGGCGGGCGACGCCCGCCCGCTCCAGGGCGCCGAGGGGGGCCAGACGCTGCGCGGCGGCGACGGCGACGACCTGCTGACGGGCGGCTCCGGGAATGACAGCCTGAACGGCGGCGGCGGCGGCGACCACCTGCTCGGGGGCGACGGCGACGACACCCTGGCGGGCGGCGGGGCGGGCTCCACCCAGGTCGACCTCCTGGAGGGGGGCGCCGGAAACGACCGCATCGAACTCGGCCAGAACGTGGTGGCCATCGGCGGCGCCGGAGACGACACCTTCGTCATCACCCCGCCGGCCCACGACCAGACCCCGCCCCCGCAGCACGCCCTGGGCGTGATCCTCGACTTCTCCGCCGGCGACCGCCTGGCCGACGGCGCGGGGCGCCTGATCAATATCCTGAACGCCATCCGCCAGGACGACGTGCTGAGCGGCCTGCGCGGCTTCACCGGAACCGGCCACCTCCCCACCCCGCCGGTCCCCGGCTTCCGGGTCGAGGTGGACGTCAACGGCGACAACCAGGCCGACGGCTTCGTCATGGTCGCCGGAACCGGCGCCGCGGGCCTGGTGAACCATGTCCTCGCCGGCGGCGCCCATCCGCCCATCGCCCCCGACAGCGCCCCCATCACCCTCCCGGTCCACCCGCCCATCCCCGACGGCGACTTCCTGGGCTAGGGCCCGCCGCCCCCCCCGCTCCGTCATTGGCGACTCCCACCCGGCTTGCTAGCAATAGGGCGCAGCTTCAACCCAAGGCGGAGATGACATGGTCCAGGAGAAGTTGCTGCTGCGCGCCCTGCGGGGCGAGCGCACCGAGCGCCCCCCGATCTGGCTGATGCGCCAGGCCGGTCGCTACCTGCCCGAATATCACGACACCCGGGCCGCGGCCGGCGGCATGCTGCAGCTCTGCAACTCCCCCGACCACGCTGTCGAGGTCACCCTGCAGCCGATCCGCCGCTTCGGCCTCGACGGCGCCATCCTGTTCGCCGACCTGCCCCAGCTCGCCGCCGCCCTGGGCCAGACCCTGGACTATGTCGAGGGGGAGGGCCCGACGCTGAGCCCGCCGATCCGCTGCGCCGACGACATCGAGCGCCATCTCAGCGCCGAGCGCCTGCATGAGAACCTGGCCCCGATCTATGAGACCGTGCGCCGGCTCGCCGTCGAGCTGCCCAGCGACGTCACCCTGATCGGCTATGCCGGCGCCCCCTGGACCATCGCCACCTACATGGTGGAGGGCCGCGGCGGCGGCGCCACCGACCACGCCGTCATCCGCCAGTGGGCGCTGGCTGATCCCGACAGCTTCCAGCCCCTGATCGACCTGCTCACCGAGGCGGTGATCGCCTTCCTCGACCGCCAGATTCAGTGCGGCGCCCAGGCGGTCCAGATCTTCGAGAGCTGGGCCGGCCTGCTGCCCGAGCCCTTCTTCCGCCGTTGGTGCGTCGCCCCCGCCGCCGCCATCGTCGCCGCCCTCAAGGCCAAACATCCCACCGTGCCGGTGATCGCCTTCCCCCGCGCCGCGGGCCTGCTCTACGAGACCTATGTGGCCGAGGTCGCCGCCGATTGCATCGGCCTCGACACCACCGTCCCCTTGGCCTGGGCGGCCGACCGGATCCAGGGCGAGGGCCGCTGCATCCAGGGCAATCTCGACCCCCAGCTCCTGGTGGCCGGCGGCCCGGCCCTGGCCGCCGAGACCGACCGCATCCTGCGGGCGGCCACGGGCGGACCCTTCATCTTCAACCTCGGCCACGGCATCCCCAAGACCACCCCGCCCGAGCACGTCGGCGCCCTGGTTCGCCAGGTCCAGGCCTGGCGGGGTTAGGTGACCGCCTCGCCCACCATCGCCCGGGCCACCGCCTCGGCGACCTTGATGCCGTCGATGGCCGCCGAGAGGATGCCGCCGGCATAGCCCGCCCCCTCGCCGGCCGGGAACAGGCCGCGCAGGGTCAGGCTCTGGAAGTCGGCGTCGCGGGTGATTCGGATCGGCGAGGAGGTGCGGGTCTCCACCCCGGTCAGCACCGCGTCGGGATCGTCGTAGCGCGGGATCTTGCGGCCGAAGACCGGCAGGGCCTCGCGCATCGCCGCGCTCACATAGTCCGGCATCAGGGCCGCCAGGTCCGTCGGCCGCACACCGGGCTTGTAGCTGGGAACCACCTCACCGAGCGCCGTCGAGGCCCGGCCCGCCAGGAAGTCCCCCACCCTCTGCCCCGGCGCGGAATAGTCGCCGCCGCCGGCCACGAAGGCCGCGCTCTCCAGGGCCCGCTGCAGCTCGATCCCGGCCAACGGATGGTCGCTGCCGTAGTCCTCCGGCGAGATCCCCACCACGAAACCGGAATTGGCGTTCCGCTCGTTGCGCGAATACTGGCTCATGCCGTTGGTGACCACGCGGCCCGGCTCGGAGGCCGCGGCCACCACGGTTCCGCCCGGGCACATGCAGAAGCTGTAGACCGTCCGTCCGTTGGCGCAGTGGTGCGACAGGGAATAGGCCGCCGCCCCCAGGTCGGGATGCCCGGCGCAGGGGCCGAACAGGGCCTTGTCGATCCAGGACTGCGGGTGCTCGATGCGGAAGCCGATGGAGAAGGGCTTGGCCTCGATGTGGACGCCCCGGGCATGCAACGCCTCGAAGGTGTCGCGCGACGAATGGCCCACCGCCAGCACCACCTGCTCGGCCGCCATGACCTCCCCGCCCTTCAGGCGCAGGCCCGCCAGGCGCCGGACGCCGTCGGCCCCCGTCTCGATCTCCAGGTCGGTCACCTGACAGCCGAAGCGGTACTCCCCACCCAGCGCCTCGATCTTGGCGCGCATCGCCTCCACCATGGTCACCAGGCGGAAGGTGCCGATGTGCGGGTGGGCCTCGGTGAGGATCTCGGCCGGCGCGCCGGCCTCCACGAACTCGGCCAGCACCTTGCGGCCCAGGAAGCGCGGGTCCTTCACCTGGCTGTAGAGCTTGCCGTCGGAGAAGGTCCCGGCCCCGCCCTCGCCGAACTGGACGTTGGATTCGGGGTTCAGCTCGCCGCGCCGCCAAAGGCCCCAGGTATCTTTCGTCCGTTCACGGACGGCCTTGCCGCGATCGAGGATGATGGGGTTGAATCCCATCTCCGCCAGGATCAGCCCGGCGAACAGGCCGCACGGCCCGGCCCCGACCACCACCGGCCGCGGCGCCCCGCCCGGGGCCCTGGCCACCGGCCTGTAGGACGTGTCCGGCGTCACCCGCAGATGCGGGTCGCCCGCCCTCCGCGCCAGCACGTCCGCCTCGTCCTTCAGCTCGACGTCGACGATATAGACCTTGAGGATCGCGGCCTTCTTTCGCGCGTCATGCGCCCGCTTCCACACCGACCAGCTGAGCAGGTCGCCGGCGGGCACGCCCAGGCGCGCGACGATCGCCGCCGGCAGGGCGTCGGCCGGATGGTCCAGGGGCAGCTTGAGTTCCGAGATCCGCAACATGGCGGTTCTCTAGCGGTTCTGGGGGTTCAGCGCACCTGTGGGGCGCTACTCCTCGAACCCCACGAACACGGTGGCCTCCTCCACCGCCTTGCGTTCGGACACCACCGCATTGGCCGGGAAGTCGTCGTCGGGCCAGCCCAGCGCGATGGACTTCATGATCACCTGGTCGTCGGCGATGCCGGCGTGCTCGCGCACCACCGGCGACTGCATGATCCCCTGGCTGTTGATCACCGCCCCCAGGCCGCGCGACCAGGCGGCGTTGACCAGCGCCGTGGTCACCGCGCCGCAGTCGAAGGGGGTGTCGTCGCTGCCGTCCAGCACCTTGTCATAGGTGACGATCACGCAGACCGGGGCGTCGAACTGGCGGAAGCCGCGCAGCACCCAGTCCTGGCGCATCTCCTTGTCCTCGCGGGCGATCCCCATGGCCGAGAACAGCTGCTTGGCCACCACCACCTGGCGGTCGCGATGCGGACCCGCGAAGGGCTGGCCCTGGCGGAACTCGCGGGACTGCGGCACCCCGGCCACCATCCGCTCGGTGTTGCCCGCGCGGATCCTGTCCAGCGGCTCGCCGGTGATGACGTAGAAGTTCCACGGCTGGGTGTTCATCGACGACGGCGCGCGCATGGCGAGTGCGATGATCTCCTCGATCAGCTTGCGGGGGACGGGGTCGGGCTTGTAACCGCGGATGCTCCGGCGACCGAGGATAACGTCGTCAAACTTCATGGAGGGGTCCTGGGAGAGTTGGGCGGCCAAACCGCTGTCGCCTCAGTCTAAGGGCGCCGTCGCCACAATTCCAAACCCTGGGCGCCGCCCGGGCGCCCCCGGAAACGTGACCATGAAAATGACGCCCCCGTCAGGATGGCCCTTGTCGAACGCCGTTCAAGGCGACAGATGTGGGGGCAACGGGTCTCCAAGGACCTGACCCAATCGAGGAACGCCCCCATGAGCCAGAGCGCCACGCTCCAAGGCCGCACGGCCGACGCCGTCCGGGAAGAGGTCTACGCCCAGCCCATCGAAAGCCTGAACGTCGCGAACTCGGCGCTCTTCCAGGCCGACGCCCAGTGGCCCTATTTCGAGCGCCTGCGGGCCGAGGACCCCGTCCACTGGACCCCGGCCAGCGACTTCGAGCCCCACTGGGCCGTCACCCGCTACAACGACATCATGGCCGTCGACACCAATCACGAGGTCTTCTCCTCGGCGCAAGGCATCAGCCTGGGCCCGAGCGAGGAGATGATCGCCAAGCTGGTGGCCAGCGGCGCCCAGATGACCGGCGGCCCCTTCGGCGGCCCCAGCGGCGGGCCCACCATGTTCATCGCCATGGACCCGCCCAAGCACGACGAGCAGCGCAAGACCGTCAGCCCGGCGGTCTCGCCGCACAATCTGAAGATCATGGAGCCGCTGATCCGCGAGCGCGCCGGGATGATCCTCGACAGCCTGCCCATCGGGGAGGCCTTCGACTGGGTCGACAAGGTCTCCATGGAACTGACGGCCATGACCCTGGCCACCCTGTTCGGCATGCCGCAGGCGGACCGCCGCAAGCTGACCCGCTGGTCGGACACGGTGATGTCGCGTCCCGGCGACGGCGTCGTCGAGACCTGGGAGGAGAAGCGCGCCGAGATGGCCGCCTATGCCGGCTACTTCCTGAACCTGTGGGCCGAGCGCAAGGCCCAGCCGGTCGAGGGCGACATGGTCTCCATGCTGGCCCACGGCGAGGCCACCAAGGACATGAACCAGTTCGAGTACCTCGGGAACATCATCCTGCTGACCATCGGCGGCAACGACACCACCCGCAACACGATCTCCGGTTCGGTCTATGCGCTGAACAAGTTCCCCGACCAGTACGCCAAGCTGCGCGCCAATCCCGACCTGATCCCCTCGATGGTCTCCGAAACCATCCGCTGGCAGACCCCCTTGTCCCACATGAAGCGCGTGGCGACCCGCGACTTCGAACTGGGGGGCAAGACCATCAAGAAGGGCGACAATGTCGTCATGTGGTACGCCTCGGGCAACCGCGACGACACGGTGATCGAGAACCCCAACGCCTACATCATCGACCGTGAGCGCCCCCGCCAGCACCTCTCCTTCGGCTTCGGCGTCCACCGCTGCGTCGGCAACCGCCTGGCCGAGCTGCAGCTGAAGATCATCTGGGAGGAGATCCTCAAGCGCTTCCCCGAGATCAAGGTCCTGGAGGAGCCGCAGCGCGTCCCCTCCACCTTCGTCAAGGGCTACAAGTCCATGCAGGTGATGATCCCCCGCAAGCTCTAGGGCGGCGCGCAGACCGAGCGATCGCAGCGACGGGGCGCCCCCGATGCTCCCCCGCTGGGGGAGCTGTCAGCGAAGCTGACTGAGGGGGACTTTGCCTCCCTCAGCGACCGCCCGGCCCCCGCAAAGCGCATTCCAGTCCCCGTCACCCGGCCTTCGGCCGGGAGCTCCCCAAAGGGCGGGGCATCTACAGCGCCAAATCTCCCTGCCCTCCGCGGGCCTGCGGGTGCTAAGCCTCGCCGGCCCTGCCCGCGGAGATCGTCATGGAAGGCCCCACGTCCCATTTCTACGTCTCGCAGCGGCTGCGACTGCACTATGTCGACTGGGGCAATGAGGCGGCGCCGCCCCTCGTCCTGGTGCATGGCGGCCGCGACCACTGCCGCAACTGGGACTGGGTCGCCCAGCGCCTGCGCGACCGCTACCACGTCATCGCCCCGGACCTGCGCGGCCATGGCGACAGCGAATGGGCGGTGGGGGGCGGCTACGACCAGGCCGCCTACCTCTATGACCTGGCCCAGATCATCCACCAGAAGGGCATGGCCCCGGCCACCATCATCTCCCACTCCCTCGGCGCGGGGATCGCGCTCAACTACAGCGGCGCCTTCCCCGAGAGCGTGAGCAGGATCGTCGCCATCGAGGGCCTGGGCCCCTCCCCGGCCATGATGGCCGAACAGGCCAAGCGCACGGTGGAGGAACGCCTGCGCGCCTGGGTCGACGACCGGCGCAAGAATTCCGGCCGCACCCCGCGCCGCTACCCCAGCCTCGACGAGGCCGTGGCCCGCATGGCCCAGCAGAACCCCCACCTCTCGCCGGAGCAGGCCCGCCACCTGACCCTTTACGGCGTCAACCAGAACGAGGACGGCACCTATAGCTGGAAGTTCGACAACCACACCGGCGGCGGTGGGGTCGGCGGCCTCTCCCACGCCGACCAGCACCGGCTGTGGAGCCAGATCACCGCCCCGGTCCTGCTGGTGCGCGGCGCCGAGTCCTGGGCCTCCGACCCCGTGGTCGACGGCCGCATCCAGCATTTCCAAAACGCCCGCCTGGTGAACTTCGAAGGCGCCGGCCACTGGGTCCACCACGACCGCCTCGAAGCCTTCATGGCCGAGGTGGAGACCTTCCTGGCGGAATAGGGGGCGGGGCGCTGATAGACCTATAGCCGCCGTCATCCCGGCCCTTAGGCCACCCCTAGCGCCCCGCGTTCCCCGCCCTGCGGCGCCGGAACCTCCAGGTCCAGGGCCTGCGCCATGTCCTGCGCCTCGAAGAAAGGCCGGATTTCGATCTCGCTGCGGCCAGGCATGGGGTTGGGGCTGCGCCGGGCCCAGGCCACGGCCTCGTCCATGTCCTTGACCTCCCAGATCGAGAAGCCGGCCACCAGCTCCTTGCTCTCGACGAAGGGTCCGTCGATCACCGTCCGCTCCGGCCCCTCGAAGACGATCCGCTTGGCCGCGCCGGAGTTCTTCAGACCGGCCCCGGCCACCAGGACCCCGGCGGCCACCAGCTCCTCGGTGAACCGCTCCATCGCCTCGAACGCTTCCATCGTGGGGGGCGTCCCCGCCTCGCTCGCCTGCGTGGCCTTCGCCAACACCATCACCCGCATCGCCTGTCTCCCGGCCTGAGCCCTCGGCGGCTCATCGGAACGACGAACGAGCGCGGCGGAAATCGACATCGGGTTCGGCGACAGTGCGTCAAATCACCTTCGGCTCACCGAATTCGCACCGAATTTCGCGAATTTCGTCATCGCACTTTCTGCGCATGCATCAAATCACCTTGATTAATCAATCTAGATTGATGTATCCATGATGCATGACATCCCTGGCCGCCACCGACCTTTCGCCGCCGGACTTCCTGCAACTGGCAGGACACCCCCTGCGCTGGCGCCTGCTGAGCGAGCTGGCGCGAAGCGACCGGCTGGTGCACGAGCTGACCGGCCGGGTGGGCGAGGCGCAGAATCTGGTGTCCTACCACCTGGCCAAGCTCAGGGACGCCCGCCTGGTCTCGGCGCGCCGCAGTTCGGCAGACGGCCGCGACACCTATTACGGCCTGGACCTGACCCGGTTCGGCGCGCTCCTGTCGCAGGCCGGAGGCGCGCTCCACCCCGGCCTCCGGCTCGCGCCGCCGCCCCGCGGGCCTGTCGCGCCGGCGCGGGTGTTGTTCCTCTGCACCGGCAACAGCGCGCGCTCGCAGATGGCCGAGGCCCTGGTCAGGGCCCGGTCCGGCGGGGCCGTCGAGGCCCACAGCGCCGGCAGCCATCCAGCGCCCCTGCACCCCAACGCGGCCCGCGTGATGGCCGAGCACTACGGCCTGGACCTGAGCGGTCAGGTCTCCAAATCCCTGGAGGTGTTCGCCGATCAGGCCTTCGACCGGGTGGTCAGTCTGTGTGACCGGGTCCGCGAGGTCTGCCCCCCGTTCCCGGGCGCCGCGGAGGTTCTCCACTGGAGCATCGTCAACCCCGCCGGCGGCGAACCCGATGCGGTCACCTACCCGCGGTTCGTGGCGGCCGCCGCCGACATCGCCACCCGCGCCGACTTCCTGCTCGCCGCCCTTCCCCACGAAACCGCAACCTGAAACGAGGACCAGCCATGCGCCTTGCGAACGAGACCCACCGAAGAGGCGTGATCGCGGGCGTCGGGCTGGCGCTCCTGTCCCTTCAGGTCCTGCCCTCGGCCGCGCGCGCGGCGGCGCCTTCGCCGGCCGGCGGCCCTCCGTCCGCCGGCGCCCTGATCATCCGTTCCGGCCAGGGTTTCGTGCCCCACACCCACGATCTCTGGATCCCGTACGCGGTCCTCAGCGCGCCGCCGCGTGAGGGCGTGACCCTCACCTCGACCCTGGCGCGGGGGCACACCCACGAGGTGGCGTTCTCCCATGACGAACTTGTCGCCGTGCACCAGGGGGGAACGGTGTCGGTCAAGGGGGGCAGTCACACCTTCGTCGTCGCCATCGCCCTGGCGGTCCGGGATCAGGCCACCCAGACGCAGGGACGCCGCGCATGACCCAGTCCGTGGAACGGGTCAGCGTCCGCTACATGGTCGAGGATGTCGCCGCGGCGACGGACTTCTACACCACCATGCTCGGCTTCGAGGTCCTCACCAGCTTCCCGCCCGCCTTCGCCGATGTGGCTCGCGGCCGCCTGCGGCTGCTGCTGAGCGGACCCGCCAGTTCGGCGGGCCGCCCCATGCCCGATGGCGATCGGCCCGGACCCGGCGGCTGGAACCGCATCCACCTGATCGTCGAGGACATCGAGGCCGAGGTCGCCCGCCTGCGGACGGCCGGCGCGACCTTCCGCAACGAGATCCTCTCAGGTCCGGGCGGCAAGCAGGTCCTGTTGCTGGACCCCTCGGGCAACGTCGTCGAACTGTTCCAGCCCGCCGCGGCGGGCTGACCTCCAGGCCCACATCCCTATCGGAGACCCTGACATGAGCACCGCGCCGGCCCTGGACCACATCGCCCTGACCGTGCCCGACCTCCAGGGCCTGGTGGACCGGCTGACCGGCGACTTCGGCATGGTCGCCCAGGTCCGGTCCGATCACTTCGCCCTGGTCACCGACCCGGCGTCGGGCCTGAGCCTGGAGCTGAGCCCTTCGGCCGACGCGCAGGCCCACTTCCGCCACCTGGGCTTCCGCGCCGACGACGTCGCCGCCACCCACGAGACCCTGGTGGCGGCGGGCATGGAGGACGCCGTGGCCCCCCACCGCCGGGACATCGCGCGCATGGTCACCTCCTTCCTGAAGGCGTCCGGCGGCTTCGAGATCCAGCTGGTCAGGTACGACTGAGACAGGCCCGAATCCCGGAATTCCGGAACGCGGTGACAGCGCCCTCAAATCGTCTCGCTAATTCGGTGACCGTGCATCATTGAGGTCCGCGAGCGGTCGCGGCCTGCTGGCGACTTCCATTCGTGCACGGTCACCGTAATTTGGGGGATGAGCGGGTGTGTGGCTACCCCGCAATCGCCGCGGCATCCCGGTCGCCCGTGCGGATGCGCAGGGCCTGTTCGAGGTCCAGCACGAAGACCTTGCCGTCGCCGATCTTGCCGGTGTTGGCGGTGCGGGCCACGGCCTCGATGACGGTGTCGGCGATGTCGTCGGGGACGGCGATCTCCAGCTTCACCTTGGGCAACAGCTTCACCTCGTATTCGGCGCCGCGATAGACCTCGGTCTTGCCCCGCTGGCGGCCGTAGCCGCGCACCTCGGTGACCGTCAGGCCCGACGCCCCGGCCTCGGTGACGGCCTCGAGCACCGCGTCGAGGCGGCTCGGCTTGATGATCGCGACGATCATTTTCATGGGCGGATCTCCGGATGGGCCGCGCGGGCGGCCGCTTGAGCCCCCAAGCTAGGGCGATCCGCCGCCGGCTCCAAGGGGTGGGCTAGTCGGTTCCGCCAGGCGCCCGCGAAACAGGCGCCCGCCCCGCCGGCAGGGGATTGAGCGCCGGGCGCGCCACGCGGACCCGGGCGCGGGCCGCGCGGGGCTTGACCGCGAAGGTCTGCTTCACCGCCTCCATCAGCACCAGGCCGGCGAATCCCGGCCACAGCCGCGAGCCCGCCTGCTCGAACCCCTCGGCCCAGCCGGCCAGCCAGGTCACGGGAGGGACATAGAGGGCGCGCGTCCAGCCGGACGGCTCCAGCTCGGCCTCCCGCAGCAGCTCGGCCAGCTGGCTACGCGTATAGGGCCGGCCATGGCCGAAGGGGGTGGCCTCGGCGTTGGCCCACAGGCCGTTGCGGGCCGCCACCACCAGGATCACCCGCCCCGAGGGGGACAGCACCCGCCAGACCTCGCGCAGCAGGGCCACCGGATCGGGGCTCTCCTCGATGGCGTGGACCGCCAGGATGCGGTCGAACAGGGCGTTCTGGAACGGCAGGCTGTCCTCGGCGGTCAGGGCGGCCAGGTTGCGCGGGCCGGCGGGCCACAGCTCCACCCCCTGCTGGGCGGGCATGGCCGCCACCACCCGGCGCGCGCCGGGGGCGAGCGGCCCCAGGAACGGGGTGGCGTAGCCCAGCCCCAGGATGTCCAGGCCGCGGCCGTCGCCCCAGGTCTCCAGCACCTTGCGCGCCGTCATCTCGCGGGCCGCGGCCCCCAGCTTGGAGGCGTAGAACTGGCGGAGCTCGAGGACGTCGCGGCGCATGGCCTGGAACTTAAGGCTCCGCTCGACTTATCGCGACCCCCAACCTAAATCGGCTAGGTCCATCCAGGAGGAAGCCCATGTCGGTCACCATCCACCAGTTCCCCTGCCTATCGGACAATTACGGCTTCCTGGTGCGCGACGACGCCACCGGCCTGGCCGCCTGCATCGACACCCCCGACGCCGAGGCGATCCTTAGCGAACTGACCAAGCTGGGCTGGAAGCTGGATTTGATCCTCAACACCCACTGGCACCCCGACCACGCCGGCGGCAACGCGGCGATCAAGGCGGCCACCGGCTGCACGGTGGTGGGCCCCGCCGAGGTGGAGCGCCTGTCCCCCGTCGACCGCAAGGTGGCGGGCGGGGACGTGGTGAAGCTGGGGGAGACCAGCTTCGAGGTGATCGAGTCCGGCGGCCATACCCTTGGCCACATCGCCTATTTCGACGCCGCCGACCGCGTGGCCTTCGTCGGCGACACCCTGTTCGCGCTCGGCTGCGGCCGGCTGTTCGAGGGGACGGCGGAGCAGATGTGGGCCAGCCTGGCGCGGCTCACCGCCCTGCCCGACGACACCGCCGTCTACTGCGCCCACGAATATACCGCGTCCAACGCCCGCTTCGCCCTGTCGGTGGATTCGGGCGCGGCCCTGAAGGCCCGCGCCGAGGCGATCTTCGCCGCCCGCGAGCGGGGCGAATGGACCGTGCCCACCACCATCGGCCTGGAGAAGGCCACCAACCCCTTCCTGCGCGCGCCGGTGCTGAAGCCCGGCCTGGCGCCCCACGAGGCCTTCGCCGCGGTGCGGGCGGCCAAGGACGGTTTCAAGGGCTGATCGGGCTTCGTCGGGACCTCGACGGCCACCTGTCGGCCCGCGTTGGCCGGCCTGACCCCCTGTGGATCAGGGGTTCGTCGGCGCCTGGAGGCCTCTGAAGGGCGCTCTCATCCCTCCGCGGCCACCAACATGTCAGCGGCTGCCGGCCGCGGCCATGATGCGGTCGGAGGACGGGCGCCCGGCCAGGCCGTCGCCAGGCGTGATGGTGATGTGCATGACCCCCTGGTGCACGCTCGCCCCGGGCTTGCGGCCCTCCACCAGGGCGACCTTGTTGAACCGGTTGATGAGGCTCAGGCCCCCCGGCTTCTTGGACATCCGGATCACCGCCTCCGAGGCCACCAGGGCCGCGTCGGCCACCAGGGCCGAGGAGGCCGGCGAGGCGTCGGCCTCGAAGGGGATCAGCCGCCGCGCGGCCCGCGTCGCCCGGGCGCTGGCCTGGGCCAGGCGCTCCAGCAGGGCCTGAGGGCCGAGCGCCGGCAGCCGCAGGGCCGGTCCGCCCCCGGCCAGGGCCGCCGCCGTGCCGCCGGGCCGGTCCTCGGTGAACAGGGTCAGGCCCCCCAGCCGGGTGGCCCGCAGCACCGGCTCGCCCAGGTCGTTCTTGTAGATGATGTCGCCCCGCGGCGCCGGCTGGGGCTTGAGCGCCCAGACCTCGGGGCTGTCCTGGAACTTGAGCAGCGGCCGGTTCTGGCTGCGGTCGAGGACGAAGACGTCGCCCTGCTGGCTGACATAGCGGGCGATGGGCGGGGAGGTGTTGCGGCCCGGCGCCATCTGGCGCTCGCCGAACAGGTTCTCCCGCAGGTTCTCGGGGCCCGCCCAGGCCGGGCTTGCGAGTCCGGCCAGCCCCGCCGCGGCCAGGGCCGCGACGAAGGCGAGCTTGCAAGCCTGCGCCGGTCGTTCGCTTATCATCAGACGCAAGGTGATGCTGGAGGACTGGGGCGCTTTTTGGACGCCAATAGGCCTACGCTCAAGCTCCCACCGCCTTGTTCGACCTCGCCAGTCCTTTTCCCGCAAGGGAATCGGCCCTAGCCGGCCATGTACTGGCCGCCGTTCAGCGACAGGGTGGAGCCGGTGACGTAGCCGGCGTGCTCGCCCGCCAGGAAGGCCACCATGTCGGCGATCTCCTCGCCCTTGCCCAGGCGGCCCACCGGAATCTGGCTGATGATCGAGGCCAGCACGTTCTCCGGCACCGCCTGCACCATCTCGGTGTCGATGTAGCCGGGCGCGATGGCGTTGACCGTCACCCCCTTGCGGGCGTTCTCCAGGGCCAGAGCCTTGGTGAAGCCGATGACGCCGGCCTTGGCGGCCGAGTAGTTGGTCTGGCCCATCTGGCCTTTCTGGCCATTGATCGACGAGATGTTGATGATCCGACCCCACTCGCGCTCGCGCATGCCCTCGATGACGTGGCGGGTCATGTTGAAGACTGAGTCCATATTGACCCGGATGACCTCGGACCACTGCTCGGGCTTCATCTTGTGGAAGACGCCGTCGCGGGTGATGCCGGCGTTGTTCACCAGCACGTCGATGGGGCCGAGCTCGGCCATCACCACGTTCACCGCCCGCTCGCAGTCCTCGAAGTTGCCGACATTGCCCTTCACCACCATCACGCCCAGCTCCTTGGCGCAGGCGGCGGCGGCCTCCTCGTTCCCGGAATAGCCGGCCGCGACGCTCATGCCGTCGGCCTTCAGGCGTTCGCAGATCGCCCGGCCGATGCCACGGGTCCCGCCCGTGACGAATGCGACTCTCGCCATTCCTGTCTCTCCCTAAGAACTACAAAGGCCCACGCCGGTTGGTCCGGCGTTCGGCTAGACTTGCTCGACGCACATGGCCACGCCCATGCCCCCGCCGACACACAACGTCGCCAGGCCCTTCTTGGCTCCGGAACGCTTCATCTCGTGCAGCAGGGTGGTCAGGATGCGGGCGCCCGAGGCGCCGATGGGATGGCCGATGGCGATGGCGCCGCCGTTGACGTTGACCTTGGCCGGGTCGAGGCCGAGGTCGCGGACCACGCAGATCGACTGGGCGGCGAAGGCCTCGTTGGACTCGATGAGGTCCAGGTCGCCCACCGACCAGCCGGCCTTTTCCAGGGCCTTGCGGCTGGCGGGGATCGGGCCGGTGCCCATGATCTCCGGATCGACGCCGGCGCTGGCCCAGGAAGCGATGCGGGCCAGAGGCTTCAGCCCGCGCTTCTTGGCCTCCTCGGCGCTCATCAGCACGAGGGCCGCGGCCCCGTCATTGAGTCCCGAGGCGTTGGCCGCGGTGACCGAGCCTTCCTTGTTGAAGGCCGGACGCAGGCCCGAGACGCTGTCCAGGGTCGCGCCGTGGCGGATGTATTCGTCCTGGTCGACGATGGTGTCGCCCTTGCGGCCCTTGATGGTGACCGGCGCGATCTCGCCCGTGAACCTGCCGGCCTTCTGGGCGGCCTCGGCCTTGTTCTGGCTCGCCACGGCGAACTCGTCCTGCTCGGCCCGGGTGATCTGCCAGCGCGAGGCGATGTTCTCGGCGGTCTGGCCCATGTGGTAGCCGTGGAAGGCGTCCAGCAGGCCGTCCTTGATCATGGTGTCGACGAAGGTGGTGTCGCCCATCTTCGTGCCGGTGCGCAGCTGGGAGGCGTGGGGCGACTGGCTCATGCTCTCCTGGCCGCCGGCGATGACGATCGCGGCCGAGCCGTCGGCGATCTGCTGGGCGCCCAGGGCCACGGCGCGCAGGCCCGAGCCGCACAGCTGGTTGAGGCTCCAGGCGGGACTTTCCACCGGGATGCCGGCGTTGACGGCGGCCTGGCGGGCCGGGCCCTGGCCGGCGCCGGCCTGCAGCACCTGGCCCATGATCACCTCCTCGACGTCGGCGGCGGTGATGCCGGCGCGCTCGATGGCGGCCTGGATGGCGATCTTGCCCAACTCATGCGCCGGAAGGGCGGAGAGCGCCCCATTGAACGATCCGACCGGGGTGCGGGCGGCCGAGACGATGACGACGTCGGTCATGGCGGGCTCCTTCAAGCTCTGAAGCTGTATCTATCGAGAACCGCTCGGGAATGAGCAAGGGGGTGAAATCGTAGGGGCCATGCGCGGCGCGCTTTGCGAATGCGCTCGCATCCGCGATACTGCGCCGCAAGATAGAGGCTCGCCGGGGGCGGCGGGTCGCCAAGAAGGAACTGGGATGGCGGACGCTCAGGGCAATACCGGCAAATCCAACGAAGACCGCGTGGTCATCAAGAAGTACGCCAACCGGCGGCTCTACAACACCGCCTCGAGCTCCTATGTGACGCTCGAGCACCTCGCCGACATGGTCAAGCAGGGCGTCCACTTCGTGGTCTATGACGCCAAGACCAACGAGGACATCACCCGCTCGGTGCTGACCCAGATCATCGTCGAGGAGGAGGGACGCGAGGGGCAGAATCTGTTGCCCATTCAGTTCTTGCGGCAGTTGATCGGCTTCTACGGCAATTCCATGCAGGCCTTCCTGCCCTCCTATCTGGAGCTGTCGCTCTCGACCTTCGCCGAGCAGCAGGAGCGGATGCGCTCGCAGTTCTCGACCCTCGGCCAGGGCGCCGGGATCGGGGTCTATGACGACCAGATCCGCCAGAACCTGGCCCTCTTCGACCGGGCCATGAAGATGTTCTCGCCCTTCGCCTACACCCGCACCGAGGAGCCGCCGCCCGCGCCGCGGGCCCCCGAAGCCGCGCCCAGCCCGGCCGCCGACGAGGCCCTGACCGAGATGAAGCGGCGGATGGAGGAGATGCAGGCCCAGATCGAGAAGCTGATCTCCAAGACCTAGGCGTGGTTTTTTAACGAAGCCGGGGCCAGGATCGGCAACCATGACCTCGCCGATCGACCCCATTCGCAGAGCCGCCCAGGCCCGCCGGGCCCATCGCTCCCGCGTGGACGACTCCGAAAGGCTGCACGACACCGACGACCGCAGTGTGCCGGCCATCGTCTCCGGCGAGACCGTGCGCCCCGCCCCCGACCATGCCGCCGAGGGCGCCAGCGTGTTCAGCGCCCAGCTGATGGGCCAGGACGGCCAGAAGCGCGGCCTGCGCGGCGGGGTCGAGACCCTGGGGGCGGCAAGAAACGCCTATGGCCGCACCGAATGGTCCGGCAAGGCCGACCGGCGGGCCCGCAAGGGCTCGGCCACCAAGACCGAGATCTAGCGCTTCAGCCGGGCCAGCTCAGCCTCCAGGGCCGCCACCCGCCGCTCCAGGTCTGCGATGCGCGCCTCCGCTCCACCGCCGGGGACCGGGGTCGAGACCCCTGCATGCCGCGCGATCTCGGCCGGGGCGACCCCAAGAAGCTCCGCGAACGCCGCCACCTCCCGCGCCGACAGCTCCCGCTGATCCTTGAAGACCAGGGTGAGGTCGGCCTCGCTCATGGCGGCGGCCGCCGCCATGACGGTGCGAGACAGGCCCCGCTCGGCCAGCTGGGCGTCGAACCAGGCGTGATCGAAGAACAGGGCCATTCAGCCGCGCCCGCTCTGGCGCCGGTCTTGCTTGAACCTTTGGGTAACCATCCCGACGGGGCGCCCCATGACCGCTTTCATCCGCATGTTCGACGTCGCCGTCGTGGCCCTGATCTTCACGGCCCTGACCTAGTCGGGGATCAGGCGCCGTCGGGACTGAAGTCGATATCCCGGCGGGCCGAGACGATGGTGACGATGAAGCCGGCGAGCACGTCGAGCAGCACCATGATCGTCAGCAGGAAGAAGGTGGAGGTGGCGAAGGCCGGCGCCAGCAGGAACTCCACCAGGCAGACGATGAACAGGATCATCGACAGCGAGTGATTGACGATGGCGATCCGCCGGCTCGTCGTGGATTTCAACAGTTCGATGAACAGCACCACCAGGGCGGCCGCCAGCAGCAGGTCGCCCAGGCTCACCGGCCAGTCGGCCCGCGAGGTCATGTGGATGGTGAACAGCTGCTCGCTCATCCGCGTCCCGGCGTCGAGGGCGGAGAAGCCCCCGTTCAGGGTGAGCGCGATCAGGTTGTAGACCAGCACCGGCAGGACCAGCAGCGGAAACGCGGCGAACATCGCAGAAGCCCCCTTCGCCGGTGAAGCTCCGGCGACGCCAAGGGTTAACCGCTTTGCCGCGGGCCGCAAAGACGCTTCACCGCCAGGTTGCCTGGACTAAACCTCGTCGGCGCCGCCGGGATTGCGGGCGCGGGTCTGCAGCCACATCACCCCCAGCAGGTCCGAGGCCGAAGCCATCAGCCGGCCGAAATTGGTGTATTTCGACGCCCCGGTCTGGCGGTGGCGGTGGTTCACCGGCCGGAAGTCCACCCGGTAGCCCTCCCGCAGCATCAGGGCCGGGATGTAGCGGTGGATGTGATCGAAATAGGGGAGCCGCAGGAAGGCCTCGCGGCGGAAGGCCTTCAGGCCGCAGCCGGTGTCGTTGGCGGTGTCCTTCAGCAGGCGCTTGCGCACCCCGTTGCCGAACTTCGACGCGATCTTCTTGGCCTGGCTGTCCTGGCGCTTGACCCGCTCGCCCCCCACCAGGGCGAGGTCGGGCGGACCCGCCAGCAGGGCGTCCACGAGCATGGGACCGTCGGCCGGGTCGTTCTGTCCGTCCCCGTCCAGGGTGACGATGACGTCGCCGCGGGCGGCCAGGATGCCGGTGCGGATCGCCCGGCTCTGTCCCGAATTGGCGCGGTGGGCCAGGACCCGAAGCTGCGGGATCTCGGTCTTCAGGGCCGTGAGGGCCGCGATGGTGCCGTCCCGCGAGCGGTCATCGACGAAGATCATCTCGTAGTCGCGGCCCTTGAAGGCCGCAGCGATCTCCCGGGCCAGGGCGGGCGCGGCGCCCTCCTCGTCGAAGACGGGAACCACCACGGAGATGTCGGGCGCTGAGGCTGCGGATCTGGCCATGACCTCTCCATACCGGAAAAGTCGGCGCCTGAAAGGATCGTGCTATCAAGCGGCCATGACTCTGGACGGCTATATCGAACGTTGGAGCCGGGGATGGCGCGGGCCGGCCCTGGCCGCCCTGATCGCCCTGCTGGCGGGCCTGCCCGGCGTGTTCGCCGTGCCGCCCCTGGATCGCGACGAATCACGCTTCGCCCAGGCGACGGCCCAGATGCTGGAGACCGGCGACTTCGTGGTCATCCGCTTCCAGGACGAGCCGCGCTTCAAGAAGCCCGTGGGAATCTACTGGCTGCAGGCCGGCTCGGTGGCCCTGCTGTCACAGGCCGAGGCCCGCGATATCTGGGCCTACCGCATCCCTTCCCTGCTGGGGGCCATGCTGGCGGCGGCGGCCTGCGCCTGGGGGGCGGCCGCCTTCTTCGGCGGGCCCACAGGCCTGCTAGCGGGCGGGGCCCTGGCCTCGACCTTCCTGCTGTCGTCGGAGGCCTTCATCGCCAAGACCGACGCGGTGCTGTGCGGAACCACCACCCTGGCCGTCGCGGCCCTCGCCCGGCTCTACGGGGCGCGCCAGGGAACCAATCACGCCGGACGGCTGACCCGGCTGCTGTTCTGGGCCGGTCTCTCGGCCGCCGTGCTGGTGAAGGGGCCCGTGGGGCTGATGGTGGTGGCGCTCATCGCAGTCACCCTGTGGATCTGGGACCGCAAGGCGCCCTGGATGAGGGACATGGGCTGGAGCTGGGGCCTGATCCTGTTCGCCGCCATCATCGGGCCCTGGGCCTGGGCGGTGACGGTGGCCACCGACGGCGGCTTCTGGAGCGCGGCCCTGGTGGGCGACCTGGCGCCCAAGCTGGCGGGCGGCCAGGAAAGCCATGGCGCCCTGCCCGGCTATCACACCCTGGCCACCCCGCTGCTGTTCTTCCCCGTCACCCTGCTGCTGCCGGCGGCCCTGGTCCACGGCTGGCGCAACCGCGCCGAGCCCGGGGTGCGGTTCGCCCTGGCCTGGCTGATCCCAGCCTTCCTGGTCTTCGAGCTGACCCCCACCAAGCTGGTCCACTACACCCTGCCCACCTATGGCGCCCTGGCCTGGCTGGCCGCCGCGGCCCTGCGCCAGCCCCTGGGAAGCCGGGTGCGTTGGACCGGCGCGGCCCTGTCGGCCCTGGTGGGCGTGCTGCTGGCGGGCGGGGTCGGCTACCTGATGGGCGAGTACGGCGACCGCAGCGACATCCCCATGGCCCTGATCGCCGGCGCCCTGATGGCGGCGGCCGGCCTGGCGGGCGCCTATATGCTGCTGAAGGGGCGCGCCGGAACCGCCCTGGTGACCGCCGGCGCCCTGGGGATCGCGGCCCACGCGGCGCTGGCCGCGGGCCTGGCGCCCCGGTTGGAGCCCCTGTGGCTGTCGCAACGCACGGAGCAAGCCTTGGCCCAAGCCCGCCTTCTGCCCCGCCAGGGGATCGCCCCGGCGCCGGTGGCGGTGGCCGGCTACGCCGAGCCCAGCCTGGTCTTCGCCCTCGGCACCCCCACCGACCTGGGGGGCCCCGACCAGGCCGCCGAGGCTCTGGCCGACAACCGGCCGGCCGTGGTGGAGGGCCGGGAGCAGAAGGCCTTCGAGGCGGCCCTGAAGGCGCGGGGCCTGAAACCGCGGGAGATCGGCGAGGTCCGCGGCCTGGACTATTCCAACGGCGACGAGACGAGCTTGCGCATCTACGCCCCGCCCCCACCCCAACCGGAGACCGCGCCATGAGCCGGTTCATCGAGATCGTCGAGGTCGGCCCCCGCGACGGCCTGCAGAACGAGAAGGCCCTGCTGGACGTCCCGCAGAAGCTGGACTTCATCGCCCGGCTGGAGGCCGCCGGCGCCAAGCGCATGGAGACCGTCTCCTTCGTCAATCCCAAGCGCGTGCCTCAGATGGCCGGCGCCGAGGAGGTGATGGAGGGCCTGCCCCCCCAGGCCGGGCGCTCGCGCATCGGCCTGGTGCTGAACATGAAGGGCTGGGAGCGGGCGGTGGCCGCCGCCTGCGACGAGGCCAATGTGGTGGTCTGCGCCACCGACGGCTTCGGCATCCGCAACCAGGGCGCCAATACCGCCGAGCAGATGGCCGCCCTGGCCGCCATCGCCGCACGCCGCGACGCCGAGGGCGGACCGCCCATCAGCGCCACCTTCTCCGTGGCCTTCGGCTGCCCCTTCGACGGGGAGGTCAGCCAGGATCAGGTGGTGGCGCTGGCCCGCGAGGCCGCGAGCCTGAACATCGCCGAGATCGCGCTCGCCGACACCATCGGGGTGGCCGATCCCTGGACCGTGCGCGCCCGGGTCGAGGCGGTGAAGAAGGTGATCGGCGACACCAAGCTGCGGCTGCACTTCCACGACACCCGCAACACCGGCCTGGCCAACGCCTATGCCGGGGTCGAGGCCGGGGTCGACATCCTGGACGCCAGCTGCGGCGGCCTGGGGGGCTGCCCCTTCGCTCCCGACGCCACGGGAAACATCGGCACCGAGGACCTGGTCTACATGCTGGAGCGGGCGGGATTTTCGACCGGCTACGACCTGCCGGGCCTGATCAGCACGGCGAAATGGGTGTCGGACCTGCTGGGCAAGCCGCCGACCTCATCGGTGGCGCGGGCGGGGCTGTTCCCCGCCTAAAGGGCTCTAGGTGGCGCGGCCGCGCACCCGCCACATCATCGGGCGGGCGACCGCGGTGCAGACGATGACCGGCGAGAGCAGCCAGGCCAGCAGGGTCTCCGAAAGGTTCTCGGCCCGCTTGCGGAAGTAGCGGGCCAGGCCCACGCCCTTGTGGAACTCCACCTTGATGGGGCTGGCGTGGCTGGTGTGCCCGAGGTGGACGACCTCGGCCTTCGGCTGGAAGAGCACGGTCCCCCCCGCCCGGCGCACGCGCCAGCAGAGGTCCACGTCCTCGACGTGCAGGAAATAGCCCTCGTCGAAGCCCTGGACCGCGTCGAAGTCCTCGCGGCGCATGGCGAAGCAGGCGCCGGAGATGGTGGGGATGGCGGCCACGCAGTCGGGGGCCGCGTCGTTCTCCCAATGCACCTCGTAGCGGCGCCAGGCCGGCACGTGCCGGGCCAGGTGGCTGAGGCTCATCAGGGCGCTGATGGGCGTGATGTCGCCGCGGCGCGCGCCGCGCTGCTCGGTGCGGTCGGTGTTCAGCACCCGGCCGCCGACGATGCAGGGCGCCGGCCGGCCCTCGATGGCGCGGACCAGCTCGGTGATGCAGCTCGGCTGCAGGAAGGCGTCGGGATTGAGGAAGACGATGACGTCGCCCTTGGCGGCCTTTGCGCCGAGATTCGCGCCGCGTGCGAATCCGACATTGCCCTGGCCCTTGATCAGCACCACCCGGCGGTCGCGGTCGGCGACGCCGTCCAGGCGCGCCGCCTCCGTCCGGGTCGAACCGTTGTCGACGATAACGAACTCGTCGACCATGGGATCGGCCAGGACGCAGGCGATGCTCTCCTCGAGCGCCGCACCGGTCATATAGACAACCATCACCACCGACACCTTGCGGCGCGGCCTTACGAAATCAGGCGTTGGCGCGGGTTCGTAGGCGACGATCGGTGCGGCGATGCCGTTCATCCAGCCTCCCTGGCCCCGACCGATTCGCGAGGCGAAGCAGCGGCCGCGCCCGTGGTGCGACGGGCAACATCGGGCGCTAGAGCTTCCATGGCAAGCGTCTTCGCGGCCTGAGCGAGCGAAAGGATTTCCTGCCCGTCCGATCCAAACCGCCGCAACGCCACCTTGCCCTCCTCGGCTTCCCGCCGGCCGACCACGGCGATCACCGGGGCCTTGGCGAGACTGTGCTCCCGAATCTTGTAGTTGATCTTCTCGTTGCGAAGATCGGTTTCGACCCGCAGGCCCGCCGCGCGCAATTCTTCGGCGACCCGCATCCCATAATCATCGGCGTCGGACGTAATTGTGGCGACCACCACCTGGGTCGGCGCCAGCCACAGGGGGAAGGCCCCGGCGTAGTTCTCGATCACCACCCCGATGAAGCGCTCCACCGAGCCGCAGATCGCCCGGTGCAGGACCACCGGCCGCTGCTTGGAGCCGTCCTCGGCCGTGTACTCGGCGTCGAGGCGCTCGGGGAGAACGAAGTCCAGTTGCAGGGTGCCGCACTGCCACGTCCGGCCGATGGCGTCGCGCAGGTGGAACTCGAGCTTCGGGCCGTAGAAGGCGCCCTCGCCCGGCAGGTGCTCCACCGGCATGTTCACCGCCTGGCGCGAGGCGCGGTCGAGCTTGTCCTCGGCGATGTCCCAGACCTCGTCGGAGCCGGCCCGCAGGTCGGGACGCAGGGCGAGCTTCACGCTGTCGAGTTGGAGGCCGAAGTCGGAATAGACCGAGTTCAGCAGGCGGACGAACTTGGTCGTCTCGTCCTCGATCTGGTCCTCGCGGCAGAAGATGTGAGCATCGTCCTGGGTGAAGGCGCGCAGACGCATCATGCCGTGCAGGGCCCCGGAGGGCTCATAGCGGTGGCAGGCGCCGAACTCCGCCATGCGGAGCGGCAGGTCGCGATAGCTCTTTTGCCCGACGTTGAAGATCTGGATGTGCCCCGGACAGTTCATCGGTTTAACGGCCAGCTCCTCGCCTTCCGTCGTCTCGCAGACGAACATGTTCTGGCCGAACTTCTCCCAGTGGCCCGAACGCTCCCACAGCGCGCGATCCATGATCTGGGGCGCCTTGACCTCGACATAGCCATCCTCGTCCAGCCGGCGCCGGATATAGGATTCGATGGTCCGGTAGAGGGTCCAGCCCTGGGGATGCCAGAAGATCATCCCCTTCCCCTCTTCCTGGAAGTGGAAGAGGCTCATGGCCTTGCCGATCTTGCGGTGGTCGCGCTTCTCGGCCTCCTCGACGCGCGTCAGATAGGCCTCGAGGTCGGCCTCGCTCGCCCAGGCCGTGCCGTAGATGCGCTGGAGCTGGGCGTTGCGGTGGTCGCCGCGCCAGTAGGCGCCGGCCAGCTTGGTCAGCTTGAAGGCCTTGCCCACGTGCTTCGTCGACGGCAGGTGCGGCCCCAGGCACAGGTCCTTCCAGGCGCCCTGGCGATAGACGCTGATCGGCTCGCTCTCGGGCAGGTCGGAGATGATCTCGGCCTTGTAGGCCTCGCCGATCGCCGTGAAGTGGGCGATGGCCTCGGCGCGATCCCACTCCTCGCGGACGATCTTCTCGTCGCGGTCGACGATCTCCTTCATCCGCTGTTCGATCTTGGCCAGGTCGTCCAGGCTGAAGGGCGTGTCGCGGGCGAAGTCGTAGTAGAAGCCATCCTCGATGGCCGGCCCGATCGTCACCTGGGTGCCGGGGAACAGCTCCTGCACCGCCTCGGCCATCACGTGGCTGGCGTCGTGACGGATGGTGTCGAGGGCCTCGGGCGCGTCGCGCGTCAGGATCTCGAACACCCCGCCCGAGGGCAGGGCGCGGTCCAGGTCGTAGAGCTTGCCGTCCAGCTTGATGAGGACGGCGCGCTTCTCCAGGGACTTGGCGATGGAAGCGGCGACGTCACGCCCCGTGGCGCCGTCTTCGTACTGGCGCTGGGAGCCGTCGGGGAAAATCAGGTCGATCATGTTTCACACGTCCATTTCCGGGCGGAGCCCTTGGGCTTCCCGCGCGGCGGGGGCGGCGGGTCATATCCCGAACCGCCCAGGGGATGACAGCGGCAGAGCCTGCGGGCCGCGAGCCAGGAGCCGCGCCACGGGCCTTGCCCGATCAGGACCTCCGCGGCGTATTCCGAACAGGTCGGAAGAAACCGGCATTGGCGCCCGATCAACGGCGATAGCGTCAGCTTGTAGGCGCGGAGCGCGCCTCTGACGCAGGTTTCGTAAAAGGTCATGCCGGGACGCGAGCGCCTTGCAAATCAACCGCAGCGATTACGCCGACGGTTGGTGGCGATCAAGCCGCGCCGGCGCGGCTAGTTCGAGCGCTGGCTTGGCGGACGGCGTCGGTCGCGGCCTCGAACGCCAGCAGCGTCGAGGTATGGCGGGCCGGGTAATCCTTCACGGGCGCAAGCATCTCTAGGTCCGAAAATCGTCCAACCGGCGCAGGCGCGCCGTCCTTCAACATAGCACGGAACTGAACCCGGGCCATCTCGATCTCCGCCAGGGTGGCCCCGATGACGTGGGCGCCCAGCACCGCGGCCGAGGCCTGGCCGAGCGCGCAGGCCTTCACGTCCTGCGCGAACTGGCCGACGCGGTCGCCGTCCATGACCACGTCGACGGTGACCTTGCTGCCACACAGCTTGGAGACCTTCTCCGAGGTGCCCTCCGGCGCGGGCAGCCGCCCGGCGTGCGGCATGTTGGCCGCCAGCTTGAGCAGCTTGGCCGAGTAGAGGTCGTCGATCATGAGGCTGATGTAGGCTTTCCGCCTTGGGCGCGCCACCTGGCCTCGGCGCGGTCCTTCAGGGCCAGGCCCAGGGCCTCGAAGCCGCGGTACATCTTGCGGCCCATCCGCCGGGCCACGTAGCGCCCCAGCAGGCCCCCGACGATCTCGCCATTGGCGAAGACGCAGCTCTCCTCCGACAGTTCGTCGATCTCCAGGTAGCGCACCGTCCGCACCAGGCCACCGGCCATGGTCAGCTTCCAGTGCAGCAGGGAGTCCGGCGTCCAGTCGGTGACCACCGGGCGGATGGTCTCGGGCGCCTCGTCGGGCAGTTGCAGGGTCAAGGTCAGGGGCTTGCCGATGGACAGCACGCCTTCGGCCTTGGTGTAGAGCGGATTCCATTCCGACCAGGCGGGCAGGTCGGCGAGGATCTCCCAGATCACCCGGGCCGGGGCCTGGACCCCGATCCGGTGCTCGATCTTCTCGCCGGACGGCCCGCCGCCCCCGCCGCTGCGCTTGAAGGTGAGGCCCGCGGCGGCGGTGAAGTGCTTGGGTTGGTTGTAGCCCGGCATCAGCCCTGTTCCTTGATCCGCCAGGTCGCCCCCGTCGGATTGTCCATGACCTCGATGTTCAACGCCGTCAGCTCGCCGCGGATGCGGTCGGCGGCGGCCCAGTCCTTGGCGGCCCGCGCCGCCACCCGGTCGGAGATCAGGGCGTCGACCTTCTCCCGCAGCTCCTCGCTGACACCGGCCTGGAACCAGTATTCCGGATCGGCGAACAGGAAGCCCATCAGATTGGCCGAGGCCAGCAGCTCGCCCTTGGCGTAGGCGCGGTCCTCGCCGCGGGCGGTCTCCAGGGTGGTGGCCATGGCGAACAGCTCGGCCATGGCGGCCGGAGTGTTGAGGTCGTCCTCCAGCGCCGCCAGGAAGGCGACCGACGGACCCGTGGCCTCCGCCTTCACCTCGCTGGAGCGGCGCAGGGCGCCGTAGAGCCGGTCCAGGGCCTTCTTGGACTGCTCGATCAGGTCGCCCGTCCAGTCGAGCGGCGCGCGATAGTGACCCACCAGCAGGGCCCAGCGCAGGGCCTCGCCCGGCGCCTGCTCGATCAGTTCGTGCACCAGGGCGACGTTGCCGACGCTCTTGGACATCTTCTCGGCGCCCATGTTCAGGAAGCCGTTGTGCAGCCAGTAGCGGGCGTACTCGGTGGGGGCGTCATGGCCGTGGCCGGCGCAGAGGCCCTGGGCCATCTCGTTCTCATGGTGGGGGAACAGCAGGTCGATGCCGCCGCCATGGATGTCGATGGGCAGGCCCAGGCTCTGCTCGATCATGGCCGAGCACTCGATGTGCCAGCCGGGGCGGCCGGGGCCCCAGGGGCTATCCCAGACCGGCTCGTTTTCCTTCGACGGCTTCCACAGCACGAAGTCGGCGGGGTGCTGCTTGTAGGGAGCCACGTCGACGCGGGCGCCGGCGATCATGTCCTCCATCGGATGGCCCGAGAGCTTGCCGTAGTCGGAATAGGCCTGGGTGTTGAAGAGGACGTGGCCCTCTGCGGCGTAGGCGGCGTTGTTGTGAACCAGGCGGCCGATCATGGCGATGATGGCGTCCATGGTCTGGGTCGCGCGCGGCTGGTGGGTGGGCCGCAGGGCGCCCAGAACCGACATGTCGGCGTTGTAGATGTCCAGATAGCGCTCGGTGATGACGTCGATGGAGACGCCTTCCTCGGCGGCCTTCTTGTTGATCTTGTCGTCCACGTCGGTGACGTTGGCGGCGTAGATCACGCTGTCGGCGCCGTAGGTGTGGCGCAGCAGGCGGAACAGGACGTCGAAGGCCACCACGGGCCGGGCGTTGCCGATATGGGCGTAATTATAGACCGTTGGACCGCAGACATACATCGTCACCCGCCTGGGATCGCGCGGGACGAAGGGCCGCTTTGCGCGGGCCATGGTGTCGTAAAGGTTCAAAGTCATAGGGTCTGACGCTGCGTAACAGTTGCCGGGAAAGGCTTGCGCCCCATATACAGACGGGGCGTCAGGGAAGCCACGGGTCTCGCATCCGGAAAGCTTCGCCTTACGTATAAGGGTGGCCACGCGTATTTTCCGGGACCTTCGTCCCGGCGCAACTCAGCCCTGGAAAGAACCGATCTCACATGGACGCAGTTGCTCGCGACCGAACCCTCGTCGGTACGCCCGGCGTTGATCTTGAAGCCGTGAAGCGCCCGACGCGCGAAGAGGCGATGGAGGCTGTCCGCACCCTCATCGCCTGGGCCGGTGACGACCCGAGGCGTGAAGGCGTGATCGACACCCCCAAGCGGGTGGTCGACGCCTATGGCGAATGGTTCGAAGGCTATAGCCTCGATCCCGCCAAGGAACTCTCGCGCACCTTCGAAGACGTGCAGGGCTATGACGACATCGTCATGCTGCGCGAGATCGAGGTGGAGAGCCACTGCGAGCACCACATGGCGCCGTTCCTGGGCAAGGCCTACGTGGCCTACATGCCCACCAACCGCGTCGTCGGCATCTCCAAGCTGGCCAAGGTGGTGGAGATCTTCGCCCGCCGTCTCCAGACCCAGGAGACCATGACCCAGCAGATCGCCGACGCCATCACCGACAGCCTGCGCCCCGCCGGCGTCGCCGTCCTGATCGACGCCGCCCACCAGTGCATGACCACCCGCGGCGTCCACCACCGCCACGTGACCACCATCACCACCCAGTTCACCGGCGTCTTCAAGACAGACCCGACCCTGCGCCAGCGGTTCCTGGACTTCGTCAACCGCTAGTCCAGCAGGGACGTCCGAGGCTCATCGCTCTCCACCGGCTGCGGCCGGTGGACGAGGGTGACCAGGACAAAGCTCAGCATCATCAGCAGGTACCAGGACCCGAGCTTGGCCAGGCCGACGGGCCGCCAGTGCGCCGCCTGCTGCGGATAGGTCCAGGTCGCGGTGAAGGTGCCGATATTCTCGGCGAACCAGATGAAGATCGCCACCAGGAAGAAGCCCAGCAGCATGGGCATGGAGCGCGGCTTCAGATCCGGCGTGAACTGGAAGCTTCTCCCCCCGAACAGCACCACCGACAGGACGAACAGGCCCCAGCGGATATCGATCGTATAGTGGTGGGTGAAGAAGTTGGCGTAGCTGAGGATCGCCAGCAGCCATGGGCCCCACAGCGGCGGGTAGTTCGGGAACCGGATATCGAACAGCCGCCAGGCCCGGGCGATGTAGCTGCCGATGGCGGCGTACATGAAGCCTGAGAACAGCGGCACGCCCGCGATCCTGAGGATCGATGGCTCGGGATAGATCCACGACCCGTGGCTGGTCTTGAAGATCTCCATGATGGTGCCGACCACGTGGAAGATTCCGATCACCAGCGCCTCGTCCCAGCGCTCCAACCTGGTGGCCAACAGCAGGACCTGTAGTCCAAGCGCGGCGATCACCAGGAAGTCGTAGCGGGACATGGCCGCGTCGGCCGGCCACCAGAAATGGCTGGCGATGAGCAGGGCGACCATCGCCCCGCCATAGAGACAGGCCCAGGCCTGTTTCAGCCCGAACAGCAGGAACTCGTAGGCGAAGGCGTTGAGCCGCGAGCGGGCCGCCCAGGGACGGACGGCCAGGTCCATCTCCGCCACCCGGCCCTTGATCCAGTCCTTGAGACTCATTCTGCGAGGCTAGCGCGAAGGGCTTGAACGGCGCCATATGCGGCCATGGCCAAGCCCACCTTCCCCACCGCCACCTCCAAGGAAATCCTCGAACGCGGCGACCTGCTCGCCCCGAGGTTCGATTCCGCCGGCCTGATCCCGGCCATCGCCACCCATGCCGAGACCGGCGAGGTGCTCATGCTCGCCTATATGAACGCCGAAGCGTTGGAGCGGACGTTGGCGACGGGCGAGGCCCACTACTTCAGCCGGTCGCGCAACGAACTCTGGCACAAGGGCGCCACCAGCGGCCAGATCCAGCTGGTGGAGGAGGTCCGCATCGACTGCGACCAGGACGCCATCCTTCTGAAGGTCACCCCCGAGGGCGATGGCGGCGCCTGCCATACCGGTTTCCGCACCTGCTTCTATCGGGTGGTGGAGAACGGCAAGCTCAAGGAGCGGCTGCCGTGACGATCGTCCAGGCCCTGCTGGCCTTCACGGTGGCGGCGGGCCTGCTGACCCTGACTCCCGGTCTGGACACCGCCCTGATCCTCCGCACCGCCGCGGTGGAAGGACCCAAGCGCGCCGTCCTGGCCATGGTGGGCGTCCTGGCCGGCTGCTTCGTCTGGGGCGGGCTGGTGGCCTTTGGCCTGGGCGCCGTCCTGCAGGCCTCGGCGATCGCCTTCAACTTCCTGAAGTGGGCCGGCGCGGCCTATCTGGTCTGGCTGGGGATCGGCCTGATCCTGCGGCCCCGCGACAGCTTCGAGGTCGCCGACGCGCCGGCCACGCAGGGCTCCGACACAGCCTGGATGCGGCGCGGCTTCCTGTCCAACATGCTGAACCCGAAGATGGGGGTCTTCTACGTGTCCTTCCTGCCGCAATTCCTGCCGCAGGGCGTGCCGGCCGCCCCCTTCATGCTGCTGCTCACCACCATCCACGTCCTGCTGGGGGTGGTGTGGCTGGGCCTGCTGATCGCCGCCACCCAGCCGATCGCCAGGGTGCTGAAGCGCGCCGCCGTCGTGCGCTGGCTGGACCGGCTGACCGGCGGGGTGTTCGTGGCCTTCGGCCTGCGCCTGGCCCTGGACCGGCGCTAGGCCTCGACCGGCGCCGACAGGCCTCCGGCCTGGGGCGTCACCCGGTAGGTCTTCAGAGTCCGGGTCTCATAGGTCGGCTCGGTGATGTTGGAGACCGCCATCAGATCGGCCCTGGCCTCGGCCGGGGTCAGGGTCAGCAGGACGAAGCCCTTGGCGCTCTGGTGGTTGTAGACCACCTCCCGGTTGGCGCTGGCGAACACCTCCCCGATCGGGAAGGCGGTGAGCAGGTCGCCGCCGCCGGGGCTGGTGATCCCCGTCGTCCCGAACTCCACCCCGGCCCGGGCGCCGCCCTGGTCGAACAGCTCATTGACCCAGAAGGCGTGGCTGTCGCCGGAGAGCACGATGGCGCGGGCCTGGGCCGCCCGGATCGCCGCGTAGAGCCGCTCGCGGTCGGCCGGATAGCCGTCCCACATGTCCAGGCCGTAGGGCAGGCCCATCTTGTTGAACTCCTCCAGGCGGGCGACCCGCTTGCGGGCGGCGTCCGACGAGGCGGCCAGGGCCTTGGCGAAGGCGGCCTCCCCCATCTCCTTGCGGGGGCTGGGGATGTTCAGACGGCCCATCACCACCTCGTTGCCCAGCACCTGCCAGGTGCGGCCAGCGGCCGCGGAGGCCTTCAACTCCGACGCCAGCCAGGCCTCCTGATCCTCCCCCATCATGCGGCGATACGGATCGGCCAGCTTGCTGCGGAAAGCCGGCAGATCGGGCTTGCCGTTCAGGCCGTTGAGGTCCTGGTCGTAGGTGAGTTGCCTGTCGCGGGCGGTCAGCCGGGTCTCCAGCATCATCAGGCTGGCCAGGTCGCCGAAGTGGAAGGTGCGGTTGATGGCGAAGCCGCCGCCCTCCGGCTCTCGGATCGGCATCCACTCGTAATAGGCCTTGATGGCCGTGGCCTTGCGCTCGTTCCAGGGCCCTTCGTCGATGGGCGTGTGGTTCTGGGCGCCGCCGGCGAAGCTGTCATTGGCGGTCTCGTGGTCGTCCCAGACGACGATCCAGGCCGCGCGGGCGTGGGCGGCCTGGAGCTGGACGTCGGCCTTGTACTGAGCGTGCCGGGTCCGGTAGTCGGCCAGGGTGACGATCTCGTGGTCCGGCAGGTGCCCGCGATGCCCCGCGACCTTGCTGTCCATGCCGTAGGAGCCGGGACCGCCATACTCGTAGATATAGTCCCCCAGGTGGATGACCGCGTCGACGCGAGGCAGGGCCGAGATGGCGCTGTAGGCGTGGAAATAGCCGTTGGGATGCAGAGAGCAGGAGGCCACCGCCAGCACCACATCGGCGGTCTTGCCCACCGGCAGGGTGCGGGCCCAGCCGGGCGGCGACACCACGCCGTTGGACTCGAACTCGTAGCTGTACTCCGTCCCCGGCTTCAGGCCGCCGACATCAACCTTCACCGTGAAGTCGCGCGCCACGCTGGTGACGCCCTCGCCCGAGAGGGTCTTCACGCGCCGGAAGCGGCGGGGCTTGCCGGTGGGGGTGATCCGCCAGCGGTAGGCGATCTCGCCGGCGTTGGCCTGCGCCGGGGAGATGCGGGTCCAGAGGATGATCCGGTCGGCCAGGGGATCGCCCGAGGCCACCCCGTGCCTGAAGGCCACGGCGCCCGAATAGCGAGCCGGCGCCTGGGCCAGCACCGGCGTCGCCATGCCAAGGCCCAGAAAGGCTAAGGCCGCCCGTCGATTGATGGTCATCCTACTTCCCCGCTCGCGCGTTGTCGTTCGCCCATGCCATAGAGCAGGGAGTTACGACAGGAGCATGAGATGTCCAGCGAAGGCCTTCACGTCCCGCGCGAGAAGCTGTCCAAGAAGACCTTGAACATGCACTACGCCATCACCTCCCTCATCGAGGAGCTGGAGGCGGTGGACTGGTACCGGCAGCGCGCCGACGACTGCGACGACGCCGAGCTGAAGGCCATCCTGCTGCACAACGCCCACGAGGAGATCGAGCACGCCTCGATGGCGCTCGAGTGGATCCGTCGCAACGACGATCAGTTCGCCGAGCAGCTCAAGGAATTCCTGTTCTCCGAGGGCTCCATCACCGGCCACGAGGAAGCCTCGAGCGAGAAGAGCGGCCTGTAGGACGAGAAGGCGCGGCGGCGTGATCATCCCCGACGACGACGACGCGCCGCCCGGGGAGGTGGTCGCCCTGACCCTCACCGCCGAGGACGCGGGCGGACGGCTGGACAAGACCTTGGCCGAGCGCCTGCCCGACCTGTCGCGAGCCCGCATCCAGGCCCTGATGGCCCAGGGCCTGGTCAGCCGCGGCGGCGTGGTGCTGACCGACACCTCCGCCAAGGCCCAGGCCGGTGACTACGAACTGCTGATCCCGCCCCCGGAGGCCGCCGAACCTCAGGCCGAGGCGATCCCGCTGACCGTGCTCTATGAGGACACCCACCTGATCGTGGTGGACAAGCCGCCGGGCATGGCCGTCCACCCGGCGCCGGGCACCCCCAACGGCACCCTGGTCAACGCCCTGCTGGCCCATTGCGGCGCCTCGCTGTCGGGCATCGGCGGGGTGGCGCGGCCCGGCATCGTCCACCGCATCGACAAGGAGACCTCCGGCATCGTGGTGGTGGCCAAGACCGACGCCGCCCACCAGGGGCTCTCGGCCCTGTTCGCCGCCCACGACATCGACCGGGTCTATGTGGCCCTGGTGCGCGGCGCGCCCTCGCCGGCCCGGGGAACCATCACCACCCAGATCGGCCGCTCCTCCAGCGACCGCAAGAAGATGGCCGTGCTGAAGTCGGGCGGTCGCGAGGCGGTGACCCACTACGCTGTCACCGCGATCTACGGCCCCCAGAAAAAGCCCCTGGCCGCCAAGCTGGAATGCCGGCTGGAGACCGGCCGCACCCACCAGATCCGGGTCCACATGGCCGCCAAGGGCAGCCCCTGCCTGGGGGACCCGGTCTATGGCTCCGGGCCGCCGGCGCCGGCGGTGCGCGAGGCGATGGCCAAGGCCGGCCTGACCCGCCAGGCCCTGCACGCCGCGGTGCTGGGCTTCGTCCATCCGGTGACCGGGGAGACCCTGAGATTCGAGAGCGCGCCGCCCCCCGACATGGCCACGCTGGAAGCTTTGCTCTCAGCCCTGTGAGAAAGCTTGCGGCCCCGGCGCCTTGAAGGCGCCAAGGTCCGGGGATAAAAATACCTGAGTTGAGCAGTCGGACTTACAGGTCGTTCTCCCAACGCCCTTCCGCAGTCGAAACCCGATACCTATCTCATGGGTTGAGGGGGCGGACGGACGCGCGCGCGCTGAGCGCGCGGCGACCCAGATGTCCGGGAAATAGGGGATAAGTCCATGGCCACGAACGCGCTGTCCGTGATGTCGCCTGATGGCGGCCTGAGCCGGTATCTCACCGAGATCCGGAAATTTCCGATGCTGGCCAAGGATGAGGAATTCATGCTGGCCAAGCGCTGGAAGGAACATGAAGACCCCGAGGCCGCCCATCGGATGGTGACCTCGCACCTGCGTCTCGTGGCCAAGATCGCCATGGGCTATCGCGGCTACGGCCTGCCGATCGGGGAAGTGATCTCCGAGGGCAATGTCGGCCTGATGCAGGCGGTCAAGAAGTTCGAGCCCGACAAGGGGTTCCGCCTGGCGACCTACGCCATGTGGTGGATCCGCGCCTCGATCCAGGAATACATCCTGCGCACCTGGAGCCAGGTGAAGATGGGCACGACGGCGGCGCAGAAGAAGCTGTTCTTCAACCTGCGCAAGGCCAAGAGCCAGATCAGCGCCTTCCAGGACGGGGACCTGCACCCCGACCAGGTCAGCCAGATCGCCACCAAGCTGGGCGTGCTGGACGAGGAAGTGATCTCGATGAACCGCCGGCTGTCGGGCCCCGACGCCTCGCTGAACGCGCCCATGCGCGCCGACGGCGAGAGCGAGTGGCAGGACTGGCTGGAGGACACCAACGCCGTCAGCCAGGAGACCCAGGTCGCCGAGAGCCAGGAGCACACCCTGCGCATGGGTCTGCTGGGGGAGGCGATGACCGAACTCACCGACCGTGAGCGTCACATCCTGACCGAGCGCCGGCTGAAGGACGACCCCTCCACCCTGGAGGAGCTGGCCGCCGAGTACGGCGTCAGCCGCGAGCGCGTGCGCCAGATCGAGGTGCGCGCCTTCGAGAAGCTGCAGAAGTCGATGAAGGCCGCCGCCGAGGCGCGGAACCTGATCGACGCCTGACCCCCTTGGCCTTCTCCCCACCGGGAGGAGGCCGCCTCTTTCCTAGATGGCCACGGCGTCGCGGGGCGGCGCCTTGCGCGCCGGTTCGTCGGCCGGCAGGAAGGCCAGCAGTGGTGCGGCCTGGGCCGACACCTCGTGCGGGATCAGCACGCCGCGTTCCGTTGCGGAATTCAGGTAGCGCTGGAAGTCGGTCACGCAGGTGACCAGTTTGATGTCCGACACCGCCACGGCCGCGCGCTGCAGCTCGGCCACCTGAGCCTGCATGGAGCGCAGGGCCTGGCGCGGATCGCTCTCGATGGCGGTCAGGGCCGAGCGCAGGATCTTCAGGGCCTGGAGGATGCGCGCGGCGTCCGGCGTCGTCTTGAGGTCGGAGCGGCGCTTGAGCTTGCCCTTGTAGTCCCCCGAATTGAACCGCCGGCGGTCGGGGCCGATATAGTCCACCGCCTCCACCCAGTCGCGCGGCCGCATGGTGACCGCCTCCAGGCGGCGCAACAGGTCCTTGGCGGTGTAGGGCTTGCGCAGGAATTCATGCACCCCGGCGTCGCGGGCGCCCAGGATGGCGCCCGCCGTGGCGGTGGCGGTGACCATGATGATCGGCGCCTGGCGGCAGTTGAAGTCCCCGCGCCGGATGCGGCGGGCGAAGTCGATGCCGTCGACATTGTCCCCCGACAGCTCCACGAAGATCAGCTGCGGATTGACCTGCTCGGCGGCCATCAGGCCGCGCTTGTTGCTGGGGGCGTTCCAGATCTGGCCCGCGGAGATGTTTCGCACCAGGTCGGCGAGCAGGCGCGCGCTGGCCGGCGCCGGATCGACGATCAGCACCCTCTGCAGCATGGGAACCATGCGCTGGATCAGCTTGTGCTCTTCGTTGAACACCTGGCAGGCGGACTCCCCGGGACGACTCGGGCCCAATCTGGGGGACGTCGGTAAAGATCGCCTTGACGTCGCCGCCCCCCGGCGTGGCCTTAAGCCGCGCCTGAAGACCCGCCCCTCAGTCCTGGAAGGGGTCGCGCACCATGATGGTGTCGTCCCGTTGCGGGCTGGTGGAGACCATGGCCGCGGGCGCGCCGATCAGTTCCTCCACCCGGCGGACATATTTCACGGCGTTGGCCGGCAGGTCCTTCCAGGAGGTGGCTCCGGCGGTGCTCTCGCTCCAGCCCTCCATCTCCTCGTAGATCGGCTCCAGGGCCGACTGGGCCTTCAGGCCGGCGGGCAGGTAGTCGAAGGTCTTGTCGCCGAGCTTGTAGCCGACGCAGATCTTCAGCTTGGGCAGGCCGTCCAGGATATCGAGCTTGGTGAGCGCGATGCCATCGATGCCGTTGAGGGCCACCGACTGGCGGACCAGCACGGCGTCGAACCAGCCGCAGCGGCGCGGCCGCCCGGTGACGACGCCGAACTCCTTGCCCACCGTCCCCAGGTGCTGGCCGATCTCGTCGAACAGCTCGGTGGGGAAGGGCCCCTCGCCGACCCGGGTGGTGTAGGCCTTGACGATCCCCAGGACATAGCCCGGCCCCTTGGGCCCCAGGCCGGACCCGGCCGCGGCCTGACCCGCCACGGTGTTGGAGGAGGTCACATAAGGATAGGTGCCGTGATCGACGTCCAGCAGGGCGCCCTGGGCGCCCTCGAACAGCACCCGCTTGCCCGACTTCACCACCTGGTCCAGCAGCCGCCAGGCCGGCTGGGCGAAGGGCAGGATCTTGGGCGCGATCTCCTCCAGCGCCGCCAGCAGCTCGGCCCCGTCATATTCCGGCAGGCCCAGGCCGCGGCGCAGCGGCGTGTGGTGGGCCAGCAGGCGGTCGATCTTGGCCTCCAGGGCGTCGCGGTCGGCCAGGTCGCCGACCCGGATGGCCCGGCGGCCGACCTTGTCCTCATAGGCCGGGCCGATGCCGCGGCCGGTGGTGCCGATCTTGTTGGTCGCGGCGGCCTCGCGCGCCTGGTCCAGGTCGCGGTGCAGGGGCAGGATCAGGGCGGCGTTGTCGGCCAGGACCAGCAGGTCGGGGGTGATCTTGATCCCCTGGGCGCCGATCTTGGCGATCTCCTCCAGCAGGTGCCAGGGATCGACGACGACGCCGTTGCCGATCACCGAGAGCTTGCCCTGCACCACCCCCGAGGGCAGCAGGGAGAGCTTGTAGACCTGATTGCCCACCACCAGGGTGTGGCCGGCGTTGTGGCCGCCCTGGAAGCGCACGACCACGTCGGCGCGATTGGACAGCCAGTCCACCAGCTTGCCCTTGCCTTCGTCGCCCCACTGGGCCCCGATCACGGTCACATTGGCCATGCAGATACGATCTCCCGGCCTGCCGAGGCGATCCAACCACGCCCTTCGACAGGCTCTCGGCGGGTGGACTTGATCGATTTTAGGAACCCAGACCGGGCCTCGCGGGCGCCAGGGTCGTGTTCGTCGGGTGTAGAGCATCCGGGCGCCCCCGCCGTCAAGTTGGCGGCGGACAAATCGGCGCTTCGCAGGGCCGAGCCCTTGGGTCTATGAGGCGATCATGACCCTGCCCCGCTTCCATCTCGCCTTCCCCGTCCGCGACCTGGCCGAGGCCCGCGCCTTCTATGGCGGCCTGCTGGGCTGCCCGGAGGGCCGCTCCAGCCCCGACTGGATCGATTTCGACTTCTACGGCCACCAGATCGTGGCGCATCTCTCTCCGGAGGAGGTGGGCTGTGGCGCGACCAGCGCCGTCGACGGCGAGAACGTGCCGGTCCGCCACTTCGGCGCCATCCTGACCCTGCCCCAGTGGGAGGCGATGGCCGCCCGGCTGAAGGCCGCAGGCACGCGGTTCGTCATCGAGCCGCAGATCCGCTTCAAGGGCCAACCGGGGGAGCAGGCGACCCTGTTCTTCCTCGACCCCTCCGGAAACGCCCTGGAGTTCAAGGCCTTCGCCGACGACGCCATGGTGTTCGCCAAATGAGCGTGATTCTCGCCGACATCCAGGCCGCCGCGGCGCGACTGAAGGGCCACGCGGTGGAGACGCCGCTGATCGAGAGCCCGGCCCTGAACGACCGCCTGGGCCATCGGGTGCTGATCAAGCCCGAGACCCTGCAGCGGGTCGGCGCCTTCAAGTTCCGCGGCGCCTATAACCGCCTGGTCCAGCTCACCGACACCCAGAAGGCCTCCGGCGTGGTGGCCTTCTCCTCCGGCAACCACGCCCAGGGCGTGGCGCTGGCCGCCCGCCTGCTGGGGATCCCGGCCCTGATCGTCATGCCCGCCGACGCCCCGGCCGTGAAGGTGGAGGCCACCCGCGGCTATGGGGCGGAGATCCGGCTCTATGACCGCCTGACCGAGGACCGCGTGGCCATCGCCGCGGAGATCGCCGCCCAGCGCGGCGCCGTTGTGGTCCCGGCCTTCGACGATCTCGACATCATCGCCGGCCAGGGCACGGTTGGCCTGGAGATGGTGGCCCAGGCCAGGGCCCTGGGGGTGAGCTTCGACGTGGTGATCTGCCCGGTCGGCGGCGGCGGCCTGATGGCCGGCCTGTCGACGGCGGTGAAGGCGCTCTCCCCCGCCACGGCCGTCGTCGGGGTCGAGCCCCAGGGGTTCGACGACACCCTGCGCTCCCTGCAGGCCGGATCGCGCCAGACCCTGAAGGCCACCACCCGCTCCCTGTGCGACGCCCTGGAATCCCCGGCCCCCGGAGAACTCACCTTCCCGGTGCTGCAGAAGACGGTGGCCGACATCGCCGTGGTCAGCGACGCCGAGGTGGCCGCCGCCGTGCGCTACGCCTTCTCGACCCTGAAACTGGTGGTGGAGCCCGGCGGCGCGGTGGGGCTGGCCGCCCTGCTGGCCGGTAAGGTGAAACATCTGGGCGACCACGGCGCGGGCCTGGTGCTCTCGGGCGGCAATGTCGATCCGGCCCTCTTCGCCGAGATCCTGGCGGGGGTCTGACGCCGTCCTGGGCGGGTGTCCCCGGTCTGGTGCGGTCTTTTGACCCGCGACCAAAGGGTTGCGGCTTAACAGGTTGTTGACCCGTCCACGGTGAAGTTTGTTCCGATGTGTCGCAGCCCGAAGTTGCGCGCAGAGGCGGATGGACTGCTTGGACCAGGTCGATCAAATGCGCGCCGGTGCGCGCCCGGTCAGACGGGTCGGCTGGAGGGCGCTCTGCACCCTCCTCAACGATCTCCCGGCGAGTTGGAAACTGACCCTGGCCTTCGCCGTGGTGCTCAGCGCCATCATCGCCATGGGCGCGGCCCTGCTGGTCAATCTCGATGTCGTCAAGCGGGCGCAGGCCGCCGACAGCCACGCCCAACAGGTCTTCGCCGTCGCCAATGAAGCCCGCTCGGTCCTGACGCGCCAGGAGGACACGCTGCGCGGCTACATCATCTCGGGCGACCCCTACTATGCGCGACGCATCGCGACGATCCACCGCCCGGCCTTCCTGGCGCGCATGGCCGAGCTCGAGCGCCTGGGACGCTCCGATCCGGCGTTGAGCGGCAAGCTGGCGAAGGCGCGGGCGGCCTATGAACTCTGGGACGACTGGGCGGTCGCCCGGGCCCTCGAACTGGCCGCTGCGCGGCGGACCCGGTCCCTGGCCGCGGAGATGGTGGGCCCGACCAACCCCGCCGACGACCTGATCGCGCCCGCCGAGACCGCCCTCGACGCCATACAGGCCGACAGTCGACGGGCCTTGGCGCTGAGCGGCGCCCGCAAGGACCACGCGATGCGGGCCATGACCACCGCCCTGGCCCTTGGCGTGCTGTTCGCCGCCCTGATCGCCGCGGTGATGGGCCTGGCGCTGAGGCGAAGCATGGTGCGGCCGATCCTGGCCCTGACCACGGTGATGCGCCGCCTGGCCGACGGCGACCACGCCATCCAGATTCCCGAGGTGGCCCGCCGCGACGAGATCGGCCGCATGGCCGAGGCGGTGGTCACCTTCCGCGACGCCGCGGTGGATAAGGCGCGGCTGGAGGCCGAGGCGGAGGTGCGCCGGGAAGAGGCCCAGGCGCTCGCCCTGCAGGCCCAGGCGGCCAACCACGCCAAGTCGGAATTCCTGGCCACCATGGCCCACGAGCTGCGCACGCCCCTCAACGGCGTGCTGGGCCTGGTGGACGTGATGGGCAGGACCGAGCTGACGGCGGCGCAACAGGCGCATCTGGCCACCATCGGCGCCTCGGGCCGGGCCCTGGTCAGCGTGGTCAACGACGTCCTGGACATCTCCCGGATCGAGGCCGGGAGCCTGGAGATCCTGTCCGAACCCTTCGACATGGACCGGCTGACCGACGACCTGACCTCGATCTACGCCGCCATGGCCGCCGACAAGGGGCTGACCTTCGAGTTGACCGTCGATCCCGCCGCCCGTGGCTGGCGGCTCGGGGACGCCGCGCGGCTGCGCCAGATCGCCGGCAACCTGATCTCCAACGGCCTGAAGTTCACTGAGGCGGGTTCGGTGCGCGTCGCCTTCGCCCTGCGGGGCGACCAGGTCGTCCTGGAGGTGACCGACACCGGCATCGGCGTCGCGGCCCACCAGCAGGCCGCCATGTTCGACCGCTTCGTCCAGGCCGACGGCTCCTCCACCCGGCGCTTCGGCGGCGCCGGACTGGGCCTGGCGATCTGCCGGGAGCTGTCGGATCTGATGGGCGGGACCATCGGCTTCACCAGCGAGCTGGGGGTCGGCTCACGCTTCACCCTCCAGGTTCCCCTGCCCGCCTGCGCCGCTCCGGCCGAACCGGAGGCCGCCGAGCCAATGGACGACAAGCTGCGCATCCTGGTCGTGGACGACAACGCCACCAACCGCCTGGTGCTCTGCGCCCTGCTGGATCAGCTCGGCCTGGCCGCCGAGTGCGTGGTCAACGGCGTGGAGGCGGTGGCGGCCTGGGAGGCCAATGTCTGGGACGCCATCCTGATGGACATCCACATGCCGGAGATGGACGGCGTGGCCGCCACCTCCAACATCCGCCGGCGGGAGGCCGAGCTGGGCCGCGACAAGACCCCGATCATCGCCGTCACCGCCAGCGTGCAGCCCGACGAGACCCGCGGCTACCTGTCGGCCGGCATGGACGACTGCGTACCCAAGCCCATCGACACCCGCTCCCTGGTGACCGCGCTCCAGGGCGTGCTGGCCGCCTAGGCCGGGTCGGTCGACCCCGCGGTGAGCTGGCGGTAGATGTCGGCGAAGGGCGCCGTCACGAAGATGTAGAAGCCGGCGACGATCACCGAAGCCACGGCCATCACGCCGACATAGGCCGCGGCGAACTGAGGCGCCCAGGTTTCCGCGCCCTGGGCCATCTTGGCGGTCATGGCCTGGGCGATGGCGTCGGCATGGCCCGACACGCCCATCCCGATGGCGATGGCGATCAGGATCACCACCAGGGCGACCGCGAGCTCGACGCCGATGATGATGGCCACCAGAGCCAGTTGAACGCCGAAGATCTTCCAGCCGTGACCCCGGGTCAGGGGCCAGGATTCGAGGAGCCGGAAGCGCCCGTCGGCGAAGGCCATCGGATAGGCCAGGGACAGGCGGATGACGCACCAGCCCCCCAGGATCGCCGCCACGAGGATCAGACCGAAGGTGGCCAGGCCCGTGATATCGGAGTCCTGACCCGCGGCCATGCGGACACCCATGACCAGGATGAAGATGACCAGGGCCGCGGCGATCATCGCCACGATCAGCAGGAAGATTGCGGTCAGGGTGGTGAGGAACATGGCGCCCTCCCGCCGGCCCAGGCGCAGGTAGCCGAAGCCGCGGTCCTGAGGCCGCAGGATCGCCCGATAGATGGCGCCGTAGATCACCAGCATGCCCGCGACGCTGAAGGGAAAGGCCAGCAGCTGGTAGGGCAGCATATGGGCCTGCATCTGCGCCATTTCCGGGACTTCTCCGGCCTTGCCCCCGGTCAGGGCCGACTTGGACGCCGCATCCAGGGCGGTGATTAGCTCGGGCCAGACCGCCCAGTAGGCCGCCAGCTGCGGCAGCACCCCGCTCAGCAGATAGACCGCGGCCAGGGACAGGAGCAGCCGGGGCTCTCGCCGCATCAGGCCAAGACCGGAAAACAGCGCCTCGCGCCCCGACACCTTGACCATCGTCCGCCCCTTCAACTTCCCCGAGCGGAGCTTAGGCCCGCCCAGGTGGAGTTGAAAAGCCTAGAGCCGATCCTCGGGGGCGGCGACCGCCGGAGCCTCGCGGGGGGTCACCAGCTTGGCCAGACGCGGCCGCAGCCACATCTCGAAGTCGTCGATCATCTCGTAGACCACCGGCACCAGGACCAGGGACAGCAGGGTCGAGGTGATCAGGCCGCCGATCACCGCCACGGCCATGGGCTGACGGAACTCCGCGCCCTTCTCCAGGGCGAAGGCGGTGGGCAGCATGCCCGCGGCCATGGCCATGGTGGTCATGACGATCGGCCGGGCCCGCTCGCGGCAGGCTTCCAGGATGGCGTCGCGCTGGGGCATGCCGTCGCGCTCGCGCTCGATGGCGTACTCCACCAGCAGGATGGAGTTCTTCGCCGCCAGGCCCATCAGCATCAGGAAGCCGATCAGGGACGGGATCGAGAGCGACAGGTTGAACACCAAAAGGCCGAAGAAGGCCCCGCCCACCGCCAGCGGCAGGGCCGAGAGGATCACCACCGGCTTGAAGAAGCTGCGGAACAGCAGGACCAGCACGCCGAAGATCATGGCCACCCCGGCGAACACCGCCATGCCGAAGGAGCCGAACAGCTCCTGCTGGGCCTCCAACTGGCCGGTCTCGGCGGGGGCGACCCCGGCCGGCAGGTGCTTCATGATCGGCAGGGCCCGGACCCGCTTGTAGGCGTCCCCGAGCTCGGCGCCGTTCAGCTCGGCCTGGATGGTCAGCTGGCGCTTGCGGTTCAGCCGCTCGATCTTGGCCGGGCCGGCCTGGAAGCTGACATCTGCCACCGCGTCCAGGGTGGTGGTCCCCCCGGTGACGGTGGGGATGCGCAGGGCCTTGATGCGCTCCAGATCGCCCCGGGCGTTGGCCGGCATGCGGATGCGGATCGGGATGCGGCGCTCGCCGGAGGTCAGCTTGGCCACATTGGCGTCGATATCGCCAACGGTGGCGACGCGGGCCACCTGGGCGATGGTGTCCACCGACACGCCGAGGCGAGCGGCCTCGTCGGCCCGCGGACGCACGATCAGCTCGGGCCCGATGGGGGGCGCCGAGGCGTGCGGATCGGCGATGATGTCGATGGTCCGCATCTGCTTTTCCAGCTCCAGCGAGGCGGCCGTGAGCGCCGCCGGATCGTTGGAGGCGAGGATGGCCTGGAGGCCGGCGCCGCCCTGGAAGTCGAGGAACGTGATGCGGGCGTCGGGCACCTCGCGCAGGGCCTGGCGAGTCTGGGCCTTGAGCTCGTCGCCGGTTATTGAGCGGTGCTCGTCCAGCAGGACGGTGACGGTGCCGTTGCGCAGGTCGCTGCCGCCACCGCCGCCGCCGAAGCCCGGGCCGCCGCCGCTGGCGGTGGAGCCGACCTGGGCGAAGACGCCGCGGACGCCGGGGCGGCCCACGAAGATGGCGCTGACCCTTTGGGCGACGTCCTCCATGGCCTCGACCGTCGCGCCGGGCGGGCCCTGCAGGTCGACATAGATGTAGTCGGGGTCGCCGGCCGGCTGGAAGCCCTGGGGCAGCATTGGCACCAGGAACAGGGAGCCGACGAACATCACGCCGCCGAGGATGCAGGCCACGATACGGTGGTCCAGGGCCCATTCCAGGGCGTTGCGGTAGAAGCCCTCGAAGGGCTTGCGCGCCGTCGGGTGGGCGGTGGGCTTCAGCAGATAGGCGGCCATCAGCGGCGTCAGCAATCGCGCCACCACCAGGGAGAACAGCACCGCCACCGAGACGGTGAGGCCGAACTCCCGGAAGAACTGGCCGGCCATGCCCTTCATGAAGCTGACCGGGGTGAACACCACGACGATGGCCATGGTTGTGGCCACCACCGCCAGGCCGATGGCGTCGGCCCCCTGCAGGGCCGCCTGGAAGGGCTGCATGCCCTGGGCCACCCGTTTCTCGATGTTCTCGATCTCGACGATGGCGTCGTCCACCAGGATCCCAACCACCAGGGTCAGGGCCAGCAGGGTCACCACGTTCAGGGAGAAGCCGAACAGCTTCATGAAGAAGAAGGTCGGGATCAGCGAGATCGGCATGGCGAAGGCGGTGATCATGGTCGAGCGCCAGTCGCGCAGGAACAGGAACACCACCAGGGCCGCGAGGATCATGCCCTCCAACAGCACGTGCTGGGTGGCGCGGAAGCTGGCCCGGGTCTCGTCCACCGAGGAGAAGATGCGGGTGAACTTCACCCCCGGATGGGCCTTCTCCATCTTGGCGACCGCCTTGATCACCGCGTCGTCGACGCCGACGTCGCTGGAGTCGCGGGTCTTCATCACCTGGAAGCCCACCACCGGCGCGCCGTTGAAGCGGGCGAAGCCGCGCACCTCGCTGGAGCCGTCGCCGACCTCGGCCACGTCGGTGAGCTTCACATAGCGCCCGCCGCCGGTGGGGATGGTCAGCTCGCGCAGGGCGTTGAGGGTGTTGACCGCCCCCAGGATGCGCAAGGTCTGCTCGCGCCCGCCGACCGAGACCCGGCCGCCCGGGGCGTCGATGTCGAAGCCGCGCAGGGCGTTGTTCACCTGGGGCGCGGTCAGGCCCCGGGCCGCCATGCGGTCGGGGTCGATGAGGACGTTGATCTCGCGGTTCACCCCGCCGACGCGGGCGATCTGGGAGACCCCCTTCTCGGTCTGCAGCTCGCGGGCGATGGTGTCGTCGACGAACCAGGAGAGGTCGGCGTCCGACATGGCCGGCGCGGCCACCGCATAGGTCAGGATGGGCTGGCTATCCAGCTCCACCCGGGTGACCGTCGGCTCGTCGATCTCGCGCGGCAGGATGGCCCGGGTCTGGTCCATGCGGGAGCGGACCTCGTCGGTCTTCTTCTGCAGATCCTCGCCGAGCTCGAACTCCACATTGGTGGAGGAGACCCCGAGGCTCACCGTCGAATAGATGTTCTTGACGTTGGAGATGCCGGCGATGGCGTCCTCCACCGGCCGGGTGATCTGGGTCTCCATCTCGCCGGGCGCGGCCCCCGATTGGGTCACGGTGATCGAGACCATGGGGAACTGGACGTTCGGGAACTGCTTCACCGGCAGCCCGCCGTAGGAAATCATCCCGGCCAGGACCAGCGCGATGAACAGCACCGCCACCGGGACGGGGTTGCGGATCGCCCAGGAGGATATCTGGAAGGCGCCTCCGGAGTCGTGATCGTGCGGCGCGGGGCTCATTTCTTGACGCTCGCGGGCTTGGCGACCGGAGCCGCGCCCTCGACCGGGCGCACCACGTCACCGTCCAGCAGGAAGGCCGCGGCGTTCAGCACCACGCGGGAACCGGCCGACGGGCCCTTGAGCAGGGACACCAGGCCCGAGCCGCGGGGCCCGGTGGTCACGGCCACCCGCTTCACGCGGTTGTCGGCGCCCACCACCATCACGCTGGCGCCGTCGGCGTCATAGCGCACGGCGGTCTCCGGCACCGCCAGGCTCTGGCCCACGGCGTCGGCGAACAGGGCCCGGCCGTAGCCGCCGGAGCGGATGTCGGCGCGGACCGGCAGGCGGACGCGCACCGTGCCGAGCTTGCTCTGGGCGTTCACCTGGGGCGAGACCAGCCGGACATAACCCTCGGCGCTGGAGCCGGTGGCGAGCACCACGCTGGCGCGCTGGCCGGGGCGGACCCGGGCCAGGTCCTCTTCGGAAAGTTCGGCCAGCAGCTCCACCTCGCCGCCCTGGGCGATGCGGAACCAGGGGGTCGAGCCCCCGGCCGACAGGTCGCCGGGGCGCACGTTGCGCTCCAGCACCAGGCCGGAGACCGGCGCGGTGACGGCGAGCTTGCCGGCCCGGGTGCGGGCGTCCTTGTAGGCCGCGGCCTGGGCGTTGGCGGTGGCCCGCGCGGCCCGGGCCTGGAAGCGGCGCTGGTCGAGCTGCTCCTGGGAGAGCACACCCTGGCCGTCGAGACCCTTCACCCGGGCGGCCTGGGCCTCGGCCTGCTCGGCCTGGATGGCGCTCTGGGCGGCGAGGGCGCCCTGCTGCTCCACCTGGGCGGCGATCAGGGCGCCGTCGAGCTGGACCAGGGTCTGTCCGGCGCGGACATACTGGCCGGCGTCGGCCAGCACCCGGGCGACCCGGTAGCCGGTGACCTCGGGCAGGACGGCGGCCTCCTCGCGGGGCGTGAGCACGCCGGAGGCGGTGAGGGAGCCGATGATGGCCCGGGGCTCGACCTTGACCACCCGCACGGCGCGGGCGCGCTGGGCGTCGGTCTCCTTGACCGCGGGCTTCTTGCCGCAGGCCGACAGGGACAGGGCCGCCATCAGGGCGAGCGTGAGGATTTGGGGCGTTCTCGTCACGTCTAGCGTGCCTCTTGCTTTGCGAGCGCCGGGGTGGCGGGCCAGCCGCCTCCCAGGGCCTTGTAGGTCTGGACGGCGCGGCGCAGGGCCTGGACCTGGGCGCTGGTCAGGGCCGACCGCGTCGTGCGCCAGGACTGCTCGGCGCCGAGCGCCGTCTGAAGATCGTCGATGCCGGCGGCGTAGCGCACGCGACTGGCCTCGTAGGCCCGCTCGGCGCGACGCTCCCCGTCGGTGAGCAGGTCGACCCGGCGGCGATCGGACTCCAGCCGCGTCAGCGCGCTGTCGGCCTCGCCATAGGCGGTCTGCACCGCCTTCTCATAGGCGATGACCGCCTGTTCGGTGCGGGCGTCCTGGGCCTTGAGGTCCTGGAGCAGCTTGGGGATCGACAGGATCGGCTGGGTCAGGCCCGCCCCGATCGACCAGTTGCGGGTCGAGGACTCGTAACCCGGCTGCTCGGTCTTGGAGAGGCCGATGCCCGGGGTCAGGGTGAAGGTCGGGAAGAAGGCGAGCTTGGCGTAGGTCAGGCGGCCGGCGGCTGAGCGGACCCCGGCCTCGGCCTGGCGCACGTCGGGGCGCCGAGCCAGCAGCTGGCCGGGCACCGTGGCCGGGACCGGCGGGATCTCGCCGACGCTGGCGGGGGTGGGAATGCTGGCCAGGGGATCGATCCCGCGGCCCACCAGCACCAGCAGGGTGCGGCGCGTGGCCTTCAGCTCGGCCTCCAGGCTGGCGGCCTGGCCCTCGGCCTGGGCCAGGTCCCCGGCCACCCGGTCGGCGTCGGAGGCGGAGCCCAGGCCGCGCTCGGCCTTGGTGTTGGCCACGCGCTGCAGCGCTTGCTGGATGCGGGCTGTCTCGCGCGCGTCCTCGAGCTGGATGGCCTGGCCGCGAGCCTGGAAATAGGTGTCGGCGACATTGGCCGCCAGGCTGGCGCGGGCGCCCTCATAGCTGGCCTCGGCGGCGTTGGTGTCCCCGCGGGCGGCCTTGGCCACCGCGAAGATCCGGCCGAACAGGTCGACCTCCCAGCTCACGTTCAGGCTGGCGTTGGAGGTGGTGCTCTCCCCGTTGGTGGAGAAGCCCGGAATGTTGACCACCGTCCCGGAGGTCTGGGTGGTGTGGGTCTCCTTGGTGGAGCCCGCGGCGTTGCCCTGGGGCAGGAAGGCGATCAGGGCGTTGGAGGAGGTGGCGCGGGCCTCGGTCAGCCGCGCGGCGGCCGAGCGGGAATCCGGCGCGGCCACCAGGGCCTGCTCGATCAGATTGGTCAGCACCGGGTCGTTGAACTGGGTCCACCAGCGGTCGAGGGCCGCGGCGTCGATGGACGCCTGGGCGGGCTGGGGCGCCTCGAAGGCGGCGGGCAGGGCGATGTCGGGCTTGCGCGCCGAAGCGCATGCGGCAAGCGTCAGACAGGCCAGTCCGGCTACGAATGTGGCGGGGCGCATGATCTCTGTCGTTGTCAGACCGCGAATCGCCGCCGAGTGTATCGGCTTTGGGGAGGCGCGACGCGGTTAGCTGAAGCTCCCTTGATCATAGCAAGCCGACCGGCGGATTGCAGCGACGTTACAAACCGCCTGCGCGCTTGCCGGTGCGGCGCGCGGGTCACACTCATTCCGGGTTGGATCGTTCAAGATTGAACCATCCCGCGCCGGATGACATTCGGCCCGACCCCTGGCCCAACATGCTCTAGCGCCGGGGCCAGGGGCTCGCTAGGGTCGGGGCAAATCTGGTCCTTCCTTGAGTGTATTCATGAAACAATTCCTCCTGGCCGGCGCATGCGCGTGGGCGGTTCTGGCCCTGGGCGCGCCCGCGGGCGCCGCCGACATCGATCCGGCGAAGATCGCCGACCACGTCAAGATCCTGGCCTCCGACGCCTTCGAGGGTCGCGGCCCGGCCACCGCCGGCGAGGTGAAGACGGTCCAGTACCTCACCGACCAGTTCAAGGCCGCGGGCCTGCAGCCCGGCGGCGACCTGCAGAAGGACGGCGCGCGGGCCTGGACCCAGGACGTGCCGCTGGCGCAGTTCGACAACAAGGACCCCATCAAGGTCAGCGTCACCGTCAATGGCCAGGTCCAGACCTGGGCCCAGGGCGAGCAGATCGCCATCCGCGCGCCCCAGACCGGGGTCGACCACGTGAGCGTGAAGGACGCCCCGGTCGTCTTCGTCGGCTACGGCGTCAAGGCGCCCGAGCGCAACTGGGACGACTTCAAGGGCGTGGACCTGAAGGGCAAGATCGCGCTCGTCCTGGTCAACGACCCCGACTTCGAGACCGGCCAGGGCGACTTCGGCGGCAAGGCCATGACCTACTACGGCCGCTGGACCTACAAGTACGAGGAGGCCGCCCGCCAAGGCGCCGTCGGCTTCATCGTCATCCACGAGACGGCCCCGGCCTCCTACGGCTGGAACACGGTGAAGAACTCCAACACCAACACCGTCTTCGACATCATCCGCGCCGACCCCACCAAGGCCCACGCCCCGATCGAGGCCTGGATCCAACGTGATCCGGCCGTGGAGCTGTTCAAGGCCTCGGGCCTGGATTTCGAGGCCCTGAAGAAGCAGGCCCAGACCCGCGACTTCAAGCCGGTGACCCTGAAGGGCGTGACCTTCTCCACCGACATCGCCGTCGACGCCAAGAAGATCGTGTCGAAGAACGTGGCGGGCCTGCTGCCGGGGACCAAGCACCCCGAGGACAAGGTGATCTACACCGCCCACTGGGACCACCTGGGGGTCGGCCTGCCCGACGCCAAGGGCGACCGGATCTATAACGGCGCCCTGGACAACGCCTCGGGGACCTCGGTGCTGATCGAGATGGCCCGGGCGGCCGCGGCCCAGCCGCGCACCGAGCGCTCGATGCTGTTCCTGGCGGTCACCGCCGAGGAGAAGGGCCTGCTGGGGTCGGAATACTACGCCGCCAACCCGCTTTATCCCCTCGCCACCACCGTGGCCGACATCAACATGGATGGCGCATCGGTCAACGGCCCGTCGCGGGACTTCGGCACCTCCGGCGACGCGCCGCTGACCCTGCAGGACGATCTGATCGAGGTCGCCAAGGGCTACCACATGACCTACAGCCCCGATCCGCGTCCGGGCGCCGGCAGCTTCTTCCGCTCCGACCACTTCTCCTTCGCCAAGCGCGGCGTGCCGGCCATCTCCTTCGGAGGCGGCCAGGACCTGGTGAACGGCGGCAAGGCCCGCGGCGAGGCCCTGCAGAAGGCCTACACCACCGACAAGTACCACCAGCCGGCCGACGAATATTCCGCCGACTGGGACCTGACCGGCGCGGCCCAGAACGCCGAGATGCTGCTGGACCTGGGGACCAGGCTCGCCAATTCCCGCGAGTGGCCGGAATGGAAGGCCGGGTCGGAGTTCAAGGCCGAGCGGGACAAGACCGCCTCGGCGCGCAAGTAGGAGAGCGGGCGGCATGGCGAAGGCAGGCGTCATCCGCGCCGGCATCGGAGGCTGGACCTTCGAGCCCTGGCGCGGGGTCTTCTATCCCGACGGCCTCAAGCAGGCCGACGAGCTCGCCTACGCCAGCCGCCACCTCACCACCATCGAGATCAACTCCACCTACTATTCGTCCCAGAAGCCCGAGACCTTCGCCAAGTGGAAGGCGGCCACCCCCGAGGGCTTCATCTTCTCCGTCAAGGCCTCGCGGTTCTGCACCAACCGCAAGATCCTGGCCCAGTCGGGGGAGTCGATCGGCAAGTTCCTGAACCAGGGGATCGTCGAGCTGGGGGACCGGCTTGGGCCGATCCTGTGGCAGTTCATGCCCACCAAGACGTTCGAGCCCGCCGACTTCGAGGCCTTCCTCGACCTGCTGCCCAGGACCCAAGGGGGCCTGAAGCTGCGGCACGTGGTGGAGGTGCGCAACGCCAGCTTCCTCGACGTGGCCTTCATCGCCATGTGCCGCCATCGCAACGTCGCCATCTGCGTGTCGGAGAACGACCGCTATCCGATGATCCCCGACGTCACCGCCGACTTCGTCTACGCCCGCCTGCTGGACGGCTCCGACGACATCGAGACCGGCTATCCGGCCGACGGCCTGGACCTCTGGGCGCGTCGGTTTGGCCAGTACGCCCAGGGCCGCTGCCCCGACGACCTGACGCCGGTGGACCGCACGGCGCCGGCCGAGCAGCCGGTGGACGTGTTCAGCTACTTCATCCACGAGGGGAAGGTCCGCGCCCCGGCCGCGGCCATGGCGCTCATCAGCCGCGTGAATCGCTAGGCCGGGCCGACCCGTCCAGGTTGCGACAATCTGCCGCACGGCGTTATTTCAGGTCTCCAGCGCGGGCTCGGCCCATAACAAAACACCTCCGGCCCAGGGGGCCGGAGGTGTGATTTGCAAGAATGATGATTCTTGGAGCTGCGGTCTAGCCGCCGCCCGGGAAGCGCATCGGGACCTTAACGACCCCGGTCTTCGACCCCATGGGCAGCGCTTCGGCGACGCAGAGCGCGGCCTTGTCGAACCCCTTGTTGGGTTGGGTGTTATCCAGCACCTTGCAGCCCGAAAGCTTGCCGGCGTCAGCGGTGCATTCCAGCATGACCATGGCCGCGTCCCGCGTATTAGCGTTCTTCGTCAGGCAACGGCCCATGCTGTCCTCGAAGCTCCCGGCAGACGCCGAACCGGCGACGGCCAGAGCCAGGGCGCAACCGCCCAAGATCTTGATGATATTTTTCATGCCCCACTCCTTTCTAGATTTGGACAAGTGGAGGTTGAAGCATTCAGGTTAAGAGAGTCTGATCCGGGCCACCCGATTTGTGGTTAATCAACAGTAAACGCCAAGATCACATTTTCGAGTCTCTATAGTGGGAGTCGCGACCCCCAATTCGCCCCCAACTCATTTCGGTGACGTTTGGTTAGCAACCTCGCGGCATGGTGACCGCGTCGCTAACCGTGTTTACGGGGGATTTTAGAGTGAAGCGCTTCAGGCTCGTGGATACGCCGCTGATCATCAAGATCGGCTTCGCGCCCGCTTTCGCACTGGTCATGCTGGCCTGTCTGGCCACCGGAGCCATCATCCTGCAACGCGGCCAGGCCGCCGAACTGCGGCAGGTGGTCCAGGTGGACATGCCCAACAGTCTGCGGATGCAGAAGGTCTCCGAACGGATCACCGCCGTTCACGGCCAGCTCTATTTCCTGCTGACCCACCAGGCGGCCTCCATCGAGGTGGAGAAGATCGACGCCGATTCCAAGGCCATGCTCGCCGAGATCGACTCGATCAAGAAGGAGGTGGAAACCGCCCGCAAGACCGCCCCGGCCGATCAGAAGAAATCCTATGACGAACTGATCAAGGCGCTCGGCAACACCCGCGACGCCCTGGACGTCATCTGCGCCATGATCACCGCCGACTTCGGCACGGCCGCCGGCTTCGCCGCCCCGTTCGAAGAAGAATACGGCAAGATGAGCGCCACCCTCCACAAGATCGTGGAAGCCGGCCAGGCGGTCACCGACAAGAGCGCCGCCGAGAGCGGCGAGCGCGCCAAGACCGCCCAGACCATGACCATGGTGGGCGCCCTGGCCACCCTGCTGATCGCCGGCGCCCTGGCCGTCAGCCTGACCCTGACCCTGCGCCGCGACGTCAAGAAGATCGCCAGCGCCACCGAGGCCCTGTCGCGCGGCGACAACAGCATCAATCTCGACGCCCTGGCCCGTAAGGACGAGCTCGGCGCCATCGTCTCCTCCCTGACCGTCTTCCGCGACAACCAGCTCCACCTGGAGAAGCTGCGCCAGGAGAGCGAGACCGCCGAGGCCTCCGCCGAGGCCGCCCGCCGCCAGAACGCCGAAGCCGCGGCGGCCATCGCCGAGGAACAGGCCAATGTGGTCACCAACCTGGCTCGCGCCCTGGACGCGCTCGCCTCCGGCGACCTGACCTACCGGGTCGAGACCGAGTTCCCGGGCGACTACCGCAAGCTTCGCGACGACTTCAACGCCGCCGTGGCCAAGCTGGAAGAAGCCATGACCGCCATCGCCGGCGCGACGGCCTCCATCCAGTCGGGCGCTGGCGAGATCAGCCACTCGGCCGACGATCTGTCGCGCCGCACCGAGCACCAGGCCGCGACCCTGGAAGAGACCGCCGCGGCCCTCGACCAGATCACCGCCACCGTCAACAAGACCTCCGAGGGCGCCACCCACGGCCGCGAGGCCACCGCCTCGGCCAAGACCGACGCCGAACAGTCCGGCGAGATCGTCCGCAAGGCGGTCGTGGCCATGAACTCGATCCAGGAAGGTTCCAACAAGATCAGCCAGATCATCGGCGTGGTCGACGAGATCGCCTTCCAGACCAACCTGCTGGCCCTGAACGCCGGGGTGGAAGCCGCCCGCGCCGGGGAGTCCGGCAAGGGCTTCGCCGTGGTCGCCTCCGAGGTCCGGGCCCTGGCCCAGCGCTCGGCCGAAGCGGCCAAGGAGATCAAGGCGCTCATCTCGGCCTCGACCCAACAGGTCGCCGAGGGCGTGGGTCTGGTGGACGAGACCGGCAAGGCGCTGGAGCGCATCGTGCGCCAGGTCGGCGAGATCTCCAACGTGGTGGGCGAGATCGCCGCCTCGGCCAAGGAAGAGGCGCTTGGCCTCGGCCAGGTGAACACCGCCGTCAACCAGATGGACCAGGTCACCCAGCAGAACGCGGCCATGGTGGAGGAATCCACCGCCGCCAGCCGTGTCCTGGCCGACGAGGCCGAGGAGCTGGCCCGCCTGGTGGGCCGCTTCCGGGTCTCCGGCGGGGCTGCGGCCTCCAGCCGCGCGCCCGAACGTCAACAGGCCGCCCCGGCGCGTCACGCCCCGGCCCCGCGGTCCCAGGCCCAGTACGCCCCGGCCACCCGCGGGAACACCGCCCTCGCCCAACAGCCCCAGGCCGAGGACGACAGCTGGGAAGAGTTCTAAGAGCTTCTGACTTCCAAAGGGGCGTCTGAAGGGGGACCGCTGCAAGGCGGTCCCCCTTTTCATTTGACCGACCCGGCGTCAGCGGCGCGCACTTCCTCCAACGATAAGGAGGAGCGCCGCCATGGCTGAACTGACCCAAGACGACCTGATGTTCCGGCCAGGCCTGATGAAGGGCGAACGGATCCTGATCACCGGCGGCGGCACGGGCCTGGGCAAGGTGATGGCCGAGGCCTGCCTGATCCTGGGGGCCGAGGTCTATATCTGCGGCCGCCGCGGCGGGGTGGTGGAGGCCGCGGCCAAGGACCTGATGGCCGCCCACGGGGGCAAGGTGGTGGGCATCGCCTGCGACATCCGCGTGCCCGAGGCGATCACCGACATGATGGACCAGATCTGGGCCGACGGCGGGGCGCTCACCGGCCTGGTCAACAACGCCGCGGGCAACTTCATCAGCCGCACCCAGGACCTGTCGCCGCGCGGCTTCGACGCCATCGCCAACATCGTCTTCCGCGGCTCCTTCTTCGTCACCCTGGACGCTGGCAAGCGCTGGATCGCCGAGGGCCGGAAGGCCTCGGTGGTCTCCATCCTCACCACCTGGATCTGGAACGGCGGCCCCTTCACCGTGCCCTCGGCCATGTCCAAGGCGGGCCTGGCCACCATGAGCCAGTCCCTGGCGGTGGAATGGGGTCCCTACGGCATCCGCTTCAACAACATCGCCCCCGGCCCCTTCCCCACGGAGGGGATGAGCGCCCGCCTCAATCCGGGCGAGGCGCGCGACGACGGCCAGGCCAGCCGCACCGGCAACCCCATGGGACGGGTCGGCGAGATGCGGGAGCTGGCCAATCTGGCGGTCTACCTGCTGCACCCCCTGTCGGCCTATGTGAACGGCCAGACCATCGCCATCGACGGCGCGGCCTGGCAGGCCTCGGGGGGCAACTTCTCGGGCCTGCGGGCCTGGACCGACGACCAGTGGGCCGCCGCCAAGGAGTCCATCCAGGCCACCAACGCCAAGGACCGGGCCGCCCGAACGGTCTGATCATGGTTAACGCGGTCTTAAGATCGCGCTGCGAGGGTGGGGCATGCGCAAAGCCCTCCCCCTCGTGGCGCTGATCCTGGTCCTGGCCGCTCCGGCCCTGGCGGCGCCCGCCCTGCGCGGGTCGCAGTCGGCCGACCCGCCGGCCCCCGTCGGCGTGAGCACGCCGCAGACCCCCGCCGTCGACCTCGCGCCCCAGCTCCCCATTCCCCTGCGCACCCTGGCCGAGACGCCCGTGGCCGGCGAGGCCGGCCAATGCCGTCTGACCTGCGCCCAGTCCTATTATTTCTGCCTGGCCAGCGACGGGGCCGAGGACTGCGCCCCCACCTGGGGTCAGTGCCGGGCCAAGTGCGACGCCCCCAGCCCGGTTGCGAGCGCCGTCCCCGGCTGACATCGTGGCCGCCGACCTCTCGGAGCCCCCCGCCATGAAGCCCCTGTTCACCGCCGCCGCCCTCCTGGCCCTCGCCGCCTGCGGCCCCAAGGCGGCCCAGCAGGCCAAGCCGGCGGCCGCCCCCATCGCCTGCGCCGGCCTGCCCGCCTACGCCCCGGTCTATCCCGGCGCCAAGGTCACCCTCTGCACCCAGGGCGATTCGACTCCCGGCAAGATCGGCGGGGCGGTGGGCTTCACCAGCCCCGACGCCCCCGACACCATCGTCGCCCTCTACAAGGACGGCGCGGCGGCCGCCGGCCTGCGCCCGGGCCTGGACCTGGACCAGGGCGGATCGAAGGTGTTCTCGGCCCAGGACGGCGACCGCACGGTGCGCATCCAGGCCCTGCCGGAGGCCAACGGCGGCTCCACCGCCATCCTCACCTGGGGCGCGGCCAAGCCCGGCTGATCGCCCGCAACGCGTGGCGGTTGGCGAGGCGGGGTTCGAGTGTCTAGTATGACACCCGTCACGATTTGATTTCAGGAATAGATGTCCCAGGTCGCTTATCTACCGGTCGGCAAACGCGAACAGACCAAGGTCCAGAATCGCCAGGCCATTCTCGACGCCGCGCGCGAGGTGTTCGGGGAGTTGGGGTACGAGGCCTGCACGGTGCGCGACATCATCCGGCGCACCGGCCTCGCGGCCGGCACCTTCTACAACTATTACCGCTCCAAGGATGAGGTCTATGTCGCCCTCTCCGACGAGGGCGCCCGGCGCTTCACCCCGCTACTGAAGGCCCAGCGGGCGCAGTCGGCCGACTGGTCGAGCTTCGTACGGGCCGCCATCGAGGCCTATTTCGGCTTCCTGGCCGACGAGCACAAAAGCTGGTTGGCCCGGCGCCCGGTGGACGAGCCTATTCCTCACGTGCACGGCGAGACCCCGGAAATGGCCGCGGTGTTCAACGAGGTGCGCCAGGCCATCGTCGACGAGATCGCCCGCGGCGGCGCCCCCGGCGCCGATCCGGACTATCTGGCCGCCGCCTGCATCGCCATCGCTCGCGAGGTCGGCGAGAAGATGGTCGCCCGCCGCCCCATCGACACCAAGGCCGCCGCCGACTTCGTGGTCGCGCTCATCGAGGGGGGCGTGAAGGGGCTGCCCAAGTCTCCGGTCTAGGATGGCCAGCGTCTCAGCCCAGCGGTTCGTGGTCCGCACCCTGCTCTCCCTGCCCGCCCCGATCCTGCGCCTGCTCTCGGGCGGCGGCGTGGTCTATCGCGGCGGCCGCACCCTCGATCCGCGCCTGCAGTTCCTGGCCGCCGGCGCCGCCCGCGCCCCGGCCATGACCACCCTCAGCCCCGAGGAGGCCCGGCGGGCCAACACGCAGGGCCTGGCCGCCCTCGGTGGTCCCCCCGAGCCCGGGGTGCGCACCGAGAGCGTCAGCATTCCGGGCGGCGCAGAATCCATCCCCGCCCGCGCCTACCGCCCCGACAACCAGGACCCCGCCGCGCCCCTGATGGTCTTCGCCCACTTCGGCGGCGGGGTGATCGGCGACCTGGAGACCTGCGACACCTTTTGCGGAATCCTCGCCAGGATCGCCCGCTGTCCGGTGCTGTCGGTGGAATACCGCCTGGCGCCGGAGCACCGCTTCCCCGCCGGGCTGGAGGACGTGCTGGCCGCCTACCGCTGGGGCCGCGACAACGCCGCCCGCTTCGGGGCGCCGGCCGGCCGCGCGGCCATCGGCGGCGACTCCATGGGGGGCAATTTCGCCGCCATCGTCGCCCAGGAACTCAAGCGCGCCGGGGAGGCCCAGCCCGACCTGCAGCTGCTGATCTATCCCTGCACTGATGTGGCCAGCGAAACCGCGTCGATGACCACCTATGCGGAGGCCTTCCCCCTTAGCCGGGCGATGATGGACTGGTTCATGGGACACTATATGGGCCCCGAGGCCGACCCCGCCGATCCGCGCCTGTCGCCGGTGCGCGCGCCGGACCTCTCGGGCCTGGCGCCGGCCGTGGTGGTGACCGCCGGCTTCGACCCCCTGGTGGACCAGGGCGAGGCCTACGCCAAGCGGCTGAAGGACGCCGGGGTCCCCACCGTCTATCGCTGCTATGACAGCCTGGCCCACGGCTTCACCGCCTTCACCGGGGCCGTCCCCTGCGCCGACACCGCCGGCCGCGAGATCGCCGGCTTGGTGCGCGAGGGCTTCGAAGGGCGGATCCACTGATGCGCGCCCTGGTGGTGGAGGCCCTGGCCGCCGACTATGGCGGCTGCGTGCTCAAGGAGATCCCGACGCCGGACCCCGGTCCGGGCGAGGTGCGGATCCGCGTGAAGGCCGCCGCCGTCAACTTCCCCGACCTGCTGCAGACCCGCGGCGAGTACCAGCACAAGCCGCCCCTGCCCTTCATTCCCGGCATGGAGATCGCCGGCGAGGTGGAAGCCCTGGGGGAGGGCGTCACCCAGTGGAAGCTCGGCGACGCCGTCGTCGGCGGCGCCCGCATCGGCGGCTTCTCGGAATATGCCGTCACTCCGGCCGCGGCCCTGCGGCCCAAGCCCGCCAACCTCTCCTTCAGCCAGGCCGCCGGCTACGCCACCGCCTATCTGACCGCCTATGTCTCCCTCGTCCGCCGCGCCCAGGTGGAGCCGGGCGAATGGGTGCTGGTGCACGGCGCCGCCGGCGGGGTGGGCCTCGCCGCCGTCGACCTGGCCAAGCATCTCGGCTGCAAGGTGATCGCCGCCTCGGCCTCGGACGAGAAACTGGCGATCGTGGCCCGCGAATACGCGCCCGACGCCACGGTGAACGTCACCGGCGGCTTCCGCGAGAAGGTCAAGGAGATCACCGGCGGCCGCGGGGCCGACGTGATCTACGACCCCGTGGGGGGCGACGTCTTCGACGAGAGCGTCCGCTGCATCGCCTTCAACGGCCGCATCCTCTCCATCGGCTTCACCTCCGGCCGCCTGCCGGTGCTGCCGGTGAACATGGCCCTGATCAAGGGCTTCTCGGTGATGGGCGTCCGGGCCGGCGAGTACGGCCGCCAGTTCCCCGAGAAGGGCCGCGAGAACATCGCCGCCGTCTGGGCGCTGGCCAATGAGGGCAAGGTCCACCCCCGCGTCGACCACGAATATCCGCTGACGGAATGGCGGGCGGCGTTCGAAAGCCTCGCCGAGCGCAAGGTCGTGGGCAAGACCATCGTACGGCCGGACCTCTAGGCGCGTGGTGGCCGCCCAGGAGTACGCCGACTGGCGACAGGCGGCCTGGAGGGCGCTGGAAGCGAAGAACGCCCGCATCTATGGCGACTTCAGGCTCAGCCACTGGCCCCGCTACGACTACGACCTCGAGGCCGGAACCCTGACCTTCTCGGACGCCAGCGGGCCCAAGGTGGTGGCGACGATCCAGATCGTGGGCAGTGTCTCGGTCCAGGCCGGCGACTGGCTGTGGGCCTGGGCCAACCCCCACTGGCCCGACGCGGTCTGCGAGGACGCGCTGGCCACCCGCCGCCATGGGGAGGAGCATGGGATCCTGGAGCTTGTCGAACAGCATGCGCAGGCCGCCAACACCATGCAGCTGGCCTGGGAACTGACCGCGATCGCGGCTCACCTCACCGGCGCCATGGGGGCCTATCGCGCGCCCGACGCCAACACGCCCCTCTTCCTGCTCATCAAGGACATCGCCTTCGCGAGCTAGGGGACCGGGAACCCCGTCAGGTCCCAGGTGGCCTTGGAGCTGTTCGGCAGCACCACGATGGCGTCGTGGGCGAAGATGTAGTCCCGCAGGGCCGCCTGCTGTTCGACCGGAACCTGGCCCGCGAAGGCCCGCGACCAGGGATGCAGGGGCCGCAGGTCGACCACCACCGGCTGTTTGGGCGGGCCGTCGGGGAACAGGGCCTTCATCCATTCCCCCTCCTCGGTGACGTCGGAATTGTATCCGCCCACCGGGACCACCACGATCCCATAGGCCTCGCGTCCGTTCGAGATGGCCAGTTCGTGGGCGAAATTGCCGAGGGTGAAGGCGCCGCCCGGGCTGCGGCCGCGGTACATGTGCCAGCTGCCGAACTTGAACATCACCTTGGGCGGGGCGCCGGCCCGCGCTACCTGGCGGTAGTGGTCCATGAAGGCGCGCTTGAAGAGGGCCTCGCGCTCGGTGTTGTTGTAGAGCCCCACCCGCTCCCCGGCCATGGCGCGGCGATTGTAGGAATAGATCTCCGCCGAGGTGACGATCCCGGTCAGCAGGACGTCGGCGCGCGAACCCGGCTTGGCGGCGAAGGCGGCCTTCAGGGCGGTGAGCCGCGGCAGGGTGGTGGGATCGTCGTGGATGAAGCCGCCGGGGCTGGTCCGGCTCTCCTTTGCGCGGGCCTCCGCCAGCAGGGCCTGGGCGGTCGCGCGGACGCCGGCGTTGGGCGCCAGGGCGACCAGCTCCTCCAGGTAGCGGATCGAGCCCTGGGCCTGCTCCAGGCCCCAGACCGAGGGGTCCCCCGGGCGGGCGGAGGCGGTGGCCTGGGCCAGGAAGCCCAGGTCCTGGTCCGAGGAGAAGCCGAGATGGGTCGGATGGCTGCGGGAGAAGGCGGCGATCTTCTTCAGGTCGCCCCGATAGGCGGGGCTGTTGAGGTCGGCGATCGCCAGCGGGTCCTGCTCCACCGCCAGGTAGCGGAAGCCCAGATCCTGCCGCAGCCGGCCATAGAGGGCGCCGGCGAAGATCGGCACCTCGTGGTCGTGGTGGCTCTCCCCCAGCAGCACGAACTGGGCCTTGGCCATCTGTCCCATCAGGAAGTCGGCGCCCGGCCCGGCCAGCCTGCCGTCCGCATAGGTGAAGGGCCGGGTGTTGGCCGCCAGCAGGGCGCGGGTGTCCACCGGCGCCGCGGTCTGGGCGGCCGCGGCGCTCGCCAGGCCCAGGGCCGCCAGGATCGACAACAGGACGCGCATCGGAAGTTCCCCCTCAGGACGGGCGAACTATGCCGGGCGTCGCCCGCGTCACAACTTACAACGCGGCAATGTCGCGGCCCCTTGGGCTGCAGCCCATTCGGCGCCATCTTCGTCCCATGACCATCGGTAGCGAAGACGAACTCGACAAACTGCGGGCGGCCGGAAACCTCGTGGCCCGCACGCTCACGGCCATGGGCGCGGCCCTGGAGCCGGGGATCACCACCCGCGAACTGGACCAGCTCGGCCGGGCCATGCTGGAGCGTGAGGGCGCGCGCTCAGCCCCGGAGGTCACCTACGACTTCCCCGGCGCCACCTGCATCTCGGTGGGGCCGGCCTGCGCCCATGGCATCCCCGACGACACGGTCATCAAGGCCGGCGACCTGGTGAACATCGACGTCTCCGCCGAGATCGACGGCTTCTTTGGCGACACCGGCGCCAGCTTCGCGGTGCCGCCGACCGCGCCGAAGATCGAGCGCCTGTGCCGCGACGGGCGCCGCGCCATGTGGACCGGCATCCGCTCGGTGCGGCCGGGCGCCAAGCTCAACGAGATCGGCCGGTCCATCGAGGGCTTCGCCCGCAAGAACGGCTACAGCCTGGTGCGCAACCTGGCCTCCCACGGGGTCGGCCGCTCCCTGCACGACGAGCCCGGCGACATCCCCACCTGGTACGAGCCCCGCGACGAGCGCCGCATCTCCGAGGGCCTGGTCTTCACCATCGAGCCCTTCCTGTCCCTCGGCGCCGACTGGGTCGAGGAGCTGGCGGACGGCTGGACCCTGCGCCCCGCCGGCGGCCAGCCCACGGTGCAATACGAACACACCCTGGTGGCCACCGCCCGCGGGCCGGTGATCCTCACCCTAGCCTGAGGCCATGAACCGCTGGGGGGCGGGACTGGCCATCGCCGCGGGCCTGCTGCTGAGCGGGTGCGCCACCCTCTCCGCGCGCCTGGCCCCGCCCCACCGGCCCTCGGCCCTGGCCTGGGCCTATCCGGACCAGGTGAAGGCGGTGCGGGGCGGCCAGGTGGTGATGGTCGACGGCGCGGTCTTCCCGATCTCCGACGGGCGGCCGGGCGAGGCCTCCGAACAGGGGCTGGACCAGGCCGACATCGCCGACATGTTCGCCCAGACCTATCGCCGCGGCCCGCAGAGGAAGCCGCCCCGCGGCGATCCCGGCCGGGCGCGCTACGAGCCCCTGTTCCTGAAGATGTACGGCGACTGTTCGACCCGCCCCTTCCAGGCCCACATGCGCAGGGTGGCCTGGATGCCCGCGCGCCAGGGCGGGACCGTCAACGTCACCACCGTCAACGGCGTCGACCGCGCCCTGGAGGCGGTGGTGGCCGACCTGGAGAAACTGCCGCCGGAGATGACCCGGTATCTTGTGCCCACCGCCGGCGCCTTCAACTGCCGGGTGGTGGCGGGGACCGGCCGGCGCAGCATGCACGCCTATGGCGCGGCCATCGACATCGCCACCGCCTGGTCCGACTACTGGCTGTGGAAGGGCGGCGAGGACGCGGTCTGGGCCAATCGCATCCCCCCGGAGATCGTCGCCGTCTTCGAGCGCCACGGTTTCATCTGGGGCGGCCGGTGGCGGCATTTCGACACCATGCACTTCGAGTACCGCCCGGAGCTCCTGCCCCGCCGCCGCAGGCCCTAGGCCTCTCCGGCCACCAGGGCGAGATCGGCGGTCAGCGCGATCCGCTGCAGTTCGCGCCCGTCGATGTCCAGCCGCGCCACCCCGTCGGGTCCCGAAAACAGCACCAGGTCGGCCCGGGGGCCGCGATAGAGGGTGCCGTCGTGGGGCGGGAATTCCGAATGGACGGGTCCGGCGGCCACGAACCCCAGCGCCGCCAGGCTCCCCGCCGCCTCCGGCAGGTCCTGGGCGCCCACCCAGACCCGTCGCAGCCGCGTTCCGGCGTCCGGCGGGCTGTCGGGAGGATAGAGGGGCCCTGAGAAGTCCGGCAGGGCCCAGGGGGCCGGATCGTCGGCATATTCGATGGCCGAGATCTGGGTCAGCAGGCCCTGGCCGCGGCGGAACATCAGCATGGACCAGGGCTGGTCCTGGGCCGGATCGGTGATCGTCTCGCGCCGGTGGCTGCGGAAGGCCCAGCCCTTGGCGCCGGCCAGGGACTCCAGGTCGGAGAGGGACCCCTGCAGGATCAGGGCGGCCGGGGTGGCGCTCTCTCCGAAGATGTCCAGGAAGGGTCCGTTGGCGAACCGCACCCCTACCGAACCCTGCGGGTCCCCCGCCCGATAGCCCGCCAGCAGAGGCCGCCCGGACAGGGCGACGACCTTGGCCGCCACCCCGTCACGGTCCAACGCGCGGATCACCACGTGATCGATCCTAAACCTTTGACCGCTAACGGTTGACATCGCCTGCCCCACCCCTTATTCCCCGCCGCTCGATTTCGACCCGGAGCCAGTCCCGTGAAACGCACTTTCCAGCCCTCCCGTCTCGTGCGCGCACGCCGGCACGGCTGGCGTTCGCGCATGGCCACCAAGAACGGCCAGAAGGTGATCGCCCGTCGGCGCGCCAAGGGCCGTAAGCGCCTGACCGCCTAATACCAGGGTCTTGGGGCGTCCGCATGACGGACCCCGTCTTTCCCATCGAACATCTGAAGATCCGGCCTGATTTCCTGGCCGCGGCCAAGGCTCCCTCGTGCGCCCGCGGCGCCGTGGTGCTGCAGGCCCGCCATCGGGCCGATGATCGTCCCCTCGTCCGGATCGGTTTCACCGCCACCCGCAAGGTCGGCGGCGCGGTGGTTCGCAACCGCGCCAAGCGCCGGATGCGCGAGGCCGCCCGCGCCCTCGTGCCGGTCCTGGGCAAGCCTGGCTTCGACTATGTCTTCATCGCCCGGGGCGGCGCGCCGACGCGCCCCTGGGCGCGTTTGCTTGACGATGTGAAAAGCGCGCTGATAAGCCTCGGCGCCGATAGCGACACCCGCGCGCCCGACCGCGCTCCTCCCCCTTCCGTTTGAGCGCGCGCCCCTCATGCAAGACAACTCAAACCGCAACACGATCATCTTCGTGGTCTCGGCGATGGCGCTGCTGCTGGCCTACCAGTTCCTGGTCATGGGCCCGCGCGCCAAGCAGCGGGAGGCCGAGCTGGCCCGCAACCCGCCGGCCGCCAGCGCCCAGGTCCAGGCCCAGAACCTCACCAAGGCCCCGCCCACCGCCGCCGAGGCCCTGGTCTCCCGCCAGGTGGCCGCCGCCGCCAGCCCCCGGGTGCGCATCGAGACCCCGGCGCTGTCGGGCTCCATCTCCCTGCGCGGCGCCCGCCTGGATGATCTCTATCTGAAGCAGTACCGCGAGACGGTGGCCAAGGACTCCCCGCCGGTGGAGCTGCTGCGTCCCGAGGGCGCCCAGCACGCCCAGTTCGCCGAGTTCGGCTGGGCCGGCGCCAATGTGCCCGGCCTGCCCACCGCCGACACCGTCTGGACCCAGACCCAGGGCGCGACCCTGGCGCCCGGCGCCCCGATCACGCTGTCCACCACCAACGGCGCGGGCCTGACCTTCACGCGGCAGATCTCGGTGGATGACCGCTTCATGTTCACCATCGCCGACACCGTGGCCAACACCGGGACGGCGGCGGTGACGCTGGCCCCCTACGGCTCGGTGCAGCGCCAGGGCCTGCCCGCCGACATCGGCAAGAACTCCATTGTCCACGAAGGCGCCGTGGGTTGGCTGGGCAATGAGCTGCGGCTGATCAAGTTCAAGAAGTGGTCCAAGGACGGCGGCTCGACCTATCCCACCACCGGCGGCTGGGCCGGCATCACCGACAAGTACTGGCTGGCGGCCCTGATCCCGGCCCAGACCGAGGCGGTCCAGAGCCAGTTCCGCGTCACCAAGAGCGGCGGTTTCGATATCTTCGAGGCCAACTATGTGGGCGCCGCCCGCGTCATCGCCCCCGGCCGTCAGGTCACCGAGACCCAGCGCTTCTTCGGCGGCGCCAAGACCGTTCCGGTCCTGAAGGCCTATGAGACCAATCTCGGCGTGCCGCGCTTCGACCAGGCCGTCGACTGGGGCATGTTCTGGTTCTTCACCCGGCCGCTGTTCCAGTTCCTGGAGTTCATCCACAGCCACGTCGGCAACTTCGGCATCGCCATCCTGCTGCTCACCGTGGCGGTGAAGGTGGTCTTCTTCCCGCTCGCCAACAAGAGCTACGAGTCGATCACCAAGATGAAGAAGGTGCAGCCCCAGATCGAGGCGCTGCGCGCGAAATACAAGGACGACGCCACCAAGCAGCAGACCGAGCTGATGGCCCTCTATCAGAAGGAGAAGATCAACCCGGTCACCGGTTGCCTTCCCATGCTGCTGCAGATCCCGGTCTTCTACGCCCTGTACAAGGTGCTGACCGTCACCATCGAGATGCGGCACGCTCCCTTCTTCGGCTGGATCCAGGACCTCTCGGCCCGCGACCCCTCCACCGTCTGGAACCTGTTTGGCCTGATCCCGTGGAACCCCGCCAGCCTGCCCATGGTCGGCGGCCTGCTGGACACCACCCTGCACATCGGCGCCCTGGCGCTGGCCTACGGCGTGACCATGTGGCTCACCACCTCGATGAACCCGCCGGCCGGAGATCCCGTCCAGCAGAAGATCTTCCAGTTCATGCCGATCATCTTCACGTTCATCATGGCCCCCTTCGCCGTGGGCCTGCTGATCTACTGGACCTGGTCCAACATCCTGACCATCATCCAGCAGTACATCATCATGCGGCGCTTCAAGGTGGATAACCCCATCGACAGCCTGATCGCCAAGATCACCGGCAAGCCCAGGCTCCAAGAGTGAACACCGACGGGACCTTCGACGAGGCCGAGATCGAGGCCGCGCGCGTCCTCTTCGCGCGCCAGGCCACCTTCCTTATGGGGGCCGTCTCGGTGGACGGCCTGCCGCCGTCGGACATGCCCGAGGTCGCCTTCGCCGGCCGCTCCAACGTCGGCAAGTCCTCGCTGATCAACGCCCTGGTGGGACACAAGAAGCTGGCCCGGGCCTCCAACGAGCCCGGCCGCACCCGCGAGGTGAACTTCTTCGTCCTCGACGACGCCATCCGCCTCGTCGACCTGCCAGGCTACGGCTGGGCCCGCGCCTCCAAGATCACGACGAAGAAGTTCCAGAACCTGGGCCGCGACTACCTGCGCGGCCGGGCGAACCTGAAGCGGGCCTATCTGCTGATCGACGCCCGTCACGGCCTCAAGGAGGTCGACATCGAGCCGATGGACGCCTTCGACAAGGCCGCGGTCTCCTACCAGATCATCCTCACCAAGGCCGACAAGATGAAGCCCGCCGAGGTCGCCGCCCTGGTGGCGGCGACCCAGAAGGCCATCGCCAAGCGCCCCGCGGCCTTCCCCCGCGTCCTGGCCACCTCCTCGGAGAAGGGCACGGGCATCCCCGAGCTGCGCGCCGAGGTGGCAGCGGCCTGCGAGGTCCTGCCCCTCACCGAGCCCCCCGCCGTCACCGATTAGGCGCCGCGGCCCGGCGCGGCCTAAGACCGGGGGCGAACCTTCGCCATAGCTTCCGGAGACCGAACTTGGCCGCTCCCGACACCGCGCCCCGGCGCAACCCCGCCGCCCTGATGATGACCGTGCGCCGCTGGCACACCTATCTGGGGGTCTTCATCGCCCCCAGCATCCTGTTCTTCGCCGTGACCGGCGCCCTGCAGCTCTTCGCCCTGCACGAGGCCCACGGCGCCTACCAGCCCGCCGCCGTCGTCGAGAAGCTGGGGGAGCTGCACAAGAACCAGCGCTTCGCCGCCAAGCCCAAGCGGCCGCCCACCGCCGCGCCCGCGGCCGCCAAGGCGCCGGCCGCCGACCATGACGACGACCACGCCGCCCCGGCCAAGGCCAAGCCCATGGCGGTCACCGCCCTGAAATGGCTGTTCCTGCTGGTGGCTGCGGGGCTGGTCGCCTCCACCGCCCTGGGCCTCTGGATGGCGCTGACCTCCACCCGCCGCAAGGGCCTGATCCGCGGCCTGCTGGCGGCCGGCCTGGTGATCCCCGTCCTACTGGTGGTCCTGCAGGGCTGAGCCCCTTCCCTCTGACTCCGTCGGGTATCGGACAAGCGGAGCCGTTCGGCCGATCGCGCGTTCTTACCAGGTCGGTACCTGGGGAGTTGTCGCATGAACAAGGTCGTCTCCGCGCCGGACAGCACGGACCAGTCGGGCCCGCATCCGCGCCTTTCCAATCGCCTGCTGGCCGCCTTGTCCCTGCGGGACTTCGCGATCCTGGAGCCGCACCTGGAGCTCGTCGCCCTGCCCCGCGGACGGGTGCTGTTCGAGCCCGGCGACGATGTGGCCACCACCTATTTCCCCTGCCGCCAGACCATGGCCTCCCTGCTGATCGTCACCCGAGACGGCCGCGAGGTGGAGGCCGCGACCATTGGCCGGGAGGGCGCCGTCGGCGGCATCGTCAGCGAGGGCCACAAGCCCGCCTTCGGCCGCGCCGTCGTGCAGGTGGCCGGCTCGGCCTACGCCATCTCCACCAGCCACCTGGAGGCCGCCAAGCTCGGCTCGGCCCGGTTCGGCGACCTCTTCTCACGCTACGCCGACGCCCTACTCGCCCAGATGATGCAGTCGGTGGCCTGCAACGCCCTGCACACGGTGGAGGAGCGCTGCTGCCGCTGGCTGCTGGCCACCCACGACCGGGCCGGCGACAAGATCATCCACCTGACCCAGGAATCCCTGGCCGAGATGCTGGGGGTCCAGCGCACCACGGTCTCGGCCGTCACCGCCCAGCTGGCCGCCCGCGGCCTCCTCAAGACCCACCGCGGCCGGGTGGAGATCCTCGACCGCGCCGGTCTCGAGAAGGCCTCCTGCGAATGCTACGAAGCCGTGGAGCACCACTTCGCCACGGTCCTGCCCGAGGTGACGCTCTAGCCTCCCGGATCAGTTGGGCGCCTTCACCACGTCCCCGCCCTTCATCACGAAGGCCGGGTGCTCGAGAACGGTGACATCCTTCAGGGGATCGCCGGTCACGCCCACGAGGTCGCCATAGGCGCCGACCTTCACCTGGCCGACGTCCTTCTCCTGGCCGAGCGCCTGGGCGGCGGTGACCGTGGCCGACTGGATGGCCTGCAGCGGGGTCGCGCCATAGCGCACCATCACCGCGAACTGCTTGGCGTTGTCGCCGTGCGGATAGACCCCGGCGTCGGTGGAATAGATCATCTTCACCCCAGCCTTCAGGGCCTTGGCGTAGTTCTGCCGCTGGATCTCGCCGATGTCGCGGTCCTTGCGCAGGTTGTCCTCCAGCACGCCGTTCTTCTTGCCCTCGGCCTGGGTGTAGTCGGTGTTGTAGATGTCCATGCCGAAGTAGGTCCCCTTCTGCAGGGCCAGCTTGATCCCCTCGTCGTCCACCAGGCTGACATGCTCGATGGTGTCGACGTCCGCCAGGATCGAGGCCTTGATCCCCGGCGCCCCGTGGGCGTGGGCGGCCACCTTCAGGCCCGCCATGTGGGCCTCGTCGACGATGGCCTTGATCTCCTCCAGGGTCAGCTGCTGGGCGCCCGGCTCGTCCCCGTGGGAGAAAACCCCGCCGGTGGCGCAGATCTTGATCACCTGGGCGCCGTACTTCTTCAGCTTGCGCACCATGCGGCGGCCCTCGTCGGGGCTGTCGATCACGGCTTCCGCCACCTGGTTCATGGAGGGCGGGAAGAAGGTGGAGTCGCAGTGGCCGCCGGTGGCGCCGATGGCGTAGGTGGCGGTGATGATGCGCGGCCCCACCACCAGGCCGTCGTCGATCGCCTCCCGCAGGCCGACATCGTCATAGAAGTCGGCGCCGACGTTGCGGATCGTGGTGAAGCCGGCGTCGAGGGTGTCCTTGGCGTAGCGGGTCGAGGCCACCGCCCAATAGGCGTCGGACTTCTCCAGATAGTTGTAGCCCCCGAACAGCGGCGACGAGGTGATGTGGGTGTGCATGTCGATGAGGCCCGGCAGCAGGGTCACCCCTGGCAGGTTCACCGCCTGCGCCCCGGCCGGGGTCGCGTCCCCCTGCTTGCCGACCGCGGTGATGCGGCCATCGGTGATGATCACCAGGGGCTTCTCGGTGACCTTGCCGGTGGCCACGTCCACCAGGCGCTCGGCGCTGACCGCGACGGTCTTGGCCTGGGCGGCGGTGGCGAACAGGACGGCCGCGCAGGCGAACAGGGCGGACAGGCGCATGGGAGGATACCTTCGGGGGTTGGACTCGGACGGTGACGCTAACACGACGGCGCGCGCCGTCGAGCCGCCGCGAAGGTGACAGGGGCGCCCTTGTCCGCTAATCGACCCCTCCGAGCCGACGGAGTGCGTAGCGACGTGACCGAGACCCCCGAAGAGCAAGGCTGGGCCACCGCCAAGACGCTGGCCGAGGCCCTGCCCTATATCCAGCGCTACGATCGCGAGACCGTGGTGATCAAGTACGGCGGCCACGCCATGGGCCAGGAGTCGGTGGCCCGCCTGTTCGCCGCCGACGCCGTGCTGCTGAAGCTGCTGGGCCTGCACCCCGTCGTGGTGCATGGCGGCGGCCCGCAGATCTCCCGCATGCTGGACAAGGCCGGGGTCAAGTCGACCTTCGTCGATGGCCTGAGGGTCACCGACGAGGCCACCATGGAGGTCGCCGAAATGGTGCTGTCGGGCGCCATCAACAAGGAAATCGCCAACTGGATCACGCTGGCCGGCGCCGAGGCCGACGTGCGTGGCGTGGGCCTGTCGGGCAAGGACGCCCGGCTGATCACCGTCCGCAAGGTGGAGCGCACCAAGAAGGACCCCGGCAGCCAGATCGAGCAGGCCGTCGACCTGGGCTTCGTGGGCGAGCCGACCCGCATCGACCCGCAGCTCATCCAGGGCCTGATCTCCGCCGACCACGACTACATCCCGGTGATCGCCCCCATCGGCGTCTCCGAGGAGGGCCAGACCTACAACATCAACGCCGACACCGTGGCCGGCGCCCTGGCCGGGGCGCTGAAGGCCAAGCGCATGCTGCTGCTCACCGACGTCACCGGCGTCCTGGGCGCCGACGGCGAGCTGATCCGCGAGATGAGCGTCGCCCAGGCCCGTGACGCCATCGCCACCGGCGTCGCCTCGGGCGGCATGATCCCCAAGCTGGAGACCGCCATCGCCGCGGTGGAGTCAGGGGTCGAGGCGGTGGTCATCCTGGACGGCCGTCGGCCCCACGCCATGCTGGTGGAGCTGTTCACCGAGCACGGGTCGGGCACCCTCATCACCCGATGAGCCCCGACCTCGCCCACATCGACACCTGGCTGTTTGATCTCGACAACACCCTCTATCCGGAGGAGTCGGGCTTCATGGGCCAGGTCGAGGGGCGGATGACCGACTTCGTGGCCAAGGTCACCGGCCTGCCGCGGGACGAGGCCTACGCCCTGCAGAAGAAGTACCTGGCCGAGCATGGCCTGACCCTGCGCGGCCTGATGCTGAACCACGGGGTGGACCCGGCCGACTTCCACGCCCTGTTCCACGATCTGTCCCTGGACCTGCTGGCCCATGACGCCGACCTGCTGGCCGCCCTGGAACGCCTGCCCGGACGCCGGCTGATCTTCACCAACGCCGACGACCGGCACGCCGAGCGGGTCCTGGCCCATCTGGGCCTGGATCATCTGTTCGACGACGTCTTCCACATCCACTCCTTCGGCTTCACGCCCAAGCCCGATCCCCTGGGCTTCCAGCGGATGATCGACGCCCATGGCCTGGATCCCGCCACCACAAGCTTCTTCGAGGACTCCGAGCGCAACCTGAAGCCCGCCTTCGACCTGGGCATGACCACCGTCCTGGTGGGCCCGCGCGCGGAAACCTCCACCGCCCCCTTCGTCCAACACCGCACCGCCAAGCTCGCGCCCTTCCTCGGGGCTGCGCGTCTGAAGGAACCCACCTGATGTCCCAAGACCTGAAGTCCGTGATCGAAGCCGCCTGGGAGGCCCGCGACGGGGTCAACACCGCCACCAAGGGCCAGGTCCGCGAGGCGGTCGAGGAAACCCTCAACCAGCTCGACGCCGGAACCCTGCGCGTCGCCAGCCGCGGCGACGACGGCGTCTGGACCACCCACCAGTGGGCCAAGCAGGCGATCCTGCTGTCCTTCCGGCTCAGCGCCAACCAGCTGATCGACGCCGGCGCGCCGCATCCCTACTGGGACAAGATCCCCCTGAAGTTCACCGGCTGGGACGCCGCCCGCTTCGAGGCCGCCGGCTTCCGCGCCGTCCCCGGCTGCATCGTCCGCCGCGGCGCCTATATCGGCCGCAACGTCATCATGACCCCCTCCTTCGTCAACATCGGCGCCTATGTCGACGAGGGGACCATGGTGGACACCTGGGCCACGGTCGGCTCCTGCGCCCAGATCGGCAAGAACGTCCACCTGTCGGGCGGCGCCGGCATCGGCGGGGTGCTGGAGCCCCTGCAGGCCAACCCCACCATCATCGAGGACGACTGCTTCATCGGCGCCCGCTCCGAGGTCGCCGAGGGCGTCATCGTCCGCAAGGGCAGCGTGCTGTCCATGGGCACCTTCATCACCTCGACCACCCGCATCGTCGATCGCAAGACCGGCGAGGTCTTCCAGGGCGAGGTGCCCCCCTATTCGGTGATCATGCCGGGCTCCATGCCCAGCCCCTTCGGCGAGGGCCTGCCGTCCATCAACTGCGCGGTCATCGTCAAGACCGTGGACGAACGCACCCGCTCCAAGACCTCGATCAACGAACTGCTCCGCGACTAAGGCCGTCCTCGAGCCGCCGGAAACGAGCCCAGGGCGCGTGCGCCCTGGGCTTTTTCATGCCCGCTGCACAGGAAAGTGACCGTCTCCCACAGCTCAAACCCCATTTTGGGTGCAAGCCACCTTCTCGCCTTAAAGGCGAATATATAGATTAGATAACAGCAAAGGAGGTTGTGCCGAACTAATCCGGCCCCATCTCCGATGTATCCGGTCGGTGGACAAAAGTTAACAATTTACAAAGACCGGATATCAGAGATGGATTACTTAGTTAACATTCGTTAACTCTACTGAGAGGCCAATTCGATGCTTAGCGTGTCTCATGACGATCGGAAGGCTTCGGCCGAGACGGACACGGCCCAGCCTCTCGTGAACGGCGAGCCCGCCTCCTGGGCCGAGCCCTATCCGGGCTATCTCGACCAGGACGTGTCGCGCTTCTTCTACCGCTGGGGCGGCCATCTCTCGGCCACCCTGATCCGGGTCCGCAGCCGTTTCGACGGCGACCTGGACCAGTACCTGCTCTACCTGATCTTCCTGCTGTCGGAGCTCTCGGACTCCCTGTCGGCCACCCCGCCGCGCACCTTCGCGCGCCGCCGCGGCCTCAATGCGTTGAGCCTGTCCGACATCACCCAGATCCCCCGCGAGACCGCCCGCCGCAAGCTGCTGGCCCTGGCCGACCAGGGCTATCTGGTGCGCGACGACGACGGCCTGTTCATGCTGGGCGAGCGGTACGGTCTGGATCAGTTCTTCGCCGATCTGCGGCCCCTGTTCTGGGACGCCGTGCGTCCCGACGCCGACCGCTAGAGTCTGACACGGTCGCCGGTCCAGGCGTCCGTCACGCTCCAGACCCATGAGGGCGGCCCCGGCGAAAGCCTGCGGCGGGGGCGGCCAGCCGGTCGCGCGTCAGGCCTCGGATCGCCACAATTTCCCCATTATGGGGATATATGTCGACCGCACCTTAAAGTCGAATCCTAAGATAAATGACGGTTGTGCGACGCCGACTTTCTGGTATCGGAGCCGAGTCGATCGCACCTGGGGTTGTCCTCGAAGCTCACCTCTGAGCATTCGATACTATTGAATCACAAGTTTGATCGTTTACACACCGTTAACCCTGATCACGGATCTCCCAATGCTGCCGGCCCGCCTCCATGCCGACCCAGACAACACCCACAGAGATCCCGACAACGCGAGCCTCGCCGCGGCGGGCGCGGAGCCCTATCCCGGCTATCTGGATCAGGACGTCTCGCGCTTCTTCTATCGGTGGGGCGGTCATCTGTCCTCGAGCCTGGTGCGCGCGCGCAACCGGTTCGACGGCGACCTGGACCAGTACCTGCTCTACCTGATCTTCCTGTTGGCGGACCTTTCGGAGTCCATGAGCCAGGCCGCCCAACCCCGCAGGATCTCCAGCCGCCCGCGCGGGCTCAACGCCCTCAGCCTCGCCGACATCACCCGCATCCCGCGGGAAAGCGCGCGGCGCAAGCTCCTGGCCCTGGCGGAGCGGGGTTATCTGGTGCGTGACGAGGAGGGTCTGTTTGTTCTGGGAGACCAGTACGGCCTCGACCAGTTCTTCGGCGACCTGCGGCCGCTGTTCTGGGACCGTCCGGAGACCGGGCGGACGGGCGCCTGAACCGGCTTCCGCTTCAGGCGCCCATCAGGCTCCAGGCCTGGGAGACAGGCTGGCTCACCGGCCTCAGGAGTCCAGGTCGTCCATCCACCGCCACAGGTCGCGGATCGCCAGGGCGCGCATGGCCGCGTCGTCGGACTGCAGGGGCGGCAGGCCGGCCCGCTCGAGGCAGTCGGCCAGGGTCAGGGGCTCCCCGCGGGAGAGCCGGATGCCCCGCCGCCGGGCCACCGTCTGGAACCGGCGCCAGGCGCAGTCGACGCTGGCGGCCTGGGCCACCGCCACATAGGGCAGCAGCCCGCCCTGCAGCACCCGGTGGAAGGCCACCAGGGTGGCGCCGCCGCACAGGCGGCTCATCAGGTACTCGAAGGCTTCGGCGTCCAGGGGCTCCATGGTCAGGTCCTCGGCCGGCTGGCCGGCGATCATGGTCACCGGACTGGCCGAGCGGGCCAGCGCGCTGAGCACCACCGTCCCCCGGTCATCGACGAAGGCGTACTGCATGACGTGCTGGTGTCCATCGGCGCAGATCGACCGGATCGCGAAGTACAGATGACTGGTGGCCGACAGTTGTCGCACCGCGCCTTCACGCCGTTTCCCGAAATGCGGCCGTTCGGCCATAACCCACCCTTCACAGTTGGGCGATTCGTCAGTCATCGGGCGTGATTGGCGTCCGGAATTTGAATCAAACCACGATCTGAGCATTGATGTTCTCCTCAATTGAGTTGGGAGTTTCTTCCTTTATGCTCCAGAGGTCGATGCAGTTGCTTCCCACTACGGGATGGAATACAGAAATTAACCAGCCCGTTTCGGGCAGAAGCCCTTGACACCCCCGCGCCGACGCCATTGCCCGCCGGCGCGCGGGCCGCTACCAGCAGGGCCATGCTCGATCCCGTCGCCCTGACCCAGGACCTGATCCGCCGCCCCTCCGTGACCCCGGCCGACGCCGGCGCCATGGACATCGTCCAGCAGACCCTGGAGGGCCTGGGCTTTTCCTGCCGCCGGATGAAGTTCGGGGAGATCGAGAACCTCTACGCCCGCTACGGGACCGCGCGGCCCAACCTCTGCTTCGCCGGCCACACCGACGTGGTGCCGGTCGGCGACGCCGCCGCCTGGAGCTCCGAGGCCTTCGCCGCCGAGATCGTCGACGAGGTCCTGATCGGCCGGGGCGCGGTGGACATGAAGAGCGCCGTCGCAGCCTTCGCCGCCGCCGCCGCCAAGGCCATCGACGCGGGCCAGGTCTCAGGCTCCCTCTCCTTCCTGATCACCGGGGACGAGGAGGGGATCGCCACCCACGGCACCAAGCTTGTCGTCCAGACGCTGCAGGCCGAGGGCGAGATTATCGACCACTGCGTGGTGGGCGAGCCCACCAGTTCCGAGACCTTCGGGGACATGATCAAGATCGGCCGCCGCGGCTCGATCAATGTCGACATCGTGGTGGAGGGCGTCCAGGGCCACGTGGCCTATCCGCACCGCGCCGCCAACCCCATTCCTGTCCTCATCGCCCTGCTGAACCGCCTGACGGAGCATGAGCTGGACACCGGTTTCCTGGGCTTCCAGCCCTCGAACCTGGAGGTCACCACGGTGGATGTCGGCAACCCCGCCACCAATGTGATCCCGGCGGCCGCGCGGGGCCGGCTCAACATCCGCTTCAATCCCAACCACACCGGCCAGGCCCTGGCCGACTGGATCGAGGGCGAGGCCCGCGTGGCCCTGGCCGGCTTCCAGGGCAATATCGTGGTGACCCCCTCCATCAGCGGCGAGGCCTTCCTCACCGAACCGGGCCCCTTCACCGATGTGGTGGCCGCCGCCGTGGCCGACGTCACCGGCAAGGGCCCGGAGCTCTCCACCACCGGCGGCACCTCGGACGCCCGCTTCATCCGCGCGCTGTGCCCGGTCGTGGAGCTGGGCCTGGTGGGCAAGACCATGCACTCGGTGGACGAACGCGCACCGGTCGCCGAGATCCGCCAGCTCCAGGCGGTCTACGAACGCCTGATCGCCCGCTATTTCGAGACCTTCAAGGGCTAGGACCCCCGGGCCTCAGTACCTCACCGCGGTCAGGTACAGCCCATCCGACGGCGCCACAGGCCCGCAGGCCGTGCGGTCGCGGGCCTCCAGGGCGGCCTTCACGTCGGCGGCGGTCCAGCGTCCGATCCCCACCTCGGCGAGGGTGCCGGTCATGGAGCGGACCTGTCGGTGCAGGAAGGAGCGGGAGGCGAACTCCAGCACCACCTCGGCGCCCTCCCGGCGGACCGTGGCCAGGTCCATGGTCTTCATCGGCGACTTGGCCTGGCAGGCCAGGTCCCGGAAGGTGGTGAAGTCGTGATGGCCCACCAGGGCCTGGGCGGCCTCATGCATGGCCTGGGCGTCCAGAGGCTTCTTCACATGCCAGACCCGCCCTCGGTCCAGGGCCGGCGGACTCTCGCGATTGAGGATGCGGTAGAGATAGCGCCGCTCCGTGGCCGAGAACCGCGCGTGCCAGTCCCCCTCCGCCACGCTGACCTCCAGCACCGAGATCGGCTCAGGCATGAGGTGGGCGTTGATGGCGTTGCGCACGGTCGCCGCCGGCCAGGCCTTCTCCAGGTCGATATGGATCACCTGGGCGAGCGCATGGACCCCGGTGTCGGTGCGGCCCGCCGCGTTGACCCGCACGTCCTCGCCGCAAAAGGCCTGGATGGCGCGCTCGATCGCGCCTTGCACCGTCGGCAGGCTGGCCTGGGCCTGGAAGCCCTTATAGGGCCGGCCGTCATACTCGATGGTCATCCGGTAGCGCGGCATCAGAGGGCGCTCGTTCCCGCCGCCACCGGGAATCCCCGCAGGAAGACCTCGGCGTCCTGGGGCCCCTTGCCCTCCCGCTGCACCCGCAGCAGGCGCACCGCGCCCTCGCCGCAGGCCACCAGCAGTCTTTCATCGAGGACTTGTCCGGGGGCTCCAGAACCGTCATCCACCTGGGACAGCAGGGCCTTCACCCGCACCGGCCCCTTGTCGGTGGCCAGTTCGAACCAGGCGCCCGGGAAGGGCGACAGGCCGCGGATCTTGCGGTCGATCTCGGTGGCGGACCGGGTCCAGCGCAGCCGCGCCTCCTTGGGCCGGATCTTCTTGGCGTAGGTCAGGCCCTCTTCGGCTTGGGGCGTCGCCACGGCCGTTCCCGCCTCGACGGCGGCCAGGGTGCGCGTCAGCAGATCGGCGCCCACCGCCGCCAGCCGGTCGTGCAGGGTCCCGGCGGTCTCCAGGGCGTCGATGCGGACGGTCTCGGAGGCCAGGACGGGGCCTTCGTCCAGGCCCTCGGTCATCTGCATGACCTCCACCCCGGTGACCTTGTCGCCCGCCATGATCGCCCGCTGGATGGGGGCCGCCCCGCGCCAACGCGGCAGCAGGGAGGCGTGCAGGTTGAAGGCGCCCAGCCGCGGCGCCTCCAGCACCTCGCGGGGCAGGATCTGGCCGAAGGCCACCACCACCGCGGCGTCCAGCTTCAAGTCGGCGAAGGCGGCGATCTCGGCGGGGTCGCGCATGGACGCAGGCGTCCGCACCGGGATGCCGCGCTCAAGGGCGTAGGCATGGGCCGGCGAGGGCTTCAGGTCCTGGCCGCGCCCGCGCGGGGCCTGCGGCTGGGAGTAGACCGCCGCGATCTCATGGCCGGCCTCCACCAGGGCCGCCAGACAGGCGACAGCGAAGTCGGGGGTTCCAAGGAAGGCCAGGCGCATGGCGGGGGTTTAGCGGCGCGCGGGGCGATAGGGAACCGGCCTCAAGCGTGACCGTTACCCGCACGCCTCATTCGGAGAAAAGTTCCATGCGCCACGCCATCGTTATCTCGCTCGCCGTCGCGGGCCTCGCGCTCACCGCCTGCTCCAAGTCCGAACAGGCCCAGACCGGCGAACACGCCAAGGCCGCCGCCGCCAAGATCGGCGAGGCCACCAAGGAGGTCGCCACCAGTCCGGAGATGAAGGACCTGGGGACCGACGTGAAGGAGGGCGCGGTCGAGGCCGGCGCCGTGGCCAAGGATGCGCTCACCACCGCCGGCGCCGAACTCAAGGCCGGGGCGGCCAAGGCCGGCGACAAGGCCCAGGACGCCGCCGCCACCGCCGACGCCAAGATCGACAAGGCCGCCGCCGACGCCAAGAAATAGGCGCCCGGGCGTGGCGGGGGTCTCCGCCACGCGCGCGACCTAGCCGGCCAGCCGGTCGGGCCGCCGCTCGGCCACCATCTCGGCGGCCCGGATCAGGCCCAGATAGGTGATCCCGTAGAAGATCCGCACAGTCTGCCCCAGGGCCGGGGTCAGCAACCAGGTCCCGTCGACGCCCCCCTTGGTCATCCAGCCGGCGGCCTCGATGTCCCGCAGGACGCTCAACACATGGCTGCGCGACACCTCGTAGCGCCGGGCCAGGGCGGCCACCGACACCTCCACCTCCCCCTGCGGCGGATAGGGGCCCCCGCGGTCGGCGCGCATCATCAGGTCAAACAGGATCAGCAGCCCGGCCGAGCGGATGGAGAGGGCGTTGAAGGGGGCGATGTCGGGATTGGGCGCGGCGGCGGCCTGCATCGACTGCTCGCCCATCACCGCCATGAAGGCGGCGAAGGTCGCCGGGTCGTCGAGGTCGTCCAGCAGGGCCTGGATGCCGGGCTCCAGACACGCCACGGCCTCCAGTTCGATCCGCAGTCGATCGCGGAACGCCATGGCCATGGCCGCGGTGGGCTTGTAGGGCCGCGGCAGTCCGTTGGGCGCCTCGCCCCGGGTCACGTAGCCGATCAGCTGCAGCCTGAGCAGGACGGCCGTGGCGGTGCCGGCGCTGAGGATGCCGCTCTTGCCCGACAGCTCTCGCAGGCGGCGGTGGGTCAGCCCCCCGCTGGCGTCCAGGTAGAGCGCCACCACCCCCAGGAGGAAGCGGCTGACGTCCTTGACGTTGCGGTGCAGGGTCGGGGCGGTGGCGTAATAGTCCACGGCGCCGCGCACGGAGCGGCGCATGGCGTCCTCCAGCTCAGGCCGGGCCAGCATCGCCCCCAGGGCGTCATAGGGAAAGCTGCGGCCTTGGAACGGGTCGTCGGTCATGATCGCCGCAGGGTGCTCACTCAGAATGGGTAACGCGGCGGGCGCCGTACCAGAAAACGCCATGCCCCCGTGTTAGGCTCCCTGCTATCGGGATGCGAGGCCCGGTGCGCTTACCGGTCCGCGTTGGCGACCGACGAATCCGCGGCCCTGAAAAGGATATTCGGGATCGTCGGGACCGGGCCCCGGGGGGGGTCTGGTCGGGGCGACAGGTTCACGTCCAGAACCTGATCGTCCCCTCCCGCGCGGGCGGGCCCCATCGGAAGCTCTCGGCCTCGGATCAATTCATCGGAATGGCGCGGGCCTTAGGCGGCGCGGACCTGCTTCTTCACCTTTGCCACCGCCCGATCGCGCTTCAGGCGCGAGAGGTAGTCGATGAACAGCACGCCCTTCAGGTGGTCCATCTCGTGCTGGATGCAGACGGCGTAGAGGCCCTCGGCCTCCTCGACGACCTCCTGCCCCTGATAGTTCAGGTACTTCAGCTTCACCCGGGCCGGCCGCTCCACCTCGTCATAGATGTCGGGGACCGACAGGCAGCCCTCCTCGTAGGGGGCGGTGTCCTCGGAGGCCCACAGGATCTCCGGGTTCACGAAATACTGCGGCTGCGGCGGCTCCTCGGGGCGCGCCAGGTCCATGACGATCACCTGCTTGGGCACGCCGATCTGGATCGCCGCCAGGCCGATGCCGGGCGCCGCGTACATGGTCTCCAGCATGTCGTCCATCAGGGCGCGCAGGTCGTCGTCCACCACCTCGACGGGGGTGGAGACCTGTTTCAGCACAGGGTCGGGGACAACGAGGATTTCGCGAAGAGCCATGGGATTTCAGGTAGGTCAGCGGCCCTTGAGCGTCAAGACGGCGGGCGGCGCCTCCTCGGGATCCAGGGCCAGCTTGGTCAGGGGCCGGACCCCGGTCTCCACCGGGCCGAGCTCGGGCATCTCGCGGCCCTCGTGGTCCACCTTCAGGTCCTCGAACCGGCGGGCCTGGGTCATGACCTGGGTCTCCAGGGAGCCGACGAAGGAATTGTAGCGCCCCACGGCCGCCTCCAGGGCCTTGCCCACCGAGGCCGCGTGGCCGCCCATCACCGACAGGCGCTTGTAGAGCTCGCGCCCCAGCTTGGAGATCTCCTGGGCGTTGGCCGCCTGCTCCTCCACCCGCCAGCCGTAGACCACCGCCTTGCAGAGGGCGAAGAGCGTGGTGGGCGTCACCACCAGCACCCGCTTGTCCATGGCCTCGGTCATCAGCTCGGGCGCCCGTTCCAGGGCCGCGGCGAGGAAGCTGTCGCCGGGGATGAACATGGCCACGAAGTCCGGCGAGCCCTGGTTGAACTGGTCCCAGTAGGTCTTGGCCGACAGGCCGATCATGTGGGCCCGCACGCTCTGGGCGTGGCGGACATAGCAGGCCTCGCGGATCGCCTCGTCGGTAGCGTCCTGGGCGTCGAGGAAGGCGTTCAGCGAGCACTTGGCGTCGATGACGAACACCGCCCCGCCGGGCAGGCGCACGGTGACGTCGGGCCGCCGGCGACCCTCCTCGGTGTCGGTGGAGGTCTGTTCGTCGAAGTCGTAGCGGTTGTGCAGGCCCGCGGCCTCCAGGACGTTGCGCAGGGTCTGCTCGCCCCAGCGGCCCTGGACCCCGGCCCCGCGGCGCAGGGCGGCCGACAGCTTGCGGGCCTCTTCCTGGGTCGCCGTCGAGGCCAGCAGCAGCTGGCTAATCTGGGCCTTCAGCCCGCCGGTCTCCTCGGCGCGGGTCTTCTCCACCGCCACCACCTGCTCCTGGAACTTGGCCAGGCTCTCGGCCACCGGCTTGAGCTGGGCCTCCAGGCGGGCCTGGGCCAGTTGCTCGCGGTTCTGGAAGGTCTCGTCGGCGCGCTTGAGCACCTGTTCGGCGATGGCGTTGGCGGCCTCGGCCTGGATGATGGCCGCGTTGCGGCCCCCCTGCTCCTCGATCAGCTTCAGACGGGAGGCGGAATCCTGCAGGTCCCAGGCCCGCGCCTCGGCCCGATTGGCCCGGCCCCGTTCCATCAGGGCCCAGGTGAAGCCAATGGCGGCGGCCACGAGGGCGACGACGAGCAGGATCAGGAGCGAGTTCATGCTCCGTTCTTTAGCCGGAGTCGGCGAGGATCGCCAGGAGGGCCGGGACGCAGAGGGCCGAGTTGTCGGCGGCCATCTGCGCCATCTCCAGATAGCTCAGATGGCTCTCCGCCCCGGCTAGGTCCGACAGGGTGCGGATCACATAGAGCGGCCGGCCCCAGGCGAGCGCCACCTGGTCCACCGCCCCGGATTCCATGTCGATGGCGTCGGCGGCGAAGGCGGCGTGCAGCTGGTCCCGCGTCACCGCGCAGTTGAGGAAGTAGTCGGCGGTGATCACCCCGCCCAGCGCGATAGGATGGCCAAGCTTCGCCGCCACCGCGTCCCGCAGCCTCGCGAGATCGGCGGCCACCTTGGGCGCGACCGGGGTCAGGGCCGTCAGCCGCGGCGCCCCGATGGGCATCTCGCCGGACCGCGTGGGGGTGAAGGCGCCCTCGAAGACATGGCCGTAGTCGTGGATGTCCAGGCGTTCGGCCAGCAGCACCGAACCGACCCCCAGGGCCGGGTTCAGCCCGCCCGCGACGCCCGCGAAGATCAGCACATCGGCATGGAAGACCGCCAGCAGCAGGGTCGCCGCCGCCGCCGCATTGACCTTGCCCATTCCTGCCAGGGCCAGGGCGAAGGCCTGCCCGTGGTGCTCGCCGATCCAGACCTGGGTCGGGCCATAGGTCGCCGGCCTCGAGGTGACGCCGAGCCGCCCCTGCAGGGCCGCCAGCTCCTCGGGGGTCGCGCAAAGGATTCCGTACATGGGCGCCTCGTTCATCGGCCTGCCGCCGTGCTACCAGATTCCCGGGAGGCCGACGCCATGATCACCACCGACCGGACGATCCTGCGGCCCTGGCGCGACGACGATCTCGACGCCTTCGCCGACATGCTGGCCGACCCGGAGGTCCAGGCCGACGCCGGCGGCCCCGTGGGCCGCGACGAGGCGGCTCGCAAGATGGCCCGCTACCGCGACGCCCATGACCGCCTGGGCTTCACCCGCTGGGTGGTGACCGACCACGACTGCGGCTTCCTCGGCTATGTGGGGATCATGCCCATCGACGCCTGGCATCCCCGCGCCCCCAATGTGGAGGTCGGCTGGCGCCTGGTCCGCCGCGCCTGGGGCTCCGGCATCGCCACCGAGGCCGCCCGCGCCAGCCTCGCCGACGGCTTCGCCCGCTGCGGCTTCGAGGAGGTGCTCAGCTATACCGAGGCCACCAACCACCGCTCCCAGTCAGTGATGCGCAAGCTGGGCCTCGACCGCGACGCGACCCGCGACTTCACCAGCACCTACGACGGCCACACCTGGTCGGGCCTGGTCTGGGTGGCGAAGCGGCCCTAGGCCGGCCGCCGCGCCCGCATCGCTTGCGCGATGGTCCCGTCGTCCAGCCAGTCAAGCTCGCCCCCCACCGGCACCCCGCGGGCCAGCATGGTCACCGAGACGTGGGCGTTGGAGAGGCGTTCGGCGAGGTAGTGGGCCGTGGTCTGGCCGTCCACCGTGGCCGGCAGGGCCAGGATCACCTCGGTCACCCCCTCCTCCATGGCCCGGGTCACCAGGGAATTGACCCTCAGGGCCTCGGGCCCCACCCCGTCCAGGGCCGAGAGCAGGCCCCCCAGCACGTGGTAGCGGCCGCGGAAGGCGCTGGCCCGCTCCATGGCCCAGAGCGCGCCGACCTCCTCCACCACGCAGACCAGGGTCGGGTCGCGGGAGCGGTCGGAACAGATGGCGCAGGGATCCTGGGTGTCCAGAGAGCCGCAGACCCGGCAGGTCTTCACCCGCTCGGCGGCCACCGCCAGGGCCTCGGCCAGGGGCTGCAGCAGTTGCTCGCGCCGCTTCAGCAGGGCCAGCGCCGCGCGCCGCGCCGACCTGGGCCCCAAACCCGGCAGCTTCGACAACAGCGCGATCAGGCGCTCGATTTCAGGTCCGGCGGAGGCGGCCAAACTGGCTCCTGGCGAGGCGGGTGCGATTCAGGGGATTGTCTGTAGGTCCTATGTAGATGTCGAGGGGAGCCCGCGCCATGACCACCCCCGACCTTCCCGTCGTCGAGGGCGCGCTCACGGCCTTCATCGGCGGCAGCGCCGTGGCCGAATTGCAGGAGCTGCTGGAGCGCTGCGAGGACTTCGAGGTGCTGGTGACCGGACACCCGCCCGATCCCCACGCGGCGGCCGACCTGCTGGTGGAGGTCCCGCCCGACCACCCGCTGCGCGACAAATTCGTCATCGGCGTCTGGACTGAGGACGGATTGACCGCCGCCGTCGATCTGCTGCGCGACTTCCCCGCGCAACACATCTGGTACCTGGGCCTGCTGCTGGTCGCGCCGGAAGCGCGCGGCTCAGGACTTGGCGAACGCATCCTCGAAGCGCTGAAGACCTGGATCCGCGGCCACGGCGGCCGGGCGATCCGGCTGGTGGTCCAGGATCAGAATCCCGACGCCCTGCGCTTCTGGCTGCGTCACGGCTTCGTCCAGATCGGAAAGGCTGCCCAGGAGCTGATGGATCGCACCAACCAGGTCGCCCGGCTGGAACTGAAGCTCTAGAACTTCGGCATGCCCGGCAGGCCCATGCCGGCCAGCGGGCCGGCGGCGTCGCGCATCAGCTGGGCCTGTTCGGCGTCCAGCTTGCGCTTGGCGTCGGCGTGGGCGGCCACCACCAGGTCGGAGATCACCTCGCCCTCGCCGGGCGCCAACAGGCTCTCGTCCAGCTCCACCGAGGCCAGTTCGCCAGAGCCCTTCAGCACCACCTTGACCATGCCGCCGCCCGACGTGCCCTCGATGGAGAGCTGCGCCAGGCGCTCCTGCGCCTCGGCCAGCTTCTGCTGCATGGCCTGGGCCTGTTTCATCAGGCCGCCCAAATCCTTCATCGAACCCTCACTCGGTCGCTCATCTGACTAGTCTTCGTCCTCTTCCGGCGGCGCGTCGGCCGGCGAGGCCTCCGGCGTCGGCAGGTTGCGGATGCTGACGATCTCGGCGCCCGGGAAGCTCTCCATCACCGACAGGATGAAGGGGTCCTGCTCGATCTGGGCGCGGATCTCGCGCTCCTCGCGCTTCTGGCGCTCCCACTGGCTCTCGGCCCCGCCGCCGCCCTGGGCGGCGATCAGCCAGGGCTGGCCGGTCCATTCGCGCAGGCGGCCGATCAGCCGCTGGGCCAGGTTGGCCGGAGCGCCGGGGGCCGGCTCGAACTCGATGGCCCCGGGGCGGAAGCTGACCGGGCGCACATAGCGCTCCACGTCCAGCCGCAGGGAGATGTCGCGCTTCTTCTCGATCAGGGCGATCACGTCGGCGAAGGACTGCAGCACCGGCGGCGCCTCGGCCGCCTGGGGTTCGGGCGCCAGGACGCGGGCCTGGGCCGTGACGCTCCCGCCGCCGCCTTGGCTCGCTCCCCCGCCACCCCCGCCGCCGCCGCCGGAAGGTCCCGGCGCGCCGCCGACCGGATCGCCGGTCTGCAACCGCCGCAGGGCCTCCTCCGGACCAGGCAGGTCGGCGGCGTAGGCCAGGCGGATCAGGGCCATGTCCACCGCCGCGGCGGGGTCGGGACTGCGCCGCACCTCGTCATGGGCCCGCAGCAGCATCTGCCACATGCGCGAGAGGGTGCCGGCCGAGACCGAGGCCCCGATGGCCGCCAGCCGGCCGGCCTGCTCGCGGGGCATGATCAGGGCGTGGACCCCGATGGCCTTGGCCACCGAGGCGGCGTGGGCGTGCTCCAGCAGGTCGATCATCACCTGGCCGGGATCGGCGCCATAGCCGTAGAGGGTGCGGAAGGTCTCGATGGCGGGGCCGGGCTCGCCGCGCATGGTCTGTTCGAACAGGGTGATGGTCTGGGCCCGGTCGGCCAGTCCCAGCATGTCGCGGATCAGGGTGGCCGGCACGGTCTGGCCGGGCTCCCCCTGGACGATGGCTTGGTCCAGCATGGACTGGGCGTCGCGCACCGAGCCCTCGGCGGCCCGGGCGATCAGCAGCATCCCCTCGGCATCGACGCGCACGCCCTCGGCCTCGGTGATCATCTCCAGGTTCTTGACGATCACGTCGGGCTCCACCCGGCGCAGGTCGAACCTCTGGCAGCGCGAGAGGATGGTCACCGGCACCTTGCGGATCTCGGTGGTGGCGAAGATGAACTTCACGTGCGGCGGCGGCTCTTCCAGGGTCTTCAACAGGGCGTTGAAGGACGAGGTGGAGAGCATGTGCACTTCGTCGATGATGTAGACCTTGTAGCGCGCCTCGACGGGGGCGTAGCGCACCCCGTCCAGCAGCTCGCGCATGTCCTCGACCTTGGTGCGGCTGGCGGCGTCGAGCTCCAGCACGTCCATGTGCCGGCCCTCGATGATCGCCTTGCAGTGGCGGCCCTCGACGTGGAGATCCAGCGTCGGCTCGTGGACGGTGTCGGTCTCGTAGTTCAGGGCCCGCGCCAGCAGGCGGGCGGTGGTGGTCTTGCCCACCCCGCGCACCCCGGTGAGCATGAAGGCGTGGGCGATGCGGCCGGTGGAAAAGGCGTTCTTCAGCGTCCGCACCATGGCCTCCTGGCCATAGAGGTCGTCGAAGGTGCGGGGCCGGTACTTGCGGGCGATGACGGTGTAGGCGGCCGAGGCTTCCGCGACCGGGGCGGGCGTCACCGCGACGGGCGCGCCGAACATGTCGGCCGTGTCGGGGTCCCGCTCGGGAAGCTCGGGATCGGGCGAGAGATCTTCGTCGGCCATGCGCCCCGCGCCTCGAGAGCGCACTGATTCTGAAAGCTAGGGTGGAGACCGAACGACGACCCGGAGCGAAACTCGTTGCGGCTGCTTCCTTCCGGACCTGACCGGGTTGGCGAGGCGTCCGCCCGTCGCCGATCTCCACCCCCTATATCGCGACCTTGAGGCTCGCGCGCAAGCTTGGGCGACGCTATGAGACGTTTCATGGCTCTTTCTTCCTTCCAGAACACCTTCGCCGGAAACCCCCTGAACCGCGCCAGCGAGCGCCGGAAGGACGAGGCCTGGCTGGCCGAACGGCTGAAATCCGACGAATCCCTTGGGCTGGCCATCTGGAACGGCAAGCCCCTGGTGGAGACCAGCAAGGACGGCGGCGTGCAGATCGCCTACCTGCCGGCCAAGATGGTGGCCGAGATGGCCGGCGGGGCCGAGCGCCTGCTGTTCATGGGCCTGTGGAAGGAGACCGCGGTCTTCGCCCTCGACATCGAGGGCGGGGCCGACCCCTGCGACGGGCCCCTGGCGGGCCTGGGCCGGTTCGAGGACCTGCGGGCGCTGGCCACCCGCCTGCCCCACACCGACGCCGCCATCCTGGCCACGGCCAAGCAGATGTTCGAATGGCGCCGCCGCCACAAGCACTGCGCCAACTGCGGCGAGCCCTCCCTGGTGGCCGAGGGCGGCTGGAAGCGCGCCTGCCCGGCCTGCAACGCCGAGCACTTCCCGCGCACCGACCCGGTGGTGATCATGCTGGCCGTCCACGGCGAGCGCTGCATGCTGGGCCGCCAGGAAGTGTGGCCCAAGGGCATGTTCTCCTCCCTCGCCGGATTCCTAGAGCCCGGCGAGACCATCGAGGAGGCCTGCGCCCGCGAACTGCACGAGGAGGCCGGCCTGAAGACCTCCTCGGTGGTCTATCACTCCACCCAGCCCTGGCCCTATCCGTCCTCCCTGATGATCGGCCTGATCGCCCAGGTGGAGGACGACGACGCCACCCCCGACCAGACCGAGCTCTCCGAGGTCCGCTGGTTCACCAAGGCCGAGGCCCGGCTGCTACTGGCCGGCAAGCTGGAGAACACCTTCGCCCCCGGCCCCATGGCCATCGCCCACCAGCTCATCAAGGCCTGGGCGGAGAGCTGACTGTTGCCATAGCGCTGGCGGCAGTCCGCGCTAGGGTTTCTCCAACGGGAGGACCCCATGGCTGAACCGCTTTTCCGCAAGCTCGACTGCCTGATGTTGAAGGCGGCCGACCTCGACGCCGGCATCGCCTTCTACACCGACGCCCTGGGCCACCGGGTGATCTGGCGCTCGCCGGTCGCCGCAGGCCTGGCCATGCCGGACACCGACGCCGAACTGGTCCTTCACACCCAGCTGGGTCCCGAGGCCAACCTTCTCGTCGCGGACGTCGACGAAGCCTTTGACCGCTTCCTCGCCGCCGGGGGCCGGGAAATTCGCCAGCCTTTCGACATCCCCATCGGCCGCTGCGCCGTCGTCATGGACCCGCAGGGCAATGTCCTGGTCATGCTGGACCAGTCAAAGGGCAAGCTCGACGCGAACGGGCAGCTGATCGTGACCGCGCCCTAGTCTGCTGCCACACTGCTGTCAGCAGGGTGGTCTAGGCTGCCTCCAACACCGGAGGAAAAAGCCATGTCGGACCAGATCGTTTTCTACACCAACCCCATGTCCCGGGGCCGGATCATCCGCTGGATGCTGGAGGAGGTGGGCCAGCCCTACGAGACCCGCATCCTCGACTGGGCGACCATCAAGGACCCGGCCTATCTTGCCGTGAATCCCATGGGCAAGGTCCCGGCCATCGCCCACGGCGACACCGTCGTCACCGAATGCGCCGCCATCTGCGCCTATCTGGCCGACGCCTTCCCGCAGGCGAACCTGGCCCCGCCGGTGGGGAGCAAGGCGCGCGGCGACTATTACCGCTGGCTGTTCTACGCCGCCGGTCCCGTGGAGGCCGCCGTCACCGCCAAGAGCCTGGGCTTCGAGGTTACCCCCGACAACAAGCGCAGCGCCGGCTGGGGCGACTATGGCGACGTGATGGATACCCTGGAAAAGGCCGTGACCGGTCGCGAGTACCTGGCCGGCGACAGCTTCACCGCTGCCGATCTCTATGTCGGCGCCCATCTCGGCTGGGGCCTGCAGTTCGGCTCCATCGAGGCGCGGCCGGTGTTCAAGGCCTATGCCGACCGCATGGCCGCCCGCCCCGCCGCCGTCCGCGCTCGCGAGATCGACGACGCCTTGATCGCTGCGGCGCACGCCCTGGCCTAGGAACCTCTTCTCCTCTCCCCATTCATGGGGAGAGGGTAGGGTGAGGGGCGCGCAGCAGGGCTGCGCGTTGCTGACGTGGTGAGTTTCTGAACCTCGGAAAGAGCCCTCACCCTACCCTCTCCCACAAGTGGGAGAGGAGAAGAGCGCCCCTACCGCCGCAGCGTCAGGATGACCTCGACGTCCTCGGCCCGGCGATTGCGGACCTCCATCCGGGCCTGGCCGAGCGCATTGGACAGGTCCTTGACGAACTCAGCCAGCGGCCCGCCGTGCAGGCCGCGCACCCGGATCATGTAGGGGGGCGGAAGCTCGCTCATGCCGTTGGCCCAGATCATCGAGTCCACGAAGGACTCGATGCTGTTCCCGTGCCCGGGCAGGGCGCGGATCTCGCTCTTCAGGTCCTCGCAGAAGGCCTTGATGCTGGGATAGGCCGCCCCGTCCATCTCGATGGTGCGCATCAGACGTGGGCCCGGAACGGATCGGCGGGATAGACCCCCAGGATCTCGAACCGCTCGGAGAAGAACTGCAGCTCCTCGAAGGCCAGCGCCAGGCTGCGGTCCTCGGGCCGGCCGTCCACCTCGGCGTAGAAGAAGGTCGCCGTGAAGGCGCCGTTCTCCATGTAGCTCTCCAGCTTGGTCATGTTCACCCCGTTGGTGGCGAACCCGCCCATGGCCTTGTAAAGGGCCGCTGGCATGTTGCGGACCCGGAAGACGAAGCTGGTGATGCAGGGGCTGGTGAAGGGCGGCGCCGGCGGATCGCGGTCGGCGGTCATCACCAGGAAGCGGGTGGTGTTGTTGTGGGTGTCCTCGACGTCGCGGGCCAGGATCTCCAGGCCGTAGAGCTCGGCGGCGAGCGCCGGGGCGATGGCGGCCTTGGTGGGGTCGGGCTTCTCGGCCAGCAGCTTGGCCGAGAGCGCGGTGTCCCCCACCGGCTCGGCGCGCAGCTTCAGGCGGCGCACCACCTGGCGGCATTGGGCCAGCGCGATGGGCATGGAGGACACCGTCTTCAGGTCCTCCAGCTTCACCCCGGGATTGGCCATCAGCTGGAAGTGGATCGGCTTGAACCGCTCGCCGATGATCTTCAGCCCCGAGTTGGGCAGCAGGTGGTGCACGTCGGCCACCCGCCCGGCGATGGAGTTCTCCACCGGGATCATGCCCAGCTGGCAGTCGCCGGTCTTGATGGCCTCGAAGGCCTCCTCGAAGGTCGGATGGGCCACCGGCTCCATGTCCGGGAAGGCCGCCAGGCAGGCCTCGTGGCTATTGGCCCCCAGCTCGCCCTGGAAGGCGATCCGTCCCTTGTTCATGACTTGTCCCTAAGCTGGCGAGCAAAGGCCCGCGCCCGCTCCAGATCGGCGGGGTTGTCCACCGAGATCGGCGCGGAGTCGACCACCGTCGCCCAGATGGAGAGCCCCAGCTCCATGGCCCGCAGCTGCTCCAGCTTCTCGCGCCGTTCAAGCGGCGAGGGCGGGGCCCGGGTGAAGGCCTCCAGGGCCGCCCGGCGATAGGCGTAGATGCCATGGTGATGCCACACCGGCCCGTCGCCATAGAGGGTCGAGCGGGTGAAATAGAGCGCCCGGCCGGTCTTGCCGTCCGCCGCCATGGCCAGCACCGCCTTGACCATGTCGGGATTGGTGCGGACCTCCGGCGAGGACTCCTTCTCCACGATGGTGGCGATGTCGCAGGAGGGCTGGTCCGCCAGCAGGGCCGCGCAGGCGGCGATGTCGGCCGGCGCCACGAAGGGCATGTCGCCCTGCAGGTTGATCACCACGTCGTGGGCGCCCTGCGGGTCCAGCTCCGCCAGGGCCGCCACCAGCCGGTCGGAGCCCGAGGGCAGGTCCGGATCGGTGAGCACCGCCCGCCCGCCGGCCGCCTTCACCGCCTCGACGATCGCCGAATCACCCGCCGCCACCGCCACCGGACCGAGGTTCGCGGCCTGGGCCTGGCGGAGAACCCGCACGATCATGGGCACGCCCTCGATGTCGGCGAGGGGCTTGTTGGGCAGGCGGGTGGCCGCAAGACGCGCGGGAATAAGGACGATCGGGTTCATAGTATCCTGGAGCAACCAACTGGCCGGTTGCGCCAGCGCCGGTAGCGTGTAAGAGACGCGGGCGCAATAAGGGGCGGGGATTCCCGCGCTTCCGCCGGTCTTCGGACCGGCCGATTAGAGGGCCGATTTCAAGACGATGAGCGACCTTACGTTCAACAAAGTCGCCGGCGCCGTGCTGGCGACGGGTCTGGCCATTGTCGGCCTTCGCGAACTTTCCTCCGGCATCTTCTCGACCGAAAAGGCCGAGAAGCCCGGCTACGCCATCGAGGTGGCCGCCGAAGCCGGCCCCGGTGGCCCGGCCGTCGAGGCCCCCATCGACTGGGGGACGGTCCTGCCGACCGCCGACGTCGCCGCGGGCGAGGCGGTCTTCGCCAAGTGCAAGTCCTGCCACACCATCGATCAGGGCGGCGCCAACGGCACCGGCCCGAACCAGTGGGGCATCGTCGGCCGCAAGCCCGGCAGTCACGCCGGCTTCGCCTATTCGGCCGCCATGGTCGAATACGGTTCCAAGAACCCGGTCTGGGACTTCGAGCGCCTGTCGGAGTTCATCAAGAACCCCGCCAAGGACGTGCCCGGCACCAAGATGGGCTTCGTCGGCCTGAAGAAGCCGGAAGACCGCATCAACCTGCTGGCGTACCTGCACACCAAGGGCGCCACCATCCCGTTCCCGGCCCCGAACCCGGCCGCCGCCGCGGCGCCCGCCGCCCCGGCCGAAGGCGCGGCGGCCACGGCTGCGACCCCCACGGCCACCGGCTCGACGGCCACGCCGCCCGCCACCGCCGGCGGCCCCGCCGGCCAGGCCCCCACCACGGGCGCGGCCGCGGCTCCCACCGCCACCAAGTAAGACACCGCCTCGCCCCTTCGGGGACAGGCCGGACGACAGGACCCTCCGCATCGCGGGGGGTCTTTTCGTATGGGCGCTGCTCCGTCATCCCGGCCGCAGCGCAGCGGAGAGCCGGGACCCAGGGGCCCAGCCCTCCGCCCTGGGTCCCGGATCGGCCTGTCGGCCGTCCGGGATGACGTCGTGAATATGCGGAGGGCGCCCCCTAGATCCGCCGATATCCCGTCGGCTGGCCGGTGCTGGTGGCCGCGATCCGCGCCACCGCCTCCGCCAGGGGCTCGACGGCCACGGCCATGTGGTGGGCATTGGCGTGCAGGATGGTGGCCGGGTCCAGCAGGATCGCCACGTGACCGCGCCAGAACACCAGGTCGCCTCTCAAGAGGACTTCGGCTCGCACGGCCTGTCCCATGAGCGCCTGCTGGTCGGTGTCCCGCGGGCAGGCCCGGCCGCAGGCCAGCAGGGCCTGCTGCACCAGGCCCGAGCAGTCCAGCCCCAGGCTCTCTCGCCCGCCCCACAGATAGGGCGCGCCGAGATAGCGCTGCGCCACCGCCACGAAGTCGGTCTCGAAGACCCCGATGGACGACAGGTGCGCCTCGACGAACCAGCCGCACCCGGCGGCCTTGGCGAACCGGCCTTCGCGCGCCTCCACCGCCACCAGGGCGCCCAGGGAATAGGGCCCCAGCGCCCGGCTCTTGATGCTGGGATCCTTGAAGGCGTAGGTGCGGATCGCCGCCACCCGGTGGGTCGGGGCCGGCGCCAGGGGGGCGAGGTCGGTCCGGGCCACATAGCCCACATAGCCGTCGCGGGGCGCCTGGCCCCAGCAGAAGCCGGCCCTCTCCTCCAGCACCTCGAAGGTCTCGCCGAACAGCAGCTGGTCCACCTGCTCGGCGTCCCCGTCGGGGGCCGCGCGCAGGGCGGCGGCGGGCGCCGCCGCCGTCATCGGGGTCGGATCGGCATAGGCGCTGGCCGCCGCCAGCCCCTCCAGGGACCGGGCGGCGAGGTCGGGACGGGCCAGGGTGTTACGCGGGTCGAGGCTCACGCAAACCGCGTCCGGATCATCTGGTAGAGCGCCCGGATGGCCTGCGCCTCCGCGCCCGCCGTCCAGCCCGGCCGGTTGCGCGGGTTCCAGGCGAAGATGTCGAAGTGCGCCCAGGCGCCGGCCGGCGCGAACCGCTGCAGGAACAGGGCCGCCGTCACCGAGCCCGCCTGGGCCCAGCCGTCCGGGTCGTTCTTGATATCGGCCACGTCGCTGTCGAGGCTGTCGACATAGCCCTTCCAGAGCGGCATGCGCCACATCGGGTCGGAGACCTCGGCCATGGCCGCCTCGATCTGGCCCGCCAGCTCCTCGTCGTCGGTGTAGAAGGGCGGCAATTGCGGCCCCAGCGCCGCGCGCGCCGCCCCGGTCAGGGTGGCGAGATCCAGCGTCAGGGCCGGTTCCAACTCGCAGGCCCGCGTCAGGGCGTCGGCCAGGATCAGGCGGCCCTCGGCGTCGGTGTTGCCCACCTCGATGGTCAGGCCCTTGCGGCTGTCCAGCACGTCGCCGGGCCGCATGGCGTCGCCGCTGATGGCGTTCTCCGCCACCGGGACCAGGATCGACAGCCGCACCGGCAGCTGGGCGGCCATGATCATCCGCCCCAGGGCCAGGACGTGGGCGGCGCCCCCCATGTCCTTCTTCATCTGCCGCATGCCGGCCGAGGGCTTGATGTCCAGGCCGCCGGTGTCGAATACGACGCCCTTGCCCACCAGGCAGACCAGGGGCTTGCCGGCCTCGCCCCAGCTCATCTCGATCATGCGGGGGGCGCGGGCCTCCACGGCGGCGCGGCCCACGGCGTGAACGGCGGGATAGTTGGCCTCCAGCAGGCCCTCCCCGGTCACCACGGTGATGGCGGCGCCGTACTGCTCGGCGATCTCGCGGGCGATGGTCTCCAGCTGCAGGGGGCCCAGGTCGTTGGCCGGCGTATTGACCATGTCGCGGGCCAGGGCGCAGGCGTGGGCGATGGAATTGACCTCGGCGACGTCGGCGCCCTGCGCCACCAGGCGCGGCCGGTCATGGGTCTTCTTCTGCTTGTAGCGGTCGAACCTGTAGCTGCCCAAGGCGAAGGCCAGCGCGATCTGGTCGAGGCTGATCCCGGCCGGGGTCGTGGCCATGGCGTAGTCGCCGGTGGGCAGCTTGGCCGGCAGGCCGCGGAACACCATCGGATCGGCGGGGCTGGACCCCAGGCCGAACAGCACCGCCTCGATCGCCCCCTCGGCGCCCGGCAGGACTAGGACCTGGCCCGCCTTGGCCTTGAACTCCGAGAGCTCGGCATAGGCCCTGGCGAAGGCCGCCTGCCCCGCCAGGAACCCCTCCAGCTCGCTGTCGTACAAGGCGTGCACCGGGACGGTGGCGCGCTCGGAGGTCGCAAGGATCACTTCGGTCATGGATCGGCCCTGACGCGGGCGACGCCGCCCGCTTTATGCTTAACGCTTCCTTTAAGCGGCTGGGGGATGGTGTCGAGGATCATCCCGGAGCCTGTCTGTCCATGTGTCGCATGTCGGCCCTCGCCGCAACCGCCCTGGCCCTCAGCCTCGCCGCCGCCCTGCCGGCCGCCGCCGCCAAGCCGCCGGAGGTCAAGGCCGCGCCGGCCCCCGCCGCGCCCGCCGTCCAGCGCGCCACCGCCGAGGAACGCGGCCTGGCCGCCCGCCTCGATCCCCTGGCCCGCGCCGCCTTCTGGGGCCGGGAGACCGACATCGATCCCCGCGACGCCGAGGCCGGGGTGAACCTCGCCCAGGCCCTGCGCGCCATGGGCAAGTACGACGACGCCGCCCAGGCCGCCCAGCGGGTCCTGGTGATCGATCCCAAGAACGTCGAGGCCCTGCTGGAGGTCGCCCGCGCCAAGGTCGGCTCCGGCCAGGGCTTCTACGGCATCGAGCCCGCCCGCCAGGCCCAGGCCCTGGCCCCCCGCGACTGGCGCCCGGCCTCCCTGCTCGGCGTGGCCTATGAGCAGGCCGGCCGCCCGGAGGAGGCCCTGGAGGCCCACCGCCAGGCCGCGGCCCTGGCCCCGGAGAACCCCGCCGTCCTCTGCAACCTGGCCCTGTTCTACGCCAGCCACGGGGACGCCCCCCAGGCCGAGACCCTGCTGCGCACCGCCGCCGCCAAGCCCGGCGCCCCCATGGCGGTGCGTCAGAACCTGGCCCTGGTCCTGGGGCTGCAGGGCCGCTTCGACGAGGCCGAGAAACTGGTGCGCCAGGACCTGCCGCCGGAGGCGGTGGCCAACAACATGGCCTTCCTGCGCGCCGTGGCGCCAAACCCGGCCGGACCGCCCCGCTCCTGGGACTCGGTGCGGACGGCCCAGTAGGGGTCTAGGTCGGCTCCGCCGCGGCCCGCGCGCCGGGGAGCCGGAAGCCGGACACTTCCCAGGCCCGCATGGCGTTGCGCGCCGGGCGCTCCACCAGGTGGTGCAGGACCATGGCCGCCGGGATCACGCCGGCGAACATCGCCGCCCAGACCGGCCAGGGCAGCGGCCCCTCGTCGAGGCCCAGGCCCGCGCGGGCGACCCGGGTGAAGACCAGCTCCCAGGGGATGCAGATCATGTAGACCGAGAAGCTCACCTCGCCGAGATAGACCCCCAGCGGCGAGCCCATGATCTTCGAGCCCGTGCTGGCCATGCTGGCGAGCGCCAGGATCAGGCCGCCGAACATCAGCACCATCAGGAAGTCCGGCAGCTCGAAGGCCGCCCCGCCGGCGATGGCGATCAGCAGGCCCGCGGCCAGACCCTTGGCGCCGGCCTGGGAGGTCACCACCCGGTTGCGCCACAGCAGGTAGACGGCGCAGCCGAAGGCGAAGCAGGGCACGATCCGCAGCGCCCCCCAGGCCGTGGTGGCCTCGGTGAGGGGATAGCCGGAGATCAAGGGGAAGATCAGGTTCAGCGCCGCCACCAGCAGGCCGGCCAGCAGGGTCGCCAACCACGGCCGGGCCCGCAGGGGCCAGAAGGCCAGGGCGAAGGCCGGGAAGGTCACATAGGCGAACCATTCGGCGGAGATCGACCAGGAGGGATGGTTCCAGCCCCCGTCCGGCGCCAGGCCCCAGGCCTGCAGCAGCAGCACCTGGGCCGGCAGCGAACTCCAGACCACCACATTGTCCCCGGCCGAGAAGCCGGCCGCCGAGGCCGCGGCGATCAGGGCCGCCAGGCCTCCCAGCGTCGCCAGGTGCACCGGATAGATCCGCGCCAGCCGCGCCCACAGGAAGCTCCCGTAGGAGAACCGCTTCTCCCCGAAGCTCTGCAGATAGACGTGGCAGAGGATGAAGCCCGAGAGGACGAAGAACAGCTCCACCCCCAGATAGCCCTTCTCCACCGCATTGGGCCGCGCGCCGGCCACCAGCTGCGGCCAGTAGTGGTAGAGCACCACCCAGGCCGCGGCGAAGATGCGCAGGGTCGTGAGCGGCTTGAGGTTCTCTGGACGCGGCATGGCCCCATCCTGCGGCCAAACGCCTCAAGGACGGGTAAACGCCCCGGCCCTAGCCCGGCAGCCCTTCCCGGCCGCGGAAGTCCTGGGCCTCGGCCTCCCGCGCCCGGCCCGCCCCCGCCAGCAGGTCGGCCCGCCGGGTCACCGCGCTCAGCCGCCGCGACAGCTCCTCGGCCAGGGTCCGCAGGGCGGCGTCGTCGGCCTCGGCCGGCACGTGGAAGGGCCCGTCCCACACCGTCGCCCCGCGCCCGAAGGGCCAGGCGAAGGTCAGCCGGTCCCAGGTGTCGAGGGTGATGGCGTGGGCCGCCGACACCCCCATGAGATAGATCGGCGCCCCGGTCCGCCGGGCGATCTGCAGGGAGCCGAGCGCGATCACCTCGCCGGGGCCTCGGGGGCCGTCGGGGGTCACCACCAGCACCCCGCCGGCCTTCACCCAGGCCACCGCCTCGCGGAAGGCCGCCACGATGACCCGGGCCTTGGCCGCGTCGCCCTTGCGGGCCGAGGAGGTGCGGATGGCGGGGAAGCGGGCGCGGGCGAGCGCGCGGGCGATGAATTCGCCGTCGCCGGAGGGGGAGACCATGCAGCGCAGGCCCTGCCGCCGCCACCAGACCTGGGCCAGGCCCAGGCAGAGGGGAATGCGGCCGTGCCAGAAGAGGGCTATGGCCGGCTGGCCGGTGACCAGGGCCGGGGCCATCCGCTCCAGGCCCTCGTGCCGCCAGCGGGTGGTGCGCCGCACCAGCGCCAGGTGCAGCCAGAGCGTCCAGCCGAGGACGGCCTGGACGCTCGGTCTACGCAACAGCTTCTTCACGCGGTCGGCCGCCCCAAAACCCCCCGCCGTGGCGGGTCACGAGCGGGCGGGAACCTCTGAAACGCGGGATCTAGGCTGGGGTTTCCGGCTTTTCAACCGGTCCTGAGGCGGCGGCCTAGTGCTGGGCGACCATGTCCTGGACCTTGATCACCGCCGGACCCAGGATGACGATGAACAGCACCGGCAGGAAGAACAGGATCATCGGCACGGTCAGCTTGGCCGGAAGCTGCGCGGCCTTCTTCTCGGCGAAGGCCAGGCGCATGTCGCGGTTCTCCTTGGCCATCACCCGCAGGGCGGCGCCCAGGGGCGTGCCGTAGCGCTCGGCCTGGATCATGGCCGTGGTCACCGAGCGGATGCCGGGATGGTTGGTCCGCATGGCCAGGCCCTCATAGGCCATCCGCCGCTCGGGCAGGTAGGAGATCTCGGCGGTCAGCAGGGTCAGCTCCTCGGCCAGCTCGATGGAGGTGCCGCCGATCTCCTGGCTGACCTTCTGGATCGCCGCCTCGATGGACATCCCCGATTCCACGCAGATCAGCAGCAGGTCGAGGCTGTCGGGGAAGGCGCCGACGATGCTCTCCCGGCGCTTCTGGGCCACGTTGCTGATGTAGATGTTGGGGGCGTAGTAGCCGAGCGTCAGGCCCACGACGCAGCAGACCACCCGGTTCATCGGACTCAGGCCGAAGTCGTTGACCAGGAACAGGTAGAGGGCGGCGGCCAGCGCGAAGGCGAAGGGCAGGACGAAGCGGAAGAAGTAGAAGGTGGACACCGGCTTGGGGCCGCGGAACCCGGCCTGGGCCAGCTTCTCCACCACCTTGGGGTCCTCCAGCAGCCGCGAGAGCTGCAGGCGGTCCACGACCTTCTTGTACATCCCCTCGTCGGCGTGGCGCAGGGTGCCGCCGCCGTTGCTCTTCACCGCCAGGGCCTCGCGGGACTTGCGCCGCAGCTCCTCGCGCCGGGAGGAGACCGACTTCAGCCGGGTCTCCAGGGTCGACTTGTTGATCATCGGCATGGCGATCGAGACGATGGTCGCAAAGCAGACCAGGGCCACGAAGGCCGAGAGCAGGTTGTCGGGATTGGTGAGGGCGGCGATCAGGTTCATGGCCGCTAGATCTTGAAATTGATCATCTTGCGCATCGTGAAGATGCCGAGCGCCATCCAGAACGCGCCCACCGCCAGCATCATGTGGCCGCGGGGATCGTCGAACATCGGCTTCATATAGGCCGGGCTGGTGACGCTGATCAGGGCCACCACGCCGGGCGGCAGGGAGCCGATGATGATGGCCGAGGCCACCGCCTCGCCGGACATGGCCTTGATCTTCTCGCGCATCAGCTTGCGCGCCCGGATCACGCTGGAGAGGTTGCCCAGGGCCTCGGCCAGGTTGCCCCCGGTCTTGGCCTGGATGGCCAGCACGATGGCGAAGAATCGCACCTCCGGGGTCGGCATGCGGGCGTACATCTTGTCCAGGGCCTGGTCGACGGAGACCCCCATGCCGATGGCCTCCACCAGCCGCTTGAACTCGCCGGCCAGGGGTTCCTGGGTCTCCTGGCCGATCACGCGCAGGCTGTCATGCACCGGCAGGCCCGAGCGGATGCCGCGGGTGATGATGTCCATGGCGTCGGGAAAGGCCTCGGTGAACTTCTTGGTGCGCCGGGCCCCCAGGAAGCTGAGCACCCAGCGCGGCGCGCCGAAGCCCGCGGCGAAGCCCAGGCCCAGGCCGATCAGAGGCTTCTGGCCCAGCAGCATGGCCAGCGCCATCACCACCAGGCCGACGATGCCGCAGATGATCCAGAAGCCGCGGACATTGTCCGCCAGCCCGGCCTGCTGCAGCTTGGCGGCCACGGTCAGGGTGGCCTTCTTCTGCTGTTTCTCCTGCTCGCGCAGGGTCTTGAGGATCTGGCGCCGACGCTGGTCCTGGGCGGTGACGGCCGGCCGCCGGCCGCCGCGCTGGGACGGGGCGTCGCGGCCGCCGACGATGGCCTGGGCCCGCTTCAGGGTCCGCGCCTGACCGGTCCCCGGGCCCGACAGCGCCAGGCCCAGCCCGGCGATCACCAGGAAGCCCAGCAGGGCGGCCATGGCGGTGATGAGGGTCGCGCCCATCCCTATTCCGACGCGTCGAGGGCTTCGGCCAGCTCGCGCTCCAGCCCGTAATAGCGGGCGCGGTCCCAGAACCGCGGCCGGGCGATGCCGGTGGAGCGGTGGCGGCCCACCACATTGCCGTCGGCGTCCTCGCCGGTGATCTCGTAGACGAACAGGTCCTGGGTGATGATCACGTCGCCCTCCAGCCCCACCACCTCGGTGATGTGGGTGATGCGACGCGAGCCGTCCCGCAGGCGGGCGGCCTGGACGATGACGTCCACCGAGCCGACGATCATCTCGCGGATGGTTCGCGAGGGCAGGCCGTAGCCCCCCATGGTGATCATCGATTCCACCCGGCTGATGGCCTCGCGGGGCGAGTTGGCGTGCAGGGTGCCCATGGAGCCGTCATGGCCGGTGTTCATGGCCTGCAGCAGGTCGAAGGCTTCCGGGCCACGGACTTCGCCGACGATGATCCTTTCCGGCCGCATCCGCAGGCAGTTCTTCACCAGGTCGCGCATGGTGATCTGGCCCTGGCCCTCCAGGTTGGGGGGCCGGGTCTCCAGCCGCACCACGTGGGGCTGCTGCAGCTGCAGTTCGGCGGCGTCCTCGCAGGTCACCACCCGCTCGGTGGGGTCGATGAAGGCCGTCAGCGTGTTGAGCAGTGTGGTCTTGCCCGAGCCGGTGCCCCCCGAGATGATCAGGTTGCAGCGGCAGGCGCCGATCACGCCGAGAACCCGGGCCCCCTCGGGGCTGATGGACTGATAGTCCACCAGGTTCTTCATGGTCAGCTTGTCTTTCTTGAACTTCCGGATCGTCAGGGTCGGCCCGTCCAGCGACAGCGGCGGGGCGATGACGTTGACCCGGGAGCCGTCCGGCAGGCGGGCGTCGCAGATCGGCGAGCTCTCATCGACCCGGCGGCCCACCTGGCTGACGATCCGCTGGCAGATGTTCATCAGCTGGGCGTTGTCGCGGAACCGGACATTGGTCAGCTGCACCTTGCCGGCCACTTCGATGAACACCCGGCCGGCGCCGTTGACCATGATGTCGGCGATGTCGTCGCGAGCCAGCAGCGGCTCCAGCGGCCCGTAGCCCAGGACGTCGTTGATGATGTCCTGGACGAGCATGTCCTGCTCGGCCACCGACATCGACACGTTCTTGATCGCCACCAGCTCGGCGACGATGTCGCGGATCTCCTCCCCGGCCTGCTTGACGTCCAGCTGGGCCAGCTGGGCCAGGTCGATGGTGTTGATCAGGGCGTTGAAGATCGTGGTCTTGGTGGCGTGGTAGTAGTCGGTCTGCTCGCGCACGACCTGGGTGGCCGGCGCGGGGCCCTGGGCGGCGCGCAGTTGCTCGAAGGCCAGGGTCGCCTTGGGACCGGCCGTGGGCTGGCCCCCGGCCCGCTGCGTCTCCGGGGCGCCCTTGACCGGGGCGACGGAGGGGGCCGGCGCGGCGGAGGGCTCGATCCTCTGGGGACGGGTGGCGATCGCCACGCCCTCGGCCGCGGCCGGAGGCGGGGCCTTGCGGGCCGCGGAGGCATCGCCGTCGGTGGGACGCTTGCCGAACATCTACTTGCGCTTGAACAGACTGCCGAACAGGGAGGTCTTCTGCACCGGCGGCGGGTCGCGGCGGGCGATCTGCTGGGCCAGGAAGTCCAGGCCCTCTGCGGACCGCGACCTGGGCGCCACCTCGCTCAGCATCTGGCCGTTGTTGGCCGCCTGGCCGAACAGCTTGGGATCGAAGGGCAGGCTCAGCGACGGGGTCAGGCCGAGCGCCTCGCCGAAGTCCTTCACCGGGATCTCCGGGCGGCCCGGCACGCCGACCTGGTTCAACACCAGGCGCGGCGGGGCGTCGTTGGGCCGGGCCCGGCGCACCAGGTCGATCATGTTCTTGGCGTTGCGCAGGGAGGCCAGGTCCGGCGTCGCCACGATCACCAGGTCGTCGGAGGACAGCAGGATCTTGCGCGTCCAGGCGGTCCACAGATGGGGCAGGTCCAGCACCACGAAGGGGGCGGCCGAGCGGATCTTCTGGGTGACCTCCTCATAGGCCTCCGGGCCGATGTCGTAGTCGGTGTCCAGGGTGGCCGGGGCGGCGAACAGCGACAGCCGCTCGGTGCAGCGGGCCATCATCCGGTCCATCAGCACCGGGTCCAGGCGGTCGGGCTGGCTGAGCGCGTCGGCCACCCCCTGCAGGGGGTCCTGGTTGAAGTCGAGGCCGGCGGTGCCGAAGGCAAGGTCCAGGTCCACCAGCACCGCGCCGGTGTGCAGGCGCTCGGTGATGGAATAGGCCACGTTGTGGGCCACGGTGGAGGCGCCAGCCCCGCCCTTGGCGCCGCAGAAGGCGATCTGGCGGCCGACGAAGGGGGCGGACGGGTCGGCGTAGAGGCTGGTGACCGTGCGCACCACCTGCAGCGGGTTCAGCGGCGGGACCAGGTACTCGCTGACCCCGCGGCGCATCAGCTCGCGATAGAGGGCGATGTCGTTGGCCGCCCCGATCACCACCACCTTGGTGCCGGGATCGCAGACCTCGGCCAGCTGGTCGAGCTGGGCGATCAGCTGCGGCGCGGGATCCAGGCTCTCCACCATCACGAGCGAGGGGGTGGGCTGGTTCTGATAGGTCTCGAAGGCGCCGGTCAGGCCGCCCATGCGCACCACCACGGCGGCGCGCTCCATCCGGCGGTCGGCGGCGGCCCGCTCCACCAGGTCGGCGGTCTCGGGCTGGGCGCAGAAGACGTGGATGGTGATGCGCGGCAGGGTGTGCTCGCCCAGCGCCGCCTCGGCCCCGGCGATCATCTCGTGGACGGGGTTGGGGATCTGGGGGCGCGGCGGATCGGGCTGGTGCAGGTCGTCGGCCAGGGCGTCGCCGCGCGGATCGCGGGCGTCGGGCTCGCGGGCCGGGGGGAAGTCGGCGAAGGGATCGGCGGCCGAGCCGGCGGGCGCCATCGGCGTCTCGCGCCAGGCGTCGCTGGACGGCGAGGTGAACTCGTCGTCGGCCTCGAACTCCAGATCGAAGGGATCAGCCTGCGGCTTCATGCGCGGAAGGTCCCGGTCATGGCGCCACCGAGGAGATGGCGCCCTTGGCCTGCTTGTCCTCGGCCGAGGAGGTGTTCTCGCCCTTGCGGTACTTTTCCAGCACGTTGATGCGGCGCTGGGCGTCGGAGGGACCCATCTCGGCGGGACGCACCAGGTCGGCCGGATTGGCGATCTGGGCGGCCATGTTGGCGGTCACCGCGCAGCCGAAATTGGGCTGCACCTCGTTGTTGGCCGAGTGGGCGATATTGGTCCATTCCCGGCCGCAGCGCGGCAGGGTCACCTGATAGCGGGTGTAGCCGACCCGCACCGGGGCGCCGGCCTCGGCGGCGGCGTCGTAGCCGGCCGTGCGGATCATCGCCTCGGCGACCCCGTGGGCCTGCAGGAAGCTGCGCACGGCCTCGCCAGAGTGGTAGGCGGAGCCAGAGTCGGCGCCGCCGGCCGGGACCTGCACGGTGATGGCCCCGCCGGTGGCGGCCTCGCGCCAGCCGTCCAGGAAGTCCAGCAGGGCGGTCGCCTGATTGGGGGACAGGCCCTGGGCGTGGATCGCCAGGGCGATCTCCTCCTCCATGCCGGTGGCGGTGGCGGCGAAGTGCTCGGTGGGGGTGCGGGCCTCGGCGATGCGGTCGGGGACGTTGGGACTGGCGCAGGCGCTCAGGCTGAACGCCAGGGCCGCCAGGGACAGGGAGGATCTCAGCAGCATGTTCATTCGATCACGTAGCCGTACGGCCCCTGGTAGGCGCGGCCCGCCTGGGCCTCGGGCTTGGCCTTGTAGGCCTTGGTCAGCTGACCCAGCAGCAGGGTCGAGGCGTCGTTGGCCACCTTCATCCCGTCCACCGGGGTCTGCATCCGGTCGGGGCTGGTGGGGGTGACGATATAGGGGGTGACGATCACCACCAGCTCGGTCTCGCCGCTCAGATAGTCGCGGCTCCGGAACAGCGATCCCAGCACCGGCAGGGTGGTCATGCCCGGCAGTCCGTCGAGGTTCTGCTTGGTCTTCTCCTGCAGTAGGCCCGCGATCATCATCGAGCCGCCCGAGGACATCTCCACGCTGGTCTCGGCGCGGCGGACATTGAGGGCCGGGATGGTCAGGGCGGTGCCGGTGGAGGCGCTGGTGACGCTGAAGGAGCCCTGGCTGGTGAGCTCGGAGACCTCGGTGGAGATCTTCAGCGCGATGCGGCCGGAGGACATCACCACCGGGGTGAAGCCGAGGCCCACGCCGAAGGGCTTGAACTCGATGGTGATCTTGCCGGTGTCGTCCTGGGCCACGGGCACGGGGTACTCGCCGCCGGCCAGGAACTTGGCCGACTCGCCCGACACCGCCGTCAGGTTCGGCTCGGCCAGCATGCGCACCAGGCCCACCCGCTCGAAGGCCTTCAGGGTGCTCTCGGCCTGGTTCAGGCCCGGGTCGCCGGCCGTGGTCTTGTTCGCCGACAGCGGGTCGTTGCGGTCGACGAAGTCGAAGTTCTGGCGCGGATATTCGGTGTGATAGGTGCCGGTGTTGGAGTCATAGACCTGGGTCGGCACCACGACGCTGCGGTTCACCACCGGCTGCTGGGTGGTGTTGAGCTTGTAGCCGGTGGAGATGCCCCCCAGCAGGGCGCCGTTGACCGCGAAGCTGGCCGCCGTGCCCAGCAGGTACTGCGGCTCCCCCAGCTGGTTCATCACCGCGCTGAGATTGAAGCCGAGCTGCTTGATGACGTTGCGCTGCATCTCGACGATGCGCACCTTCAGCATCACCTGGTCCTTGCCGGCGATGGTCATCATGTTGAGGACCTGCTCGGGCTTGTCCACCGAGGCCCGGGCGATCTGCATGGCCTTGTCGGCGTCGCCCAGATTGGCCACCTGGCCCGACAGGATGACGCTGGAATTGATGCCGTCCACCTGCACCCGCGCCCCCGGCAGGATGCGGTTGATGGTCTGGGCGATGGCCGAGGTGTCCTGGTCGACGCGGATGTCGAGGGACAGGATCCGGCGGCCGGTCCCGTCGAAGAACACGGCGTCGGTCTGGCCCGCCTTCATCCCCAGGATGAAGATCCGGCGCGGCGAGCGCAGCACGGCGTCGGCCACGCCGGGCTTGGTCACCAGCACGTCGCGGGCGTCCACCGGCAGTTCGATGATCGCCGACTTGCCCATGGGCAGGGACAGGGCCTGGGTCGCGCCGCCCAGGGCGTTGAGGTCCACGCGGACCACCGCCGAGCCGGTGACCAGTCCGGGCTGGCCCTGGGCCAGGGCGCCGGTGGCCGCGGCGAGGCCGACGGTGACGCCGAGAAGGAGGCTGGCGAGACGGGTCATTTGACGAGCACCTCGCTGGCGGCGCCGCCACGGAAGACGCGCAGGCCGGGGTTGGTCCCGCGGCGGGCGACGCCGCGCGAGGCCGAGCCGCCGAGGTCGGCATAGGAGCGCAGGGCCAGTTGCATCTCGCCCTGGGCCTTGCCGCGGGCCAGCACCTCCATGTCGGAGGCCGGAACCTCCAAGACGGCCACGGCGCCGACGATGGTGCGGGCGTCCTTCTCGGGATCGGTCTTCTGGTCGATGGCCAGGACGCGCAGGTTGCGCATCAGGGTCTCGGTGATGAAGGCGCGGCCGTCGGGGGCCTGGCGGCTCTGTAGCACGTCGACCCGGTCGCCGGGCAGGATGAAGCCGCCGGCCGCGGTCTCGGCGTTGATGGGCACGCTCATGGCCCGCATGCCCGGCGCCAGCACCACGGCCATGTAGCCGCTCTGGCCGCCGCGGACGACCTTGCGAGCCACCACCGGCTCGCCCTTCAGCATGGCCTCCTTGACGATGGAGCCGTCGAAGGCGGCCATCGGGCCCTGGGACATCATGGCGTTGGTGGTCTGGGCGGCTTTCTGGGCGACCTGGGCGGCGCCCTGGACGGGGGCGGCCGGCGCTGCGCCGTCGGTGACGAATTGGGGGTTCAGGGCCTCGACGGGCCAGGGCTGCCAGCTCATGTCGGTGGCCGAGAGCCGGGCGCCCACCGGCAGGTCGCGGCTGGCCACCAGGACATTGGCCATGGGCTTGGCCGGCGCGGCGGCCACGGCGACCGGGGCCGGCGGCTTCTTCGGGGCCACCATGCCGCGCACGAGGAACGCCAGCACAATGGCGACGATCGCGGCGACGGCGAAGATGGCGATGCGGACGGCGCCCATGAACGACTACTCGAGGCTCCCGCGTGAGCAGGTGGCTGGCCGGCGGCCCCGCGATCCGCGAGTGGCGCGCACGATTCGAAACTCCCGACCTTCTGCCGGCGCCTCGCTTTTGGGGCCCGCATGGTTAACGCGGGCTAAAGGAATGGCTTCAGAAGAGCCCGGGAAAGGCCAGCGCCAGGGTCGAGGCCGGGAAGGCGGCGAGCGCGCCGGCCGCGATCGCCACGCCATAAGGGACATTCTCCCCCGGAGTGGCCAGGCGGCCGACCCAGGCCGGGCCGCTCTGGACATAAGGCCGCACCCACATCGAACGCAGAGCCAGCAGGGCCAGCGCCAGGGCGCCGCCGGCCACGCCGGTCACCAGCAGGTAGGTGGCGGCCGCCGGCCAGCCGAGCCAGAGACCGGCCGCGGCGAACAGCTTGGCGTCGCCGCCGCCGATCCAGCCCAGGGAGAACATCACCATGCCCATGACCAGGGCGATGAGGCCCACCCCGGCGTGCAGGCCGATGGCGCCGGCGTCCACCCCCAGCGCCAGGGCGGCGGGGAAGAAGGCGAGGATCAGGGCGCCGGAGATCCAGTTGGGGATGGTGTAGCTCACCGCGTCGCGCAGGGCGCCGACGATCACCAGGGCGGGGAAGATGCAGAGCAGGGCGGCCTGCAGGATCGGGAGCATGGGAGGAACCATCGGAAGCGGCGTGCCGGGCGATCCTGGCGCCATCGGATGAACGGAGGGTTTCAGACAGCGAAAGGGCCGCGGCGCTTTCGCACCGCGGCCCCCGCAATGTTTCGGAGCGAGGCCGCTTATTGCGGCATCGCGGTCCCGATCTTGGTGAAGGTGCCGGCGATCTTGCCCGACAGGGTGTTCATCGCGGTGATGAGCACGACGGCGATCAGAGCCGCGATCAGGCCATACTCGATGGCCGTGGCGCCGGATTCATCCTTCAGGAAGCGGGTGACGAACTTGGACATGGTGGTCTCCTTGAGTTTGCGAACCAGTTGGTGAGTGAGGGATCAAGTCACCGACTTGCTCGCCCCGAATTGCAGGATCAATTTCGCCCACCGCGCTTAATGCTGAGTAAACACGGAAGTATTCGACGAGAACTTTCTATGGTTTACTTTCGTTTACTGTGAACATCGGTTAACCATGCACCCGGATTCGGCCCGGAATCGGGGTTTTTGCATAATGATTCTCGCGCGCGCGTGAGTCGGTCTTTTGTTCAGCGTTTCTTGACCATTCGAGGCCAGGTTCGGATCAGGTTTTTTTTCGGGTCCCCCATGCGCCGTCCCCTGCTCGCCGCCCTCCTCGCCGTCCTGAGCGCCTTCCTCGGCGTCTCGGCCGCCGCCGCGGCGGGCGCGATCTCGGCCCCGATCGACCAGGGCGTCCGCATCAGCCTGCCGGCCGGAGCCCGCGACGTGATGATCGGCAACCCGGCCATCGCCGACATCAACGTGGTCGACAGCCGCACCGCGGTGGTCCAGGGCCGCGCCTATGGCGTCACCAACCTCATCGTGGTGGACGCCCGCGGCCGCACGATCCTCGACCGCCAGGTGACGGTCTCGGCGCCGGACGTGAACCGCATCTCGGTCTATCGCGGCCCCAGCGGCGGCAACGAGGTGCCTCACGTCGACAACTACGCCTGCGCCGGCCGCTGCGAGCGCACCCCGATGCCGGGCGAGACCGAGATCGAGTACAATCGCTACAGCATCGGCTTCAACGCCTACGCCATGCGCGCGGCCGAGGCCCGCCGGGCCATGGGCGGCGCGGCGCCCAGCCCCTAAACCTTCGATTCAGCAGACTTGGCTATGCTGGCGCCTCGATCGCCCTTCGAGGACGCCATGCGCCGCCGCCTTCTCCGCCTCTCCGACCGGCTGACGCGGTTTTCCCGCGCCACCCGCGGCGCCACCGCGGTCGAGTTCGCCATCGTCGCCCTGCCCTTCTGCGCCCTGATGTTCGGCATCATCGAGCTGGGCCTGGTGTTCATGGTCTCGGTGACCCTGCAGAACGCCACCGACAACGCCGCCCGCCAGATCCGCACCGGCCAGTTCCAGAGCAGCGGCTCCAACGCCAAGGGCGACTTCAAGACCCTGGTCTGCGACCGCATGTCCTGGCTGCAGAGCTCCTGCGGCAACAAGCTCACCGTGGCCGTCGAGACCTTCGCCAACTTCACCGCCGCCAGCGGCTCCAGCCCCACGGCCGGCACGGCCTTCACCCAGGCCGCGGCCGACGCCACCTGCTTCTCCACCGGCGCCCCCGGCGACATCGTCCTGGTGCGGTCCTACTACCAGTGGGACGTCTTCACCCCGCTGCTGAACGCCGCCCTGGTGAACATGGGAACCGGCTCGGGCAAGCGGCTGATCTCCACCGTCGCCACCTTCCGCAACGAGCCCTACTCCTCGCAGACTCCGGTGGGCGCCAAATGTTCCTGAGAAACCTGATCGGCGACCGCCGCGGCGCCGCGGCCGTCGAGTTCGCCTTCGTCGCCCCGGTGATGATCCTGATCTATTACGGCATGGCCGAGCTGACCCAGGGCATGATGGCCGACCGCCGGGCCAGCCACGTGGCCTCGGCCATCGGCGACCTGGTGGCCCAGGACACCGACATCACCTCCACCGAGATGACCGACATCTTCAATGTCGGAAAGGCGATCGTCGCCCCCTTCCCGTCCTCGGCCCTCTCCATGCGGGTCACCAGCATCCGCAAGGACGCCGGCGGCGTCGCCCAGGTGATGTGGTCGAAGGGCTATGGAAGCATGGCGGCGGCCACATCGGCGCCCACCCTGCCCGCCGGCCTGGTGGCCGCCAATGAGAGCGTCATCCTGGCCGAGGCCAGCTATGTCTACACCTCCCCGGTGCAGAAGGCCCTGCCGGCCCCCATGACCTTCAGCCAGAAATATTACCTCAAGCCGCGCAAGACCAGCCAGGTGACCTTCACCCCCTAGCGCACGGCGCGGGCGATCTCCGCGACGAGGTCCGAGCCCGCCAGGGGCTGGCCGTCCAGGCTGGCGGCGGCCCGCACGCCGATCAGGCTGTTGGTGAGGAACACCGCCTGCGCCGCCCGCAGGACCTCGACGCCGGCCGCGACCTCGATCACCGGGACCGCCGCCATCACCTGGCGGCGCACGATGCCCTCCAGCACCCCGCAGGCCAGGGCCGGGGTGAAGACCTGGCCGCCCCTCACCCAGAACAGGTTGGCCGCCGCCGCGCAGGCCACCTCGCCGGCCCCGTTCAGCATCACCGCCTCGTCGGCGCCCGCCGCCAGGGCCTCGCGCCGGGCCAGCACATTGTCGAGATAGGACAGGGTCTTCAGCCGCGAGGCCGGCGAGCCGGCGTTGCGCGCCACCGTGCTCACCATCAGTCGCGCGGGCGTCGTCGGAACCTTCGAGGCCGCCGCGGTGGCCAGCAGCCGGGGCGACAGGGCGGCGGGCCGCTCCAGCCCCCGCCCGCCCGATCCGGCCGTATAGGTCAGCCGCACCGCCGCCCGTCCCCGGGTAAGCCCGGCCTCGGCCAGCGCCCGGACCATCAGCGCCTCGGCCTCCCCCGCCTCCGGCGCCGGCAGGCCCAGCGCCGCGCAGCCCGCCGCCAGCCGATCCAGGTGGGCCGGGGCCTCCACCAGCCGCCCGTCCGTCGCCAGCAGGGTCTCGAACAGCCCGTCCCCCAGCAGCAGGCCGCGATCGTCGAGGGGGATCACGCGCCCGCCTCCATCGCGCGGAGCAGGGCCGCGATCTTCGCCTCCGTCTCCCGCCGCTCGGCGCGCGGATCGCTGTCGGCGACGATGCCGGCCCCCGCCCGGGCCTCGACCCGCCAGCCGTCCGCGTCCTGCACGCAGGCCGCCGTGCGGATCAGCACGCTGGAATCGAAAGCCCCGTCGGCGCCCGCCCAGAACAGCGAGCCGCAATAGGGCCCGCGCGGCGTCTCCAGGCCCGAGATCACCTTCATGGCCTGGACCTTGGGCGCTCCGGTGATGGAGCCCGGCGGGAAGGCCGCCTTCAAGAGGTCGATCGCCGTCCGCCCCGCCGCCAGCCGCCCGGTCACCGTGGAGACCAGGTGGTGCACGTTGGCGAAGGTCTCGGGCGCGCACAGGCCGGGCACCCTCACGCTGCCGGGGTCGCAGACTCGGGCCAGGTCGTTGCGCATCAGGTCCACGATCATCAGGTTCTCGGCCCGGTCCTTCAGGCTGGCCGCCAGCTCGGCCACCAGGTCGGCGTCCTGCGCCGCCGTGGCGCCGCGCGGCCGGGTGCCCTTGATCGGCCGGGTCTCGGCGACGCCGCCCGCCTCCACGGCGATGAAGCGCTCCGGCGAGTTGGAGACCACCGCCCGGCCGGCCAGCCGCAGATAGGCCGCGAAGGGCGCCGCGCTCTGCCCGGCCAGCCGCGCCAGCAAGTCGAAGGGCGTCGCCCCCGCCGCCAGCCGCCCCGTCCAGGCCCGCGCGACATTGGCCTGGAAGATCTCGCCCGCATGGATGCGGCCCACCACCTCGGCGACGGCGGCCTCGTAGGCCTCGCCGTCCGACGCCGTCAGGCCCGCCGTCAGGGTCCCCCGCGTCGCCGGCCTGGGCAGGTCCTGCAGCCAGCCCATCGCCTCGAAGGCGGCCTGCTCGCTGTCGGCCTCGTCGAAGCCGCGGCCGATGGCCACCACCTGGCGGTCCTGGTGGTCGAAGGCGAGCACGCTGGCATAGAGCCCCACCGCCAGGTCGGGCCAGTCGGGATTCCGCGCCAGGCCGAGCGCCTCCACCCGGTCTCCCAGTTCATAGGACGCCAGGCCCGCCAGCCCCCCCTGGAACGGCGGCCCGCCCCGGGCGGTCTCGCCAGGCGGACCCAGCAGTTGGGAAAGCGACGCGAAGGGGTCGGCCGCGTCGCTGGCGGACAGGGTCAGGACGGCCTCGGGCTTGCGCGCCAGATAGGACCACCGCGCCCGCGGCCCCTCGCCCCCGGACAGGAAGCCGATCGCCCACGGCTCCCCGGCGAAGGCCGACAGCACCTGGAGCGGCTCGCGCCAGGACGTCCGAAGCTGGGCTGCGACGCGCATGGGCCGGGCCTTACCCGCCTGGAGGGTCGAAGGAAAGGAGTCGGTGAGCTTGGCGCCCTCGCTTGGAATTGAATCGGAGGCGCCCCTGCGGCGGAGCGCCCCCCTCACCCTACCCTCTCCCCCAGGGGGGAGAGGAGCGTCAACGGCGAACTTCCAGCGACCACCTCCTCTCCCTATGCGGGGGAGAGGGTGGGTGAGGGGGCTCCCGAACCGCGCAAGCCTGACCGTCAGACCACCCGCCGATCCCCGCCCTTGACGAACAGCAGCCCCACGAACCCCACCAAGAGCAGCAGGGCGATGGCCGCGAAGCCCCCCTGCTGGGTCTTGAACACCTGGGTCCCCAGATTGACCAGGAACGACCCCAGCCACACCGTGGCCGTGCCCGAGAGCGCATAGACCCCGAAGAAGGTCCCGGTCTGCTCGGGCGGGGTCAGCCGGGTCAGCAGGGTGCGGCTCGAGGCGTACTGGGCGGTGACGAAGATGGCGTTGGAGAAGCCGATCAGGATGTAGACCACCTGCGGCCAGGTCCCGAACATCCCCTCCCACAGCCGTACGGAGGGGTCGAAGGTCCACAGGTAGAGGATGCGGTCCGGCGCCATCCCCAGCAGGGCGACGATGCCAATCAGCGACATGCCGATCTCGATCTGCACCGCCCGCTTGGGGCCGAACCCCGCGTCGAGCCAGCGGCCGACAAAGCCCCCCAGCACCGCCAGCACGCTGAGGATGATCCCCAGCATCAGCAGTTCCAGCGCCCCCCACTTCATCACCCCGGCCGAATAGATGCCGAAGTAGATCAGCAGCGCGGTCATGCCGTCGTAATAGAACATGCGCGAGGCCAGGTAGATCGCCGCCTCCCGGTAGCCGCCCATCGCCTTGATCATCCGCCAGAGCTCCGACGCCCCGCTGGAGAAGGCCTTCAGGGCCGGGATGTCGCTGCGCGGCGCGTCCGGCGTGAACAGGAAGAGCGGAATGGCCCCGAGCGCGAACATCACCGCGGCGATGGGCGCCACGATCCGCTCGTGCTCGTGCATCACGACGTCGAGGCCGAACAGCGGCTTGGCCGGCACGAAGCCCCAATCCACATGGCCCGGCAGGGCGAAGGCCCAGGCGCAGAAGATCAGGGCGCTCACCGAGCCGAGATTGCCCAGGGCGAGCGCCAGGCCGGAGGCCTTGTGCGCGCCCTCCAGCCCCGCGGCCCGCACCAGCAGCGAATTGTGCAGCACCTCCGAATAGGAGAACAGCACCCCGATCAGCAGCGACAGCGCCATGACGGCGGTGACCGACAGGCCCGACCCGTCCGGCCTGCCCCACCACAGGGCGAAGATGGCCGGGACCATGGTCATCACCACCAGGGCCAGCCAGCCCTTGCGCCGCCCCAGCTTGTCGATGGAGGCGCCCAGGAACGGCGCCGTCGCCATCACGATCCAGCCCGCGTACTGGCTCCAGGACGAGATGATCTGCTGGCCCCGAACGGGATCGCCCACCATGGTCGAGGACACATAGGGCATGAAGACATAGATGGTGATCAGCACCACATAGGGGTTCCGCGCCCCCTCGAAGACCGCCCAGGCGGCCCCGCCCTTGCTCAGCGGCGCGTCCCCGCCGACGCCGGCGATCGCCGGCGGATCGAGAATGGCCGAGGCCCCGTGCGTCTCACTCACCAGCGTCCTCCCAGCCCGCTCTGACGGCGGCTGGGTCCGAGGTTAGCCCCTTGGACGGCGATGTAGAGTCGAAAGTTCTCGATGGAACATAACAAGAACTTCAGCTAACATTCCTCCTCCTCTCCCCCTCTTGCGGGGGAGAGGATGGGTGAGGGGGCCGATGAGCCGCGGCGCGCCGACAGCCAGGGCCCGCAGCCTGCGCGCCACTCAAACCCGCGCTGAGGCCCGCCTCTGGCACGTCCTGCGCGCGCGGCGGCTCGGCGGCTGGAAGTGGCGCCGCCAAGTCCCGGTCGGACCCTACTTCGCCGACTTTCTCTGCATCGAGGCCGCCCTGATCGTCGAACTCGACGGCGGCCAGCATTCAGAAACCACCGCCTATGACGCGCGCCGGACCGCCTATCTCCAGGCCCAGGGATTCCGGGTGATCCGCTTCTGGAATTCGTACATCCTGGAGTTCCGCACCGACGCCTGCGAGGTCATCCTCGCCGCCTGCGGCGGCGAGACCCCCTCACCCGACCTCTCCCCCAGGGGGGGAGAGGAGGACTCCAGGGCCAATCTCCAGCGACCTCCTCCTCTCCCCCTCTTGCGGGGGAGAGGATGGGTGAGGGGCCGTCGAACCGCAACGCGCCGAGGGTCAGCGGCCCCAACGTCATCCTCGCCGCCCCGTGACTCGCGCCCCCAGGCTGCTACCGTCGCCGAACCCTGAACCGAAAGACCCGCTCCATGACGCATCCCCGCCGGGCCGCCCTCGCCGCCGCCCTCGCCCTGGCCGCCGGCCCCGCCCTGGCCCAGCCGTCGCCGGCCATCGTGCGCCAGATGCCCGCCGCCCAGATCGCCCCGCAGATCGTGCGCGGCGTGGTCAAGGTGGCCAAGGTCGACGCCCTGGTGCTGAAGACCAAGGAGGGCAAGGAGGTCACCGTGAACCTGGCGCCCAGCTGGACCGTCTCGGTGATGAAGCCCATCACCGTCGCCGCCATCCAGCCCGGCAGCTTCATCGGCACCGCCGAGATGCCCCAGAAGGACGGCCGCGGGAAATCCCTGGAGGTCCACATCTTCCCGCCCGGCGTGAAGATGGGCGAGGGCCACTACGCCTGGGACCTGAAGAAGGGCTCGATGATGACCAACGGCACCGTGGGCAAGGTGGTGGCCAGCAAGAACGGCCAGGAGCTGGACGTCACCTATTCCTACGGGACCCGCCACATCGTGGTGCCCAAGAACGTCCCCATCGTCCAGATCACGCCGGGCGACCGGACCATGATCAAGGCCGGGGTCTCGGTCTTCCTGGTCGCCCAGTCGAGCGCCAAGGGCCTGGTCACCAACGCCATCTCCACCGGCGAAAAGGGCAAGGCGCCGCCGATGTAGGATAGCCTGGGGGCGGACGCCGGCTCTGGCTTCCGTCACGCCCAAACTCCAGGGACTGGAGGGCCCCGCGCCGCGGAGCCCTCCGTCTGGCCCTAGAGCCGCAGCAGGAAGCTCACCATCAGCTGGTGGGCCGAATAGTTCTGGTCGCGCCACAGATAGTCGTAGCCGCCGCCCACCGACCAGGCGCCGGGGCTCTTGTAGGTGAAGCCCGCCCCGACATTGAAGGTGTCGGGATCGGCCTTCAGGCCGCTGATGGTGAAGGCCGGGCCGCCGCCCTCGAAGGCCGAGGTGTTGGTCATCATCTCCTCGCTCAGCGAATGCAGCCACTTGCCGTGGACCTCGGGCCGGAAGACCCGCGAGCCGGAAAGCGGAATGTCGCGGGAGACCTTCACCCCCAGGCCCGTCTGCAGGAAGTCGTACTGCTGGGCGGCGACCTTCAGGTTGAGCGCGGGGTCGCCGGTCTCGGTATAAGCTTCGGTCCGCAGGTCGGTGTACTGCAGCGTCGCATAGGGGGTGACGACCGTCCGCCCGTCGCCGAGGCGCAGGTGATAGCCCGTCGTCCCGAAGGCGGTGAACTGGCTGCCGCTGTAGTCGGCGACCGCCGTGCTGTCGACGCCGGTGAAGGCCACGTGGCGGAAGCCCGAATAGTTGTCGAAGCCATAGGCGATGGAGCCGTTCACGAACCAGGGGCCCGGGGCGTAACCGACATAGGCCGTCGCCTGGTAGGAGCTGATGTTCCCGTGGCTGCGGGCCGGATTGACCCCGGCGTCGCCGTTGTTGCCGTCGATGGACGACAGGGCGTAGCGCAGGCCGAGGCCGGCCCGGGCGTTCTCGCCGATCGGCGCGTCATAGGCGGCCATGGCCCCGGCGATGCGGGACTCGTTGCCCTCGTAGCCGGCGACGTCGCCCTGGCGGTCGGAGCTGAAGGGGGACCGCTCATATCCGAATCCGGTCATCCACAGGTGCGGACGGCGGTCGTCGTCCACCTGGCAGGCCGAGGCGTCGGCGGCGCGGCGGATCTCCCGGTCGCGCATCTGGCTGTCCTGGCTGCAGGACTGCTGGCCCTCGAGGTGGGAGGCCCAAAGATCCTGGAACCGCTGAGTCGCCCGGAAGGCCACCTGGGGCGAGGCCAGGCTGGCGGTGCCCGGGCCGAGCTGGGCCAGGGCCGCGGCGATCGCCGGGGCGTTGGGCAGCAGGGTGATGGCCGTCAGGACGCCCAGATTGGTCGGGGTCACCGGCAGGGCGTCGATCACCGGGGCGATGACGATGGGCAGCGCCGGGTTGACCGCCGGCGGGACGGGAACCGCGGGCACGCCGGGGACCACGGGAGGCGTCACCACCGGGGCCACCACGTCCACCAGGGGGATCTGGGTGGTGGTGATCCGCACCAGGCCCGCCGTGGTGGGCGCCGCCGAGAAGGCGTAGCGCAGGGTGTTGCTGGTGGCCGTCACCGTGCTGCCCGTGGTGCCGCTGGTGGCGTCGACGATGTTGAAGCTGGTGCCGTTGGCGATCGGTCCGGTGACCGTCACCAGCACCTTCAGGCCGTCGCCGATGGTGGCCGCGCCCACCGGAACGATCTTGCCGTAGAGGGAGGGGCTGAAGATGGTGGTGTTGATGGTGCCGGCGACCGGAATGGCGAAGGCGCCGGCCACGTTCAAGGTGTTGGTGTCGAGGGTGTAGGTCCCCGCCTTCACCTGCCCGGTGATCAGGGCGTTGCCGCCGGTGACCCGCACCAGTTTCAGGCCGCTGGCCGCGCCCACCGCGCCGTCGAAGATGCTGCCGTTGTTGAGGGTCAGGGTGCCGGTGTTGGCGCCGGCGGTGTTGGTCAGCGCCGCCTTGACGGTCTGACCGGCCCCGACATTCAGGAATCCGTCGCCGGCGAAGTCCAGGGTCGAGCCGGTGTTGCTGGTGAAGCCGCGGTTGAAGTTGACCGTGCCGCTGCCCGTCACGGTGAAGGTGGTGGCGTAGACCGGACCGTTGAAGGTCACCGTATTGCCGCCCGCGCCGGCGGCGATGTTGAGGAAGGTCGTGCCCGTCGAGCCGACGAAGCCGGTCACGGTGGAGCTGTTGTTGAAGCGGATATTGGCCGTGTTGGCCGCCGAGCTGGTGATGGCGCCGCCGGCGTCATTGCTGGTGTTGATGTCCTGGTTCCCGACGGTCAGCGTCCCCGGCCCCTGGGTGTCGACCCCGCTCAGCACCCCCACCGGGCTGACCACCCCGGGCAGCACCACCACCTCGCGCGCCACGGCCATCGTCGAAAGGGCCGCGAGCGCCAGGCTCAGCGGCGGAATCAGGAACATGTTTTTCATGGCGGGCCCCTCCAGGGTCCGTAGGCAGTCTTCGATGAGGTCTTGCCGCTGGGTCGCGCGGGCTGCCTGAAAAGCACCGCCGGAGCCTCGCTGTTCGCCAGAAGGCGGAAACGTGGCGCTTCCTAAGCGCCCCGCGCCCACGTCGGTTCCATGGCGTCCTCCAGCACGCTCCGCGACCGGGAACATAACACGAACACACGCTAGGCTTCCTCCTCCTCCTCTCCCCCTCTTGCGGGGGAGAGGATGGGTGAGGGGGCCGTCGAACCGCTAGGCTGACGTGAGCCTATGCTCCGCCGCGGCCACCGCCGCGGCCCCATCGGCCTTGAAGCCTTGCGCGTTCAACGCCTCGCAGAGCGCCGTCAGGCAGACCCGCACGTGCCAGGGGGTGGCCGAGGCGCCCATCAGGCCGATGCGCCAGATCTTGCCCTTCAGGGGGCCGAGGCCCGCCCCCAGCTCCAGGTCCCACTTGGCCAGGACGTGGGCGCGCACGGCGGCCTCGTCGATTCCCTCGGGCACGATCACGGCGTTGAGCTGCGGCAGACGGTGGGCGGGGTCCACCAGGAATTTCAGGCCCGCCGCCTCGATCCCGGCGGCCAGGGCCTCGTGGCTGCGGGCGTGGCGGACCAGCACAGCCTGCTGGCCCTCCTCGAACAGGGCCACCAGGCTTTCATGGAGCCCATACAATGCGTTTATGGGGGCCGTGTGGTGATAGGTGCGGCCGCCCTCGCCGCCCCAGTAGGCCATCAGCAGATTGAAATCCAAGAGCCAGTTGCGGACCTTGGTCTTGCGGCCGGTGATCGCCGCCTGGGCCCGCGGCGACAGGCAGATGGGCGACAGGCCGGGCGGCGCCGAGAGGCACTTCTGGGTGCCGGAATAGATGACGTCGGCGTCCCAGGCCGCGGCGTCCACCACGATGCCGCCGAGCGACGTCACGCAGTCCACCACCGACAGGGCGCCGTACTTGCGGGCGAGGGCGCAGAGGGCGGCGGCGTCGCTCTTCGCGCCGGTCGACGTCTCGGCGTGAACGAAGGCCAGGACCTTGACCGGGCCGCCGGCCATGGCCGCCTCCACCTTGGCCGGATCGACGGGCTGGCCCCATTCGAACTCGACCTTGATCACCTCGGCCCCGGCCCGGTCGGCCATGTCGGCCATGCGGCCGCCGAAGGCGCCGTTGATGGCGATCACCGCCCGGTCGCCGGGCTCCAGCAGGTTCATGATGGCCGCCTCCATCCCGGCGGTGCCCGGCGCCGGCAGCGGCACGCAGGCATAGCCGCCCGCATTGAACAGCCGCGACAGCCCCGCCTTGATCTCCTCCATCAGGTCCTGGAAGGCCGGATCCAGGTGCCCGATGGTGGGTCGCGCGCAGGCCGCCAGCACGCGGGGGCTGACGTCGGAGGGGCCGGGCCCCATCAGGATGCGGCGCGGCGGCTGGAAGCTCTGCATGGAATTCCCCTCGAAACTGGCGGGGGACGATTAGGCCGCGAGGGGCGTCAGCGCAATGTCGGGACGGCCACCTCCTCGCCCCCTTCAGGGGGAGAGGATGGGTGAGGGGGCGCGCAGCAAGGCTGCGCGTCACGACGCCGGAGCAACAACGGAGCTTCAGAAAGAGCCCTCACCCTACCCTCTCCCGCAAGCGGGAGAGGAGGAGCGGCCGCGAGACCTCCGCCCTACCGCAAGATCCGCGCCTCGATCTTGCCGCGCAGCACGCTGTCCACCTCCAGCACCTCCTCCAGATACTGATCGATGCCGCCGTGGCTGGCCTCGATCACCGACAGGCCGTGGTCGAGATAGTCCGGGTGCACGCTCGCCGCCTGCCGCAGGCCGTCGTCGTCCACCAGCTTGCCCGTCAGGTCGAGGATGTAGGTGCGCAGGAAGTCCATCCGCGCGGCCATCCGTTCCTCGTTGTTGGTGGCCAGGTAGTCGGCCAGCGTGTCGTCGCGGTGGACCCCGGCGATGTGGTGGGTGAGCGCGCAGATCAGGCCGGTGCGGTCCTTGCCCGCCGCGCAGTGCACCACCAGGGCGCCGTCCGTCTCCGCGATGGCCCGGAAGTAGCGGCGGAAAAGGTCGACGTGGCGCGGGGCGTGGGGGGCCTCACGGTAGAAGCCGAGACTGTCCTGGCGGAACCACTCGGCGTCCACCCGCTCGGCGGCGGCGATGCCCTCGGCCCAGTCGGTCTCCACGCCTTCGATGTCGTTCTCGATCACCTGGCCGGAAAAGCCCGGCCAGCGCCGCGACGGCTCCCGGTCGCGCTCCCGGCGGCGGCGCAGGTCGACGATGGTGGTGATGCCGAGCTCGGCCATCTTGGCCAGGTCAGCGTCGGTGGCTTGGCCGTGATTGGCCGAGCGGTAGAGGACGCCGGGCTTCAGGCCCCGCCCGCAGACGGTGTCGTAGCCGCCGAAGTCGCGGAAGTTCTCGATGCCTTCGAAGGCGATGTGTCGGGTCATCCGAACCCTCTAACGCCGCAGCCCCACGGAAGGCAATCTTGAGCGGCGCCGATCAATCTTCACCCGTTGGCCGGGCGGTCGCACGGCGCTAGATTTCGGCCCACGGAAGGAGCCCGCCATGCCCAGACGCCCCTGGTTCGCCCCCAAGGTCCTTGGTTACGGCGCCGGCTGGCCGATCGCCTGGCAGGGCTGGGCGGTGCTGGTGGGATTCTTCGCGGGCCTGGCGCTTTGCCTGGCCTACCTCCACGGCCCCGCCCGTCCCCTGGCCATCGCCGCCCTGGTCTGCGTCCTGGTGGTGATCTGCGCCAAGACCACCGACGGCGGCTGGCGCTGGCGGCCCTAGTCGTCGGCGGGGATCTCGTCCGGATCGAGGCCCAGGGCCCGCACCCGCGCCGCCCAGCGTTCCATCGCCGTGTCGTGATAGTCGAAGATGCAGGGAGAACAGCCGCGCCGGCAGCACTCCATCGGGTCGGGGGTCTTGGGCCGCTTGGGCACGGGGGTCTGGTCGGTCATGGTCGGTCAGATATTGGCGCGTGTCGGTCGGCTTGGCGGGCCGGAAAGCCTTGTCGGCCAAGGGGTCGCGGCCAAGCGCGGCCAAACCCGTTTTCCTCCATCCGCGACCACCGACATGTTCAGCGGAACGGCGGCTCGTCGAAGCTCCGCAGCTTGCGCGAATGCAGCCGCGCCCCCTCCTTGCGCAGCAGCGCCATGGTGGCGATGCCGATCTGCAGGTGCTGGCCGATGGCCCGCTCATAGAAGGCGTTGGCCTGGCCCGGCAGCTTGATCTCCCCGTGCAGCGGCTTGTCGGAGACGCACAGCAGGGTCCCGTAGGGCACCCGGAACCGGTAGCCTTGCGCGGCGATGGTGGCGCTCTCCATGTCGATGGCCACGGCCCGGGACTGGTTGAACCGCAGGGCGCTGACCGAGAACCGGAGCTCCCAGTTGCGGTCGTCGGTGGTGACCACCGTCCCGGTCCGCAGCCGCTTCTTCAGCACCTCCCCGGTCTCCCCGGTGACCTGCTCGGCGGCCTTGCCCAGGGCCACCTGGACCTCGGCGATGGGGGGGATCGGGATGGCCGGCGGCAGGACGTCGTCCAGCACGTGGTCGTCCCGCAGATAGGCGTGGGCGAGCACATAGTCGCCGATGGTCTGTGAGCCCCTCAGGCCCCCGCAGTGGCCGATCATCAGCCAGGCCTGGGGCCGCAGCACCGCCAGGTGGTCGGTGATGGTCTTGGCGTTGGAGGGCCCGACCCCGATGTTCACCAGGGTGATCCCGGCGCGGCCCTCGGCCATCAGGTGGTAGGCCGGCATCTGGTGGCGGCGCCAGGGCCCGTCGGCGATCTGCTGCTCGGGGTTCTCGCTCTGCGCGGTCACCAGCACCCGGCCCGAGGCCGAGAGCGCCGTGAACGGCCCGCCCGGAACCTTCAGCTGCTCGCAGCCCCAGCGGACGAACTCGTCCACATAGCGGTGGTAGTTGGTGAACAGGATGTACTGCTGCACGTGCTCGGCCGGCGCCCCGGTGTAGTGGGTCAGGCGGGCCAGCGAGAAGTCGGTCCTCAGGCCGTCGAACAGGGCCAGTGGCCGGGCGTCCTCCAGGGCCGGGCTCCAGAAGCCGTCGGCGATCTCGTCCCCGATGGCCGACAGCTCGGTTGTGGGGAAGTGCCGGGCGATATCGGCCGAGCCGATGTCGGCCATGGCGATGTCCACGGCCCCGTCCAGCACATAGGGGAAGGGCATCTCCTGGGTGGAGCGGCCGACGCTGATCTCCACCTTGAAGTCGGTCAGCAGCAGGGTGATCTGCTCGATCAGGTAGTCGCCGAACAGGTCGGGCCGGGTCACCGTCACTGCGTACTTGCCGGGCGCTGAGAGCCGGGCGTAGGCGCGGCTGAGCCGGGGGAAGCTCTGGCCCGGCGGCCAGGTCAGGCGCAGCTCGGGATAGACGAAGGCGCCGTCGGCGCGGACCGCGGGGTCGGGCGGCGGGCCGCCGGCCAGGAAGATCTTCAGGGCGTCGCGCAGAGCGTCGACGCTCCGCTGGTATTCGGCGTTCAGCTTCGCGACGATCGCGGCCGCCTCGGTGTCAGGGTTCATGACCCAACCTAGCGCAGCCCGGCCAAGGTTTCGAGACACCGCACGCGCCGGTATGGACGCGGGGCCCCATCCCGGCGACAAAGGTCGGCTATCGGTCCTTCGCAAGGGTTTGCCATGAATCGCCTGTTCACCGCCTTCATCGTCGGCGCCATGGTCCTGGGCGTCGCCGTCGGCTGGGCCGTGAACCAGTACGCCAGCCCCGATCAGGCCAAGGCGGTGGCCGACAACCTGTCCATCATCACCGACGTCTTCCTGCGCCTGATCAAGATGATCATCGCCCCCCTGGTCTTCTCGACCCTGGTGGCCGGCATCGCCCACATGGAGGACGCCGCCACCATCGGCCGGGTCGGCGTCAAGGCGCTGGGCTGGTTCATCACCGCCTCGATCGTCTCGCTCACCATCGGGCTGATCATGTCCCACCTGCTGCATCCGGGCTCGGGCCTGGCCCTGCCCAACCCCGACCTGGCGGCCGGCGCGGCGGTGGACATGTCGAAGTTCACCCTGCGGGAGTTCGTCACCCACCTGGTGCCCAAGTCCATCGTCGAGGCCATGGCCAACAACGAGATCCTGCAGATCGTCATCTTCTCAGTCTTCGTCGGCACCGCCGTGGCGGCCATCGACGACCGGGCCCCGGCGGTTCTGGCCCTGGTGGAGCAGATCGCCGCCATCATGCTGAAGGTCACCGGCTATGTGATGAAGACCGCGCCCCTGGCCATCTTCGCCGCCCTGGCCGCCACCATCGCCGTCCAGGGCCTGGACATCCTGGCCACCTATGCCGAGTTCGTCGGCGGCTTCTACCTGTCCCTGGGCATCCTCTGGGCCCTGCTGATCGGGGTGCTGGTCCTGATCGTCGGCCCCCGCGGCCTGAAGCTCGTGGCCGGCATCCGCCAGCCCGCCCTGCTGGCCTTCTCCACCGCCTCCTCGGAGGCCGCCTATCCGCGCACCCTGGAGGAGCTGCAGAAGTGGGGCGTGTCGCGCAAGGTGGCCAGCTTCGTCCTGCCGCTGGGCTACTCGTTCAATCTGGACGGGTCGATGATGTACTGCACCTTCGCCACCCTGTTCATCGCCCAGGCCTACGGGATCGACCTCTCCATCGGCCAGCAGATCACCATGCTGGCCCTGCTGATGGTGACCTCCAAGGGCATGGCCGGCGTGCCGCGGGCCTCCCTGGTGGTGATCGCCGCCACCCTGGCCTATTTCAAGCTGCCGGAGGCCGGTCTGATCCTGATCCTGGCGGTCGACCACCTGCTGGACATGGGCCGCTCGGCCACCAACGTGGTGGGCAATTCCGTGGCCGCCGCCGTGGTCGCCAAGTGGGAGCGCCAGATCGAAAACCCCGAGGCCGAGCCCCAGGCCGCCTAAGCTTGGCCGTTAACGGTCGATTCCGGCCTCGTCGGCCAATATCTCCCCGAAATGAGGATAGCGGGGGACGAGATGTCGGAGGCCAGGGCGCACACACGCCAGTTCGGAGGCGCCCGCCTGGCGCGCCTTGAGGCCGAGACCCTGCTGGCCGCCAAGACCGAGGACCTGCGCCGCGCCACCGAGGAGTTCGAGCGCCTGAGCGCCGCCCTGGGGCGGCGGGTCGACGAGCTGGAGGCCGAACGGGCCCTCACCCTGCACCTGGCCCGCACCGACGGCCTGACCGGCCTGCTCAACCGCGGCGCCTTCACCTCGGCGCTGATCGAACGGCTGGAGGACGCCCACGAGTCGGGGGAGCGGGTGGCCCTCTTCGTCATCGACCTGGACCACTTCAAGCACCTCAACGACACCCTGGGGCACCACGCCGGGGACCTGCTGCTCAACGAGATGGGCACGCGTCTGCGCGGCCAAGCCCGCCATGGCGACCTGGTGGCCCGCCTGGGGGGCGACGAGTTCGCCCTGATCACCGCCGCCCCCGACGTGGCGGCGCGCGCCGAGCAACTCACCACCGCCCTGGCCCAGGCCTACTGGATCTATGGCCGCACCGTCGCCCCCAGCGCCTCGGTGGGGGTCGCGGTCTTCCCCGACAACGCGGTGGACGCCACCGATCTGCAACGCTTCGCCGACATGGCCCTCTACCGCGCCAAGGCCGGGGGCGGACGCCGGTTCTCGATCTTCGACCGCGAAATGCGGGAGGCCAGCGACCGGCGCAACAGCCTGGAAGGCGACCTGCGCCGCGCCATCCCGCAGGGGGAGATCGTCCCCTGGTTCCAGCCGGTGGTGGACGCCCAGGACAGCCGCATCGTCGGCGTCGAGGTGCTGGCCCGCTGGAACCATCCCGAGCAGGGCCTGTTGCTGCCCGGCGTCTTCGTGCCCCTGGCCGAGGAGCTGGGCCTGATCGGCCAGATGGACGCCGCGGTGTTCGCCGCCGCCTGCCAGCGCGCCGCCCCCTGGGTGGCCCAGGGGCTGATCGACACCGTCTCCTGCAACGTCTCACCCCGCGAACTGCTGGACCCGGCCTTCTCCCGCAACCTGATCCGCCGCCTGCGGGCGACCGACCTGCCGGCCACGGCGCTCACCGTGGAGATCACCGAGACCTTCCTGGTGGACGACCTGGACCTGGCGCGGCGCCATATCGAGCGGCTGGCGGCCTGTGGGGTGCGCGTGGCCCTGGACGACTTCGGGACCGGCTATTCCAACCTGCGCGCCCTGATGCAGCTGCCGATCCACACGGTGAAGCTGGACCAGTCCCTGATCGGCGACGTGGGCCGCGATCCCCGGGTCTCCAAGCTGGTGCGCTCCATGCTGCAGGCCGCCACCTCCCTCGACTGCCGCATCGTCGCCGAGGGCGTCGAGGACGAGGGTCAGGCCCTGTTCCTGCGCGCCGCCGGCTGCGACCGCCTGCAGGGCTACCTGTTCGCCCGTCCCATGCCCGCCGAGGCGGTGGAGGCCCGCCTGCTGGAGAGCGCCGCGGCGCGGGTCCCATTGGGGCCGGCGGTCACCCCCATCCCCTTGCGCAACTCGAGATAGCTTGGCGGGGCGGGGCGCGATCCCCATATCCGTGTCGACCTTCCAGGCCGCCACAGGACCCATGCGCAACCACCTTCGAACCTTCGTGCTGCTCGCGGCCCTGACCGCGCTCTTCGTCGGCGTCGGCTATCTGATCGCCGGGCCGAGCGGGATGGCCATCGCCTTCCTGATGGCGGTGACCCTCAACGCCATCAGCTACTGGAACGCCGACAAGATCGTGCTGCGGATGTACGGCGCGACCGAGGTGGACGAGAGCCACCCCGACCGCCTCATCGCCAACTTCGCCGCCGACGTCCACGAGCTGTCGGATCGCGCCGGCCTGCCGCGCCCCAGGGTCTATCTGATCAATTCCGAGCAGCCCAACGCCTTCGCCACCGGCCGCGACCCCGAGCACGCCGCGGTCGCCGCGAACCTGGGCCTGCTGCGCATGCTGGACCGCCGCGAGATCCGCGGCGTGATGGCCCACGAGCTGGCCCATGTGAAGAACCGCGACACGCTCACCATGACGGTGACGGCCACCATCGCCGGGGCCATCTCGGCGCTCGCCAACTTCGCCTTCTTCTTCGGCGGAAACGATCGCGACCGGCCCGGCGGCGTGATCGGGACCATCGCGCTCGCCATCCTCGCCCCAATCGCCGCGGCCCTGGTGCAGATGGCCATCAGCCGCCACCGCGAATACGGCGCCGACGCGGGTGGGGCGGAGATCAGCGGCGATCCCCAGGCGCTCGCCTCGGCCCTGCAGAAGATCGAGGCCTATGCCCGCGGCGGCATGATCAACCACCAGGCCGAGCGCAATCCGGCCACCAGCCACATGTTCATCATCAATCCGCTGTCGGGCCAGGGAGCGGACAATCTGTTCTCCACCCACCCGGCGACCCGGAACCGGGTGGCGGCCCTGATGAAGCTGGCCGAGGGCGGCGGGGCCGCCGTCAGCGGTCCGCGCCGGGCGGGCACGGCGGTTCCGGTGACCCCAGCCGCGCGCGGGCCCTGGAGCTAGCCCTTCACCTCGGTGGTGGGCCGGTCATGGCCGTCCACCTGTTCCTCATGCCACTTGCCGTCCGGGGTCTCGAAGGAGATGGCCGCGTCGGTCCCGGGGACCTTCTGCTCGCGGGCCACCCGGATGGCCGCGGCGCGGGCGGCGTCGTGGCTGGGGAAGGTCTCCGAATAGACCCCGTCGGACCGATAGGCCCAGCCGCCGTCATGCTGGACGATCTCGTAGACAACCTTGCTCATGACCCGCTCCGATGGATTGATCCCGCCGCCTGAACGGCCAAGGTGGCAAGGTCGATCCATAGGGTGAGAAGCGCAAGCGATGGCCGACGAAACCCACGATCCCCAGACCCTGGCCTTCTATGACCGGGAGGCCGCGGCCTATGCCGGGCGTCGGCTGCCCAAGGCCTCGCAGAGGCTGTCGGACTTCCTGGCCGCCCTGCCGGCCGGCGGCGCGGTTCTCGACCTCGGCTGCGGCGGCGGGCAGGACAGCGAGGTGATGCTGGCCCGGGGGTTCGAGGTGACGTCCCTGGACGGATCGGCGGGCCTCGCCCGGATCGCCCAGGCGCGGCTGGGACGACCGGTCCGGGTGCAATTGTTCGAGGATATTGAGGACGAGATGGCCTTCGACGGGGTCTGGGCCAACGCCTCCCTGCTGCATGTGCCCACGCCGGCGCTGCCGCTGGTGCTGGGCCGGGTGCGCCGCGCCCTGAAGCCGGGCGGTCTCTTCCATGCCAGCTACAAGGCCGGCGAGGGCGGCGGCCGCGACACCCTGGGACGCTATTTCAACTTCCCGTCGGAGGCCGAGCTGAGGGCCGCCTATGGCCAGGCGGGATCCTGGACGGACCTCACGATCGGCCAGGCCGCCGGCCACAGCTATGAGCAGGAGGCGCGGACCTGGCTGCACGTCGCCGTGGTCAGGCCCGCCTGAGTCCTATTCGGCGGGCACGTTCTCGCTGCGGCGCGACAGGGACCGGTCGAACTCGGCCCAGACGCCGGCTTCCCCGTGCCATTGGCCCTTGGTGGCGGCCTTGGAATATTCGGTGGAGCGGGCCTCGAAGAAGTTGGCGTGCTCGACCCCCGACAGCATGGACTGCAGCCAGGGCAGCGGATTTTCCTTCACCCCGCCGAACACCTCGGGCAGGTGAAGCTGACGCAGGCGCCAGTCGGCGATGAACCGGATATAGGCCTTGATGTCCTCAGGCGTCATGCCCTGGACCTCGCCGGCCGAGAAGGCCAGGTCGATGAACTTGTCCTCCAGGCCCACCACCGTCTTGCAGCAGTCGATGATGTCGTCGGCGACGCTCTTGGTGACCACGCCGGTCTCGGCGTTGAAGGCGTGGTAGAGCTTGATGATGCCCTCGCAGTGCAGGCTCTCGTCACGCACCGACCAGGAGACGATCTGGCCCATGCCCTTCATCTTGTTGTGGCGCGGGAAGTTCATCAGCATGGCGAAGCTGGCGAACAGCTGCAGGCCCTCGGTGAAGCCGCCGAACATGGCCAAGGTGCGGGCGATGTCGGCGTTGGTGTCGACCCCGAACTTCTGCATGTAGTCGTGCTTGTCGCGCATCTCCTGGTAATCCAGGAAGGCGGTGAACTCAGAGTCGGGCATGCCGATGGTTTCGAGCAGCAGGGCGTAGGCCGCGATGTGGATCGTCTCCATGTTGGAGAAGGCCGACATCATCATCTTCACTTCGGTCGGTTTGAAGACGCGGGAATAGCGCTCCATGTAGTTGTCGTTCACCTCGACGTCCGACTGGGTGAAGAAGCGGAAGATCTGGGTGAGCAGGTTGCGCTCGCGGTCGTTGAGCTTGGTCGCCCAGTCCTTGCAGTCCTCGCCGAGCGGAACCTCCTCGGGCATCCAGTGGACCTGCTGCTGCTTCTTCCAGAACTCGTAGGCCCACGGATAGCGGAAGGGCTTGTAGGCGTAGGACGGGGTGAGCAGGCCGGGCAGGGCGATTTTCGAGGCGGTCACGGGCGGACTTTCCAGCAAGGCGGAATCGACGAACGACGCGTTAGCGGGTTAACTTTAGCCATCGATCCACGACAACATCTAGCGGCGAGTTAACGCAGGCCCCCAAGATGTTGTGAATTGCATGGGGACGGACCAATGGCCGCAGGCCTCACCCTCTATGGCGCACGGGGCTCCGGGGCGGTTCCCGTCGAGGCGGCCCTGACCCTGCTGGAGGTCCCCTACACCCTGATCGACGCCTACACCTGGGACCATGACGACCCGGCCAGCGGCGACCAGGTGTTGAAGGCCAATCCCATGCGCCAGGTTCCCGCCCTGGTGCTGGCCTCCGGCGAGGTGGTCACCGAGAGCGCGGCGATCCTGATCTGGCTGGCCGAGACCTATCCGAAGGCCGGGCTGGCGCCGGCGCCGGGAGATCCGAAGCGGGCCCAGTTCCTGCGCTGGATGAGCTTCGTCTCCTCGGCCGTCTATTCGCTCTACTGGGTCAAGGACGACCCTTCGCGCCTCGTCCCCGACCCGGCGGGTCACGCCGCCCTGGAGACCCGCGTGCTGGACCGCATCGCCGACTGCTGGGGCATGATGGAGCGCCAGGTCACGCCCGGCCGCTATGTCCTGGGCGACGACCTCACCGTGCTGGACCTCTATGTCGCCGCCGTCTCGCGGTTCCGGCCGCGCCGGAAGCGGTTCTACGAGGTGGCGCCGAGGATGGGCGAGGTGGTGCGCCGGGTGGACGACGACCCGCGCCTGCACGCCCTGTGGGCCGAGCGCATGGGCTTCCACGAGGGGTGGGAAGGCTAGGCCTAATGCCGGGGTTTGATGGAGAGCGAGAAGGCGACCATCGAGTCGTCCTTGGTCTCCTGGCCCCAGACCATGTGCTGGCCCTTCACCTCGCGGTGAATGTAGCCGAGCGAGGTCTGCATGGCGCCCTTGCGCCAGCCGACGCCGAGCTGGGCGTCGCCGATCAGGGCGCTGGAGGGGTCGGTGGACCAGCCGGCGCCGTTCCAGTCGCCATTGTTGCGCTGCATGTTCAGGCCCACGGCGCGGCCGCTGGCGGCGGCGAACAGATACCAGCGCCCTTCATTGCCGAAGGCCGCCCCGTCGCGGACGCCCAGGGCGCCCAGCCGCGACTTCAAGCCGTCTGAGGCCTTCTGGCCCAGGGTGAGCATGGCGCCGGCCTCGGCCGAACCGCCGGCGCTGGACATGCCCAGACCCGCGTGGGGCGTCAGCGAGACGTCGTAGCGATCGGTGGCGAAGCTGACCGCATCGGGCCAGTTGCGGGTGAGCGAGATCTCGTAGGCCTGGGCCTCGAACTCGGCGCGGTCGAAATTGACCGGCAGGCCGCCAGGCGCGCGAACAGTCCCGCCCACCGAGAGCCGCAGGGAGTCGACGGCCACGCCGTTGTCGCCCAGCAGCACATTGCTGTTGTCCCAGCGCACCGGGCCGACCCCGGGGCTGTAGGTTTCCCGGTCCAGCAGGTGGGCGATGAGGTCGTCGTCGCGGGGCGAATAGGCCTTGGGATCGAAGGCCGCGTTCATCAGTTGCGCGGCGCCGGATTCAAGGGTGAGCGGTGTCGACTGCGCCGCGGCGTTCGTCGCCACGCACATACCGGTAATGCCCAAGGCGGTGGCCAGCCCAGCCATCGACCTCATGAGGCGATCTCCCCTTGCCGCGTCGTCTGGCGAGCGGCCCGACGACATCCTTCCACGCCCTGAGAAGGACGCAACGGGAAATTCGGTTCCCGTGCTTAACCGCCGCACCCGTCGCTGTTGGAGATTTCCCTGCAAGATCAGCGGCGCGGCTTGATGGAAATGGTCAAGGCCACCATCGAATCGTCGCGATGGTCCCAGCCCATGAGGGTCTGGGCGGCCTTCACCTTGCGCCGCATCCAGGCCAGCGAGGCCTGGACCGAGCCCTTGCGCCAGCCGACCCCGGCCTGGACGTCGCTGACCAGGGCGCTGGCGGCGTCGGTGGAGAGGCCGCGGTTGGACCAGTCGCCGTTGGAGCGCTGGACGTTGAGGCCCACGGCCCGGCCGCTGGCCGCGGCGAACAGGTACCAGCGGCCGCGGTCGCCGAACCGCGCGCCGTCGCTGACCCCCAGGCGGTCCGCCAGGCCCTCGGCCTTGCGGCGCAGGCGGACCATGGCCCCGGCCTCGGCCTCGCCACCGGCGTTGGAGATGCCGACCCCGGCGTGGGGGGTCAGGTCCAGGTCGTACGGGCCGGCGTCCAGCGCCACCAGGGCCGGCCAGCCACGGGTGTAGCTGACCTCATAGGCCTCGGTGTCGGCCGAGACCGCCTGGCCGGGGCGCGGCGGCAGGGCGCCCGGCGTGCGAGCGATCTGGCCGATGGAGATCCGCACGGCGTCCACGGCGCGGGCGGCGGGCCGGGCAATGGCCATTTCGCTCACCTTCCAGCGGGCCACACCCTCGCCGGGAACGTAGGTCTCGGTGGCGAAGGCGGTGGGGGCGTCCAGGGGCGTGCCGGTGACGGCCGGCTGGCGGAAGTCGGGCTCGATCCCCGCCTCCGCCGCCGCGCCGCCGGCGAACTCGGGGGTGGGGGGCCGCACGAAGTCGGCCGCGGCCGTCGCGGCCGGGGCGAAGACCGCAGCCTTCAGGCTGCTCCACTCCTGCTGGACGACCCGGTCGCCCGGGGAGGTCTGGACCGCGGGCGCGGGGAAGACGGCGGCGCCGACCGCGGCCGTGGTGGCCGCGCATCCGATCGTCAAAGCCGTCGCCGCGAGCAGTCGCATAGCCTCTCCGAAAGACCTGCGCCGTTAGGTCGATTAACCTTGTAACGCAGGCCGAGCGACTTGGCGGCTGGGTTCTACTGGCAGGCGAGGCACTCGTCGTAGTCGGTCTTTTCGCTGGGCCCCTGGTCCATCATCACCAGGCCCTCGCCGCCGGCGTGGGCGGCGCGCTGCACCGACTTGGAACGCAGGTAGTAGAGCGACTTGCAGCCGCGCTCCCACGCCTGCCAGTGCAGCATGTGCAGGTCCCATTTGTCGACGTCGCCGGCCAGGAAGATGTTCACCGACTGGGACTGGCAGATGTCGGGCGTGCGGTCGGCGGCCAGTTCCACCACCCAGCGCTGGTCCAGCTCGAAGGCGGTCTTGTAGACGTCCTTCTCGTCGGCGGTGAGGCAGTCCAGGTGCTGGACCGAGCCCTCGTTCTCCAGGATCGTGTCCCAGACCGCCGCGGTGTTCTGGCCCTTCTCCTCGAGCAGGCGCTCCAGATAGGGGTTCTTGACCGCGAAGGTCCCCGACAGGGTCTTGTGGCTGTAGATGTTGGCCGGGATCGGCTCGATGCCGGCGCTGGTGCCGCCGCAGATGATCGAGATCGAGGCGGTCGGCGCGATGGCCAGCTTGTGGCTGAAGCGCTCCATGACGCCCATGTCGGCGGCGTCCGGGCAGGGGCCGCGCTCGGCGGCGAGCGTCCGGGAAGCCGCGTCGCACTGGCGGCGCAGGTGCTTGAAGAGGCGCATGTTCCAGGACTTGGCCAGCGCGCTCTCGAAGGGCACGTTCTGGGCCTGCAGGAACGAGTGGAAGCCCATCAGGCCCAGGCCCACCGACCGCTCGCGGATCGCGGCGTAGACGGCGTTCTTCATCTCCGGCGGGGCGCGGGTGATGAAGTCCTGCAGGACGTTGTCGAGGAAGCGCATGACGTCCTCGATGAAGGTCGGGTGGTCGCGCCATTCCATGAACTTCTCGGCGTTGACCGAGGAGAGGCAGCAGACCGCGGTGCGCTCGGCGCCCAGGTGGTCGGGGCCGGTATGCAGCATGATCTCCGAGCACAGGTTCGACTGCCGGACCTTGAGGCCCAGGTCGCGCTGATGCTGCGGCATGGAGCGGTTCACGGTGTCGGAGAAGATCAGGTAGGGCTCGCCGGTCTGCAGGCGGATCTCGAGGATCTTCTGCCACAGGGTGCGGGCGTCGACCTCCTTGACCACGTCGCCGGTCTTGGGCGAGCGCAGGCCGAACATCTCTCCGTCGCGGACGGCCTCCATGAAGGCGTCGCTGATGGAGATGCCGTGGTGCAGGTTCAGGGACTTGCGGTTGAAGTCGCCCGAGGGTTTGCGGATCTCGAGGAACTCCTCGATCTCCGGATGGTGGATGTCCAGATAGACCGCCGCCGAGCCGCGGCGCAGGGAGCCCTGGCTGATGGCCAGGGTCAGGCTGTCCATCACGCGGATGAAGGGGATGATGCCGCTGGTCTGGCCGGCGCCCTTCACCTTCTCGCCGATGGAGCGGACGCCGCCCCAATAGGTGCCGATGCCGCCGCCGTTGGAGGCCAGCGCCACGTTCTCGTTCCAGACGCTCTGGATGCCGTCGAGCGAATCGCCGACCGCGTTCAGGAAGCAGGAGATCGGCAGGCCGCGATCGGCGCCGCCATTGGACAGCACCGGGGTGGCCGGCATGAACCAGAGGTTGGAGATGTAGTCATAGACCCGCTGGGCGTGGTCGGCGTCGTCGGCATAGGCCGTGGCGACCCGGGCGAACATGTCCTGATAGGACTCGCCCTGCAGCAGGTAGCGGTCCTCCAGGGTGGTCTTGCCGAAGTCGGTCAGCAGGGCGTCCCGCGACCGGTCGACCACGACCTTGCGGACCAGTTGCAGCTGCGGTCGATCGGCCCGTTCCGGGGCCGCCGTGTTGGCTTCCGAAACCGTCCGCAATACCGCTTCGCTGCTGCTCATGACCCAAAATCCATAACTATCAGGCGCTTCCGTCTAGAACCGCCCCAACGCGGCAAGCCCTACATCTAGTGGTCGCCCAACCCCAGATACGCATCATATGGGGGCATGAAGCCTAATGACTCGTCAACGGGGGGAATGGACGCGTCCCCAGGCTTTTTCGTTAACGAGGTCTTAACGTGGCTCTCCGGGGGTTGATCGACAAGGCTTTCCGGGGCGTCGGACAGGCGCCGCTCACGACAGTGTGACAAAACATCTCGCCCGCCGCGCGGGCAGTTTCACCTTGCGCCCGTGGAGCCGCCGCCCTATCCCCACGGCGTCACTGGGGAGTAGCCGCCTGCGGTTCCAGCAGGGGGCGCGTCAACAGACTTGTGCGGGGCCGAAAGGTCCCAAGCATGGCGCGTCCGGCATCGAGCTTGGCGAGACCTTTGGCTTTCGTGCGCTGATCTTTTGCGGGGTCGGCGGCGCGGAAAGCCATTGGTATGCGCCTGACCCCGCCCGGACGCTCGATTCATGGAAGCCTTCCTCGTCTCCACCGGCCTCGTGGCCATCGCCGAGATCGGCGACAAGACCATGCTGCTGGCCATCCTGCTGGCCGCGCGGTTCCGCAAGCCGGTTCCGATCCTGCTGGGGATCTTCTTCGCCACCATCGCCAACCACGCCCTGGCCGCCTCCATCGGCTCGGTGGCCGGCGCCTTCTTCGACGGGCCCTGGATGAAGTGGGTCCTGGGCCTGGCCTTCATCGCCTTCGCCGGCTGGGCGCTGATTCCCGACACCTTCGAGGACAAGGACGCGCCGCGCGAGCGGGCCGGGTCCTCGGTCTTCTGGACCACCCTGGTGGCCTTCTTCTTCGTGGAGATGGGGGACAAGACCCAGGTGGCCACCGTCGCCCTGGGCGCGCGCTTCCATGAGGTGGCCCTGGTGGCGGCCGGCACCACGGTGGGCATGATGCTGGCCAACACCCCGGCGGTGTTCCTGGGCGACGCAGCCGCCACCAAGCTGCCCCTGACGGCCATCCGCTGGGCCGCGGCGGCCTCCTTCGCCGCCATCGGCCTGTGGATCCTGATCTGGGGCTAGAGCGCGTCAGGGTTAGGTGGAAGCCGGTTAACCCGTCCGACGCGCTCTACACTTTTGAATTAGAGCCTCGGGTCAGATGACTCCATCTGACCCGAGGCTCTAACCCTTCACCAGGGGCCAGAACAGGGCGATCAGCGGCGTGCCGGCCACCAAGACCAGCAGGGTCAGCGGCGCCCCCAGCCGGGGGTAGTCGCTGAACCTGTAGCCCCCCGGCCCCATCACCAGGGTGTTGCACTGATGGCCGATGGGGGTGAGGAAGTCGCAGGCCGCGCCCACCGCGACGGCCATCAGGAAGGGGTCGGGATTGAGCCCCAGCTTGAGGGCCAGGGCCGCCCCCACCGGGGCCACGATCAGCACGGTGGCGGCGTTGTTCAGGAACGGCGTGGCGGCCATGGCCACGGCCATGATGGCCGCCAGAGCCAGCATGGGCGCCTGGCCGCGGAACAGCGCCGAGAGCCAGGCCCCGATCAGATCGGCCCCGCCGGTGGTCTGGATCGCCTCCGACACCGGGATCAGGGCGGCGATCAGCACCAGGACCGGACCGTCCAGGGCCGAATAGGCCTCCCGCATGCGGATCGAGCCGATGGCGATCATCACCACGGCGGCCCCGAAGAAGGCGATGGCCACAGGAACCACCTGGAAGGCCACCAGGACCATGGCGGCCGCCAGGATGACCGCGGGCGCCAGGGCGTGCCGAATGCCGCCCAGCCTCACCTCCCGCTCGGCCAGGGGCAGGAGACCCAGCGCGGTCAGGGCGGCGGGCAGGGTCCGTTCCCCGCCCTGCAGGACGATGACGTCGCCGCGGCGCAGGCGCACCCGGTTGAGGTGCTGGCTGAGCCGGAAGCCCGAGCGGCTGACCGCCAGCAGATTGACGCCGTGCTGGCCGTGCAGGTCGAAGCGCTGGGCGGTCTCGCCGATCAGCCCGGACTCCGCGCCCACCACGGCCTCGATGACCCGCACCTCCTCGGTGGGCTCCTCCATGGAGAGCGGCTTGTCGGCCCGGGTCAGGCGAAGCTTGGCCCGGGTGATCAGGTCGTCCAGCCCCTGGGGATCGCCCTCCAGCAGCAGGGTGTCGCCGGGCAGGACCTTGGTGTTCGGATGGGGCTGGGACTTGCGTTTGCCGCCCCGAAGCAGGGCCATGACCCGCACCTCCTGGTGCGCCATGGCGTGCAGGTCGAGGACGCGGTTCTTCTCGAAGGTCCAGTCCTCGGGAACCTGGACCTCGGTGAAATAGGCGTTGGCCGCCAGGGCCGCGTCGATATTGGTGGCCGGGGTCCGGCCCTTGGGCAGGATTTTGTAGGCGAAGGACAGGAACAGGACGCCCATGGCCGCCAGGGCCAAACCGACGGGGGCATAGTCGTACATGCCGAAGGGCTTGCCCAGGATCTGCTCGCGCACCTGGGAGACGATGATGTTGGGCGCCGTCCCCACCAGGGTCACCAGCCCGCCCAGCAGGGCCCCGAAGGACATGGGCATCAGCAGCCGGCCTGGAGAGGTCGCGGTCCGCCGCGCCACCTGCAGGGCCACCGGCATCATGATGGCCAGGGCCCCCACGTTCTTGGTGGTCATGGAGAGCAGGGTGACCGCCGCCGTCAGCACCGGGACCTGGCTGCGCTCGGTCTTCAGGCGCGGCAGCAGGGGGCGCAGCAGGGCCTCGATGATACCGGAGCGGGCGAAAGCGGCGCTCACCACCAGGGCGCTGGCGATGATGACGGTGATGTCGTTGGAGAAGCCGTCGAAGGCGCTCTTGGCCGGCACCACCCCCAGCAGCACGCCGGCCAGCAGCGCGACCAGCGCGATCAGGTCGTAGCGGAACCGCCCCCAGATGAAGGCGCCGATGGTGACGGCGATCAGGCCGAAGGCCAGCGCCTGTTGGTGTGTCATGCCTTACCCCGCGCCCGATGGCTTGGGCGGGGAACGCGCGTCAGGGGTTGAGGTTCAGGAGGGCGGGGTCCCCGCCCTGGGCGGCGATGTTCACGCTCACCGCCCGTTCCACCGCGTAGCGCAGCAGGGCGTGCGGCCCACCCGCCTTGGGTCCGGTGCCTGAAAGGCCCTCGCCCCCGAAGGGCTGGACCCCCACCACGGCGCCGATCATCGAGCGGTTCACATAGGCGTTGCCCGCCGGGACAGCAGCCCGGACCTGGTCGGCGAAGCCCTCGATGCGGCTGTGGACTCCCAGGGTCAGGCCGTAGCCAGCCGCGGCCAGGGGACCGGCCGCCTCGTCCAGCCGGGCCGCATCGTAGCGGACCACGTGCAGGATCGGGCCGAACACCTCCTTCTGCAGGAAGGCCGCGGACGGGATTTCCGCCAGGGTGGGGGCGAAGAAATGGCCGCCGGCCGGTTCGGCCGTCCGGCGGATCACCTTGGCCTCGGCGTTGAGCCGCGCCAGGTGGGCGTTCAGGGCGGCCCGCGCGTCGGCGTCGATCACCGGGCCGATGTCGGTGCGCGGATCGGCCGGGTCGCCCAGCACCAGGGCGTCCATGGCCCCGGCCAGGCCCTCGATCAGCAGATCGGCGGTCTCGCGCGGCGCGAACAGGATGCGCAGGGCCGAGCAGCGCTGGCCGGCCGAGCCGAAAGCCGAGGCGATGACGTCGTCGATCACCTGCTCGCGCAGGGCGGTGGTGTCGACGAACATGGCGTTCAGGCCGCCGGTCTCGGCGATGAAGGGGACGATGGGCCCGGGACGGGCCGCCAGGGTGCGGTTGATGGCCCAGGCGGTGTCGGTGCCGCCGGTGAAGGCCACGCCGGCGCAGGCCGGGTGGGCGGTAAGGGCGCCGCCCACGCTCGCGCCGTCACCCGGCAGCAGGTGGAGCACTTCGGACGGCAAGCCCGCGGCGTGGAACAGACGCACCGCCTCGGCGGCGATCAGCGGGGTCTGCTCGGCCGGCTTGGCGAGGACGGCGTTGCCGGCGGCGAGGGCCGCGGCGATCTGGCCGGTGAAGATGGCCAGCGGGAAGTTCCAGGGGCTGATGCAGACGAAGACCCCGCGGCCGTGCAGGGAGAGCTGGTTCACCTCCCCCACCGGGCCCTTGAGGGTCTCGGGGCCCGCGAACTGACGCTCGGCCAGGTGGGCGTAGTAGCGGCAGAAGTCGGCGGCCTCGCGGACCTCGGCGGCGCCGTCGCCATAGGTCTTGCCGGCCTCGGCGACGCAGACGGCGATCAGCCGGTCGCGGTGGGCCTCCAGGGCCTCGGCCATGGCGCGCAGCACCTTGGCCCGGCCGTGGCCGCCACGGGCGTCCCAGGCGGGCTGGGCGGCCTTGGCGGCGGCGAAGGCGGCCTCGATGTCGGCCTCGCCCGCGCTCCAGGCCTGGCCGATCACCCGGTCGAGGTCGCTGGGGGAGGTGCGCGGGGCGCTGGCTCCGGTCCCGGTCTCGCGCCCGGCGATGATCGGCCGGCCGGTGAGGAAGTCGAGCCCCGCCACGGCGGCGCTCAGGCGATCGCGGTCGGCGGCGATGGACAGGTCCACCCCGGTGGAGTTCCTGCGGGCCGAGCCATAGAGGTCGATCGGCAGGGGAATGCGCGGGTGCGGCGCGCCGCCGGCGGCCTCCACCGTGGCGATGGGATCGCCCACCACCGCCGAGACCGGGGTCTTCTCGTCCAGCAGGGCATGGACGAAGGAGGTGTTGGCCCCGTTCTCCAGCAGCCGGCGCACCAGATAGGGCAGCAGGTCCTCGTGGCCGCCCACGGGTGCGTAGACCCGCAGCTTCAGGGGGCCGTAGCGTTCCACCGCGCCGGCATAGAGCGCCTCCCCCATGCCGTGCAGTCGCTGGTATTCCGGCTCGACCCCGGCCCGGCGCGCCATCTGACGCACGGCGGCCAGGGTGTGGGCGTTGTGGGTGGCGAACTGCGGATAGAGGGCCGGCGCCGCGGCCAGCAGGGCCCGGGCGCAGGCCAGGTAGGAGACGTCGGTGGCCGCCTTGGTGGTGTAGACGGGATAGCCCGGCAGGCCGCCCACCTGGGCGCGCTTGATCTCGGAATCCCAGTAGGCGCCCTTCACCAGCCGCACCATCAGCCGGCGGCCGGTGGCGCGCGCGATGTCGGCCACCGCCTCGATCGTCCGGGGGCTGCGCTTCTGATAGGCCTGCACCGCCAGGCCCAGGCCCTTCCAGGTCCCCAACTCCGGCTCGGCGGCGAGGCGTTCGAGGAGCTTGAGGGAGAGGACCAGCCGATCGGCCTCCTCGGCGTCCAGGGTCAGGTTGATGTTGGCGTCGGCGGCGATCCGGGCCAGCCGCAGGATGCGGGGATAGAGGTCGGACCAGACCCTGTCCTCCTGGCGGGCCTCGTAGCGCGGCGACAGGGCCGAGAGCTTCACCGAGACCCCGTGACCGGCCTCGGGCCCCTGGCCCTTGGCCTTGGACCCCACCGTGGTGAGGGCGTCGGCATAGGCCTTCTCATAACGATCGGCGTCGGCGGCGGTGCGCGCGCCCTCCCCCAGCATGTCGAAGGAGCAGACGAAGCCGTCCGCCCCCGCACGCTTGATGGCCTGATCGATGGTCCGCCCCAGGACGAACTGCTCGCCCATGATCCGTACCGCCGCGCCCACGGCCTGGCGGATCACCGGCTCGCCCAGGCGGCCGGCCAGCCGGCGGATGAAGCCCGGCAGGTCCGCGCGCGCCTCCTCGTCGGGGTCGATCAGCTTGCCGGTGAGCATCAGGCTCCAGGTCGAGGCGTTCACCAGCAGGCTGTCGGAACGGCCGAGATGGCTGGCCCAGTCGGCCGAGGCGATCTTCTCGGCGATCAGCCGGTCACGGGTGCCCTCGTCGGGGGTGCGCAGCAGGGCCTCGGCCAGGCACATCAGGGCCAGGCCCTCGCGGGTCGACAGGGAGAACTCCTGCAGGAAGCTCTCCACCACCCCCTGCTTGGCCGCGCCCTTGCGGGCGAAGCGGACCAGGGCCTCGGCCTCCTGGCGCACCTCCTCGCGGTCCTCCGGGGACAGGGGGCGACTGGCGAGCAGGGCCGACACGGCCTCGCGCTCGTCTGAAAATTTATCCCGGTCGAGATGGTCCCAAGACATGTCCGGCCCTCAAGTTCGGGCGGAAAATGCGAAATTGTTGCGGAAAACACAAGGCTGGCGCGAAGAATTGACCGCGGCTAGGCCCCGGACGGGGACGCGCCGGCCCGCGGCGGGCGGCCCATAGCAAAAGGGCCCGGTCTTGCGACCGGGCCCCTCGCTTAGTTCGGCGAACCGCCGAGATCGATATCTTAGAAGTTGATGTCGATCGTCGAACGGCGGTTCAGCGGTTCCTTCACGCCGTCGCCGGTCGGAACGGCGAGTTGCGTTTCGCCCTTCCAGTCGACTTGCAGCGAGCCGGCGCCGACGCCTTGACCGACGAGCGCGTCAGCCACGGCCTTGGCCCGACGTTCCGACAGGCGGACGTTGTAGGCCGGCGAACCGGAGGAGTCGGTGTGACCGACGACCACCACGCGGGTGGCGTGGCCGGCGTTGGCGTAGTTCGCGGCTTCCGAAACCACCGTCTGGGCTTCCGGGGTCAGGACGTACTGATCGAACGGGAAGTAGACGATGAATTGCTTGGCCTCATACGCCGGCGGGGGCGGAGGAGGCGGGGGCGGGGGAGGCGGCGGGGGCGGGGGCGGCGGGGGCGGCGGGGGCGGCGGCGGCGAAGCGAAGGAGTAACGCAGGCCGAGGGTCACCGACTGGTCGCGGTATTCGCCGCTGAAGACGCCGGGTTGCAGCGCGTTCGAACCGGTCGACGCGAAGTCGAGGTCCGAGCCGCCGAGCCAACGATAGGTCAGGTCGACGTTCAGCTTGTCGGTCGCCTGCCAGGCCAGACCGGCGATGAGTTGATAGGCGAGCGCCGTATCGTCGTCGTCGATGGTCAGGTTCTGGATGGCGGGGTTCGCCGCGGTGATCGCGCCGGTCACGCTGGAGAACTGGCCGACGGTCTTCAGCGAGACGTGGTTGATACCCACGCCAGCGCCGATGAAGGGGTTGATCATCGCGCCGGGGGCGAAGTCATAGAGCACGTTGCCCATGACGGTCCACGACTCGATCTCGCCGGTCGGGGCGCCGCAGGTCGGGGCGCCGGCGGTGCGCAGCACGCCCGGGGTGCAGAGACCCAGGATCGAGTTGCCCGTGCCGCCGCGGACCGACTTGATGTCGCCCGGACGGTAGCCGCCTTCGAGTTCAACGCGCCAGTTGTCGTTCAGCTGATAGCCGAGACGAGCAAAGCCGGCCCAATCCTTTTCCTGGTCGAACGTCCAGGAATAGGGCTTGGCGTTCGCGGCGTTGTTGGACGAGTCGGCTTCAATGCCTTCCGGCCAGTGGTAGCCAAGGTCGACGGCGCCGTACCAGCCTTCTTGCGCGGAAGCACCGGACGCGGCGAACACCGCAGCCAGGGCGGCTCCCGCTAGGAGTTTGAATTTCATATCAGAGCCCTCTCATTGCCCTCTGCTGCGGCCATATGACCCAGCACCTTTATAACAAGGCCGAAGCGCGGCGAAAGTGTCGCCGAAGCCACACCGACCGCCAATCTGCCCGACCCGCGAACTAGACGCCAGGACGCTACACAATAAACCCCTCAGCGATCAACTTCGGGACGGAAGACAGAGTCCTCCTTCGAGCCACTTTCAGCGTGCCTGGCGGACGCCGGAGTGTCGAATCTTGACGTTGAACTTGGCCGTGACGAATCAAACCGCCACCCTGGGCGCCCCGCGCCCATCGCCCAGTTCCACAGTTATCTTGTAAACCAGCCGGAACGTCGCAGGCCCGTCCGAACGGCGAAACAGCGTCTGTCCCGATCATTCCGAACCGCTCTCGCGACATCCCCTACCCCTCTTAGCACCGGCGCGCCCCTGTCGCACCGACCCCGAGAACGTCGGCTCCCATATTTGGTTCCCGACAATTTTTTCGAGGCCATCTCCAGGCGAAGATGGGGCGGCTGTGTCTCTTTAAGACCGCACTGTGACGCACTTTGTTCAAGATGAACAACATGTTCGCCCAACCGTGGAATATCGGCGCAGGCGCGGGCCCGGCTCACGCCTCTGCGTTGCGCCGATAACGGCGCACGCGGCCGCCCAGGGCCTCGGGCCGGTTGAGGGACTTGCGGAACTCATCGCGGCGCTCGTGGATGGAGGCGATGATCAGGCCCATGGGCACGCCGATTTCCACCAGCACGGCCTCGGAAAGCTGCAGGGAGGCCTCGACGGTCTCCGGCACGGCGTCGGTGGCGCCCAGCTCATAGAGTCTCTGGGCCTGCCGCGCATCGCGCGCGCGGGCCACGATGGTGAGGTCCGGCCGCATCTGGCGGGCGGTGGCGACGATGGTCTCCACCCCGTCGGGGGCGTCCATGGTCACCACCAGGGAGGGCGCCGTCTCCAGACCGCAGCGTCGCAGAAACTCCGGACGCGAGGCGTCGCCGAAGAAGATTGATTCGCCGGCCCGGCGGGCGGCCTCCACCAGGCGCGGATCCCGCTCGGCGGCGACCCACGGAATGTCGTGGCGGCTGAGCATGTCGCCCACCAGCCGCCCGACCCGGCCGTAGCCCACCACCAGGACCCGGGGCTTCTCCCCGTCGGCCGGCGCCGGCGGTTCGGCCGCCAGGCCCTCCCCGGACACCTTGCGGCCGCCGAGCTTCAGCCCCAGGGCCGCCAGCAGCGGGATGCACATCATCGACAGGGTGGAGGAGACCAAAACCGTCTGGCCGATCACGCGGTCGACGATCCCGTCACCCATGGCCGCCGAGAGGATGACGAAGGCGAACTCGCCGCCGCCGGCCAGCAGCAGGCCGGCCTCGATCGCCGGCGGCGACTTCAGCCCGAACAGCCGCGCCAGGCCATAGACCACCGAGGCGTTCAGCAGGATCAGGCCGAGCGCCATGCCCAGCACCAGCAGGGGCTGGGCCGCGAGGATCGAGAGATCGAGGCCGATGCCCACCGAGAGGAAGAACAGGCCCAGCAGCAGGCCCTTGAAGGGTTCGATGGTGACCTCGACCTCGTGGCGGTACTCGGTCTCGGCCAGCAGCAGGCCGGCGATGAAGGCGCCGAGCGCCATGGACAGGCCCGTGAGCGCGCTCACCAGCCCCGCCCCGATCACCACCAGCAGGCAGGCGGCCATGAACAGCTCTTCGCTCTTGGCGCGCGCCACCGACTTCAGCATGGGGCGCAGCAACAGCCGGCCGAACACCACCAGCCCCAGGACGCCGAGCACCGCCGGGGCGAAGGCCAGCAAGAGCTTGGGCGAGAAGACCTGGTCGCCGCCGCCCCGGCCCAGGATGGTCAGGGTGATCAGGATCGGGGCCACGGCCAGGTCCTGGAACAGCAGCACCGAGAAGGTGGCGCGTCCGGCAGTGGAGTGCTGGCGCTTCTGCTCGGTCAGGATCGGCATCACCACCGCGGTGGAGGAGAGCGCCAGGGCCGCGCCGATGGCGATGGCCGCGATCGGGTCGACCCCGAAGGAGATGGCGACGCCGGCGATGGCGGCGATGCAGAGCCCCACCTGCAGGGCGCCCATGCCGAACACGAAGCGGCGCATCAGCCGCAGGCGCTCCCAGGAGAGCTCCAGCCCGATCATGAACAGCAGGAAGACCACGCCGAACTCGGCGAGCTGGGCGACCTCCTGCGGATTGTCGATGGTGAAGTAGCCGACCCAGGGAAAGGTGTCGCTGAGGGCCCCCAGGCCGTAGGGGCCGAGCACCACCCCGGCGCCGAGGAAGCCGAGGATGGGGCTGATCCGCCAACGGCGGAACAGAGGCACGATCACGCCGGCGGTGGCGAGAAAGAGAATGACGTCTTTGTATTCGCCGGGCGAAACGTGGCCTTCCATACGCTCTCCTTGTGGATGAGCGTGACTATGCCTGTCGGAAGGGGCCTTGCGGAACCCGCGTTCACGGCCTTATGACCGGCGCCATGCAGATGGGCGCGGATCGAGGCAGGTCGCGGGGGCGTACGCCCCTGGCGGTGCTGTTCGCGGTCGCGGCCCTGCTGATCCAGGCCCTCGCGCCCGCCGCGGCCCTGGCCGCGGAGTCGATGGGCGCCGTCCGGGTCGAACTCTGCACCCCGCAAGGCGCGAAGACCGTGGTGCTGGACCACGATGGCAAGGCCCAGAAGGGTTTCGCCGGCCTGCCCTGCCACGACTGCCTGGGCGCCACCCTGGCGGTCACGATGACGCCGGAGCTGTCCGTCGTCCCGATCGCCTATGTGGCCGAACGCATCGTCCAGGCGCCGAGCGTCGAGGTCGTCCTGCGCGGCGCCCGCGCCCCGCCCCGTCCCTTCGGCCAAGGCCCTCCAAGCCGGACTCTCTGACACTTCACCACGCGCCGGTCCCTGCGTCGGCGCGCGTCCTGACGTCCTTGAGTCTGGAATTCCCACATGCCTCAGTCTTCACGCGCCGCGCTGCGCGTCATCCTGCTCGCGGCCGGCGCCCTGGCCGCCCCCGCCCTCGCCCTGGCCGAGGAACAGCCCACCACCGTCGACAGCGTCGTCGTCACCGCCGCCCGCAACCCCGAGGATCCGCCCGTCGTCGCCCAGGCCCGGGCGCGCCTGTCGGAAACCCCCGGCGCGGTGGCGGTGGTATCGGCCGAATCCTACGCCAACCGTTACGCCCCCGGCCTCGCCGACCTGCTGCGCGACGTGCCAGGGGTCTACGCCCAGAAGAAGTGGGGCGGGGACACCCGGCTCTCGATCCGCGGCTCGGGGATCGGCAATTCCACCCACAACCGCGGAACCCTGCTGGCGCAGGACGGCGTGCCCTTCAACGAGGCCGACGGTTTCGGCGACTTCCAGCTGATCGACCCGTCGATCGCCCGCTTCACCGAGGTCTACAAGGGCGGCAACGCCCTGCGGTTCGGCGGCGCCCTGCTGGGCGGGGCCATCAACCTGGTGACCCCCACCGGCCGTGACGCCGGGGCCGACAACCTGCTCCGCGTGGAAGGCGGGTCGTACGGGACCCTGCGCGGCCACGCCGAGGCGGCGCGGGTCTGGGGCGACTGGGACGCCTTCGGGGCGGTCACCGCCCAGCAGGCCGAGGGCTGGCGCGCCCAGAGCGCCGGCCAGGAGCAGCATGCCAGCCTGAACATCGGCCGCCGGTTCGGCGAGGAGCAGGAAGTCCGCCTGCTGATCCATGGCGGTTATGTCCACCAGGAGATCCCCGGTTCGGTGACCCTGGCCCAGGCCCTGAACAGTCCGCAGGCGGCCAATCCCGCCAACCGCGCCCTGAACTACCAGCGCGACATGGGCTCGGTGCGCGGCGCCCTGCGGACCCGCTGGCGGCTGACGCCGTCGACGGTGTTCGAGGGTGGGGTCTATGCGACCTGGAAGGACCTGGACCACCCCATCTTCCAGGTGATCGACCAGGAGAGCCGCAACTGGGGGGCCTTCGGCCGCTTCGACTGGGAGGGCGAGCTGGCCGGCCGCCGCGCCGACGCCTTCTATGGAGTCTCGTTCCGCTCCGGCGACCTGGACGCCAACCAGTGGGTCAACCGGGCGGGCTCTCATGGCCCCCAGACCGCCAAGAGCCGCCAGAACGCCAGGGCCCTGGACGTCTTCGCCGAGGGCCGGGTCTTCGTGACCGACCAGATCGCCCTGGTGGCCGGCGGCGCCTATGGCCGTGCCGAACGGGACTATCAGAGCTTCAGGCTGCCGGGCGCGCCCGGCACCTTCGACCTGACCACCGGCAAGGACGACGACTGGCTCGCTCCGCGGATCGGCCTGCTCTGGCAGGATGAGGCCGGCGCCCAGGTCTACGCCAACCTGACCCGGTCGGTGGAGCCGCCCAACTTCAGCGCCCTGTCGCCCACCGTCGGCGGCTTCACACCCCTGAGGCCGCAGGACGCCTGGACCGGCGAGATCGGAACCCGCGGACGCCGGGGACCGGTGATCTGGGACGTGGCCCTCTACCGCGCCCGGCTCGAGCACGAGCTGCTCACCTACACGGTCAACGCCGCCCAGGGGATTCCCGCCGCCACCTTCAACGCCGACAGGACGATCCATCAGGGCCTGGAGGCCGGCCTCGACTGGACGATTCTCCAGGGCCTGCGGCTGCGCCAGACCTATGCCTGGTCGGACTTCAGGTTCGAGGGCGACGTCCAGTATGGCGACCACCGCCTCCCCGTCGTGCCCGAGCACCTCTACCGGGCCGAGCTCCGCTACGAGCATCCCTCAGGCTGGTTCGTCGCGCCCTCCGTCGAGTGGTCGCTCAAGGACACGGTCGTCGACTACCAGAACACCCTGAGATCGCCGTCCTACGCCGTCGCCAATCTCGGCGCGGGCTGGAAGCTGGCCGGGGGCCTCAGCCTGTTCCTCGACGCCCGCAACCTGTTCGACAGGCGCTACGTCTCCAACTTCGGCGCCATCACCGACGCCCGCCTGGTTTCGCAGGCGGTCTTCTTCCCCGGCGAGGGCCGGTCCGTCTTCGGAGGCCTGACATGGCGCTACTGAAATCCGCCCTCCTCGCCGCCGGGCTTGGCCTGATGGCCTCCCCGGCCCTGGCCCATGTCGGCGCCGAGCCCGGCCAGGCTCCGGCCGGCGCCTACCAGACCGTAAGCTTCCGGGTCGGCCACGGCTGCGGGACGGCGGCCACCACGGCTCTGCGCATCGAGATCCCCGAAGGTCTCGCCAGCGCCCGGCCCCAACCCAAGCCGGGCTGGACCCTGAGCATCGAGAAGACCGGCGACCGCCCCACGGCCTTCACCTGGCGCGGCGAGCTGCCGGCCGACCAGTTCGACACCTTCGCCATCCTGGTGAAGCTGCCCGCCACGGCGGGGGTCCTCTATTTCCCCACCGTCCAGACCTGCGGGACCCAGGAGTCCCAATGGACCCAGATCCCCGACCCGGGCGAGCCCCCCGGCGGCCTCTCCCATCCAGCCCCGGCGCTCCGTGTCGCGCCGGTCGAACAGCCCTGAACCTGATATAGAGTGGACCCCATGCGAAACCTGATCCTCGGCCTGAGCGCCGCCGTCCTGATCTCCGCCCCGGCCCAGGCCGCCACCTACCGCCTCGGCGGGCTCGAGGTCGGCCAGCCCTGGAGCCGGCCCGCCGCCGCCGGAACCAACGGCGCGGGCTACATGACCCTCACCAACCGGGGGGCCGCCCCCGACACCCTGACCGCCATCGAGAGCCCGGCGGCCCGGCTCGTGGAAATGCACAGGACCTCCATGGACGGCGGCGTCATGAGGATGCAGCGTCTCGACAGCGTCCTGCTGCCGCCCGGCAAGGCCATCACCTTCGCCCCGGCCGGATACCACATCATGCTGATCGGCCTGGCCAAGGCGCAGAAGGCTGGCGACACGGTCCCCGCCACCCTGGTCTTTTCCAGCGGCGCACGCCTGAAGATCGAATTCGCCGTGGGCGCGGGCCCGACAGGCGGCGCCGCGCCCATGGGCGCCATGCCCATGGACCATATGAACCACTAAAACGACCGTTCGGTCGGCGTTGACAGCAGCGCCGACCGAACGTTTATGCGCTCCATATTTTAAGTATGGAGGATTGCCCGTGGAGGTTTGGAATTACGCCAACCTGTGGGAGTCGGTGGCCTCGGCCATCCCCAACCGCCCCGCCCTTATTCATGGTAGCCGCGTCATCAGCTGGCGCGATTTCGACCGGCGCGCCAATGCGCTCGCCCAGCACTTCATCGACGCCGGGCTGACCCAGCAGTCGAAGGTGGCCGCCTATCTCTATAATGCGCCGGAATACATCGAGACCTATTTCGCGGCCTTCAAGGGCGGCTTCGTCCCCTTCAACACCAACTACCGGTACGGCGGCGACGAGCTGACCTACCTGTTCGACAACGCCGACGCCGAGGCCGTGGTGTTCCACGCCTCCTTCGCCGAGATGGCCAACAAGGTGCGTGGACGCCTGCCCAAGGTGAAGACCTGGGTCGCGGTTCCCGAGCCGGGCTGCGAGATTCCCGACTGGGCGGTCAGCTATGACGACATCGTCGCCAAGGGCGCCGATCGCGTCGAGGCCCCCTGGGGCCGGTCGGCCGACGACCTGCTGCTGATGTACACCGGCGGCACCACCGGCATGCCCAAGGGCGTGATGTGGCGTCAGGAGGACCTGTTCAAGGGCCTGGGCGGCGGCGCCAACCTGCTGCTCGGCCTGCCGCCCATGGAGCGGGTGGCCGAGGCCGGCGAGCGCGCCAAGGCCGTCGAGGCCTCCGGCGACCAGCCCATCACCATCCCGGTCGCGCCGCTGATGCACGCCACCGGCCAGTTCATCGGCTTTGGCCAGCTGGTGTCCGGCGGCGCGGTGGCCACCCTGCCGTCGCGCCGGTTCAACCCCGCCGAGCTGTTCGACGAGGTCCAGCGCCTGGGCGTCTCGGGCCTGATCATCGTGGGACCGGCCTTCGCCGCCCCCATGCTGGAGACCCTGGAGGCCAACCCCGGAAAGTGGCCCATGCCCAGCCTCAAGCGCATCATCTCCTCGGGCGCCATGTGGGGTGCGGAGAACAAGCAGGGCCTGCTCAAGCACCTGCCCCACATCATGCTGATGGACAGCCTCGGCTCCTCCGAAGCCCTGGGCCTGGCCTCCTCGGTCTCCGGCGGCGGCGCGGCGGCCGGCACGGCCAAGTTCACCACCGGCCCCAACGCGGCGGTCTTCACCGAGGACGGCGAGCGGGTCCTGCCCGGCTCCGGCGTCCGCGGCCTGGTGGCGGTCGGCGGCTTCACCCCGAGCGGCTACTACAAGGACCCGGAAAAGTCGGCCAAGACCTTCCGCACCTTCGAGGGCAAGCGCTGGAGCGTGCCCGGCGACTGGGCGACGGTGGAGGCCGACGGCTCCATCACCCTGCTGGGCCGCGGCTCCCAGGTGATCAACACCGGTGGCGAGAAGGTCTTCCCCGAGGAAGTGGAGGAGGCCCTCAAGCGCTTCCCCGGCGTCCGTGACGCCGCGGTGGTGGGGGTGCCCGACCCGCGCTTCGGCGAACGGATCTGCGCGGTGGTGGAGGTGATCGGCAAGGCCGAGCCCACCCTGGCCGAACTGGCCGCCCACGTGCGGAGCCATCTGGCCGACTACAAGGCCCCCCGCGAACTGGTCCTGGCCCCCGTCGGCCGGGCGCCCAACGGCAAGCTGGACTACAAGGCCCTCAAGGCCATGGCCCTGGCCAAGCTTGGCGTCACCGCCTGAACGTAACCAAAATGTAACGAGCCACGGAGGGCGCGACCGAGTCATGGTCGCGCCCAAACCCTTTCCGAGGCTTTGAACACCCCATGAAGACCTTCTGGCTCGCCGCCTGCGCGGCGTCCGCCCTGGCGCTCGGCGCCGTTCCCGCCCTGGCCGCCGACACCACCGACCTGGCCAAGGCCCCGCGCATGGGCCCCTGGGGCTTCGACAGCGCCGGCCGCGACTTGAGCGTCAGCCCCCGCGACGACCTCTATATGTACGCCAACGGGACCTATCTGAAGCAGATGGAGATCCCGGCGGACCGTTCGCGCTACGGCTCCTTCGACAAGCTCAACGAGCTCTCGGTCAACCGCATGCGGGCGGTGCTGGATAAGGCCTCGGCCAACCCGGCCGCCGCCGGCGACGAGGCCAGGATCGGCGCCCTCTACCGCAGCTTCATGGACGAGGCCGCCGTCAACGCCCTGGGCGCCAAGCCGATGGCCGCCGACCTGGCGGAGATCTCCAAGTCCAAGACCCTGAGCGACGTCGCCCGCCTGATGGGCAAGTCGCAGATGATGTTCGGCGGCTCGGTGTTCGGGGCCTATCCCGGAGACGACGCCAAGGACCCCGAACACTATGTGGTCACCCTGATCCAGGGCGGCCTCGGCCTGCCCGACCGCGACTACTATCTCGACCCCAAGTTCGCCCCGCAGAAGGCCGCCTACGAGGCCTATGTCGCCAAGCTGCTGACTCTGTCGGGCTGGACCGACCCGGCGGCCAACGCCAAGGCGATCGTCGAGTTCGAGACCGAGATCGCCAAGGTCTCCTGGACCCGGGCCGAGCGCCGCGACGATGACAAGACCTACAACCCCTTCGCGGTGAAGGACCTGGCGGCCTATGCGCCGGGCTTCGACTGGACCGCCTTCATGGCCGGCGCCGGCCTGGCCGGCGTGCAGAAGGTCGTGGTGGCCGAGAACACCGCCTTCCCGAAGATCGCGGCCCTGTACGCCAAGACCCCGCTGAACACCCTGAAGGCCTGGCAGGCCTTCCACCTCGCCGACCAGGCCGCGCCCTATCTCTCCAAGGACTTCGACCAGGCCAATTACGAGTTCCGCAACAAGACCCTGTCGGGCCAGCCCGTGCAGGCCGACCGCTGGAAGCGCGGCGTGACCCTGGTGGACAACCAGATCGGCGAGGCCCTGGGCAAGCTCTATGTCGAGGCCTACTTCCCGCCGGAGAGCAAGGCCAAGATGGACGCCCTGGTGGCCGACATCAAAGGCGCCATGAAGGGCCGGATCGAGAAGCTCACCTGGATGAGCCCGCCCACCAAGGCCAAGGCCCTGGAGAAGCTCGCCAAGTTCAGCGTGATGATCGCCTACCCGGAAACCTGGCGGGACTATTCGGCCCTGACCATCAAGGACGGGGATCTCTACGGCAATGTCGCGCGGGCCACCGCCTTTGAGTGGAACCGCACCGTCAACCGCCTGGGCGAGAAGGTCGACAAGAAGGAATGGGGCATGACGCCCCCGACCATCAACGCCTATTACTCCCCCACCAAGAACGGCATCGTCTTCCCGGCCGCCATCCTGCAGCCGCCGTTCTTCGATCCCGACGGCGACCCGGCCATCAACTACGGCGGCATCGGCGGGGTGATCGGCCACGAGATCACCCACGGCTTCGACGACCAGGGCCGCAAGTCCGACGGCGACGGCCGGCTCACCGACTGGTGGACCTCCGAAGACGCCGCCAAGTTCGACGCCCAGGCCAAGAAGTACGGCGCGCAATACGCCGCGGTGGAGGTCCTGCCAGGCGCCCACATCAATCCCGAACTGACCATGGGCGAGAACATCGCCGACCTGGGCGGGGTGCTGCTGGCGCTGGACGCCTACCACGCCTCGCTGAAGGGCAAGCCGGCCCCGGTGATCGACGGCCTGACCGGCGACCAGCGGGTGTTCCTGGGCTGGGCCCAGGTCTGGCGCTCCAAGTCCCGCGAGGACCGCACCCGCCAGCGGCTGGTCTCCGACCCGCACTCCCCCGAGCAGTATCGCGCCGACATCCCGGTGCGGAACGTGGACGCCTTCTACGAGGCCTTCGGCGTGAAGTCGGGCGACAAGATGTACGTGGCCCCGGAAAACCGCGTCCGCATCTGGTGACGATCAGGAGGGTTGGGGCCCGGGGAATCGGGCTCCAACCTTTTTGACTCAAATGTCAAAATTTGTGCCGGACAAAAATTTGGCCCGCTGCGGGGGATAATCGCAGCGGGCCTTATTTTGAGCCGTAGCTCTTATTGAGCGGGCGTTTCCTCCCCGAAACGCCGGAGACTGTCGAACTAGTGTCGCCATGTCTCTCGCAGGACTGAGAAAACGGCAATTTCTCGCCCGAGTCAATGCGTTGAAATCCCCCCGGCGGCTTAATTTCGATCAGATTTTCGCGATCCTGTGGATTCAACCGCCAGATGGCGTTGTTTTTGACTCATGCGTCAATTCTTGACGCGCTGAGCGAGAGTCTCGAACGCGACACAACTGGTCTCGAACACGAAGTCGGGCCGCGAGGCGGTGACCGGGCCCCGGCCGCGCGCGGTGAGCAGGGTCGAGATCGCCGCGATGCGGTCGACGGGGACCAGCAGGCCGTGCGGCCGCCGCGAGGCGCCGGCGGCCACCAGCTCGTCGATCAGGGCGTCTTCCCTGTCGCCGGCCGGCCAGACCAGGGTGGCGCTCTCATGGGCCGTCGCCCGGGCCTCGATGACCCGCAGCAGATGTTCGGCCACCGCCAGCTGGTCGTCGGACCAGGCGGCGCGCAGGGAGGCGGCGAGCTGGGCCTGGCTCTTCAGGATCACCCCGTCGGCGAGAATCTTCAGGCCGTTGGCCAGCAGGGTGGCCCCGGTGGTGGTGATGTCGACGATCAGCTCCGCGGCCCCGGCCGCCGGAGCCCCCTCGGTGGCGCCGCCGGACTCGGTGATCCGATAGTCGGCCACCCCGTGGCGGGCGAAGAAGGTCCGCGTCTGCACTAGGTACTTGGTGGCCACCCGCATGCGCCGGCCGGTGCGGGCCAGGACATCGTGGGCCACCTCCTCCAGGTCGGCCATGGTGTCGACGTCCAGCCAGCTCTTGGGCACGGCCACCACCAGGTCGGCGCGGCCGAAGCCCAGGGCCCGCAACAGCAGGGCGCGGCTGTCCAGGTCCCCGCCGCGCTCGCGCACCAGGTCCTCGCCGGTGATTCCCAGGTGGACCTCGCCGGCGTCCAGGGCCTCGGCGATGTCGCCGGCCGACAGCAGGCGCACCTGGGCGCCGGCCAGGCCCTTGATCTCGGCCATGTAGCCCCGCGCCCCACCGCTCACCGAGAGCTTCAGCCCGCAGTCGGCCAGCCAGGCCTCCACCTGCTCCTTCAGGCGGCCCTTGGAGGGGACCGCGATGATCAGGGGACCGCTCATGCCTCGCCTCCCGCAAAGGCGCGCCAGGGGCGGACCATGCAGCCCACCGCCCGCGCGCCGGCCGGGCCGCCCAGGCGGGCCAGCAGGCCGTCATAGCGTCCGCCCACCGCCACCGGCCGGTCGGCGCCGAGCGCCGTGGACCGGACCTCGAAGGTCAGGCCGTCATAATATTCGAAGGCGTGGCCGAGCGCGGTGGCCAGCATCAGTCCGCCGGCCGGCGCGCCGGCCTGGACCAGCAGGGTGAGCCGCGTCTCCCATTCGGCCAGGGCCTCGGCGAAGGCGCCGGCCTTGGGCCCTGCGATATCGCGGAGGGCCGCCAGGGCCGCGGCCGGCGTGTCGGCCACCGCCAGGAAGCGGCGCAGGCTCTCGGCCTGTCGCAGGGTGAGCGCCGGGGCGGTGGCCGCCTCGGCCCGGCGGATCAGGCGCTGGGCGATCTCGGCGGGGCCGCGGCCCCCCACGGGCTCGATCCCGGCCAGAGCCCAGACCTCCTCCAGCAGAATCGCGGCCTGGTCCGGCGAGCGGCTGGCCAGCAGATCGGCCAGGGCGCTGCTTTCCACCGCCTTCGGCTCGGCGCCGGCGCGGGCCAGTTCGGCCTGCAGCAGACGGGGCCGCGAGGCCGCGCGCTTCAGGCGGGCGGCCAGGGACGGGGCCAGGTCCAGGCTGTCGACGAAGGCCGAGAACAGGGCGATGTCCCCCAGCCAGAGCAGCAGGTCGTCGCGGCCCCCGGCCAGGGCCGAGCGCCAGGCCAGGGCGGCGATCTCGGCGTCGGCCTCCAGGGTCGGCGCGCCGGGCGCATCGAAGCGCTCCAGCCCGATCTGGACGAATTCCTCGGGCCGGTCGGGATGGTCGGGCGAGGCGCGGAACGCCTTGCCCTCATAATAGTATCGGCCCGACGCGGCGCCGGTATCCAGGTGCTGGCGGGTCACCGGCACGGTGAAGTCGGGCCGCAGGCAGGACTCCTGCCCCCCCTCGGCCTGGACCACGAACAGCCGCGCGCGCATCGCCTCCCCCGCCAGCTCCAGCAGCAGGCCCAGAGGCTGCAGGATCGGGGCGTCGATGCTCAATGCGCCGTCGCTCAATGGCGCGCGGATGGCGGAGAGCGCCTGGGCGGGAACCCGCGGCTCGGCCCTCACGGCTGGGCGTCCAGGATGCGGCGCAGGGCCGGGATAAGCTCGGCGCGCGGGATGGTCTGCTGGCCGGGCCGCTGCTCGCGCCATTCGGCGTTGTCGGTGACCCCGGCGGAGAGCTCGCGGCCGAGGTCCAGGTCCTTGATCGTCACCGTCCCGGCGGCGATCTCGTCGCCCCCCAGCATGATGGCGGCCGGCGCCATCCGGCGGTCGGCGTACTTCATCTGCGGCCGCATGCCCGAGCTGCCCAGATAGACCTCGGCGGCGATGCCGGCGGCGCGCAGCTCCCCCACCACGCCGTAGTAGGCCGGCATGTCCTCGCTGTTGAAGGCGACCACCACGACGGGGCCCCGCACGTCGCCGCCCAGGTCGCGCCCCGCCGCCCTCAGGGCCGAGGCCAGGCGCGAAACGCCGAAGGAGAAGCCGGTGGCCGGGACCTGTTCCCCGGTGAAGCGGGCCACCAGGTCGTCATAGCGTCCGCCGCCGCCCACCGAGCCGAACCGCACCGGGGCGCCGGTCTCATCCTTGGTGGCCAGCAGCAGCTCGGCCTCGAAGACCGGGCCGGTATAGTATTCCAGGCCCCGCACGATGGACGGATCGAACATCGCCCGGTCGGCGGCGACCCCCATGCCGATCAGCGCCTTGTCGATCCGCGACAGCTCCTCCAGGCCCGCGTCGCCCTCCGGCGAGCCGCCGATGACATTGGCGATGCGGTCGAGGGTCTCGGAGCGGCCCTCGGCGCCGGCGGCGGTGAAGGCCAGCACGGCTTCCGCGGCCGCGGTTCCCAGTCCCGCCCCCTTGGTGAAGGCGCCGGACTCGTCCTTGCGGCCCTCCCCCAGCAGCAGGCGCACGCCCTCGGTCCCCAGGCGGTCGAGCTTGTCGACGGCGCGCAGCACCGCCAGCTTCTGGCCCTCGGTGGAGACCCCCGCCGTGGCCAGCAGGCCGTTGAGCAGCTTGCGGTTGTTGATCTTGAGGACATAGGCGCCGGCCGGCAGGCCCGCGGCCGTCAGGCCGTCGGCGGCCATGGCGATGATCTCGGCGTCGGCCTCGGGCCGGGCCGAGCCCACGGTGTCGGCGTCGCACTGGGTGAACTCGCGGAAGCGGCCGGGGCCGGGCTTCTCGTTGCGCCAGACCGTCCCGAAGGCGTAGCGGCGGAAGGGCTTGGGCAGGGTCTCCCAGTTCTGGGCGACGAACCGGGCCAGAGGCGCGGTCAGGTCGTAGCGCAGGGCCATCCACTGCTCGTCGTCGTCCTGCAGGGCGAACACCCCTTCGTTGGGACGGTCGGCGTCCGGCAGGAACTTGCCCAGCGCGTCGGCATATTCCAGGGCCCCGGTGTCGAAGGCCTCGAAACCGTAGCGTTCATAGACCTCGGAAACCCGGGTCAGGATCTGGCGCTCGGCGGTGAGGTCCCGCGCGCGGCGGTCGTTGAAGCCGCGCGGCGCGCGGGCTTCCGGACGTGTCGGGTCATTCGTCATGGCGCGCGCTTAAGCGATGGCGGCGCGCGCGGCAAGGCGCGGGCGCAGGCGTTGCGGCAAAGGAGCGGAGAATTCCATCGTCGGTATCCCTGAAAGCTGGGGTTCGACGGATGGCGCCTGGCGGTCTCGCTCAAGCCCCATCCGCGTCTGCGGGGGGCTCGGCGCCGGGGGACTTAGGCCAAACGCCCCCGGCCGAGCCCGCCGTGGCGGGTCGCATGGTGGTGGCCGTGGTGGAGCGCGGTGGCGGTCATTGCGGGCGGGCCTATAGCGCGGCCGATGGGGGATGGCGAGTCCCCTCGCTAGATGAGAGCCGCTTGCAAAGATATATCGTCTGTGTTTCGATATATCTCGATAGCAACGACGAGCCTCCCCATGACCGACACCTTCACCGCCACCCGCCCCCTTCGGCCCCCCATGCCCCTCTGGCCCCTCACCGTGGTGGCGGCGCGCGACCTGACCCCGCACATGCGCCGCATCACCTTTTCGGCCGAGGACCTGACCGGCTTCGACCACCGGCCCGGCCAGGACCTGGTGCTGATGATGACCGGCGACGACGGCCAGCCCGGTCGCCGCCACTACACGATCCGCTCGGCGGACGGGGCGGCGAACCGGCTGGACATCGACTTCGTCCTGCACGGCCATGCCGGGCCGGCGGAGCGCTGGGCCCTGGCCGCCAAACCCGGCGACCAACTGGAGGCCCGCGGCCCACGCGGCCACACCGTGATCGACCCGGCCGCCGACTGGCATGTCTTCGTCGGCGACGAGACCTGCCTGCCGGGGATCTTCGCCATGATCGAAAGCCTGCCGGCGGGGGCCAAGGCCTTCGCCTTCATCGAGGTGGCTGAGAAGGCCGATCAGCAGGCTCTGAACGTCGTCTGCGACGTCGAGCTGGAATGGCTGGTCCGCGGCGGTCCGGCCGTCCCCGGCAGTCCGCGCCTGATCGACCGCCTGGCCCTCTTCGCGCCGCGCCCCGGCCGCGGCCACGCCTATGTCATCGGCGAGACCAGCACCGTGCGCGCCCAGCGCCAGGGCCTGCTGGCCCGCGGCTTCGCCAAGGACCAGATCAGCGCCGAGGGCTACTGGCGTCCCGGCCGCCAGGGCGGCCACGACCACATCCGCGACGAGGCCTAGCCGATCACGCCCGTTCCGCCGGTGGCGGCGATCACCTGCCCCTGGATGAACTCCGCCTCAGGACCGAGCAGGAATTCCACCAGGGCGGCATAGTCGGAATCCCGGCTCTCGCGGCCGGAGGGATTGGTCCGGGCGGCGCGGTCGACCGCGGCTTGGGCGGCCGCTTCGCTGCCCAGCATGGCCGCCACCGAGGTGGTGTGCACCAGTCCCGGCGCCACCCCGTTGATCCGCACCCCGCGCGGCGCGAGTTCGGCCACCAGATAGCGGATGATCGCCTCGGCCAGGGCCTTGCCGACCCCCAGGGCGCCATAGTTGGGGCTGGGGATGCGCGACCCGGTGCTGGTGATGAACACCACGCTGGAGCCTCGGTCCAGGAGGGCCTGGGCGGCGTGAACCAGGTAGAGCAGCGACAGGCCGTTGGTCTCCACCGCCTGGCGGAACTTGTCCAGATCGGCCCCCAGCAGGCTGGTGGGATAGATCATCGCCGCCGAATGGACGATGTGGGTCAGGCCGTGGCCCTGACGCTCGATCTCGCCCATCAGGTCCGCCGCCCCCACCGCGCTGCCGACGTCGCAGCGTACGGTCTCCACCGCGGCGCCAAGGGCGGTGATCTCGGCGTGAGCGGTTCGCGCCGCCGCCTCGTCGCTGTGATAGGCCAGCACAACCCGGCCGTGGACCGGAGCCAGCCGCCGGGCGATGGCCAGGCCGATTCCCTTGGTCCCGCCGGTGATGAGGACGGTCAAGACGGCGTCGCCATACCGCTGAGGTCGGGGGTTTGATAGTCCATCCCCTTGAGCGCCGGGCTGGCGGCGGCGACGTCGAAGGCCGCCATCAGACCCGCGAACCGGGCCTCCACGAAGGGGCGCATGTCGGGGTGGGTGAAGATGTAGCGCTCGTCCGCCTTCACCGCCTCAAGCACCCTGCGGCCGACGCGTTCGGGATCGATGCCGTTATCCACCAGGGAATCCGCGGTCACCGGACTCTCCACGGGGCCGCCGAACTGGGCCTGACGGGTGCGGCCCGACTTGTTGATCTGGGTCTTCACGAAGCCGGGGCAGAGCACGGACACATTGATATTCTCCGGCGCCAGCTGGCCGGCCCAGCCCTCCGACATGGCCACCACCGCGAACTTGGTGGCGCTGTAGGGCTCCATGCCGGGCGGGGAGATCATCCCGGCCATGGAGGCGGTGTTGACGAAGGTTCCGCCCTCGCCGTGCGAACGGATCAGCGGCAGGAAGGTTTCCATGCCGTAGACCACCCCCATCAGGTTCACCGCCAGGATCCAGTCCCAGTCGGAGTGGCGCACCTGGTCGATGGGCCCGCCGGCCCCGACCCCGGCGTTGTTGCAGACCACGTGCACCTTGCCGAAGGTCTCGATGGTCTTGGCCGCCGCGGCCTCCACCGCATTGCGGATGGCCACGTCGCAGAGCACGCCGCTGGCGCGGATCTGCCGCTCCTCCAGCGCCTTCACGGCGGCGGCGAGCGGCGCCTCCTCGATGTCGGCCAGCATGACGTTCATGCCCGCCTCGCCGAAGGCGTGGGCCATGGCCAGGCCAAGGCCGCTGGCGCCGCCGGTGATGAAAGCGGTCTTGCCGGTCAGGTCGCGCATGGGAGTTCCTTTTGGGGTCTTCAGAGTTTGAGCCGCGCGACGAGGTCGGCGGTGGAGGGATCATGGACGCCGGGCGCGCCGCCTTCCAGTTCGGCGAGGATGCGGGTGGCCAGAGTCTTGCCCAGCTCCACGCCCCACTGGTCGAAGCTGTTGATCCCCCAGAGCACGCCCTCGACGAAGACCTTGTGCTCGTGCAGGGCGATCAGGGCGCCCAGGTCCTCCGGCGTCAGGGCCTGCATCAGGATGAAGCTGGAGGGCCGGTCGCCGGGGAAGGTCCGCTGGGGGGCGAGGACGTCCATCTCGGCGCCCGACAAGCCCTGGGCGGCGAGCTCCGCGCGCACATCGGCCTCGCTGCGGCCCACCATCAGGGCCTCGGCCTGGGCGATGACATTGGCCAGCAGGATGGTGTGGTTGGCCGGGTCGCCCTCCGAGCTCGTGGCCGCCGCCACGAAGTCCACCGGGATCACGTCGGTCCCCTGGTGCAGCATCTGGAAGAAGGCGTGCTGGCCATTGGTGCCGGCGTCGCCGAACACCGAGGCCGCCGTGGCGCGGGCCACCGGCCTGCCCTGGGTGTCCGTCCGCTTGCCGTTGGACTCCATCTCCAGCTGCTGCAGGAAGCTGGGGAACAGGCGCAGACGCGCCGCATAGGGGATCACTGCGCGGACCGGCCGGTCCAGGCCGTCGCGGTTGAAGACGTGGGCGAGCGCCAGCAGCACCGGGGCGTTGAGCATCAGCGGCGTGCGCTTGAAATGCTCGTCCATGGCCGCCCCACCGGCCAGCAGGCGCTGGAAGACGTCGTAGCCCAGGCCGATGGCGCAGGAGAGCCCCACCGCCGACCAGATCGAATAGCGGCCCCCCACCCAGTCCCAGAAGCCGAACACCTGCTCGGCCGGAACGCCGAAGGCCTGAGCCGTCTGGGGGGCGGCGGAGACCGCCACCAGATGGGCGTCGCCGGCCTGTCCCAGGGCCGCCCGCAGCCAGGCGCGGACCACCAGGGCGTTGGCCAGGGTCTCGTGGGTGGTGAAGGACTTGGAGACCACCACCACCAGGGTCTGCGCGGGATCGAGGCCGGCCAGGGCCAGAGCCGTCTCCGACGGGTCCACATTGGCGGCGAAGCGCAGTTCGATCTGCGGCTCGAGCGGCCGGAGGGCCTCCCAGATCAGGCGCGGCCCCAGGTCCGAGCCGCCGATGCCGATATGGACGATCGACTTGAACGGTTTGCCGGTCGCGCCGGTCCTGGCGCCGGAGCGCACGGCCTGGGCGAAGGCGCGCATCGCGTCGCGGGTGGTCTCGACCTCGCGGGACACGGGGACCCCGTCGGCCTTGAAGTCCGCCCCGTCGGGCGCCCGCAGGGCCATGTGCAGAGCCGCGCGGCCCTCGGAGGCGTTGACCCGTTCCCCGGCCCACAGGCGGTTGCGGGCGGCCTCCACCTCGCAGGCCCTGGCCAGGGTCAGGGCGGTGTCGAGGTCCCCCAGGGACCAGGGCTGCTTGGAAAGGTCGATCCGCAGGCCGGCGGCCTCCACCACCATCCTCTCCATCCGCTCGGGCTCGATGGCGAACAGACCCGCGATCGGGTCGCGGGCGGCGACGGCGGCGTTCTTCAGGTTGGTCCAGGCGGCGTCACGGGTCGTCATCAAGCTGGCCTTCAAGTCGCGCGGTAGGATCGCGTTTACCATGTTGCGGCTAGGTGGAGCGCACAGTCCCCCGTCTTAGTTCGCGCAACGAGGATCGTCATGTCCTGCGACGCCGCCGCTTCCCTCGCCATTCTGTGGCTCGCCGCCACCGGCCCGATCGCGCCGGGGCCGGGACTCAGCACGCCGCCGTCGGCGGTGGCGACCGAGCCGCTCTTCACCGACATCGTCAAGCGCGCCGGCGCCCTGAAGGCCCAGGTCGATGGCGTGCGGGCCGGCAAGGCCCTGCCCCCCACCTTCAAGACCGAGATCGGCGAACTGGCCGCCCTGGACATGAAGGGCCACCTGCTGCTGGCTCAGCGCGGCACGGACGGCGACTTGAAGTGCATCCTGCGCGGCATCTCCCAGGACCTGCCCCTGAAGCTCGAGGCCGTCACCGCCGCCGCCACCCCCAAGGACCGGGATCTGGCCCTGCGCGACATGGCCTATCTGCTGAACGACAATGTCGAGGTCATCACCACCCCGCCGACCGTCACCTCCCAGGTCCCGACCTAGCTGGACTTGGCCTTGTCGAGGGCCTTGGCCACCAGGGCCGGGGTGAGGAACTGGGGCAGGATCTTCGGCTCGGGGTCCGTCACGCCATAGACGAGATAGAGCGGCACCCCGGCCCGGCCGTGGCGGGCCAGTTCGGCGGCGATCACCGCGTCCTTCCGCGTCCAGTCGGCCTTCAGATAGACCGCGCCGGTGCGGGCGAAGGCCTCGGCGGCCTGCGCCGTGCCGAAGGCCACCTTCTCATTGACCTGGCAGGTGACGCACCAGGCGGCGGTGAAGTTGACGAAGACCGGCTTGCCGGCCGCGCGCGCCGCCGCCACCGCCTCGGGGCTGTAGACCCCGGCCGGGATGGTCCCGGGCTCGGGCGCCGCATCGGCGCTGGCGGCCGCCGCGGCGGGGGTCCCATAGGCCGGAACCAGCACCAGAACGAAGGCGCCGATGGCCAGCGCCGCCCCGACGCCGGCCAGGACCAGGGGCTTGCCGCCGTCGGCCTGGCGACGTTGCGCCAGGCCCAGAATCCAGGCGGCCAGGGCCAGGACCACGGCGGCGGCCAGGATGCGGGCCAGACCCATCTCGCCGGCCTGGACCGTCAGCACCCAGACCAGCCAGGCCGCGGCCCCGTACATCGGGAAGGCCATCAGCTTCTTGAAGGTGTCCATCCAGGGACCGGGCTTGGGCAGCCGGGTCAGCAGGGCCGGCGCGAAGGCCGCCAGGGTGAAGGGGGCGGCGAAGCCCAGGCCCAGGCCCAGGAAGACCGCCAGGGCCACGGGCTCGCTCTGGGTCAGGGCCCAGCCCAGGGCGGGCCCCATGAAGGGCGCCGTGCAGGGGGCGGCCACCACGACGGCCAGCGCCCCGGTGAAGAAGGCACCGGCCAGGCCGCGCCGCGAGGCCAGGCCCGTGCCGACTCCCTGCAGGGAGGTCCCTACCTCGAACAGGCCCGACAGGTTCAGGGCCACGGCCAGCATCAGCAGGGCCAGGCCCGCCACCACCACCGGCGACTGCAGCTGGAAGCCCCAGCCCACCGCCGAGCCGCCGGCCCGGATGGCGATCAGCACGCCCGCCAGGCTCAGGAAGGTGGCGAGCACGCCGGCCAGGAACGCCAGGCCCTGGGCGCGGGCCGCCGCCCGCTCGTGGCCGTGACCGGCCAGGGATGTGGCCTTCATGGCCAGGATCGGGAAGACGCAGGGCATCAGGTTGAGCACCAGCCCCCCCAGGAGGGCGTAGACGAAGGCGAGCGCCAGGCCGAGGCCCGCCCCCGGGGCGGCCGCGCTCACCCTGGCCGGCGGCGCGCCCAGGCCCGAGCTGCCCGCCGGGGGCGGACCCTCGGCGGCGGTCAGCTCATAGGCCTGGCCGCCCAGGCTCAGCACCCCGTCCAGGGCCTCGGGCGCGGTCCCCTTGGTGAAGTCGTAGCCGGGGGTAAGGGCCAGGGTCAGGCCTTCGGGGCCGCGCTCTATGGCCTGGGGCTTGGCGTGGTCGATGACCGTGGACTTGAAGGGATAGAAATAGGCGTCGGCCAGGTCCGCGCCCTTCAGGGGGGCGCCGGTGACGGCGAGGCTCAGGCCGCCGGCGGTGCGGGCGAAGGTCGCCGTCAGGCCGGCGGGCTTGGGCGCCGCGTCCAGGGCCTTGGCGACGGCCGCCCCCCACCGGGGGTCGGGTTGCGGGGCGGCGGCCACCACCGGCAAGTCCAGGGTCAGGACCGCGTCCTCCGGGACGCAGATCTCCTCGCAGACCAGGAAGGCCGCGGCGGCCTTCAGGGTGATGGTGTCGCCGGGCCTGGCGGACTTCGGCGCGGTGATGGCAACCGGCAGCAGAACCTCGCCCTGGTAGCCGTAGTTCATCAGCGGGCCGGTGGGCTGGCGGGTCGGGGGCGCCCAGACGATATCGCCGGCGGTCCAGCCGGCCGGCAGGGTCCAGTTGATCTGGGTCGCCTCGCCGGAGTCCCCGGAATTGCGCCAATAGGTATGCCAGCCCTTCTGGATCTTCTGGCGCAGGGCGACATAGGTGGTTCCGCCCGGCGTGACGCCGGCGTCTCGGGCCACCAGCTCGGCCTCGATGTGCCCGGTCTGGACCGGCGCGGCCTGGGCCGGAAGGGCGAAAGCCGCCGCCATCGCCAGGGCGGCCAGAACTCTCGCCATCAAACGCGTCATGCCGTTGTCCCAAACTGCGCCCAAGGCCGCTATATGGCGTGCGGAGGCCGATCCGCAAAGCGCTCGACTTGTCATCGCCGCGCTCCATCATCGACGAATCAGTTCGGCCAGAGCCGCAGGAGAGTTACGTGCCCGCCCCCTTCGACGAGATCGAGATCGGTCAGGTGGTCTATCTCGGCGAGGTGCGTGTGGACGCCCGCGCCCTGGAGTCCTTCATCGCCGCCTTCGCCCCCGGCTGGCCGGCCGAGCGCGGCGCGCCCGACGCCATGGTCTTCGCCATCTGGACGCGGCTGGACGCCGCGGCGGTGATCAACTGGCCCCAGACCAAGCGCCTGGGGGTCGACGCCCTGCGCTGGGCGCGCAATCCTCCCGCCGGCGAGACCCTGCGTGGCCGCATGACGGTGATGGGCAAGGACCCGGTGGGCGACGGCAAGGGCATCATCATCGCCCAGCACGACCTGCTGGACGAGGCCGGGCGGCTGGTCTTCTCCTGCCTGACCCGCAGCGTCTTCGCCCGCTAAGGAAGCGTCCCAAAAGAAACGGCGGGCCCTCTCGAGCCCGCCGCGTCGCACGTCCGGTAAAGGTCGGATCAGGCGTTGGCCGCCAGGGCCGCCTGGTTGGCGCGGAACATCGCCAGGGCGACCAGCCGGTCCCAGCCCACCAGGGACACCAGGTGGGCGTAGATCTGGCCGAGCGCGCCGTTGTCCCGCAGCTCCGCCAGCTTGGCCGGCGACAGGGCGTTGAGCTTGTCCTCCGAGACGCCGAAGTACTCGGCGATCTTCTGGGGCTCGCCGGGCGTGCCGTCCTCGGTCATCGGGGTGTGGTTGGCGGTCTTCAGCTCGAAGAGGTCGTTGTCCTTCAGGATCTGGATGAAGCCCTGGGTGCGCTGACGCTCGACCTCGTAGTCGTTGCAGAACTGGATGCAGTTCTTGGTGTACTCGGTCGGCTCGCCCTTCTCGTCGAAGAAGGCCATGTCGCCGCCCTCGACGATGAACTCGGCGGCGCGGTCGATGCAGAGCACCATCTGCTGGGCCTTGTCGTCATTGGCGAAGACGAAGGGATAGCGGCGGATATAGGCCGGGATGTAGACGCCGGACTCGAACATGCCGTTGTCCTGGACGAACATGTTGTCCCCGGCGTTCAGGCCCATGACGGCCAGAGGCATCTTGTCGTCGCCGACGAAGATGATCGGGCCCGAGACGGCGGCCAGGGGAAATTCGGTGACGGTGAGCGGGATCGCGTGGCCGGCCTTGGCGAAGCCGAAGGGGCCGTCGATGCGCTTGACGCCGAGGGTCTTGTGGAGGTCGGGGGTCAGCGGTTCCGGCTTGGAATAGAACAGAACGTTGCCGGTGATCTGGCCGCCCGTGCCGGGCTGGGTGTCGGTCGCCATGAAATGCCTTCGATGTCCTGGGCGCGAAAGAAAGGTGCGAGCGGGTTTTCAAATGACCCGTCTTCGCAGGGTCCGCGCTTCTACCCGATCGGACGGGGGGCGGCAAATGCGCTCGCTCACCGCTTGCTTAGCCCAGGCTGAACCGCTTCAATCCGCCGATTACAAACGGACCGCTTAGCGGAGGAAATATTTTCAATGGCGATCTTTTATCCCGACATTCTTGACCAGAAATCCCCGGCTCGTGAATTCACCTATCGCGACAAGGACGTGATGCTCTACGCGCTCGGCGTCGGCATGGGGCAGGACCCCGTGAACGAGGACGAGCTGGCCTTCGTCTACGAGAAGAACCTGAAGGTCATCCCCACCGCCGCCACCGTGCTGGCGGCCATGTCGCGCGCCGCCGGCGGCCCCGCCCCGGCCATGCCGGCCGGCCACCGCCCCAGCCAGATCAACTTCCTGATGGTCGTCCACGGCGAGCAGAAGGTCGAGCTCCACAAGCCCCTGCCCGCCACCGGCACCTTCACCGCCGAGGGCCGCACCGTCGGCGCCTATGACAAGGGCGAGGGCAAGGGGGCGGTGATCGTCAACGAGACCGTCTGGAAGGACGACAAGGGCGAGAAGGTCGCCACCCTGACCGGCTCCACCTTCGCCCGCGGCGATGGCGGCTTCGGCGGCCCGTCCGAGGGCGCTCCGGAACCCCACGTGGTCCCCACCCGCAAGGCCGACCTGTCGGTGGACTTCACCACCCGCGAGGACCAGGCCCTGCTCTACCGCCTGAACGGCGACCGCAACCCGCTGCACTCCGATCCCGACGTCGCCAAGCGCGCCGGCTTCCAGCGGCCGATCCTGCACGGGCTGTGTACCTACGGCATCACCTGCCGCGCGGTGCTGCAGGCCATCACCGGCTTCGACCCCGACCAGATCCTCAGCCACCAGGCCCGCTTCTCGGCCCCGGTGATCCCGGGCGACACGATCACGGTGGACCTCTGGAAGGACGGCAAGAACATCTCCTTCGAGGCCCGCGTGAAGGAGCGCGGCGCCACGGTGATCAAGAACGGCCTGACCGTCCTGCGCGCCTAAAGACCCTCTGTGGAGCGGTTCCCCAAGCCGGGGAACCGCTCTAAAGAAGGCCTATGATCCAAGGACTTCGCCCCCTCGCGGTCGCGGCCGCCACCCTGTCGCTGGCCGCCTGCGCCATGCTCCCGCAGCTCTCCGGCAAGGCGCCTGAGGACGTCTCGCTGAGCTCGGCCGCCGGCCCCATCCCCACCAAGCTGACCGGCTATCTGACCACCGGCGACCTCGACGGCGCGGCCCTGCTGGGCCCGCCGCCGGCCGACGGCAGCCTGCGCGGCCAGGCCGACCGCGCCCAGTACAACGAGACCCGGTCCATGGCCGGCTCGGCCCGCTGGACCCAGGCCATACAGGACAACGACATCTGGGCCGGAGGGGCCCTGAGGAGCTACGCCTGCGCGGCGGGCAAGGCCATCGGGCCCCAGCCGACCCCGGCCCTCTACCGCCTGCTGCACCGGGTGGAGCTGGACGTTCGCACCATCGGCAAGCCGGCCAAGGACCACTATGGCCGGCTGCGGCCGATGATCGGCGACAGCCAGCAGATCTGCGTGCCCCGCGAGGACTGGATGAAGACCAACGCCTCCTACCCCTCGGGCCACGCCATGGTGGGCTGGTCCTGGGGGCTGATCCTGGCGGAGCTGGAGCCGGCCAAGGCCGACGGGCTGATGGCGGCGGGCAAGGCGGTGGGGGACAGCCGGGTGATCTGCGGGGTCCACTTCCAGAGCGACATCGAGGCCGGCCGGACCCTGGCCTCGGCCATGGTGGCCCGCCTGCACGGGGACCCGGCGTTCCAGAGGGACCTGGCCGCAGCGCGCAAGGAACTGGCAAGGGCGCCGGCGATGAGCTGCCGCGCCTGACAACATGTCGGCCGTCGCGGATGGAGAAGTCGGGGTTATCCCCCTACGGACCGCCAGCCCTTAACCCACAAGGGTTTGCCGGCCCGCGAGGTGACCGACATTGGCCGAGTTGTGACCGTCAGACAGGCCGCGGGTTGACCAGGCCGCCGTAGAGATCGGTGCGGCGGTCGCGGAAGAAGCCCCAGGCGGCGCGGTGGGTGGCCAGGAAATCCAGGTCGAAGCTGGCCGCCACGATGCCCTCCTGGTCGCCGAGCGCCGAGACCAGGTCGCCGCGATGGTCGGCGATGAAGGAGGAACCGTAGAAGGCCTGGCCGCCGTTGGGATAGTTCTCCCACGGCTCGAAGCCGATGCGGTTGGCGCCCACCACCGGGATGACATTGGAGACCGCGTGGCCCTGCATGGCGCGCCGCCACGGGGCGGCGGTGTCCAGGGTGGGATCGTGGGGCTCAGAGCCGATGGCGGTAGGATAGAGCAGCACCTCGGCGCCCATCAGGGCCATGGCGCGCGCGGCTTCCGGGTACCACTGGTCCCAGCAGATGCCGACGCCGACCTTGCCGAACTTCGTGTCCCACACCCGGAAACCGGTGTCGCCGGGGCGGAAGTAGTACTTCTCCTGATAGCCCGGCCCGTCCGGGATATGGCTCTTGCGGTAGACGCCCATGGGCGAGCCGTCGGCGTCCACCATCACCAGGGAATTGAAGTAGTGCGGCCCCTCGCGCTCGAAGATCGAGATCGGCAGCACGACGCCCAATTCGGCGGCCAGGGGCGCCAAGGCGGTGACGCAAGGGTGCTCCCGCCAGGGATGGGCCTCGGCGAACCAGCGCTCCTCCTGGGTGACGCAGAAATAGGGGCCCTGGAACAGCTCCGAGGGCAGGATCACCTGGGCGCCCTGGTCGGCGGCCTGGCGGATCAGGTCGGTGGTCTTGGCGATGTTGGCCTGCATATCCATCCCGTAGGATGTCTGCAGGGCGGCGACGGTCAGGGTGCGGGCCATCAGGCGGGCTCCTGCTGGGTGATGCAGTGGAAGGATCCGCCGCCGGTGAGGATGGCGTCCGAGGGCAGGCCGATAACCTGACGGTCGGGAAACAGGCTCTGCAGAGCCTGCTGGGCCAGCTCGGCGGCGCGGGGGTCGCCGTCATAGGTCGGCATGACCACCGCCGCGTTGGCGATGATGAAGTTCATGTGGCTGGCCGGCGCGGCGCCGCCCTCGTGGCTCTCGATCCAGCCGGGCGAGGGAACGCGCACCACCTTCAGCGGGCGGCCCTCGGCGTCGGTCATCCCAGCAAGATCGCGGGCGCAGGCGTCATAGGCGTAGACGTTCACATCGCCCCGGCCCCAGGCGACGGGGCAGACCACCACGCCGGGCGCCGCGAAGCGGGCGAGGTTGTCGACATGGCCGTCGGTGTGGTCGTTGGCCAGCCCCTCCCCCAGCCACAGCACCTTGCGGGCGCCCAGCGACTTGGCGAGCTCGGCCTCGGCGGCCTGCGCCGTCCAGTCGGGATTGCGGTTGGGATTGAGCAAGCACTGGCCGGTGGTGAGGATCGTGCCGGCCCCGTCGTGGTCCAGGGAGCCGCCCTCCAGGATGATCTCCTGCTGGATCAGGGGCGCGCCCGAGGCCGCGGCGATCTGGGCGGCCACGGTGTCGTCGCCCTCCATCTCGTACTTGCCGCCCCAGCCGTTGAAGCGGAAGCCACGGGCCTCGTCCCCCTTCGGGCCCTTGGCGAAGATCGGGCCGGTGTCGCGCAGCCAGATGTCGCCGAACACGCCCGCCACGATCTCGACGCCGGCCACATCCCCCAGCAGACGCCGCGCGGCGGCCTCGCCCTCCGGCGAGCCGGTCATCAGGCGCACGCGTTCGCGGCCGGGACCGGCGAGCGCGCGGGCCAGCGCCCCCACCTGGGCCTGGGCCAAGGCCAGGTCCTCGGCCCAGAGCTCCTCATGGCTGGGGAACCCCAGCCACATGGCCTTGTGGGGCGCCCATTCGGCGGGAACGATCACGGTCATCGGCGGCCCTTCTGTTGGAGCCGCGAAATGGGCGGTGGCGGGGGGTTCGTCAAGCGCTGCTTGGGCGTCCAGTTCCTCCCCCAGGCCGCAGGCCGTTTCGGGGGGAGGTGGATCATGGGCGAAGCCTGCGAGACGGAGGGGGCTTGCGCCGTTGGACCCGATGGGCCCCAGCCCCCTCCACCGCTTCGCGGCCCCCCTCCCCCGGTGGGGGAGGAATTGATCACCCCGGTCCGGCGCCCGCAGCGGCGGGCAGGTCGGTGGAGGCTTGGCCGAAGACGTAGCGCCAGCCGTCCGGGGTGCGGACATAGGTGTCGCTGAACCAGAGGCGGCGGTCGAAGGCGCGGCTGCCGCGGACGCCCTTCAGCCACAGGCGGGCGGTGACGATGGCGGTGTCGGGGCCGTAGAGGCGCACGGTCTGGGTGCCGGGGTCCTCCACCTGGTGTTCGAAGGCGACCTCGCGGGTCCGCGCCAGGGCCAGCAGGTCCTCGCCGGTATGGACCCCGCCGTCGCCGGTGATGAGGATCATTTGCGGGTGGAGGATCCGGGCCATGGCGGCGGCGTCGTTGCGCTCCACGGCGGCCTGGTAGGCGGTGTCCAGTGCGGCGACGGCGGCGCGGTCCTGGTCGGGGGCGGCGCGGGCCGGGGCCGCGCCCAGGGCCAGCAGGGCGCACAGGGGATAGAGGGCGGATTTCATGGGGCTTCCTATCGTCGAGCTTGATAGGGGCCGACCTAGCCCGGCCGCGCCGGGCGCGGCTTGCACTATCCTGCCAAACTTCCCCGGGCGATCGCCGAGGGCGCGGCGCCATAGCGGCGGGCGAAGCTGCGGCTGAAGTGGGACAGGTTGTTGAAGCCGCAGGCGTAGCAGGTCTCGGTGACGCTGGCGCCCTGGCCCAGCATCCGGCGGGCGGCCCTCAGGCGGGCCTTGAGCAGGTAGCGATGGGGCGGGACCCCGGCCAGTTCGGTGAAGACCCGGCTGAAGTGGAACAGGCTCATCCCCACCGACCGGGCCAGATCGGCGACGCTGAAGGGCTCGGCGAACTGCGCGTCCAGCCGGTCGCGGACATGGTGCACCCGCTCGGCGTACCAGGCGAAGCTCCGCTCGGTGTAGAGCGGGCCGGGCTCCGCCCCCGGGGCCTCGCGGAAGATCTCGGTGGCGCAGTATTCGGCGAACAGCGGCGCGCCCTCCTCCACGGCCCGGGCCAGGCCCCAGCGCAGATAGCGCAGGCGGTTGCTGGCGCGCAGCACCGGGCGGCCGGCCGCCGCCCAGCTGCGGGCGGGATCGAAGCCGTCGTCATTGGCCGCCTGGTAGACGATGGACAGGCAGGTGTCGGAAAACCCAGCCCCCTGGAAGGCCGAGCGGAAGGCCATGCCCGGATGGCTGAGCATCACGTCGCCGGGGACCACCCGCCAGCGCCCCTCGCCGATCTCCAGGTCGAAGGTCCCCTCCTCCACGAAGCTGGCGCGGTAGGCGTCGGAGACGGCGCAGAAGGGCTGGTCCTCGTGTTCCACCGGATGGTCGAACCGATAGACGGTGAGCTCGCGCGAGCTCCAGAGGGGGGTGATCCGCGCCATGCGGAGCTTAGCCTAGGAAGCCGGGGGGCGGTTGTCGAGGTGGAGGGAGGGGGAGCCCCTCGTTCCTCCCCCAGGCCGAAGGCCGGTTCGGGGGAGGTGGATCGGGGCCGAAGGCCGCGAGACGGAGGGGGCTTGGACCGTTGGATCGGCACGGCCCCAGCCCCCTCCACCGCTGCGCGGTCCCCCTCCCCCGACGGGGGAGGAATTCTATTGCCCCGCAACGAAAAAGGGCGGCCCGGGAGGGCCGCCCTTTCCGCGAAGGCGATGTCGCCGCGAGGATTAGAACTCGTAGCGCAGGCCGACCTGGATGGCCCAGAGCGACTTGCCGCCGGTGTCCAGGTTCCGCTGGGTCGAGCTCGATTGGAAGCTCGAGTACCGGTAGCGATTGCAGGCGAAGGGGTTCGGCGAGCTGGCCGTGACCGCCGCGCCCGAGGCGTCGGCGCAGGCGACGCTGATCACCCGGTCGGTGTCGAGGTATTCGTCGACGATGCCCCACTTGTCGTTGATCAGGTTCAGCAGGTTCTGGACGTCGAAGGTCAGCCGGAACTTGTGGCCCTGGATCGGCGAGGGGATTTCCTGCGAGAGCTGCAGGTCCACCTGGGTGATGTCGTGGTTGGTGAAGGACCCCTTCTCCTGGATGGCGTCCTCTTTCATGCCGAACTGGCTGACGGCCTTCAGGAAGTTGTCGCGGGTGGCGACGCTGTCGAAGGTGACCAGGCCGACGTCGAGGTCGGTCGGGCTCGACACTTCACCGGTGATCTTCGGCACGTAGAGCAGGAAGTTGCCGCGGTTGACGCCGAACACCGGGCTACGGCCGGAGGAGGCGTCCGACATCACGAAGGAGGTCGGGCGGCCCGAGCGGCGCTCGCCGAAGAGGGTCACGCGGGTCTCGTTGTCGCCGAAGAACTTGTGGGCGTAGGAGACGTCCAGCTTGAAGGAATGGTCGATGGAGTCGAAGGACGTGCCGTAGGCCGCGCCGTTGGGGTCATCGCCGGAGATGCCGCCGTAGAGCGAGCTCTGGGTTGACGAGAAGCGCAGCGAGGAGCTGCGGTCCTTGATGTCGGAGTGGCTGTAGCTGGCGCGGACGTCCAGGCCGAAGTCGAAGGACTTGCTGGCCGAGACCGCCACGGTGAAGCCCTTGCCGGCGTCGTCGTTGAACACCACCAGGTCGCGGTTGGACGAGCCGGGGTTCTGCGAGGTGACGTTGAAGGCCGCGCGCTGGGCCGCGGTGGCCGCGGTGCTGGAACCGATGGCGTCGTAGCGGATGCGACCGTCCGGGGTGCGGGCGATGGCGCCGTTGACGATCAGCGGCTGGGCGCGGGTGTCGCGGATCAGGATGCCGTCGCGGGTCTTGGAGCCCACCAGGTCGAGACCCAGGCGGACGCCGTACCACGGGGTGTCCCAGTTGGCCGAGAGGAAGGCCTTCCAGTCCGAGGGCAGCTGGTAGTTGGGCGAGAGCGCCGAGACCTCGGCGAGCGGCGAGGCGACGCTACCGCCTTGGAAGGCGATGACCGCCGCCGGGATGTCATAGCCGAAGCGCGGATCGGTGCGCAGGCCGTTGAGGGCCGCGGCGCCAACCGCCGGGGTGAAGCCCGGGGTGCCAGAGATGTCCTGGAAGCCGGTGGCGGTGCGCTGGATGGTTATGCCCGAGGTCTGGATGCCGTTGCCATTCCCGAACGAGTTGGCGATCAGCACGTCCGGCACGCCGCCGGAGAACAGGCCGCCGCCGCCGCTGATCTTGAGGGAGGAGGTCGGCTTCCAGTCGAAGCTGACGCGCGGCAGCATGATGCCCCGGCCGTCATAGGTCGACTGGTTGCTGAAGCCGTTCCGCGCCGTGAAGCTGGCGTTCAGGACCGGCGTGGAGTCCATCACGAACCAGTCGTAGCGGAAGCCCGCCGTGATGTTCAGGTCCGGCGTGACCGTCAGCGAGTCCTGCAGGTACAGGCTGTGGACGTCGTATTCGAGGATCGCGGCCGAGGATTCGACGGTCTTGCCGCCCACCGAGTTCGCGTAGCGAAGCTGGCCCGCCGTGCCGTTCTGGAAGTCGGCGATGGAGTCGAAGTAATAGACGCCGTCGCTGGTGGGCACGAACAGGTTGTTGATGTTCTGATTCTTCAGCTGGTAGCCGAACTTGATCAGATTATCGCCGAGTGAATATTCGCCCTTGGCTTGGATCTGGAAGGTTTCCGTGGCCAGGGAGTTGGCCTGACGGAATTCGTCCGGACCGAAGCGGACCACCGAGGTGGAGCCGCAGGAGGTCAGGTTGTCGCCGCCGGAATTGATGCTGGTGGGCGAGGTGCAGACGCTGATGTCGGCGAATTCCTGGCCCGACTTCGGCAGCTGACGACGCTCGTAGTCGCGATAGGTCAGGCGGATCTGGGTGTGGAAGTTGTCGGTCCAGTCGGAGTTCAGTTCGCCGACATAGGAGTAGTCTTCCTCACCGGTTAGATACCAGTGGGAGTCCAGGCCGGCCGTGGTGCGGGTCAGGTCGGTGCGCGAGGTCACTTCCGAGAGCGCGTAGCGCGCGGTCAGGCTGAGACGCTGACGGTCGGTGATGTTCCAGTCCAGCTTGGCGGCGTACTTCTCGTCCACCACCGGCTTGGTGCGGGTGATCGAGCCGACGTCGAACTTGGACGCGTACTGGGTGTTGAAGATGTTGGTGACCGTGTCGATGGTCGCCTGGGTGACGCCGTTGATGTCGTTCTGGAAGCCTTGGCCGGTCGGGCCGGTGGAGGTCAGGTCCGAGGACTCATAGCGCTCGTAGGAGATCGCGAAGAAGACCTTGTCCTTCCAGATCGGGCCCGAGAGGAAGGCGCCGTAATTGGTCTGGCTGACGGTGTTCTTCACCGGGGCGCCGCGGATCGAGTCGCCCACCATGCCGTCGTTCAGATAGTTGGTGAACAGCGAGCCGTGGAAGTCGTTGCCGCCCGCCTTGAGCACCACGTCCAGGGCGCCGCCCTGGAAGTCGCCGTTCTCCACGTCGGTGGGGACCGCGTCGATGGTGAACTGCTCGACGGCGTCCAGCACGACCGGACCGCGCTTGGTGGGGGTGCCGCCGGTGTTGAGGCCGTAGTTGTCGACCGCGGTGGCGCCGTCGATGGTGATGCGGTTCTGGCGCGGGTTGGAGCCGGCGATGGAGATGCCGCCGTCGCCGCGGGTGTTCTGGCTGACCAGGGCCGAGCGGCGGGCCAGGTCGCGGACGTCGCGAGTGATGGAAACGACGCTCTCGACGGCCGTCTCGTCCAGCACGGTCTTGCGGCCGGTGTTGTTGGCGGTGACGTCGCGCGAGGCGGTGACGACGAACTCGTCCACCAGGTCCTGGGCCTGGAGGTTGACGTCCAGGCGCTGGTTGGAGCCCACCACCAGGTTCACGCCGGTGAGGCTCTTGGCCTCATAGCCCGGGGCGGTGAAGGTCAGGGTGTAGGGGCCGCCGGGGCGCAGGCCGCGGGCGTCGAAGCTGCCGTCGGTGCTGGTGGCGGTCTGCGACCGGGTGCCCGACGGGGTGTGGACGATGGCGACGCTGGCGCCGCGCACCGGCGCGCCGCTCTGGTCCACGATCGTGCCGCCCACCGCCGAGGTGGTTTCCTGCGCGTAGACCGCGCTGGACATGGCGCACACGAGTACGCTCAGGGCCGCGCCACCGGCGAGGCGTTTCATCGAAGTCATCTGGAAGGTCCCCTATCCATCGTGCCGTGCGGGGATCGCTTGCCCAGCCCCCTCCGGCGTCTGGCCCACGCTATAGCGCTAAAATTATGTTGATGGGTGACGCTTTTGTTACGGCGACATCAAGCCGCGCGAGTGCTGCGCGAAAGACACGCATCGTCCTTTACAGGGCGCCTGCGCCGCGCCACCGTCCGCCGCCAAAAGAGGGATGTTCCGCTTGGCCGATAACGCTTTGTCCGCTCACGGCGCCGGCGCCCAATGGAGAGGCGCCCTGCTGCTGGCCCTCGGCCTGACGGCGGCGCGGCTGGTCGCCCTCTTCGTCACGCCCCTGGAGCTCTATCCGGACGAAGCCCAGTACTGGCTTTGGTCGCGGACCCTGGACTGGGGCTACTATTCCAAGCCGCCGATGATCGCCTGGACCATCTGGACCACCACGGCGATCGGCGGGAACGGCGAGGCCTGGGTGCGGCTGGCCGCCCCGCTCTATCACCTGGGGGCGACGCTGGCGGTGTTCGGGATCGGCCGCCGGCTCTACGGGCCCGCCGTCGGGTTCGCCGCCTGCGCCCTCTACGCCCTGATGCCCGGGGTGCAGATCTCGGCGCTGGCCATGGCCACCGACGCCATCCTGCTCTTCTATCTGAGCCTCGCCCTGCTGGCCTATGTGGAGCTTCCGAACGCGGAGGGCCGCCGCAGGCTGGGGATCGCCGCCGGGTTCGGGGCGGCGGTGGGGCTGGCCTTCCTGTCCAAGTACGCCGCCGTCTACGCCCTGATCGGGCTTGGCCTGCACCTGGCCATCAGCAAGGAGGCCCGGGCGGTGTGGAGCTGGCGGACGGCCGGCGTGGCGCTCGCCGCCTTCCTGCTGATCCTGGCGCCCAACCTGGCCTGGAACGCCGCCCACGGATTTTCCACCGTGCAGCATACCGCCGCCAACGCCGCCTGGGGCGGGCGCAAGCTGTTCAACCCGGAGGAGCTGGGGGCCTTCGTGGTCTCGCAGTTCGGGGTGTTCGGGCCGATCCCCTTCGCGGTGCTGATCGGCGGCGGCCTGCTGCTGGCGGTCCGCAAGCGTCTGACCCCGGCCGACGTCACCCTGCTGTGCTTCTCCATCCCGCCGCTGCTGATCGTCACCTTCCAGGCCTTCATCAGCCGGGCCAACGCCAACTGGTCCGGGGCGGGCTACGTGGCCGGCGCCGTGCTGGTCGCCGCCTGGCTGATGCGGTGGCGGGCCAAATGGTGGCTGGTGGCGGCGGTGGCCAGCCAGGCGGTGATCGCGACCCTGTTCCTGGCCTGCGTGGTGAGCCCGCCCCTGGCCGAGAGGATCGGCGCGGCCAACGCCTTCAAGCGGGCCAAGGGCTGGGAGCAGACGGTGCGCGGCATCACCGAGCGGGCGGCCGTGGAGCCAGGCCTGACCGCGGTGGTGGTGGACGACCGCTTCCTGTTCAACGCCAGCGCCTACTACGGGCGGGCCTTCTTCGGCGCCGTCAACGCACCGCCCCTGAAGATGTGGGTGCGCGAGGCCCATCCGCAGAACCAGGCCGAGACCACCGACCCCCTGACGCCCGCCACCGGCGCCCACGTCCTGGCCGCCAGCCTGGACCTGGTCTATCGCGACGAGATGGCCCAGGACTTCAAGACCGTCTCGGCCCGCGAGATCCGCAGCGTGATGCTGGACAGGAAGCGCAAGCGCCGCACCGAGCTGTTCCTCGGCGACGGCTTCGCCCCCCTGCCGCGGGACCCGGTGACCGGCCAGCCGCCGGCGCCGAAGGCGGCGCAAAACTAGCTGTCATCCCGGAAAGCCCGCAGGGCTTGTCCGGGACCCAGACGCGCAGGGCATGCAGGAGAAATCGGTGCTTCTGGGTCCCGGTCTTCCGCGTACCGCGGAAACCGGGATGACACTCAGAACTACCGCCCCCAGACCGCCTTCAGCGCCGCGTCGCGGCCGCAGCCGATGCGGTAGCGGGCGTAGGCCATGGGGTTCTTCCTGGCATAGTCCTGGTGGTAGCCCTCGCCGACGTGGAAGGGGCCGACGGGCAGGATCTTGGTGGCCACGGGCTTGCCCAGCTCCTTGGCCACCTGGGCCTTGATGGCCTCGGCGGCGGCGCGCTCGGCGGGGTCCGCCACGAACACCGCCGTGCGGTAGGAGGGGCCTTGGTCGCAGATCTGACCGTCCGGGTCGGTGGGGTCGATGTGGTGGAAGAAGTTGGCCACCAGCAGGGAGTAGCTGGTCTGGCTGGGGTCGTAGGTGACCTTGATGGCCTCCAGGTGGCCCTCGTGGTCCTCGTAGCTGGGGCTCGCCGAGGCGCCGCCGGCATAGCCCACCACCACGTCCTTCACCCCCTTGGCGTGCTCGATGTCGTGCTCGGCCGACCAGAAGCAGCCGCCGGCGAAGACGGCGGTCTTGAGCGCGCCGGCCGCCGGGGCGACATTGGCCGCCAGCAGGGCTGCGGCGGCGACGGCGGCGAAGAGGGGCTTGTTCATGGCTCTACCTTGGTTGTCCTGACGGGACATACGCAAGGGCGGGCCCGGAGGTTTCACCCGGCCAGGGCCACCTCGAACTTCGCCTGCGTCTTGGCGGTGACCTCCTCCAGGGTGACGCCGTCGGCGAGCGCCGTCAGCGTCAGGGGGGACTTGCCGCGGGCGATGTCGAAGACGCCCAGGTCGGTGATCAGCAGGTCCACCACCCGCGCGCCGGTGAGCGGCAGGGTGCAGGCCGTCAGCAGCTTGGGGGCGCCGGACTTCTCCACATGGTCCATGACCACGACGACGCGCTTGACGCCGGCCACGAGGTCCATGGCCCCGCCCATGCCCTTCACCACCTTGCCCGGCACCATCCAGTTGGCCAGGTCGCCCTCTTCCGACACCTGCATGCCGCCGAGGATGGAGAGCGCGATGTGACCGCCGCGGATCATGGCGAAGCTGTCGGCGCTGGAGAAGTAGGAGCTCTCCGGCAGCTCGGTGATGGTCTGCTTGCCGGCGTTGATCAGGTCGGCGTCCTCCTCCCCCTCATAGGGGAAGGGGCCCATGCCCAACATGCCGTTCTCGCTCTGCAGGGTGACGGTCATGCCGGCGGGAATGTAGTTGGCCACCAGGGTCGGGATGCCGATGCCGAGGTTCACATAGAAGCCGTCGCGCAGTTCCTGGGCGGCGCGGGCCGCCATCTGTTCGCGGGTCCAGGCCATCAGACTTCCTCTCCGGCGCCGGCGCCCTGCTCCGCGCGGGGCCGGGTGGTGACGCGCTCGATCCGCTTTTCGTATTTCGCGCCGGCGACGATCGAGTCGACGAAGATCCCCGGCGTGTGGATGTTGTCCTTGTCGAGGCTACCCACCGGAACCAGCTGCTCGACCTCGGCGACGGTGACCCGACCGGCGGTGGCCATCATCGGATTGAAGTTCCGCGCCGTCTTCCGGTAGATCAGGTTGCCCGCCGCGTCGCCCTTCCAGGCCTTGACGATGGCCAGGTCGGCGGTGAGGCCGCGCTCCATGACGTAAAGCTCGCCGTCGAACTCGCGGACCTCCTTGCCCTCGGCCACCAGGGTGCCGACCCCGGTCTTGGTGAAGAAGGCCGGGATCCCGGCGCCGCCGGCGCGGATGCGTTCGGCCAGCGTGCCCTGCGGGTTGAACTCCAGCTCCAGCTCGCCGGAGAGGTAGAGCTTCTCGAACAGCTTGTTCTCGCCGACATAGGAGGAGACCATCTTCTTGATCTGGCCGCTCTCCAGCAGAATCCCCAGGCCGAAGCCGTCGATCCCGCAGTTGTTGGAGATGACGGTCAGGCCCTTGGTCCCGCTCTCGCGGATCGCCGCGATCAGGTTTTCCGGGATGCCGCAGAGGCCGAAGCCCCCCGCCATGATGGTCATGCCGTCGAACAGGCGGCCCGCCAGGGCCTCGACAGCGGATTTCTGTGTCTTGTCAGCCATGAACGCCCATTACGCCGCACTGCAACATTTGGGAACCGGGCAATCAGATTTCGCGTGCACAAATCCGAGAACGCCGGTCCATAGTTCGAGCATGTCTCACCAACCCACCGGGGCCGGCCGATGAACGGCCAGGGCCTGCTGATCCAGGCGCTGGTCTATCTGACCGCCGGCGTCGTCTCGGTCCCGATCGCCAAGCGGATCGGCCTGGGCTCGGTGCTGGGCTACCTGATCGCCGGCGTCATCGTCGGCCCCTTCCTGCTGAACCTGGTGGGCGAGCCCACCGACGTGATGAGGTTCGCCGAGTTCGGGGTGGTGATCCTGCTGTTCCTGATCGGGCTGGAGGTGCGCCCGGCGCTGCTGTGGAAGATGCGCACGGCGATCTTCGGCCTCGGCGGCGGCCAGCTGGCGCTCACCACCGGCGTGATCGCCCTGGCCGGCCTGGCGCTCGGCCTGGACTGGCGCACGGCCACGGCCGCGGGCGTGGTCCTGGCGCTCTCCTCCACCGCCATCGTCCTGGCCAACCTGGAGGAGAAGGGCCTGCGCCAGGGGGCCGTCGGCGAGGCGGTGTTCGGGGTGCTGCTGTTCCAGGACCTGGCGGTGATCCCGCTGTTCGCCCTCCTGCCCCTGCTGGCCATGGGGGCGCCGGTCCATGGGGCCGCTGAGGCCGCGGGCCATGGCGCCAGCCTGCTGGACGCCATGGGCCTGCCCGGCTGGGCCAAGGCGCTGGCCATCCTGGGCGCGGTGGCCGCGGTGATCGGCGGCGGGCGCTACCTGGTGCGGCCGGTGTTCCGCTTCATCGCCGCCGCCCGCCTGCGGGAGATCTTCACGGCCTCGGCCCTGCTGCTGGTGGTGGCGGTGGCCGCCCTGATGCAGACGGTCGGTCTTTCACCGGCGCTGGGCGCCTTCCTGGCGGGCGTGGTGCTGGCCGAGAGCGAGTTCCGGCGCGAGCTGGAGACCGACATCGAACCGTTCCGCGGCCTGCTGCTGGGCCTCTTCTTCATCACCGTGGGGGCGGGGCTGGACTTCTCGGTGATCGCCCGCCAGCCGGTGGCCCTGCTCGGCCTCGTGCTGGGGATGATGATCCTCAAGGCCCTGGCCATGTTCGGGGTCGGCCGGGTGTTCCGCATGGCGCGGCGGGAGGCGGCCACCACGGCGGTGTCCCTGGCCCAGGGCGGGGAGTTCGCCTTCGTCCTGCTGGGCTTCACGGTGGCGGCGGGCGTCATCGACCCGGACCTGTCGAAGCTGCTCTCGGCGGTGGTGGCGCTCTCCATGGCCTTCACGCCCCTGGCCTTCCTCGCCTACGAGAAGCTGGTGCTGAGCCGCGGCGACGGGCCCGGCGACGAGCCGGAGGCCATCCCCTTCGACGAGGGCGACCCGGAGGTGATCGTCGCGGGCTTCGGGCGCTTCGGCCAGATCGCCGCCCGCCTGCTGATCGCCAACGACTTCAATGTGGTGACCCTGGATTCCAGCATCGAGCAGATCGAGCTGCTGCGGGCCTTCGGCCGCAAGGTCCACTATGGCGACGCCAGCCGCATCGACCTGCTGCGCACCGCGGGGGCGGCCAAGGCCAAGCTGCTGATCGTGGCCATCGACGACAAGGACAAGGCCGTCGAGCTGGTGGAGGCGGCCAAGGCGGCCTTCCCCAACCTGGCCATCATGTCGCGGGCCTGGGACCGCCGGCACGCCTATGACCTGCTGGCCCACGGCGCCGACGACGTGGAGCGCGAGAGCTTCGAAGGGAGTCTCGCCATGGGCAAGCGCGCCCTGCTGCGGCTGGGCTTCACCGAGCGCCGCGCGGTGGCCGCCGCCGTCACCTTCCGCAAGCTGGACCGCCAGCTGTTCGAGAAGCTGGCGCCGGCCTATGGCCAGGAGGAGAACTACGTCCTGGCCAGCCGCGACTCCACCGAGACCATGGAGCGACTGCTGAACGCCGAGATGCGGCGGGCGGCCGAGGAGGACGGCGAGGACGACCTCGCCAGACGGGTGGAGAAGGATCGCCAGCCGGTGTAAGGGGCGGGTCATGACCAAGACCGCCATCCAACCCGTCTCCTTCCAGGGCTTCAGCCGCGACTTCGCCGGCTTCTCCCAGGCGCTGGGCGACAGCTTCGCCCGCTACGGCTTCGCGGTGATCGCCGACCACGGCCTGCCCCAGGCCGACATCACCCGCGCGCTGGAGGCCACCAAGGCCTTCTTCGCCCTGCCCGAGGATGTGAAGAAGCGCTACGTGGTCGGAACCGGGGGGCAGCGCGGCTACACCCCGTTCGGCATCGAGACCGCCAAGGACGCCGAGCACTTCGACCTGAAGGAGTTCTGGCACATGGGGCGCGACCTGCCCCCGGGCCATCCCTATCGCGAGCTGATGCCGGAGAACGTCTGGCCGGTGGAGGTCCCCACCTTCGTCTCCGACGTGGCTTGGCTCTATGACGCCCTCGACGACCTGGGGGTCCAGGTGCTGGAGGCCATCGCCAGCTATCTGAAGCTGGACCGGCATTTCTTCGATGCGACCGTCAATGACGGCAATTCGATCCTGCGCCTGCTGCACTATCCCCCCGTGCCCAAGGACGGCCCTAACATCCGGGCCGGGGCGCATGAGGACATCAATGTCATCACCCTGCTGCTCGGCGCCGAAGAGGCCGGGCTGGAGGTGCTGGACCGCGACGGCCAGTGGCTGGCGATCAATCCGCCGGCCGGCTCGGTGGTGGTCAATATCGGCGACATGCTGCAGCGGCTGACCAATCACCGCCTGCCGTCCACCACCCACCGGGTGGTCAATCCCGAACCCGAGCGCCGGGGCTTCCCGCGCTATTCGACGCCCTTCTTCCTGCACTTCAATCCCGACTACGAGATCAGGACCCTGGCCTCCTGCGTGGACGGCGAGCACCCCGACCGCTACCCGACCCCGATCACCGCCGATGAGTTCCTGAAAGAGCGGCTGCGCGAGATCAAGCTGCTGTAGATCCTCCTCTCCCGCCTGCGGGAGAGGTCGGGTGAGGGCTCTTTCTGCGCTTCCGTTGTCGCTCCCAGGCCGTGACGCGCAGCGTGCCGCGCGCCCCCTCACCCATCCTCTCCCCCTGAAGGGGGCGAGGAGGAGAGCTCGCCTCGCCGCCACACTCTGGGTAGAAATCGGTTTTTGACGGTCACGGAGATTTAACCCCGCGCGCCCATCGTTCGCCGACTGTTCGGGGGAGACGTTATGGCCAAGAAGGACGGGGCTTCGCGCGGCGAAGCTGAACGTCCGGCCGCCAACGGCGGGCTGGACCTTTCTGAGCTGAAACCGACCCTGGCTCGCATCGCGCGGCTGGCCCGGGCCTATGCCAGGTTGCCGAACAGCGATGTGGTGGTCCTGGACGGGGACCAGACCTGGCATGCCGGCCAGCCGGACCGCTGGCGCAGCGCGGTGCCCAACGAGGACTCCTTCACCGCCGTGGCCCTGCGCTCGGAAGGCGTGTTGTGGGTCGCCGACGCCCGGCAGGACCCGCGTTTCAAGGAACACCGGGGCGTAACCGGCGAGCTGGGCATCCGGTTCTGCGCCGCCGCCCCGATCCGGCTGGAGGATGGCCGCGGCGTGGGCGCCGTGCTGGTGACCGACGTCGAGCCTCGCGACCATGATCCGGCCTTCGCCGAGTACCTCACCGACCTGGCCGCCCTGGCCGGGGACGAGTGGGCCAGGTGCGCCGCCCGCCAGGACCTGGCCCGCGCCGCCGGCGAGGTGGCCGCGGCCCGCAACATGATCTCCGCCTTCGTCCAGGCCGCCCCGGTGGCCCTGTGCATGACCGACAAGCAGATGCGCGTCATCCAGGCCAGCCCCCGCTGGCGCGCCGAGCGCCAGAGCGACGACGTGGTGGGCCAGAGCCTCTACGAAGCCTATCCCGACACCCAGCGCTGGGCGCCGGTCTACAACCGCTGCCTCAAGGGCCAGCAGGTGCAGCACGAGCGCGTGCCGGTGAACCTGCCCGACGGCCGCCACCTGTGGGCGCGGGTGGAGATCAATCCCTGGCGGGAGGCCGACGGCGAGATCGGCGGTCTGCTGATCATGTCGGTGGACATGACCCGCACCGCCGACGCCCTGGAGGAGGCCAAGCGCAACGAGGAGCGCCTGAAGCTGGCCCTGGAGATCGGCGAGCTGCGGATGTGGGAGATGGACTGGAAGCGCCGGGAGCTGACCGGCGCCGGCTACCAGTCCCCCATCCCAGGGGTCGAGGTCGGCACCACCTATGAGGAGATGAACGCCGACATCTGGCGGTCCATCCACCCCGCCGACCGCCCCGAGGCCATGCGCGCCTGGGACGAATACATGGAGGGCGGCCCCCCCTTCCGGCAGGTCTACCGCATCCCCCAGACCGAGGGGCCGCACCAGTGGCACTACTCGGCCTGCGAGGCGATCCGCGACGAGCGCGGGCGGGTGGTCCGGGTGCTGGGGGTGCTGCGCAACATCGACAAGGAGAAGCGCGGCGAACTGGAGCTGGTGAAGGCCAAGGAGGAGGCCGAGACCGCCAACCGGGCCAAGAGCGAGTTCCTGGCCAATATGAGCCACGAGATCCGCACCCCGCTGAACGGGGTGATGGGCATAGCCGGGGCCCTGGCCAAGACCCCGCTGACCTCCGGCCAGGCCGAGATGGTCAACCTGATCGAGACCTCGGCCCAGACCCTGGAGGCCCTGCTCACCGACATCCTGGACCTGGCCCGCATCGAGGCCGGCCGGCTGGAGATCCGCCCCGAGCCCTTCGACCTGACCACCTCGGTCAACGCCTGCGCCTCCCTGTTCCAGGCCAGCGCCGAGGCCAAGGACCTGAAGCTGACCGTCGAGGTCGATCCCTACGCCCAGGGCGCCTATGACGGCGACGCCCCGCGCATCCGCCAGATCCTGAGCAACCTGCTGGGCAATGCGGTGAAGTTCACCAGCGCCGGCGAGGTGAAGCTGTCGGTGCGGGCGCGGCGCGACGAGACCTCCACCCACCTGTGCTTCGATGTCTCCGACACCGGCATCGGCTTCGACGAGGAGACCCGCCAGCGGCTGTTTGGCCGCTTCCAGCAGGCCGACGGCTCCATCACCCGGCGGTTTGGCGGAACCGGCCTGGGGCTGGCCATCTCCCGCTCCCTGGCCGAGGCCATGGGCGGCGGCCTGTCGGCGGTCTCCCGTCCCGGCGAGGGTTCGACCTTCACCCTGGAGCTGGAGCTGCCGCGCCGCCACGGGGCGGTGGACCTGTGGGGCGAGCACGAGGCCGACGCCGAGGCCGAGGCCGACCTGCAGACCATGCGGGTGCTGCTGGCCGAGGACCACCCCACCAACCGCCGGGTCGTGGAGCTGATCCTGGGCGCCGCCGGGGTCGACCTGACCTGCGTCGAGAACGGCGCCGAGGCGGTGGACGAGGCCGCCCGCTCCAGCTTCGACCTGATCCTGATGGACATGCAGATGCCGGTGATGGACGGTCTGACCGCCATCCGCGCCATCCGCCGCCGGGAGTGCCGCGAGAAGGCCCGCCCGACCCCGATCTACACCCTGACCGCCAACGCCATGCCCGAGCACGCCCAGGCCTCCGCCGACGCCGGCGCCGACGGCCACGTCACCAAGCCCATCACCGCCGACGGCCTGCTGCGCGTGGTGGAGCAGGTCTGGACGGAGAAGGTCGGGGATGGGGCGGCGGCGGAAGAGGGCCAGAGGGCGTTGAGGGCGTAGGCCCGCACCGCTCAGCCCAATTCCCGCGCCGCGAACGTCCGCATGGCCGCCACCAGATACTCCGTGAACCCCGCCGCCCTCCCCTCGTAGCGGGCGCGGAAGTCGGGGTTGTCCTGGTAGATGAGGGCCAGGTTCTCATAGGCCGTGCGGTCGGGGACGCGGTTCCAGGCGCGGCCGATCCAGGCGTGGTGGCCGGCCACCAGGGCGCCCACCGCGCCGCTGTCGGCGGGCAGGCCGTCGGCGAGCGCCTGGGCCATCTTCGCCTCGAAGGCGTCGGCCTCCGCCATCAGGCCGTCGAACTGGCCCTGGCTCAGCGCGTGCAGGCGCGCCTTGGAATCCTCGATCTCGCTCCGCACGGCCGGGCCGAACCGGTCGGTCAGCCAGGCCTCGTGCTGCGCCTGCTTCTCCGGCGGAAAGCCGCGGAAGGTGGTCTTGTCGTTCATGGTCGTCTTGCCTTCGATGGCGGCGAGGGTCTGGTCGAGGGTGCGGACGAGCTGGCGGTAGCGCCTGGCCTGTTCCAGCAGGGCCGCGCGGTGCGCCCGGAGCGCGGCGGCCTGGTCGAAACCGGGGTCGTCCAGGATCTGGCCGATGGCCTCCAGGCGGAAGCCCAGCTCCCGGTGGAAGAGGATCTGCTGCAGACGCAGCAGTTCCGCCTGGCCGTAGTAGCGATAGCCGTTCTCGCCCACGTGACCGGGCTTCAGCAGCCCGATCTCGTCATAGTGGTGCAGGGCCCGGACGGAGACGCCCGAGAGCCTGGCCACTTCGCTGACGGTGTAGACGCTCATCAGACCTCCGCCTGTTGCTGAAGGCCCCTCATTGGGGGGATCACGCGGCGTGAGGGTCAATCCCGTTGGAAACCTGCCGTCGCAGGCCGCGTTGGAGTCGGGTTCACGACGGAGAGCCCTCATGGAACTGCATCGCGGCCGGTTGATCGATCACCTCCACTTCCGGGTCAAGGACCTGGAGGCGTCAAAGCGGTTCTACAAGGCGGTGCTGGCGGTGCTCGGCGTGCCGTTCCAGGAGAGCCCCGACCACCTGGGCTCCGACGAGCTGTGGATCGACGCCGGCGAGACCCCGACCCGGGTGCACCTGGCCTTCCAGACCCCCGACCGCGCCATGGTGGACCGCTTCTATGAGGCGGCGATGGCGGCGGGCGGCAAGGACAACGGCAAGCCCGGCGAGCGGGACTACCACCCCGGCTACTACGCCTGTTTCGTGTTCGATCCCGACGGCAACAATATCGAGGCGGTGAACCACGGCCCCGCGACGCGGTCGGCCCCCAGCGTGGTGCTCCAGGGCTGACCCGGAGGCCCTAGGCGGCCACGCAGCGCCGGTCGACGGCCAGGGCGCGGTTGATGGCGTCCACCAGGCGTTCGGCCTTGATCGGCTTTTCCACCACACCGTCCATGCCCTGGGCCAGGTAGCCCTCGGCGTCCCAGGGGTCGGCGTTCGCGGTGAGGGCCAGGATCGGCACCGCCCCGGCCGGCCCGGCCAGGGCGCGGATGCGGCGGGTGGCGGCCACCCCGTCCAGATTGGGCATGCGGATGTCCATCAGCACCAGGTCGAAGCGGCCGCTGGCGGCGGCGGCCACCGCCTGGAGGCCGTCCTCCACGCTTTCGCTGCTGGCGCCGAACATCTCGCACAGGGTCTCCACCACCAGCCGGTTGGTGGCGTTGTCGTCGGCGATCAGGATGTGCAGGCCGCCGGCGGCCGCCTCGGCCTCGATCGGCGCGGGGGCTTCGCCGGGCGCCGGCAGGTCGAAGAGCACGAGCGAGAAATGCAGGCGGGTCCCGCCGGCCGGATTGCGCGCCGCGCCGATGGTTCCGCCCATCTGTTCGACGAGCTGGCGGCAGATGGAGAGCCCAAGGCCCGCCCCGCCCTGCTTGAGGCCGACCTCGGTCTGGCTGAAGGGCTGGAAGATGGCGGCCAGCCGATCCTCCGGCACGCCGACCCCGGTGTCGGAGACCTCGCCCTCGATGTGGAGGTGGATGTCCTGGCGGCGGACCCGCAGCGACACCTCCACCCCGCCGGCCTCGGTGAACTTCAGGGCGTTGCCGATCAGGTTGTTGAACACCTGCTTGATGCGAATCTCGTCCCCCAGGGCCCACTGGTCGGGGGGACCGTCATAGGCGACGGTCAGGGCCAGGCCCTTCAGCTCGGCCCGCGCCCCCCAGAGGGTCGCCAGGTCGTCGGTGAGGCGGGCGAGCGCGAAGCTGTCCTCGTTCAGGTCCAGGCGGCCGGCGTCGGCCCGCGACAGGTCGAGGGCGTCGGTCAGCAGGCGCAGCAGGGTCTCGCCGGAGTCCTGGATGCCGCGCACATAGGCGATGAGGTCGGGCTGGGCGAGCTTGCGCGCCAGGATGTCGGCGATGGCCAGGACGCCGTTCAGCGGGGTGCGGATCTCGTGGCTCATCACCGCCAGGAACTGGGACTTGGCCGACAGGGCCGCCTGGGCCTCGAGCCGGGCGCGGTCCATGGCGCCGGCCAGGGCCTCCATCTCCTCGGCGTGGGCCTGGTTGGCGGCGTTGGTGGCCTGCAGCAGGCAGAGCGCGCTGCCCACCCCGGCGTAGCGGCCGCCCTGGGTGACGATGAAGCCGCGCAGCAGTTCCGAGGGCCGCTCCACCAGGGCCTCGCCGCAGAAGGCCGCCACGTCGACGTCGCCCTCCACCACCAGGGGCTCGGCGTTCATCAGCAGGGAGACCGGGCGGCGCGCATAGAGAGCGCGGCCATACTGGGCGGCCATGGCCAGGAAGAAGGCGGTGCGCTCCACCAGGCCCACCGGCCGGCCCTGGGCGTCCACCACCGCGATGGCCAGGGCGTCGGGCTCGGCCTGGAACCGCTCATAGACCAGGGCGCCGGGGGTGTCGGGGGCGATGGGGACGCAATTCTGGGCAAGGTCGAGGAGGACGCCGGACATGCAAGGCCTCGGTACTGGGGGGTGCGCCAGTCCTAGGGGCCACGAACTAACGGGAGGTGAATCCCGGGCTGGATGTACTTCATCTCGACTTGGGCCGATGCCGCATGACTGTCATGAAGCTGTCATATTCGGGCCGTCTTAAGTAAACACAGGCATAGATCCAGCTCATCGTTCCGCAGCGAACTCAGAACCAGGTCAGGTCGGTGCGCCGTCCGTTCAGGATGACCCCGCGCAGGCGGCCGCGGCCGTCCTGCCCGGCCGAGATCACCGCGAAGGCCGTGGCCGGGTCACCGGGGCGCCGCGCCCTCAGGGCCTTGTCGATGGCCTCGGCCTCGGCCTGGTCGGTGTGGAAACGGTTGACGCCAAGGTCCAGCCTGACCACGGCCGGCCGGCCTTCGATCTCTGTCGAGGGCGGCGTGCAACCCACCTGGCCCCGCAGGGCGACGGGGCCGTGCCGCAGCGCCGCGGCCCGGGTGACGCCGCCGCCGGTGACCCGATCGCCGGCCGCGCCGGGGCTCAGGGCGATCCAGCCCATCTTGCCCCAGGGGACGAGGTCGGGCGGACAGGGGACGCCCGACGGCTGGGTCTGGACGAGCTGCAGGGCGACATAGTGGCCGGTCAGCAGGTCGCGGGGGTCCACGGCCTCCATGGCCAGCGTCACCTCGCGACCAGCGGCGCGGGCGCGGTCCTCGCGGATCACCAGGGCGATCAGGGCGGCGGCCAGCAGCAGGCAGGCGCCGAGGATCCGAAGCGGCAGGGCGCGGCTCATGACCTGACTCTCCGGCGCAGAAGCCAGCCGGCGGCCAGCACCACCAGGGCGCAGGCCCCGAACACGCCGGCGGCGGTGAGCAGGCCCAGGCCCAGGTCGAACAGGATCACGCAGCCGGCGGCGGCCAGGGACAGGATCCCCGCCGCGGTGATCGCGCCCTGGCGGTCAAGCAGGCCGAGCGCGATCACCCCGCCCGACAGCACCAGCCAGACGCCGCGATGGGCCAGGCGGGCCAGGTCGTGATCGCCGATCCCGGCGCTGGCGAAATAGATCAGGGCGCTCCAGACCGCCCAGCCGTAGACGATGGAGGCCAGGCCGTCGCCACGGCCCGCGCGCCAGCGCATCGCCGCGGCCAGGGCGGCGAAGCCCGCCGCCGCCGCCAGGCATTCCAGCTGCCGGTCGCCCCGTTCGTCGATGAGCATCAACAGCAGGACAGCGAGGGGCAGGGCGATGGCCGCGGCGTGGGCCATGGGCCGGGAGCGCCAGACCCAGGCCAGGACCAGCCCCAGCGGGGCGGCGTAGGCCAGCCAGGGGGTCGGGTGCTCCCCGACGTCGAAGAGCTGGGGCGACAGGTCGCCCAGGGCCAGCAGCAGCAGGGCCGCGACCCCGGCCCCGGCGGAGCGCCCGGCCACCGCCAGCAGGGCCGCGGCCAGGCCCGCGCCCCGCAGGGCGGTCTGGGGATCGCCGGCGATGTCGAAGATCTGGCCGGTCAGGCCGATCGCCGCGGCGTAGATCAGGGCCGCCACCAGCAGCAGGGTGTCGCGCAGGACGGGGCGCTCGCCGCGCGCCACCCAGGCTGCGCCCGCCCCGACGCCGAGGAAGAGGACCAGGATCATCACGAAGCGCGCCAGGCGGGGAATGACGCCCCAGTTGGCGGCGACGAAGGCGATGACCGCCACGCCCAGCAGCAGCCCGCCCACCACCGCCAGGGCGGTGGAGGCGTCCAGGCGACGGCTGTCGACCACGCTGTCGAGGATCGGCTGGCGTGAGGCGGCCGGCGTCAGACCCTGAGAGATCCAGCGGTCCAGGTCGCGCTCAAGCCGAGCCTTGTAGCTCGCCATTCGGATCACCCCCGCCGTTCCCGGTGGCCAACCTCGCTCAAGACGCCCCACCCCGCAAGCGGTGACGCTTGAGGGCTCAGTCCGCGGCGGAGGGGTCCGGGACCAGGCGCAGGAAGAAGACCCGCGCGGCGCCGTAGTCGCGGGCGTCCAGGACCTCGAAGCCGGGGGCGTCGAAGGCCGGTTCGCCGGCGCCGCGCTCGAAGACGATAAGGGCCCCGGGGGTCAGCCAGCCGCCGGCCTTGAGCTTGGCCAGGGCGATCTCCCCCAGGCCCCTGGCGTAGGGCGGGTCGAGGAAGGCGAGATCGAAGGCCGGGCCGTCGGCGCCCGGACGGACGCCCAGGTCGGTGGCGTCGCGCCGGTGGACGCGGGTGCGGCCGAACAGGCCCATGGCGTCGACGTTCTCGCGGATGGCGCCGCGGGCGGCCTCGTCGGTCTCCACGAACAGGCAGAAGGCCGCGCCCCGCGACAGGGCCTCGAAGCCGAGCGCCCCGGAGCCGGCGAACAGGTCGATGACGCGGGCGTCGCGCAGACCCTTCGACCAGGCGGCGTGCTCCAGGATGTTGAACACCGCCTGGCGGGCGCGGTCGGAGGTGGGACGGGTGGCCTGGCCCTCCGGCGTCACCAGGGTCTTGCCGCGGAAGTCGCCGGAAACGATGCGCATGGAAACCGGCCTCCCGGGCGGATTAGGGTGTCGGCCAAGGACGCCGCAAAAACAATGGGAGGCCGTTGATGACTTTCGTCACTGTGGAACGCAAGGGCGGTTGCGCCGTGATCACCTACGCCAATCCACCGTTCGGGACCATGACGGCGGCCGGATCGCGGGAGATGTACGCCGCGGTGAAGGCCGCCAGCGAGGACGCGGAGGTCCGCTCCATCGTGCTCACCGGCGGCCTGCCGGGGATCTTCGTGCGCCACTACGACGTCGGCGAGCTGTCGGCCGCCAGCGACGCCACGGCGGCCGACGCCCCGCCGCGGCCTGCGCCCAGCGCCCAGCCGGCGCCCGGCTTCCTGGAGATGACAGACCTGCTGGCCGCGGCGCCCAAGCCGGTGGTGGCCGCCATCAACGGCCTGTGCATGGGGGGCGGGTTCGAGATGGCGCTGGCCTGCGACCTGCGGATCGCCGGATCGGACGTCACCGCCATCGGCCTGCCTGAGACCCGGATCGGCATCTTCCCCGGCGGCGGCGGCACCCAGCGCCTGCCCCGGGTGATCGGCGAGGCCAAGGCGCTGGAGATGATCCTGCGCGGCCTGACCGTCAATGCCGCAGAGGCCCTGAGGATCGGCCTGGTGCACGAACTGGCCGCCGATCCCCTGGCCCGCGCCCTGGAGATGGCGGCCGAATGGGACGGGCGCGGCGCGGACGGCCTGGCCTACGCCAAGCGGCTCACCCGCGCCGCTTTGGACCGCCCTTTGGCGCAGGGCCTGGCGGACGAACGGTCGAGCTTCGCGGCCGTGATGGCGACGGCTTCGGCCCGCGCGGGCCTGAAGGCCGCCCGGGCGCCGACGGAGATCCAGAGCGCTTAGGCTCGGCCTCGGCGCGGAACTTGGCGTCGCGGGCGGCGGCCTCGGGGCCTTTGAAGCGGTCCGGACGCCGGGCGTCGGCCTTGGGGCCCCGCGCCGGCCGGGCCTCGGCCGCGGCCGCGTTGGGCCGGGGGCCGTGGGGACGCGGCGCGTCGGGGCGGGGGCTGCGATCGGGACGCAGCGCCTCGGACCGCGGGCCGGCGGCGGACGGTCGCTGGGCGGCGAGGCGGGCCTGGGACCGGGGAGCCTTGGTCCGCGGCGCGTCGGCGCGCGGGGCTTCAGGACGCGGCGCCGCCGGGCGGGGCGCCTCCATCCGGGGGCCGTCCCGGCGCGGCGCGCGGAGCTCGACCGGCGCGCGCGGGGCCGCGAGGCCCGACTCCGGGCGGGGCGCGCGCGGCGGGATGGCGGTGGGGCGAACCTGGCCCTCCGGGGCGGCGGGCTTGGCCTTGGCCTTGCGTTTGGGGTGCGGGCTGGGAGCGATCTTGGGCTTGGCCCAGCCGGCCTTGTAGACCGCCTTGGCCTTGGGCATGCCGTCGTCGGGGCCCGCCCCGGCGCCCGGCGCGGTGCGGCCCCGGCGCGGGACGTCGCCGCCGGCGCGGGTGGCGATGGGCTTGGAGAACTGGGCCCTGTCAGCGGTGGGCAGGTTTCCCGGCGGGATGTGGTCGGCGAACTGCTCGCGGATGACGCGGGGCCCCACCTCCTCTATCTCGCCGACGCCGAGGGTCCCGAGCGCCAGGGGGCCGTAGGACATGCGGATCAGGCGGTTGACCGTCAGACCCAGCGCCTCCAGCACGCGGCGGACCTCGCGGTTCTTGCCCTCGGCCAGGGTGACGGTGATCCAGACGTTGGCGCCCTGTGGACCCTCCTTGGCCTTGTCGAGATGGGCCTCGATGGCGCCGTAGCTGACGCCCTCGACGGTGACGCCGTTCTTCAGGCTGTCGAGCTTCTCCTGGGTGACGCGCCCCCGGGCGCGGGCGCGGTAGCGGCGCACGATGGCGCTGGCCGGCAGCTCCAGGGCCCGCGCCAACGCCCCGTCATTGGTGAGCAGCAGCAGGCCCTCGGAATTGAGGTCGAGGCGGCCCACCGAGATCAGGCGCGGCAGGGTCTTGGGCAGGGCGTCGAACACCGTGGGGCGGCCCTGCGGATCCTTGTGGCTGGTCACCAGGCCGACGGGCTTGTGATAGCGGAACAGGCGGGCGGGCTCGGCGGCCTGGACCAGGGCGCCGTCGACGGTGAGGACGTCGTCAGGCTCGACCTTGGTGGCCGGCGTCGTCACCTGCACGCCATTGAGGTAGACGCGACCGGCCTCGATCAGCCGCTCGACCTCCCGGCGCGAGGCGACGCCGGCCCGCGCCATAGCCTTGGCGATGCGTTCGCCGCCTTGACCTTGGGGGGTCTCCTGGGTGTCTTGGGGATCGTGGACCATGATTTTCGCACCATGCGCATCGCGCTCGAGGCCGCGCAAGCCGCAGCCGACGCCGGCGAGACCCCGGTGGGCGCCGTGGTGGTGGATCCGGCCACCGGCGAGGTGATCGCCACCGGCGCCAACCAGCCGATCGGCGCCCACGATCCCACCGCCCACGCCGAGATCGTGGCCCTGCGGGCGGCGGCGGAAAAGCTCGGCAACTACCGGCTGACGGGGCTGACCCTGGTGGTGACCCTGGAGCCCTGCGCCATGTGCGCCGGGGCCATCAGCCACGCCCGGATCGGACGGGTGGTGTTCGGCGCCGACGACGCCAAGGGCGGTGCGGTGATGCACGGCCCCCGCTTCTTCGAGCAGCCCACCTGCCACTGGCGGCCGGAGGTGACCGGCGGGGTGATGGCGGAGGAGAGCTCGGCGATGCTGAAGGGCTTCTTCAAGGCGCGGCGCAAGAAGGGCGAACCGACATGATGCTCGCGATCCTGGCGGCGGCCGCCGTCGCCGCTCCGGCGGACCTGTCCTGGATGGCCGGGTCCTGGGCCTACGAGAAGGACGGGGTGGTAACGCGGGAGACCTGGCTCGCGCCCCTGGGCGGGACGATGTCGGGGGCCGGCCAGACCAACCTGCCGGGGAAGCCCGCGCGCTCGGAGTTCATGACCATCACCGTGGCGCCCGCGGGCCTGACCTTCACGGCCTATGTCGACGGCCAGGCCCCGACCCCCTTTGTCGCCGTTCCCAGCGATCCCGGCAGCGCGGTGTTCGAGAACAGGGCCCACGACTTCCCGCAGCGGGTCATGTACCGCCGCTGCGGCGAGAACCTCTGCGCCGGGATCGAGGGCGTGGCCGGCGGCAAGCCGCGCGCCGAGCACTGGACGTACAGCCGGGTTTCAGCCCCGGAATAGGTCCAGGAACGCCGCCAGGTTGGCAGGCGAGCCCAATATCAGCTTGAGCTTGCCCGACGCGAGGGCGGCCTGTAGGGCGGCGGGCGAGGCCATGGCGGCGACGAAATCGGCCTTGGTTCCCGACAGCACCACGGGCGAATCGGCATGCCAGCCGGTGAAGACCCTCGCCACCCCCTCGTGGACACGGATGGTCCAGTCCCCCTCGCCGGTGAACCTCAAGGCGAGCGACGTGTTCACGTCGGCGGCCTCCTCAGCATTAAGGCGGACGGGGAAGGTGGCGACGATGGCGGCGGCGGGCAGGCCCGCGGCCTGGGCCCCGCCCTGGCGCGCGCCGATGATCTGCTTCCAGCCGGGCGCCTTGCCCGCCAGTTCCGCCGCCTGCTCCAGATAGAAGTTCCGGCCATTGGGGGAGACGCTGTCGAAACCAAGCTGGCGCAGGGATTTCGCCTCCAACGCATCGGCCTGCGCTTTCAGGGACGGATCGGCCCGGCGGACATAGGTGGCCAGCTCGGCGGCCCACTTCCAGCGACCCTCGTTGTAGGCGGCCTCGGCCTTGGCCAGAGCTGCGGCGGGGCCTCCGGCCAGGTCGGTGATCTCCTTGGCGCGCGCGTCGGGCGCATCCTTGGACAACTCGGCGGCGTCGCCGCTGAACCAGCCCATGTATCCGGCGAAGATCGAGCGGACCGACCACTCCACCGTGCCGTAGTGCTCGAAAAGATAGGGGTTGGCGGCCAGGCGAGCCGGCAGCTTCACCTTCTCGACGATCTCGTCGGGCGTCAGGCCCTGGTTCATCCAGCGGACCGTCTGATCGTGGGTGAAGGCGATGGCGTCGCGATAGTCGCTGAGGGTGGAGAAGATGGCCTTCTCGCCGACGATGGGCCGCGTGTGGGAGGGGACCAGCACGTCGGCGTGCAGGGCGATCATCCGGTCCAGCGAGGCGGCCCACTGGACCGGGTCGCGGTAGCTGGTGCCGCGGATCGTGTAGAGGTTGGGGAAGGCCTTGTAGATGTTGTCGCCCGGGAACAGCACCCGGCGCTCCGGCATCCAGACGAACAGCTGATCCTCGGTCTCGCCCGGCGCATGTTCGAGGACGAACCGTTCGCCCCCGAGCTTGATGGAGAGCGTCCGGTCGAAGGTCTGGTTGGGGGCCACGAAGCCGCCGGCCCCGCCGCCGAAGGCCGAGAGGAACGGCCCGATGCCGACGCTGACGAAACCGTCCGGCGTGCCCTTGGGCAGGAAGACCCCGTACATGCGCGCCGCCCGGGCGGCGATGGAGGGGGCGGCCACCCCGTTCCACTTGGCGGCCTCCCGCAGCAGGGTGGCCTGGGCGATCACCTTGCCGCCCTTGGCGAGGGGAAAGGCCGAGGCGCCGCTGATGTGGTCGTTGTGGTTGTGGGTGTAGATGATGGCCACGACCGGCTTGCCGCCGGCCCGCGGGGCGAACTCGGCCCAGACCTTTTTCGCCTCGTCCAGGCTGTCGGTGGTGTCGATGATCACCACGCCCGACTTGCCCACCACCATGATCGAATTGGCGATGCCATAGCCCACGGCGGAGAAGACGCCGGGCGCCGGTTCATAGACCTTGGCCGGCGCGAACTCGGCGGTGTGGGCCGCGAGGCTGGGGGCGATGCGCGCCGCGGGCTCATCGGCCAGGGCGGCGGTGGCGGCCAGGCTGAAGGCCAGGGCGCAGACGGTTCGGATCATGGTGGCATCCCCCCAAGGACAGGCTTTGCGCCAGAGACGCCGGCGGCGCGGCGCCGGTCAATGCTTGTCAGGCGCCCGACGCGGTTCGATGATGGGCGAAAATTTAGTCATAGGGAGAACGACCATGGGACTTCTTGATGGGAAGGTGGCGATTGTCACGGGCGCGGGCGGCGGTCTGGGCGAGGCCTACGCCAAGCTGTTCGCCAAGGAGGGCGCCAGCGTCGTCGTGAACGATCTGGGCGGCAGCCGCGACGGCTCCGGATCGGGCACCAGCGCCGCGGCCCAGAAGGTGGTGGACGAGATCATCGCCGCCGGCGGCAAGGCGGTGGCCAACGCCGACGACGTCTCCACCATGGAAGGCGGCGAGAACATCGCCAAGACCGCGCTGGATAACTTCGGCCAGATCGACATCCTGGTCTGCAACGCCGGCATCCTGCGCGACAAGACCTTCGCCAACACCTCCGAGGCCGATTGGGACCTGGTGGTGAAGGTGCACCTGAAGGGCACCTATTGCTGCACCATGCCGGTGTGGAAGTGGATGAAGGACAACGGCAAGCCCGGGGTCATCGTCATGACCAGCTCCACCTCGGGCCTCTACGGCAACTTCGGCCAGTCCAATTACGGGGCGGCCAAGGCCGGCATCTACGGCTTCATGCGCGTGCTCTCCATCGAGGGGCGCAAGTACGGCATCCGGGTCATGGCCCTGGCGCCCGGCGCCTTCACCCGCATGACCTCGGATCTGCCCGGCCGCCAGGGCAAGGAGCCCGATCCCATGAGCCTGCCGGAGAACATCGCGCCGGGCGTGCTCTACATGGTCTCCGACCTCGCCGCCGACCACACCGGCAAGGTGCTGGGGGTCTCCTCCCGTGGGGTGCGCGAGATCAAGATGCTGCAGACCGACGGCTTCAACCCGGGCAAGCCCTACACCGCCCAGGACGTGGCCAATCACGCCAAGGAGGTGTTCTTCCCGGCGGCCGAAGAGAAGACCGCGGCCAGCGCCTAAGGCGCGTCTAAGAAGATGCTCCCCCTCTGGGGGAGCTGTCAGCGAAGCTGACTGAGGGGGACTTTGACTCTCGTTTGGGGTCGAAGGTGTCGCCTACGGCGATCCCCCTCCGTCTCGCCGCTGCGCGACGAGCCACCTCCCCCACATCGCGCTTGCGCGCTGGGGGAGGATCTTAGGCCTCGAAAGCCGACAGCCGCTTATCCAACCCGTCCCGCACGGCCGGCCACTCGTCCTTCAGCACCGAGAAGATGCAGGTGTCGCGGATGCGGCCGGTCCAGGTGACGCGATCCTGGCGCAGGACGCCTTCGAACTGCGCCCCCAGCTTCAGGACCGCGGCGCGGCTGCGGGCGTTGATCGCGTCGACGCGGAACACCACGCGGCGCGCGCCGTCGCCGAAGGCCTGGTCCATCATCAGCCGCTTGGCCGCCGGGTTCACCGGCCCGCCGCGAAAGTCGGGGTGGTAGTAGGTGCCGCCGATCTCCAGGCTGGCGTTGGGCAGGTCATAGGACGAGTAGCAGGTGATGCCGATGCAACGGCCGCCGACCAACACCGCCCAGTGGATCGAGACGCCCTTGGCCTGGTTGGCGTGCATGCGGGTCCACATCGGGTCGAAGTGCTCGCCGGCCATGGAATAGGGGTAGAGGTCGGTCCAGACCGAGGGGTCGGCGTCGCAGGCCGCCCGCAGATCCTCCTTGTGGGCCTCGGTGAAGGGTTCCAGCCGCACGAAGCGGTTCTCCATCACCCGGGTCGGATCGACTTTCATGCACCCCTCGCAAACAGGATCGCGGCCTGCACCAGGTACATCGCCGCGATGCCGGTGAAAATCCAGCGGCGCCAGGCGCGGAAGCCCTGGTCGGTGAGTCGGTCGAGGACCCGCGAGCCCAGACTGACGCCGACGACGGCCAGGGCGCAGGCCGTCACCAGCAGCCACGGCGGGGTGAACCCGCCGCCGCCGGCCATCAGGATCGCCCCGCCGTAGAACAGCACCTTGGACAGGTGGCTGAACATCTGCAGGGCGGCCTTGGTGGAGAGCACCTGGTGGCGGGTGAGCACGCTGCGCACCAGGAAGAGGTCGGCCAGGGGTCCCGAGACCCCCGAGGTGAGCGCCATGGCGGTGGAGAGGATTCCCGCCAGCACCGCATGGGGCGGGCGGGCGGCGTCCAGCGGAATGTACTTCTCCGGCAGCCAGACCACGATCGGCAGCAGGCCGAGCGCCAGGTACACGACGGCCTTGGTGGGCGTGTAGGAAATGAAGATGAAGGCGCCCATCGTGGCCACGGCGCCGATGGCGTAGAAGCCCACCACCCTCCAGACGATGTGCCTGAGGTGCAGGACGATCCGCGAGGCGTTGGACGCCATCTGCACCAGGCCGTGGATCGCGAGCGCCGCCGGAACGGGCAGCAGGGCGGTGAGCAGACCCATCAGGATCAACCCGCCGGCCATGCCGAACACGCCCGAGAGGGTGGCGGTGGCCAGGACGCCCGCCAGGATCAGGGCGCCCAGCCAGGCCGTCATCGGGCGCCCAGGAAGAGCTGGCCCGCCTGGACCAGGTACATGATCCCCACCGCCGTCACGATCAGCCGGGTGTAGCGCTTGAAGTTCACGTCGGTGAGCCGATCGAGGATGCGGCCCCCCGCCGCCGTCCCCAGCATGGAGAGCGGGATGGCCAGGGCGAACAGCCAGAGCGGCGGCATCGCGGCTCCGTCATGGGTGCGCAGCATCAGCCCCCCATAGACGATGATCTTGGCCAGGTGGGCGAAGACCTGGGTGGCGGCCTTGGTGGCGACGATGACGTGGCGGGTCAGCGCCGTGCGGACGAAGAAGATGTCCAGCAAGGGCCCCGCCACCCCGGCCGTCAGGTTCACCCCCGTCACCATGATCCCTGAGAGCAGGGCCTGGCCCGGACGGGCCGCGTCCAGCTTGATCCAGTCCTGCGGCAGCCAGAGCAGGCCCGGCAGCAGGCCCATGAACAGGAAGAGGAAGGGCTTCGACGGCGCGATGGCGATCAGCGAGACCACCACCCCGGCGATCAGGGAGCCGAGCGCATAGATCGCCACGATCCGCCAATTGACGTGCCGGCGGTGCAGGATGGCCCGCCAGCCGTTGGCGACGAGCTGCAGGAGTCCGTGGGTCACGAAGGCCGCCGAGACCGGCAGGACCAGGGCCAGCCCGCCCATCAGGACCAAGCCGCCGGCCATGCCGAACACCCCCGACAGGGTGGCCGTCACGAAGGCCAGAACAAGGATGAAGAGGGCTGCGAGAGCGCTCATGGGGTCGTCCTCCGGTTGCGCCGGCTTCGTCGAGGGGGACACAGGCCCCCTCCGATCGCCGGACAGCTGCGCATCGTGCGCGGAATGTGCGGGTCCGCCCGCTCACCCTCCGGAGGAAGGCGCTGTGCTCGAACCGGCGCCGGTCGCGGCGCGGGGAGGCCAGGGATCACGCGACGGCGGATCGACCCGGCGGCTCGGGGAGCGAAATCCGCATACACCCGAACAAGCGGGGCCGTCGAGAGGGTGGGCTTCCCAAGCCCCCGCGCGGCCGCCAGGATGACTAGGCCCATGCCAAGAGACATTGACCTGAACAGCGACCCCGCCGCCTGGGCGGCCGACCTGCTGGCCCGCCACGGGCTGGCGGCGGGCGCGCTGGAGCCGATGGCGGGATGGTCCAATGCGATCTGGGCCAGCGAGGCCCATGTGGTGCGGATCGCCTCGGGACGGTTCGAAGGGTCGCTGAGCCATGAGGCCGCGGTGCTGCGGGCCCTGGCGGAGGCGCCCTGCCCTCGGGTCGTGGCCACGGGCCAGGCGGGCAGGCGCGAATGGATGATCCAGACGCGGCTGGCGGGGAGCGACCTGATGCGGCTGTGGCCCAGCCTCGACATGGCCGGGCGGGAACGGGCGGTGCGGTCCCTGGCGCAGACGATGCGCGCCGCCCATGCCGCGCCCCTGGCGCCGCACCTGCGCGAGCCGCCCTGGCGGGCCGCCGCCCTGCGGCCGGGAGGCGACCCTTCCGTGGCCCTGCGAGTTCACCCCAGCCATGTCCGGCGGCTGGCGGAAGCCAATCGGGCGCGGGGGACGGCGCCGGAGACCCTGCTAACGGCGGCCGTGACCTTCATCGAGGACCGGCTGGCCTGCTTCGACGACGACGCCGAGGTCCTGACCCACGGCGATCTCGCCTTCGCCAATGTGATCTGGGACGGAGAGCGCGCGGGCCTGGTGGATTTCGAGAGCGGGGGCGCCGCACCGCGCGACCGGGAGCTGGACGTGCTGCTGCGGTTCCTGGGCGGGCCGGAGGCCTTCAGTCCCGACGCCGGCGCGGCGCCAGCCGCGGCCTATGCCCCGGTGATCGGCTGGCTGCGCGAGGCCTATCCCGAGCTGTTCGACCATCCGGCCCTGGCCGAGCGGCTGGCGGTCTATGACGCTCTGTGGGAGCTGACCCAGCTGATGAACTACCCCGCCGCCCACCCCCGCGACACGGCCGGCCGGCTGGCGGCGATCCTGGCCGGGCGGGCGCCCTGGAAGGCGATGCTGGCGATCTAGGACCAAGCGGGGCGCGGCGACGATTCAGGAGGCCGGCGTCCGCCGTCTGCCCGCCTTTGGATCAATCAAGCGTTGTTGAACGCCGTCCGCTCAATTGACGGGGCCGGAGCCGGGGTCGCGGGTCTAGGAGTCGGGTCAGGGCGGAGGCCGCAGTGGCCCCGCATCCGTCGGAGTCAGGACATGCCGACCATCACCACCCGGGACGGGACCGAGATCTTCTACAAGGACTGGGGCGCGGGCACGCCCCTGGTCTTCCACCACGGCTGGCCGCTGAGCGCCGACGACTGGGACGCCCAGATGCTGTTCTTCGTGGCCCAGGGCTATCGGGTCATCGCCCACGACCGGCGGGGCCACGGCCGCTCCAGCCAGACGGCGACCGGCAATGAGATGAACACCTACGCCGCCGACATGGCCGAGCTGGCCGCCCATCTGGACCTGAAGGGAGCGGTGCATATTGGCCACTCCACCGGCGGCGGCGAGGTGGCCCGCTATGTGGCCAAGTACGGTGGCGGCGGGCGGGTGGCCAAGGCGGTGCTGATCGGGGCGGTGCCGCCGGTCATGCTGAAGACCGAGGCCAATCCCGAGGGCCTGCCCATCGAGGTGTTCGACGGGTTCCGCGCCGCCCTGGCGGCCAATCGGGCGCAGTTCTACCGTGACGTCCCGAGCGGGCCCTTCTACGGCTTCAATCGGCCCGGCGCGAAGGTGTCGGAGGGCGCCATCGACAACTGGTGGCGCCAGGGGATGATGGGCGGCGCCAAGGCCCACCACGACTGCATCAAGGCCTTCTCGGAGACCGACTTCACCGAGGACCTCAAGGCCATCGAGGTCCCGGTCCTGGTGATGCACGGCGAGGACGACCAGATCGTGCCCATCGCCGACGCGGCCCTGAAGGCGATCAAACTGCTGAAAGCCGGGACACTGAAGACCTATCCGGGCCTGCCCCACGGCATGTGCACGACCCATGCGGAGATCATCAACCCGGACCTGCTGGCCTTCATCAAGGCCTAGGCAAGAAACGGCGGGGGCCGAAGCCCCCGCCTGATCCCTAGTTCCGCCAGACGGCGGCGGAGGTCGCGTCGGCCGGCATCTCGCGATACTGGCGCAGCTCGTTGCGGCCCACCACCATGTGGTGGACCTCGTCGGGGCCGTCGGCGATGCGCAGGGTGCGCGTCGAGGTGTACATGCGGGCCAGCGGGGTGTGCTGCGACACGCCCAGCGCGCCGTGCATCTGGATGGCCTCGTCGATGATCTCGCAGACCCGCTCGGGCACCATGGCCTTGACCATGTGGATCCAGATGCGGGCTTCCTGATTGCCGAGAACATCCATGGCCTTGGCGGCCTTGAGCACCATCAGGCGCATGGCCTCGATGTCGATGCGGGCGCGGCTGATCTTCTCGATATTGCCGCCCAGCTGGACCAGCGGCTTGCCAAAGGCCTCGCGGGACAGGCCGCGGGTGACCATCAGGTCGAGCGCCTTCTCGGCCTGGCCGATGGCGCGCATGCAGTGGTGGATGCGGCCGGGGCCGAGGCGCAGCTGGCTGATCTCGAAGCCGCGGCCCTCGCCCAGCAGCATGTTCGACGCCGGCACGCGGACATTGTCGAAGATGATGTGCATGTGGCCGTGCGGCGCGTCGGGATCGCCGAACACGTTCATGGGGCCGACGATCTTCACGCCGGGGGCGTCGGTGGGGACCAGGATCTGCGACTGGCGCAGGTTGGGCGGGCCGTCCGGGCTGGTCTGGACCATGGTGATCATGATCTTGCAGCGCGGGTCGCCGGCGCCGGAGATGTAGTGCTTCTCGCCGTTGATGACGTACTCGTCGCCCACCAGGGTGGCGCGGGTGTTGACGTTCTTGGCGTCCGACGAGGCGGCGTTCACCTCGGTCATGGCGAAGGCCGAGCGGATCTCGCCGCGCAGCAGGGGCTCCAGCCACTTCTTCTTCTGCTCAGGGGTGCCGACCCGCTCGAGGACCTCCATGTTGCCGGTGTCGGGGGCGGCGCAGTTCATGGTCTCAGAGGCCATGGGGTTCTTGCCCAGCTCGACGGCGATATAGGCGTAGTCGAGGTTGGACAGGCCCTCGCCGGTCTCGGCGTTGGGCAGGAAGAAGTTCCACAGGCCCTCGGCCTTGGCCTTGTCCTTGGCCTTTTCCAGCACTTCGAGCTGACCCGGCGCATAGCTCCAGATGTCGGTCTTGCCCTCGCCCAGGCGGTGGAACTCCACGCTCATCGGCTGGACGGTCTCGGCGATGAAGCGCTTGACGTGCTCCAGCAGCGGCAGGGCCTTGGCCGACATCCGCAGGTCGTTGAGGTCGTCCATCGGGTTCAGCTTGAAGCTGGATTGGGCCTTGTCCTTGGTCTCGCTCATCTTTGTCACTCCCACGGTGTTCTGGTTGGCGGCCCCGTTGCGCGAGACCCATGGATGTCGCGCGGCCTGTTCGCCGCGCTGAAGCCTAGGCCGATAGCTTTGGCCCATCGCGGGCCGCAAATCAAACAAGCGTTTTAATACGCTCGTGCTTTCCCGCGCCGGTCCGGGCGGCTCAGCTCGGCATGGCCGGATTGGCCCCATGGCAGACGGCCTCGATATTGTGGCCGTCGGGGTCGAGGACGAAGGCGCCGTAATAGCTGGGATGGTAGTGGGGGCGCAGGCCCGGCGGGCCGTTGTCGCGGGCCCCGGCGGCGATGGCCGCGGCGTAGAAGGCGTCGACCGTGGCGTTGTCGGGGGCGCTGAAGGCCACGTGGCAATAGCCCGAGGTCTCGCCCAGCCCGATCCAGAAGAAGGGCCGGCTGTCGCCGTAGCCCGAGCCCACATCCATGGTGAACACCCGGCTCAGGCCCAGCGGCTTGAGCGCCGCGTCGTAGAAGGCCTGGGACCGGGCGTGGTCGACCACCCTCAGGCTCACATGGTCCAGCATCGGCGTCCCCTTCCCTTCGTGTCATCCCGCATGAAGCGCGAAAGTGCGGGACCCCCGATCAATCCGGCAGCCCCCGCGCGTCTGGGTCCCGGACAGACGCTACGCGTCTTCCGGGATGACACCAGGGGGTAGACCTACTTCGTGGGCAACTGGTCGGCGCCGGCGCAGGCGGCGGTCACCAGGGCCTTGTCGTCGGCGCTGGCGGCCTTGGCGGGTTTGCCGGTGCGCCAGGTGTCGGCGATCGCCAGGGGCTTGGACGGCGAATAGGAGCCGATGATCATCAGGGCCTTGGCCTTGCAGTCGATGGCCACCACGCTGCCGACCCCGTCGGCGGCGCCCGGAGCCGAGGGCCCGACGCGGGGGTTGGCGCCCACCTTGCCGATGGCTTGCTGGATCACCACCATGCCGCTGGCGGTGTCGCGGTAGGAATAGTCGGTGTCATAGGACCACTGGAGACCCTTGTCGCTTACGGCGCTGTAGGGCTTCCAGGTTTCGGCGGCGGCGGGCAGGGCCACGGCCACGATGGACAGGGCCGACAGGGCGGCGAGCGCGAGACGCATGGATGATCTCCTGGGACTTTAGGTTTCTTCCCTCGCCAAGACCCTTAGCGGGACGCCGCCGCGCGGGCCAAGCGGATTCGCCGCAAGGGCTGTTTCCGGCCCGGCCAAGCTTGACTCCGGGGCCCCGCGACCCTACGTCCCGCCCGTCGTTAGCACTCAGGGGCTGCGGCTGCTAACGCTCGGCCCCTCGTTGCGACGCAATCCATTCAACCGTCCCGAACGGAGAGAAAAAGACATGGCGTTTCGTCCCCTGGGAGACCGCGTGCTGATCAAGCGCGTCGAAGAAGAAGAGAAGACCAAGGGCGGGATCATCATCCCCGACACCGCCAAGGAGAAGCCGCAGGAAGGCGAAGTCGTCGCCGTCGGCCCCGGCGCCCGTGACGACAACGGCAAGATCCAGCCCCTGGACGTGAAGCCGGGCGACAAGATCCTGTTCGGCAAGTGGTCGGGCACCGAAGTGAAGATCGACGGTCAGGACCTCCTGATCATGAAGGAAAGCGACGTCCTGGGCGTGGTCGAATAACCACCTCCTCCGCTCTCCTCCCTCCCACAACATACTGAAAGAGCTGAACGAACATGGCCGCTAAAGACGTCTATTTCGCTTCCGACGCGCGCGACCGCATGCTGCGCGGCGTCAACATCCTGGCCAACGCCGTGAAGGTGACCCTGGGCCCCAAGGGCCGCAACGTGGTCATCGAGAAGTCCTTCGGCGCCCCGCGCTCCACCAAGGACGGCGTCTCGGTCGCCAAGGAAATCGAACTGGCTGACCGCTTCGAGAACCTCGGCGCCCAGCTGATCCGCGAAGTCGCCTCCAAGACCAACGACAAGGCCGGCGACGGCACCACCACCGCCACCGTGCTGGCCCAGGCCATCGTCGTCGAGGGCCTGAAGTCGGTCGCCGCCGGCATGAACCCGATGGACCTGAAGCGCGGCGTCGACAAGGCCGTCACCAAGGTGCTGGCCGAGATCAAGGCCTCCTCCAAGAAGGTGACCACCAACGCCGAGATCGCCCAGGTCGGCACCATCTCCGCCAACGGCGACACCGAAGTCGGCGAGATGATCGCCAAGGCGATGGCCAAGGTCGGCAACGAAGGCGTCATCACGGTTGAAGAAGCCAAGACCGCCGAGACCGAACTCGACGTCGTCGAAGGCATGCAGTTCGACCGCGGCTACCTGTCGCCCTACTTCATCACCAACGCCGACAAGATGGAGGTCGAACTCGAAGAGCCTCTGATCCTGCTCTACGAAAAGAAGCTGACCTCGCTGCAGCCCCTGCTTCCGGTCCTGGAAGCCGTGGTCCAGTCGGGCCGTCCCCTGCTGATCATCGCCGAGGACGTCGAGGGCGAAGCCCTGGCCACCCTGGTGGTGAACAAGCTGCGCGGCGGTCTCCGCGTCGCCGCCGTCAAGGCGCCGGGCTTCGGCGATCGCCGCAAGGCCATGCTGGAAGACATCGCCATCCTGACCGGCGGTGAGCTGATCAGCGAAGACCTGGGCATCAAGCTCGAGAACGTCGGCCTCGAAATGCTCGGCAAGGCCAAGAAGGTTTCGATCACCAAGGACGACACCACCATCGTCGACGGCATCGGCGCCAAGGACGCGATCGAAGGCCGCATCGGCCAGATCAAGCGCCAGATCGAAGACACCACGAGCGACTACGACAAGGAAAAGCTGCAGGAACGTCTGGCCAAGCTGGCCGGCGGCGTCGCGGTCATCCGCGTCGGCGGCTCGACGGAAGTCGAAGTGAAGGAAAAGAAGGACCGCGTCGACGACGCCCTCAACGCGACCCGCGCGGCCGTGGAAGAAGGCATCGTCCCCGGCGGCGGCGTCGCCCTGCTGAAGGCCTCCAAGGCTCTGGACGGCTTCAAGGGTGACAACGACGACCAGGAAGCCGGCGTCGCCATCGTGCGCCGCGCCCTGCAGGCCCCGATCCGTCAGATCGCCGAAAACGCCGGCGTCGAAGGCTCGATCGTGGTCGGCAAGGTCATGGAGAACGCCTCCCCGACCTTCGGCTTCAACGCCCAGACCGAAGAATATGTGGACATGGTCGCGGCCGGCGTCATCGACCCGGCCAAGGTGGTCCGCACCGCCCTGCAGGACGCGGCCTCGGTCGCCGGCCTGCTGATCACCACCGAAGCCGCCATCGTCGAGGCCCCGAAGAAGGGCGGCCAAGGCGGCGGCGACATGGGTGGCGGCATGGGCGGCATGGGCGGCATGGACTTCTAAGTCCGAGCCACTCAAGCGCTTAAGATCGAGGGCGGGGCCGCGAGGCTCCGCCCTTTTTCGTGGCCGCTATTGCGCGCGCTTGAGCCTCTGCAGCAACGGGCTCAGTTCGCCCTTCAGGTCATAGACCCCGACGTCCTTGACCATCTGCGGCGTGGCCCAGTCCGGCCAGGGCTCGATCACCTCGATCTCGCGGAAGGCGGTGGTGAGGGCGCCCGGGGACTTGGCCTTGATGAAGGCCCACTCGACGCCGAGCTCGCCCTTGTGACGGATCAGGAAGGTGGCCACGGCTCAGTCGCCCCGGCCGTCGCCGAGCGCCATCTGGCCGACCCAGCTCACCAGGCCGGTGACGATGGCCGCCAGGATCCCGGGGACCAGGCCCGCGACCGTGAAGCCCGGCAGCAGCAGGGCCACCAGGCCGATCATGGCGGCGTTCACCACCAGCAGGAACAGGCCGAGCGTCAGGATGGTCAGCGGCAGGGTCAGCAGGAAGACGATGGGACGGACGATGGCGTTGACCACCCCCAGCAGCAGGGCCGCCAGCAACAGGTCCGGCCATCCCGCATAGGAGACGCCCGGCACCACCGAGGCGGCGAGCCAGAGGCCGAGCGCGGCGATCAGCACGCGGGCGAGGAAACGGGACATGGGAGAACTCCGGCCTTGAGGACGTGGCCCAGGATGGCCCGGTGCGCCGCCCCGGCCAAGCCCCGCCCTCAGATTGCAGGGACGTTGCAGGCCCGGGCTTAGTTCGGCCCCACGAGCTTGGCCATTTGCCGCCTCCAGAGTTCGGGATCCGCCATGCCTCGCCGCCTGCCCCTGATCATCGCCCTGAGCCTCGCGCCCCTGCCCGTCGCGGCCCAGCCGGGACCGCCGCCCGAGGCGATGGGCCGGCTGTTCATCAGCCCCGCCGGGGAGCCCTTCCGCGGCGGCGGCGGCCTGGAGGCCTGGTTCGCCCGGGCCGACGCCGACCATGACGGGGCCCTGACCCTGGCCGAGTTCCGCGCCGACGCCATGGCCTTCTTCAAGGTCCTGGACGCCAACGCCGACGGGCGCATCGACGGCTTCGAGAACAGCGCCTACGAGACCAAGATCGCCCCGGAGATCACCCGCATGAGCTTCGCCGGCGAGGGCGGCGGCCCGCCCGGCGGCGGCCGGGGCCCGCCACCCGGCATGGAGCGCGAGGCCAGCCGCATCCCCCGCGGCGGCGGCGGACCGCGCGGCGCCAGCCCCCGCGAGGGCGCCGCGCGCTACGGCCTGCTGAATGAGCCCCAGCCGGTGCGCGGCGCCGACGCCGACCTGGACTGGAAGGTCACCGCCGAGGAGTGGGCCAAGGCGGCGGGCAAGCGCTTCGCCATCCTCGACCCCGACGGCGATGGCCGGCTGACCCTGGCCACCCTGCCGCGGCCGCCGATGGGGCCGCGTCCGCGCTGAGCGGAATCTGACGGCGGCGCCCAAAAACGAAGGCTTCACCATTGGCGTGCCAGGGTGAGGCTGCACATTCCGGGCGCCAGGGGGGCTGCGAATGAACGGCCTGCACCTGCTGAACGACGAACTCGACCGGGTCGCGGCCGAGGGCCGCGCCACCATCCTGGCGCGCCTGGTCATGTCGACGATCAGCGCCGGCCTGCTGGGCCTGAACCTCGGCCTGGCCACGGCCCTGGTCTGGAGCGCCGCCCTCTTCGCCGGCGAGGCCTGGACCTGGTTCGCCAGCCGCGCGCCGGCCGCCGGTCGGCCCAACAGCCTGGCCGCCCGCCTATCCTATGTCGGCACCATGGTGTTCGTCAGCGCCGTCTGGTCGACCGCCGCGGTGTTCTATTGGCGCACCGGGTCCCAGGCCCTGCAGCTGGTGGCCGTGGCCGTATTCTCCAGCCAGCTGATCCACGCCCAGTGCTTCGCCTTCCGCTCGAAGCTGGCGCTGGTGATCCTGGGGGGCATACCGGCCGCCACCCTCCTCGTCCTGGTGACCTTCGCCGGCGGCTTCCACGGCATGCCGCTGCTGACCCTGGCGGTGAGCGCGGCCCTGGCGGTGGTCTATGTGTTCAGCAGCGCCGTCCTCAACATGCGGGCCGCCCAGGCCCTGGAGACCGCCCAGCGCGAGGCGGTGGAGGCCAGCCAGGCCAAGTCGGCCTTCCTGGCCATGATGAGCCACGAGCTGCGCACCCCGATGAACGGGGTCCTGGGCATGGCCCACGCCCTGAAGCAGACCCGCCTGGACGACCGCCAGGCCGGCCAGGTGGAGATGCTGATCCGCTCCGGCGACGGGCTGATGGCCATCCTCAACGACATCCTCGACGTCTCCAAGATCGAGGCGGGCAAGCTGGAGCTGGAGACGATCGCCTTCGACCTCACCGAGGTCGGCGCCCGGGTCTGCGACCTGTGGCGGGAGGTGGCCAATGCGCGCGGCCTGCAGCTCACCTACGAGGTGGCGCCCGGCGCGCCGCGCTGGGTGGCCGGCGACCCCAACCGCATCCGCCAGATCATGCTGAACCTGGTGTCCAACGCGCTCAAGTTCACCGAGTCCGGCGAGGTGCGCCTGTCGATCCGGCCGCAGATCGCCGCCCAGGACGGCGCGCGCTTCGAGATCGCGGTCTCCGACACCGGGATCGGCATTTCGCCGGACCAGCAGACACGCCTGTTCCGGTCCTTCGCCCAGGCCGAGGCGGCCACCTCGCGCCGGTTCGGCGGCACGGGCCTGGGCCTGGCCATCTGCAAGCAGCTTACAGACCTGATGGGCGGCGCCATCGCCGTGGAGAGCGAGCCGGGCCGCGGCTCGATCTTCCGCGTCCTGCTGGAGCTGCCCGTCGCCCAGGCCCTGGACCTGGCCGAGCCGGAGGCTCCCGGCGGCGGCCTGACCGGGGTGCGCATCCTGGTGGCGGAGGACAACCCCATCAACCAGGCCGTGGCCCGCGCCATCCTGGAGGCCGTGGGCGCGCGCCTGGAAACCGCCAATGACGGGGTCGAGGCCCTGGACATGCTCCGCGAGCAGGCCTTCGACCTGGTGCTGATGGATGTTCACATGCCGCGGATGACGGGGATCGAGGCCCTGCGCCGCATCCGGGCCGGCGAGGCCGGCCCCGCCGACATCCCGGTGATCGCGCTCACCGCCGACGCCATGCCCGGCGAGGACGCCAAGCTGTGGGCCCATGGCTTCGACGGGGTCCAACCCAAGCCGATCCAGCCCATGGCCCTGATCGCCGCCATCCTGGCGGCCTGCGCCCCGCGGGACGAGGCCGCGCGGTCGCAGATCGCCTGAGCCCTACTCGGCGGCCACCGCGTCCAGCACCGGCACCGTCTCCGACAGCCGGCCGCCGATGCGGATGGGTTCGACCCGCAGGGCCAGGCCCGTGGCGTCGTCGGTCTCCACGAACACCCCGCAGACCGTGGCCGGACCCTCGGCGGGCTTGTAGCGGCCGCCTGAGATGCGGGTGGTGAAGCGCCGCAGGGGCTCTTCCTTCTGGTTGCCGATGACGCTGTCATAGTCGGCGCAGGCGCCGGCGTCGGTCTGGTAGGCGGTGCCGCCGTTGAGGATCTGGCAGTCGGCGGTCGGCACGTGGGTGTGGGTGCCCACCACCAGGCTGGCGCGGCCGTCGCAGAAGTGGCCCATGGCCATCTTCTCGCTGGTGATCTCGGCGTGCATGTCCACCACCACGGCGTCCACGGCCATGCCTAGCGGACAGGCCTCCAGCTCGCGGTCCACGGCGGCGAAGGGATCGTCCAGGCTGTCCATGTGGATGCGGCCCAGGACGTTGATCACCAGGATGCGCTTGCCGGTGTCGGTCTCGAACATCTGCGAGCCGCGGCCAGGCGTGTCGGCGAACAGCGGATAGTTCACCGGGCGGATCAGGCGGGGTTCGCGCACGATATAGGTCAGAGCCTCCTTCTGGTCGAAGGAGTGGTTGCCGAGCGTCAGGCAGTCGGCCCCGGCGTCGAACAGCTCGCGGGCCGTGTTCTCGGTGATGCCGAAGCCCGCCGCGGCGTTCTCGGCGTTGATGATCACGAATTCGAGGCCCAGCCGGCGGCGCAGGCCGGGCAGGTGATCGGCGATCCCGTCGCGGCCGGCGCGGCCCACGACATCCCCGAAGAAAGCAAAACGCATTGAAAGTCCTTAGGTCGTCTTCAGCTCTCTATAGCCGGTTTCGGTGAGGATGGCGTCCAGCCTCTGATCGTGGGGCTCGGCGGGGACCTGCTCCACCTCCTGGCCGGCATAGGCCAGGCCCAGGACGAAGACCGGCTTTGTCGCCCGCAGGGCTTCCAGGGTGCGGTCGAAATGACCGCCGCCCTGGCCGAGCCGCCCGCCGGCGCGGTCGAAGGCCAGCAATGGGGTGATCACCAGGTCCGGGTGCAGGCCGGGGGCCGACGGCGGCGGCGCCGGCACCCCCACGGCGTCGGGCGCCAGGGCGTCGCGGGAATCCCAAGCGCGGAAGGCCAGGGGCGCATCGGGGCTGAGCGCCACCGGCAGGGCCAGCATGGCGCCGGTGGCCGCCAGGCGGCGGATCAGCGGGCTGGGATCGAGCTCCGAGCCCAGGGCGTGATAGCCGCTGAACACCGCGAAAGCCGGCAGGCGCTCCAGGGGCAGCAGGGCCGCGGCGCGCTCGGCCGCGCTCGGGGCGGCGATCGCCAGGGCCTTGCGCAGGGCGCGCATGCGTCCGCGCAGGTCGTTCTTGGAGGAGATATCGCTCACCCGGGTCCTGTAGGGGCGGAGGGGTGGCGGCGCCGCGAGAGCCGTGAAGGACGGTTAAAACCCCCTCGGACCTGGTATACCAGGTGGGCGCCATATGCCCGGGCCCACGAGCCCGGACAGGGACAGCTCCCGTAGAGAGAATTAAGGTCTCTGGGATTTGTTGCCTTCGACGAGATCCGCAGCAGACCCGCCGGGACCTAAGGTAGGCCTCCGGCGGTCACTTCTCAAGCGGCGCCTCTATTTTGAGAGCCGCAGGTTGTCGATCGAGCCGGCGATGGCGTCGAAGGCGGCCGACAGGTCCGACACATCCTGCACGTCGTAGAACTTGTCCGGCGTCGAGGCGCAGTTCTGCAACAGGGTCGAGGTGCCGCTCGTGACCTCCACCCGGACGGTATAGACGGTGATGTCCTTGCCCTTGATGTTGGTGCAGAGCGCGGCCAGGCGGTCGTCCATCCTGTCGCCACGGGTCGTGGTGTTGCCGCTGAAGATCCCCAGGATGCCCTGCCAGATATAGCCCAGCGCGCTGTAGTAGGACTTGTTGTTCTTGTAGCTGGAGCTCGGGTCACCCATGGTGTTCTCGCCGTCGGTCATCAGGATGATGATCTTGCGCAGGTGCTGGGTGTTGTAGGCTGAGCCGTCGGCCAGGGGCGCGTTCGGCGACAGCGCGTGCCACCCCCACATCATCCCGGCCGGAATGTTCGTGTCGCCAACCGCCGACATGTTGTCGATGGCCGTCTTGATGGTGGTGGTGTTGGAGGTCAGGCGGATGATCGGCTGCAGGCTGCAGCCCATGTTCGGACCGTAGGTGTAGCCGGTCTGCCAGGTCCCGCTCTTGGGGGTCTTGGTGTACTTGGCCGAGTTCTTCTCGCGGACGTCCCAGGACCCGGAGCTGCCGTCGTCGATATAGTCGTTCACATAGCCCCGGTAGCCGTCGTTGTAGTCGGGCTCGTCGGGCCAGAAATAGGGCACGAACATCGTGGCCGGGGTCGCCGTGGTCGGGGCGGTCTCCTGGATGTCATAGGGCTGGCGGCGGGTCTCCACGCAGCCGGACCAGGACTGGCCCATCTGCTTGAGCATCTTGAAGCGGTCGGTCTGGGTGTTGAAGGTGTCGTAGCCGGCGGCGACGTGGGCCTTGCCCTCGGGATCGATCCAGCTGGGGATGCCCGCGCCGGTGTGGGTGCTGGTGTTGTAGGCCGAGACGCTGGTGGTGTCCTGCACCCGCACGGTCATGGAGAAGGGCACCAGGGCGATCCGCAGGGGCGTGGGATCGGTGCTGCGGGCCGCGGCGGCCGACAGCTTGTCCACCAGGCTCTTGGCGGAGGACTTCAGGGTGGTGAGCTTGGTGCCGGCCATCGATCCGGTGTTGTCGAGGACCAGCGCGATCTCCAGCTTGTCCAGCGAGCGCACCACCTCGGAATTGGCCTTCACCGTGCCGTGGGTGAACAGGCCCGGCGCCAGGGCCGGCGGGCTGACCTCGGCGTAGCCGACCACCTTCTCACCCACGAGGGTGAAGTTGGACGCCACCAGGGTCGAGCCGGCCGGCAGCACCAGGTTGGCGGTCAGGGCGGCGTCGCCCACGGCGTCCACCGCGGCGCTGGTGGTGCCGGTCGAGCGGGCGGCGAACAGGGAGGCGGCGTCCAGGGCGTCCTGCAGGTTGTTGCGCTGGGTGGAGGCCAGGTAGATGTCGAACAGGCCCAGGGACAGCGGGGCCAGCAGGATCAGCGAGATGGCGAAGAACACCGCCGCGGCGCCGTTCTCGTCCCGGGCGCCGGCCAGCAGGCGGCGCGCGAGCCTGGCCCGCAGGCCGGTCGGCCGGTTGATCTCGTCTTGTCGTTTCACGCGCACGGCACGCCCCCGATCGCAGGAATTCGGGGGAATGTCGCAGATCAGCGTAAACGAAAGAGGCGCCCCGCAGGGTAAACGGCGCCGCAAGGATTCGTCCCTCGCGGCGCCGCCCCAGGGATCAGCCTACCAGCCGCAGTGCTCGCCCTTGTTCTGGGCGATCAGCCAGGTGTTGAGGGGCTTGAAGTACTCCGTCACCGCGCTGGCGTCGGTGCGGGTCTCGCCCGAATAGACCTTCAGGGTGTCCTGCCAGGGCTGGGACTGGCCGAGCGCCAGCATGGCGTTCAGCTTCTCGCCCACGTCCTTGCGGCCATAGAGGGAGCAGCGGTGCAGCGGCCCCTTCCAGCCCATCTGCTTGCAGGCCGCGCGCTGGAACTGGAACTCGTAGTTGAAGGCCAGGAAGTAGCGCATGTAGGGGACGCTGGCGGCGATATGGTACTTGGCCGCCGGGTCGAAGGCGTCGGCCGGACGCGGGCCGGGCGGGGCCAGGCCCTGGTACTGGTCGCGCAGTTTCCACCAGGCCTCGTTGTAGTGGGCCGCGTCCACCTTTCCCGAGAACACCTGCCAGCGCCATTTGTCGATCATCAGGCCGAAGGGCAGGAAGGCGATCTTGTCCAGCGCCATCTTCAGCAGGAAGGGGATGTCCTCCTCGGCGCCGGGGGCCTTATCCAGCAGGCCGATCTGGGTCAGGTAGGTGGGGGTCAGGGCCGACATGCCGGCCAGGTCGCCCACCGCCTCGTGGAAGCCGTCATTGGCCGAGCCCTTGAACAGGAAGGGCTGATCCGAATAGGCCCGCTGGTAGTAGTTGTGACCCAGCTCGTGGTGGACGGTGTAGAAGTCCTCGGCGTTGACCTTCAGGCAGGCCTTGATGCGGATGTCGTCGCGGTCGTTCACGTCCCAGGCCGAGGCGTGGCAGGTGACCTCGCGGTCCCGGGGCCGCTCGAGCATGGAGCGCTCCCAGAAGGTCTTGGGCAGGGGCGCGAAGCCCAGGGACGAATAGAAGGCCTCGCCGGTCTGGGTCATCTTCACCGGCGTGTAGCCGTGCTTCACCAGCAGCTCGTCGAGATTGTAGCTGGAGGCGGCGGTCTTCGGGGCCACCACGTCGTAGATATTGCCCCAGGACTGGGCCCACATGTTGCCGGTCAGGTCGGCGCGGATCGGGCCGGTGCGGGGCTGGACCGCGTCGCCGTACTTGTCGTTGAGCCGGGCGCGCACATAGCAGTGCAGGTTGCGGTAGAAGGGCTCCACCTGGGTCCACAGCCGATCGGTCTCAGCGGCGAAGGCCTCGGGGTCCATGTCGTAGTTGGAGCGCCACAGGGCGCCGGTGTCGGAAAAGCCCAGGCCCCTGGCGCCCTCGTTGGTCAGCGTCACGGCCTTGGCGTAGTCGGCCTTCATCGGCGGGGCGATGGAGTGCCAGCCCTCCCAGACGGCCTTCAGTTCGGCCGGGTCGCGGCTCTTGGCCAGGATGTCCTCGGCGTCGTTCAAGGTCAGGGTCTTGCCCTGATAGGTGAACTTGCCGGTGGAATAGGTGGAATCCAGCCGTGACTGCAGGGCCGCCAGCTCGGCCGCCGCGCCGGGACGGTCCGGCGCCGGGGTCACCAGATAGAGCTTCAGCAGCTTCAGCTTGCGCGCGGTGACCGGATCGACGGCCACCCCGTCATAGCGGGCCGCCTGCTTGGCGTAGCCGGTGGCGAGCGTGTTCTGCTCGGCCGTCGCCTTGGCCTCCAGCCACTGGGTGTCCTCGGTAATGTAGGTGGCCCGCACCCAGGAGGACTTGGCGGCGTATTCGTTGAAGGCGGCCAGATCGGCCTCGGCCTTGTCGACGAAGGCCTTTGCCTCGGCCGGAGTCGGTTTGGCCCCTTGGGCCGCGGCCGGCCCGAAGGCCAGCAGGGCGACGGCCGTGGCCGCCAGAAGTTGGGATCGCATGCGAGGGGGGTCCTTGCGCGGAGGTGGGATGCGACGCGCCTGCGCCGCCATGACCGCGAAGGAACGACCCCCGATGGGCCTCGTCAAGGTTTAGGGGCGCATCTCCGAGGCGGCGCGGCGGATGGTGTCCTCCACGGCGGCCTGGGCGTCGGACTGGCTGAGGTCGAGGCCGGTGGCGACGGTCTCGCCGTCCTCGTCATAGACGGACCAGGACCAACCGCGCTCCGCATGGGCGAGGGAGTAGGCGTACGGTTGGTCGGTCATGGGCGGCCTCGCGTTGTGCGTTGCAGCAATACTGCTTTATGACGACTCCAACGCACCTTCCTGTCAAGCGGTTGCGCATGGGATGCACCGCAGCGTGAACGTCCGCTGGCGGAGGATAGGTCTGCCATCGGACGGCGCTTTCAACCTTGACCGTGGTCAAGTCGGCGCGGGCGGTCTGCGAGGCGATGTAAAATGAGGGCCGAATGGGCCGCGGGGCCGGCCTTCGCATTGACGCTGGCGCGGCTTTGCCCTCCCCTCCTTTCGACGACGAATGGTCATCCGGGGAGGGGGCGATGGCTCCGAGCGACGAGACGCCGATCGAGGGCGCGCCTGAGCCCATGCCCCGGCCTGAGCCGGACCCCACGCCGCCCGCGCCGTCCCTGCGCGATCGCCTGACGGGCTGGGCCGACCGGGCGCGGAGCAGCCGGGTGCCGGGCCTGCTGGCCGCCGGCCTGCTGGTGGCGAGCTTCGGCGGCGGCTTCATCGCCGCCAAGGGCCTAGACGGTCTGTCCCTGTTCGGCGCCGGCAAGGCCGGTCCCACCGCCAAGCTGGAGCCGGGCGCGCAGGGCTGGTCCCTGTTCGGCAAGCCCCGGGGCGCCAACGCCCCACGCCGCGGCGTCCCCAAGCCCGAGGGCTTCGCGGTCTGGCGCTCGCGCATCGACACCTCCAAGCCCGAGCCCATGGCCTGCGTCGAGCTGACGAGACCCCTGGATCCGGCCAAGTCCTATGCCGACTACGTGCTGGTGGCGCCCGACATGGGGGGCAGCCCGGCCGTCTCGGTGAAGGGCTCGGAGCTCTGCGTGGCCGGGGTCGGCTTCACCGACCGCCGGATCACCCTGCTGAAGGGCCTGCCGGCCCGCGGCGGCGAGGTCCTGGCGGCCAATTCCGACGTCGACTTCACCTTCGGCGAGAAGCCCCCCTATGTCGGCTTCGCCGGCGAGGGCGTGATCCTGCCGCGCGAGGACGCCGACGGCATCGGCATCGAGACCGTCAATGTGAGCCGCCTCTATGTCGAGGTCTGGCGCGTGGTGGACCGCAACCTGGTGCGCAAGTCGATCAGCGCCCCCGATCCCACCGCCGAGGGCCAGTATTCCGACGACTACGGCTCCGACAGCCCCGACGACGAGGGCCGCATCGTCTGGAAGGGCGAGGTGGCGGTGAACGTCCAGGCCGCCGGCGACCGCACCACCACCGTCTTCCCCCTGGGCGCGGTGCTCAAGGACATGAAGCCGGGCGGCTATGTCATCAAGGCCCGTGACGCCTCCGGCGGCCGGGCGATCAAGGGCGACGACGGCGAGAGCCTCGACCCCAATCCGCCGGCCCAGGCCAGGCGCTGGGTGATGTTCACCGACATGGCGCTCTCGGCCTATGACGGCTCCGAGGCCCTGGACGTGGTGGTCCGCTCCCTGAAGACCGCCAAGGTGCTGCCGGGGGTGAAGGTGACCCTCGTCGCCCGCAACGGCGAGGACCTGGCCGTGGCCAACGCCGACGCCTCGGGCCGCGTCCACTTCGACCACGCCCTGCTGGAGGGTGAGGGCCCCGCCGACGCCAAGATGGTTATGGCCTATGGCCAGGCCGGCGACCTGGCGGTGCTGGACCTCGACCGCGCCCCCGTCGACCTGTCCAAGCAGGGCATCGGCGGCCGCACCTCCGAGCCGGGCGAGAGCGCCACGGCCGGCCGCGCCACCTCCACCGCCGTCGACGCCTATGTCTATGGCGACCGCGGCATCTATCGCCCCGGCGAGACCGTCCACCTGAACGCCCTGCTCCGCGACCGCGAGGTCAAGGCGGTGAAGGACCGCAAGGGCGCCATCGTCATCCGCCGGCCGTCGGGGGTGGAGTTCAAGCGCTACGCCTTCGACGGCGCCCCGCAGGGCGCGGTGGGCGCCGACGTGGTGCTGCCCAAGAGCGCGCCGCGCGGCCGCTGGAGCGCCAAGGTCGAGATCGACGGCCTGGACAAGCCGGCCGGATCCCTGAGCTTCTCGGTGGAGGACTTCGCCCCGCAGCGGCTGGCGGTGACCACCGTCGGCCAGGAAAGCGTGCCCCTGAAGGCCGCCGAGGTGCGCAATGTCGAGATCTCCGCCCGCTTCCTCTACGGCGCGGCCGGCGCCGGCCTGCAGGTGCAGGGCGAGGCCCGCCTGAAGGTCGACCCCAATCCCTTCCCGCAGTTCGAGGGCTATTCGTGGGGCGACCAGGTCAGCCCCTTCGAGGAGAAGTTTCTCGAGCTTGGCCAGACCGTCACCGACGGCGAGGGCCGCGCGGTCCTGAAACTGTCGGCCGCCGAGGCCGGGGACACCCCCCAGCCCCTGGCCGCCGTCATGACCGCCAGCGTCTTCGAGCCCGGCGGCCGCCCGGTGCGCGAGGGCCTGAACCTGAAGGTCCGCACCAAGCCCCTCTATCTGGGGGTCAAGGTCGACCAGGGCGACACCGGCGGCAATGGCGACCCCACCATCGCCATGAACGTCATCGCCGCCGACGCGGCCGGCAAGCGCATCGCCGCGACCGGCGTGGCCTACAGCCTGATCGCCGAGAACTGGGACTATGACTGGTTCCAGCAGGACGGCCGCTGGCAATGGCGCCGCACCAGCCGCGACGTGGTGGTGCAGAAGGGGGCGCTGAACATCGCCGCCGCCGCGCCGGCCCGCATCGCCCGCCGTCTGGGCTGGGGCGACTATCGCCTGGAGCTCACCGGCCCCGGCGGCGCCAAGAGCGTCATCCGCTTCGCCTCGGGCTGGGGCGCCCCGGCCAAGGACGTGGAGGCCCCCGACTTCGTGCGCGTCAGCGCCGGGACCAAGGCCTACGCCCAGGGCGACACCGTCGAGATCACCCTGAAGCCCCCCTATGCCGGGGAGGCCCAGATCGCGGTGGCCACCGACCGGCTGATCGACTTCAAGACCGTCACCGTCGGCAAGGACGGCGCCACCGTGCGCCTGAAGACCAACGGCGCCTGGGGCGGCGGGGCCTATGTGCTGGTGAGCGTGGTGCAGCCGCGCGATCCGGTGTCCGCCCCCAAACCACGCCGGGCCCTGGGGCTGGTCTATGTCCCCCTCGACCCCAAGGACCGCAAGCTGACCGTGGAGCTCAACACCCCGGTCAAGGTGGACTCCAAGGCCATGCTGAGCGTGCCCATCGCCATCAAGGGCGCCGGGTTCGGCGGCCGGGCCCACGTGACCCTGGCGGCGGTGGACGAGGGCATCCTGCGGCTGACCAAGTTCGACAGCCCCGATCCGGTGAAGTGGTACTTCGGCAAGAAGGCGCTCACCCTCGACTATCGCGACGACTATGGCCGCCTGCTGGACCCCAACCTCGGGGCCCCGGCCAACGTCAACTTCGGCGGCGACGAGATCGGCGGCGAGGGCCTGACGGTCACCCCGATCAAGACCGTCGCCCTGTGGTCGGGGGTGGTGGAGACCGGCCTGGACGGCAAGGCGGTGATCAAGTTCCCCGCCCCCGACTTCAACGGCGAGCTCCGGCTGATGGCCGTGGCCTGGACCGACACCGCCGTGGGCTCGGCCTCCAAGCCGCTCACCGTGCGCGAGCCGGTGGTGGCCGACCTGGCCCTGCCGCGCTTCCTGGCGCCCGGGGACCGGGCCTTCGCGACCCTGGAGCTGCACAATCTGGAGGGCAAGGTCGGCGAGTACATCGCCGAGCTCACCTCCCAGGGCGGCGTCCTGGCGCCCTTCAAGAAGGCCTATCAACTGGCGCTCGGCCAGAGGGTCGCCGAGCGAATCGCCCTCGAGGCCCCCACCCGCGCCGGCATCGGCAAGGTCGGCTTCACGGTCTCGGGCCCCGGCTTCACGACGGCGCGGGACTATCCGATCCAGACCCGGCTGGGCTGGAGCCCGATCACCCGCACCACCATCGAGCTGCAACGCCCCGGGACCAGCTACACCCCGACGGCCAACCTGCTCGCGGGTTTGGCGGCGGGGGACGCGACGATGCAGGTCAGCTACTCGCCGTTCCGCGGCTTCGACCCCGGCCCGATCGCCGTGGCCCTGTCGCGCTATCCCTATGGCTGCACCGAGCAGACCATCTCGGCGGCCTATCCCCTGCTCTACGCCCAGGAGGTCAGCGGCGATCCCAAGGTGAAACGGTCCTCGGCGGCGCTCGCCGGCGCCGTGGGCCGGCTGCTGGACCGCCAGACCCTCGACGGGGCCTTCGGCCTCTGGCGGGTGGGCGACGGGGAGGCCGACGCCTGGCTCGGCGCCTACGCCACCGACTTCCTGATCGAGGCCCAGAGGGCGGGCGTCCCGGTGCCCCAACAGGCCGTCGACCGGGCGCTGTCGGCCATGCGCCAGATCTCCCAGCCCACCGGCTGGGTCTCCATCTCCTACCGCACGGAATATCCCGAGTGGTGGGCGGGCTCGCCCGAGGCGTCCAAGAAGGCCACGGCCACCATGCGCAGCCGCGCCTCGGCCTACGCCCTCTATGTCCTGGCCAAGGGCGGGCGCGGCGACCTCGGCCGCCTGCGCTGGTGGCATGACGTGCAGATGAAGTCCGAAAGCTCGCCGCTGGCCAAGGCCCAGGTGGGGGCGGGGCTGGCCCTGATGGGCGACCACGCCCGGGCCCGCTCGGCCCTGCGCCAGGCCATAGCCAGCCTCGGCTATCGCGAGGAGAGCGACTGGTACCAGAGCCCCTTGAGGGACCTGGCGGGGGTCATCGCGCTCGCCTACGAGGCGGGGGAAAGCGGCATGGCGCGCGGCCTGCAAGGCCGGCTCGAGAACGCCGTGAAGGACCCCGACAGCCTCAACACCCAGGAGCAGGCCCGCCTGCTGCAGGCCGCCCACTTCATGCTGAAGGCGGCCGGGCCGATGAAGGTCACCGCGACCGGCGCCATCCCGCTCAACCCGGCGGGCGGGGCGCCGCGCTGGGCGGTGGGCAAGCTGGCCAGCGCCAGCTTCGTCAATGGCGGCAATGCGCTGTGGCGAACGGTGACGGTGACCGGCACGCCGATCACCGCCCCGCCGGCCAGCGAGAGCGGCATCAGCCTGTCCAAGCGGCTGGTGGGCTTCACCGGTGGCGCGGTGGACGCGCGCAACCTGCATCAGGGCGACCGGGTGATCGTGGTGGTGTCCGGGCGCTCCAGCCAGGCGCGCACCATGGCCCTCGTCATCGACGATCCCCTGCCCGCGGGCTTCGAGATCGAGACGGTGCTGGGTCCCGACGACGCCCAGAACGGCCCGTTCCGGTTCCTGGGCAAGCTGTCGGCCGCCGACGTGCAGGAGAGCCGCGACGACCGCTATGTCGCGGCCATGGACCTGGCGGGCAAGGACAGCTTCGCCTTCGCCTATGTGGCCCGCGCGGTGACCGCCGGGGACTTCCTGCTCCCCGGCGCCCAGGCCCGCGACATGTACCGTCCGGCGCTCAACGCCCGCACGGCGGCGGATCGGACCACCATCACGCCGGGGCCGTAGTGACGACGATGAGTGATGGAAACCCTCTCCCCCTGCGGGAGAGGGTGGCCGTCGGGAGGACGGTCGAGTGAGGACCACCCTCGACGCGCTCCTGACGAGGGTTCGACGGAGAGGTCCGGGCGCCCCCTCATCCGACCCTGCTCCGCAGGGCCGCCTTCTCCCGCAAGGGGAGAAGGAACTTATCAGGCGCATCACCCTCGCCCTCATCGCCCTGCTGGGGCTGGAGACGGCGGTGTTCGCCGCCGACGCCCTGCTGCCGCCGGACCTGTCGCGGGCGCGGCGATCCTCGCCGGTGGCGCTGGACCGGCGCGGGGCCTGGTTGCGGGCCCTGCCGGTGGAGGATGGGCGCTGGCGGATCCGGGCCGACCTGTCGCGCACCGACAAGACCTTCCAGCGCCGCCTGGTGGCCGTCGAGGACGCCCGGTTCTGGCTGCATCCCGGCGTCGACCCCTTCGCTGTGGTCCGGGCCGCGGGGTCGGCCCTGGTCCATGGCCGGGCCACCTCGGGCGCCTCGACCCTCACCATGCAGACCGCCCGCCTGCTGGAGCCCCGGCCCAGGACCCTCGGCGCCAAGCTGATCGAGATGATCCGCGCCGTGCAGATCGAGGCGCGGCTCTCCAAGCGCGAGATCCTGGCCCTCTATCTCACCCTGGCGCCCTATGGCGGCAATCTGGAAGGCGTGAGGGCCGCCAGCCTCTCCTATTTCGGCCACGAGCCCGAGACCCTCACCGACAGCGAACAGGCCCTGCTGATCGCCCTGCCCCAGTCGCCGGAGGCCCGGCGTCCCGACCGGCGACCGGAGGCGGCGCGGGCCGCGCGGCGCGGCGTGCTGGACAAGATGGTCCGGGCCCGGCGGCTCACCGAGGTGGAGGCCGGCGAGGCCGAGGGCGATCCCCTGCCCGGCCGCGCCCGCTTCCCGGCCATGGCCTGGCATGTGGCGGGGCAGCTGGCCCGCGCGGCGCCGGCCTCCCAGGCCTCGGTGGTGACCACCATCGATGCGGGCCTGCAGTCGCGGCTGGAGCCGCTCGCCGCCGCGGCCGCCCGCGCCCAGGGGCCGGAGGACACCGCCGCCATCCTGGTGGTGGAGATCGAAAACCGAGCGGTGCGCGCCGCCGTCGGCTCCGGCGGCCTGGATCGCCCCGGCGGCTGGATCGACATGACCCGGGCGATCCGCTCACCGGGGTCTTCGCTGAAGCCCTTCATCTACGGCTTCGCCTTCGACGACGGGATCGCCGCGCCCGACACCCAGATCGACGACGCCCCGCGCCGCTTCGCCGACTATCAGCCGGAGAACTTCGACCGGGTCTTCCACGGCAAGGTCACCGCCCGCGAGGCGCTGTCCCACTCCCTGAACGTGCCCGCCGTCGAGCTGCTGGAGAAGGTGGGGCCGGCCTCCTTCGAGGCGCGGCTGGCGGCGGTGGACGTGACCCTGGTGCGGCCGCGCCGGCAGCTGCGCACGCCGGGCCTGGCCATCGCGCTCGGCGGGGTGGGGATCAGCCTGCGGGACCTGGCGGTGCTCTATGCGGCCCTGGGGGACGGGGGGACCGCCAAGCCGCTCGCCTGGACCGAGGCAGAGGCGACGAAACGTCCGCGCCAGGGCGGCGAGCGGCTGATGCGGCGGGCCGCCGCCACCCAGGTGCTGGACATCCTGCGCGAGACCCCGCCGCCGGCCGGCTCCAGCCCCGCGGCGCTCACCAAGGGCCGGCCGCTGATGGCCTTCAAGACCGGCACCTCCTACGGCTTCCGCGACGCCGTGGCGGCCGGAGTGGTGGGCAAGTACGTGATCCTGGTCTGGACCGGCCGGGCCGACGGCGGGGCCCGCGGCGGCCTGACCGGGCGCGACGCGGCCCTGCCCCTGCTGTTCGACGTCGCCGACCTGCTGGACGCGCCGGCCGCCGCCCCGCGGCCCATCGCGCCGAAGGCCGCGCCCACGGCCCTCCAGCAGCTGGACACCGTGTCGGAAGGCCCGCGCCTGATCTTCCCGCCCGACGGCTCGGCCGTGCAGGTGGAGAGCTTCGGGCCGAAATCCCGCGGCCTGGTCCTGGCCGCCGGCGGCCAGGGCCTCTCCTGGTACATCGACGGCGAGCCCCTGGACCGCGACCCTGTGTCGGGCCGCGTGGTCTGGCGCCCCAAGGGCCCGGGCTTCTACCGCCTGATGGTCATCGACGGCGAGGGGAGGAAGGTCACGGCGCGGGTGCGCGTCCGAGGGAATTGATCGCATCCCCTCAACCGCTCATCCGGCGAACGCCGGGACCCAGATTCAGCTCAGGCCTGCAATCAGGACCCCGTCCGTGTGGTTCGTGGTTCCAACTCTTCAAGCCGCGCGACTGGAGAGGCCCATCAGGTTGTCCACGAACCACACGAACCACACGAACGGCGGGTCACCCCCCGCCGCCCTTGATGCATCTGGGTCCCGGCCTTCGCCGGGATGAGCGGATTTTGGGTTAGGCCGGGACCGCGTCCGGCTGGTTCTCCGGCAGGGCGGCGATGAAGGCGGGGTGCTCGGCGGCGTGGTCGGCCACGGCCAGGATCGAGGGGAAGGCCTCCAGGTCCACATTGAACCGCCGCGCGGAGTAGACCTGCGGGATCAGGCAGCAGTCGGCCAGGCCCGGCTGGTCGCCGAAACAGTAGCCCTGGCCGTACTTGGCGATCATCGGCTCCAAGGTGTTGAAGCCGTCGACCATCCAGCGCTCCATCCACTTCTGGCGCCGCGGCGGGGCCACATCCATGGCCTCGAAGGCGCGCATCACCCGGGTGTTGTTCAGGGGATGGATATCGCAGGCGATGATCATCGCCATGGCCCGCACCCGGGCCCGGTCCAGAGGATCCTTGGGCAGGAAGGCCGGCTCGGGCCGGGTCTCCTCCAGCCACTCCAGGATCGCCAGGCTCTGGGTCATGACGTCGGAGCCGTCGCCCAGGTCCAGGGCGGGGGTCAGGCGCTGCGGATTGACCGCCCGGTACTCGGCCTTGTGCTGTTCGCCGGCCACCAGGTCGACGGGGACATAGGCATAGTCGACGCCCTTCAGCGCCAGGCCGATGCGGACCCGGTACGGGGCGGTGGCGCGCCAGGCGCTATAGAGAGTGAAACCCATCTCAGGACACCTTGAAGCTGAGTTGGCCGACGCCTTCGACCTCGCCCTCGACCTTGTCGCCGGCGACAATGGCGGCGACGCCCTCCGGGGTGCCGGTGAAGATCAGGTCGCCGGGGGCGAGCGTCCAGAGCTTGGAGGCTTCGGCGATGATCTCGGCGACGTTCCAGATCATGTCGGCGACGACGCCCTCCTGGCGAACCGTCCCGTTGACCGAGATGGCGATGCGCCCCTGGGGCGCGGGGCCGGTCCAGGGCTTGATGGCCGAGATCGGCGCCGAGGCGTCGAAGGCCTTGCCGGCCTCCCAGGGCTGGCCCTTGTCCTTGGCGGCGTTCTGCAGGTCGCGGCGGGTCAGGTCGACGCCGACCGCGTAGCCGTAGACCAGGTCCAGGGCGGCCTCGACGGGGACGTTGGCGCCGCCGCCCTTCAGGGCGACCACCAGCTCGATCTCGTGGTGCAGGTTGCCGGTGCGGGGCGGATAGGGGACGGCGCCGCCGGGGGGAACCACGGCGTCGGCGGGCTTGGCGAAGAAGAAGGGGGGATCGCGATCGTCGCCCCCCATCTCGCGGCGGTGGGCGGCGTAGTTGCGGCCCACGCAATAGACGCGGCGGACGGGGAAGAGGGCGCTCGAGCCCTCGACGGGGACACAGGCCTGGGCCGGCGGAGCAAGGACGTATTCGGTCATGGAGCCGCCTTACGCCCGCGCCGTCGGGAAGGGAACCCCGCCCTTCGCGCCGGGGCGCGGAGGGCGGGGCGCGGCGGCGGCTACTTCAGGGAATCGCGCAGGGCCTTGGCCATGTCGTAGTGCTTCTGCACCGCCGGGGCGGTGGCCGCGGCGAAGGCCTTGATGGCCGGGACGTCGCCGTCCTCGGCGTAGCGCTGCATCAGGTTGAGCGCCGACTGGTGGGCGTCGACCTGGTTGTCCATGTAGTTCTTGTCGAAGTCCTTGGCGTCGACCTTGCTCAGGTCGTCGATCTTGGCCTGCAGGTCGGCGGGCAGGGTCGCCGGCGGGGTGATGGTCTGGCCGGAATCGGCGATGGCCTTCTTCAGGTCGGCGGTGGTCTTGGTGTGGGCGGTGATCATTTCGCCGGCGAACTTCTTCACCTCGGCGCTGGTGGCGCGCTTCTGGGCCACCTTGGCCAGCTCCACCTCGAACATGTCGCTGGCGGCGGCCTTGGGCACGAAGTCGGCGGCCGTGGCTTCGTTGGCGGGGGTGGGAACGGTGGCCGCCGGGTTGGCGTCCGGGGTCATGGCCTGTTCGGCCGGGGTGGCGGCGCCTTCGGTCTCGGCCTTCTTGCCGCAGGCGGCGAGGGAGAGGGCGGCGATGCACGCGCCCGCGATCAGCAGATGACGGCTCATGGAGAACTCCTGAGCATTGACAGACAGAGGGCCGGGCGGGTCCAAACGACCGGCTCGCGTCCTTGAAACTCACGGACGCGTGATCTGTTCCGGGGAGCCCGCCATGACCGACACCGCCGCCCAAGGACCGCTGAAGGACCTCGTGGTCATCGAGATGGGCACCCTGATCGCCGGCCCTTTCGCCGGCCAGATCCTGGGGGACTTCGGGGCCCGGGTGATCAAGATCGAGGACCCCAGGGTGGGGGACCCCATGCGCCAGTGGGGCCGCAGCCTGCCCCAGGGGCTATCGCCCTGGTGGCCGGTGATCGGGCGCAACAAGCAGTCGGTGGGCCTGGACCTGCGCACCCCGGAGGGCCGGGAGATCGCCAAGACCCTGATCGCCAAGGCCGACATCCTGATCGAGAACTTCCGCCCTGGCACGATGGAGAAATGGGGCATGGGCTATGAGGCCCTGTCGGCCACGAACCCCGGCCTGATCATGGCCCGGGTCTCGGGGTTCGGCCAGACCGGGCCCTACGCCAGCCGCGCCGGCTATGGCCTGATCGGCGAGGCCATGGGCGGCCTGCGCCACGTCACCGGCGAGCCCGACCGGCCCCCGGCCCGGGCCGGCATCTCCATCGGCGACAGCCTGACGGCCATGCACGCGGTGATGGGGATCACCATGGCCCTGCACCACCGGGCCAATACCGGCCGCGGCCAGATGCTGGACGTCGCCCTCTATGAGAGCGTGCTGGCGGTGATGGAGAACCTGGTCACCGAGTACGACCTGACCGGCTATGTCCGCGAGCGGTCGGGCTCGATCCTGCCCGGCATCGCCCCCTCCAATGTCTATCCGTGCGCCGAAGGCGAGATGATCCTGATCGGCGGCAATGGCGACACCGTCTTTGCCCGCCTGGCCCAGACCATGGGCAAGCCGGAACTGGCCAAGGACCCGAAGTTCGTCGACCACGCCGCGCGGGGCGTGAACCAGGCCGAGCTGGACGCGATCATCGCCGACTGGACCAAGGACTTCGCCCTGCCCGACCTGCTGGCCCTGCTGGAGGCCGACGGCATCCCCTCGGGTCGGGTCTTCCGCGCGCCGGACATGCTGGAGAACGAACAGTTCAAGGCCCGTGGCGCCATCGTGGAGACCGACCATCCGGTGTTCGGCAAGATCAAGATGCAGAACGCCTTCCCCAAGATGTCCGAGACCCCCGGCAAGGTCCGCTGGCCGGGCCCGACGCTGGGCCAGCACACCGACGAGGTGCTGACGGGCCTGGCGGGCCTGAGCGCGCAACAGGTGGCGGAGCTGCGGGCCAAGGGCATAGTCTAGAGGCTCACGCCGGAGGCTTGGCCATGACCGATATTCCCGAGGACGCCTGGAAGCACACCGGGGTCCGCGTGGTCCCCGGCGACCAGCTCGACACCAACACCCCCCAGACTCCCGGCATGGACCGGGCCGCGGCGATCAACTTCGCCAGGGTTGGAGCCCAGAAGCTCTGGGCCGGTACCGTCCATATCCACCCCGACGCCAAGACCGGCGCGCACCATCACGGGCCGCTGGAGAGCGTCATTTATGTGCTGAAGGGTCGGGCGCGGATGCGCTGGGGCGAGAAGCTGGAATTCACCGCCGAGGCCGGGCCCGGCGACTTCATCTATGTGCCGCCCTATGTGCCGCACCAGGAGATCAACGCCTCGGCCGACGAGACCCTGGAATGCCTGCTGGTGCGCAGCGACAGCGACGCGGTGGTGGTGAACCTGGACATCGAGCCGGCGGAGCGCCCCGAGGGCGTGGCCTGGGTCGATCCGATCCACAGGGCGCCGGGCTAACCCGCCGCGGAATAGCGCTCCACCAGCTTCACCAGGGCGTCCTCCAGGCCGGGATCGGTCAGCACCGGCGAAGCCTCCAGCACCGCGGCGCGGATCACCCCGATCACCGCGCGGCTGATGACGAAGCGATCCAGCCGGTCGCCGGGATGGCGTTCGATCAGGCGGTTGGTGGTCTTCTCCTCGGCGGGGATGAGTTCGGTCGCCAGGATCGCCTTCAGGCAGGCCCGGCGCGTGGCGGGGCGGTCGGCCATGATGGCGATCTGGGTGCGGATCGCCAGGCGGGCGCTGGAGACCCCGTCCGGGCCGGCCGCGGCGATCAGTTGCTCGCGCACCTTGGCGTTCTCGGCCAGCGCCATGGCCACCAGGATCGACTGCTTGTCGGCGTGGTACTGATAGAGCGTGCCGATGCTGATCCCCGCGCGCCGGGCGATGGCGTTGGTGGTGAGCGCGCCCTCCCCCTGCCCCTCCAGAATCTGAGCTGTCGCCTCGAAGATGGCCGCCTGGGTCGCGACGGACCGGGCCTGCCTCGGTTGGCGGCGTTGGGATTGCGCCATGGACTTGAGGGTCTCCTCCGAAGGCGAGTAGCCAAATATGAGCTTAGCTCGGATTGTCGGCGCCTCAACAGTGGAGGTTTCTGAATGACCTGGGCGACGGAACGACTGGACGCGTTGAAGGCGGGCGACACCAATGTGCCGCCGGTGGTGACCACCCTGAGGCTGGGGACCCTGGACGACTGGGGGCCCGGCTGGGTGCGCAAGGTGTGGACCCCGGAGCCGGAAATCCTCAACCGCGACGGCTCGATGTTCGGCGGACACCTGGCGGCCCTGGCCGACCAGATCATGGCCTTCGCCGCCCTGACGGTGATCCCCGAGGAGAACTATTTCCGCACCATCAATCTGCAGATGACCTTCGCCAAGGTGGGCCGCGCCCATCCGCTGACCATCGAGGGGCGGGTGACGGCCACCACCCGCCAGCTCATCAACGTCGAGGCCGACTTCCGCCGCGACGACGGCGCCCTGATCGCCCGGGCCGCCGCCCAGCAGATCCTGACGCCGAAGGTCGCCGGCTGACAGGGACGGGCGCGGGCTCTAGGCTGGCCTGCTTGCCAAGGAGCCCCGATGCCCACCGCCCACGTCAACGGCCTGGACCTCTATTACGAGCGCGCGGGGGCGGGCCCGCCCCTGCTGTTCATCTCCGGCACCGGCGGCGACCTGCGCAACAAGCCCAACCAGTTCGACGGCCCCCTGCCCAAGGCCTTCGACATGGTCTCCTACGACCAGCGGGGCCTCGGTCGCTCGGACAAGCCCGACCTGGCCTATACGATGGCCGACTACGCCGACGACGCCGCGGCCCTCATGGAGGCGCTGGGCCTGGATAAGGCCCATGTCATCGGGGTCTCCTTCGGGGGCATGGTGGCCCAGGAGCTGGTGCTGCGGCATCCGAGCCGCGTCGACCGCCTGGTCCTGGCCTGCACCTCGCCGGGCGGGGCCGGCGGGGCCTCCTTCCCCTTCCACGAGATCGAGCACCTGAAGGGGGAGGCCCGCGCCAAGCACCTGATGCCGATCTCCGACACCCGCCGGGACGCCGCCTGGGCGGCGTCCAATCCTGAACTCTACGCCCAGTTCGTGGCCATGGGGGCGAGCGACCCCTTCGAGGGCGAGCCGGGCCGGGAGATGGGGGCGCGGCGACAGCTGGAGGCCCGGGCCCATCACGACACCTGGGAGCGGCTGGGCCAGATCACCGCCCCCACCCTGATCGCGGCGGGCCGCTATGACGGCATCGCCCTGCCGGAAACCCAGGAGAAGCTGGCCGGCCGCATCAAGGGCGCGACCCTGCGGTTCTTCGAGGGCGGCCACCTGTTCATGATCCAGGATCGCACCGCCACGGCGGCGATGATCGCCTTCCTGAAGGGCGAGGCGGTCTAGCTCGCCAGGAGGGCGGAGACCGCGGCGGCCACCTGGGTGACGTCGTAGGGCTTGCGAATGATGGGGGCGTCGAAGCCCAGAGGCGCGCCGGCGGAGTCGCCGTAGCCGGTGGCGAAGACGAAGGGAATGCCGCGGGCGGCCAGGGCCTCGGCCACCGGGGTCACCGACAGGCCGTTGAGATTGGCGTCCAGCACCGCGGCGTCGATGTGGCCATCCAGCAGGGCCATGGCCTCGGCCAGCTCATAGGCCGGGCCCACCACCTCGGCGCCAGCCTCCGACAGCCCCGTCTCCAGCTCCAGGGCCAGCAGCACCGCGTCCTCGACGATCAGCACGCGGGAACCGCGCAGATTGGTGGGGCCGCGCGCCGTGGGGGCGGTCTCGAACACCCGCATCACCGGCGCCTCGGGCACGGTGTCGGGGCGATCGACGATGGTCTGCGGGCCGGCGGTGATCCGCACACGGACCCCGGCGGCGCGGAACTCGGGCTCCACCTCGCCATTCAGCTCGCGGCCGGTGACCTGGGCCAGCAGGGTGGAGCCGAACCCCTTGCGGGCCGGAGGCGAGACCGGCGGCCCGCCGCTCTCGCTCCAGATCAGCTCGAAGCCGCCGCCCGCCAGCTTGGTCCAGCGCAGGTCGACCCGGCCGGCCTCGGTGGACAGGGCGCCGAACTTCACCGCATTGGTGGCCAGCTCGTGCAGGGCGAGAGACAGGGCGTTGGCGGCGCGCGGAGTCAGGAAGAGCTCGGGACCTTCCCAGCGGGTCTGGCCCGGCGCCAGCCCCCCCAGCTCGGCGGCCGCCAGGTGGGCGATGGCCGCGCCGCGCCAGCGGGCGGCGGTGAGCAGCTCGTTGGCCGCCCCCATGGATTTCAGCCGCCCGGCGAAATTGGAGAGGAAGCTTTCCAGGGAGGTGGTGCGCTTGGCGGTCTGGTAGGCCAGCACCTGGACCGCGGCGAGGACGTTCTTCACCCGGTGGTCCAGTTCGGCCATCAGGGTGCGGCGCTGATCCTCCTCGGCGTGGGTCTCGCTGATGTTCTGAACGACGCCGCAGATCGAGGTGACGGCGCCGCTTTCGTCGGTCACCTGGATGCCCGCGTTGCGAATCCACATCGGCTCCCGGTGGGGCAGGAGCAGCCGGTACTCCGTCTCATAGCGTCCGTCGGCCGCCACGGCCGCACGGACGTCCCGCAGCACCCGCTCGCGGTCCTCGGGATGCAGGGTCTCGAAGAGCGCTTCACCTTGGCGGGCGGGCTGCTCGCCGGCGGGAAGGCCGGTGATGACAGACATGCGGTCGCTGACGATGAAGCGGTCCCGGACGAGGTCCCACTCGAACTCGCCCAGCCTCGCGGCCTGCAGCGCCAGGTCCAGACGCTCGCGATCCAGGTTCAGGCCGGTGGCCTTGGCGCTCATGCCGGGGATCATAGATCGGGGTTCGCGTCGAAGCGACAGGAACCATGGGTTGAGTCATCGTTTCCATGACTCATTTTGTGCCGGCGCGCCGGCTTTGCGCCGGCCCGGAACCGGCCTAAGATACGCCGCGTTGAGGCCGTGCTGCCCGCGCCCGCAAGTCCTGCGGGGGCTACCCCATTTTCTGGAGATCCTGAATGCCCGCGAACGCCGTCGACCGCACCGCCCAGGAAGCCAAGGCGGCCGCCGCCTCGGTGGCCGAAGCCGCGACCCAGCTCGCCAGCCAGGCCGAACGGACCTTCTCGGAGGCCTCCAAGCGCTTTGAAAAGGTCGTGGCCGAGGGCCTCGAGCAGGTCCGCGCCCAGAGCCGCACCTATGCCGACAACGCCGGCGAACACCTCGACGAAGCCCAGCGCTATGTCGTCGAGCGGGTCCGCGAACGTCCGCTGATGGCGGCCGGCACCGCGCTTGGCGTCGGCCTGCTGGTCGGCCTGCTGCTCGCCAGCGGCCGCAACCGTTGATCCTGAAGAAGGCGCTGCTCTACGTTTCGGCCGTCTCCGCGCTCGCCGCGGCGGCGGCCGTCTGCGTCGTCGCCCTGGCCTTCGCCCTCTACGCCGCGGTTCTGCCGATGGCCGGGCCCGCCTGGGCCGCCGTCGCGGTGGCCGGGGCCGCGGCCCTGCTCATGGGACTCTGCGCCCTGGTCCTGCTGGTCAAGGCCCATCCGCCCAAGTTCGGCAAGCAACCCGAAGAGCGCGACATCCTGACCAAGATGATCGACCTGGCCCGCGAGAAGCCGATCGTGGCGGCCAGCGCCATCCTCGCCGCTGGCGCGGTGGCGCTGCGCAACCCCAAGATCGTGGCCACCCTGCTGGCCACGGCCATGGCGACCCGCTCGGCGGGCGGCGCCTCGTCGAAGAAGAAATAACGAACCCGAGGCGGGGTTGAGGGTTTGGAAGGGGACCGGCGCTCGCGCCGCCCCTCCAGACCCGGAATCCCGCCATGTTCGAACTCCCGCCCCTGCCCTACGACCACGCGGCCCTGGAGCCGGTGATCTCGCGCGCCACGATGCACCTGCATCACGACAAGCATCATCAGAAGTACGTCGACACCACCAACGAGCTGCTGGCCAAGGCCGGCCGCGCGCCGGCCAGCCTGGAGGCGGTGGTCCGCGAGGCCGCCGGCGACCCCGCCTCCGCCAAGCTGTTCAACAACGCCGCCCAGGCCTGGAACCACACCTTCTTCTGGACCGCCATGAGCGCGCGCCGCCAGGCGCCCGAAGGCGCCCTGGCCCAGGCGATCACCCGGGACTTCGGCGGACTCGACGCCCTGAAGACCGCCTTCGTGACGGAGGGCGCCGGCCACTTCGGCTCGGGCTGGGTGTGGCTGGCCGCCGAGGGCGAGGCGCTCAAGGTGCTTTCCACCCACGACGCGGCGGACCTTCTGATCCAGGGCGGCCTGACCCCCCTGCTGGTCTGCGACCTCTGGGAGCACGCCTATTATCTGGACCACAAGAACGACCGCGAGGGCTTCCTGAAGGCCTGGTTCGACGCCCTGCCCGACTGGAGCTTCGCCGCGAGCCAGTACGCCGCGGCCCGCGGCGAGGGCAAGGCCTGGACCCATCCGGCGCCCGACACCGTTTCAGGTGGAACGGCTGCGCTTGGCGCACGTTCGAACTAGGTACGCAAACACCTATGGAGCTTCACCCATGCTGAGCTGGGCCCTGACCTTCCTGGTGGTCGCCTTGATCGCCGGCCTCCTCGGCTTCACCTCCATCGCGGGCGCCGCGATGGGTGTGGCCAAGATCCTGTTCTTCGTCTTCCTGGTGCTGTTCGTGGTCAGCCTCGTCATGCACCTCGTCCGCGGTCGAAGCGTCTAGCGACGCCACCCCTGGACGAACGCCGAAAGCGCGCCTCCGACCTGGTCGGGGGCGCGTTTCGCGTTGAGGCTCAGCGCCGCGCCAGCGACCAGGTGCGGGAGGGCTCGAACTTCGATCCGGTCCAGGCCAGGGCCTGGACACGCATCTCCTCCGCGTCGGTCTCGATGAGGTTGAAGCCCGGCGGCACCCCCCGCTCGCGCACCGACAGAGTGCCAGCCCCGGCCGCATAGGTATGGCCGTCGCCATAGCCGTAGGGCCAGGTGAAGGGGGCGTGGATATGGCCGCTCAGCACCAGGTCGATCCCGGCCTCCGCGAAGGCCTGGGCGGCGGCCTCGCCGCGCCAGACCTTGCCGGTCATCGGCCCGCCGATCATCTCGGTGAGGGGGTGGTGGCAGACAACGATCCGCAGGGCGTCGGCGGGCGCCTGGGCGAACCAGGCCAGGGCCTCGGCCACCTGGTTCTGCGAGATCTGGCCCTTGGACCAGTTGGCCCGGGGCTGCACCCCGCGGGCGGTGTTGAGCCCATAGACCGCCAGGCCCGGCGCCAGGTGGGTCTGGAAGCGGGCCCGGCCGATGGCGCGCTCATAGCGGGCGAAGGGGGTGAAGAGGCGGTCGACCCAGGCCAGGTAGGGGGCGTCGTGATTGCCAGGCGTCACCAGGCGCGGCTTGGGCAGGGTCTTCAGCCAGGCGGCGGCGGAGACGAACTCCTGGGTCTCGCCAAAGCGGGTCAGGTCGCCGGACACCACCACCAGGTCCAGGGGCTCGGCCGCCAGCCAGGCCGAGGCCGCGGCCACCGCCTGCGGGTTCTCGCCGCCGAAATGGATGTCCGACAGATGGGCGATGCGCATCAGGAGCCGGCCCGGGCGGTCGTCTCGGCCAGGGTTTCCCGCGCCTTCGTGTCGGCCTTGCGCGGCGGAGCGAGGACGCGGGCCACCTCGTTCTTCCACACCACCTGGACGCTGGCGCTGAGCCGGGCCGGCTCGCCGTCCAGCACGGCGGGCACGCCGCTGGAGGCCCAGACACGGGCGCGGCGGCAGGCGATCGCTTCCACCGAGGGATCGTCGCGCCAGTTCCCCATGACGCTGTGCAGGCCCAGGCGCAGGGCCTCGGCGACCCCGGCCGGATCCAGGGCCGCGGCCTCCAGGCACTGGGCGTCGTCGTCGAGGGCGCGCGAGGCGATCGGGCACATGAAGCTCATGGCCTCGGCCTTGCCGCGGGGCCCGCCGTCGAGGCTGTAGCGGAGGCGGCCGGAGAAGGCGCGGCGCCAGGCCCGCCGGGCGCGGTGGAAGGCGACCAGCGGACGGCCCTCGCGCACCGCCTCGCGGGCGGGCGCCAGCAGGGCGGCCGAGCCGAGGATGGCGGCCACCAGGAACATCCGCCCCTCCACCTCGCCGCCGCCGATCACCCGCTCCTCCCCGTGCTCCAGGGTGTCGCGCAGGGCGGCTTTCCAGTCGGTGGTCCCGTAGATGGCCTTGGGCAGCATGTTCATGGTGCCGCCGGGCAGGGGGGCGATCAGGGGGCCCTTCACGCCGCACAGCTCGGCGGCGGCCCGGGCGGTGCCGTCGCCGGCCAGGATCACCAGCAGGTCCGGCCCCCGGTCGATGGCCGCCTGCAGGCATCCGGTGACATCGCCGTTCTCGGGCACGCAGACGTTCGCCCGGTCGCCGAATTCGGCCAGGATGGCGCGCGCCTCGTCAGGCGCGGCCGGCCCGACACTGCCCGAGGCGGTGTTGGCGATCAGCTCGATGGTTCGGATCTTCCCCCCCACGAGACGCTCAGCTCTCGGTGTCGGGGCTGGTCTTGGACTTCAGGCTGGCGCCGGCGTCCTTCAGGGCCGCGCCGGCGTCGTCGGCGGCGTTCAGCACCACCGGCTCGGCGCGGTTGGCGGCCACCGCCAGGCCCTGGTCCACCAGGTCGCCGCTGCGGGCGAAGGAGCCTTCCTTGGCCGCCAGGGCCAGGACCACCCCGCCGACCATGGCCGCGGCCACCGTCAGGGTCATCATGATGGGATGGCGCTTGCGGGCCTTGCGTTCGTCGCGGCGGCCGCGCTCATAGGCGGCGCGGGCCTCGTGGTCGGCCTCGGCCACGGTCTCGACCTCGTTCGAACGATGGATGGGACGTTTCCACAGCATGGTCGCAATCTCCGGTCGTTTCCTTGGACTCAACGAAACGGTAGAGGCTGTCGAGGGTTCCGGTGACGACGGGCGGCGAACGGGAAGCTTCGCCGCGCGTTGCGCAACATGGAGGGCGGTCGCGGCGATGGGCTGCGGCGGCCTCCTCCCTAGGGGTATGGGCTGATGGCGACTGTACGTGGACTTGGCGCGGCCGTTCTGGTGCTGGCTCTGATGGGGTCGGGGTGCACGACCCTGAGCAACGCCCGCGACCGGATCGTCAAGCGCGAGGCGACCTGCCCGGACGTGACCGTCCAGATCTATTTCGAGCCCGACTCCGCCGAGGTCACCGACGAGGGCCGCGCGGTGATCCGCGCCGCCGCCGACCAGGCCAAGACCTGCAAGGTCGACGGGGTGGCCGTCCTGGGCCTGGCCGACGCCAAGGGCGCGCCGGGCGCCAATATGGAGCTGTCCAAGCGCCGCGCCGCCGCGGTGAGCCAGGCGCTCATCGCCACCGGCCTGCCGGCCGCCGAGCTCGACCTGAAGGCCGTGGGCCAGGCCGGCTCCACCACCGCTGACGGCGACACCCGGCCCCTGCGCCGCCGCGCCGACCTGGTGCTGAAGCTCTCCACCCCGCGCCGGTAGGGACCTGGCCGGCCGACCAGGCGCTGGTCGGCCGGAACGCACAAAGGAAGAGGCGGGCCCGGGAGGCCCGCCTTGATAGTTTGTGCACATCGAGAATGGGGGTGCGGAGGCGGCAGACCGGCATATGCGCCGGCCTCAAGTCGGGGGGGGCGTCGCCGCCTCCGCAAATATCAAACTCGCGCCCGAATCCTTTGTTCCCGTTCCGCGCGAGTTTTTTGGAAAATTATTTCGCCGCCAGATCGACGGCCGGCATCGAGTCGAACTCCGCCTTGCTGAGGGGAATGACGAAGCGTTCGCCCTCGGGCTTCAACGCCTTGTAGGGCAGGCTGCGGGGTCCGGCGGCGCGCGCGCCCTTGGGCTGGACCAGCACCTGGACCGGACGGCCGTCGGCGCCGGTGATCACCTTGGCGATGGTCCCCAGCACAGCGCCGTCGGCGGCGCGGACCTCGCGACCCTCGAGGGCCGGCGCGGACTGCGCCAGGGCGAGGCCGGCGAAGGTCAAGGTCAGGCCGACGGCGAGACCGGCGGCGATAAGGTGTCGGGACTTGATCATGGCGCTCATCAGATAGGAGACCGGTGGCCTCATTGCGACCCATCCTGGGCCCGCGGGCCTGAACGGGCGATGAGCGGGAACAGCAGCAGGTTTTCGGCGTTTGCCAAGATGCGGGCGTCCGGCTCGCGCTGACATCGGGGGTTCCCATGATCCGCGGCTATCAAGCCTCAAATGGCGGTCTGGTCCTGTTCACCGCGCCCACCGAACGCCAACGCCAGTCGCGCCGCCGCGGCGCGGCCCTGGCCGTCATCCTCGGAGTCGCCTTCGCCGGCGGCCTGATCGGACAGCTCAGCAGCGCCCACGACACCGGCCGGCCCACGCCCCCCGGCCCGTTCAGCTATTTCCCGAATTAGTAAAGGAGCCGACCCATGGCCGTCCTGAGCCGCAATTCCACCCATCCCGTTCTCAACGCCACCCGCGCCCGCCAGGGCCGGCTGGGCCGCCACGTGTTCTGGGTGCTACTGGTCTCCACAGCCCTGGCCGCCATGGCCCTGTTCGGCGCCTGGACCTGGCAGGCCGACGACCTGGCCTCCACCGAGGTCAACAACGCCAAGCAGCCCGCCGACGCCCAGGCCTTCGACATGGGCGCGCCGGCCCCGGCCACTCAGCAGACCTCGCCCACCCCCGCGCCCTGAGGGCCGGGCTCCGCGCCAAAGCAAGACGGCCGCCCCATGGGGCGGCCGTCTTCATGAGCGGATCTTCGATTTGTCGCGGCCCTAGAGCACCGACTGTCCGCGCACCGCGCGGATGACGAAGCTCGCCACCAGCAGGACGAGGAAGATCACGAACAGCACCTTGGCCACGGTGGCGGCGAGACCCGCCAGCCCGACGAAGCCCAGGAGACCCGCCACGATGGCGAGGATGGCGAAGGTCAAGGCCCAGCCCAGCATGTGGCGACTCCGTCGCAGGAACACTGCGCCGCCCGACGCGGCGCCTGAAACGACAACGCCGGCGCGAGGCCGGCGTTCCGCTTCGGTGAGGGTCCGAAAATCTAGGCCGCCTGGCGGGCGTTCCTGGGGTGGAAGAACAGCGCCTGGCCGATCGCCGCCTTCACCGTTTCCGGCTGGAAGGGCTTGGTGATCAGGAAGGTGGGTTCGGGGCGTTCGCCGGTCAGCAGCCGCTCGGGGAAGGCGGTGATGAAGATCACCGGCACGTCGTAGCGGGCCAGGATGTCCTTGACCGCGTCGATGCCGGAGGAACCGTCGGCCAGCTGGATGTCGGCCAGGACCAGGCCCGGCACCTTGCGGTTCACCGCGTCCACCGCCTCGGTGCGGGTGGCGGCGATGTCGACCACGGTGTGGCCCAGCTCGGTCACCAGCGCCTCGATGTCGGCGGCGATCACCGGCTCGTCCTCGATGATCAGGACGTCGGTGGCCAGCTCGGCATCGATCTCGGCCTGGGCTTCGCTGATGAGGGTCTCCACCTCGGAGAAGTCGGCGCCCAGGATCTGGGCGGCCTCCGAGGGGGTGAAGCCCTCCAGGGCGGTGAGCAGGAAGGCCTGGCGCGAGCGCGGGGCGATGCGCATCAGGCGGCCGCTGGCGTCGTCGCCGCCGCCGTCCCGGGGCTCAAGCTTGGCGCCGGTGGTGAGCCAGATGGCATGGAACACATGATAGAGCGCCACGCGGGGGGTCAGGTTGGCCTCCAGCACCCGTTCGCCCGCGGCCAGGGCCTCCAGGGCGACGCGGACATAGTGGTCGCCCGTGGTCTGGTCGCCGGTGAGGGCGCGGGCGTAGCGGCGCACATAAGGCAGGTGCGGCGCCAGTCGGGCTAGAAGACTCAAGGTGATACCCTCCCCGTTCGAGAAACACGCGACCGCATCGGGAAACACCCGACAGCGCTCATCATAACGCCGGAAACGTCGCTGTGGGGAACCGGTTCCCTTGGGCGGGCGTTTTCTCCATTCTAGACCATGGGGTTTCAGGCTCAGCGTCCTGAAAGAGATGAAGACGAGCTCAGATCCGTGATCTGCGAACGGTGCGAGCGCCGGAAAAGCGGCGGCGGGGCGTCGCGCTTAAGGGGGTTGATCATGGGAACCGGAATCGGAGCGGGGCGTTGACGGGCGACGATGACCATTCGAGGGGGCAAGCCCCGCGCAAGCGGAGCGCCGAGGACATGATCGAACAAACACCCAATGAGGAGCGCCGCAAGACATCGGCGGCTCTCGACGAGGCGAGGCTCCGGCAACAGGCGATCGGGGTGCGTCTGCGACAGATGTTCGACGAGGTGGTCAACGAGCCGGTCCCCGACGAATTCCTCGACATCCTGCGCAAGGCCGACAAGCGTTCCTCGGAGAAGGGCTGATGTCGGAGGCTGCATCCAAGCATGCCGACCGCGATCCCGCCGACGACGAGGCGTTCAAGCGCGAGCTGGTCAAGCTGATCCCGCACCTTCGGGCCTTCGCCCGCACCCTGGCCGGGGAGCCGGCCGGCGCCGACGACCTGGCGCAGGACGCCATGATGAAGGCCTGGGACGCCCGGGCCAGCTTCCAGATGGGCACCAACATGAAGGCCTGGACCTTCATGATCCTGCGCAACCAGTTCTATTCCGAGAAGCGCCGCTCCTGGCGTCAGAGCCAGCTCGACCAAGAGGCGGCAGAACGCACCCTGGTGGCGGTGGACGATCCCGAGGCGCCGGTCGCCCTGGACGAGCTGCGGATGTCCCTGGCCATGCTGCCGGCCGAACAGCGCGAGGCGCTGGTCCTGGTGGGCGCTGGCGGCTTCGCCTACGAGGAGGCCGCCGAGATCTGCAATTGCGCGGTGGGCACCGTGAAGAGTCGGGTCAGCCGGGCGCGCCGCGCCCTGCACGCCATCCTCGACGACGGGAGCTATGAGCGCGATGGTGGGGCCGCAGGCGACGCCATGCGCTCCATCCTCGCGGACGCGGAGCGGCTCTCAAGCGCCCGCTAGGCGACGGGCGTAACATGAACACCTCCCCCTGGGGCTCTTTGTCGACGATCCGGGTGCGCCTGACCGCCGCCCTGGCGGCCGCCCTGTTGCCGGTGCTGATCCTGGGCGCCATCCAGTCCTCCATGGCCTTCCGCCGCGAGGGCGAGATCGTGCGACAGAACCTGGCCGCCGCCGCCGAACGCAGCGCCGCCACGGCGCGGGCCCGGATGGAGGCCGCCGACATCCTGCTGGAGACCCTGGCGCCGGCCTCAGTGGGCTTCCAGTGCGCCCAGCGCCTGGCCGAGGTGACCCGGCGCATTCCCGGCTACGCCAACCTGATCCGTTTCGACCGCCGCGGCCGCGTGGCCTGCGCGGCCGGCGACGTGCCCCTCGACACCCTGCGCGGCGAGCGTCCCTGGTTCAAACAGCTGCAGACCGGCGACAACCTGGTGGTCACCCGCGACCCCGGGGCGGTCTACGCCCGGGAACCGGCCCTGATGGCGGCGGTGCGCGCCACCGATCCGCGGGTCGGCTTCGACGGCGCCCTGGTGGCGGTGATCACCTTACGGAGCCTGGCCCCGCGCCTGGCCGACCGCTCCCTCCCCGACGAGGCGGAGGTGGCCCTGGCCGACAGGCAGGGCCGATACATGAACTTCACCGACGGCCAGGCCTTCCCCGACCTGCCGCCCGCCTGGCGGACCCGGGCCGACGCCAAGGGCTCGGTGGTCTGGTACGCCAAGGATCGCCGCGGCGACCGCCGGGTCTATTCCGCCGCCCCCCTGGTGGGGGACGACCTCTATGTGATCCTCTCGGCCAAGAGCCAGGGCCTGTTCTCCTGGGCGCGGCTCAATCCCCTCACCGGCCTGCTGTTCCCGATCCTGGCCTTCGTCCTGGCCCTGCTGGCGGTGCTGGTGGTGACCGAGCGGGTGGTGATCCGCTGGATCGCCTATCTGCAGCGGATCGCCGCCCTCTACGCCCGCGGCCGGCTCAGCGTGCGTCCGATCCAGGCCGAACAGGCGCCGCCGGAGATCCGCGACCTGGCCGAGACCCTGGAGCAGATGGCCGACGCCATCGTCGGGCGCGACGCCACCCTGCGCGACAACCTGGCCCAGAAGGACGCGCTGATGCGCGAGATCCATCACCGGGTGAAGAACAACCTGCAGGTCATCTCCTCCCTGCTGAACATGCAGCAGCGGGCGCTCAGCGATCCGGCGGCCCGGGCGGCCATGTCCGACACCCGCCAGCGGATCACCGCGCTCGCCCTGATCTACCGCGCCCTCTACCAGGGCCCGGATCTGAAGAAGGTCGACCTGCGGCCCTTCCTGGAGGAGCTCACCGCCCAGCTGGTGGCCGCCGACTCCCTGCACGGCGCCCCGGTGCGCACCGAGCTGCACGTCGACGCCCTGGTGATCGACCCTGACCGCCTGGCGCCCCTGGCCCTGTTCACCGTCGAGGCCATCACCAACGCCCAGAAGCACGCCTTCGCCGGCCGCGGGGGCACGCTGACCGTCACCTTCTCGGTGGACGGCGAGGAGGCCAAGCTGGAGATCAGCGACGACGGGGCCTCCAGCAACGAGGTGCTCACCGCCTCGGGGGTGGGCCGCACTCTGATGACCGCCTTCGCCCGTCAGCTGCGCGGCCGCAGCGAACTGGTGCGCAATGAATCGGGCGGCGTGACCGTGCGGCTCGTCTTCCCGACGCCCGGCGTGGAAAATACAGTCAAGCCTGAGCCCCAGGAAGGGAACCAGGCGGCGGCCTGACCGTTCGTCTCCCGCAAGTTCAACAATCCCCCGGGGAGACTAAACCCAATGCGTAAGATCGCTCTGCTGGCCGTCGTGGCCGCCACCTTCGCCATTTCCGCCTGCAACACCCTGTCGGGCGCCGGCCGCGACGTCTCGGCCGCCGGTTCGGCCGTGACCACCACCGCCGAAGACGCCAAGCACTAAGCTTCGACCCCTTACCGGGTTCGGAAGCCCCGCCGCACCTCGTGCGGCGGGGTTTTTCGTGAGCGTCAGTCGCCGCCGAACCAGACGAAGACCCGGTTCAGCCTCTGCCCCATGGCCGCCAGCGTCCCGGTCAGCACCGGCTCCTCCTCGCCGCCAGCCTGGACGCGCTCCAGGGCCTTGGCGTCCAGCTGGCCCTCGAAGCTCACCTCCCCGAGCACCGCGTCCTCCCCGTAGAAGCTGAGCTGGTCGGCGGTGACGCGATAGGCCTTGGGCAGCACCCGCCGGCTGACCTCGTGGTAGGGCTGGCCGAGCTCGTTCTCCCGCTCCGGGCTGGTGACGTCGTCGAACTCCAGCATCACCGGGGCGTAGTTGGGCGAGACCCTCTGGCCCTTCTCATAGCTGGCGAACTCCTCGGCGGTCCCCAGGTGCAGCTCCCGCAGCTGGAAGTTCCCGAACTGCACCGGCGCCTTGGCGAAGTAGTAGCCGAACAGGTCCACGCCGGGCTGATGGAAGAAGCCGGTGAGGTGCGCGGCCGGCGCCGGCGTGGCGGGCGGCCCCGGCGGTGGGACGGGGGCCGTCGGCTGTCCGGGGGAGACCGGCGCGGAGGCCTCCTGGCTCGGCTTGTTGCACGAGGCGAGCGCCAGGCCGGCGGTGAGCACGGCGGCGGTTGCGGACAGTCGGCGCATTCGGATCCCCCCAGGATTGGTCAGGGCGATCCTAGACCGTTGTGGCTCCGCCTGTCAGGCGGCGGCGCGAAAGGAAGGGTTCCGGGCGTAGAGGCCCGGCCGGCCGCTCACCGGCTGGAAGGCCTCCGACAGGCCCGTGGCGGTCTCGCCCAGGCCCAGGAACAGGAAGCCGTCGGGACTGAGCGCCCGGGCCAGGTTCTCCAGCAGGCGGGCGCGCATGGGTTCCACCAGGGCGTTCAGGACATAGCGGCAGAAGATGACGTCGAAGCGCCCGGCCGCCGAGAGGTCGGCCACCAGGTTGATGCGCCGCCAGCGGACCATCTGACGGATGCGCGGGCTGAGCGCCCACATCTCCTCGGCCTTCTCGAAGTGGCGCACCAGCTGGCGGATCGGCAGGCCGCGCTGGATCTCGAACTGGGTGTAGAGGCCGCTTTGGGCCTTCTCCAGGGCGCGCTCCGACAGGTCCGAGGCGAACAGCTCCAGCCGCGCGCCCGGGATCAGGGCCCGCTGGTCGTCGATGGTCATGGCCAGGGAATAGACCTCCTGGCCCGAGCCGCAGGCCGCGCTCCAGATGCGGATCGGCTCGCCGTCGCGCAGCCGCGCCAGGGTGGGCAGGATCTCGTCGCGGAACAGGTTGAAGGGCGTGCGGTCGCGGAAGAAGGCGGTCTCGCTGGAGGCCATGGACTCCACGATGGCCCAGGCCAGGCGATCCTCGCGCTTGGCGCGCAGGGTCGCGATCATCTCGTCGATGGAGCCGAAGTTCTCACGGCGGGCCACGGGGCCCAGCCGGCTCTCCAGCAGGTAGTCCTTGGCGGGGTCGACGTGCAGGCCGGCCCGCGCGCCGCAGAGTTGGACCACGAGATCCTTGTCCTCGGGCCTCATGCCAGTCCGACCTCGGCGAACTTCGAGGCGATGATGTCGCCGTCGAAGGGCTTCATGATGTACTCGTCGGCGCCGCAGTCCAGCGCCTCGCGGATGCGTTCGACGTCGTTCTCGACGGTGCAGAACACCACGGTGGGCTTGTCCCCGCCCGGCTCCAGCCGCAGGTGGCGCAGGAACTCGATCCCCGTCATCACCGGCATGTTCCAGTCCAGCAGGATCGCGTCGGGCATGGCCGCGCGGCACCAGGCGAGCGCCTCCATCCCGTCGGACGCCTCGGCGATCTCGAAGCCGATGTCCTCCAGGATTCTGCGGGCGACCTTGCGGATCACCCGGCTGTCGTCAACGACGAGGCAGGTCTTCAACGGGGCACTCCAACCGTAGGCGAATCTTCTCGCGCGCGGTTGGTTAAGGAGGCGTGTTAACCGGGCGGAAATTCACATTCGCGCGCGACTTGGCCGCAGTCCGGATCAGGCCGGGATGCTGGCGGCGAAGGTGACCTTTTCCTCGCCCACATCGGCGAAGATCCGCCCGCCGGCGTCGGTCATGAACAGGTGCACGTAATAGGCCTGGACCCAGTGGCCGTGCAGCCCGTCGCCCATGGCCTCGCCCCGCAGGCCGTCCAGCACCTCGGCCCGCAGCCGGGCGCGGGGACCGACCGCCTCGACGGCGATGACGACGAAGGCGCCTTCCTCCACCGCGCGGATCTTGGCCACGCCGCCCGTGGGCAGGGCGGCGCCGGCCATCTGGGCCAGGTTCAGGATGGCGCGGGCCGCTGGCTTGTTGAGGGAGGCCGGCTCCACCTGCCAGTCCAGCTCGGCGCGCATGTGGGCGAAGATCCCCTGGGCCAGCTTGGCCAGCTCGCGCGCGTCGAAGGTCTCGGCGGTGGCCGAGGCGCCGAAGGCCACGCGGGTGAAGGACAGCAGGTCGGCCAGCTTGCGGGCGCTGGCCGAGATCAGGCTCATGGCGTCCTCGCGCATGTCCTGGGCGCTGGGATCCTCCAGCAGGTCGAGGCCCGAGACGATGGCGCTGGCCGGGCTGATGAAGTCGTGACACATGCGCGCGGCCAGATAGGCGGCCACCTCGGCGGTGCGCGGCACGGCCTTGGCGGGCGGCTCGGCGGGGGCCTGCGGCTCGGGAGTCTGTTCGGGCTCGGTCATAAGGCCCTGAACTTGGCCTGATTTGGCGCTTTGGCAAACCGCATCGGGCGTCTAGGTACCTCGCCTATGAGCGGTTCCGATCCCTTTCTCGAGCCTGGCGTCATCGTGCGCCACCCGGGCCAGGACGACTGGGGCTCGGGTCAGGTGCAGTCAGTCGCGGGGCGTAAGGTGACGGTGAACTTCCAAGAGGCCGGCAAACAGGTGATCGACACCTCGGTGGTGACCCTGGCCTTCGTGGCCGAGGATCCCCGCGGCCGCCGGGGCGCGGCGCGATGAGCGACTTCGACAACGAGATCGGGGCCCTGCTGGCCGACATCGTCGAGGAGGCCGGGCGCCTGGTCCTGCCGCTGTGGAAGTCGGGCCTGACCGTCCATTCCAAGGCCGACGACAGCCCGGTGACCGAGGCCGACCGCCGGGGTGAACTGCTGATCCTGGAGCGGCTGGAGACCCATTTCCCGGGGGTCCACGTGATCTCCGAGGAGGACGCCAGCGAGTTCGGCACGCCCGAGGCCATCGGCCACCGCTTCTTCCTGGTGGACCCGGTGGACGGCACCAAGGCCTTCGTGCGCGGCGATCCCAACTTCACGGTCAATATCGCCCTCATCGAGGGCCGCCGGCCGGTGGCCGGCGCCGTCTGCGCCCCGGCCAGCGGCGAGACCTGGTACACCCAGGGCGGCCAGGCGATGAAGCGGGTGGTGGGCGAGGCCGGCAAGCCGATCCAGGCGCGGGCCTGGCCGCAGGGCAAGGCCGTGGCCCTGGTGAGCCACACCATGAAGGAAGAGACCATCCAGGCCCTGGCCGACAAGTACGGCTTCGACCATCCCCAGGCGATGGACTCCTCCATCAAGTTCTGCCGCATCGCCGAGGGCTCGGCCGACGTCTATCCGCGGCACGGGCCGACCATGGAGTGGGACATCGCCGCGGGCCACGCGGTGCTGGAGGCCGCCGGCGGCAGCGTGCTGACCCCCGAGGGCGAAGCCTTCGTCTACGGCAAGGCCGACGAGAAGTTCCGCAACGGCTGGTTCGTGGCGCGGGGCCGATAGGCGGCTAGATCGCCTTGCGGCTGTTCCAGTCGATCAGCGAGGACTCGATGGGCGAGGCCGCGTGGGTGCGGCCGTAGGCCTTGGCCGCGCCGCCGGCGCCGGCCACCATGTAGGTCGCAAAGCCCACGAAGAAGGCGAAGGCCGCCAGCCAGACAAAGGGCCGGAGCAGTTCGAACGGGCTGGACTCGGTACGGGTAAGCGACATGGGCGATCCCTTGGTCTAAGCGCCTGACACGGGAACAACCGATCGCCGCGATGGTTGCGACGCTCTGTGCACAGACTCCCATGATTCGCGCAGGGGGCGAGCCGGCGGACTGTCGCAGGGGCGTTAGATGATAATGGCTCGCATTATACTTGCGATTGAAAGCCGTTCGCAGTAGCTGGACCCTCGGCCGACAGGCTTTCGAAGGGGATCCCATGACCGCATCTCTGTCCGGCCGCCTGCGCCGGCTCTGGCTGGACGTCCATCTGTGGATCGGCGTCGGCCTGCTGGTGGCCATCATCCCCCTCAGCCTGTCGGGCGCGATCCTGGTCTGGCACGACGCCCTGGACCGGGCGACCCACGGCGAGCGCTACGCCGTCAGCGGACCCCAGGTCGCCCTGCCCCCCGCCGCCTACGCGCAGAGCGCACAGGCCGCCTTCGGCCGCGAGGCCCGCCTCACCCAGATCCGCTTCCCGGAAAAGGCGGGCGATCCCGTGGTGGCGGTCGGCCGCGTCGCGGGCCCGCCCGGCCCCGGCGGCCGGCCCCGCAGCCTGAACCTCTGGATCGACCCGCCGACGGCCAAGGTCCTGGCCAAGGCCGAGGTGGCCAAGGGCTTCTCCATGACCATGCACCGGCTGCATGGCACCCTCTTCATCCCCGAGATCGGCCGCAAGGTGGTGGGCTGGATCGGCTGGGCGATGTTCGTCTCCTGCGTCAGCGGCCTCTGGCTCTGGTGGCCCCGCAACGGCGCGGTCCTCAAGGCCCTGCGCTGGCGGCGCGGCCCCTCGACCCTGTTCAACCTGCATCACATGGTGGGCTTCTGGATCTGCCTGCCCCTGGCGGTCCTGTCCCTGACCGGGGTCTATATCTCCTTCCCCCAGACCAGCCGCGCCCTGTTCGGCGTCGCCCCCCCGCCGCAGGCCCAGAGCCCCCAGGGCGGCGGCCAGCGCGGCGGCGGCCGCTTCGCCCCGCCGGTCGCCCGGCCAAATCTCACCCTCGAGGCGGCGACCGCCAAGGCCCTGGCCGCGGCGCCCAGCGCGACCCTGGCCGGGGTGAGTGTCCCCACCCAGGGCAAGGCGCCGGCCTGGAAGGTCCAGGTGCGCGAGCCCGGGGTGAAGGCGCCCGCCACCCTGGCCGTGGACGACGCCACCGGCGAGACCAAGGCCGACCGGGGCGGCTCGGGCGGCGGTGGCCCCGACCCCCTGTCGCGCTGGATGCGCCGCATCCATGACGGCGCCGACATGGGGATCGTCTGGCAGACCATCATCGTCCTGGGCGGCATCGCCCCGGTGGTGCTGTCGATCACCGGGCTGGTGATGTGGCTGCGCCGCCGCGCCCGCCGGCGGGCGATGCACCGGCGGATGGCCGCGGCCTGAGGCCTTAGTTGCGAATAATTCTCATTGCTAAGGCGCGAGGCGCATTCTAGGAATGCCTCGCAATCGCAGATGGCGCCCGGGGGGCGTCGAGTAGGACGGGTCGCCATGCAAAGAGTTCGAAACGGAGTTTCCGCACGCGCCAAGCGCGCCCTGACCTGCGCGGCCGTGGCCGGGGCGGCGGGCCTGTCCCTGGGGGGCGTGGCCGAGGCTGCCGACGACGGGGCCATGGCCACCGCCGATGACGGCGCCGCCGCCGTCTCCACCCTCGACGTGCAGGGGCGCCGCAAGGCCCTGGACAACGTCAAGCTCACCGCCGAACCGCTGAACCATCCGCAGACCGTCACCGTGGTGCCGCGCGGGGTGATCGAGGCTCAGAACCTGCTGTCCCTGCGCGACATTCTCTCGACGGTGCCCGGCATCACCTTCGGGGCCGGCGAGGGCGGCGGCGGTTTCGGCGACAGCATCAACCTGCGCGGCTACTCGGCCAACAACGACCTGACCATCGACGGGGTCCGCGACAGCGCCCAGTACAGCCGGTCGGACCCCTTCAACCTCGAGCAGATCGAGGTCACCAACGGCGCCAACTCGGTCTATTCCGGCGCGGGCTCGGTGGGCGGGACCATCAATATCGTATCCAAGCGCCCGAACGCGCGCGACACCACCACCGTCACCGGCGCGGTGGGGACCGACGCCTATTACCGGGCCACCCTGGACGCCAACCACAGGATCTCCGACAGCGTCGCGGTGCGCTTGAACCTGATGGCGCACGGCAATGACGCGCCGGGCCGCGACGTGGAGAGCTTCGAGCGCTGGGGGATCGCGCCCTCGATCGTCATCGGCCTGGACGGTCCGACCCAGTTCACCGCCCTGTATTTCCACCAGGAAGACAAGAACACGCCGCAGTACGGCGTGCCTTTCTACAACGGCCGCCCCGTGCCCGGCGTCGACCCGTCGAACTATTACGGCTTTTCCAACATCGACACCCAGGAGCAGACGGTCGACATCCTCACCGGGATCATCGACCACGACTTTGGTGACGGCCTGATCCTGCGCAACCTGACCCGCGCCCAGAAGGTCACCCAGCTGACCATCGTCGACCCGCCCCAGGGAACCTGGTGCCTGGCCAATGGCCGGAAGCCGGCGGCCCGGAGCCAGTCGACCACCGCCACCAACGTCACCGGCTACACCGCCTGCCTGGCCACCGATCCGGCGCCGGGATTCTATCAGCCGAGCGGTCCGCGCGGGAACTATCGCGATACCGAGAACACCCTGCTCTACAACCAGACCGACCTGAGCTGGCGCGGCGAGATCGCCGGGCTGGACCACGACGCGGTGGTGGGCGTGGCCCTGCTGTCGGAGACCTTCAAGCTCAAGAACGGCAACGTCCTGCGCAACGCCAACGGCACGGCGGTGGCCCTGCCGCCGATGAGCATCGCCGACCCCAACACGGTCTATGCCGGACCCTACAACGTGATCCAGGGCGGGGGCGCCGCGCCCTCGGGCACGCCCCTGGCCTTCCCCGCCGGGGGGCAGGACGGGGAGCGCCGCAACCAGGCGGTCTACCTGTTCGACAACGTCACCATCACCGACCGCTGGTCGGTGAACTTCGGCCTGCGCTACGAGCACAACGAAGGCGAGAACGTCTCGGGCTATTACACCTCGGCCGGCTACCTGCCCAACCCGTCGGGGGGCACGGCCCCGGGACCGGCCTCGGCCGGCGCGCCGGGCGGCGTCTTCTCCGGCAGTGGCCCCATCTTCCGCAGCGACGAGAACCTGCTGACCTACCGGCTGGGCGTGGTCTTCAAGCCGACGCCGAACTCCAGCCTCTATATCGCCTACGGCAATTCCCAGACCCCTTCCCAGGCGACGGTGAACGGCTCGGGCGCCTGCAGCCTGGCCACCTGCACCGTCGATCCGGAGGAGGCCGAGAACATCGAGGTCGGGGGCAAGCTCGACCTCGGCGGCCGGTTGTCCCTGACCGCGGCGCTCTTCCGCAACGACCGGACCAACTACAAGGTGGCCTCGGGCGACCCCACCGTGCCCGACCAGCAGCTGGACGGCAGCGCCCGGGTGAGCGGCGTGGCCCTCGGCGCCTCGGGCAGGATCACCGACGCCTGGTCGATCTTCGCCAACTACACCTACCTGGACTCCGAGGTGCTGCAGGGTGTGTCGCGGTTCTCCGCCGCCGCCGGCCTGGACTTCACCAAGGGCGACCCGCTCACCAACGTGCCCGACCACGCCTTCAGCCTGTTCACCACCTATGACCTGCCGGGCGACATCCAGGTGGGCTACGGGGTGAGTTATCAGGGCCAGTACTTCCTGACCCAGCACGGCCAGATCACCGGCTCGGTCCCGCCGGCCCGGACCACCATCCCCCTGGTGACCTCCGAGGCCTATTGGGTGCACCGGGCGACCGTCGCCTGGACCCCGAAGCCCGGCCTGGAGCTGCGGCTCAACGTCAACAACCTGCTGGACGAGGTCTACTACACCCGCGGGCGCAACAACGGCTGGGCCACCCCTGGCGACCGCCGCGCCGTCACCGCCAGCCTCAGCTACCGGTTCTGATCCTCCCCCTGAACCGGTAGGCCTTGCGCCCCGCCCCTCGCGGGCGGGGCGCGCCTTCGTCTAGGATCACGCCATGCTCCTGCAAGTCCCCGGTCTGCTGAACCCCGCCGAGGTGGCCAAGGTCCGCGGCCTCATCGACGCCGGCGACTGGGCCGACGGCAACGCCACCTCCGGCGCCCAGTCGGCGCTCGCCAAGGACAATCTGCAGCTGGCCGAGGGTTCGCCGGCGGCCCGCGAGGCCGGGGTGCTGATCCGCGAGGCCCTGACCCGCAATCCCCTCTTCATGTCGGCGGCCCTGCCCCACACGGTCTATCCGCCCCTGTTCAACCGCTATGGCGGCGGCCAGGCCTTCGGCGACCACATCGACAACGCCCTGCGCTTTCACCGCGACACCGGGGTGCGCATCCGCACCGACCTGTCGGCCACCCTCTTCCTGGCCGAGCCGGAGACCTATGACGGCGGCGAGCTGGTGATCGAGGACACCTTCGGCGCCCACGAGGTGAAGCTGCCGGCGGGCGACCTGATCCTCTATCCCGCCTCCAGCCTGCACCGGGTGGAGCCCGTCACCCGCGGCGAGCGGGTGGGCAGCTTCTTCTGGATCCAGAGCCTGGTGCGCCAGGACGCCCAGCGGGCCCTGCTGTTCGACATGGACCTGGCCATCCAGCGGGTGGCGGAGCGGAGCGGTCTGGACGATCCCGCCGTGGTGTCGCTCACCGGGACCTATCACAACCTCCTGCGGATGTGGTCGGAGCTCTAAGCCCCTTGCCTCCCCAACCAAGGCGCGTGAGGCTTGGGCAAAAGGGGAAACGCGCATGACCTGGCAGACGATCGACTATGAGACCCGCGGCCATGTGGGGATCGTCACCCTGAACCGGCCCGAGAAGCTGAACGCCATCAGCGGCGAGCTGCGGGCCGACGTCCATGCCGCCTTCGCCCTGGCCCGGGAGGACGACAATGTCCGCGCGCTGATCCTCACCGGCGCCGGGCGGGGCTTCTGCTCGGGCGCCGACCTCACGGGCCAGGCGCCGCCCGCCGAGACCAGCCAGAACGCCCGCCTGGACGAGATGAGCTGGGTGGGCCGCTGGGCCCGGCTGTTCCACGACTTCGACAAGCCGCTGATCGGCGCCATCAACGGGGTCTGCGCCGGCGCCGGGATGAGCGCGGCCCTCGGCTGCGACGTCCGCATCGGCTCCGAGCACGCCCGCTTCAAGACCACCTTCGTCGAGCGCAGCCTGTCGCCCGACTCCGGCATGAGCTGGCTGCTGCCGCGCATCGTGGGTTACGCCGACGCCGCCGACCTGATCCTCACCAGTCGGATGGTGCTGGCCGAGGAGGCCAAGGCGCTGGGCCTGCTGAACCGCCTGGTCCCCCACGACCAACTGCTGGACGCCGCCCTGGCCTATGCCGAGGAGATGACCCGCTGGCCCCCGCTCGCGGTGCGCACCGCCAAGAAGGTGCTGCAGACCAACTTCGAAAGCGACCTCGACACGGCCCTGAAATACGAGTCGGTCGGCCTCTCCTTCGCGCGGCGCGCCACCAACGATGTGAAGGAGTCCCGGGCCTCGTTCCTGGAGAAGCGCAAAGGCGTCTACACAGGGACCTGACTTGGCGTCATAAGGCGGCGCACAGCACGCAAGGAAACTGTCATGGCCCTGGACACCGCCGCCCCCTCGAAGACCTTCGACTGGGAAGATCCGTTGGACATGAAGTCCCGCCTCTCCGAGGAGGAGACCATGGTCTGGGACGCGGCGCGGTCCTACGCCCGCGAGAAGCTGCTGCCCCGGGTGGTCTCGGCCTATGCCGAGGAGCGCTTCGACCGTGAGATCATGACCGAGATGGGGGCCCTGGGCTTCCTCGGCCCGACGCTCCCCGAGGAATACGGCGGCGCCGGCGTCAACCACGTGGCCTATGGCCTGATCGCCCGCGAGATCGAGGCGATCGACTCCGGCTACCGCTCGGCCATGAGCGTGCAGTCGTCCCTGGTCATGTATCCGATCTACGCCTTCGGATCCGAAGAGCAGAAGCGCAAGTACCTGCCCGGCATGGCCAAGGGCGAGATCATCGGCTGTTTCGGCCTCACCGAGGCCGACGGCGGCTCCGACCCCGCCTCCATGCGCACCGTGGCCCGCAAGGCGCCCGGCGGCTACGTCCTGAACGGGTCCAAGATGTGGATCAGCAACTCGCCGATCTGCGACGTCGCCCTGGTCTGGGCCAAGCTGGACGGGGTGATCCGCGGCTTCCTGGTGGACCGCGGCTCGGAGGGCTTCGCCACGCCGAAGATCCTCAACAAGCTGTCCCTGCGCGCCTCCATCACCGGCGAGATCGCCCTGGCCGACGTCTTCGTGCCCGAGGACCAGATGCTGCCCGGGGTCTCGGGCCTGCGGGGACCGTTCTCCTGCCTGAACAAGGCCCGTTACGGCATCGCCTGGGGAGCCATGGGGGCGGCCGAGTTCTGCCTGCACGCCAGCCGCGACTACACCAAGACCCGCCAGGTGTTCGGCAAGCCCCTGGCCGCGCGCCAGCTGGTGCAGAAGAAGCTGGCCGACATGCAGACCGAGATCGCGCTCGGCTTCGAGGGCGCCCTGGCGCTCGGCCGCCTGCTGGATCAGGGGGCCTGGGTGCCGGAAGCGATCAGCCTGATGAAGCGCAACAACTGCGGCAAGGCGCTGGCCATCGCCCGCGAGGCCCGCGACATCCACGGCGGCAACGGGATTTCCGGCGAGTACCACGTGATGCGCCACGCCTCGAACCTGGAGACCGTCAACACCTATGAAGGCGCCCACGACGTCCACGCCCTGATCCTGGGCCGGGCGATCACCGGCGAGAACGCCTTCTAGTCCAGACAGAAGGAAGCCCAGGGCGGAAATCCGCGCCTGGGCCGAGTTCGCGTTCCCTTGGGAGGAAGGTTAGAGCGTTTCCCGCCTGACTTGGATCAAGTCAGGCGATCAGGAAGAGCGACCAAGTCAAGAATCTAGAGCCCCGTTTCGATTCATTCGAAACGGGAACAGCTCTAGGACTCCAGCTCCTTGACCTCGCCGGAGCCGGAGACGTTCTTTTCGAGCTTGAGGGGCCGGGTCTTCAGCTCCACCTCCCCCGAGCCCGAGATGTCGAGCTTGGCGCTGGCCCGCGGGGCGATGGCGGCCTCGGCCGCGCCGGAGATGTCCACCTCGGCGCTCTCGGCGTCGAGGCCGGCCAGGTCGGCCTCGCCCGCCCCGGTCATGTGTAGCTTCAGGGTCCCGGTCTTGCCGCGGGCGGTGACCTTGGCCATTCCCGAGGTGCTGATCTCCAGGCTGTCCTGATCGTAGCCTTCCAGGGTCAGGCGATCGACCCCCTTCAGTTCGAAGCGGGTGACCTTGGGCGCGGTCATGACGATCCGCAGCCGCTCACCGGTGTTGTTCACCCCGTCGCTCAGCCGGCCGCCCGAGAGGGCCAGGGTGTCGATGGCGCGCTTGGGCCCGGTGACGGTCAGCTTGCCGGGGCCTTCCGACCCTTGGGTGAAGGTGACCTCGCCGGGGACGTCCAGGATCAGGGCCGAGGCGCCGTCCCAGGCGATCTCGCGGGTGGCCGAGGCCCATTCCGGGTCGTTCCGGTGGGCGTTGCGCCAGTCGGAATGGCGGCGGCCATGTTCGTCCCAGCCGATGCCCCAGTCGTGGTCGGACCAGTGGTCCCAGCCCTGGGCGGCGATGTCCCGGCCCCCAAGCGCGGCGGCGCCGCCGAGGGTGACGACCGCGGTGAGGAACCCGACCACGGCGATGATGACGAGAAGGCGGATCATGGGCGGGGCCTTCAGGCTTGAGGTTCGATGGCCGGCTTCAGCAGCCGGTAGTGGAGGCGCCCGTACCAGACGAGCACATTGACGAAGCCGACGGTCACCAGGCAGAGCACCGCCCCGATGGAGACGGCGGCCGCCATCAGGCCGATGCCGGCCAGCATGGCCGCGGCCACCCCGCCGGGGGGATCCAGGAACGGGCCGGCGGCGAAGACGAAGCCGCCGGAGCCGAACACCGCGATCACCGCGACGAACAGGCCCAGCAGGGTGCCGGCGATGGAGAGCACGATGGGCAGCAGGATCAGCAGGTCGATGGCGCCCAGGCCCAGCACCGCGAAGATGGCCGAGGCCGCCGCCGACGGGTTGCGCTCGGATTCCCAGCGCTTCAGGCCCGCCTCGGCCCGCAGCTCGCGGGCCAGGCGGCCGGGGTCGCCCAGGGCCTGGGCCACCTCGGCCTCGGTGCGGCCGGCGGCCTCGCCCTCGGCGAAGTGGGCCTCATAGTCGGCGACGATCTCGGCGACGGCGGCGGCCGGCAGGCCCGAGAGCCCCAGGCGCAGCCGGTCGAGGAAGGCCTGACGGGTCATTGGGCCTCTCCCAGGATGGCGTTCACGGCCCGGGAGAAGGATCCCCAGGCCAGCTTCTGACCGGCGAAGCTGGTCTTGCCCACCTCGGTCAGGCGGTAATATTTGCGCGGCGGGCCCGACGAGGACTCCACCAGGTAGGTGTCCACCAGGCCATCGGCCTGCATCCGCCGCATCAGCGGATAGATGGTGCCTTCCCCCATATCGATCCCCTCGGCCAAACGGCTGGCGATCTCGTAGGCGTAGTTGTCGCCCCGCGAGAGGAGCGCGAGCACGCACAGCTCGAGCACCCCCTTCTTCAGCTGAACTTCAACGGCTTCCGCCACGGGATCTGCCTCCACACCCGCGATCACATATCGCCAGGTACTGCTTCATACAAGGTAGTGGGCGTCGCACGATAGTGAACTTTCCGTAAGGCGGGATATCGTTTGCCTCACAAACCATTTCGTCTGAGGAAACGGCCTTGAAGATCATCCCCCTCGCCCTGGCCCTCGCCCTCTCGGCGGCCCAGGCCCAGGCCCAGACCCCGGCCGCGACGACCCGTCCGGATATCCTGCGCGTGCCCGACGACGCCCCGCCGCAGCACGCCCCGGCCCTGGGCCCCTACGCGGTGACCGTCGAGACCGACGCCAGCCTGCCCACCCATACGATCTACCGGCCCACCGACCTGGCCGCCGTGAAGGGCAAGCTGCCCATCGTGGCCTGGGGCAACGGCGCCTGCGCCAACTCCAGCGCGCGGTTCATCCCCTTCCTCACCAAGATCGCCAGCCACGGCTTCCTGGTGGTGGCCATCGGGCCGAAGGACGCCCCGCCCCTGGCGTCGAGCGCCCCGCCCGGCCAGGGCGCGCCCATCGCCGCCCCCAAGACCACCGCCCACCAGCTGATCGACGCCATCGACTGGGCCGACGCCCAGAACGCCAAGGCCGGTCCCTACAAGGGCCGCATCGACACCCAGGCGGTGGCGGTGATGGGCCAGTCCTGCGGCGGCCTGCAGGCCATCGAGGCCTCCTCCGATCCGCGGGTGAAGACCACCGTGGTCTGGAACTCCGGCGTCATCGTCGACCAGGCCGGCCTGCCCAAGCTCTCCAACGCCACCAAGGACAGCCTCAAGGCCTATCACGCCCCGGTCGCCTACTTCATCGGCGGCCCGGTGGACGTGGCCTATCCCAACGCCAGGGACGACTTCGCCAGGATCACCACCGTGCCGGTCTTCATGGGCAATCTGAACGTCGGCCACGGCGGCACCTATCGGCACGTCAACGGCGGCTGGTTCGGCGAGGTGGGGGAGGCCTGGCTCGCCTGGCGGCTGAAGGGCGACAAGGCGGCCGGCAAGATGTTCGCCGGCCCCAAGTGCGGCCTCTGCGTCGCCCCCGAGTGGAAGATCGAGAAGAAGAACATGGACTAGGCGCCACCTCCGCCGGTTGAGGGCCCTTCAACTTTCGCGATCAACCCGCGTTCTTCGAACGTTGCGTTTACGCTTCGCGCTTAAGCAAGGACCCCGAAGACGGGGGAGTTTCCATGCCGGAAGAGCGTGCGACCAACACGCCGACGGAGCACGGACCGATGGTCGAATGGCTGTTCGCCAACAGCCAGGAGCTCCTGCTCGTCATCGGCCCCGACGCCCGCTTCAAGCTGGTGAACCCGGCCTGGACCGCCGCCACCGGCTGGACCTCCGAGGACATTGTCGGCCGCTACCCCGCCGACTTCCTGCATGCCGACGACCTGGCGGATTTCCGCAAGTTCGCCGAGGGCCTGCTCAAGACCCGCACCGGCCAGAACCTGGCCCGCATGCGGATGAAGGACGGCGCCTATCGCTGGTTCGAGGGGCGCAGCCAGCTCACCGATGACGGCCACATCATCGGGGTGCTGCGCGACGCCACCCGTGAGCGCGAGCGGGAGGCCGAGCTCGAGGACGCCCGCCGCACTCGCCTGCTGCTGTCGGAATCGGCCGGGGTGGGCACCTGGACCTTCGAGCCGCTGACCGGCCGCATCGACTGGTCCGACGACATCCGCGCCATCACCGGCTACGGGCCCGACGAGGTGGCCACCATCGCCGACTTCGAGGCCATCCTTCATCCCGACGAACGCGAGGCGGTGCGCGAGGCCTTCAACCGCGGGGTCTTCCAGGGCGAACCCCAGACCTTCGAACAGCGGATGCGCAACAAGGACGGCCGCTGGTCGACCTGGCGCACCACCTTCCACTGCGTGCCCCGGCGACGGGGCTATTCGGCCCTCAAGGGGATGTCCCAGGACATCACGGAACTGGCCGCGGCCCGCGACATGGCGCTCGCCGCCGAGCGCCAGATCCGCCAGCTCGTCGAGAGCGCCCCCTTCGCCGTGGCCATGTTCGACCGCGACCTGCGCTATCTGATGATCAGCAACCAGTGGCGTCACGCCTTCAGCCTGGGACACCGCGACCATGTGGGCCTGCGGCTGGAGGACGTCTTCCCCACCATCCCCAAGAAGTTCATCGCCGCCCAGAAGCGCGCCCTCGCCGGGGAGGTCGTTTCCAGCAAGGAGGACCGCTTCACCGACAGCCAGGGCAACCGCCACTGGGTGCGCTGGGAGGCCCGGCCGTGGCTCAACGCCCAGGGCGAGATCGGCGGCATGCTGGCCTATGTGGACGACATCTCGGCGGTGTCGCGGGCCCGCCGCGAGGCCCAGACCAACGCCCGGCGCCTGAAGGTGGCCCTCGCGGCCGCCGACGCCGGGGTCTACGAGATCGACCACGTCAACAAGACCTTCTGGGCCAGCCCGGAATTCAAGAAGCTGATCGGCCGCTCGTCCCGCAGCTACCGGGACGCCCAGAAGCTCCATTTCCCCAAGTTCCATCCCGACGACATGGCCGGCGTCCGCCAGGCCTTCCTCGACATCAACGCCAACCGCCGCAGGTCGGGCGAGGCCTTCGAGGCCCGCATCGTCACCCCCTCGGGGGAGGCGCGCTGGATGCGGGTCTTCCACCACCTCAAGCGCGACGCCAAGGGCCGCTGGATCAAGGGCGTCGGCCTGGTCCACGACTTCGACCAGCGCAAGCGCCAGGAGCTGGCCCTGATCGAGGCCCAGGAGGCCGCCGAGGCCGGCGCCGAGGCCAAGGCCGCCTTCCTGGCCAATATGAGCCACGAGATCCGCACCCCCATGAACGGGGTGATGGGGGTGCTCCACCTGCTGAAGACCGAGAGTCTGTCGGAGGAGGGCCGCGCCATGCTGGAGGAGGCGCTGTCCTGCGGCCAGATGCTGGCCGAACTGCTCAACGACGTCATCGACTTCTCCAAGATCGAGGCCGGGGCCCTGGTCCTGGCCGAGGAGTCCATCGATCCCGCCGCCCTCGTCCAGGGAGTCACCCGCCTGCTGCGGCCCCAGGCCGAGGCCAAGGGCCTGGTCCTGAACCTGGAGGGCCTGGCCGACATCGGCTGGGTGCGCACCGATCCGGTCCGCCTGCGCCAGGCCCTGTTCAACCTTGTGGGCAACGCGGTGAAGTTCACCCTGGCCGGCTCGGTCACCATCCGCGCCGCCCTGCATCACCGGCCGCAGGGCCGCATCCTGCGCTTCGAGATCATCGACACCGGGGTCGGCATCCCGGCCCAGGCCCAGGACCGCATCTTCCAGCGCTTCGACCAGGGCGACGCCTCCACCACCCGCCGGTTCGGCGGCTCGGGCCTGGGCCTGGCCATCACCCAGAAGCTCGCCCAGATGATGGGCGGAGCCGTGGGCTTCACCTCGGTGGAGGGCGAGGGCTCGACCTTCTGGCTGGAGGTGGCCGCCCCCAGCGCCGAGCCGGTGGCCCCCCTGGCCGACGCCGGCGGCGCGGTCCTGGAGGGCCTGCGCATCCTGGTGGTGGAGGACAACTCCACCAACCGCATGATCGCCACCAAGCTGCTGGAGAACCTCGGCGCCAGCGTCGAGACCGCCGCCGACGGCCTGCTGGGGGTGGAGGCCGCCGCCCGCGGGGTCTTCGACCTCATCCTGATGGACGTCCAGATGCCCGGCATCGACGGCCTGGAGGCGAGCCGCCGCATCCGCGCCCTGGGGGGCTCCGTCGCCCAGATCCCCATCGTGGCGCTGACCGCCAATGTCCTGTCCCACCAGCGCCAGGCCTATCTGGAGGCCGGCATGGACGGGGTGGTGGGCAAGCCCATCTCGCCTTCGGCCCTGCTCAGCGAGATCGCCCGGCTGAGCGCGCCGGCGGCCGACGAAGCAGTGGCCTAAAGTCCCGCCCTTCCACCCCGGCGCCGGCCAATGCTAGACCTTGGCCCACAAGAGCTCGGGGGAGAGACGTATGGCGGACGCCGTTGTTGGACAGGTGAAGGAGCCGAAGGAGGCTTCGCTGCGCACTGTGGTGGCCGCCTCGGCGGCCGGGACCACGTTCGAATGGTATGACTTCTTCGTCTTCGGCAGCCTGACCCAGGTCATCTCCAAGACCTTCTTCTCCGGTCTCCCCGACACCGCCGGCTATATCGCCGCGCTGGCCCTGTTCGGCGCCGGCTTCGCCTTCCGCCCCCTGGGCGCCCTGGTCTTCGGCCGCATCGGCGACCGGGTGGGGCGCAAGGGCGCCTTCCTGTTCACCGTGGTGCTGATGGGCGGGGCCACGGTGGCCATCGGCCTGCTGCCCTCCTACGCCCAGGCCGGCCTGCTGTCGCCCGCCCTGCTGGTGCTGATGCGGATCCTGCAGGGCTTCGCGCTCGGCGGCGAATATGGCGGGGCCGCCATCTATGTGGCCGAGCACGCGCCCCCCGGCGCCCGGGGCCGCTCGACGAGCTGGGTGCAGACCTCGGCCGCCTTCGGCCTGTTCGCCGCCCTGCTGGTGATCCTGGCCACCCGCCTGGTGGTGGGCCGCGTCGCCGGGCCGGAGGCCTTCGACGCCTGGGGCTGGCGCATCCCGTTCCTGTTCTCGGCGGGCCTGCTGGCGGTCTCGATCTTCATGCGCCTGAAGCTCTCGGAGAGCCCGGCCTTCGCCAAGATGAAGGAGGAGGGCGAGGTGGCCAAGGCGCCCTTCACCGAGGCCTTCGGCACCTGGAAGAACCTGAAGATCGTCATCCTGGCCCTGGTGGCCATCATGTTCGCCCAGGGCGCGGTCTGGTACACGGCCTTCTTCTACACCCAGACCTTCCTGGACAAGTTCCTCAAGGTCCCCCCCGAGACCATCAACCTGCTGATGATGGCCGCCACCGCCGTCAGCGCCATCTTCTACGTCGTCTTCGGCTGGCTGTCGGACAAGGTGGGGCGCAAGCCGGTGATGCTGTTCGGCATGACCCTGATGCTGATCGCCTACTTCCCCGGCTTCCACATGCTGGCCAAGACCGCCAACCCCGCCCTGGCCGAGGCCGAGGCCCGCACCCCCATCGTGGTGGTGGCCGACCCCGCCGAGTGCTCCCTCCAGTTCGATCCCGTCGGCAAGGCGGCCTTCACCTCCTCCTGCGACATCGCCAAGAGCACCCTGGCCAACGCCGGGGTCTCCTACAACAACCAGAAGGGCGCCCCCGGCGCCAAGGCCCAGGTGAAGGTCGGCGAGACGGTGATCGAATCGGGCTCCATCGCCGGCCTGCCCAAGGACGCCGCCAAGGCCGCCAAGACCGAGATCGAGGGCCGCATCAAGGGCGGTCTGAAGGCCGCCGGCTATCCGGAAAAGGCCGACCCGGCGCGGATGAACCTGCCCGGCGTCTTCGGCGTGCTGATGGTCTTCGTGATCGCCGCCACGGCCCTGTTCGGACCCATCGCCGCCACCTTGGTGGAGCTGTTCCCCACCCGGATCCGCTACACCGCCATGTCCCTGCCCTACCATATCGGCACCGGCTGGGTCGGGGGCTTCGTCCCCTTCACCGCCTTCGCCATCGTGGCGGCGGTGGGCAACATCTATTCCGGCCTCTGGTACCCCTTCGCCTTCACGGCGATCTCGGTGGTCACCTGCCTGCTGTTCCTGCCCGAGACCCACAAGCGGTCCCTGCACGACTAGGCGAAATCCCCCTCCCCTTGCGGGGAGGGGGAGCCCTATTCCAGCACCTTCAGCGCCTGCTCGAAGGCCTCGGTCCTCATGCCCGCCAACGCGGCGTTCAACCGCGCCTTGCCGTAGGTGACCTGGCCCTCCCAGCCCTCCAGGACATAGGTCCCGGCGCCCAGGCCCTGGTGGATCTCCGCCAGGTCCGGGGCCGCCAGCCCGGCCGGCGCCGCGACGCCCGGACGCTGGGCCGCCACCGCGTTGAGCATGATCAGGCCGTAGAACAGGTGGTTCACCTGCCGCATGACCTCCAGCCGCGCCCGCTGCCGCGCGTCCGGCGCCTGGCCGAGATAGACGCCCAGCAGCAGGTCGGCCTCGGCCGGGCCAGAGGTCATGAAATTGGCCAGGGTCGCCAGGTCCACATAGCGATCGGCCAGGAAGGACGACTCCCAGTCGACGAACCACAGGCGGCGGCCGTCATAGAGGAGGTTCCGCGGATTGAGGTCGTTGTGACTGGAGACCAGGTCGGCCGGGTCGGTGCGATAGGCGCCCCTCAGCTGCGACCACCGGGCCAACAGGGGCGCGGTCGCCCCAGGCTCCAGCAGACCGGTGGCCCGGTGATCGCCGATCACCGACTCCATGCCCTCCATATAGTCCACCAGGGGCGGAAAGGCCGGGGTCTGGTGCAGGGCGCGCAGGGTCTGGGCCGCCTCGGTGATCAGGTCTGACCGCGTCCCCGGGAAGTCCTGGCTCAGCGAGCGCTCGACGATGAACTCCATGATCGCCACCCCGTCGGCGGGGTCGGCGTAGCGGACCCTCGGCGCGATCACCGCCTCGGCGGCGATGCGCATGCAGGCGTACCAGCGGTCCGGATCACGGAAGGCGTCGCGGCCCCCCTCGATCCGCAGCAGATAGGCGATGCCGCCGACCCGGATCCGGTAGATCAGGGCGCCCGAGAGGCCGCCGCCCAGGGCGACGATCCCGTCCAGCTCCGTCGTGCCGAAGGCGGCCGTCAGGGCGCGGTCGACCGCGGGGCGCTTGGCTTGCGGAATGGACATGGGCTCGGCTCCGGGTGAGCGGCCTTTTCACCCGGATATAATTCAGAGTCAATATAACCCGGATAAATAACTAGGACGCCCCGCGGGACGCCCGCGTCGCCATCCGCCCCACGGCGTCGGAGATCAGCACCGCCCCCACCGCGATCGCCGCGGCCACCAGACAGAGCGCCCCGGCGCGGGCCTCGTCGCCGGGGGACTGGGTGGCGCCATAGATGGCGGCGGGCAGGGTCAGGGTCTCGCCGGGGATGGCGGCCACGAAGGTGATGGTGGCCCCAAACTCCCCCAGCGCCTTGGCGAAGCCGAGGATGGCCCCGGCCGCGACCCCGGGCAGGGCCAGGGGCAGGGTGATCCGGAAGAAGCGCACCAGGGGCCGCGCGCCCAGGGTGCGGGCCACCTCGTCCACCTCCCGGTCGAGGGCCTCGATGGCCAGGCGCATGGGCCGCACCATCAGGGGAAAGGCCATCACCCCGGCCGCCAGGGCCGCCCCGGTCCAGTCGAAGGCGAAGACGATCCCCACCTTCTCCAGCAGGGCGCCGATGGCCCCGCGCCGGCCAAACAGCAGCAGCAGGACATAGCCGGTGGCCACCGGCGGCAGCACCAGGGGCAGGGTCACCAGGCCGTCCAGCAGCACGCGGACAGGATAACGGCCCCGGGCCTGGGCCATGGCGGTCAGCAGGGCCAGGGGCAGGCCGAAGACGGTGGCGGCCAGGGCCACCTTCAGCGACAGGGCCACGGCGGCCCAGTCCTCCGGGGTCAGGGCGCTCACGAGGCCGAGGCCAGGATCTCGACGGGGATTCCCGCGGCGGCCAGGGCCTGCGCCTCCGCCGCCGGCGGGGCCTGGACCACCAGCCGCACCACCCGGCGGCCATCGCGGGCCAGATCGATGAGGGCCTGGGGCGTGGCGGCGGCGGGGGCCAGGCGATCGGCGTCGCGGCGGGCCATCGACAGGATGTCGGGGTCGGCGCCCTCGTCGGCGGCCAGGACGTCGGCGGCGGCCAGGGCCCGGCTGGCCCTCAGGGTCAGCAGGTCGGCGGGTCCGCGCCCGGCCACGAACTGCACCTTGCCGGCGGCCTTGGGGCCCTTGGCGATGGCGGCGCGGAACAGGGTCTGGGCCTGCTCCATGTCGCCGGCCTGGGCCGCCTGGGCCACCGCCCCCGACAGGGTCTCGCGCAGGAAGGCGCGCCGCGCGTGCAGTTCCGGGAACTTGGCCCGGACGTCGTCCTGGAACTTGCGGAACAGGGCGGCCACCCGGCCGGTCCCCTCGGGCACCCGCTGCTCGATGTCGTTGCGCAGCATAGTGGCCAGCATGGGGGAGGCGCCGCCGGTGCCGATGGCGGCCACCACCTCGCCCCGGTCGATCACCGCGGGCGTGGTGAAGTCGCAGAGCTCGGGACGGTCGGTGACATTGACCAGGGCGCGGGCCACCCGGGCGGCGGCGGCGGCGGCCTTGGCGAAGGCCTCGTCCTCGCCGTCGATGAACACCAGCCGGGCGCCGGAATAGCTGCCGGGCAGGAAGGCGTCGGGCCCCTCCACCCGCACCAGCACCGCCGGCGAGGAGGCCAGCAGCCGCAGCTTGGCCTCCGCGGCCTCGCCGGAACCGGCGATCACCACCTTGACGCCGGCCAGGGGGAAATAGGCGGGGAAGGCGTCCACCTAGCCGGTTCTGCAGTTCCGGTAGGGACCGGCCGGCGCCCCGTCCAGGTCGGCGCTCGCCCCCCTGGTCGTCAGGGTCACGCCGCCGGCCGAGAAAATCGGATCGCCGTGCTTCTTCTTCACCTGGCGCAGGGTGGTGGTCTTGCCGCCGGCGGTCACCCGCACGATGCGGCCGTCCAGGGCGTAGGCGGCGACGAACCGCTTCCCGGCGCCGCAGCTATAGGTCATGGGCGCGTCGCTGGCGTCCTCGGGCGCGACGGTGGCGCATCCGGCCAGCGCCAGGCCCGCGGCCAGCGCGATCCAGGGCGCGAGTCTCATTTGAGCCCCTTCAGATAGCCGACCACCGCGGCGCGGTCGGCGGGGACGGCCAGGCCGGTCATCATCTTCGTGCCCGGCGCGAACTTGGCGGGCGCCGCCAGATAGGCGTCGAGATTGGCGTCAGTCCAGGTCTGAGCGCCCTTGGCGGTCAGGCCCGCGGAGTACTTGTAGTCGGGCAGGCTGGCGATCTTGCGGCCGGCGACCCCGCTCAGGCTGGGACCCATGGGGCCGCTCTTGGCGGCGTGGCAGGTCTTGCACTGGAGCATGAAGGTCTTGGCGCCGTCGGCGGCCAGGGCCGGCGAGGCCGACAGACCCGCCAGGGCCAGCAGCAGGGGAAACAGGCGTCTCATCAAATCCCTCAGGGAACCTCGTCCCCTTCACTAGCGCGTCGCGCGCGGCCCGGCCACGACGGCGCACATTTACCGCGAGGACTAAACGACGTTAAGATGATTGTTGAATCTCACCCGGAGAGGGATCTGCCCATGGCCATGACACTCGATGTGAACGGCAAGCCCCTGGCGGTGAAGGCCGCGCCCGACACCCCCCTGCTGTGGGTGCTGCGCGACGAACTGCACCTGACCGGCACCAAGTACGGCTGCGGGATCGCCCAGTGCGGCGCCTGCACCGTGCTGGCCGACGGTCAGCCGATCCGGGCCTGCTCGATTCCCATCGAGGGCCTGGCCGGGGTGAAGATCACCACCATCGAGAGCCTGGGTGGGACCCACCCGCTGCAGCAGGCCTGGGTGAAGAACGACGTCCCGCAGTGCGGCTACTGCCAGTCGGGCCAGATCATGAGCGCCGCGGCCCTGCTGGCCGCCAAGCCCCACCCCACCGACGCCGACATCGACGCGGCCATGGACGGCAACATCTGCCGCTGCGGCACCTATCAGCGGATCCGCGCGGCCATCAAGGAAGCCGCCGGCATGGCCCCCGCCGCCGTCGTCACCCCCGCCGCCCCGGCCAAGGTCTAGGAGCGCGCCGCATGAACAAGATCCTCTCCCCCCGCGAAACCCTCGGCGCCACCCGTCGCGACCTCGTGGTCGGCGCCACCCTGGTGGGCGGCGCCCTGCTGGTGGGCTGCTCGCCGGGCGACCTGCTCAGCGTCGGCGCCAAGGAGGACTTCGGCGCCTTCGGGCCCTTCATCAAGATCGGCGCCGACGGCGCGGTGACGGTGATCTCCAAGCACATCGAATTCGGCCAGGGCAACCATGCGGGCCTGGCGGCCATCGTCGCCGAGGAGCTGGACGCCGACTGGACCAAGGTCACGGTCGAGCAGGCCCCGGCCATCGCCAAGGTCTACGCCAACACCGGCATGGGCGTGCAGGGGACCGGCGGCTCCTCGGCGATCTCCAACTCGTGGACCCAGCTGCGCCAGGCCGGCGCCGGCGCCAAGGCGATGTTCGTCGAGGCGGCCGCCAACAAATGGAACGCGCCGGTCGGCGAGATCACCGTCAAGGACAGCGTCGTCAGCCACGCCAAGTCCGGCAAGTCGGCCACCTTCGCGCAGCTGCTGCCCGAGGCCGGCAAGGTCACGCCCCCCAAGGCCCCGACCCTGAAGGATCCCAAGACCTTCACCCTGATCGGCACCGACCGGGTGCGGCGCAAGGATAGCCTGGCCAAGAGCACCGGGGCCGCCCGCTTCACCCAGGATGTCCAGATGCCGGACATGCTGGTGGCGATGGTGGCCCACGCCCCGCGCTTCGGCGCCAAGGTGGCCAGCTTCGACGCCGCCGAGGCCAGGAAGGTCCCCGGCGTGGTGGAGGTCTACCAGATCCCCACCGGCGTGGCGGTGGTGGCCGACAACACCTGGGCCGCCCGCAAGGGCCGCGAGGCCCTGAAGGTGACCTGGGACGAGAGCGGGGCCGAGAAGGTCAGCTCCGACAAGCTGGCCGCCAACTACCGGCAGTGGGCGGCGGGCAAGGGAACCTTGCCCGAGAAGACCCCCTGGCAGGCCTTCGAGACCAAGGGCGACGCCGCCAAGAAGGTCGAGGGGACCATCTTCGAGACCACCTATGACTTCCCCTTCCTGGCCCACGCGGCCATGGAGCCGATGAACTGCGTGGCCCAGGTGGGCGTCGGCAAGGCCAAGCTGACCTTCGGATCGCAGATCCCGACGGTGGACCAGCTCAACACCGCCAAGATCGTCGGCATGCTGCCGGGCGCGGTAGAGATCGAGACCCTGTTCGCCGGTGGCTCCTTCGGCCGTCGCGCCAACTTCCAGTCGGACTACGCCGCCGAGTGCGTCGAGGTCGCCAAGAAGGTCGGCAAGATGCGGCCGGTGAAGCTGGTCTGGACCCGCGAGGACGACATGGCGGCGGGCTATTTCCGCCCCCTCACCCACCACGCCCTGAGGATCACGCTCGACAAGGAGGGCTATCCGCTGGCCTGGCGCCACCGGATCGTCACCCAGACCCTGATGAAGGGCTCGCCGATGCCCGCCAAGGGTCTCGACGAGACCACCGTCGAGGGCGCCAAGGGCTCGCCCTATCTGAAGGCCACCCCGGTGGTGGACGCCCAGGCCCTGCTGCCCGATCTCGGGGTGCCGGTCCTGTGGTGGCGTTCGGTGGGGGCGACCCACACCGCCTTCGTCATGGAGCACACCATCGACCAACTGGCCCGCAAGGCCGGCAAGGACCCGGTGGCCTATCGCCGGACCCTCTATGAGAAGGCCGGGGCGACCCGCCACCTGGCCGTGCTGAACCTGGCCGCCGAGAAGGCCGGCTGGGACCAGCCCGCGCCCGCCGGCTGGTCGCGGGGCGTCGCCGTGCATGAGAGCTTCGGCACCCTGGTGGCCCAGGTGGCCGAGGTGCAGCTGGTGGACGGCCAGCCCAAGGTCGGCCGCGTGGTCACCGCCGTGGAGTGCGGCACCCCCATCTCCCCCGACCAGATCGCCGCCCAGATGGAGGGCGGCATCTGCTACGGCCTGTCGGCGGCCCTGTTCGGCAAGGTGACCCTGAAGGACGGGGTGGTGGAACAGAGCAACTTCGACACCTACCGGGTGCTGCGCAATTCCGAGGCGCCCACGGTGGAGACCTATATCGTCCCCTCCGGAAACGCCCCCTCGGGCACCGGCGAGCCGGGCACTCCGGTGATCGCGCCCGCGGTCGCCAACGCCCTGCTGGCCCTCAACGGCCAGGCGACGACGAGCCTGCCCTTCGTGAAGGCCTAGTCGCCCAGCAGGTCGCCAAGATCACGGGCGCCGTGGAGGATCCTCACGATCACCACGGCGTCCGGTTCGATCCGATAGAGGATGACGTAGTCGCCGACCGCCCAACTGCGCAGGTCGGGCAGGAGTTCAGGTCGTACGCGGCCCAGCTCCGGAAAGTCGGCCAGCCGCTCTTCGGCATCATAGATGCGTGAGACCACGCGGTCGGCGGCGTTGGGGTTGTCGAGCGCGATGGTCAGCCAGACGTTGCTGAGGTCATGGAGCGCAACAGGCGTTCGGCGCAGCCTAGCCATTCTGGCGTTCGGCCAGCGCTTTCCGATTGCGGGCCAGGAAGACGTCCAGCGGTTCGCGCTCGACCGGCTCTCCACTATCGAGGCCTTCCTGCACGAGGCGCCTCAGTTCGAAGAGCTTGGCTGCGCGGCGTTCCCGTTTGTCGGTCCAGTCCCTCAGCGCCTCGCGAATGACTTCGCTGGAGGACGCGTAGTCACCCGTCCGGACGGCGACCCGCACCTGTTCCGCCAGTTCACCTGTGAGGGCGATGGACAGCTTTTCGACCTTGGACATGGCAAGTCTCCTTGGCGAAGAAATACTACTTCTTCGCACCAAGGTCGAGGTCGGCCGGCTGATCCACATCGAACAGCACCCCGTCGTCGGGGGCCTCCACCAGGGCCAGACGGTCGCCCAGGCCCTGCAGGACCGCCCGCGCCCCGGCGTCGCCGGTGAGCGTCAGCAGCTGGGGGATGAGGGCCGCGCCGATCACCGCCGGGTGGCCCCGCTTGCCGCCGAAGGTCGCCGCGGCGGCCGGGGCGCCGTCCTCGACCGCCTGGGCGAGGGGCGCCAGCACGGCCACCGGAATCCGCGGCATGTCCCCCAGGAAGATGAACACCCCCTCGGCGTCGGCCGGCAGGGCGGCGGCGCCGCGCCGCAGGGAGGCGCCCATGCCCTCGGCGTGGTCGACCGCATGGACGATGCGCAGGCGCGCGCCCTGTCCCGCCGCCTTGGCGTGGGCGGTGGCCACGGCCGCCACCCGGCTGGGATCGGCGCCGGTCACCACCGTGACGGTGCGCACCGGGGCGGCGAAGGCCGCGCGCAGGGCGCCCTCCAGCAACACACCACCGCCATAGGCCGCCAGCAGCTTGCCGCCGCCGAACCGCGTCCCCGACCCCGCCGCCAGGACGATCGCTTCAAATCCGCCCACCCCTGTCACGACCGGTTCTTCCCCTCTATGTTAGGCGCAGCATGACGCCCTATGACGACGCCTCGCCGCAAGCGACTTCGAGACCGGCCCTGATCGACGGCTTTGGCCGCACCGTGACCTATCTGCGGGTCTCGGTGACCGACCGCTGCGACCTGCGCTGCGTCTACTGCATGTCCGAGCACATGACCTTCCTGCCCAAGGCCCAGGTGCTCACCCTGGAGGAGCTCGACCGGCTGGCCACGGCCTTCGTCGACCTTGGGGTGCGCAAGCTGCGGATCACCGGCGGCGAGCCCCTGGTGCGCAAGGGGGTCATGGGCCTGATCGAGAACCTGTCGCGGCACCTGAAGACCGGGGCGCTGGAAGAGCTGACCCTGACCACCAACGGCACCCGCCTGGCCGAGTTCGCCCCCGACCTGGCGAGGTTCGGCGTGCGGCGGATCAATGTCTCGATGGACACCCTGAAGCCGGACCTGTTCCGCACCCTGACCCGCGGCGGCGATCTGGCCAAGGTGATCGGCGGCATCGACGCGGCCCTGGCCGCCGGGATCGCGGTGAAGATCAACGCCGTGGCCCTGAAGGACGACAACGCCGCCGAGCTGCCCGACCTGATCGCCTGGGCCCACGCCCGGGGCTGCGACGCCACCCTGATCGAGGCCATGCCGCTCGGCGAGATCGAGTTCGACCGCACCGACCAGTTCCTGTCCCTCAAGGACGTCCGCCGCGAGCTGGAAAGCTTCTGGACCCTGGAGGACAGCGACCACGTCACCGGCGGGCCCGCGCACTATGTGCGGGTCAAGGAGACCGGCGGCCGCCTGGGCTTCATCACGCCCCTCAGCCACAATTTCTGCGAGGCCTGCAACCGGGTGCGCCTGACCTGCACCGGCACCCTGCACACCTGCCTGGGCCGCGAGGACGCCAGCGACCTGCGCGCCGTGATCCGCGCCGGCGCCGACGCCAGGGGCCTGGAGGAGGCGATCCGCCTGGCCATCGACGCCAAGCCCCAGGGCCACGACTTCCAGATCGTGCGGTCCGGCGCCCCGGCCGTCGCCCGCCACATGTCCACGACGGGGGGCTAGGGTGGCCAAGGTCCTGCTGTTCGGGCGCCTGAGCGACATCGCCGGCTGGCGCGAGCGCAGCCTTGATCCCCCGCCCGCCTCGCTCTTCGCCCTGCGCGCCCAGCTCTGCGCCGAGGACGAGGGCCTCGCCGAGGCCCTGGCCGCCCCCGGCGTCCAGGTGGCCCTGGACCAGGTCCTGGTGCGCGGCGACGCCGCCCTGACCGCCGGCTCGGAGGTCGCCTTCCTGCCGGCCATGAGCGGCGGATGATCACCCTCACCGACCAGCCCTTCGATCCCGGCGCCCTGCTGAGCGCCTTCTGTCGCGACCGCACCGAGACCGGGGCCGTGGCGACCTTCACGGGCCTGGCCCGCGCCGAGCAGGGCTCCACCCGCATCCTCGAGCTGGAGGCCTATCCGGGCTTCACGGAGGCCGAGATCGGCCGCATCGCCGAGGGCGCGCGCCAGCGCTTTTCCCTCGACGATTTCCAGATCGTCCACCGCATCGGCAGGATCGCGCCCGGCGAGGCCATCGTCTTCGTGGCCACCGCGTCGAGCCACCGCCGCGAGGCCTTCGAGGCCTGCGATTTCCTGATGGACTACTTGAAGAGCCGGGCCCCCTTCTGGAAGAAGGAGACCGGCCCCGACGGACAGGCGCGCTGGATCGAGCCCCGGCCGCAGGACCACGCCGACATCACCCGCTGGGAGACCCCATGAACGCCCCGACCCTCAGCCCCGGCGGACGCATCGACGAGAAGCTGACCCTCGTCCCGGTCCGCATCGCCGTCCTGACCATCTCCGACACCCGCGACGAGGAGAGCGACACCTCCGGCCACGTCCTGGCCGAGCGGATCACCGGCGCCGGCCACCAACTGGCCGACAAGACCATCGTCAAGGACGACGTCGACCAGATCCGCATGCAGGTGAAGGCCTGGGTGGCCTCGGGGACCGTCGACGCCATCATCACCACCGGCGGCACCGGCATCACCGGCCGCGACGTCACCCCCGAGGCCGTCGAGCCGCTGTTCGACAAGAAGCTCGACGGCTTCTCGGTGGTCTTCCACATGGTCAGCTACCAGTCGGTGGGGCTGTCCACCCTGCAGAGCCGCGCCACCGCCGGCCTGGTGGGCGGGGTCTTCGTCTTCTGCCTGCCGGGCTCCAACGGCGCAGTGCGCGACGGCTGGGACAAGGTGATCGCCCCCCAGCTCGACAGCCGCCACGGCCCCTGCAACATGGTCGAACTCATGCCGCGCCTGCTGGAGAAATGACCGGCCTCACCCACATCGACGAGACCGGCCGCGCCAATATGGTCGACGTCTCCGACAAGGCCGTCACCACGCGGGAGGCGCTGGCCGAGGGCTTCGTGCGCATGAGCCCGGCGACCCTGGCGCTCGCCCTCTCCGGCGACGCCAAGAAGGGCGACGTGCGGGGGACCGCCGAGATCGCCGGCATCATGGCCGCCAAGAAGACCGCCGACCTGATCCCCCTCTGCCACCCCCTGGCGCTCTCCAAGGTCGAGGTCCGGGTCGAGCCGGGCGAGGGCGGCTTGGCCGTCACCGCGCGCGTGCGCACCACCGGCCAGACCGGAGTGGAGATGGAGGCGCTCACCGCCGTCTCGGTGGCCTGCCTGACCGTCTACGACATGCTCAAGGCCGCCGATAAGGCCATGACCATCGAGGTGGTGCGCCTGATGAAGAAGTCCGGCGGCAAGTCCGGCGACTGGACGCGCCCGTGAAGCTGCTCTCGGTGGAGGCCGCCCGCGCCGCCATGGTGGCCGAGGCTCAGCCCCTGGCCGCCGAGACCATTCCCCTGTCCGCCGCCGTGGGCCGGGTGCTGGCCCACGACGTGAGCGCCGTCCGCGCCCAGCCCCCCTTCACCAACTCGGCCATGGACGGCTGGGCGGTGCGCGCCGCCGACACCCCGGGCTCCCTGGCCATCGTCGGGGAGAGCGCCGCGGGCCACGGCTATGAGGGCGTGCTGGCCGCCGGCCAGGCGATCCGCATCTTCACCGGCGCGGCCCTGCCCGGCGGCGCCGACAGCGTGGTGATCCAGGAGAACGCGACCCGCGAGGGCGAGCAGGTGAGCGTCCCCAAGGCCGCGCCCGGCGACAATATCCGCGACGCCGGCAAGGACTTCCAGGCCGGCGACGTCCTGCTGACCGCCGGAACCCGCATTGATCCCTGGCGGCTGTCCCTGGCCGCCTCGGCCGGCCGCGCCGAGCTCGGCGTCCGCCGCAAACTCCGCATCGCCATCCTCTCCACCGGCGAGGAGATCGTCGAGGCGCCGGCGACGCCGGGACCCTTCCAGATCTACGATTCCGGCTCGCCGGCCCTGCAGGTGATGTGCGAGGCCTGGGGCGCGCAGGCCAGCAGGCTCAGCGGCGTCCGCGACCAGCTGGACGCCGTGGTCGAGGCCATGCGCGAGGCCGAGGCCGACCTCATCGTCACGGTGGGCGGCGCCTCGGTGGGCGACCACGACCTGGTGCGCACCGCCGCCGAGGCGCTGGGGATTCAGTACCGTGTGGAGAGCGTCGCGGTGCGGCCGGGCAAGCCCACCTTCTTCGGGGTCCTGGCCGATGGCCGCCGGCTGCTGGGCCTGCCCGGCAACCCGGCCTCGGCCTTCGTCTGCGCCGAGCTGTTCCTGAAACCCCTGATCGCCGCCTATGGCGGCGCGCCGCACCAGCCCCGCATGGCCAGCGCCCGCCTGGCCGAGCCGCTCGCCGCCAACGGCCCCCGCGAACACTGGATGCGGGCCAAGCTCACCTATGAGGCGGGCGGTATCACCGTCCACCCCTACCGCGACCAGGACTCCTCCCTGATCACCGTCTTCGCCGCCGCCGACGCCCTGCTGGTCCGCCCCCCGAGCGCCCCGGCCTCAGCCGCCGGCGACCTCGTCGAGGTGCTGCGGCTGGACCGGGCGGGGTAGCGGCTAAAGGATGAAGTTGGCGTCGGCGACGGAAACGCCGCCATACACCATCAGACGGGCGTCGGCGACGGCGTCGCCATCGACGTCTAACTCCACGGCATAACCACCCTGCTGTGACGACCAGTTCCGCGTGATTTCGCCGGCATGGCCGGTGAAGGCGGCGCCTTGGGCAAGAAGGTGGAAGGCTTGGTTTCCGGCCTGGGTCGCATCGGCGTCGATCGCTGAGACATCAATGATCGCTCCCCAAGGCGCGCCGGGATTGGGATCCGGATCCATGATCATTCTCGAGATCATGTCGGAGGTGGAGCCATTCCCGATGCTGGCCAAAGTTCTGAACACGAAGGTGTCCACACCCCCAAACGTATAGAACCTGTTGGCGTCGTCATTTGCGTAGACGGTGTCGGCGCCGGCGGTGCCGGTGAAATTCTCGAAACCCGAGATGGTGAGGGCGTGGGTGGCGTCGATCTGCTGCGAACCCGTCGCTGCCAGGTCAACCGTCACGCCGGAACTGACGAAGCTGCTATCAAAGAAGTAGATGCTGTCGTTTCCGGCCCCGCCGATCGCCGTCAGGTCCGACGAGCCACCTGCGTAAATATAATCGTCGCCCGCGCCGCAATCGAGCACATCTCGACCTCCGGAGCCGCCAAACAGTCCGTCACGCCCGTCTCCGCCGCTGATGAAATTATCTCCGGCGTCGCCAATGATGTGATCGTCAGAAGCGGTGCCAATGACGTTCTCGACCGAGTTGAGGTGGTCCGACCCGGCCATGTTGAAGGCTTGAGCTTCTCCCTCTCCGAGAACGACGCGAACGCCGGTCTGAAAGTTCTCATAGGTGACGGTATCGCTGCCTGCCCCCCCATCCAGCGAGTTGCTTTGGAGGCTGCTAACCAGGAAATCGTCGCCGTCACCGCCTCGGATGGTCGCCCCGCCAGCGCCCGTATCGATTACGTCGTTTCCACCTTCGCCTGAGATCACATCTCCGCCGCCATTGCCCGCAAGGTAGTTATCTCCGGCGCTGCCCGTGATGGTGTCCCCGTAGGTGCTGCCGTAGACGCTCTCGATGGAGACCAGGTTGTCGTGGCCGTGGCCGTCGGCGGTCTGGGTGATCAGGTTGACCACGACGCCGCCCGCGACGCCGTCATCAAAGCTGACCGTGTCATCGTTCGCGCCGCCGTCGACGGTATCGTCGCCCGCGCCGCCGGCCAGGAAGTCGTCGCCACCGCGGCCCATCAGGCTGTCATTGCCCTCGCCGCCGAAGATGTAGTTGAAGCCCGAGGTCCCGCTGAGCGTGTCGCCGTAGGACGAGCCGTAGACATATTCGATGGAGTTGAGCTGGTCGGTCCCGGCGCCCAGGGTGTTCTGGGCGGTGGTCAGGGCCAGGTCGACCTTCACGGCCGAGGTCGCGTCCTCGTAGCCGGCCCAGTCATTGCCCGTGCCGCCGTCGATGCGGTCATTGCCCAGGCCGCCCATCAGGTAGTCGTCGTTGGCGCCGCCCGAGAGGGTGTCGTTGCCGTCGTTGCCGGCCAGGACGTCCTCGCCGCCGAGGCCCGAGAGCGAGTCGTCGCCGCCCAGGCCATAGAGGGTGTCGGCGCCCGCGCCGCCCGTGAGCTTGTCCTTGCCCGATCCACCGTTGAGAAACATGGTCCGCTCCGCCCCTGGCCTGATGCCGTGGGCGCAACCTAGGGGCGACGTCCGGGGCGGCAATCGCGCGCAACCTGGAGGTGGCGGGGTAACCTTAAGGCCGACGTCCGGGCGGGAATTCTCGTTAAGGAGTCAGGGATTCCACCGCGTCCCGGCTCAGGTCGCGCCACCACCGTGGGTCTCGATCATTCCCCGGAAGTGCTGGGTGGTGGCGTAGCACTCGCAGGCGCGCTTCTCGAGGCGCGGCCGATCCAGGATCTGGATCACGCCCCGGGTATAGTCGATCAGGCCGTCGGCCTTCAGCACGCTGGCCACCTGGGAGACCGTCGAACGCTGCACCCCCAGCATCGAGGCGAGGAAGTCCTGCTTCAGGGGCAGGGTCGGCCCACCGCCGGTGCGGTCCTGGCATTCCAGCAGCCACCAGGCCAGGCGCTGCTCGTGGGAATGGTGAGTCTGGCAGGCCAGGGTCTGGCGCGCCTCGGCGAGGCTCAGCTCCACATGGCTGCCGACCTTCCGCCGCAGGGAGGCGCTGCCATCATAGGCGGCGATATAGGCCTCGGCCGGAACCCGCAGGGCCAGCAGGTCCACCTGCACCAGGGCGCGGGAGAAGATCACCCCGGCGCCCACCGCCTCCAGGAAGCCGACGCCCCCCTCCCGGCCCACCACCGCGGTCTCCACCGCCACCCCCGACAGCATCACCGACAGCAGGGAGATCAGCCCCTCCTCCGGGAAGTAGACCCAGTCGATGGGGGCCTCGGGCTCGTAGAGCACGGTTCCCGCCTTGAAGGTCATCGGCCGCATCGACTTCGAAAGCACGTCGTAGTCGGAGGGTTCCAGGGAGAGCAGGAGGCGGTTTCCGGTCTGCATCAGGATATCCATGAGCCGCGAGGACCGCGGACCTCAGTGAGGCGTGGAATTCCCTATGAGGCGAGGCCGCGAGCGGCCCCACCCACACTAAGTCAGAAACTGACATTATAAGCAAATACTATTTCATACTATGAATAGAATTACCGGTCTTATGTAATTGTTGAACATCAACTCGGTTTTTCGACCAGTCAAGAAAGAAATGGAGTTATTGCTGGGCGCAAGAGAATTGCCGAGGCCCCGTGATATTCATCAATCGAGTTCTTTCCGCGCTTCCCAAGGCCGACTTGGCGGCCCTGATCCCAGACATGGCCGAGGCGACTTGGGGGCCGGGAGAAGTACTGTACCAGTCGGGCGGTCCGGTGACGGAGGCGCACTTCCCCAGCAGCGCCGGTCTGTCGGTGGTCAAGGTCATGGACGACGGAACCTGCGTCGAATGCGCCACGGTGGGCTCGGAGAGCGCGGTCGGCCTGTTGCCAGCCCTCAGCGGCGGGGTGTCCTCCAACCGCACCTTCGTGCAGCTGGCGGGATCGGGAATCTCCATCCCCGCCGCCGCCCTGCGCGGGCGCGCGCGGCAGAGCCCGGCCCTGGTGGACCTGTTGCTGCGCTTCGCCCAGGTGACCCTGGCCCAGGAAGAACAGTCGGTGGCCTGCAACGCCCTGCATGAGACCGAGCCGCGCCTGGCGCGGTGGATCCTGCAGAGCCAGGACCGGCTGAACGCCCGGGTCCTGCCGCTGACCCAGGACTATCTGGCGATCATGCTGGGGGTGCAGCGCACCACGGTGGGCGCGGCCGCCAGCCGCCTGAAGGCCGAGGGCCTGATCCGCTACAGCCGCGGCCAGCTGGAGGTGCTCGATCGCCCCGGCCTCGAGCGGCGGTCCTGCGAATGCTACGGCGCGGTCCGCGAGCTGCAGGCCCGCTTGCTGGCCCCCGACGAGTCCGACGACGATCCAGGAGTCCCCTGATGCTCACCCCAGACGAAATGAACCTCCGGGCCAAGGCCCTCGACCTGAAGTCGGCGGCGGACGGCATGTCCGCCGGGGACTATCACCAACTGGCCCTGGAATGGCGGCTGCTGGCGACCCAGAGCATCTTCCTGGACGCCATGCTCGCCGCCGAGTCCGCCAGCCGTCGCGACTGAGCCTCAACGAAACGGGCGCCCGCAGGCGCCCCCCCGGCCAGGCCGCCCCTAGAACTGCTCCTGATCGGCGGGCTTGATCTCCTTGGGCCGGGACGCGCTCCAGGCGCCCTCCCGGTCGCGCTTGGAGACCGGTTCGCGCGGCGTCTCCGGAGCCCGGGCATGGCGCAGGGCCATGATCTCGCCGACCACCGACACCGCCACCTCCCAGGGGGCCTTGCCGCCGATGTCCAGGCCGATGGGGGCGTGGACCCGGGCCAGGACGCTCTCCGGAACCCCCGCGGCCCGCAGGGGCGCCAGCCGCTCGGGCAGGCGCTTGCGGGCGCCCAGCAGACCCACATAGCCGGCGGCCGAGGGCAGGGCGGCGGCCAGAGCCGTGCGGTCGATCTCCAGGCTGTGGGTGGCGATGGCGATGGCGGTCCATGCGTCGGTCCCGATGGCGGCCAGAGCCGCCTCCGGCTCGGAGCGCAGATAGGCGATCCCGGCGATGGGCGGGCCAGCCTCCGGCCCCTTGGGGCGGACCAGCGTGGTCTCGAAGCCGCTCTGGGCGCCGAGCTGGCTGATGGCCAGCGCCGTGGGGTCGGAGCCAAACACCACCAGGCGCGGGGTCGGGTCGTAATGGCGGGCGATGGCGCCGTCCCAGGCGGCCTGGGTGTCGGGGTCCACGCAGAGGCGGCGGGTCCCGTCGCTGATCCAGACCGCCGGGCGGCGCTCGGCCTGGGCGGCCAGCAGCTTGGCCAGGGCCGGGTCGCCGGCCGGCACCCGCTCCAGGAAGATCTCGATCCGCGCGCCGCACAGCAGCTGGATGTCGGGCCAGGGGCTGCCCTCGCCGTAGACCAGGCGGCGCGGCGTCCCGTCCTCCAGGCAGGCCGCGGCGTGATCGGCGACATCGCTCTCCACGCAGCCGCCGGAAAAATATCCCGCGACGATCGCCTCGGCGAACACCATCTGGGTTCCCACCGGGCGCGGACCGCCGCCCTCGACGGCCACCAGGGTGGCCAGGGCGAGGGGCAGATTCCGTTGCGCCGCAAGGGCCAGGGCGGGGCGGACGTCCTCGGCCATGCCGAACAGCGGCCACTCGGGCAGGGGTTCTCTCATCCCGCTCAGTTTAACCCCCCAGAAAGGTTCCAGACACCGGTTCTTTAGGCCTTGCCCCCTAAATGGGGGCTCATCAGGTCCGCAACCAGCGTTGTTCATGACTTCTCCGCTTTCCAAGCTCGGTCTCGGCTCCGGCCAGTTCGCCCTCGACCAGGCGACCGTGCGCGGGCGCCCGCCTCAGGCCGAGGTGCGCGACATCCTGGACATCGCCGCCCGGACCCAGCTGGCGGTCTTCGACGTGGCCGGCCGCTCGCCCCAGGTGGAGGACGCCCTGGGGACCATCATGCCCCGGCCCAACCCCTTCCGGATCTCCATCTCCACCGTCCGCGCCGACCGCGGCCCCGACTTCGTGGAGGCCGAGGCCCGCGCCACCCTGCGCCGTCTTGGCGTGGAGAGCGCCGACGCCATCCTGGTGCCCTCGGCCGCCGACCTGTTCGGCCCCCACGGCCTGGCGCTGTGGGACCGGCTGAAGGCCCTGAAGGACCAGGGGCTGACCAGGAAGATCGGCGTCTCGGTCTTCGCCTCCGACGACCCGCTGGGCGTGGCCCGCCGCTTCCGGCCCGACATCATCCAGGCCCCGGCCTCCCTGCTCGACCAGCGGCTGCTGATCGACGGGACCCTGGCGGCCCTCACCGGCATCGGCATCGAGGTGCACCTGCGCTCGATCTTCCTTTCGGGCCTGCTGTTCCTGCCCGCCGACCGGGCCCCCAACCACCTGAAGGAAGCCGCCAGCCGGATTTCCCGGGCCCGCCGGCTGATCGCCGAGGGCCGGTCCGATCCGCTGCAGGCCGCCCTCGGCTTCGCCCTGTCCCGCCCCGAAGCCGCCGCCGTCCTGGTGGGCGTCACCACCGCGGCCGAGCTGAACGCGGTGATCGCCGCGGCCTCCAGCCCGCCGCCGGACCTCGACTGGGACGACATGGCGATCGACGACCCGGTCGCCCTCGACCCCCGCGCCTGGAGGGCCGCCTAGCGCCCCCCACGGCCTGGCTCAAAAGGAGCCCGCGCCATGATCCTCGCCATCCTGCAAGCCCGGATGACCTCGCCCCGACTGCCCGGCAAGGCCATGGCGCCCCTGCGCGGCGAACCCATGATCCTGCGGCAGGTGGAGCGCATCCGTCAGGCCCGCTGCCTGTCCAAGGTGATCGTCGCCACCAGCGACGAGGCCGTCGACGATCCCATGGCCAGCTTCCTGGTGTCCCGCGGCCAGACCGTGTTCCGCGGCGCCTCGGAGAACCTCAGCCGCCGCTTCATGCGCTGCGTGGAGGCCGCCGGCCCGGTCAGCCACGTGGTCCGCATCAAGGGCGACTGCCCCTTCGTCGACCCCGGCCTCATCGACGAGACCGTGCGCCTGGCCCTGGCCTCGGGCGCCGCCTATGTCTCCAACCGCGTGAAGCGCACCTTCCCCCTGGGGCTGGAGGTGGAGGTGGTCACCGCCCAGGCCCTGGCCCAGACCGCCCATGAGGCCGACGAGGCGACGGCGGCCGGAACCTCGCCGCTCGCCCAGATCCGCACCCGGCCCGAGCGCTACCCCCAGGCCCACTGCCTGGCCCGCCGCGACTGGTCCCACCTCGACTGGCGAGTGAAGACCCCGGCCGACATGGCCTTCGCCAACGGGGTCTACGCCGCCCTGCACGCCGACGACCCGGCCTTCGGGATGGAGGACGTGCTGAGCCTCGTGGGCGGCCGCCAGGACCTGGCCCGCTGGGCGGCGTGAGCTAACTCCAAGGTGTCATCCCGGTTTCCGCGTAGCGGAAGACCGGGACCCATAGACACCGATCCCTCCCGAAAGCCCCGCGCATCTGGGACCCGGACAAGCGCAAACGCGCTTTCCAGGATGACACCCATTGATGAGTGACGCGGCCCTACGCCGCCCACGCCTCGTACGGATCGCTGAAGGCCTTGCCCAGCGCCTGGGCCACCGCCGGGTGGGTGATCTGGCCCTTGAGCACGTTCAGCCCCTTGGCCAGGTGCCGGTTGGCCGCCAGGGCCTCGAGCCCCTTGTCGGCCAGGGCCAGGCCGAAGGGCAGGGTCGCGTGGCCCAGGGCCTCCGAGGAGGTGCGCGGCGCGGCGCCCGGCATATTGGCCACGCAATAGTGCACCACCCCGTCCACCACATAGGTGGGATGGACGTGGGTCGTCGGCTTGGAGGTCTCGAAACAGCCGCCCTGGTCGATGGAGACGTCCACCAGCACCGAGCCCGGCTTCATCCGCGACAGGTGCTCGCGGCGCACCAGGGTCGGGGCCGCGGCCCCGGCGGTCAGCACCGCCCCGATCACCACATCGGCCTTCAGCACCTCCTCCTCCACCGCGTCCAGGGTGGAGTAGCGGGTGAGGATGCGGCCGAGGAACATGTCGTCCAGCACCCGCATGCGGGGGATGGAGCGCTCCACCACCACCACCTCGGCGCCGAGCCCCGCGGCCATGCGCGCGGCGTTCATGCCCACGACCCCGCCCCCCAGGACGCAGATCCGCGCCGGCGGCACGCCGGGCACGCCCGAGAGCAGCAGGCCCATGCCGCCATTGTGCTTCAGCAGGGTCTCGCCGGCGGAGAAGACCGCGATCCGCCCGGCCACCTCCGACATCGGCGCCAGCAGCGGCAGGCCGCCCGCCGCGTCCGTCACCGTCTCATAGGCGATGGCCGCCGCGCCGGAGGCCAGCAGCCCCTCGGTCTGGGCCGGGTCGGGCGCCAGGTGCAGGTAGGTGAAGAGGATGTGCTCGGGGGTGAGCCTGGCCCACTCCACGGCCTGGGGCTCCTTGACCTTGATGATCAACTGGCTGCCGGCGAACACCGCGTCGGCGTCCGGCGCGATCGTCGCCCCGGCCCGGACATAGGCCTCGTCGGCATAGCCGGCGCCCTGGCCCGCGCCGGCCTCCACCAGCACCTCGTGGCCATGGACGACATATTCCCGGACGGCGGTGGGGGTCAGACCCACGCGGTACTCGTCCGCCTTGATCTCGCGAGGCACGCCAACGCGCATATCAATCTCCCTTTTGCGAATTTGTTTCGCTTGAGGGAGGAGTTGAGGGTTTAGTTTTGTTCCGTCAACCCAGAACGCAGCTGGCCATCCCCTCGCGGCGGACGGTCCCGGCGGCCTTGCCGATGCGGCCCGAACGGCGCTTCACATAGGGCCCGGGCTTGGCGGCGCGCCATTTCAGCGGGCTGGGCAGGATGGCCGCCAGCCGCGCGGCCTGGGCGTTGGTGAGCCGGTCGGCGCCGACCCCGAAGTTCTTCAGGGACGCGGCCTCGGCGCCATAGACCCCCGGACCCCATTCGACGCTGTTGAGATAGACCTCCATGATCCGCCGCTTGCCCCAAAGGGCCTCGATCAGGACCGTGAAATAGGCCTCCAGCCCTTTGCGCGCATAGGAGCGGTCGGGCCACAGGAAGATGTTCTTGGCGGTCTGCTGGCTGATGGTGGAGCCGCCGCGCACCCGCTTGGAGCGCTCGTTGTGGGCCATGGCCTTCTCCATGGCGGCGAAGTCGAAGCCGCGATGGCTGCAGAACTTGGCGTCCTCGGCGGCGATCACCGCGCGCACCAGGGTGGGCGAGATCTCGTCCAGGGGCCGCCAATGGCGCTCGAAGCCGCGGCCCTCGATGGCGCGCTCCACCATCAGATAGGTGATGGGCGGCGGGATCACCCGGTAGGCGGCGGTCACCAGGATCGGCCCGATCAGGCCGAACACCAGGAACAGCACCACCAGGACGCGGCCCACGCGCCGCCAGAGCGGCCGCCGCCGGGTGGGGTCCTGCGGGATCTCGATGGGCGGGGCGTCGCCGCGGTCCTCGACCGGCCGCGGCGGCTCATTGAGCGAGATGTCGTCCCAGGACTTGGCCAGGCCCTCCCAGCCGCTGTCGGTCTGGGGGGTGAGCCGGAGGCCCTCGTCCTTGTCGGAAGACGCGTTGGTGTCGCTCAAAGTCGAGAACCCTTGCCTTGACCTAAGGGGCCAGTGCTAGCGATGCGGCGCAACCGGTCAAGCCGCCGCACCTGAGGAGAGGTCATGAACGTCACGGAGGCCGTCGCCCGGCGAATCTCCATCCGCGCCTTCAAGCCCGAGGCGCCCTCGGGCGCGGTGGTGCGCGAGATCCTGGAGGCCGCCGCCCGCGCCCCCTCCGGCGGCAACCTGCAGCCCTGGCGGGTCTACGCCCTGGCGGGCCAGCCCCTGGCCGACCTGAAGGCCAAGGTGGCGGCCAATCCCTTCGGCGAGACCCCGGAATACGACGTCTATCCCCCCAACCTCTGGGACCCCTTCCGCACCCGCCGGTTCCAGAACGGCGAGGATCTCTACGCCTCCATCGGCATCCCGCGGGAGGACAAGCCCGCCCGCCTGCGGCAGCTGGCCAAGAACGGCGAGTTCTTCAGCGCCCCAGTGGGCCTGTTCTTCTGCCTCGACCGCAAGCTGGGCCCGCCCCAGTGGTCGGACCTGGGCATGTACATGCAGACAGTGATGCTGCTGGCGGTCGAGCGGGGCCTGGACACCTGCGCCCAGGAATACTGGGCCCGCTATCCCCAGACCGTCGCCCAGGCGGTGAACCTGCCCGAGGACCACATGCTGTTCTCCGGCATGGCGCTGGGCTGGCGCGACGAGAGCGCCCCCATCAACACCCTGCGCTCATCGCGCGATCCCTTCGAGGTCTGGGGGGAGCTGAAGGGGTTCGAATAGGAAGGGGGCGCCTCACGAACGGCGCGGCCCAACAAACCCCTGTCATCCCGGAAAGCCCGCAGGGCTTGTCCGGGACCCAGACGCGCGGGGCTTTCAGGATAGATCGGTGAGTCTGGGTCCCGCACTTTCGCGGCTTCGCCGCTGCATGCGGGATGACACGGTGAGGGCGCGGCCTAAGCCACCTCGAACACCCCGGCCCCGCCTTCCTCGTCCCCCCAGGCCACCCGCTTGCCGTCGGCGGTCATGGCCAGGGCCGAGATCGGGGGGCCCTTCTCGGCCTTCAGCATGTCGATCTTCTGGTCGGTGAGGTCGCAGACCCAGACCCGGCCGTCGTCGAGGCCGGCGGCCACGCGGTTGCCCACCGGGGTGGCGGCCACGCGGTTGACCATGGCCGATTCGTCGAAGCCGATCTCGGCGGCCTGCTTGCCCAGGGGCCCGGCCGAGCCGGAGAAGGGCCAGATCACCGCCCCGTTGGCGCCCGAGGTGGCCAGCATCTGGCCCTTGTAGAGGAAGGCCAGGCTCTTCACCTTGGCCGGATAGCCGCCCATCTTCAGGTTCTTCTCGTCGGCCACCCGCCAGCCGTGCAGCTGGTTTTCCTGCATCGAGCTCATCAGGAACTTGCCGTCCGGGCTCCAGGCCAGGGCCACGTGGCTGCCGGCCCACTTCAGCACCATGGGCTTCTGCTCGGCGATGCGGGCGTACCAGAGCCAGGCGCCGTTATAGGTGGCTGTGGCGATCCGCCGCCCCTTGGGGTCGAAGGCGACGTCGGCCACCGACTTCTCGTGGACGAAGACCCGCGAGAAGGCCGGATCGCCCGCGTCGCGGACGTGCAGCTCCTTGCCGGCGGCGAAGGCGATCAGCTTGGACTCCGGGCTGGCGGCCACCGATTCGATCCAGCGGCCAGGAACCTTGGCGATCTCGCTCACCGTCTCGCCCCGCGACCAGGCCACGACGCCGTCGTCGCCGCCGGTGATCACGCCCTCGCCGCTGGGGTGTGCGCAGGCCGACAGGGCCACGCCCTTGTGGGCCTGGGCGGTGGCGCCGTCCTCGAATCGGACCGTGCCGTCGCCCAGGGCGAAACAGGCCCGGCCGTGGCGGTCGAAGAGGGCGGCGGTGACATAGGCGTCGAAGGAGAAGGTCATGCCCGCGTCTTAGACGCCTAACACCGGTCTTGGCGAGGCGCCGCCTGCCCGGAAATTTCGCCTTTGGGGGGAGGCTGGCGGGCAGGCCCCCGCCTTGACCGGCCGCGGGAGCCGGTTCGGGCTTTACAATCCCGATTTGATTGGCGAAGGGTGTCCGGACTGTAGACGGGCGCCACGTGTTGCGCGCCCCTAGGGAAGGAATTGCATATGGGTGCGAAGCTGGGCGGCGGGGGCGGCGGCAAGTTCGACCTCGGCCAAAACAGCGAGATCAACGTCACGCCCTTCGTGGACGTGATGCTGGTGCTCCTCATTATCTTCATGGTGTCGATCCCCGCCGCCACGGTGTCGATCAAGCTCGACCTGCCGCCGGCGATCCCGCCGCCCCCGGGCACGAAGGTCGAAGAGCCGACCCTGATCAACATCCAGGAAGCCGGCCTCTATATCGGCGACCAGCCCACCACCCTCGACACCCTGCCGGCCGACCTGGCCCGCAAGCTGAACAAGCCCAACCCGACGGAAGAGCGCGTCTATATCCGCGCCGACCGCACGGTGCGCTACGGCGAGTTCATGTCGGTGATGAACACCCTGCAGGGCAACGGCTACTTCCAGGTCGCCCTGATCAACGAAGAGCTCTAGGCCCTTCGAACCCGATACGGAAAAGCCCGCCCAGGGAAACCCGGGCGGGCTTTTTCGTGGGCGAAAGCCCATCCCTCCCCTTCATGGGGAGGTGGAAGGTCTCAGGCCGCGCAGGCCTCGAAGCCGGCCTTGAGCGCCGCCTCGTCGAGGTTGCGGCCAATGAAGACCATGCGGCTGAAGCGGTCCTCCTCGGGTTTCCAGTCGCGCTGGAAGTCGCCCTCCAGGATCATGTGCACCGCCTGGAACACCAGCCGACGCTCATCGCCGGCCACGTCCAATATGCCCTTGGCCCGCAGGATGTCGGGGCCCTGGTCGGCCAGCAGCTGGTTGAGCCAGTTGGTGACCCGCACCCCATGGATCGGCTTGCGCAGGGTCAGCGAGATTCCACGGATACCGGCCGCGGCCGCATGGTCCTCGTGCGGATGATCGTGGCCGTGATCGTGGTGAGAATGGTCGTGATCGTGATGATGGTCGTGATCATGGTCGCAGTCCTCGTCGTGCACATGGCCGTCTTCGCCGTGCGCGGGGTTCAGGAACTCAGGCGAAATGTCGGTGATGCGGGCCAGGTCGAAGCCGCCGCGGCCGAGGATGGCCTCCAGCGGCACATTGGAGCGCTGGGCCCGGTGGATGGGGGCGAGCGGATTGATCCGCCGGATGGCGGCCTCAACGGCCCTCAGCTCCTCGGGGGTCACCAGGTCGGTCTTGTTGAGCACGATCTGGTCGGCGAAGGCGATCTGCTCGACCGCTTCCTTGGAATCGGCCAACCGCAGGGGCAGGTGCTTGGCGTCCACCACGGTGGTGACGCTGTCGAGTTGCGTCTTGGCCTTGACGTCGTCGTCGACGAAGAAGGTCTGGGCCACCGGGCCCGGATCGGCCAGGCCCGTGGTCTCCACGATGATGGCGTCGAAGCCGCCCTTGCGCTTCATCAGGCCCGAGAGCACCCGGATCAGGTCGCCGCGCACCGTGCAGCAGACGCAGCCGTTGTTCATCTCGAACACTTCCTCGTCGGCGCCGACGATCAGTTCGTTGTCGATGCCCACCTCGCCGAACTCGTTGACGATCACGGCGTAGCGCTTGCCGTGGTCCTCGGTGAGGATGCGGTTGAGCAGGGTGGTCTTGCCGGCGCCGAGATAGCCGGTGAGGACGGTGACGGGGGTCTTGGCGTTCATGGCGCTCATCTAGTCATTGTCGGGGCCCGATGGAACAGGCTGCGGCGTTCGATCGCTTGACCTGGGTCAGGTGTTATAGAATAACACTTCTCCAACCGCCACCCGCCCTCTCTTTATATAGGTGACCGTGACCGCCGCCGAACCCCGCGCTCAGGAGCCGATGGACGCCTTCCGGGGCGACCGGATCTATCTGGGCGCCGACCACGCCCGCAACGAGCGGCGCACCTGGATCGTGGCGGCCATCTGCCTGGCGACCCTGGCGGCCCAGATCACCGGCGGCCTGCTCTTCCACTCCATGGCGCTGGTCGCCAACGGGCTGCACATGGCCGCCCACGTGGCCGCCCTGCTGGTGGCGGCCATCGCCTACGCCGTCGCCCGCACCTATTCCGCCGATCCCCGCTTCGCCTTCGGCACGGGGAAGCTGGGCTACCTGGCCGGCTTCGCCAACGCCGCGGTGCTCGGCGTCACCGCCCTGCTGATCGCCCTCGAGAGCGTGGGCCGGCTGCTGGCCCCGGAGGAGGTCGCCTATGACGGCGCCCTGGTCCTGGCCGGGGCGGCCCTGGCCATCAACCTGGTCTGCGTCTGGCTGCTGAAGCCCCCCCTCGCCCACGCCCACGACCGCGACGGCGACCTCAACCTCTCGGCCGCCCACCTGCACCTGGCCGGGGACGCGGTGATCTCCGCCCTGGCCATCGTCGGCCTCGCCGCCGGCCGCTATCTCGGCTGGAGCTGGACCGATCCCGTGGCCGCCCTGGTGGGGGCGGGCCTGCTGGCCCACTTCGCCTGGCGCCTGCTCAGCCGCACCGGCGCCGTCCTGCTGGACATCAATCCCAGCCCCGAACTGACCGCCGAGATCCGCGGCCGGCTGGAGGGCGAGGGCGAGCGCGTGCTGGACCTGCACCTCTGGCGCCTGGGGCCCGGCCACCACGCGGCCATCGTCGTCATCGCCGCGGCCACCCCGCAGGCGCCCCAGGCCTATCGCGCCCGCCTGGCGGGCCTGGCGGGGCTCAGTCACGTAACTGTGGAGGTCCGCGACCACACGGCCGCTTGACCGAAGCGGGCGGATCGGCGTTTTCAAGGTCTGATGAATCAAGGGCTTGAGCAGTTGCGGGCTTGGACGCGACGCTCCGTGGAGGGGGCGGCGGACCTCGGCGTCGACCTGCTGGTCGCCACCCTGCGCGGCTGGACGGTCCTGGAGGACGCCACCGCCGACCTGCCCCGGCTCAGCCGCAGCTTCGTCGCCGACGCCACGACCTTCTGCGCCGCCCGCTGGCGTCCGGCCTCGGCCCTGGCGGTGATCGCCGGGCTCAGCATCCTCGGCGGCGTCTATGTCGCCACCGGAACCCCGCCCAAGGCCGCCAAGCCCACCATCCTGGCCGCCGGAGCCCCCGCCCCCCGGCCCCATCTCAAGCCGCGCCCGGCCCCCGGCCCGCCGCCTCCCGCCCTGCAGAAGCGCCTGGACGACCTGGCCGCCGGCTATCGGGAGAAGGTGGGCATCGCCGTGGCCGACTGCAGCGAGGGCTGGATGGCCCAGGTGGCCGGCGACGACGCCTTCCCCCAGCAGAGCGTCTCCAAGCTGTGGGTGGCCATGACCGCCATGGACGCCCAGGACCAGGGCAAGCTGAGCCTGGACCAGGCGGTGATCCTCGGCCCCCAGGACCGCAGCGTCTTCTTCCAGCCCATCTCCCACAAGATCGGCGCCACCGGCTACGCCACCACCCTGCGCGACCTGGTGCGCCGGGCCCTGATCGAGAGCGACAACGCCGCCAACGACAAGCTGCTGCAGCAGGTGGGCGGGGTGGACGCCGTGGCCGACATGCTGGCCCGCAAGAACCTCACCGGCATCCGCATGGGCGCCGACGAGAAGAACCTGCAGGCCAAGATCGCTGGCCTGACCTGGAGCCCGGAGCTGGGGATCGGCGGCAATTTCAAGGAGGCCCGCTCGCGCCTGCCAGACGCCGTGCGCGACGCGGCCATGGACGCCTATCTGGACAACCCCCTGGACGGCGCCACCCCGGCGGGCCTGGCCCAGGCCCTGATGGTTCTCAAGCGCGGCGAGCTGCTGTCGCCGGAGGCCACCGAGACCTTCCTCTCCACCATGTCGGAGGCCCGCACCGGCCCGCGGCGGCTGAAGGGCGGCCTGCCGGCCGGCTGGACCATCGCCCACAAGACCGGCACCGGCCAGGACTGGCGGGGCGGCTCCATCGGCATCAACGACGTCGCCGTCCTCACCGCCCCCGACGGCCGCGCCTATGCGGTGGTGGTCCTGATGAAGCGCACCACCAAGCCGGTGGGCGCCCGCCTGGCCTTCATGCAGCAGGTCTCCAAGGCCGTGGTGAGCAACTGGGAGAGCGAGCGGGCCAACGACCGCCGCACGCTCGCCAGCCTCCGTCCGGGCGAGTCGTCCGGAGGCCACTGAATCCGCAGCGCCTTCCGTTGACTTGGCGGGGGTCGTCTGTATAAGTCCGCGCCTTCGCACGCGGGGCTCCCCACGGGCGTGATCCTTTTTTGCTAAAGTCTCAAGGCGCGAACGATGTACGCGGTGATCAAAACCGGCGGTAAGCAGTACCGGGTTCAGGCGGGCGACCTTCTCGTCGTCGAAAAGCTTGAAGGTGAGCCGGGCGCCAACGTGGCCTTCGGCGACGTCCTGATGCTGGGCGATGGCGAGACCATCACCCTGGGCGCTCCGATCGTGGAAGGCGCCAGCGTGAGCGCCACCCTGATCGAGACCCGCAAGGGCCTGAAGGTGAAGATCTTCAAGAAGCGCCGTCGTCAGGGCTATCGCCGCACCCGCGGCCATCGCCAGCACGAGAGCGTCCTGCGCGTCACCTCGGTGGCCGGCGCCGGCAAGACCGAGAACTGGGACGGCGTGGTGGACATGACCACCAAGGCGGTCCTCAACGCTCGCGCCCGGAACCTGAAGCTGGAAGAGGCCGCGACCGCCAAGGCCGCCCTCGCCGGCGAGAAGGCCGCCGCCCCCGCCGCCAAGAAGGCCGCCGCGCCGAAGGCTGCTGCTGCCCCGAAGGCCGCCGCGCCCAAGGCTGAAGCCGCCGCCAAGAAGCCCGCCGCGCCGAAGAAGGCCGCCGCCAAGAAGCCCGACGCCGAATAAGCGTCGGATCAAGACAAGTTTAGGAGACCACAATGGCTCACAAGAAATCTGGCGGTTCGTCCCGCAACGGCCGCGACTCGGCCGGCCGTCGTCTCGGCGTGAAGAAGTTCGGTGGCGAGTCCGTCGTCGGCGGCAACATCATCATCCGCCAGCGCGGCACCAAGTTCTTCGCCGGCGTGAACGTCGGCATGGGCCGTGACCATACCCTCTTCGCCACCGCCGACGGCGCGGTGCAGTTCGTCACCAAGCGCGACGACCGCACCTACGTGAACGTGGTGGCCGCCGAGGCCAACGCCAGCTAGGCGGATCCCCCCTTCTCCGGGTCCGCCAGACGATCAGTCAGGCGGACCGGACAGAATCCCGAAAAGCGGGAGTCCGGAACGCCGGGCTCCCGCTTTTTTCTGTTCAGGGCCCCATCAGAGGGCCCGGGAGGTTCAAGATGTGCTCCATCCAGATCGAACCCGTCATCGAGACCCAGCGCCTGCGGCTGCGCAGGCCCCGCCTCGCCGACGCGCCCCGCGTGGCCAAGCTGCTCAACGACCGGGAGCTGGCCTGCATGACCCCTTCCATCCCCCATCCCTACGGGCTGGAGGACGCCGAAGCCTGCCTCTCCCGGGCGGACGACGCCGATCCTCGGGCCGAGGCCATGTTCGTCATCGATCACCCGGAGCAGGGGCCGATCGGGCAACTGGGCTTCGCCAGCGAGAACGGCCGCACCGAGATGGGCTGCTGGATCGGCCGGCCCTTCTGGGGCTGCGGCTTCGCCACCGAGGCCGCCAAGGGGGCCCTGGTCTGGGCCCACAAGGACTGGAAGCGGCGCTACGTCCTGGCGCGCCACTTCTCCGACAACCCGGCCTCGGCCTCGGTGCTCTGCAAGAGCGGCTTCCTCTATACCGGGGAGGTCAGGCTCTCCCCGTCGGCCGCCCGCGGCGAGGCCGTCCCCGCGCGGATGATGGTCTGGCTGGCGTGAGTTTGCGGCGCTCGCGTGCTATGGCGGGCGCCGCACTTCACTTGGATAAGAAGATTGACCGCCGCCGCCACCCTTAGAGCGCCCCTGGACGCCCTGCTCGCAGGGCGGCCCTTGGCGTGGCGCGTGGGCGCCGTCCTGGCGGGAAGCTGGCTGCTGGCCGCGTCCTCCTGGGCCGAGGTCCCGATGGTCCCCGTGCCCATGACCCTGCAGACCTACGCCCTGCTGGTGATCGCCGGATTGTCGGGCCCGAGGCTGGCCCTTGAGATCGTCTTCGTCTGGCTGGCCCAGGCGGCCATGGGCCTGCCCCTGCTGGCGGACGGGGCGAGCGGCCTGGCGCCCTTCGTCGGCCCCACGGCCGGCTACCTCGCGGGCTTCCTGGTCGCCGCCGGCCTCGTGGGCTGGCTCGCCGCGCGGCCGGGCGGGCGCGGCTGGCGGAGCCTGACCCTCAGCTTCCTGGCCGCCCACGCCCTCATCCTACTGTTGGGCCTCGCCTGGCTGGCCGTCGGCCTGGGGGCCACGGCCGCCTTCGCCGGCGGCGTCGCGCCCTTTCTTGCGGGCGCGCTTTTGAAAACCATATTGGCGGTCGCGACCGTGAAACTCGCGGGCGATCGGATCCTGACGACATGAAGTTCCTCGACCAGTGCAAGGTCTATGTCCGCTCCGGCAACGGAGGCGGCGGCGCCGTGTCCTTCCGGCGGGAGAAGTACATCGAGTACGGCGGCCCCGACGGCGGCGACGGCGGCCGCGGCGGCGACGTCTGGATCGAGGCCCAGGACGGCCTCAACACCCTGATCGACTTCCGCTACAGCCAGCACTTCAAGGCCGAGACCGGCACCCACGGCATGGGCCGCAACCGCCACGGGGCGGCCGGCGCCGACATCGTCATGAAGGTCCCCGTCGGCACCCAGGTGCTGGCCGAGGACAAGGAGACCCTGATCGTCGACCTGGACACGCCCGGCCAGCGCTTCCTGCTGGCCAAGGGCGGCAATGGCGGCTGGGGCAACGATCGCTTCAAGAGCTCCATCAACCAGGCGCCCTATCACGCCAATCCCGGCCAGGAGGGCGAGGAGCTCTGGATCTGGCTGCGGCTGAAGCTGATCGCCGACGTCGGCCTGGTGGGCCTGCCCAACGCCGGCAAGTCCACCTTCCTGGCCGCCGCCAGCGCCGCCAAGCCGAAGATCGCCGACTATCCCTTCACCACCATCCATCCCAATCTCGGCATCGTCGACCTGTCTCCCAACGAGCGCTTCGTCCTGGCCGACATCCCCGGCCTGATCGAGGGCGCCTCGGAAGGCGCGGGCCTCGGGGTCCGCTTCCTGGGCCACGTGGAGCGCACCGCCGTCCTGATCCACCTGGTGGACGCCACCCAGACCGACGTCGTCGAGGCCTGGACCACCGTGCGCCACGAGCTGGAGGCCTATGGCGAGGAGCTCGGCGACAAGACCGAGATCCTGGCGCTGAACAAGATCGACGCCCTGGACGAGAGCACCGTGGAGATGCAGCGCGAGGCCCTCTCCGAGGCCGCCGGCGTGCCGGTCCGCCTGGTCTCGGCGGTCTCCGGCAAGGGGGTCGTGGAAATCCTGCGCGAGGCCTACGCCCTGGTGCGCGACCGCAAGGCCGCCGCCGCCGTCGGCAAGGGCGGCGAGGACGAAGTGGGCTGGAAGCCGTGAGCGGGATCGAGCGGGCCCGCCGGGTCGTCGTCAAGGTCGGCTCGGCTCTGCTGGTGGGCGAGGGCGGAACCGCCGACAGCCTGTGGCTGGCCGCCTTCGCCGCCGACGTCGCCCGCATGCGGGCCCGGGGCCAGCAGGTGCTGGTGGTCTCCTCCGGCGCCGTGGCGCTGGGCCGCCGCCGGCTGATGCTGGCCAAGCGGTCCCTGACCCTGCCGGAGAAGCAGGCCGCCGCCGCCGCCGGCCAGTCGGCCCTGATGCGGGCCTGGGAAGAGGCCCTCGAACCCCACGACATCGCCGCCGCCCAGGTGCTGCTGACCCGCGACGACACCGAGGTCCGCCACCGCTGGCTCAATGCGCGCGCCACCGTCGAGACCCTGCTGGACCTGGGCGTCGTCCCGGTCGTCAACGAGAACGACACCGTGGTCACCGAGGAGATCCGCTACGGCGACAACGACCGCCTGGCCGCCCGCGTGGCCCAGATGATCGGCGCCGACGTGCTCGTCCTGCTGTCGGACATCGACGGCCTCTACACCGCCGACCCCCGCCGCGACCCGAACGCCAAACACCTGGCCCGCATCACCCACCTGACCCCCGAGATCGAGGCCATGGCCGGGGGCGCCAACGCCAGCGCCGGGGTCGGCACCGGCGGCATGGCCACCAAGATCGCCGCGGCCCGCATGGCCCAGCAGGCCGGCTGCGCCACGGTCATCACCCTGGGCCGCCGCCCCTCGCCGCTCGCCGCCCTCGAGGCCGGCGAACCCGCCACCGTCATCGAGCCGGCGCTGAGCGCCAAGGCCGCCTACAAGGCCTGGATCTCCGGGACCCTGGCCCCGGCCGGGACCCTGGTGGTGGATTCCGGCGCCGCCCGGGCGCTCTCCACCGGCAAGAGTCTGCTGGCCGCGGGCCTGCGCGACGTCGAGGGCCGGTTCGAGAAGGGCGAGGCGGTCATCGTCCGCGACCAGGCCGGCCGCGAGATCGGCCGCGGCCTGACCCGCTACGACAGCGCCGATGCGCTCGCCATCCTGGGCCTGAAGTCCGACGCCATCGAGGCGGCCCTGGGCTACACCTCCGGCCCGGTGATCCACGCCGACGACCTGGCCCTGGGCCACGCCCCGGCCGAGGCGACCGCCGACTAGGCTCAGGTTCAATTGCCGCCTTGGTCAAAGGTGCTTACTAAGGCTCATCCTGAGCATATGGGAGGCGACGTGGACGACGGGGCGGCGAGCGGCAAGGCGGAGGCGGCGACCGGCCGGCTGACCGCGCTCGCGCCGGGCATGGCCATCCCCTATGGCGGCGACCGCGTCGCCTATGTCTCCGAGAGCCTCGCCCAGGCCTTCCGCCCCGGCGACCGCCTGGTGGTGGTGCAGGATAGCGGCGACCTGTTGCACGTCCCCGCCGCCGTCCAGGCCATCGCCGAGGCCGCGGTGGGCCGCGCCGCCACCGCCTTCCAGCAGATGGGCGCCGTGGGCGACGACGCCATCACGGCCTTCTTCGAGGCCTTCGCCGCCAACCTCGCCGACGACAGGATCTGGGCCGAGATCGCCGCGGCCAACGCCGCCGACGTCGCCCGCGCCCAGGCCCGCGGCCGCTCCACGACCCGCCTGGCGGTGAGCCCCAGCCTGCGGGCCGACATGATCGCGGGCCTCCAGGCCTGGCGCGACGCCCCCGCCGCCCGCGGCCGGGTCCTTGAGACGGTCACCCATGAGGGCTGGAGCGTCGATCAGGTGATGGCGCCCCTGGGGGTGGTCGGCTTCGTCTTCGAGGGCCGCCCCAATGTCTTCGCCGACGCCACCGGCGTCCTGCGGACCGGCAACACCGTGGTCTTCCGCATCGGCTCCGACGCCCTCGGCACCGCCCGCGCCATCGTCGCCCACGCCCTGGACCCGGCCCTGGCCGCCGCGGGCCTGCCCAAGGGCGCCGCGGCCCTGGTGGACAACGCCGAGCATGCCGCCGGCTGGGCCATGTTCTCCGATCCCCGCCTGGCCCTGGCCGTGGCGCGCGGCTCCGGACCCGCCGTGGCCCAGCTGGGCGCCATCGCCCGCCAGGCCGGAACCCCGGTCAGCCTGCACGGCACCGGCGGCGCCTGGATGGTGGCGGGCGTGGACGCCGACCCCGCCCGCTTCGAGGCCTGCGCCTACCATTCACTGGACCGCAAGGTCTGCAACACGCTGAACGTCTGCGCCATCGTCCGCGAGCGGGCCGACGAGCTGGTCCCGGTCTTCCTGCGCGCCCTGGAGGCAGCCGGCCAGCGCCGCCGCGGCGCCAAGCTGCACGTGGCGGAGGGCTCGGAAGCCTACATCCCCGCCGCCTGGCGCGAGGCCCGGGTCACCGTCGCCCGCGCCCAGGGCGACCGCGAGGAGCCCCTGGTGGAGCCGCTCGCCCTGGCCGACCTCGGCCGTGAGTGGGAGTGGGAGGAGACCCCCGAGGTCACCCTCCTGGTGGTGGACAGCGTCGAGGACGCCGTGGCCCTGTTCAACCGCCACAGCCCCCGCTTCGCCGCCAGCCTGATCTCCGAGGACCCCGAGGCCCAGGAGCTCTTCTACGCCGCCGTCGACGCCCCCTTCACCGGGGACGGCTTCACCCGCTGGGTGGATGGCCAATACGCCCTGAACCGTCCCGAGCTCGGCCTCTCCAACTGGGAGCATGGCCGCCTGTTCGCCCGCGGCGGGGTTCTGGCCGGGGACGGGGTCTTCACCATCCGCGCCCGGGTCCGCCAGACCGACCTCAACCTCGACCGCAACCCCGATACGGGCAAGCGGTTTTGATCCGGAACAGAGACCATGTGGTTCGCGGGACCCGCCCGGCGCGTCCCTGAGGCCGGCCGCCCCGCCACCCTGCGCCTGGGCTTCACGCTCACGCGCGGGATGCGGGTGGGACTCTATGGGGGCTCGTTCAATCCGGTCCACCAGGGCCACGCCCACGTGGCGGAGACCGCCCGCAAGCGGCTGAAGCTGGACCGGGTGATCTGGCTGGTGTCCCCGCAGAACCCGCTGAAGTCCTCGCACGAGACCGCCAGCCTCGCGCAGCGCATGGCCGGCGTGCGCAAGGTCGCCCGCGGCCGGGCCATGATCGTCTCCGACGCCGAGACCGCCATCGGCTCGACCTACACCATCGACACCCTGCGGGTGCTCAAGGCCCGCTTCCCCGGCGTGAAGTTCGTATGGATCATGGGGGCCGACAGCCTGGCCAGCTTCCACCGCTGGCGCGGCTGGACCCAGATCATGGGCGGGGCGCCGGTGGCGGTGGTCTCGCGCCCCTGGATCTCGCTGAAGAGCCGTTTCTCGCCGGCCGCCCGCCGGTTCGCCCACGCCCGGCGCCCGGCCTCCCAGGCCTCGACCCTGGCCACGGCCCGCCCCCCCCGCTGGGTGTTCCTGACGGGGCCGCTGAACTTCCAGTCCTCCACCGCCCTGCGCGAGCGGATGGGCGGCTCGAGATCGTGATGACACGCGGGACTGCCCCTGGCCCCGCAATCATGATATGAGGCCTTTTAGCGAGGCAAAAAAGGAGCTACCCCGCTGAGCCCTGACCCTGCGCCCAGAGCGCACGAGACCCCGGTTTCCGCCGAGGTTTCCACCGATCCCCAGAGTCGCATCAGCGCTTTGGAAGACCTTATCCTGGCCCGTCTCGACGACGACAAAGCCCAGGATGTCGTGTTCATCGACCTGAAGGGTAAGAGCGCCGTGGCCGACGGATTGATCGTCGCCTCTGGCCGTTCGCACCGCCATGTCGGCGCCATGGCCGACCACCTGCTGCGCGCCCTCAAGGACGAGGGCTACGGCAAGGTGCGCGTGGAAGGCATGCCCCACTGCGACTGGGTGCTGATCGACACCGGCGACGTGATCATCCACCTGTTCCGTCCCGAGGTCCGCTCCTTCTACAACATCGAGAAGATCTGGTCGGTGGACTCGGCCCACATCGCCTTCACTTGAAGCTGACGATCCTGGCGGTCGGGCGTCTGGCCCGTTCCCCCGAGGTCGAGCTGGTGAAGCTCTATGTGGACCGCGCCACCGCGGCCGGCCGCGCGCTGGGCCTCGGCCCCGTCGAGGTCGTCGAGGTCGAATCCAAGAAACCCGGCAAGGCCGCCGAGGCCGAGGTCCTGCGGCCGCATCTGGCCGACGCCCACGTCATCGCCTGCGACGAGCGGGGAACCGCGCGCGCCTCGCGGGACTTCGCCGCCGAGATCGCCAAGCTGCGCGACCAGGGGGTGCGGCGGCTGGTCTTCCTGATCGGCGGGGCCGATGGCCTGGATCCCGCCCTGGCCGCGTCGGCGAACGGAAAGCTCGCCTTCGGGCCGCAGACCTGGCCCCATGCGCTCGCCCGCGCCATGCTGGCCGAACAGGTCTATCGGGCGGTCACCATCCTGGCCGGCGGCCCCTATCACCGTGACTGAGAACCGTTGCTGACCCTCCGCCCCGCCTTGCTGATCGGCGCCTTCGCCAGCCTCGCGGCCGGGGTCGTGGCCGTGGCGGCGGTGAGCGAGCGGGCCAAGCTCGAGCGCCTCAATGTCCGCGAGACCGTGCTCACCGCCGAGCAGGGGCGCAACCGCAACCGCCTGGCCCGCCTGCTGACCGTCCTGGAGCAGCTGCGACGCGATCCCCCGCCGGCCCTGCTGGTGAGCCCCGACGACGCCGTGGCCGCCGTCCGCGCCGCCATCCTGGTCAAGGCCATCACCCCCGAGCTGCAGCGCCGCGCCACCCTCTACGCCGTGGAGGCCGGGGAGATCGCCCGCCAGCGCCGCCTGGCCGCCGTGGCCAGCGAAGCCCTGTTCACCGCCGACAGCCAGCTGGCCGAGGCGCGCATGATCCAGCCCCCCGGCGCGCGGGCGGCCCTGCCCGAGCCCGACGACGGCGAGGTCACCCCGCCCAAACAGCTGCTGATGCCCGCCCAGGGGCCGGTCAGCCGGCGCTTCGGCCAGGTCCTGCCCGGCGGCGGCCGCGCCAACGGCCTGACCATCCAGGCGTCCTCCGGGGCGAAAGTGGCGGCGCCCGACGCCGGACTTGTCCAATATGTGGGCCCGGTAAAGGGTTGGGGTGTCATCTTGATCTTAAGATTGGCCGGTGGATACCATCTGGTGTTGGCTGGTCTGGACCGGGCGAACGTCAGCGTCGGACAATCCGTCGCGGCGGGCGCGCCTGTCGGATGGATGGCGGATGGGCGACAATCGCCCGCTGAACTCTATCTGGAGGTCCGGGAACGCGGCGCGCCGGTCAATCCGGGGCGCTGGCTAAGGGACACGACCGGCCTGAGACCGGCTGTCGGATAAGAGACGACTTCGAACTGGTGGGTTCGGGTGGGGACGTGAAGCGGTTAAGCGGCTCAATTCCGCCGCAAGGGAGCCCTAGGGCCTATCTATGCGCAAGTATCTGTTGATCGGTGTTTCGGCCTTCGTCCTCGGGGCGGGCTCCATGGCCTATGTGAGCCAGCAGGCCCTGGCCTCGGCTGAGCCGCGAGCCAAGACCTACAAGATGCTCGAACTGTTCGGCGACGTGCTGGACACCGTCGAGCGCCAGTACGTCACCGAGGTCGATGACAAGAAGCTCATCGAGGCGGCCATCGACGGCATGCTCACCTCGCTGGATCCCCACTCCGGCTACCTGAACCCCGAGAGCTTCGACGACATGCGCGATCAGACGCGCGGGGAGTACGGCGGCCTGGGCATCGAGGTCACCAGCGAGGACGGCGTGGTCAAGGTGATTTCGCCCATGGACGGCACGCCCGCCTTCAAGGCCGGCGTCAAGGCCGGCGACTTCATCACCGCCGTCAACGGCGAGAGCGTGCTGGGCCTTTCGGTCAATGACGCGGTCAAGCAGATGCGCGGCAAGCCGGGCGAGGCGGTCACCCTGACCATCGCCCGCGAGAAAACCGACCCCTTCGACGTCAAGCTGATCCGCGAGGTGATCAAGCCCAAGTCCGCCACCGCCAAGCTGGAGGGCGACTACGGCTATCTGCGGGTCTCGGCCTTCAACGAGAAGACCACCGACGAGGCCGAGGCGGCCATCGCCGACCTGCGGGCCAAGAACCCCAAGATGAAGGGTCTGATCCTCGACCTGCGCAACAACCCCGGCGGCCTGCTCGATCAGGCGGTCGGCATCTCCGACCTGTTCCTGGACGGCGGCGAGATCGTCTCCCAGCGCGGCCGCGATCCCCGCGACGTCGAGCGCTACAACGCCCGTCCGGGCGACGCCACGGGCGGCCTGCCGGTGGTGGTGCTGATCAATTCCGGCTCGGCCTCGGCCGCCGAGATCGTCGCCGGCGCCCTGCAGGACCGCAAGCGCGCCGAACTGGTGGGTCTCACCAGCTTCGGCAAGGGCTCGGTCCAGACCGTGATCCCCCTGCGCGGCGGCATGGACGGGGCGCTCAAGCTCACCACGGCCCGCTACTACACCCCGGCCGGCCGCTCCATCCAGAAGACCGGCATCCAGCCGGACCTGGAGGTGGCCGAGACCCGCGACGAGGCCCAGGCCATCGCCAACCGCGCCTTCCAGTTCAGCGAGGCCTCCTTCCGCAACGCGCTGAACGCCGAGGAGGGCAAGACCCGGGTCGGCGCCCACGAGCCGGCCGAGGCGCCGCCGGAGGCCTTCAACACCACCACCGGCGACTTCCAGCTCGCCCGGGCCAAGGACGTCCTGCGCTACGGCTCGGTGGCCGCCACGCCCAAGCTGCCCAAGCCCACCGCCAAGATGGCCGAGGTGGTCTCCAAGCTGCCCAAGCTCGAGCCCAAGCCCGTCGCCAAATAGGCGGCCTGCGACCCCGCGCCATGCTGCGGCGGGGGGGAAAGTAGCCGTTCATTAACCATGATCGCGCAGGCTCCCCCCTGGAGCCTTGTGTGGTCAGACCTATGTTTTCCAAGAAAAAGCTTGTGACTGTCGCCGCCGCGCCCGCCCCCGGGGGCGGCGTGCCGGAGATCTTCGCCAAGGCCCTGGCCAACCCCTATGTCGGCGCCGGCGGCGCGGCCTTCCTGTTCATGACCGCCGTCCTGGTCCTCATCGCCCTGATGGGCGATCCCAAGGCCGGCACCCCGGTGGTCCGCATCAGCCTGGCCAAGGTGGCCGCCATGGCCGCGCCCCCCGGCTGGCGCGAGGCCCTGATCGCCGACCATCCCGGCGGCGCGACCCTCAGCACCGACATCTTCCGGCTCTCGGCGACCCCCATCGGCCCCGACGGCGCCCTTGGCGGCCAGGCGGTGATCACCCTGCCCGGCGGCCAGGCCTTCCACGCCGCCGATCCCCTGCCGGCCGCCCCCATCGCCGGCCTCACCGCCCAGGGTTCCGGCGGCCTGCTGCCGATCATCGCCCCCAACGGCCGCACCCCGGCCGAGGCCTATGCCCGGCCCTTCACCAGCAACGGCCGGCCCAAGGTGGCCCTGGTGATCGGCGGCCTGGGCCTCAACGCCACGGCCACCCGCCAGGCCATCGAGACCCTGCCGCCGGAGATCACGCTTTCCTTCGTGCCCTATTCCGACGGTCTGCAGGGCTGGATCGACCTGGCCCGCGCCAACGGCCACGAGGTGCTGCTGGAGGCGCCCATGGAGCCGGTGGACTATCCCGACAACGATCCGGGCCCCTACACCCTGATGGCCCAGGCCCAGGGCCAGGAGACGGTGAAGAAGCTGGAATGGCTGCTCAGCCGCGCCACCGGCTATTTCGGGGTCACCAACTATCTCGGCTCCCGCTTCGTGGGTTCCGACACCGCCATGGGGGCCTTCACCGGCGCCCTGCGCGGCCGCGGCCTGGCCTTCATCGACGACGGCTCGGCGGCCAAGCGCGGCGGCGGCCTGCCGCGGGCCTCGGCCGACCGCATCGTCGACGACCAGCTCTCCGTGGAGGCCATCGACCAGCAGCTGCTGTCCCTGGAGGCCGGCGCCCTGCAGCACGGCCAGGCCCTGGGATCTGGATTCGCCTACCCTGTGACGTTGAACCAGGTGGCGCAGTGGGCGCAATCGGTGGAGTCTAGGGGTTACCAGTTGGCGCCGGCCTCGGCGCTGACCACCCGCAGGTGACCGCGAGCCGATGAACGATCTGACCGCCTATCGTCCCAATGTCGGGGTGGTGCTGTTCCACCCCGACGGCCGCGTCTGGCTGGGGCGGCGGGTCAATACGCCGGAGCCCTACAACTGGCAGTTCCCGCAAGGGGGCGTCGACGCCGGCGAGGACCTCTACGAGGCCGCCAAGCGCGAGTTGGCCGAGGAGACCGGGGTGGTCACCACCACCCTGCTGGGCCGCACCGACGGCTGGATGGCCTACGACTTCCCCCCCGGCCACAGCGGCAGCAAGATCGCCAAGGGCTGGAAGGGCCAGCGCCAGGTCTGGTTCGCCCTGCGCTTCGACGGCGAGGAGGACGAGATCGACCTGCTGGGCCACGGCCATCCCGAGTTCGACGACTGGCGCTGGGGCAGCCTGGCCGAGGCGCCGGACCTGGTGGTGCCCTTCAAGAAGGCCACCTACGAGGCGGTGGTGGCCGCCTTCCACGATTTCGCGGGATTGTCCGGCCGCGCGGCGTGATGCCACGGGCGCCGGGCCGTCAGATCGCTATAGTCGCCGCCTGTTCGAAGACACAAGGGGGATAGCTTGGCCGCGCCGATCGTCATGGTGCATGGCGCCTTCTGCGGCGGTTGGGCCTTCGAGGCCTTCCGCGCGCCCTTCGAGGCCGCCGGCCACGTCGTCCACACCCCGGACCTGAGGGGGCACGCCGAGGGCGACCGCGCCGAGGCCGTGGCCGGGGTCTCCATGAGCGTCTACGCCAAGGACATCGCCGACCTCTGCGCCCGCCTGCCCGAGCCGCCGATCCTGATCGGCCACTCCCTGGGGGGCCTGGTCTGCCAGCTCGCCGTGCGTCGCGCCCCGGTCAAGGCCCTGATCCTGCTGGCCCCCTCCCCGCCCTGGGGCGTGGCGGGCTCCTCCATGGAGGAGGCGGTCACCGCCTTCGGCCTGATGGTGGGCGCCGCCTGGTCCCACAGCATCAGCCCCGACCGCACCCTGATGCGCACCTACAGCCTCGACCGCATGCCCAAGCCCGAGCGGGAGGCCGCCGTCCAGCGCCTGCGACCCGAGAGCGGCCGGGCCCTGTGGGAGGCGCTCAACTGGTGGCTCGACCCCTTCATGACCACCAGCGTCGGGGTGGGCGCCCTGGAGGTCCCCTGCCTGGTGATGGTGGGCCAGCGCGACGTCGTCCACCCGCCCATGACCGCCCGACAGACCGCCGCCCGCCTGGGGGCGGAGTACCGCGAGATGCCCGGCATGAGCCACTGGCTGCTGGGGGAGACCGGCTGGCAGGACGTGGCCAGCGCCGCCTGGGACTGGCTGGCCCAGGTGAAGGTCCGCGACCCGGCCTAGGCCTAGGTCAAGGTGGCGGTTGTTGTCGCGCCCGTGCAATGGGCTGCGACCGCTAGGCCTTGCCGAACAGCTTCAAGCCCGCGATCCCCGCCAGGATCAGACCCACGCTCACCAGCCGCGCCACGGTCACCGGCTCCTTGAACAGCACGATGCCGAGGATCACCGTCCCCACCGCCCCGATCCCAGTCCAAACCGCATAGGCGGTCCCCAGCGGCAAGGACTTCACCGCGATCCCCAGCAGGGCCATGGAGGCGATCAGGCTCACCCCGGTGAGCACGGTGGGCCAGGGCCGGGTGAAGCCTTCGGTGTATTTCAGGCCGACGGCCCAGCCGATTTCACACAGACCGGCGACGAACAGGATGAGCCAGGCCATGGCTGTCCTCCCAAGACCGGGCCGTCCCGGAAAAGAGAAAGGCGCTGGAGTCGTCTCCAGCGCCTGAACTCATAGCGATGTGGAGGCGCGGACGCCTAGAACTTGCGTTCCGAATAGAGCACTTCGCCCATGTCCCACTTGCCGGTGACCGAGGAGCCGTCCGGCTTCTTCAGCTGCAGGAAGACCAGGCCGATGGACTCGTGGTCGGTGAAATATTCCCACGAGTTGGTGATGCGCTTGTAGTCGGTGGCCGGCACGTAGTCGTTGCGCTGCTGGAGCAGCTCGGGCTGGTGCAGCAGGGAGAAGATGTTCAGGCCCACGATGATCGGCTTCTCGCCGTCCAGGGTGTAGTTCAGCGCGATCCGGCAGACGTCCTTGTTGGAGCCCGGCGAGAAGACGGTGAGGGTGTAGGGCTTGGCCACCAGGGTCTGGGTGTAGGTCCCGTCCCGCTTGTTGACCTTGAAGCCGAGATCCTTGGTGGCGAGCTTGCTGATGTCGCCGCCGCGCACCAGGGGCACGCAGATGCGGTTGATCACGTCGATGATCTGGCCAACCTCACCGGTGGTGGGGACGGTGTAGACCTTCTCCGGCTCGGGGGCCGGCGCCGGCGCGGCGGCGGGCGCCGTCGCGGGAGCGGGCGCCGTTGCGGGGGGCGTCATGGGCGCCGCCGCCTCGGGGGTCGTCGCCGGGGGCGCGGCCGGAGCGGCGGTTTGCGCGGCGGCCGAAGTGGCCAGGCCGGCGGCGATCAGACTGATGATGGCGGTACGCATAGACGGGTCCCCTGACTTGCGATCTATCACACTCAAAGTGGCCGTCCCTCGCAAGCCCCCTAGCGCGGGAATACGGCCAAGGCGAGGCGCTGCCTAGATTGCAGCCTCGACAGCCTGCTCGGCCAGGATGGTCAGGCCATCGGGCGTCACGTCGGCGAATCCGCCCTGTACGTCGAAGGCCTGGACGCGGCCGTCGTTGAACACCTTCACGCGGCCCGTCTTGAGGGTCGTCATGAAGGGCGCATGGCCGGCGAGCACGCCGAAGTCGCCTTCGGACCCGGGCGCGTCGACCTGGTCGACCTCGCCCGAGAACAGCTCACGCTCGGGCGAGACCAGGGAGAAATGCAGCTTGCCGGCCATGGCGCTTAGGCTTCCGAAGCGAGTTGTTCGGCCTTGGCCACCGCGTCTTCGATGGAGCCGACATTGTAGAAGGCGGCTTCCGGCAGGTGGTCGAACTCACCGTCCACCACCGCCTTGAAGGAGCGGATGGTGTCTTCCAGGCTGACGAAGATGCCCGGCATGTTGGTGAACTGCTCGGCCACGTGCAGCGGCTGGGCCAGGAACTTGGAGATCTTCCGGGCGCGGGCGACGGTCAGCTTGTCCTCTTCCGACAGCTCGTCCATGCCCAGGATGGCGATGATGTCCTTCAGGGCCTTGTAGGCCTGCAGGGTTTCCTGGACGCGGCGGGCGACGTTGTAGTGCTCCTCGCCGATCACCAGCGGGTCCATGATCCGGCTGGTGGAGTCCAGCGGGTCCACGGCCGGGAAGATGGCCTGGGCGGCGATGTCGCGCGACAGCACGGTGGTGGCGTCCAGGTGGGCGAAGGAGGCGGCGGGCGCCGGGTCGGTCAGGTCGTCGGCGGGCACGTAGATGGCCTGGACCGAGGTGATCGAACCCTTGGAGGTCGAGGTGATGCGCTCCTGCAGGTTGCCCATCTCGGTGGCGAGCGTCGGCTGATAGCCCACGGCCGAGGGGATGCGGCCCAGCAGGGCGGACACTTCGGAGCCGGCCTGGGTGAAGCGGAAGATGTTGTCGATGAAGAGCAGCACATCCTTGCCCTCTTCGTCGCGGAAGTACTCGGCCTGGGCCAGGCCGGTGAGGGCCACGCGGGCTCGCGCGCCGGGGGGCTCGTTCATCTGGCCATAGACCAGGGTGCACTTGGAGCCTTCGCCGCCGCCCGGCTTGTTCACGTTCGACTCGATCATCTCGTGATAGAGGTCGTTGCCTTCGCGGGTGCGTTCACCCACCCCGGCCAGCACCGAATAGCCGCCGTAGGCCTTGGCGATGTTGTTGATCAGCTCCTGCATGGTCACGGTCTTGCCCACGCCGGCGCCGCCGAACAGGCCGATCTTGCCGCCCTTGGTGTAGGGGCAGAGCAGGTCGATGACCTTGATCCCGGTGACCAGGATTTCCGCCGAGGTCGCCTGCTCGGCGAAGGACGGCGCGTCCCGGTGGATGGGGGCGAAGAACTTGGAGTTGATCGGACCGGCTTCGTCGATGGGGTCGCCGATGACGTTCATGATCCGGCCGAGCGTGGCCGGGCCGACCGGCACGGTGATGGCGCGGCCGGTGTCGAAGACCGCCTGGCCGCGGGTCAGACCCTCGGAGGTGTCCATGGCGATGGTGCGGACGGTGTTCTCACCCAGGTGCTGGGCGACTTCCAGCACCAGGCGGAAGGGCTGGCCCGTCCGCTGGTCGGTGTTGGTGGTCTCCAGGGCGCCGAGGATCGGCGGCAGGTGGCCCTCGAACTCGACGTCGACGACGGCGCCGATGATCTGGACGATGCGGCCGGTGGCCACGGCGCCGGCCGGAGCGACCGACTTGGGCGTGGCGCTCTTGGCGGCGGCGGCCTTGGCCGGCGCCTTGACGGCGGTGGCGGCGGCGGCTTTCGGGGCCGCAGCCTTCGGGGCGGGGGCGGCCTTGGTGGCGGCCGGCTTCTTCGGGGTCGTAGCCATGGGTCGAACTCTTTCGGTCTAGAGCGCTTCGGCGCCGGAGATGATCTCGATCAGCTCCTTGGTGATCTGCGCCTGGCGTGTACGGTTTTTCTTCAGGTTGAGGGCGGCGATCATGTCGCCCGCATTGCGGGTGGCGTTGTCCATGGCCGCCATCTGGGCGGCGTAGAACCCGGCCTGGTTTTCGAGCATCGCCGACAGCACCTGGACCGTGAGGTTCCGGGGCAGCAGGGTCTCGAGGATGGTCTCCTCGTCGGGCTCGTACTCGTAGGCCGCGCCCTTGAGGTCGATGGTGGCGGCGGCGCCGGCAACCTGGGCGGGGATCAGCTGGGTCAGGGTCGGGGTCTGGACCACCACCGACTTGTAGCGGCTGAAGACCAGGGTCACGACGTCGACCTGTCCGGTCTCGAACAGCTCGGTGATCTTGTCGGCCACCGGCTGGGCCGTGGCCAGGCCGGGGACGCCGGCCTCGAAGGTGGCCACGAAGCGATCGCCATAGACCCGGCGGAACTGGTCGCGGGCCTTCTTGCCGACCGTGATGATCTTGACGTCCTTGCCCTCGGCCAGCAGGGCCACGATCTTGTCGCGCGCGGCGCGGATGATCGAGGAGTTGAAGCCGCCGGCCAGGCCGCGGTCGGAGGAGGTCACCACCACCAGGTGGCGGTCCTGACGGCCCGTGCCCACCAGCAGCTTGGGCGCGCCGTCGCCGGAGACGCCCGCCGCCAGGTTGGCGATCACCGCGGCCATGCGCTGGGCGTAGGGCCGGGCGTTCTGGGCCGCATCAGTCGCGCGGCGCATCTTCGCCGCGGCCACCATCTGCATCGCGCGCGTGATCTTCTGCGTGGATTCCACGCTTTTGATCTGGTCGCGCATTTCCTTGAGGCTAGCCATTTCTCGCCTCAGACCTTTCTAAACAACCACCAGGTGCTGTCGTCCATCACGGTCGTCCGTTTCCAGAAGAAGCCGTAATCGACCAGCACGAGGTCGGGAAACATATCCAAATAGAGGCCGCCGAAATCGTTCTTGAACAGGAGGTCGGTTTCCCCGCGATAGGGAACGGCCTCCGGCTTCGGCGAAAAGTACTCGGCGCAAAAGACATACTTGGCGGCGACCCGGTGGATCTCCCGCATCGTCGTTTCGAGCAGGCTGGGGTCCACGTGGATCAGCACGCCCGTCGTGAAGGCCAGGTCGACGGCCTTGTCGGCCATGGGGATCTTGTGGCCGAAGCCCTCGAACACCCGCTCGGCCGGCAGGACGCCGTCCTCGACGATCTTGGCGCGGGCCGAGGCATTGGGCTCGAGGGCCCAAAGCTCCATGCCCGACACCGCCGGGATGGCCCGCAGGTTGATGCCCAGGTTGGGCCCCACCTCGATGGCGCTGCCCGGCGCGTCGCCCTCCAGCTTGGAGAGCACCTCGGCCCAGACGCGCGCGCGGCCGCGAACGGCGTCGGCCGAAGCGGTGTTCCGCTCCGTATACCGATCGCCGAACTCGCCGGACCAGGCGCGCAGCGCTTTGGGCTCGGGGCTCATCGTCTCGTCAGGCGAAGGTGCTGACGAAGGCGGCGAGCGCGTCCTTCAGGGCCTGCTCGGTGTCGGCCTTGAGCTCCTTGGAGGTCCGGATGGTGTCCAGGACCTTCTGGTGCTTGGCGTGCAGGTTGCTCAGCAGCTCGGTCTCGAACCGGCCGACCTGGTTGGTCGGGATGGTGTCGAGATAACCGCGGGTGCCGGCATAGATCACCGCCACCTGCTCCTCGACCGTCAGCGGCGCGTATTGCGGCTGCTTCAGGAGCTCGGTCAGGCGCTCGCCCCGGGCCAGCTGGCGCTGGGTGGTGGCGTCCAGGTCGGAGCCGAACTTGGCGAAGGCGGCCAGCTCGCGGTACTGGGCCAGCTCGCTCTTGATGGGGCCGGCGGCGGTCTTCATCGCCTTGATCTGCGCCGACGAACCCACGCGGCTCACCGAGGCGCCGACGTTCACGGCCGGGCGGATGCCCTGGAAGAACAGGTCGGTTTCCAGGAAGATCTGGCCGTCGGTGATGGAGATCACGTTGGTCGGGATATAGGCCGAGATGTCGTTGGCCTGGGTCTCGATCAGCGGCAGGGCGGTCAGCGAGCCGGATCCATTATCCTCATTGAGCTTCGCAGCGCGCTCCAGCAGACGGGAGTGCAGGTAGAAGACGTCGCCCGGATAGGCTTCGCGGCCCGGCGGGCGGCGCAGCAGCAGGGACATCTGGCGATAGGCGACGGCCTGCTTGGAAAGGTCGTCATAGATGATGACGGCGTGCATGCCGTTGTCGCGGAACCACTCGCCCATGGCGCAGCCCGAGAACGGGGCCAGGAACTGCAGCGGGGCCGGCTCCGAGGCGGTGGCGGCGACCACGATGGTGTAGTCGAGCGCGCCGCGCTCCTCGAGGGTCTTGACGATCTGGGCGACGGTGGAGCGCTTCTGACCGATGGCGACGTAGATGCAGTAGAGCTTGGCGCTCTCGTCATCGCCGGCGTTGATCGACTTCTGGTTCAGGATGGTGTCGATCGCCACGGCGGTCTTGCCGGTCTGGCGGTCGCCGATGATCAGCTCGCGCTGGCCGCGGCCGACGGGGATCAGGCTGTCGATGGCCTTCAGGCCGGTCTGCACGGGCTCGTGCACCGACTTGCGCGGGATGATGCCCGGGGCCTTCACGTCCACCCGGCGGCGCTCGGCCACGTTGGTGAGCGGGCCCTTGCCGTCGATGGGCTCGCCCAGCGGGTTGACGACGCGGCCCAGCAGGCCGCGGCCCACCGGCACGTCCACGATTTCCGAGAGGCGGCGGACTTCGTCGCCCTCGGAGATGGCGCGGTCGTCGCCGAAGATCACGACCCCGACGTTGTCGCGTTCGAGGTTCAGGGCCATGCCCTTCACCCCGGCTTTCGGGAACTCGACCATTTCGCCGGCCTGGACATTGTCCAGACCGAAGACGCGGGCGATGCCGTCACCGACGGACAACACCTGGCCGACGTCGGAAACGTCAGCCTCTTCGCCGAAATTGGCGATCTGCGACTTGAGGATGGCCGAAATTTCGGCGGCGCGGATATCCATGTCTTCTTACGCTCTCTTCAGGGCGAACTTGAGGGAATCGAGCTTCGAACGAAGTGAAGCATCGAACAGTCGCGAGCCGACCCGCACCTTGATGCCGCCCAGGATGGACGGATCGACACGGGTCTCGATTTCAGGGTCCTTGCCAAGCGCGGTGCGCAGCGAGGCTGCGACGCCCTTGGCCTGGGCCGCGGTCAGGGCGACCGCGGTGGTGACGGTGGCCGCGACGACGCCGCGGGCCTTGGCCGAGAGTCCCTCGAAGGCCTCGATCGCCGCCGGCAGCGCCGCGAGGCGTCCGTTGGCGGCCATCAGGCCCAGGAACTTCTTGGTCGTGGAATTGAACTTGGCCTTGGCGGCCAGGGCGGCGACAGCCTTCCCCTTGTCCTCGGCGCTGAAGGCCGGGGAGGCCAGCAGGGTGCGGAAGTCCTTTGACTCGGCGCGCATCTGTTTCAGCGCCTTCAGGTCGGCCTCGACGGCCGCCAGGTTCCTGTCTTCGGTCGCGAGATCGAAGAGGGCCTGAGCATATCTGCCGCCCACATTCGAAGTCCTGGAATCGTCCGCCACTTATTTGTCCGCCCGTGCGTGTCGAAAGCCGGCGATAAGGTGCCCCTTACTGCCGCCTAAAGGCTTGAAAGCGCTTGGAAAAGCACATTGGCCGTCGAGACCTGAGTAGCCCCCTGGCCCGAAGCCGCGCGCCTGATAGCACGCGACTTTACAGGCCGCAACCAAACCGGACCCTCTAGAGCCCGCTGCGCTCATTTAACCTGCTCCGCCGGGGCCGCGTCGCGGCGGAACACCGCCGAGCCGCTGGCCGCGAGAACGCCGTTCGCCCCGACCAGGCGGGCGTGGGCGAAGACCAGGGTGCGGGTGGCCCGGTCGACCCAGGCCTCCACGGTGACGGGATCGCCGGCCGCGAGGCCGCGTCCGTAGTCGAGGGTGAGCGAGACGGGCTCAGCGCCGGGCCCCGCGGCCTGGGCCAACAAGGGCTCCAGCAGCGCGGCCGAGCCGGCGGGACCGGCCGGGAAGGCGGTCTCTTGTCTGAGGGTGTCGGTCATGTGTGCGCCCTTCTAGAGCGCGTCAGGGCGAAGTGGAAGCCGGTTCGCCCGCCCGACGCGCTCAATGTTCTTTGGGTTTCGAGCCCTTCTGCATGGGTCAGATGAATTCATCTGACCCGGAGGGCTCCGGGGGTGCGGCGCAAAAGAAAAGGGCGCCGAGGCATCTCCGGCGCCCTCAAGTTCAGGCTCGACATCAATTTGGAGCGGCTGGGAGGCTGCGCCGGGAGCCCTGAGACGCCGAAGGCGCCGGGTCTGGGCGACACGGGACGGGCTTGAGAGCCCGCCCATCCCGCATCGTAGAGAGGCCTTGGCGTCTTAGCGGTTGGCCAGCTGGGTGGCCGAGGCGGCCACGGCGTTGCAGGCGCCCAGCTTGTCGGCGTCCAGGGTCTTGCCGCCGACGCCGAAGGAGGTCACCGCGCCCACGGTCTTCGCCACGCTCTTGCAGGTGGAGGCCGCGAAGGTCTGGGACGAGGGGGCCGAGGCGACGCAGGCGTCGGCCTCGCAGAGGAAGACCGCGCCGCCGGCGATGAACTTGGCCTTGGCGGCCAGGGGGGCCTGCAGCTTGACGGTGACCGGGTCGGCCGCGAAGGCGGCGCCGGCGAAGGACAGGGAGACGAGGGCCGCGCAGGCGGCCGAAAGGGTTTGGAGCTTCATGGGAGCCCTCCAGGGTTTCGGGGAGAAAACAGATCCCCGGAGGGAACCTGGCCGTTCAGGCCGTGGGTCGCCGCGAGTATCCCCACCCTTGGCGCGCCCTGAACTAAGCATCGCTAAGATAACACTGTTAAGATCACCGGCAATCGCTTTTTTCGCAACCCCGCTATGCGGTTTTGCAGAGGTCGGGAGCGGGGCCGCGAAAGCGCCCCATTCACACCCCGTCAATCTTGTCGCGTGTTTGGTGCGCCTGAGCTATCAGTCGGCCGGACGGGGCGACGAATTTAGGACTTCATACCCTCATGGCCAATGCGCAGTCGCCAGGTCCCCGCCGGGCCCCTCGCACCCCTGCCCAGGCGGTTCTCTACTGGAGCGCTGTGATCGGGGTCTGGGGCCTGATCTTCCTGGTGGCCTTCTTCGCGGTCTTCGCCGTCGACCTGCCCGACACCTCCAAGCTCTACGACGTCAAGCGCCAGCCCTCGATCTCCTATCTGGACCGGTCGGGCGCCCTGGTGGCGGTGCGCGGCAGCCAGTACGCGCCCCCCGTCGACCTCGACAAGCTGCCGCCCTACGTGCCCAAGGCCTTCATCGCCATCGAGGACCGCTGGTTCTACTGGCACTGGGGCTTCAACCCCTGGGGCATCATCCGCTCGACCCTTTATAATGTGACCCACCACGGCGGGCCGCTGCGGGGCGGCTCCACCATCACCCAGCAGCTGGCGCGCAACCTCTTCCTCACCGCCAACCAGACCTATCGCCGCAAGGCCCAGGAGCTGATCCTCGCCGTCTGGCTGGAGGCCAAGTTCACCAAGAAGGAGATTCTCTCCCTCTATCTGAACCGGGTCTATTTCGGCGCCGGGGCCTATGGCATCGAGGCCGCCGCCCAGCGCTACTTCAACAAGCCCGCCTCCCAGCTCACCATCGGCGAGAGCGCCCTGCTGGCCGGGATGATGAAGGGGCCCTCGCGCTATTCGCCGGTCTCGGCGACCGACCGCGCGGCGCGGCGCGCCACCATCGTGCTGGACGAGATGGTCCGCACCCACGCCATCACGCCGGAGCAGCGGGCCGAGGCCTTCAAGACCCCGGTCCGCGTCAACCCGGTGCTGGCCAACCAGCGGGCCCAGTACTTCACCGACTGGGTGGACGACCAGGTCCGCTCCCTGGTGGGGGAACCCACCGAGGACCTGGTGGTGGAGACCACCCTGGACCTGCCGATCCAGACCGCCGCCGAGCAGGCCCTGCGCCGCGGGGTCGAGGCGTCCAAGGCCCAGGGCGTCGGCCAGGGCGCCCTGGTGGCCATCGACGGCGAGGGCCGCATCCGCGCCTATGTGGGCGGCTCCTCCTACACCGACAGCCAGTTCGACCGCGCCACCATGGCCCAGCGCCAGGCCGGCTCCTCCTTCAAGCCCTTCGTCTATCTCACCGCCATGGAGCAGGGCCGCACGCCCTCGACCCCGGTGGTGGACGAACCCCTGAAGATCGGGACCTGGGAGCCCAAGAACTATACCGGCCGCTTCCTGGGGCCGATGAGCCTGCAGACGGCCCTGGCCCAGTCCATCAACACCGTGGCCGCTCGTCTGGCCAACGAGGTGGGCACCGGCAATGTGGCCGCCACGGCGCGCCGGCTCGGCATCACCTCCCACATCCAGCTCGACCCCTCCATGGCGCTGGGCGCCGTCGAGGTCAGCCCCATGGAGATGGCCCAGGCCTACGCCCCCTTCTCCAACGGCGGCTTCCTGGCCAAGGGCTATGGCATCGAGCGGATCCGCACCGCCAGCGGCAAGGTCCTCTACGACCACAGCGTCGACAAGGGCGAGCGCCGGGCGGTGATCGGCTCGCCGGCCCTGCAGTACATGAACCAGATGATGCGCCAGGTGATCACCAGCGGCACCGGGACCAAGGCCCGGGTCGCGGGCTTCGACATCGCCGGCAAGACCGGCACCACCAGCGACTACCGCGACGCCTGGTTCGTCGGCTACACCGGCGGCTTCGTCACCGCCGTCTGGGTCGGCCGCGACGACAACACCCCCATGAAGAAGGTCACCGGCGGCGGCGCGCCGGCCGGCATCTGGCGCGACTTCATGACCGCGGCCCTGCCGCGCCTGAAGACCCAGGCCATCCCGGGCGGCGTCGTGGCGCCGCCGGCCGTCGAGGCCCCGCCCCCCTCCGATCCCATCGGCGACATCCTGTCGGGCAATGGCCCGGCCAAGACCGAGGCCCCGGCCGAGAAGCCCGCCGAAGAGATTCCGTACTAACTCAAGACCCGCTCATCCTCGCGAAAGCGGGGATGAGCGGAGTGGGATCAGGCCCCGAACGCGTGCAGGGCCGCGCCCTGGGCCCGCAGCCAGGCGCGGTGGGGACGCTCGTCCCCCACCAGGGCCTTCACATGCCCCCAGAAGCGGGGGCCGTGGTTGAGCTCCAGCAGGTGGGCGCATTCGTGGGCCACGACATAGTCGGCCACCTCGAAGGGGGCGAGCGCCAGGCGCCAGCTGTAGCGGATCGAGGCGGGCTTGCCCGGCAGGCCCGGGCGGCAGGACCCCCAGCGGCCGCGGGCGTCCATCACGGTCACCGCCGGCATCTTGGCCCCCAGCCGGTCGCAATAGTGGGCGGTGCGCTCGGCGAAGACGATCAGGGCCTGCTTCTTCAGCATCCGCACCACGGCCCGGGAATAGGTCTCCCCCTCGCCGCGGGCGGCGATGCGGGCCGGCTCGCTCTCGCTGGCCGGGAAGTGGCGCACCGGGTGTGCGGCGGCCTCCAGCCGGCACGGCTGGCCGAACAGGGTGATGGTGATCCCGGGCGCGATGGACTGGCCCTGGGGCAGCTCGGCCAGGCGGGCGGCGATCCAGGCGGCCCGCTCGGTGGCGAAGGCCGCGGCCTCGGGCAGGCGGCGCACCGAGGGGGCGGTGGCCACCACCTCGCGCCGGGTGCGGTCCAGCCGCAGGGAGACGCGGCGGGCGCGGGTGTGGACTTTCAGGCGGACGACGGCGCCGGCCACGTCCAGCCGGTCGCCATCGGCCAGGGGGCGGCCGAACAGGGACATGGGCCCTATCTAAGCTGCTTTCCCGCGAACGGGAGGCCTCTCTTGACCCTAGGCGGCGTTGGCGGCGTCGCGGGCCTTCTCGAAGCCGGCTTCCTGGCTGCGGATGAAGGCCCGCACCCGGGGATAGATCTCCTCGCGGAACCGGCGGCCGTTGAACACGCCGTAGTGGCCCACATGGGGCTGCACATAGTCCTGCTTGAATTCGTCCGGCAGGCTCGAGCACAGGGTGTGGGCGGCCTGGGTCTGGCCGATGCCGGAGATGTCGTCGTTCTCGCCCTCGACCGTCAGCAGGCCGATATCCTTGATCTTGGAGGGCTGCACCGGCCGGCCGCGATGGGTCAGCTCGCCCTTGGGCAGCAGGTAGGACTGGAACACGTAATCCACCGTCTGGAGATAGAACTCCTCGGGCAGGTCCAGGACCGACAGGTACTCGTCGTAGAATTCCAGATGCTTCTCGGCGGCGTCGCCGTCGCCCTTCATCAGGTCCTCCAGGTAGCGCTTGTGGGCGTCCTGGTGCTTCTCGGCGTTCATCGACATGAAGCTGTAGAGCTGCACGAAGCCCGGATAGACGCGGCGGCCAAGGCCCGGATAGGGGGCCGGCACGGTGTCGATCATGTTGGATTTGAACCAGGCGAAGGGCTTTTCCTCCGCCAGCTTGTTGGTGACGGTGGGCGACAGCCGCGCGTCGATGGGCGAGCCCATGAAGGTCATGGTGCCCGGGCGGCTCTCCTCCTCGTCCTCGGCCATCAGGGCCGCGGCGGCCAGGACGGCGGGGCCCGGCTGACAGACGGCGACCACGTGCGGGCGCGGGCCCAGCAGGCGCAGCATCTCGCGGACATGGTCGAGATAGTCGTGGAAATCGAAGCGGCCGGCGTGCAGGGGCACGTCGCGGGCGTTGGACCAGTCGGTGATGAACACCTCATGGTCCTGCAGGAAGGCCTCCACCGTGCCGCGCAGCAGGGTGGCGAAGTGGCCCGACAGCGGGGCCACGATCAGCACCGCCGGCTCCAGCTCCCGATGCCCGGCCTTGCGCATGTCGGCCATGTTGCGGCTGAAGTGGGTGAGCTTCACCCAGGGGCTGGACCAGACCTCGGTCTGGGTGACCCGCACCGGCTTGCCGTCGATCTCCACCGAATGGATGTTCCAGGCCGGGCGGCCGTAGCGACGGGTCAGGTTGGCGAACAGGTCGGCGCCGGCGAACAGCCGCCGTCCCAGGTCGCTGTCCTTGGCCGGATTGAGCGGCGACGACCAGAAATTCCGCGACATCCGCGCGGCGAACCGCAGGGGCGTGGAGGCGTAATAACCAGCTTCGTACAGGGTATAGAGCATACGCGATGGTCCCGTTGTGCAATGCAGCATGCACGCCGAGGCTTAAGAGAGTCCACCCCTGTTTGGTTGCAAGCTGCGGCGTGGGGACGCGGTGGCGCTTAGGGCTCCCCCGCTGGCGCGCCATCTCCCCCACATCGGGCTGGGCGCTGGGGGAGGATCTGGACCGGCTCAGCCCTCGCGCATCGCCGCGCTGACCTGGGTCACCACCTCGTCGGGGCCGATGCCGAAGGGGATCACCCGGTCGAAGGCGCCCTTGGGGTTCATCAGGTAGCTCGGGGTGGAGTGGTTGATCAGGTAGTCGGCGCCCTCGCCGGACTTTTCGTAGAACACCCGGTAGGCCTTGGCCGCGGCGGCCACCTGGGCCGGGGTCCCGGTCAGGCCGATGGTCCCCTTGGGAAAGGCGTCATTGGCCAGGTAGTTGGCCATCTGGGCCGGGGTGTCGCGCTCGGGATCCACCGAGATGAAGACGAACTGCACATCCTTGGCCTTGGGGCCCAGCCGCTCCTGGGCCTGGGCCATCACCTGCAGGGTGGTGGGGCAGACGTCGGGGCAATAGGTGAAGCCAAAGAAGACCACGCTCCACTTGCCCTTCAGGATCTTCTCGCTGACCGGCTTGCCCGCCTGGTCCACCAGCTGGAAGGGACCGCCCACCAGGGCGGTCTGCTTGGGCTGGAACATGCCCGAGGAGACGGCGAAGGCGCCGGCCAGGATCACCGCCAAAACGAGGGCGGCGATCACGATAAGGTTGCGGCGGGGCATGGGTGAACCTTTTGTCTCGTCAGGGGGCGCGATCTGCACGATGCTCCCCCGGCGATGGCGTCAGTACACACCACGACGCCGTCGGGGCCAGCATCGGGCCTCGATAGGCAAACCCCGGCTTCGGCGCAAGGCGAGCTCGCCTGGGACATGCGCGGGGCCGGCCACGGGCGGTTGCGCATGCGCACCCTCGTCACCCTGCGCTGGACCCTGATCCTCGGTGAGGTGAGCATCCTGCTGGCGGGCGGGCTGCTGCTGGGCTTCCGCGCCCCCTACGCCCTCTGTTTCGGCCTGATCGGCGCCGCGGCCTGGATCAACCTGCTCACCGGGGTCGCCTCTCCGGGCCAGAGGATGATCGCCGACTGGGAGGCCACCGCCCAGCTGGCCTTCGACATCGCCCAGATCAGCATCCTGCTCTACCTGACCGGCGGAGCCGCCAACCCCTTCGTCCTGATGCTGATCGCCCCGGTCACCCTGGCGGCCGCCACCCTGCCCCTGCAGCCCCTGCTGATCCTGGGCGGGGCCGCCGTGGGCGCTTCCATCGCGCTCGCCTTCTTCCACATGCCCCTGCCCATGGCCCACGGCCAGGCCCTGGACCTGCCGATGAGCTTCATGCTGGGCGCCGCCGGGGCCAATGTGGCGGGCATCGCCGTGATCGCCGGCAGCGTGCGCCAGGCCGCCGCCGAATCCACCCGCATGGCGCTCGCCCTCGACGTCACCCAGACGGTGCTGTCGCGGGAGCAGAGGCTCTCGGCCCTGGGGGCCCTGGCCGCCGCCGCGGCCCACGAGCTGGGCACCCCCCTGGCCACCATCGCCATCGTCGCCAAGGAGATGGCCCGCGAGGCCGACACCCCCCAGGTCAAGGAGGACGCCGAGCTGCTGATCGCCCAGGCGGCCCGCTGCCGCGAGATCCTGCGCCGGCTCACCGACGCCCCGGCCGAGGCCTCCGACGAGGTCCACGAGCGGATGAGCCTGCTGCAGCTGGTCCACGAGGTGATCGAGCCCCACGCCGGCGTGAAGGGGGTCCGGGTCGAGGCCATCGTCACCGGTGCGGCCGGCGTCGCCTCCCCCGACATCTGGCGCATGCCCGAGGTGCTGCACGCGCTCACCTCCTTCGTGGAGAACGCCGTCGATTTCGCCACCTCCGAGGTGCTGATCACCGCCCGCTTCGACGCCCAGAGCGTGTCGATGGAGGTCCGCGACGACGGCCCCGGCTTCGCGCCGGAGGTGCTGGCCAAGCTGGGGGAGCCCTATGTCACCACCCGTCCGGGGGCGGAGGGATCGCGCACCGGCCACATCGGCATGGGCCTGGGCTTCTTCATCGCCAAGACCCTGTTGGAACGAACCGGAGCCGTGGTGACTTTCCAGAATGGGCGTCCCCGCGGCGCGGTGGTTTCCGCGCGCTGGCCGCGCGCCCGCATCGAGGCGCCGACGAGCTGAGGATCTGCGGGATTGTTCTTGCGCGGCGCGATCAAGCCGCGACATGATGCCGCAGCGAGCGAACACGACGAACAAGAATATCCGGGGTTGCGTAATGACCGATCTCTCCGCCGACATCGCCGCCCTCGCAGACAAGAGCCTGCTGGTGCTGGATGACGACGCGCCGCTGCGAACGCGGCTCGGGCGGGCCCTGGAACAGCGCGGCTTCGAGCCGGTCCTGGTGGGCTCCGTCGCCGAGGCCCTGGCCGCCGTCCGCGCCGCGCCCCCGGCCTATGCGGTCCTGGACATGCGGCTCGAGGACGGCACCGGCCTGAAGGTGGTGGAGGCGGTCCGCGAGGCCCGGCCCGACGCCAAGGTGATCATGCTCACCGGCTACGGCAACATCGCCACCGCCGTCGCCGCGGTGAAGTCCGGGGCCATCGACTACCTCTCCAAGCCCGCCGACGCCGACGACGTGGCCCGCGCCCTGCTGGCCCGCAAGGACGAGAGCCCGCCCCCGCCCGAGAACCCCATGAGCGCCGACCGCGTGCGGTGGGAGCATATCCAGCGGGTCTACGAACTCTGCGGCCACAACGTCTCGGAGACCGCGCGGCGCCTCAACATGCACCGCCGCACCCTGCAGCGCATCCTCGCCAAGCGCGCCCCGCGCTAGGGCTCCAGCAGCACCGCCGACCCGCCCGCCGCGCGCAGGGCCGCCAGGCGGCCGAAGGCGATGGTGAGCGCCTTGCGCCGCGCCCCGGCCAGGGGCGAGAGGGGCGCCTCGCGCAGCACCGCGCCCCCGAAGGCGTCGCAGATGATCAGCCCCGGCTCCTCGGGCAGGATCTCCCGGGGAAACTCCGGGGCCACGGCGAAGGCGAAGTGGTCGCAATAGGGCATGTACTCGCGCCACTTGCGGTCGACGCGGAAGTCCTCCAGCCCCGACTTCACCTCGACGATCAGGATCTGGCCCTTGCGCGACAGGGCCATCAGGTCGGCGCGGCGGCCGTTGGGCAGGGTCACCTCGGCCAGGGGCGCGAAGCCCAGGTCCACCAGCAGCCGCGCCGCGCCGCGGGTGACGGCGGTGGTGATCTCCGGCCGGGTGATGGTGACGATGACGTCCATGACCAATTCTTGTTCCGGCTTCGTTCCGGATGCAAGGGGAGTCAAGCCTCCGGGTCGGGCCGATCCCGCGGAGTCTCGCCGATCACCACCGACCGGTAGACGGCGATCCGCGTCCGCAGCAGCTCGATCTGGCGGCGCAGGTCCTCCAGCACGGCGTCGGGGTCGCCGACCTCCCAGCTTCGGGGTTCTTGGGGCGGTTGCGTCATCTGGAGCCCAACCCGTCAAACGGGTGTCATGTTCCCGACATCCGGAACGCCCGGACTAATTTCGGGCGGGCAGCGGGAATTCCAGGCGGCTGACGTCGTAGCCCAGCTGCTTGACCCGGGTGATGGCCTGGGCCTTGGCGGTGGCGCTGAGGGTCGGGCGCTGGGACATCAGCCACATATAGTTGCCGTTCGGGGTGCCCAGGATCAGCCAGTCGGACTTGTGGTCCAGCACCCAGTATTCCTGGCTGAGCATGCCGCCGAAGAAGCTCATCTTGATGCGGGCGTTGGTCTTGGGGTCGATGACCTTGGCCTTGGCCTTCCACTCGGTGGCCGGCGCGGTCAGCCCGCCCTTGTGGCAGGCCTGGACCACCGCATAGGTGTCGCCGGTGCGGACCCAGTCGGAGGTCCCGCCCTGGCAATCCTTCTGGGTCTTGTTGGGCAGGCGGGCGACCTCGTACCAGCGGCCGGTCATCTTGGTCAGTTCGATCTTCTCGGCCGGCGGCGCGGGCGCGGCCACGGCGGGCGCGCCCATCAAGACGGCGGCGGTGAAGAGCGCGGGGGCCACGATACGCATGGTCATCATCGCTAACCGTTACCTGCAGATTGTGAAACTTCAAACGCCCCCCGCGCGAACGGAAGGCGTGGGACAGGAACAGCAGGAATTAGACCATTACAGGGCGTTCATGATCGCGCTTTCGCCCCGTTTCGGCGGAAAACCGCGTCCCTGACCGCCTGGAGGCGCCGCCGCCCCGTGCCATTCTGGCCTAGTCGTCCGCCAACTCGATGGTGGTGATCGGCACCCCGGCCTCGCCGAGGATCTGGGCGGCCAGGTCGAAGCTGGGGCCCCAGCGCTGGTGGCGGTGCTGCGGGTGGGGCAGGCGATAAACCTGGGCGACGCCGGCCTGGATGATCAGCTTGGCGCACTCGGCGCAGGGGGTGAGGGTCGTGAACAGGGCCGCCCCGTGCACCGAGCGGGTGGCGTTGAGCACCGCATTGACCTCGGCGTGGATCATGCGCGGCAGCTTGGCCTCGGGATCGGCCAGCAGGGCGGCGTCATCGGGGATGCGGTCGGGAAAGCCGTTGAACCCCAGCCCCACCACCCGCTTACGCTCGTCCACCAGCACCGCGCCCACCCCGCCCTTGGGGTCCTTGGACCAGGAGGCCACTTCCAGGGCCAGGCGCAGGAACCGCCGTGACCAGGTGGGGGAGAAGGTCTGCATCGGGCGCGGCGTCCAGGCGGCGGAGAGAGGCCGCTGTCTTGCCGCGCGGGAGCCCGCGGGGCAAGCGCCGCGCCCGCGCCCCCTACTCCGCTGCGATGGTCAGGTTGGCGGCCACCCGGTCCTTGAAGTTGATCTTCTGCAGGTACTTGATCCCCTCCTCCGCGATGTCGTCGCCCACCATGCGGTCGCCCTCGGCCTTGAGCTCCTCCATGTCGACATACATGCCGTAGAAGGCGCGCGTCCGGTCGGTGATGATGCCGGCGTTCAGCAGGGTCTTGATGAGCACGCGGAAGATGTTCGACGCCTCCTTCATGTCCTCGCGGCGCGCCTCGTCGGTGGCGATCAGCTGGATCTCCTCCAGCACGCGCATGGGATCGAGGCCGAACTCCTCATAGAGGGCTGTCTGCTCCGACGGCGAGACCAGGTTGAACAGCACCGCCTGGAAGCAGTGGGCGGCCCAGTCCTCGACGATCTGGTGCTCGGCGGGGCTGAGCTTGGGGATGGTGCGGTCGGCCCAGATCTTCCCGAACTTGTGGTGGAAGGCCTCGTCGGTCATCACCAGCTGCATCAGCTGCCGGCCCAAGGGGTCGTTGAGCTTCTGGTAGAAGGTGGCGAAGGCGCCCATGGCCAGGCCCTCCACCAGCATCTGCATGCCGATGATCTTCTTGTAGACCTCAGGACTGCCGATGATGTCCACCAGCAGGTCCTGCAGCACCTTGCTGCACTCGATCGGCCGGCCCCAGCGGGCCTTGATGTACTTGGCGAAGGCCGTGACGTGGCGGGCCTCTTCGCGGGTCTGGTTGGCGGCGTATTCCTGCGCCCCCTGGTCCAGCAGCACGTGGCACAGGCTGGCCGACAGGTTCAGCGCCCCCTGCTCGCCGTGCAGGATCGAGGAGAAGGAATAGAGCAGCGACTTGTTGAGGAACTGGGCCCGCAGGGCCGGCGTGTTCAGCTTGTCCTTGACGTAGTCGGTCTGCAGGGCGGCTGACAGCTCCTCGGGCATCAGGGCGTCGTTCTCCATGTCCCAGGGGGCGGAGAAGTCGATATATTTGGGGTCCAACGGATCCCAGAAATGGTCGTGGGTGGCCGAGATGATCTTGTCGAAGGCCGTGGACCGGTTGCCGTAGCGGTCCAGGTCCAGCATGGCCTCGAAATCGTCCGGCGCCACGGCGTCGTAGATGATGTCCTTGGTGATGTTGCCGTCGGCGGCCATGGGGAGGCTCCTCCTGATATTTTCGCGGAGCTTCATCCTCAATTCGGGGATCGTCAAAGGAAAATGACACACCCGTCAGTTTTGTAATCTTGAGGCTTCATCATCCTCGTCATCTCGGACGCCGATAGGCGATCCGGGACCCAGGGGCCCAGCGCGCCGCCCCTGGGTCCCGGCTCTCCGCTTCGCTACGGCCGGGATGACGGCGCCGTTGCTGGCCAATGCGCAATTGCGCCACGGCCCCCTAGGCCATCCCCGCCACCCACCGCCGAACCCGCGTCTCCAGCACCGGCAGGGGCAGGGACCCCGCCCCCAGCACCAGGTCGTGGAAGGCCCGCTGGTCGTAGCGCGGCCCCAGCGCCGCCCGCGCGTCGGCCCGCAGGGCCAGGATCTTCGACTGCCCCACCATATAGGCGCAGGCCTGGCCCGGCATGACGAAGTAGCGGCGGACCTCCGAGGCGATCTTGCCCGCCGGCTGCGGCGAGTTGGCGCTGTAGAAGGCCAGCGCCTGCGCCTCGCTCCAGCCCTTGGCGTGGATTCCGGTGTCCACCACCAGCCGGATCGCCCGCCAGATCTCGCGCCCCAGCCGGCCGAAGTCGCTCACCGGGTCGGTATAGAACCCCACCTCCTTGGCCAGCCGCTCCACATAGAGCCCCCAGCCCTCGGCATAGGCGCCGTAGCCATACTGGGTGCGGAACACCGGCAGGCCGGTCAGCTCCTGGGCGATGGAGATCTGCAGGTGATGCCCCGGCAGGCCCTCGTGATAGGCCGTGCCCTCGATCTCGTAGATCGGCGTCGCCCGGGTGTCGGCGAGATGCACATAGAATATCCCCGGCCGCGAGCCGTCCGCCGCGCCGGACGCATAGTGCGCCGCCCCGCCCGGCTCCTCGCGGAAGGCCTCCACCCGCTTCACCACCAGATCGGCCTTGGGCAGCCGGCCGAAGAACTCCGGCAGCCGGGCCTTCATCCCGGCCAGATACCCCTCCGCCAGGGCGAGGTAGCGCGCCCGGCCGGCGTCGTCGTTGCTCACATAGAACCGGTCGTCGGACCGCAGATAGGCGAAGAACGCCTCCAGCGTTCCGGCGAACCCGATCTTCCCCTTCAGCACCTCCATCTCAGCCCGGATGCGCGCCACTTCGGAGAGGCCCAGGGCATGGATTTCATCCGCCGTCATGTCGGTGGTGGTCTGCTGGCGCAGCATGGCCTGGTAGAAGGCCGCCCCGTCGGGCAGGGCGCCGGCCCCCTGGGGCGACACCGGGGCCTTCTCCCGGTCGGCCGCCAGCCAGGCGCCCAGCCGGTCATAGGCGGGCTTCATGGAGCCGGTCATGGCGGCGGCCGCCCCGCGCACGAAGCCCGCCTCCTGGCCCGCATCGATCTTGCCCGCCCCCCGCAGAGCCGCCGCCTTGGCCTTGGCGTCGGCGAACAGGGCGGAGTCCGCCCCAGGGTCGAAGGGCGCCCCCGTGGTCAGCCGCTTCACCTCGCTGGCCGACTGGTCGTAGGAAAACCGCGGCATCCGCACCCCGGCCGCCGCAGCCCGCCTGGCCTTGTCCAGCTCCACGTCCAGGGCCGGACCTATGGCCGCGAGCCTGGCCACATAGGCCGCCATGTCGGCGGCGCTATCGACCCGGTGCTGGTTGATCATGAAGTTGGGCAGGCCGGTATGGGCCCCGTTGCGCGCGAAGACATAGACGTGCCCCCGCCACCGATAGGCCTCCTCGGCCCGGGCCAGCTCGAGGGCCCAGATATCGTAGGAGGTCCGCGCGTCCTCCCCGAGCTTCCCGCTCCCGAACCGCCGCCTCATCTCCGCGACGCTCTTGCGCCGCCAGTCCAGCCGCGCCGCCTGGGCCGCCTCGCCCAGGTCGGTGAGCCGGTCGTTGGCGGTCTTGCGCCCCAGCTGGGTCAGCCGCTCGGGATCGAGGGCCAGTTCCTGCTCGAAGGCCGCGTCGAGATAGGCGGTCAGCGCCGCGTCGAGGCCGCCCGCGGGCGCCGCGCCGCGCGCGCCGGACGCCACCGCCGCCCCGGCGATTCCCAGTCCGAAGTCACGTCGCGAGAGGCGCATGGGGGAAACTCCTGCCAGATCCGAGGGCCGACCCTAGTCGTCTTGTCTTCGCCCGACACGACGAAAAACGCCCGCCGGGATGAGCGGCGGGCGTCCGTCATGTCCAGGAGGCGAACGGCTACTTCTTGCCCTTGTCCAGCTTGACCTTCGAGGCCGTGAACCGCGCCTCGTCGGCGGGAACCAGGCGGAAGCCGCCGGTCACCACGCCCATGCGCACGGTCTGCTCGGCATAGTAGGTGGCGCCCGGTTCGACCTCCAGGCGCAGCCGGTCCTCGGCCTTGTTCACCGCCATCGGCCCGGTGATGTTGTAGCTGTGGATGCCCGGCTCGGCCTCCAGGATGAAGGCCCCGCCATTGGGCAGGTCCCCCAGCACGGCGGCGTCCTTGGCCGGCTTGCCGTCATCGCCCACCTCGACGATGTGGTAGGTATAGATCGCGCCGGCCAGCCGCGAGGGCCGGAAGAAGTAGATGCGGCCCTTCTCGCTCGGCGTCGTCGCCTGCGCGGTGGGCGCGGGCGCGGCCTCCGCGGGCGTAGCCGGTGCGGCGGGCGCGGCGTCGGCGGGCGCGGCGGCCTCGGCGGGCGCGGGCGCGGGCGGCGCCTCCTGGGCGAAGGCCGAGGCCCCCAGCAGCAGCGAGACGGCCGTGGCGGCCGCGATGGTCAGGTTCTTCATGGTCTTCCCCCGGTCTATGGACTGTTCGCGTAGAGCGGCAGGTCGACGTCGTCCGCCAACCGCACCGTCGCCCGCGCGCCCGCGGGAATCTCGATCTCGCCGCCCTTGATGAGGATCGAGGCGACCCCGACATAGGGGACCAGCATGACCCCGGTCGCCAGGTCCACCCGGCTCTTGCCCGAGGTCATCAGGGTCATGCCCCGCACCCGCACCTGCTGGCCGTTCAGGTCCAGATAGCGGGCCGAGATGATCAGCTTGCCCTGCTTGCCGCTGATCCCGGCGCGGGCCACGTCGATCACCTCGCCCTGGCCCGGCGCCCCGGCGGCCACCACCTCGACCCCGTCGCGGACGAGAGGCGCCGCCAGCCGGATCGAGAACCGGTCGGCCAGATGGCTGGTGAGCGAACTGATCGTCTCGGCCATCTCGACCTCGACCGGGGTCCCGGCGGGGAGATGCAGGACCACGGGCGCGGGTTGAACCGGCGGCGCGACGGCGGCCCCGTCAGGGGCGGCCTGCGCCACGGCGAACGAAAGAAACACGGCCGCCAACATCAAACCACCAAGCGTTGCAGCACCATGGCGCAGCTCTACCGCAGGAGCAAGAGGCCCCCTCCCTCCCCTTCATGGGGAGGGTGGACGGCGGAACGCCGGACGGCTGGGGAAGTGTGGCGGGTACCCTCCACCCCTGATCGCTGTCGCGCCCTCCCCATGAAGGGGAGGGAGGGCGCCCTACTGGCCGTCCTCCGCCAGCGTATGCGCCACCACCGCATTGGCATACCCATGCCCCATCCCGTGCTCGCTCTTCAGCATGGCGACGAGCTCCATGTGCCGGGCCGGCATCGCCGCCCGCACGAGGGCCTTCCACTCGGCGATCGGCCGCCCATAGGTCTTCTCGATGGACGGAAAATAGGCCGCCGGGCCTTTGATCTGGTCGTCAGCCATTGGGTGGTTCTCCGGGTTGGTGCTCGAAGGACGGACGGAGAGCGGGCCTTCCGACCTTGAGGAACGATCAACTTGGTGATGGGCCTCTTGGCATCGTCGGTTTCAGGTGGGAACGGCGCTCCTGTCCCTCTATTAGCCTAGGTCGTGCGCCAATCCTGACTTGATGGATTGCGCCTGGAGCTCCATCGCTAGCTCAACATTCCCAAGCCCTTGAATGTAAGTAAGGTCAGAACCTCTCCAGAAGGCGTACGAACGGTATGCTCGTACACCTCGTGATCTTCCGCCCCTCTGCGATCAAACCAAGCATCGGCGCCAATGAGCATTGGTTGCGGACGATCTACATTCCCATGCAACGCCTCAAATGCATTCGATTGGGCATCCAATTCATCCCGCGGAAACCAGCGATCGGGAACATCAGGGCCGCGCTTGAACCACTTTCGCCCAGCGACGCCATGACAAATCAAAATCGAAGGTTCAGGCCCGAAATCCACAACCCGCAAAGCGGTTGCGCTTCGGCTTGTCCGGAATAGAGAAGCTAGGGCGTCAACCGTCGCGAAAGTAGAACGCTTCAACTTTTGGGCGGCGGGCTCAAAGAGATAGGGCGGCATAAGCAAATCAGCTGCAAACGCGTCTGCCACCCTTTCTGGATGAGTGAGACTCCTGGCTTGGCTACCAATTTCGTCAGATCGGCAGATCGAGGATTTACCCCTGTGGAAATGCCAGTGTCCGAGTTCGTGCCCGATCGAGAAGCGAATTCGAGTAGGCCGATGGCGGTTATCGACCGTGATGATTGCGCGGCCCCCGAACCCGATGATCCGAGCCTCACAGCTTTCCAGCGGCGCGTATCTCACTTCCGCACCGAGACACCACGCAATCGCCTCAAGGTCGATTTCCTTTGGATCATCGACCCCAAGACTTAAGAGGAGCGTCTCTGCAGCGGTAAGCCTTCTCAACGAATGTTACCCTCGTCGTCCAAAGCGCCGAGCTCGACCAAGTCGAGAAGCACCGTATCGACCTCCTGCTCAGATAAACCATCGCCATGGCGAGCAGCCATCGTCAGCCTATTCTTCAGCGGCCCGTCGTTTGCGGCGAAGGCCTGAAGAATTTTCTGCTTTTCCGTCGCCGGAAGTGCCGTGATTGCCGGACGATTGCGAAGCGCACGAACCGCTCCCAATTCATCTCGGGCAGCAGCAAGTTTACGCTTTCCGTGCGCTGCCATGGCGGCGGCTATTTCCCCACCGACCTCTGCTGCGAGTACAGCGGGATCGCCACCGTCAGCGATCACCTCAGCGATTAGCTCTTCATCCGAAAGGGCCAACAGGTCTTCAATTAGTGGGTCGACTATTCGAGAGAGCTTCCGACGCGAGTCGTCAGCACTCATGTTCGAAAGCCTGTCGGAAAGCGCACTTCGATCCGACGTCGAATGCGTCGGCGAGCAGTCGCGTATTGTGTCGAGTTCAGGCCGGTGAGTTCGCGGATCGCGTCGGCATCCAGCCCGTCGATATCAGCCATGATAATCATCTGCGCCTCCTCATCGTCCGCAAAGAGGGTGTCGAGCGCTTGTAGGCGCTCGACAAACTCATCGCGTGCTAGCCGCATCTCTTCCGGATTCCGGTCAAGAGAGCGAACATTAAACGGGCCTTCGGTCCCTGTGGCCGAAAGCGACTGTGTTCGAGGATGGAGTGCGACGCTAGCGCGCTCGGCCGACACGATGCTTCGCATCGCATTTGCCAAAAATATGACCGGTGCGGTTTTCCGCGGACAGCGCCGATTGCCGTCTAGGGCACGCAGCACAGCCTCATTAATCAGGTCATTGATCTCGTAGCGTGTTCCATCGGCAAACAAGCGCGCGGCTTTCCTCAAACGGAGCTTGTCCGCCTGCGTAAAGCAACTGACCGCCTCCCGAAACTCGTCGGGCGTCAGACTGTCGTGCGCTTCCTCTTCGATGGGTCGCTCCCTCCCCGCAGCGTTAGGCCGTCCTCAAGCTCGCCTCGGACATGGCGAGGATTTTTCTTTGCCGACGTCCGGCGAGGTCCGATGCGCCGCCTAACAAGCTGAAGGGCCAAACGGACTTCGGGGCGCCGCCTACGCCGAGGCGAGCGAATCCCAACTTCGGCGGGAAAGTAAAGGACTACATCGATGTCGGGTAAAAATCAGCACGTCGTCCCCCACGGGGGAAACTGGGCCGTTCGCGGGGCTGGAAACAGCAAGGCGACTTCCGTTCATGAAACCCAACGCGAGGCGATCGAGCAAGGTCGGCAGATCGCGCAGAACCAGGGCAGCGAACTCCTGATCCACGGCCGCAACGGTCAAATCCGGGACCGGGACAGCCACGGGAACGACCCGTTCCCGCCCAAGGGCTAAGCAAGAAGAGGGCGGTGCTGCGTGCGCCGCCCTCTTCTATGGAGAACAGAAATGCAATTTGACGGTGCGGTAATTCGCGAACAAGGCGTCACCTTTGCAGTCGTGGTGGTGAAGAGACACGTCCTTGACCACGCGCCACAAGCTGCTGACGCGGTCGAAAACTTTAGCGGCGTGTTTCCCGGATTGCCGCTGGTGCTGATGGCCCAGGACGGTAGCGGACGCCCGACCTACTACGGCCGACGAGATATCGTGAATTTCCTGTCCCGCGTCTCGCCCAGTCGCATCCCGTGGCGACGCTACACCCTCAACTAGGCGGAGACTGATCTAGGCTGTGTATCTTGTGACCTGGGACCTTAACGGCGAAAAGCCAAACTACGCGACCGCACGCGCACGTTTCGTGGGGCGGCTCGATCAGTTTGAGAACATCAAAGACCCCGGCTTGGACAGCGTAAGGTTTGTCTCCACCAATTGGACGGCCAATCAAATTTCCGACGACTTGCGCACCTATCTGGACGACAACGACAAGATCGTTGTCACCAAACTGGTGAGCGGCAACCACCAAGGATGGCTGGCGAAAAACGTGTGGGACTGGATCAACGCACGTCTCTAGCGGCGAAGTTCCATTTGATCCTCGTGACCAAGTTCACGGTCCGGTCGATAGAGCGATAGAATCGACGCGCTCGCGGGTCCTCGTATGATGTTAAGGTCGTCATACTCGGGCCGCTTCGCCCCCTACCCCCTCCTCGCCGCCTCGATCCTCGCCACGTCGATCTTCTGCATGGTCATCATCGCCTCGAACACCCGCTTGGCGACCGCCGGGTCGGGGTCGGTCATGGCCTCGGTGAGCTGGCGGGGGGTGATCTGCCAGGAGAAGCCCCAGCGGTCCTTGCACCAGCCGCACTGGCTCTCCTGGCCGCCGCCCCCGACCAGGGCGTCCCAGTATTTGTCGGTCTGCGCCTGGTCGTCGGTCTCCACCACGAAGGAGACGGCCTCGGTGGGCTTGAAGAGGGGGCCGCCGTTGAGGCCCATGAAGGCCTGGCCCAGGACGGTGAACTCGACGGTCAGCTCCTGGCCGGCCTGGCCGTCGGGAAAGTCGCTGGGCGCCTTGGCGGCCGGGCCGACATGGCTGTCGGGGAACAGGCCGGCATAGAACTCGGCCGCCTTGCGGGCCTCGCCGTGGTCGAACCACAGGCAGGTGGTGAGCTTGGCCATCGTCGTCCTCCTTGGATGGTGTCTGATCCAAGGACGAAGGATGCGCGGGGTTCCCGACAGGCGGCCAACAAAAACGGCGCCCCGGTCTCCCGAGGCGCCGCCTGTGCTGTCGTCGTCCGGCCGCGGCCGGCGCCCGCTACTCCGCGGCGATCTTGATCGCCTGGCCGACGCGGTCCTTGAAGTTGATCTCCTGCAGGTAGGCGATGCCCTCCTCGGCGATGTCGTCGCCCACCATGCGGTCGCCCTCGGACTTCAGCTCCTCCAGGTCGACATAGATGGCGTAGAAGGCCCGGGTCCGGTCGGTGATGATGCCGGCGTTGAGCAGGGTCTTCACCAGCACGCGGAAGATGTTGGACTGCTCCTTCATGCTCTCGCGGCGGGTCTCGTCGTTCATGTTGGCGGCCATCTCGGCGATGACGCGGTCGGGATCGAGGCCGAACTCCTCATAGAGGTCGCGCTGCTGGGTGGGGGCCACCAGGTTGAACAGCAGGGTCTGGAAGCAGTGGGCCGCCCAGGTCTCGATGATCTCGTGCTCGGCCTCAGACAGGTGCGGGATGGTGCGGTCGGCCCAGATCTTGCCGAACTTGTGGTGGAAGGCCTCGTCGGTCATCACCAGCTGCATCAGCTTCTTGCCGAGCGGGTCGTTGATATTGTTGAAGAAGGTGGCGAAGGCGCCCATGGCCAGGCCCTCCACCAGCATCTGCATGCCGATGATCTTCTTGTAGACCTCGGGGCTGCCGATGATGTCGATCAGCAGGGCCTTGAGGGTGGGGCCGGCTTCCACCGGGCGGCCCCAGCGGGCCTTGATGTACTTGGCGAAGGCCGTGACGTGGCGGGCCTCTTCGCGGGTCTGGTTGGCGGCGTATTCCTGGGCGCCCTGGTCCAGCAGCACGTGGCACAGGCTGGCCGACAGGTTCAGCGCGCCTTGCTCGCCGTGCAGGATCGAGGAGAAGGAGCGCAGGGCCGACTGGTTGGCGAACCGCACGCGGGTCTTCCAGTCGCTGAGGTGGTTGGAGACGTAGTCGGTGGACAGGGAGATGATCATGTCCTCCGGCAGGAGCATCTCGTTTTCCATGTCGAAGGGCTCGTCGAAGTCGATGTACTTCTTGTCGAGCGGATCCCAGAAATGGTCGTGGGTGGCCGAGATGATCTTGTCGAAGGCGGTCGAGCGATTGCCGTAACGGTCAAGGTCCAGCATGGCCTCGAAGTCGTCGGGGGCCACGGCCTCGTAGATGATGTCCTTGGTGATGTTGCCGTCGGCGGCCATGGGGATCGTCTCCTGATGGGCGCGGGGGCGCCTCGTTTCCTCTTGGGCGCGAGCCTCTCAAGAGACCGCAGGCGAGTCAAGGAAGTTGACGGGGGCGTCATTTTCTTAATTCGGCGGTAAGGCTGGCTGGGGCGGGCCCCCAAACCTACAGCGTCATCCCGGGCGACCCGCAGGAGAGACCCGGGACCCAGGTGACTGGATGCGGCCCCGGGGTCCCGGCTCTCCGCTTCGCTGCGGCCGGGATGACGGGGTAGGTTCTGACGAGCCGCGACGCCGTCGATGTCGTCGTCGAAAGGCCGCCCGATGCCGGTCAGGCGGGCCGGGCGCTGGGGAGCGGGACGACCTGGTGTTCGAACACCGCGGCGCGCTCCACCGCGTCGCGGAACACCTCGATGGCTATCGGCTTGTGCACAAGGTCGTCGAAGCCCAACCGCAGATAGTCGTCCCGGTTGCGCGAGGTGGTGTCGGCGGTGAGCGCGATCACCGAGACCCCCCGGTTCAGCCCGGGTGTCCGCCGCAGCTTGTCCACCGCCTCCAGGCCGCCCATGCCGGGCATGTGGATGTCCATCAGCACCAGGTCGAAGGCCAGTCGCGCCAGCTGTTCCAGGCCCTCGGGGCCGCTGGCCGCCGAGACCGCCTCATGGCCGAACGCCGTCAGGATCTCCCGCACGACGTATCGGTTGGTCGGATCGTCGTCCACGTGCAGGATCACCAGCGGTCGACTCCGGGACGGGATCGACGCCTCTGCGCCCGTCGGCGCCGAAGTCAGCTCTGACACAATCACGCTCCTCGGGGCCGCCCACGAGACCCCTGTCCCGCCGCAACCCACGGGCGCAACAGACGACCAGAGGCCTTAAGACTCTCGATAATCTCCGGGGTCGCGGGGTCGGCGGCCTCGCGACCGATTGCCGCGCTCCAGCCGGGCGCGCCGCGTCAGTCGGCCGCCTCGATGCCGTCGATGTCGTCGTCGGAGAGGCCGAAGTGGTGGCCGATCTCGTGGACCAGGACGTGGGTGACCAGCTCCTCCAGCGTCACGTCGCCGCGGTCGACCCACTCGTCGAGGATCGGCCGGCGGTAGAGGAAGATCATCGAGGGCTGGGGCGACGGATCGAAGGTGGAGCGGCGGCCGATGTCGACCCCCTGGTAGAGGCCGGTCAGCTCGAAGGCGTCCTCGATCCCCAGCTCGGCCAGCACCTCGGCGCTGGCGAAGTCGTCGACGCGGAAGATGACGTCGCCGGTCATGCGGCGGAAATCGTCGGGCAGGGCGGCGAAGGCGGCCTCGGCCAGGGCGGCCAGGTCGTCGAGGGAGGGGGCGAGGCTACTCATCGGGCATGATGATATGGGGCGCCTCGGGGGGCCGTGTCTCGAAGAGGCCGATATCCAGCGGCTGCTGCGGCTTGACCGCCCGCATGGGCTGGCGGGCGAGGGCGTTCAAGGCCTTGTAGTCCAAGGGTTCGCGCGCCGACTTGCGCGCCTGGCGCGCCTGGGGGCCGCTCGCCTGCGGGACCGCCGAGGCCAGCCGCCAATAGCTCACCTGCAGCCGCCAGGCGGTCTTCGGCGCCGCCTTGGGCGCGGGCCAGCGGCGGCCCTCGGCGAGCACCGGCTGGGCCGGGGGCGGCGGGCGGCCCTCGATCACCTCCGCCAGGGCGCAGTAGCGGTCCTCCGGGACCAGGGTCAGGACGTGGCCCGGCCGCTCGTCCTCGACCCGGCCGGCATGGGCGTCGAGGGCGGCCTCGCGGCTGGCGTAGGGCGGGCCTGCCGGCTCGGTGACGAACACCACCGCCTCGCCCGCCGCCCCCGCGGCCTCGCGTTCGCGCGCGCAGCGGGCGATGGGCGCCTTCAGGGCCGCCGCGGCGTCGGCCGCCACCGGATAGAGGATCGCGCTCATGCCTGGATTATCGCCGAAGACCGCCTGAGCGCCTATGTTCGATCCTGATGATTCGACAGGCAAAAGCACCGGCGTCGCGGGGGACGCGATGAGCGAGCTGGACCTGATCCTGGCCGCCGCCGCCGGCGCGGTGCTGCTGGCCATCTGCGCCACCCTCTGGGCGCTCGCCCAACGCCGCCAGTCCGACCACAGGATCGAGGCTCTGCGCGCCACCATCGCCAGCCTGCAGGCCGGCGCCGAGGCCGCCCAGGCCTCGGCCGAGGCCTTCGATTCGGCCCTGCTGGCGGTGGAGGACGGCCACGCCCTGCTGGCCTCGGGCGAGGAAAGCCTGGCCGCCTGCATCGCCGCCCTGGGCCTGCCGGAGTCCGATCCCCAGCACGTGGTCGCCGCCCTGATGCGCGCCGACCCCGACCATGCGCGGCGCCTGCGGGCCCTGTTCGAACGCGGCGAGGCCTGCGCCTTCGAGGTCCAGGGTCCCGGCGGCATGGTGGCCGTCGAGGGCCGGGCCGCCGGCGCCCTGGCCTGGCTGCGGCTCTCGGCCGTGGTGGGGGAGGACGCCGGCCTGCCCACCGCGCCGCGCTTCGCCGCCTTCCTGGACGCCCGCCAGACCCCGGCCTGGATCGCCGCGGCCGACGGCAGCCCGGTCTGGGTCAACGCCGCCTGGCTGGCCTCCGTGGACGCCGCCAGCCTGGACGAGGCTGCCGCCCGCGGCATCAGCTTCGACAAGGCCGCCGACGCCCTGGCCGCCGAGGCCGCCAATCTGGGCCAGAAGCGCGAGACCATGCGCTGGTCCAGCTTCGCCGGACGCCGCCGCGCCTTCCAGGTCACCGCCCAGCCCCTCGAGGGCGGCGGGGTCGGCGTCTGGACCGAGGACGTCACCGAGACCGAGGAGATGCGCGAGGCGCTCAAGCGCCACGTCGAGGCCCACGACGAGACCCTGAACCACATCGCCGACGCGGTCGCCATCTTCTCCAAGACCAAGCGGCTGATCTTTCACAACACCGCCTTCGCCGAGCTCTGGGGCCTGGAGCCGGCCTGGCTGGCCGAGCGCCCGACCCATTCGGAGATCCTCGACCGCCTGCGCCAGCGTAGGCGGCTGCCCGAGACCGCCGACTACACCAAGTGGAAGGCCGCCGAGCTGGACCGCTACGAGGCCCTGGACGCCAGCCCCGACGACATGTGGTCCATCCCCGACGGCCGCACCCTCAAGGTCGGCCGCCAGGTCCATCCCCTGGGCGGCATCGTCCTGCTGTTCTCCGACATCACCGGCGAGCTGCGCCTGAAGGCCCAGTACAACGCACTCATCCAGGTGCAGCAGGCCACCCTGGACAAGCTCAACGACGCCGTGGCCGTGTTCGGCGCCGACGGCCGCCTGCGCCTGCACAACGAGGCCTTCGAGCGGTTCTGGAACATCACCCCGCAACAGCTGGACCAGGCCCACGACTTCGAGGGCGTCGTCGAGCTCTGCGTGCCCCGCCTGCACGACATGGGCTTCTGGCGCGAGCTGAAGGGCCGGGTGGCCGACACCGACCCCGCCGCCCGCGCGCCCATCTCCGGCGAGGTGAAGACCTCCGACAGCCGCATCGTGGTCTACCAGTCGCGCCCCCTGCCCGACGGCGCGACCCTCATCGCCTTCGGCGACGTCACCGACGCCCGCAAGCTGGAGAGCGCTCTGGCCGACCGCTCCGCGGCGCTCGCCGAGACCGAGCGGCTGAAGCGCGACTTCGTGGGCAATGTCTCCTATGAGCTGCGCACCCCGCTCACCACCATCATCGGCTATTCCGAGCTGCTGGAGCGCTCCGGCGAGAACCTCTCGGAGCGCGGCCGCGGCCACGCCGCCGCCGTCCGCTCGGCCGCCACCCAGCTCGCCCGCTCCATCGACGACGTCCTCGACATGGCCCAGATCGACGCCGACGAGATGGCGCTGGACCTGGAGGACGTCCACGTCGCCCAGCTGCTCAACGACGCCGCCGCGCGGCGCGCCGACGAGGCCGCCGCCGCCCAGGTGACGGTCAAGGTCGAGTATCCCGACGACATCGGCGTCATCCGCGGCGACATCAAGCGCCTGGCCCAGACCCTGGACCACCTCTGCGAGAACGCCATCCGCCAGACCCCGCCGGAGGGCATCGTCACCATCTCCGCCCGCCGGGCGCTCGGCGAGATCCAGCTGCAGGTCACCGACACCGGCCGCGGCATCCCCTTCCACGTCCAGGCCCACATCTTCGACCGCTTCATCGGCCGCGAGCGCGGCGGCCCGGGCCTGGGTCTCGCCCTGGTGAAGTCCCTCGTCGAGCTGCACGGCGGCTGGGTGGCCCTGGAGAGCGAACCCGGCGCCGGCGCCACCTTCACCTGCCACCTCCCCGAACAGGCCCAGGGCGCCGCCGGCCATCCCGAGTTGGGCTTCTAAAAGCCCGTCACCCCCTGCTAGTCTGGCGCCAACCAGAAATCACACTGCAGGGGACGAGACATGATCAGGACCAGGATCACGGAGATGTTCGGCGTCGAGACGCCGATCGTCATGGGCGGCATGACCGGCGTCGGCTACGCCCGCCTGGTGGCCGCCGTCGCCAACGCCGGCGCGCTGGGCTTCATCACCGCGCACCATTCCAGCAACAAGCAGGAGCTGCTCGACGAAATCGAGCTGTGCCGCAGCCTGACGGATAAGCCGTTCGGGGTGAACCTCACCCTGCTGCCGTCCCTGAACAAGATCCCCTACGACGAATACCGCGAGGCCATCATCGAGAGCGGCATCAAGATCGTCGAGACCGCCGGCCGCAACCCCACCGACCACCTGCCCGCCTTCAAGGAAGCCGGGGTGAAAGTGATCCACAAGTGCACCTCGGTCCGCCACGCGGTGACCGCCGCGCGCCACGGCGTGGATATCGTCTCCATCGACGGCTTCGAGTGCGCCGGTCACCCGGGCGAGGACGACGTCGGCCTGATCGTCCTGCTGCCGGCCACGGTGGACGCGCTCGGCGATGTGCCGGTGATCGCCTCGGGCGGCATGGCGGACGGCCGCAGCCTGGCCGCGGCCCTGATGCTGGGCGCCGACGGTGTCAACATGGGCACCCGCTTCATGGCCACCCAGGAGTGCGCCATCCATGAGAACGTGAAGAAGAAGATCGTCGAGAACACCGAGCGCGACACCCTGCTCACCAACCGCACCCTGCGCAACACCAGCCGCGTGGCCCGCAACGCGGTGTCGGAAGAGGTGGTGGCGATCCAGCAGGACTCCACCAAGACCATCGAGGACGTGCGCCACCTGGTGGCCGGTGTCCGCGGACGGACCAATGTGATGGGCGCGGGCGACACCGACGGCGGCATCTGGACCGTCGGCCAGAGCCAGGGCCTGATCCACGACATCCCCACCTGCCAGGCGTTGGTGGCCAACATCATGCGCCAGGCCGAACAGGTCCTCACCAAGAACGCCCAGCGCGTGGTGGTGAGCGCGTAAGCGCTCATCCCCAACCCCAACCCCCGCTCATCCCCGCGAAAGCGGGGACCCAGGCTTTTTCTCCCTGTTCGAGACTTGGCGCAATTTTGGGCCGATCGAACGCCGCAAACCAAAAACACCTGGGTCCCCGCTTTCGCGGGGATGAGCGGAGGATGGAGTGGCGCCCGTCCCATCAAGGGAGGGAGGAAACATGCCCCGCATCGCCGCCGCCCAGACCCCGGAATTCCGCGAGGATGTCGACGCCGCCCTGGCCTACGCACTCGGGGTCATCGCCGGCGCCACCGCCCAGGCCGCCGACCTCCTCGTCTTTCCGGAGGCCTACCTCCAGGGCTACCTAACCCAGGAGGACGGCGCTCGCCGCCACGCCCTGGACCTGGCCTCGCCCCAGTTCGCCGCGATCCTCGCCCGCCTCCCCACCACCGGCCCCACGATCGTCATGGGCCTGATTGAGCAAGACGCCGGCGCCCTCTTCAACACCGCCGTGGTCATCCACGCCGGACAGCTGATCGGCCGCTACCGCAAGGCCCGCCTGCTGGGCCGCGAACAGCTCTTCACCCCCGGAACCGAGGCCCCCGCCTTCGAGGCCGCCGGCGTCCGGTTCGGGATCAACATCTGCTACGACACCAACTTCGCCGATGCCGCCCAGGCCGTGGCGGACACCGGCGCGACCCTCATCGTCTGCCCCGCCAACAACATGATGGCCCGCCCAGGCGCCGAGCACTGGCGCGACCGCCACAACCCCGCCCGGGGCGACCGCTGCCGCGAGACCGGCCTCTGGCTGATCTCCGCCGACGTCACCGGCGAGCGCGACGGCGCCGTCGCCTGGGGCCCGACGGCGGTGCTCAACCCCCAGGGTGAGGTCGTGGCCCAGCTGCCGCTGGAGCAGCCGGGGCTGCTGGTGTTCGAGATGCCCTAGCCGACGTGGCGGCGGCGGTGGGCGAGCGCCGACTTGCCGCCGCCAACGCATCGGCCCTTTCCACCTTCTCCGCCCCGCGCGCCAGGTGGCCCTCCTGCCGCGCCCAGGCCAGCATCTTGGCGAACTCCGGATCGCGCCTCTGCCAGGCCATCAGGGTGACGTAGTGGGGCATGCCCGGCGCCTGGGCGACCTGGCGCAGGGAGGCGCCGGAGGTCATCTGGGTGAGGATGTGATCGAACAGGGCCGGGGTCAGGCGAGACGGTCTGGCGCTTCGGCGCATCTGGCCGCCGCGCTGCGCCAGCCTCAGGGCCTTGGCGAAGTCCGGCCGCAGCCGCTTCCAGCGCCGGATATCCACCTTGCCGGGCAGGCCCTTGGCCGCCGCGATCTGCGCCATCGTCTCGCCGGACGCCACCCGCGCGATGATCTGGTCGGCGATGGCCTCCTCATAGAACTCCCACTTGCGCGGCCGCATCCGGGCCGCGAGCGCCACGGCCTCGGCGAGCGCGGTCACGAACTCGGGCCGTTCGGATTTCCAGCGGTTGAAGCGATCCCGGTTCGGCCACTCCGGCCGCCGCACCAGGTCGCGCACCGCGTGCCCCCGCCGCACCTCCATCAGGAAGGCCTCGGCCCGCTCGGGATCGAACACCGGACCCGCCGTGGCGCTGACCTTCAGGCCGTAGCGCCACTCGCGGGCGTATTTCAGCCGCTGGGCGAAGGCCGGGTCCGCCAGGGTCCAGCGATAGATGGTCTGCCGGCTCGGCCACCCCGGCCGCTGCGCCAGCTGCTCCAGCCGCCAGCCCTTCTCCACCACCTCGCAGATGCGGACCATCATCTCCTTGCGCGGATAGGCGGGGACCATGGACGGAGGATAACCGCGAAGGTCGAAAAGAACAAAAAAAGAACGATATTTGTCACCTCACCCCCCAACCCGTGTCATCCCGGTTTCCGCGGCACGCGGAAGACCGGGACCCAGAAGCACCGTTCTCTCCGACAAGCCCCGCGTCTATGGGTCCCGGACAAGCCCTGCGGGCTTTCCGGGATGACACGAGGGGGGGAGCCGGGAAGGCAGCCCGCCCCCCACGGCCAAGATTCTTTTCCGAACGGCGGAGCTTTATCGCAACGGCCGCGTTTGGTTTTCACGGGGGTTGGTGACGGCCCCCTCCGAGACGATTTCCAAAGGGTGCTTCATGACCGCCACGACGATCCCCGCCGACAAGGATTTCATGGGCGAACTCACCGCCCTCATCCCCCACATGCGGGCCTTTGCGCACTCCCTGTGCCGCAACGCCGTGGAAGCCGACGACCTGGCCCAGGACGCCCTGCTGCGGGCCTGGAACAACCGCGCCAGCTACCAGCCGGGCACCAACATGAAGGCCTGGACCTTCATGATCCTGCGCAACCAGTTCTATTCCGACAAGCGCCGCTCGTGGCGCTCGACCCAGCTCGACCCGGAAACCGCCGAACGCACCCTGGTGGCGGTCTCCAATCCCATGGCCACCCTGGAGCTGGACGAGGTCCGCCGGGCGCTCGCCATGCTGCCTGACGACCAGCGCGAGGCCCTGATCATGATCGGCGCCGGCGGCCTGTCCTATGAGGAAGTGGCCGAGATCTGCGGCGCCGCCATCGGCACCATCAAGAGCCGCGTCAGCCGCGCCCGCGACCGCCTGGCCCTGATCCTGGCCGAGGGCTCCTACGAGGAGGACACCATCCTGCCGTCCAGCGCCATGTCGACCCTGATGGGCACGCTGGACCGCCTCTGCGCCCCGCGTATGGCCGCTTAGCTAAAGCGCCCCCTCCCGGAGCCTTCCTAGCTTCGGGATACAGATTCAAGCCGCCGCTGCGACCCGCAGCCGGCGGCTTTTTTCTTGCGAGATCCACCAGGTGTCATCCCGGTTTCCGCGGCACGCGGAAGACCGGGACCCAGAAGCCCCGATCTCTCCGGCACGCCCCGCGCATATGGGTCCCGGACAAGCCCTGCGGGCTTTCCGGGATGACACATGGAGGGACGCTCCGGCGAAGGTGTTAGTGCTGGCTTTCCGGCATGCGGACGATCAGGCCGTCCAGCTCGTCGGTGACCTTGATCTGGCAGGAGAGCCGGCTGTTGGGCTCCACGTTCTCGGCGAAGTCGAGCATGGATTCCTCCATGGCCGAGGACGTACCGGTCTTGTCCTTCCAGGCCTCGTCCACATAGACGTGGCAGGTGGCGCAGGCGCAGGCGCCGCCGCAGTCGGCGTCGATGCCCGGGATGTTATTCTTCACCGCGCCTTCCATCACCGTCAGGCCCGGCTTCACGTCGATGACGTGTTCGGTTCCGTTGTTCTCGATATAGGTGATCTTGGCCATTTACTCCCCTTCGCCCGCCTTAAGCGGCGACCTCTTTCATGGAAATGGATGGGTCCGCAAGCTTGTCAAGATTGACGGGCTTTCGGTTCCCGATGAGCTGGCGGCCCATCATGTATTCCGGCGGCGCGTTGACCGCCTCGACGGATTGGATCAGGTCGCCCTTCAGGTGGAAGATGGCGAACTTGGCCGTGGCCGGGTCGCCCCGCACCAGGATCTTGTCGGCGTCGAAGGGCAGGCCCGCGATCTGGAGCTTCAGATCGTACTGGTCCGACCAGTTCCAGGGCACCTCCGGGGTCGGCGCCGGCCGGCCGGTGATGGCGGCCGCGGCCTGCTTGGCCTGCTCCAGGGCGCTGGGCACGCTCTCGGGGCCGAACATGCGGTCATAGTGGGGCATGGGCCGGTGGCTGACGTCGCCGATGGCGAAGATGGCGGGATCGCTTGTGCGCGCCTCCAGGTCCACCACCACGCCGCGGGCGGTCTCCAGGCCGGCGTCGGCGGCCAGCTCGTCATTGGGCTTGCCGCCCACCCCCACCAGCACCACGTCGGCGGGGATCGTCCGGCCGTCGGCGAGCTTCACCCCGGTGACCTTGCCGCCGTCGCCGGTCAGGCTGTCGACCCCGGCGCCCAGTTCGAAGGTCACGCCCCGGGCGCGATGATAGTCGGCGAAGAAGGTCGAGAGCGCCTCGCAGGCGCTGCGGGCCAGGATGCGGCTCTCGCGCTCGATGACCGTGGCCTCCGCCCCCAGGGCGCGAGCCGAGGCCGCCACCTCCAGGCCGATATAGCCGCCGCCGATGATGGCCAGGTGGGCGCCGGGCTTCAGGTGGGCCTTCAGCTGCTCGGCGTCGGCCGCCGTGCGCAGGGAGAGCACGCCGTCGAGCTCCGCCCCGGCCACCGGCAGCTTGTTTGGCCGCATGCCGGTGGCGATCACTAGGATGTCGTAGCTGAGCGTCGAGCCGTCGGAGAGCTCCACCACCTTGTCGGCCCGCTTGAGCTTCACGGCGGCGACGCCGGGCCGGAAGTCGATCTGGTTCTCGGCGTAGAACTCCAGGGGCTTCAGCGCCAGGGAGTCGGCGTCGGCCTCCCCCTTCAGCCAGGCCTTGGAGAGCGGCGGCCGCTGGTAGGGGGCGATGGGCTCGTCGCCCACCAGGGTGATGGCGCCTTCGAAGCCGTACTGGCGCAACAGGGCCACCAGGGAACCCCCGGCATGGCCGGCCCCCAGCACCACGACATGTGCAGCCGATGAACTCATGACAGCCCCATGCAGAAAAATGACGGAGGCGTCAACTTAACGAACGCCGTTTGGATAACTCTAGAGCGTCAAAGCCTGTCGTGAAGACCGGTTCAGGCGCCCGCGACGCCCGGCGTGGAGGACCCTAGACGACCCGTTCGGCCAGGGTCTTCTTGATCTCGGCGATGGCCTTGGCGGGGTTCAGGCCCTTCGGACACACCTGGGCGCAGTTCATGATGGTGTGGCAGCGATAGAGCTTGAAGGGGTCCTCCAGGGCGTCCAGCCGGTCGCCGGTGGCCTCGTCGCGGGAATCGATCAGCCAGCGATAGGCGTGCAGCAGGGTGGCGGGGCCCAGGTACTTGTCGCCGTTCCACCAGTAGCTGGGGCAGGAGGTCGTGCAGCAGGCGCAGAGGATGCACTCGTAGAGGCCGTCCAGCTTCTCGCGGTCCTGCGGGCTCTGGATCCACTCCTTCTGCGGCTCGGGCGTGGTGGTGTGCAGCCAGGGCTCGATGGAGGCGTACTGGGCGTAGAACATGGTCAGGTCGGGGATCAGGTCCTTGACCACCGGCATGCTGGGCAGGGGGGCGATGGTGCAGTCGGCGCCCGGGACCTCGTCGTGGCCGTGGGTGCAGGCGAGCGTGTTGCGGCCGCCGATGTTCATGGCGCAGGAGCCGCAGACCCCCTCGCGGCACGACCGCCGGAAGGCGAGCGTCGGGTCCATGGTGTTCTTGATGTGGATCAGGACGTCCAGGACCATGGGGCCGCAGTTGTCGACGTCCACGTCATAGGTGTCCCAGCGGGGATTCTCGGTCCCCTCGGGGTCGTAGCGATAGACCTTGAAGGTCTTGGTCTTGCCGGACCCGGCCGGGGCCGCGTGGTGGCGGCCCTTCTGGACGCGGGAGTTCTTCGGCAGGGTGAGCTGGACCATCAGACGCTTTCCTTGAATACCTTGATCGCCACCGGCCAGGCCGGCTCAGTACACCCGCGCCTTGGGCGGGATGTAAGCGATGTCATTGGTCATGGTGAAGTCGTGCACCGGGCGGTAGTCGATGGCCACCTTGCCGCTGGCGTCGTCGAACCAGGTCAGGGTGTGCTTCATCCACTCCTTGTCGTTCCGGTCCGGGAAGTCCTCGTGGGCGTGGGCCCCGCGGCTTTCGGTGCGGTTGTGCGCGCCGACGACGGTGGTCACCGCCTGGCCGATCAGGTTGTCCAGCTCCAGGGTTTCCATGAGGTCGGTGTTCCAGATCAGACCCCGGTCGGTGACCTTCAGGTCGCCGCGCTTGGCCTGAACCGCGTCCAGGCGCTGGACGCCGGAGGCCAGGCTCTCGCTGGTGCGGAACACCGCGGCGTCCTCCTGCATGGCCATCTGCATCTCCAGACGCAGGGCCGCCGTCGTCGTGCCGCCCGAGGCGTTCCGGAACCGGTCGAACCGGGCCAGGTGGGCGTCGGTCTCGACCTTCTTCATCTCCGGCTGGCTCGCGCCCGCCTTGATGGTCGCCGCCGTCCGCAGCGCCGCCGACCGCCCGAACACCACCAGGTCGATCAGGGAGTTGGACCCCAGCCGGTTGGCCCCGTGCACCGAAACGCACGCCGCCTCCCCGACCGCCATCAGCCCCGGCACCACCTTGTCCGGATTGTCACCGTCCCGAGTAACCACCTCGGAGAAGAAGTTCGTCGGAATACCACCCATGTTATAATGTACGGTTGGCAAGACCGGAATCGGTTGTTTGGTCACGTCAACACCTGCGAAGATCTTGGCGCTTTCTGAAATCCCCGGCAGCCGCTGATGCAGGATCTTGGGATCCAGGTGATCGAGGTGCAGGTGGATGTGGTCTTTCTTGGGACCGACGCCCCGGCCTTCGCGGATCTCGATGGTCATGGCCCGGCTCACCATGTCCCGCGGCGCCAGGTCCTTCACGGACGGCGCGTAGCGCTCCATGAAGCGCTCACCCTCGGAATTGGTCAGGTAGCCGCCCTCGCCCCGGGCGCCCTCGGTGATCAGGCAGCCGGCGCCATAGATGCCGGTGGGGTGGAACTGCACGAACTCCATGTCCTGCAGGGGCAGGCCGGCCCGCAGCACCATGCCGCCGCCGTCGCCGGTGCAGGTGTGGGCGCTGGTGGCGGAGAAATAGGCCCGGCCATAGCCGCCGGTGGCCAGGATCACCTGCTGGGCCTGGAACCGGTGCAGGGTCCCATCGTCCAGCTTCCAAGCCGTCACCCCCCGGCACACGCCCTCGTCCATTATGAGGTCGAGCGCAAAATATTCTATAAAGAATTCAGTATCATGGGCCAGGGACTGGCCGTACATCGTGTGCAGCATCGCGTGGCCGGTGCGGTCGGCCGCGGCGCAGGTGCGCTGGATCGGGGCCTCGCCATAGTTGCGGGTCATGCCGCCGAAGGCGCGCTGGTAGATCTTGCCTTCCGGGGTGCGGGAGAAGGGCACGCCCCAGTGCTCCAGCTCATAGACCGCGGCCGGCGCGTTGCGGCAGAGATATTCGATGGCGTCCTGGTCGCCCAGCCAGTCCGACCCCTTGACGGTGTCGTACATGTGCCAACGCCAGTCGTCCTCGCCCATGTTGCCGAGGCTGGCCGAGATGCCGCCCTGGGCCGCCACGGTGTGTGAGCGGGTGGGGAAGACCTTGGTGATACAGGCCGTCTTCAGGCCGGCCTGGGCGCAGCCCAGCGCCGCGCGCAGGCCGGAACCGCCCGCGCCCACCACGACGACGTCGAACTTGTGGTCGATGAATTCGTAAGTCGCCATGGGACCGATCAAGCGCCTCCCAGCGCGACCTTGAGGATGGAGAACACCGCCAGCGATCCCGCCAGGGCGCAGACGAAGAGATTGAGCAGCAACAGGGCCGACTTGCTCAGGGACTTGTGGATGTAGTCCTCGACGATCACCCGCATGCCGGCGTGCATGTGCAGGAAGGACACCGCCGTCAGCAGCACCATCAGCACCGCGTTGACCGGGTTGGCGATCCAGGCGACCGCGCCGTAATAGTCGGTGCCGGCCAGGGTGATCACCCCGAACACCGCCCACAGGACCAGGGGAACCAGGGCCACCGAGGTGACCCGCTCGGAAATCCAGTGGCCGACCCCGTGCTTGGCCGAGCCGAGGCCGCGGGCGCGGCGCAGGGGGGTGCGATAATTTTCCATCACAGCGCTCCGGTCATGGCCGCGATGGCCCAGACGGCCAGGGTCGCGGCGACGGCGAAGGCGTAGCAGGCCACGGCGCCCATATTGGCGGTCGCCAGCTTGAAGCCCGCGCCCACGTCCCAGAACAGGTGCTGAACGCCCTTGGCCAGGTGGTAGAAGACCGACAGGGTCAGGCCGAACATCACCAGCTTGCCGAGCGGCGAGCCCAGCAGCTCCATGAAGGTCTGGTAAGCGTCGGGCCCGGCGGCCAGGGACATGGCCCATCCGGCGAGGATCAGGGCGCCGACATAGAGCGCGCTCCCGGTGATCCGGTGCAGGATCGACCCCACCATGGTGGCGTGCGGCCGCCAGACCTGCAGGTGCGGCGACAGCGGGCGTTCGCGAGGCCCCTGGGTGGTTTCTGTCATGGCTGTTTCCAAGAGGATGAAGCGGTTCCGCTTTTAAGCGCCGGGCGCCCGGTGTCAACGAAGCGGAGGGCGGAAGCGGGCGTCATCGCGCGCCATGGCGAAGTAGGGCCCGAGCGGCCGCAGAACCTGACGCAGAGTCACGTCCTGGTCGGCGATGCCCAGGGACTTGCAGTAGCGGCGCAGGTCGCCCTCGGCCTCCGCGGTGACCAGACTGAACATCCGATCCTCGGTGACCACGCCGCCCAGCCAGAAGGCGCCGACCTCCCGGTAGGCGTCCGTCGCCCAACGGGCGTGCAGGGCCACCTGATCAGGATCGGTCGTGTCGAAACGCGGCGGGATGGTTCGTTCCATCAGATAGGTGAGCATGCGGCGCCCCATTCGATCGACATTCGGATTCCACGAAGCCTCACGCCAAATTTCCTCCACTTCAATGCGCAATTGACTTAGTCTTCCTTCGCAAAGGACGAAGGATGAGATTCGACCTCACCGACCTGAAGCTGTTCTGCGACGTGGTCGACGCCGGCTCGATCACCCACGGCGCCGAGCGCAGCGCGCTGGCCCTGGCGGCGGCCTCGACGCGGATTCGCGGCATGGAGAACAGCCTGGAGGCCGGGCTGCTGGTGCGATCCCGCCAGGGCGTGACTCCCACCCCCGCCGGCCTGACCCTGCTGAAGCACGCCCGGACCATCCTGGCCCAGAGCGCGCGAATGCGGGAGGACCTGGGCGCCTTCGCCGGCGGCCTCACCGGCGAGGTCCGCCTGCTGGCCAACACCAATGCGTCGACGGAGTTCCTGCCCGAGGCCCTGGGGCGGTTCCTGGCCGACAATCCCAGGGTCCGGGTCGACCTGGAGGAGCGGCTGTCGGACGAGATCGTCGGCCTGATCGCCGAGGGGGTGGGGGACATCGGCATCGTCGCCGGCACGGTGGACGTCGGCGGCCTGGAGACCTTTCCCTTCCGGTCGGACCGCTTCGTCGTCGTGGCGCAGAAGGGGCATCCGCTGGCGGCCCGGGCCCGCGTGGCCTTCGCCGACGTGCTGGCCTACGACCTGGTGGGGCTGGAGCGCACGAGCGCCCTGCAACGGTTCCTGGCCGACAAGGCCGCCCGCCTCGGATCTGGCCTGAACCTGCGCGTCCAGCTGCGCAGCTTCGACGCCGTCTGCCGGCTGGTGGAGGCAGGCGTGGGGGTCGGCGTCGTGCCGCAGTCCACCGCCGCCCGGGTGGCCCAGACGACGCCGCTCTCGGTGATCGAGCTTGAGGACGACTGGGCCGTCCGCGACCTCACCCTCTGCGTCCGCCGCTTCGCCGACCTGCGCCCCTACGCCCAGGACCTGGTGACGAGCCTGCGGACCTAGTCCTCCGCCAGCCAGTCGGCCGAGCGCATCTCCTGCAGGCGCGAGGCGGTGCGTTCGAACTCGAAGGCGCCGTCGCCCTGCGGATAGAGCGCCATGGGCTCGGCCTCCGCCAGCACGATCAGCTTGGTGCGCGCCTCGTAGAGGGCGTCGATCAGGATGACGAAGCGCCGCGCCTCCTCCCGCCGGTTGGCGGTGAGCCTGGGCAGGTCCTCCAGGAAGACGGTGTGGAAGCGTTCGGCGAGCGCCACATAGTCGTTGGGGCCGAGCGCCACCGAGCACAGGCTGGCGAAGGACGCCCGCACCAGGCCGCCGGAGGCGTGGGGCAGGTGGACCTTGCGGCCCAGCACCTCCAGGGTCTCGCCGATCTCGGCCTCGCCGCCCAGCATGTCGCGCCACAGGGCCATGAAGCTGCGCTGGTTGTCGGGATCGTCGGGGGAGAACCAGACCCCGGCCGCCCGCAGCCGGTCCAGGCGATAGTCGTGCCCGCCGGCCACGCTCACCACCTCCAGCCGGGTCTTGATCATCTCGATGAAGGGCAGGAAGAGCTGGCGGTTGATGCCATCCTTGTAGAGGGCGTCCGGAACCCGGTTGGAGGTGGCCACCAGGGTCACGCCGCGGGCGAACAGGGCCTCGAACAACCGCCCCAGGATCATGGCGTCGGCGATGTCGGTGACCTGGAACTCGTCGAAGCACAGCAGGCGCGCGTCCTGCGCCACCACGTCGGCCACCGCCGGGATGGGATCGTCGCCCTTGTGCTGGCCGAACCGGGCCTTGCGGGCTGCGGCGTCGCCGCTCCGCCATGCCCCGATCAGCCGGTGGATCTCGCCCATGAAGACGTGGAAGTGGGTGCGGCGCTTCCTGTCGACCGGAGCGGTCTCGAAGAACAGGTCCATCAGCATGGACTTGCCCCGCCCCACGGGCCCCCAGAGATAGACCCCGCGCTGGGCCTCGGGCTTTCGGAAGAAGGCCGACAGCCCCGAGGGCTCGCTGGCCGCCAGATCCCCCTCCAGCCGCACCAGGGCGGCCAGGCCGGCGGCCTGGGCGGGGTCGGGACGGATGACCCCCTGGGCGAGGCGGGCGTCATAGGCGGCTTGCAGGGCGGAGGCCATCGCACCCCGCCTAACCGCAGATGATCTAGATCACAACGGCGGGCGCGAAACTTCCTAGCGTCGGATCAGTTGGGATCGTGTCCAGTCCGGAAAGGAAGCCCATGTCCGACACCAACCCCGAGAAGCCCTTCATCGGCACGCCCGCGGGTGTCGACCCCCACGACCTCGAGGGCCGCGACAGCCCCCAGCTCGACTGGGGCGGATCGGAGCCGGGCGCCCTGCACGGCGCCAATCACAGCCGGCGGCCGATCAAGACCGAGGCCGAGCGAGGCCAGGGGCCCAAGACGCGGCTGCGGAACAAGGAAATCGTCAGCGGCAAGCCGTTCAAGACCTGACCGCCTGACGCCGGCTCAGTCGGCCCCCAGCTCCTTGCGCACGAAGCGGTAGGTTTCCCGCTGCTCGCAGGCGCAGGCCCGCATCTCGCCCTTGGCGTTCCACCAGACCAGGGTGGGATAGCGGATGCCCGTCGGATCACTGACGGCGACGCCGTTCGCCTTCAGCAGCGGCCGCAGGTCCTCGGTCATCTTGCGGCCGGCCTCGATCACCGCGCTGCGGGCCATGTCGCCGTCGGCCGGCGGGATGCCGGGGGCGGTCCAGGCCTCGGGGACCACGGCCTCCCACTGCTCCATCAGCTCCCAGGCCTTGGGCGTTCCATGCCGGATCCACAGCTCGGCCACCGTGGAGCGCTCCACCGGGGTGGACTTGGCGATGCCGTTCTTGTCGCGCCGGGCGATCTCGATCACCCGGGTGTCGACGCCGGCGGCGTGCAGGCCGGGGAATTCCTCCTTCTTGAACCGCAGGCAGTCGGGGCAGGTGCGGAAGGAGACCATGTAGAGCTTGGTCTTGGTCAAGCCCGGCGAGGCCCAGCCGGCCTGTTCCAGAATCTTGGTGATCTCGGCCTGGTGCTTGGTGATGGTCTTGGGCCGCCAGCGCAGGTCGTAGTTCCAGTAAGCCCAGCCCCCGACTCCGGCCAGAACCGCCACCAGGATCAGGATCGCCCAGGTCCGGAATGTCATCGCCAACTCCTTGTTCCGCGCCAGCTTAACGCATGGTGGGGATGACGAAGGCCGAATCCTCGCTTGTCCCCTCGGGCCAGCGGGCGGTGATGGTCTTGACCTTGGTGTAGAACTTCACCCCCTCCATCCCGTGCTGGTTGGTGTCGCCGAAGGCGCTGCGCTTCCAGCCGCCGAAGGAGTGGTAGGCCACCGGCACCGGGATCGGGACATTGATCCCCACCATGCCGACATTGACCTGGGCCGCGAACTCGCGGGCCGCCCGGCCGCTGCGGGTGAAGATGGCCACGCCGTTGCCGTACTGGTGGGCCGAGGGCAGGGCCACGGCCTCCTCGAAGGTCTCGGCGCGGACGATCTGCAGGACGGGGCCGAAGATCTCCTCGTTGTAGGTCTTCATGCCCGGTTTGACCTGGTCGAACAGGCTGGGGCCGATGAAGAAGCCCTTCTCGTAGCCCTGCATGGAGAAGCCGCGGCCATCCACAACCAGCTCGGCCCCCTCGTCGACGCCGATCTGGATGTAGTCGGCGATCTTCTGCTTGTGGGCGGCGGTGACCACCGGGCCGTACTGGGCGGCGGCGTCGTTGGAGAGGCCGACCTTCAGGGTGTCGATCTCGGCGATCATCCGTTCGCGCAGGGCCTCGGCGGTCCTGGCGCCCACCGGCACCACCACCGGCAGGGCCATGCAGCGCTCGCCGGCCGAGCCGAAGGCCGCCCCCGACAGGTCCTTGACCACCTGGTCGAGGTCGGCGTCGGGCAGGACGATGCCGTGGTTCTTGGCCCCGCCCATGGCCTGGACCCGCTTCCCGTGCGCCGTCCCGGTCGAATAGACGTAGGAGGCGATGTCCGAGGAGCCGACGAAGCTGACCGCGGCGATGTCGGGGTGGGTGAGGATGGCGTCGACGGCGACCTTGTCGCCATGCACGACGTTCAGCACGCCCTTCAGGTCCATCCCCAGGGCCGCCCCGGCCTCCATGAACAGCTCGGCCAAACGCACCGGCAGGGTCGGATCCTTCTCCGAGGGCTTCAGGATGAAGGTGTTGCCCACCGCGATGGCGATCCCGAACATCCACATCGGGATCATGCCCGGGAAGTTGAACGGGGTGATCCCGGCGGCCACGCCCAGGGGCTGCCGCATGGAATAGACGTCGATGCCCGGACCCGCGCCCTCGGTATATTCGCCCTTGAGCGCATGGGGGATGCCGCAGGCGAACTCGATCACCTCCAGGCCCCGCTGGATGTCGCCCTTGGAGTCGGCGATGACCTTGCCGTGCTCGGAGGAGAGCAGCTCGGCCAGCTCCTGCATGCGGGCCTCGACGAGCCGCTTGAACTCGAACATCACCCGCGCCCGGCGCTGCGGATTGACCGCCGACCAGGTCCGCTGGGCCCGGACCGCGGCCTGCACGGCGGCGTCCAGCTCGGCCGGGGTGGCCAGGGCCACGCGGGCCTGGACCTCGCCGGTGTTGGGATTGAAGACCTCGCCGTAGCGGCCGGAGGTCCCCGCGACGGACACGCCGTCGATGAAGTGTGTGATCTCGCGCATGCCGAGCTTTTAGGACGTCCCGGCGCGGGTGGGTAGGGGCGCGAGCACCGATCTCAGGCCGCGGCTCAGCGCGGCGGGGATCACCGAGGTGTGGCTCTCGCCCTCGAAGACGTGGGCGGTGACCGGCAGGCCGCGCCCCGCCAGCCGCTCGGCCATCCGCCGCATATGGTCGACCATGGGCCAGCGCGGATCGGTCTCCAGCCCCCCCACAGACAGGAACAGCCGGGTCTGCGGATCGGGCCGGGCCTGCGCCTCGGTGGCGAAGGCCTCGCCGCCTCGCCACCACAGGGCCGGACTGCCCGCCACATGCCGCTGGAAGGCGCCCGGGCGGGTCAGGTAGGCGTGCAGGCTGAACAGGCCCCCCAGCGAGCTGCCCACCAGGGTCTGGTCTCCCGGATCGGTAGCGTAGCGCTCGGCGATGAAGGGTCGCACCCCCTCGATCAGGAAATCCAGGAAGGCCTCGCCGCCGCCGGCCGGGCCGATGTCGGGCAGGGGGCGGTCCCCCATCTGCGCCAGCAGGGTCTCGTGGAACGCGGCGTCGAAGCTCGGGGTCAGGTCCCGGGTCCGCAGGCCGCCATAGTCGCGGCGGCGGCGGCGCGGCCCCTCCAGCTGATAGCCCACCCCCACCAGCAGGCAGGGCGGGACCCCGTCGCCGTTCTGCAGGAAACGCAGGGCCTGGGCGGCGATCCCGAACACGGTGTTGGCGTCCATCACATAGATCACCGGCAGCCGATGATCGGGACGCTGGCCAGCCCAGGGACTGGGCAGGGCGACATCGATCTGGAAGGTCTCGCCGATCGCCTCGCTATGCAGACTGTACCGATGGGTGGCCAGGATCGTCGCCGGTTCATGGTCCGTGGTCGTCATGTCTTCCCCCGGGATGGAGGCGAAGCTTGGGCGGGACGGCGTGGGACCGCCAGACTTGAAGATCGCTCATTTCTTCCCAGGTCAGGGACAGGGGAGCAGCCCCTTGCACCGGGCGCGCGGGCAAGGGCATCTTGCCCCCATGAGCGTCGCCACCGAGGCCCTGCCGGCGCGGCGGGCCTATCACGATCACATCGTCGACACCCTGATCGCCGAGCGCGCCCCCAAGCTCTCGGGCGGGGCGGCATGGCCGCTGATCCGGCCCCTGCTCTACCGCCTGCTGGACTACCGCAAGGCCCGGACCATGGCCGACGACATCGCCCAGATGTCGGGCCGCCAGGCCCTGGAGCACGTCTCGGCCCTGCTGGACGTCAAGGTCAGCGTGCGCGGCCTGGAGCGGATTCCCGCCCATGGACGGGTGGTGCTGATCTGCAATCACCCCACCGGCATCGCCGACGGGATCGCCGTCTATGACGCGGTCAAGGGCCTGCGCCCCGACCTCTGCTTCTACGCCAACGCCGACGCCCATCGGGTGTCGCCGGCCTTCAGCGAGGTGCTGATCCCGGTGGAGTGGGTGGAGGCCAAGCGCACCCGCGAGCGCACCCGCCTGACCCTGAACCTCACCCGGGAGGCCATGGAGGCCGAGCGCGCCCTGGCCATCTTCCCGGCCGGACGCCTGGCCCGCAAGGCGCCGGACGGGACCCTGATGGATCCCCCCTGGATGCCCAGCGCCTTCTCCATCGCCCGCAAGTACGAGGCGCCCATCGTCCCCATGCACCTGTCGGGACCCTGGTCGACCCTGTTCCACCTCTTCAACGACTTCTCCGGCGAGCTGCGGGACATCACCCTGTTCCACGAGCTGCTGAACAAGCGGGGCCGGGCCTTTGACCTGACCGTGGGGCCCTTGATCCCCCCCGAAGCGCTCGACCCGGACGTCAACCTCGCGACCCTGGCGGTGAAGGCCTATATCGCCGGTGTCCTGCCCCACCAGCCCGACCGGCCCTTCGCATGATCCGCCCGGCGGCCGGTGAGATCGCCCTGGAGGACGAGGCCGCCACGTCGGCCCTCGGCGCGGCCCTGGCCGGAGCGCTGAAGCCCGGCGAGGCCATCTGCCTGACCGGGCCGCTCGGGGCCGGCAAGTCGACCCTGGCCCGGGCCCTGATCCGGGCGCTCACCACGCCTGCCGAGGATGTGCCCAGCCCCACCTTCACGCTTGTTCAGTTCTATGAAGGGGCCTCCATTTCGGTGGCCCATTTCGACCTCTACCGGCTCACCAGCCCCGACGAGGCCTATGAGATCGGCCTGGACGAGGCCCTGGAGGACGGGGCGGCCTTGATCGAGTGGCCCGAACGCCTGGAAGGTCGCCTGCCGCCCGACCGGCTTGATATAGAGATCATCCTCGAGGGGGAGGGCCGCCGCGCGCGCCTGACCCCCAGCGGCGCCTGGAAAGGACGTGGGTTTGAGTTCCGATCGTGAGGCCATCAAGTCCGCCTTCCTGGCCCAGCACGGCTGGGGTGACGCCGCCCGCGTCCCCCTGAGCGGCGACGCCTCGACCCGGGCCTATGAGCGGCTGCATCCGACCCGTGGCCCCAGCCTGATCTTCATGGACCAGCCCCCCAACGCCGAGACCGCCCCCTGCGCCCCCGAGGCCACGCCGGAGCAGCGGGCGCAGTCCGGCTACAACGCCCTGGCCCGCCTGGCCGCCGGCCGGGTCGACGCCTTCGTGGCGGTGGCGCAGTGGCTGAAGGCCCAGGGCCTCTCGGCGCCCGCCATCCTGGCCCATGACGCCGCGCAAGGGTTGGCGGTGCTGGAGGACCTCGGCGACGACCTCTTCGCTGTCCTGATCGCCGGCGGCCAGGACGAGGCGCCCCTCTATGACGCCGCCATCGAGGGCCTGGTGAACCTGCACACGGCCACGGCGCCCAGGATGCTCACCGCCCCGGGGATCGAATGGCCTCTGCTGGACTATGACGAGGTCGCGCTGAAGACCGCGGGCGACATCCTTCCCGAATGGCTGCCCAGGCTGAAGCCGGAGCTGGCCTTCAGCGACGCCGCGGTCGCCGAGTGGGACGCGATCTGGGCCCCGATCCGCGCCCACGGGGCGGCCGGCGCCAGCGTCTTCTGCCACCGCGACTACCACGCCGAGAACCTGATCTGGCTGCCCGAGCGCCAGGGGGCGGCCCGGGTCGGCCTGCTGGATTTCCAGGACGCCGTCCGCGCCCACCCGGCCTGGGACATGTCCATGCTGCTGCACGACGCCCGCCGGGATGTGTCGCCCCAGCGGGAGGCCGCGGCCCTGGCCTACTATTTCAAGCTGCGGCCGGACCTCGACCAGGCCCAATTCCTGGCCGACTACCACGCGCTCGGCGCCCTCAACATCGTCCGCATCCTGGGCATCTTCGCCCGCCTGGTGACCCGCGACGCCAAGCCCCGCTACGCCGCCTTCATGCCGAGGCTGTGGCGCTATCTCGACGCTTGCCTGGCCGACCCGGCCCTGGCCGAGCTGGCGGCCTGGTTCGACGAGCATGTCCCGCAGGAGAGCCGTCGATGAGCGCGCCCAAGACCGCCATCGTTATGGCTGCTGGCCTCGGCACCCGCATGCGGCCCCTGACCGATCATCAGCCCAAGGCCCTGATCGAGGTCGCCGGCAAGGCCCTGATCGATCACATGATCGATCCCCTCGTGGCCGCCGGCGTGGAGCGTGTGGTGGTCAATGTCCACGCCCATGCCGACCAGATGGAAGCCCATCTGAAGCGCAGGACGGACGTCGAGGTCCTGATCTCCGACGAGCGCGCCAGACTCTTGGAGACCGGTGGCGGCATCAAGCACGCGCGGGGCCTGATCGGTGACGCGCCGGTCTGGGTCTGCAACAGCGACTATGTCTGGGACGTCCCCGGCGAACCGCCGATGACCACCCTGGCCAAGGCCTGGGACCCGGCCCGGATGGACGCCCTGCTGGTGGTCATCCCCAAGGCCCGCACCATGGGCTTCGACACCCCCGGAGATTTCTTCCAGGACCCCGACGGGGCCCTGACCCACCGGGGCCAGGCAGCCGAGGCGCCGCTGCACTGTTTCGGCATCGAGATTCTTGATCCGACCCTGGTCTATGCCGATCCTCGCGACGCCTTCACCCTGCGCGACATCTGGATCGCCTCGACCCGGAAGCGGCGGCTGTTCGGTCTGCAACTGGACGGTCTCTGGATGCAGGTGGGCGACCCTATCGCGCGAGACGAGGCCGAAGCGAGGCTGACGTGATCCCCCTGCTGGCCTCGGCCGGTCCCCGCTGGTTCAACATCCCGGCCCATCGTCCCTTCGTCCACGACCTGGCCGGCGGCCTGTTCGACGCGCTGTCGCCGCTCGGGCCCCAGGCCCTGTCCCAGGCCGTGGTGCTGACCCCCACCCGGCGCGGCGCCCGGGCGCTGGCCGACGCCTTCATCGCCGCCGCGGGCGGCCGCGCGGTCCTGCCGCCGCAGATCCGGCCCCTGGGCGACCTGGACGAGGGCGAGCCGCCCTTCGAGCCCGGCGAGCTGGCCATCGACCTGCCCGCCGCCATCGATCCCCTGCGCCGCCGCTTCGAGCTGATCGCCCTGGTGAAGGGCCACGAGAAGGCGCTGAACCGCGACCTCGACGCCTCGGCCGCCCTGGAGCTGGCCGACGCCCTGGGATCCTTCCTCGACAGCCTGCAGATCGAGGAGGTCAGCGCCAAGGAAGGCCTGGCCGACCTGGTGAGCGCTGACCTCGCCGAGCACTGGCGGGTCAGCCGCGAGTTCCTGGAGACCGCGCTGGTCGCCTGGCCGGCCCGCCTGCGCGAGCTGGGGGTCGTCGATGTCAGCCAGCGCCGGGTGGCCCTGCTGCGCGCCCTGGCCGAGGCCTGGGACCACCGGCCGCCGGAGGGGGTGCTGATCGCGGCGGGCTCCACCGGCACCGCGCCGGCCACCGCCGACCTGCTGGCGGTCATCGCCCGCGCCCCCCAGGGGGCCGTGATCCTGCCGGGCCTCGACGAAAGCCTGGCCGAGGCCGCCTGGGCCCAGGTCGGGGAACAGCATCCGCAGGGCGCCATGAAGCGGCTGCTGGCCCGCGCCGGCGCCGCCCGGGGCGACGTCGTCCTCTGGCCCGCCTCCGACACCCTCGACACCGCCGGCCGCTGGCGCCGCCGGGTGATCAACGAGGCCCTGCGCCCGGCCGAGGCCACCGCCGACTGGCTGACCGTCATCGAGACCCTGCGCGCCGAGGGCGAGAGCGAGGGCGTCGACCCCATCGCCGCGGGCCTGGAGGGCCTGTCGGTGGTCACCGCCCGGGCCGAGGAGGAGGCCGCCACCGTGGCCGCCCTGCTGCTGCGCGAGGCCCTGGAGACCCCCGGCATGACCGCAGCCCTGGTGGCGCCCGACCAGACCCTGGCCCGCCGCGTCGCCGCCAAGCTGGCCCGCTGGGGCGTCGGCGCGGACTCCTCGGCGGGCTCGGCCCTGGCCGGCTGCCGCTGCGGGGTGCTGGCCGCCCTGACAGCGCGGGCGGCCAGCGATCCGCTGGACCCCGTCACCCTGCTGGCCATCGCCAAGCACCCCTTCGTGCGTCTGGGCCTGGACCCCGAGACCCTGGACCGCCGCCGCGCGGCCCTGGAGCTGCACGGCCTGCGCGGCCCCCGCCAGACCAGCTGGGGGGCCCTGGACGCCCGCCTGCGCCGCAGGATGGACGAGCCCCGCGCCGACCTGCCGGCGCTGGAGGATGCGCTGGCCTTCGCCGCCCAGCTTCGCGTGGTCCTGGCCCCGCTGCTGACCCCCTATGCCGAGGATGTGGCGCCGCCAGCCGCCGCCGCCCGGGCCCTGGCCCAGACCATGGAGGCCCTGGCCGGCGACGAGAGCGGCGACCCCGGCGAACTCTGGGCCGGCCACGGCGGCGAGGCCCTGGGCCGGCTGCTGTCGGGCCTGATGAGCGAGTCCGACGGCTCGCCGGCGGTCAGCCCCCGCGGCTTCGCCGACCTGCTGGCCCGGCTGATGTCCGGCGAGAGCATCCGTTCGGGGGGCGCCACCCATCCACGCCTGCGCATCCTGGGGGCCATCGAGGCCCGCCTGACCCGCGCCGATCGGCTGATCGTGGCTGGCCTGGAGGAGGGCGTCTGGCCCCAGGGCGCGACCCTCGACCCCTTCCTGTCGCGTCCGATGCGCGAGGCCCTGGGCCTGCCGCCGCCGGAGCGCCGCGTGGGCCTGGCCGCCCACGACTTCGCCCAGGCCGCCTGCGCGCCGGAGGTGATCCTGCTGCACTCCGAACGCCGCGAGGGCGCCCCGGCCGTGAAGTCCCGCTGGCTCTGGCGGCTGGAGACCCTGGCGCGCGGCGCCGGCGTCGACCTGCCCACCCGGCCCGAGATCCTCGACTGGGCCCGGTCCCTCGACGCGGCCACGGACTACACGCCGGCCAAGCGCCCCGCCCCGCGCCCGCCCGTCGCCGACCGCCCCCGCGAGATGGCGGTCACCCGGGTCGAGGCCCTGACCCGCGACCCCTACGCCGTCTGGGCCCGCGACATCCTGCGGCTCTATCCCCTCGAGCGCCCCGACGAGGCGGTCGAGGCCCGCGCCCGCGGCACCGCCATCCACAAGGCCTTCGAACGCTTCGCCGAGGCCCATCCGGTGGAGGTTCCCCCCGACGCGGCGGCCATCTTCGAGGCGATGTACGTCACCGCCCTGGAAGAGGCCGGCATGCCCCACGAGGCGCTGGCCCGGGAGAGCGCTCTGGCCCGCGAGGCCGCCCTCTGGGTCGCCGACCTGGAGCGCCGCAGGCGGGCCGACGGCCGCACCATCCATGTGGAGCTGAAGGGCGAGCTGGAGATCATGGCCCCCGCCGGCCTGTTCAAGGTCAATGCGCGGGCCGATCGCATCGAGCTGTCGCCGGACGGCTACGGCCACATCCTCGACTACAAGACCGGTAAGGCGCCCTCGCAGAAGGTGGTCGACACCGGCTTCTCGCCCCAGCTCACCCTCACCGCCGCCATCCTGGCCTATGGCGGCTTCCCCACCCTGGGCCGCCCCATGCCCGGAGACCTCACCTATCTGGAGGTCACCGGCCGCAAGCCCGCCGGCCGCGAGGAGGTGCGCGCCGCCGCCGGCGAGGAGAGCGAAGCCGCCGCCCGCACCGCCCTGGACGGCCTGGGCAAGCTGATCGCCCGCTTCGACGACCCGGCCCAGCCCTACCTGTCGCGCTCGGCCCCGCAGTTCGTGAAGACCCACATCAGCGACTACGACCACCTGGCCCGGGTGTTCGAATGGTCCACCAGCGGCGACGAGGAGGGGGAATGACCGCGATCCCCTTCCCCACCCGCGAGACCGATCCGCAGCGCGTCGCCGCCGATCCGGAGCTCTCGGCCTTCGTCACCGCCAACGCCGGCTCGGGCAAGACCAAGACCCTGATCGACCGGGTCGCCCGCCTGCTGCTGGCCGGGGCCGAGCCCGCCACCATCCTCTGCGTCACCTACACCAAGGCCGCCGCCGCCGAGATGCAGCGCCGGCTGTTCGGCCTGCTGGGCGATTGGTCGGTCTGCGACGACACGCGGCTGCGCCAGGCCCTGTCCGACCTCGAGGGGCGGCCGATCCTCGACTACGACCACCTGCGCCTGTCGGCCGCCCGCGCCCTCTTCGCCCGCGCCCTGGAGACCCCCGGCGGCCTGAAGATCCAGACCATCCACGCCTTCTGCGAGAAGCTGCTGCGCCGCTTCCCCCTGGAGGCCGGCGTCTCCCCCGGCTTCCGGGTCATGGACGACGCCGCCTCGGCCGCCATCGCCGCGGCCGCCCGCAAGGGGGTGGCCCGCTTGGCCCTCAAGGGCGAGGGCCGTGTCGCCGAGGCCTATGCCCGGTTCTCCGTGGCCCTCGACTTCCAGAGCTTCCAGTCGATGTTCGGCGCCTTCGAGGGCGCCCGGGGCCGGCTGGCCGCCTACCTCGCGCGCACTGGCGGCCTGCCCGGCGCCGTGGCCGATGTCTGGGAGGTCTGCGGCTTCCCGGAGCCCGTCGACCCAGAGGCCGTCGAGCTCCAGGCGGTCGCCGCGCTCAACCTGCGCAGCTGGCGCGAGGCCGCGCACGTCCTGGCCCAGGGCGGCAAGGCCGACGCCAAGAACGCGGCGGCCCTGGCCGAGCTCGCCGCCGAGCCCAGCTTCTCCGGCGCGCTCACCTGCCTGTTCATCGACAACGGCGAGGGCACGCCGGCCACCTGGGTCGCCAAGACCAGTGGCCTCAAGGCCCACGAACCCCTGCGCAGCGCCCTGCTGGCCGACCAGGAGGCCCTGGAGGAGGCCCGCGCCTATCGCCGCGCCGCCCAGGTGGCGGTGGACACCGACGGCGCCCTGACCTTGGCCGCGGCCTATCTGGCGGCCTACGACATCGAGAAGCGCTCCCAGGGTGCGCTGGACTTCGCCGACCTCATCGAGAAGACTTGCAAGCTCGTCGACAACAGCCCCGCCGCCGCCTGGGTGCTCTACAAGCTGGACGGCGGCATCGACCACATCCTGGTGGACGAGGCCCAGGACACCGCGCCGGACCAGTGGGCCATCGTCCGCGCCCTGGCCGGCGAGTTCTTCTCCGGCGCGGGGGTCCCGACGGCCACCCGGCTGGAGCGCAACATGTTCGTGGTGGGCGACGAGAAGCAGTCGATCTACTCCTTCCAGGGCGCCCGGCCCGAGCTGCTGATCCAGGAGTTCGAGTTCCACAAGGACCGCGCCACAGGCGCCGGCTTTCGCTTCGAGCGGGTGGACCTGCTGGATTCGTGGCGCTCCACCCCGCAGGTGCTGGCCTATGTCGACGCGACCTTCTCGCCCCCGGAGCTGGCCTCGGCCATCCTGCCCCGGGCCCTGGCCGAGCCCATCGTCCACCAGCCCCGCCGGGTCGACCACGCCGGCTGCGTCGATATCTGGCCCCTGGAGCGGGAGGAGAAGGGCGACGTCCGGGAGGCCTGGGACGCCCCCCTCGACCAGGAGACCGAGGCCAGCGCCAACAAGCGCCTGGCCGCCCGCGTCGCCGGCGAGATCGCGGCCCTCCTGGCCCGCGGCGACGGGGTGTTCGACAAGGAGACCCGCGTCTGGCGCCCGGCCCGCCCCGGCGACGTCCTGATCCTGGTGCGCCGCCGCAAGGCGCTGTTCGAGGAGATCCTGCGGGCGCTCAAGCACGCCAAGATCCCGGTGGCCGGCGCCGACCGCCTGGCGCTGTCGGAACACATCGTCTTCGACGACCTGGTGGCCGTGGCCCGCTTCGCCCTCTTCCCCGCCGACGACCTGACCCTGGCCGCCCTGCTGCGCAGCCCCTTCTGCGACCTCGCCGACGAGGATCTCTACGACCTGGCCAAGCCGCGGGGGAAGGCCAGCCTCTGGGCGACGCTCGCCGCCCGGGCCGAGGAACGCCCGGCCTGGGGGCACGCCCACGCCCTGCTGGCCGGCCTGCTGGCGGAGGCCCGCGAGCGAAGGCCCTTCGAGCTCTACGCCCGGCTGCTGGGGACCCGCGACGCCCAAGGCCGCTCCATGCGCCAGCGCCTGCTGCGGCGCCTGGGGAGCGAGGCGCAGGACGCCCTGGACGAGTTCCTGGCCCAGGTCCTGGCCGCCGAGCGCCGGGGGATCGAGGACCTGGAGAGCCTGGCGGCCGCCTTCGCCAGCCTCGACATCACCGTGAAGCGCGAGATGGAGGCCGCCCGCGACGAGGTCCGGGTGATGACCGCCCACGGCGCCAAGGGCCTGGAGGCGCCCATCGTCTTCCTGCCCGAGACCACCCTGAGCCGCGGCGCGCGGGGCACGCCCCTGATGGAGACCGAGGCCGGCGGCTTCCTCTGGTGCGCCGCGGCCAAGGCCGACTGCGAGGCCTCCGCCACCGCCCGCGAGCGCCGCGCCGCCCGCGAGGAGGACGAGGCCTACCGCCTGCTCTATGTGGCCCTCACCCGCGCCCGCGATCGTCTCGTCCTCTGCGGTCGGATCGCCGCCAACGCCAAGGAAGAGAACCTCAAGGGCTGGTGGGGCGCGCTGACGGCCGCCTTCGACCATGCGCAGATCAACCCGCACAAGCGGACCGTCCGCGCGGGCGAGCTGGAGTTCCTGCGCTTCGGCCCCGATCCCCAGGCCCTGGGCCAGGCCGCCGACCTGACGCTCACCGCCGCGCCCGCCCCAGCCTGGACCCAAGCCCAGGCGGTCGCCGAGCCCCACGCCCGCTACGCCTCTCCCTCCCAGCTGGGGGAGGACGCCGCCACGCCCGCCGCCTCGCCCCTGGCCGCCGTCGCAGGCCTGGGCCGCTTCCGGCGCGGGGACCTGATCCACCGCCTGCTGCAGGTCCTGCCCGACCTGCCGCTGGAGGGTCGCCCCGCCGCCGCCCTGCGCCTGCTGGCCCGGGAGCGGGACCTTACCGAGCCCCAGCGCGCCGAGATGACCGCCGCGGCGCTCGGCGTCCTGAACGATCCCCGCTTCGCCGAGGTGTTCGGCCCCGGCAGCCGCGCCGAGGTGGCGCTGGCCGGGACCGCCGCCAGACTGCCGCCCGGCCTGGCCATCTCCGGGCGAATCGACCGTCTGGTGGTGCTGGAGGACCGGGTGCTGGTGGCCGATTTCAAGACCAACCGCCCCTCGCCGGCGCGCATCGAGGACGCCGACCCGGCCTATCTGCGGCAGATGGCGATCTACGCCGCCGTGCTCGCCGAAGTCTTTCCCCAGCACCGGATCGAGGCCGCGCTGGTGTGGACCGACGGCCCCAAGCTGATGGCGATCCCAGAAATACTTATCGGCCAAACCCTTGCCGAGCTTGGCCGCGCCGGTTGATACCAGGACAGGCGCCGCCTATGTGGCGGATCGAACATCGCGGCCCGGCGTTGAGGTCGCAGCGTAACAAGGAGCTTTTGATGAGCACCGTAGCGGTCACCGACGAGTCCTTCGACAAGGACGTCCTGCAGTCCTCCAAGCCCGTGCTTGTGGATTTCTGGGCCGAATGGTGCGGCCCCTGCAAGCAGATCGCCCCGGCGCTCGAGCAGATCGCCGCCGAGATGGGCGCCCAGGTCACCGTGGCCAAGCTCAACATCGAGGAAAGCCCCACCACCCCCTCGCGCTACGGCGTCCGCGGCATCCCCACCATGATGCTGTTCAAGGACGGCCAGATGGCCTCGATGAAGGTCGGCGCCATGCCCAAGCAGAAGATCGTCGAGTGGCTCAACGAAGCCGGGCTCTGACGCCCGACTGAGCTATCCCCCTGTGTCATCCCGGAAGCCGCGCAGCGGCTGTCCGGGACCCAGACGCGCGGGGCGTGCCGGCAAGTTCGGTGATTCTGGGTCCCGCACTTCCGGCCTGCGGCCTCCATGCGGGATGACACCCTTGTTCATAAGGCCCCGTAAGCCTTCAGGGTCTTCAGCGCCGCCACGGTCATCACGCCGCGATATTCCATCTGCGGCCCGGGGCCCACCGTCTCCCAGCTGATCGGCCAGCCGCCGTCCTGCGCCTGCCGCGCCTCCAGCGCCGCCAGGTGGTGGCCCAGCACCTCGGGCGAGAACAGCCGGTGGCAGAAGCTGGCGGGGGACGGCGCCCAGTCCAGGGGCTTCTTCACATAGCCCACCGCGTCCACGTCCAGCTCCACGAGACCCGGGATGCGCGCCGCCAGCGCCGCCAGGGCCACCTCCGCGCGCGGCCGATCCGGCGTGTGCTCCAGGAAGCCGATGATCGGCATCAGGTCGTGGAACTTGTCGGTCTGGGCGCCGTCGATCACCGACCAGCAGAAGGCCTCCCCCTTGGCGATCCACGGATGATCGATCCCGTGCTTGCGCAGCAGCCCCACCAGGGCGGCGGTGGGATTGATGTCGGCCGGGGGCTGGGCGCCCTCCACGGCCCACCAGACCGCATGGGGCGCGGCGTTGACGCTGGGCAGGGCGAAGGGAACCCCGCCCTCGGCGGTGGCCACGCTGGCCAGCCAGTCGCAGGCCCGAGCGGCGATCAGCGGATCGAAGGCGTCCACCTCGTCGAGGATCTCGAAGGCGATCTGCACGTCCACCGGCTGGCTCGCGGGATCGCGCTTGTCGGGCTCCAGGGCCGATCCGAACCCCCCGTCGCGGCCCTGATAGGCCACGAGCGCCCGCACAACCGGCTCGACCGAGGCGCCCTCGAAATGGTGTTCGAACAGCCGCCGCTCCAGCAGGCGGCCATTGCGCAGCAGGAAATCGCGGGCGCGGTCCAGGACGGACGTCATGGGAGGCTCCTTCAGTTTCGGAACAAAACTAGAACATGAAGGACGCGGATGGCAAGGGGCGGTAGGCGCCACCCCTCAGCTCGGCCAGGTCTCCGGGCTCATGGCCAGCACCTCGCCGGCGAAGTGCAGGCCGCCGCAGATCAGGATGTGGGGCGGGGGCTCGGCGCTCTTCAGGGCCTGGCGCACGCCCTCCTCCACATCGGCGACGATCTCCGCCTCCAGCCCCGCCCCGCGGGCGGCGGCGGCGAGGTCCTCAGGGAGCGCGGCGTTGGCGGAGTCGAACCCCGTGGCGAACACCTTGGGCTTCAGCTCGCCGAAGGGCTGGAAGAAGCCCAGCGCGTCCTTGCGGGCGTACATGGCGGTCACCAGGGCCAGGCGGCGGCCGTCCCGGGCGACCAGGCGTCCGGCGGCCTCGGCCAGGGCCCGGCCGGCATGGGGATTGTGTCCCCCGTCCAGCCACAGGTCGGCCCCACCCTCGGCGGCCAGCTTGGCCAGCGGCCCCGCCGTCAGCCGCTGGAACCGCGCCGGCCACACCGCCGAGGACACCCCCTTGGCGAGCGCCGCCTCGTCTATGGCCGGATGGCCCCAGGCGATGGCGGCCATCACCGCGGCCCCGGCGTTGGCGAACTGGTAGCCGCCGAACAGGCTCGGCGCCGGCAGGTCCAGCAGCTGGTCGGGAGTCTGCACCATCAGCCGCCCCCGCTCCTCCCAGGCGTCGAAGTCGCGGCCCATCAGCAGCATGGGCGCCTCCAGGGCCTCGGCCTCGCGGGCGATGACCTCCAGGGCCTCCTCCAGCTGGCGGGCCACCACCACCGGGCGGCCCCGCTTGATGATCCCGGCCTTCTCCCAGGCGATCTTGGAGAGCTCCGGCCCCAGCATCTCCAGGTGGTCGTAGTCGACGGGGGTGATGACGCTCACCGCCGGGGCCTCGAAGACATTGGTGGAGTCGAACCGGCCCCCCAGCCCCACCTCGATGATGGTCAGGTCGGCGGGCTTGTCGGCGAAAGCCACGATCGCCATGGCCGTCAGCATCTCGTTGAAGCTGATGGGCTGGTCGGCGTTCACCGCGATCATCTTGTCGATCAGGGCGGTCAGCTCGGCCTCGGTGATCAGCTCGCCCGCCACCCGGATCCGTTCGGCGAACCGCACCAGGTGCGGCGAGGTCAGCACATGGGCCTTCAGCCCGGCGGCCTCGGCGATGGCCCGCAGATAGGCGGTGGTGGAGCCCTTGCCGTTGGTGCCGGCCACATGGATCACCGGCGGCAGCCGGTCCTGCGGCCGGTTGAACTGGGCCAGCAGCCGCTCGATCCGTCCGGTGGACAGGTCGATCAGGGAGGGGAAGCGCTCGCGCAGGCGCGCGATCATCGCGTCGAAGGCGCGGATCTCATCATACATGGGGCGTGGCCTGGAGAGGGCTGGATGGGACTGGAGCGGGTGGAGAAATGGGAACCCCGCCCGCGACCCGCGTGTGATCTAGGCGGCTTTGGAAGCGTTGCGTCCCATCATGAGGGTCTTGAGGATGGAGCCCAGCACCGTGGTCATCTCGCAGCGGGTCACCACCCGGTCCACCATGCCGCGCTCCACCAGGAACTCGGCGCGCTGGAAGCCCGGCGGCAGGGTCTCGCGGATCGACTGCTCGATCACCCGGCGGCCGGCGAAGGCGATCATCGCGTTGGGCTCGGCCAGGTGCACGTCCCCCAGCATGGCGTAGGAGGCGGTGACCCCGCCGCTGGTGGGGTCGGTCATCACCACGATGTAGGGCAGGCCGGCTTCCTTGACCTCGTTGACCGCCACCGTGGTGCGGGCCAGCTGCATCAGGGAGAGCGTACCCTCCTGCATGCGCGCGCCGCCCGAGGCGGTGAAGATCACGAAGGGAACCTGGCGGCGCACCGCTTCCTGGGCGGCCTTGATGAAGGCCTCGCCCGCGGCCATGCCCAGGCTGCCGCCCATGAAGGCGAAGTCCTGCACCACCACCACGGCGTTCTGGCCCTTGATGGCGCCATAGGCGATGACCATGGCGTCCACCTCGCCGGTGGCCTTGCGGGCGGCCTTCAGGCGATCGGGATAGGCCCGGTCGTCGGGGAATTTCAGCGGGTCTTCCACCACGGTCGGCGAGGCGATGCGCTCATAGCTGCCGTCGTCGAAGGTGTATTCCAGGCGCTTGGCGGCGCCGATCCGCATGTGGTTGCCGGACGGGGTGACCCACAGGGCCGCCTCCAGGTCCGAGCGGTAGATCATCTCGCCGGTGTCGGGGCACTTGACCCAGAGGTTCTCCGGGGTCTCGCGCTTGGCCACCAGGTTGCGCACGCCCGGCGCGATCTTGGCCAGCCATCCGCCCCGCTCCCGCGGCGTCGGAACGCTCGGGGGTTTGCCGGACTTTTCGTTTCTGTGCTCAGCCATCGCCATGGGTCTACACCGTCGGGCTAGCGACTCGCGCGAAGCGCACAGCCTTAGCCAAGGAATCCACTTTGGAAAGAACCCGCGTGGTCACGGTTTCGTTCATTGCCAGGGCCGCGGCGATCTCCTCGACCAGGGCCGAGCCCACCACAACGCCGTCGGCGACCCGGGCCACGGCCTCGGCGCGTTCCGGGGTCTTGATGCCGAAGCCGACGCAGACCGGCAGGCCGCCCGCCGCGCGCACGCGGATCACCTGGGGGGCCACCACTGCGGCGTCGGCCTCCTTGACCCCGGTCACGCCCGCCACCGAGACATAGTAGGCGAAGCCCGAGGTGCGCCGGGCGATGATCTTCAGGCGGGCGTCGTCGCTGGTGGGGGTCGACAGCAGCAGCAGGGACAGTTGTTCGGCGTCCAGGGCGTCGGCCAGGGGATCGGCCTCCTCGGGCGGGATGTCCACCACGATCAGGCCGTCGGCCCCGGCGGCGGCGGCGTCCTTGGCGAAGGTCGCAAAGCCCCGGTTCACCAGGGGATTGGCGTAGCCCATCAGGATGATCGGCGTGGTCTGGTCGCCCTTGCGGAACTCGGCGATCATGGCGAGCGTCTTGGAGAGCGTCATGCCCTTGTCCAGGGCGCGCAGGGCCGCGCGCTGGATGGGCGGACCCTCGGCCATGGGGTCGGAGAAGGGGAAGCCCACCTCGATCAGGTCGGCGCCGGCGGCCGGCAGGCCCTTCAGGATCTCCAGGCCGGTGTCGTAGTCGGGGTCGCCGGCCATGACATAGGCCACGAAGGCGGCGCGGTTCTCCGCCTTCAGCGCGGCGAAACGCGCATCGATACGAGCCTTGGTCAAATCGTGCGTCCCAGGTGGGCGGCGACGGTGGCCACGTCCTTGTCGCCGCGGCCCGACAGGTTCAGCACCACGATCCCGCCCTTGCCCACGTCGCGGGTGACGTCGGCCAGACGGGCCAGGGCATGGGCGCTCTCGATGGCCGGCAGGATGCCCTCCAGCTCGGCGCACAGCTTGAAGGCGTCCAGGGATTCGGTGTCGGTGGCGGTCAGGTATGTGGCCCGGCCCACATCGTGCAGCCAGGAGTGCTCGGGGCCGATGCCCGGATAGTCCAGGCCCGCCGAGATCGAGTGGGCCTCGGTGATCTGGCCCTCGGGGTCCTGCAGCAGATAGGTCATGTTGCCGTGCAGGACGCCGGGACGGCCGCCATTGATGGCCGCGGCGTGACGCCCGCTGTCCATGCCCTCGCCGGCCGCCTCGACCCCGATGAGCTTGACACCCTCGTCGTTGAGGAAGGGGTGGAAGATGCCGATGGCGTTGGAGCCGCCGCCGACGCAGGCCACGACCGCGTCGGGAAGCCGGCCCTCGGCCTCCAGGATCTGGCTGCGCACCTCCTGGCCGATCACCGACTGGAAGTCGCGCACCATCTCCGGATAGGGGTGCATGCCGGCCGCGGTGCCGATCATGTAATAGGTGTCGGCGACATTGGTGACCCAGTCGCGCAGGGCCTCGTTCATGGCGTCCTTGAGGGTCGCCGACCCGGAGGTCACCGACTCCACGGTGGCGCCCAGCAGGTTCATGCGGAAGACGTTGGGCTTCTGCCGCTCCACGTCCACGGCGCCCATATAGACCACGCAGGGCAGGCCGAAGCGGGCGCAGACCGTGGCCGAGGCCACCCCGTGCTGGCCCGCGCCGGTCTCGGCGATGATCCGGGTCTTGCCCATGCGGCGGGCCAGCAGGATCTGGCCCATGCAGTTGTTGATCTTGTGGGAGCCGGTGTGGTTCAGCTCCTCGCGCTTCAGATAGATCTTGGCGCCGCCGAAGTGGGCCGTCAGCCGCTCGGCGAAATAGAGCGGGCTGGGGCGTCCCACATAGTGCTTCAGGAATCCCGACAGCTCGGCCTGGAAGGCGGGATCGGCCTTGGCCGCCTGGTAGGCGGCGTCCAGCTCGTGGACCAGGGGCATCAGGGTTTCGGGCACGTAGCGCCCGCCATAGTCCCCGAACCGCCCGGCGGCGTCGGGATAGGCGGCGTAGTCGTTGGGCTTGGCGGCTGCGTTCACGATGATGCTCAGGCGCGGCGGGTGGCGTCGAGGAACGCCGTGATCAAGGCCGGGTCCTTTAGGCCGGGACCGCGCTCCACGCCAGAGGAAACGTCCACCATGGGCGCGCCCGACAGCCGCACGGCCTCGACGACGTTCCAGGGATCCAGGCCGCCGGCCAGCAGCCAGGGCCGCTGGAACCGGTGGCCCATCATCAGGCCCCAGTCAAAGCGCGCGCCGTTGCCGCCGGGCAGCTCGGAGTCGGCCGGCGCCCTGGCCTCGAACATCAGGTGGTCGACGGCCGCCTCATAGGCCTTGGCGGCCGAGAGGTCGTGGGCGGTGGTGACGGGGATCACCTTGATGACGCCCGCGCCGGTGCGCCGGGCCACGTCGCGGGCCCGGGCCGGGGTCTCGGCCCCGTGCAGCTGGATGAGGTCGGGTTTCAGGATGCTCGACAGCCGCTCCAGCAGCTCGTCGTCGGGATCGACGGTGACGGCGACGACCTTGACGTTCTTGGCGCGCGCCGGGGACGTCAGGCGCGCGGCGGCGTCGGGGGCGATGTTTCGGGGGCTCTTGGGAAAGAAGATGAAACCGATGTGGCTCGCCCCGCCGTCGACGGCGGCGGTCACCGCCTCGGGCGTGGACAGGCCGCAGATCTTGGTGGCGATCGTCATGGGCCCGATAAGGGGCGCCGGCCCTGGAAATTCAAGGCTTGGCCGCGCCCTGGCTCTTCAACAGGTCGCGGATCTCGATCAGCAGGGCTTCCTGGGCGGTGGGGGCCGGCGGGGCCGCGGGCTTCTCGGCGTCCTTGCGGCGCACGGCGTTCACGCCCTTGACGATCAGGAACACCACCCAGGCCACGATCGTGAACTTGATCATGGTGTTGAGGAAGGCGCCGTACTGGATGGCCACCAGCTCGTTGGCCTTGGTGATCGGGTTGTCGGGCTTGAGCACCAGCTCCAGGTGCGAGAAGTCCACCCCGCTCAGCAGCAGGCCGATGGGGGGCATCACCACCTGGTCCACCAGGCTCTTGACGATGTCGTTGAAGGCCGCCCCGACGATCACGCCCACGGCCAGGTCGATGACGTTGCCGCGGGCGATGAATTCCCGGAATTCGGAGAAGATGCTCATCGGGCGCCTATTCGTCGGCGTTGAGTCGCTCACGCAGTTCCTTGCCGCTCTTGAAGAAGGGCACGTGCTTGGCGCGGACCTCGACGGCCTCGCCGGTGCGCGGGTTGCGCCCGGCCCGGGCGTCGCGCGAGCGGACGGACAGCGCGCCGAAGCCACGCAGCTCCACCCGGCCACCGTTCTCCAGGGCCTGGATCATCCGCTCGAGAATCACCCCCACCACGCGCTCGATATCGCGCTGGGTGAGGTGCGGGTTTTCCTCAGCGAGTTTGGCGATCAGCTCAGACTTGATCATGCCTTCTTCCGGTCTTTCGGCTGCGGAACATGGTCGAGTCCCTGAGGATGTTCAAGGCAGGAAAAGGGTTTACGCCCTATCGACCATGATCTGCGCCGAAAGCTTGGGCTCATCGTCCCCAAATCGGGGCGCTGGAAGGGCTGAGCCATCGACTCTTCCCTCTTTCGAACATCCCCGACCGACACGCTGACGTCACCTGACACAGAACGGGCCCTGCGCCCGGTCAACTCAGGATAGTGCGATTGGCGAAAAAGAAAACGGCGGACCGGTTTCCCGATCCGCCGCTCTCAACCTATTCAGGCAAGACGACGAGGCTTAGTCGTTCTTGGCCTTCTCGCGCAGGGCGGCGCCCAGGATGTCGCCCAGCGAGGCGCCGGAGTCCGACGAGCCGAACTGCTCGATGGCTTCCTTTTCCTCGGCCATTTCCAGAGCCTTGATCGACAGACCCACCCGACGGGCGGCCTTGTCGACATTGGTGATCTGGGCGTCGACACGATCGCCGACGGCGAAGCGTTCCGGACGCTGGTCGGCGCGGTCGCGGGACAGGTCCGACTTGCGCACGAAGGCGGTCATCGGGGCCTCGTCCTCACCGAAGCGGACTTCGATGCCGCCGGTGGTGACTTCGGTCACGGTGACGGTGACGGTCTGACCCTTGCGGAAGCCGTCGCCCACCATCGGATCGCCGGCCAGCTGCTTGATGCCGAGCGAGATGCGTTCCTTCTCGACGTCGACGTCCAGCACCCGGGCCTTGACCATTTCGCCCTTGTGATACTTGGCGATGGCTTCTTCGCCCGACGCCGTCCAGTCGAGGTCCGAAAGGTGGACCATGCCGTCGATGTCGTTCTCCAGGCCGATGAACAGGCCGAACTCGGTGGCGTTCTTGACCTCGCCTTCCACGGTCGAACCGACCGGGTGCGCCGCGACGAACGCGTCCCAAGGATTGTCCATGGCCTGCTTCAGGCCGAGCGAGACGCGACGCTTGGACGGATCGACGTCCAGGACCACGACCTCAACCTCTTGGCTGGTGGAGACGATCTTGCCCGGGTGGACGTTCTTCTTGGTCCAGGACATTTCCGACACGTGGACCAGGCCCTCGACCCCGGCTTCCAGCTCCACGAAGGCGCCGTAGTCGGTGATGTTGGTGATCCGGCCGGTGAACTTCGCGCCGACGGGGTACTTGGCTTCCACGCCGTCCCAGGGGTCGGACTGCAGTTGCTTCATGCCGAGGCTGATGCGCTGGGTGTCGGGGTTGATCTTGACGATCTGGACCTTGACGGTGTCGCCCACGGCCAGGACCTGGCTCGGGTGGTTGACGCGCTTCCAGCTCATGTCGGTGACGTGCAGCAGGCCGTCGATGCCGCCCAGGTCCACGAACGCGCCGTAGTCGGTGATGTTCTTGACCACGCCTTCGCGGATTTCACCTTCCTGCAGCTGGGAGACCAGCTCGGTGCGCTGTTCGGCGCGGGCTTCTTCCAGGATGGCGCGACGCGAGACGACGATGTTGCCGCGCGGACGGTCCATTTTCAGAATGGCGAAGGGCTGTTCCTTGCCCATCAGCGGGCCGACGTCGCGCACGGGGCGGATGTCGACTTGCGAACCCGGGAGGAAGGCCGAGGCGCCGCCGAGGTCGACGGTGAAGCCGCCCTTCACGCGGCCGACGATGGAGCCCATCACCGGTTCGTTCTTCTCGTAGACGCCTTCCAGACGGGTCCAGGCCTCCTCGCGGCGGGCCTTGTCGCGGCTGATCACCGCTTCGCCCATGGCGTTCTCGACGCGTTCGAGGAAGACCTCGACGGTGGAGCCCACCACGATCGGCGTCTGGTCGTCGCCTTCCTGGCCGAATTCCTTCAGGGACACGCGTCCCTCGGTCTTCAGACCCACGTCGATGATCGCGAAATCCTTCTCGATCCCGACCACGATGCCCTTGACCACCACGCCTTCCATGAAGTCGCGGCCGCCCATGGATTCGTCCAGCAGGGCCGAGAAGTCGTCGCGGGAGGGGTTCAGGCTCATATCGTCAGCCATAATATTCTTTCGTCTTCAGTGACGCCGTCCGGAAACGGAGTTGGCCCGATCCGCATGAGCGGTCGGAGTCCCGGCGTCGGGTTAAGGGTTGCAAACCGAAGGCGTCGGGGCGGACCCCAGCGCGGTGAAATTCGCCCGCAGCCATCGAGGGAAAGGAACGTTTGGATTGCCCGTCAGGAAGTTTCCCACCGGGCTCGCGCCGCCTCGACCGTGCGGCGGGCCGCATCGGTGGCCTGCTCTATAGTCATTTCACTGGTATCCAGCAAGACGGCGTCGTCGGCGGCCACCATGGGGCTGTCGGCGCGGCCCCCGTCGCGTTCGTCGCGCTTGCGGATGTCCTCCAGGATTTCCGGCAGGCTGACCTCCTCCCCCTGGGCCCGGAGCTGCTTCCACCGCCGCTGGGCGCGCACCTCGGGGCTGGCGGTGACATAGAGCTTGGCCGGCGCCTGCGGGCAGATCACCGTCCCCATGTCGCGGCCGTCCAGCACCGCCCCGCCCGGGGTGCGGGCGAAGGCCAGCTGCAGGTCCCGCAGGGCCAGGCGCACCGCCGAATGCACCGCCACCCGGCTGGCGCACTCCCCGGCGCTGCGGGTGCGGAACTCCGGATCATCCAGCATGGCCGCCGTCAGGGTCATGGCCACGGCCCCGGCGTCCTGCTCGCTGTCGAGGTCCTTGCCCGCCCTGCGGGTCAGCACCCCCACCGCCCGGTAGAGCAGGCCGGAATCCAGCACCGGCACGTCGTAGAGCGCGCCGAGCCGGTGGGCGATGGTCCCCTTGCCGGAGGCCGCCGGCCCGTCGACGGTGATGATGAAGGGCGGCTTCACTTAAGGTCCCCCCCGAGCCCGCGCATCATCTCGACGAAGCCCGGGAAGCTGGTGGCGATCATGCCGGGCTCGTCGACGCTCACCGGCGCCTCGGCGGCCAGGCCCATGACCAGGTGGGACATGGCGATCCGGTGGTCGCCCTTGGTGACCACCTTCGCCCCGCCGGCGGCCGGGTGGTTGGCCCGCGCCGCCCCCACCACGATCAGCCCCTCGGCCTCCTCCTGCACCCCGATGCCGCAGGCGGCGAGCCCCGCCGCCATCAGGGCGATACGGTCGCTCTCCTTGACCCGCATCTCGCCGATGCCGCGCATGTGGGTCGGGCCCTCGGCGAAGGCCGCGGCCACCGCCAGGATGGGATATTCGTCGATCATCGAGGGCGCCCGCTCGGGCGGCACGTCCACCCCGCGCATCGCCGAGTAGCGCGCGGTGACGTCGCCCACCTGTTCCCCGCCCTCGTCGCGCGGGTTCGAGATCGTGAGGTCGGCCCCCATCTCCCGCAGGGTGGTGAAGAGGCCCGTGCGCAGATCATTGAGCAGCACGCCTTCCACCGTCACCTCCGAGCCCGGGGTGATCAGGGCCGCCACCAGGGGGAAGGCCGCCGAGGAGGGGTCGCCCGGGACAACGATCCGCGTCCCCGTCAGCCTCTGGCCGGCGGCCAGGTTGATGTGGCGCTCGCCGTCCCGGTCCTCGACCTCGACGACCGCCCCGAAGGCCCGCAGCATCCGCTCGGTGTGATCCCGCGTCGGCTCCGGCTCGATGACGCCCGCCCCGCCGGCCGCGTTCAGGCCCGCCAGCAGCACCGCCGACTTCACCTGGGCCGAGGGCTCGGGCAGGCGGTAGTCGATGCGCCTCAGGCTCCCCCCCTGCAGGGTGAGCGGCAGCCGCCCGCCGGTCCGGCAGGCGAAGACCGCCCCCATCTCCCGCAAGGGCTTCATCACCCGGTTCATCGGCCGCCCGCGCAGGGAGGCGTCGCCGGTGAAGGTGGCGCTGATCGGGAACCCCGCCGCCGCCCCCATGATCAGCCGCACCCCGGTGCCGGCGTTGCCGCAGTCGATCACGTCGTCGGGCTCGGCAAACCCGCCCCGGCCCTCGACGCGCCAGGCGCCGTCGCCCAGGCGCGTCACCTGCGCGCCGAAGGCCGCCATGGCCGCGGCGGTGCGCTTCACATCGTCGCCTTCGAGAAGCCCCTCGATCTGCGTCGTCCCCTCCGCCAGGGCCCCGAAGATCAGGGCCCGGTGGGAGATCGACTTGTCGCCCGGGGCGCGCACGCGGCCCCGCAGCGGGCCGCCGCGTTGCGCGGTCAGTCCTGCCGACGTCATGGTATCGCCAAGCCTCCTTAAGGCTCTGCTGTTGTCACGAGGGGGTTTGCTTTTGACAGCGGCGCAGGGCCGTGGCAAGGGACCCGGCTTCATTCGAACCCCTTAGAGGCTTAGCCCTTGGCCAATCCCGAACTGGGCGCAAAGCAGATCTGTCCGAACTGCCAAGCGAAGTTCTACGACCTCACCCGTCGTCCCGCCCACTGCCCGAAATGCGGAACCGAGTTCGATCCGGACGAGGCGGTCCGCAGCCGCCGCAGCCGATCGCGCGTCGCCCCCACCGACCATGAGGTCGAGGAGGACGGCGAAGCTCAAGTCCGCGGCAAGTCGGAGGCCGATGACGACGAGGAAGAAGAAGAAGTCGTCACCCCGGAACTCGACGAAGTCGTCGACGCCCCGATCATCCCCGGCGACGACGATGACGACGACGCCGAACCGGGCGCCACGCCCGAGGACGAGCTCGCCGGCTTCTCCGAGGACGAGGAAGACCTTGAGGAGGACACCGACGACGTGCCCTTCCTCGAAGAGGACGACGAAGACGACTTCGACGACACCGAAATCGAGGGTCTGCCCGGCGAGGGCGACGTCGAAGACCGCTGATTTTGTCTGCGACAACCCGCCTGCAAATTTCCTTTGCGGGCGGGCTTGATCGCGGCGAACTGTCAGACTAGGTTCCGCGCCTCTTCGGGGAGGGCCTTCCAGTCCGCCCCCGGAGAAACCCGAGACCTCGGGGCTTTAGCTCAGCTGGTAGAGCGCTTGCATGGCATGCAAGAGGTCAGCGGTTCGACTCCGCTAAGCTCCACCATAACGGCCGCTTCCCACCGGAAGCGGCCGTTTCCATTTGGGGTTGGGACCGGCGCACAGAGCGGCCGTCCCCCACTCCGCTCATCCCGGCGACCCGAAGGGCGGCGCGAAGCAGTCAAGGCCGGGACCCGGATTTAGTCTCGGCTTTCGATCAGCATCCCGTTCGTGAGGTTCGTGGACAATCTATTGGGCCCCTGCGGCGGCGCTGCCTGAAGAGCAGAACCACGAACCTCACGAACAACACGAACGGTGGGTCATCCCCAACAGCGATGGGATGAACCTGGATCCCCGCCTTCGCCGCGATGAGCTGCGGGGCGATCGCCGACTTCCAAGGACCCCGCCCCTCTAGTGCAATCCTCGGGCCTTAACGGGGAGCCATGTCGATTTGCCACCGGGGCCATCGGGCCCTGCAGGACGCCTTCGGGAGCCGCGCCCTGGCCATCCGATCTGGAGCGGCCTGCCGGACGACCGGGCCGCGGTCCGGCGCGGCCCTTCCGAGGTTCAATGGAACGGCGCGCGTCATGGTCTTCCTGCTTCGTCAGAGCTATCTATACAGACGATGTCATTACGAATTATGTCGAACTTCAACATTCGTTGAACGGTATGCTCAATTTGAGTATACCCGTCACCGTTGAACCCTGCTGTTATCTAGAAATTAGGAGTTAATTTACAGGTGCAGGCGAAGTTCGCGGCGAGCATTCATCGCCTCTGCTTTGAGTCGGCGATTCCGCTCGGATAACAGTTGCCGAACGCAAGTATCGGCCGCGCGAACCTCGGGAGAGACATGGTGTTCGGCATCCATACGGGATCGGGCGGGAACGCCGGGGCGACCCTCGAGGCCTTGGGGCGATCCCTCGCCATCATCGAGTTCGACCCCAAGGGCGTGATCCTGACGGCGAACGAGAACTTCTGCGCCGCCCTCGGCTACAGCCTTTCGGAGATCCAGGGCCGCCACCACAGCCTGTTCGTCGATCCGGAGGTGGTGCGCAGCCCGGACTACGCCGCCTTCTGGGCCAAGCTGGGCCGGGGTGAATACGATTCCCGGGAATATCGCCGCATTGGCAAGGGCGGCCGGGAGGTCTGGATCCAGGCCTCCTACAACCCGGTGACGAATGCCCGGGGCCAGGTCCTGAAGGTTGTGAAGGTCGCCACCGACATCACCGCCCAGAAGCTCCGGAACACAGACTTCGAGGGCAAGATCGCTGCCATTAGCCGCGCCCAGGCCATGATCGAGTTCACCGTCGACGGCGACATCCTCGACGCCAACGAGAACTTCCTCAAGGCCCTCGGCTACGACCTAGCCGAGATCAAGGGCCGCCACCACCGGATGTTCGTCGAGCCGAAGTTCGCCCAGAGCGCCGAATATCACGACTTCTGGCGGCGACTGAACGCCGGGGAGTTCGTGGCCGCCGAGTTCAAGCGCATCGGCAAGGGGGGCCGCGAGGTCTGGATCCAGGCCTCCTACAATCCCATCCTCGACGCCGACGGCAAGGTGCTCAAGGTGGTCAAGTTCGCCACCGACATCACCGGCCGGGTCCAGGCCGTGGACGAGATCGCCGGCGCTCTGGCCAAGCTGGCCGACAACGACCTCACCTATCGGATTGCGCGCGCCATCGATCCCGCCTTCGAAAAGGTGCGCACCGACTTCAACGCGGCGATGACCACCCTGCAGGAGACCATGACCGCGGTCTCGGCCTCCACCGCCAGCGTCGGCGGGGGAGCCGATGAAATCGCCAGCGCCTCGGACGACCTGTCGCGGCGCACCGAGCAGCAGGCCGCCAGCCTGGAGGAAACCGCCGCGGCCCTCGATGAGATCACCGCCACCGTCAGGCGCAGCGCGGCCGGCGCCAAACAAGCCTCCAGCGCCGCCTCGAGCGCGCGCACCGAGGCCCAGCGGTCCGGCGAGGTGGTGCGCGAGGCGGTCTCGGCCATGGGTGAGATCGAAGGGTCGTCCAAGCAGATCAGCCAGATCATCGGGGTGATCGACGAGATCGCCTTCCAGACCAACCTGCTGGCCCTGAACGCCGGGGTCGAGGCCGCCCGCGCCGGCGAGGCAGGCCGCGGCTTCGCGGTGGTCGCCTCCGAGGTCCGGGCGCTCGCCCAGCGCTCGGCCGACGCGGCCAAGGAGATCAAGTCCCTGATCGCCACCTCCGGCGCCCAGGTCGAACGGGGCGTGAAGCTCGTCGGCGAAACCGGCCAGACCCTGCTGGGGATCGCCGAGAAGGTCGCCGAGATCGACGGCCTGATCTCCGAGATCGCCCTGTCCTCCCAGGAACAGGCCACCGGCCTCGCCCAGGTCAACACCGCGGTCAACCAGATGGACCAGGTGACCCAACAGAACGCCGCCATGGTGGAGCAGGCCACCGCGGCCGCCTCCAGCCTGCGCGGCGAGGCGCGGGAGCTGGTGCGACTTGTCAGCCGCTTCCAGTCCGGAGGCGCCGTGCATGGCGCGGCCCGCCTGGAACTGGCCGATCCCGGACGGCATGTGGCCGCCCGCAATCCCGTCGCTCAGCAGCGCGGCCGGCTGAAGGGGGCGTTCGGCTCGGCCGCCGTGGCCGAGGCGCCGGCCGGCGAGTGGGAAGAGTTCTGAGCTGAGCGGCGCCCCCCGGAGAGGGGAGACCTCGGGCTTTAGCTCAGCGGGTAGAGCGCTTGCATGGCATGCAGGAGGTCAGCGGTTCGACACCGCTAAGCTCCACCATGGCGGCCGCTTCCCACCGGAGGCGGCCGTCTCCATTTGGGGGCGGAAGCGGCGCACAGACTGACCACCCCAAACCCGCTCGGTCGGGCGGGTGACTGCCGCTTCCTAGACCCCGCCCCTCTAGTGCTATCCTCCAGCCTTCGCGGGGAGCCAGCCATGTCCATGTACCACCAGGGCCAGCGCGATCTGCAGGACGCCTTCGGCAGCCGCGCCCTGGCCGACCGGCTGGATGAGACCCTGCGCCACGAGCTCTTCACCGACCGCGACGCGGCCTTCATCGCGCAGCAGAGCTTCTTCTTCCTGGCCACCGCCGACAGCGAGGGGCGGCCCGACTGCTCCTTCAAGGGCGGCCCCGCCGGCTTCGCCCGTGTCATCGCGCCGGACGCCCTGGTGTTCCCCGACTACGACGGCAACGGCATGTTCCGCAGCCTCGGCAATCTGACCGCCAATCCGAATGTCGGCCTGCTGTTCCTGTCGGTGGGCGAGCGGCCCCAGCGCCTGCGGATCAACGGGACCGCAGAGGTGCTGCACGACGACCCGCTGCTGGCGCAAACCCCCGGCGCCCAGCTCCTTGTCCGGGTGACGCCCCGCGACATCTTCCCCAACTGCCCGCGCTACATCCCGACCCTGAGGGTCACCACGCCGTCGGTGTACGCGCCCGAAGCCGACAAGGCCGCCGTCGAACCCGAGTGGAAGGCCCACCCGATGTTCTCCGACGTGGTCCCGCCCCGACGGGTGTGAGGCGACGGCTCGCTAGCCCTCTCCACCTCCACCATTGAAACCCACCGGCCCGCTCACCATCTTCTGAGTCATCCGGGGGACCGCGCCAGGTCTCGGGCGGTCTTCCGGAGAGTCGCTTACAGCGAGGACTCTGAAATGACCCGGTCGATCGTCTTCGACTCACCTTTCCTGCTCGGTTTCGAGCACACGCGCAGCCTCATCGAGCGTGCCGCCAAGGCCGCCGCCGAGAGCTACCCGCCGTACAATGTGGAAGACCGCGGCGACGGCGGCCTGCGGATCACCCTAGCGGTGGCGGGGTTCACCCCCGACACCCTGCAGGTGACCATGGAGGACCGCCAGCTGGTGGTGGCCGGCAAACGCGAGGACGCCGGCAAGGCCGAGGACGCCTATCTGCACCGCGGCATCGCCGCCCGGGGCTTCATCCGAAGCTTCGTCCTGGCCGATGGCATGGAGGTGGAGAAGGCCCTGCTCGAACACGGCCTGCTGCACATCGACCTCGCCCGCCCCGAGCCCGACAAGCTCATCAAGCGGATCCCGATCCAGACGGCCGGCTGAACCCAGCGGTCGCAGTACGCGTTGCCCTTACAAGGAGGTGGTCTGATGACGCCTAACACGATGATAGATCTCACGACGGAAGCCTTCGCCGCCCTCGGCGCCCCCGATCTCGTCTATGTCCGGCCCATCAAGGCCTCCGAGATCCTCGCCTCCACCCCGGCGGCCCAGATCGAGGGCTTCAAGCTCGATCCCGAACAGACCCTCTACGCGGTCCACCGCGCCGACGGCGAACGCCTGGCGGTGATGACCGACAAGGACTCCGCCGTCGCCGCCGCCCTGGCCCACGAACTGGCCCCGGTCTCGGTGCACTAGACACAAACCCGCTCATCCCCGCGAAAGCGGGGACCCAGGCTTTTTCTGTTCAAGAAAAGCCTGGGGCGGAGCGGCGCTTGGCCGCGATTTCCTTTAAAACGCCTGGGTCCCCGCTTCGCGGGGATGAACGGAGACTAAGCCGCGCTCGACCGCGCTTCCTGCACCAGCAGCGCGTGGATCGCGTCGGGGGTGCGGGCCTGGCGCAGCTGTTCGCGCAGGTCGGCCTGCCGCAGCAGGCGCGACACCCGGGCGAGCGTCCGCAGGTGTTCGGTCGAAGCGTTGGGCGGGGCGAAGAGGGCGAAGATCAGGTCCACCGGTTGGTCGTCGATGGAGTCGAAGTCCACCGGATGGTCCAGGCGCACGAACACCCCGCGCATCCGCTGCAGGCCCTCGAGCCGGGCGTGCGGCACCGCCACGCCGGAGCCGACCCCGGTGGAGCCGGCCTGCTCGCGCTCGGCCAGCGCGTCCAGCACCACCCCGGCGTCGAGGCCGAACTGGCGCGCGGCCACCTCCGACACCACCGCCAGGACCTGGCGCTTGTTGGGGGCGCTGACACGCGGCGCTATGGCCGCGCGTTCCAGAATCTCACCGATCAACATCGTTCGTGACGCCCAAAACAATCAGAAACCGACCCGTGGAAAGACCAGATCGCCACGGGCCGGGCCGGAACGTCACGCCGGGACGTGGGTTCCGTTCAGTCCGTTCCCGTTCAGCGATTTGGTGCGTTCGGGGTCGATCCAGCCGATATTCCCGTCGGGTCGGCGATACACCACGGACAATCCACCGTGAGCGGCGTTCCTAAAGACGATTGTTTGGGATTCCGTCAAGTCCAGCTCCATGACCGCCATGGAAACGGTCATGGTCCGAAGGTCCTTTTCCGTTTCGGCGATGACCATCGCGGCGGGCAGGGCATGGGGACCGTGCGACGTTTCGCCGTCGTCGCCGACGTCCCAGGCCTCGTCCTCCTCGCCCTCGGGGGCGCGGATCACGAAATAGGCGGCGGTTTCGGCGGCCTTGGCGCTGGCCGCGGTGGAATGACTTTTCAGCCTTCGCTTGTAACGTCGGACCCGCGTCTCGATCTTGGACAGCGCCTGGTCGAAGGCGCCGTGGGCGTCGGAGCCCAGACCGTGACTCTGCAGCGCCTGGCCTGTGGCCAGCTTGACTGCGCAGTCGACTCTGAAGGAATGGCCCTCTCGGCTGACGACCACGTCCGCGGCGCCGCCGCGTTCGAAGTACTTGCCGATAGAACCGGTGATTTCGTCGGTGACCCGCTCACGCAGGGCCTCCCCAACGGCGACATGCTTGCCGGAAACCGAGACTTGCATGAGCTCACAACGCGCCTGACCGCCGATGGTGTCAAGCGCCTCCGAACCACCCCACGAGATGGTGTACGGCGCCCATCACGACCCCGGCGCTGAGGAACAGCAGGCCCCCTGAAACGGCCGCCAGGGCATAGCCGGCCAGGGCCAGCAGGCCGTCCCTCTGCACCATGGAAAAGCCCAGGACGGCGATGGTCAGGGCCGGCAGGACGTTGCCCAGGGGGATGGGCAGGATCAGCACGAAGGACAGCAATGTGCAGACCAGGCCGATCAGCCGGTCCCCCACCGGGCCGAACATGAAGATCAGCCGCGGCCGCGAGACCCGCTCGATCCGCTCCAGCCAGGGCAGCAGCTTTTCGAAGCCCCGCGCCAGGTCGGTCCGGCTCATCTTCCGGTCGTCGATGAAGGCCGGCAGCCACAGGGTCTGGAAGCCTATCACCATCTGCGGCGAGATCAGCAACAGGGGCGCCCCCAGGATGGTGGTGGAGCCCGGCGGCAGGGGCAGCAGGTTGGGCAGGGCCAGGACGAACATCAGGGCGCCGAAGGCCCGGCGCCCGAAGGTGTCGATGATCTCGCCCAGGGTCACGGTCTCGGCCGATTGCCGGCCGAGCGCGCGGATATGGGCCGAGAGGCTCAGGTGCTCGGGGGACGCTCGGTCAGGCATGCGGTCTCATATCGTCGGGCGCAGGCCCTGTCGCCAGCACAACGCTTCGGGAGCGAAAACGGCGGCCGTGGCTTTACAGGGGCGCGCGCTTTCGGCTAGGAGGCGCGCCATGCGGATCGCCGTCATTAAACGCGCCATTAAAACCACCAGGCTCTCGGGGCCTGGGGGTTCGCGCGCGCACGCCGCGTAGCCACCCCCAGCACCCCGCCGGAAGGTCGGGTGCTGAAGGTCCAGAAGCCTTGAGACAGCCCCGCCCTCCGGCCCTCAAACCGGAGAACGACCCATGTCCGTCCAAGTCGAACTTGAAAATCCCGCCCGCCAGCGCCTGTTCAATGTCGCCGTCGTCGGGGCCACCGGCGCCGTGGGCGCCGAGCTGATCGGCTGCCTGGAGCGCCGCAACTTCCCGGTGGCCAGCCTCAGGCTGCTGGCCTCGCCGCGCTCGGCGGGCAGGACCCTGATGTTCAAGGGCCAGCCGGTGACGGTGGAGGCCCTGACTCCCGAGGCCTTCGAGGGCGTCGACATCGCCCTGTTCTCGGCCGGCGCCTCCATAAGCCGCGAGTTCGCCCCCATCGCCGCGGCCAGGGGCGCCCTGGTGGTGGACAATTCCTCGGCCTTCCGGATGGACGCCGACACCCCCCTGGTGGTGCCGGAGGTCAATGGCGGCCTGCTGGACGCCCGCCCGGCCATCGTGGCCAATCCCAACTGCGTGGCCGCCATCGCGGTGATGGCGCTGGCGCCCCTGCACGCCCGCAACCCCATCGTCCGGGTGATCGGCTCGACCTACCAGTCGGCCTCGGGCGCCGGCGCGGCGGCCATGGAGGAGCTGGAGCTTTCCACCGCCGCCTACCTGGCCGGGGAGGCCTTCGCCCCCAAGGTCCTGCCGCACCCCTACGCCTTCAACGTCTTCAGCCACAACACCGCCATCGATCCCCTCACCGGGTACAATGGCGAGGAGACCAAGGTCATGGCCGAGATCCGCAAGATCATGGCCGCCCCGGATATGCGGGTATCCTTCACCTGTGTGCGCGTGCCGGTGCTGAGGGCCCACTCCATGGCGCTCAGCGTGGAGTTCGCCGAGCACATGTCGGTCAGCGTGGCGGAATCCCTCCTGGCCCAGGCGCCGGGGGTCCGCATCGTGAACGATAATGAAAACAACCACTTCCCCATGCCCGTCGAGGCCTCGGGCCAGGACGACGTGCTGGTCGGTCGGCTACGTGTCGACGCCAGCGATCCCTCGGGCCGCACGCTCACCCTTTTCCTGGCCGGGGATCAGCTCCTGAAGGGCGCCGCCTTGAACGCCGTCCAGATCGCCGAGCAATATGCCGTCTGATCCCTCCGTGGAGACCGACATGTTGCAGATCGTCCCCATCCCCCAGGCGCCCCAACACCGGGGCGCCTGGCAGGCTCTGTTCCAAGGCTACGGCGACTTCTACAAGCGCCCCATGACGGCGGAGATCTTCGACACCGTCTGGGCCTGGCTGAACGACCCGGCCCATGAGGTGGAGGGCGTGCTGGCGGTGCTGCATGGGCGGCCGGTGGGCCTGGCCCACTTCCGCCGCATGCCCCGTCCGCTCTACGGCGCGGAGGTCGGCTTCCTCGACGACCTCTTCGTCGACCCCGAGACCCGGGGCCACAGGGTCGGCGAGCGGCTGATCGCCCATGTGGCCGACGTGGCCCGAACCCGAGGCTGGGCCACGGTCCGCTGGCTCACCGCCGACAACAACTACCGGGCCCGCACCCTGTACGACCGGGTCGGCGCCAAGTCGCACTTCAACCTCTACGAACTGATCCCCTGAGGGCGCCTATGTACGAACTGCACTACTCACCGGGCACGGCCAGCCTGCTGCCCCACATGATGCTCCGCGAGCTGGGGGTCCCCTTCCAGCTGCGGCTGGTGGACCGGGAGGGCGGGGAGCAGGCCGGCCCGGCCTACCTGAAGCTCAACCCCAATGGCCGCATCCCGGTCCTGGTGGCGGACGGCCGGGCCCTCTACGAGACCGCCGCCATCGCCCTCCACCTGGCCGACCGCCATCCGGGCCTGGCTCCGGCCGTGGGGGCTCCGGACCGGGGCGACTACTACAAGTGGATGGTCCACCTGGCCAACACCACCCAGGCCGAGTTCCGGGCCTGGTTCTATCCCCATGAGTACATTGACGATCCGGCCCACGAGGCGTCCGCCAAGGCCGCGGCCGGCAAGCGGATGATGGCCAATTTCGGGGTCATCGCCGGCCAGCTCGAGGGCCGCGACTGGCTGCTGCCCTCAGGCTTCTCGGCCGCCGACCTCTACCTGCTGATGATGGTCCGCTGGGGCCGCACCCTGCCCCATCCGGCCCGGGAGAAACCGGTCCTGGCGGCCCACGCCGCCCGCGTCCTGGCGCGGCCGGCGGTGCAGGAAACCCTTGCGGTGGAAGGCCTTGCGGCGCCCTTCGTCTAGCAGGCGGCCTTCAGCACCCGGCGGCGTTCCACCGAGGACGGGATGCGCATGGCCTCCCGGTACTTGGCCACGGTGCGCCGGGCGATGTCGACCCCGGTCTCCTTGAGGATCTCCACGATCCGGTCGTCGGAATGGACCTCGGCCTCGCTCCGCTCGGTCTCGATCAGCTGCTTGATCCGGTGGCGCACGCTCTCCGAGGAGTGGGCCTCGCCGCCGCCGGAATTGGCGATGCCGGAGGTGAAGAAGAACTTCAGCTCGAACATGCCGCGCGGGGTGGCGATGTACTTGTTGGAGGTGACCCGGCTGACCGTGGACTCGTGCATGCCGATGGCGTCGGCCACGGTCTTCAGGTTCAGCGGCCGCAGGTGCTCGACCCCATAGGCCAGGAAGCCGTCCTGCTGGCGCACGATCTCGGAGGCGACCTTCAGGATGGTCTTGGCCCGCTGGTCGAGGCTCTTCACCAGCCAGTTGGCGCTGGCCATGCAGTCGGCCACGAAGACCTTCTCCTGGTCGGTCCGCGCCCCGGCCGAGACCCGGGCGTGGTAGCGCTGGTCCACCAGCAGGCGGGGCAGGGTGTCGGAGTTCAGCTCCACGTGCCACAGGCCGCCCAGGCCCTCGCGGACGAAGACGTCGGGGGCCACCGGCTGGCTGGGCTCGCCGCCGAAGGCCGCGCCCGGACGGGGCGTCAGGGACTTCAGCTCGGCGATCATGTCCTTGAGGTCCTCGTCGTCCACGCCGCAGGCCTTGCGCAGGGCGCCAAGGTCGCGGCGGGCCAGGAGGTCCAGGTTGTCCAACAGGGCCATCATGGCCGGGTCGCAGCGGTCGCGCTCCTTGAGCTGCAGCATCAGGCACTCGCGCACGTCGCGGGCGAAGACTCCGATGGGTTCGAAGCGCTGCAGCATGCGCAGCACGTCCTCCAGGAAGGTCGGGTCGCAGCCCAGCCGCTCGGCGGTCTCGGCCATGTCGACCCGCAGGTAGCCGCCCTCGTCGACGCTATCGACCAGCACGCTGGCGGCGGCGTACTCGATGCCGGAGAAGCCCGAGACCGCCAGCTGGTCGTGGAGGTGCTCGGCCAGGGTCTTCTCGCGGGTCAGGCGCTGTTCGAAGTCGTCGGTGTCCTCGAAGGAGCCGCCCTTGCCGGCGCGGGACCAGTCGATGGCGCCCCCGGCCTCGCCGGCGCCGTCGGCGGCGTCCCCGGTGTTGCGTTCGCCCGGGGAGGCCTCGGCCTCATGGCTGACGTCCATATGGGCCTCGGCCGCGCCCTCCGGAATCTGGTCGGAGGCGAAGTCCTCGGCGTCGCGGGGGCCGGCCTCGACATCGGGTTCGGAGTCGCGTTCGTCGCGCTGGAGCAGCGGGTTCCGCTCCAGTTCGCCTTCCACATAGGCGTCCAACTCCATGTTGGAGAGCTGCAGGAGCTTGATGGCCTGCTGCAGCTGGGGGGTGATCACCAACCCCTGGCCTTGCCGCATCTCTAAACGCGCGCCGAGCGCCAAAATCGCCTCCTGGCCTGTTTCTTGCTGGACAGGCTAGGCGTGCATTCACGAGTGATTGGTTAACCGGGCTGCGACCTTTTGGTTAACCATGATCTTTCGCCCCCTATTTCGGGGCTGAGGGCCGATATCGCTCGAACCAGGCCAGGATGGTGGCGGCCTTGGACGCCGCCTGGGACGGCCGTGACGCGATCCCGCCATGCGAGGCGCCCGGCACCTTGACCAGGGCCGTGGGCACGCCGCGCAGCTGCAGGGCCTGATAGTACTGCTCGGCCTCGCTGTCGGGGGTGCGCAGGTCCTTCTCGCCCACCACCACCAGGGTCGGCGTGGTGACATTGCCCACCAGGGAGAGCGGCGAACGGGCCCAGTAGCCCTGGGGATCCTCCCACGGCATCTTGCCGAACCAGTACTTGGCCATGCTGTTGTAGCCGTCGGTGGTGAGCACCTCGCTGGTCCAGTTGATCACCGGCTTCTGGGTGGCGGCCGCGGCGAACCGGCCGGTCTTGCCGACGATCCAGGCCGTCAGGGCCCCGCCGCCGGAGCCGCCGGTGACGAACAGCTGCTTGTCGTCGACGAAGCCCTTGGCGATGGCGGCGTCCACCACGCTCATCAGATCGTCATAGTCGTGGCTGGGATAGTTGCGGTCGATCTCGTTGGCGAAGGCCTCGCCATAGGAGGTGGAGCCCCGCGGGTTGGAATAGACCACCACATAGCCCGCGGCCGCGTAGAGCTGGTCGTCGGTGGAGAACACCGGGCCATAGGCCGAGAACGGCCCGCCGTGGATCTCCAGGATCAGGGGATACCTCTTGGCCGGGTCGAAGTTGGGCGGAGTGACGATCCAGGCGCCGATGGACTTGCCGTCATAGGACGAGGTGACCGGCAGGGCCTCCACCTTGCCCAGGGTCTTGCCCGCCAGCAGGTCGGTGTTCAGGGCCGTCAGCCGCTTGGCCGGGGCGCCCTTGCGGGCCACGGCGACGTCGGAGGGTCGCAGGGGCGTGCCTTGCGTGAAGGCCACCATCCCGTTGTCGGCCACCGAGAAGTCGCCACCGGTATAGGGCCGGTCCAGCCCCGAACCGGTCAGGCCGGTGGCCACGGTCTCGACCTTACCGTCGAGGCCGACCCGGGCGACCTTGGTCTCTCCCCTGTCGTCATAGCTGACATAGAGGCCGCGGCCGTCAGCGGCCCAGCGGGGCGAGCCCACGGAGCGGTCCAGGCTGGCGCTCAGCGCCCGGCTGTTCCGGCCGTCGCGATCCATCACATAGAGCACCACGTTCTCGTAGCCGCGCTGGCGGGCGTCGTCGAAGCCGAGATAGGCGATCTGGCGGCCGTTGGGCGACACCACCGGATTGAGGTCGGGTCCCACCCGCTTGGTGAGCGGGGTGAGCGTCCCGTCGGCCAGGGTCAACTGGAAGATCTCGCTCTCCTGGGGATCGCGCTCCCAGTTGGCGTTACGGTTGGAGGCGAAGAGCAGGGCCTTGCCGTCAGGAGTGAAGGCCAGGGGCCCGACGGCGTCGAAGCGTCCGAAGGTGAGCTGGCGCGGCGCCCCGCCCTCGGCCGAGACCACGAACACCTGGGAGAAGCCGGGCTTCAGTTCGCCGGCCCCGTCGGCGCGCCAGGTGACCCGGTTCTCCACCGTCAGCGGATCGGCCCAGGTCGCGCCCTCCGGCTTGGCCATGGGGGACCCCAGCCGATGCCCCTCGTCGGGGGTCAGCATGGTGAAGGCCAGGCTCTTGCCGTCCGGCGACCAGGTGATGTCGCCAGGCGACTGGTTCAGGCTGGCGAGCCGGGCCGACCGGCCGGTGGCCATCCATCGCACATAGAGCTGCGCCCCGCCGGGGCCCGCCGCCACATAGGCCAGGCGCTGGCCGTCCGGCGACCATCGGGGCGAGAAGTTCGAGGCGTCGTCGGCCACCAGGGGGCCCTGGGCGCCGCTCTGCGGGTCCACCAGCCAGATCGAGCGTCGGGCCCGGTCGGTCATGATGTCGTTGGTCGCCCGCACATAGGCGATGGTCCCGCCATCCGGGCGGATCTCGGGGTTGGAGGCCACCTCCAGGCCAAACAGGTCACGGCCGGTGAACAGCCGCTGCGGCCCCTCCAACACCTGGCCCACGGCGGGCGCGGTCAGGAGGGCGCAGAGGGCCGTGGCCAGCAGGACAGAACGCATGAAAATCCCCACATCACAGGACGAGACGCAAACCTTGCGGCCCATTAGAGGCGGTCGGGGGATGGATTGTCCAGCTTGAGCCGGATCAGCCGAAGCGTTCGCCCAGATAGACGCGGCGGACCTCGGGATCGTCGACGATCTCGGCGGGGGTGCCCTCGAACAGCACCTCGCCGGCATGGATGATCGCGGCGCGGTCGATGATGTCCAGGGTCTCGCGGACATTGTGGTCGGTGATCAGGATGCCGATGCCACGGCTCTTCAGGAAGGCGATCACCTCGCGGATATCGGAGATGGCCAGGGGGTCGATGCCCGCGAAGGGCTCGTCCAGCAGCATGAAGGAGGGCTCGCTGGCGAGTGCCCGGGCGATCTCCACCCGGCGGCGCTCCCCGCCCGACAGCGAGATGGCCGGCGCCTTGCGCAGGTGCTCGATGTGCAGGTCGGTGAGCAGCTGGGTGACCGTGGACCGCGCCTGGCCCATGTCCTTGGCCCGCAGCTCCACCACCGCCATCACATTCTCCTCCACGGTCATCCCCCGGAAGATGGAGGTTTCCTGCGGCAGGTAGCCGACGCCCATGCGGGCGCGCTGGTACATGGGCTGGGCGGTGATGTTCTCGCCGTCGAGATAGATGGCGCCGTAGTCCACCGGGATCAGGCCGGTGATCATGTAGAAGCAGGTGGTCTTGCCGGCCCCGTTGGGGCCCAGCAGGCCGACGACCTCGCCGCGGCGCAGACGCAGGGTGACGCCCTTCACCACCGGGCGGCCACGGAAGGACTTGCCGATATTGTCGACCACCAGCCCTTCGCCGGCCAGACCGGGGAGCGCGACGAAGCTTTCGGACTTCACCCCGGCCCCTAGCGCCGCGCGGCGGGCTGTCCCGCCTGCTGCTTGGGATAGAGCACGGTGCGGACGCGGCCGGGCTTGTTGCGGCCCTTCACGCCGCTCTGCATCTGGGCGTCGCCGGTGGAGACCTTGATCACCAGCTTGGAGCCCCGCAGGACGTTCTGGGCCTGGGCGGCCACCACGTCGCCGGTGATGGTGATGGTGTCAGCCGCCGCATCATAGACCGCCGCGTCGCCGCGGACCCGCTGCTGGGGGGTCACGTAATAGACCGAGCCCTTGGCCTCCATGCGGTCGAGCTGGTTGCCGCAGGAGGCGCCGGCCTGGCCGGTTCCGCCCGGCTTTGCCGAGGGATTGGGCTTGTAGAAGATCTTCAGCACGTCGGCCCGCAGGCGCACCGTGTCCTGCAGGGCCTCCGCGCCGCCGGAATAGGTGGCCAGGCACTGGGCGTTGATCACTTCCAGCTCGTCGGCGGTGATGTCCACCGGCGCGTCGGAGTTCTGCGCCAGTTGCGCCGCGGCCGGTCCGGCCACGAACAGCCCGCAGGCCAGTGCGCCCATCGCCCAATGCTTCATCGTCGCTAGCCTGATCATGCCCATGCCGTTCGAAAGTCTAGTGCGACTCGACGCGCGTGTGCACGCCGCCCTTGAACACCATGCGTTCGCCCTTGTCGTAAACGCCATAGGACTTCGCGATGATTTCTCCAAGCGCGCCGGCGCCCTGGATCTCGCCCGCGCCCTCCAGCTCGCCGGTCGCGGTGTTGAAGATGGAGGTCGCGGTGGAGAAATTCACGTCCCCGCCGTTCAATTTCACGCCACCCTCGAGATTCAGCACCCGCTTGTCCTCGCGGTAGACCCCGGCCTTGGCCGAGATGCGGGTGGGGCGCGGCCCCTCCTCGTCGAGGATCAGCATGGGGGTGTCGAGCATGACCCGCTGGTAGTCCTTGGGATCGCGCACCGCGACCTTGGCGGTGAGCACGAAGGCGCGGCCCTTGTCGTCGCGGCCGAGGAAGCGGGGATTGACCAGCTGGATGGGGGCGTCGGCGTCCTGGGGCTTGTCCTTGGACCCGGCCAGGGTGCTCTGGATCACGAAGCCCACCATGGACAGCAGGATCAGGCCAATGACCGCCGGCAGGATGACCCGAAGCCGCCGGATCAGCCGCGAGCGCTTGCGCCAGCGTTCGAAGTCGGCGCTGAGCTGGGGATAGCTTCCCTCGGCGAAGGCGGCGGTCACCGCGGCCTCACATATGGGCGAAGATGTCGACCTCTTCCCAGCCGGCCACGTCGAGCAGGGCGCGGTGAGGCAGGAAGTCGAAGCAGGCGCGCGCCAGATGGTCGCGGCCCTCGCGCACCAGCATGGCGTCCAGCCGCGCGCGCAGGGCGTGCAGGTGCAGGACGTCGGAGGCGGCGTAGGCGATCTGGTCGTCGCTGAGCTTGGCGGCGCCCCAGTCGGAGCTCTGCTGGGCCTTGGACATGTCGATCCCGGCCAGCTCCTTGGAGACGTCCTTCAGGCCGTGGCGGTCGGTATAGGTCCGCGCCAGCTTCGAGGCGATCTTGGTGCAGTAGACCGGGGCCGTCACCACGCCGAGGTGCAGATAGAACATGGCGATGTCGAAGCGGCCGAAGTGGAAGATCTTGGTCACCGCCGGATCGGTCAGCAGGGCCTTGAGGTTTGGGGCGTCATAGGTCGACCGGTCGAGCTGGACCAGGTGGGCGTCGCCCTTGCCGTCGGAGATCTGCACCACGCAGAGCGGGTCGCGGCCGAGCCGCAGGCCCATGGTCTCGGAATCCACCGCGACCGAGGTCGCGCCGGCGAAGGCGCCCTTGGGTAAATCGCCGATGTGCAGATGATTCGCCAAGGTCGCCTCGCTCCGGCGCAAACTAGATCCTCTCCCATATAGGGAGAGGGATGGTGCCCAGGAAAGGACTCGAACCTTCACGGCCGTTAAGCCACTGGCACCTGAAGCCAGCGCGTCTACCAATTCCGCCACCTGGGCCCGATCCACCGGATCGCGCGAGGGGGGTTCCTTAGGGCGCCGCCCCGGCCCGGTCAACGCCCCGCTTCACCTTCCTATCAAGTCGCATTGCGGCGCGGGGTCGGTTCGTCTATCCGAAGCGCCTCAAGACCCACTCAAATCCAAGCGAACCCCATGCAGGATCTGGTCACCGTCTTCGGCGGTTCGGGCTTTCTCGGAGCCCAAGTCGTCCGCGCCCTCGCCAAGCAGGGCCTGCGGGTCCGGGTGGCCGTGCGCCAGCCGCACCTGGCCTACAAGATGCGGCTGCTGGGGGATGTCGGTCAGATCGAGGTGGTCCAGGCCAATATCCGCAACGAGGCCTCCATCCGCCGCGCCGTCGAGGGCGCCGAGGCGGTGGTGAACGCCGTCGGCATCCTCTACGAGACCGGTCGCCAGAAATTCCAGAGCGTGCACGGCATGGGGGCGCGCAACATCGCCACCGTGGCCAAGGCCGCCGGCGTGCGCCGGTTCGTGCAGATCTCGGCGATCGGCGCCGACCCCGACTCGCCCTCCAAGTACGCCCGCACCAAGGCCATGGGCGAGGCCGCGGTCCGCGAGGCCTTCCCCGACGCCGTGATCGTGCGCCCCTCCGTGGTGTTCGGCCCCGAGGATCACTTCTTCAACAAGTTCGGCGAGATGGCGGTGATCAGCCCCGCCCTGCCCCTGATCGGCGGCGGCGAAGGCAAGCTGCAGCCGGTGTTCGTCGGCGACGTCTCCAAGGCCGTCGCCCGCTGCGTGGTCGATCCCGACTGCGCCGGCCAGACCTACGAGCTGGGCGGCCCCGTCGCCTACAGCTTCCGGCAGCTGATGGAGATCGTCCTGGCCGAGACCGGCCGCAAGCGCATGCTGCTGTCCCTGCCCTTCCCGGTGGCGGCCCTGATCGGCAAGGCCTGCGAGATCCTCGCCCTGACCCCGATCGCTCCGCCGCTGACCGAGGACCAGGTCGAGCTGCTGAAGTCCGACAACGTGGTCTCCGGCGACCTGCCCGGCCTCGCCGAGTTGGGGATCGAGCCCACCGCCGTCGAGGCGATCGTGCCGGCCTATCTCTACCGCTTCCGCAAGGGCGGCCAGTACGCCGACGAGACCGAGCGCCTCGCCGCCGCCTAGGGCGTGACTAGCGGCCCACCACGCCGAGCGCCACCAGACCGCCGACCCCCACCACGATCCGCCACCAGGCGAAGGGGGCGAAGCCGTGGCGGCCGACGAAGTTCACCAGGGTGCGGACGAAGATGAAGCCCACCACGAAGCTGACCGCGAAACCGACGGCGATCAGTCCGGCCTGGTCGACATTGAGGGCGTCCTTGTTCTTGTAGAGGTCGACGGCGAAGGCGCCGGCCATGGTGGGGATGGCCAGGAAGAAGGAGAACTCGGCCGCGGCCCGCTTCTCCACCCGCATCAGCATCGAGCCGACGATGGTGGCGCCCGAGCGGGAGACCCCGGGGATGAGGGCGAGGGTCTGGAAGAGCCCCACCACCAGGGTGGTCTTCCAGGTCAGGGCCATGGCGTCGCCCTCCCGTGGCGCAGGGGACCAGCGGTCCAGGGCCAGCAGCACCACCCCGCCGATGATCAGCGACCAGCAGATCAGGCGCGGGCTCTCGAACAGGATGGTCTTGATCACGTCGTGCAGGGCCAGGCCCGCGATGGCGCCCGGGATGAAGGCGATCAGCACCGAGATGGCGAAGGACCGGGCCTCTGCGCTGGTGGGCAGGCCGATCAGCACTTTCCAGAGCTTGCCGAAATAGAGGGCCACCACCGCCAGGATGGCGCCCAGCTGGATCAGGACCGTGAAGGTGTCCCAGAAACCGTCGGGCAGCCCCAGCAGGGTCTTGGTGAGTAGCAGGTGACCGGTGGAGGAGACCGGGATGAACTCGGTCACCCCTTCGACGATGCCGAGGATAACGGCGTAGATCCAGTCGGACATGGGCTGCTTTCAGGCTTGATGACGTGGTCACCAAGGGCCGGGATCAGGGTAAATTTGAGGTTCATCCCATTTATGGACTATATGAACCCTCGATCTGGAGGCTCGCCACCCTCGGTTAGGCCGGCAAAGGCAATATCGTCCCTATATTAGACCATCATATTTCCGGGCCTTGAAAAGGCGCGTAAAAGCCCCCTGCCCGCGGATCGGGTGGAGGGACGGCCATGGCCGAGCGGATGCTGAAGTTCACGACGGTCGAGCGGGCCACGCCGCCCAAGCGGGCGGCGGGCGAGCGCGCCGGCGATTTCCACGAGATCTACGCCGACTTCATCGACGCCAAGGCCCGCGAGCAGGCCTCGCGCTGCTCCCAGTGCGGGATCCCCTTCTGTCAGACCCACTGCCCCCTGCACAACAACATCCCCGACTGGCTGCGGATGACGGCCGAGGGGCGGCTTCAGGAGGCCTATGAGCTCTCCCAAGCCACCAATTCCATGCCCGAGATCTGCGGCCGCATCTGCCCGCAGGACCGCCTGTGCGAGGGCTCCTGCACCATCGAGCAATCGGGGCACGGCACCGTCACCATCGGGGCCGTGGAGCGCTACCTGACCGACAAGGCCTGGGAGGAGGGCTGGGTCCAGCCCCTGGTCCCCGGCCGACCCCGCGGCCGGTCGGTGGGAATCATCGGGGCGGGCCCCGCGGGCCTGGCCGCCGCCGAGCGCCTGGTGGAGATGGGCTACGCCGTCACCGTCTATGACCGCCACGACCGGGCCGGCGGTCTGCTGATCTACGGCATTCCCGGCTTCAAGCTGGAGAAGGACGTGGTGATGCGGCGCACCCAGCGGCTCGCCGATGGCGGGGTGGAGTTCAGGCTGAACTTCGAGGTGGGCGTCGAGGCCAGCCTCGATGACCTGCGCGACCTGCACGACAGCGTGCTGATCGCCACCGGGGTCTATGCCGCCCGCGACCTCGTGGTCCCCGGCGCGGGTTCGGCGGGGGTCACCCCGGCGCTGGACTATCTGATCGCCTCCAACCGGGCGGGCCTCGGCGACGAGGTTCCGGAATTCGTCTCCGGCGCCCTGCACGCCAAGGACCGCGACGTGGTGGTGGTGGGGGGCGGCGACACCGCCATGGACTGCGTGCGCACCGCCGTTCGCCAAGGGGCCCGCTCGGTGACCTGCCTCTACCGCCGCGACCGGGCCAACATGCCGGGCTCGGCCCGCGAGGTGGCCCACGCCGAGGAGGAGGGCGTGGTCTTCGAATGGCTGGCCGCGCCGCGCGCCGTGCTGGGGGAGGCCGACCTCGCCACCGGCGTGCGGGCCGCCCGCATGCGGCTGGGCGCCCCCGACGCCAGCGGCCGCTCGGCGCCCGAGGAGATCGAGGGCGCCGACTTCGAGGCCCCCGCCGGCCTGGTGATCAAGGCCCTGGGCTTCGATCCGGAGGACCTGCCGGCCCTGTTCAAGGCGCCCGACCTGGCGGTGAGCCGCTGGGGCACGGTGAAGGCCGATTTCCGCAGCCTGATGACTAGCATCCCGGGCGTCTTCGCCGCCGGCGACATCGCCCGCGGCGCCTCCCTGGTGGTCTGGGCGATCAAGGACGGCCGCGACGCCGCCGACGCCATCCACCGCTACCTGACGGAACCCGCGCTCGTCGCGGCGGAGTGAAGATCATGAGCGAGCAAACCCCCGCCTGGAGCGACGGCGACACGCAGCGTTTCCTCGAGAACCGCCAGCGCCTGATCGACGGCCACGCCTATGACGCCGACAGTGAACGGGACGCCTGCGGCGTGGGCCTCGTCTGCGCCCTGGACGGCCAGCCACGCCGCGAGGTGGTGGAGCTGGCGATCCGGGCGCTGAAGAGCGTCTGGCACCGCGGCGCCATCGACGCCGACGGCAAGACCGGCGACGGCGCCGGCGTGCTGGTCTCGGTCCCGCAGGACTTCTTCGCCGACCAGGTGAAGCGCACGGGGCACAAGCTGCGCCCCGGCCCCATCGCCGTTGGCCAGGTCTTCCTGCCGCGCAACGACCTCAACGCCCAGGAGGCGGCCCGCACCATCGTCGAGGCCGAGGCCCTGAGGTTCGGGTTCTACATCTATGGCTGGCGCCAGGTCCCGGTGGACACCAAGGTCATCGGCGAGAAGGCCAACGCCACCCGCCCCGAGATCGAGCAGATCATGCTGGCCGGACCCGCCGGCCTGGAGGGCGAGGCCCTGGAGCGGGCGTTGTTCCTGTGCCGCAAGCGCATCGAGAAGCGCGTGGGCCAGGCCGGCATCCAGCAATTCTACCTGTGCTCGCTGTCGGCCCGCTCGCTGATCTACAAGGGCATGTTCCTGGCCGAGCATATCGACGCCTTCTATCCCGACCTGACCGACCAACGGTTCACGGCGGCCGTGGCGATCTTCCACCAGCGCTATTCCACCAACACCTTCCCGGAATGGCGGCTGGCCCAGCCCTTCCGGATGCTGGCGCACAACGGCGAGATCAACACCAAGAAGGGCAACCTGAACTGGATGAAGAGCCACGAGATCCGCATGGCCGCCGACGCCTTTGGCGACTTCGGGGACGACGTGAAGCCGGTGATCCAGGACGCCAGCGGCTCGGATTCCATGGCCCTGGACAACACCTTCGAGGTGCTGGTGCGGGCCGGACGCGACGCCCCCATGGCCAAGGCCCTCCTGATCCCCGAGGCCTGGGCGCACAAGAGCGACGACCAGATCAGCCCGGCCCACAAGGCGCTCTACGCCTATTGCAACGCAGTGATGGAGCCCTGGGACGGACCGGCGGCGATCTGCGCCACCGACGGCCGCTGGGTGGTGGCCGGCAAGGACCGCAACGGCCTGCGGCCCCTGCGGGTGACCTATACCGACGATGGTTTGCTGATCATGGGCTCGGAGGCCGGCATGTGCCGCGTCGACGAGGCGCGCATCGTGCGCAAGGCCCACATCCAGCCCGGCCGCATGGTGGCCGTCGACCTCGCCGAGGGCCGCCTCTACGAGGAGGACGAGATCATCGACCGCCTGGCGGCCCAGCACCCCTATGACCAGTGGCTGGGCAACATGGTGGACCTGGAGGCGCAGATCGCCCCCGGCCCCGAGCCCCGCGCCTACGCCAGAGAGGAGCTGACCCGGCGCCAGGCCGCCGCCGGGATGAGCCTGGAGGACCTGGAGCTGCTGCTGGCCCCGATGATCGAGGACGGCAAGGAGGCGGTGGGCTCCATGGGGGACGACGCGCCGCTGGCGGTGCTGTCGGACCAGTACCGGCCGCTGTCGCACTTCTTCCGGCAGAACTTCAGCCAGGTGACCAACCCGCCGATCGACTCCTTGCGGGAGACCGGCGTCATGAGCCTGAAGACCCGGTTCAAGAACCTGGGCAACATCCTGGCCCAGGACGAGGCCCAGACCGACGTCTTCGTGCTGGAGAGCCCGGTGCTCACCACCGGCATGTACCAGCGGATCATGGGCTTCATCGGCGAGGGCTCCGTGGCCACCGTCGACTGCTCCATGCCGATCCCGGCGGGCGAAGCCCGGCCCGGCGACGCGCTCAGGGCCAATCTCGACCGCATCCGGGCCGAGGCCGAGGACGCGGCCCTGCGCGGCTGCGCCACCATCGTGCTCACCGACGAGGCTTCGGGACCGGGCCGGGTCGGCCTGCCGATGATCCTGGCCACGGGCGGGGTCCATTCCTGGCTGGTGGCCAAGGGGCTGCGCTCCTACGTCTCGATCATCGTGCGCTCGGCCGAGTGCCTGGACACCCACTATTTCGCGGTGCTGGTGGGGGTGGGGGCCACGGCGGTGAACGCCTATCTGGCCCAGGAGAGCTTCCAGGACCGGCTGGAGCGCGGCCTGGCGGGGGAGCTCACGCTCCACGACGTCTGCCGCAACTTCAAGCACGCCATCGAGGGCGGGCTGCTGAAGATCATCGCCAAGATGGGGATCGCGGTGATCTCCTCCTATCGCGGCGGTTACAACTTCGAGGCCGTCGGCCTGAGCCGCGCCCTGGTGGCGGAGTTCTTCCCGGGCATGCCCTCGCGCATCTCCGGCATCGGCCTGGCCGGTCTGGAGGCCAAGGCCGTCGAGGTGCATCGCCGCGCCTGGGATCCGGGGGCGGTCAGCCTGCCGGTGGGGGGCCTCTACAAGGCCCGCGCCAGCGGCGAGAGCCACGCCTTCGAGGCGCGCATGATCCACACCCTGCAGCGCGCCTGCGACAGCGGCGACTACGCCGCCTACCAGGCCTTCTCCGCCGGCATGCGCCGCCAGCCCACCCTCCAGTTGCGCGACCTGCTGGACTGGCGCTCGCCCGAACGGCCGGTGGCCCTCGACGAGGTCGAGAGCGTCAACGAGATCCGCAAGCGGTTCCTGACGCCGGGCATGAGCCTGGGGGCGCTGAGCCCCGAGGCCCACGGGGTGCTGAACATCGCCATGAACCGGATCGGGGCCAAGAGCGTCTCGGGCGAGGGCGGCGAGGACTCCGCTCGCTACAAGCCCCTGCCCAACGGCGACAACCCCAACTCGGCGGTCAAGCAGATCGCCTCGGGGCGGTTCGGCGTGACGGCGGAATATCTCAACGAGTGCCGCGAGATCGAGATCAAGGTCAGCCAGGGCGCCAAGCCCGGCGAGGGCGGGCAGCTGCCCGGCTTCAAGGTCACCGAGCTGATCGCCCGTCTGCGCCACGCGACGCCGGGGGTGATGCTGATCTCACCCCCGCCGCACCACGACATCTATTCCATCGAGGACCTGGCCCAGCTCATCTATGACCTCAAGCAGATCAATCCCACGGCCAGGGTCTGCGTGAAGCTGGTGGCCATGACCGGCATCGGGGCGATCGCGGCGGGCGTGGCGAAAGCAAAAGCAGATGTGATCCTCATCTCCGGCAATGTCGGCGGGACCGGCGCCTCGCCCCAGACCTCCATCAAATATGCCGGCGGGCCCTGGGAGATGGGGCTGTCGGAGGCCAACCAGGTTCTGACCCTCAACAACCTGCGCCACTCCGTGCGGCTGCGGGCCGACGGCGGCATGCGCACCGGACGCGACATCGTCATCGCCGCCATGCTGGGGGCGGAGGAATTCGGGATCGGCACCGCCAGCCTGATCGCCATGGGCTGCATCATGGTGCGCCAGTGCCATTCCAACACCTGCCCGGTGGGAGTCTGCACCCAGGACGAGGCCTTGCGCGAGAAGTTCTCCGGCAGCCCGGAGAAGGTGATCAACCTCTTCACCTTCATCGCCGAGGAGGTGCGCGAGATCCTGGCCTCCCTGGGCTTCCGCTCGCTCCAAGAGATCGTCGGCCGCACCGACCTGCTGGCCCAGGTCTCCCGCGGCGGCGAACACCTGGACGATCTCGATTTGAACCCCCTGCTGGTGATGGCCGATCCGGGGTCCAACCCGCGCCATTGCGTGGTGGAGGGCCGCAACGAGGTGCCCGACACCCTGGACGCCCAGATCGTCCGCGACGCCGCCCCGCTGCTGGAGCGCGGCGAGAAGATGCAGCTCACCTACACGGTGCGGAACACCGCGCGCGCCATCGGATCGCGGACCTCCTCGCACATCGTGCGGAAGTTCGGGATGACCGGCCTGCCGGCCGGGCACCTGACCGTGCAGCTCAAGGGCTCGGCGGGGCAGAGCCTGGGGGCGTTCGCGGTCCAGGGCCTGCGCATCGAGCTCACCGGCGAGGCCAACGACTATGTCGGCAAGGGCCTGTCGGGGGCCACCATCATCCTGCGGCCCTCGCCCCACCTGGCGGCGCCGGAGGCCAACGCCATCCTGGGCAACACCGTGCTCTATGGCGCGACCTCGGGCCGGCTGTTCGCGGCGGGCCTGGCGGGCGAGCGGTTCGGGGTGCGCAACTCCGGGGCGGTGACCGTCGTTGAGGGCTGCGGCGCCAACGGGCTGGAATACATGACCGGCGGGCGGGCGGTGATCCTGGGGCCGGTGGGCTTCAACTTCGCCGCCGGCATGACCGGGGGCATGGCCTATGTGCTGGACCCGCACGACCGCTTCCTGACCCACCTGAACACCGACAGCGTGGTGGTGCAGCGGATCGGGACCCGGGCCTGGGAGGCGGAACTGAAGGGGCTGGTGGAGGAGCATGCGCGGGAGACCGGCTCGGCCTTCGCCGCCGGCATCCTGCGCGACTGGGACCGGCACCTGGGGAAGTTCTGGCAGGTGGTGCCCAAGGAGATGGTGCACCGTCTCGACAAGCCGCTGGCCGAGGAAGAGGCGGTGCATCACCGGGCGTAGCTCTCTGGGGCCGATGGGCCCTCAAGAGGTGGAACCACGAACCACACGAACGTCACGAACGGGCGGTGTCACACTCTCAGTGTCATCCCGGCCGCAGCGAAGCGGAGGGCCGGGACCCAGATGCGCGGGGCGTGCCGGACAGATCGATGCGTATGGGTCCCGCACTTCCGGCCTTCGGCCTGCATGCGGGATGACACGGTTTGCTTGTTCGCGTGTTCGTGTGGTTCGTTGACAATCTGATCTAACCCGCCGCCCTCAGCGCAGTAGGAAGATCACGCCACCTCCACCCCCACATACCGTGCCCGGGGCCGGATCAGCGCCCCGGTCTGGCCCTGCTCGATGGCGTGGGCGATCCAGCCGGCGCAGCGGGCGACAGCGAAGAGGGCGAAGGGCGCCTCGCGGGGCAGCTTCAGGGCGTCGGACATCGCCACCAGGGCGAAGTCGATATTGGGCGCCAGGCCGGTGATGTCCTCCACCGCCCCGCGCAGGCTGGCCATCTCCGGGGTGAGCTGGAAGCGGTCCAGCAGCGCGGCGGCGCGGGGGTCGTGGTCGGGATAGAGCTGGTGGCCGAAGCCCGGCAGCAGGCGGTCCTCCGCCAGGCGCGCGGCGATGACGCTCCGCGCGCCGCTCTGCGCCGCCTCGGCCGCGAAACCCCGGATCGCCGCCGGCGCCCCGCCGTGGCGGGGACCTGAGAGGGTGGCCAGGCCCGCGAGCGCCGCGGCGGCCAGGGAGGCTCCCGTGGAGGCGGCCACCCGGGCGGCGAAGGCCGAGGGGTTGAGTTCGTGGTCGGCCAGCAGCACCAGCACCCGGCGCACCAGGTCGGCCCCCGGGCCGCCGGGGCCGAGGCCCCAGGCGAAGGCCAGGCGGTTGTGGATCGCCCCGCCCCCTACCTCGCCGGCGATGGCGTCGGTGAGCACGTCCAGCAGGGTGGCGGCCTCCACCGCCAGGGCCAGGGGATGGCGGCCCAGGGCCGGCGGGTCCACCCCCGCCCGGGCGGCCAGGGCCAGGAAGGCGCGGGCGGTCATGTCGGGGGCGTCGGGCGGCAGGGGACGGTCGGTGCGCTTGAGCGCCGCCCCATGGCCGCCCCGCAGCAGGCGGGCGACGGACTCCAGGGTCTCTGTCTCCGCCAGCTCCACCGCGTCGCGGCCCCGATAGAACAGCCGGCCCTGGGCGATGGTGGTGATGGCCGAGACCAGCACCGGCTCGCCCCAGGCGATGGCGCCGGCCGCCACCTCCGAGGCCTTGCGGCTGCGGGTCTTACGCTGAACCAGGGCGGCGATGTCGGCGGCCCGGTAGAGGCTGCGGCGGGGGTCGCGCGGGTCGATGCGGGTCTGGACCCGGCCGCGGCTGACATAGGCGTAGAGGGTCTGGGGCCGCACGCCCAGCTTCGTACGGGCCTCGTCGGCGCCGATCCAGTCGGGGGTCTTGGTCAGGGGCATCTGATGTTGATTATGTTGATCAAGATTGACGCCCCAAGCTTGGCGGCAAATATCGCCCTTAGCAAGTTTGGAAAAAAGGAGGTCCTCCCATGACGGACGGACTGGAAGACGTCGTCGCCGCCCACACCGTGATGTCCGACGTGGACGGCGCGGCCGGACGGCTGATCATCCGCGGCCGGTCCCTGGACGATCTGGCGGGACGGGCCACCTTCGAGGAGGTCACCCGGCTGCTGTGGGACGGGTTCTTCGACCACCTGCCCGCCGACCTGGCCGGACCCCTGGCCGCCGCCAGGGCCGAGGTGTTCGCCGAGGTCTCGGCCATGGACACCGGCATCCTGGCGCTCAGCCCCATCGAGGCCATGCGGGCGCTCACCGCCCGGCTGGCGGACGGTGACGACCTGGCCGTCGCCCTGCGGCTGCTGGCCGCCCCGGCGGTGTTCACCGCCGCCGTGGTGCGGGGCCAGGCGGGCGAGGCGCCCATCGCGCCCGACACCTCCCTCGGCCACGCCGCCGACATCCTGCGCATGCTGGGCAAGGCGCCCAGTCAGGCCGAGGCAGAGGCCCTGGACACCTATCTGGTGACGGTGAGCGACCACGGGCTGAACGCCTCGACCTTCGCCGCCCGCGTGGTGGCCTCGACCCGGGCGGGCCTCGGCTCGGCGGTGCTGGCCGGCATCAGCGCCCTGAAGGGCCCGCTGCACGGCGGCGCGCCGGGGCCGATCATCGACATGCTGGACGGCATCGAGACGGCGGAGAACGCCCGGCCCTGGATCGAGGCGGCCCTGGCCCGCGGCGACCGGCTGATGGGCTTCGGCCACCGGGTCTACCGGGTGCGCGACCCCCGCGCCGACGCGCTGAAGGGCGCGATCCGTCGGATGGGCACCCGGGCCGGCCGGCTGGAATTCGCCGAGGCCGTGGAACGCGCCGTGCTGGAGATCCTCAAGGCCCACAAGCCTGACCGGTCCCTGGACACCAATGTGGAGTTCTACACCGCGCTCTTGCTGGAGGCGCTGGCCTTCCCGCCCCAGGCCTTCACCTGTGTGTTCGCCATGGGCCGCACGGCGGGCTGGATCGCCCACGCCCGCGAGCAGCTGGCCGGAGGCCGCCTGATCCGGCCGCAGTCCGTCTATGTGGGACCGACGCCCCGCGCTGCGGCGTGATGACCTGAGAGTCGTTAGCGCTGGGGCGGCGGGCGCGGCCGCACTAGATAGAGGCCATGCACGCCCCCGCCGGCCTCGACCCCAAGACCGCCGCCGCCCTCACCCGGCGGATCACCCTGCTGTCGGTGGCCACCGCCGCCGTGCTGGTGGCGATCAAGGCGGGGGTCTGGCTGATCTCCGGCTCGGTGGCGCTCCTAGCCTCGGCGGCGGACTCGGGGCTGGATCTGATCGCCAGCCTGGTGACCTTCTACGCCGTCCGCTACGCCCAGGCACCGCCGGACGCCGAGCACCGCTTCGGGCACGGTAAGGCCGAGGCCTTCGCCAGCCTGACCCAGGCGGGCCTGGTCTTCGCCTCGGCCGCCCTGATCGGTCGCGAGGCCATCGTCCACATCCTGCACCCCGCCCCGGTCCAGAACGAGGGCTGGGCGGTGGCGGTGATGGCCATCTCCACGGTGCTCACCGGCCTGCTGATCGTGGCCCAGGGCCGGGTGCTGAAACAGACCAGCTCCGTGGCGGTCTCCGGCGACCGGGCCCACTACCTCACCGACGTGGCTTCCAACATCATCGCCCTGGCAGGCATCGGGGCGGCCGCCTGGCTGGGCTGGTTCGCGCTGGACGCCTTCGCGGGCCTGGCGGTGGCGGCCCTGCTGCTGTGGGCGGCGATCGGGGTGTTCCGCGAGGCCTCGGGCCAGCTGCTGGACGCCGAACTGCCCGAGGTCGACCGCGCCCGGGTGGTGGCCCTGGTGGCCCAGGACGCCCGGCTGACCGACGTCCACCAGCTGCGCACCCGGGCCTCGGGCCCCTATGTCCACATGCAGATGCACGTCGACCTCGATCCCGACCTGACCCTGGAGGACGCCCACCGGGTGATCGTCGAGGCGGAGAAGCGGATCCTGGAGCATTTCCCCCACGCCGACATCCTGATTCACGCCGACCCGCGCGGCCGGGCCGAGCCGCATGGCGGGGCCTTCGCCGAGCACGCTCAGTAAACGCGCCCTTAACGCAGGCCGTGCTAGGCCGCATCGCCCATGTCCCCCGAACGCGTCCTGCACCACTTCCCCCTCGATCCCGCCTCCCGCCAGGTGCGCCTGGCCCTGGGCGAAAAGCGCCTGGCCTTCTCCGAGAACCCGGTGCGCTATTGGGAGCGACCCAAGGAGCTGGTGGCGCTCAACGCCTCGGGCCTGACCCCGGTGCTCACCGAAGGGCCCCTGGTGCTCTGCGAGAGCCGGGCGATCCTGGACCATCTGGAAGAGACCTATCCCGAGCCGGCCCTGCTGGGCCGCGAGCCCGCCGAACGGGCCGAGGCCAGGCGGCTGCTGCAGTGGTTCGACCGCAAGTTCGACTACGAGGTCGGCGGCTTCATCCTGCACGAGAAGATGGAGAAGCGGCTGCTGGGCCTGGGCGCCCCGGACCTGGCCGCCCTGCGCCAGGGGCGCGAGGCCCTGCGCGGCCACATGGTCTATATCGACAGCCTGCTGGCCGAGCGCGATTGGCTGGCCGGCCAGCGCCTGTCCCTGGCCGATTTCGCCGCCGCGGCCCACCTCTCGGTGATCGACTATTTCGGCGACGTGCCCTGGGCGGACTTCCAGGCGGTCAAGACCTGGTACATGAAGCTGAAATCGAGGCCGGCCTTCCGGCCGCTGCTGGCCGACCGCTGGCCCGGCCTCGCGCCGGCGCCGCATTATGACGACCTCGACTTCTGAACTGATCGCCGCCAAGGCCGCCGAGCTGGGCTTCGACGCCTGCCGCTTCGCCCGCGTCGATGCGCCCTGGACCGCCGGCGATCGCCTCCAGCAGTTCATCGGCCATGGCCGCCACGGCGAGATGGCCTGGATGGCCGACACCGCCGAGCGCCGCGCCCACCCCAACGCCATGTGGAACGGCGCGCGTTCGGCCATCATGCTGGGGGTGAACTACGGCCCCGACACCAATCCGCTGGAGGCCCTGGCGCACAAAGACCGGGGCGTGATCTCGGTCTATGCCCAGGGGGACGACTATCACGAGCTGATCAAGGGGCGACTGAAGCAGCTGGCCTCCTGGCTGGCGAGCCGGTTCGGCGGCGAGCTGAAGGTGTTCGTCGACACCGCCCCCCTGATGGAAAAGCCCCTGGCCGCCCAGGCCGGCCTCGGCTGGCAGGGCAAGCACACCAACCTGGTGAGCCGCGAGTTCGGCTCCTGGCTGTTCCTGGGCTCCATCCTGACGGAGCTGGAGCTCGAGGCCGACACGCCGGAGACCGACCACTGCGGGTCCTGCCAGGCCTGTCTGGACATCTGCCCGACCAGGGCCTTCCCCGCGCCCTACCAGCTGGATGCGCGGCGCTGCATCTCCTACCTGACCATCGAGCTGAAGGGGCCGATCCCGCGGGAGTTCCGCGGGCCGATGGGCAACCGCATCTATGGCTGCGACGACTGCCTGGCGGTCTGCCCCTGGAACAAGTTCGCCGCCACCGCGCGCGAACAGCGGCTGCAGGCCCGCGACGCCCTGAAGGCGCCGGCCCTCGCCGAGCTGGCGGCCCTGGACGACGCCGGCTTCCGCGCCCTGTTCTCCAAGAGCCCGGTCAAGCGGATCGGGCGCGACCGGTTCGTGAGGAACGTGCTCTACGCCATCGGCAATTCCGGCGAGCCCCGCCTGGCGGCGGAGGCCGAGCGGCGGCTGGACGATCCGTCGCCCCTGGTGCGCGGGGCGGCGGTCTGGGCGCTGTCGCGGCTGCTGCCGGCCGAGGTCTTCGCCGACCTGAGGGCCCGCCACGTCCCCGCCGAGGCCGACGGGGACGTGCGCGCCGAGTGGGCCTAGGCGGCCTGGCGCAGGCCGGTCAGGGCGACGGACAGGGCGTCCCACGCGCCCGCCGGCAGCGCGCCGCGGACGCCGGCCGCCACCGCCTCATAGACCTCCGGCGGGGCGCCGGACCGCAGGTCGGCCATCAGCATCACCCGCTCCTGGGGGCTGGCGGCGGCGACGATCAGCTTGAAATAGGCCACCAGACGATCGAGGGGGATCGAGGCCTTGATGCGGTTGTGGATGGCCTCCAGCGCCGCGTCGTCGAACAGATCCTGCAGGCGCGGCAGGGCTTCCTCCTCCTCGCGGGCCATGTGCAGCAGATCCTCTCCCAGGTGACGCGAGAAGCGCAGGTAGAGGCGGTGGCCGGCCCGGCCGCGCCCCTCCCCCTCGGCCCGCTCCACCTCGGCGATGGCTTGGTCCAGGCCCTCGAAGGCGGCGCGATGATCGTCATGGTCGTGGTCGAGGCGCACGCCGAGGCCCGGCGTCGCCTCGCGCAGGATCACATTGATCTCGCCGTCCTCGTGATCGAGGTGCTTGGCCAGAAGGACCAGGTGCGCGCGCAGCTGCTCGAGCAGGTCGCCGCTGGCCTGGGGGTCGCTCCAGTCGACACAGCCCAGGGCGGTCAGCAGGCGCGTGGACCCCAGGCGGAGGCCCTTGTGGATCGGGCCGTAGAAGTCGTGACGTTCAGACATAGGTTCTCCTTCGCCGCCCACCGCGGGCGGCCATTGCTGTCGAAAGTGGGAGGGCGGCGAGCTGGCGGCGTCAGACCGCGACGGGATCGCGCCGACGCTCGGTCCAGGCGTCGAGCTGGGCCCGGGCCTTGCCGCGCGCCATCGAAAGCACCTCATCGCGCCGGGGCGTGGGGACGGCGAGTTCGACGACGTAGCCGTTGGGGTCGCGGAAATAGGTCGAGCGGATGAAGTCGTGATCCGACGGGCCCCGGACCTCGAGGTCCCGCGCCCTGGCGGCCGTGACCGCCGCCTGCACCGCGGCCAGATCGGCCGCCAGGGCGATGTGCAGGTCGAAGTCGTGCTGCGGCTTGAACGCGAAGGGCTGGTCGGGGACCTCGAAGAAGGCCAGGAACGAGCCGTCGCGGATCTCGAAGAAGCTGTGCAGGGCTTCGATGGGACGGCCGGTGGCGCTGGTCTTCAGTTCGAGGACCGCGGCCAGGGGCAGGCCGATCACGTCTTCATAGAAGGCGCGGGTCTCTTCGCTGTCCCGGCAGCGGAAGGCCATGTGGTGGAGCTGATTGATCATGGTCGACGCCTTATGCCGCGGGCCGGATACGCAGGTTGAAGGGGATGAAGCGCGGGGGGCGCGCTGAACTCTTGGCCGGGGTGATATCTCCGGAGAACAGCGTTCTCAATCCGCACTATTGCCAAGCTGTGCTGCGAATATGCAGTATCGGCCCATGGACTGGGACGATCTCCGCATCGTGCTGGCGGTGGCTCGGTCAGGGGCGGCCCTGAGCGCGGCGCGGGCGCTGGGCGTCAACCAGACCACCGTGATCCGCCGCATCTCCCAGATCGAATGCGCCGTGGGCGCGCAGCTCTTCGAGCGCCAGAGGACGGGCTATCGCCTGACCGAGCTGGGGGCGCGCGTCGCCGAGACCGCCGAGCGCATGGAGCGGGAGGTCCAGGCCCTGACCAGCCTGCTGGAGGCGCAACACCGGGCGCTGAGCGGCGTGGTCCGCCTGACCACCAGCGAGATCCTGGCCAACTACCTGGTGGCGCCCTGCCTGCTTCAGTTCCAGAAGCGGCATCCGGGCGTGCTGATCGAGCTCATCACCCAGGATCGCCGCCTGGACCTGGCCCGCGGCGAGGCCGAGGTGGCCCTGCGGGCGGGATCGCGGCCGGAGGGCGCGGGCGTCGTCGCGCGCCGCATGTGCGACGCGGCCTGGAACGTCTATTGCAGCCGGGCCTATGCGGAGGAGCACGGCGCGCCCCGGCGGCGGGAGGATCTGCCCGGCCACAGCATCATCGGCATGGAGGGACTGATGGCCAACGTCCCCCAGCCGATGTGGCTGCAGGCCTCGGCGCCCGACGCGGTGATCCGCTTCCGCTCCAACAGCCTGACCAACCTGGTCTCGAACCTGCGGGCCGGCCTGGGGGTCGCCATGCTTCCGTGTTTCGTGGGCGACGGCGAGCCGGACCTCCTTAGGTGCCTCCCGCGGATCGCCGAGCTGGACTCCGAGCTCTGGCTGATCGTGCGCGAGGACATGCGCAACGCCCCCCACGTGCGCGCCTTCGCCGACTTCCTGGCCGAGTACATCCACGGGGAGAGGCCCCGCCTGCAGGCCCGATGAGCGGCCTCAGGCCTGCCAGGTGGCCGGAGGCGCGTCGGCCTGGGCGGCCTTCGCCTTCCGGAATCCCTCGCGGTCCTGCAGCCGCGCCCAATAGTCCCGGATAGCCGGACTGAACCGCTCATTCAGGCCGAGCGTCTCCGCCAGCAGCAGGGCGTAGCCCACCGAGATGTCGGCGCCCGTGAACCGCCCGGCGCAGTACCACCCGCCGTTGGCGGCCAGGCGGGGCTCCAGGCCCTTGAGACGGGCGTTGAACCAGCGGCCGTAGTCCTCGGCCACCTGGGGGTTGCGGCGCTCCTTCGGCTCCAGTCGCGTGTAGCGGAGCACCAGAGTCTGGGGAAAGGTGAGCGTCGCCTCGCCGAAGTGCAGGCCGTTCAGCCAGTCGCCATAGGCGGGGTCGCCGGGCTCCACCGAGAGCGCCGTGGGCCCGTCGCGGGTGGCGAGATACTGGACGATGGCCGCGCTCTCGGTCATCCGCGTCGCCCCGTCCACCAGCAGGGGGATGGTGCCCAGCGGGTTCTCCGCCAGATAGTCCGGCGCCAGGGCCCGGGGCGGGAAGGGCAGCAGCTTCAGCTCATAGGCCAGGCGCAGCTCCTCCAGGGCCCAGAGGGCCCGGAAGGAGCGCGCATCGGCGCAGTGATAGAGAACCAGACCCAACGGCATTTATCCTTGGTCGCGTGACGGGCGCCAGATCAGGCGTCCACTTCTGGCTGTCACGCGCCTAGTCGGCGTAGATGGCGGCGCGCTTCTGCATGTTGGACATCACCGCCTCCACCTGGTTGGGGGAGCCGATCAGGGCGCCCTGCTCCTGGCTCTCGGCCAGCAGGATGGCGTGCTGGTCGGCGTCGTGGACCATGTCCAGCAGGCGCTTGGAGCCGCGGATGGCGTCGGGGCTCTTGCCGGCGATCTCGGCGGCCAGCGCCAGGGCCTCCTCCAGGGGATCGGAGCAGACGCGGGTGGCGAAGCCCAGGCGATAGGCCTCCTCGCCGTTGAAGATACGGCCGGTATAGGTCAGCTCCCGGGCCACGTCGTCGCGCACAAGACGCTTCATCAGCACCAGGCCGCCCATGTCGGGCACCAGGCCCCACTTGATCTCCATCACCGCCATGCGGGCGTCGGGGGTGACGAACCGCAGGTCGGCGCCCAGGGCCAGCTGGAAGCCGCCACCGAAGGCCACGCCGTGGATGGCGGCGATCACCGGGACCACCTGTTCGCGCCAGACCATCACCGCGTGCTGGGCGCGGTTGGAGCCGCCGGCGGTGCGCTTCGGGGTCAGCAGGGCCTCGCCGGTGGAGGACTGACCGCCCGAGCGCTCGCCCGAGGCCATCTTGCCGAAATTGCCCATGTCGAGGCCGGCGCAGAAGGCGCGGCCTTCGCCGGAGAGCACGATGGCGCGGACGCCCTTGCGGGTCTTCAGCTCCTCACCCGTGTCGATCAGGGCCTGAAACATGTGGTCGTCGAGGGCGTTCATCTTGTCGGCGCGGACCAAGCGCACGTCGGCGACGCCGTCCTTCATCTCAACCTTGATGCGGTCTTCCATGGGGCGGGCTCCTTCAAATGGGCTTGGCGCGGACGGCGATATAGCCGGCGCGGGGGAAATGGATGTGCAGGGCGCCCAGCTCGGCGGAGTCGCGGGCGATCACCAGACGGTCGGGGGTGGCGGCCACCAGGGCGCCGGCGATGGGGTCGCGGCCGTAGTCGTCGGCCATCACCGTCACGTGGGTTCCCGGCGCCAGGCCCAGGGGGTCGGCGGGGTCGTGGGCCGGCGGGATGCGGGGCCGGGTGTCGCGGGCGATCTCCAGGGCCACGTGGGGCGCCATCTCGGTGCGGATCCCCTCCCCGAGGGCGGCCATGCGCTCACGCCAGGCCGGCAGGCGGGACAGGCCCGCCATCAGGGCGGCGGCCGTGGCCGGCAGGGCCCGATCCAGCCAGATCACGTTCATATAGGCCGCCACGTCGGCCAGGCCGGGCGTCTCGCCGGACAGGAAGGGCTGGGTAGCCAGGCCCCGGTCGATCCAGGCCGCGTGGGCCCGCCACTGGGGCCGCATCACCCCGGCGGCGGCCTTCATGGCCGCCACGTCGAAGGGGCGGCCCGAGAGCTTCTCGCGATCCTCGATGAAGGCCCGGGGCACGGCGTCCCCCAGCTCGCCGAAGATCACCGGCACGGTGGTCTGGAAGAACAGCCGGTCGGCCCAGAAATTCACCGCCCAGGCGGGGCCCGTCGCTGCTGGCGGCTGCGGGGCGATGGCCTCGATCTCGGCCAGGATGACCTGGGTGTCGCAATAGACGTCGGCGCCGATCTGCATCACCGGCGCCCGGCGATAGCCGCCGGTGAGCGGGGTGAGGTCGGGCTTGGGCATCATGTTCGGCGTGATCACCGAGGACCAGGCCAGGCCCTTCAGCCCCAGGAAGCAACGCACCTTCTGGGAGAAGGGCGAGGCCTCATAGTGGTGCAGGATGATCCCGGTCATGACGTCCGTCCCCGGCGGGTCTGAGGCGCCCGCGCGGGATCACGCTGTCACGGAATCCGCCCCGCGGAAACCGTGACGCGGGGGCACGGTCCCCCTATTCCGCCGTCCAGCCGCCGTCCACCGACAGGTTGGCGCCGGTCATCTGCTTGGCGGCCGGCGAGCAGAGGAAGACCGCGATGGCGGCGACCTCCTCAGGCGTGACGAACTGCTTGGTGGGCTGGGCCTCCAGCAGGACGTCGTTGATCACCTGTTCGCGGGTCAGGCCGCGCGAGGCCATGGTGGCGGGGATCTGGTTCTCCACCAGGGGGGTCCAGACATAGCCCGGGCTGATGCAGTTGACCGTCACCCCGAAGGTGGCCAGCTCCAGGGCCGCGGTCTTGGTCAGGCCGGCGATGCCGTGCTTGGCGGCGACATAGGCCGACTTGAAGGGGGAGGCCACCAGGGAGTGGGCGGAGGCTGTCGAGATGATCCGGCCCCAGCCGCGGGCCTTCATGCCCGGCACGGCGGCGCGGATGGCGTGGAAGGCGGCGGTCAGGTTGATGGCGATGATCTGGTCCCACTTCTCCACCGGGAAGTCCTCGATGGGGGAGACGAACTGGATGCCGGCGTTGTTGACGAGGACATCGACGGCGCCGAGTTCCTTCTCGGCGGTGGCGATCATGGCGGCGATCTCGTCGCCCTTGGTCATGTCGGCAGGGGAATAGAGGCAGCGGACGCCGAACTCGCTTTCGATGCCGGAGCGCTCCTTCTCGATGTCTTCGGGCTTGCCGAAGCCGTTGATCATGACGTTGGCGCCCTCGGCGGCCAGCGCGCGGGCGATGGCCAGGCCGATGCCGCTGGTGGAGCCGGTGACGACGGCGGATTTGTCTTTCAGGATCATGCGGGCGTCCTTGGGGCCGGAGAGCTGGGTTCGTCGCGATTGGGGTCGAAGGCCTTGGCCTCGCCGGCGGCCGGCGTGGCCAGGCGCTTCTGCAGGGCGTGGCGGGCGTCCTCGACGCCGGAGGACCAGTGGTCGAGCATGGTCTGGCGGGAGAACTCGAAGTCGGCGAAGCCGCCCTCGTAGGGCTTGCGGCGGTAGATAAGCTGGACCACCGCCACCGAGCTCTCCCGGGCCAGGCCCGACAGGAAGGCCACATTGGGATCGGCCGCCAGCTCCTGGGGCAGGATCTTGACCAGGGCGCGGATCGCCGCCTTGGCCTGGCGCAGTTTCAGGTTGGCGTCGGTGTTGAGCCGGGTGCGGCTGGAGAAGCGGATGTCCTTCTCCCGCTCGGCGGCCTCGGCGAGCGTCCGGGGCATGGGGCCCCGCGCATTGAACAGATCTACCTGGTGGATCAGCAGGTCGTCCTGCTCGTCCTCGTCCAGCACGTATTCCAGGGGGGTGTTGGAGACGATGCCGCCGTCCCAGTACCACTGACCCTCGATCTCCACCGGCGGGAAGCCGGGGGGCAGGGCGCCGGAGGCCATGATGTGCTCGGGGCCGATCCTCTGATGGTCGTTGTCGAAATAGGCGAAGTTGCCGGTGTGGATATTGACCGCGCCGACGCTCAGCCGGGTCTCGCCGGCGTTGAGGCGGTCGAAGTCCACCAGCCGTTCCAGCGTCGCCTTCAGGGGGGCGGTGTCATAGAGGCTGAGCGCCCCGGGCGAACCGGGCGGCTGGAACACCGGCCCGGGGATGCGCGGGGTGAAGAAGCCCGGCGCCCCCAGGGTGGCGGTCCAGGCGGCGCTGGCGTCGCTGACCATGGCCCGGCCGTGATCGCCGAAGCTGGCGATCGGCGGCTCCCAGCCCGAGGACACCAGGGTCCAGAACTCCCGCAGGCGGGCCACCCGCGTCTCCGGGGGGTTGCCGGCGATGATGGCGCAGTTGATCGCCCCGATGGAGATGCCCGCCAGCCAGTCCGGCTGGGCCCCGGCCTCGTGCAGGGCCTCATAGACCCCGGCCTGGTAGGAGCCGAGCGCGCCGCCGCCCTGCAGGACCAGGACGTGGCGGGGGGTGGGGGTGTCGGAGATCGGCATGGCGACCGGTGTGAGAAGCCGAAGGATGGTCGGCTATCCACGCTCATATTGCGGCGCACAAAAGGCGCAAGGAGATTTGTCGGGACCCCCGGCCGCGCGCGCCCAGGGCGGCGAGGGCGGCGCGCCTAGACCGCCTTGCCGTCCAGGATCGGAATGGCCGGCTCGGTGGAGACGCTCTCGATGATCGGCGCCTCGGCGTATTGGGCGTCGCGGTCGTCGAGGTCGCGGCGGATCTGGGCGTGGCGGTCGGCGTCCAGGCGCCAGCCGACGACGCAGGCGCCCCCCAGCATCACGAAGATGATCGGGCCGGCGATATAGGCCCATTCCAGGCTGCGGATGGCCGACGGCGTGTTCACCGCCCCCTCGGCGGCCTTGTAGCCGAGCCTCGCCAGCAGGGGGAAGGTCAGGCCGATGGAGAAGGCCGAGGCGATCTTGGCGGCCAGGGAATTGAGCGCATAGATCAGGCTCAGCCGCTCCTGGCCCTGTTCCAGCCGCACCTCGTCGCCGACATCGGCCAGCATGGCGCGGATCATCAGGTCGAAACCGGCGGCCATGAAGCCGCACCAGAACATCACCGGGATCGCCGCCGCCACATTGGCCTTGGGCACCACCAGCACCATGCACAGGCCGAGGGAATAGGCCGTGGTGGTGACCATCAGGGTGCGGTGCTTGGAGAGCCGGCGCGCGATCAGGGCGGTCAGTGGGGCGCCGACGATCCCGGCCAGGATATAGACCAGCAGCAGGGCCGAGGCCTGGGTGGGGGTGAAGCCGCGGCTGTCGGTGAAGAAGAAGACATAGAGGGCGCTCATCCAGCCCGGGCCCAGGGTCAGGGCCATCTGGGCGAGGAACAGCCGCAGCAGGTCGGGCTTCACCAGCAGGGAGACGTAGTCGCGCAGGCGGAACTGCGGGTGGCCGGTCTCCGGCGCGATGCGCTCGGGGGTGCGGAACACCATCCAGGCCATGGAGACCGGGATCAGCCAGAAGATGAACCAGCCCATGTCGGGCACGATCTCGGCGGTGCTGCGGTGCAGGGCGTTGGCGCCGATGGGGATCAGCAGGACCACGACGGCCCCGATGACGCCAAGCGCCGCCACCACGCCGAACAGGCGCGAGCGCTCGTGATACTCGGTCGACAGGTTCGCCCCCCAGGCGGAGTGGCCGAGGCCGAGGATCGAGGTCCCCAGATAGAAGATCAGCAGCCAGCCGATCAGATAGAGCGAGCCGATGCCGTGGGGCGCCTGGAAGAGGGCGTAGGTGGCCAGCATCAGGATCGGGGCCCCGATGATCATCCAGAACCGGTAGCGGCCGATCCGGGTGCGGGTGCGGTCCATGACCAGGCCGAGGACGGGATCGACCCCGATGTCCAGCAGCCGGACGATGGCCCAGGCGCTGCCCACCACCGTCAGGCTGACCCCGAGATGGCTGGCGAAATAGGGGGGCAGATAGACCGCCACGGCGACGGCGAGCGCGCCCAGCGGCAGGTTGGAGAGCGAGAAGCCCAGGATGGTGGGCAGGCCGAGCCTGCTGGAGCCTGACGCGCCCTGATTCACGAAGCCTGCTCCCGATCGGCGCCGATCAACCGCGGCGCTCTGACGCGGCACAGGAAGCGATTTCCCGCGGCGAGGGCAAGGGCCGACACGAAGGATGACAACAAATACATCAAGCCGGAACCGGGGCTCCCTGGGTCTCGGCCTGGTTGGGGTGGGTGACGTAGAAGTCCAGTTGCGCCAGCAGGTCGGTCCAGGCCTGGTCGATATCCGGCGTCCAGTCGGCGCCGATCACCTCGCGGACGGTGGCGGCCACGGTCCCGAAGAACACCCGGAAGACGTCGGGGGGCACGTCGTAGCCGGCGTGGTTGACCACCTCGGTCTGGATCAGGGTGTGGGCGTAGAGGCGCTCGCCGATGAAATCCAGGATGGCCGAGAACACCTTGGACAGCATCTCGCCGCGGATCGCCCAGTTGGTGTCGCCCCAGAACATCGCCTCCATCTGCGGATGGTCGGCGAACAGCCGGGCATAGACGAGCGGCGTGAGATCCTCGCAGCGTTCGGCCGCCAGCTCCAGGCTCCGCTCGATGAGTTCTGCGTTCATGATCGCCTCCCGCGAGATGTTGACGCGATCATCGCGCGCCCTCAGCTTATCGGCAATCACCTAGGTGGGTCCGGCGCTCCCGCCGAGCCCGCCGAGGGTGGAAATCTTAGGGGTGAGACGACCTTGACCGCAGACCTGTTCGCCCCCCTGAGCTTCGCCCATGGCCCGGCGATGAAGAACCGCTTCATGCTGGCGCCCCTCACCAACCTGCAGAGCCACCCCGACGGGACGATGAGCGAGGACGAGTTCCGCTGGCTGACCCTGAGGGCGCAGGGCGGGTTTGGCCTGACCATGACCTGCGCGGCCCACGTCCAGCGGATCGGCCAGGGCTTCCCCGGTCAGATGGGGATCTGGTCGGACGCCCACCTGCCGGGCCTGACCCGGCTGGCGGCCGCCATCAAGGCCGCGGGCAGCCTGGCGGTGGTGCAGCTGCACCACGCCGGCTTCCGCTCGCCCAAGGCCCTGATCGGCGAGGCGCCGGTGGGGCCCTCCGACGACGAGGCCACCGGCTCCCGGGGCCTGTCCACCACCGAGGTGGAGCAGCTGGTGGAGGACTTCGTGCTCGCCGCCCTGCGCGCCAGGACCGCGGGCTTCGACGGGGTCGAGATCCACGGGGCCCACTCCTACATCCTCTGCCAGTTCCTCAGCGCGGGGCTGAACCGCCGCACCGACCGCTACGGCGGCTCGGCGGAGAACCGTGGGCGGGTGATCGTCGAGGTCCTGAAGGGCGTGCGCGAGCGCTGCGGCGAGGGCTTCCTGCTGGGCCTGCGCCTGTCGCCGGAGCGGTTCGACCTCGACCTCAAGGAGATCGCCGACTTCGCCCAGAACGTGATGCGCGCGGGCCTGATCGACTTCCTCGACATGTCCCTCTGGGACGCCTTCAAGGAGCCTGCGGACCCGGCCTATCAGGGGCGCAGCCTGATGAGCTACTTCACCGAACTGGACCGCGGGAATGTCCGCCTGGGGGTGGCGGGCAAGATCATGAGCGCCGCCGACGCCCGGGCCATGCTGGCGGCGGGCGCAGACTTCGTCCTGCTGGGCCGGGCGGCCATCCTGCACCACGACTACCCTCGGAAAGTCGCCGCCGATCCGGATTTCAAGCCGGTCAGCCTGCCGGTGACGCCCGAATACCTGAAGGCCGAGGGCCTGGGCCCGGCCTTCGTCGGCTATATGTCCACCTGGAAGGGCTTCGTCACCGAACCGGAGGCGGCGGAGGCCTGAGTGGGCCGCGCGCCCTGGCCTTGCGGGCCGAGCGGGCGCATAGGAGCAGCGGGACGCTAGTAAGGACTTCCGCATGACGCCTCCGGACGAGCGGCTCGAACAGCTGCTGAACACCCCGGACCTGGCCGGCGTGCTGGAAAGCAGCAGCTTCCGCCAGTTCCTGGACCAGGTGCCGATCGCCATCGCGGTGGCCGAACTCGAGCCGGCCGAGCACATCGTCTACGCCAATGTCGAGTTCGAGCGCCTGACGGGCCGCGCGGCCGCCGACCTGGAGGGCCAGGTCTGGACCACCCTCTCGGGCCAGGCCGCCGGGGCGCAGGACGGACGCCGGTTCAGCGACGCCATCACCGAGGACCAGGACTTCATCGGGGCCTTCGACCTGACCGCCGCAGATCAGGTCCAGACCGTCGACGCCTGGTCCAACCTGATCCAGGACTCCGGGGGCGCCCCGGTGTTCCGCATGCTGGCCCTGGTGGAGGCCGCCCGCCGCGGCGAGCTGGACCTGAGCGAGTTCGAGCAAAGAATTCATGACAAGGACGTGCAGCTGAAGGAGCTGCAGCACCGGGTGGGCAACAATCTCCAGATGATCACCGCCCTGATCCGCATCGAGGCGCGCAATGCGCCCGAGAACGCCAAGGACGAGCGGTTCGCCCGCCTGGCCGGCCGGGTCGAGGCCTTGGGCCTGCTCTACCGCTCGCTGTCCGAGGAGGGCCACGGGGAGAGCATCGACCTGGGGGTCTATCTGAGCCAGGTCGCCTCGGCGGTGATGAAGGCCCATGCGGTGGAGGGCATCCACCTGGACCTGCAGGTGGACACCTGGCCGGTCTCCATCAATGTCGCCATGCCCGCCGGCCTGGTGGTCAACGAGCTGCTCACCAACGCCCTGAAGCACGCCTTCAAGGGCCGCGAGGGCGGCACCATCAAGCTGCGCAGCCTGGTGGACGAGACCGGGTGCCGGGTGATCGTCGCCGACGACGGGGTGGGTCTGGGCCCCGGCGAGGTCTGGCCCCGGGCCGGCAAGCTCAGCGCCATGATCGTCCAGTCCCTGCGACAGAACGCCAAGGCCCAGGTCGAGGTGGAGCCCAATCCCGGCACGGGCCTGCGGGTGAGCGTCTTCTTCGCCCGCGCCGACGCCGCCCCGGAAGCCTGAGCCTTCAGGGGGCCACGGCCTTGCCGCCGGCCTTGTAGACCGTGCCGCCCTTCATCACGAATCCGACCCGCTCCAGGGTGGTGACGTCGGCCAGGGGGTCACCGTCGACGGCGATGATGTCGGCGTAGCGCCCGGCCTGGACCGAGCCGATGTCCTGGGCGTCGCCGATCAGGTCGGCCGCGCTGGCCGTCGCCGCGGTGATGGCGTCGGAGGGCGTCATGCCGGCCTTGACCATCAGGGCGAACTCCTGGGCGTTCTCGCCGTGGGCCGACATGCCGAAGGTGTCGGTTCCGAAGGCGATCTTCACCCCGGCGGCATAGGCGTCGTGCAGGTTCTTCACCATCACCGGCACCACCTTGAGCGCCTTCTCGGCGGTGGAGGGGTTGAGCTGCTCGGGATGGGTCTTGGCCCGGTCATAGACCTTGGCGCCCACCAGCATGGTGGGGACGAAATAGGTCCCGTGGGCCTTCATGATCTTGTAGCTCTCGGCGTCGGCGAAGGAGCCGTGCTCGATGGAGTCGACCCCCAGGGCGGCGGCCTTGTCGATGGCCAGCTTGCCGTGGGCGTGGGCGGCCACCTTCATGCCCAGCGCATGGGCCGTCTCGATCACCGCCTTGATCTCGTCGTCGGCCATCAGCTGCAGGTTGGGATCGTCGCCGATGGACATCACCCCGCCGGAGGGCAGGATCTTGATCAGGTCGGCGCCCTGGCGCTGCAGGGTGCGCACCACGCGCCGCGCCGCCTCGGGGCTGTCCACCAGGTTGTCCTTCCAGCCCGGATGCTCCAGCTCGGGATCCAGGCCGTTGGCGGCGTCGCCGTGGCCGCCGGTGGGGCTGATGGGGGCCCCGGAGGTCCAGATGCGGGGGCCGGGGATCTCGCCGGAATTGATCGCCTTCTTCAGGGCCACCGTCACGCCGGTCTCGCCGCCCACGTCGCGCACCGAGGTGAAGCCCGCCAGCAGGGTGGCCCGGGCATAGTTGGTGGATTCGATGGCGGTGTCGTAGCTGGTGAGGGTCACCGCGTTGCGGATCGGGTCACCCTTGTGGAAGCCCGCGGTGATGTGGTCGTGGGTGTCGATCAGGCCAGGCAGGACGGTGCCCGCCTTCAGGTCGATGACCTCGGCGCCGGGGGGCGTGACATAGCCCGACTGCACCCCGGTGATCCGGTCGTCATGGATCAGGATGGAGACCTCGGCGCGCGGCGCCTTGGAGACCCCGTCGATCAGCCGTCCGGCGTGGATGACGATGTCCTTCGCGGACGCGGGCCCCGCGCCCAGGACCAGGGCCGCCGCGGCGACGTTCGCCAGCCATTGGATACGCATGAAGTCCCCTCACGAAGCTTTGCGGCGAAGCTAACGAGGACGGTGTCCCGGCGCTAGTCGGCGCGTTGGAACCGCGCCTTCAGATGCGGCCAGGCCCAGCGACCGAGATGGAAGAGGACGAAGGCCGCCGCCAGGACCACGGCGGCGACCACCACGCGGTGCTCGACGTTCTTGTAGCGGCTGAAGGTGGTCTCGATGGTCTGGCCGAACCAATAGCCCAGGCCGGTGAACACCGTCGCCCAGGCCAGGGCCGAGGCCGCGTTCAGCAGGGCGAAGGTCAGGGAAGGGATCTGGGTGACCCCAAGGGCGATGGGGCTGACCATCCGCAGGCCGAACAGGTAGCGGAAGGCGAAGATGTAACTCACCGGATAGCGCTCGATGAAGCCGAGCGCCTTGGCGAAGGCCGGGGTCTGGGCGGTGCGGATCACGAAATTGGTGCTGCGGAAGCGGCGTCCGGCCAGGAACAGGGCCTGGTCGATCAGGCAGGAGCCCGCCGCGGCGCAGGCCAGCGCCATCCACAGGGTCACCAGGTGCTGGTGAGCCAGGAAGCCGCCGGCGATCACCGCGGCCTGCCCCTCGAAGGCGGCGCCCAGGAAGATCGCGATAGGTCCGTAGGCGACCAGCGCCTGCTGCAGATCGCCCATGGGCGAGACGTCTTTCTACCGATACCGGATCAAGGCTTCCTGGGTGGCCGAGGCCACCAGGGCGCCGTCGGGCCCATAGATGGACCCGCGGTTGAAACCCCGGCCGCCAGAGGCCGAGGGACTGTCCTGCACATAGAGGTGCCACTGGGAGAAGTCGCTGGCCTTGTGGAACCAGAGGGCGTGGTCGAGGCTGGCCACCTGCAGACGGCCGGAGTCCCAGTCCACCGCGTGGGGCCGCAGCGACACGTCCAGCAGGGTCATGTCGGTGCCGTAGGCCAGGGCGCACTGGTTGAGGACCACGTCCTCCCCCAGGGAGACGCGGGCGCGGAACCAGCACATGTCGGAGGGCTCGCGCACCTGGGCCACCCCGTGGGGAGAGGGATCGACGGGGCGCACCTCCACCGGCCAGATGCGGCGGCTGGCGGGATCCAGGCCCGCCTTGGCCCGCAGTTGCTCCTCGTTGAGCAGGGTGTCGGGATCCGGCGCGGCGGGCATGTCGAACTGGTGCTCGAAGCCCTGTTCCGGGATCTGGAAGGAGGCGGCCAGGTTGAAGATCTGCTTGCCGTGCTGCAGGGCCACCACCCGGCGCACCGCGAAGGTGCCGCCGTCGCGCACCCGCTCCACCTGGAACAGGATGGGGACCTTGGGGTCGCCCGGCCGCATGAAATAGCCGTGCATGGAGTGGCAGAGCCGGCCATCGTCGATGGTGCGATAGGCCGCGGCCATGGCCTGGGCCACCACCTGGCCGCCGTAGATGCGACTGCCGGCGCCGGGCGGGGTCTGGCCGCGGAACAGGTCCAGCTCGATGGGCTCCAGCTCCAGGATGGAGACCAGTTCGGAGACCTCGCCCATCAGAAGCTCACCGGGGCGAGATCCTTTAGGCGCGGGGCGACCTTGTCCTTCTCCGACAGGCTGGCGCCGGCGAAGTCAGGCCAGTCGATCCCGATATCCGGATCGTTCCAAAGCACCGCGCCCTCGGTCTGCGGCGCATAGAGGCCGTCGACCTTGTAGGCGATCTCGGTGTCGGGGGAGAGGGTGCAGTAGCCGTGGGCGAAGCCGCGGGGCACGAAGAGCTGCTCGCCGCCCTCGGCGGTCAGGGTGGCCGAGACCCAGCGGCCGTAGGTCGCCGAACCGGGGCGGATGTCGACGGCCACGTCGAGGATGGACCCGCGCAGGGCCCGCAGCAGCTTGGCCTGGGGGTGGGGCGCGGTCTGGAAATGCAGGCCGCGCACGGTGCCGGCCTCGGCGCTGAAGGCGTGGTTGTCCTGCACGAAATCGATGTCGAGCCCGGCGTCGGCGAAGGCTCGACGGCTCCAGGTCTCCACGAACCAGCCCCGCGCATCGCCATGGCGCTTGGGCGTGATAAGCAGGACCTCGGGCAGGGCGAGCGGCGTAATCGTCGTCATGGCGCCTCAATTGGACGGAGTGACGCTTGCGATGGCGCGGGTTGGCGGCAAAGACAAGTCCTTGACGCCCGCCGTCAGCATCATCGTGGTCGCCTATCAGAGCGGCCGCCACCTGGAAACCTGCCTGGCGGCCCTGGAGCGCCAAGGCTTCACCGACCACGAGATCATCCTGCTGGACAACGCCTCCAGCGACGGCGCGCCGCAGGCCGCGGTCGCCGCCCATCCGGGGGTGAGGTTCGTCGAGGCGGGCGAGAACCTGGGCTTCGCAGCGGGGGTCAACCGGGCGGCGGGCCTGGCGCGGGGCAGGTGGATGGCCCTGATCAATCCCGACGCCTTCGCCGACCCCGATTGGCTGGAGACCCTGATGGCGGCGACGGAGACCTGGCCGCAGGTGAAGTGTTTCTCCTCCCGCCAGCTGATGGCCGACGACCCCGGACGGCTGGACGGACTGGGGGACGTGATGTCGGGGGCGGGCTTCCCCTTCCGGGGCGGCTATACCGGCGCCGATCCGGGCCCGGTGGCGCCCGGCGAGGTGTTCTCGGCCTGCGGCGGGGCCATGCTGGTGGCGCGGGATTTCTTCCTGGCGCTGGGCGGCTTCGACGAGCGCCTGTTCTGCTACTGCGAGGACGTCGACTTCGGCTACCGCATGCGGCTGATCGGGGAGCCGACCCTGGTGATCCCCACCGCCGTGGTGCGGCACGTGGGCTCGACGGCGTCCGGCGGGCCCCGGTCGACCTTCGCGGTCTTCCACGGCACCCGCAACCGGCTGTGGGTCTATGTGAAGAACACCCCGCCGCTCCTGCTGTGGCTGACCCTGCCCCTGCACCTGTTCACCACCGCCCTGCTCTTCGTCCGCCACGCCGACCGCCACGAGTTCCGCGCGCCCTGGCGAGGGCTGATGGCGGGGCTGAAGGGTCTGGACGTGGCGCTCGCCGCCCGCCGCGAGGCCCAGGCGACCCGGACGGTGAGCTCCTGGGCCATCGCGCGCGCCATGACCTGGAACCCGCTGGACCTGTTCCTGCGCCGGGTGGTGATCAAGCGGCGGTAGGACCTTCGTTCACGAACGGCGCGAACAAAACAAGTGTCATCCCGGAAAGCGCGCAGCGCTTGTCCGGGACCCAGACGCGCGGGATTTTCAGGATGGATCGGTGAGTATGGGTCCCGGTCTTCCGCTACGCGGAAACCGGGATGACACACTGGGGAAGCGGCTCGTTCTTGTTCGTGCCATTCGCGAGGTTCGTGGTTTCCCTCATTCATTCCCCCGCCGCGGCCCACTCCACCAGGCGTTCCATGAAGGCGCCGCCGCGGTCCATCTGGACGGCCTCGACATATTCGTTGGGCTGGTGGGCCTGGTCGATGGAGCCCGGGCCGCAGATCACGGTGGAAAATCCGGCCTGCTGGAACTGGCCAGCCTCGGTGGCGAAGGCCACCACGCGGGGCGGGCCGTTGTCGCCGGTCAGCCGGCGGGCGAAGACCTCGGCGGCGCTGTCGGGCTCGGGCGCCAGGGGCGGAGTGGCGGAGCGGCGCTCGACCCTGACCCCCGCCTCGGGGGCGCGGGCCTTGAGCTCGGCGTCGAGGGCGGCGGCCTGGGCCATGAAATCGGCCAGCACGACGTCGGGATCCAGGCCGGCCGGATAGCGCAGGTCGAACTGGAACACGCATTCGCGCGCCAGGATGTTGCCCGCCGTGCCGCCGTTCACCAGGCCGATGGTGAGCGTCGCCTGCTTGGGGGTGAACAGGGAGGCGGGGTCGGCCTCCCGCTCCAGCTTCGCCGCCAGGTCGCGCAGGGCGGCCATCAGGGGCACGGCCTCCATGATCGCCGAGACTCCCAGCTGGGTCTGGCTGGAATGGGCCTCGTGGCCGTTGACCGTCACCCGGTGGTTGATGATGCCCTTGTGGCCGCGGACGGCCTCCATGTTGGTGGGCTCCCCCACCACCACCAGGGCCGGGGCCGGCAGCTCGGCGCCGATCAGGCGGATCAGGTCGGGCGCCCCCAGGCAGCCGATCTCCTCGTCATAGGAGAAGGCCAGGTGGACCGGCTTGCGGGGGTTCGCCGCCACCAGGTCGGGGACGGCGGCCAGGGCGAGCGCCAGGAAGCCCTTCATGTCGCAGGTCCCGCGCCCATAGATGCGGCCGTCGGCCTTGGGCGTCAGCCTGAAGGGGTCGGTGACCCAGGGCTGGCCGTCCACCGGCACCACGTCGGTATGGCCCGACAGCACCACCCCGCCCGGGATCATCGGGCCGATAGTGGCCAGCAGGTTGGACTTGGTCCCCTCGGGATTGGGCGCCCGGCGGTGGGGCACGCCATGGCCGTCCAGATAGGCCTCCACCCATTCGATGAGGGCGAGGTTGGAGAGGTGCGAGGTGGTGTCGAAGGCCACCAGGGTCGCCAGGATGTCGAGGGCGCGGGACGTCAGGGTCATGGGCCACCCTAGAGCGCAATCCGAGGAAGTGGACACCGGTTCGTCGGAAAATTGCGCGACAAGCCAGGAAGCTAGAGCGCCGCTCCGATTCAATCTGAGCGGATCACGCTCTAGCCTTGGGCCGCGACGGGCTCCACCCCGCCGGCGCGCGCAACTGAGCGTGAGCGGCTTGACGTCCGTCCGGTGATCAAGCCTTAGGCAGGGCCATGATCCTGACCCTCGCCTGCCCCGACCGCCCCGGAATCGTCGCCCGCGTCTCGGCCTTCCTTTTCGAACGCGGCGGCAACATCCTGGACGCCCAGCAGTTCGACGACGAGGAGACCGGCCGCTTCTTCATGCGGGTGGTGTTCGACGCCGGCCGCGAGAGCGCCGAGAGCCTGCGCGACGCCTTCGCCCCCCACGCCCAGGAATTCGGCATGGACTGGACCCTGCGGGGGGCCAAGGACAAGAAGCGGGTGATGATCCTGGCCTCGCAGCAGGACCACTGCCTGGCCGACCTGCTCTATCGCTGGCGCCGCGGCGAACTGCCCATGACGCTCGCCGCCGTGGTCTCCAACCACGCCGCCGACACCTACGCCCACCTGGATCTGTCGGGCGTGCCCTTCCACCATCTCCCGGTCGCCCGCGACACCAAGATGGAGCAGGAGGCCGCGCTCTGGAAACTCATCCAGGACACCGAGACCGAGCTGGTGGTGCTCGCCCGCTACATGCAGGTGCTGTCGGACGGCCTGGCCGCCAAGCTGGAGGGCCGCTGCATCAACATCCACCACTCCTTCCTGCCGGGCTTCAAGGGGGCGCGGCCCTATCACCAGGCCCACCAGCGCGGGGTGAAGGTGATCGGCGCCACCGCCCACTACGTCACCGCCGACCTCGACGAGGGCCCGATCATCGAGCAGGACGTCGAGCGCATCAGCCACCGCGACACGCCGAAGGACCTGATCCGCAAGGGCCGCGACATCGAGCGCCGGGTCCTGGCCCGCGCCGTGCGCTGGCGGCTGGAGGACCGGGTGCTGCTCAACGGGAGCAAGACGGTGGTGTTCACCGACTGAGGGGGCGCTGCGCGCCCAAGCGTGTCATCCCGGTTTCCGCGGCGCGCGGAAGACCGGGACCCAGACGCGCGGAGCCTGCCGGAGAGGCCGGTGCGTATGGGTCCCGCACTTCCGCGGCTTCGCCGCTGCATGCGGGATGACACTTGAGGATGAAGCCGCCCCCGGTTCGGGCTCGACCTTCTTCTCAGCGCAGCAGCTTCATCGACTCCAGGTCCAGGGCGTGGGCGCTGTGGCGCCGGGCCATGGTGAGGAACATCTGGTCGCCGCGGTCGGTCTGCTTGGTGCTGACCGAGGCGAAGATGGCGGTGAAGACCCCGTGCAGCAGGTAGTGGCGGTAGGCCGTCCAGGCCTCGTCCCAGCTGTAGGTCACGCCGTAGCGGGAAAGCGCCTCGAGCCAGCGGCGCAACAGGTCGCGCTCGTGGCGGCGGCGCTCCTCGGTCGGCAGGCCCGCGCCGATGAAATAGGCCACGTCCTGCACCCCCGGCCCCTTGGCCGCGGTCTGCCAGTCCAGCACCGCCAGGGGCCAGCGGCCGCCCTGGGGCTCGAACAGCATGTTGTCGAGGCGGAAGTCGGCGTGCTGCACGGTGGGTGGGGTCTGCGGACCCGAATAATAGCCCGCGAGATTGTCGGCGAAGTCCTGGCAGAGGGCCATGTATTCCGGCTCCAGGGCGCCCTCGTAGCGCTGGCGGAAGGCGGCCATGATCCCGCCGAACATGGCCACCAGGGCGGCGGGGTCGAGCATCTGGCGGTTGAGGAACTCCACCTCGTCCAGCCTGGGATCGGCCCAGCGGGGGCCGTGCAGGGCCGCGGCCTCGTCCATCACCGTCTGGGCGTCGGTCAGGGAGCAGCCGGTGAGCTGGTTTCCGCCGCGGGCCGGACCCATGTCCTCCAGCAGCAGCACGAAGTCGCTGGTCTCCGGGTCGATGGCCGCCACGAAGGGGCGCGGGGTGCGGATCGCCACGGTGTGGGCGATCTCCTGATAGAAGCGCACCTCGTTCAGATAGAGACCGATCTGGCCGCCGGTGGCGCGGCTGACCGGATCGGCGGAGGGGAACTTGCCCACCAGGCTGGCCGGGGCGCCCTCGACGGGCTTTGCATAGGCCAGGTTGAAGCGGACGCTTTCCCCCAGCATGCCGTCCCCCACCTTCTCCGTGATGAAGCCCTCCACCTGGGCGGCGACGCCGGCGCGGTTGAGGGCGGCGGTCAGCCAGGCGGGGTCGATGGCGGCGGGATCGGTGACGATGGGGAGCTCGCTCACGCCGCGGGCCCCAGGGTGTGGACATAGACCTCGTTGCGGCCGATGCGGTCGCCGTCCATCAGCACCAGGTCGAAGCCGCGCAGGGCCGGCGTCGCCGCATCCCCGATCGTGCAGTACCAGCGGCCGCAGAAGCCGCCCTTGATCTCCCAGACCGCCTCGGCCTCGTAGCGCATGGGCGGGGTCATGCCGAACAGGCCGCACAGATAGGCGCCCAAGGCCTCGTGTCCGCGGATGCCCGCGGCGGTCTGCTGGTCGAAATAGAGAGTGTCGGGCGCATAGAAGCCCAGCAGGGCCTCGACGTCCTTGGCGGTCCAGGCCGCCAGCCAGCGTGTGTTGAACTCTTCCATCAGGCCTCTCCCAGGACGCGGGCGCGGTGTTGCGGGGTGAAGACGTCGGGCGGCAGCATTTCCGGTCCAGCCATCACCGCCAGGGTGTGGGCCCGCAGGGAGGGATCCTGCAGGGCGCGTTGATGCAGGCTCTCGCGCCGCGCGCGGGGGCCCTCGCCGAACTCCGCCTCCAGGGCCGAGACCAGGCCCGCGGTGAATCGCAGCCGGCGCAGGCGCTCGGCCCGCTCCTGCCCATAGGGGGTGAAGTCGGCCTTGGCCCAGTCGGGGCTGGCCTTGAGGATGTCGGTCACCAGGCGCACGTCGCGATAGGTGATGGAGAGGCCCAGGCCGATGATCGGGTCGTTCCAGCCGCCGGCGTCCCCCACCAGCACCGCGCCCGGCGCGAAGGGCTCATCGGTCCAGGCGTCGTTGTTGAAATAGGCCAGCAGAGGTCCCGCCGGGGTGGCGCGGGCCAGGTGCTCGTTGTCCGGCGAGCAGGACATGCGGAAGGCCTCCAGGAAGGCCCGCGGCCCGTCGGGACCGGAGAACCGCCGGCGCTGGTCGAGGCTGAAGGCGCCGTAGAGCCGCGCCCGGCCGGCCCCTTGCGGGAAGGCCAGGAAGGAGAAGTCCCCCTCCACCCCGATGGCCTGGACCTTGTCGTCCCAGCCCGGCGCGCCCTCCACCAGCAGGCCCGCGAACATGTGGTGCGGCGCGTCCTGGTGCAGGACGATGCCCAGGCTCTCGCGGACCATGGAGGCCCGGCCGTCGGCGCCCGCCAGCAGGCGGGCGGTGGCGGTGGTCTCGACGCCGTCCTGGCGGAAGGTGACGCTGGGCGCCGCCCCGGCGCTCACCGACATCACCTGCACCCCGCGCCGGGCGTCGACGCCGCGCCGCATGGCCTCGTCGAACAGGGTCTGGCAGTGGTGGGGATGGCCGATGCACAGCGGACCCGGCACGTCGGGGGCGAAGACCCCCAGCGGGATCGGCGTCGACCGCGCGTCCTCCGGATCGCGGTTCTCGTCATAGGAGATGTGGGTTTCCAGGTGGTGCCCGCCGGCGCCCACCAGCAGGTCGTAGAGCCCCAGGCGCTTGACCTCGGTGACGCCCCAGGGCGCGATCCACTCGCCGCGCACCTTGTCCTCGTAGGCCAGCGACTGTTCCAGCAGCAGGACGCGGGCGCCCGCCTGCGCCATGACGGCGGCCAGGGCCGAGCCGCCGATACCGCCGCCGACAACGATCAGGTCGTAGTCCATGCGCTGCTTCCGTCCCTTGGCCGGCGCTCTGACGGCGCGGCTCCAAGACCGATCTCAGCAGGCTTCCTTAGGGGATGACAAGGGCGTGTCGGACGGCCAGCAGGCCGAGCACGGCGACCAGAACCCCCTGGCCCGTCAGGATCAGGCCCAGCTCGCGGGCGAAGGGCTGCTTGCGGGTCTTGTGGCGCAGCAGGCGCTGGGCCGCCACGGCGCCCAGGCCGCCGCCCAGGGCCGCCAGCCCCAGCAGGGTGGCCTCAGGGGTCCGCCTGCGGCCCGCGGCGGCGGCGCGCTTGTCGGCGGCGAAGACGGCGAAGGCGGTCAGGTTGAGCACCGCCAGATAGGTGAGGATGAAGGTCAGCACGCCGGCAGTCTGGCGCCACAGGCTTAGCGGGACGTTCACCGGGGCCTAAGCATTGCCCGCCATGCTGGCGTCCGAAGAACCGGGGCGGAGGGCGCCATGTCGATAGCCTTGGGCGAGACCGCGACGCACGCGGCGGCCGCGACGCCGCGCCGCCACCTGTGGGGCCCGGTGGCCGACTTCCTGCTGCTGGGGGGCGGGTCGCTGCTGGCCTTCCCGGCCCTGTTGCTGCTGCCGGCCGAGCGGGTGGCCGCGCCCCTGGCGGCGGCGATGTGGATGCTGATCAACGTCCTCAACCACCCGCACTTCGCCCACTCCTATCAGATCTTCTACCGCGACTACCCGGCCAAGGCCTTCTCCGGGACCCACGCGCCGGCGCTGCGCGGCCGCTACATCTTCGCCGGCCTGATCGTGCCTCTGGCCCTGGCGGCCTTCCTGGCCACCGCCCTGACGCGCGCGGACTCCCGCCTGCTGGGCTTCGGCGGCAACCTGATGGCCTTCTTCGTGGGCTGGCACTACGTCAAGCAGGGCTACGGCATGCTGATGGTCGACAGCGCCCTGAAGAAGAGCTTCTTCGGCGCGATGCAGAAGAAGGTGTTCCTGGTGAACGCCTATGTGGTCTGGGCCTTCTCCTGGCTGAACGCCAACCACTTGGTGAAGGTGACCCACCTCTGGGGCCTGGACTACTACGCCCTGCCGGTCCCGCAGGCCCTGCTGGCGGTCGCGGGCCTGGCCGCGGCGCTCACCACGGCGGCGACCCTGGTGGTGATGGGACGGTCCTGGAGGACCCTGCCCTGGAACGGGGCGGCGGCCTACGCCGCCAGCCTCTACGCCTGGCTGGTCTTCATGCGCATCAACCCCCTGTGGCTGCTGGTGATCCCGGCCTTCCACTCGCTGCAGTACCTGGCGGTGGTCTGGCGCTATCAGGCCGGTGTGGAGCGCGCCAAATCGTTCAGGTGGAAAAGCGGCCTTGGGATATTCGTGGCCTCAGGCCTGGTCCTGGGCTTTGTCGGCTTCTGGGGCCTGCCCAACCTGATGGACGCGGTGATCCCTTACGACCACGCGGTGTTCGGGCCCACGGCCTGCCTGTTCGCGGTGTGGATCTTCATCAACATCCACCACTTCTTCCTGGACAACGTCATGTGGCGCCGGGAGAATCCCGACACCCGCAGGCATCTGTTTAGCTAGGCCGTTGCGCTAGCCCTGGGCGACCGAGCCGGGGCCCGGCAGGACGCCGATCAGCTCGATCTTGAAGATCAGCACGCTGTTGCCGGGGATCTCGCCGCCGCCCGCGCCCTCTTCGCCATAGCCCAGGGCCGGCGGCACATAGAGCACCCATTCGTCGCCGGGCCGCATCAGCTGCAGGGCCTCGATCCAGGCCGGGATCAGGGCGTCCAGCGGCATGGCGGCCGGCACGCCGCGCTCGTAGGAGCTATCGAACACCTTGCCGTCCAGCAGCTTGCCCTCGTAGTGGACCTTCACCTCGTCGCCGGGATGGGGGCGAAGCCCGTCCTTGGGCCCCGAGCGGACGATCTTGTACTGCAGGCCCGAGGGCAGGGTGACGACGCCGGGCGCCTTGGCGTTGGCGGCCAGGAAGGTCGTGGCGGCGCCGAGATTGTCGGCGGCCTTCTTGTTCGGCCCGCAGGCGGCCAGGGCCATCAGGGCGAAGGCCAGGACGATACGCTTCATTGCAATCTCGCTTCTCAGACCGCGCGGGGCGGGTAGCCGCTCTCGCGCAGGGCGTCCATGATTTCCTGGGTGTGCTGGGCGTCGCGGGTCTCGATCATGATGTCGAACTCCGCACCCTTGGCGGGCACGTCCAGGGCCAGGCGGTTGTGCGCCACCTCGACGATATTGGCGCCCATCTTGCCGATCAGCACCGAGACGGTGCCCAGCAGCCCCGGCCGGTCGTCGCCGATGATGCGCAGGGAGACCAGCCGCTGTTCGCGCACCAGCTCGCGGGTCAGCACCGAGGCCAGCAGCCGGGTGTCGATATTGCCGCCGGTGATGATCAGCCCGACCTTCTTGCCGCGGAACTTCTCCGGATAGGCCAGCAGGGCGGCCAGCGAGGCCGCGCCGGCGCCCTCCACCACCGTCTTCTCGACATTGCAGTAGAGCGCGATGGCCCGCTCGAAATAGGGCTCCTCGATCAGCAGCACGTCGTCGATCAGCGGCCGGGCGATGGCGTAGCTCTCCTCGCCCACGCTCCGGACCGCGATGCCCTCGGCGATGGTGGCCCCGCCGGTGGCCGCGCCGACGCCGCGCATCTTGGCGGTGAAGGAGGGGTACATGGCCGGCTCGACGCCGTAGATCTCGACCTTGGAGTTCAGCGACTTGGCCACCGTGGCGCAACCGGCGATCAGGCCGCCGCCGCCTATGGGGATGGGCAGCACCTCCAGGTCGGGCACGTCCTCGAACATCTCCAGCGCCACCGTGCCCTGGCCGGCCATCACCTTCACGTCGTTGAAGGGGTGGACGAAGACCAGCTCCCGCTCAGCGCACAGGGTCTTGGCGAGCGCGGCTGAGTCGTCATAGGTCTCCCCGTCCAGGACCACCTCGGCCCCGAAGGCGCGGGTCTGCTGCACCTTCACGAAGGGGGTGTTGCGGGGCATGACGATGGTCACCGGGATGCCCAGGCGCGCGGCGTGATAGGCCAGGCCCTGGCTGTGATTGCCGGCCGAGGCGGCGATCACCCCGCGCTTGGCCTCATTGTCGGAGAGCTGCAGCAGGGTGTTGAGCGCGCCGCGCTCCTTATAGGCGGCGGTGAACTGCAGGTTCTCGAACTTCACCCAGACGTCGGCCCCGGTAATCTCCGACAGCGTCCGCGACTGGCGGCAGGGCGTGCGCTCGATGCGCCCCTTCAGCCGCTCGGCGGCCGCGCGGATATCGTCGATGGACAGGGTCATGATCAGGCCAGGGGTGGAAAAGGACGCCACCTCTAACGAGGGCGGGCCCTCACGGCAACGTCAGCGAAGGCCGCGCAGCACGTCCATCCGCCGCATGGCCTTGCCGGGCAGGGCCGACATCTTGCCCAGGGGCAGGGCCTCGGCGGCGGCGCGGACCCCGTAGGCGGCGTGGCGGACCAGGGCGGCCGGCGCGACCCCGCCGACGAAGCCGTGGGTGACCCAGACGCCGGCGTTGGCCAGTTCGCGCTTGAAGCGGTAGTCGCCGGGACCCAGGTCCAGGCGCGTATAGGGGGTGGCGTCCATCCAGCGCAGGATGTCCTGGAACAGCAGGATCCCCGGCGAATAGCGCTCGAACTCCGGGTCGTGGGCGATCAGCCAGCCGTGGATGGTCTGCTTGCCGTGCAGGTGCAGGTGCACGGCGGCCAGGCGGTCGCCGAAGTGCAGGGTGAACAGGGCCGCGCCGAAGTCGGGATCGCGGCGCTCGAACAGGTCCTGCATCAGCCGCAAGGTCCAGCCGGCGTCGAAGATGTCGGTCTGGCCGGTGGCGTCGAGCTGGGCGCGCTTCCAGGCCACCAGCTGGTCGAAGTCGGCCTGGCTGCGGGAGAAGGGGGTGAAAACGGCCGGGCCGATCTCGCGCTCGACCTTGCGGCGCTTCTTGTCGCAATCCTTCAGCACCGAGGTCCCGGCCTCGCGGCGGGCGGCCTCATAGGCTTCGTATCCCTCGGTGACGTCCACCACGTGGGACAGGTCGCGGCCCCGGGCATAGGGGGCGAAGACCGCCTGGGCCTCGATCATGTGGCAGAAGTCGAAGCGCTGGACCCCGAGCGCCTGGATCATCTTGCGGATGTCGATCCGGGCGCCGGGCTCGGCCACCAGACCCTGGTAGTCGCACATCGGCGCCCCCACCGGCATGGCGGTGAGGTGGCCGACCCGGACCGGCAGGAAGGCGACATCGCGGCCGTCCTCCACCGCCACGGCGACGCGGACCTGGCGGGAGGTCTGGCGCTGGACGCCGGCCACGGCGCGGGCCCAGTCGGGCGACAGGAAGGGGCTGTCCAGGGTGATGTCGGTGGCCTGCAGGGCCGCCCAACGGGCCAACCGCTGCGCCGTCATGTCCTGCGGACGGAGGACTTCGATGTGCAAGACGGCCATCCCGAGGCGGCGAATACGCGACTACAGGACGGCGAACTTAACCAAGAAGTCTTTCCGCGAAGTTGCCGGAAGGGGCCGAATGCAACTTCCGCGAACGGCAAGTCATCCCAGGGTTCAGAGCAGCTCGCCGCGCCCCCGGGTCTTCAGGACGTCGACGGCGGCGCGCACCGAGGCGGTGGACTCACGCCGGGTGACCAGGACGACCCCGTTCTCCACCACCACCACCAGGTCCTCGACCCCGGCCAGGACCACCACCGGCCCGTCGGTGCGGGCCAGACTGCGGGCCGAGCCCACCAGAACCACGTCCCCGTCGGCGACATTGCCCTCACCGTCCTGGGCCGAGCCCTCCCACAGCGCGTTCCAGTTGCCCACGTCGCTCCAGCCGATGTCGGCGCCCACGACGCTGGCGCGGGCGGTCTTCTCCATGATGGCGGTGTCGATGGCCTCCGACGGCGCGGTCAGGAAGTCGGGCGACAGCGCGATCAGGTCGCCGCGCCGCGCGGCCTTGGCGACCCCGGCCTCGGCGGCCGCCGAGATGGCGGGCGCCAGCCTGCGGCACTCCTCGAGGAAGGCGGCGGCGCTGAACATGAACATGCCGGCGTTCCAGCCATAGTCGGGATCGGCCACGAAGCGCTTGGCGGTCTCAAGGTCCGGCTTCTCGACGAACTGGGCGACCTTGCGCACCGGGCCGTCGCCGGCCCCGGCGCGGATATAGCCGTAGATGGTCTCCGGCCCCGTCGGCTTGAGGCTGAAGATCACCACCTCGCCGGCCTCGGCGGCCGCCCGGCCCGCCTCCACCGCGCGGTGCATGGCCGGGACATCGGCCACCAGGTTGTCGGCGTGCAGCAGCAGGAAGACCCCCTCCGGATCGATCTCGGCGGCCACGGCGGCGGCAGCCACCGAGGCCGCGGCGGTGTTGCGCGGCGCCGGTTCGGCGATCAGGGCCCGGGGCGTGATCCCCACCTCCCGAAGTTGGTCGCGGGTCAGGTCGGCGTGGGCGGCGGCGCAGACGACGATGGGCGGATTGAACATCTCGCCGGTCACCCGCAGGGCCGTGGCCTGGATGAGGGTCTCAGCGCCCCCCAGCCGGTGGAACTGCTTGGGCTTGGCCTGCCGCGATAGGGGCCAGAGGCGCGTGCCCGCGCCACCCGACATCAGGATGGGCGTGATCTTTCCGCTCATGGCGCGCGCTCTAGGCCGCTTCGGCCGGCGGGTCGAATTCGGAGACCAGGTGGCCTGGGGCCACCTCCTTCAGCTGCGGCACATAGACCTGGCCCAGCGGGTCGGCCGAGAGCCGGGAGGGCAGGAAGCGCAGGGCGCTGCGCGGGTCCATGGGGCTGGGGGGCTCCCCCGACAGCTTCAGCCGCTTGCGGGCCCGTTCGCGCACCGGATCGGGGATCGGCGCGGCCGAGAGCAGGGCCTGGGTGTAGGGGTGGTGCGGATGGGCGTAGATCTGCTCGCGGTCGGCCTGCTCCATCACCCGGCCCAGATAGAGCACCATGACCCGGTGGCTGATCTCGCGGACCACCGCCAGGTCGTGGCTGATGAACACCATGGCCAGGCCCATCTCCTTCTGCAGCTCGATCAGCAGGTCGATGATCTGGGCGCGGATGGAGACGTCTAGGGCCGAGACCGCCTCGTCGCAGATCACCAGCCGGGGCTTGAGGATCATGGCCCGCGCGATGCCGACCCGCTGGTTCTGGCCGCCGGACAGCTCGTGCGGATAGCGGTTGATCAGGGCCGGCGGCAGGCCGACCTTGGCCATCATGGCGGCCACCTCGGTGTCCCGCTCGGCCCGCTTCAGCTCCGGCTTGAACACCTGCAGGGGCTCGGCGATGGAATCGCCGATGGTCATGCGCGGGTCGAGGCTGGCCAGCGGGTCCTGGAAGACGATCTGCAGATCGCGGCGCGAGGCGCGGACGGCCTCCTTGTCGGCGCCGGTGATGTCACGGCCCAGCAGGGTGACCGCCCCGCCGGTGGCCGGGATCAGGTTGATGACGGCGCGGGCCAGGGTGGACTTGCCGCAGCCGCTCTCCCCCACCACGCCGAGGGTTTCGCCCTCGCGCACCTGGAAGGAGACGCCGTCGACGGCCCGCAGGTTGCGCTTGGCGCCGAAGACACCCTCGTGGATCGGGAACCAGACCTTGATGTCCTTGCCCTCCACCACGACGGGAGCGTTGGGGGCGACCGGCGACAGGGTCGGGCGGCCGCCGCGATCGGAGCGGTCCAGGCGCGGGATCGCGTCCAGCAGGGCCCGCGTATAGGCGTCCTTCGGGGCGGCGAAGATCGCCTCGGCGCCGCCCTCCTCCACATAGGCCCCGTCCTTCATGACGCAGACCCGATCGGCGAGGCGGGCGATAACCCCCATGTCGTGGGTGATCAGCACCATGGCCGTGCCGGTCTCGCGCTTCAGCTCGTCCATCAGGTCGAGGATCTCGGCCTGGACGGTGACGTCGAGGGCGGTGGTGGGCTCGTCGGCGATCAGCAGGGCGGGCGAACCGGCCATGGCGGCGGCGATCATCACCCGCTGGCGCATGCCCCCCGACAGCTCGTGCGGATATTGGCGCAGCCGGCGGGCGGCGTCGGGGATGCGCACCCGGTCCAGCCAGTCCTTGGCGTGCTTGGTCGCCGCGTCCCCGGACATGCCCAGGTGCAGGCGGAGGGGCTCGGCGATCTGCTCGCCAATGCGGACGTGGGGGGTCAGGGCGGTGAGAGGGTCCTGGAAGATCATGGTCATCTTCGACCCACGGATCTTGTTGAGCTCCGACGGCTTCAGGTTCAGCAGCTCGGTCCCGAGGAACCTGGCCGAACCGCTGGCCTGGCCGTTGCGGGCCAGCAGGCCCATCAGGGCCATGAAGGTCTGGCTCTTGCCCGAGCCGCTCTCGCCCACCACACCCAGGGTCTCGCCCCGGGCCACGTCCAGGGAGACCCCGCGCACGGCGTTGACCACCCCATCATGGGTGGCGAAGTCGACCCGGAGGTCCTTGATGGAGAGAACGGGCGATGCGTCGGCCAAGGCGACCTCGGAAACTGGAAGGGACGCGCGACCATAGCCGGGGCGATGTGTCGGCGAAATGGCGAGCTTACGAAAGCTTAAGGCCGACCCCCGCGACAGGAGCCGGGTCTTGGCGCTAAGGTGGCGGCGTGAGCGCGCCTGACCCGTCCCCCCGCCCCGCCCTGTTCCTCGATCGCGACGGGGTGCTCAACGAAGACCCCGGCTATGTCTATCGCTGGGAGGACTTCGTCTGGATTCCAGGCGCCCGGGAGGCCATCGCCGCCTTCAACGCCGCCGGCTGGTGGGTGTTCGTGGTGACCAACCAGTCCGGGGTCGGCCGCGGCTACTACACCGAGGACGACGTCCGGAAACTGCACGCCCAGATGAGCGCGTCGCTGGCCGAGGTCGGCGGCAAGGTCGACGCCTTCTACTACTGTCCGCACCACCCCGAGGCCGCCGACGAGATCTATCGGCATCCTGACCCGCCGGGTCGCAAGCCCAATCCCGGCATGCTGCTGCAGGCCATCGCCGAGTGGCCCGTGGACCTGACCCGCTCCGTCATGGTGGGGGACAAGGACGGCGACGTGGAGGCCGGCCGCCGCGCCGGGATCCGCGGACTGAAGTTCACCGGCGGCGACCTCAAGGCCTTCCTGGAAGGGGAGCTGACATGACCGCGATGATTGAGGTTCGCGGGGTGGTCTATGACTACCCCTCGGCCCGCGCCCTGCACGGGGTGTCCTTCGACGTCCAGGCTGGCGCAGTCCTGGCCCTGGTGGGCCCCAACGGGGCCGGCAAGTCGACCCTGATGCGCTGCATCGCCGCCCTCGACGTCCCCACCGAGGGGACCATCGCGGTGGCGGGCCTCGACGTGGAGACCGACCCCCGCGGGGTCCACGCCGCCATCGGCTACCTGCCCGACTTCTTCGGCCTCTATGACGAGCTGTCGGTGCGCAAGGCCCTGACCTACGCCGCCCGCTCCCGGGGCGTGTCGGTGGCCGACACCCCGGCCGCCGTCGAGGCCGCCGCGGCCCGGGTGCAGCTGACCGACCGCCTGGAGGCCCGGGCCGGCGAACTGTCGCGCGGCCTGAAGCAGCGCCTGGCCATCGCCCAGACCATCGTCCACCGTCCCCGCGTCCTGTTGCTGGACGAGCCCGCCGCCGGGCTGGACCCCGAGGCGCGGCGCAGCCTGTCGGACCTGATCCTGTCCCTGTCGCGCGAGGGCATGACCATCGTGGTCTCCTCCCACATCCTGGCCGAGCTGGAGGACTACTCCACCCAGATGCTGATGATCCGCGACGGCGCGGTGGCCGGCGGCGGGGTGCTGGCGGCTGGCGCCGGGCATCGCGACGGGAGCCGGGTGGAGGTGGTCTTCGCCGAGACCCCGGACGACCTGGGCGACCGGCTGGTGGCCCTCGGCGTCACCGTCGAACGGCTGGAGGGCGACGCCGCCACCCTGGTCCTGGCCGACGGCGAGGACGACTCGGCCCTGCTCGCGCAGTTGATCGGGGCGGGCCTGAAGGTCCGGGCCTTCCAGGCGAGCCGCAAGACCCTGGAAGACGCCTATCTGGCGGAGGTGGCCCGATGAACCCGGAGTTCCAACGCAATCTGTGGCTGGAGGCCTCGCCCCGCCGCGTCGCCTGGGCCGCGGTCACGCTCATCCTGATCTATGGCGCCACGGCCCTGCTGGCCCGCGACTCCGGCGGCGGGCCCTTGCCGGCCCTGGCCGGGGTGGGGGGCTTCGTCTTCCTGATCTGCGGCGTGATCTGGGGCTCGCGGGCCGCCGGCACGGCGGTGCTGGCGGAGATCGCCGACCGCACCTGGGATTTCCAGCGGCTCTCGGCCCTGACCCCCTGGGCCATGACCTGGGGCAAGCTGCTGGGGGCCTCGAGCCTGGCCTGGCTCTGCGCCCTGACAGGGGTGGTCCTGATGGCCGGGCTGATGCTGGTCCAGGGCCAGCCGGGCGCCCTGTGGATGCTCGCCTTCCTGATCGCGCTGGCCCTCCTGCTCCAGGCCGTCAGCCTGGGGGCCGCCCTGATCGGGGTGCGCAAGGCCCGCGCCGAGGGCCGGGTGGCCCGCGCCGGCGGGGTGATGGGCGGCCTGATCCTGGGCCTCTTCCTGCTGAGCGTCGTCGCCGGCTCCTCCGGCTTCCAGAAGGGCGCCGGCCTGGCCGGGATTCCGGCCTTCCTCTACGCCCGCGGCGAGGTCACCTGGTGGGGCCAGGTCTTCCCCGCCGTCGGGTTCCGGACCCTCGCGACCCTGGCCTTCGCCGGCTGGGCCCTGGCCGGCGCCTGGCGGCTGATGCGGCTGGAGCTGCAGATGAAGAACGCGCCGGTGGTCTGGCCGGCCTTCCTGATCTTCCTGGCCATCTTCCTCGGCGGCTTCGCCTATGCCGGGGGCGGACTGGCCGCCGCCCTGCTGGTGGGGGCCCTCGCCGTGGCGCTGGCGGCCTATGCGGCGGCCTTCGCCGAGCCCGCCGACCGGGTGCGGCTGCGCCAGTTCGCGGGCGCCCTGGGCAAGGGTGATCTTGGCCGAGCCCTTCCCCTGACGCCCGCCGCCATCGCCCCCTTCCTGCTGGCCCTGCTCCTGGTGGCGGCCGCCTTCATGGTCGGCGGCGCCGGTTCGGCCTTCGACCAGGGCCCCGACCCGGCCCAGGCCGCGGCCCTGATGGCCTTCATCCTGCGTGACCTCGGCGTCATCGCCCTGTTCCGCTTCGGCCCCCGGCCCCAGCGCGGCGACTTCGGCGCGGTGGTGGCGCTCGCCCTGCTCTACGCCGTGGGCGGTATCGTGGGGGCGGTGATCAGCCCCGGAATCGGCCAGGCCCTGTTCGTGCCGCTCTCGCTGGCCCCCTGGGCCAGCCTGGCCTCGGGCCTCGCCCAGGCCGTCGTCGCCTGGGCCCTCGCCTGGCGGCGGATCAAGGCGCCGGAAACGCGTAGTTCATAGATCCTCCCCCAGCGCGCCAGCGCGATGTGGGGGAGGTGGCGCGGACCGCAGGTCCGTGCCGGAGGGGGATCAACGTAGTTGACCCCGACCGCCCAAAGACAAGAGTCAAAGTCCCCCTCAGCCGGCTTCGCCGGCAGCTCCCCCAGTGGGGGAGCATCTTCGGTTTAGCGCCCCTCCATCTGGGCCAGCATCCGTTCCAGGGTCTCCAGCTCGTCGGCCTCCCCGGCGGGCTTGTCCCAGCGGATACGGTGGATGCGGGGGAAGCGCATGGCGACCCCGGACTTGTGGCGGGTGGAGCGCTGCAGGCCCTCGAAGGCCACCTCGAACACCAGGCCGAAATGGGGCTCGGCCTTCACAGAGCGGACAGGGCCGAACCGCTCGATGGTGTTGTCGCGAACGAACTTGTCGATCAGCTTCAGCTCCTCGTCGGTGAACCCGAAATAGGCCTTGCCCACGGGGGTGAGCGCCCGCTTGCCCTCGACCTCCGTCCAGACCCCGAAGGTGTAGTCGGAATAGAAGCTCGAGCGCTTGCCGTGCCCGCGCTGGGCGTACATCAGCACCGCGTCGATCAGGAACGGGTCGCGCTTCCACTTGAACCAGGGTCCCTTGGGACGCCCGGCCTCGTAGATCGAATCCCACCGCTTCAGCATCAGCCCCTCGGCGATCTGCGGGTCGCCGGGCGGGGGTGAGGCGCGAAGGGCCGCCAGCTCCGCCCAGGTCTCGAAGGGCTGCAGGGGCGACAGGTCGATGCGCGGGGTGGCGAGCCGGCCGACGAAGGCCTCCAGCCGGACCCGGCGGTCCCTGAAGGGCAGGACCCGGGTGTCCTCGCCGGCCTCGGCCAGCAGGTCATAGGCGCGGATGCCGGCCGGGTGCTTCGCCATCAGCTTGGCGTCCACCGTCTTGCGGTTCAGCCGCTGCTGCAGGTCGCCGAAGCTGGCCACCCCGTCGTCGCCCATCACCAGCAGCTCGCCGTCCAGGGCGCCTTCGAAGTCCAGGACCTGGAGCACGTCGGGAAACGTCTTTGAAATGTCGTCGCCGTTGCGGGTGTAGAGGCGGCGCACGCCCTCCTCGTTCACCGCCTGGACGCGGATGCCGTCCCACTTCCACTCCGCGGCATAGTCGGCGGGGTCGAGCTTGCCGAAGTCGAGCGCCTCGTCGATGGCCTGGGCCAGCATGGTGGGGCGGAAGCGGCCGGGCGAGTCCGGGCGCGGCCGGTCCGAGCGGCCCTCCAGCCAGGAAAACAGATCCTCGTAGGGCGGGTGCAGGGCGTGCCAGACCTCCTCCACCTCCGACACCGGCACGCCGCCCAGGTCGGCTGTCGCCTGCTTGGCCAGGCGGGCCGAGACCCCGACGCGCAGGCCGCCGGTCATCAGCTTCAGCAGCGCCCAGCGGCCGGTGGGCTCCAGGGCGTCCAGCCAGCCTTCGATCAGCCGCTGCACCTCGGCCCGGGTGGCGCCGCGCAGGGCGTCGATGACTTCGGACAGCTCCGGTTCGCGATTGGCGCCCGGCCGCGCCGGCCAGACCAGGGCGACGGTCTCGGCCAGATCCCCCACATAGTCGTAGGACCAGCGGAACAGCAGCGGGTCCATCCGCTCCTCCACCGCCTTGCGGATGAAGGTGGGCTTGGCGGCGGCGAAGCTGAGGTCGCCGGTCAGGGCCGCCAGCGCCCAGCCCCGGTCGGGGTCGGGCGTCTCCCGCAGATAGTCGCGCACCAGGGTCAGCTTGGCGTTGCGCGACGCCGTCAGCGACAGGCGGTCCAGGAGTTCGGCGAAGGCGCGCAAGCTAGCCGTCCTCCTCGTCGTCGTCATAGCCGACGAGGGCCAGGGCCCGGGCCTTGATGTCGTGCAGCTGGGCCCAGCGGGCCAGGGCCTCCTCGCGGCCGTGGGTGATCCACAGCTCGCCGGGACGCAGTTCGTCGACGGTGGCGGTGAGCTCATCCCAGTCGGCGTGGTCGGAGATCACCAGGGGCAGCTCGGTCCCCCGCTGGCGGGCGCGGGCGCGGACCTGCATCCAGCCCGAGGCGAAGGCCTGGACCGGATCGGGGAAGCGCCGCGACCAGCGGTCCTGCAGGGCCGACGGCGGGCCGATGACGATGGCGCCGGCGAAGTCCTGCTTGGTGGTCACGGTGGCGGGCGAGAGCGGGCCGAGGTCGATCCCGTGGTCCTCGTAGAGGCGGTTCAACCGTTCCAGGGCGCCATGGACGTAGATGGTCTTGTCCCAGCCCGCCTCCCGCAAAAGGCGGATCACCCGCTGGGCCTTGCCCAGCGCATAGGCGCCCACCAGATGCGAGCGTTCCGGGAACTGGGCCACCGAACGCAGCAGCCGGGCGACCTCGCCCGAGTCCGGCGGATGACGGAACACCGGCAGGCCAAAGGTGGCCTCGGTGATGAAGACGTCGCAGGGCACGGGTTCGAAGGGCGGGCAGGTGGGGTCGCGCCGGCGCTTGTAGTCCCCCGACACCACCATGGTCAGGCCCTTCCACTGGACCACCGCCTGGGCCGAGCCCAGGACGTGGCCGGCCGGGACCAGAGTCACCTCCACCCCGTCGCGATGCACGGGTCGGCCAAAGGCGGCGGCCTCGCTCGCCCCGGCGAAGTCGGCGCCATAGCGCTCGGCCATGATGGCCAGGGTCTCGGGCGTGGCCAGCACCGCCCCGTGGCCGGCGCGGGCGTGGTCGGAGTGGCCGTGGGTGATCACCGCCCGGTCCACCGGCCGGGTGGGGTCGATGTAGAAGTCGCCGGGCGGGCAGTAGAGGCCGGCCGGGGTGGGGCGCAGCAGGGCTTCGGGCTTGATCATCCGGGCCGCCGGCTCATGGGAAGCTCCACCTTACAGAGTATTCATATTGTGAAATCGGCGTCATGACCAAGACTTAACGAGTATTCGCGAGGGGCCGCTCCTATACCCCCGCTCGAGACGAACGCGCCTCCCCGCGCTTCGCTCCGAACCGAAAGAAAATGCCATGTCTCACCCGTTCAACCTCGGCCGCGCCAGCGGCCTCGCCACCCTCCTGATGGCCGCCCTGCCCATGCTCGCCATCGCCCTCGTCGCGCTCACCACCGGGTTCACCGCCGCCTAAACCTTCCCTTGGGTCGTCCTTGACCCTCGGGCGGGCCTGGCCCAAACCGAAGGCATGAGCGCCCCCGAACACCCCCTGCGCGAGATGGCCGTCCACATGGTGGAGACGGTGCCCCAGGCCGCCGCGCTCGGCTTCAAACTGGTGTCCGTCGGGGAGTCCCGGGGTTCGATCCTGGTTCCCTGGCGGGCCGAACTGGTGGGGGACCCCGCCACCGGGGTGATCGCCAGCGGCGTCGTCACCTCCCTGCTGGACCACTGCTGCGGCCTGGCCATCTCCTCGGCCAAGAACGAGCGCTTTCCCACCGCCACCCTGGACCTGCGCATCGACTACATGCGCCCCGCCGCGCCGCGCGCCGGGGTCACGGCGCTCGCCCACTGCTACAAGATGACGAGGTCCATCGCCTTCGTCCGCGCCCATGCCTGGGACGAGGACCCCGACGATCCCATCGCCACCGCCCAGGCCGCCTTCATCCTCAACGGCGCCCCGGCCCCCGGAGCGGCCCGATGAGCGAGGCCGGCGACCGCCTGCAGGGCTTCCTGGCCTCGGTGCCCTATATCCAGTTCCTGGGCATGCGTTGCGAGCTGGCGGGCGACGAGATGACCGCCATCCTGCCCTTCGCCCCCCACCTGGTGGGCAACACCATGCTGCCGGCCCTGCACGGCGGGGTGATCGGCGCCTTCCTGGAGATGACGGCGCTCGCCCAGCTCTCCGTGGTCCAGCAGACCCCGAAGGTCCACAAGACCATCGACGTCACCATCGAATACCTGCGCCCCGGCCGGGCGCTCACCACCTACGCCCGCGCCGACCTGCGCAAGGTCGGCCGCCGCATCGCCAATGTGACGGTGGAAGCCTGGCAGGAAGCCCGCTCCAGCCCCATCGCCGCCCTGCGCGGCCACTTCATGCTGAGCTCGGACGAATAGATCCTCCCCCAGGAGGGGAGCATCTAGGAGGCCGGCTTGGCCGCCTTCTCTTCCGCATGCACCGCGTCCAGCTCCGCCTGGGCCTTGGCGGCGGCGGCGGTGTCGCCCTTTTCCCGGGCCTCCATCAGCTGCTCGGTGGCCTCCATCTCGCGCACGGGCAGCAGGTGGGTGGCGTCGGCGCGCTTGAAGGGACCGCTCTCGATGCGGCGCAGGTTGTCGCGCTGGCGTTCGGCCTCCGGACCGGTCCCCACGCCATAGGAGAAGAAGAACTTGGCGATCCTGGCCTTTACCGCCGGGTCCAGGTCCTTGCGCCACAGCATGGGGTCCTCCGGAATGGTGGGGGAGGTCCAGATCACCTTCAGATTGGCCAGGGTCCGGTCCCCGGCCGCGGTGCCGTGCTGGGCCAGCCGGGCCATGGAGGCGGTGTTGTTGGTCGACGCGTCCACCACCCGGTTGGCCACGGCGTAGAGATTGGCCTCGTGGTTGGCCGAGCGGACGGTCTTGAAGCATTCGTCCGGCCGGATGCCCCGCGGCGCGAACAGATAGGTCATGGGCGCCAGGGTCCCGGAGGTGGACTTGGCGTCCCCCATGCCGAAGCTCAGGCTCTTGTCGCACTTGAGGAGGGTTTCCAGGGTGATCGGGCTGTCCTTGGCCACGATGATCACCGACTGGTAGCCGTCCTGGCCGCCGTCCGGCTTGGTGGTGCGGGCGAAGACCTCGCCGCCGGAGCGGCGCACCGCCTCCAGCCCCGACTGGTTGGTGAACCAGCCCATGTCGGTCTGCTTGAAGCGCATGGCCTCGATCAGGGCCGAATAGTTGGAACCATAGAAGGGCTTCACCTTCAGCCCGGTGGCCTTCTCCATGTCGGCCAGGAAGGGCGCCCATTCGGCGGCCTGGGTCGAGGCCTTCTCCGTCGACATGATGGAGAAGTTCAGGGTGTCGGTGGGGGCGGGCTTGTCCGCCGGCTTGGCGCAGGCGGCGAGCGCCAGGGTCGCGGCCAGCAGACTGAAACCCGCGCGGCGAGAGATCATCGAAACACCCTGCAAGACGTCCTGGCTCCCTGTTTCGCCTGTTCTTGTGACGCTTATCCGACGGCGGCCAGCGAAAACTAAGCTTGAGGCCCGGCACATAGGGCGCTAACGCCCGCCCATGTCCCTGCAAGGTCTTTCCCACCAAGCCCGTGAAGCCAAGAGCTGGCCCTTCGAACAGGCCCGCCTGCTGCTGGAGCGTATCCTGCGCCTGCGGCTCACCGACGCCGAGCGCGATCTCGCCGTCACCCTCATCGCCCAGGGCAAGGCGGCCGAGGCCGTCGCCACGCTTCCGGCCCTGGTGAAACCGGTGGTGTTCCAGACCGGCTATGGCCCGTCGGGCCTGCCGCACGTGGGCACCTTCGGCGAGGTGGCGCGGACCACCATGGTGCGGGTGGCCTTCCGCGCCCTGACCGACGACGCCATCCCCACCCGCCTCATCGCCTTCTCCGATGACATGGACGGCATGCGGAAGATTCCGCCCAACGTGCCCAACCAGGCGATGCTGCTCGAGGACATCGACAAGCCGCTGAGCGTGGTGCGCGACCCCTTCGGCACCGACGGCAGCTTCGCGGGGCACAACAACGCGCGCCTGCGCGCCTTCCTCGACAGCTTCGGCTTCGACTACGAGTTCATGTCGTCGAGCGAGACCTACCGCTCGGGCCGCTTCGACGCGACCCTGCTCACCGCCCTGGCCCGCTTCGACGCCATCCAGAAGGTCATGCTGCCGACCCTCGGCCCCGAGCGGCGCGCCACCTATTCGCCCTTCCTCCCTGTCAGCCCCAAGACCGGCAAGGTGCTGCAGGTCCCCACCCTGGAGCGCAACGTCGAGAAGGGGACCATCGTCTTCGACGACCCCGACGGCGGCCGCACCGAGGTCCCGGTCACCGGCGGCCACGTGAAGATGCAGTGGCGTCCCGACTGGGCCCTGCGTTGGACCGCCCTGGAGGTGGACTACGAGATGTCGGGCAAGGACCTGATCGACTCGGTCAAGACCTCGACGGCCATCGCCAAGGCCCTGGGGGGCGTGCCCCCGGTGACCTTCAGCTACGAGCTGTTCCTCGACGAGAACGCCGAGCGGATCTCCAAGACCAAGGGCAACGGCTTCTCCATGGAGGAGTGGCTGCGCTACGCCCCGCCGGAGAGCCTGGCCTATTACATGTTCCAGTCGCCGCGCTCGGCCAAGCGGCTCTATTTCGACGTCGCCCCCAAGGCCACCGACGAATATCTGCAGCAGCTCGACGCCTACAACCGCAAGCGGGCCGAGGGCTCCAACGAGCCGCAGATCGACAACCCGGTCTGGCACGTCCACCACGCCAACCCGCCCGCCGAGGGGTCGCCGGTCTCCTATTCCCTGCTGCTGAACCTGGTCTCGGCCGCCGACGCCTCCACCAAGGACATCCTCTGGGGCTTCCTGGAGCGCTACATCCCCGGCGCCACGCCGGCCACCCAGCCCCTGCTGGACCACCTGGCCGGCTACGCGATCAACTACTACGAGGACTTCGTGAAGCCCTCGAAGACCTTCCGGGTCGCCGACGGCCAGGAGCGGGCGGCGATGCAGGACCTGATCGCCCGGTTCAGGGCCCTGCCCGCCGGCTGCCAGGACGCCGAGCTGATCCAGAACGAGGTCTACGCCGCCGGCAAGGAGGCCGGCTTCGAGCCCCTGCGCCTGTGGTTCACCGCCCTCTACGAGGTGCTGCTGGGCCAGAGCCAGGGGCCCCGCTTCGGCTCCTTCGCGGCCATCTTCGGCCTGGAGCGCACCATCGCCCTGATCGAGCGCGGCCTGGCGGGGGAACTGGTCGGCTAACCAGGGCTCACCAGTCCCCGTCGTCGCCGATCGGCATGCCCGGCGGCACGGTGGGTTTCAGCTTGGGCTGGGCCAGCACCCGGGCCATCTCGTCGCGGTCGGCGATCAACCCCGCCAGCCGCAGGCGGTGGGCCCGGTCGGCGCCCTCGCCGGGCGAGGCCTTCAGCCGCGCGGCCAGGTCGGCCAGCCTCTGATCGATCTCCGCCGACACCGCCGGCGAGGTCCCGGCCCTGCGTGAGACCTCGGCCAGGTCCAGCACGGCGCGGGTCTGCACCCGTCGCGCGATCTCGGCGCTCCGCCCGGCGGCCGGGGCGAAGGCCGTGGCGATCAGCCGGTCCAGCACCTCGCCGGCGCCGGGCAGGGCGGCGTCGCGGCGGTGCTGTTCCACCAGCCGGCCCAGGCGGTCGGGGGCGGTCAGGGCCTCGATCGTCAGGCCGGCGGCCACGTCGGCGGCGGTGAGCGGATCGAACACCGGATCGCCGTCGAAGACCTCGATCTCGAATTGCCGGTCCCCGTCCCCGGACTGGCCCGCCGAGAGCAGCGGGATCAGGGCCTCGGGGGTGTCCAGCTCGGCGGGCCGCAGGGTCGCCAGCAGGGCCTCCAGGGCCGCGCGCTGCCCGGCGGCGGGCACGATGGGGGCGGCCTCGCGGGCGTCGCCCTTCACCGCATAGGGATAGTCGATCCCGGCCAGCTGCTTGGCGGCGGCGTCCACCTGGTAGCGGTGCAGCAGGAAGATCGGCACGTACTTGCGGCGCAGGCTCGCCACCGGCTCCCCGGCCCTCAGGGCCGAGAGGCCGAAGCGGTCGAGGGCCGCGCGGCGCACCCCCATCATCCGGGTCAGCTCGGCGACAGGGTCGGCCCCGTCGTCCCACAGGGCGCCCCAGGGCTGGGCGGCGCCGGCCGGACGGGAATCCCCGTCGGTGACATAGCGGGCGCCGGACGCCATCTCCGCCCGGGCCTTGGCCGCCAGGGCCGCCTCGCCGGCCGCGCCGGACGGAACCTGGCCATAGAGCCAGTCGACGATGAACCTGTCCCAGGCGCCCAGGCCCACCCCATAGGCGTCGGAGAGGTCGGGCTTGCCGGCCACCAGGGTCACCCGCGGGGCCGGATAGTCCATCACCGAGGCGCGGCCCTGCGTGCTGCCGGCGAAGTTGTGGGCGAAGCCCAGGGAGTGGCCCACCTCATGGGCGGCCAGCTGGCGCAGGCGCGCCAGGGAGACCTCGACGGGATCGTTGGGCCCGCCCGTCCCCACCTTGTCGGCCCCCACCAGGCCCTCGAAGATCAGCATGTCCTGCCGAACCCGCAGGGCGCCCAGCAGCACGCTGCCCTTGAGGATCTCGCCGGTGCGCGGGTCGCGAACCGACTGGCCCACCGACCAGCCGCGGGTGGCCCGGTCCACCCAGTTGATGACGTTGTAGCGGACGTCCAGGGGATCGACCCCCTCGGGCAGGATCTCCACCCGATAGGCGTCCTGATAGCCCGCCGCCTCGAAGGCCTGGGCCCACCAGGCGGCGCCCTCCTTCAGGGCGGTGCGGATCGGCTCGGGCGCGGCGCGGTCGACATAGAAGACGATGGGCTTCTTCACCGGCGAGCGGGCGGCGGTGGGATCGGTCTTCTCCAGCCGGAAGCGGTGGGCCACCTGGCCGACGATGTCGGCGCCCAGGGGGGCGGCGTAGTCCAGGACGGTGGAGCCGAACACGCCGGCGCGGGGATCGAACCGGCGGACCTCGTAGCCGGGGTCGGGCAGCTTCACCAGGCTGTGGCGCACCTGCAGGGTGATCAGCTTGGCGTCCGGGGCGATGTTACGGCTCTCGGGTCCCGGCGTGTCGGACTGATAGGTCTGGCGGGCCTCGAACTCCAGGTTCTCCGGAAAGACCTTCACCATCGAGGGGTCGGCGGCCGAAAGCTCCGGGACCAGGCGGTAGCCCTTCTCGTCGGCGCGCTTCAGCGCATCGGCCGCCCCCATGACGTCGCGGGTCAGGAAGGAAGAGATGTCCACCAGGATGCGGCCGTCGCCCTCGGTCCCGGCCACCTCGCCGGCCCAGACGATGGAGGTGGCGAAGGCCTCGCGGGCCGCGGTCTGTTCCGGAGCCGGGGCGCCGGCGGCGCGGAAACGGGGGTTCTCGTACTCGGCGAACACCTTCTTGCCGAGGCGGCGGAACACCAGGACCTGGGTGTCGCCGATGGCGGCGCGGTCCAGGCCCACGGGCGCCGAGCCCAGGCCGGCGCGCAGGGCCGTCAGATAAAGGAAGCGGCCGCTGACCCCGTCGGCGTCGGGGGCCGGCAGGGAGAGCAGGATCCTGCCCTTGGCCTTGTCCACATAGACCGGCAGCAGGCCCTCCTGGCGCTGGGCGCCGGCCGTCGCCTCGGCCGCGGCGGGCGCCTTGTCCCGGGCGCTCGCCGGCGCGCCAGTCAGCAGGACCAGGGCCGCCGCCGAGCAGAGCCAGATATTGCGTGTCATCGAACCGCCCCCAGATGGAGGGGTCAGCCTAGAGCGTGACAGCCTGAAGTGGCTACCGGTTCAGGCGCCCGTCACGTTCTAAACATGAGATTCGAGCCCGATTGTCCGTTTCAGATGAATCCATCTGAAACGGTCAGGCTCCGAGGGTCCGGACGCCGATCACAAGCCTGCGAGCTCACGCAAGGTGATCAACGATCATGTTGACGTTAACGGAATGCAGGCTTACGTTCCGGGCAACCAAGAAAACTCCGAGGGAGGACATCCAGTGCCCATGGAATTGCGCCGTCCGGCGCGGACCTTCACCATTCGCCAGCTCTGCCTGGAGTTTAAGTGCACGCCCCGGGCGCTGCGCTTCTACGAGGACAAGGGCCTGCTCTCCCCCGCCCGCGACGGCATGAACCGGGTCTATTCCTACAAGGACCGCGCCCGGCTGCAGCTGATCCTGCGCGGCAAGCGGGTCGGCCTGGCCCTGTCGGAGATCGGCGAGATCCTCGACCTCTACGAGGTCGACGACGGCGGCGCGGCCCAGAACATCAAGTCCCTCACCAAGTTCCGCGAGCGGATCGTGGCCCTGGAGGCCCAGCGCCAGGACATCGACAAGGCCATCGAGGAGCTCCGCTCCGGCTGCGACGCCCTGGAGGGCCAACTGGCCCGGACCCGGCCGGACCTGCTGCCCCGGGCGGCCGACTACGATCAGGTGCTGCGCGCCCGCCTGGGCGATCTCGAACACGCCAAGTAGTCTCCGGCGCCTTAGCGGCGGCGAGAACCTCAGCTAGTATCTCTCAAGGGCTCCCGACCCGTCGGGGGCCCTTTTGACAATTCCGGAGCGGACATGACCTACCAGCCCCCCGTGCGCGACCACGCCTTCCTGCTGCGCGACGTCCTGCAGATCGAGAAGTACGCCGACCTGCCGGCCTTCGCCGACGCCTCGATGGACGTGGTCCAGCAGATCATCGAGGAGGCCGGCCGCTTCACCAGCGAGGTCCTCGCACCCCTGAACGCCGTGGGCGACAAGGAAGGCTGCACCTGGCATCCCGACAACACGGTCACCACGCCCAAGGGCTTCAAGGAGGCCTACGCCCAGCTCGTCGAGGGCGGCTGGCCGGCGCTCGGGGCCGAGCCCGCCTATGGCGGCCAGGGCCTGCCCCACGTGGTGAACCTGTCGTTCTCGGAGATGAGTTCCTCGGCCAACATGGCCTTCTCCATGTATCCGGGTCTGACCCACGGCTGCTATTCGGCGATCCTCAACGGCGGCTCGGACGAACAGAAGAGCCTCTACCTGCCCAACCTGGTCTCGGGGAAATGGGGCGGGACCATGAACCTGACCGAACCCCAGTGCGGCACGGACCTCGGTCTGCTGCGCACCAAGGCGGTTCCCCAGGCCGACGGCAGCTACAAGATCTCGGGCCAGAAGATCTGGATCTCGGGGGGCGAGCACGACATGGCCGAGAACATCGTCCACCTGGTCCTGGCCCGCATCGAGGGCGCGCCGGCCGGGGTGCGCGGCATCAGCCTGTTCATCGTGCCCAAGTTCATCCCCGACGCCGACGGCAAGCCGGGCGCGCGCAACAGCGTCTTCTGCGCCGGCCTCGAGGAGAAGATGGGCATCCACGGCAACGCCACCTGCGTCATCCAGCATGAGGAGAGCACCGGCTGGCTGGTGGGGACGGAGAACCAGGGCCTGCGCCTGATGTTCGTGATGATGAACGAAGCCCGCATCGGGGTGGGACTGCAGGGCGTCGCCCAGGCCGAGGCCGCCTATCAGGCCGCCGCCGCCTTCGCCAAGGACCGCCTGCAGGGCCGCTCGCTGACCGGGCCGAAGAACCCCGACGGCCCCGCCGACCCGATCATCGTCCACCCCGACGTGCGGCGCATGCTGATGGACAGTCGCGCCATCATCGAGGCCGGCCGCGCCTTCCTGTTCTGGACCGCCCTGCACGGCGACCTGGCCCATGCCAGCCCCGACGAGGCGGTGCGCCAGAAGGCCGGCGACTACATGGCCCTGATGACCCCGGTGGTGAAGGGCTTCCTCACCGACAAGGGCCTGAAGGTCTGTTCCGACGCCCTGCAGATCCATGGCGGCTCGGGCTTCACCGAGCACTTCCCCGCCAGCCAGTACATGCGCGATGTCCGCATCGCGCTCATCTATGAGGGCACCAACGGCGTCCAGGCCCTGGACCTGGTGGGCCGCAAGCTGGCGGCCGAAGGCGGCCGGGCGGTGATGAGCTTCTTCGCCGAGATCGACGCCTTCGTCGACGCCAACGCCGGCGATCCGGCCCTGAAGCCCTTCACCGACGGCCTGGCCGACGCCAAGGCCAAGCTGCAGGAGGGCACCATGTGGCTGATGCAGAACGGCCTGATGAACCCCGACAACGCCGGCGCCGCCTCCACCGACTACATGCACCTCTTCGGCCTCACGGCGCTGGCCTATATGTGGGCCCTTATCGCCAAGACCGCCCAGGCCAAGATCGCCGCGGGGGAGACCGACTCCTACTTCGCCGACAAGCTGGTGGTGGGCCGTTACTACATGCAGCGCATCCTGCCCGACGCCGGCGCCCACCTGGCCAAGCTGGTCACGGGTTCGGAGCTGATGATGGCCCTGCCGGCGGAGGCCTTCTGACCATGGCCAAGTATGTCGCCGAGGTCCTCTGGACCCTCAAGGACGGCGAGGACTTCGCCAAGGGGCGTTACAGCCGCGGCCACAGCCTGACCTTCGACGGCGGGGTCGAGGTTCCGGCCTCGGCCTCGCCGCACGTGGTGGGCAAGTGGGCGGTGGAGGCGGCGGTCGATCCGGAGGAGATGCTGGTGGCGGCGCTCAGCAACTGCCACATGCTGACCTTCCTGCACCGCGCCCGGCTGGCCGGCTTCACGGCGGTCCGCTACGAGGACGCCGCCGAGGGGATCATGGCCGAGGTCGCCCCCGGGCGGCTGGGGGTCACCAAGGTCTGGCTGCGGCCGACGGTCACCTGGCGGGGCGACGAACCCACCGCCGAGGCCCTGGACCGGCTGCACCACGAGGCCCACGAGGAATGCTACATCGCCAATTCGGTGACCACCGAGGTCGTGGTGGAGCCGCGCCGCCCGGCCTGACTCCAGAGCGCGTCAGGCGGAACTGGATACCGGCTCCGCCGCCCGACATGCTCTCATGTCTTGAAGCTGGACCCTTCTCGCCGTTTCAGATGGGTCCAGCTGAAACGGTCAGGGTCTAGCGCAACCGACGGCGGTGGCGCTTTACCGATGGTTTAGGCCCCGGGGCTAAGCTGGCTCTCCAAGGGGCGTGCTCAGACCCTCACACCCAGGGGCGCCGACCATGGTGCAGAACTCCACCGACGATGGTCTGGCCAAGACTATGCTGGCCCGGGCCGCCGGCATGCGCACCCGCATGGTGTTCGCCGCGGTCTACGCCGTGGTCCTGGCGCCGGTTGCCGGCTGGACCCCCGCCGCCGCCTGGATCGCCGCCTACGGCCTGCTGCACACCGGCGAATTCCTCCTGTTCGCCACCGACAAGGCCCGCGCGCGCGCCTTCCGGCCCCGGCTGGCCCTGGCCATCCTCAGCCTCAACTCCATCATCTATGGGGCCCTGGCCCTGATGGCGATCGTGGGTGGGGGCTCGGGGGGCCTGATCTGCGGCGGCCTGTTCCTGGCCGGCGCCGTCCTCAACACCGTGGTCACCAATCAGCGGTCCCAGGCGGCCTATGTGGCGGCCATGACCCCCTTCGGCGTCTATCTGCTGCTCACCGCCGGCATGGCCTGGGCGATCAGCGGCGCCTCCACCTACGGGATCGCCGTCGGCATGGTGGGCGTGCTGCTGGTCTTCTCCTCCACCATCCTGTGGCGGGCCGCCGCCGAGGCCCTCGAGGCCCAGCGCCGCGCCCGCGAGGAGGCCGAACGCGGCCGGAGCGCCGCCGAGGCGGCCGCCGAGGTCAAGTCGGCCTTCATGGCCATGGTCAGCCACGAGCTGCGCACCCCCATCAGCGCCATCCTGGCCGGGGCCGAGGTCATCGAGCGCCATGGCGGGGCCGACGCCGCCGCAGGCGCCCTGATCGCCCAGTCGGGACGCATGATGCGCACCCTGCTCAACGACCTGCTGGACCTCTCCAAGATGGAGGCCGGGCGGATGAGCATCGAGACCGTCCCCTTCGACCTCGACGCCCTGGTGGAGGACACCACCGCCTTCTGGCGGGCCGAGGCCGAGAAGAAGGGCCTGACCCTGGAGCGGCTGGGCGCCGAGACCCTGCCCGCCTGCGTGGCCGGCGACCCCACCCGCCTGCGCCAGATCCTCAACAACCTGATCTCCAACGCCATCAAGTTCACCGACCGCGGCGCGGTGATCCTGGCGGTGAGCCACAAGGGCGAGGCCTTCCGCTTCGCCGTGGCCGACACTGGGCGCGGCCTGACCCCCGAGGAGATCTCCCGCCTGTTCGCCCCCTTCGAGCAGGCTCAGGCCTCCACCGCCCGCACCCATGGCGGCACCGGCCTGGGCCTCTCCATCAGCCGCCAGCTCGCCCGCCTGATGGGCGGCGACCTGGTCGCCGCCAGCCTTCCGGGCCAGGGGGCGCTCTTCACTCTGTCCCTAGACCTGGTGGAGGCCGCGGCGCCGGCCGAGCCGGCCCTGGAGGCCGCCCTGGGTCCGGCGCGGGTGCTGGTGGTGGACGATCACGAGGTCAACCGGCGCGCCGTGGCCCTGATCCTGGAACCCTACGGAGTGGAGCTCACCGCCGCGTCCAGCGGCGAGGAGGCCCTGACCCTGGCCGCCGCCCGCGTCTACGACGTCATCCTGATGGACGTCCAGATGCCGGGGATGGACGGCCACGAGACCTGCCGCCGCCTGCGCGCCACCCCCGGCCCCAACAAGGCCACCCCGGTGATCGCCTGCACCGCCGCCGACAGCGCCAAGGACTGGGTCGATAGCCTGGCCGCCGGCATGACCGACCACGTCGCCAAGCCCATCGACCCCGCCGCCCTGACCGCCGCCATCGCCCGCGTGCTGCCGGAGGCCGAGGACTCAGTCGAGACTGCGGCGGCCTAGGGCTGCAGCAAGCCCTCCAGCCGGGCCGTCAGGGCCTCGGCGTCCTTGAGGTCGCACTCCCAGATCGTCTCCACCCGCCAGTCCAGGGCCGTCAGGGCCTCGCGGGCGGCGGCGTCGCGGGCGCGGTTGCGGGCCACCTTGGCCACCCAGTAGTCGCGGTTGGCCTTGGGCACGCGGGCGCCGCGGGCGCAGTCGTGGCCGTGCCAGAAACAGCCATGGACGAAGATCGCCAGCCGGCGTCCCGGCAGGACGATGTCGGGCGAGCCCGGCAGGTCCTTGCGGTGCAGGCGATAGCGGGCGCCGAGCGCCGTGAGCGCCCGGCGCACCTTCATCTCCGGGGTGGTGCCCTTGCCCTTCACGGCGCGCATCACCGCCGAGCGCTTGTCCGGGCCATAGACGTCGGTCATGGCGACTCCTCCCCGCCCGGCGGGGGGCGCGCCTACAGCCCGTCGAAGAGGGCGGTGGAGAGATAGCGCTCGGCGAAGCTCGGGATGATGGCCACCACGGTCTTGCCGGCGAACTCGTCGCGCGACGCCAGGTCGAAGGCGGCCGTCAGGGCCGCGCCGGAGGAGATGCCCACCGGGATGCCCTCTTCGCGGGCCACCCGCCGGGCCATGGCGAAGCTGTCGTCGTTAGAGACCTGGATGATCTCGTCGATCACCCCGCGGTCGAGGATGGAGGGGACGAAGCCCGCCCCGATGCCCTGGATCTTGTGCGGGCCGGGCTTGCCCCCCGAGAGGATCGGCGAGGCCTCGGGCTCGACGGCGACCATCTTCAGGGAGGGCTTGCGGGCCTTCAGCACCTGGCCGACCCCGGTGATGGTGCCCCCGGTGCCGACCCCGGAGACCACGGCGTCCACCGCGCCGGCGGTGTCGTTCCAGATTTCCTCGGCGGTGGAGACCCGGTGGATCAGCGGGTTGGCGGCGTTGTCGAACTGCTGGGGCATGACCGCGCCCGGGGTGGCGTCCACCAGTTCCTTGGCGCGCGCCACGGCGCCGGCCATGCCGCGCTCGGCCGGCGTCAGCTCCAGCTTGGCGCCCAGGATCAGCAGCATCTTGCGCCGCTCGATGGACATGCTCTCGGGCATGACCAGGGTCAGCTTGTAGCCCTTGGAGGCGGCGACGAAGGCGAGCGCGATGCCGGTGTTGCCGCTGGTGGGCTCGATGATGGCGCCGCCGGGCTTGAGGATGCCGCGGGCCTCGAGGCTCTCGATCATCGCCACCCCGATGCGGTCCTTCACCGAGCCGATCGGATTGAAGAACTCCAGCTTGGCCAGCACGATCCCCTTGGGCTTCAGCGCCTTGGTGAGGTTGGGCAGGGCCACCAGGGGCGTGTCGCCGATGGTGTCGATGATGGAGTCGTAGATCTTGCCCCGGCCGGCGCGCTTGTAGCGGGCGGCGTCATAGGCGGAGGTGTCGGCGGCGTCGGCCATGGGTCTGGTCTCTGGAGGGGTCGCTTTGAGGGCCGACCCTACCCCCGTGGCCGGGATTTGGAAGGGAGGTTCTTGGCGCGGGAGGCCGAGGTTTTCTAATAACAACCGCTCATCCCGGCGAAGGCCGGGACCCAGATTCACCTCGAACCTTTGATCAGGAACCCCCGTTCGTGTGGTTCGTGTGGTTCGTGGACAATCTGTTGGGCCTCGGCGGCCGCACGGTCTCAAGAATTGGAACCACGAACCACACGAACCACACGAACGGGCGGGCCAACTTCAGGACCGCGGCATGAATCTGGGTCCCGACCTTCGCCGCGATGAGCGGTTTGTTCTACTCCGCCGCCAGCACCGCCGGCGACCCGTCCAGCAGGGGCTCGAGGATCGTCGCCGCCAGCCAGCGGACCGCCGGGACCGCCACCCCGTCGCCGATGACGTGCAGGGCCGAGGTGGCCGCCTTGGGCAGTTGATAGGTTTCCGGCAGGCCCATCAGCCGGGCGCCTTCCCGGGGGCTGAGCAGGCGGGTTCGGACCTGGCCGGCCTCCACCACAACCAGGGTCTGGCGCGAAGAGCCGCCGCGCGGGGTGCGCAGGCAGCCGGCCAGGCCGTCGAAACGGGCCTCGGCGCGCTGCACCCGCACGCCGTTCTCCGCCCGCATGCGGCGGAAGAGGCCCCCCACGGCCCGCTGGCCAGAAGCCTTGAGGGCGTCGAGCCGGGCCCGGTGCAGGGGCGCCATCAGGGCGACCAGGGCCTGGGTCCGGGCGGGCGAATGCCAGGTCACGGCGCCGTCGGGCTCCAGCAGGCTGGCGAGGTCGGTGTTGCGGGCGGCCGGCGCCGGGCCCCGCCACCAGACCCAGGCGGCGGCCAGGTCCTGCGGCAGGCGGGCCTGGGCCTCGCGCACGAGGCGGGTGTGGAAGGGGCTCTCTCCGATCAGGCCGGCGGGGACGGGCTGGCGCGTGGCCACCACGAAGACCCGGGGCCGCGACTGGGGCAGGAAGCGGGCGGCGTCGATCTCCAGGGCCCCGAAGCGGTAGCCCTGGGCGGCCAGGGCCCGGCACAGCGCGGTGAAGTCGGCCCCGCCATGGGAGGTCAGCAGGCCCGCCACGTTCTCGATCACCACCGTGCGCGGCGCGCGGCCCTCGGCGGCCAGGGCCTCCATCAGCCGCCAGAAGCCGAAGAAGGCCGAGGATCGGCCCCCCGTCAGCCCCGCCCGCGCGCCCGCCAGGCTGAAGTCCTGGCAGGGGGAGGAGGCCCAGGCGAGGTCGGCCTGGCCCGGCAGTTCGGACGGCGCCAGCTTCCAGACATCGCCCTGGCGGAAATGGTCCTCGGCGTCGGCGAAATTGGCGCGATAGGTGGCGGCCTTGGCGGCGTCGAAGTCGTTGGCGAAGGCGCAGGTCCAGGCCTCGCCCAGGCCGAGGCGGGCCATGCCGCCGCCGGCGAAGAACTCATAGAAGGGGCGAGGGGCGTTCCGACTCATCGCGGGAGAGTCTAGCCTGCTTCCGTCCCCGCGAAAGGATCGCCGCCATGCGCCCCATCGTCCTTACCGCCTGCGTCCTGATCCTGGCCGCCTGCTCGCCCCAGGCGCCCGACGGCGCCGTGGCCCCGCCCCCCGCCGATGCGCCGGCGACGCCGCCCGCGGCCGCGCCGCCGCCGGTCGTGGCCCCGATCCCGGAGGAATTCTCCGGCGATCTCGACGCGCGCGGGACCGAGCCCTTCTGGGGCCTGCAGATCCGCGCCACCCAGATCACCCTGCAGCGCCCCGACCATCCCAACCTGGTGGCCGCCAATCCGGGCCTGACCCTGCAGGGGCCCAAGGCGGTCTGGACCACCACGGCCGGCGCGGTCCCGCTCACCGTCACCCTGACCCTGCAGGCCTGCTCCGACGGCATGTCGGACCTGAAGTACGGCTATGCGGCGGAGGTGACGCTGGGCGCCGAGACCCTGAAGGGCTGCGCCGGCAAGGCCGCGGCGATGCCGAAGGAATAACTTCGCCTCTCCCCATTCAGGGGGAGAGGATGGGTGAGGGGGCCTCCGCGCAGCGGAGGTCTTGCTGAGATCGGAGCGCAATGGCCCTTCAGAAAGGGCCCTCACCCGACCTCTCCCGCAAGCGGGAGAGGAGCATGCCGCGCTGATCTCTGGGCGCTCCCCACACCGGGAACAACTGGGAGCCTACCCCGCCCCCAGCGTCATCGTCGCGATCTGGCTCTCGCCGGCCGGGGCGGCGTGCTTGTTCGGCGTCGGAAGCAGCAGGCCCACCAGGACGGCGGCCAGGGTGGCGGCGGTGAAGAAGGTCTTGAGCGCCATGGGAGGGTCCTCCCGAACCCCGTGATCTTGGCCCACAGCCTAGCTTGCCGCGGTTAACGCTTCGGGTGGGGCCGGCGAAATAGGACCCAGCCTGACCTCGCGGCGCCCTTGACCCCGCGGCCCCTCCGGGCGCCCAATTCGATCCAACGAAGAAGACGATAGGGAGACCGCCATGGAACGGGCCTGGGACCTGGTGATCCGCAACGGCCGCGTGGTGGACGGCTCGGGCGGGGAGCCCTACGCCGCCGACGTGGCCATCAAGGACGGGCTGATCGCCCAGGTGGGCGAGGTGCGCGGCCGGGGCGCCGAGGAGATCGACGCGGCGGGGAAGATCGTCACCCCCGGCTTCGTGGACATCCACACCCACTATGACGGCCAGGCGACCTGGGATTCCCACATGCAGCCCTCGGCCTGGCATGGGGTGACCACCGTGGTGATGGGCAATTGCGGGGTCGGCTTCGCCCCCTGCAAGCGCGAGGACCACGACCGGCTGATCCGCCTGATGGAGGGGGTCGAGGACATTCCCTTCCCGGTGCTGACCGAGGGCCTGCCCTGGACCTGGGAGAGCTATCCCGACTATCTCGACACGCTTTCCGCCCGCAGCTTCGACGTCGACATCGGCAGCCAGCTGCCCCACGCGGCCCTGCGGGTCTATGTGATGGGCGAGCGCGGGGCCAACCGCGAGGCGGCCACCGAGGCCGACATCGCCGCCATGGCCGCCATCGCCAAGCGGGCGGTGGAGGCCGGGGCGCTCGGCTTCTCCACCTCCCGGACGCTCAACCACCGCACCAGCGACGGCCAGCCGACCCCCACCCTCACCGCCTCGGAGGCCGAGCTCACCGGCATCGCCATGGGGCTGGCCGCGGCCGGCAAGGGCGCCCTGCAGTTCGTCTCCGACTTCAACGACCCGGCCGAGGAATTCGCCATGCTGCGGCGGATCGTCGAGGCCTCGGGGCGGCCGCTCTCCTTCTCGCTGGTGCAGAATCCCCGCCAGCCGCGGCAGTACGAGTTCCTGCTGGAGCAGCTGCGCGCCGCCAACGAATCCGGCCTGCCGATGAAGGCCCAGGTGGCCGGGCGGCCGGTGGGCATCCTGTTCGGCCTGGAGCTGACCCTCAACCCGTTCACCAGCCGCCCCAGCTACCAGGCCATCGCCAAGCTGCCCCTGGCGCAGCGGGTGGAGAAACTGCGCGACCCGGCCTTCCGCGCCCAGCTGTTCGAGGAGGGCGCGGCCGCCGATCCCGCCTTCGCCGCCAACATGACCCGCAACTGGGGGATCATGTTCCTGATGGGGGCCGAGCCCGACTACGAGCAGACCCCGGACCGCACCATCGCGGCGATGGCCGCCGCCCGGGGCGTGACGCCGGAGGAACTGGCCCTCGACCACATGCTGTCGAACGGCGGACGGGGCATGCTCTACCTGCCCTTCCTCAACTATGCCGACGGCTCCCTGGACCCCAGCTTCGAGATGCTGACCCATCCCGACACCGTGCCGGGCCTGTCGGACGGCGGGGCCCATGTGGGCATGATCTGCGACGGCAGCTTCCCCACCTCCAACCTCACCCACTGGACCCGCGACCGCACCCGGGGGGCCAGGCTCTCCCTGCCGCTGATGGTCAAGATGCAGAGCCACGACACCGCCCAGGCGCTCGGCCTGTTCGACCGCGGCCTGATCGCCCCGGGCTACCGGGCCGATCTCAACGTCATCGACTACGAGCACCTGACCCTGAGGGCGCCCCAGGTGGCCTATGACCTGCCGGCCGGCGGGCGTCGGCTGATCCAGCGGGCCGACGGCTATGTGGCCACCATCGTGGCCGGCCAGGTCACCTATCGCGACGGCGAGCCCACCGGCGCCCTGCCCGGCCGCCTGCTGCGCGGCAGCCAGGCCGCGCCCGTGTCGATGGCGGCGGAGTAGCCACGGCCAAGCTTTGCTGAATGATTTCAACGAACGCGTTAGGCGTCCGTTAGGAGCGGCCGTGGCATGCCAGGGTATGTCGCAGGCCATTTCCGGCAGCCGCTCGCTGCACCGCTTGATCTATGCCAGCCGCCAGGCCTTCGCGCCCGACATGGTGGCCGACGACGAGATCGACGCCCTGATCCGCGCCTCCATCCGCAACAACCGGCTGACCTCCCTCACCGGCCTGCTGCTGGTGCATGACGGCTGGTTCGTCCAGGCCCTGGAGGGCCCCGCCACGGCGGTGATGACCACCTATCAGCGGATCCTCAACGACCCCCGCCACACCGACAGCCGGGTCATCTCGGCCGGCCCCGCCGACGCCCCCGAGTTCGGCGATTGGAACATGTGCGCGCGCCGCTTCAGCCCCGCCGACGACGCCATCCTCGACACCCTGGCGCAGAAGCAGGCCTTCGACCCCGCCACCCTGAGCGACAAGGCGGCCCTGCGCCTGCTGAAGGCGGTCCGCGGCATCCAGGACCGCACGGCGCTCACAGCCTAGTGTCTTAGGCCTCTTCGCGCGGGGCCCGACGCACGGCATAAGACCGCCATGCCATCCGCCTCCCTCGACGAGGCGCGGGAGATCCTGCGCCGCACCTTCGGCCATGCCGAGTTCCGGGGCCGCCAGGCCGAGGTGATCGCCGAGATCCTGGCCGGGCGCAGCGCCATGGCCGTCCTGCCCACCGGCGGCGGCAAGAGCCTCTGCTACCAAATCCCCAGCCTGATGCGCCCGGGCCTGGGCCTGGTGGTCTCGCCCCTCATCGCGCTCATGACCGACCAGGTGGCGGGACTGGTGCAGTCGGGGGTGGCCGCCGCGCGGCTGGACTCCAATATCGAGCCCTGGGAGAAGGCCCAGACCTGGGAGCGGATCGAGGCGGGCAAGCTGGATCTGCTCTACATCTCGCCCGAGGGCCTGATGAGCTCCTCGGTGATGGAGCGCCTGCGCCGCACGCCGCTCGCCCTGGTGGCCATAGACGAGGCCCACTGCGTCAGCCAGTGGGGCCACGACTTCCGCCCCGAATACCGCATGCTGGGCCGCCTGGCCGAGGTCTTCCCCGATGTGCCGCGCCTGGCGGTCACCGCCACCGCCGATGCGCGCACCCGCGACGACATCCGCGCCGAACTGCGGCTCGAGAACGCCCAGGAGTTCGTCGCCAGTTTCGCGCGGCCCGAACTGGCGCTTTCAGCCGAACGCAAACGGGGCGCGGGCCACAAGCGGGTGCTGGAGCTGATCGAGGCCCGGCCCGACCGCTCGGGCGTGGTCTATGCTGGCTCCCGCGACGGGGTCGACAAGCTGGCGGAGTCCCTGCGGGCGGCCGGAACCCACGCGCTCGCCTATCACGCCGGCCTCGACAAGACCGTCCGCGCCGAGCGGCTGGAGACCTTCCTGGAGGCGGACGCCGCGGTGATGGTGGCCACCATCGCCTTCGGCATGGGGGTCGACAAACCCGACGTCCGCTTCGTGATCCACGCCGATCCGCCCGCCTCCATCGAGGCTTACTGGCAGGAGATCGGCCGGGCCGGCCGCGACGGGGATCCCGCCGAGGGCATCACCCTCTATGGCGCGGCCGACATGGCCTGGGCCTATCGCCGCATCGACGGCCGCGAGATGGACGACACGGTCAAGGCCGTGCAGCGCCGCAAGGTCGGCCAGTTCTACGCCATGCTGGACGGCGCCAACTGCCGCGCCGCCGCCGTGCGCCGCTATTTCGGCGAGGAGGGCGTGGCCCCCTGCGGCCAGTGCGACCTCTGCCTGTCGCCGCCCGAGAGCATCGACGCCACCGAGGCCGCCCAGAAGGCGCTCTCGGCGGTCCACCGCCTGGGCGGCCGGTTCGGGCGCGGCCGGCTGGTGGAGCACCTGCTGGGCAAGACCAAGGAGCCCTCCAGCTTCGAGGCCGGGCTCACCACCTTCGGCATCGGCCAGGAGTTCAGCACCAATGGCTGGCGCGACCTGCTGGACCAGCTGCTGTTCGACGGCCTCTTGAAGGAGGACCCCAATGACGGCCGCCCGCTGATCGGCCTGGGGGACCCCGAGGGGGTGAAGGCGGTCTATCGCGGCGAGCGCCGGGTGGGTCTGCGCAAGGCGCCCGAGGAGCATGACCCCACCACCCGCTCCGGCCGGCCCCGCAAGCGCCGGGAGGCCGCGGCCATCGACGTCGCCGACGCCGGCCTGTTCGAGGCCCTGCGCTACTGGCGGGCCGGGGAGGCCAAGCGCCAGCACGTGCCGCCCTATGTGATCTTCCCCGACCGCACCCTGATCGAGGTGGCCCAGACCAAGCCCGGCTCCCTGCCCCGCCTGGCCGCCGTCTCCGGGGTCGGCGAGAGCAAGCTCGCCCGCTACGGCGAGGCGGTGCTGGAGGTAGTGAAGGGGTTCGAGGCTTAAGCTGCTCGGACGCCGGCGGAGGCCGCGTCGGGTTCGCGCTGGGTGATGGCGCCGTACCAGCCCAGGCCCTGATAGGTCTCGTAGCCCGGCGTGAGCGCGTAGCCGACGGTGACCCCGTCGCGGGCGTAGCTGCCCATGCCGGTGGCGTCGCCGGGCAGGCGGAAGGTCTCCTCCAGTTCGCCGCGCCGGTCGGAGGCCGCCAGGATCCGGCCGCTGTGGTCCAGCAGCAGCACCCGCGAGCGGGCCCGCTCGTCCTCGGTCAGGCGCACCCCGTCCACCACCGCCTGGGCCTGGGGTTTCCAGTCGAAGTGGATGCCCAGGACCCCGATCACCGCCCCGTCGGCCAGGCCGTCCTGGCGGATGGCGGTGGCGTAGGTGGCCACCGGGGCGTTGTGCAGGGCGGCGATCCGCTCGATGTCCCAGGCCACGAACTCGTCGCCCGAGACCGTCTTCATCGCCTGCTGGAACCAGCCGGCGGCGGGCACCGACAGGCCCTGGGTCTGGGGATAGGTCTGGGGCCGGCCGGTGGCCAGCACCTTGCCCCGGGCGTCGCAGATCCACAGGTCGAGATAGACGGTATAGGCGTCGAGGATGACCTTCAGCCGGCTGCTGGCGTGGCGGGCGGCCTCGGGCGTCGGCTCGGCGCAGCAGGCCACCACGGCGGAATCGGTGGCCCACCAGCGGACGTCGCAGGTGCGCTCATAGAGGTTGCGGTCGATGATCTCGATGGCGTTGAGCGCCAGGTCGGCGAGGCGCTGGCCGCGCAGGTGGTCGAGGATCGCGCCCCCCACCGCCGACAACTCCCGCAGGTCGGCGCGGACCTGGCTCTCCAGGGCCTGGGCCACCTCGTCGATCTCCTGGGAGATGCGCTTGAACTCCTCCGACACGATGGCGAAGGCCTTGCCCGCGTCGCCCGCGCGGGCGGCGGTGATCAGGGCGTTGATCGCCAGCATCTTGGCTTCGCGATTGATCGACGAGATCTCGCCGATCTTGGCGCCGGCGACGGACGACAGCCGTTCGGAGAGCTCCAGAATGCGTTCCGGGACCAGGGGGCCGTCGGATTCAGCCAAACCGCATCCTCTTGCGCCGCGGCGCACGCTGACGGGACGATCGGGACATGCGGACACGATCCCGGAGTCGGGGCGACCATTTTAAGTGTCGCAGGCGCCTGCGCCGGCGCATTCCCGCGCTGAAACCCCGGAAATTCCTAGATTTTGGGCAGAGATTGCCCGGTTTTTAGGCGGGCGCCAGGAAGACGTAGCGCTGATAGGGGTCGGCCAGGGCCCAGTCGGCGCCCGCGATTCGCCAGTCCGGATAGGTCTGGGCGATGAAGTCGAGGGTCATGGAGGTGTCGCCATAGGTGGCCTCCCCCTCCACGGTGTCGCGGCCGTGGGGGACGAAGGCGAAGCCCTCGGCGGCGTGTCGGGCCTGATAATCGGCGGCCTGGGGGGCGTAGTCGGGGTTCACCACCCAGTACTCGGCCGGGCGGATGGTGATGGCCAGCAGGCCGTCCGGGGCGATGTGCTTGCGCAGGGCGCCGAGCGCCGCGTCGGTGGCGTTGCGCGAGGTGTGGGTGAAGACCGAGAAGGCGAACATCACGTCGAAGGCGGCTTCCGGCGCCGGCAGGCTGACCGGCAGGTAGTCCGACTGGGCGAGGTTGCCCGCCAGGTTCGCCTCGCGGCAGAGGTTCACCGCCAGGTCCCAGGGGTCCAGGGCCCAGATCGCCTCGGGATTGCTGAAATAGTAGAGCAGCCGGGTCATCCGCCCGTAGCCGCAGCCATAGTCGAGGATCTTCGCCCCCGAGAGCGAGCGGTTGCGCAGGGCGGCGTAGTTGTAGGCGAGCGCCCGGATGAAGCTGACCGTGGGCTTGAGCAGGGACAGGCCCGCGTCGCCGGTGAAGTTGCGCTGGGTCTCCTCGCTGGCCATGCGCGGCAACAGCGCCGACAGCGCCGGCAGGTCCTCGCGCGGCAGGTCGAAGAGCAGCATGCCGAAGGCGTCCAGCGAGAGCTTGCCCCGCAGGAACTCCAGCACCTCGTTGACGGTGGCGCCGCGGGCGGCGAGGCCGTCGGCCTCGGTCACGATCCTGGCTTCGTCGATCAGCAGCACGCGGAAACTTTCGCTAGGCGGCGAGACGCCGCGCGGAGAGCCCGTTTGCCCAAACCGCGCGGCGGTTACAAGTCCGGCTTAGACGTCGACCTCGGCGTCCAGGGCGTTCTCCTGGATGAACTCCCGGCGCGGCTCCACCAGGTCCCCCATCAGGCGGGTGAACATGTCGTCGGCGTCGTCGGCGTGGTTGACCCGGACCTGCAGCAGGGTGCGGGCGTCGGTGTCAAGGGTGGTTTCCCACAGCTGCTCGGGGTTCATCTCGCCCAGGCCCTTGTAGCGCTGGATGGCCAGGCCGCGGCGGCCGGCGTCCATGATCGCGCCCACCAGATCCAGGGGCCCGCGCACCGTGGTGACCTTGTCCTTGCGGGTGAAGACCGCCGGGCCGGCGAAGGTGTCGGCCATGGTGGCGGCGCGCTCGGCCAGGCGTCGCGCGTCGGCGGCGTGCAGCAGCAGGTCGTCCAGCACCACGCGCTCGGAGACCCCGCGCTTGACCCGGCTGAAGACGAAGCCGCCGGCGGGGCCGGGCTCGCCGGACCAGCTGCCGTCGCTTTCCTCGGCGTAGAGGTCGAGCCGCTTGGCGGCGGCGTCGATATTGGTCCCCTCGGCCAACAGGCCGCCCAGGGCCGCCTGTTCGATGGCGAAGGCGGGGGCCCGCGACGATAGGCGCTCGATATTGGCCTTGGCCGAGCGGGAGGTCTGGATCAGGGCCAGCAGGTCCTGGCCGGCCAGGCGTTCGCCATTGGAGAGATCCAGGGTCGCGCCATCCAGACCTTCGTTGACCAGGTAGGTCTCCAGGGCCGGATCGTCCTTGAGGTAGGTGATCGACTTGCCCTTGGCCGCCTTATAGAGCGGCGGCTGGGCGATATAGAGATAGCCGCGCTCGATCACCTGCGGCATCTGCCGGTAGAAGAAGGTGAGCAGCAGGGTCCGGATGTGGGCGCCGTCGACGTCGGCGTCGGTCATGATGACGATCTTGTGGTAGCGGACCTTCTCAATATCGAAGTCGTCGCGGCCGATGCCGGCGCCGAGCGCCGTGATCAGGGTGCCGATCTGGTCGGACCCCAGCATGCGGTCGAAGCGGGCGCGCTCCACATTGAGGATCTTGCCGCGCAGGGGCAGGACGGCCTGGTTCTCGCGGTTGCGGGCCTGCTTGGCCGAGCCGCCGGCGGAGTCACCCTCCACCAGGAAGATCTCGGACTTGGCGGGATCGCGCTCCTGGCAGTCGGCCAGCTTGCCGGGCAGGGAGGAGATGTCGAGCGCGGTCTTGCGCCGGGTCAGGTCGCGGGCCTTGCGGGCCGCCTCGCGGGCGGCGGCGGCCTCGGCGATCTTCTGGACGATCAGCTTGGCCTCGACCGGATGCTCCTCGAACCACTGGCCGATGCCTTCGGACACCAGGCTCTCGACGGCGGGACGCACCTCCGAGGAGACCAGCTTTTCCTTGGTCTGGCTGGAGAACTTGGGGTCGGGAACCTTGACCGACAGGACGCAGGTCAGGCCCTCGCGGCTGTCCTCGCCCGACAGCGAGACCTTCTCGCGCTTGGTGGCGCCGGAGCTCTCGGCATAGCCGGTGATGATGCGGGTCAGCGCCGAGCGGAAGGCGGCCAGGTGAGTGCCGCCGTCCTTCTGCGGGATGTTGTTGGTGAAGCAGAGGACGTTCTCGTGATAGCCGTCGTTCCACCAGAGCGACAGGTCCAGCTCGACGTTCTCGCGCTTGCCGCGAACCACGATGGGGGTCTTCAGGATCGGGGTCTTGGCCTTGTCGAGGTGGCGCACGAAGGCCTCGATGCCGCCCTCGTAGTGCATGACCTCCTCGAAGGGCTCGGCCTCGCGGTTGTCCTTCAGCCAGATGGTGACGCCGGAATTGAGGAAGGCCAGCTCGCGCAGGCGATGCTCCAGGGTCTTCCGGTCGAACTCGATGAAGGCGAAGGTCTCGGTCGACGCCATGAAGGTGACCTCGGTCCCCGACAGGAACTCGCCGTTTTCGCGCAAGGGGGCGTCGCCGGTGACGATCAGGGGCGAGACCGCGTCGCCGCGGCGGAACTCCATCTCGTAGGCCTTGCCGCCGCGATAGATCTTCAGGCGCAGCCAGTCCGACAGGGCGTTGACCACCGAGACGCCCACGCCGTGCAGGCCGCCGGAGACCTTGTAGGAGTTCTGGTCGAATTTCCCGCCGGCGTGCAGCTGGGTCATGATGACCTCGGCCGCCGAGACGCCCTCGCCCTCGTGGATGTCCACCGGGATGCCGCGGCCGTCGTCGGTCACGGTGACCGAGCCGTCGGGATTGAGGATCACCTCGACCCGGGTGGCCCAGCCGGCCAGGGTCTCGTCGATGGCGTTGTCCACCACCTCATAGACCATGTGGTGCAGGCCCGACCCGTCGTCGGTGTCGCCGATGTACATGCCCGGGCGTTTTCGGACGGCGTCCAGGCCCTTGAGGACCTTGATGGACTCCGCGCCGTATTCGGCCTGGCCGTTGTTTTCCGGCGTGTTGTCGGGGATCTGCGTTTCGTCGGTCATTCGGTATCCAGAATCGCCAGGCTGGAGCCATCCACATGGACGCCCTGGGCCCGGCCCTTCAAATCTTCGAACAGGTGCTCGTCCGTGCCGGTGAGGAAGGCCTGGAGCTTGAGCGCCGTGATTTCGTCGAACAATGCGGCCCGCCTGCGGCGGTCCAGGTGCGCTGCGACTTCGTCTAGCAACAATATAGGGTTTGGTCCTGATTCTGCACGTGAAAGACGCGCCGCCTGCCCCAAAACCAGGTTCAGAATCAGGGCTTTCTGCTCCCCGGTGGAGCATTCCGCCGCCGGGCGGTCCTTTTCGGCGTGGATCACCGCCAGATCCCCCCGATGGGGGCCGGTGAGCGCCCGCCCCGCAGCCGCGTCCCGCTCCCGCGCCCCGGCCAGGGCCTGGGCCAGGCGGGCCTCGATCTCCGGGGTCTCGACGCCCTCCAGCGCCATCTGCTCCCAGGCGCCGGTGAGGCTGAGGCGGGCCTGGGGAAAGGGCCGGTCCCCGCGCTCGTCGATCTCGCTCTGGAGGGCCGAAAGGGTCCGGGCCCGCGCCGCGGCCATCAGGGCCCCGGCCTCGGCCAGCCGGGCCTCGAGCGCGCTCAGCCAGTCGGGATCGGCCGGACCGTCGGTGAGCAGGCGCATGCGCTCGCGCTGGGATTTCTCATAGGCCGAGGCGTGGGCGGCGTGGGCCGGCTCGGCGGCGAAGACCAGGCGGTCGAAGAACCGGCGCCGGTCGCCGGCGCCCTCCAGGAACAGCCGGTCCTGGGCCGGGGTCAGCCAGACCTGGCGCTGGTGGTCGGCCAGGCGGCCGGGCGGCACGGGCTCGCCCTCCAGCCGCACCGTGCGCCGCGCGGCGCCCGCGGTCTCGGTTCCGGTGCCCAGCCGCACCGGCTCACCGTCCAGCTCGATGATCGCCGCCACGGCCCAGGCGCGGCCTTGGGTCTCCCCCGGCATCCGCCGGCCGACCTCGGCGAGGCTGGCGCCCCGCAGTCCGCGGCCGGGGGTGAGCAGGCTGACCGCCTCCAGCAGATTGGTCTTCCCCGCCCCATTGGGCCCGATCAGAAACACCGGCCGCCCGTCCAGGGGCAGCTCGGCGCGGCCATAGGAGCGGAAGTCCGTCAGGGTCAGGCGGGTAAGGGCCGAGCGGGTCACCGGCGGGTCATAGCCGGTTTTTCCACCTCACCCCACAGCCGTGATCGCGGCCCTAGACCCTGAGCGGCATCAGGACGTAGCGGACGTCCGGGTCGGTGGGGTCGAGAACGAGGGCCGGGTCGTTGGGGCCGCCGAAGCGGAACTCGGCGAGCTCCGCGCCGATCTGGTCGGTGACGTCCAGCAGGTAGCGGGCGTTGAAGCTGAGCTCGAAAGCCTCGCCGGAATAGTCGACCTCGATCTCCTCGACGGCCTGGCCGGCCTCCATGTTGCGGACCGTCAGGATCACCCGGCCCGGCTCGATGGCCATGCGCACCGAGCGGCTCTTCTCCGCCGAGATGGTGGCCACCCGGTCCACGGCTTTCGCGAACAGCTTGTTGTCCACCATCATCACCCGGTCGTTGTCGCGGGGGATGACCCGGACATAGTCGGGGAAGTTGCCGTCGATGACCTTGGAGGTCAGGGCGGCGCCGCCGAATTCGAAGCGCACCTTCTGGGGGCTGACCGCCAGGTCGACGCTTTCGCCGGCGTCCTCCAGCAGGCGCCGGGCCTCGTTGACCGTCTTGCGGGGCACGATGACGCCGGGGGTTCCGGCCGAGCCCTCCGGGGCGATCATCTCGGCGAGCGCCAGGCGGTGGCCGTCGGTGGCCACGGCGCGCAGCTTGGCCACGCCGCCCTCCACCACCGAGTGCAGGTAGAGGCCGTTGAGGTAGTAGCGGGTCTCCTCGGTGGAGATCGCGAACTTGGTCTTGTCGATCAGGCGGATCAGGTCGCCGACATCGACGCCGATGCGGTTGGAGAGGCCATCCGACGACATCACCGGGAAGTCGCCGGCCGGCAGGACCGGCAGGTTGAAGCGCGAGCGCCCGGCGGCCACGGTCAGGCGCGGGTCCTCGCCGGTGAAGGAGAGCGAGACGTCGGCGCCGTCCGGCAGCTTGCGGACGATCTCATAGAGGGTGTGGGCCGGCGCGGTGATCTGGCCCGGCTGCTCCACCTGGGCGAAGGCCTCGTCGATGATCTCCATGTCGAGATCGGTGGCCGAGAAGGTCAGGCGTTCGCCCTCGGCCGAGAGCAGCACATTGGAGAGGATCGGGATGGTGTTGCGGCGTTCCACCGCGCTTTGCACATGCCCGAGCGCCTTCAGAAGCGCCGCCCGCTCGATCGTCAATTTCATGGTCAGTCCGAACCTGTGGCCAACGGCGCGCCCGTGCGCCGCCGCCCCCCGATAGGAAGGGACTTGCGACTTTAACCGAATTGCCGCCGCGCGGAAGAGGGACCGGCGCCCTGGCCGGGAGAAGTCGAAGATATGTGGCGTCAGGTCGCGGCGCGGGCCTCTGCGCAGGTGACCCGGCGGCCTCTGCCCCCTATCTTGGAGGCATGACCGACACGCCGATCGCCGACGCCCCGCCGCTGCCCGACCTGCCCCGCGACAACACCCAGGACGGGCCGGCCGTCCGACTCTATCTGGTGGACGGGTCGGGCTTCATCTTCCGCGCCTTCCACGCCCTGCCGCCCCTGACGCGCAAGAGCGACGGCCTGCCCATCGGGGCGGTCTCGGGCTTCTGCAACATGCTGTGGAAGCTGCTGGTGGACATGAAGGCCCAGGCCGACGCCCCCACCCACCTGGCGGTGATCTTCGACCATTCGGAGAAGACCTTCCGCAACAAGCTGTACGACAAGTACAAGGCCCACCGCCCGCCGCCGCCCGAGGACCTGATCCCGCAGTTCCCCCTGGTGCGGGACGCCACGCGGGCCTTCGGCGTGCCCAGCCTGGAACTGCCGGGCTACGAGGCCGACGACATCATCGCCGCCTATGCCTGCAAGGTGCGCGACATGGGGGGCGAGGTGCGGATCATCTCGTCGGACAAGGACCTGATGCAGCTGGTGGGGGACCGGGTGTTCATGATGGACACCATGAAGAACCTGCTGATCGGCCGCGAACAGGTGATCGAGAAGTTCGGGGTGCCGCCGGACAAGGTGGTGGACGTCCAGTCCCTGTGCGGCGACAGCGTCGACAATGTGCCGGGCGCGCCCGGCATCGGCGTCAAGACCGCCGCCCTGCTGATCAACGAGTATGGCGACCTCGACACCCTGCTGTCGCGGGCCGGCGAGATCAAGCAGGACAAGCGCCGCCAGACCCTGATCGACTTCGCCGACCAGATCCGCCTGTCGCGGCAGCTGGTGCAGCTGGACTGCGACACACCCCTGCCCGCCCCCATCGACGACCTGAGGGTGGCCGAGCCCACCGCCGAGGTGCTGGCCGCCTTCCTGGAGGAGATGGGCCTGCACACCCTGGGCCGGCGCGTCGCCGGCGGCGGCGGTGGGACCAAGGCGCCGGCCGCGCCCTCGACGCCGGCCCCGCGCCCCGAGGCGGTCACCGACCACGGCCCCATCGACACCACCAAATATGTCTGCGTCCGCGACCTTGAGACCCTCGACGCCTGGATCGCCCGGGCCCGGGCCGCCGGGGTCATCGCCTTCGACACCGAGACCGACTCGCTCTCCTCGGCAAACGCCGGCCTCTGCGGGGTGTCCCTGGCGGTCGCGGCCGGCGAGGCCTGCTACATCCCCGTGGGCCACGAGCACGAGGGCGGGCTGGAATTCGACGCTCCGGCCGACCTGACCCAGATCCCGCACGACGCGGTGATGGCGCGGCTGAAGCCGCTGCTGGAGGACCCCTCGGTCCTCAAGGTGGCCCAGAACGCCAAGTACGACCTGGCGGTGCTGTCGCGGCAGGGGATCGATGTGGCCCCCATCGAGGACACCATGCTGATCAGCTACGTGCTGGAGGCGGGGCTGCACAAGAGCCACGGCATGGACGAGCTGTCCAAGCGCTGGCTGGGCCACGAGCCCATCGCCTTCAAGCAGGTGGCCGGGGCGGGCAAGGCCCAGAAGAGCTTCAAGCACGTGCCCCTGGAGCCTGCGACCTGCTACGCCGCCGAGGACGCCGACGTCACCCTGCGGCTCTACCAGATCCTGCGCCCGAAGCTGGCCGCGGCGGGCCTGCTCACCGTCTACGAGACCCTGGAGCGGCCCATGCCGCCGGTCCTGGCCCAGATGGAGTGCGAGGGGATCCGCATCGATCCCGACCAACTGGCCAGGCTCTCCCACGACTTCTCGGTGCGGATGACCGAGCTGGAGGCCCAGGCCCATGCGCTCGCCGGCCGCCCCTTCAACCTCGGCAGCCCCAAGCAGATCGGCGAGGTGCTCTATCAGGAGATGGGCCTGGCCTCGAAGAAGACCACCGCCACCGGCGCCCAGGGCACGGACGCCTCCATCCTCGAGGAGCTGGCCGCCCAGGGCGCCGAGCTGCCCCGGGTGCTGCTGGACTGGCGCCAGCTCTCCAAGCTGAAGGGCACCTATACCGACGCCCTCGCCGCCGCCATCTCCCCGCGCACCAACCGGGTCCACACCTCCTATGCGCTCGCCTCCACCACCACCGGGCGGCTGTCCTCGTCGGACCCCAACCTGCAGAACATCCCGGTCCGCACCGAGGAGGGCCGCAAGATCCGCAAGGCCTTCATCGCCGAGCCGGGACATGTGCTGGTAAGCGCCGACTACAGCCAGATCGAGCTGCGCCTGCTGGCCCATGTGGGGGACATCCCGCAGCTGAAGAAGGCCTTCCTCGACGGCCTGGACATCCACGCGGCCACCGCCTCGGAGATGTTCGGCGTGCCGGTGGAGGGCATGCCCGCCGAGACCCGGCGCCGCGCCAAGGCGATCAATTTCGGCATCGTCTACGGCATCTCGGCCTTCGGCCTGGCCAACCAGCTGTCGATCCCGCAGGACGAGGCCGGGGCCTATATCAAGACCTATTTCGAACGGTTCCCCGGCATCCGCACCTATATGGACCGCACCAAGCAGGCGGCGCGCAGCCAGGGGTTCGTCACCACCATCTTCGGCCGCAAGGTCAATATCCCCGCGGTCTATTCCAAGTCCCAGGCCGAGCGGGCCTTCGGCGACCGGGCGGCCATCAACGCCCCGCTTCAGGGGGCCGCGGCCGACATCATCCGCCGGGCCATGATCCGCATGCCCGCCGCCCTCAAGGCCTCGGGACTGAAGGCCCGGATGCTGCTGCAGGTGCACGACGAACTGGTCTTCGAGGTCCCCGAGGCCGAGGCCGAGGCCCTGATCAAGGTCGTCAAGCGGGTGATGGAACACGCCGCCGAACCCGTGGTGGCCCTCTCGGTCCCCCTGGTGGTGGATGCGCGGGCCGCCAAGAACTGGGACGACGCGCACTAGACCCTCTGTGTCATCCCGGTTTCCGCGCCAGCGGAAGACCGGGACCCATAGACACCGATGTCTCCGGCGCCCCCCGCGCATCTGGGTCCCGGACCAGCGCTACGCGCTTTCCGGGATGACACATTGGGGGTTCGGTCCTCTAATCTCCCCGTGGCGTCCGCGCCGCGATTTCAAAGACAGAAAATTTTCGCGCCTGATCGGCGCGGGGGGAAGCCCATGACGACCTTCAAAGCGGCCCTGCTGGCCGCCACCCTGTTCCTTGCGCCGATGAGCGCCCTGGCCCAGACCCCGCCGCCGGCCGCCTACGCCCCGCCGCCCGGCGCGGTGGAGGAATTCGCCACCCTGCGGGATGGGGTGAAGCTGGCGGCCAATGTGTTCAAGCCCCAGGGGACGGGCCCCTGGCCGGTGGTGCTGAGCCGCACCCCCTATCTGAAGGACGGGCGCGGAACCCCCGACCAGCTGGCCGCGGCGGCAAAGAAATACACCGACGCCGGCTATGTCTTCGTCCTGCAGGACGTGCGCGGCAAGGGCCGCTCCGAGGGCTTCTACCAGGCCTATGTCACCGACATCGAGGACGGCTACGACAGCGTCGAGTGGGCCGCCAAGCAGCCCTGGTCCAACGGCCGCGTCGGGGTCACCGGGGCCTCGGCGCTCGGGGTCACCTCCAACGCCGCGGCCATGGCCAACCCGCCCCACCTGAAGGCGGCCTATGTGGTGGTGGCCCCCTATGACCGGCTGCACTCCAGCTTCATGGGCGGGGTGATCAAGGAAAAGGACTCGGTGGGCTGGCTGAAGGGCCAGGGGGTCTCCGACGCCGAGGTCGACGCCCTGCGCGCCCGGGCCGCCGACGACGTGTTCTGGAACCGGTTCGCCATGAGCACGAACCGCAAGTACATCGCCGTGCCGATCTACAATGTCGGCGGCTGGTACGACATCTTCAACCAGGGCAATACGTCGAACTTCGAGCACCTGCAGAACCAAGGTTCCAAGGGCGCGAAGGGCAATCAGAAGCTGCTGATGGGCCCCTTCGGCCACGGGCCGCTGTCCGGCGACCTGGCCTATCCCGGTCAGGACCAGTTGCAGGGCGCTTTCGGCAACGAACTGCGCTGGTTCGACTACTGGCTGAAGGGCATCGACAACGGGATCATGGACGAGCCCCCGGTCAGCTTCTTCATGATGGCCGGCGCCCGGAAGGGCGCGGCCTCGCCCAAGAACCGGATGATGACCTCGGCCAACTGGCCGCCGGCCCACCGCGAAGTCCGCTACTATCTGACGCCGGACAAGGGGCTGACCACCAAGCCGCCCGCCGCGACCGAGGCCAGGCTCAGCTACAGGTTCGATCCGGCCAATCCGGTGGCCACCTTCGGCGGCGCCAACCTGACCTTCGATCGCGGGCCGGAAGACCAGCGCCAGGTTCCGGCGCGCCAGGACTACCTGCGCTTCCAGACGCCGGTGCTGGACAGGGACGTGGCCATCGCCGGACCGGTGAAGGTGGAGCTCTACGGCGCCACCGACGGCCTCGACACCGACTTCATGGCCAAGCTGGTGGACGTCTATCCCGACGGCTACGAGGCCCTGGTCCTGGATGCGCCGATCCGCACCCGCTACCGCCAGGGACGCGAGCCCGACGACGTGAAGATGATGACCCCGAACGCCCCGGAGGAACTGACCATCGACCTGTGGTCCACCGCCATCACCTTCGAGAAGGGGCACCGGATCGCGGTGCACATCACCTCCTCCAACGCCCCGCGCTTCGAGGTCAATCCCAACACCGGCGAGGCCCCGGGCCAGCACAGCCTCAAGCCCCGGGTGGCGGTCAACAGCGTCCATATGGACGCCGCCCACCCCTCCGCCCTGATCCTGCCGGTGATCTATCCGGAGGGGAACTAGGGGGCCGGGCTGACGTTCCCGCCCCAGCGCCGCTTGGGCGCGAGGCGTTCGTCGTGACCACCACCGCCAATGAACCCTCGGCCACCGCCTTCGCCCAGGTGCGCGACTGGATCGTCCAGGCGCCCTGGCCGGCCCTGGCCGAACTCGCCTGCCGGGCGGGCTATCTGGCCCGCGGCTTCATCTATCTCAGCATCGGCGGCATGGCCGTCCTGGCCGCCCTGGACCTGACCCCCCGGGCGCAGGGCTCGCGCGGGGCGCTGGAAGCCTGGGCGCACTGGCCCTTCGGCGTGGTGCTGCTCTGGCTCACCGGCCTGGGGCTCTACGCCTTCGCCGGCTGGCGCCTGCTGCAGTCGGTGTTCGACGCCGACCGTCAGGGGACCAGCCTGCGGGCCATCGGATCGCGCATCGGCCAGGCGATCAGCGGAGTGGTCTACGGCGCCCTGGCGGTCTCGGTGTTCGGCCTGATCGACGCCCTGGAGGACCTCACCGAGGCCGACGACCAGGCCAAGACCCGGCAGGCCGTGGCCGCGATCCTGGCCCTGCCCGGAGGCGAGCTGCTGATCGCCGCGGCGGGCCTGTTCATCCTGGGGGCCGGGGTGGGCAATATCGTCCAGGTCTTCGGCCGGGACTTCTGCAAGCCCCTGGCCTGCGACGAGACCGTCCGCACCTGGGCGCCCTGGGTCGGCCGCGCCGGCTATCTGGGGCGGGGCCTGGCCTTCCTGCCCATCGGCGCCCTGATGCTGGCGGCGGGGATCAAGGCCCGCAGCGAACAGGCGTCCGGCATGGGCGGCGCCTTGCAACTGCTGGAGGGCCAGCCCTTCGGCGACGCCCTGTTGACCCTTGTGGCGCTGGGTCTGGTGGCCTTCGGACTCTTCGCCTTCATCGAGGCCCGCTATCGCCGCATGGCGGTGGACCGGATCCTGGGCTAGAGCGCGCCAGGGTTAAGTGGAAGCCGGTTAACCCGCCCGGCGCGCTCAACCTTTTGGAATTTAGAGCCTTTTTAAACGGGCCAGATCTGGCCCTAAAAGGCTCTAGGCGGCCGAACGCACCGCGCGGCCCTGCAGGATGCGGTGCCCGCTGTCGTCCAGCCGCACGGCGGTGAGCAGGCCGGTGGCATAGGCCCCGGTGTCGACCCCGATCCGGCGGCCGGTGATCTGCGGCTCCTCCATCGGGGTGTGGCCGTGGACGATGATCTTCTCGAACTTGGCGGTGGACTGCAGGAACTCCGCGCGGATCCACAACAGGTCCCGCTCCACCTGGCGCTCCAGGGGCACGCCGGGCCGAACGCCGGCATGGACGAAGGCGTAGTCGCCCACGGTCAGCATCAGCTCCAGGTTTTCATAGAAGTGGGTGTGGGCCGGCGGCAGGACCTTGCCGAAGGCCAGGCGGGCGGTCTCCCAGGCCTCGGGGTCGGTGCGGGTGGCCGGGGGCTGGACGCCGTAGGAGGCGAGCGTCGCCGACCCGCCATGCTCCACCCAGGTCTGGCCGAAGCCCGGCTCGTCGCGGAACTGCAACAGGGCTTCCTCGTGGTTGCCCTTGAGCGCCCGGACCTCGAAGGCGGGTTCGGCCTGAAGGCTCAGGATGCGATCGATGACCTGGGCCGAGGCCGGGCCGCGATCCACATAGTCCCCCAGCAGGACCAGCATCGGCCGTTCTTGCGGCGCCGAGTCCAGGACGTCCTGGGCGATGGCGTGCAGCAGGGGATCGAAGGCGTCGAGCCGGCCGTGGATGTCGCCGACGGCGTAGACCAGCCGCCCGCCAGTGGAGGGCGGAGCTTCCGGGGTCTTGCGGCCGAACAGGCGAGAGAACAAGGGCGGGCCTTCTGGGTTGGACGCCCACCTTAGGTAGGGTGCGCGAGGTCTTCAACGCGGAGACGACCGGAAAGACCCGCCCGCCCCGCAACGGGTCAAGCTAGACACCGGTTCGGGCGGATTTTTGGCCGGACGCGGCGCGACCCTAGCCTTGCCGGATGAACAAGCCGTTGGGCTCAGGGGCGCACCAACCCCTGCGGACCCTGGCAGCCGATCCAGCCCGACGCCGCGCGGCGATAGACCCGCAGGCCGTAGGTCCCCGCGGGCAGGCCCTCGACGCTGAGGCTGGTGGAGAAGCCGCTGGGCTGGGCGACAGGGCGCTTGAAGGCGGCCGCCACGTCGGGCCGCGCCTGGTCGATCGCCAGGGGCTGGAGGAAGTCACCGGCCGCGCCGCTGAGGCGTACGGCGCCCTCGGTGGGGCTGGCCTTGACCGACAGGTCCGAGATCCAGCCCGCCACCACCAGGCCGCGGGCGTCCATCAGGGCCTGGTCGACATTGCAGCCCGGGGTGGGGACCGCGGCGTCCAGCCCCGCGAAGGCGGCGCCGGCCCGCGCCACCGGCGCGAACCGCCCTCGGGACGGGGCCGAGGGCGCCAGAGGGCCGTGGGCCGGGGCGCGCGGCAGGGCGGCCTCGATGCGGGCCTCGGCGGCCTCCGACACCGCCGGCGAGCCGCGCATGACGAAGCCCAGGCCGTGCTCCTGGACCTCCAGCATGACGACGTCGGGATGGAACCGGTCGATCAGGTCCTGGCGCCAGAAGCCGTCGTCGATATGGGTCAGGATCACCCGGCTGAAGTGCCCCAGCAGGAAGGGCGTCAGGGCGTTTGAGAACGAGTCCCGGGTCAGCAGCAGGGTGGGCTTGCCCGCCTGGCCGGTGTCCACCAGCTGGGGCGCCGTCCACCCGCGGCGCTCGGAGAGCCAGCTGGTCCGGTAGCCGGCGGCGGCGGGATCGAGATAGCCGCGGTAGTGGATCGGCACGAAGCTGGCCACCCCCAGCATCAGGGCCAGGTCGCGCGGCGGATTGACCCCGTTCACCACCGGCCGGAAGTCGCTGAGCGGCCGGGTCTGGGCCGCCACGCCTTGGGCGCGCAGGCGGGCCATGATCTGGACGTAGCCGGCATAGGCGGCGTCGCCGGTCCAATGGGTGTCGTGGCGGCTGAAGGCCGGGACGCCCGCGGCCTTCACCGCCGCCACCGCGTCGTGCAGGTGGACCACGTGGCCGGGCTCGGTCCGGGCGGCCAGTTGCGCCAGGCGCAGGCTGGTCCGGCCAGGATTGGGGCCCGAATACCAGGCGGGGCCGAGCTCGGGATAGATGGTCTCCTTGGCCGGGGGGACCACCACCAGATAGGGGCGGCCGTGCAGGGCCTCGACGCGGCCCGACAGGCCCCGCAGCCACTCGGCGGCCTGGGCGTCGTCCACCGCCCCCACGCCCCGGGCCGGGCCCAGGCGCGAGCCGTCGTTGTAGAACAGCCAGCCGTCGCGCCCGGCCAGCACCCGGTCGGAGCCGCTGTCGCCGATCCGCAGGCGGGCGAGGTTGAGAGAACCGATCAGGAAGGGCCGGGCCGGGAAGCGATCGGCCACATAGGCGTCGGTCCGGTGGCGCAGGTCGTCCAGGCCCGCCAACCCCGTCCAGGCCGGCGGCCCGGCCAGGACCCGGCCCTCCTGCAGCTGGGGCGGCCTGGCCAGGTGGGGCAGGAGGAAGGCGGCGGCCATCAGGACCAGGATGGTGGCGATCAGGCCTCGGCGCGGGATCGGGGTGTCCATCGCCTCAGAACCGGAAATAGAGGAACGGATTGAGGGTCGAATTGACCAGGACCGCGATGCTGACCACGAAGCCCGCCGCCAGGACCGGAGTGGGCAGGACATAGGCGCCGCGGGTGTCCAGATGGGCCGCCAGGCGAGGCGAGGGGGCGTCGGAGCGCCGGGCCTTCAACCCCCCCATCAGGGCCTGCAGGGTCGGGACAGCGAAGACGGCGCCGGCCACGAAGGCGGCGATCACCTCGGTGTCCAGCAGGTGACGCAGGGCCACCCCCAGGGGCTTGAAGCCGTGCGGATCGAACATCGCCGCCAGATAGGCCAGGGCCTGGGGCAGGTCGGCGGCGCGGAAGAAGACCCAGCCCACCATCACCACCGCCACGGCGTAGAGATGGCGCAGGGGCCGCGGCGCGGCGGCCAGGACCCGGTCCAGGCCGTACCGCTCCAGCATCAGGAAGGCCCCGTGATAGAGACCCCAGACGATGAAGCTCCAGGCCGCCCCGTGCCACAGGCCGGTGAGGAAGAAGACGATCAGCAGGTTGCGGACGGTCCTGGTCTGGCCGCCCCGGTTCCCCCCAAGCGGGATGTAGACATAGTCCCGGAACCAGGAGGACAGCGACATGTGCCAGCGCCGCCAGAAGTCGGTCAGCGAGGTCGCCGCATAGGGGTGGTCGAAGTTCTTCGGGAAGGTGAAGCCCAGCATGAAGGCCAGACCGATCGCCATGTTGGAATAGCCGCAGAAGTCGAAGTATATCTGCAGGGTGTAGGCGAGCGTCCCCAGCCAGGCGGCCGTCGCGCTCAGGGTCCCGGGCGGCAGGCCGAAGGCGTGGTCGGCCACGGGCGCCACGGTGTTGGCGATCAGCACCTTCTGGCACAGGCCGACGATGAAGTACTGGAACCCCAGCCCCACCCGGCCCGACCCCCGGCGGTCGGCGTGCAGTTCCTCGGCGATGTCGGCGTAGCGGACGATGGGCCCGGCGATCAGGTGCGGGAACATCAGGATATAGGCCGAAAACCGCGCCAGGGAGGCCTCCGCCGGCACGGCGCGGCGCCAGACGTCGACGGCGTAGCTGATCAGCTGGAAGGTGAAGAAGGAGATGCCCAGCGGCAGGCGGTGGGTCAGCTCCGGCAGGGGCGCCCCGGGCAGGATCTCGTTGAGCGTGTGGGCCAGGAAGCCGGCATATTTGAACCAGGCCAGGACCCCCAGATCCAGCACGATCATGGCGGTCAGGATCAGGCGGCGCCGCGCGGGCGCCTGGGCCCGGTCCAGGGCGCGGGCCCCGGCGTAGTTGGCGCCGATCAGGGCCAGCAGCAGGAGGACATAGGCCCCCTCGCCCCAGACGTAGAAGGCCACGCTGCCGACCAGCAGGGCGCCCGTACGCCAGCCGCTGACGTAATAGCCAAGCAGGAAGACGGGCAGGAAATAGAAGATGAAGATGATGGACGAGAAGACCATCCGCCCCCCAACGCTGGCCGCCCGGTTGTGGCAGGCTTGGTCCCGGGCGGCAAGGCGCGCCGGGCCCGATCAGGCTGTCGGAAGGTTCCTGGTGGAGCCGAGGGGAATCGAACCCCTGACCTCCTCATTGCGAACGAGGCGCTCTACCATCTGAGCTACGGCCCCAGGAGGCGCGGAATAAGCGTTTTCGGACCCCTCGTGTCAAGCCGCAGAAATGCGCGACGACGACGCAGCGCCTTGCCAGCGACACAGGAGCCCCTTTAAACCGGGGCCATGGGCAGCTTCCTCTACTTCATCGTCAATTCGCTCCTGGGCCTTTTGATCTTCGCGATCTTCGCCAACGCCATCATCTCGTGGCTGGTGGCCTTCGACGTGATCAATCTGCGCAACCAGGTGGTCTACAACATCGCCAAGTTCCTGGACGCGGTGACGCACCCGATCCTGGCGCCGTTCCAGCGGATCATTCCGCCGCTGGGCGGGGTGGATATCAGCCCGATCATCGTCCTGCTGATCCTGCAGGGCATCAAGGCCTACCTGCTGCCGATGGCGTTCGGGCCCCTCGTCGCCCTGATGGGCTGATGCGCCTGCCCGTCCGGGTCACGCCCAAGGGCGGCCGTGACGCGGTGGAGGGCTGGGCGACCGATCCCGAGGGCCGGCCCTATCTGAAGGTTCGGGTGAGCACGGTGGCCGCCGAGGGCGCGGCCAACGCCGCGGTGCTCGTCCTGCTGGCCAAGACCCTGAAGCGGCCCAAGTCGGCCCTGCGCATCGCCTCGGGCGAGACCGCGCGGGTGAAGATGATCGAGGTGGAGTCCGCCACCGAGGCGGACTTCGAGGCCGCCTTCGGCCCCAAGCCCGCCCCGTGAGGTTTCAGGGATTGTAGGCCCGCTCGCCGTGGGCCGACATGTCCAGGCCCTCGTCCACCGCATCGTCGGTGGCCCGCAGGCCCGTCGTGCGGCGTACCAGGAAGACCAGGACCAGGGTGGCGATCCCCGACCAGGCGCAGACCGCGGCCACCCCCAGGATCTGGGTCAGGGCCTGGGACCCCATGGTCATGCCCGGCGCATAGCCGGCCCCGCCGAGACCGGCGCTGGCCAGGATCGCCACCAGCAAGGTTCCGAGGATGCCCCCCACCCCGTGGACGGCGAAGACGTCGAGGCTGTCGTCGATCTTCAGGCGGTGCTTCACCAGGTCCACGGCCTGGTAGCAGACCAGGGAGCCGGCGGCCCCCAGGATCACGCCCCCCAGGGGGCCGACGAAGCCCGAGGCCGGGGTGACGGTGGCCAGGCCCGCCACCACGCCGGTGACCAGGCCCACCATGCTGGGACGCCCGAACCGCTTCCACTCGATGGCCGCCCAGACCAGGCCCGCCGTGGCGGCCGAGAGGTGGGTGGCGATCAGGGCCGATCCCGCGTTCCCGTCGGCGGCCAGGGCGCTGCCGGCGTTGAAGCCGTACCAGCCGACCCAGAGCATGCCGGCGCCCATCATGGTCATGCCCGGATTGTGCGGCGGCGAGAGGTCGCGGGGGAAGCCGTCGCGCGGGCCGAGGCGCCAGGCGATCAGCAGGGCCGAGACCCCGGCCGTGGCGTGGACCACCAGGCCGCCGGCATAGTCCATGACGTGCAGGCCCGCGAGCCAGCCGCCGCCCCAGACCCAGTGGCAGACCGGGGCGTAGACCACCAGCAGCCAGAGGCCGGAGAACAGCAGGACGGCGGAGAACTTGATGCGCTCGACGAAGGCCCCGACGATCAGGGCCGGGGTGATGACCGCGAAGGTCATCTGGAAGGCGAAGAAGACGCTCTCCGGCAACTTGCCCACCACCGCGTCGCGGCCCACCGAGACCAGGCCCAGCTTGGCCAGGTCGCCGATCAGCGGGCCGGTTCCGGAGAAGGACAGGCTGTAGCCGGCCAGCAACCACAGCACCGAGCCCAGGCAGGCGATGGCCACGCAGTGGGTCATCACCGACAGCACGTTCTTGCCGCGCACCAGGCCGGCGTAGAAGAGGGCGAGGCCCGGCAGGGTCATGAACAGGACGAGCGCCGTGGCGCTGAGCACCCAGGCGGTGTCGCCGTGATCGATGGCTGGCGCGGCGCCTTGCGCCAGGGCCGGCGAGGCCAGGGCCACGCCCAAGATCAGCGCGCCCCACCGCGCCAGCGTCCGAACCGTCATGCCCGCTCCCCCGAGTCCCCAAGCTGGGGCCCTGGCTACAGCAGACTCTGCCCGTTGTGCAGGCAGAATTTTTCAGACGGCGCGTAAAAAGCGGGCAGGGCGCCTAGGCGGCCAGGACGATGGGCTCGGCCGGCAGGACATTGTCCAGGGACAGCAGGCTGACGATGCCGGTGTCGGTGGTCATCACCCCGTTGACGTATTGCAGGGAGTCGAAGGTGCCCACGTCCGGCGGGGTCTGGATCAGGCCCTCGGTGACGGTGAGGATGTCGGAGACCGCGTCCACCACCAGGCCCACCTGGGCCTCGCCGATCTGGGCCACCACCACCACGGAGGAGGCGTTGGGTTCGGCCGGGCCCAGGCCCAGGCGCGAGCCCAGGTCGATCACCGGCAGGATGGCGCCGCGCAGGTTCATCATCCCCAGGACGTGGGGCGGGGCGTGGGGCAGGGGCGTGGCGGCGGTCCAGCCGCGAATCTCCCGGACAGCCATGATGTCGATGGCGTAGGCCTGGTCGCCGATACGGATCGAGATCAGCTCCGCGCCGGGCTGGGGAATATGCGAGCGGTCCATGCTTAGAATTCTCCCAAGCGTTGCCTTCGAGGGTCGAACTCGCCGCGCGGCGCCCTTTTTGGGCGCGCTGCCGACGAGGCCTGCTCAACCTCGATCGCCTTATCCCACGGAACCCACTCGATTTTATTAACAGCGAAGGTTACCGAAACCTGCGCGGGCCGGTCGGGTTGCGCCCGCGCGCCCGCCGCGCCTAACCTCGACCGATGACACGCAATCCCCGCCAGGACCTGGCCGCCCTGATCGGCGAGGCCCGACGCATCGTGGCCTTCACCGGGGCCGGCATCTCCACGGAATCCGGCATTCCCGACTTCCGGTCCCCGGGCGGGGTGTGGAGCAAGATGACCCCGATCAACTTCCAGGACTTCGTGGCCGATCCCGACAAGCGCCGGGAGGCCTGGACGCGAGCCTTCTCCGGCCGCGCCGGCTGGGTCGGGGCCGCCCCCAACGAGGGCCACTACGCCCTGGTGCGGCTGATGGAGCAGGGCAAGCTCTCCAGCGTCATCACCCAGAACGTCGACAACCTGCACCAGGATAGCGGCATCCCGCCGGCCCGCGTCATCGAGCTGCACGGCAACGCCAGCTACGCCACCTGCCTGGACTGCGGCCTGCGCCACGAGCTGGCGGACCTCAAGGCGCGGTTCGTGGCCACCGACGAGCTGCCCGTCTGCCAGGCCTGCGGCGGCATCGTGAAGACCGCCACCATCTCCTTCGGCCAGCCGCTCAAGCCCGACGTCCTCAAGCGCGCCGAGCGCGAGAGCCTCAACAGCGACCTCTTCCTGGTGCTGGGGTCGTCCCTGGTGGTCTATCCGGCCGCGGCCCTGCCCCAGGTGGCCAAGCGCAACGGGGCGGCCCTGGCCATCGTCAACCGCGACCCCACCGACCTGGACGACCTGGCCGACCTGGTGCTCAACGACGAGATCGGGCCGGTGATGAGCGAGGTCGCCGCGAGTCTCTAGTGGATTCGGCTAGCCCGGCTTGACCGGACGGGCCCTCAGCTTGGCCGGCGGCGGATCGGCGCGGAAGTCTCCCACCAGGCCGATCTTGGCGTTGCAGGACGGACAGCGGATGACCACGTCGTCGGCCAGCTCATCGCCCACATTGAAGCCGGCCCCGCAGGGCTTGCACTTCCAGGCGAAGGTCTGAACCGGCGGCGGAGGCGGGGGCGGCGGCGCCTTGGGACGAATCGGCTCCGGGCCCAGAGGCCGCGTCGGCGGGTTCTTCAGGCTGAGAATCTTGCGGGGGCGGGGTTCGTCGGTCATGCGGCGCTTCGGGATCTGCAGGCGACAGGCGCCGCGTCGGGGTCCGAACTAGGCCTCTTGCCCAACCGGGGCAAGCCGCGCGCGACGCCGCGCCGCAAGGCCCCCACGATCGGCGGTGAATTTTTAACGCTCATCGCCTAGAATCAGCGGAATTCGCCGTGGAGACCGGTTCCATGCTGACCCCCGAATGCTGCCGCGCCGGCCGCGCCCTGCTCGACTGGAGCCTCAAGGACCTGGCCGAGAAGTCGGGCGTGGCCTTCACCACCATCTCCCAGTTCGAGAACGGCCGCCCCGCCCACGGGACCACACAGCAGCGCCTGGCCCAGGCCCTCGAGCGCAACGGCGTCAAGCTGATGGTGGAGGACGCCTGGATGGGCGCCGTCCTGGTCCGCCGGGGCTAGACCTCGACGCCGGACTCCCGCATCAGCCGCACCAGGCGCTTGAGCAGGGTGGCGTTCTGCTTGGCCATGGCCAGGACCATCTCCGGATTGCGGGTCTCGTTGGCCCCCACCAGGCCGTCCTCGGTGTCGATCAGGGACCCGGCGTCGATCAGCTTCTGGATGCGCCGCCGCGCGGTCTCGTAGGAGAGGCCCAGAGACAGGGCCACGGCGTTGCGGCTGATGGGCCGCTTGATCTCGAAGGGCTCGGGCTGGTCGATCGCCCCATACCGCAGGGACTGGGCCGGGTCGGCGCTGAGGTGGGCCACATTGGCCACAGCCACGGTGGACAGGATCAGGGCGTCGAGGGGGTCGTGGGTCCCGCCGCGCAGGACCGCGCTGTAGATCGAGATCACATAGTCCATGGACAGCCGGGAGATCAGCCGGATGTGCCGGGGGTCGTCCATGTGCCGATTCCGTCGCGGGGGGTGGGAAATCCCTGACGTGATTCGCCGCGGGCGGGGACGCCTGGATTTGCGGATCGGAAGGAAGGGTGGTGCCGCTTAGGTGACTCGAACACCTGACCCCATCATTACGAATGATGTGCTCTACCAGCTGAGCTAAAGCGGCCTAAACCTCGTGGATCGGCGAACCGGTCCGCGCGGGAGCGCCTATTTAGCTGCTCTCGGCGCGCTCGCCAAGCGGCGTCGGGCCTGCGGTCGTCTCTGACCCACCGGCGGGGGCGGCGGGGGCTCCGGCGGCTCGTCGTCATAGAGGCCCTCATCCCCCTCATAGGGCGGCGGGGCGGCCTCGTGGGCGTGCAGGAACGGGGCGCTGTCGGCATAGGCGATGGGCAGTTCCGGCAGCTCGCTCATGGTCCGCTCGGCCCGTTCGTGGCGCGGATGGATCAGCTCGCCGGTCTCGGCATAGGCTGCGGTCAGCCGCGCCCAGTCGGCGGCCTGGTAGGCGAAGGCCTGGCCCTCGGGGTCCAGATCGCTCCAGTCGGCCTCCTGCGGGGCGCCGACCCCGCGCGCCATCCAGACCCGGGCCTCGTCCGGCTGGCCGGCGGCGAAAGCCACCCGCGCCATCAGGCCGGCGATGCGGGCGGTGACCGGTTCGGCCTCCAGGGTCTTGGCCGCCTCGCGGGCGCGGGCCGGGGTTCCCCCGATCAGGGCCTGCTCGACGAACAGGATGCGGCTCTCCCGGGCGTCGGGATTGAGTCGGGCCAGGTCGCTGAGCCGCTCGGCCCTCTGGCGGGGCGTCTCGCTGGTCTTCAGGTCGCGATAGGCCAGCCACAGGGCCGGGTGCGGCGCCACCTTCCAGGCGGATTCGATCACCTGGGCGGCGCGGTTGGCCTTGCCCTCGACGGCCAGCAGCCGGGCGGCCATCACCACGCCGGGCGCGAAGCCGGGCTGCAGCTTGGCGGCCTCCACGGCGTAGTCGGCGGCCTGGCCGCGGGCCTTGGGGTCCAGGGAGGTCTCGAGCTGGGCGGCCGAGGCGGCCAGCAGGGCGGCGCGGGCCCGCTCGGCGACGATGGGGGAGACGATCTTGCGGTCGAGGGCGGTCTTCACCAGGTCCAGGGCCCCGTCCCAGTCGCCGGCCTCCAGCCGCGCCTCCAGCAGGGCGCGCCAGGCCCAGCGGGCGGTGCGGCCCTGGCCGAAGGCCTGCTCGGCGTGGCGCAGGGCGCCGGGCTTGTCGCCCTGGGCCAGGGCCAGCTGCATCAGGCCCTTGTGGCCGGCCAGCCGCATCTCGGGGAAGCCCAGCATGGCCGAATAGGCCGCCTGGGCGGCGATGGCGTCGCCGGCGGCCTCGGCGGCCTGGGCGGCCAGCACCCGGACCAGGCCCGGCGCCTCGTCGGCCAGGTCGGCGGCCTTCAGGGCCAGGCGGCGGGCCTCGGAGCCGTCGCCGGCGGCGGCGGCCAGGAAGCCGCGGGTCAGGGTCTCGTTGGCCTGGCGGCGGCGGGCGTCGGCCCGGGCCCGCTCGGCCCGGCGCGGGGCCTCCATCACCCACAGGAGCAGCCGCCAGCCGATCATGGCGCCCAAGGCCCCCATCAGGGTGATCAGCACCATGGCCGCGGCGGTCATGTCGGCCCGCCAGCCCAGCCAGACGATGCTGGCGTGGCCGGGCTCGCCGGTGACGGCCAGGATGGCGGTGGCGGTCGCCACCACCAGGAAGATGACGATGGCGGTGCGGATCATGCCCCGCTCCGGGCCAGCCGGGCGAGGTCCTCCAGGGCCTGGACGCGGACCGCGGAGACGCGGCGGTCGATGTCGGCCCGGTTCTCGGCGGCGGCGCGCCAGGGGGCGATGGCGTCGCGGCCGGCCGGGGGCAGGCCGTCCAGGGTCTTCAGGGCGTGGTCGAGGTCGCCCTCCTCCACCTGGCGTTCGGCCCGGGCCAGCAGGGCGTCGATCCCCGTGCCCGGCACGTCGCCCACCTGGCGCAGGGTGACGACGCGGGACAGGGCGGCGGCCAGGCGGGCGCCGAGGCCGGCCCCTTCCCCCGGCGCGCGGGCGGCGCCGGCGGCGCGGGCGGCGTAGTCGGGGAAACTGGCGGCCAGGGCCGCGCGGCTGGGGGCGCCGCGCTCGGCGATCCGGCGCAGGGCGCGCAGCTCGGCCGAGGGGGGCGAGACCGCGTCGAGGGCGGCCAGTTCGTCGGCGAAGGGGCGGGAGGTCTGGGCCGCCTCCATCAGGGCTGCGGCGGCGAGCGCCGAGGCCGCGGCCTCGGCGGTGCGCGACTGCTCGGCCTCCAGGGCGTCGATCCGCTCGGTGAGGCGGATCACCGCCTCGGAGGTCGGCGGCGGCGGGGTCTCGGCGGCCAGGGGCAGGGCGGCCTCGACCGGGGCGGGACCGCTGGCGGGCGCGGCGCCGGGGGCGACGGCCGCGGCGCTGGCCGGCGCCGCCGGCTTGACCGGGAAGAGCTGGGGTCCGAATCGGGAGATGCCGAAGCCGGCGAGGATGCACAGCACCCCGAACGCGATCAGGGCCCAGAACCCGGGCCCCATGAGCCTTGAGCGGCCATAGGAGGCGGGATCCCGGGGGGCCGAAAGTTCGACGGGGTCCGGAGCTATGCTCATGATCTAACGGTCTATCAGATTAAGCAGCGCCGCTTCGAGAGGAAAGGGCGCGAACACCTTGGCCGAAAGCTTGGCGCGCGTAAGCGGCTTCATCACCGCCTTGGAGAGGCACAGCGCCCGCAGCTGCGGCAGCGGGTGGTCCTTGAGCAGGTCGGCCAGCACCTTGGCGGCCTTGGGCGAGTGCAGCAGGGCCGCGTCCAGGCTCGGCAGGACCTCCAGCACCTCGGGGGTCAGCTCCGCCGGGCCGGTGTCGTAGAGGATCAGGCGCCGCGCCTCGATCCCGTGCTTTTCCAAGGCGCTCACCAGATCTCCGGCCGGCTCGGCGGCGCCCGGATGCAGGACGCAGCCCTTGAGGTCGCGCTTGCGGGCGGCGATGCCCTCGGCCAGGGCCTCGACGTCGCCGTCGGCCGACAGCACGTTCTTGAACCCGGCCGCCCGGACCGCCTGGGCCGTGGCCGAGCCCACGGCGAACACCCGCAGTGACCGCTCCGGCGTGGCCTCGATGAAGGCGCGCACGCCGTTGGCGCTGGTGAAGGCCAGCGCGCAGACGCCGGACAGGTCGATCTGCACCCCCTCGACGGGGCGCACCTCCAGCAGGGGCGCCACGAAGGCCTCGTGGCCCAGGGCGCGCACGCGGGCGGCGGTGGCCTCGGCGCCCGGCTGGGCGCGGGTGATCCAGATCTTACGGCTGCTCATCGTCCGCATACGGTTGAGCGAAGCTTGGCCTTAACGCAACCCTGGGCGGTCATCATGTCGCGTGCAGGGCGAGCAGGTCGCCGCCCTCCTCGAGCACCTGGGCGCCCAGGGCCAGGCCCAGTTCGCGGGCGACGGCCACGTGGTCGCCGGCCAGGACGGCCTCGCCCTCGCGGCGGAAACGGTGGATCCCGTCGGGGGACAGGGCCTCGACGATCAGGTGGATGCGGTCCCCCAGCAGGCGGGCGTGGGCGCCGATGGCGGTCTTGCAGGACCCCTCCAGGGCGGCCAGGGCCCCGCGCTCGGCGGCCACCGCGACGGTGGTGCCGGCGTGGCGCACGGCGTCGAGCCAGGCCAGGCCGATGTCGGCCTCGCGGGTCTCGATGGCCAGCGCCCCCTGGCCCGGGGCCGGCGGAACCTCGATGGGATCGATCAGGCTCTTGGGCAGGTGGCCCAGGCCCAGACGGTTGAGCCCCGACATGGCCAGAAGGATGGCGTCGGCGTCCCCGGCCTGCAGCTTGGCCAGGCGGGTGTCGACATTGCCCCGCAGCATCTGGACGTCGAGGTCCGGACGGCGGTGCAGGGACTGGGCCTGGCGGCGCAGGGAGGCGGTGCCCAGGCGCGCGCCCTGCGGCAGGTCCTCCAGCCGGTCGGCCTTGAGGGACAGGAAGGCGTCGCGGGGATCCTCCCGCTCGGGGATGGCGGCGATGGTCAGGCCGTCGGGGCAGACCGCCGGCATGTCCTTCAGCGAATGGATGGCGCAGTCGATGCGGCCCTCCAGCATCGCCTCCTCGATCTCCTTGGTGAACAGGCCCTTGCCGCCGATCTCCAGCAGGCGGCGGTCCTGGACCCGGTCGCCGGTGGTGGTGATGATGATCAGGGGCGCGACGCGTTCGGCGTCCTCGGGGGGCGCCCCGAGGGCCGCGGCGATACGGCGTTGCATCATGCCGGCCTGGGCCAGCGAAAGCTTGGAGCCGCGGGCTCCGATCCGGACAGGTTGCGTGGACACGGCGGGAGGGCTACCTCGGCGGGGACTGAGCCGTTGGCTACAGGACGGAACCCCAAGCCGCAACGCAGATGACCGACCTTACCCTCCTGGGCCTCGAAACAAGCTGCGACGAAACCGCCGCCTCCGTGGTCCGGCGGTCCGCCGACGGCCGCGTCGAGGTGCTGTCCTCCGTCATCGCCAGCCAGATCGCCGCCCACGCCCCCTATGGCGGGGTGGTGCCCGAGATCGCCGCCCGGGCCCATGTGGAGTCCATCGACGCCATCGCCGCCCAGGCCATGGCCGAGGCCGGCGTCACCTATGGCGACCTCTCCGGCGTGGCGGCCACCGCCGGCCCCGGCCTGGTGGGCGGGGTGATGGTGGGGCTGGCCTTCGGCAAGGCCGTGGCCCTGGCCCGCGGCCTGCCGCTGATCGCGGTCAATCACCTGGAGGGCCACGCGGTCTCGGCGCGCCTGGCCGCCGACATTCCCTATCCCTTCCTGCTGCTGCTGGTCTCCGGCGGCCATTGCCAGCTGCTGGCCGTGGAGGGCATTGGGGCCTGCACGCGTCTGGGCTCCACCATCGACGACGCCGCCGGCGAGGCCTTCGACAAGATCGCCAAGAGCCTCGGCCTGCCGTATCCGGGCGGGCCGGCCCTGGAAAAGCTGGCGGAGGGGGGCGATCCCACCGCCTTCACCCTGCCCCGCGCCCTGCTGGGGCGGCAGGGCTGCGACTTCTCCTTCTCCGGCCTGAAGACCGCCGCCGCCCGCCTGGCCGAGACCGTCACCAGCGAGGTCGAGCGAAGGAACCTGGCCGCCTGCGTCCAGACCGCCATCGCCCGCCAGCTCTCCGACCGCACCGAGCGGGCCATGGCCGCCTACGCCCTGACCCGCCAGGGCCGCGACCTGCGCTTCGTGGTCGCCGGCGGGGTGGCGGCCAACGGGGCGGTGCGGGCCAAGCTGCAGGAGACCGCCCGGGCCCGGGGCTTTTCCTTCGACGCCCCGCCGCTGGCCTACTGCACCGACAACGCCGCCATGATCGCCCTGGCCGGCGCCGAGCGTCTGGCGCTCGGCATGACCGATCCCCTGGACGCCCCGGCCCGGCCGCGCTGGCCCCTGGACGCCGCCGCGGCCTTGTCCAATCCCACCCACTCCTACGGTCGCAAGGGCGCAAAGGCATGAGCATGAAGACCGCGGGCGTGATCGGCGGCGGCGCCTGGGGCACGGCCCTGGCCCTGGTCTGCGGCCGCGCCGGCCTGACCACCACGCTCTGGGCCCGCGAGCCCGAGGTGGTCGACGCCATCCGCACCCAGGGGGAGAACAGCGTCTTCCTGCCCGGGATCAAGCTGGACCCCGCCTTCGCCGCCACCGGCGACCTGGCCGACCTGGCCGGCTGCGACCTGATCCTCAACGTCACCCCGGCCCAGCACCTGCGGGCCAGCCTGAGGGCCTTCGCGCCCCACGCCAGGCCCGGCGTCCCGATCCTGCTCTGCGCCAAGGGGGTGGAGCAGGGCACCCTGAAACTGATGACCGAGATCCTGGCCGAGACCCTGCCCCAGGCCGCCCCCGCCGTGCTGTCGGGGCCGAGCTTCGCGGGCGAGGTGGCCCGCGGCCTGCCCACCGCCGTGACCCTGGCCTGCCCCGACGAGGCGCTGGGCCGGGCCCTGGCCGAGGCCATCGCCAGCCCCCTGTTCCGCCCCTATGTGGCCACCGACATGGTGGGCGCCGAGATCGGCGGCTCGGTGAAGAACGTCCTGGCCATCGCCTGCGGAATCGTCGAGGGCCGCGGCCTGGGACGCAGCGCCCACGCCGCCCTGATCACCCGCGGCTTCGCCGAGCTGACCCGTCTGGCCGTGGCCCTGGGGGGCGAGGCCGAGACCGTCGCCGGCCTCTGCGGCCTGGGGGACCTGGTGCTCACCTGTTCCAGCGCCCAGTCGCGCAACAACCGCATCGGCCTGGCGCTCGGCCAGGGCATGAGCCTGGAGGCGGCCCTGGCCAGCCTCGGCGGCGCGGTGGCCGAGGGCGTGGCCTCGGCCCCGGCGGTGCGGGACCTCGCCGCCAAGGTCGGCGTGGAGATGCCGATCTCCGACGCCGTCGCCGCCATCCTGGCCGGCGAGGCCGATCTCGACACGGCCATCGCCGGCCTGCTCTCCCGACCCCTCAAGGCTGAACGCTAAGGAAGTCCCATGGCCCTCTTCGTCCTGATCTGCCTCGACAAGCCCGACTCGCTGGACCTGCGCATGGCCACCCGCCCGGCCCACCTGGCCTATGCCGGGACCTTCAGCGAGGTGGTGAAGCTGGGCGGGCCGATCCTGGACGACAAGGGCGACATGGCCGGCTCCCTGCTGGTGATGGAGGGCGAGAGCGCCGAGGTGGCCCGCGCCTTCAATCGCGACGACCCCTACACCCTGGCCGGCCTGTTCCAGAGCGTGCAGGTCCTGCCCTTCCGCGCCAGCATCGGAAACCTGTGACCCGGGACGGCGGGGACAATCCGGCCCGGCCGCCGGCCGGCGTCCGGCTCTGCGCCCTGGCCGACCTGGCCGATCCCGGGGCCAAGGGGTTCCGCTTCCGCCAGGACCAGTCGCTGTTCGCCGGCTTCCTGGTGCGCCAGGGGGACCAGGTGACCGGCTATGTCGATTCCTGCCCGCACAACGGCTGGCCCCTGGCGGTGATGGACGACCGCTACCTGACCCGGGAGGGCGACCGGATCATCTGCTCGGCCCACGGCGCCATGTTCCGCCCCGCCGACGGTCTCTGCGTGGCCGGCCCCTGCGCTGACGACCACCTGCGCCCCTGGCCGGTGACCGTGGCGGACGGCGAGATCCTCACCGCCTGACTCTTCCTTAACCCGCGGGCGCTAAGCCATCCGGGCCGAGACTTGAGGAGCCTGCCATGGCCGACGCCCTTCGCGCCCTTGCGACCATGAACCACCGGTTCGCGCCGCAATTCGCCAAGACCATGCTGGCCACGCCGCGCGCCGACGAGGACGCCGCGGCCTTCGCCCGGCATTGTCAGGCCAAGGGCTTCGAGTTCACCGAGGGCTGGGCCGACCAGAACATCCCCTTCGTCTCCCCCCTGCTGCGGGACTTCGCCGCCCAGCGCGGGTCGATCCGCTACATGGAGATCGGCGCCTATGAGGGGCGCAACCTGGCCTTCATGGACTGGCTGCTGCCGGCCAGGCTGGACGTCACGGTGATCGATCCCTGGTTCGACGAGGATCTGAATCCCGAAGAGAAGTACCACGCCGTCGAGCCGCGCTTCCAACGCAACACCGCCAAGCTCGGCTTCTCCAGCCTGACCACCCACAAGGGCTTCTCCACCTACGAGCTGCCCAGGATGCTGGAGCGGGGCGAGGCCTACGACCTGATCTATATCGACGGCTCCCACACCGCCTGGGCCGTCGGAGTGGACCTGGCCTTCTGCGCGGCCCTGCTGGAGGTCGGCGGCATGATGGTGCTGGACGACTACTGGCACCACGAGAGCGAAATCGGCGGGCCAGGCGTGAAGCAGGCGGTGGATCGCTTCCACGGAGTCTTCCACCGCTACTTTGATATCACCGCGGTCTATCGCCAGGTGGCCTTGACCAAGGTCAAAGAAATCCCGCGCTGATTACTGCCAAGCTTTCCTGAAGGCTTGCTCTGCGGTTTCGCCGCTGGAGTCGGCGACCGACCCTGACTGTTTGGGCGGCGCCTCACGCCATAGTTAATACAAAATAAAAGAATCCTGGTGGCGCGATCCCCGTTTCGGGTTTATGGCGTCCGGCTTGCATTTGCTGCAGTGCACTGTCCCAGGAGAAGACATCACGTGTTGAAGCGCTTCCGTCATCTCTCGCAGCTCCTCTCGAGCCGCCTGCCGCGACGCGACGCGATCCACCTCGTGGGCGTGGAGCTGGGCCTGGCGGCCGCGCTCACCGCCGGCCTCGCCTTCGCCGCGGCCCCGGACGGCCGCAATGCGCGCCTCGCCCGCCTGACCGGCGGCGAGATGTCGGCCCAGGCCTTCGCCCGCCTCACCGCCGGGATGGATCCCGCCATGCTGACCCTGGCCAGCCGGGTCGAGCCCCGCATGGGCGGCGCCCTGCAGAAGGTGGACGGGGTGATCAATCCCGACGCCCTGCCGGAAGGCGCCGCGGCCGACGCCGCCGTCATCCGCCTGCAGGACCTCGACCCCGACCAGGCCCGCGCCTGGAACCTGGCCAACCCCACCTCGGCCCTGCCCAATCCGGCGGCCCGGCCCTTCAAGCTGAAGACCGGCGGCGTTCTGGACGAGGCCCGGGCCATCGATTGCATGACCGCGGCCATCTATTACGAGGCGGCCTGGGAAAGCCTGGACGGCCAGCGGGCCGTAGCCCAGGTGGTCCTCAACCGCATGCGCCACCCGGCCTTCCCCAAGACCGTCTGCGGCGTGGTCTTCCAGGGCTCCAACCGCACCACCGGCTGCCAGTTCAGCTTCACCTGCGATGGCTCGATGAACCGTCAGCCGCAGGAAGCCGCCTGGTTGCGGGCCCGCAGCGTCGCCTCGGCCGCCCTCAACGGCTACGTGATGAAGAAGGTCGGCACCGCCACCCACTATCACGCCAACTACGTGGCCGCGTACTGGAGCCCGAGCCTGGTCAAGGTCGGGACCATCGGCGCGCATATCTTCTATCGCTGGACCGGGGGCTCGGGCCTGCCGCCCGCCTTCTCCGGCAAGTATCTCGGCACCGAGGCCGAGGGCATGCAGATCGCCGCCCTCGACCGCTACGCCACCACCCCGAAGATCGACGCCACCCTCACCAAGGACGCGGTCGAGGAAGCCCTGCCCGTCGAGGAAGCCGTCCAGACCAAGGCCCCCAAGGCCGCTGACGGCAAGACCCCGGCGGGCGGGCATGAGCCCGTCGCCAAGGCCGAGGAGCTGGTCACCGTGGCCGACGCCGCCAAGGACGCCGGCGCCCTGCTGAAGGCCGAGGATCTCGACTGGACCGGCCAGCCCAAGAGGAAGGGCCCGCCGCGCCTGGCCATGCCCGGCTCGATGTTCTAGGGCGAGAGCTCTCGCCCTCTCCGCTGGCGGTCAGCCCGGCGCGACCTCCGCCGAGAAGGCGTTCACGTCCTCGATCAGGCCCGCCGCGGCGGTGGCCACCAGCTCGCCGCCCTTTTCCGGGGTGGCCAGGGCCGGGTCGGAGCCCATGCGGCCGTCCGGATAGCGGGCGCGGAAGTCCAGCGCCTCGCGGATCGGCCCGGTGGGGGCGATCTGGGGCGCGTAGTTGGCGCTCTTGATGTGGTCGGGATAGGCCCACTGGGTCACCGCGATCTCCGAGGGGGTCGCATGGCTGCCGTGGCCCACCGGGAACTGGCGGTTGGCCACCGCCATCACCCCCCTGAGCTCCCACCAGTTCTTCAGCTTCAGGGAGAATCCGCGCGGGCGGCCGGCGAAGCTCGCCTCGGCGTAGAGCTCGGAGAAGGCCGCCTCGATGGTGGCGACATTGCCGCCATGGCCGTTGAGGAAATAGATCCTCTCGAAACCGTGGTGGCCGAGCGACCGGCACCAGTCGCCGATGGCGGCGATGAAGGTCGAGGGCCGCAGGGAGATGGTGCCCGGGAAGCCCAGGTGATGCTGGGCCATGCCGATATTGAAGGTCGGCCCCACCAGGATGTCGCCGGTCTTCTGGGCCTCGTGGGCGATGATCTCCGGGCACAGCCAGTCGGTGCCCAGCAGGCCGGTGGGCCCGTGCTGCTCATTGGACCCGATCGGAATCACCACCGTCTTCGAGCGGGTGAGAAAGGTCTCGATCTCGGGCCAGGTGGAGAGGTGCAGCAGCATGGGGCGGTCCTGGGCTGGGAAATGGCGTCCCCTCCCACATAGTCGGTTCCCGCCCGCCCCGTAAGCGCCGCCGCGCTATCTGCGATGCAGGATCATCGGCAGCCCGCCGCGCGGGCGCATGGTGATCTTCTGGAGGATCTCCACCTGGTGGCCGGGCTTCAGGGCCAGGCTGTAGCCCTGGGCCAGGGTGGCCAGGATCAGCAGGGTCTCGGTGGTGGCCAGGGCCGCGCCGATGCAGACCTTGGGCCCGCCGCCGAAGGGCATGTAGGCGAAGCGGGGCCGCTCCACCCCCGGGGCGAAGCGCTCGGGATCGAACCGCCCGGGGTTCTCCCAAAGCGTCTCGTGCCGATGCTGGATCCAGGGGGCGACCGCGATCATGCCGCCCTTGGGGATCTTCACCCCGCAGATCTCGTCGGCCTCCAGGGCCACCCGGGTGGAGAGGCCCGGCGCGGCCGGATAGATCCGCAGCGCCTCGTCCACCACCATCCGGGCATAGGGCAACCTAGCCAGGTCCTCGTGGCCCGGGGCGCGGCCGCCCAGCACCTGGTCGAGCTCGGCGTGCAGGCGGGCCTCCACCTCCGGATGCTGGGAGAGCAGGTACCAGAGCCAGCACATGGTGGCCGCAGTGGTCTCATGGCCGGCCAGGAAGATGGTCACCACCTGGTCGCGGATCTCCTTGGGGCTCATGGCCTGGCCGGTCTCCCCGTCGCGGGCGGCGATCAGCCGGGCCAGCAGGTCCTGCGGCCCGTCCTGCGGATCGGCCTGACGCTGCGCGATCATCCGGGCGATGGCGGCGTCCAGCTCGGCGAAGATGGTCTCGATCCGCCGCTCGCGGGCCTTGAACCGCATCTCGCCGATCCCCGGCAGCAGGTCGAGGATGTTGAAGTCCAGCTGGTCCATGGCCCGGCTCATCGCCCCGCGCACCACGCCGGCGACATCGGCGCCGTCGGTGGAGAACATGGTCCTGGCGATGATCTGCAGGGTCAGGTCGGTCATGGCCTCGGCCACGTCGATCTCGGCGCCCTCCGGCGCCTGGTCCCAACGCTGGCGGAAGGCCTCGGCGCAGGCGGCCATGGTGGGGGCGTAGGCGGCCACGCTGGGGGGCGAGAAGGACGGCGCCATGGTCCGCCGGTGGGCCCGCCAGACCTCCCCGTCGGTGGAGAGCAGGCCGTCGCCGAACATGGCCGAGAAGAACCTGCGCTCGCGCTCGGTCTTCGGATAGTTGGCGACATGATCCAGCAGGATTCGCTTCACCCCGGCCGGGTCGCTGACCACGTAGAAGCGCTGGCCGCCCGGGGTGGGGACCTTGAACACCGGGGCGCGGTAGGCCTGCGGCGGGATGGTGGGGAAGGGATGCTTGCGCAGGGCCTTGTCCAGGCCGAACAGCGGCATGCGGCGCGGCGGCGGATCGGACCCCACCAGCTTCGGCGACATCTCGACGGCGGTCATGGCGCGCCCTCCCAGGCTCATTTAACGCTGTTAAGCTGAGCCTACGCCACCGAAGGAGATTTACAACGTTAAATGAATGACAGAATGACGGGCATGGTCTCCCGCCTCCCCTCCAAGGCCCGTCCGCAGCTCAGTCCCGACCTGGTGGTGGAGGCCGCGGCGCGGGTCCTGGAACGCGAGGGGATCGAGCGCTTGACCATGCGGGCCGTGGCCGCCGAGCTGAACGTCCAGGCGCCGGCCCTCTACTGGCACTTCCCCAGCAAGGACGCCCTGCAGGTGGCGCTCTACGACCACCTGATGGCCGACCTGACCTTCACCCTGGACGGGCGGGACTGGCGCGAGGACATCTACCGCATGGCCCAGCAGCTGCGCCGCCACCTGCTGGCCCGCCGCGACGTGGCCAAGCTGCTGCCGCACGGCTTCTTCGTCGGCCCCAACATCATGGCCCAGGGCGAGATGATCCTGGCGATCCTGATGCGGGCCGGCCTGTCGCCGCGGGACGCGGCCTACGCCATGAGCACGGGGTTTTCCTATGTGGTGAGCTGGGCGGTGGGGGAGGCCGAGCTGCGCGCCCGCCAGGCCACCGGCCACGACGGCAATGACGACCTGGCCAAGGCCATGCTGGCCACCGGCGCCTATCCCCATTTCGCCCAGGTGATGAGCGCCTTCGAGGTGGGGGGCGATGTCGACGGCCAGTTCGCCTTCGGCCTCAACTGCCTGATCGCCGGTTTCGAGCAGCTCATTCCGAAACGCTGATTTCTGGCGGAGCCTGTTGCGCCGACGTGGCGCCCTCCGCATAACTCGCACCCAAGCTATTTAGGGGAGTGTGAACGGTGAGCGAGGGCGAAGTTTTCCCGGTTCCCGCGGCCTGGGCCAAGCGGGCCAAGATGAACGCGCAGACCTATGAGGCGGCGGTCGCACAGGTCGAAACCGATCCCGACGGCTACTGGACCGAGGTCGCCGGCCGGCTCGACTGGATCAAGCCCTTCACGGTGGTGAAGGACACCTCCTTCCACAAGCATCCCTTCCACATCCGCTGGTACGCCGACGGCGTGCTGAACGTCTCGGTCAACTGCCTGGACCGGCACCTGGAGACCCGTGGGGACCAGGTGGCCATCATCTGGGAGAGCGACGAGGGCGAGCCCTGGGACAACCTCACCTACCGCCAGCTGCACGCCGAAACCTGCCGCATGGCCAATGTGCTGAAGGCCAAGGGCGTCCAGAAGGGTGACCGGGTCACCATCTACCTGCCGATGATCCCCCAGGCCGCCGTGGCCATGCTGGCCTGCGCCCGCATCGGCGCCGTCCATTCGGTGATCTTCGGCGGCTTCTCCCCCGACAGCATCGCCGGCCGCATCCAGGACTGCGACTCGAAGATCGTCATCACCGCCGACGAGGGCCTGCGGGGCGGCAAGATCGTGCCGCTGAAGCGCAATGTCGACGAGGCACTGGAGCAGTGCCCGGGGGTGACCGACGTCGTCGTGGTGCGCCGGACCCGCGCCGACGTGCCGATGAAGGCCGGCCGCGACGCCTTCTATTCGGATCTCAAGCAGAGCGTCTCCGACACCTGCGAGCCCGAGCCGATGAACGCCGAGGACCCGCTGTTCATCCTCTACACCTCCGGCTCCACGGGGAAGCCCAAGGGCGTGCTGCACACCACCGGCGGCTATCTGGTCTGGGCGGCCCACACCCACGAGCTGGTCTTCGACTACAAGCCCGGCGAGGTCTTCTGGTGCACCGCCGACGTGGGCTGGGTCACCGGCCACTCCTATGTGGTCTATGGCCCCCTGGCCAACGCCGCCACCACGGTGATGTTCGAGGGGGTGCCCAACTACCCCACCAATTCCCGCTTCTGGGAGGTGATCGACAAGCACAAGGTCAACACCTTCTACACCGCCCCCACCGCCATCCGCGCCCTGATGCGCGACGGCGACGCCCCGGTCCAGAAGACCTCGCGCAAGTCCCTGCGCCTGCTGGGCACGGTGGGCGAGCCGATCAATCCTGAGGCCTGGCTCTGGTACCACCGGGTGGTGGGGGACGGCCGCTGCCCCATCGTCGACACCTATTGGCAGACCGAGACCGGCGCCTGCCTGGCCTCGCCCCTGCCCGGCGCCACGCCGCTGAAGCCCGGCTCCTGCGCCAAGCCCCTGCCGGGGATCAAGTTCGAGCTGGTGGACGCCGAGGGCAAGACCCTGCACGGGGCCACCAGCGGCAACCTGGTGATCACCGACTCGTGGCCCGGCCAGATGCGCACCGTCTACGGCGACCACCAGCGCTTCTTCGACACCTATTTCTCCACCTATGCCGGTAAATATTTCACCGGCGACGGCTGCCGCCGGGACGAGGACGGCTATTACTGGATCACCGGCCGGGTGGACGACGTGATCAACGTCTCCGGCCACCGCCTGGGCACCGCCGAGATCGAGAGCGCCCTGGTGAGCAACGAGAACGTGGCCGAGGCCGCCGTCGTCGGCTTCCCGCACGATATCAAGGGCCAGGGCGTCTACTGCTTCGTCACCCTGAAGGCCGAGGTGGTTCCCACCGACATCCTGCAGGCCGAGCTCAAGGGCTGGGTGCGCCGGGAGATCGGGCCCTTCGCGGCGCCCGACGTGGTGCAGTTCGCCCCCGGCCTGCCCAAGACCCGCTCCGGCAAGATCATGCGCCGCATCCTGCGCAAGATCGCCGAGAACGACCTCTCCAACCTGGGCGACACCTCGACCCTGGCCGACCCGTCAGTGGTGGACGACCTGGTGAAGAACCGCGTCGGAAGCTGAGGGCGCGGCGTGCGCCTGGCCCTCGCCCTCGCGGCCCTGCTGGTCCAGGCCTCTCCGGTCTGGGCCTGGGAGCCGCCGGGCCAGGTGCTGGCCGAGCTGACCCGGGGCCAGACCTATGTTGAGGTCCGGCCCGACCCGGACGGCGCCTCGGGCCTGATCCGCGCCGGGGTGGAGATCGCCGCCGCGCCGGAGGTGGTCTGGGCGGTGCTCACCGACTGCGACCTCGCCCCCCGCATGGCGCCCAGCCTCAAGAGCTGCCGGGTGCTGGAGCGCGATCCGGCCGGACGCTGGGACATACGCGAACAGATCGCCCGCCCCGGCCTGATGCCCCGGTTCCGCAGCATCGTGCGCTCGGACTTCGATCCGCCGAGGCGCCTGCGCTTCAAGCGCACCGACGGCGACCTGAAGATCCTGGAGGGCGAGTGGCGGCTGATCCCCCTGCGCGGCGGCCGGGCGACCCGCGTGGTTTATGAGAACCGGGCCGCCAGCCCCTATGCGGTCCCGGGCGCCCTCGCCCGCCTGGCCCTGCGCCGCGACGTGCTGATGGCCATGGGCGCCCTGAAGCGTGAGAGTTTGGCGCGGGCGGCCCCGGCGGGCTAAAGCCTTCCCATGAGCCCCGACCTGCCCGCCGCCCTTCGCCTCGCCGCCGACCGCCTGCTGGAGGGCGTGTCCCGCAAGGGCCTGGCCGAGCGTTCGGCCAGGATCTCCAGCGGCTATCGCGGCGGCGAGACCTCCAAGGTGGTGGTCACCGACGAGGCCGACGCCATCGCCTATGTGCTCTCGCGCCTGCCGGCCACCTACGCCGCCGGCGCCTATGTGCTGGCCGAGGCCCGGCGGATGGCGCCGGACTTCGCCCCGGCCCGCCTGCTGGACGCCGGCGCCGGCCCCGGCGGAGCCAGCTGGGCGGCCCTGGAGACCTGGCCGGGCCTCGCGGCCGTGACCCTGCTGGACTCCAGCCGGCCCTTCCTGGACATGGCCGCCAGGTTGGCCGCCGAGGCCCACGGCGCCCTGAGAGACGCGAAATTTCTACGCGGCGACCTCACCGCGCCGGCTGTCGACTGGCCCCAGGCCGACCTGGTGATCGCCAGCTACGCCCTGGCCGAGATCCCGGCCGCGCGCCAGGCCGACACCGTCTCGGCCCTGTGGAGCGCCGCCGACGGGATGCTGGCCCTGATCGAGCCCGGAACCCCCGACGGCTATCGCCGCATCCTGGCCGCGCGGCAAACCCTGATCACGGCCGGCGCGACCCTGCTGGCCCCCTGCCCCCACACGCAGGCCTGTCCCCTGACCCCGCCGGACTGGTGCCATTTCGTCCAGCGCCTGCCCCGTTCGCGGGACCACAGGCTGGCCAAGGGCGCCGACCTGCCCTTCGAAGACGAAAAATTTATCTACCTCGTCGCCGCCCGCCCCTCGGTGACGACGCGGCCCCCCACACCCCGCATCCTGGCCCCGCCGAGGACCGCCAAGCCGGCGATCACCTTCAAGCTCTGCACGACCTCCGGGACCGCCGAGCTGACCGACATCCCCCGCCGCGACAAGGCCGCCTACGCCTGGGCCCGGCGCCTCGACTGGGGCGACGCCCTTCCCTGACGGGAGGGGGCTGTGACAGACTGCGCCATCCGATCCATCACATTGCGTGATCGGTGAATTTTTAGCTTTTTCAAATTCCAAAATGGGAGGGCGACATGCCCGTCAGCCGCGAAATCCACCTCATCGAGCGCCCCAAGGGCCTGCCCACGGTCGACCAGTTCGCGGTCGTCGAGACCCAGGTCCCCGACGCCGCCGACGGCGAGGTGCTGGTGCAGAACCTCTACATGTCGGTGGACCCGGCCATGCGGCCGCGCCTCACCGCCGGCCAGGCCCTGGGCGAGGCCATGATGGGCGGGGCCCTGGGCCGCGTCGTCCAGTCCAAGACCCCCGACTTCGCCGTCGGGGACCTGGTCTCCAACCGCCTGGGCTTCCGCGAATACTTCGTGAGCGACGGCAAGGGCCTCACCAAGCTGACCCCCGATCCGGACCTCTCGCTCACCGTCCACATGCACGCGCTCGGCATGACCGGCTTCACCGCCTATGGCGGCCTGCTGCACATCGGCGCCCTGAAGGACGGTGAACAGGTCTTCGTCTCCACCGCCGGCGGGGCCGTCGGCTCGGTGGCCGCCCAGATCGCCAAGATCAAGAACTGCTACGTGGTGGGCTCCACCGGCTCGGCCGAGAAGGCCGCCTGGCTGAAGGACGAGGTCGGCCTCGACGCCGTCATCAACTACAAGGACGCCCCGATCCGCGGCCAGCTGGAGGCCGCCACGCCCAAGGGGATCGACGTCTATTTCGACAATGTCGGCGGCGATCACCTGGAGGCGGCCCTGCGCCGCATGAACACGCTCGGCCGCATCCCGGTCTGCGGCTTCATCTCCGGCTACAATTCCGGCCACTCCAACGTCTCGAACCTGTCCAACATCATCTATTCGCGGGTGATGCTGCGGGGCTTCGTGGGCACGGACTTCATGCACATGTACGCCGACTTCCAGCGCGACATGGCCGGCTGGCTGAAGGACGGCCAGGTCAAGTACCAGGAGACGGTGCTGGACGGGATCGCCAACGCGCCGGCCGCCCTGATCGGCCTGATGGAAGGCCGCAACGCCGGCAAGATGCTGGTGAAGCTGGCGGACTAGAACGTCAGGGCGCCCCCAAACTGTCATCCCGGAAAGCGCGTTTGCGCTTGTCCGGGACCCAGATGCGCGGGACATGCCGGAGGGATCGGTGCTTCTGGGTCCCGGTCTTCCGCGTGCCGCGGAAACCGGGATGACACCTTAAGCTAGGCCGTCCTCGGGAAGGCCACCACCGTTGCGGCCTTTTCGGCCTTCATGGCCGCGCCCTGGGCCTCCAGGGTGCGGCGCAGGGTGGCGACGTGGGGGACGATGAAGTCGATGAAGGCCCGCACCCGCGGCGTGTCCTTCAGCTCCGCCCGGGTCACCACCCAGGCGCTGGCGCTCAGATCGGGGATCGGCGGCCAGATCTGAATGAGGTCGGGGTCGAGATCGGCCAGCAGGCAGCCGATGGGGGCGATTCCCAGGCCCGCCTTCACCGCCAGGTTCAGGTTGGTCATCGAGTTCGAGGTATGGGCGGGGACCGCGCCCGGGAGCTGATCGAACAGCCAACGGGTGCCAGGCAGGGGAAGGCGGGCGCCCTCCCCGCCGATCAGGTCGTGCTGGCGCAGGTCCTCCAGGGTGGCGGGCAGCCCGCGGCGGGCGGCGTAGTCGCGGCTGCAATAGAGGGCGAACTCGAAGTCGGCGAGCTTGCGGGCCACCAGGTCCGACACCGTCAGGGCCTGGCCAGCCCGGATGGCCACGTCGGCCTCGCCCGCCGCCAGGTCCAGGGGCAGGTCACCCAGGATCAGCTCCACCTTCACGTCGGGATAGAGCTCGCGGAACCCCACCAGGGCCGGGGTGATGGCCAGGTTGGCGAGGATCTCGGTGGAGGTGACCTTCAGGGTCCCGGCCAGGCCCCGCTGGTGGGCGCCGGCCCGGTTGGCGAAGGCCTTGGCCGAGACCTCCATGCGCTCGGCCTCGGCCAGCAGGTCCTCGCCGGCCTCGGTGAGCCGGCTGCCGGCCTGGCCGCGCTCGAACAGTTTCAAGCCCAGGGCGGACTCCAGGGCCTCGATCCGCCGGGCCACCGTGGTCTGGTTGATCTTCAGGGTCTTGGCGGCGGCCAGGGTCGAGCCGCCGCGGGCGACGGCGAGAAAGGCCTTGAGGTCGTTCCAGTCAAACATCGCGCTATTCTGCATTTCCGCAGAACCTTCCTGCAAGACCGCCGATTGCCGACCCGCGTTCGTCGAACTAAACCCCGCCCCCCGCAACCCTGACAAGAACAAGACGCACCGATGAAACTCTTTTGTGACCCGATCTCCACCACCTCGCGCCCCGTGATGCTGTTCGCCGCCGAGGCCGGCATCGCCCTGGAGCGCGAGCACGTGGACCTGATGAGCCACGCCAACCGCGAGGCCGCCTATCTGGCGGTGAACCCCAACGGGGTGGTGCCCTTCCTGGTGGACGGCGACTTCGCGCTCGGCGAATCCTCGGCGATCCTGAAATACCTGGCCGACAAGGTGGGGTCGCCGGCCTACCCCACCGAGCTCAAGGCCCGGGCGCGGGTCAACGAGGCCCTCGACTGGTTCGCCACCAATTTCCACGAGTACTTCTGCCTGTTCACCGTCTATCCGAACTTCGGCATCCCGCACGGTGTGGACCCGGACCTCGCCCAGGCCATGGTGGCCTTCGGGACCGAGCACGCGCCGCGCTGGCTGACCGTGCTCGACCGCCACATGCTGGGCGACCGGCCCTTCGTCTGCGGCGGCGAGATCAGCCTGGCCGACTATCTCGGCTCGGCCTTCGTCACCCTGGGCGAGGCCTCGGGCTTCGACTTCAGCCCCTATCCCAACATCCAGGCCTGGATCGCGCGGATGAAGGCCCTGCCGTCCTGGGACGCCACCTATGCCGGCTTCAACGGCTTCGTCTCGGCCCTCGGCCAGGCCCGCGCCGCCTAGCGTCCTTCCCCAATCCCCGTTCTGAAGACCCGCCGCGGGCGCCGCGGCGGGCGGAGACCTCCATGTCCTTCCTCCAAGCCAAACCGCTGGCCACCCACGACTTCTACGCCCCGATCCACAAGGGCATCCGGCTCGGCCTCTGCCAGATGCTGGCGCGCCTGGGCGCCGCCGACGCCGGCGACGCCGACCTGCCCCAGCTGCTGGCCGACCTGCGCGCCCAGCTGCGCCTGTCGGAGCAGCACCTGGTCCACGAGGACGCGGTGATCCACACCGCCCTGGAGGCCCGCGCGCCCGGCTCCACCTCCCGCCTGGCCCAGGCCCACGAGCATCACCGGGCGACCTTCGAGGACATCGAGACCCTGGCCTGCCGCATCGAGCACGCCGAGGGGCCGGCCAAGGCGCCCCTGCTGCGGGCGCTCTACCTTCGGTTCTCGCTGTTCTGCGCCGACGACTTCGCCCACATGGCCGAGGAGGAGCAGCTGATGCTGCCGATCCTGCAGAGCCTGTTCTCCGACGAGGAGTTGATGGCCCTGGAGGACGCCATCGTCAGCCAGATCCCGCCCGAGGAGATGGTGGCCGTCGCCAGGCTGATGATCCCGGCCGCCACCCGCACCGACCGCATCGGCATGCTCAGCGCCATGCGCGCCAATGCGCCGGCCGAGGCCTTCGGCGCGATCCTGTCGGTGGCGGTCCAGCCCAACATCTCGGCGGTCGACTTCGCGCACCTGAGCGAGGGACTGGGCCTGGCGGCCTAGGGCCGAAGAGGAACCACGAACCTCACGAACGGCACGAACAAAACAGCGGTGTCATCCCGCATGGAGCGCGCAGCGCGGAAGTGCGGGACCCATACTCACCGATCCTTCGGAGGGGTCTGCCCGTCTGGGTCCCGGACAGCCGCTGACGCGGCTTCCGGGATGACACTCTTGTTCGTGACGTTCGTGACGTTCGTGGTCGATCGTTCAAACCTCGCCGCACCGCGGCTTTCAATGACAATCCCGTAAGCTTCCCTCGCGCGTCGCGGGTGCTAGGTTCGCAGCAACCCAGCCCCTTCGAGACGCCTCCATGTTCCGCACCTTCGCCTGCGCCGCCGCCCTGAGCCTGGGGCTCGCCGCCACCGCGCCCGCCTTCGCCGCCGATACGGTTCCGCCGATCGCCTACCAGGAGCGGACCCTGGCCAATGGGCTGAAGCTCTACACCTCGCTGGACCGCACGACCCCCAATGTGACGGTGCAGGTCTGGTACGGCGTGGGCTCGAAGGACGACCCCCAGGGCCGCTCGGGCTTCGCCCACCTGTTCGAACACATGATGTTCAAGGCTACCAAGGACTTCCCGGCAGAGAGCATCGACCGCTTCACCGAGGACGTGGGGGGGATCAACAACGCGTCGACCTATGACGACTTCACCAACTACTACGAGGTCGTCCCGGCCAACCACCTGGAGCGGCTGATCTGGGTGGAGAGCGAGCGCCTGGGCTCCCTCGTGGTGGACGAGGCCAACTTCAAGTCCGAGCGCGACGTGGTGAAGGAGGAGCTGCGCCAGCGGGTGCTGGCCAGCCCCTATGGCCGGCTGTTTGGCCTCTACCTGCCCCAGGCCAGCTACACGACCCATCCCTACAAGCGCCCCGGGATCGGCTCCATCGAGGAGCTGGACGCCGCCACCATCGACGACGTGCGGGCCTTCCACAACGAATACTACCGCCCCGACAACGCCGCCCTGATCGTGGTGGGCAACTTCGATCCGAAGAAGCTCGACGCCTGGGTCGACAAGTATATGGGCCCGCTGAAGCCCCCGGCCGCTCCGCTGAAGCGGGTCACCGCCGTGGAGCCGCCCCGCAAGGGGCCCGGCGTCTTCACCGGCTACGGCCCCAATGTCCCCCTGCCCGCCGTGGCCATCACCTGGCTGGGTCCGCAGGCCTCCAGCCCCGACGCCGCCCCCCTGAAGGTGCTGGACGCCATCCTGTCCTCGGGCAAGTCGTCGAGGCTCTATGACGCCCTGGTCTACGACCAGCAGATCTCGGCCCAGGTCTTCTCCCAGGCCGACCTGCCGCAGCAGCCGGGCCTGTTCGGGGTGGGCTCGATCATGGCCTCGGGCCACACCATCGACGAGGGCGAGAAGGCCCTGCTGGCACAGGTGAAGCGCCTGCGCGACGCCCCGCCCACCGCCGCCGAGCTGTCGGAGGCGAAGAACGAGCTGGTGGCCGGCAAGCTTCGGGAACGCGAGACCATCGACGGCCGCGCCTTCGCCCTGGGCTACGCCCTGCGCACCGAGGGCGACGCCGCCCAGGCCAACAAGGAACTGGCCGAGCTCCAGGCCGTCACCGCCGCCGACGTGCAGCGGGTGGCCGCCAAGTACCTGCCCGATGACCGCCGGATGACCATCCGCTACCTGCCCGAGAGCGACCGGCCCAAGGGCGAGACCGCCACGGTCGCCGCCGCCCCCGTCGTCGCCTCGGTGAAGTATGCCGGCCCGGTCAGCGAACTGGCCCCGGAGGGCCAGCGCGTCGCCCCGCCGCCCCTGGCCGAGCCCGTCAGCCCGGTCCTGCCCAAGCCGGCCGAGAAGACCCTGGCCAACGGCCTGCGGGTGATCGTCGCCCAATCCACCGAGCTTCCCCTGGTGACCGCCGACCTCACCGTGAAGACCGGCGCCTGGGCCGATCCGAACGGCCTGGCGGGCGTGGCCAACATGACCGCCGGCATGCTGACGGAAGGGACCAAGACCCGCAGCGCCCCGCAGATCGCCCAGCAGACCGAGGCCCTGGGGGCGACCCTGGAGTCCGGCGGCGGCCAGGAGAGCAGCTCCGTCACCCTCAATGTCATGCCGGGCAACCTGGACGCGGCCATGGCGATCATGGCCGACGTGGCCAAGAACCCGGCCTTCGCCAGCGAGGAGCTGGAGCGCCAGCGGGCCCAGACCCTGGACGGACTGTCTGTGGCCTATCAGGAGCCCGGCCAGCTGGCCTCCTTCGCTGCGGGCCCCACGGTCTTCGCCGGCACCGCCTTCGGTCATGTGGCCGGCGGCACCCCGGCCTCGGTGGCCAGGTTCGCCACCGGCGACCTGGTGAAGCTGCACGACGCCTATTACCGGCCCGACAACGCCATCCTGGTCCTCACCGGCAAGATCACGCCGGCGCAGGGCTTCTCCCTGGCGCAGAAGACCTTCGGGGACTGGAAGAAGCCGGCGGCGCCGACCCCGGCCGCCCCCACCATCACGCCGGCCGCCAAGCCGCGCGCCATCGCCATCGACCTGCCCGGCACCGGCCAGGCGGCGGTGACGGTGGCCGGGCCCGCCATCCCCCGCAGCGACCCGGCCTACTATCCCGGCATCGTCACCAACACCGTGCTGGGGGGCGGCTATTCGGCCCGGCTGAACCAGGAGATCCGCATCAAGCGCGGCCTCTCCTACGGCGCCAGCTCGTCCCTCACCCCACGGCGGACCACCGGCCTGTTCCGCGCCGCGGCCCAGACCAAGAACGAGTCCGCGCCCCAGGTGCTGGACCTGATCCTGGCCGAGATGAAGGGCCTGACCTCGACCCCGCCCGGCGCCGACGAGCTGAAGGCCCGCAAGTCGGTGCTGATCGGCGGCTTCGGCCGCGAGCTGGAGACCACCGACGGCCTGGCCGACATCCTGGGGAACCTCGCCCTCTACGGTGTGCCGCTCAGCGAGATGAACGCCTATACCGGCAAGGTGGAGGCGGTGACCGGGGCCCAGGTGCAGGACTTCGCCGCGACCAAGCTCGATCCCGCCAAGGTCAGCGTCATCGTCGCCGGCGACGCCAAGAGCTTCACCGAGGGCCTGAAGGCGCGACGGCCCGACCTGGAGGTGATCCCGGCGGCCGACCTCGATCTCGACAGTCCCACCCTGAGGAAAGCTGCTAAAGCCCCCTGATGGGATTTCACTTCGACGCCCTGTCGCTGTTCGGCCTCGCGGCCGTCTGCGCCAGCCTGTTCTGCTACATCATGGAAAGGCGAAGCCCCTGGTGGACCCTGGGCTTCGCCTTCGCCAATTTCGCGGCCTCGTCCTACGCCTTCCTGCAGGGCGCCTGGCCCTTCGGGCTGATCGAGATCTTCTGGGGTCTCGCGGCCCTGTGGCGCTGGTGGGACACGCGAGCGGCATCCTAGCTAAACCGTGTCATCCCGGTTTCCGCGGCACGCGGAAGACCGGGACCCAGACGCACCGATCTACCCTGCACACCCCGCGCGTATGGGTCCCGGACAAGCGCAAACGCGCTTTCCGGGATGACACCCATGTTTCCTTCTAGTGCCGGAAGACCCGCACCCCGGTGAAGACCATGGCTAGGCCGCGCTCGTCGGCGGCGTCGATAACCTTCTGGTCGCCGATGGAGCCGCCGGGCTGGATCACCGCGGTGCAGCCGGCGTCGGCGGCCTGGATCAGGCCGTCGGGGAAGGGGAAGAAGGCCTCCGAGGCGCAGGCCGACCCCTTGAGGTCCAGACCGAAGTCGGCGGCTCGAAGCGCGGCGATACGGGCGGAGTCCTTGCGGTTCATCTGGCCGGCGCCGACCCCGAGGGTCTGGCCGGCGCGGGCGTAGACGATGGCGTTGGACTTCACGTGCTTGGCGATGGTGAAGGCGAACAGCATGTCGCGCACCTCCTCGTCGGTCGGCGCGCGCTTGGTGACGACCTTGAGGTCGGCGGCCGTCAGGCGGGCGTCGTCGCGGCTCTGCACCAGGAAGCCGCCGGAGACCGACTTGAAGGTGGTCCCGGCCGCCAGGGGATCGGGCAGGCCGCCGGTCACCAGCAGGCGCACGTTCTTCTTCTTGGAAAACAGGGCCACGGCGTCGGGATCGGCGTCCGGAGCGATCACCACCTCGGTGAGCAGCTTGAGGATCTCGGTCGCCGTGGCGGCGTCCAGCTTCTGGTTCAGGGCGATGATGCCGCCGAACGCGCTGGTGGGGTCGCAGGCGAGCGCCCGCTCATAGGCCTCCACCATGGTCTTTCCGGTGGCCACGCCGCAGGGATTGGCGTGCTTGATGATGGCGCAGGCAGGGCCCGCGGCGGGGTCGAACTCGGCGATCAGCTCGAAGGCCGCGTCGGTGTCGTTGATGTTGTTGTAGCTGAGCTCCTTGCCCTGCAGCTGCTTGGCCGTCGCCACCCCCGGACGCGGATCGGCGAAGCGGTAGAAACTGGCCGACTGGTGGGGGTTCTCGCCGTAGCGCATGGTCTGAACCAGCTCGCCGGCGATGGTCCGGCGCTTGGGGGCGATGTCCCCCAGGGCGGCGGCGAACCAGGTGGAGATGGCCGCGTCATAGGTCGCCGTGCGGGCATAGGCCCGGGCGGCCAGGGACTTGCGCAGGGCCAGGCTGGTGGTCCCGGTCGCCTTCAGCTCGGCCAACACCTCCCCCAGGTCGGAGATCTCGGTGCAGACGCAGACATAGCCGTGGTTCTTGGCCGCCGAGCGGATCATCGCCGGGCCGCCGATGTCGATGTTCTCGATCGCCGTCTCGAAGTCGGCGCCGGCGGCCACGGTCGCCTCGAAGGGATAGAGGTTCACATAGACCAGATCGATGCCGCCGATGCCGTGCTCGGCCATAGCCTTGGCGTGGTCGGGGGCGTCGCGCACCGCCAGGAGGCCGCCGTGGACGATGGGGTGCAGGGTCTTGACCCGGCCGTCCATCATCTCGGGAAAGCCGGTCAGCTCCGAGATGTCCTTCACCGCCAGGCCGGCGCCGGCGATGGCCGCCCGGGTGCCGCCGGTGGAGACCAGCTCGACGCCGAGCTCGGCCAGGACCTTGGCGGCCTCGATCAGGCCGGTTTTGTCGGAGACCGAGATCAGGGCGCGCTTGAGGGGGGCGCGGTCGGCGGGTTTGGGGAAGTCGGGGGCTGCGGGCACGGCAAATCCTTCATCGTTTAAGGAATTTTGCCCAGGCGAGCGGCGTAGGGACCCTGCGCTCCCCGGTGGTCTCCCACCTCAGTTTCGCCAGTCACGCAGGTCGCGGGTCGTTTAGGCCTGCCGGGTCAAATCGTCAATGCGGCGGCGGCCAGGCCTCGGCGGCGGCGAGCTTCCAGCGCACCCGCGCGCCGGCGTCCAGGCGGGCGTTGCCGCGCAGCACGATCTGATGGGTGCGCTTGGGCAGGCCGTCCTGGAAATAGACCGAGGTCTCGACGGCCACCTCCTGGGCGTCGTTGCGCAGCCACCAGCCGGTCTCGTCCCCCTCGGCCCGCAGCAGCACGCTCTTGCCGTCCCGGGCCAGGCTGGCGCGGACCTCGGGATGGACGTGGAAGCGGACCATGAAGGGCACGAAGCGGCGGCCGTCGTGGTCGCCCGCGGCGGCCTCGACCGGCGCCAGCCGGTCCTCGCCCCGCAGCTCGTCGGCGAGCAGGTCCAGGAACAGCCGCCGCTCGTGGCGCAGGCCGAAGCGCGGGACCCAGCCGTCGTGGGACATCTCCAGCCACAGGGCCTCGCGGGTCTCGTGGCGCTGGGCCGCCACGGTCTCATAGGCGTCCACCAGGCGGGGCCCCAGCGCCCCGGCCCGGAAGCCGCGCAGGGGTTCGCCACAGGCGGCGTCGCCGACGCTGACCGTGGAGGCGGCGTCGGCCAGGCGCAGGGCCTGGGGGCCGTTGGCCTCCGGGGACCAGGCGCAGGCCACGATCATCCGCCGGCCGGCCGCCAGCACCTCCAGGGCCAGGGGTTGGGCGCAGGCGGTCACGCTCCAGGGCCCCTGCGCCGGCGGGGCGCAGTCGGCCAGAATCTGCAGGCTGCGGGACTCCAGGCGCTGATAGCCGTTGCGGGCCGCCGGCAGGCGGGCGGACGCTTCCTCGCTGGCCCGGGCGGCCGCCACATAGGACCTGCGGCCCGCCTCGCCCCCCTGCAGGTCGGGCAGACACCCATCGGCCAGGGTGAAGAAGCGGATGGCGCCGGTGAGCCGGTCCATGGCCCGCATCATCTCGTCGGGGGCGGCGATGCCCCGCTGGACCAGCGCCTCGTCCAGGGCCTGGAGGTCCAGCAGCAGTTCGAGCGCCGCGCGGGGACTGCGCGAGGCGTGGCCGCCGTCGGGCTGGACGGTGACGTGCAGGGCGCGCTCCAGCCGCACCAGGCCGCGATCGACCAGCTGCTCGCCGGCCTCGCCGGAAAGCGTGGTCCCGGCCAGGGTGGCGGCGGCCGCGCGCTCGGCAGCGCGCACCGGCCCCTCGAGGCTGGAGAGCAGGTGGCGGGCCTGGCGGGCGAGATCCAGGGTGATGAGGGCGGTCTCGGCGTCGGAGGCCCGGGCGCAGAGGGTGTGGACCGCGCAGGCCAGGTTGAAGGTCCGCCGCTCCAGCACCTCCGGGGCCCAGGAGAAGCCGTTCCAGCGGCCGAACACCCGGCTCCAGTCCAGGGTCAGGCGCAGGCCCTCGGCGGCGCCGGCCTCGCCGGTCGCCAGCAGGTCGGGCATCCAGTCGAAGCGGTGCAGGATGGCGGCGAAGCGGCGGGTGGGGCTGGGACGATCCCAGGGATCGCCGCGGGTCCCGGTCTCCAGGGTCGCGCCGCCGAAGACGAAGCGTCCGTCCAGGATGCGACGGCCGGCCTCCGGATCCACCGGGCGCGGATCGTGGGGATCGGCGGCCAGCCCCTCCGGGCGCGGCCTGGCCAGCAGCCAGCGGTGCATGGGGGTGCCGGCCCACTCCCGCTGCGCCTGGCGGCGGGTTCCCTGGGCCAGGGCTTGGAGGAAGACTCGGCCGGGCAGGCGCGTCAGAGCCGGAAGGCCGCCCGCCATGCCGGGTCCTACCCGCCCTTCAGGGCGGCGATATTGGCGGCGTAGGCGGCGGGGCCGCCCTTGAACACCGCGGTCCCGGCCACCAGGGCCGTGGCGCCGGCGGCCACGCAGAGGGGGGCGGTCTCCACCGTCACCCCGCCGTCCACCTCCAGGTGGATGTCGCGGCCCGTGGCGTCGATCATCTCCCGCAGCCTGGCGATCTTGGCCAGCTGGGAGTGCATGAACTTCTGACCGCCGAAGCCGGGGTTGATGGACATCACCAGGATCAGGTCGACCTCGTCCATCATCCACTCGATCACCGAGGGCGAGGTCGAGGGGTTGAACACCACGCCCGCCTTGCAGCCCAGCTCGCGGATGCGCTTGAGCGTGCGGTTCAGGTGGGGCCCGGACTCGGGATGCACGCTGATCAGGTCGGCCCCGGCGGCGGCGAAGGCCTCCAGATAGGGGTCGACCGGGGCGATCATCAGGTGGACGTCGAAGGGGATCGAGACGTGGGGCTTGAGCGCCTTCACCACGTCGGGCCCGAGGGTGATGTTGGGCACGAAGTGGCCGTCCATCACGTCGATGTGCAGCCAGTCGGCGCCGGCCGCGGCCACGGCGCGGCATTCTTCCCCCAGCTTGGCGAAATCCGACGCCAGGATGGAGGGGGCGATGATCGGGGTGCGCGCGGTCATGGTCCCGACTTAACGGGGCCCGGCGCCCGGGACAAGGCGGAGTTAGGCGCCGCGGACGTAGCGGGCGACGAAGAAGCCGTCCGTGCCTCCGATGCGGTGGTGGGGCAGGATTCTGAGCGTGCCGTCCGCCCTGACGCTGGCCTCCGGCGCCCCGCCCTCGCCGGGCGCGATGGGGGCGAGCGCGAATTCGGGATTGCGGGCCAGGAAGCCGGCCGTCTGGGCCTCACCCTCCTCCGGCTCCAGGGAGCAGACGCAATAGACCAGGCGGCCGCCGGGCTTCACGCGGCGGGCCGCGGAGTCCAGCAGCTTGGCCTGGACGCCGGCCAGGGCGGCGACATCGCCGGGCTTGGCGGCCCAGAGCACGTCGGGATTGCGGCGATAGGTGCCCGTGGCGCTGCAGGGGGCGTCCAGCAGGACGGCGTCGAAGCTGCGTTCGTCGCTCCAGGCCCCGGCGTCGGCGGCCACCGTCTCGGCCGTCAGGCCCAGGCGGGCGAGGTTCTCGGCCACCCGCACCAGGCGGGCGGCGGAGCGGTCGACGGCGGTGACCTCCGCCCCGGCGGCGGCCAGCTGCAGGGTCTTGCCCCCCGGGGCGGCGCAGAGATCCAGCGCGGTCTCGCCGGGCTTCACCTCCAGCAGGCGGGCGGGGACGGCGGCGCTGGCGTCCTGCACCCACCAGGCCCCCTCGGCGAAGCCCGGCCAGGTGGAGATCTCGCCCCGCAGGGCCGAGCGCAGGGTTCCCCCGGGCAGTTCCTCGGCCTCGAGGGCGGCGAGCAGCTCGGGGGTGGCGGGCCCCTTGAGGGACAGGTCGGTGGCCGGCTCGGCGGCGATCAGGGTGGCCATGGCGCGGGCCGCCTGCGGCCCGAAGGCGGCCGACCAGCGGCTGAACAGCCAGGGCGGGGCCAGGGACTCCGGATCGGTCATGTCCGGCGGCTCGCGGGTGAGGGCCCGCAGGATGGCGTTGACCACCCCCTTGAAGGCGCGGCCCTCCTTCAGCGCGGCCACCAGGTCGACGCTGGTCCCGACCGCGGCGAAGGCCGGGGTGCCCAGGACGAAGGCCTGGGCGGCGCCCAGGCGCAGGATGTTGCGCACCACGTCGGGCGGGTCCCGCGACAGCCGCGCGTCCAGGGCCCGGTCGATGGGCCCCAGGTGGCGCAGGGTGGCCAACACCAGGGCGCGGGCGAAACCCCGGTCGCGGGGCGCCAGGTTGCGGAAGGCCGGGGTGGCGGCGGCTTCGTCGAAGCCGGTGCGGCGGGCGAGCGCCGCGCTCAGCAGGTCGAGCGCGGCGCGGCGGGCCGGCAGGCCGGCGGCGTCAGGGGATGCAAGGTCGTTCACGCGGGCGGCGTGCCCCCAAAGCGGTCCTTAGGCAAGCCCTGACGTCGGCTTATCGACCTAGGCCATCGCCGGCTTGCGGGCCACGCTGAGCACCGCCACGGCGAAGATCGCCATGCCCAGGACCAGCAGCACCTCGCCGCCCACCATGATCGGCACATAGGCCTTGTTCCCCTTCAGCATGATGGCCAGCAGGGGCAGGCTGATGAGATTGCCGAGATTGGAGACGGCGAAATTCGTCCAGGCCAGGCGCGCCGGCGCCTGGGCGCCGGCCAGGCCGTAGAAGGTCCCCATCAGGGCTAGGGTCGCCCAGCCCAGCAGGTTGATGTGGGCGTGGACGGGCGCGAGGGTGAAATCCTCGGTGGCGCCCATGAACATGCCGAGGCTCATGCCCAACAGGGCGTAGAGGACCGCGGCGCCGAAGAAGGCGACGGAAATCTTGGACATTTGAAACACTCCCCCGAATGTTGCGCATCCGCCGGAAGATCTCGCCTGACGCGGGGGGCGGACGCCGATGACTCTACCTAGAATGGCTTGAGCCGCATGGCAACGCTTGGCCCCCGGCGACTGGCGCGCGGGGGCGGCAGGGCGTAAATTACCCCCATGGAAGACCCCGCGCCCCCGAACGCCGCCCCCGGCAAGCCCCTGACCCCCGCCGCCCGCCGGGCCCTGGAGGAAGCCGCCGCCCGCCACGCCGAGGCGCAGGCCGCCCAGGCGCCGGCCGAGGACGGCGGCCCGGCCGGTCCCGAACCCACCCGCTTCGGCGACTGGGAGCGCAAGGGCATCGCCGTCGACTTCTGAACGCGCTTTTCCGTCATCCCGGCCGCAGCGAAGCGGAGAGCCGGGACCCAGGGGCCGCGATCAACCCCCCTGGGTCCCGGTTCGGCCTGTCGGCCGTCCGGGATGACGTGAGAAGGTGAACCGCTCCCGTCATTAACCTTCTCCGCGCCGGCATTCGCGCCTGAGGCGTGAGCAGTCGCCGCAACCGCTTGCCGGGCCTAGGTTTGTCGCCGCGAGACCTGGTGGAGACGCGGCATGTCCTGGTTAATTCGGATGGCGATGGGCCTGGCCCTGGCCCTTGGCGCGAGCGCGGCCCTGGCCGGTTGCCCCGACCGCTGCGGCGGGGGCGGCGGCTTCAACCTGCCCACCTATGGCGACGTGGCCCAGCACTACGGCTATCCCAGCTGCGGGGGCTGCGCCGCCCGCCATGACGACCGGCGGTATGGCTATGAGGACCGCGGGTATGACCGCGACGACCGCTATGAGGATCGCGGCCCACCCCCCTGCCGCGAGCAGCGCTGCGGCGACTGCCGCCAGTGCGGCGAGCTGACCCTGGGCAATTTCTACTATGACGGCGGCGTCGGCCCCTATCCCGAGGGCGGTTACGGCGGGGGCGGCGGCTATGTGATGAGCGGCGGCGGCGGATTCGCCGGGGCCGGAGCCGGGGCGGCCGCCAGCGCGCGGGCCTCGGCCTTCGCCAGCTCCAGCAGCCACGTCAGCATCAATATCGGCCGCGGCGGCGGCCACAAGGGCGGCGGCGGGTGCAACACCTGCGGCGGCCACGGCGGCTACGGCCACAAGTAGCACCTCAGATCCTCCCCCAGGCCGCAGGCCGATTTGGGGGAGGTGGCGCGCGTCGACAGACGCGTGACGGAGGGGGTTGCCGCCCACAAACGAGGGTCAAAGTCCCCCTCACCCGGCCTTCGGCCGGGAGCTCCCCCAGTGGGGGAGCATCTAGGCCTAGACGCCCGCCATCTCGCCGGCCACCCGCAGCGCGGCCTCGCGTGGATCGTTGGCCGCGGTGATGGGCCGGCCCACCACCAGGTGCGAGGCGCCGGCCTTCAGGGCGTCGGCCGGGGTGGCGGCCCGGGCCTGGTCGTTCTTGGCCGACCAGTCGGGACGCACGCCAGGGGTGACCACCAGGAAGTCCTTGCCGCCGATGGCCCGGGCCAGGGCCGCCTCGTGCGGGCTGGCCACCACCCCGTCGCAACCGGCCTTCACCGCCTGGTGGATGCGACGCTCGACGAGGGACCGCGCGGTCTCGGAGAAGCCCATCTCCAGCAGGTCGGCGTCCGACAGGCTGGTGAGCACCGTCACCGCCAGGATCTTCAGGTCGGAGCGGCCCTTGCCGCGCACGGCGGCCTCCATCACCTGGGGCTCGCCGTGGACGGTGAGGAAGTCGCAGCCGGAGTCGGCCAGGACGGCGGTCGAGCGCTGCACCGTGGTGCCGATGTCATGCAGCTTCCAGTCCAGGAAGACCTGCTTGCCCTTGGCCTTGAGCTCCCGGGCCAGGTCCATGCCGCCGCCGGTGGCGAACAGCTCCAGACCCACCTTGTAGAAGCTGACGGCCGATCCCAGGGCCTCGACGATGGCCCGGGCCTCGGCCACCGTGGGCAGGTCCAGGGGGATGATCAGGCGGGGGTCGGCTTTGACCAGGGTCTCGGACATGGCTTAGCTCCGGGCAGGCGCGGGGGACCTCAGCCAGGAGGTCGGCGCGGGAGACGAATTGGGCTAAGACGCTGCAATGAGCCCGGCAGACTTCGCGGTCAACTTCTTCGTCGCCCTTTTCGCCCTGATCGACCCGATCGGCACCGTGCCCCTGTTCGCCGCGGCGACCATGGGGGTGAAGAGCAAGGATTCGCGGCTGATCGCGGTCTATATCGCCTTCTTCATCCTGTTCTTCCTGACCTTCTTCTACTTCTCGGGCCTGTCCCTGCTGGCCTTCTTCGGCATCTCCCTGCCGGCCTTCCGCATGGCCGGCGGGATCATCCTGTTCCTTCTGGGCCTGGACATGGTGCGCGGCGACATGGCCACCAGCGTCGAGGGGGCCGACACCACCCCCGGCGAGGGCCGGGCCCATGCCCGCAAGCGTTTCGAGCGGATGATCGTGCCCTTCGCCATGCCCCTGCTGATCGGGCCCGGCGCCATCTCCACGGTGATCATCTACGCCAGCGAGGCCAAGCGCTTCGGCCTGATCGGGGCGGCGGTGGGGGTGGGCGTGATCGCCGCCACGGCCCTGTCGACCATGCTGGCCTTCTGGGCCAGCCCGCTGATCACCCGCATGCTGGGCAAGATCGGCCTGACCATCGTGGTCCGGGTCCTGGGCCTGATCCTCTGCGCGCTCGCCGTCCAGTTCGTGATGATCGGCATCGCCGATAGCACCCACGACGTCATCCTGCGCAAGGCCGCCGCGCCCTACGCGGCGCACTGAGCAGGCAAATGGTGTCATCCCGGTTTCCGCACAGCGGAAGACCGGGACCCAGACGCGCGGGCCTCTCCGGAAAGATCGGTGCGTATGGGTCCCGCACTTCCGCGCTTCGCGCTCCATGCGGGATGACACTGGGGTAGGGCTAGGTCGCGCTCCGATCCCCGTCGTTCGCGAAGTTCGTGGTTCGCGGCGCCTGCCTAGACCTTGCGGAAGCGCGGGCCCTGCCAGGCCATCAGGGCGAGCGCCCAGTCGTCGGGGATCAGCCGGGCCAGGCCGGCGATGGCCTTGTTGGGAGCGCCGGGGACCGCGACCGCGCGGTTGGCCTCCACGGCCTCGTAGCCGGCGGCGGCCACCTCGTCGGCGCCCAGCCAGAGCCAGGCCGGCGTCGAGGCGCTGATCCGCTCCCGCGTGCCGTTGGCGTCGTGGAATTCCGAATAGGTGAAGCCGGGGCAGAGCGCGCTGACATGCACCCCGGTGGCCAGGTTCTCCAGGTGCAGGCTCTGGGAGAACTTCACCAGGTAGCTCTTGGTGGCGCCATAGAGGGTATGGCCGGCCGAGCCGGGGACCAGGCCCGCCAGAGAGGCGACATTGACGATGCGGCCGAAACGGCGGTCCACCATGCCGGGCAGCACCCGGTGGGCCAGCTCGCTGGGGGCGGTCAGCATCACCTGGATCACCGCCTGCTGCTGCTCCCAGGTGGTGTCGGCATAGGTCCCGGGCTGGCCGTAGCCGGCGTTGTTGATCAGGGCGTCCACCCGCCGGCCGTGGGCGGTGAGGTGGTCGAGGATGGCGCCCGGCGCGGCCGGATCGGCCAGGTCGGCGGCGACGGTGAGGGTCTCGACGCCGTGACGCAGGCGGATGTCCTCGGCCAGGCGGTCCAGCCGGTCGGCGCGCCTCGCGGTGAGCGCCACGTCATAGCCGTGGCTGGCGTAGATCCTGGCGAAGGCCGCCCCGATCCCGGCCGAAGCCCCCGTGATCAGCGCCAACTTGCGGTCCATGCAGCCCCTCGCCCCTGTCGATCAGACCTAGTTACGCCAGATCGGCGATCTCGTCGTCGGTCAGATCGCCCGGGACGATGGTGACCGGCAGCTTGCGGGCGCCCCACTTGACGCCCTCCTTGGCGATGGAGGCCACCAGGGGGCCGGGGCCGCGGCCCTCCACGGCGGCGGCCAGGACCAGGATCTTGATGTCCGGATCCTCGGAGACCACCTTGCGCAGGGCCGCGCGGGTGTTGTCGGCGTGCTCGATGATGAATTCGGGCGAGACCCCGGTCTCGGCCACCACGAACTCGGCCATCTTCTGCAGGGCGGCCTCGGCCTCCTCGCGGGCCTGGCGCTCGATCTCCTCGCGCACGCCGCTCCAGTGCTCGAAGACGGCCGGCTCGATCACCCGCAGCAGGGCCACGTGGCCGCCGGTGGAGCGGGCGCGGCGGCAGGCGAACTTCAGCGCGGCCAGGAACTCCGGACTGTCGTCGGCGATGACCAGGAACTTGCGTTGGCTCATGGGGCGACGGTGGCTTGCAGCGCGGACAAGCGCAAGCATCCCTCTCAACCCTTTACGTCATCCCGGCCGTAGCGAAGCGGAGAGCCGGGACCCAGGGGCGGTTCGCATGGCCCCTGGGTCCCGGATCGGCCTGGCGGCCGTCCGGGATGACGAAGGTTGGGAGGACTCAGGCGCCCCAGAAGCCGACGAGCTTCTTCACCTCGGCCAGCGTCGGGGCGGCGGCGGCCCGGGCGCGTTCGGCGCCGGCGGCCAGCACCTTGTCGATCTCCGTGGGATCGGCCATCAGCCGCCGCATCTCGGTCCCCACCGGGCCGAGCTTGGCCACCGCCAGGTCGGCCAGCCGCGGCTTGAAGGCGCCGAAGCCCTCGCCCGCGAACTCGGTCAGCACCTGCGCCGAGGTGCGGCCGTCGAGGGCGGCGTAGATCCCCACCAGGTTCTGGGCCTCGGGCCGGTCCTTCAGCGCCTCCACCGTGTCCGGCAGCGGCAGGGGATCGGTCTTGGCCTTGCGGATCTTCTGGGCCACCACATCGGCCTCGTCGGTGAGGTTGATGCGCGCGGCATCCGAAGGGTTGGACTTGCTCATCTTCTCACTGGCGTCGCGCAGGGACATGATCCGCGCGCCCGCGCCCTGGTGGATGGGCTCGGGCAGGGGGAAGTAGCCCGGCGCGTCGAAGTCGTGGTTGAACTTCGCCGCGATGTCGCGGGTCAGCTCGACATGCTGCTTCTGGTCGTCGCCCACCGGCACGTGGGTGGCCTTGTAGAGCAGGATGTCGGCGGCCTGGAGCACCGGGTAGGTGTAGAGGCCGACGCTGGCGCGCTCCTTGTGCTTGCCCGACTTGTCCTTGAACTGGGTCATCCGGTCGAGCCAGCCGACCCGGGCCACGCAGTTGAAGATCCAGGCGAGCTCGGCGTGCTCCGTCACCGCCGACTGCGGGAAGATGGTGGCGATCTTCGGATCCAGGCCGGCCGCCAGATAGGCCGCGGCGATCTCGCGGGTCTGGGCGGTCAGCTTGGCCGGGTCCTGCCATTCGGTGATGGCGTGCAGGTCGGCCACGAAGATGAAGGTCTCGGCCTCGTGCTGCATGCGGGTGAACTTCACCAGGGCGCCGAGATAGTTGCCCAGGTGCAGGTCGCCGGTGGGTTTGACGCCGGAGAGCACGCGTCGTTTGCCGGCATAGGCGGCGGGAGCTTGTTCGGTCATGGGATCAGGCTTTGAAAAGAGAGGACGTGGGGGCGCGAAGCATCGCGCCGCGGAGGCGGGGTCAGGCGCTGCGCCATCGCCAGGAGAGACGTCCGGTCAAAGTCATGGCCGATGCGAATAGTCCGGGCGGGCGTTTTGGGCAAGTCCGTCAGAGGTCGGGGACGGCGACGGCCACGTCGCCCTTGCGCCGCTTCAGGGCCCCGCGCACCTCGGCCGGGGTGACGCCGCCGAAGGCGAACAACAGCACCGGATAGAGCAGGCCGCCGACCGCCGACACCAGGAGGACGGTGATCTCCTTGGCGTGGCCGAGGCCCGCCATCGGGGCCTCCAGGGTGGTGCGGAAATGGGCGGCAAGGGCCAGCAGCACCCCAAGCCCCACGCTGGCGACCATGACCCGGATGATCTTGCCGATGGCGCGCTTGGAAGGCCGGTAGGCGTTCTGCCGCCAGAGCAGGACCGCCATCTGGGCGACCGTGCCCCAGGAGGCGATGGCCGTGGAGATGGCGATGCCGGGGAAGCCGATGGTGTAGAACAGCGCCACCCCCAGCACGATATTGACCACCACCGAGATGAGGGAAAACCGCATCGGGGTCTTGGTGTCGCCGCGGGCGAAGAAGGCCGGCTGCAGGATCTTGATCAGGACGAAGGCCGGCAGGCCCCAGCCGTAGTGGAACAGCAGCGCCCCGGAGGAGGCCGCGTCGGCATAGGTGAACTCGCCGCGGGCGAAGAGGCCGTCGGCCAGATAGACCGGCATGGCCATCAGGGCCGCGGCGGCGGGCAGGGTGAGCGCCAGACCGAAGACGATGGCCTGGTCCATGGACCCCTGGGCGTCGTCATGGTCCCCCAGCTGGAAGGCGGTGGCGAGCCGCGGCAGCAGGGCCACCCCGATGGCCACCCCCACCAGGCTGAGCGGCAGCTGGTAGAACCGCTCGGCGACGTTCAGCCAGACCCGCATGCCGGCCACCTGGGAGGCCAGGATGGCGGAGATGAACAGGTTGATCTGCACGGCGCTGGAGGCGATCACCCCGGGCACGGCGCGCCGCGCCAGGGCCTTGATCTCCGGGGTGAACTTCAGGGCCTTCAGGCGGACCCGGGCGCCGGTGCGGTGCGCGCCCCACCAGCAGATCGCCGCCTGGCCGATCCCGGCGATCACCACCCCCACCGAGGCCGCGAAGGCCGCCGCCGTGGGGTCCTTCTGCGGCAGGACCGCGATCAGCATCACCACGTTGAGGATGGTGGGATAGAGGCCGTAGATCACGAACCGCCCCCGCGCCGTCAGGATGCCCGCGAACAGGGAGGCGATCGAGATGCAGGGCAGGTAGGGCATGGTGATCTGGGTGAGCAGCACCGCCAGCTTGAACTTGGCCGGGTCGCTCATATAGCCGGGGCTGTAGGCCATCATCAGCCAGGGCATGGCCAGCTGACAGACGATGGTCACCGCGACGGTGGCGGCCGCCAGGGTCGCCAGGCTGTCGGCGGCGAAGGCGTCGGCGGCCTCCCGGCCGTCGCTGGCCAGGCGGCGCGAATAGTCGGGCACGAAGGCCGCGGCGAAGGCGCCCTCGGCGAAGATCCGGCGGAACAGGTTGGGGAAGGTCAGCGCCGTGAAATAGGCGTCGGCGGCGATGTTGGAGCTGCCCCCCAGGCGGGCAGTGATCACCAGGTCGCGGGCCAGGCCCATGAACCGGCTCACCAGGGTGAGCGCCGAATAGATCATCGACGAACGGATCATCCCGCCGGGCTTGGCGGGGGCGGACGTCGAGGTCGGGGTTGGATCGCTCACCTTGGCTCTGTGCGCAGGGCCGCGGCCGCCGTCAAGGGATCAGCGCGCCACGCTGGCCCGGGCCCGTTGCAGGTTGGCGCGGCTCTTCGGCGCGGCGGCGGCCTCGCCCTCGTCCAGGGCCGCCATCAGATCGGCCTTCAGACTGGTCATGGCCTTGGGATCGGTGAGTTTCTTGCCCGCTGCGTCCACCACATAGAAGGCGTCCACCGCCCGCTCCCCATAGCCGTCGATATGGGCCGAGAGGATGGAGAGGCCGGCCTCGGAGATAGGCTGGGCGAGCGCCGCCAGCAGGCCTGGCCGGTCGCGGCCCGAGGCCTCCACCACCGTCGAGACCTCCGAGGCGTCGTTGTCGAGCATGACGGTGGGGGTGATGGAGAAGGCCGCGGCGCGGCTGAAGTCGGAAGTGCGCTTGGTCTCGGTCTTCACCGGCTCGCCGCGGGCGGCGGCTTCCAGGGCCTCGGCCAGGCGGGCCAGGGCCTTGGCGTTGTCGCTGCCATAGGCCGCCCCGGTGACGTCCTGCACATAGAAGACGTCCAGAGCCTGGCCCGCGCGCGAGGTGAAGACCCGGGCGCCCACCACATTGGCGCCCAGCGCCGTCACCGCGTGGGCGAGATCGACGAACAGACGAGGGCGGTCGGGAGCGGCCACCACCACCTCCGAGGCGTTCAGCCCCGGGCGGATATGCCCCTCGGCGGCGGCGGCGGCGGTCTCGGCGCGCCGGGCCAGGATGGCGTGGCGCTGCACCTCGGCCTCGGCGAAGGAGGTGAAATAGGCGTCCTCCATGGCCTGGGCCCAGGCGGTGGCGGCGGGATCGACCGCCACCAGACGCATGCGTGCGTCATAGGCGGCGTTCTCGTGATAGCGGCGCACGGCGGCGGCGGCGTCCGAGCCCCGGCCGCCGCGGAACACGGCCTCGGTGGCCGCGTAGAGCTCGCGCAGCAGCTGGCCCTTCCAGCCGTTCCAGACGCCGGGCCCCACGGCGCGGATGTCGGCCACGGTGAGCACCAGCAGCAGGCGCAGGCGTTCGGGAGTCTCCACGATGCGGGCGAAGTCCACCACCGTGCGCGGGTCGGAGACATCGCGCTTCTGGGCGTAGTCGCTCATCACCAGGTGATGCTCCACCAGCCAGGCCACCAGCTCGATGCGCTTGCGGTCCTGGCCCAGGCGCTCGCAGGCCTGGCGCGCGGCCCGGGCCCCGGCCTTTTCCTGGCCGCCGGCCCCGCCCTTGCCGGTGTCGTGCAGCAGCATGGCCAGGAACAGGGCCTCGGGGTCGTCGATCAGCGGCATGATGGCCGTCGACAGCGGATGGTCCTCGGCGAAGCGCCCGGCCTTGATCTGGGCGATCACGCCCACGGCCCGCAGGGTGTGCTCGTCCACCGTGTAGGAGTGGTACATGTTGAACTGCATCTGGGCGACGATGCGGCCGAACTCCGGGAGGAAGCGGCCCAGCACACCCGCCTCGTTCATCAGGGTCAGGGTGCGCTGCGGGTCGCGGCCGCGGGCCAGGATATCCAGGAACACCTTGGCCGCGGCGGGGTCGCGCCGGGTCTTCGAGGTGATCAGGGGCAGGGACCGGGTGGCGGCGGTGAAGGCGTCGGGGTGCAGGTCCAGGTTCCGCTGATCGGCCAGGCGGAACAGGCGCAACAGGTTGATGGGGTCGGCCTCGAAGACCTCCGGACCGTCGATGTTGAGACGGCCGCCCTCCTCGTGGAAGCCGGGGTCCAGCACCTTCTTCCGCGACTGGCCCCGGCCCGGCAGCAGGCGGGAGATGCCCCTGGGCTGCTGTTTGACCCGCTCGGACTCCAGCTTGGCGGCGAAGACGCGGGTGAGGGCGCCCACCTCCTTGGCGATCAGGAAATAGCGCCGCATGAAGCGCTCGACGGCCGGGGCGTCGCCGCGGTCGCCATAGCCCATGCGCCGGGCGATCTCCGGCTGCAGGTCGAAGGTCAGGCGCTCTTCCGGGCGGCCGGTGGCGAAGTGCAGGTGGCAGCGAACCGCCCAGAGGAAGTCGAAGGCGCGCAGGAAGGCGGCCACCTCGCGGCGCTCGAACATCTCCAGGTGGACGATGCCGTCCATCCGGGCCTGGGCCGAGGGGTTCAGGTACTGGGCGATCCAGAACAGGGTGTTGAGGTCGCGCAGGGCGCCCTTGCCCTCCTTGACGTTGGGCTCCACCAGGTAGCGGGTGGCGCCGGCCCGGTCGTGGCGCTCGTCGCGCTCCTTGAGCTTGGCGGCGACGAACTGGGCGCCGGTGCCCTTCACCACCTCGTTGGCGAAGCGGCGGGTCAGCTCCTCGGCCAGCTTCTCGTCGCCGGTCAGGCGCCGCGCCTCCAGGATCGAGGTGCGGATGGTGAAGTCTTCCTTGGAGAGCCGGATGCACTCCTCGACCGTGCGCGAGGCGTGGCCGACCTTAAAGCCCAGGTCCCACAGGGCGTAGAGCATGTACTCGATGACGCTCTCGGCATGGGCCGTCTGCTTGTAGGGCCGCAGGAACAGCAGATCGAGATCGGAGAAGGGCGCCAGGGTGCCGCGCCCGTAGCCGCCCACCGCCATCAGGGCCAGGCGCTCGCCCTCGGTGGGGTTGCGGGCCCGGAAGACGTGGACGGTGGTGAAGTCGTAGAGGGCGGTGACCACCTCGTCGGTGACGCCCGAAAGCAGCCGGGCGGTCTCGATGCCGCCGGCGCCGTTCTCCAGCCGCTCCTTGGCGATCATCCGGCCGCGGAAGAGGGCCTGCTTGAGGATGTCCAGGGCGCGCCGGCGCTGCTCGGCCTCGTCGCCGGCGGCGTCCAGGGCCGCGGCGGAGAGCTGGGCGCGCAGCCGGATTCCGTCGACGACATATTCCAGGCGCGTGGGACGCAGGCGTGGCGGCATGGGGGGCCCTTGGGGAGATGGTCCCCGACATATAGGGCCGCGCCGCCCCCCGGGCGAACCCCGCACGGAGCCGCGGCCAAAGAAAAAGGCCGGCGCCCGTGAGCGCCGGCCTTCCTGCAATCGGATCGAGCTTGCGCGGCTTAGAGCGCGGCGAGCTTCTCGCGGGTCACCTTCAGGGTGTCGCGGACGCAGCGGCTGTAGGCGCCGAGGATCATGGTGTCGCCCGCGGTGTCCTTCAGGCAGACGGTGCGGGCCGCATCGCGGATGTCGGCGTTGATCTGGTCAGCGGACTTGCCGGTGAGGGAGACGCGGACTTCGGTGGCGCTGGCCGAGGAGGCGATGAGGGCGGCGGCGGCGGCGATAACGGCGATGCGGATCATGTTCTAATCTCCTGCGGCGCGGAAAAATGGGGAGGCGGCCCGCGCTCGTCGGAGGGGTTTTTGTACCCTGGCGCTTAAAAAATGGTGCAGCGCGATGCTTAATATTTTGCACCGCACAATTCTCGGACTGGCCTAGGTCAGAGCAGGCCCTTGAGCCGATAGAGCGCCGCCATGGCCTCGCGGGGACTCATGCTGTCGGGGTCGAGCTCGGCCACCGCCGCATCCACCGCGCTGGGGCCCGAGCGCTCGGCGACGCCGGGGGCGCTGGCGGCGAACAGGGGCAGGTCCTCCAGGTGGGCCGGGGCGCCGGTCTCCCGCTCCAGGCGCTCCAGCACCTCGCGGGCGCGGATCACCACCGGGGCGGGCACGCCGGCCAGCTTGGCCACCTGCACGCCATAGGAGCGGTCGGCGGGGCCGGGACCAGCCTCGTGCAGGAAGATCAGGTCGCCGTTCCACTCCTTGGCCTTCAGCGACAGGTTGGCGACGTGGGCGAGCCGGCCCTCCAGCACCGCCAGCTCGTGATAGTGGGTGGCGAACAGGCCGCGGCAGCGGTTGGTCTCGTGCAGGGCCTCGGCGCAGGCCCAGGCGATGGCCAGGCCGTCATAGGTGGCCGTGCCCCGGCCGATCTCGTCGAGGATCACCAGGGAGCGCGGGGTGGCCTGGGTCAGGATGGCGGCGGTCTCCACCATCTCGGCCATGAAGGTCGAGCGGCCGCGGGCCAGGTCGTCCCCGGCCCCGACCCGGCTGAACAGGCGGTCCACCACCCCGATCCGCAGGCTCTGGGCCGGCACGTAGCAACCCGCCTGGGCCAGCACCGCAAGGAGCGCGTTCTGCCGCAGGAAGGTGGACTTACCGGCCATGTTCGGCCCGGTGACGATGGCCAGGCGCGGGCCCACGGCCCCGGCGCCGTCCAGGCGGCAGTCATTGGGGGTGAAGGGTTCGCCCGCCCGCTTGACCGCGGCCTCCACCACCGGATGGCGGGCGGCCACCGCCTCGAAGGCGGTGGAGCGGTCGATGATCGGGCGCGTCCCGCCCACGTCGTCGGCCCATTCGGCCAGGCCTGAGGCCACGTCCAGGCGCGCGGCGCCCTCGGCGGCGGCCTGGATGGCGGCGGCCACGCCGATGGCGGCCTCGCGCCAGGCCTCGAAGGTGGCCACCTCGATGGCCAGCGCCCGCTCGGCGGCCTGGGCGATCTTGGCGTCCAGCTCGGCCAGCTCCACCGTGGTGAAGCGCACCTGGTTGGCCAGGGTCTGGCGGTGGATGAAGGTGGCGTTCAGCGGCGGCGCCATCAGGGGCTCGGCGGCCTTGGCGGTGCACTCGACGAAATAGCCCAGGACGGCGTTGTGGCGGATCTTCAGGGCCACGCCGCTCTCGGAGGCGAGCTGGGCCTCCAGCTGCAGGATCACCCGGCGGCTGTCGTCGCGCAGGGCGCGGGCCTGGTCGAGCTCGGGGCGGACGCCCGCGGCCACGAAGCCGCCGTCGCGGGCCTGGGCCGGCAGCTCGTCGCCCAGGCCCTGGGCCAGCATCTGGCGGAAGGCGCCCAGGTCGAAATGGTCCTGGGCGTGGAGGGCGGCGAGCGCGGCGGCGATCTCGGCCGGCGGCGGCGGATCGAGGGGCTCGGGCGCCCCGGCGAACAGGACGGCGATCGCCTCGCCGCGGGCCAGGCCGTCGCGCAGGCAGCCCAGGTCGCGGGGGCCGCCGCGTCCCAGGGCCAGGCGCGACAGGGCGCGCGCCATGTCGCCCAGGCCCTTCAACTCCTCCCGCAGCTTCTGGCGCAGGGGGCGGCGCTCGACGAACCAGCCGACGGCGTCGAGCCGGAGCTCGATGGCGGCGGGGTCCAGCAGCGGCCGGGCCAGGCGGGCGGCCAGCATCCGGGCGCCCGGGGCGGTGATGGTGCGGTCGATGGCGCCCAGCAGGGAGCCCTCGCGGGACCCCGACAGGCTCTTCTCGATCTCCAGGCTGGTCCGCGTGGCCGGATCGATGGCCATGACGTCGGCCTCGCCGGCCCGCCGCGGGGCGGTCAGGGCCGGCAGGCGGCCGGCCTGGGTGGTCTCCAGGTGGGCGGCGATCAGGCCGAGCGCCGAGATCTCCGCCCCCGACAGGGTCCCGAAGCCGTCCAGGGTGTCGACCCCGTAGAGCCGCTTCAGCCGGGCCTCGGAGGCGGCGGGTTCGGCCAGAGCCGAGGGCATGGGCTGCACCACCCCGCCGGCGCTGCGCAGGGCGGCGTTCATGCCCTCGTCGGCGAACAGGCGGTCGGGGACCAGGATCTCGGAGGGGCCCAGGGCGGCGAGCGCCGAGGCCAGGTTCTCGCGGGCCACGGCCCAGCATTCCACCTCGCCGGTGGAGAGCTCGACGCTGGCCACGGCCGCGGCCCCGGCGCGGACCGCCACGGCGGCCAGGCGATTGGCGCCGCGGGCATCCAGCAGGCCGTCCTCGGTGAGCGTGCCCGGCGTCACCACGCGAACCACGTCGCGCCGCACGATGGACTTGGAGCCGCGCTTGCGGGCCTCGGCGGGGTCCTCCATCTGCTCGCAGACGGCGACCTTGAAGCCCGACCGGATCAGCTTGGCCAGATAGGCCTCGGCGGCGTGGACCGGCACCCCGCACATGGGGATCGGCGCGCCGCCGTGGTTCCCTCGCGCCGTCAGGGTGATGCCCAGGGCCGCGGCGGCCTTCTCGGCGTCCTCGAAGAAGAGCTCGTAGAAATCCCCCATGCGGAAGAAGACCAGGGCGTCGGGCTGGCGGGCCTTGGCCTCGAAGTACTGGGCCATCACCGGGGTGGCGCCGGCGGAGTCCGCGGAGGGGGGGATCTGGGCGTTCATGCTCGGCGCGGAGGTTAACGGCGCCCGCCCTCCGCGTCAGCCCCTTGAACCGAGCCCCGCGAGGCCCAAGCTGTGGTTAAGTCCGGGAGGTTTCCCATGCACGTCATCTTCCCCGCCGGCCCCGACGACGCCGAGGCCCTGGCCCAGGTCCATGTGACCGCCTGGCGCGAGACCTATCGCGGCCTGCTGCCGGACTCCTATCTCGACCGGATGAGCGCGCCCGTGCACGCCCGGCGCTTCACCCGGGCCCTGGTCAGCCCCGCCGAGCACGAGATCACCCTGGCGGCCGCCGACCGGGCGGGCATCGTCGGCTACGCCGCGGGCGGTCCGTCCCGCAGTCGCGTCGCCGGGGAGGCGGAGGTCACCACCCTCTATGTCCTGCGCGCCCACCAGGGCCAGGAGCTGGGCCGGCGGCTGCTGACCGCCGCGGCCCGGGTGTTCGCCGACCAGGGGGCCCGGTCCCTGATGATCTCGGTCCTGCGCGACAACATCCCGGCCCGCGGCTTCTACGAACACCTGGGCGGCGAGGCCGACGCCCCGCGCAAGGAGCCCGGCCCCGGCGGCCTGATGTACGAGGTCAGCTACCGGTGGGCGGATATCCGGGCGCTGACGGCCCAATTCTGAGTGTCATCCCGGAAAGCGCGCTTGCGCTTGTCCGGGACCCAGACGCGCGGAGCGTGCAGGAGAGATCGGTGCTTCTGGGTCCCGGTCTTCCGCTGGCGCGGAAACCGGGATGACAGCTCAGGATTTCCGGCACGCCGCCATGATTTCGGCCATGGCCGCCAGGGCCTCGCGCTTGCGGGGGAAGCGGCCGCGGTAGCCGGGCTCGCCCTCGCCGGTGCGCAGGCGCAGGACCTCGGCCAGGATGCGGCGATGCCGGGGGAACCGGCCGAGCGCCCAGCGGCCGGCCCCGGTCTTGGAGATGATGTCCCCGGTCTCCAGGCTGTAGGCCAGGCGCGCCACGCCGAGCACGCCCCAGGCCGGCGCCCAGCCGTCCAGCATCATGATCCCCAGCGGGGTGAGCAGCCTTCGGGCGCGCCGCAGCCAGGCGGTCCAGTAGGTGTCGAGATTGTCCAGGATGGCGGCGCGGACCGCGGCCTCGTCACGCCAGATCTCGGCGGGACGCGCGCCACGCACGGCGTAGCCGTGCAGGTCCAGGGTGCGCAGGGCGATGACGCCCGGGTTGGTGGCCGGTGGCCGGGTCAGGTCGCCCGCCGTCATCCATTCGCCCTCGATGGCCGGCCGGCCGGGGAGCCGGTTATAGGCCAGCAGGGCGGCGGTGATCGCCTCCCGCTGGAGGTCCGAGAGCGGCTGGGCGGTGACGGCGAGGAAGTCGACGTCGCTGGTCCCGGGACGCCAGTCGTCCAGCACGGCCGAGCCCACCAGGTGGAAGTCCAGCACCAGGCCCGGCGCCTCAGCGTCGATCAGGCCCAGGAAGACGTCGGCGGCGGCGATCGCGTCGGCGGGCGGGATCATGGCCGGCGGCGGAGGGAGCCTAGGCCCCCGTCACCTCTTCCCAGAAGCGCTTGGCCTTGCCCAGGAAGTTGGCGGACTTGGGATGCTGCTGCTCGCCGCAGAGGTCCGACAGCTCGCGCAGCAGTTCCTTCTGCCGGGCGCTGAGGCGGGTGGGGGTCTCGACGAACAGCTCCACCACCAGGTCGCCCCGCTCGCGGGAGCGCAGGGAGGGCATGCCGCGGCCCTTGAGCCGGACGGTGCGGCCGGTCTGGGCGCCTTCGGGCACCTTGACCTCGATCTTGCAATTGCCGTCGCAATTCTCGCCGCCCATCAGGCAGGGCGCCTCGATGGCGCCCCCCAGGGCCGCCACCGTCATGGGCACCGGCACCGTGCAGAGCAGGTCCAGGCCATCGCGCTCGAACAGCTCGTGCGGCTTCACCGACAGGAAGATGTAGAGGTCGCCGCGCGGGCCGCCCCGCGCTCCAGCGTCCCCTTCTCCGGCAAGTCTTATGCGGGCGCCGTCGTCGACCCCGGCCGGGATGCGCACCTGCAGGGTGCGTTCCTTGCGGACCTGGCCGTGGCCGCGGCATTCGACGCAGGGGTCGAGGATGATCTGGCCCGAGCCGCCGCAGCGGGGACAGGCCCGTTCGACGGAGAAGAAGCCCTGGCTGGCGCGGACCCGGCCGGCCCCGCCGCAGGTGCCGCAGACCGTGGGGCTGGTGCCGGGCTTGGCGCCCGAGCCCTCGCAGGCCTCGCACTGGATGGAGGCGGGGACCACGATCTCCACCTCCGAGCCGGCATAGGCCTGCTCCAGGCTGATCTCGAGATCATAGCGCAGGTCCTGGCCGCGGGCCGGGCCGCCACGCTGGCGGCGTCCGCCGAACATGTCGCCGAAGACGTCGCCGAACACCTCGTTGAAGATGTCGTTCACGTCGTGGAACTGGCCGCCGCCCTGACCGCCGCCGCCGCCGTTCACCCCGGCATGGCCGAACTGGTCGTAGCGGGCGCGCTTCTGGGGATCCGACAGGATCGAATAGGCCTCGTTGATTTCCTTGAACCGGCCCTCGGCCTCCTCGCAGCCGCCATTGCGGTCGGGGTGGTGCTCCATGGCCAGCTTGCGGAAGGACGACTTCAGCGCGGCCTCGTCGCAGCCGCGGGTCACGCCCAGGATCTCGTAATAGTCCCGCATCAAATCATCAGGCGTTCAAATTGATCTTCATGGGAGGTGGGGCCGCCCGGCTCGCGCTGCAAGCCTTGGGCCAGGCGCGATCGCCGCGACGCGGTGTCGCTCCCCATGACGACCTTCCGCAAGGGATGCGAAGGGCCGCCATGGGGCGCGGATCACGCGGACTTCTTGGTGTCGTCGTCGCTGACTTCCTCGAACTCGGCGTCGACGACGTCGTCACCGCCCGAGGCGTCAGGTTGCTCGCCTTCACCGCCGCCCTGCTGGGCGGCGTACATGGCCTCGCCCAGCTTCATGGAAGCCTGGATGAGGGTCTGGGTCTTGGCCGCGATGGCTTCGGCGTCGTCGCCCTCCACCGCCGACTTCAGGTCGGTGAGCGCGGCTTCGATGGCTTCCTTGTCGGGACCGCCGATCTTGTCGCCGTGCTCGGCCATGGCCTTCTCGGTGGAGTGGATCACCGCCTCGGCCTGGTTCTTGGCCTCGACCATCGCCTTGCGCTTCTCGTCCTCGGCCTTGTTGCTCTCGGCCTCGCGGACCATCTTCTCGATGTCGGCGTCCGACAGCCCGCCATTGGCCTGGATGCGGATCGACTGCTCCTTGGCGGTCGCCTTGTCGCGGGCCGAGACGTTGACGATGCCGTTGGCGTCGATGTCGAAGGTCACCTCGACCTGCGGCACGCCGCGCGGCGCCGGGGGAATCCCCACCAGGTCGAACTGACCCAGCATCTTGTTGTCGTGCGCCATGGGCCGCTCGCCCTGGAACACCCGGATGGTCACGGCCGACTGGTTGTCGTCGGCGGTCGAGAAGGTCTGCGAACGCTTGGTGGGGATGGTGGTGTTGCGCTCGATCAGCGGGGTGAACACCCCGCCCAGGGTCTCGATGCCGAGCGTCAGGGGGGTGACGTCCAGCAGCAGCACGTCCTTGACGTCGCCCTGCAGCACCCCGGCCTGCACCGCGGCGCCCAGCGCCACGACTTCGTCCGGGTTCACGCCCTTGTGGGGCTCACGGCCGAAGAACTCCTTCACGGTGTCCACGACCCTGGGCATGCGGGTCATGCCGCCCACCAGGATCACTTCGTCGATGTCGGACTTCTTCAGGCCGGCGTCCTTCAGGGCCATCTCGCAGGGCCCGACCGTCTTGGCGATCAGGTCCTCGACGAGGGCTTCCAGCTTGGCGCGCGACAGCTTGATGTTCAGGTGCAGGGGACCCGACGCGTTCATGGAGATGAAGGGCAGGTTCACCTCGTACTGCGTGGTGGTCGACAGCTCCTTCTTGGCCTTCTCGCCCTCTTCCTTGAGGCGCTGCAGGGCCAGCTTGTCCTTGCGCAGATCGACCGAGGTCTCTTTCTTGAACTCGTCGGCGAGGTAGTCGACGATCCGCAGGTCGAAGTCCTCACCGCCGAGGAAGGTGTCCCCGTTGGTGGCCTTCACCTCGAAGACGCCGTCGCCGATCTCGAGGATCGACACGTCGAAGGTGCCGCCGCCGAGGTCGTAGACCACGATCTTCTTGCCGTCGTTCTTCTCGAGCCCGTAGGCGAGCGCCGCGGCGGTGGGTTCGTTGATGATGCGCAGGACTTCCAGGCCAGCGATCTTGCCGGCGTCCTTGGTGGCCTGGCGCTGGGCGTCGTTGAAATAGGCCGGGACGGTGATGACCGCCTTCTCGACTTTCTCGCCCAGGTGACGCTCGGCGTCCTCCTTGATCTTGCCCAGGATGAAGGCGGAGATCTGCTGGGGCGAGTAGTCCTTGCCCTGGGCCCGGATCCAGGCGTCCCCATTGGGACCCTTGACGATCTCGTAGGGCACCATCTTCTTGTCTTTTTCGACCAGCGGATCGTCGTTGTGACGACCGATCAGACGCTTGACCGCGAAGACGGTGTTGGTGGGATTGGTCACCGCCTGGCGTTTGGCGGGTTGGCCGACAAGGCGCTCCCCGTCTTCCAGGAAGGCCACCACGGAAGGCGTGGTCCGCGCGCCTTCGGCGTTCTCGATCACTTTCGGCTGCTTGCCGTCCATGATCGCAACGCACGAATTCGTCGTGCCGAGGTCGATGCCGATAATCTTGCTCATGTTCGAGTCTCTTGCTCGCTCCACTAGTGGCGGACGGTGCGTGAGGGGCCTCGTTTCCAAGCGCCCGACTTTTTCTGTCACCGTCCCCGGTTCGATCAGGGTCTCGGGCGGTTAACCTGTGCGGAAACCGCCGTCGAGTCGCGATATGGGATGGCGGGGCGTCCCCGCAAGGGCGAATGCCCTTAAAGTGTGCGGGGTCTTGTGGCGGAGCCCTCCCGCCAAGTCGCTAATATCCTTGCATAAGCTTCACCTTCATGCGGCGCGAAACCGCCGCGCGCGGCCAAAAACGCGTGCTGGAAGACCATGGCCTGCTGCTCGATATTCAAACTTGAGAAATCGCAGGTTTTCGAAAGATCGTAGGCGTAGGCGCCGGGACCATCCCCGGCCCGCAGCTTGGCCGTGAGCAGATTGACCCCCGACTGGGCCTGCCAGACGTGGGTCAGTTCGTGGACGAAGACCCCCTGCAGGGGCAGCGGCGCCCGGGCGAAGTCGGCGTGGGCCTGGGCCGCCGGCCAGACGATCAGCCGTCCGAAGGGCACGAAGGCCCGCCGCCAAAGGGGGATGGCGAAGATCCGCACGGGTTCGGGGTCGAGGCCCCCGCCGAACAGCTCCCAGGCCAGGGCCGCCTCGCCGGAGGTCAGGGTCCGCAAACCGCCAGGCCGCATGGATGCGTGATCGTCCATCTGGCCTATATGGCGCCTCATGACCGTTTCGACGACGCAGGGCTTCGTGCTCCATCCCGGCCGCCTGTCGCCGGAGACGCAACGCGCCCTGGCCGAGGAGGTTCTCGGCCTCGCCGGCGCCGCGCCCTTCTACCGGCCCATCACCCCCGGCGGTAAGGCCATGAGCGTGGAGACCACCAATCTCGGCCCCCTGGGCTGGGTCACCGACGCCCGCGGCTACCGCTACCAGGCCACCCATCCGGAAACCGGCCAGCCCTGGCCCGCCATTCCCCCGATCCTGCTCGAGCTGTGGGCGCAGCTCGCCGATCCGGCGACCCCGCCCGACGCCTGCCTGGTCAATCTCTACCGGGAGGGCGCCCGCATGGGCCTGCATCAGGACAAGGACGAGGCCGACTTCGGGTTTCCGGTGCTGTCGGTCTCCCTCGGCGACACCGCGCTCTTCCGGCTCGGCGGTCTCAAGCGGGGGGACCCCACCCGCTCGCTGCGGCTGGCCTCGGGGGATGTCTGCCTCTTGGGGGGCGAGGCGCGCCTGTTCCATCACGGGGTCGACCGCATCCTGGCCGGCTCCTCGCGCCTGATCCCCGGCGGCGGCCGGATCAACCTGACCCTGCGGCGGGCCGGGCCGAGGCCCTAAGGCCTAGATCGGTGGATCTTCCGGGGGCGGGGTGATGCCGTCCAGCAGGTCGCCGACCTTGTCGTCGGCCGCGGGCGCGGTCTTCGGCGGAGCGGGCTTGGGGGCGGCGGGCTTGGCCGGGGTGGCGCTGGCCACGGTCTGGGGCGCGACCTGGTCGGCGGCGAGATCCAGGGGATCGGCCTGCGGCGTCTTCACCTCGGGCTTCTTCTCCTCGACCTTGGCTGTCACCACCGGCGGGGGCGGCGCCGGGATCTCGTCCCCCAGCGGCTTGGCCTCTGTGGCCTGGAGCTGGACGCCGGCGGCGGCGCCGGGAGGCCCCTCCCCCGGCAGCCGGGCCTTTTCGGGCGCGCCCCGGACCCCCAGGACAAATCCGCCCACCGCGCACAGGGCGATGAGGACGGCGACAACCTTCAGGACGCTGCGCGGCATGCTCCACATGGCGCCAAGTCCTAATGCGGATCGCGGGAAAGTGGAATCGCGATTGCAGCGCGCCCGCCCACCTGACTTGAAACGGGACTTGCAGTCATGCCCGAGCTGATGCCCTCGCTCCTCCCCGACCAGGCCGCCCTGGCCGGTCGCGAGATCCTCACCTTCAAGCACCGGCTGGCCGAGACCGGCCTGTTCACCGACGAGGCCCTGGTCCGGCTGCTGGACGAGCATCCGCGCGACCAGCTCACCGTCTGCACCATGGCCGAGAACCCGCCCCCCGATCAGCTCTGGATCGCCGGCGAGGCGGGCAAGCTCTCCGGCGCCGAACTGCTGGAGGCCGCCAAGCGCGGCGCCCTGTGGCTGAGCCCGCGCAGCGCGCTGAAGATCAATCCCCGCTACCGGCGGGTGTTCGAGGCCCTCAGCGCCGAGTTCAGCGCCAAGACCGGGGTGAAGGTGGCCGGCGCCGACGCCGCCGTGCTGATCTCCAGCCCCCGCATGGGCATCTATTTCCACGTCGATCCGGGCGAGACCATGCTGTGGCACGTGCGCGGCCACAAGACGATCCGCCTCTACCCGCCGACCCAGGACTTCGTCAGCGAGGAGTCCCTGCAGGCCATCCTGATGAAGGAGACCCTGTCGGACCTGCCCTATCGCGCCGAGATGGAGCCCCACGCCCGGCCCGTGGCCCTGTCCCCCGGCGAGGCGGTCTACTGGCCCCTGCACTCGCCGCACCGGGTGACCAATGGCGACGACCTCAACGTCTCCATGTCCATGGACTTCGCCTCCCCCCACTCTCGGCTGGTGAACGGGGTCTTCCACACCCATGCGGTGCTGCGTCGCAGGCTCGGGCTGAAGCTCGGCTCGCGGGCGACCCCGGCCGTCCTGCGGCCCGCCTACCTGGCCGCCTCCCTGGTCCTGAAGCGGCTCGTGCCCCTGGGCACGGTGGAGCGCGACCACACCCGGCAGTTCGATATCGACCTGGCGGCGCCCGGCTGCGTGCGCTGGCGCGAGGGCTTCGGGCCCGATGTCAGGAAAGCCGCCTGACCGGCCATCGGGACGCCTTGAAGTAAACGCCTCTTAACCAACTGGGGCCCATAGACTGGGGCTTCCAGAATGGGAGGCGTGACGAATGGCGCGGGCGGCGCGAAAGACGGGTTTGGAGCTGGGGCTGCATATCGCCAGCCTGGCCTGGACCCATCCGACCACCGCGCGGCTTCGGGGCGGGCTGATCGCGGCCTCCGGCGCGGCCTTCGCCGTGGCGCTGGCCACCTATAGCGCCGGCGATCCCAGCCTCAACGCCGCCTCCCCCTTCCGCCCCGCCAACGCCCTGGGCGGTCCCGGCGCCACGGCCGCCGACATCGGGGTCCAGTCCCTGGGCCTGGCCGCCGGCGTCGCCGCCCTGCTGATGGTGCTGTTCGGACTCTATCGCGCCGTCTCCCCCCATCCCGACGAGACCCGGGCCCAGGTGCGCCTGCGCGCCCTGGTCGGAACCCTGGGCCTGCTGGCCCTGGCCGGCCTGCTGGCCGCCCCCCCGGCCCCCGCCGCCTGGCCGCTCGCCAAGGGCCTGGGCGGCTTCTGGGGCGACGGCCTGCTGCACGGCGTGGCCAGCGTCCTGGCCTTCGCCCGCCTGCCCGGCGCCACCCTGATCGCCGCCCTGCTGCTGGCCGTCGGCGCCTTCGCGGGCCTCGGCTACGCCCTGGGCCTGCGCCGCCTCGACCTGGGCGCCGCCGCCCACTGGCTGGCCGGCGCCCTGCAGCCCAAGGCCGCGCCAGCGCCCAAGCCGGTCCGCCCCTCGGTCGCCCGCCGCGCCAGCGCGCGCGCCGCCTCGACCGGCGAGGATCGCATCCCCGCCTCGGCCCTGCCGCCCATCGCCAAGCCGGAGGCCGCCGCGCCCCCGCCCCAGGCCGCGACCGCCGAGCCGGAACCCTTCGCGCCCCCGGTGGCGGTGAAGATCCCAAAGGCCGCCCCCAAGGAATCCGGCCGCGAGCTGCGCGAGGCCCAGGGCGCCTTCGACTTCGTCAAGACCGGCGGCTTCGCCCTGCCCGAGCTCTCCATGCTGGCCAAGCCCAAGCCGCGGGCCAGCCAGTTCGACGAGGGCGCCCTGCGCCAGAACGCCCAGCTGCTGGAGAGCGTGCTGGCCGAGTTCGGGGTCAAGGGCGCCATCGACCAGATCCGTCCCGGTCCCGTGGTCACCCTCTATGAGCTGGTCCCGGCCGCCGGGGTGAAGTCGGCCCGGGTCGTGGCCCTGTCGGACGATATCGCCCGCTCCATGTCCGTCGCCGCCTGCCGCGTCAGCGTGGTGCCCGGCCGCAACGCCATCGGCATCGAGCTGCCCAACGCCCGGCGCGAGACCGTCTATCTGCGCGACCTGCTGGGCAGCGCCGAATACGAGAAGTCCAACTCCGCCCTGCCCATGGCGCTGGGCGAGACCATCGGCGGCGAGCCCTATATCGCCGACCTGTCGAAGATGCCCCACCTGCTGATCGCCGGCACCACCGGCTCGGGCAAGTCGGTCGGCGTCAACGCCATGATCCTGTCGATCCTCTACCGCCTGCCCCCCGAGCAGTGCCGGTTCATCATGATCGACCCGAAGATGCTGGAGCTCAGCGTCTATGACGGCATCCCGCACCTGCTGGCCCCCGTGGTCACCGACCCCAAGAAGGCCATCGTCGCGCTGAAGTGGACCGTCCGCGAGATGGAGGACCGCTATCGGCGGATGTCGAAGATCGGGGTGCGCAACGTCGCCTCCTACAACGACCGGGCCCGGGAGGCCGCCGCCAAGGGCGAGCACTTCGAGCGGACCGTGCAGACCGGCTTCGACGACGCCGGCCGCCCGATCTACGAGAGCGAGAAGATCAACCCCGAGGCCATGCCCTATCTGGTGGTGATCATCGACGAGGTCGCCGACCTGATGATGGTGGCCGGCAAGGACGTGGAGGGCGCCGTCCAGCGCCTGGCCCAGATGGCGCGCGCCGCCGGCATCCACCTGGTGATGGCCACCCAACGCCCCTCGGTGGACGTCATCACCGGCACCATCAAGGCCAACTTCCCGACCCGGATCAGCTTCCAGGTCACCTCCAAGATCGACAGCCGCACCATCCTGGGCGAGCAGGGCGCCGAGCAGCTGCTGGGCCAGGGCGACATGCTCTACATGGCCGGCGGCGGCCGCATCACCCGCCTGCACGGGCCCTTCGTCTCCGACGGCGAGGTGGAGGCCGTGGCCAAGTTCCTGCGCGAACAGGGCCAGCCCCAGTACCTCGAGGAGGTCACCGCCGGCGCCGACGACGAGGACGGCGAGGGCGAGGGCGGCTTCGACGAGGGCGGCTCCGGCGACGATCTCTACGACCGCGCCGTGGCGGTGGTGACCCGCGACAAGAAGGCCTCGACCTCCTACGTCCAGCGCCGCCTGCAGATCGGCTACAACCGCGCCGCCTCGCTCATCGAGCGGATGGAGAACGAGGGCGTCGTCAGCCCCGCCAACCACGCCGGCAAGCGCGAAGTCCTGGCCGGCCCGCCGCCCTAACTCCAGCTTTCCCTCACCGCGCGCCCGTGTATCTTCCGCCTCCACGAAAAGAGGCGCCCATGATCATCGAGCCCCGTATCCGCGGCTTCATCTGCACCACGGCCCACCCCGAGGGCTGCGCCATGAGCGTCCACCAGCAGGTGGGCTATGTCGCCGGCAAGGGCGATATCCCGGCCGCGCCGAAGCGGGTCCTGGTGCTGGGCTGTTCGGCCGGCTACGGCCTGGCCTCGCGCATCGTGGCGACCTTCGGCGGCGGGGCCGACACGGTCGGCGTCTCCTTCGAGAAGGCGCCCAGCGAGACCAAGACCGCCAGCGCCGGCTGGTACAACAACCGCGCCTTCGAGGCCGAGGCCGCCAAGGCCGGCCGCAAGGCCGTCACCCTGGACGGCGACGCCTTCTCCGACGAGATGAAGGCGCAGACCGTCAAGGCCATCGCCGACAATCTCGGCCAGGTGGACCTGGTGGTCTATTCCATGGCCGCCCCGGTGCGCACCCACCCGAAGACCGGCGAGACCTTCCGCTCGGCCATCAAGCCGCTCGGCGCCCCCGTCACCGTCAAGACGCTCAACACCGACAAGGGCGAGGTCTTCGAGACCGAGCTCCAGCCCGCCACCCCCGAGGAGACCGCCGGCACCGTCGCGGTCATGGGCGGCGAGGACTGGGAGATGTGGATCGCCGCCCTGTCGGACGCCGGGGTCCTGGCGCCGGGCTTCAAGACCCTCAGCTACACCTATATCGGCTCGGAGCTGACCTGGCCGATCTACTGGAAGGCCACCCTGGGCAAGGCCAAGGAGGATCTCGACCGCGCCGCCGCCGCCATCCGCGCCAAGCACGGCGACCACGCCGCCCGGGTCGTCTCCCTGAAGGCCGTGGTCACCCAGGCCTCCTCGGCCATCCCCGTGGTGCCGCTCTACGGCGTGGTGCTGTTCAAGGTGATGAAGGAGATGGGCCTGCACGAGGGCTGCATCGAGCAGATCGACCGGCTGTTCCGCACCGTCCTGCCGGCCCCCGAGGCCCTCGACGAGGCCGGCCGCGTCCGCCTGGACGACTGGGAGCTGTCGGCGCCCGTCCAGGACGAGGTCAAGCGCCGCTGGGCGAGGATCTCCACCGAAACCCTGCCCGAGCTGGCCGACCTGGCCGGCTTCCGGTCCGACTTCCTGAAGATCTTCGGCTTCGGCCTGGCCGGCGTCGACTACGCCGCCGAGCAGGATCCGCAGGTGGTTCCCGAGGTCGCCTGACCCACCCATCCCCCAATGTCATCCCGGTTTCCGCGTAGCGGAAGGCCGGGACCCAGACGCGCGGGGACTTGCGGAGGGATCACAGCCTATGGGTCCCGCACTTCCGCGGCTTCGCCGCTGCATGCGGGATGACACGGTGAGAAATCAGGCCGCCGCCCTCAGACGCGACCGTTGCGTGGAAATGCACCCCCGGCCGGAGCTTTCCAGGAATTCGACGAGGACCAGGGCGCGGGCGCCGGCGCTGAGCCGCGCGGCGGCCAGGCGGTCCTCCATGGGACCCGCGCCCAGGAACAGGAGCCGGTAGGCGCGGCGCAGGTCGGCGATCTCGGCCGGGCTGAACCCCGCCCGCTTCAGCCCGACGGCGTTCAGCCCCGCCAGCCGCGCCCGGTCCCCCTGCACCAGGCAGAAGGGCGGCGCGTCCTGGGTCACGATCGAACCGCCGGCCACGAAGGCGTGGGTTCCGATCCGCGTGTGCTGGTGAACGGCGACGAGCCCGCTGAGCTGGGCGTGGTCGCCGATCTCCACATGGCCCGCCAGGGTGGCGGCGTTGGCCATGCGGATGTCGTCGCCAAGCACGCAGTCGTGGGCCACATGGGCGCCGGTCATGATCAGGTTCCGCGAGCCGATCTTGGTCGGCTGGGCCCCGGTGGCCGCGTGGACGGTGACGAACTCGCGGAAGACGTTGCCGCCGCCGATCGCCAGGGCGCCAGCCTCGCCGGCCCAGCCGTCCACCTGCGGCCCGGCCCCGATGGCGCAGAACTGCAGGAAGCGGTTGCCCGGGCCGATGTCGGTCGCCCCCTCGATCACCACGTGCGGCCCGACGACATTTCCGGCCGCCAGCCGCACCTGCGGCCCGATCACCGCATAGGGGCCGACCACCACGTCCGGCGCGATCCGGGCGCCGGGGGCGATGACGGCGGTGGGGTGGACCTGGCTCATGGACGCGACCCTGGGGCGGGGGCGCGACGGCCACAACTCAACTTGCGTGACCGATTGCGTCGGGAGGCCGACCTGGTAATCCAAACGCAACATCCCCCGGATTACGTTGAGGAAACGGCCCGGAGAGCCCGATGCGCGCACTGCTCGATGACGGCCTCGACGAGCTGGCGGCCAAGACCTATCAGGGTTTCCCGCTGCGGATGAGCGTCACCGCGGCGGTGGCGGCCCTGGCCTCCCTGGAGCTGCCCTGGCGCGTCTGCGTCGTCTTCCTGGTCCTGCAGACCCTGTCGGAGAGCCTCTGCCTGCTGGCCTCGCGCCGGCAATATCTCGGCCTGGCCGCCAGCCCGCGCCTGCGCCTGGCCCAGCTCTCGACGGTGGCCTTCGGCTGCGTCTCCTGGATGACCCTGGGCGCCCTGCTCTGGAGCGCCGGCACCCCGGCCGGGGCGGTGATGGCCATGACGCTGTGGCTGTCGGTGATCTTCTTCGCCCAGACCCACGCCTACCAGTCGGCTCTGGGCTTCGTGGTGGGAGGCGCCCTGCCCGGCGCCGGCATCCTGGCCTGGGGGGTGTTCCTGGCCCCCAACCCGCTCGCCATGCCCAAGCTGGCGGTGTTTGGCCTGATGGTCATGTCCCTGGGCTTCGCCAGCGACGCGGTGGTCCGCACCCTGGCCGCGCGGCGCAGGTTCAACGAGGCCCAGGAGAAGCTGCGCACCTCCGAGGCCCAGTACCGGGTCCTGGCCAACAACATCACCGACGTCATCGCCCTCAACGACCTGGACGGCCGCCGGCGCTATCTCTCGCCCTCCATCGCCACGGCCATGGGCTATTCGGTGGAGGAGCTGTTCGCCACCCCCAACTACACCTTCCTGCATCCCGAGGACGCCGCCTGGGTGCCGCGCGAGATCGCCGACATGGTGGCGCGCGGCGGCGAGCTGACCCTGCAGTACCGGATTCTCCACAAGGCCGGTCACCCGGTCTGGGTGGAGACCAATTTCGGGCTGATCACCTCCGAGGAGGCCGGCGCCGCGCCGCAGATCATCTCGGTCTCCCGGATCATCGACGCCCGCAAGGCCCTGGAGACCGAACTGGTGGAGGCCCGCCGCCGCGCCGAGGAGGGCGCCGCGGCCAAGTCCGAGTTCCTGGCCAACATGACCCATGAGCTGCGCACGCCGCTCAACGCCATCATCGGCTTCTCCGGCGTCCTGCGGCGTTCCCCGCGCCTCGCCGCGGAGGACGCCCGCCACGCCGGCCTGATCCACGACGCCAGCACCACCCTGCTGGAGCTGGTCAACAGCGTGCTGGACTTCTCCCGCCTGGAGGCCGGCGCCGTGGAGGTGGAGGCCCGGCCCTTCGATCCCGCCGCCCCGGCCCAGGCGATCGCCGCCCTGATGGCCGACCAGGCCGCCGCCAAGGGCCTGACCCTGGAGGTGGCCACCCAGGGCGAGATCGCCCCCCTGCTGGGGGATCCCTCGCGCATCCGCCAGGTGCTGCTGAACTTCGTCTCCAACGCGCTGAAGTTCACCAGCCAGGGCGGGGTCACCCTGACCGTGCGCCAGGACGAGGCGGCCAACGACTGCGGCCGGCTGCGGATGGAGGTCACCGACACCGGGATCGGCGTCACCGCCGAACAGATCGAACAGCTCTTCGAGCGCTTCACCCAGGCCGACGCCTCGGTCTCCCGGCGCTACGGCGGCACGGGCCTGGGCCTGGCCATCTGCAAGCGCACCGTTGAGCTGATGGGGGGGACCCTCGGCGCCGTCTCCACCCCCGGCCAGGGCTCCACCTTCTGGTTCGAGCTGACCCTGCCCCGCACCGACGCCTTCGAGGCCGAGGACGGCGACGACGCCGAGACCCTCGACCTGGACGCCCCCCTGCGGCTGCTGGTGGTGGAGGACGTGGCGGTGAACCGCGAGCTGATCGCCACCCTGCTGACCCCCTTCGACGTCGAGATCACCACCGCCGAGGACGGCGAACAGGCGATCGCCGCGGTCTGCGCCCAGCCCTTCGACCTGGTGCTGATGGACGTCCAGATGCCGGTGATGGACGGCCTGACCGCCACCCGGGCCATCCGCGCCCTGCCCCACCCGCACCTGCGCGGCCTGCCGATCATCGCCATGACCGCCAATGTCCTGCCCGACCAGGTGCAGACCTGCCTCGACGCCGGCATGGACGACCACCTGGGCAAGCCCATCTCCCCGGCCCGCCTGCTGGCGGTGCTGGCCGAGTGGCCCGACCGCATGCGCGCCGCCGAGCCCGCCGCGGCCTGAGCCGGGAACGCCCGGCTCCCTGCGCCGTTCTCCCGCCCTATTGACGCCGCGCGGCCGCTATAGGTTGTTGCGCGAAAAGGAGCCTGGTCCATGACCCGACTGACACGACGCGCCCTGGCGCTCGGCCTCGCCGCCCTGCCCCTGCCCGCGCTCGCCGCCCGTCCCGCCATCGCCCCGCTGAGCGCCGACGACCGGGCGCTGGTGGACCGCGCCGCCACCTATCTGCAGGGCCTGACCGAGGCCAAGGGCCGCTTCGTCCAGACCGACGCGCGCGGGACCATGACCCAGGGTACGGTCTATCTGAAGCGCCCGGGCAAGGCCCGCTTCGCCTATGAGGCGCCCTCCGGCCTGCTGGTGGTGGCCGACGGGGCCAATGTCTCGGTGGCGGACTCCCGGCTGAAGACCTTCGACCGCTATCCGCTGATGGCCACCCCGCTCTCCATCTTCCTGGCCCGGCAGATCAAGCTCGACCGCGGCGTGGTGATCAGCGACGTCAGCCGCCTGGCGGACGGCTTCACCATCACCGCCCGCGACGGCAAGAAGCAGGCCGAGGGCCAGATCACGCTGACCTTCTCCGACAATCCCCTGGCCCTGGTGGGCTGGACGGTGAGCGACGCCCAGGGCCAGTCGACCCGTATCCGGCTCAGCGGCCTGCAGCGCGCCTCGGGCCTGGCCCCCACCCTCTTCGTCCTCAACGATCCCCGGCCCAAGGGCGTGGGTCGTGCCAAAATGTGACAATCGGACAACAGGCAATAAGCCTCGTGAATCTTGTTGACGTTTGTATTTGGAAGTTGCAATAATGCCACTCATGACGTCCGTGCGAGCGGGCGTGTTCCGTGCCGGAACCTATCCCCTCCCGGCGGCGGCATGAGAGACACCACTACGCCCGGGCTTTCTCCAGTGCCCGGGCGTTTTCTTTTCCCGAACAAGCCAGCTACACCCCGCGCATGCGCCTCCGTCTCTGCACCTGGAATGTGAACTCCGTCCGCCTGCGCGCCGAGCAGGTGGGCCGCTTCGTCGACGAACAGGCCCCCGATGTCCTGTGCCTGCAGGAGATCAAGTGCCAGGAGGCGGAGTTCCCGCGCCAGGCCTTCATCGACATGGGCCTGCCTCATATCAAGATCGCCGGCCAGAAGGGCTGGCACGGGGTGGCCATCGCCTCGCGCCTGCCCTTCGAGGAGGTCGCGCCCCTGGACGTCTGCCGCGAGGGCCACGCCCGCTGCGTCTCGGCCAAGGTGGCCGGCGTCGAGATCCAGAACTTCTACATCCCGGCCGGCGGCGACATCCCCGACCGGGAGATCAACCCCAAGTTCGACCACAAGCTCGACTTCTACGAGAAGCTCACCGCCGAGATGGCGCGGCGTGACCCCAAGGCCCCGCTCGCCATCGTCGGCGACCTCAACGTGGCGCCAGGCGAGTTCGACGTCTGGAGCCACAAGCAGATGTCGAAGATCGTCAGCCACACCCCCATCGAGCTCGACGCCTTCGCCAATCTGATGGCGGCCGGCCAGTTCACCGACCTGGTGCGGGAGGCCATTCCCGATCCGCAGAAGCTGTTTTCCTGGTGGAGCTACCGGGCGGCCGACTTCCGGGCCTCCAACCGCGGCCTGCGCCTGGACCATGTGCTGATCTCGCCGGGCCTGCGGGAAGCCGCCTTCCGCTCCGGCGCGGCCGCGGCCCGCGTCCACGACGACGTCCGCGAATGGGAACGCCCCAGCGACCACGCCCCGGTCAGCGCCGACTTCGGGCTGTAGAGCCGCCCGCGAACCTCGGAAACGAACAACAGCTGTCATCCCGGAAAGCGCGGAGCGCTTGTCCGGGACCTAGATGCGCGGGGCCTTCGGGAGGGATCGGTGAGTATGGGTCCCGGTCTTCCGCTGCGCGGAAACCGGGATGACACCAGGGAAGAGCCGCCCTCACGCCCCGGCCAGGATTCCCACGCCGACGCCCAGGCCGAAGGCCATCAGCATCATGGCGCAGCCGGCCGTCAGGCCGACGCCGAAGCCGTAGAGCAGGGAAAGTTGCTGCGCCGATCGCGCGCGGCGCGCCGGAAACGCGGCGTTCCAGGCCTCGCGCCAAGGTCCCTTGCTCACCAGCGGCTCCATGCATCGATCTCCGGTTCAGGAGAGGACGATAGGGCCGGGCGGCCGCGAAGGGACCCTGTCAGGCGCCCATTCCGAGCCTAGAGCGAGCGTGCTCTACGGCGCCAGGCGGTAGCCGCCGGCCTCGGTGAGCAGCAGGCGGGCGTTGCCGGGATCGGGCTCGATCTTCTGGCGCAGGCGATAGACGTGGGTTTCCAGGGTGTGGGTGGTGACCCCGGCGTTATAGCCCCAGACCTCGGCCAGCAGCTCCTCGCGGCTCACCGGCTTCTCGCCGGCCCGGTAGAGGTACTTCAGGATGTTGGTCTCTTTTTCCGTCAGCCGGATCTTCTTCTGGTTGGCGTCCACCAGCATCTTGGCCGAGGGCCGGAACTCGTAGGCCCCAAGGTGGAAGACCGCGCCCTCCGACTGCTCGTGGCTGCGCAGCTGGGCGCGGATGCGGGCCAGCAGGACGGCGAACTTGAAGGGCTTGGTGACGTAGTCGTTGGCCCCTGACTCCAGGCCGCGGATGGTGTCGTCGTCGGTGTCGGCCGCCGTCAGCATGATCACCGGCGCGGTGACCCCCTTCGAGCGCATCACCTTGCAGGCCTCGCGGCCGTCCATGTCGGGCAGGTCGACGTCCAGCAGGATCAGGTCGGGGCGCGCCTCGACGGCCTGGCGCACGCCGTCGCCGGCGGTGGCGGCCTGGATGGCGGCGAATTCCTCGTGCAGTTCCAGTTGCTCGGCGAGTTCGCCGCGCAGATCATCATTGTCGTCGACGACGAGTAGGGTCTTGCGTTGGGCCATGGGCGCGAACATGCACCGTGTCGGGCGCCAGCGCCAACCGCTCAGGGGGAATGAAGCGTGCTGTTCACGGCGATGTCAGACGGCCGCTTCGATCTGGGGGGCCGCGAAACCCGTTGCGCCCTGGGCCGGGGCGGGGTGATCGCCGCCGAGGACAAGCGCGAGGGGGACGGCTGTTCGCCCCTGGGGGTCTGGCCGATCCGCCGGGTGCTCTACCGCCCCGACAAGATGCCGCCGCCCCCCACCGCCCTGCCGATCCAGGCCCTCAAGCCCACCGACGGCTGGTGCGACGCGCCGGGCGATCCCAACTACAACCGCCCCGTCACCCTGCCCTACCCGGCCAGCGCCGAGGCCCTGTGGCGCGACGACAAGGTCTATGACTTCATCCTGGTCCTGGCCCACAACGACGATCCGGCGGTCCCCCTGATGGGCTCGGCCATCTTCCTGCACGTGGCCCGGCCGAACTGGGAGCCCACCGAGGGCTGCGTGGCCCTGCAGGCCTGGGACGTGCTGGAGCTGATCGCCAAGGCCCAGCCGGGCTCGGCCATCTCCATCGTCGACGTCAACCCGCACCCGTTCCTGGACGCCATGGAGCACATGGACAGGGCGCGCAGGCCCGAGCGGCCGACCCTGCGGGTCTCACCCCCGGGGACCAAAGAGGGCTGAGCCCACCCGCACGCTGGTGGCCCCGAACCGCACGGCGGTCTCGAAATCGTCGCTCATCCCCATGGAGAGCTTCGAGATTCCGTTGCGGGCGGCGATCTTGGCCAGCAGGGCGAAGTGCGGCCCCGGCGGCTCGTCGGCGGGGGGAATGCACATCAGGCCCTCGATGGTCAGGCCGTGGGTCTCGCGGCAGGCCGTGATGAAGGCGTCGGCCTCGCCGGGGATCACGCCGGCCTTCTGTTCCTCCTCGCCGGTGTTGACCTGGACATAGAGCCGGGGGCTCTTGCCCTGCCTGGCCATCTCGGCGGCCAGCGCCGCGGCCAGCTTCTCCCGGTCCACCGTCTCGATGACGTCGAAGAAGGCCACGGCCTCCTTGACCTTGTTGGTCTGCAGCGGCCCGATCAGCCGCAGCTCGATCCCCTCGCGGTGGTCCGCCCAGGCCGCCATGGCGTCCTGCACCCGGTTCTCGCCGAACACGGTCTGGCCGGTCTCCAGGATCGTGGCCACTCGGTCCCAGGGCTGTTGCTTGGAGACCGCCACCAGGGTCACATCGCCGGCCGCCCGACCGCAGGCCTTCGCCGCGAGCGCGATGCGGGCCAGGATGTCGGCGCGGGCGGCGGCGGGATCGAAGGAGCGGGTCATAGCTGGGTTCTGGACAGTGGCGCGGACGGGGGCCTGCTTACGGCGGCGCGCGGGCCAGCGGAAGCCCCTGCCCGCCCTGCTCTATTTCACCGACCCTCAGCGCACCCCCGATCCGGAGACGATCGCGGCCCGCCTACCGAGAGGATCGGCCATCGTCTACCGGGCGTTCGGCGCGGCCGACGCGCCGGCGGTGGCCCTGCGCCTGAAGGCCATCGCCCGGCGGCGCGGCCTGATGCTGCTGATCGGGGCCGACGAGGCCCTGGCCGCCCGGGTCGGCGCCGACGGGATCCACCTGCCCGAGCGCCTGGCGCACCGCGCCGCCCGGATCCGCGCGCGGCGCCCCGGCTGGCTGATCACGGCAGCCGCCCACAGCCCGCGCGCCGCAAGGGCCAGGGTCGACGCCGTGGTGGTTTCGGCCATCTTTCCTTCGAACAGCGCCTCGGCGGGCAAGCCGCTGGGGCCGAACCGGCTGGCGGGCCTCGTTCGGGTGGCCGCCAGCCCGGTCTACGCCCTCGGCGGGGTGAACGCCGTCACCGCGGCGCGGCTGCTATCCACGGGCGTCGTTGGGATCGCGGGCGTCGAGGTGTTCGCGGCCTGATCGCCTCTCCCCTTCCAAGGGGAGAGGCAGGGTGAGGGGATCGCGCCGACACTCACCACCCGGCCGGACGCCCCCCGAAGGGACGGGGGAGAGGAAGCAGAGTCAAAAATGCCGCCCGGCGTGAGCCTGGCGGCGAGCAGATCAGTCTGAACAGACCCTTAGAACTTGAAGGCGGTCTCGAGGCGGACGCGCGGGGCGCCGTCCTGGGGTTGGGTCTTCCGGTACATGGGGGTTTCCTTTTCCCCCAGGGCCACGGCGCCGCCGACCCGGAGCGACGGCGTCACGCGGAAATAGGCGCCCGCCTGGACGTCGTTCCATTGCGCGTCGCGGCCGTCCGGCTGCTGCAGATTGAGCGTGACCCCCCAGCGCCCCTTGCGCGCGTCGAACTTCAGCGCCTTGGCCGCCTGAGGCGGGGCCAGCGTCAAAGTCTCATTGCGCACGGAAAAGTCGGTGGTCTTCTTCGTCGTCTGGGCATGAGCTATCGATCCGGCGCTCGAGATGAGCGCCGCGCCGACCAGCGCCATGACCGTCCGATTGAACATAACCACCTATATGGCCCCTAAGCCCCGGCCCCGCCATGAGAGGCGTGACCGTTGATGCGATTAAAGTCGCGCAAGGGGCGAGGTCAACACGTCAACACGCCGCAGGCCGGGTCTGTGGACAGATGGTTCGGCGCCTGTGGCGGCAGAGCCACGCGATTCCTGTTTGGCGCCGCTTCGGGCGTTGTTATAGAGGCATCCGGCGCGGGGGCGGCGACGCGGCGAGAAACCGACGCGGAACAGCGACTGGGAGCGGATATATGCCGTTTGTGCGTGGAGTGTGGATGCGTGGCGTGGCGGCGGGGGCCTTGGCTCTCAGCCTTTCGGCGCTCGCGGCCTGCTCGAGTGGTGGCCCTAAGACCTTCCAGACCCAGGAAGAGGGCGGCGGCATCTTCCATCTTGGCGGACGCGGCAAGTCGGCTCCGAGCGGCGAACAGCCGACCATCGGGGTCAATGGCTATCTGTGGCGAGCGACCCTCGACACCCTGGCCTTCATGCCGCTGGCCTCGGCCGACCCCTATGGCGGCGTGGTGATCACCGACTGGTACATCAATCCGGAAAAGCCCGACGAGCGCTTCAAGTGCACGGTCTATATCCTGGACGCCCGCCTGCGGGCCGATGGCCTGAACGTGGCGGTCTTCAAGCAGGTCCGCGACGGCGCGGGCGGCTGGGTGGACGCCCCGTCGGCCGGCCAGACCGAGACCGACATCGAAAACGCCATCCTGACCAAGGCGCGTCAGCTTAAGCTCTCGAACATCCGGGGCTGACCCCCCGGGCGCGTTCGGGGATCTGACAAATAACCGGGCGCGCCGAACTCATCAGGTCGGCGCGCTTTCGGCGTGTCCGGCCGCTTCCCTTCCTCAGTGAAAGCGCGCTAAGCCCCCGCCATGGCCCGGTACAATCCCAAAGAAGTCGAACCCAAGTGGCGCAAGGCCTGGGCCGACGCCGACGTGTTCCGCGCGCAGATCGATCCCGCGCGCCCGAAATACTACGCCCTGGAGATGTTCCCCTATCCGTCGGGGAGCCTGCACATGGGCCATGTGCGCAACTACACCCTCGGCGACGCCAACGCCCGCTTCAAGCGCGCCCGGGGCTTCAACGTCCTGCACCCCATGGGCTGGGACGGCTTTGGCCTGCCCGCCGAGAACGCGGCCATGGAGCGCGGGGTCGACCCGCGCGCCTGGACCTACGCCAATATCGACAAGATGCGGGCCGAGCTGAAGCAGCTGGGCCTGTCCATCGACTGGTCACGCGAATTCGCCACCTGCGACCCGGCCTATTATGGCCAGCAGCAGGCCTGGTTCATCGACCTGATGGCGCGCGGCATGGTCTATCGCCGCGAGGGCGTGGTGAACTGGGACCCGGTGGACCAGACCGTCCTGGCCAACGAGCAGGTGGTGGACGGCCGCGGCTGGCGCTCGGGCGCCATCGTGGAGAAGCGCAAGCTGAACCAGTGGTTCATGCGCATCACCGACTATGCCGACGCCCTGCTGGAGGGGCTGAAGACCCTGGACCGCTGGCCCGAGAAGGTCCGGCTGATGCAGGAGAACTGGATCGGCCGCTCCAAGGGCCTGAAGTTCGCCTTCAAATTCGCCGACGCCGCGCCCGAGGGCTTCGAGGCCGGGCTGGAGGTCTACACCACCCGTCCCGACACCCTGTACGGGGCGAGCTTCGTGGGCGTGGCCCCCGATCACCCCCTGGCCCAGCAGATCGCGGCCAAGGACCCCAAGGCCGCCGCCTTCATCGAGGCCTGCCGCAAGGGCGGCGCCTCCGAGGCCGAGATCGAGACCGCCGAGAAGATCGGCTTCGACACCGGCCTGACCGTGGCCCACCCCTTCGACCCCAGCTGGCGGCTGCCGGTCTGGATCGCCAACTTCATCCTGATGGACTACGGCACGGGCGCCATCTTCGCCTGCCCGGCCCACGACCAGCGCGACCTGGACTTCGCCCGCAAGTACGGCCTGCCGGTGAAACCCGTCGTTCTGCCGCCGGGCGAGGACCCCGCCACCTATGAGATCGGGAGCGAGGCCTATACCGGTCCCGGGACCATCTTCCACTCCGGCTTCCTGGACGGGATGGAGATCGAGCCGGCCAAGGCCGCCGCCATCGCCAAGATCGAGGCCCAGGGCCAGGGGGAGGGCGCCACCGTCTTCCGCCTGCGCGACTGGGGCGTGGCTCGCCAGCGTGGCTGGGGCTGCCCGGTGCCGGTGGTCCATTGCGACAAGTGCGGCGTGGTGGCCGTGCCCAAGGACCAGCTGCCGGTGGCCCTGCCGCAGGACCTGGACTTCTCCAAGCCCGGCAACGCGCTGGCGCGTCACCCCACCTGGAAAGTCACCACCTGCCCCGACTGCGGCGGTCCGGCCACCCGCGAGACCGACACCCTGGACACCTTCGTCGACAGCGCCTGGTACTTCGCCCGCTTCACCAATCCGGACGCCGCCGATCCCATCGACAAGGCCGCCGCCGACTACTGGATGCCGGTGGACCAGTATGTGGGGGGCATCGAGCACGCCGTCCTGCACCTGCTCTATGCCCGCTTCGTCAACCGCGCCCTGTCGGACGCCGGCATGCTGGAGGCCAAGGAGCCCTTCGCGGGCCTGTTCACCCAGGGCATGGTCACCCACGAGACCTACCGCCTGCAGAACGGCGACTGGGTCGAGCCCAAGGAGCTGGAGATCACCGCGGAGGGAAACACCCGCCGCGCCGTCCGGATTTCCGACGGCCAGCCGGTGATCATCGGCGACATCGAGAAGATGTCGAAGTCCAAGCGCAACACCGTGGCGCCGGGCGACATCTTCGAGGTCTACGGTGTCGACGCCGCCCGCCTGTTCGTGCTGTCGGACTCTCCGCCTGAGCGGGACTCCATCTGGTCCACCTCCGGGGTCGAGGGCGCCTGGCGCTTCGTCAATCGGGTCTGGGCCGAGTTCGACGCCCAGCCGGAGAGCATCGCCCCGGCCGACATCGCCTCCGACCCCAAGGCCGTGGCCCTGCGGGTCGCCACCCATCGCACCGTCAAGGCGGTCACCGAGGCCGTGGAGGGCTTCCGCTTCAACTCCGGCATCGCCCGGCTGTACGAGTTCCTCAACGCCCTGAAGGCCGCCCCGGTGGAGGGCGCGAGCCCCGCCCTGCTGGCGGCCCGCGCCGAGGCCCTGTCGGCCTTCGCCCGCCTGGTCTCCCCCTTCACCCCCCACCTGGCCGAGGAGGCCTGGGCCCGCATCGGCGGCGAGGGGATGGTGGTCTCCGCCCCCTGGCCCGACTTCGATCCGGCCCTGACCGAGGACGCCGTCCGCGTCCTGCCGGTGCAGGTCAACGGCAAGCGCCGGGGCGAGATTTCCGCGCCGGCCGGGGCCGAACCGGCCGAGGTCGAGAAGATGGTGCTTGACGATCCTGAGATCGCACGGCGCCTTGAGGGCCTCACCATCCGCAAGGTGATCGTGGTGAAGGATCGCATCGTCAACATCGTGGCAAGCTGAGGCACATGGCTCGCATCGCAAGCATCGGCGCCCTGGCGCTCGCCGCCCTCGCCCTGGCGGGTTGCGGCTTCACGCCGCTCTATGGCCGCCCCGGGGTGGGCGCGACCCTGTCCTCGGTGCAGATCTCGGCCCCCACCGGCCGGGCCGGCCAGCTGATGCGCGAGCACCTGGACGACGCGCTGGCCCGCGATTCGGACCTCAAGCCCAAGTACCGCATGGACCTGCAAATCTCCGAGCAGCGCTATCCCCGCGGCATCCGGGTCGACAATGTCGCCACCCGCTACGAATACGTCCTGACGGCGGCCTACACCCTGGTGGCCCTGCCCTCGGGCGCGGCGGCCAAGGTGGGCCGGGTGCGGGTCGAGGTGACCTATGATTCGGCCGACCAGCCCTACGCCTCGGTGGCCGCCCAGCAGGACGCCCAGGACCGCGCCGCCGGCGAGGCCGCCCGCAAGATCGAGCTCGAGCTCGCCACCTGGCTGGCCGGCGCCAAGTCGTAAGGCTGCCCGATGATCCTCGCCAAGCGGCCGGACATCGAACGCTTCCTCGGCGCGCCCGATAAGACTATTCGCGCCGCCCTGATCTATGGCCGCGACATGGGGGTGGTCCGCGACCGCGCCAATCAGCTGGCGCTCAAGGTCTGCGACCGTCCCGACGACCCCTTCGACGTGGCCCTGCTCACCGACGGCGACCTGGACGGCGACGGCGCCCGGCTGGAGGGCGAGCTGGCGGCCCAGTCCCTGATGGGCGGCCGGCGCCTGGTGCGGCTGAAGTTCGCCACCGAGAAGCAGGCCCTGGACCGCATGACCGCCGAGGCCCTGACCCGGCATGCGGCCGGCGAGCTCAATCCCGACGCCTTCCTGCTGATCGAGGCGGGAAACCTCGACCGCAACTCCGCCCTGCGCAAGGCCGCCGAGAAGGCGCCCGGCGCCGCGACCATCCCCTGCTACGAGGACGAGCCCGGCGACATCGCCCGCCTGGTGCGCGACCTGCTCTCCAAGGACGGGGTGGGGCTGACCGCCGAGGCCCTGCAGCTCTTCGTGGCCCGCATGCCCAAGGAGCGCGGCGTCGCCCGCCAGGAGGTCGAGCGCCTGGCCCTGTTCCTCGGCCCCGGCAGCGGCATGACCGCCAATCCCAAGGACCTGGAGGACTTCCTCGGCGTCGAGCCGGAGGCCTCCCTGTCCGACGCCGCCGCCGACGCCTTCGGGGGCCGCCTCGCCGAGGCCCAGGCCGGCCTGCGCCGCGCCGCCGCCGAGGGGGAGGGGGGCCCCGCCGCCGTCCGGGCGCTGGGCATGTATCTCGGCCGCATGCGCCGCACCCTGACCCTCGCCAAGTCCGGCGCCGGCCTGCAGGAGGCGGCCAAGGCCTCGGGCGTGTTCTGGAAGAGCGAGCGGGAGTTCCTGCGCCAGGCCCGCACCTGGACCCTGCCGGAACTCGACCGCATCCAGCCCGAGGTGTTCGCCGCCGACAAGGCCTGCAAGACGGCGGGCTCTCCGGACGCTCTGATCGCCGAACGCCTGGCCCTGCAGATCGCCGGCCGCGCCAAGCGCCTGGGTCTCTGAAAAGAGCCTGAAAACCGCCCTTTGCGCCGCCTGTCGTGTGCGCCGAATAGGCTATATTTTAGAACGACTTACGTCGATTTCGCCGAAACCATCCACAGGATGGCGTTTCGCCGTCGTCCAGGGATACGGACGATCGCCCCGCTGTGCGCCACAGGGCCGATTTTGAATCTTCTCCTCTCCCCACTTTTTGGGGGGAGAGGGCAGGGAGAGGGGGGCCTCGACGCCGCACTGTAAACCCACCGCAGGAGATGGCGTCTGCGACGCCAGCCGCGCGACCCGCGCGGCCCCTCACCCCGACCTCTCCCGCAAGCGGGAGAGGGGAAGGCTTACGCCCGCGTCAGCCGCCGGCAGACCTCGTCCAGCTGTTCGAGGCTCGCGTACTTCACCCGCAGCTCCCCGACCCCGCCCTTGTCGATCACCTCGACGGTCAGGCCCAGCGCCTCGGAGAGGTCGACCTCCAGGGCCTGGGTGTCGGTGTCCTTCACCGGCGCCGGGCGCGCCGCCTTGGCGGGGGTCTCTCCGGCCGAGGCCTTGCGGGCCAGGGATTCGGTGTCGCGCACCGACAGGCCCTTGGCGATGACGATCTCGGCCAGGGCCTGGGGGTCGGGGGTCCCCAGCAGGGCGCGGGCGTGGCCGGCGGTGAGCTGGCCCCCCATCAGGTAGTGCCGGACCATCTCGGGTAGGGCCAGCAGGCGGATCAGGTTGGCGACGTGGGAGCGGCTCTTGCCGACGGCGTCGGCCACCTCGGCGGCGCTACGGCCGTGGACCTCCACCAGCTGCTGGTAGGCGTTGGCCTCCTCGATGGGGGAGAGCGCCGTCCGCTGGACGTTCTCGATGACCCCGATCTCCAGCATCTGGATGTCGTTCAGCTCGCGGACCAGGGCCGGCAGGACGTGCAGTCCCGCCTTCTGGCTCGCCCGCCAGCGGCGTTCCCCGGCCACGATCTCGAAGTGGCCGTCCATGTCCGGGGCCGGCCGCACCAGGATCGGCTGCAGGACGCCCTTCTCGCGGATGGACGCGGCCAGCTCCTCGATCTCTTCCTCGGGGAAGACCCAGCGGGGCTGCTTCTCGTTGCGATGGATCAGCTCGATGGGGATGTCGCGCAGGCCGCCGGCGGCCCCCGCGGTGACCGGCGTCTCCTCGACCTCCCCCAGCAGGGCCGATAGCCCCCGGCCCAGTCCGCGTTTCTCGACCATCATTGTTTCCTCACGCGGCCTTGGCGCGGCGATCGCGCTCGCGCAGCACGACTTCGCGGGCGAGCTTCAGATAGGCCTGGCTCCCCGCACATTTCAGATCATAGACCAGCACCGGCTTGCCGAAGCTGGGCGCCTCGGACACCCGGACATTGCGGGGGATCACCGTGGCGTAGACCGTGCCGCCGAAGTGGGCGCGGACGTCCTTGGCCACCTGTTCCGACAGGCTGTTGCGCCGGTCGTACATGGTCAGCACCACCCCCTGGATCTCCAGGTTGGGATTGAGGCTGCCCCGCACCAGCTCCACCGTCCGCATCAGCTGGGACAGGCCCTCCAGGGCGAAGAACTCGCACTGCAGGGGCACCAGCACCGCGTCGGCGGCGGCCATGGCGTTGACCGTCAGCAGGTTGAGCGAGGGCGGGCAGTCGATCAGGACATAGGTATAGGCGCCCGACTGGCGGATCGGGTCGATGGCGTCGCGCAGCTTGAAGGAGCGGCGGGCCTGCTGGCCCAGCTCCAGCTCGACCCCGGCGAGGTCGGCATGGGCCGGGACGATGTCGAGGCCGGGCAGGTCGGTGGGGACGATGGCCGCGGTGATGGGGGCGTCCCCCATCAACACGTCATAGAGGGTGGTCTTGCGCTTGGAATGGGGGATGCCCAGGCCGGTGGACGCATTGCCCTGGGGATCGGAATCGATCAGCAGCACCCGCTCGCCGACGGCGGCCAGGGCCGTGCCCAGGTTGATGGCCGTCGTGGTCTTGCCCACGCCGCCCTTCTGGTTGGCGACCACCAGGATTCGCAGCGCCCGGAAGGGTTTCGGATCAGCGGCCACGGCTCAACGTCCTTACGCGTACGATGCGCCCGCGCGCATCACTGAAGCTGGGCAGGACATCCGCCTCGAACTTCCAAGATTTGGTAGCCTCTTCCAATTCGACCGCAACATCTTGCCCCTTGAGGAACAAGGCGGTCGCGCCGCGCTTCAGGTAGGGCTGGGCGTACCCAAGCAACCGGGTCATCGGGGCGCAAGCCCGCGCGGTGACGATATCCACAGTCAGGGACAAGTCCTCCGCACGAGAATTATGAACGGTGGCCGGCAGGTGGAGACCCTCCACCACCTCGGTGAGGAAGCGGCAGCGTTTGGCCATACTTTCCACCAGGTGCATGTGGAAACCGGGGCGGTGTTTGTTGAGGATCGCCAGCACGATGCCCGGCAAACCTGCCCCCGCCCCGAGGTCGGCCCAGGTCAGCGCCTCGGGCGCCAGGGGCAGGATCTGGGCGCTATCCCAGGCGTGCCGCGACCAGAAAATCTCCAGGGTTGAAGGCCCCACCAGGTTCATCCGCTGGTTCCAGTCCTCCAGGTATGACTGGTATTGCCGCAGGTCGGCGATGACGCTCTCGTCGGCGCCGGTGGCCAGGGCGAAGTCGGCGGCGTCGGCGACCTCGACGACCTCGGCGGGAAGGGTCTCGGACATCAGGCGGCCCTTCTGCGCACATGGGCCAGCAGGGCGGTGAGCGCGCCGGGCGTCACCCCTTCGATCCGCGCCGCCTGGCCGAGCGTCAGGGGACGGATCGCGGTCAGCTTGTCCCGCACCTCGTTGGAGAGGCCGCCCACCGCCGAATAGTCCAGCTCGGCGGGCAGGCGCAGGTTCTCGTCGCGGCGGAAGGCGGCCACGTCCGCCTCCTGGCGATCGAGATAGCCCGCATAGGACGCGTCGATCTCGATCTGCTCGCGCACCTGAGGGTCCCAGGCCGCGATCTCCGGCCAGATCACGGCCAGGTCCTCGAAACCGATGGTGGGATAGGCCAGCAGCTGGGTCAGGTCGCGGCGCTGGCCGTCGGCCTTGACCGGCAGGCCGGCCTTGGCCGCCTTGTCCGGGGTCAGGGTCAGCTCGGCGGCGCGGCCACGGGCGGCGAGAAGGGCGGCGGACTTGGCGGTCCAGGCTGTTTCACGTGAAACACCGACGCAGCCGAGGGCGAGGCCCCTGGGCGTCAGGCGCTGGTCGGCGTTGTCGGAGCGCAGGGTCAGGCGGAACTCCGCCCGGCTGGTGAACATCCGATAGGGCTCGGTGACGCCCCGGGTCACCAGGTCGTCGATCATCACCCCGATATAGGCCTCGTCGCGGCCGAACACGGCGTCGTCTGCGCCGGAGGCGGCCCGCGCCGCGTTCAGCCCGGCCACCAATCCTTGCGCGGCGGCCTCCTCATAGCCCGTGGTGCCGTTGATCTGGCCGGCCAGGTAGAGGCCCGGCAGGCGCTTGACCTCCAGGGTGGCCGACAGCTCGCGGGGATCGACATAGTCGTATTCGATCGCATAGCCGTGGCGGCGCACCTGGACGTTCTCCAGGCCCACGATGGTGCGCAGGAACAGGTCCTGGGTTTCGGCCGAGACCGAGGTGGAGATGCCGTTGGGATAGACGGTGTCGTCGTCCAGGCCCTCGGGCTCCAGGAAGATCTGGTGGGCGGTCTTGTCGGCGAAGCGGACCACCTTGTCCTCGATGGAGGGGCAGTAGCGCGGCCCGCGGCCATTGATCCGCCCGCCATAGACCGCCGACTCCGTCAGGCGCTCGGCGATGATCTGGTGGGTCTGGGCATTGGTGTAGGTGATGCCGCAGGCGATCTGCGGCGTGGTGATCTTGGCCGTCAGGAAGGAGAAGGGGGAGGGGACCTCGTCGGCCGCCTGCATCTCCAGCTTCTCCCAGGCGATGGAGGAGGCCACCAGCCGCGCCGGGGTGCCGGTCTTCAGCCGCCCCATGTCCAGGCCGAGCGCATAGAGACGGTCGGAAAGCCCGATGGCCGGCGCCTCGCCGACCCGGCCGGCGGGGATGCGCTGCTCGCCCTGATGGATCACGCCCTTCAGGAACGTACCTGTGGTCAGGACCACGCGGCCCGCGGGATAGATTTCACCGCTTGCCCCCACGACCCCGGTCACCTGGCCGTCCACCACCAGCAGGTCCTCGACCGCCTCGGCCTTGATGGTCAGGTTCGGGGTGGCGGCCAGTTCGGCCTGCATGGCTTCCCGATAGAGCTTGCGGTCGATCTGGGCCCGGGGCCCGCGCACCGCGGCGCCCTTGGAGCGGTTCAGCAGCCGGAACTGGATGCCGGCCTTGTCCGCCAGCCGCCCCATCACCCCGTCCAGGGCGTCGATCTCGCGCACCAGGTGACCCTTGCCCAGGCCGCCGATGGCCGGATTGCAGGACATCTCGCCGATGGTCTCGAGCTTATGGGTCAGCAGCAGGGTGCGCGCGCCGAACCGCGCCGCCGCCGCCGCCGCCTCGCAGCCCGCATGGCCGCCGCCGATGATGATCACGTCCCAGGAGGCCACGCCGAAACTCCGCATCCGCGCCATATGGGCGGGGGCTTCCTATAGCGGAAGGGGCCGGCGGTTTCACGTGAAAGAGTCTTACCGCAAGGCGCCTTGCGAGGCTCCTCCTCTCCCCATTCATGGGGAGAGGGTGGGTGAGGCGCGCGCAGCAAAGCTGCGCATGGCTGAGGTGGACTGATAGCGGCGCTTCAGAAAGAACCCTCACCCTACCCTCTCCCGCAAGCGGGAGAGGAGGAGCTAGCCCAGTCCTCCGAAGCGTTCCACGTGAAACACCTTATTTTCCAATGCAGAAGGTCGCGAACACCCGGTCCAGCACGTCCTCCGGGTCGATGCGGCCGGTGATGCGGTCGAGGGCGCGGCCGGCCAGCCGCACATCCTCCGCCGCCAGCTCCGGCGAGCCCTGAACGGCCAGGGCGTGTTCCAGCCGCGCCAGCGCCTCGGAGAGCAGGTCCTTGTGACGCAGGCGGGTGGCGGTGGGGGGCTCGGCGCCGGACAGCCGACCCACCACGTGATCGGTCAGGGCCGCGAGGATCACCCCCACGTGGCTGGCGTCCCGGGCGCTGATCCGGTGCATTTCAAGTTCAAGCGCCCGGGCCTCCAGGAGCGCCCGGCCCGTATCGTCGCCCGGTGGCAGGTCGGCCTTGTTGACCACGCAGAGATCGCCGGCCCGCAACTCGCCCGGCGGCGGGTCGATGGCGGAAGACGCCCCGTCCACCACCCAGATCCTCAGGTCGGCGCTGTCGGCCCAGGCTCGCGCCCGGCGCACCCCCTCGGCCTCGATCTCGTCGGCGGTCTCCCGCAGACCGGCGGTGTCGGCCAGCAGCACCTTGTAGCCCGCCAGCCGCATCGGAACCTCGATCACGTCCCGGGTGGTGCCCGGGGTGGCGGTGACGATGGCGGCCTCGCGGCCGGCCAGGGCGTTCAGCAGGGTGGATTTGCCGGCGTTGGGCGACCCCACCAGGGCGATGCGGAAGCCCTCCCGCACCCGTTCGCCCCGGTCCACATCGGCCAGGGCGGCGTGCAGCTGGCTCACCAGGCGTTCCAGATAGGGCCGGGCGCGGTCGGCCACCTCGGCGGGCACCTCCTCGTCGGGAAAGTCCACGGCCGCCTCGAAATTGGCCAGGGCCTCGATCAGGTCGGCCCGCCAGCGCTGGTGGGCGCGGCCCAGCGCCCCCTCCACCTGATCCAGGGCCTGGCGGCGCTGGGCCTCGGTCTCGGCCTCGATCAGGTCGGCCACCCCCTCGGCCTGGGCCAGGTCCAGCTTGCCGTTCTCGAAGGCGCGGCGGGTGAACTCCCCGGGCTCGGCGAGGCGCAGGCCCAGGGTGGCGAGCGCCTCCAGCAGCGCGGCCACCACGGCGGGACCCCCGTGCACGTGAAACTCGGCGCTGTCCTCGCCGGTATAGCTGGCCGGCGCCTCGAAGCGCAGGACCAGGGCCTGGTCGAGGGCTGCGCCGTCGGCGTTCCTCACGGTCCGCAGGGTCGCCGTCCGCGCCCGGACCTGGCGGCCCGCCAGGGCCTTGACCAGACCCCGCGTCCCCGGACCCGAGACACGGACGACCGCCACCGCCGCGCGGCCGGGCGCGGTGGCGGCTGCGTAGATGGTGTCGGTCATTTCGGGCGGTTGGCGGCGCCCATGCCCATGTCCACCGCGGTGGACATCAGCTTGCGGAACTGTTCCTGGGCCCCGACCCCGAAGGCGGTCCAGTTCTTCATCAGCTCGTCGGGGGAGAGCATGTTGATATTGGCGGTCATGCGGTTCTGCATCTCCTCCACCAGCTTGTCGTTCAAGACTGTGACGTCGGGCAGGCCCATGAAGGTGCGGGCCTCGATGGGGGTGCAGTCGATCTCGATGGTCATCTTCATGGCGTGGCCCTTCCTTCAAGCAATAGTTATGGCCGCTACCGGCCACTGCGCGCTAGTAGCCAACGCATAGCAAGGCACAGGGAGGCTCCATGTCCGGCGAGACCATCACGCTCACCACCGAAGACGGCCAGTTCACCGCCTATGTGGCGCGGCCCGCGGCGGCCAAGGCCCCGGCCATCGTGGTCATCCAGGAGATCTTCGGGGTCAACGCCGTCATGCGCGAGATCGCCGACGGCCTGGCCGCCCAGGGCTATCTGGCCATCTGCCCCGACCTGTTCTGGCGGATCGAGCCGGGGATCGACATCACCGACAAGTCCGAGGCGGAGTGGAAGAAGGCCTTCGAGCTGTTCAACGCCTTCGATCCCGACGCCGGCGTGATGGACATCCAGGCGGTGATCGACCGCATCCGCGCCGATCCCGGCTGTTCGGGCAAGGTGGGCGCGGTGGGCTATTGCCTGGGGGGCCTGCTCGCCTTCCTCACCGCCACCCGCACCGACGCCGACGCCAGCGTCGGCTATTACGGGGTCGGCATCGAGAGCCGGGTCGGGGAAGTCGAGAAGCTGGAGCGCCCCCTGATGCTGCACATCGCCGAGGAGGACCAGTTCGTCCCCAAGGAGGCCCAGGCCGTCATCCTCCAGGCCCTGAAGAACCACGCCCAGGTCACCATCCACACCTATCCCGGCTGCGACCACGCCTTCGCCCGCCACGGCGGCGAGCACTACGACGCCGACGCGGCCCGCCACGCCAACGGGCGCAGCCTCGCCTTCTTCCAGCAACACCTGGCCTAGGATTTCAGATATGCGCGCCATCCAGATCGAGGCCACGGGCGGCCCTGAGGTCCTCAAGCTCGTAGATCTTCCGACCCCGGTGGCCGGGCCGGGCCAGATCCTGGTGCGCAACCAGGCCATCGGGCTGAACTTCATCGACACCTATCACCGCTCGGGCCTCTATCCCCTGAAGCTGCCCTCGGGCCTGGGGATGGAGGGCGCCGGCGTCGTCGAGGCGGTGGGGGAGGGGGTGACCCGGTTCTCCGTGGGCGACCTGGCCGCCTACGCCTCGGGGCCGATCGGGGCCTATGCGGAGGTCCACGCGGTGAACGCCGAGCGGGCCGTCAAGCCCCCGGCCGGGATCGACGCCCAGGTCGCCGCCGGAGCCCTGCTCAAGGGGATGACGGCGGAGTTCCTGCTGCGCCGCTGCCACGAGGTGAAGGCCGGGGAGACCATCCTCGTCCATGCCGCCGCCGGCGGGGTCGGCTCGATCCTGGTCCAATGGGCCAAGGCCCTGGGCGCGACGGTGATCGCCACCGCGGGCTCGGCGGACAAGGCCGACCGCGCACGGGCCCTGGGCGCCGACCACGTCATCCTCTACCGCGACGCCGACGTCGCCGCCGAGGTGCGCAAGATCACCGGCGGCAAGGGCGTGCCGGTGGCCTATGACTCGGTGGGGGCCGCCACCTTCGAGGGCACCCTGGGGAGCCTGGCCAAGCGCGGCCTGTTCGTCTCCTTCGGCAACGCCTCGGGCCCGCCGCCGGCGATCGCGCCGGCCCGGCTGATGCAGGCCGGCTCGGTCTTCCTCACCCGCCCCACCATGGGGGATTACCTGCTCACCACCGCCGAGCTGGACGCCAGCGCCGGCGCCCTGTTCGACGTCATCAAGTCGGGCAAGGTGAAGATCGAGATCGGCCAGACCTTCCCGCTCGCCGAGGCCCGCAAGGCGCACGAGGCCATGGAGGGTCGCGACACGGTGGGGGCGAGTCTGTTGATTCCCTAGGGCCCAGCAGCGGGGAGGGCCGAGCCCCCCGTCTCGGCTTCGCCGATCCACCTCCCCCGAACCGCACTTCGCGCTGGGGTAGGAACTAGAACGCCAAATTCCTCCCCAGGCCGAAGGCCGTATCGGGGGAGGTGGCGCGCGCGTCAGCGGGTGACGGAGGGGGTTAGGGCCTCTCAGTCCTCCGGCTTCCAACCCCAGGCCTGGGTCACCCGCGGCAAGCTCATGAACACCGTCGGGTCGTCCCGCGCCCGGACCAGGTCGGCGATGTCGTCGATCAGGGTTTCACGTGAAACACCCATCATTTCAACGGCTTCAGCGATTCCAGCCAGGGTGAGGGCGGCCATGGCCTTTACCGGGCCGGTCAGCCCGGCCGGCTGGACCAGGCGGGCGTCCACATTGCGGAATCCGCCGCGCCCCAGCAGCCCGGGCAGCTTGGGCCCGATCTCCGGATCGGCGCCGCGGCGGTGGGCAGAGCCCACATACCACTGCACATAGTGGCGGAAGCTGAGCCGGCTGGGCTCGCAGAGGTGGGCCGAGAACTCCACGTCCTCCACCACCAGCAGCCCGCCCGGAACCAGGCTCCTCAGGAAGGTGGCCACCGCCGCCCCCGGATCGGTGAGGTGGGAGAGCAGGAAGCGGGCATAGATGACGTCGAAGGGGCCCAGGTCCTCGGCCCGCTCGAAGCCCCCCACGTGGAACGCCGCGTTGGTGGGCGCGTCCTGCCCGGCCACGGAGATCTTCACCGCGTCCAGGTCCAGGCCGATCACCGGTCCCGTGGTGCGGCCGGCCAGATGGCGGGTGACGTCGCCGCCGCCGCAGCCGGCGTCGAGGATGCGGGCATCGGGCGGGATGTCCATCATGTCCAGCAGGGAGCCGGTGGCCTCCGCCATGGCCTGGGACAGGACCGACAGCCGCGCGGCCCCGGCCACGCCACCGGCGATGATGTAGCTCTCGGTCACGGGACGGCCTCATAGGGCGCCCCCGGCGCCTCGAACGCCCAGGGCGATCGCGACCCCCCCGACGCATAGACCCTGATCATCCTCCACCCCCGTCTGAACGGGGGTAGATTAGGCGGAGGCCGCGGCCTCCGCCACCATCGCGATCAGGTGTTCATCGACTGGAAGAATTCGTCGTTGTTCTTGTTCTGGCGCAGCTTGTCCAACAGGAACTCGATGGCGTCCTGGGCCCCCATGGGGTTGAGGATGCGGCGCAGGACATATGTCTTCTGCAGCTGGTCCTTCGGGGTGATCAGCTCTTCCTTGCGGGTGCCGGACTTCAGCACGTCGATGGCCGGGAAGATGCGCTTGTCGGCGACCTTGCGGTCCAGGATGATTTCCGAGTTACCGGTGCCCTTGAACTCTTCGAAGATCACCTCGTCCATCCGGCTGCCGGTGTCGATCAGGGCCGTGGAGATGATGGTCAGCGAGCCGCCTTCCTCGATGTTGCGCGCCGCGCCGAAGAAGCGCTTGGGGCGCTGCAGGGCGTTGGCGTCCACACCGCCGGTCAGCACCTTGCCCGAGGACGGGACCACGGTGTTGTAGGCGCGGCCCAGGCGGGTCACGGAGTCCAGCAGGATGATGACGTCGCGCTTGTGCTCCACCAGGCGCTTGGCCTTCTCGATCACCATCTCGGCGACCTGGACGTGGCGGGTGGCGGGTTCGTCGAAGGTGGAGCTGATCACCTCGCCGCGCACGGTGCGCTGCATGTCGGTGACTTCCTCGGGCCGCTCGTCGATCAGCAGCACGATCAGGTAGCACTCGGGGTGGTTCACCGCGATCGACTTGGCGATGTTCTGCAGCATGACCGTCTTACCCACCCGCGGCGGGGCGACGATCAGGCAGCGCTGGCCCTTGCCGAGCGGGGCGACGATATCGATCAGCCGGCCCGAGCGGTCCTTCAGGGTCGGGTCCTCGATCTCCATCTTCAGCCGCTCGTCCGGATAGAGCGGGGTCAGGTTGTCGAACAGCACCTTGTGGCGGACGTTCTCGGGATTCTCGAAGTTGGTGAGATCCACCTTGATGAGGGCGAAGTAGCGCTCGCCCTCGCGCGGCGCGCGGATGGCGCCGTCGACGGTGTCGCCGGTGCGCAGGCCGAACTTCCGGATCTGCGAGGGGCTGACATAGATGTCGTCGGGGCCGGGCAGGTAGTTGGCTTCCGGCGAGCGCAGGAAGCCGAAGCCGTCGGACACCACTTCCAGGGTGCCCGAGCCGGAGATCTCGATGCCTTCCTCGGCCAGGGTCTTGAGGATCGCGAACATCATGTCCTGCTTGCGCATGGAGTTGGCGTTCTCGATCTCCAGCTTCTCGGCGAAGGCCAGCAGGTCGACGGGCGACTTGTCCTTCAGCTCCTGGAGGGACATCCGGGTGATGCCCAGCGCGGCGATGGCCGCGGAGAGTTCGTTGTCGTCGTCGTCGTCGCTGGTCTCCTGGGCGGCCGCGACCTGGGCGTCCATCGCCTGGTCGAGGGCGGAGTCTTCGGCGTCGAGGGTGTCGGAGATATTGTCTTCGGACATGGGGTATCGCCTTGATACGGCTCGTCGCCCCCAGGACTTGAGAGTCCTTGGGCGTCGAGCAAACTTGAAACGTCTATGGCGGGCCTTGAGACTCGCCGGGGGTGTTCAGGGGCCGGGACGCAGCAGCTTGGATTTCTTAGAAGCGCGCGTCGCCGGAGGTAGGGCGGGGCATGACTTCGCGATTGCGCGACGCCATGTGGGTCCAGCGGAACCACATCGCGCGGTTCGGGTCAAGCCGCAGACCTAGTCGCCGAGGGCCTGGGGCGCGAACAGGTGCGGCAGGATCGAGGTGAAGATCAGCGATCCGGCGCCGAGACCGCCCGTCCCCACCGCCCACGCCCCCAGGACCTGCCAGGGGACGTCCACCACCTTGAAGGCCATGAGCCAGAACATCGCGAGCACGCTGATCGCGTTGAGCAGGACCAGGATGACGTAGAGCACCAGGGCGGCGAAGACCCCGGACCGGAACGTCTGGATATCCCTGACCGCCTGCGCCGAAAGCTGGTTGTCCATGCGTCCCTCCCCAGAGCCCGGAGAGGCTATCACGTCAGGCCTGGACGGTAAAAAAGCGGCGCTAGCCGCCGAACTCGGTCGTCACCGCGATGACCATGATAATGGCGGCGATGAAGGGCAGTTCGTTGGTCATCTTCCAGAAGCGGGGGGTGCGGGTGTTGGTCCCGGCGACGAACTTCTTGCGGGCCGCCCCCAGCACATGGTGCCAGGCGGTCATGAAGACGATCCCGGCCAGCTTGGTGATCATCCAGGGGGTCTGCAGGAAGTCCCAGCCGCCGCGGATCTGGGTCGCGTCCACATAGATCAGGGCCAGGCCGAAGACCCAGGTGGCCACCATGGCCGGTCCCATGATGATCCGGTAGAGCTTCAGCTCCATGGTCTGGAAGTTCTTGTCCATCTCCCCGCCCACCGGCGCGGCGGCGTGATAGGCGAACAGGCGGGGCAGGTACATCATGCCGGCCATCCAGGCGATCACCGAGAGGATGTGCAGGCCGCGCAGCAGGTCGTAGTTCACGCCGAAGCTCCCTTGGCGAACCTTGAGGTTCGCTCCCTTAAGTCAGGCCGTCACGCCCTGCGTCCGGCCGCATTTGCCATAGCCGGACGGGCAAAGCCATGCCCCCTCGGGCGCCGCGCCGCCGGCCCGGGCCAGGGACCGGGTCACCGTCTGGACCAGGCTGTCGATGAACACCTGCTCGACCCCGAGCGCCGGGGCCCGCAGATAGGGGGCGACCCCCTGCTGCATGGCCAGCTCGGCATATTCGTGGTCCAGCTCCACCAGGGTCTCGATGTGCTCGGAGACGAAGGCGATGGGGGTGATCAGCAGGCCGACCCCCTGTTCCCCGGCCACGTGGATCTCGTCCACCGTGGAGGGGCCGATCCATTTCAGCGGCCCGACCCGGCTCTGGTAGCAGACGCGCCAGTCGGCGAGTTCGGGGACCCGGGCGGCCACCGCCGCGGCCGTGGCCTCCACCTGGGCCTGGTAGGGGTCACCGCCGGCGATCACCTTCTCGGGCAGGCCGTGGGCGGAGAACAGCAGCCGGACGTCCGTGGGCTTGCCGGCCTCCTCCCAGGTGTCGCGGATGCGCTGGGCGTGGGCTTCGATCAGGCCCTCGGCGGTGGGATAGCAGCAGACCGTGCGGGTCCGGCCAGGGCCCCTATAGGCCTTGGCCCAGTCCTGCAGGGACGAGGCCGTGGTGGTGGTCGAGTACTGCGGATAGAGGGGCAGCAGGACGATCTCGTCGGGATTGAAAGCCGCCACCGCCTTGGCCGTCTCGTCGGCGAAGGGCTTCCAGTAGCGCATGGCGATGAAGGTCTTGGCGGTGATCTCGGGCGCCGCCGCCGCCAGGGCCGTATCCAGGGCGCCGGCTTGGGCCAGGGTTTCCGGCAACAGGGGCGAGCCGCCGCCCATGATCGCGTAATTGGCCTGGGCCGAGGTCTCGCGCCGCGAGGAGATCAGGGCGGCCAGCGGATAGCGCACGAAGGCCGGGGCCCCGATGATCGCCGGGTCCTTGAACAGGTTGTAGAGGAAGGGCCGCACCGCCTCGGGGCCGTCGGGGCCGCCGAGATTGAACAGGACGACGGCGAGACGGGTCACTTGCCGGTCACCCGGCGGATCGTGCGCTCGATGTGCTCGATAGGGGTGTCGGGCAGGACCCCATGGCCCAGGTTGAAGATATAGGGGCCGGAATTCCACTGCTCGATCAGGGCGTCGACCCGGGCGTCGAGGGCCGGACCCCCGGCCCGCAGCAGCAGGTTGTCCAGGGCGCCCTGGATGGTCTTGCCGCTGTCCTGGATCTTCTGGCCCAGCACCGCGGTGGCCTGGGTGTCCAGGGCCACGCAGTTGACCGGGACCCGGGCGGCGTAGGTCTCCACCAGGGCGCCGGCCCCGCGCGGGAAGCCGATGAAGGGGGTGTCGATCCCTGCGGCGCGGACCTTCTCGATGATGGCGGTGTGCGGCTTGATGACGATGCGTTCGAAGACGTCCTCGGCCAGACCTTCGGCCCAGCTCTCGAACAGCTTCAGCACCTGGGCGCCAGACTTCGCCTGCATCACCAGGTAGCGGGCGGTGGACTCCACCAGCACGTCCAGCAGGCGGTCGAGCTTCTCGGGGTTCTGGTAGGCGTAGGTCCGCGCCCCGGAGCGGTCGGAGCCGCGGCCCTCGATCATGTAGGTGGCCACGGTCCATGGCGCGCCGGCGAAGCCGATCAGGGCCCGGTCCGGCTCCAGCTCGGCCCGCACACGGGACAGGGTCTCGCCGATGGCCGACAGCCGCCCGGTGGAGGCCTCGATCTGGTCGGTCATGCTCTCGATGGACGGCATCTCGCCGAGCCGGGGCCCCTCGCCCGCCTCGAACCAGACCTCCTGGCCGAGCGCCTGGGGGATCAGCAGGATGTCGGCGAAGACAATGGCCGCATCCAGGGGGAAGCGGCGCATCGGCTGCATCGTCGCCTCGGCGGCCATCTCCGGATTGTGGCAGAAGGCGATGAAGTCCTTGGCCCGGGTCCGCAGCTCCCGGTACTCGGGCAGGGAGCGGCCCGCCTGACGCATGAACCAGACCGGCGGGCGGTCCAGGGTTTCTCCGGCCAGGGCCCGGAGCAGACGCGGTGTTGAGCTGTTCGGCATGGGGAGCCTTAAATCGCCTTCCCCCCTCCGGCTCAAGCCCGTCCGTTCGGCCCCGCCTGCCTTCTACCTATCTAAGATTTAGAATCTGGATTGAAGAGGTAGCGGTAGGCCTGTCGATCATGGGGGAAACCTCCGATGTCGCACCCCCTCCTCGACTCCCTTTCCCCAGGCCAGGGCCGCTTCCTCCCGCCGTGAAAAGCGGGGCTGTGGATTGTGTTAACGAAGTCTTAACCGCTTGAGCGGGCTTAACGATTCATTAACCCCTTCGGGACCGAAGGCCTGGACGAACGCCGGTCATCCGCAGCTTGACCTTGGGCGGGATTCACATCCCCCGCGCCGCAGGGATGACCGGGGTGCGAGACGGACTCAAACTCGGGCTTTCATCCCCGTTCTCCACCGGCCCCGCGGGAACAGCGCGATTTGGCCGCAGCTATCCCCAAGCGCGCGCGGCTTCGCTAAGAAGGTGTCGACACAGCTGTCCCCAGATATTTCTTCCGCCCCCGCCGCTCGAACCCCAAGGGTCCATGACCACCGCCTCGCGCTTCGCCACCTACTTCCATGTGCACCTGGTCTCCGACTCCACCGGCGAGACCCTGAACGCCATGGCCCGCGCGGTCTGCGCCCGGTTCGAGAACGTCCTGCCCATCGAGCACATCTACGCCCTGGTCCGGTCGCCCCGGCAGCTGGAACGGGCGCTGACCGACATCGAGGCCGCGCCGGGGGTGGTGATCCACACCATCGTCGACGACGAGCTGCGGGCGGCCCTGGAGGAGGGGTGCCGCAAGCTGGACATGGCCTGCATCGCCGCCCTCGATCCCCTGGTCTCGGCCCTGTCGCGCTATCTGGGCGCGGCCCTGACCCGCCGCGTCGGGGTGCAGCACGCCCTGGACAACGACTATTTCAACCGCATGGACGCCCTGAACTACGCCATCGGCCACGATGACGGCCAAGGCGGCCAGGACCTAGACCAGGCCGACGTGGTGCTGGTGGGGGTCTCGCGCACCTCCAAGACGCCCACCTGCATCTATCTGGCCCACCGCGGGGTCCGCGCCGCCAATGTGCCCCTGGTGCCCGGGCGGCCGCCGCCCGAGAAGCTGATGACCCTGAAGAACGCCCTGATCGTCGGCCTGACCATCTCGCCCGACCGGCTGATCCAGATCCGGCGCAACCGCCTGCTCAGCCTGAAGGAAGACCGGGAGAGCAGCTATATCGACATCGAGGCGGTCCGAGAGGAGACGGTCCTGGCCCGCCGCCTCTACGAGAAGATGGATTGGCCGGTGATCGACGTCACCCGCCGCAGCGTTGAGGAGACCGCCGCCTCGGTCCTTAACCTGCTGCACGGGGGCCACGGCCAGATCGAGGTGCTGGGATGAGCGCCCCGATCATCCTGGCCTCCAAGAGCGCGGCGCGCACCGCGGTGCTGAAGGGCGCCGGCGTGCCCTTTGAGACCGCGGTCTCCGGGGTGGACGAGGACGCGGTGAAGACCGCCCTGCTCGGCCAGGGGGGAACCCCCCGCGAGGTGGCCGACGCCCTGGCCGAACTGAAGGCGGTGAAGATCTCGCGATCCCGCGCGGGCTTCGTGATCGGCGCCGACCAGACCCTGGAGTTCGAGGGCGGACTCTATGACAAGGCCGAGACCGTGGAAGACGCCCGCGCGCGCCTGAAGCTGCTGCGGGGCAAGGCCCACCAGCTGCACTCGGCGGTGGTGGTGGCCAGGGACGGCGCCCCGATCTGGCGCGAGGTGGCTACCTGCACCCTGACCATGCGCGACTTCTCCGACGAGTTCCTGGAGGCCTATCTGCTGGCGGAGGGGGAGGAGGCCCTGGGCTCGGTGGGCTGCTACCGGCTGGAGAGCCACGGCTCGCAACTGTTCTCCAAGATCGAGGGCGACTATTTCGCCATCCTCGGCCTGCCCCTGCTGGGCCTGCTGGACCTGCTGCGCAAACACGGGGCCCTGGCGGCATGACCAAGATCACCGGCGCCACCAAGGTGGCGGGCGTGGTGGGCCATCCGGTGGCCCACACCCTGAGCCCGACCCTGCACAACGCGTGGCTCGCGGCGGCGGGGATCGACGGGGTCTATGTGCCCTTCAACGTCTTTCCCGAACACTTCGCGAGCTTCATCAACGGCCTGCGGGGCGGCTCCCTGTCGGGCCTGAACGTCACCGTGCCCTTCAAGACCGTGGCGCTCACCCTGGCCGACGAGGTCAGCGAGCGGGCGCGCCTGGCCCAGGCGGCCAATGTCCTGGTCTTCGGACCCGAGGGCACGGTGTTCGCCGACAACACCGATGGCCTGGGCCTGCTGGCCGCCTTCGCGATCCAGGCGCCCGGCTTCGACCCGGCCGCGGCCCCGGTGGCGATCCTGGGGGCGGGGGGCGCGGCCCGCGGCGCGGCCGCCGCCTTCCTCAGCGCCGGGGCCACCGATATCCGGATCATCAACCGCACCGTCGCCAGGGCGCGAGAGATCGCCGCCGACCTCGGGCCCACGGTGAGCGCCCATGGCCTGGACCAAGCGGGCCGCGCCTTCGCCGGCGTCGGCGCCCTGATCAACGCCACCTCGGCGGGCTTGAGCGGCTCCGGCAGCCTGGACGTGCCGATCGCCGCGACCCCGGCCACCTGCGTGGTGATGGACATGGTCTACAAGCCCCTGCTCACCCCGTTCCTGGCGCAGGCCCGGGCGCTGGGCCGGCCCACGGTGGACGGGCTGGAGATGCTGATCGGCCAGGCCATCCCCGCCTTCCGCGCCTTCTTCGGCCAGGCGCCGCCGGACGGGATCGACGTCCGGGCGCTCGCCATCCAAGCCCTGGGACTTTGACGCCATGCTCAATATCGGACTGACCGGCTCCATCGGGATGGGCAAGTCGACCACCGCGGCCATGTTCCGCGAGGCCGGCATCCCGGTCTATGACGCCGACGCGGTGGTGGCCGACCTCTATGTGAAGGGCGGGGCCGCCGTCGAACCCCTGGAGGCGGCCTTTCCAGGGGTTACCAAGGACGGCGCCGTCGACCGCGAGGCCCTGCGCCAGCGGGTGCTGGGGGACGACGCGGCCATGGCCCGCCTGAACGCCATCGTCCATCCCCTGGTGGGCGCCGATCGGGGCGCCTTCTTCAAGCGCGCCCAGGAGGCCGGCGCCGACATGGTGGTGCTGGACATCCCCCTGCTGTTCGAGACCGGCGGCGACCGGAACATGGACGCCGTGGTGGTGGCCTCGGCGCCCGAGGACCAGCAGCGCGCCCGGGTCCTGGCCCGGCCCGGCTGGACCGCCGAGCGCCTGGACGACATCCTCAAGCGCCAATTGCACGACAGCGAAAAGCGCAAGCGGGCCGACTTCGTGGTGGATACCGGCCAGGGCCTCGATCACGCCCGGGCCCAGGTCGCCGAGATCATCGCGGCCCTGCGCGATCCCGCGCGCCGTCCCCAGAAAGGCGGAGCGTGACAGCCGAAAGTGGTCGCCGGTTTCGGCGCCCGTCACGCTCCCCAGCAAAAACGCCCTGCGACCTGAGGCGCTGTTGAAACGGCCTTCGAAGCGGGTCATCTAGGGCCATGGCCCGCGAAATCGTCATGGACACCGAGACGACCGGCTTCGAGCCGCACCTCGGGCACCGGCTGGTGGAAATCGCCTGTCTGGAGATCGACGACTTCCTGCCCACGGGCCGGCACTTCCACGTCTATATCGATCCCGAGCGCGACATGCCGCCGGACGCCGAGCGGGTCCATGGCCTGTCGTCGGCCTTCCTGAAGGGCAAGCCGAAGTTCGCCCATCCGGAGGTCAGCCATGCCTTCCTGGAGTTCGTGGGCGACGCGCCGCTGATCGCCCACAACGCCACCTTCGACCGGGCCTTCATCAATCACGAGCTGGGGGTCTGCGGCCTGACGATCATCGAGGAGCCGCGGTGGATCGACACCCTGGCCCTGGCGCGCAAGCGCTTCCCCGGCATGGCCAATTCCCTGGACGCGCTGTGCAAGCGCTTCAAGATCTCGCTGTCGGAACGGGAAAAGCACGGGGCGCTGATCGACGCCCGCCTGCTGGCGGCGGTCTATCTGGAGCTGAAGGGCGGCCGCGAGCGGAGCCTGGAGCTCACCACCCAGGCCATGGACACCGCCGCCTACGCCGTGGCCAACCCCTCGACCTACGGCGCGCGGCCGCGGCCGTTGGCGGCGCGGTCCACCGAGGCCGAGCGTGAAATCCACGCGGCCTTCATCCGCGACGTCCTGAAGAACGACGAGCTCTGGACGCGGTTCGGGCTGTAAGATCCTCCCCCAGCGCGCAAGCGCGATGTGGGGGAGGTGGATCGTCGCAACGCGACGAGACGGAGGGGGATCAACGCAGTTGACCCCTTCGACCCCAATACAAGGGTCAAAGTCCCCCTCAGTCAGCTTCGCTGACAGCTCCCCCAGGAGGGGAGCACCTTGGCCTAAGCGTTGCCGACCTGGCCGGCGCCGTCGGCCTGGGCCTTGCGGGCCGCGTAGACGCCGGCGAAGTCGATCGGGTCGAGCAGGAAGGGCGGGAAGCCGCCGTCCGAGGTCACGTCGGCGATCACCCGGCGGGCGAAGGGGAACAGGAAGCGCGGGCATTCCACCAGCAGCACCGGCTCCAACTCCTCCGGCGGAACCCCGGCGATCTCGAAGACGCCGCCATAGAGCAGCTCGACATGGAAGACCGGGCCGTCGTCGCGGGTCGCGCGGGCCGAGAGCTTCAGGTCCACCTCGAAATAGCCGTCGTCGCGGCCACGGGCGTTCATCTCCACGCCCATGTCGATGCTGGGCTGGGTGGTCCCGGCCCGCAGGCTGTCGGGGGCCCGCGGGTTCTCGAAGCTGAGATCGCGGATGAACTGGGCGAGAATCCGGATTCCCGGGTCGGTCAGGCCGATATCGGCGCCGTTTTCCTGGCCGGCCGCGTCAGTGTCGCTCATGTGGCGAAGATTCCGTGCTTTAAGGACTGGTTCACGCCCTGTTTGGGACCGGCGCTGCTATCATGCGACTTTCGCCGATGCAACGTCGCCCCTGACGGGGGCGTTGCAACGTCCTATATTGAAGCCCACCCCTCGTCTCCAACGAAGCGATAGTGTTTTGCCGATCTTAGAGCTGATCATCTTTGCGGGCCTCGCCGTGGTCGTGCTGTTCCAGCTCTATTCGGTGCTGGGCCGCAGGGTCGGGCGACAGCCCGAGGACACCCCGGCCGACGCCGCCGTGGCCGCCGTCAAGCCGGCGCGCCTGGAGGGCGAAGAGCCCCAGGCCGCCGAGGCCGCGGAGGGCGTGGCACTGTCGGGCCTGGCCGCCGTGCGCGCCCGGGACGGAAGCTTCGACCTGCCGCGCTTCCTCTCCGGGGCCAAGGGCGCCTACGAGATGATCGTCACCTCCTTCGCCGCCGGCGACCGTGACACCCTGCGCAACCTGCTGTCGCCGGCCATCATGTCCAGCTTCGACGCCGAGATCGCCCGGCGTGAGACCGAAGGCCGCACCGAGACCGTGGAATTCGCCCACGCTCCGCGCGCCGACCTGGAGAAGGCCGACGTGGTGGGAGACGTGGCCAAGATCACCGTCCGCTTCCTGGCCGAGTTCCGCAGCCGCACCAAGGGTCCGGAGGGTGAGGGGGTCGACGACCGCCGCACCGCCGAGCTCTGGACCTTCGAACGCAATCTTAAGAGCCGCGACCCCAACTGGACCCTCGTCCGCGTCGACGCCGCCGAGGCGTAGGACCACCCGCTCATCCCGGCCCCTGGCCGGTCAGCCCGGAGTCCGTCGTGGCCCGCAACCTGCCCAAGATCCTCCTGGCCTGCGCCGCGGCCCTGACCCTGGCGGCCTGCGCCACGGCCAAGCCCGGCCCCACGCCGCGCCCCATCCCCGGCCCGCCGCCCGGTCCGCCGCCCAAGCTCGAGCAGTTCAGCGACCTGCCGGGCTGGAACGAGGAGGATCACGCCCAGGCCTTCGAGTCCTTCCGCGCCACCTGCGGGGCGGCCCGCGACGCCGCCATGGGGGAGATCTGCCGCCGGGCCCGCAGCCAGCCCCTGCTGCCGCGCGCCGAGGCCCGCGCCTTCTTCGAAGCCAATTTCCGCCCCGAGGCCCTGCCCGGCGAGGGAATCCTGACGGCCTATTACGCGCCGGAATATGAGGCCCGCGCCAAGCCCGACGCGGAGTTCTCCGCCCCGGTCCGGCCCAAGCCCGCCGACCTGGTGGCCAGCGGCCAGGGCGGCCGCGACGCCCAGCAGCGGGGCCCGGACGGCCAGCTCGGCCCCTATCCCGACCGTACCGCCATCGAGGCCGCCCCGCCCGGCCAGGCCCTGGCCTGGATGCGGCCCGAGGAGCTGTTCTTCCTGCAGGTCCAGGGCTCGGGCGTGATCACCTATCCGGACGGGACCCGGGCCAAGGTGCTGTTTTCCGCCACCAACGGCCGGCCCTTCGCCGGCATCGCCAACCCCATGCGCGACAAGGGGCTGCTGGCGGCCAACAACACCTCCGGCGAGGCCATTCGCCAGTGGCTGGCCGACCATCGGGGCCCCGAGGCCCAGGCCATCATGCGGCTCAACCCGCGCTACGTCTTCTTCACCCTGGCGCCGGACGACGGCCGCCCGCCGGTGGGTTCGGCGGGCATTCCCCTGCCGGCCGGCCGCGCCATCGCCGTCGACCCCAGCCGTCACGCCACCGGCGAGCTGTTCTGGATCGACGGGGTGGCCCCGCTGCTCAACGGCGCCTTCCCCACCTACCGGCGCCTGGTCACGGCGCTGGACGTCGGCGGGGCGATCAAGGGCGAGGTCCGCGCCGACCTCTATCTGGGCCAGGGCCAGCGCGCCGGCGCCGAGGCCGGCCGGGTGCGCCATACCCTGCGGATGCACCGCCTGGTCCCGCGGGTGGGTCCCGGATCGTGAAGCGGCCCGTCCGGCCCGACGAGCTGCGCCTCTGGTCCATGGTGGCCGCCACGGTCCACCCCATGCCCGGCCGCGCGGTCTCCAAGGCCGAACGCCACGCTCTGGCCGCCCAGATCGACCACAACGCGCCCGCCGCCCGCATCCCCATCCCGGAGAAGCCCGCGCCGAAGCGCCCGCCGCATCCCTGGCTGGGGCCCGAGGACATCGAGCCGCGCCGCAAGCAGCGCATCGCCAAGGAGCGCGAGGCGATCGGCGGCCGCATCGACTTGCACGGCCTGGACCAGATGCAGGCCAAGGCGGCGCTCGAAGGGTTCGTGCTGGGCGCCTGGAACCGCGGCGACCGCGCGGTGCTGGTGATCACCGGCAAGGGCGCCCGCGGCGGCGGGGTGCTGCGGCGCATGACCCCGGAATGGCTGTCGAGCCCGTCCCTGCGCGAGGTGGTGGCCGGCATCTCCGAGGCCCACCGCACCCACGGCGGCGAGGGGGCCCTCTATGTGGCCCTCAAGCGGAAGAGCCGGGCCTAGACCCCCTCGGTCACCGGCAGCTCCTCCTCGGCGTCCTCCTCCAGGCTCCATTCGGCGGCCATGGTGGTGACGGCGACGTCGGCGGTGACATTGCCGATGGTCCGCGAGATGTCGGGCAGGGTCTCCACCGCCAGCAGCAGGGGCAGCAGCTCCATCGGCACCCCCATGGCCATGGAGATGGGGCCGAGGGTGGTGAAGAAGGTCACGGCGCTGGCGATGCCGACCGCGGCCAGGCTGACCGTGGCGGCCACCAGGGTCCCGACCACGAGCACCAGCGGCGACAGGTGCACCCCGTAGACGTGGGCCACATAGATCACCACCGCCATGTTGCCGGCCGGGCTGGTCATGCGGAACAGGGCGACGGCCATGGGCAGGACCATGCCGCGCACCTTGTCGGGAACCCCAAGCCGCTCGGCGGTGTCCAGCATGGCCGGCAGGGAGGCCAGGGACGACTGGGTTGAGATGGCCACGGCCTCCACCGGGATCATGGCGCGGACGAAGGCCATGAAGGGCACGCGGCCGAACACCACGGCCAGGACCACAGCGATCGCCGCCATGCTCAGGCACATGATGGAGACCACGATCACATAGTGGCCGAGGATCCCCACCGCCCCCAGGCCGGTGCGGGCCCCGGTGACCAGGGCCAGGGCGAAAACGCCGAAGGGGGCGGCCCACAGCACCCAGTGGACCAGGACCATCATGGTGTCTTTCACCGCGGCGAAGAACCCCAGCAGGCTGGCCCGGTGCTCGGCGGCGATGCGGGTGGCGGCCAGGCCGAAGACCAGGGCGAAGACCACCAGGGGCGCCATGGCCCCCTCGGCGGCCACCTGCACCGGATTGGTGGGGATGAAGCTCTTCAGCATGGCCTCGATGGTGGGGGTCGGCGGAATCTCCCCATTCGCGGCGTGGGCCGCGGCGCGCAGGGCCTGGGCGGCCTCGGCCGGGGCGGGCCAGACCGCCAGCAGGGCCGGGGTGGCGAGGGCGGAGAAGGCCGCCGAGCCCACCAGCAGGACGGCGAACAGCCCCAGGGTCCGGGCCGCGTCGCCCCCGGCCCTAGCGGTGTCGGCGGCCTGGGAGACGCCGGTCACCAGCAGGGCGAAGACCAGGGGAATGATGGTCATCCGCAGGGCGTCGAGCCAGACTCCCCCGGCCGGCTCGGCCACGGCGATGATCTGCGGGGCGGCGCCCGGGGCGTAGGCCGCGATCGCGGCGCCGGCGGCGAGACCGGCCACCAGGCCGATGAGAACGCGGGTTGTCAGGGTCATGGGCCTAAGGTTTCACCGGGCGCGGGGCCGCGCGCCAGCGAAAAGACGCGCCGCGTCCCGAAGGTTCCCTAGTCCGGCAGGGCGAAGGCCACCAGCTGGTCGCCGCGCCTGGTGTCGCTCTTGGAATGTCCGCCGGCGGCGATCACCACGTACTGCCGGCCCTTCCAGACATAGGTCATGGGGGTGGCCTGGCCCCCGGCCGGCAGGCGGCCCTTCCACAGCTCCTTGCCGGAGCGGGCGTCGAAGGCGCGGAGATAGTTGTCCATGGCGGCGCCGATGAACACCAGGCCGCCGCGGGTGACGATGGGCCCGCCGACATTCGGCGTGCCGGTCCCTCTCAGGAAGAGCTGCGAGCCGGGCGCCAGGTCCCGGGTGGTGCCGAGCGGCACGCGCCACAGCACCCTGCCGTCATGCATGTCGATGGCCGACAGTTCCCCCCAGGGTGGCGGGTTGCAGGGCAGGCCCAGGGGGGAGAGCAGCAGCTCGCGCTTCATGCCGTAGCGGGCGCCGGTGTTGGGGCTGATCTCGAGGTCCGGTTGGGCGGCCTGGGCGGCCTTCACCTGGTCCGCGGGGATCAGGGTCACCTTGTGCAGGGCGCTGGAGGTGTTGGCGTAGACCACCTGGCGGCCCGGATCGAAGGCGATCCCGCCCCAGTTCGAGCCGCCGCCGGTGAAGGGATAGATGATCGTCCCCCGGGTGGTGGGCGGGGTGTAGAGCCCCTGGTTTCGCGCGCCCTCCAGCAGCCGGCGGCAGGCGGCCCGGTCCCAGGGGGTCAGGCCGAAGGCGTCCTGGGGTGCGATGCGGCTCGGCGCCAGGGCGGCCGGGGCGACCGGGAAGGGCTGGGTCGGCGACAGGGTCTCCCCCAGGGCCCCGCCCTGGGGAACCGGGCGCTCCACCACCGGGATCACCGGGGCGCCGGTGTCGCGGTTGAGGGTGAAGACCAGGCCCTGCTTGGTGGTCTGGATCACCGCCGGGGCGGTCACGCCGCGATAGGTCACCGTCGCCAGCGTCGGCTGGGCCGGCAGGTCATAGTCCCAGACGTCATGGTGGGTGGTCTGGAAGGCCCAGGCCACCTGGCCGGTGGCCGCGTGCAGGGCCACCACCGAATTGGCGTGGCCGCCGTTCCCCGGCCGGGCCGCGCCATAGAAGTCCGGGCTGGCGCTGGAGGTGGGCAGGAACACCAGTCCCCGCGCCTCGTCCGCCGACATGGGCGCCCAGACATTGGCGGCGCCGGCGCGGATCCCGGGCCGGGCGCTGTCCAGGGGGTCGAACCGCCACTTGAGCGCCCCGGTGACGGCGTCGAAGGCATGGACTGCGCCGGGGGTCTCATCGACCTTCTGGTTGTCGTCGATCGAGGAGCCGGTGATCACCAACCCCTGGACCACCACCGGCGGCGAGGTGATCTGGGCGCCGCCGGGGCGGGTCAGGGTCACGCCGGGTATGGCCGGAACCCAGCCCCCCGCCCCGAACCCGGCGCAGGCCCGCCCGGTGGCGGCGTCGAGGGCGAACAGCCGGCGGTCGTTGGTGTTCATGAAGATCCGCTCGGCGCAGGGCGCGGCGGGTGGTGCGGCGGGATTCCTCCAATAGGCCAGGCCCCGGCAGTTGTAGGCGTTGGGATATCGGATGTCGGGGGCGAGCTTCGGGTCGAAGCGCCACAGGGCCTTGCCGGTCTCCGGATCGATGGCGCTGGCCTCGTTGAAGGGGGAGCACAGATAGAGCCGGCCGGCCGCCAGGATCGGGGTGACCTCGAAGGCGGCGCGCTTCATGGCGGCGCCCTTGCTGGCCAGGTCGCCGGTGGAGAACCGCCAGACGGGTTTCAGCCCCGCGACGTTGTCCGGCGTGATCTGGGCGGCGGGGGAATAGCGCTGGCCGCCGGCGTCGCCGCCATAGTGGGCCCATCCGGCGTCGGGGGCCGGGGCGGGGCGGGGGGCGGAACAGGCCGCGAGGCTGGCGGCGGCGAGCAGGGGGAGCGCGTGTCGGGTCATGCGCCCAGGGGAGCGTCAGACCGCCGTGCGGAAAAGGGGCTTGGGACGAGCGGCGGGCCCGCCGGGACGAGCGGTTAGCGCCAGGCCTGACCGGCGACATAGGCCGCCGGCTGCCGGGTCAGGCCGCGCAGCGACTGGTCGTCCAGGCGGCAGGCGGCGACGGGCAGGCCGTCAGCCTGGTCGAGGATCCGGCAGGTGACGTTCTGGGCGAAAGCCACCGCCATCAGCGACCCGCGGCTGGGCTGCAGGGTGGCGGTGGTCTGGACGGGCTCCGGGGCGAGCTGGACCTCCACCCACTGGTCGGGGGTCGCGCCCTGCGCCACGCAGAGATGGTCGGCGTCGAGGATGTGCAGGACCGGGCCGTGCAGTTCGGCCCCCACGGCGGGCGCGGCGCCCGCGCAGGGGGTCTGGGCCTGGGCCGCGCCGGCCAAGCCGCTCAGCGCCAGGGCGCCGATCAGACCGCAGAGATATCGAGAAAGAAACGCCACCGGGGCCCCGCCAATCAGGATCGCCCTGAAACAATCCACAGGGGCGGCCTTTGTTCCGGCTGGACCCGATCCCCATCTGCGCCGTTATGGACGTCAGTCAGAAGGGCCCGACATGAGCAAGCCGATCACCATCACCATCCCCCACGAGCTGGGCCGCGCCGTGGCGCGCCAGCGGATCGAGGAGGGCTTCGGCAAGATCAGCCAGCAGTTCGGCGAGGCCGCGGCCAAGGCGCTCACCAAGAGCTGGGACGGCGACCGCATGAACTTCGCCGTCGCGGCCATGGGCCAGAACGTCACCGGCCACCTGGAGGTGCTGGACGCCGCGGTCCACATGACCATCAACCTGCCCAACGTGCTCGCCCTCATCGCCGGCAAGATCAAGGGCCGCGTCCAGAAGGAAGGCCAGCTGCTGCTGAAATAGGGGGGCGGAGCTGGCGCATTCCCACCGGCGTCATCCCGGCCGCAGCGAAGCGAAGAGCCGGGACCCAGGGGGATTGATCGCGGCCCCTGGGTCCCGGATCGGCCTGGCGGCCGTCCGGGATGACGGGTTTGTTCGGATGGAGACCACGCGCCTCATCGGTCGCTGGCGCCTGTCGCCCCCTAGGCCAGGGCCGGAACCGCCAGGGTCCGTCGGCGATAGAGCCATTCCACGCAGGCCACGATGGTCACCGCCAGCACCAGCTCGTACCCCAGGTCGGCCAGCTTGACGGTGGTCTGAGGCGAGGTGGGCAGCAGGACCTCGCCGAACAGGGCCACCCCCAGGTTCTGGGCGGCGTGGGCGCCGACGCCGAACTCCAGGCCGCCGAGCCTCAGGGTCGCCCAGGCGAAGACCATCCCCAGCAGGGCGCGGGCCGCCAGGGCGCCGGGGTCGAACTCAAGGTGGAAGAGGGCGAAGACCAGGCCGTTGATCAGCAGGACCAGCCACAGCCGGCGGGTGAAGGCGCTCACCTGCTGCAGCAGGTAGCCGCGGAACACCACCTCCTCGGCCCAGGCGGCGATCAGGAACCCCAGGCTGCTGGCCGCCACATAGGCCAGGCGATCCTTCACCGGATAGGCAGGGTCGAGGATCGGCGCCTCGCTCCCGGTGGTGGGCGCGAAGGCCGAGATCAGGTTCAGCACCGCGATCGCCACCACCCCGGCGGCCACGCCCCAGGCCAGCAGGCTCAGGCGGAAGCGCGGAGCCGCCGTGATCCAGCTGCGCAGGGGGCGCTTGAAGATCAGCCGGGCGGCCAGCAGCAGGCCCAGGGCGGCGGCGGCCAGGCCGATCCCCACCTCGAGGATGTAGACGCTGGATTTCAGCAGCCGCGGCAGGTTCGGCAGGTCGCCGCCGAAAGCGTTGAGCGACAGACCGAAGTGGTCGCTGACCAACAAGGCCACCGCCACCAGGATGGCCATGCCTATGGTGGCCAGGGGGCCGGCCACGGCCATGCAAGCCACCCAGCGCCAATCGCGGTCGCGGGTGGTCGTCAGCGCCAGGAAGGGCGGCGTCGCGCGGCCGGCGAGCACGTCGAGGGCGGGGGTCATGAGGGGCGAGGTTAGCGCGCGCCGTTGAGCTCGACTATGGTGGCGCCATGCGCGCCGCTGCTTTCGCCGTCACCGTCACTCTTTTGTCCGCGGGCTCCACCCAGGCCGCCGATCGCGGCGTCATGCAGGCCAAGGACACTTTCCGGGACGCGGCCCTGGCCCCCCTGGAGGACCTGAACCTCAAGCAGAAGGGCATTCCCGACGTGCTCTCCCGCGCCCGGTCCGACCCCTATGACCTGGCGGGTCTGTCGCGTTGCGAGCCCATCGCCGCCGAGATCGGCCGCCTGGACGCCGCCCTGGGCCCGGACCTCGACGAGGCGCCGGCCCCCGACACCCGCACCCGGGCCCAGAAGGTGGGCGGGGCGATCAAGGACGCCGGCATCTCCGAGGTGCGCAGCGAGAGCGGCGGCCTGCTGCCCTTCCGCGGCTGGGTGCGCAAGCTGACCGGCGCCGCGCGCCACGACAAGAAGGTCCAGGCCGCCATCCGCGCCGGGGAGATCCGCCGGGGCTATCTGAAGGGGGTGGGCATGCGCATGAACTGCGCTCCGCCCGCCGCGCCCAGCTGGTTCGTCCCCGAGCCCCCCAAGGGTCCGGTGGAGACGGCCATCGGATTCTCCTTCGACGGCCTCTGGGCCCGGATGGTCACCTGGTTCTGGAGCTGGTGGCCGTTCTAGGAGTCCAACCACGAAGGGCACGAACAAGAACGGCCGCGGCGCTCTCCTAGGGTGTCATCCCGGCTGGAGCGCGTAGCGCGGAAGGCCGGGACCCAGAAGCGCGGGGCGTGCCGGAGAGATCGGTGCTTCTTGGTCCCGCACTTCCGGCCTGCGGCCTCCATGCGGGATGACATCGGAGGGTGGGCCCTCTACGTCTCCGACCGGTGCCGCCAGGCCTTCTCTTCCAGGCCCGAGCGGCCCTCGCGGCTTTCCAGCCAGGCGGCCACGTCGTCCAGGCTGACGCCGGCGGCGGCCAGCACCACCAGGAAGTGGTACATCAGGTCGGCGCTCTCGGCGGCCAGGCCGTCCTTGTCCTTCTGGACGGCGGAGATCACCACCTCGACGGCCTCCTCCCCCAGCTTCTTGGCGGCGCGCTCGACGCCTTCCGAGAGCAGCTTGGCGGTGTAGGAGCTTTCGGGGCTCGCGCCCTTTCGGTCCTCGATGGTGGCGGCCAGGCGCTCCAGGGTCTCGGAAAAACGGCTCATGCGGCGGTCTCCGTCAGGCGGACAGGAATATGGGCCTCGGCCATGGCGCGCTTGACCTCGCCGATGGAAACTTCCCCGAAGTGGAAGATCGAGGCGGCCAGGACGGCGTCGGCGCCGCCCTTGATCACGGCCTCGACCATGTGGGCCGCGGCGCCGGCGCCGCCCGAGGCGATCACCGGGACGTTCACGGCGCTGGTGACGGCATGGAGCAGGTCGATGTCGTAGCCGGTCTTGGCGCCGTCGCGGTCCATGGAGGTCAGCAGGATCTCGCCGGCGCCGCGCTTCACGGCCTCCACGGCGTAGTCCACCACGTCCAGCCCCGTCGCGGTGCGGCCGCCATAGGTATAGACCTCCCAGCCGTCGTTGCGACCGCCAGACCCGGCGCGCGCCGCGCCGTGCTTGGCGTCGATGGCCACCACCACGGCCTGGGAGCCGAAGGCGTCGGCGCAGGCGCTGATCAGGTCGCGGTTCTCCACCGCGGCGGTGTTGACGCTGATCTTGTCGGCCCCGGCCAGCAGCAGCCGCCGCGCATCGGCCACCTCGCGGATGCCGCCCCCCACCGACAGCGGCATGAAGCAGACATCGGCGGTGCGGGCGATGACGTCCAGGATGGCGCCGCGCCGCTCGTGGCTGGCGGTGATGTCCAGGAACATCAGCTCGTCGGCGCCGGCGGCGTCATAGGCTCTGGCCTGTTCCACCGGATCGCCGGCGTCGCGCAGGGCCACGAAGTTCACGCCCTTCACCACGCGGCCGTCCTTGACGTCCAGGCAGGGGATGACGCGAACCCTCAGCATCAGGCGGCGACCTTGAGGGCTTCGGCGGGGCTGATGGCGCCGTTGTAGAGGGCGCGGCCCAGGACGGCGCCGGCGATCGGCACCCCCTTGCGGGCCCGCAGCCGGACGATGTCGTCGACGCTGGCCAGGCCGCCGGCGGCGATCACCGGGATGTTGACGGCGTCGGCGATGGCCCCGAAGGCCTCGACATTGAAGCCCATCACCGTGCCGTCGCGGTCGATGTCGGTGATGATCAGGGCGCCGACCCCGGCGTCCTCGAACCGCTTGGAGACGGTGACGGCGTCCAGGTCGGAGCTCTCGGTCCAGCCTTGGGTCGCCACCTTGCCCTTGCGGACGTCGACGCTGACGGCGATCTGCTCGGGCCACTCGCGGGCCGCGGCCTTGACGATCTCGGGATCGGTGACGGCGATGGTGCCCAGGATCACCCGGGAGACCCCGGCCTCGATCCAGCGCTCGATATCCTTCATCGACCGAATGCCGCCCCCCAGCTGGACGGGGATGGAGACGTTCTCGAGGATGGCCTCGACGGCCTTCTCATTGATCGCCCGGCCCTGGACGGCGCCGTTCAGGTCCACCACGTGGACCCAGTGGAATCCGCTCTCCACGAACTGCCGGGCCTGGTCGGCGGGGGAGGCGTTGAAGACGGTGGCGGTGGTCAGGTCGCCGTGCAGGACGCGCACGCACTGGCCGTCCTTCAGGTCGATCGCGGGATAGAGGATCAAGGTCGCCACTCCAGGAAGCGCGCCAACAGGGCAAGTCCGGCGCTCTGCGACTTTTCAGGGTGAAACTGTACGCCCGCGATGTTGCCGTTGGCGACAGCGGCCGGGAATTGTCCCCCGTGATCCACCCAGGCGGCGACGTCGTTCTCGTCGTCCGGATAGAAGGCGAAGGAATGGGTGAAGTACATGGGGGCCTCGCCGATCCTGGCGATCAGGTCGGGGCCGCTGGCGCCGATCAGGGTGTTCCAGCCCATGTGCGGGATCTTGATGGCCGGGTCGTGGCTCTCGATCCTGCGCACGTCGCCGCCGATCCAGTCCAGGCCGCGGGTCTCGCCGAACTCCAGGCCCCGGGTGGCCAGCAGCTGCATGCCCACGCAGATGCCCAGGAAGGGCGCGCCCTTGCCGCGAACCGCCTGGGTCATGGCCTCGATCAGGCCGGGACGTTCGGAGAGCGCGGTCATGCAGGCCGAGAAGGCTCCGACGCCGGGCAGGACGATGCGGTCGGCGGCGGCCACCGTCTCAGGATCGCAGGTGACCACGATCCGGCTCGCGCCGTCGGCGGCCTTCACCAAGGCCTTTTCGGCCGAGCGAAGGTTGCCCGACCCGTAGTCGATCAGGGCGACAGTCTGCATGGAATGATCCTACAGGACGCCCTTGGTCGATGGCGCGTGACCATGGGTCTTGGGGTCGAGTTCGACGGCGGCGCGCAGGGCGCGGGCCAGGGCCTTGAAGCCGCTCTCGGCGATGTGGTGGCTGTTGTCGCCGTACAGGGTCTCCAGATGCACGCAGGCGCCCAGGTTCATGGCGAAGGCGTGGTGGAATTCCTTGAACAGCTCGGTGTCGAACTCGCCGATCTTCGGGGTCTTGAAGGCCACCTTCCAGATCAGATACGGGCGATTGCAGAGGTCGAGGGCGCAACGCGTCAGGGTTTCGTCCATCGGGACATAGGCGTGGCCGAAGCGATAGATGCCCTTGAAGCCGTCCAGCGCCTGCCTGATCGCCTGACCGATCACGATCCCGGTGTCTTCCACCGTGTGGTGAAAGTCGATGTGCAGGTCGCCCTTGGTGCGGACGTATAGGTCGATCCCGCTGAATCGCGCGAGACCGTCCAGCATGTGGTCAAAGAAGCCGATGCCGGTTTCGACATCGGACACCCCGGAGCCGTCCAGATCCACGCGAACCGTGATCTGGGTCTCTTTCGTATTGCGGACGACTTCGGCCGTGCGGGCCATGGGCTTAGAGTCCTTTCGACGCCGCCAGGTCCTGCAGATTGACCAGGGGACGCGGGCCGTAGTGCGAGATCACTTCCGACGCCGCCAGCGAGCCGAGCTGGCCGCAGACATTCAGCGGCCGGCCCTTGGCGAGACCGAACATGAAACCGGCTGCGTATTGGTCGCCCGCGCCGGTCGTGTCCACGACTTTTTCCACCGGATAGGCCGAAACGTCGAAGGTCTGGCCGGCCGCGGCGATGGTGGAGCCGGCCGCGCCGCGGGTGACGGCGGCGATCTTCACCTTGCCGCGCATCTGGGCCATGGCGTCGTTGAAATCGTCGGTCTGGAACATCGCCATCAGCTCGGTGTCGTTGGCGAAGACCAGGTCCACCTGGCTCTCGATGAAGCCCAGCAGGGCCTCGCGGTGGCGCTCCACCACGAACCCGTCCGACAGGGTGATGGCGATCATGCGCCCCGAGCCCCGGGCCAGGCCCGCGGCCTTGGCGAAGGCGCGCCGCGCGGCCTCGGCGTCGAACAGGTAGCCCTCGAGATAGACGATCTTGGCGGCCTCGATCACCGCCGGATCGACATCGTCGGCGGCGAACTCGGTCGAGGCGCCCAGATAGGTGCACATGGTGCGCTCGCCGTCGGGGGTGACGTTGATCAGCGAGCGGGCCGTGGCCGGGCCGCCCAGCAGGGGCGGGGTGTCGAAGTGGGCGCCGATGGCGCGCATGTCGTGGGCGAAGACGTCGCCCAGCTGGTCCTTGGCCACCTTGCCCAGATAGGCCGCCCGGCCGCCGAAGCTGGCGACCCCGGCGATGGTGTTGCCGGCCGAACCGCCGGAGGCCTCGATGCCCGCGGCCATCTTGCCGTAGAGCTCCACGCCGCGCGCTTCGTCGATCAGCATCATGGCGCCCTTGTCGAGGGCGTTGGCGGAGAGGAAGTCGTCGGTCGCCGGGGCGATCACATCGACGATGGCGTTGCCGATGGCGGCGACGTCGTAGAGTTCGGTCATTGGGCTTTCCGGGGAAACGTTGGCGGGCTGACTACAGGGAAAGACAAGCTTGAGCAACGCGGGCGGGGCTTTAGACAGGATCTGGCATGCGGCTTTTTCACTTCAGCGACGATCCGGGCATCGAATGCTTTGTTCCCAGGCCCGTGCGGGTTCCCTCGGCGCGGCCGCCGGGGCGGGACTGGCTGAACGGCCCGCTGGTCTGGGCGATCGACGAGACGACCCAGCCGCTCTACTTCTTCCCCCGCGACTGCCCGCGCATCCTGCTGTGGGAAACCCCGGCCACCACACCGGCCGACCGCCAGCGGTGGTTCGGAGCCAGCGCCGCCCGGATGATCGCCCATGTGGAGTGGGCCTGGCTCGAGCGCCTGAAACGCGAAACCCTTTACCGCTACGAACTGCCCTCCGAGACCTTCGAGGACCTGGCTGACGCCGGCATGTGGGTCTCGCGCCGGGCGGTGACGCCCCTGGCGGTCGAGACCCTCACCGACCTGCCGGCCATGATGGCCGCCCACGGGGTGGAGCTGCGCTTGGTGGAGAGCCTGGTTCCCTTGCGGCCCGTCTGGTCCAGCAGCCTCCACGCCAGTGGCGTCCGGCTGCGGCATGCTCAAGGTTGGGCGGCAACCGGCGAGCGGCCCGCACGTTAGGTCGGAACGGCGGCGCAACCGCCATCAGTTCAAGAGGACCGGCACATGGGCATTCTCAATCAAGCCAAGGGCGCCGAGCGCGCGGCCAGCGACAAACAGAGCGTGAAGGAGGCCGAGGTCCCCCACGCCCGCAAGGTGACCCCCCTGAAGGACGGCGAGAAGCCCGACCAGCTGGCCGACAAGGAACACGAGGCCGAAGACCGCCAGGAAGCCCTGCTGGACGAAGGCCTCGAGGAGAGCTTCCCGGGCAGCGACCCGGTGAGCGTCAAGCGCATCACCTGACCGAAACTCCCGCCCAGGGCCGGTCCCTCAAAAGATCGGCTTGGCGCGGGGCGGCGGAGAAGCTTCACTGGGTCGCATGATCCGCAAGTTCTCCGCCGCCCTTTGCGCGTTCGCCCTGATGGGCGCCGCCCCCGCCAGCGACTGGCGGCCCCTCGATCCCGAAGACACGCTGGTGATCGACACCACCCAAGGCCGCGTCATCGTGGCCATGGCCCCGGCCATGGCGCCGCAGTCGGTGGCCCGGGTGAAGCTGCTGGCCCGCGAGGGTGTCTATGACGGCCTGCAATTCCATCGGGTGATCGAGGGCTTCGTCGACCAGACCGGCAATCCCAACAACCGGGACGGCGGGGTCTCCAGCCACCCCGACCTGCCGCCGGAATTCACCTTCAAGCTGAAGATCGCCGACTATCTGGCGGTCAGCGCGCCGTCGGACGCCACCACCGGCTTCCTCGGCGCGGTCCCGATCCAGACCGTGTCGGGCCAGGAGGCGGCGCGCAGCACCGACGGGACCATCCGCGCCTGGGGCGCCTATTGCCCCGGCGTGGCCGGCATGGGCCGGCAGGCGGCCGACGACACCGGCAATAGCGAGATCTTCTTCATGCGGGCCGCCAGCCGCCGGCTCGACCGCGACTATTCGGTCTGGGGCCGGGTGGTCTCGGGCCTGGATGTGGTGCGGCTGATCAAGGTGGGCGAGCCCCCCGCCGATCCCGACAGGATGCTGAAGGTGCGGGTCGCCGCCGACATCCCCGCCGCCGAGCGGCCCCGGGTCTCGATCCTCAACGACCGCAGCCCCGCCTTCCGCACCCTGGTGCGCCAGGTTCGCATCGCCAAGGGCGCCGACTTCTCCATCTGCGACGTCGAGCTGCCGGTGAAGCTGGACTAGACGAACAGCTTCCGGGAGGGACAGAGGTCGGCGAGAGGGCAGTCCTCGCACTTCGGCCGCCGCGCCAGGCAGGTATAGCGGCCGTGCAGGATCAGCCAGTGGTGGGCGCGGGTCAGGTAGGGCTCGGGGACGATGGCCATCAGGTCGGCCTCCACCTGGTCCGGCGTCTTGCCCTCCGACAGCTTCAGGCGATGGGCGACGCGGAAGACGTGGGTGTCCACGGCGATGGCCGGCTCGATCCGCAGCTCGTTGAGCACCACGCTGGCGGTCTTGCGCCCGACGCCGGGCAGGGCCTGGAGGGCCACCCGGTCCAGGGGCACCTCGCCGCCGTGCTGGTCGATGAGGATGCGGGCCGTGGCGATGACGTTCTTGGCCTTGGTGCGGAAGAGGCCGATGGACGCGATGTAGGGGATCAGCCCCTCCTCCCCGAGCGCCAGCATCTTCTGCGGGGTGTCGGCGGCGGCGAACAGTTTCCGGGTGGCCTTGTTCACCGAGACGTCGGTGGCCTGGGCCGAAAGGGCCACGGCGGTCACCAGCTCGTAGGGGCTGGCGTATTCCAGTTCGGTGCGGGGATCGTCGCTGAGGCTGATGAAGCGATGAAAAATTTCCGCGATCCGCGCCTGTTCGGCGGGGCTGAGGCATTTTCGGGTCGGGGCGTTGGGGGTCTTGGCCATGGCCGACCATCGCCCGCTCCGGGCCGCTTCGCCAAGCGTCCCTGCACGTGGGGCCTGTTTGGAGGTCCGCAAATCGCCTAGCGTGCCCGGGCTATGGACGATGTCGTTTTCATGGACGCCGAAATCAGGCCCAACCGGAGCCTGTCGCAGCGCGGCTTCATGGTGCTGATCACGGTGGTGACGGTGCTCAACTGCGCCTCGGCGGCCATCTTCCTCTCCATGGGCGCGGTCTTAGTGCCGATGTTCCTGGGCCTGGACCTGGCCGCCATCGTGGTGGCCTTCCTGGCCAGCTACGCCGCGGCCAAGCAGATCGAGCGGGTGCGGGTCACCGACCGCCGGGTCCAGGTGTTCCAGGAGACGCCGAAGATGAGCAAGCTGCTGTGGGAAAGCCCCACGGCCTTCACCCGCGTCACCCTGCTGACCGAGGATGACCACGCCATCGACCTGCGCCTGGCCCTCTCGGGCAAGGAGGCCCCAGTGGCCCGCGCGCTCAGCCCCTCCGAACGCGCCGAGTTCGCCAAGGCCCTGGAGGGCGCCATCTACAACGCCCGGCGGGCGCGGTTCTGAGCTGTTAGAGTATGAACCGCGAGAGGTCGGCGTCCTTGGCCAGGTCGCCGACATGGGCCTTCACATAGTCCGCGTCGATGCTGATGGCCTCGCCTGAGCGGTCCGAGGCGGTGAAGCTGATCTCCTCCAGCACCTTTTCCAGGATGGTCTGCAGCCGCCGCGCGCCGATGTTCTCCACCGAGCCGTTCACCGCCACGGCGGCGTCGGCCAGGGCGTCGATGGCCTCGTCGGTGAAGGTGAGCGTCACGCCCTCGGTGGCCAGCAGGGCCTGGTGCTGGACGATCAGGTTGGCCTCGGGCTCGGTGAGGATGCGGCGCATGTCGTCGCGGGTGAGCGCCTTCAGCTCCACCCGGATCGGCAGCCGCCCCTGAAGTTCGGGCAGCAGGTCCGAGGGCTTGGCCACGTGGAAGGCGCCCGAGGCGATGAACAGCACGTGGTCGGTCTTCACCGGGCCATGCTTGGTGGAGACGGTGGTGCCCTCGATCAGGGGCAGCAGGTCGCGCTGCACCCCTTCGCGGGAGACGTCGGCGCCGCCGGAGCGTTCGCGGCTGGAGGCCACCTTGTCGATCTCGTCGAGGAAGACGATCCCCTGGTTCTCGGCCAGCTCGATGGCCTCCTGGGTCAGGGCCTCCTGGTCCAGCAGCTTGTCGCTTTCCTCCTGGATCAAGGGAGAGTGGGCTGCAGCAACGGTGGTCTTGTGGGTCTTGGTGCGGCCGCCGAAGGCCTTGCCCATCATCTCGGAGAGATTGAGCATGCCCATGTTCGGCTGGCCGGGGATCTCGAACATGCCGCCGCCGCCGGTGTCGGCCAGGGTCAGCTCCACCTCCTTGTCGTCCAGCTCCCCGGTCCGCAGCTTCTTGCGGAAGCTTTCGCGGGCGGCCGTGGAGCCGGGGCCGGTGAGGGCGTCGAGGATACGCTCCTCGGCCGCGGCCTCGGCCTTGGCGCGGACGGCGGCGCGGCGCTTCTCGCGCACCATGGAAAGCGCGATCTCCACCAGGTCGCGGACGATCTGGTCCACGTCGCGGCCCACATAGCCGACCTCTGTGAACTTGGTGGCCTCCACCTTCAGGAAGGGGGCCTGGGCCAGGCGAGCCAGGCGCCGCGCGATCTCGGTCTTGCCCACCCCGGTGGGGCCGATCAGCAGGATGTTCTTCGGCGTCACCTCGTCGCGAAGGGCCTCGGGGACGCGCCGGCGACGCCAGCGGTTGCGCAGGGCGACGGCCACGGCCTTCTTGGCCTCGGGGTGACCGACGATGAAGCGGTCGAGTTCGGAGACGATTTCGCGCGGTGAGAATTCGGTCATTGCGCCGTTAGATAGGTACGATTTGCGCGGTTCAAGCCGAAGCGGCGGGGCCGAGTCGGATTCCGCGCCGCGGCGGCGTCCTTTGGCCAGAAGCGAAGACTGGAGACCCGAAATGCCGGCCCCCGCCAATACCGACGCCTACCTCGCCACCCTGCCGCAAGCCCAGCGCGAGGCCCTGCAGACCCTGCGCCGCCAGATCCTCGCCGCCGCCCCGGACGCCGTCGAGTGCATCAGCTACGGCATGCCGGCGGTGCGCCGGCACGGGGTGCTGGTCTGGTTCGCGGCGGCCAAGGGCCATTGCGGCTTCTACCCCGGCGGCCAGGTGGAGGCGTTCGCCGACCGCCTGACCGGCTATCAGACCAGCAAGGGCGCCATCCGCTTCCAGCCGGAGAAACCCTTGCCGCCGGAGCTGGTGGCCGACATCGTCGCGCGGCGGATCGAACAGGATGACGCCGCCGCCGCGGCCCGCGCCGCCAGGAAGAAGCGCTAGGTCTTGGGCGGCGAGGCCAGGATCTCGTCGAACACCAGGACCCAGCCCTTGGGCCGCAATTGCCAGACCCGCACATAGTGGCCCTGGCGGTCCTTGCCGTCCCGCACCCAGGTCGCCTCGCCATAGGTCCAGGCGAGGTCCCCCGCCGCCGAGGCCTCGCCCCCCAGGGTCGGGCCGAAGGTCATCTGGGCGGGGCGGGTGGCCAGTTCGGCGGCCTGGGCGGCCGGGCCATTGCCGGGCGCGGCGGGCGAGCCCACCACCCGGCCGTCGGCGGCCAGCACCGCCTTATAGGCCGCCGCCGTGTCGGTCCGGACGGCGGCGTTCAAGGCCGCCTCGGCCTTGCGCACATCGGCGAAGGCGGACTCGGGATATTTCCCCTTGGTGGTGGAGACCGGCAGATAGGCCGGCGGCGACCCCTGGGGCAGGGCGCCGGCGGTGCTGGAGGGGGCGCCGCCATCGAAGACCCATTTCCAGCCGCCGTCGGCCTGTTTCTTCCAGACGGTGAAATAGTATGCGCCCGGCTTGCCGTCATAGGTCGAGGGGCCGGTGGTGAAGCCGAGGTCGCCGGACCGCGCGATCCCCGCCCACAGGGGCCACCACACCAGGGGCGGGCCGCCCTGGTCGGCGGGGCGGGACGGGAACAGCTCGTGGACCTTGCGCACACCCGGGGCGAACAGGATCGCCTCGGGGGCCGAATGCTTGAGGAAGGAATCGCGGATACCCAGGGCCAGGCCGTCGACGGCGAAGGCCCGCTCGGCGGCCACCACCGGGGCGGGGTCGGCGGCCAGGGCTGGCGTGGCGGCCAGGGCCAGCAGGGCGAAGAGGGCGACTTTGGACATTGGCGGAAGCTCCCCAGCTTTTCGCCGTAGCTAGGCCCCTGCTCCATCAACCCTCAAGTGAAGGATTGGACAGAACCCAACCAAGTCATCCCGGGCGGAGCGCCCGGCTCTGCGGCCCTTGGTCGGGATGACGGGCTCTTACAGCACTTCCACGGTCAGATTGCCGTTGGTGTAGACGCAGATCCTGGCGGCGATCCCCATGGCCCGGCGGGCCAGGTCGTCGGCGGTGCGGTCGGTCTCCATCAGGGCCAGGGCCGCGGCCAGGGCGTAGTTGCCTCCCGAACCGATGGCCGCCACCCCGGTTTCCGGCTCCAGCACGTCGCCGGCCCCGGTGACGGTGAAGATATTGTCCTTGTCGGCCACCAGCAGCATGGCCTCCAGCCGCCGCAGATAGCGGTCGGTGCGCCAGTCCTTGGCCAGGTCGACGCAGGCCCGGGCCAGCTGGTCGGGATACTGCTCCAGCTTGGCCTCCAGCCGCTCGATCAGGGTCAGCGCGTCGGCGGTGGCGCCGGCGAAGCCCGCGATCACCTTGCCGCCGGCCAGCTTGCGCACCTTGCGCGCATTGCCCTTGACGATGGTCTGGCCCATCGACACCTGTCCGTCGCCGGCGATGACGGTCTGTCCGTCCTTGCGTACGGCCAGGATGGTGGTCCCATGCCAGTCGGGGAAGTTGGTCGGGTCAGCCTGTGTCATGCTGGCCGATGTGAGCAGGCGAAGGGTCTAGGTCAAGGACGATGAGTTTTTCCGACGACGAGGTCGAGCGCTACGCCCGCCACCTGGTGCTGCGCGAAGTGGGGGGACCGGGCCAGCAGCGGCTGAAGGCGGCCCGAGTGCTGATCGTCGGCGCCGGCGGGCTCGGCGCGCCGGCCGCCCTCTACCTGGCCGCCGCAGGGGTCGGGACCCTGGTCCTGGTCGACCCCGACAAGGTCGACGTCTCAAACCTGCAGCGGCAGGTGATCTATTCGCAGGGCGATGTCGGCCGCTGCAAGGTGGAGGCGGCCGCCGACCGGCTGCAGGCGCTCAACCCCCACGTCCACGTCGAGCGTGTCCCGGTTCACCTTGAAGAGGCCAATGCGCGCGCCCTGGTCCGCGGCTGCGACCTGGTGCTGGACGGCACCGACGACTTCGCCACTCGGTTCACCGTCAACGCCGCCTGCGTGGCCGAGCACGTGACCCTGGTCTCCGGCGCCATCGGCCGCTGGACCGGCCAGGTGGGCGTGTTCCGGCGCGCCCCCTGCTATCGCTGCCTGGTGCCGGAGATCCCCCCCGAGGCCGAGACCTGCTCCGCCGTGGGCGTGGTGGGGGCGCTCGCCGGGGTCGTCGGCTCGATGATGGCGCTCGAGGCCATCAAGATCCTGACCGGCGCCGGCGATCCGCTGGCCGGCCGGCTGCTGATCTATGACGCCCTGTCGGCCGAGACCCGCACCGTCAGGATCGGCGCCGATCCCGACTGCGAGGTCTGTGGGGGGCATGGACTTCGGACGTGACGGGCGCCCGCCGCGTCCACTCCGGGCTGACACGCCCTAGGCCAAGGCCTTGCCCAGGAAGGCCACGCACCGCTTGAGCACGTCGAGCTCCATCTCCGGCTCCCAGCCGCTGTGCCCGGCGTCGCGCAGGGTCACCAGTTCCGACGACTTCCCCGCGCCCTTCAGGGCCTGGGCCATCATCCGTGACTGGGCCACCGCCACCACCGTGTCGTCCAGGCCGTGGATCAGCAGCACCGGCGCCTTGATTTCCGCCGCTCGCCGGCGGGGGGACGCGGCCGCCAGCCGCGCCGCGTCGGTCTTCGGATCGCCGATCCGCCGCACCCAAAGCTGGTAGATCGGCGAATCCAGGCCGTCCTGACGTTCGTCCTCCAGGATCTCCGGCAGATCGCTGACCCCGGCGATGGAGATGGCCGCGCGATAGAGCTCGGGCCGCCGCACGGCGCCCATCAGGGCGGCGTAGCCGCCATAGCTGGCGCCGCAGATGGCCACGCGCTTGGGATCGGCGCGGCCCGAAGCCAGGACCTGGGCCACGGCGTCCTCCACGTCCTCCTGCATGCGGTCGCCCCAGTGGCCCTCCCCGGCCTGGGCGAAGGCGCGGCCATAGCCGCCCGAGCCGCGGAAGTTGGGTTTCAGCACCAACCAGCCCTGAGCGGCGAAGGCCTGGGCGTAGAGATCGTAGTCATAGCCGTCGCGAACCTCGGGTCCTCCGTGCGGCATCACCACCAGGGGCCGGGGACCCGCGGCGCGGGGCACGGTGAGATAGGCCCGGATGGTGGTCCCGTCCCGGGTCGTCACGTCCATTGGCTCGACCGTGGCCAGGGCTCCTTCGGTCAGCCAGGGCTTCCCCAGCGAGAGGGGGCTCAGCTTTCTGGCGGCCAGATCATAGAGGCAGTAGAGCGAGTACATCCCCGGTCCGCTGGCGCGGATCAGCAGTCGGTTGTGGTCGCGGCTGATATCCACGAGCCCCACATTCTGCTTGCGGCCCAGGAACGCCTCGATGCCGCGGAAATGGCTGGCCAGGGCCGGATCGGCGAAGACATAGGCCAGTCGGTCCTCGACATAGCTGGCGGCGACGAACCGGCGCTGGTCGTCGATCAGGGCGTCCTCGATGTCGCGGCCGGGCCGCTCCGCCACGGTGGCGCCATAGGTCAGGGTGCGCATGTCGAACTCGCGCAGGACGGCGGCCTGGCCCGTGTCGCCCCGGGTCACCACATAGAAGGCGCCTGGCGTGGGCGACGCCCCGACGATCTCGAAGTCCGGCTTGAGCCATTCCGTCTTCAGGATCATGCGGCGCACGAATTTCCAGGCGGTGTCCTGGGGGCCGCGCCAGTAGAGCATGGCCGCTGTGCCGCGGTTGTTGCTGTCCCAGCGCAGCACCGGCTTCCCGCCCTGGGTCATCCAGTGGAAGGTCCCCGAGACGCCCCGGTCCACCTGGGTTCCCTCGCCGGTGAGGACGTCCACCCGGTAGAGGCAGAGAGCCTCCGAGCCGGGCGGATAGAGGGCCATCAGGATGTGGCCCGGGTCGTCGGGCAGGAGATCGATCACGCGGCCCCCGTCGAAATTGTACCGCAGGTAGCCCTTCTGGGCGGCGAACATCATCACCGGCGGCTCATTGCCCAGGCCCACCGAGAGCAGGCGCCGGACGCTCATGTTCAGCTTGCGCCCCATGAAGCTGCCGGTGGGGACATAGTCCTCGTCGGCTTTCAGCACGACGGAGATCAGCAGCCGCTCATTGTTGGCCCACTGGATGGCGTAGACATCAAGATCGCCCACCACCACCCGCCGGGGCGGCGCCTTGGGATCGGCGGCGCGGATCAGATGCACATAGGCCACGCGGACGTCGCCCTCACGCTGCTCCCGCAGGATGGCGATCTGCTCACCGTCGGGGGACAGGGCCGCCCCGATGGTGGTGGGGGAACGGACCAGGGCCTCCAGACTGGGCGGGACCGGGGCGTCGGCCGCCAGGCTCGCATTGGCCAGGACGAGCGGAACCATGCCGGCCGCCAGGGCCGCTCGCCTTGTGATCATCTTCCAACCCCCCGACAACTCTCGGTAGGCTGGTCGCCGGAAGCTTCGCCGTCAAGTCCCGGGCCTTGAGCGCCCGAAGCGCCCGATCAGATATATTTGGCGATGAACTTGGCCGACTGGGTCACCACGGTGGTCCAGGTCGAATCCTGCCAATCGTTGTGGTCTTCGCCCTTCAACGGCACGTATTCGCAGCCTTTGCCGGCGGCGAACAGGGCGTCGGCCATGGTCTTCGACTGGCTGGGCGGGACGGTGCTGTCCTCGGTGCCGTGCATCAGCAGGACCGGCGCCTTGATCTCGGCCGCCCGCCGGGCGGGCGAACTGCGCACGAGCGTGGCCTGGTCGCTCCTGGGGTCGCCGATGGTCGTCAGCCAATAGGCGTAGGAGAGCGAGTCCGCGCCGTCTTCCCGCCGCTTGGTGGCCATCAGGGTCGGCAAGTCCGAGACTCCCGCGATGGAAACAGCGGCCTTGTAGAGGTCCGGCTTGCGGACCGCCCCCATGAGGGCGGCGTAGCCACCGTAGCTGGCGCCCAGGATCGCCAGCCGCTTGGGGTCGGCGCGGCCGAGGCCGACGACGTGGGCCACGGCGTCCTCGACGTCGTCCTGCATCAGGTCCCCCCATCGGCGGCGGCCGGCGTCGGCGAAGGCGCGGCCGAGCCCGCCGGACCCCCGGAAGTTGGGCTGCAAGACCAGCCAGCCCTGGGCGGCGAAGGCCTGGACCATGAAGTCATAGTCGTAGTTGTCCCGCAGCTCCGGCCCGCCGTGCGGCATGACCAGCATGGGCAGGGGCCCCCCGGGAGCATTGATCGGTGTCGAGAGATAGGCGGTGAGGGACGCGCCGTCGCGGGTCTTGACCTTCAGCGCCTCCATGCCGGCCAGACGCTCGGGCGGCAGCCAGGGGAAGCGGTCGCCTATGGCCTCCACGGCCCGCTTGCCGGTGTCGTACATGTAGAAGGCGCCGGCGTCCTTGGGTCCCGTGACGTTGAGCAGGAACCGGGTGTGGGCCAGGTTCATGTCGTACAGCTGGACGTTGCAGGTGTTGCCGAAATAGCTGTTCACGCCCCGGAAGTGGGCGGCCAGCTTCGGGTCGAGGAACTGGTATTCGATGCGGTCCTCGCGGTAGGCGGTGGCCAGCAGCTTCAGGTCTTCGTCGATGATCGCCAGTTCGATATCCCGCGACGGGTGCTGAGCCACCACCTCGCCGAACTGCATCGTGGCGATGTCGAAGGTGCGCAGGACCCGCGCATCTTCTCCCTCACGCACCTGGGACACCAGGAAGACGCCGGGCTTGGGGGTGGGGCCGGCGACATCGAAGTCCGGAAGCTTCTTGAGTTCGTTCCTTCGGGCCTTGCGGATCAGCTTCCATCCCGTCTCGCCGGGGGCGCGGCCCTGTATGCTGACCGTGCCCGGGGAGTTGGAGTCGAAGCGCATCATCGGCACGCCCCGCTGGGTCAGCCAGAAGTCGGTGGAGGTGACTCCCAGCTCCACGAGCTCCGACTGGCCGGTGTGCATGTCCACCTTCTGCAGGGACCAGGCCTCGCGCCGGCCGTCCCAGATCTGCATCAGGATGTGCCGGGGATCGTCCCACATGTAGTCCACCACCCGGGACACATCGAACTGCGACCTGAGCACCTTGGCCTGGTCGGCGAACAGCATGAGCGGATTGGAGCCGTCCACGCCGATGGCGATGATCCGGCGCAGCGGATAGGGCAGGAATAGGCCGTAGAAGCTGAAGCCGTAGGGCTCTCCCGAGGCCGACTTCCACATGTTGATCGTGACCAGCAGGCGGTCGTTGCTGCCCCATTCCACCGTCTTGACGTCGTGCTCGCCGATGACCACGCGGACCGGCGCGGCCGAGCCGTCCACCCGGGTCAGCACCACGACGGCCTTTTCCTTCTTGCCCTCGGTCTGCTTGCGCAGGATGGCGACCCGCTCTCCGTCCGGCGACAGCGCGGCGTCCAGCACGCTTGCGCCGCGCAGCAGTTCCTCGAGGGTGGGTGGCGTCGGCGCGGCCGCCTGCGCCGCCCTGACGCCCAGCCAAGGCAAGACCGCGCCGGCCGCCAGCGCGCTACGTCTCGTGATCACAGAAAGCCCCCGAACAACCCAGGATAGGGTTCAGGCCCGGGCCCAGTCCGTCAAGACCCTTAGAGCATCGAGGTCAGCACCCGGTCCGGGGGCTTATGCCCGTCCATCCAGGTCTTGATGTTGATGATCACCTTCTCGCCCATCTCGGTGCGGGCCTCCACCGTGGCCGAGCCCAGGTGGGGCAGGAGGACGGCGTTGGAGAGCTTGAGCAGCTTGGGATTGATCGCCGGTTCGAACTCGAAGACGTCCAGGCCCGCCCCGCCGATCTCGCCCTTGGCCAGCTGATCGGCGAGCGCGCCCTCGTCGATGATCTCGCCGCGGGCGGTGTTCACCAGGATGGCGTGAGGCTGCATCAGCTTCAGCCGGCGCGCCGACAGCAGGTGATAGGTGGCCGGCGTGTGCGGGCAGTTGACCGAGATGATGTCCATCCGCGCCAGCATCTGGTCGAGGCTTTCCCAGTAGGTGGCCTCCAGGTCCTCGGCGATGCGGGGGCTGACCGGCTTGCGGTTGTGATAGTGGATCTGCATGCCGAAGGCCCTGGCCCGGCGCGCCACGGCCTGGCCGATGCGGCCCATGCCGATAATTCCTAACCGTTTTCCGGAGATCCGCCGGCCCATCATCCAGGTGGGCGCCCAGCCGGTGAAGCCCCCGGCCTGGGCCACATTGGCCCCCTCCACGATGCGGCGGGAGACCGCCATCATCAGGGCGAGCGTCAGGTCGGCGGTGTCCTCGGTGAGCACGCCGGGGGTGTTGGTGACGCTGATGCCGCGCGCATTGGCGGCGGCCACGTCGATATGGTCCACCCCGGCCCCAAAATTGGCGATCAGCTTCAACTGCTCCCCGGCCTGGGACAGGATGTCGGCGTCCAGCTTGTCGGTGATGGTGGGGACGATGACGTCGGCGGTCTGCACCGCCGCGATCAGGGCGGCGCGGTCCAGGGGCTCGTCGTTCAGGTTGAGCTGGGTGTCGAACAGTTCCCGCAGCCGTGTCTCCACGGGATCCGGAAGCCTGCGCGTGACGATGACTTTGGGCTTTCGGGCGGGCATGGGCGGTTTCGCGGAACTCGAAAAAGGGCGTGCGGCGCGCGGGTGACTGGCGCGTCGTGAGATGAACCTCTAGCAAAGGGCATATGAGCGGCCAAGGCGAGGCGGAAACGGCGATGAGCGCGCGGGCGTGGGCGCCGCTTTTGACGGCGGCCCTGTTCTGGGCCCTGGGCGCGGCCCAGACGATGGCGGCCGCCGACCGTCCGACGCCGTCGGGTTTCCCGGTGCCCCGCTATGTTTCCTTGAAATTCAACGAGGTGAACGCGCGGTCCGGCCCCGGGGACGATCATCGCCTGCTCTGGGTCTATCACGCCCGCGACCTGCCGGTGCAGGTGGTGGCCGAGAACACCGAATGGCGCCGGATCTGCGATCCCGAGCACGGCATGGCCTGGGTTCACCGGCGCACCACCGACGGCCGGCGCACGGTGATGCGGATCAAGCCGGCCCCCCTGGCCCTGCGCGGCGGGCCCAAGGCCAACGCCCCGGTGCACGCGATTTTGAACGCCCGGGCCCTGGCCGCGTTGGTCCGGTGCGACAGCAAGGGTTGGTGCAAGGTCCGCGTCGACGGCGTCTCGGGCTGGGCCCCGGCCGCCGAACTCTGGGGAACCGACGACCGCCCGCAATGCCGTTGAGCGACGCGGCCGGCTCTGATAGGCCCTGACCCCACTTTTGAAGCCGGAAGGCGAACTGCATGACCACGGGCGTGAAGGCCAAGGACAACTACAGCTTCGAAGATCTCATGGCGTGCGCGCGCGGTGAGATGTTCGGGCCGGGCAACGCCCAGCTTCCGGCGCCGCCGATGCTGCTGTTCGACCGCATGACCAAGATCACCGACGAGGGCGGCGATCATGGCAAGGGTTTCATCGAAGCCGAATTCGACATCAATCCGGGCCTCTGGTTCTTTGATTGCCACTTCATCGGCGACCCGGTCATGCCCGGCAGCCTGGGGCTGGACGCCCTGTGGCAGCTGGTGGGCTTCTATCTCGGCTGGATCGGCGGCAAGGGCCGCGGCCGCGCCCTGGGCTGTGGCGAGGTGAAGTTCGGCGGCGAGGTGACCCCGAACATCAAGAAGGTCACCTACAAGATTCAGATGAAGCGCGTCATCAACCGCCGTCTCGTCATGGGGATCGGCGACGGCGTGCTGGAAGCGGACGGGGTTCCTATCTACTGGGCGCAGGATCTCCGCGTCGGTCTCTACCAACGGTAACGGTAAAAGCCGTCCGGATCTGGGAGCAAACATGCGTCGCGTCGTCGTCACCGGTATCGGTATCGTCTCCTCCATTGGCGCCAACGCCAATGAGGTCCTCGCCTCGCTGCACGAGGCCAAGTCGGGGATCTCCTTCGCCCCGGACTATGCGGAGCTCGGCTTCCGCAGCCAGGTCCAGGCCAAGCCCGACGTGGACTGGGAATCCATGGTGGACCGCCGTGCGGCCCGCTTCCTGGCCCAGGGCACCGGTTTCGCCCACATCGCCATGGAGCAGGTGATCGCCGACTCGGGCCTCGAGGAGGCCGATGTCTCCAATGTGCGCACCGGCCTGATCGTCGGCTCGGGCGGCCCCTCCACCCGGTCCATCATCGAGGCGGCGGAAACCGCCAAGACCCGTGGTCCCAAGCGGGTCGGCCCCTTCGCCGTGCCCAAGGCCATGAGCTCGGGCCCCTCGGCGACCCTGTCGACCTGGTTCAAGATCAAGGGCCTGAACTTCTCCATCTCCTCGGCCTGCGCCACCTCCACCCACTGCATCGGGGTCGGCTACGAGCAGATCCTGATGGGCAAGCAGGACGTGGTCTTCGCCGGGGGCACCGAGGAGCTGGACTGGACCCTCAGCGTGCTCTTCGACGCCATGGGCGCCATGAGCTCCAACTTCAACGAGACCCCGGCGGTGGCCAGCCGCGCCTATGACGCGGCCCGCGACGGCTTCGTGATCGCCGGCGGCGCGGGCATCGTGGTGCTGGAGGAGTACGAGCACGCCAAGGCCCGCGGGGCCAAGATCTATGGCGAGATCCTCGGCTACGCCGCCAATTCCGACGGCTTCGACATGGTCGCCCCCTCGGGCGAGGGCGCCGCGCGCTGCATGAACCTGGCCATGGCCGATCTCGGCGGCCGCAAGATCGACTATCTGAACCCGCACGGCACCTCGACGCCGGTGGGCGACCTCAAGGAGATGGAGGCCGTGCGTTCGGTGTTCGGGGACAAGGCGCCCTACATCTCGTCCACCAAGTCCCTCACCGGCCACAGCCTGGGGGCCGCCGGCGCCCAGGAGGCGATCTATTCGCTGCTGATGCTCAACAACGGCTTCCTGGCCGAGAGCGCCCACATCGAGAACCTTGACCCCGCCTTCGCCGACCTGCCGATCCTGCGTAAGCGCCTGGACCAGCAGGTGGAGACCGTGATGTCCAACAGCTTCGGCTTCGGCGGCACCAACGGCTGCCTGGTGATGGGGCGGGTCTAGGGGCTTGGGCGCCCCGCTCTTCCGTCCCGCCCGCCGGCAGGATGTGGCGCGGATCGTCCAGCTGCTGGCCGACGATCCCCTGGGCTCGGGCCGCGAGCGGTTCGAGGAGCCCCTGCCCGAGACTTACTACGCCGCCTTCGACCGGATCGAGGCCAGCGACGGTAATATCTTAACCGTCGCGGAGCTGGACGGGGCCGTCGTGGGCTGCCTGCAGTTGACCTTCATCCCCGGCCTCTCCAACCAGGGCGCCGACCTGGCCCTTCTCGAGGGGGTGCGCGTGGACACCGCCCTGCGCAGCCAGGGCCTGGGCGCGCAGCTCATCGCCTGGGCCCTGGACGCCGCCCGCGCGCGGGGTTGCCAGGCCGTGGAGCTCTTCACCCACAGGAGCCGCGTCGACGCCCACCGGTTCTACGATCGGCTGGGGTTCGAGCAGAGCCATGTGGGCTACCGGATCAAGCTGTAGAGGAGGCGATCGTGGCCGAGGACTATGACCTGCCCAGGGGCGACCTGATGAAGGGCAAGAAGGGCGTCGTCATCGGCGTCGCCAACCACCAGTCGATCGCCTGGGGCATCGCCGCCCAGCTGGCCGCCCAGGGCGCGGAGCTGGCCTTCCTGCACCTGCCGGGCATGGAGCGCCGGGTCCAGCCGCTCGCCGACTCGATCGGTGTCACGACCGTCCTGCCGGTGGACGTCACCGACGACGCCCAGATGGACACGGCCTTCGCCGGGGTCGAGGCGGCCTTGGGGACCCTGGACTTCTTCGTCCACTCCATCGCCTTCGCCCCCCGCGACGAGATCAGGGGCTCCTTCGTGGAGAATACCACCCGGGCGGGCTTCCTCCAGGCGATGGATATCTCGGTTTACAGCTTCGTCGACTGCGCCCGCCGCGCCTCGCGGCTGATGCCGGACGGCGGCTCGATCATCTGCATGACCTATCTGGGCGCCGAGCGGGTGATCCCCAACTACAACACCATGGGCGTGGCCAAGGCGGGCCTGGAGGCGGCCACCCGCTACGCCGCCCGCGACCTGGGCCCCGGCAAGATCCGGGTCAACGCCATCTCGGCCGGCGCCATGCGCACCCTGTCCCTGGCCGGCATCGCCGGCGGCCGCGAGAAGCTCTCCCAGGGCCGCGCCATGTCGGCCCTGAAGGAGGACACCTCCATGGAGGGCGTGGCCGGGACGGCGCTGTGGCTGCTGTCGGACCTCGGCCGCTCCACCACCGGCGAGGTGGTCCATGTCGACGCCGGCTTCCACATGATCGGCCTGCCCGACGATTTCGGGGCGGAGGCTTAGGCGACGCCAATTCAACGCGTGTCATCCCGGTTGCAGCGCGAAGCGCGGAAGGCCGGGACCCAGATGCGCGGGGCGTGCCGGAGAGATCGATGAATCTGGGTCCCGGACAAGCCCTGCGGGCTTTCCGGGATGACACCTGTTGGGTCGTGGGGGCCGTGGCCCCCTCTCTCAGACCGAATAGGCCCGCAGGAAGCGCCGCGCGGCCTCGGCGGCGATGTGGTCGATCTGGGGCTCTGTGAGACCCCGGTCGACCCCCAGCAGCTCGGCCAGCTGGTAGGTGCCGGCCACCATGCCGCCGAAGAACTCCGCGGCCTGGGCCGGGTCGTCTGCGGCCAGGCGCCCGGCGGCGGTCTCCCGGGTCAGGAAGGCGGCCAGGCGGGCGCGCGACGCCTTGGGCCCGGCCTCGAACACGGCGCGCGCCACCTCCGGCGCCTCGCCGGCGCCCTGGATGTAGAGCCGCATCAGGGCGGTGGCGCGGGGATTGACCAGGGCCTGCAGCATGATCCTGGCGAAGCCGGCCAGGGCCTCCTCGGGATGCTCGTCGGCGCCGGGCATCTCCAGCGGGGCGGTGATGTCGGTCACCCGGCGCTCCACCAGGGCGGCGATCAGCTCGGCCTTGGAGCCGTAGTGATTGTAGATGGTCTGCTTGGAGACCCCGGCGCGGCGGGCGATCTCCTCCATGGAGGCGGCCAGGCCGCGTTCGGCCAGGACGCCGATGGCGGCGTCCAGGATGGCCTCGCCCTTGGCCAGGTCGATCTGTCCGGCGATCCGCGGCATCAGTGGCCCCCGCCGCCGGGGGGCGTCTGCGGGACGGCCGGCGCCGGCTTGGCCAGCAGGGCCAGGCCGATGGCGACGACGCAGCCGGCGGTCAGGAACATGAAGACATCGGCGAAGGCCATGACCAGGGCCTCGCGCCGCAGCATCATCCCCATCAGTTTTCGCATGCCGCCCTCGGGATCCAGGGCGCCGGAGGCCTGCATCATGGCGGTGAACTGGGTCATCATGGTCTGGGCCTCGAGGCTGCCGCTGTTCAGCGAGGCCGAGAGCTCGGCCAGGTGGACGGCGCTCATATGGGCCAGGATGGTGGTCACCATGGCCAGGCCCACGGCCCCGCCGATGTTGCGGATCAGGTTCAGCAGTCCCGAACCGTCTTTCATCAGGGTGAGCGGCAGGGTGGAGATGCTCATCTGGGAGGCGGCGATCATGGCGATCATCGCCCCCAGGCCCCGGCAGATCTGCAGCACCAGGAACTCGTTGAAGCCCCAGTCGGCGCCGACGTGCAGACCTTGGCCCAGCCCGATCCCCACCAGGGAAAAGCCCAGCACCAGGCCGATCCGCAGGTCCATCGTGCGGATCACCCGTCCCGCGATGGGGGCGGCCAGGAACATGGTCAGGCCCGAGACCAGCATGGTGGTGCCCACCTGACCGGGGGAATAGCCGCGGATCTGGGCCAGGTAGAGGGGCAGGACGAAGGTGCCGGAATAGAGGCTCATCCCGGAGACGAAGTTCATCACCGTGCCGAGCGCGAAGTTGCGGTCGGTGAAGGGGGCCAGGGAGACGATGGGCTGGCGATAGGTCAGCTGCCGCCACGTGAAGGCCGCCCCGGCCAGCACCGACAGGACGGTGAGCCAGAGGATCTTGTCGTCCTTCAGCCAGCCGTCGCCCGCGCCCTCCTCCAGCACGTACTGCATGCTGAGCAGGAAGGCCGCCATCAGCACCAGGCCGGTCCAGTCGATCCCCTTGGCCAGGGAGGGGTCGCCCTTGTCGAAATTGGCGTAGCGGCCCACCAGGAACAGGGAGAGCAGGCCCGGAATGACGTTGATGTAGAACAGCCACCGCCAGCCCAGGGCCTCGGTCAGGTGGCCGCCGATGGTGGGGCCCACCGTGGGCGCCAGGGTGACGATCAGGCCCACCACCACATTGGCGGTCACCCGGCGCTCGATGGGGAAGACGGTCATGGCCGCGGAGAAGACCTGGGGGATCATGGCGCCGCCCGCCAGGCCCTGCAGGGCGCGGGTGACGATCATCATCTCGAAGGTGGTGGAGAGGCCCGTGAGGATCGAGGCCGCGACGAAGGTCACGGTGGCGGCCATGAAGAAGGGCCGCGTGCCCCACATCTTGGAGAAGTAGGCGGTGAGCGGGATCATCACCACCTCGGCCAGCAGGTAGATGGTCTGCACCCAGCTGATCTCGTCGGAGCTGGCGCCGACCCCGGCCTGGATCTGCGAGAGCGACGAGGCGACGATCTGGACGTCCAGCACGGCCATGAACTGGCCGATCACCATGCCGCCGAAGCCCAGGAAGACCTTCAGCCAGTCGATCTCGCCGGCCTTGGTCAGGTGGCCGCCGGGGGGCGCCGGCTGCGGCGGGCGGTCGATGGCGGCGGCGTCGGCCACGGCGGGCGCCTAGCGCGAGACGCCGCGGCGGGCGAGCTCGGTGTCCGGCGTGGCGTCGGCGAAGCCCTGGCCGGTGTCCTGCCGCACGTCCACCTTGACCGCCACCGACAGGCCCGGCCGCAGGGCGCCGGCCAGGGGCTCCTTGGCGTCGACGGCGATCTTCACCGGCAGGCGCTGGGCGATCTTGGTGAAGTTGCCGACGGCGTTCTCCACCGGGATCAGGGCGAACTCCGACCCCGTGGCCGGGGCGAAGCTGTCGATGTGGCCGCGAATGGTCTGGCGGCCGAAAGCGTCGGCGCGGATCTCCACCGGCTGGCCGACCCGCAGGCGCGAGACCTGGGTCTCCTTGAAGTTGGCCACCACATAGGCCTGGCCGAGGGGCACGATGCTCATCAGGGCCGAGCCTGGCCGGACATACTGGCCCGGCCGCACCGACTTGGCGCCCACGACCCCGGCGACCGGGGCGCGGATCTCGGTGCGGGAGACCTCGATGCGGGCGGCGTCGACCGCGGCGTGGGCGGCCTGGGCCTGGGCGAGGGTCTGGGCCCGCGCCGAGCCCAGGGCCGCGGCGGCGCGGCGCTCGGCCTCCAGGGTGGCCTGGGCCTGGGCGACCCCGGCCACGGCGGTGCTGGCGGCGGCCTTGGCCGACTGGGCCCGCTGCGGCGAGACCCAGCCCTGTTGGGCGAGCGCGCCATAGCGGTTGAGCTCGGAGGCGGCCATCTGGGCCTGGGCGTGGGCGGAATCCACCCCGGCCGCCTTCTGGGCGATCATGGCGGTCTCCAGGGCCGACTTGTCGTCCACCCCCTGCACGGCGGCGTCCAGGGCCTGGGCGTTGGCGACGGCCTCGGCGAGCCTGGCCTGCAGGGCGGCGGCGTCCAGCCGGACCACCACCTGGCCGGCGGCGACCCTCTGGTTGTCCTCCACCAGAACCTGGGCGACATAGCCGTCCACCTGGGGGGCCACCACCACCTTGTCGGCGGCGATGAAGGCGTTGTCGGTGGACTCGTAGCGCTGCTTGCCGGTCCACCAGATACCGCCGCCGACGATCAGGGCCAGGGCCACCACTCCGCCCACGGCGAGGGGGACAAGTCGGGATCTCGGCAAGCCAGCCATTGGTGAAGCCCCCGCAAACCTGGACGCACGGGTCCAAGAAACAGCAGACAGGCGCCGCGCCAGCTTGGCAACGGATAAATGGACGCATCCGTCCAAAAAACAGGCGCCCCGGTGGAGGGGCTGGACGCCCCGGCCCGATCGTCGGCATATCGGCCCATGAGCGAGACCTTCGACGCCGATGTCATTATCGCCGGGGCCGGCATGGCCGGGGCCACCCTGGCCCTGGCCCTGAAACAGGGCGGCCTGACCCCGATCCTGATCGACCCCATCGTCTTCGACGCCCAGCTGGCGCCGACCTTCGACGGCCGCTCCTCGGCCATCGCCTACGCCAGCTTCCGTCAGTGGCGGGCGCTGGGCCTGGCCCAGGACATCGAGCCCCACGCCCAGCGGATCGAGCAGATCCTGGTGACCGACGGCCGCAGCCCCGGCGCCTCGGTGGGCAAGCCCTCGCCCTTCTACCTGCGCTTCGACTCCGCCGAGATCGCCGACCGTTCCGACGGCGAGCCCCTGGGCTACCTGCTGGAGAACCGCCGCTCCCGCGCCGCCCTGGCCGCGGCGGTGGAGAAGGCCAAGATCACCGTCCTGGCCCCCGCCCGGGTGGACCAGGTCAGCTTCGATACCGACTGCGCCCGGGTCACCCTGGAGGACGGCCGGGTCCTGACCGCCCCCCTGGTGGTGGGCGCCGAGGGCCGCGCCTCGGTGGTGCGCGCCGCCGCCGGGATCAATTCCCTCGGTTGGGCCTACGCCCAGACCGGCGTGGTGGCCACGGTGAAGCTGGCGCGCCCGCACGAGGGCGTGGCCCACGAATATTTCCTGCCGGGCGGCCCCTTCGCCATCCTGCCGCTCACCGAGGACCGGGCCAGCCTGGTCTGGACCGAACCCACCGCCAAGGCCCAAGCCCTGAAATCGGCCCGCCCGGAGGTGTTCCACGCCCACCTGCAGCGCCGGTTCGGCGCCCTGCTCGGCGAGGCCCAGGTGATGGGGCCGGTCTTCACCTATCCCCTGTCCCTGCAGCTGGCCGAGCGCATGTGCGCGCCGCGCGCCGCCCTGCTGGGGGACGCCGCCCACGGCATCCATCCCATCGCCGGCCAGGGGCTGAACCTGGGGCTGAAGGGCGCCGCGGCCCTGGCCGAGGTGCTGGTGGACGCCGCCCGCCTGGGGGAGGACATCGGCTCGGAGGTGGTGCTGGAGCGCTACGCCCGCTGGCGGCGGTTCGACAACATCTCGGTGGTGGCCGCCTGCGACCTCTTCGTGCGGCTGTTCTCCAACGACAATCCCCTGCTGCGTCTGGCGCGGGGGGCGGGCATGGCCGCGGTCAACCGCATCGGCCCCGCCCGCCGGTTCTTCATGAACGACGCGGGCGGAGCCCTGGGGGACCTGCCCCGGCTGCTGCGGGGCGAGGCCCTCTAGTCCGGCGCTCGGGCCTCGAAGTTGAGGATGCCGTCGCCCGCCCTGGGGGCGCGGCCGGGCCGGTAGTTGGCGCTTACGGCGATGTCGGCGAACCCCGTGGCGGCCAGCGCCATCTGGAACTCCCGCATCCCCCAGACCCGGTAGGCGAACAGCTCGAGCTGGCTCTCCAGCAGCCGCCCGTCGCGCCACCGCTCATAGGTGTCGTGATTGACCCGCCTCTGGCCGACAGGGTCGGTCTCGACGCGCTGGGAATTCAGCCGCAGCAGGTCGCCATTGGCGGCGGTCCAGCTTCGCACCCCGCCCGGAGCCTCGAGGAAGCTCATGGGGGGCAGGTCCACCAGCAGCAGGCCCCCCGGCGCGAGCGCGTCGTGGAAGCGCCCCAGCACCGCCAGGGCGGCGTCGAAGTCATCCACCAGCATGAAGGAGCTGGCCGGCACGATGATGGCGGCGAAGGCTCGGTCGAAGGCGAAGTCCTGGAACCTGGCCTGGGCCAGGACCGGCGCCAGGCCGCGGGCCTGGGCGTTGCGCCGGCAGACCGCCAGCATCTCGGCGGAATGGTCGAACCCCACCATGTCCAGGCCTGCCTCAAGCAGGGGGATGAACAGGCGGCCGGTCCCCACGGCGGCCTCCAGGATGGGGCCCTCCAGGTGCTTCAGGCGGTTCTGGTAGTAGGGGATGTCGAACAGCGACCCGACCGGTTTGTCGAGGTCGTAGATCTCCGCACAGAGGCTTCCGTAGCGGTTGAGAATGTCGGTCATGATGTCTCGTCGTCGCGAGGTGTCAGGCATGCGCCAGGGCCCGCTCGAGGCGGCCGGCGCGCGAAAACCTGCGGACGCTGGAAGGGGCGCTAGGCGCCCGGAGCGGTCCGCGTGGACGAACGAGCCTTCATGAAACCGCCTCCCGACCTGAAGATGAGGCCGGAACGGTGCGCGGGCGGGGGTGGTCTGTCAATTGCGCCGCCGCGCAGCCCTCGCTATCGGATGGCGAGGGGAGGGGACCATGACCGCGCGGCGCATCCACATCGTCGGGGCCTCGGGCTCGGGGACCACCACCCTCGGCGCCGCCCTGGCCGCGGCCATGGGCGCGCCGCATCACGACAGCGACACCTTCTTCTGGCTGCCCACGGAGCCGCCCTTCACCACCCAACGGCCGCAGGAGGAGCGGCTTGCGATGTTGAAGGCCGCCGTGCCGGAGGGCGAATCCTGGGTGCTGTCCGGCTCCCTGTTGTCCTGGGGGCTGGAGGTGGCCGACCGGTTCGACCTGGTGGTCTTCCTCTATCTCGACCCCGAGATCCGCATGGCCCGCAGCCTGGCCCGTGAACGCGCCCGCTATGGCGACCGGATCCTGCCCGGCGGCGACATGCACGAGATCCACGCGAAGTTCGTGGCCTGGTCGCGGGGCTATGACGACGGCTCCAACGGCGGCCGCAGCCTGCCCAGCCACCGCGCCTGGCTGTCGACCCTGACCTGCCCCGTCCTGGAGATCGGCGACGCGCCGACGGTGGAGGAGAGCGTGGCCCGGGTGCTGGCGGTCGCCCGCGCCTGACGCCCTTGCGGCGCAATGTCGCGCCCTGGGCGGGCCCGACCGGCGGCTCCGTCCGCGACCCTCCAGCGAGCCCCGATGTCCTTCGAGGCCGACCCAACGACGACAAACCCTTTGCCGTTTTCGGAAAAGGCCCCTGCGGCCATGCGGGATCGGCGCACCTGGAATTGTGGTGCGCGGCGCCCTGCAACCTCAGGCTCAGTTCAGGTCACGCCCATGGCGGGTACAGAGGCCACAGGCCAATTTACTTGTCCTTATCCAGTATTAACGCGTCGTATACCAACCCGCTCGATCTGTCGTCTTTCCGACCGTTCGCGCATCCCCGCGCGCCGACGGTCTGAAGGCGTGCAAGGGCCCCACATGACGTTTTTCGATAACTGGAAGATCTCCGCCAAGATCCTGACCGCCCTGCTGGTGGTCTCGCTCGCCTTTGCGGCCAGCGCCACCTTCGGCAGCCTTCAGATGGTGAAGACGCAGAAGGCCTATGCGGTCCTGACCCAGCACAGCGCGCCATCGGCCCTTGAGCTCTCGCGCGCCAACCGGCAGGTCAACCAGATCGGCTACGCCGCCTATCGCACCATCGCCTATGACGGCGCGGGCGCCGAGGCCCAGGCCGCCAAGGCCGCCTACGAGGACGCCGTCGTCAAGCTGAGGGCCAATCTCGACAAGGCGGCCAAGCTGGAGCCGAAGGACGCCCCCAAGATCGCCGAGTTCCGGACCCGGGCCGAGGAGATCGCGACCGGGGGCGGCCAGGCCGTCGCCCTGGGCCTGCAGAATCAGTCGGCCGAGGCCAACGCGGTCATGGCGGCCCTCGACCCCAAGATCGCGGCCCTGACCTCGGACCTGCGCGCCTTCAACGAGGCCTCCGCCTCCGCCGACGAAAAGATCAGCGCCGACCTCGCTGCGGCCAGCAGCCGGACGGTGATCGCCAATATCGCCATGGCGGTGGCCGGCATCGGCGCCGGCCTGGCGGTCGGAATCTGGATCGGAAACGGCAAGATCTCCGGTCCGCTCAACCGCCTGGCCGAGCGCATGGGGCGCCTGGCCGGCGGCGACCTGGAGGTCGAGGTGGACGGCCAGGCCCGCGGCGACGAGGTGGGCCTGATGGCCAAGGCGGTTCAGGTGTTCAAGGACAACGGCCTGCGGGCCCGGGCCCTGGAGACCGAGGCCACGGAGCTGCGGTCCGCCGCCGAAAACGAGCGGGTGATGACCGAGGCCGAACGCAAGAAGATCGAGGCCGAGCAGGCGATGGTGGTCTCCACCCTGGCGGCCAATCTGGGGCGCCTGGCCCAGGGGGACCTGACCTCCCGGATCGAGGCGGAGTTCACCGGCCAGTATCTGCAGATCAAGAAGGACTTCAACGCCGCCGTCGACAGCCTGGAGGAGGCCATGGGGGCCATCTCCACCGCCACCGACGGCATCAAGGGCGGCTCGGACGAGATCGCGACGGCCTCGGACGACCTGTCGCGGCGCACCGAGCAGCAGGCCGCCAGCCTGGAAGAGACCGCCGCGGCCCTGGATCAGATCACCGCCACCGTGCGCCGCAGCGCCGAGGGCGCCAAGCAGGCCTCCACCGCCGCCGCCACCGCCCGCACCGACGCCGCCCGCTCGGGCGAGGTGGTCAATGAGGCGGTCTCGGCCATGGGGGAGATCGAGGAGAGTTCTGGCCAGATCACCCAGATCATCAGCGTCATCGACGAGATCGCCTTCCAGACCAACCTGCTGGCCCTGAACGCCGGGGTCGAGGCCGCCCGCGCCGGCGACGCCGGCAAGGGCTTCGCGGTGGTGGCCTCCGAGGTCCGCGCGCTCGCCCAGCGGTCCGCCGAGGCCGCCAAGGAGATCAAGGCCCTGATCGCCTCCTCCTCCTCCCAGGTGGAGCGCGGGGTCAGGCTGGTGGGGGAGACGGGCGAGGCCCTGACCGCCATCGTCAGCCGGGTGACCGAGATCGACACCCTGATCTCCGAGATCGCCCAGTCCTCCCAGGAGCAGGCCACCGGCCTCAACCAGGTCAATACGGCGGTCAACCAGATGGACCAGGTCACCCAGCAGAACGCCGCCATGGTGGAGCAGGCCACGGCGGCGGCCTCCAGCCTGCGCTCCGAGGCCGACGACCTCACCCAGCTGGTGGCGCGCTTCCAGACCGGGAAGCGGCAGGCCAGGTCCGCCGCCCGCCCGGTGGTCGCCCAGCCGGGCCGCCATGCGCCGGCCGCCAATCCGGTGGCCCGCGCCCAGGGCCGCCTGGCCGCGGCCATGGCCCCGGCGCCCTCAAGCAATGAATGGGAAGAGTTCTGATTGAGGCCCAGGCCTCGGGTGGCGTGGGAAACGAGCCGGTGAGAAGCTAGTCGGCCAGCTCGCGCGCCTCTTCGGGCAGCATGATCGGCACCCCGTCGCGGATGGGATAGGCGAGCCTGGCCGACTTGGAGATCAGCTCGCTCCGGTCGCGGTCATAGCTCAGGGGCCCGTGGGTCACCGGGCAGACGAGGATTTCCAGCAGGCGCGGGTCGATCTCGGCGGTGAGGGCGGGGAGGGGCTGGGTCATGGCGCCATCCCTACTGCATGGAATGGCCGGCGTCATCGCCGTCTTCCAGGGCGTCGATCTCCAGCAGGGTGGTGAGCGCGTCCACCCGCTCGATGAGGGTCGGCGCCTCCAGCAGGGCCTGTTTCTCCAGGGGCTCGAAGGGCAGGCCCATGGCCAGGCTGGTGACCAGGCTCTCCAGGGGCGCGGTCTCGGCGGTGTCCCAGTCGATGTCCAGTTCGCGGCGGTTCAGGTATTTCTTCAGCGCCTTGGCGAACCGCTTGCGGTCGAACTCGTCGGGATCGACCTCCTCGTCGGCCAGATCCCCGAAGAAGGGGGCGAAGGCGGTGCGCACCTGGCGATAGGGGGTCTTCACCGGCAGCTCTTCCCCGGCCTCGAACCGGCAGACCCCGGTCAGGGTGATGAGATAGGTGCCGTCGGAGGTCTCGTTGAAGCTGGTGATGCGTCCGGCGCAGCCGACATGGGCCAGGTTGGGCCGCGACCGCTCGCCGCCGGGCCGGGTCTGGACCATGCCGATCATGCGGTCGCCGGCCATGACATCGTCGATCAGGTTCAGGTAGCGCGGCTCGAAAATCCGCAGGGGCAGCTCCCCGCCGGGCAGCAGCATGGCGCCGTCCAGGGGAAAGACCGGGATCACCTGCGGCAGGTCGCCCGGGCTCTGGTAGCCGCCGGGGACGGCGCGTTCGCCCTTCATGAGAACAGGATCGACGACAGCCGCCGCCTCCCCGACCGGGCCACGTCGGAACCGGGGCCTGCGGCCTCGAAGATGGTGATCAGCTGCTTGCGGGCCGCCTCGTCGTTCCAGGCGCGGTCGGCCTCGATGATCTTCAGCAGGTGATCGGACGCCGCCTCCCAGGCGCCGCGGCCGGCCAGGGCCGTGGCGATCTCGTAGCGGGCCTGGTGGTCATTGGCGTCGGCGGCCAGGCGCTTCTCCAGGTCGGAGGTCTCCTCCGGCGCGGCGTCGGCCAGGGCGAGCGCCGCGCGCACGCTGTCCAGGTCGGGGTCCTTGGCGCCTTCCGGGGCCATGCCGGCGATCTCGCGGGCCCGCTCGGGCTCGCCGCCCTGCAGATAGACCCGGGCCAGACCTCCCAGGGCCTTGGCGTTGGCGGGGTCGCCCTGCAGCACCTGGGCGAAGGCCTGGGCCGCGCCGCCCAGGTCCCCCAGCTCCAGGGACTCCTTGGCCATGGCCAGAAGTTCGTCGGTCTCGTTGGCCGGCGCCTGGCCGGCGATGCGGTCGACGAACTGCTTCACCTGGCTGTCGGGCAGGGCGCCCATGAAGCCGTCGATGGGTTGCCCGCCGGAGAAGGCGAAGACCGCGGGGATCGACTGCACCCGCAGCTGGCCCGCGTACTGCGGGTGCTGGTCGATGTCGATCTTCACCAGCCGGACCTTGCCCTTGGCCGCCAGCACCGCTTTTTCGATGGAGGGGCCCAGCTGCTTGCAGGGGCCGCACCAGGGCGCCCAGAAGTCGACGATGACCGGGACGGTCTTCGACGCCTCGATGACGTCGGCCATGAAGCCCGCGTCGCTGCCGTCCTTGATGAGGTCGCCGCCGGCGCCCGGCGCGGTTTCACCGATGAGGGTCATGGTCTGCAGTCTTTCCCGTCCGGGGGTTGAACGTCTCGGCGCCTAAAATGGTCCCAAGCGGCCCGCGCTTCAACGGACGAAACCATCCTCGACCACAGCCATGGCCGTGAAATCCACCACCAAGGGCGCGATACCCAGGGCCTCGAAGAACCGCCGCAGCCCCGCCTGGCTCACCGTGGTGGTGGCGGTGTTGGTGAGAGGGTGAAAATTTACCCGTTCCGCCTCGGCCAGCGCCCGGTCCAGGACGAAGGTCACCCGGCGGCCGGTGTCGTTGATCATGGCGAAGGCGGTCACCGAGCCCGGGGTCACCCCCAGGGTCTCCGCCATCAGCTCGGCGCTGCCGAAGGAGAGCCGGGCCGAGCCGATCACCGGGTGCAGGCGCTTGAGGTCGATCACCGTGGTGTCCTGGGCCGAGATCAGCCACAGGCGGCCCTTGGCGTCCTTCAGGAACAGGTTCTTGCTGTGGGCGCCGGCGATGCCGTGCTTGATGTCCTCGCCCTCCCCCACCCGGAACACCGCCTCGTGCTCGGTGGTGGCGTGGTCGATCCCGTGGGCGTCGAAGAAGGCGATCAGGTCGGGGCGAGTCAGCATTCGGCTTGATACCGAACTGGACGCGGGCGCGACAGGCTGGCTAGACCAGAGACTGGTCACTTGCGTCGAGAGCCCGCCATGGAACTTGAGTGCTACCCCACCGCCGAACGCCCGCCGGAAATCGTGCCGGGCCGCCCGCAGCGGGCCTGGATGGACCACTTCGCCGAGCGCCATCCCTACCGGTGCCTGCCCCTGGCCATGGCCAACACCACCGGGTGGGAGATCCTCTGCCCCATGGCCTTCACCGCCGAATGGAACGGCGGGGCCCGGCAGGAGGACATCAAGCTCAAGACCGACCACCCGCACCCGGACTTCCACAACTTCGCCAAGAGCCACTTCAGCCACGGCGTGGTGACCTTCCACCCCGGCTACCTGTTCCGCACCCCGCCCGGCTGGTCGATGATCGCCCAGGGACCTCCCAACCACGTCAAGGACGGCATCCAGCCCTTGGCGGGCCTGGTGGAGACCGACTGGCTGCCCTTCCCCTTCACGATGAACTGGATCTTCACCCGCCCCGGCGTGGTGCGGTTCGAGAAGGGCGAGCCCTTCTGCTTCATCACCCTGACCCAGGACAAGGTGATCGCGGAGGTCCAGCCGGTGATCAAGTCGATGTCCCGCAATCCCGAACTGCGCGACCAGTACGACGTCTGGGAGAAGCACCGGGCGGAGTTCAACAAGAAGATCTTCCAGCTCGATCCGGAGGCCACCAAGGCCGCCTGGCAGCGCTATTACTTCAAGGGCGAGTTCCCGCCGGAGATCGAAAACGAGGCTCCCAAGGACCACGTGAACAAGCGCCGGCTCAAGGCGCCGCGCTTCATGGGGTGAGAAAGACGCCAATAGAGGCCAGCCCCGCTTGCCAAGCCCCGGACCCTCTGCCATAAGCCCGCTCTCGAATTTCGGGGCCATTCCTGACAGGGATCGGTTTCACGGAGTGCGGGCGTAGCTCAGTGGTAGAGCACAACCTTGCCAAGGTTGGGGTCGAGAGTTCGAATCTCTTCGCCCGCTCCAGAAATTCGATCGACCCGCAGGCCCGGCGTACCTCCCCATCCGGGGGAAGGGACGGCGAACCGGAACCGGGCCCTGATATGGAACTTTAAGACCGCATGTTCGAACCCAAAGGCATGAAGCACGCCGACCGCCAGGCCACCTCGGCCGCGGCCAAGAAGGCCCTGCTGGAACGCTTCAAGCCCAAGCCCACCGTCATCGATCCGAATATCGAGGCCCGCAAGGCCGCCGCCGCCGCCGAGCTGGAGGCCGTCCGCGCCGCCCGCAACGCCGAGCGCGAGACCAAGCGCGCCGCCGCCGCCGAGGCCGAGCGCCTGCGCCTGGAGGACGAAGCCATCACCCAGGAAGCCCGCGACCTCGATCTGCGCGCCAAGCAGAAAGAAGCCCGCGACCTGCGCTACGCCGCCCGCAAGCAGAAGCGGAAGTAGGGGCCAAGCCTCACAGCCTCGAGACGACCCGACGCCCGCCTCCGCAAGGACGCGGGCGTTTTCTATCCGCCTTGCGCCGCCGCGCGTTGAGCCCTGTATGTTCGAACAGCTTATCGCCTATCAGGCCGGGCAGCAGCCCGACGCCGTGGCCCTGGTCCACGGCCAGGACAGCTTCACCTTCGCCCGCATGGCCGCCGACATCGGGCGCTGCGCGGCCTGGCTGGCGACCCTGGACCTGCCCCTGGACGCCCGCGCCCTGGTCTGCACGCCCCATCCCTACCTGCACTGGGTGCTGACCTTCGCCCTGGAGCAGAGCGGCCTGGTGAGCGCCTGCAGCGCCACGGCGGAGGACATCCCCCGCGACATGGCCCTGCTGAAGCCCCAGGTGCTGTTCGCCAGCGCCCCGCCCGCTGGCCCGCCCCTGGTTCCCACCCATCGGATCGACCAGGCCTGGATCGACGCCCTGTGGGCCCATGCGCCCAGCTCGGCGCGGCGGCGTCCGCGCGGCAAGGATGATCCCTGCCGCATCATCGTCACCTCGGGCACCACCGGCTCGCCGAAGAAGATCCTGCTGACCCGCGAGGTGATCGATGTCCAGACCGGCGCCCTGCTGTTCAACCAGTTCTATGTCCGGCCGCGGCTGCGGGCGGCCGCCACGGTGGGCGCCGGCTCCATCGGCGGCCTGAAGACCAGCCTGCTGTGCTGGGCCCAGGGGGGAACCATGTGCCACCCCGATCCCGCGATGGGCTGGGCCCCGGCCCTGGACGCCCTGGAGATCAACCTGATCCGCCTGGCCCCGCACCATCTCCAGACCCTGCTGCGAGCCCTGCCCGGCGACGCCACGCCCCGCCCCGACCTGATCGTCGGCGTCATCGGCGGCTCGATCTCCAAGGCCCTGGCCGAGGAGACCCGGGCCCGGCTGAGCGGAAACATCGTGGTCAATTACGGGTCCACCGAGGCGGGGGCCACGGCGCTCGGCCGGCTGGCGGACATGGCCGGCGCGGAGGACGCCGCGGGGTTCGTCTGTCCCTGGGCGGAGGTTCAGATCCTGGGTCCGGAGGGCGAGGTCCTGCCGCCGGGCCAGGTGGGGGAAATCCGCATCGGCGGGTCTGGCCTGGTGGAGGGCTACATGGACGATCCCGCGGCCACAGCGCAGATGTTCCGCGACGGCTGGTTCTGGCCGGGCGACCTGGGGGTGATCGACGACCGCGGCCTGCTGCGGGTGGTGGGACGGACCAACGACCTGATGAACGTCGGCGGGGCGAAGTTCCTCGCCTCGCGGCTGGAGGCCCTGGTCCTGGCCGTGGAGGGGGTCTGCGACGCCGCGGTCTTCCTGGCGCCGGACGCCGATGGCCTGGACGCCCCCCACGTGGCCTATGTGGCCGCCGAGGGCCTCGACCTGGCTTCCCTCCGCCGGGTGATCGAAGGCGCGCTGGGGCGGCCGGCGCGGCTGCTGCGGGTCGCGCAGACGCCGCGCAACGCCATGGGCAAGATCCAGCGCGACCGCCTGCGCCAGATGCTCGCCGACGAGCCCGGTCAGGCCTCGATCTTGTTGTAGGGATACTGGTCGCGGATCTCGTAGGCGAAGAACTGGCCCTTGGAATCGGCGTCGATGAAGCTGCGGTGCACCTCGCCGGGCACCCCGACATAGACGTACTCGTCTCCGTCGTGGAACCGGACGAACAGCTTTGAGCGATTCTCGTCGTAGCGGATGTCGCTGATAGCGGCGGATTGGATCTGCATCGGGACCTCCAAAGTCTCCGTCGACGGACTAAAACACCACGAGCCTGGGGGATGGTTCCCGCGGGGACCGACGCGTGTCACCTTGACGCGAACCGGCCACAACCTGGGCCGGAGGAATTTCGGGGGAAATCATGCAACCGCACTACGAAGTCGCCATCGTCACCATCGCGGCCCTGCTCGTCTATGTCTGGATGGGGTTGCGGGTGGGCAAGGCCCGTCAAGTTTCCGGCATCGCCGCGCCCGCCATGCACGGCGACGCTCACCTGGAGCGCAATATCCGGGTCCACTACAACACCCTGGAATGGCTGCCGGTCTTCCTGGCCGGCCTGTGGTTGTTCGCCATCTACTGGGACGACCGCATCGCCGCGGCCGTGGGTGTGGTCTGGATTATCGGGCGCATCGTCTATGCGCTGGGCTATGTGGCCGATCCCGGCAAGCGGGAAGCGGGCTTCCTGATCCAGGCCCTGGCCGCCGCGATCCTGCTGTTCGGCGCGCTCGGCCGGGTCATCTGGGCCATGCTGCAGACCGGGACGGTCTAGGCGAACAGCACCCAGGCCTGCCAGAGCGACAGGCCGGTCACCAGGGCCCCCACCAGCCAGGTCAGGGCCCGCAGGGGCAGGACCTTGGTGGCCCAGCCGGCGACGGGGGCGGCCACCACCCCGCCGGCGATCAGGCCGACCACCGACCACAGGTGGTCGGTCAGGCCCGTCGTCTCCCAGTGGCCGGTGACGAGGGCGGTGACGAAGGCCGCCGAGACCGCCACCGACATGAAGAACTCCGCGGCGTTGGTGGTGCCGATCGCCTGGCGGGGGTCGGCGCCGCCGCCCATCAGGGTGGAGGTGACCACCGGCCCCCAGCCGCCGCCGCCCACGGCGTCGAAGAAGCCGCCGGTGAGGCCGAGCGGGAAGGGCAGGCGCCAGGAGAACAGCTTGGGGCGGGCCTGCCGCCAGGCGCGATAGAGGATCACCAGGCCCATCAGCCCCAGCCAGCCCACCACATAGGGCTTGATCACCGCCCCATCGATGGAGGTGAGCAGGTAGGTTCCGGCCACCCCGCCCAGCACGCCGCCCGCCGACAGGAGCAGCAGCAGTCGCCAGCCGATGTTGCGGTGATAGATGTGGCTGATGGCCGAGGCCGCGCCGGTGAACATCTTGGCGGCGTGCACGCTGGCCGAGGCGTTGGCGGGGCTGACCCCGAGCGCCAGCAGCACGGTGGAGCAGATCACCCCATAGGCCATGCCGAGCGCGCCATCGACGAGCTGGGCGGCGAAGCCCACCGCGACGAACAGCCAGAATTCGGAACCCATGAGGTCGCCCCTTTGTGCGCGGCCTATGTGGCGGAAATTCCCCACCCGAGCATTGGGGATTAACTCGGGTCCTGTGCAAGTTTTCTGAAGGCCTCCGGGTGGCCTCCGCTCCCCGGGCGGCGGCGGCGGCGGCGGCCCCCCGAATCAGTCGCCGCTCGTCTATCTTGCCAACCGGATCATACCCAAAACGGGTATAACGTGTTGTTTTCAATGGGATATTTATCGCGACAAAACGTCCCAAGCTCACGGTTGCGACCATCTGCCCGTAAGAATAGAGCTAACGCGCGACCGCAGTTTCGAGGGTCGGCCCTACCGCGGTAGGGCCAGTGGCCGCTTCAGACGAGATGGGCGTCTCCGCGATAAGACGAGGAGACATGCGGCTTTGACCCGCCATCTCTCCTGAGTTGTTCAACCGGTCGATCTTGGAAATGCAAAAGTAGCGCCAGTATAAGTGGCTCGCAGGCCGTCCAGTTTGTTGGAATTGCTGTTGATCTGACATCATGATCCCGGCGCCATGACTAGGACTCGCCCCGTCGGTCATTAGGTGTTTTACCGGGTTTTGCTATCCCTCGCCCCGTTCAGCCCAAACGGGCGAGGGGAAAACGATGTCACGACACCACAAGACACTGCTGGCCGCAGGAGCGATGACGCTCATGCTGGCGGCGCCGATGGTCGGCCACGCCGACCCGGCCAAGGACCTGGCGGTCGCCGCCCGGGCCCTGACCTTCCTGGAGAACGGTCCCACGGGCCGCGCCGTGCTGGGGGTGGTCTTCGATCCTTCCAAGCCGGGCTCGGTGGCCGAGAAGAACGCCATCATGGCCGCGCTCGGCGCGGGCTATGCGGCCGGCGCCGTCACCCTGACCGGCAAGCCGATCGAGGCCTCCGCGGTGGGCGGCGCCAGCGGCGTCGCGGCGCTCTACGTCACCGAGGGCGTCAGCTATGGGGCCGTGGGCTCCGCGGCCAAGGCCAAGAAGATGATCACCATCGGCTCGGACCCGGCCTGCGTGATGTCCGGCGCCTGCGTGATGGGCGTCTCCACCGACCCCAAGGTCGACATCACCGTCAACCGCGCGGCCGCCGCCGCCGTGGGCGCCACCTTCAAGGCCGCCTTCCGCATGATGATCAAGGAGGTCTGAGCCTGAAGGCTCGGAAAGAACACCCCATGAAAAAGCAATTCCTTCTCGCCGGCGCCGCCGCCGGCCTGGCGCTCGCCGCCTCCAACGCCCAGGCCCAGTCCATCGACTACGGCTCTCTGCAGGAGCTGTTCGGCGAAGCCGTCACCACCTCGGCCACCGGCTCGCCGCAGCGCTCCACCGAAGCGCCCGCCGACATGCAGATCATCTCGGCCGACGAGATCCGCCGCTCCGGCGAAACGAGCCTGCCCGGCATCCTCCAGCGGGTGGCCGGCATCGACGTGCTGAACCATTCGGCCGGCCAGTCGGACGTCAATGTCCGCGGCTATGACCAGGTCAGCTCGCCGCGCCTGCTGGTGCTGGTCAACGGCCGTCAGGTCTATCTGGACCACTACGGCGTGACGATCTGGGCCACCATCCCGGTCCAGCTCGACGAGATCCGCCAGATCGAGGTCGTGAAGGGCCCCAACAGCGCCCTGTTCGGCTTCAACGCCGTCTCCGGCGTGGTCAACATCATCACCTACAACCCGAAGTTCGACGACACCGACGTGGTGACCGTGCGCGCCGGGACCCACGGCTCCACCAGCGGTTCGCTGGTGAGCACCTTCAAGCTGGGCCAGGCCCTGTCGGCCCGCCTCTCCGTCGGCGGCAGCCGCCAGGACGAGTGGGCGGCCAAGGCTGTCCTGCCGACCGCGGACGAGCTGCATGATCCCCAGGCGGCCTCGGCCAATCTGGACGTCGTCGCCCAGCTGGCCGAGAAGACCGAACTGCGGATGGAGGGCTCCTGGTCCAACATTCAGGAGGACAGCCGGGCCGCCGGATCCTCCTATACCGTTCTCAAGATGATCACCAATTCCGAGAAGGCCACCCTGACCTCGGACACCAGGCTTGGCACCATTCAGGCCCAGGTCTATCAGAACCAACTCACGGCGAAGTACAGCATCGCTGGCGGCATCTACTGGAAAAACACCATCACGGTGGCCAGCCTGCAGGACCTGTTCAAGGTTGGTACGGCCCATACCTTCCGGTTGGGCGGCGAATATCGGCACAACACCCTGAATATCGCGCCGGCCAATACGTCGGACGTCAGCTACGACGTTGCGGCGCTGTCGGGCATGTGGAACTGGGAGGTCAACGACAAGCTGACCACCACCACCGCCCTCCGCGTCGACCGGATGTCCCTGGAGCGCACCGGGCCCTTCCTGCCCCGCGCGCCGAACGGCGACAACAGGCTCTGGGACCGCGATATCACCAAGACCAGCGCCAATGCGACGGTGGCCTGGCGGCCGACCGACGCGGACACCTTCCGGCTGTCCTACGGCCGCGGGGTTCAGGCCCCCAGCCTGATCGAGCTCGGCGGACTTGAACTGCCGCTCGCCGCTGGGCCCATGACCCTGGACATCGTCGGCAATCCGAAGCTGAAACCCTCGATCGTCACCAACTACGAGCTGGCCTACGACCACGACTTCGCGCCGATCAAGGCCAGGCTCGGTGTGCGTCTGTTCAGCCAGGACTGGAAGGACATCAAGACCGGTATCAGCACCGCCGCCTTGGACTTCTACCCCACCCTCACGACCAATGGCGGCTTCACCCAGATCAACGGCCTGAATTCCAAGTTGAAAGGCGCCGAAATCACGGCGTCCGGGAAGATCACCCCCGAGCTGGGCTGGCGCGCCGACTACACCATGACCGACGTGAAGGACGCGCCGTTCGCCGGCGTCAACACCTTCGCCCGGGGCGTCGCCTTCCAAGAGACCACCCCCAAGGGCCGAGGCAATGTCGGCGTCGACTACGTCAAGGGCCCCTGGGAGGCTGACGCCAACCTGCACTATGTCGGCGACTATCAGTTCTACGATGTCGTCACGACCAAGCTCACCCCGGTGAACGCCTTCGCCAGTCTCTCGGCGCGGGTGGGCTACAGGACCGAGACCGGGATCACCCTGGCCCTCGCCGGCCAGAACCTGCTGCACGAGCGTCAGAACCAGACCAGCGGTCTCGGCGCCGAGCGACGCGTCCTGTTCACGGTCAGCAAGACCTGGTGACCTGACGGCCGCCGCCCTCCCCGGCGGCCGACACCTCCAGGCCGGACGCGGTCCGCCGCGTTCCAGAGGCTCCAGGGCGCCCCCGCCCTGGAGCCTTTTTGCTGTGCGCTGAAACCCCACAGGGGACCGCGGGGCCGCATGACCTATCGCGGAGGCGGCGGACGGGCTAGCTGGGGCGTGACCCCGATTCAGCCCCCGCGACCTTGCTCATGACCGCCCTTCCCGTCGATCCGACCCGCTACGCCACCTTCCTCGGGGTGATGGCGGTGATGGCCGTGACGCCCGGCCCGGCCAACGTCTTCGCCATCGCCATCGGGGCCGAGCGGGGGCGCCGGGCGGCGCTCACCGCCGTGGCCGGCATGAACAGCGCCACCCTCGTCTGGTTCGCCGTGGCGGCGCTGGGCCTCGGCGCGGCGGTCCTGGCCTTTCCGCAGGTCTTCCACCTGATCGCCTACGCCGGAGCGGCCTATGTCGCCTGGCTGGGGCTCAAGAGCCTGCTGGCGGCCCGCATCCCCACCCTGGGCGAGCTGAAGCCCGCCGTCCTCCGTCCCGGCCGCCACGCCTTCCGGGACGGCTTCGCGGTGCAGATCTCCAACCCCAAGGCGATCCTGTTCTTCACCGCCGTCCTGCCGCCGTTCCTCGATCCGCACCGGCCCCTGCCGCTGCAATTGGCCAGCTTCGCCTGCGGCACCATCGCCTTCGACGTGATCGCCATGAGCGCCTACGGCCTGGGGGGCGCGGCGCTCGCGCGGCGGATGACCGAGCCGCGGTTCCGCCGGGGGTTCCAGGTCGTCGTGGGGATCCTGCTGATCAGCGCCGCGGCCCTGATGGCCCTCCGCCGCTAGACCGGCCCCACCCCGCGGGGGGCCAGGACTACCCGGGGCGGTCCTCCCCCATCCCCAAATCGGGTATAGTGTCGTGAATTCAGAGCCTTAATGGGTGCGACAAAGCGCCCGGCCCGGGGGTGCGACAATAGGTTCCAACCCAGTAAGGTTAAGCTTCTTCGCCAGTCTCGGGACCCGGCCCTACCGCGGTAGGGCCAAGCGTAGGCCGACCTTCGAGAGCATCGGCGACCGGTCGATGCGATGTTGATGCCTGCGACGCCCCCGGTTTTCGAAGCCGAACTTAAATAATAATGCAACCGACTCTGGGTATTACCAAGACAATATACGATCTGATTACATAAGTATGGCCGTTCAGTGCGCGACATCACTGTATTTCGTGCGCGAAAATCCAGCAACCGCACTGCGGCGATTAACTTCTATTTACCATTGAGCGGTTCAAAAGCGCCCTCACTTAGCCCGCACCGGGTGAGGGAACGACGATGTCGCGACACCACATGAAGCAGCCGACGGCGGGGGCCATGGCCCTCCCCCTGGTGACGCCCGCGATCGGCGTCAGCGGGCCGACGGCGGCCGAGCGAGGCGCGTCCGAGGCGGGCCGCGAGCCCGGCCGCATCGGCTTGCTCACCGGCGGACGCCACGAGCATCGGACCCCGGCGGCCGCCCGCGCGGCCCGAGGCCCGACGCGCCCACCGAACCATCCGCCGCAAGGCGCGGGATTCCATTCCTTACCAGAGACCTCCGCCAGAACGGCGCGGGGCGACGACCAGAGGGGTTACATGTCGATCTCAACGAAGAAACTGCTGTCGGCGGGGGCCATGGCCCTCGTCCTGGCGGCGCCCGCCGTCGGCCACGCCGATCCGGCCAAGGACCTGGCCGTGGCCGCCCGGGCCCTGACCTTCCTGGAGGGCGGACCCGCCGGCAAGGCGGTTCTGGGGGTGGTCTTCGATCCTTCCAAGCCGGGCTCGGTGGCCGAGAAGAACGCCATCATGGCCGCGCTCGGCGCGGGCTATGCGGCTGGCGCCGTCACCCTGACCGGCAAACCGATCGAGGCCTCCGCGGTGGGCGGCGCCAGCGGCGTCGCGGCCCTCTACGTCACCGAGGGCGTCAACTACGGCGCGGTCGGCGGGGCCGCCAAGGCCAAGAAGCTGATCACCATCGGTTCGGACCCGGCCTGCGTGAAGTCCGGCGCCTGCGTCATGGGCGTCGCCACCGAACCCAAGGTCGACATCACCGTCAACCGCGCGGCCGCCGCCGCCGTGGGCGCCACCTTCAAGGCCGCCTTCCGCATGATGATCCACGAGATCTGAGCAGAACAGCCAGAGAAAGCCATTTCATGAAAAAGCAAATCCTCCTGGCCGGCGCCGCCGCGAGCCTCGCGCTCGCCGCCTCCGCGGCCCACGCCCAGTCCATCGACTACGGCTCCCTCGAGCAGCTGTTCAACGAGCCCGTGACCACCTCGGCCACCGGTTCGCCGCAGCGCTCCACCGAGGTGCCGGTCGACATGACCATCATCTCGGCCGCCGACATCAAGCGCTCGGGCGCCAGCGACCTGCCCACCATCCTCAGCCGCGTCGCCGGCGTGGACGTGCTCAACTTCGCCGCCGGCCAGTCCGACGTCGGCATCCGCGGCTACAACCAGGCCCGCTCGCCGCGCCTGCTGGTGCTGATCAACGGCCGTCAGGTCTATCTGGACCACTTCGGCTACACCGACTGGACCGCCCTGCCGATCTCCCTGGGCGAGATCCGCCAGATCGAGGTGGTCCGCGGACCCAACAGCGCCATCTTCGGGTTCAACGCCGTCTCCGGCGTGGTCAACATCATCACCTTCAATCCGAAGTTCGATGACATCAACGTCGCCGAGGCCCGGGTCGGCACCGGCGAGAGCGCCGGCGTCTCGGTCGTCCAGACCATGCACCTGGGCGACAAGGTCTCGGTCCGGCTCTCGGCCGGCGGCGAGCACCAGAACGAGTGGAAGGACAACAGCGCGGCCGTCACCGCCGCCATGATCCACAATCCCTCGACCCTGCATGCCAATGTCGACGCCGTCGTCGAGATGGGCCCCAAGGCCCAACTACGGGTGGAAGGCTCCTATTCCAACGGTCAGGCCTCGCAGGTCATCTCGACCTTCGCCTATGCCCAGCACCGCATCAAGACGGACTCCCTGAAGGCCACGCTCAGCGCCGACACCAAGCTCGGCCTGATCCAGGTCCAGGGTTATCATAACGATCTGGACGCCCTGACGCCTGGCCGCCGCTATCTGAACGGCATCACGGTGGCCAGCATCGAGGACCTGTTCAAGATCGGCGCGGCCCACACCGTCCGCGTCGGCCTGGAATATCGCGACAACCAGCTCGACACCGCCTCCTACTCGGGCGCCAAGATCAGCTACAAGGTCCTGGCCCCCTCGGTGATGTGGAACTGGGTGGTCAATCCCAAGCTCTCCCTGACCGCCGCCGCCCGCCTGGACAAGCTGACCCTGGAACGCACCGGGCCCTTCCCGGCCGGCGTGCCCCAGACCAACAACGCGCTCTGGGACCGCGACATCAAGGAAACCAGCGTCAATCTCGGCGCGGTCTTCAAGGCCACCGACAAGGACAGCCTGCGCGCCACCTACGCCCGCGGCGTCCAGGCCCCGACCCTGCTGGAGCTGGGCGGCCTGATCATCCCGCCCGCCACCCCGGCTCCGGTGGGCTTCCTGATCGAGGGCAATCCGTTCCTGGATCCGGCCATCGTCACCAACTACCAGCTGACCTATGACCGCGACCTCGCCCCGCTGCGGGCCAAGGCCAGCGTGAAGGTCTTCATGCAGAAGACCGAAAGCGTGAAGGGTCAGTTCTCCACCGCGATCATCGACATCCCGGCCACGGCGACCACCTGGAACGCCTATCAGTACGCCAACACCGGCGACTCCGAGATGAAGGGCGTGGAAATCGCCGCCTCCGGCAAGTTCGGGACGGGCTTCCACTGGAGCGCCGACAGCACCTACACGAAGGTCGAGGACAAGCCGACCATCAGCTCGGCCGCCCTGATCCTCCGGAAGGTCGACTTCGAAGCCACCACGCCGAAATATCGCAGCAACCTGGCCCTCGGCTGGGCGGACGAGAAGTGGGCGATCGACGGTTATGTTCACCAAATCAGCAAGTTCTCCTCCTACAACGGGAACCTGCTGGAGGCCGTGCCGGCCTACACCACCCTCGCCGGCCGCGTGTCCTATAAGCTGGAGAACGGCATCGAGCTGGGCCTGAACGGCATGAACCTGATGCACGGGCGCCAGTCGCAAGCCAAGGGCCCCAGCGGCCTGCAGGCCGAGCGTCGGGTGCAGTTCACCCTCAGCAAGGCCTGGTGATCTAGAGCCGACCCCGCGGCGCCGCCGCGGGGTCACGCTTCTTCTGGAGAATTGAGATGAAGACCTTCCGCCTCGCCGACCTCTCCCTCGTCGTGAAGATGGCGTTCGCTCCGGCCTTCGCCGTGCTCATGCTGGCCCTGGTGGCTGGCGGGGCGCTGTGGAGCCAGCAACAGCAGACCAAGGCCATCGATCGCATCGTCAGCGAGGATATGGCCGTCAGTCTCGACCTGGCGCGCATCTCCAAGCGCATCACGTCGGTGCACGGCGAACTCTACCTGCTGATGACCCACACGGCCGCCACGCCGGGAACCGACGCCACCGCCCAGCTGCAGAAGCTGATGGCCGACGTCGACGCCATCAAGGCCGAGCTGGTCCAGGTGAAGGGCAAGATGCCCGCCGACGAGCGCAAGGCCTTCGACTCCCTGATCAAGGATCTCACCGACTATCGCGGCGGGATCGAGGTCGTGGGCTCCATGCTGGGCATCGACTTCGCCACCGCCGCGGCCTTCGTGGAACCCTTCGAGGTCCAGTACAACCGCATGACCCAGACCCTGGACGCCGCCACCGCCAAGGTCCAGGCGGCCGCCAAGGCGCATGCCAAGGCCAGTGCGGCCCAGGCCACCCTCAGCGGCCAAGTCGCCATGGGCGGGGCGCTCATCACCCTGCTGGCCGTCGCCGGGATCTCCATTGGCACCATCCTGGGGGTCAAGCGCGCCATCCAGGGCATCGCTGGGGCCACCGAGAAGCTGGCCGCCGGGGACAACAACCAGGACCTCGACAAGATCGCCCGCGGCGACGAACTGGGGGCCATCGTTGGCTCCCTGGGGGTCTTCCGCGACAACCAGCTCCGCCTGGCCTCCATGCGTGAGGAACAGGAGACGATGGCGGCGCGCGAGGAAGCCACCCGCGCCCAGGCCGAAAAGGAACGGGCCGAAGCCCAGGCCGCCCAGGCCGCCGTGGTCAGCACCCTGGCCGACGGCCTGTCGCGGCTGTCCCAGGGGGATCTGACCCATTCCATCGACCAGGCCTTCCCCGAGGAATACGAGGCGCTGCGTTCCGACTTCAACGCCGCGGTCGACAAGCTGCGGGAGGCGATGCAGGTCATCGTCGCCACCAGCTCCCAGATCGGCTCCAGCGCCGAGGAGATCGCCGGCGCGTCGGACGACCTGTCGCGCCGCACCGAGCAGCAGGCCGCCTCCCTGGAGGAGACCGCCGCGGCCCTGGATGAGATCACCGCCACGGTGAAGAAGTCCGCCGAAGGGGCCGGTCACGCCCGCCAGGTGGTGCAGACCGCCAAGACGGGCGCGGCCGACGGCGGCGAGATCGTTCGCCAGGCCGTCCTGGCCATGGGCGAGATCGAACGCTCCTCCACCCAGATCAGCCAGATCATCGGGGTGATCGACGAGATCGCCTTCCAGACCAACCTGCTGGCGCTCAACGCCGGGGTCGAGGCCGCCCGCGCCGGGGAGGCCGGCAAGGGCTTCGCCGTCGTCGCCTCCGAGGTCCGGGCGCTCGCCCAGCGCTCGGCGGAAGCCGCCAAGGAGATCAAGGCCCTGATCAGCGCCTCCTCGACCCAGGTCGGGTCCGGCGTGCAGCTGGTGGGCAAGACCGGCCAGGCCCTTGAGATGCTGGTGGCGCAGGTGGACGAGATCGACGGCCTGGTGGGCGAGATCGCCGCCTCGGCCAGGGAGCAGGCCACCGGCCTCAACGAGGTCAACGCCGCGGTCAACAAGATGGACCAGGTGACCCAGCAGAACGCGGCCATGGTGGAGCAGTCCACCGCCGCCGCCCACGCCCTGAACGACGAGGCCAGCGAGCTTCGCCGCCTGATGGGCGACTTCCGCACCGGCGCCGAGAATGCGCCGCCGCGCAAGGCCGCCCGCGCGCCGAACCGTCCGCGCATCGCCGGCGCGGATTCGCGTCCCGCGGCCTCCCCGCCGCGGCGCATGGCCGAGAAGATCCGCGCCAACTTCGGCGGCGGCGCGGCCCAGCAGAAGACCCAGGACTGGGAGGAATTCTGATCCCGGTCTGACCTCACCTAGCCCGGCGGCGTCCCCCGCCTCCGGGTCCGGCTTTCCTCCCCCCCGAGGATTCGACTGGCGCGCGCTTGATTCAAGGCAGGCGCGCGCCGACTTTTTCCGGTTTCAAGTTTGACATCCGGCCCTTGGCCGCAACCAAAATAAAGCCCATGTGTTCGGCTGGAATATCCGCCCGATCCACTTGGTGCCTCGTCATGAAACGCCGTTCCGCCGCCCTCGCCGCCAGTTTTGTCGTCTTGGCGACTCTTGGCGCCTGCGCCACCGCCACGCCCTACCAGCCCAATATTCCCGGCCAGCAGGTCAAGGGCGGCTTCTCCGAGGTGCGCCTGGAGGCCGACCGCTACCGGGTCACCTTCTCGGGCAACAGCCTCACCTCCCGCGAGACGGTGGAGGGCTACCTGCTCTATCGCGCCGCCGAGCTCACCGTGAACCAGGGCTATGACTGGTTCACCGTGGTGGATCGCCAGACCGACCGCGACGCGCGGACCTATGTCGAGCCCGATCCCTTCTACCGCCCCTGGTATGGCCCGCGTTACGGCTTCTGGCGGCCCTCCTGGCGCTATTACGGCGCGGGCTACGGCTGGCGCTCTTGGGACCCGTTCTATGGCGACCCCTTCTGGGCCGACCGCATGGACGTCCGCACGGTGGAGCGTTTCGAAGCCACCGCCGAGATCGTCATGCACAAGGGCGTCAAGCCCGAGGGCGACGCCCACGCCTTCGACGCCCGCGCGGTGATGGACAATATCGGCCCCCGCGTCCTGCGCCCGGCACCGTGAGATCCTGAAACGAAAGACGCCCGCCCCCGGACCTGGGGGCGGGCGTCTTGCTGTCCGGCGTTCGGAAAGGGCCTCAGCCCTTGATGCGCTTGTCCCGCTTGGCGGCGACTCGCAGGCGCAGGGCGTTGAGCTTGATGAAGCCCGAGGCGTCGTTGTGGTCGTAGGGCGCCTGCCCCTCCTCGAAGGTGACCAGGTCCTGGTCGTAGAGGGAGTAGGGGCTGGTGCGGCCGATGATGGTGACATTGCCCTTGTAGAGCTTCACCCGCACCTGGCCGGAGACCATCTTCTGGCTGTGGTCTATGGCCGCCTGCAGCATCTCGCGCTCGGGGGTGAACCAGAAGCCGTTGTAGATGAGCTCGGCGTATTTCGGCATCAGCTCGTCCTTCAGGTGCATGGACCCGCGGTCCAGCGTGATGGACTCGATGCCCCGGTGGGCGGCCAGCAGGATGGTCCCGCCCGGCGTCTCGTAGACGCCGCGGGACTTCATGCCGACATAGCGGTTCTCCACCAGGTCCAGGCGGCCGACGCCGTTGTCGTGACCCAGCTCGTTGAGCTTGGTGAGCAGGGTCGCCGGGCTCATGGCCACCCCGTCGATGGCCACCGGATCGCCGTGCTCGAAGTCCAGGGTGAAGACCGTGGGTTTGTCCGGCGCGTCCTCCGGCGCGATGGTGCGCATGTGGACGAACTCCGGCGCCTCGACGGCGGGGTCCTCCAGCACCTTACCCTCGGAGGAGGAGTGCAGCAGGTTGGCGTCGACGCTGAAGGGCGCCTCGCCGCGCTTGTCCTTGGAGATCGGGATCTGGTGCTTCTCGGCGAAGTCGATCAGGGCCTCGCGGGACTTGAAGTCCCATTCCCGCCACGGCGCGATGACGTGGATGTCCGGCTCCAGGGCGTAATAGGCCACCTCGTAGCGGACCTGGTCGTTGCCCTTGCCGGTGGAGCCGTGGCTGACGGCGTCGGCGCCCACCTTGCGGGCGATCTCGATCTGCTTCTTGGCGATCAGCGGCCGGGCGATGGAGGTGCCCAGCAGGTACTGGCCCTCATAGACGGTGTTGGCGCGGAACATCGGGAAGACGTAGTCGCGGACGAATTCCTCGCGCAGGTCCTCGATGAAGATGTTCTCGGGCTTGATCCCCAGCAGCAGGGCCTTGTCGCGGGCCGGGCCCAACTCCTCGCCCTGGCCGAGGTCGGCGGTGAAGGTGACCACCTCCGCCCCGTACTCGGTCTCCAGCCACTTCAGGATGATCGAGGTGTCCAGCCCGCCGGAATAGGCCAGGACGACTTTCTTGATCGCGGGCTTGGACATGTGCGTTGCGGTCTTTCGGCAGAGAGGGAGGTCGCGGGCGTATAGGGGCCAAAGGCCCGGCGTATCAAGACTTGAGCGCGCCTTCGCTCTCCAGCAGCTCGAGGGCCGCCTTCAGCCAACGCAGGTGACCCACCGCGATCAGGGCCGCGGCGGTGGCCCGCACCCCGAACAGGATCACCGACTGCTCCACGCTGGTGGCGGCGTTGCGGTTGAAGGCCACCAGGGCCAGGCCAAGGAAGAAGGCCGCCGTCGGGATCAGCAGCAGGGCCAGGTTGCGCTTCAGCCGCAGGGTGGGCTTGCCGTTCAGGGCGAACTGCAGCGGCACCTTCGTCTCCGGCGTCATCCGGCCCCAGGCCATGCGGGTGGCCGAGGCCATGATGGAGAGCGCGATGATCCACAGGGCGTCGCCCACCAGGGAGAACAGCATCAGACGGTCACCTGGGTTCCGAGCTCGACCACCCGGCCGGGGGGAATCTTGTAGAAGTCGGTGGGGTTGGCGGCGTTGCGCATCAGGAAGATGAACAGCTTGTCCTGCCAGAGCGGCATGCCCGACTGGGCCGAGGCCACCACCGAGCGGCGGCCGAGGAAGAAGCTGGTGGCCATGATGTCGAACTTCAGGCCGAGCTTGCGGCACAGGCCGAGCGCCTTGGGCAGGTTCGGGCTCTCCATGAAGCCGTAGTTGATGGTGACCTTCTTGAAGTCGTCGTTGATCGGCTCGATCTGCACCCGGTTCTCCTCCTTGACCCGCGGGGTCTCGGCGGTGTGGACCGTCAGGATGATGTTCTTCTCGTGCAGCACCTTGTTGTGCTTGAGATTGTGCATCAGGGCCACGGGCGCCATGTCCGGGTCGGAGGTCAGGAAGATCGCCGTGCCGGGCGCCCGGTGCGGGGCGCGGACCTTGAGGATCTCCGACAGCTCCAGCAGGGGCACGGAGTCGCGGCGGGTCTTGTCGGTGAGGATCTGGGCGCCGCGGGTCCAGGTCCACATGATCACCACCAGGGCCAGGCCCAGCACCAGGGGCAGCCAGGCGCCCTGCGGGATCTTCAGCAGGTTCGAGGAGATGAAGGTGACGTCCAGGGCGCCGAAGCCGATGGCCGCCGCCCAGGCCTGCCAGGTGGGCCTGTGCCACATGTGCTTGATGATCACGAAGAACAGCAGGGTGTCGACGAACATCGCCCCGGTCACCGCGATGCCGTAGGCCGCCGCCAGGTTCGACGAGTTGCGGAAGGTGAACAGCAGGACCAGCACCCCGATCATCAGGATGGTGTTGACCTGGGGCACGAAGATCTGGCCGGCCTGGGTCTCGCTGGTCCGGCGGATGTCGATGCGCGGGAAGAGGCCCAGCTGCACCGCCTGCTGGGTCATGGAGAAGGCGCCGGTGATCACCGCCTGGGAGGCGATGACCGTGGCCGCCGTGGCCAGCAGCAGCACCGGCCAGTAGATGACCTCCGGGATCATCTCGAAGAACGGGTTGGACCGCGCGGCGGGATGGGCCAGCACCAGGGCGCCCTGGCCCAGATAGTTCAGCAGCAGGGCCGGCAGGACCAGGATCACCCAGGCGGCCTGGATCGGCTTCTTCCCGAAGTGGCCCATGTCGGCATAGAGGGCCTCGGCCCCGGTCACCGCCAGGAAGACGCTGCCCAGGATGATGAAGCCCAGCAGGCCGTTGTCCCACAGGAAGATCAGCCCGTAGTGCGGCAGCAGGGCGCGGATGATCGAGGGGTCGTCGATGATGTGATAGACGCCCAGGCCCGCCAGGACCAGGAACCACAGGGCGGTGATGGGGCCGAAGAACTTGGCGATGCCGGCCGTGCCCTTGGCCTGGACCATGAACAGGGCCACCAGGATGGCCGCCGAGATGGGCACCACCAAGGGCGCCATCTTGTGTCCGACGCCGGGCGCGTCCTTCAGGCCCTCGATGGCCGAGAGCACCGAGACCGCCGGGGTGATGATGCCGTCGCCGTAGAACAGCGCCGCCCCCACCACGCCCAGGAAGAAGACCGCCGTCGAGCGGCGGCCCAGGGAGCGCTGGGCCAGGGCCATCAGGGCGAGCGTCCCGCCCTCGCCCTTGTTGTCGGCCCGCATCAGGAAGACCACGTATTTGATGGTCACGATGAGGATCAGGGCCCAGGTCACCAGGGACACCACCCCCAGCACCGCGATCTCGTTGGAGACCGAGTGGCGGGTGTGATGCAGCGCCTCGCGCATCGCGTAGAGCGGACTGGTGCCGATATCGCCGAACACCACGCCGATGGCCCCCAGCGCCAGGGCGCGGAAGCTGTCCTTGTGGGGGGCGTGCAGCGAATCCTCCGTCGCCTCGGCGACGCTGGCCGGATCAGCCATCCAAAGTCTCCGGGACCGAAAAGGCGGTTCCCTTGGTCGGCAGGATGCCGTGTGCGGCGGGCGCGATACACCCTTTCCCAACGCCGTTCAATCGCGGGCTGAGCACAGGGTGCGGCGGCTCGTCGCGTCTGCAACGTCCGCGCGGGCGCGCAGGTTCGCCAAACCTTGCGTATTGCCTGTTCTAGCGCCACATCTGATCCATGTTCATCCAGACCGAACCCACGCCGAACCCCGAGGTCCTGAAGTTCCTCCCCGGCCAGACCGTCCTGGCGGAGGGCTCGCGCGATTTCCGCGGCCCGAAGGAGGCGGAGGCCTCGCCCCTGGCTCAGGGCCTGTTCGACATCGAAGGCGTGGAGCGGGTCTTCTTCGGCCCCGACTTCGTCACGGTCGGCAAGCACCCCGACCAGGACTGGGCCCATCTGAAGGCGCCGGTCCTGGCCGCCATCATGGATCACTTCGCCTCGGGCAAGCCCCTGTTCGCCGCCGAGGCCAGCGCCGAGAGCGGCGGCCATGACGACGACGCGGTCTATGACGCCGACACCGCCCAGGTGGTGGCCGAGATCAAGGACCTGCTGGACACCCGCATCCGTCCGGCCGTGGCCCAGGACGGCGGCGACATCCTGTTCAACCGCTTCGAGCCCGACACCGGGGTCGTCTGGCTGCACATGCGCGGCGCCTGCTCGGGTTGCCCCTCCTCCTCGGCGACGCTGAAGGCCGGGGTCGAGAACATGCTCAAGCACTATGTGCCCGAGGTGACCCGGGTCGAGCAGACCCTCTGATCCTGCTGGCCATCGACACCTGCCTGGGCGCCTGCTGCGCCGCCGTCCTCGACGGCGGGCATGTCCTGGCGCGCCGGGTCGAGCCCATGACGCGGGGCCATCAGGAGCGGCTCGCGCCGCTGGCGGCGCAGGTGATGTCGGAAGCCGGGATCGCCTTCGACCAGCTCGACCGCGTCGGCGTCACCGTCGGCCCCGGCTCCTTCACCGGCCTGCGGGTCGGCCTAGCCTTCGCCAAGGGCCTGGGGGCGGCGCTCTCCATCCCGGTGGTGGGGGTGGGCGTGCTGGAGGCCCTGGCCGAACCCCTGAGCGGAAGCGTCCTGGCCGTCCTCGACGCCAAGCGTGACCAGGTCTACCTCCAGGCCTTCGCCGACGGCGTCGCGGTCAGCGCGCCGGACGCCCTGCCCCTGGGAACCGCCGCCGCCCGCCTGGCGGAGCTGGCCGGACCGGTGACCCTGGTGGGCTCCGGCGCGGCCCTGCTGGCCCAGGCCCTGCCCGGCGCCACGGTGATCGCCGCCGACCATGCCGATCCCGTCGCCGTGGGCCGCCTGGCCGCCGCCCGCAGCCCGGTCCCCCCCCGCCCCCTCTATCTCCGCGCCCCCGACGCCAAGCTGCCGGGCGGCCGCGACCTGCCCGCATGAACCTTCGCCCGGCCCAGCAAGCCGACCTGGAGGCCCTGTCGGCCGTTCATCGCCGCGCCTTCACCCCCGGCTGGGACTCCGAGGAGATCGCCGACCTGGCCAGCGGGCCCGGCGCCTTCGGCCTGATCGTCGAGGCTGAGGCGCCCCTGGGCATGATCCTCTGCCGGGCCCTGGCCGGCGAGGCCGAGGTCCTGACCCTGGCGGTGGATCCGCAGGCCCGGCGCCGCGGCGTCGCCCGCGCCCTGGTGACCGCCGCCGCCGGCGCGGCCCGCGCGGCGGGGGCGCAGGCGATGTTCCTGGAGGTGGCGGTGGACAATGACGGGGCCATCGCCCTCTACGAAACCCAGGGATTCGTGCGCGCCGGCCGGCGTCCGAGCTATTATGATCGCGGCGGCGGGGTCTATGTGGACGCCGTCGTCATGCGTCTCGACCTTAACAGCGGCGCCCTCTAGACCTATCCTATCGGCTAGTCGGCAATCAGGAGTCGGTTCTTGGACCGGATCGAGAATCTCTGCATCGAAAAGGGCATGCGCATGACGGAGCAGCGCCGCGTCATCGCGCGCGTGCTCTCGGCGGCTCATGACCACCCCGACGTGGAGGAGCTCTATCGCCGGTCCCACCAGGTGGACCCGCACATCTCCATCGCCACGGTCTATCGGACGGTCCGCCTGTTCGAGGAGGCCGGCATCATCGCCCGCCACGATTTCCGCGACGGCCGCTCGCGCTACGAGGAAGCCACCGAGGTCCACCACGACCACCTGATCGACATGAAGTCGGGCAAGGTCATCGAGTTCGTCGACGACGAGATCGAGGCCCTGCAGGAGGCGATCGCCCGCAAGCTCGGCTACCGGCTGGTGGATCACCGGCTGGAGCTCTACGGCGTTCCGGTCGAGGACTGACCGGAGCCTTGCGCCCCATGACCGACCCCGCGCCCGCACGGCGCCTCTTCATCAAGACCTACGGCTGTCAGATGAACGTCTATGACAGCGAGCGGATGGCCGACCTACTGCGGCCGCTGGGCTACGCCATGGCCGAGGGTCCCGAGGACGCCGACCTGGTGGTGCTCAACACCTGCCATATCCGCGAGAAGGCCACCGAGAAGGTCTATTCCGAGCTCGGCTACATCAAGCAGATGAAGCTGGACCGCCAGGCCCGGGGCAAGTCCATGACCATCGCCGTGGCCGGCTGCGTGGCCCAGGCCGAGGGCAAGGAGATCATGCATCGCCAGCCGGCGGTGGACCTGGTGATCGGGCCCCAGGCCTATCACCAGCTGCCGGAACTGATCGCCAGGACCCACCGCGCCAAGGGCGAGCGCCTGGCCGCCGACTTCGCCGCGGAGGCCAAGTTCGACCGGCTGGGTCCGGAGCGGAAGGCCGACGGCGTCACCGCCTTCCTCACCGTCCAGGAGGGCTGCGACAAGTTCTGCACCTTCTGCGTGGTGCCCTATACCCGCGGCGCCGAGTTCTCGCGGCCCGCCGAGGCGATCCTGGCCGAGGCCCGCGACCTGGCCGCCCAGGGGGTGCGCGAGGTCACCCTGCTGGGGCAGAACGTCAACGCCTATGGCGGCGAGGGCGGCCTGGCCGCCCTGGTCCGCCAGCTCGCCCAGGTCGAGGGCCTGGACCGCATCCGCTACACCACCAGCCATCCCGCCGACATGGACTTGGCCCTGATCGCGGCCCATGGCGAGGTCGAGGCCCTGATGCCCTATCTGCACCTGCCGGTGCAGGCCGGTTCCGACCGGGTGCTCAAGGCCATGAACCGCGCCCACACCGCCGAGAGCTACCTGCGGCTGGTGGAGAGGATCCGCAAGGCGCGGCCCGACATGGCCCTGGCCGGGGACTTCATCGTCGGCTTCCCCGGCGAGCGGGAAAGCGACTTCGAGGCGACCCTGCAGCTGGTGGTCGAAATCGGCTACGCCAGCGCGTTCTCGTTCAAATATTCCCGCCGCCCGGGCACGCCCGCCGCCGCCCTGCCGGGCCAGTTGGCCGAAGAGGTCAAGGACGAACGCCTGGCCCGCCTCAACGCGCTGCTGGACGACCAGCAGAAGGCCTTCAACGCCAGCCAGGTCGGCGCGACCCTGCCGGTGCTGTTCGAGCGCGCCGGCCGCCATCCCGGCCAGCTTTCGGGGCGCAGTCCCTATCTCCAGGCCGTGCACGTCGCCGGCCCGGATCATCTGATCGGCCAGATCGTTCCGGTCCGTATCGAGGGCGCGGCCAAGATGAGCCTGGCCGGCGCCCTGGCATTGGAGTTCGCGTGAGCAAGGCGCCTGAGTTCATTCCCCTGTCCGACGTGGCCGCCCGCGCGGTGGCCGGGGCGGCCAGCCGCCACGCGGCCCTGATCGAGGACGCCTTCGACGTCCTGGTGGAGACCCCCGGCGGCGGGGTGTCGATCACCGGCGAAGCCAAGAACCGCGCCGCCGCCAAGCGGGTGGTGGAGCAGATCGCCGAGCGCGCCGACTCCGGCCTGGAGATCACCGAGGCCGACATCCGCGTGGCCATAGGCCAGGCCCGGATGGGCCGAGGCGCCGCGCCGGGCGGCCTGCCCACCGGCAAGCGCGGCCAGGTGGCGCCCAAGACGCCGGGCCAGGCCCGCTATCTCCAGGCCCTGGCGGCCTGCGAACTGGTCTTCGGCCTGGGCCCCGCCGGCACCGGCAAGACCTTCCTGGCCGTGGCCCATGGCGCGGGCATGCTGCTGCGCGGCGAAGTGGAACGCCTGATCGTGAGCCGCCCGGCGGTGGAGGCCGGCGAACGCCTCGGCTTCCTGCCCGGCGATCTGTCGGAGAAGGTCGACCCCTACATGGCCCCGGTGTGGGAGGCGCTCACCGACATCCTGGGCGCCGAGCAGTTCAAGCGCCGGCGCGAGAAGGGGGAGATCGAGGTCGCCCCCATCGCCTTCCTGCGCGGCCGCACCCTGAACCACGCCTTCGTCATCGTCGACGAGGCCCAGAACACCACCCGCCTGCAGATGAAGATGGTGCTCACCCGGCTGGGGGAGGGCTCGCGCATGGCGGTGACCGGGGATCCCAGCCAGATCGACCTGGTGAACGCCGCCGATTCCGGACTGGCCCACGCCGTCGGCCTGCTGGAGGGCGTCAAGGGGGTGGGGGTCAACCGCTTCACCGTCGAGGACGTGGTGCGCCATCCCATGGTGGAGCGCATCGTGCGGGCCTATGACGCCGACGCCGCCAAGCGCGGACGCTCCATTTGATCGACGTCGAGATCGAGGACGAGGCCTGGGGCCGCGACCTGAGCGACATCGAGGCCCTGGTGACGGCGGCCGCGACCGCCGCCCTGGCCGCCGCCCGGCGCGAGGGGGCGGTGGTGGTGCTGCTCACCGACGACGCCGGCGTCCAGGACCTGAACCAGCGCTTCCGGGGCAAGGACGGCCCCACCAATGTCCTGTCCTTCCCGGCGCCGGAGAATCCCGAGGACCACCTGGGGGACATCGCGCTGGCCCACGGGGTCTGCGTCCGAGAGGCCGCCGAGCAGGGCAAGACCCTGGCCCACCATCTGCAACACCTTGTGGCGCACGGGGTGTTGCATCTTGTAGGGTACGATCACGAAAACGACGCCGACGCCGAGGACATGGAAGGTCTGGAGCGCGTCGTCATGGCCGGTCTGGGGGCGCCTGATCCCTACGGCGCCGAACAGGGAGACGATGGCTAGTTCCGACGACCCGCCCGCCGCCGCGCGCAAGAGCCGCGGCATACGGGCCTTCCTGCGACGGCTGCGCGGCACGGGCGGCATGGAGCCGCCGCCGGCCCCCATCGATCTGGTGGGCGACCGCATGGTCGACCAGGCCCAGGCCTTCCAGACCCTGCGGGTCGAGGACGTCATGACGCCGCGGGCCGACATCGTCGCCGTGGAGCTCACCACCCCCTTCGCCGGGGTGATCGAGCGGTTCGTCGAGGCCGAGCACAGCCGGATGCCCATCTATCGCGAGACCCTCGACGATCCCGTGGGCGTGGTCCACGTGAAGGACGTCTTCAAGCTGCTGGCCGGCCCCAGGCCCAAGGGCGGCAAGGCTCCGGGCCCCACCGACGCCATCCTGCAGAAGGTGCGCCGCGACGCCCTCTACGTGCCGGCCTCCATGCGCGCCGCCGACCTGCTGCTGCGCATGCAGACCAGCCGCATCCACATGGCCCTGGTGATCGACGAGTTCGGCGGCACCGACGGCCTGGTGACCCTCGAGGACCTGGTGGAGGCGGTGGTCGGCGAGATCGACGACGAGCACGACGAGGCCCAGGCGGCCGGGGTGGTGGCCCGTCCGGGCGGGGTGTTCGAGGCCGACGCCCGCGCCCCCCTGGAGGAGCTGGAGGCCGCCCTGGGCGCCGAGCTGGCGCCGCCGGACCTCGAGGAGGAGATCGACACAGTGGCCGGCCTGGTCACCGCCCTGGCCGGCCGGGTGCCGCAGCGGGGCGAGGTGATCGCCCATCCGGGAGGCTACGAGTTCCAGGTCACCGACGCCGACCCCCGGCGGGTCAAGCGGGTGCGGGTGCGCCGTCTGCCCGAGCCGGACGTCATCATTTGACCCTGCCGCTGACGCCGGCCTGGCGGGCGCGCATCCTGGCCGTCCTGGCCGGGATCGGCGCGGGCCTCGCCCACCCGCCCTTCGGCCTGATCCTGGGGATCGCCGCCTACGGCCTGCTGATGTGGCTGGCGGAGACCGACGGCCCGCGCCCGCGGCGCTCGGCCTTCTTCCGCGGCTGGCTGGCCGGGGTGGGCTATTTCGCCGTGGGCACGCACTGGATCACCGAGCCCTTCCTGGTGGACGCCGCCAACCAGGGCTGGATGGCCCCCTTCGCCCTGCTGCTGATGTCCGGCGGCCTGGCCCTGTTCTGGGGGCTGGCGGCGCTGATCTACCGGATCGCCGGGGCCCGGGGGCCCTGGCGGGTGCTGGTCTTCGCCGGCGCCCTGACCCTCTGCGAGTGGCTACGGGGCCATGTCCTCACCGGCTTCCCCTGGGATCTGCCCGGCGAGGCCTGGCGGGCGGGCTCGCCGCCGTCCCAGGTCGCCGCCTATGTGGGGACCTACGGCCTCTCCTGGATCACCGTGGCCCTGGGAGCGTCCGTCGCCCTGCTGTGGGAGGCCGGCCGCACCCGTCGCGTCGCCGCCGCCGCCATCGTCCTGACCCTGGCGGCCCTCTACGGCTTCGGGGCCCTGCGGCTCTCCCGGGCCGTGGAGACGGCGGCGACCGCCCCCCTCGTGCGGATCGTGCAGGGCAATATCGACCAGAAGGAGAAGTGGAAGCCGGAGAACCTGGACATGGTCTTCTCCACCTATGTCCGCCTCACCACCCGGCCGGCCAAGGCCCGCCCCGACATCGTGGTCTGGCCCGAGGGCGCCCTGCCGGCGGTGATCGACGACCTGCTGGCGCCCGGCAGCCCCTACGCCACCCGCCTCACCGACGCCCTGCAGCCGGGCCAGACCCTGATGATGGGCGCCAACCGGGTCGGCCCCAGCCCCGGCGGCGGGGTCGACTATTTCAACAGTCTGGTGGCCCTGCGCCGGGAGGCGCCGGGCCTGCGGGTGACGGGGTTCTATGACAAGCACCGCCTGGTGCCCTTCGGCGAGTTCCTGCCCCTGGGGGATCTCGCCACCCGGCTCGGGATCCGCAGTCTGGTGCACATGCCCGAGGACTTCACCGCCGGGCCGCCGCCGGCGCCGATCCATCCCGAGGGGGTGCCGGCCGTCCAGCCCCTGATCTGCTACGAGGCCCTTTTCCCGGGCTTCGCCTCGGAGGCCGCCCGCCGCGGCGGCGGCCGGGCCGGCTGGCTGCTGAACGTGTCCAACGACGCCTGGTTCGGGGCCACCAGCGGACCCTGGCAACACCTCAACATCGCCGCCTACCGGGCGATCGAGGAGGGCCTGCCGATCGCGCGAGCCACCCCGACAGGTGTGTCGACGATGATCGACGCCTATGGCCGCCCCATTTTGGGCGCCCGTCTAACCCTTGGCCAGGAAGGGATTCTGGACATTCGCCTGCCTCCAGCGCTCGCCCCTACGGTGTATTCGCGTTTCGGCGACGCCGGATTCGCCATCATGTTGCTCTTATCCGCGCTCATCCCGTTGGTGGGACGTTTTCGACGAGCTGTCTGAGTTGACGCCGGCGTCATGTTTTGGCGGCGTGGCTCGGATTCGTCTATGGGAAGCATATGGCCAAGGAATTCGACGTCGATCGGTCCCCCAATCCGATCGACCTGCATGTGGGTTTGCGTATCCGTCTGAGGCGGAAGGAACTGGGTGTCAGCCAGGAGAAGCTGGCGGACTCCATCGGCCTGACCTTCCAGCAAGTCCAGAAGTACGAGCGCGCCGCCAACCGGGTGAGCGCCTCGAAGCTCTGGGACATGGCGCGCGCCCTGCAGACCTCCATCTCCTACTTCTTCGACGGCCTGCCCGACGAGGCTCTGAACGCCCCGGCGCCGGGCGAAGGGCCCTCGCCGGCCCACGCCTTCCTGATGACGCCCGAGGGCATGGAGCTGGCCTCGGTGTTTCCCAAGATCCGCCGCGCCCGGGTGCGCCGGCGCATCCTGGACCTGGTCCGGGCCATGGTGGACGAGGAGGAGGGTGAGCCGGAACCGGCCCTTCCCCGCGAGCCGGTCGAGGCCGACTGAGCGCCATGACCCCGCGCATCGCCGTCCTGCTGGATGAGAACACCAGCAGCGGCGCGACGCGCTACGAGGCCCACAAGGGCTACTTCCAGGGCCTGCGCCAGGCCGGCGCCGCGCCCTTCGGCCTGCCCTATTTCGCCGAGATGGTCGAAGGCGTCGTCGCCGACTTCGACGGCCTGCTCAGCGTCGGCGGCCGCTTCGCCTATCCGCCCGCCTGGTATCGGGCGGGCGAGGCCTCCTTCGCGCCGGACTCGCCGCGGCTGGCGGTGGAGCAGGCCCTGATGTCGGGCTTCCTGGCGGCCGGCAAGCCGGTGCTGGGGATCTGCGCGGGCATGCAGATGCTGGCCTGCCTGCACGGCGCGCGGCTCACCGCCGACGTGAAGACCCTGGGCGAGGTCCTCGACCACGACACCCGCGACCATCTGCACGAGGTCGCCCTGGCGCCGGGCTCGCGCCTGGCCGCCCTGGTCGGGGCGCCGACCCTGAGCGTCAACAGCTTCCACCGGGAGGCCGTCGCCGACCTGGCCCCAGGGCTTCGGGCCACGGCGCATGCCCCCGACGGCGTCATCGAGGCGGTGGAGGTGGCCGACCACCCGTTCGCCCTGGGGATCCAGTGGCATCAGGAGCTGTTCGCCGGGACCGATCACGCCGGAAATCGCATCTTCCGAGGCTTCGTCGAGGCCTGCGACCGATAGGCGCCGCTTGCGGGATATAAAGATTTCTTTATAGGATTTCCGCGACGTTCCAGATCGCCGCCCCTGCCTGCGGCGCTCGCGCATTTTCCGGAGCCTTCCTCTTGAGCCGTTCCTCCTACATCTTCACCAGCGAAAGCGTTTCCGAAGGTCACCCGGACAAGGTCGCCGACCGCATCTCCGACACGGTGGTCGACGCCTTCCTGGCCGCCGAGCCCGAGGCCCGCGTGGCCTGCGAGACCCTGGTCACCACCAACCGCATCGTCCTGGCCGGCGAGGTCCGCGCCGGTAAGCCGGGCGCCTCCAAGGCCGAGAACAAGCAGATGACCAAGGATATCCTTGGCACGCTGGAGCCCCTGGTGCGCGCCGCGGTCAAGGACATCGGCTACGAGCAGAAGGGCTTCCACTGGCAGAAGGCGAAGTTCGCCAACTACCTGCACGCCCAGTCGGCCGACATCGCCCAGGGCGTGGACTCGTCCAACAAGAAGGACGAGGGCGCCGGCGACCAGGGCATCATGTTCGGCTACGCCTGCGACGAGACGCCGGAGATGATGCCGGCCACCCTGCAGTACTCGCACAACATCCTCAGCAAGCTGGCCCAGGTGCGTCACTCGGGCGAGGCCAAGGGCCTGGAGCCCGACGCCAAGAGCCAGGTGACCCTGCTCTACCAGGACGGCCGCCCCGTCGAGGTGCTGCAGATCGTGGTCTCCACCCAGCACGCCAAGAAGATCGGCGACCACGCCGCCTCCTCCAAGCGCATCCTCGAACTGATCAAGCCCTATGTGCTCGGCGTCTTCCCCGACGGCCTGGTGACCAAGAAGACCAAGTGGCACGTCAACCCGACCGGCAAGTTCCTGATCGGCGGGCCGGACGGCGACGCTGGCCTTACCGGCCGCAAGATCATCGTCGACACCTACGGCGGCGCGGCCCCGCACGGCGGCGGCGCCTTCTCCGGCAAGGATCCCACCAAGGTGGACCGCTCGGCGGCCTATATGTGCCGCTACCTGGCCAAGAACGTGGTGGCCGCGGGCCTGGCCCGGAAGTGCACCATCCAGATCAGCTACGCCATCGGCGTGGCCAATCCGCTGTCCTTCTATGTCGACCTGCATGGCACCGGCGAGGTCGAGGCGGCGAAGCTGGAGAAGGTCCTGCCCGAGCTGGTGGGCGGCGCCACCCCGCGCTCCATCCGCGAGCACCTGGGCCTCAACAAGCCCATCTACGCCCGCACCGCGGCCTACGGCCACTTCGGCCGCACGCCGGACAAGGACGGCGGCTTCTCCTGGGAGAAGACCGACCTCGTGGAAAAGCTCCGCGCCGCGATCTAACGTCTCCGGCGGCGGGATAGGTCTCGCCGCCGCGGGTTCGCTGGGCTAGAGGGCGCGGCATGGATAACCACCCGCCCCTCCGGTCCTTCGGCCGCCTCAAGTCGCGCCCGATCAAGCCGCGCCAGGCCGCCCTGATGGACAGCCTGCTGCCGTCCATTCGCGCGCCGCTGGAAGACTTCGATCCCAGGGCGCTCATGCCCGCAGCCCGCCAGGTCTGGCTGGAGGTGGGCTTCGGCGGTGGCGAGCACATGGCCGCCCAGGCCGCGCGGGCCCCCGATACGCTGATCCTCGGCGCGGAGCCCTTCCTGAACGGCGTGGCCAGCGCCCTGCGGCACATCGACGAGGCGGGCCTGCGGAACGTCCGCATCCACGACAATGACGTGCGCGAGCTGATGGCGCGGATGCCCGACGCCTGTCTCGATCGCGTCTTCGTGCTGTTCCCCGATCCCTGGCCCAAGGCGCGGCACAACAAGCGCCGCCTGATCCAGGCCGAGACGATCGCCGAGCTGGCCCGCCTGCTGAAGCCCGGCGGGGCCCTGCGCTTCGCCACGGACTGGGCCGACTACGCCGACTGGACCCTGGAGCGGGTGCTGGCCAGCGGCCTGTTCGCCTGGCCGGCGGAACGCGCCTGCGACTGGCGCGTCCCGCCCGCCGACCACGTCACCACGCGCTATGAGGAAAAGCGCCTGGGCGACTGCGCGCCGGTGTTCCTGGACTTCGTCCGGGCGTGACAGCCTGAAGTGGAGGCCGGTTTAGGCGCCCGTCACACCGTCTGGCAGCCCTAGTTACTTGAGCAGCTTGGCCTTGGCGGCGGCCTTCTCGGCCTCCATCTGGGCGTTCAGCTCGATGCCCGCGCGGATCAGCTCGCCGGTCTCTTCCGGATCGGCCCAGCGGACGATCTCCACCGACTTGCCCTTTTCCAGGTCCTTATAGTGCTGGAAGAAGTGGGCGATCTGCTCGGTCAGGATCGCCGGCAGGCCGCGCCAGGAATCCAGGCCGGCATAGAAGGGGTGCAGCTTGTCCACCGGGACGGCCAGGATCTTCTCGTCGTTGCCGGCCTCGTCCACCATCATCAGGCAGCCGATCGGGCGGCAGCGGATGATGGCGCCGGGGACCACCGGGGTGGGGCCCACGACCAGGATGTCCATGGGATCGCCGTCGCCCGACAGGGTGTGGGGGATGAACCCGTAGTTGCCGGGATAGAACATGGCGGTGTGCAGGAAGCGGTCGACATAGATCGCGCCGCTTTCCTTATCGAGTTCGTACTTCACCGGTTCCCCGCCCTGCGGGATTTCGATGATGGCGTTGACGTCATAGGGCGGATTGAAACCCACCGAGATCTTGGAAATGTCCATGGGGAGATGGCCTTTTCACACACAGGAAGAGTAGGCGCGGTCTTTGGACTATTCGGCGCGCGGGATAAAGGCCCGACCCCTTACGAATAAACGCGCCATGACCTTCGATTGGGCGCAAGGCTGGCCTTTGAAAAGGCGCGCCCCATGATCATCAACGGCCAAACCCTCTATCTCGCCCTCGTCGTCGTCAGCTTCACGATCCTGATCGTGGTCACGCTCGGGGTGTCGATCTGGTCCAACCGCAAGCCCTGATCGCTTGACGAGGCCGCGCCGGCGGGGGCTGACAAGTCCCCCGCGCGGTGCTATATGGGGCTCTACATCGTCCGTAAGCGCTGGATAGCGCCTATGAGCGGCAGGCTTCGGCCCGGCCGCTTTTTTGTTGCCGGAGAGCGGCCAAGCTTATGCGTGGCAAGACTGCAGAAGACCTGAGGCTCCTGGAGCTGCTGGACCCCGTGGCCGAGGCCGCGGGCTACGAGATCGTCCGCCTGCGCCTGATGGGGGGCGAGCACGCCCGCCGGCTGCAGATCATGGCCGAGACCCCCGACGGCGAGATGGTGGTGGAGGACTGCGCCAAGCTTTCGCGGGCCATCTCCGAGATCATGGACGCCGCCGACCCGATCAGCGGCGAATACACCCTGGAGGTCTCCTCCCCCGGCGTCGACCGTCCCCTGACCCGGATGAAGGACTTCGCCAATTACGAGGGCCATGAGGCCCGCCTCGAACTCGACCGCGTCGCCGACGGCCGCAAGCGCTTCCGCGGCATGCTGGCCGGGGTCGAGGATGACAATGTCGCCATCGATCTGGAGGGGGAGGCCGAGACCGCCCTCATTCCCTTCGCCTGGATCGTGGAAGCCAAACTGATCCTGACCGACCAGCTGATGAAGCGCGGCGCCGAAGAGCGCGCCGCACGGCTGGCCGAAACCCAACAACAGACGCCCGAGCAAGAGGACTAAGACCATGAGCCTGACCGGCATTTCAGCCAACCGGCTTGAACTCCTGCAGATCGCCGAGGCCGTGGCCCGCGAGAAGTCGATCGACAAGGAAATCGTCATCGAGGCGATCGAGGAAGCGATCCAGAAGGGCGCCCGCTCGCGCTACGGCGCCGAGCACGACATCCGGGTCCATATCGATCCCAAGACCGGCGAGACCACCATCAAGCGCGTGATCACCGTGATCCCCGACGATCTGGTCTATGAAGCCGAAGACAGCGAGGAGGGCCCCAGCGAGCCCATGGGCTCGCGCCGCCTGCGCGAGGCGCTGGCCGCCGACAAGGACGCCTTCGTCGGCAAGACCTACGAAGAAATCCTGCCGCCCTTCGAGTTCGGCCGGGTCCAGACCCAGATGGCCCGCCAGGTGGTGACCGGAAAGGTCCGCGAGGCCGAGCGCGAGCGCCAGTTCGAGGAGTTCAAGGACCGCGTGGGCGAGATCGTCAACGGCGTGGTCAAGCGGGTCGAGTACGGCAACACCGTCGTCGACCTGGGCCGCGGCGAGGGCATCATGCGCCGCGACCAGTCGATCCCGCGCGAGAACTTCAACATCGGCGACCGCATCCGCTGCTACATCTACGACGTCCGCCGCGAGACCAAGGGCCCGCAGATCCTGCTGAGCCGCGCCCACGGCGGCTTCATGGCCAAGCTGTTCGCCCAGGAAGTTCCTGAAGTGTACGACGGCGTCATCGAGATCCGCGCCGTGGCCCGCGACCCGGGCAGCCGCGCCAAGATGGCCGTGGTCTCCAACGACAGCTCCATCGACCCCGTCGGCGCCTGCGTCGGCATGCGCGGCAGCCGCGTCCAGGCCGTCGTCGCCGAGCTGCAGGGCGAGAAGATCGACATCATCCAGTGGAGCCCGGACGAGGCGACCTTCATCGTCAACGGCCTGGCCCCCGCCGAAGTCTCCAAGGTCGTCATGGACGAGGAGGACGAGCGCGTCGAGGTGGTCGTCCCCGACGAGCAGCTGAGCCTGGCCATCGGCCGCCGCGGCCAGAACGTGCGCCTCGCCAGCCAGCTCACCGGCTGGCAGATCGACATCATGACCGAGAGCCAGGAGAGCGAGCGCCGCCAGCGCGAGTTCACCGAGCGCACGGCCCTGTTCCAGGAAGCCCTGGACGTCGACGAGGTCATCGCCCAGCTGCTGGTCACCGAGGGCTTCGCCACGGTGGAAGACGTCGCCTATGTCGAGAACGCCGAGGTCGCGGCCATCGAGGGCTTCGACGAGGACACCGCCGAGGAAATCCAGGCCCGCGCGCGCGACTTCCTGGAGAAGGAAGCCGCCGAGCTGGACGCCAAGCGCCGCGAATACGGGGTCGACGACGCCCTGCTGGAGATCGAGGGTGTCACCCTGCCGGTCGCCGTGGCCCTGGGCGCCGGCGACGTGAAGACCGTCGAGGACCTGGCTGGCCTGATCCCCGACGACCTGCGCGGCTGGTTCGAGAGCAAGGACGGCGAGCGGGTCCGCGAGCCGGGCATCCTGGAGGCCTTCGGCCTGGACGCCGCCGACGCCGAGGCCCTGATCATGCGCGCCCGTGTCGCCATGGGCTGGATCGAGGCGCCCCCCGAACCCGAGGTCGAGGAAGCCGCTCCGGTGGAGCTGACGGAAGAAGAGCAGGTGTTCGGCACCGCCGCGTCCCAGGCCGCCGCCTCGGCGGCCAGGGCCGCCGCCGCCGCGGAAGCCCCCGCCGAAGACGCGGCCGCCGAAGCGACCCCTGCCGACAGCGAGGAGGCGTAAGCCTCAGCGTGACCGCCTCGTCCGCCCCAAAGACCCTGGCGCAGGTCGCGCGCGAGCGTCGCGACATCGTCACGGGCGAGGTGATGGCCGAGGACCGCCTGATCCGCTTCGTGGCGGGTCCGGGCGGGGTCGTGGTCCCGGACCTGGCGCGCAAGCTGCCGGGCCGGGGGATGTGGGTGGCCGCCGACCGCGCCTCGGTGGAAACCGCGGCCAAGAAGGGGCTGTTCTCCCGCTCGGCCAAGGCCAAGCTGATCGCCAGCCCGGACCTCGCCGACCAGGTCGACGCTCTGCTGCGGCGCCGCGTCCTGGACGGCCTTGGTCTTGCCAAGCGGGCCGGCGATCTTATCTCTGGTTACGAGAAGGTCGCCGCCGCGCTGAACGCCGGCCGCGCGGCCTGGGTGATCGAGGCCGCCGACGGCGCGGCGGACGGTCGCCGCAAGATCCTCAATGTGGCCCGCAAGTCACCGCGGGCGCCCAAGCTTCTCGGACTCTATTCCAATGAGGAATTGGGTTTGGCCTTGGGTGGAGAGAATGTGATACACACCGCCTTCCTTGCGGGGCGCGGCGCCGATCAGTGGACATTCGATGTCCACCGTTTATCTGGCTTCCGCCCGCTCCTTCCCGAGAGTTGGCGCGAGGAGCCCTGAAGAGGCGGGCGGAACGAACCTCGTTCCGCGCGCCTAAAGCTATTGAACGTGGTCGGAACGCCCGACCGGTATGTAAAGCGAGCGCATGAGCGACGAGAACGACAACGGCCGGCCCCCCGCCCCTGGCGGACGCACACCTCTCACCCTGAAGCCGCGTGGCGTCGCAGGGTCGGTGAGCGCGGGTACGGTGAAGCAAAGCTTCAGCCACGGCCGGTCCAAGACCGTGGTCGTCGAGACCAAGCGCGCCCGCACCCAC
>NZ_CBDDIM010000001.1:1792500-3209877 GCF_965229015.1 Phenylobacterium sp. | reverse complement strand
TGGCGCCCGTCCCGCGGCTCCGGCCGCCGGCGGCGACACCGTCCGTTATTCGGCCCTCGCGCCGCGTCCGGCCGCGCCCCGTGACGGCGCCCGCCCCGGCGGCGCCCGTCCCGGCGCCGGTCGTCCGACCCCGAACGCCCCGCCCGCCACGCCTGAGATCCAGCGCGCCACCCGCCAGGCCCCGCGGCCCGGCGGCGACGTCGTCGCCCGTCGCGACGATGACGAGGATACGCGCCGCAAGGCCGGGGCCGCCCCGACCAAAGCCATCTCCCGCGTCAAGGGCGCCCAGCAGCGCCGCGAGGGCCGTCTCACCATCCAGGCCGTGGCCGGGGATGACGAGAGCGCCGTCGAACGCATGCGGTCGCTGGCCTCGGTTCGCCGGGCCCGCGAGCGGGAACGCGAGAAGCGCAAGGGCGGCGGCCAGGAAGCCGCCCGCGCCGCGCGTGAAGTCATCATTCCCGACGTCATCACCGTGGCCGAGCTCGCCAACCGGATGGCGACCCGCGGCGTGGAGATCATCAAGTTCCTGATGCGTCAGGGCGTGATGCTGAAGATCAACGACGTCATCGACAACGACACCGCCGAGCTGGTGGCCACCGAATTCGGCCACACCGTCCGCCGCGTGTCGGAAGCCGACGTCGAAGAGGGCTTCATCGGCGACGAGGATCTCGACGATCACCTGGTGTCCCGTCCCCCCGTGGTGGCGGTCATGGGTCACGTCGACCACGGCAAGACCAGCCTGCTCGACGCCCTGCGCTCGGCCGACGTGGCCAAGGGCGAGCACGGCGGCATCACCCAGCACATCGGCGCCTATCAGGTGCGCCTGGAGAGCGGCCAGTCGGTCACCTTCCTGGACACCCCCGGCCACGCCGCCTTCTCGGCGATGCGGGCCCGTGGCGCCGACGTCACCGACATCGTCATCCTGGTGGTGGCCGCCGACGACGGCGTCATGCCCCAGACCATCGAGGCCATCCAGCACGCCCGGGCCTCGGGCGCGCCGATCATCGTGGCCATCAACAAGATCGATAAGCCCGGCGCCGATCCGCAACGGGTGATCAACGAGCTGCTGCAGCACGAGATCGTCGTGGAAAGCCTGGGGGGCGACACCCAGGCCATCCAGGTCTCGGCCACCCAGAAGCTCGGCCTCGACGACCTGATCGAGGCGATCCTGCTGCAGGCCGAGGTCATGGACCTGAAGGCCAATCCCGACCGCACCGCCGACGGCACCGTCATCGAGGCCAAGCTGGACCGGGGCCGCGGCGCGGTCTCCACCGTCCTGGTCAAGCGCGGCACCCTGAAGCGCGGCGACATCGTCGTGGCCGGCTCCAACTTCGGCCGCGTGCGCGCCCTGTTCAACGAGCGCGACGAACAGCTCGACGAAGCCGGCCCCTCAGTGCCGGTGGAGATCCTCGGCCTGGACGGCACGCCCTCGCCGGGCGAGCCCTTCGCGGTGGTGGAGAACGAGGCCCGCGCCCGCGAGCTGACCGCCTACCGCACCCGCGTGAAGCGTGAAAAGGCCGGCTCGCCGGTCGCCGGCGGCGTCACCATGGCCGACTTCATGGCCAAGCTGCAGGACAAGAAGATCTCCGAGCTGCCGGTCATCATCAAGGCCGACGTCCAGGGCTCGGCGGAAGCCATCGTGGGCTCGCTGGACAAGCTCGGCACCGACGAGGTCCGCGCGCGGATCATCCTGTCGGGCGCCGGCGCCATCAGCGAGAGCGACGTCATGCTGGCCAAGGGGGCCAATTCGCCCATCCTCGGCTTCAACGTCCGCGCCTCCAGCCAGGCCCGCCAACTGGCCGAGCGGGAAGGCGTCGAGATCCGCTACTACGCGGTGATCTACGACCTGATCGACGACATCAAGGGCGTGCTCTCGGGCATGCTGGCGCCGGAACAGCGCGAAACCTTCATCGGTAACGCCGAGGTCCTCCAGGTCTTCGACATCACCAAGGTCGGGCGCGTCGCCGGTTGCCGGGTCACCGAAGGCACGGTGCGCAAGGGCGCCCGCGTCCGGATCATCCGCAACGACATCGTCGTCCTCGAACTCGGCACCCTGCAGACGCTCAAGCGCTTCAAGGACGAGGTCAACGAGGTCAACGCCGGTCAGGAATGCGGCATGTTCTTCCAGGGCTTCCAGGACATCAAAGAGGGCGACACCATCGAGTGCTTCACCCTCGAAGAGGTCAAGCGCAGCCTCTAGGCGGCGATCTTGGCCCGGGCCTGAGTTCATGAGAGCCTTCCCGGAAACGGGGAGGCTCTTTTGATGTCCGACTTCGGTGTTCCGGCCCGGCCCAATCTCGCCGCCGCCATCCTCACCGGCGGCCTGGTGGCCGGCGCCGTGGACCTGCTGGCCGCAACGATCATCTATCACGCGCCCCTGCCGGTGATCTGCAAGTCCGTCGCCGGGGGCCTGCTGGGCGCCAAGGCGGCCCAGGCGGGCGGGCTGGAAAATGCGCTGATCGGCGCGGCCTGCCATTTCGCCATCATGACCACGATCGCGGCCATCTATGTCCTGGCCAGCCGCCGCCTGCCGATTCTGGTAAGGCGGCCCCTGGTTTTCGCCCCACTTTATGGGGCCGCCATGTACGGCGTCATGAACTATGTCGTCGTGCCGCTGTCGGCCATAGGACCCAGGCCCACGCCGCCCCTGCCGATCCTGATCGAGGCGGTCGCCCTGCACATGTTCATCCTGGCCCCGATCATCGTGTTCGCAGCCCGGAAGTTCGCCCCAGCGCGCGAATAGGCCCTCGCCAAGGCCATCAAGACACCCCATTTTCCGCGCATTCGACCGCGGGGCTGAACGGAGTAGACCATGCGCATCCTTCTGGTGACCGCCCTGCTGCTGTCCCTGACCGCCTGCGCCTCGGCCCAGCGCCTGGATGCGGCGGGCGACGTGCACACCCTGCTGGTTTCCATCCGCGACGAGGACCAGGCGACCTTCGACGCCCATGTCGACCGCGACGCCCTGAAGCACGAGATTTCCGCCCGCCTGACCGCCGAGGCCAAGAGCCCCAAGGTGGACAAGAACTGGCAGGCCCTGGGGGCGATCCTGGCGCCGGCCATCGCCGACATCGCCGGCGACGCCCTGGTCCAGCCCCGGGTGTTCCACAAGGTCGCCGAGTCCTACGGCTACAAGCCCGGCCAGCCGATTCCCAACCGGATCGCCATCGCCGGCTCGCTGAAGGCCATGGACGACGGCCGGGTCTGCGCCACCCGCACCAAGGACGGGCCCTGCATCCTGGTCTTCACGCGGGAGGAGGGGGTCTGGAAGCTGTCCGGCTTCGAGGGCGATATTTCGACCCTGCGCATCAAGCTCTGATCGGGTTAGGCTCCCCGAAAAGCGGGGGGACGCCATGGGTTACGAGGCCGCGCTCAGCGCCTACGACAAGTTTCAGTTCGACGACGGGCGCTGGACCCGCGACGTCTACAGGCGCGGCTCGGGCCCCGCCGTCATCGTCATCCACGAGATGCCGGGGCTCCATCCCCTGGTGGTGCGGTTCGCCGACGCGGTGGCGGCCGCCGGCATGACCGTCTACTGCCCCAACCTGTTCGGGGTGGCCGGCCGTCCGGCGACCCACCCCCTGGGGGCGGCCACCATGCTGGCCGGCATCTGCATCCGCCGCGAGTTCAATGTCTGGGCCACCGACAGGTCCAGCCCCATCGTCGACTGGCTCCGGGCGCTCGCCCGCAAGGCCCACGCCGACTGCGGCGGCAAGGGTGTGGGGGCCGTGGGCATGTGCTTCACCGGCGGCTTCGCGCTGTCCATGATGACCGAGCCCAGCGTCGTGGCGCCGGTGCTGTCCCAACCCTCTCTGCCCCTGGGGTCGAGCAACCCCAGCCGGGCGGCCGGGATCGGCGCTTCGCCGGCGGAGATCGCCTGCGCCCGCTCGCGGTTCGCGGAGGAGGGCCTCTCCATGATCGGCCTGCGCTTCCACGGCGACCCCTTCGTCCCCGACGCCCGCTTCGACACCTACAGGCGAGAGTTCGGCGACAAGTTCGAGGCCATCGAGATCGACCCCAAGGACGCCGCCCCAGGCCCCCTGAAGCACCCCCACTCGGTGCTGACCGTGAACCTGGCCGAGGATGGGCCCACCAGGGCCGCCGAACAGCGGGTGATCGCCTTCTTCAAGGAACGCACGGGGGCGTAAGGCTGGACTTCCGACCTCCATCCCACTAGAAGCCGCCGCTTGCCTGAGACCCGCGTCCGATCCGCGGGCCAGGCCTGCGAAGGTTCAGCGATATGAAACGTCATTCCGCCGGAAAACATTCCGGCCCCAGCCAGCGCCAGTTGCGCGCCGGCGAACTCACCCGCCACGCCCTCGTCGAGGTGATGCGCGACCACGAGATCCTCGATCCGGACCTCGCCGGCGTCTCGGTGACCGTCACCCAGGTGCGGCTGAGCCCGGACCTGCGCCACGCCGTCTGCTTCGTCGAGCCGCTCGGCGGCGGCAAGGCCTCGGTGGTGGTGGACGCCCTGAACCGCCACGCCAAGTTCCTGCGCGGCCTCCTCGGCCGCTCCATCGACATGAAGTTCACGCCGGACCTGAAGTTCATCCACGACGAGACCTTCAACCAGGCCAGCCGCATGAACGCGCTGTTCGAGGACCCCAAGGTCGCCCAGGACATCGCGTCCGCCCCCGATTCCGACGAGGACTGATCTTCCCCATGGCGCGACGCAAGAAGGGCGATCCGGTCTCCGGCTGGATCTGCCTCGACAAGCCCTATGACCTGACGTCGACCAGCGCCGTCGGCCGCGTGCGGCGGCTGTTCAACGCCCAGAAGGCGGGACACGCCGGCACGCTGGATCCCCTGGCCACCGGCATCCTGCCCATCGCGCTCGGGGAAGCCACCAAGACCGTCCCCTTCCTGATGGACGCCGACAAGACCTACCGCTTCGTCATCGAGTGGGGCCGCACCACCGCCAGCTTCGACCGCGAGGGGGCCACCACGGCCACTTCCGACGTTCGACCCACCGTGGCCCAGGTGGAGGAGAAGCTGCCGGCCTTCGTCGGCGAGATCTCCCAGATCCCGCCGATCTTCTCGGCCATCAAGGTGGACGGCGAGCGGGCCTATGATCTGGCCCGCGCCGGCCAAGAGGTGGAGCTCAAGGCCCGCCCGGTCATCATCCATTCCGCCCGGGTCACCGAAGCCCCCGACGCCGATCACGTCGAGATCGAGGTCACCTGCGGCAAGGGCACCTATGTGCGCGCCATCGTCCGCGACCTGGCCGAAATGCTCGGAGCCTGCGGCCATGTCAGCGCCCTGCGCCGCACCCGGGTCGGGCCCTTCTCGGAGGACCGGGCGATAACACTGGAATTGCTTGAGGATTTGGGGCATAAGCCCGGCCATCTGGAGGCCTTGCTTCCGGTCGAGACCGCCCTGGACGACATCCCGGAGCTGGCCGTGACCGCCGAAGACGCCTTCAGCCTTAAGCAGGGACGGTCCATCCTTCTCGTTCCCCGACAGGTTGAAGCCCTGAAAGCCCGGTTCACCCTGGGTTCTCGAACCGTTTCAGTCCTATCGGAGGGTATGATGGTCGCCCTCTGCGAGATGCGCGCAGGCAAGCTCGAGCCCTCGCGAGTCTTTCATCTGACAAAGAGCGGAGACTGACCGATGTCGATTACGATTGAACGTAAAGCCGAGCTTATCAAAACCCATGGCCGCTCCGAGGCTGACACGGGTGGCGCTGAAGTGCAGGTCTCGATCCTCACCGAGCGGATCGCGAACCTGACCGAGCACTTCAAGATGCACAAGAAAGACAACCACTCGCGCCGGGGCCTTCTCAAGATGGTGTCCCAGCGCCGCCGCCTTCTCGATCACCTGAAGTCGACCGACGCCGGTCGTTATCAGGCCATCATCGAGAAGCTGGGTCTGCGCCGCTAGGACCTCAAGTCCAGCCCCCGCGAGAGCGGGGGCTTTGCGTATCAGGCTCTATTCCATTGCGCCGCTTCCCCCGCGACAGGCCGGGGGATCAAAAGCGGCGATGGGCCGCCCCTTTCGGTGGGCGCCCAATCACGCCGAGGGTTCCATAGTAATCCTCACCCCGCCTGTTTGACTGGAGAGGATTTCGGGAGCCCGACGCCCTGTCCGCCCCCGCCGGGAATACGCCCGCGGGATGAGAAAGAAGCAAAATGTTCGATATCAAACGCAAGACCATCGAGTGGGGCGGCAAGACGCTGACCCTGGAAACCGGCCGCATGGCCCGCCAGGCCGACGGCGCCGTTCTCGCCACCTACGGCGAGACCATGGTGCTGGCCACGGCGGTCTACGCCAAGAGCGCCAAGCCGGGTCAGGACTTCTTCCCCCTGACCGTGAACTACCAGGAGAAGTTCTATGCCGCGGGCAAGATCCCGGGCTCCTTCCCCCGCCGCGAGGGCGCGCCCTCGCTAAAGGAAACCCTGACCAGCCGCCTGATCGACCGTCCGATCCGCCCGCTGTTCGTCAAGGGCTTCAAGAATGAAGTCCAGGTGGTCTGCACCGTCCTGGCCCACGACCTGGAAAACGATCCCGACATCGTCGCCCTGGTGGCCGCCTCGGCCGCCCTGGTGATCTCCGGCGCCCCCTTCATGGGCCCGATCGGCGCGGCCCGCGTGGGCTACGTGAACGGCGAGTACATCCTGAACCCGACTCTCGACGAGATGAAGGAAAGCAAGATGGACCTCGTGGTCGCCTCGACCAACGAAGCCGTCATGATGGTGGAATCCGAGATCCAGGAGCTCAGCGAGGATGAGGTCCTCAAGGCCGTCATGTTCGCCCACGCCGGCATCCAGCCGGTGATCGAGGCGATCATCGAACTGGCCGAGCACTCCGCCAAGGAGCCCTTCGACTTCACCCCCGACGACACCGACGCCATCAAGGCCGAAGTGAAGAAGCTGATCGGCAAGGATCTGGCCTCGGCCTACAAGATCGTCGCCAAGGGCGAGCGCCAGGACGCGGTGGGCAAGGCCAAGGCCAAGGCCACCGAGAAGTTCGGCAAGTCCGACGCCAACCCGGCCGGCTACGCCCCCGACAAGCTCGCGGGCGTCTTCAAGGAGCTGGAAGCCGACGTCGTGCGTCGCAACATCCTCGACACCGGCATCCGCATCGACGGCCGCACCGTCGACAAGGTCCGCCAGATCGTCTCGGAAGTGGGCGTCCTGCCCCGCGCCCACGGTTCGGCCCTGTTCACCCGCGGCGAAACCCAGGCCCTGGTCGTGGCCACCCTGGGCACCGGCGACGACGAGCAGCTGATCGACGCCCTGGAGGGCAAGTACTACGAGAAGTTCATGCTGCACTATAACTTCCCCCCCTTCTCCGTGGGGGAAACCGGCCGCATGGGCGCTCCGGGTCGCCGCGAAGTCGGCCACGGCAAGCTCGCCTGGCGCGCCATCCGGCCGATGCTGCCGAGCCAGGAAGACTTCCCCTACACCATCCGCCTGGTCTCCGAGATCACCGAGTCCAACGGCTCGTCCTCGATGGCCTCGGTCTGCGGTTCGTCCCTGGCCCTGATGGATGCGGGCGTGCCCCTGAAGAAGCCGGTCTCCGGCATCGCCATGGGCCTGATCCTCGAAAAGGACGGCTTCGCGGTTCTGTCGGACATCCTGGGTGACGAAGACCACCTCGGCGACATGGACTTCAAGGTCGCCGGCACCGAGGACGGCATCACCTCCCTGCAGATGGACATCAAGATCGCCGGCATCACCGAAGCGATCATGAAGCAGGCCCTGGAGCAGGCGAAGGGTGGCCGCAAGCACATCCTCGGTGAGATGGCCAAGGCCATGGAAGCCCCGCGTCAGGAACTCGGCGAGTTCGCCCCGAAGATCGAGACCATGAAGGTCCCGGTCGACAAGATCCGTGAAGTGATCGGGTCGGGCGGCAAGGTCATCCGCGAGATCGTGGAAAAGACCGGCGCCAAGGTGGACATCGAGGACGACGGCACCATCAAGGTCTCGGCCTCCGACCAGTCCAAGATCGACGCCGCCAAGGAATGGATCAAGTCCATCGCCTCGGAGCCCGAGCTGAACGCCATCTACACCGGCAAGGTCGTGAAGATCGTCGACTTCGGCGCCTTCGTGAACTTCTTCGGCGCCAAGGACGGCTTGGTTCACGTCAGCCAGATCTCCAACGACCGCGTCGCCAAGGTCTCCGACGTCCTGACCGAGGGCCAGACCGTGAAGGTCAAGCTCCTGGGCTTCGACGATCGCGGCAAGACCCGCCTGTCCATGAAGGTCGTCGACCAGGAAACCGGCGAAGACCTCTCGGCCAAGCAGGGCGAAGACGCGTAAGCGCCTTCACCTCCGGGACATCGAAGGGGCGGCCGCAGCGATGCGGCCGCCCTTTTTGTTGCGCCCGGGTCCGGTCGGCCGCCCCAATCCAGCCATGGTGGCGGCGGAGATGGAGACCCTTCCAAGGAACGTAGGAGGCGCGTCATGGCGGACGCCCAGACGACGGAGCAGGTGCGCGGGCTGCTGAAGGCCGCCCTGGCGGAGCGCAGGATCGACTACCGGGAGCTGGCGTCCCTGCTCGGGCGGATGGGGACGCCCTTCAGCGAGGCGCAGGTGGCCGAGCGGATCGATCACGGCGAGATCACGGGCGCCTTCTTCACCCTGTGCTGCGAGGCCATAGGGGCCCCGATCATCCATCTCGACTTCTAGGCGCACGGCCATCGCCCAAAAGCGAAAGGCCCGCCGGGGGTGGCGGGCCTTCGTTTCTCTCGATGAGTGAGAACGCCTAGCTGCGCAGCTTGCGCAGCAGCTGATCGAGATCCCGCGCCAGGACCGGATCGTCGGCCTTCAAGGCCTCGATGCGGCGCACGGCGTGCAGGACGGTGGTGTGGTCGCGGCCGCCGAACCTGCGGCCGATGTCGGGCAGGGAGCGGGTGGTGATCTGCTTGGCGATCCACATGGCCGCCTGGCGGGGCCGGGCGACGGCGCGGGCCCGGCGCTCGGAGATCATGTCGGCCTGCTTGAGGCCATAGTGCTCGGCCACGGCCTTCTGGATCTGGTCCACCGTCACCCGCTTCTCGGTGCAGGACAGGTGGGGCCGCAGGATGGCCTGGGCCTCGTCCAGGGAGAGCTTGGCGATCTCGCCGCCCACCCGGGCCACCAGGGTGTTGAGCGCCCCCTCCAGCTCGCGCACGCTGTCGGTGAAGCGGTCGGCGAGGAATTGCAGCACCTCGGACTTGGCCGAGGGGATGAAGCGGCCCTGGCCAGCCAGGGTGGCCAGCTTCCGCTCCAGTATGCCCAGGCGCAGGGTGCGGTCGGCGGGCTCGATGCCGCAGACCAGACCGGCCTGCAGGTGGCTGCGCAGGCGCGGCTCCATCTCCGACAGCTCGGCCGGCGAGCGGTCGGCGGTCATCACCACCCGGCGGCCGTCCTCGATGAGGGCCATCAGGGTGTGGAACAGCTCCTCCTGGGTGGAGGTCTTGCCGGCCACGAACTGGACGTCGTCGATGAGCAGCAGGTCAGCGTTGCGCAGCTCTTCCTTGAAGGCCGCGGTCTGGCGGTCCTGGACCGCCTTGACGAAGGTGGAGGTGAAGCGCTCGGCGGTCAGATAGACCACCCGCTTGCCCGGCGCGGTCCGCATGGCCTCCCAGGCCATGGCGTTGAGCAGGTGGGTCTTCCCGAAGCCGTAGGGGCCGTGGAAGAGTACGGGATTGAAGTGGCCGTCGGCCCAGGAGGCCACCCGGCGGGCGACCGCGAAGGCGAACTCGTTGGCGGGGCCGGCGACGAAGGTCTCGAAGGAGAAGCGGTCCTGCAGGCCCTGCTGGCGCGCGGCCTTGGGTTGGCTGATGTCGACCTCGATCTCGATGACATCGGTGTCGGCGTCCCGGACGGCGGCAGCGGCGGCCGGGGCGACGACGGCCACCATGGGCGCGGCCGGGCCGGCCTGGTCGAATTCCATGCGAGACTTCAGGTCGAGGGGACGGCCCATGGGATCGTTCTGCGCCCACAGCTCGCCGATCCGGCGCCAGGCGTGCCGGCGAATCCAGTCGCGCGCCACGCCGGTGGCGGCCACCAGACAGACTTCTCCCCCACGCTCGCGCAGGGCCGCCTGGCCCAGCCACGAGCCGAACGTGGCTTCACCCAGCTCGCGCTTCAGGGCCTGGCACGTCTTCGTCCAGACCGCGCCCGCCGGCGTTTCCGCCATGTCGCCCGCAATGCCCCCGGTCGTCATCGTCATCACCAACCATCACCTGCCCGTCCGGTCTAGGCCCCGCGCCTCACCGGATCTTTGTTCAACAAACACAAGTTCTTAGTCGCCGAGAAGATAGACTCCCCCCGCCGCTTTTTTCATCCGAGATAGGATGGAAGAACGCGCTTAAGACCTCGAACACTAGTCAGGGCGACCGGGGGGTCAACGCAGATTCTTCGCCCGTCCAGTCGATATTTTCGTTGACTCAAATCGACCCCTCGCGCGGCAAGGGAATCCCGAAATCGACCTTCCGTTAACTGAGAACATTCGTCGCAGGCTTGGCTTTGAAATGCTGCGGCGCACGAAAACACCCGCGGGTCTTTCAACCCGCGGGTGCGTCAAAATGGTCAGTTATTTCAGAAGGATAGCTGCCAAGCTAGACGCTCGGCGCCGCAACCTTAGGCAGCGGCCATCTTCTTGAGCTGAGCCGCCAGGCGGGACACTTTTCGCGACCCGGTGTTCTTGTGAACAACACCCTTGGTGACCGCGCGCATCAGCTCCGACTGGGCCTCGACGAAGGCGGCCTTGGCGGCGGCGGCGTCGCCCGAGGTCAGGGCCTCTTCGAACTTGCGCAGATAGGTCCGCACGCGCGAGCGGCGGGCCTTGTTGACTTCGGTGCGGCGTTCGATCTTGCGAACGGCCTTCTTGGCGCCAGGCGTATTGGCCATGATTTAGCTCTCAAAACGGCTCGCGCCCGAACCTGCGCTCGGGCGGGTAAATTGGAGGCGCGGATATACGGGAAGGCGCCCTGCGGGTCAATGCGGCTCGGCAGCTATTCCGCGGCCTGGGTGAATCGGCGCCAGGCGGGATGGGCGCTCACCAGGTCCGCCATCTGCTGATAGCCCCCCGCCCCGGGGTGGGCGCCGTCCCAGGCGGCGGCCTCGGTCTGCCACAGGCCGCCGGCCGCCAGGGGGTGGAAGACGTCGATGAAGGGGGCCTGCAGCCGTCCGCACAGGGCCAGCAGGGCGGCGTTGAGGCTCTCCACCCGGGCGCAGACCCCGGGGTCGGCCACCGGCGGCGGCCCGACCATCAGGACGGGCGCCAGGGCCCGCGCCTGGGTCAGCACCGCGCGCGCGTTCTTCAGGGTCTCGGCGGTCGCCACCCTCGGCGCGCCGTCCTCCAGGTGGCAGTCATTGACGCCGAAGGAGAAGACGATCCGCAGGGGTTCGTCCGGGGTCAGCCGGACCCTGGCCTCGGCCTCCCAGCGCCCGGCGATGTCGGCGGAGGTCTCCCGCCGCACCCCCAGGTTATAGAGGGTGATCTCGCGCCGGCCGGTGATCGCCCGCCCCACCCAGCCCAGATGGTCGGGATCCCCGGCGCCTGCGACCATGGAATCCCCAAAGGCGATCAGCCGCACCGATCAGGAGCCCTTGAAGTCGGGCTTCCGCTTCTCGACGAAGGCGGCCATGCCCTCCTTCTGGTCCTGGAAGGCGAAGAGGGAGTGGAACAGCCGCCGTTCCAGGGCCACGCCGGTGGCGAGCGTCGTCTCATAGGCCGCCTCCACCAGCTCCTTGTTCATCATCACCGCCAGGGGGGATTGGCCGGCGATCTTGGCGGCCGCGGCCATGGCCTCCTCGATCAGCTTGTCGGGGGCGGTCACGCGGGAGACCAGGCCTGAGCGCTCGGCCTCGGCGGCGTCCATCATCCGGGCCGTCAGGATCATGTCCATGGCCTTGGACTTGCCCACGAAGCGGGTCAGGCGCTGGGTGCCGCCGATGCCGGGGGCGACGCCGAGATTGATCTCCGGCTGGCCGAACTTGGCGGTCTCGGCGGCGATGATGAAGTCGCACAGCATGGCCAGCTCGCAGCCGCCGCCCAGGGCGTAGCCGGCCACCGCGGCGATCACCGGCTTGCGGAACTGCTCCATCCGCCGGGCGAAGGCGCCGAAGAAGTCCTGGGTGAACATCTCGGCATAGGTCTTGTCCGACATCTCCTTGATGTCGGCGCCGGCGGCGAAGGCCCGCTCCGACCCGGTCAGGACCAGGCAGCGGACCCCGTCATCGGCCTCGGCGGCGTCCAGGGCCGCCGACAGCTCCGACAGCAGCTGGGTGTTCAGGGCGTTCAGCGCCTCGGGCCGGTTCAGCCGGATCAGGGTCACCGCCTCGGTGGTCTCGACGATCAGGGTCTCATAGGCCATGGCCGGTTCCTCTTGCGTGTAGGAGCCCGATTACGGCCCCTCGACCGAATAGCCAAGCGCCCGCAGCCGGGCGGGCACCCCGTCGGCGGTCAGCAGGTGGCCCACCCCCACCACCACCACCGTGCGGCCATGACCCTTCAGTCGCCCGTCCAGCACCTGGGTCCAGGCGGCGTTGCGCTCGCTCACCAGCCGCTCATAGAGGGCGGGTGAGGCGTGGCGCAGCGGCTCCAGCGCGTCCCGCTCCAGGGCGGCGGTGTCGGCGGCCATCCAGGCGGCCACCAGCCGATCATAGGCGTCGGGGTCCTTCTCCATCTGGTCCAGGCTCTCCTCCAGGGAGGCCACCTGGGCCGGGACCGGGGCCTCGTCGAACAGGGCGATCTGCTGGGCGGCGGTCTCGAAGGCCCGGCGCTGGGCGCTGGCGGGCGCGATGGCGGCCAGCGCCTTCTCCACGCCGGAGTCGGTGTCGGCGCCGGCGGCGCGGAACTCCGCGCCGGCCAGGGCCACCTCGGCGAACCAGGGCTCCAGGCGATCGAGGAAGCCTGGGGTCAGGCCGTACTTCTGGCTCGCCTTGGCCAGCGCGCTCGCCCCGGTGGGCGACAGCAGGCCGCTGAGGGACTTGTCGGGGGGGAGCACGCCCCTGGAGGCCGCCAGGCCGGCGATCTGCGCCTCCGTGGCCGGTCCCATGGGCAGCTCGAACCAGAGGTCGTCGGCCTTGGCCAGGGCGGCGTCCAGGGCCGGAGGCCGCCAGTCCAGGCCCGGCGGCAGGACGTGGACGGAGCCAAAGATGAGAACCTCGGAATCGGCGTCGCGCACGATCCAGACCGGCGGCTTGGCCAGGGCGGGGCCGGCGATCAGGAACGCCGCCAGGGCGAGCGGGCCGAGCTTGAACATGGGGGAAACCTAGGAGGGGAGGGCGCCGCGCGCCATTATTTCTGGCAAACCGGGCAGAAGAAGGTCGAGCGCCCCGCCTGGACCTCGCGGGCGATGACGCCGGCGCAGCCCTCATTGAGGCAGCGCTGGCCCTCACGGCCATAGGCGCGGAAGCGGTGCTGGAAATAGCCCAGCGCCCCGTCGGCGCTGGCGTAGTCGCGCAGGGTCGAGCCGCCGGCCGCGATGGCCTCCTCCAGCACCTCGCGGATGATGGCCACCAGGCCCGGCAGCTTTCTCGGCGAGATGGACCCCGCCGGCTTGAAGGGGGAGATGCGCGCGCGGTTGAGCGCTTCGCACACATATATATTGCCCAGGCCCGCCACCACGCGCTGGTCCAGCAGCAGGGTCTTGGGACCCTGTTTGCGGCCCGCGAAGGCGGCCTGCAGGCCCTGCGCGTTGAACGCCTCGGAGAGGGGTTCCGGCCCCAGCCCGGCGAACCAGGGATGCTCCGCAAGCGTCGCCGTCTCGATCAGCGCCATGTAGCCGAACCGGCGGGGGTCGTAGTAGGTGACCCGGCCGCCAGCCTGGGTCTCGAAGACCACGTGGGCGTGCTTGGGGTCGGGGTCGGCGGCGTAGACGAACTCGCCGGGCCGCACCGTCCCCTCGGGGCGGGCGATCTCGAAGCGGCCGCTCATCCCTAAGTGCATCACCAGGGTCTCGCCGCGGTCCAGCACCCCCATCAGGTACTTGGCGCGGCGCTCCAGGCGCTGGATCGTCGCCCCGGTCAGGCGCTGGACGAAGCCGTCGGGGAAGGGGAAGCGCAGGTCGGCGCGGCGGGCCTCCACGCGGGAGAGCCTCTGGCCCTCCAGCACGGGCGCCAGGCCGCGGCGGACGGTCTCGACCTCGGGAAGTTCGGGCATGGCCTGGAGTGGCATGGGTCGCGCCCGGGCTCAAGCCGGCGAGGCTGGCGCGGCCGGCCCTCGCGGTCTAAGACCGCTCATCATGACAGGACCCGCCGCCACCTTCGGATTCCGCGACGTGGACCCCGCCGAGAAGCCGAGCCTCGTGCGCGGCGTCTTCGACCGGGTCGCCAGCCGCTACGACCTGATGAACGACCTGATGAGCGCGGGCGTGCACCGGCTCTGGAAGGACGCTGTCGCCGCGCGGCTGAACCCGCAGCCCGGCGAGGTCATCATCGACTGCGCCGGGGGCACCGGCGACATGGCCCGCCGCTTCGCCAAGATGGCGCGGGCCGCCCAGCTGCGCCGGGGCGGGGACGACGCGGCCATCCACATCATCGACTACAACGCCGAGATGATCGCCGCCGGGCGCGAGCGGGGCGGGGAGCCGGAGATCACCTGGACCGTCGGCGACGCCCAGCGTCTGCCCCTGCCCGACGCCAGCGCCAACGCCTATGTCATCTCCTTCGGCATCCGCAACGTCACCGACATCTCCCAGGCCCTGCGCGAGGCGCGCCGGGTGCTGAAGCCGGGGGGCCGGTTCCTGTGCCTGGAGTTCTCGCAGCCGGCCACCGAGGCCCTGCGGAAGGCCTATGACGCCTATTCCTTCAAGGTGATCCCGGCCATCGGCGAACTGGTGGCCAAGGATCGCGCCTCCTACCAGTACCTGGTGGAGAGCATCCGCCGCTTCCCCGACCAGAGGACCTTCGTCGACCTGATCACCAAGGCCGGCTTCGGCAAGGCCGGCTACACCAACTTCACCGGGGGCGTCGCGGCCCTGCACCACGGTTGGGCTGTCTGATCGGTGGGGACCTTGTCGGCCTATGGTCGGTTGGTGGGGGCGGGCCTGCTGCTGGCGCGCAATGACGCCCTGCTGCCCCGCGAACTGGACGGCCTCTACCCGCCCGGCCTGAAGGTCCTCGCCAACCTGTCGCGCATGGCGGCCGGATCGTCGGCCCGCGTTGGCCGCCCCGGCGAACGCCTGGCCCGCTCCCTGGAGCAGCTGGGGCCGGTGGCCATCAAGCTGGGCCAGCTTCTCTCCACCCGGGCCGACATCTTCGGCGAGACCTTCGCCCTGGATCTCGCCCGCCTGAAGGACAAGCTCGATCCCTTCCCCACCGACCAGGCCCGCCGCGAGGTGGAGCTGACCCTCGGGCGCACGGTGGAGAGCCTGTTTGGCGCCTTCGGCCCGCCGGTCGCCGCCGCCTCCCTGGCCCAGGCCCATGAGGCTGTCCTGCTGGACGGCCGCCGGGTGGCGGTGAAGGTCCTGCGCCCCGGGGTGGCCCTGCGGGTGGCCCAGGACGCCGAGGCCATGGCGCTCGCCGGCGCCCTGGTGGAGCGCTGGAGCTTCGCGGCCCGGCGTCTGGAGCCCCGGGCGCTCGCCGCCACCGTGATCCGCGCCACCGAGTTGGAGCTGGACCTCCGCTTGGAGGCCGCCGGCGCCGACGAACTGGCCCAGGTCATGGCCCGCGACGGTTATATGTCGACGCCGAAGATCGTCTGGGAGGGGGTCGGCAAGAGGGTGCTGACCCAGGAATGGGCGGCGGGAACCCCGCTCTCCGATCCCGCGGCGCTGGATCTGCCCGGACTCGACCGCCAGGCCCTGGCCGACAATCTGATCCGGGCCTTCCTGGCCCAGGCCCTCGACCATGGGGTCTTCCACGCCGACCTGCACGAGGGGAACCTGTTCGTCGCCGCCCCGGACCGGGTCGTGGCCGTCGACTTCGGCATCATCGGCCGCCTGGGCGCGCCGGAGCGGCGCTACCTGGCCGAGATCCTCTGGGGCTTCCTGGAAAAGGACTACGACCGGGTCGCCCAGGTCCACTTCGAGGCGGGCTATGTCCCGGCCGGCCACAGCCCCGCGGCCTTCGCCCAGGCCCTGCGGGCGGTGGGCGAGCAGGTGTTCGGCCGCCCGGCCAACGAGATCTCCATGAGCCGGGTGCTGATCCAGCTGTTCGAGATCACCGCCCTGTTCGACATGCGCCTGCGCCCGGAACTGGTGCTGCTGCAGAAGACCATGATGACGGTGGAGGGGGTGGCCCGGCGCATCTGTCCCGACCACGACATCTGGGCCGCCGCCGACCCGGTGGTGCGCCGCTGGATGCTGCGGGAGCTGTCCCCGGCCGCCAAGGCCAGGCGCTTCGCCGAGGAGGGCCTGAGCGCCCTGCGCAACCTGGGCCGTCTGCTGGAGGCCCCGCCCGCGCCCGCCGTGACGGTTGTGGAGACCGAGGCCGCCCATCCCGCCCGCTGGTTCGCCATCGGGGCCCTGGTGGCCACCGTGGTCTTCTGGCTGGCGAGCCGGCTGCCTAGCTAGGCTTCGTCCGCGCGCCCCATTCCTCGGCGGTGAGTTCCTCGACCCCATCGTCTCCGAACAGGCTGATTCGGCCCGGCCGGAAGACGGCGGTCTTGCCGATCGTCGGCATCTCGGCCACTTCCACCCGCGCCCGCTCGCCGGCGGTGAGATAGAGCAGGTCGCCGGTCCCGGTGTTGCGGAAGGCGTGCACGACCCCGTCGGTGGGGAAGCCCACGAAGTCGCCGACCCCCACGGGGTGGGCCACACCGTCCAGCACCACCTGGCCCGAGCCCTCGAGGACGAAGATGAACTCCTCCTCCACGGCGTGGCTGTGGGCGATGAAGCTCTCCTTGCCCGGCGGCAGGCGGACCAGGTTGGTCAGGACCCGCCTCATGCCGGTCTGGTCCCCGAGCCGCGCCATCTTCATCTCGGAGTCGGGATTGAAGGGGTGGCGGCCGGAGGGCAGGGCGGCCCAGTCCAGGTCGCGGGTGCGGACGATGTGTTTGGGGTCAGCCATCGTCACTGTCCCTGTCCTTGCGGGCCGCCGTCTGGCGCTTGGCCTCACGGGCCTTCTGCTCGTCCCAGTAGGCGGCGCCCTCGTCGGGCTTGAACATGGTGCGCGGCGCGCCCTCCTTGTTGGCCACGGCGAAGACATTGCCCTTGGGATCGTAGAACAGGGTGTCGCCGTTGGACCGCTTAAGGGTCTGGGTGCCGGCCGGCGGGTGGTCGACGAAGGCGTGGGCCTTCTTGACGAAGGCGTCCAGGTCCTTGGCGCCGAAGTCCTCGCCGTTGCGCTCGAAGCTCTTGGCGGCGTTTTCCTGGGCGCTGCCCTTGCGGCTGGAGGACCACATGGGCTTGCCGTCCACCTGCGGCACGGCCTCGTCGCGGCGGTCGGCGCTGGCGGTCGCGGAAACATGTTCCCCGCTGTCGGAGGCCGAAGCGGCCGACGAACCGCTAGACTCAGAGGGCCTGTTCGCCACCGCCGAGGGCCGCTCGCAGGCGGCCAGCAAGACCAGCGCGGCGCCCGCGCTCAACCACACCTTGAACCCAGCCATCGTGTTCTCTCCCTGCACGGCCAAGTGAAGCGGGAACAAATTAAGAACAGATCGGCGGGTTTGTCCAGCGCCCGCGTTTGGCCTATGACCGGGGACCAACACCCAAGGGGGCGCGAAGCCTTGTCGGAAAAGCGGATTCTCCTGATCGTGGGCGGCGGGATCGCGGCCTATAAGAGCCTCGAGCTGGTGCGGCTGCTGCGCAAGGCGGGCGTCGCGGTGCGGCCGATCCTGACGGCCGCCGGCGCCCAGTTCGTCACCCCGCTCAGCCTCTCGGCGCTTTGCGAGGACAGGGTTTATTCCGAACTCTTCGCCCTCGATGACGAGGCCGAGATGGGCCATATCCAGCTCTCGCGCTCCGCCGACCTGGTGGTGGTGGCGCCGGCCACCGCCGACCTGATGGCCAAGGCGGCGGGCGGCCTGGCGAACGATCTGGCCTCGACCACCCTGCTGGCCACCGACAAGCCGGTGCTGATGGCGCCGGCCATGAACGTGCGGATGTGGAACCACCCGGCCACCCAGCGGAACCTGGCCACCCTGCGGGCCGACGGGGTGAGTTTCGTGGGCCCCGATGAGGGGGCCATGGCCTGCGGCGAGTTCGGACCCGGGCGCCTGGCGGAACCCGCAGACATTTTCACCGCCATCATGGCCGCCTTGCAGGGTCCGCCGGCCAAGCCGCTGGCGGGCAAGCGCGCCATCGTCACCGCCGGCCCCACCGCCGAGCCCATCGATCCGGTCCGCGTGCTCACCAACCGCTCCAGCGGCAAGCAGGGGTTCGCGATCGCCGCGGCGCTGGCCGAGCTGGGCGCCCAGGTGACCCTGGTGGCCGGACCCGTGGCCCTGCCCACCCCGCCCGGCGTCACCCGGGTGGACGTGGAGACGGCGCGCGAGATGCTGGCCGCCTGCGAGGCCGCCCTGCCCGCCGAGATCGCCGTCTGCGTCGCCGCGGTCTCCGACTGGCGGCCGGAGGCGGCGGCCGAGGTGAAGATGAAGAAGGGCGCCGAGGGCCCGCGGGCCCTGAAGCTGGTGGAGAACCCCGACATCCTGGCGACCCTGGCCAACGGCTTCCGCCGCCCCAAGCTGGTGGTGGGCTTCGCCGCCGAGACCCACGACGTGGAGACCTACGCCCAGGCCAAGCTGGCCAAGAAGGGCTGCGACTGGATCGTCGCCAACGACGTCAGCATCGAGGGCACCATGGGGGGCGACGACAACGCGGTCTCTATCGTCACGGCCCAGGGAATCGAGCGATGGGAGCGGACCGCCAAGTCCCAGGTCGCCCGCAAGCTGGCGGCCCGCATGGCCGAGGAGCTGTCGTGAACCTGCCCATCAAGCGCCTGCCGCATAATTCCGACCTGCCCCTGCCGGCCTATGAGACCGCCGACTCCGCCGGCATGGACCTGCGCGCCGCCGTGCCCGAGGGCGAGCCCCTGGTGATCCGCCCCGGCGACCGCCACGCGGTGCCCACCGGTCTCTCCATGGCGATCCCCCGCGGCTTCGAGGGCCAGGTGCGGCCGCGCTCGGGCCTGGCGCTGAAGTCCGGGATCACCTGCCTGAACACGCCGGGCACCGTGGATTCCGACTATCGCGGCGAGGTGAAGGTCATCCTGATCAACCTGGGCGCAGAAGATTTCACCGTTCGCCGCGGCGACCGCATCGCCCAGATGGTGATCGCTCCGGTGATCCAGGCGGCGGTGGCTGAGGTCAGCGACCTCGACGAGACGGCGCGCGGGGCCGGCGGGTTCGGCTCGACCGGGGCGGCCTGAGGAGTCGAAGAGGGTCCCTTCACCCCCCGTGGGAGAAGGTGGCGCGGGGGGCGCGCCGATGTGGGGTCGCAGTTCCCTCTCAGAAAACAACGGCGGGGGTTTGCCGGATAGGCCTATCGACCCGGCATCCGACCCAGCTCAGCAGGGCCGCCTTCTCCCGCAGGCGAAGGATGACAGAGGCTCTTCAACGAAACACCAGGCCTAGAACTCCAGCGCCGGGCTCACGAAGCCGGTGATATTTTCATCGATGGCCTGGGCGACGGCGAGGGTCTTGGCGTCGCCGCCGTGGGGGCCGATGAGCTGGACGCCCACCGGTAGGCCCGACATGGCGTGGCCGGCGGGCACGGTGGTCACCGGCAGGTGGCAGGCCGTGGCCAGCGCGATCCAGTTCAGCATGGAGCCGTAGGGCAGGGTCTCGCCGTTGGAGCAGGTGATCTTGCGGCCGGCGAAGGGCCGGTGGTTGTGCTGGAAGGCCACGGTGGCGCTCACCGGCGCCAGGATCACGTCGAAGCGGGAGAAGACGTCCTTGAGGCTGTCGCGCAGGCGGCAGCGGACCTCGTCTGCCTCCAGCCACTCGGCGTGGGTGGCGGTATAGGCCCGCACCTGGGCGATGGCGGAGCGCTCGTCGGCGCCCAGGGTCACCGCCAGCTTGGAGACGCCGCGCATGGCGGCCATCTGCTTGCGCTGGGACTCGGGTAGGTCGGTCGCCACGATGGAGCCCAGCAGCACCTGGTAGGCGCCCATCAGCTGATCGACGGGCACGGGGCTGGAGATCGGCTCCACCTGGGCGCCGGCGGCGATCAGCTTGGCGGCGAAGGCCTCGATCACCGTGCGCACCTCGGCGTCGAGGGGGAAGCCGTCGGCCTCCAGCCACAGGCCGATGCGGGTCTTCTCCAGGTCGGCGGGCGGGGCCTTGGCCGCCACCGGCCCCCCGGCGATCACGGAGAGCAGCAGCTTCAGGTCCCGCGCCGAACGCGCCAGGGGGCCGACGACGTTGAGGTCGCGCTCGGCATGGGCGCCGGGCTGGGGCGGCACGTGGCCGATCTGCGAGACCAGGCCCCAGGTGGGCTTGTGGGAGAAGACCCCGCAGAAGTGGGCCGGCACCCGGAGGGAGCCTCCGATGTCCGATCCGATCTCCAGGGCGGTGATCCCGACGGCGAGCGCCGCGGCCGCCCCGCCGGAGGAGCCGCCGCTGGTGCGTTCGGGGTCCCAGGGATTGTTCGTGGTCCCGAACAGGGCGTTGAAGCTCTGCCAGTCCCCGGCCATCACCGGGACATTGGTCTTGCCCCAGATCACCGCCCCGGCCCGCCGGGCGCCGGCCACGGCGGGGGCGTCCTCGCAGATGCGGTGGCGGAAGGCGTCCAGGCCGGAGGAGGCGGGCATGCCGGCCACGTCCAGGGTGTCCTTGACGGTCATGGGCAGGCCGGCCAGGGGCCCGAGCAGGCCGTCCTTGGCGCGGGTGTCGTCGATGGCCCGGGCGCGCTCCAGGGCGTAGGCCAGGTCGGCGTTGACCACGGCGTTGACGCGCTTGTGCAGCTTCTCCTGGCGGCCGAGGGCCAGCTTCAGCAGCTCCTCGGCGGAGATGCGCTTGGAGGCCAGGGCTGCGAGCTGGCTGGTGGCGTCCTGGTCGAGGATGTCTCCGGGCATCGTCCCTCTCGCTGCTGAAGGCATGAAGCGGAGAAGAATTCCCCGCCTTGGTGTCTCCGCCTAGGCCTTGAAGCCCAGGACGTCCTGCATGTCGTAGGCGCCGGCGGGCTTGCCCACCACCCAGCGGGCGGCCTCCACGGCGCCGCGGGCGAACAGGCCGCGGTCGCGGGCCGAGTGGCTGAGGGTGAGGATCTCGTCCTCGGCGGCGAAGGTCACCGAGTGCTCGCCGATGATGTCGCCGCCGCGCATGACGGAAAAGCCGATGTCGCCCTCGGCGCGGGGGCCGTTGATGCCGTCGCGGCCGCGCTGAGCCACCTCGGTCAGGTCCACGCCGCGCCCCTCGGCGGCGGCCTCCCCCAGCATCAGGGCGGTGCCGGAGGGGCTGTCGACCTTGCGGCGGTGGTGGGCCTCGAAGATCTCGATATCGTAGTCCCGGGCCGGCAGGGCGCGGGCGGCCTGGGCCACCAGCCCCATCAGCATGTTGACCCCCAGGGAGAAGTTGCGGGCCCGCACGATGGGGATCTTCGCGGCGCAGGCGTCGATGGCCGCGCCCTCGCGCTCGGAGATGCCGGTGGCGCCGATCACCAGGGCCGGGCCGCCGCGAGCCGCGCAGGCCTGGGCGAGCGCCACCGAGGCGGCGGGCGTCGTGAAGTCGATCACCACGTCGCAGGCGGCCAGGGCGGCCTCCTGGCTCACCAGACCCTCGCCCACCGCGCCGGGGCGGTCGAAGCGGGCGGCGAGCACCAGGTCGTCGCGGGCGGCGATGGCGGCGGTGACCGCCTGGCCCATGCGGCCGAGCGCGCCGGCGACGGCGATGCGGATGGGGGCGGTCAGCGAGGTCTCTCCAGGGTCATACGGAACACCGTATGCGCTTGTCCCGCGAGCCTGCGGGTTGGGTCAAGGGAGAGCGCCAACCCCGCCGTCATCCCGGACGGCCGCCAGGCCGATCCGGAACCCAGGGGCGGAGAGCGCGGCCCCTGGGGCCGGCTCTCCGCTTCGCTGCGGCCCGGATGACGTTGGTTGGGCCCCTAAGCCGCCTGGAACAGCCCGATCTCCTCCTGCATCGCGCGCGCCACCTGGGGACGGGCGGTGACGCGGGCATAGTAGGCGGCGACGGCCGGCCAGGCCTTGAGATCGATCCCCACGAACTGCGCCCAACTCAGGACGGCGGTGAGGTAGGCGTCGGCGACGCTGAAGCGGTCCAGCAGGTGGTCGCGGCCCGCCAGGTGGGCGTCGAGATAGGCCAGGCGGGCCGGGGCGGCGTCGCGGGCATAGGCCTTGGCGCCCTCGTTGGCCGTGGGGCTCAGCAGGGGGGTGAAGACGGTCTTGTGCAGCTCCGAGCCGATGAAGCTCAGCCACTGGGCCAGGCGCGACCGCTCCAGGCCCGCGGCCGGGGCGAGATTCGCGGCGGGGAACTGGTCGGCGATGAAGGGCAGGATGGCGGCGTTCTCGGTGAGGATCTCGCCGGCGTCGGTGCGCAGGGCCGGGACCATGCCCTTGGGGTTGATGGCCAGGTAGTCGGCGCCCTCGGCGGTGCGCTTGGCCTTGGTGTCCACCCGCGTCAGGGCGACCTGGTCCTCGGCGCCGGCCTCATAGACGGTGATGCGGGAGGCCAGCGAGCAGGCGAGGGGGGAGAAATAGAGTTCCATGACGTCCTCCGGTCGGTTGATTTACGTACCGTCCGATACAAAATAAAAGGCGTCAAGAGTTTCGTGCGAAACAGTACATAAAGACCCTCGCGCGGCGGGCGAAATCCTCAACCGGCGGCGGGTCGAAATACCCCCTGGCGCCACGCATTAAAGTCCTTAACGGTAGTAAATTAATCGCCTCAGGGATTTGATTCGAAGTGGTACAGAACGAGCCTCGACCCCGCGGCCGTCCGCGCAGCTACGACCCCGCCGTGGCCCTCGACCAGGCCCGCGCCGCCTTCTGGAACACCGGCTACGCCGCCACCTCCCTGGACGACCTTTCGGCCGCCACCGGCCTGAACCGGCCCAGCCTCTATGGCGCGTTCGGCGACAAGAAAGCCCTGTATCTCAAGGCGTTGGAAAAATCCCGCGCCGAGACCACAACGGCCCTGGCCGCCGCCATGGCCCCGGACGAGCACCTGCGCGCGGCCCTGACCCGGGTCTATGACGCCGCCGCCGGCATCTATATGCGCGGCGACCACGGCCCCCGGGGCTGCTTCCTGATCGGCACGGCGGTGACCGAGGCGGTGGACGATCCGGAAATCCGCGCGGTGCTGGCCGCCGCGCTGGCCGAGATCGACGCGGCCTTCGAGGCCCGCATCCGGCGGGCCATGGAGGTGGGCAACCTGCCGCTCTCCACTGACGCGGCGGGCATGGCCAAGGTGGCCACGGCGGTGATGAACGCCATGGCCGTCCGCGCCCGGGCCGGGGGCGACCTGGCCACCCTGCGGGCCATGGGGGCGGCGGTGACGGACCTGATCTGCGGACGGGCGGGGCGGTGATCTAACCGCTCATCCCGGCGAGGGGCCCAGATGCGTCACGGACCGTCAATCAGATGATGTTCGTGTGGTTCGTGTGGTTCGTGGTCCCAACTCCGCGAGCCGTGCGGCTGGTGAGGCCCATCAGATTGTCCACGAACCACACGAACGGGGGGTCAACCGCGACAGTTCTGTACGAATCCGGGTCCCGGCCTTCGCCGGGATGAGCTGAATGAAGCGGCGAGCCCTGGCCGAGCCGGCCGCGCCTGCATAAGAGTCCCCGCGCAGGCGCGGCCGATTTGGAGACGCGCGCCGGACCACGTCAGGAAACGCCATGAAGCTCTATTCCAACGATCTCTCGCCCTTCGCCTCGCGTCCGCGCATGGCGATCTACGCCAAGGACCTGCCGGTGCACATCCTGCCGCCGCCGGGCGACCTGAAGAGCGCGGAATATCTGGCGATCAATCCCATGGGCAAGATCCCGGCCCTGGTGCTGGACGACGGCACGGTGATCCCCGAGAGCGACACCATCGTCGAATATCTGGCCGACGCCTTCCCGGCCTCCGGCCTGCGGCCCACCAAGCCCGACGAGATCGCCCGCGGCCGCCTGATCGCCCGGGTCGCCGAGCTCTATGTGATGGCCAGCGGCTCGAACCTGTTTGGCCAGATGAACCCCGCCACCCGCGACGCCGCGGTGGTGGAGGAGGGCTTCGCCAAGCTCGACAGCGGCCTGGCCCACCTGAACCTGTTCATGACGCAGGACGCCTATGCGGTGGGCGACAGCGTCACCACCGCCGACTGCGCGCTCGTCCCCATGCTGATGTTCGTGGGCGTGTTCGGCATGGTGTTCGGCAAGGGCGATCCCATGGCCCGGCACACCAAGGTGGCCGCCTATTGGGGGCGCATCCAGAAGGACCCGGCCGCCGCCAAGGTGCTGGGCGAGATGCAGGCCGCGCTCAAGGCCCGCATGGCCGGCTGACCGCCGCCGCCCCGTCCACGGCGAAGCTTCGCCGCGGCAGGTTGTTTCAGGGCGCCGGCCTCTGTAGGTTGGCGCCCTTCATTCAAAAGCCCCCAGCGCCGTAAGGACACGCTCCCCCTATGAGCGACGAAAAACGCACCTTCACCGATGAGGAAGCCCTCAGCTTCCACCGGGACCCGACCCCCGGGAAGATCGCCATCGTGCCCACCAAGCCGATGGCGACCCAGCGCGACCTCAGCCTGGCCTATTCGCCGGGCGTGGCGGTGCCGGTCCTGGCCATCGCCGAGAACCCGGAGCTGGCCTACGACTACACGTCGAAGGGCAACCTGGTGGCGGTGATCTCCAACGGGACGGCGATCCTGGGCCTGGGCAATCTGGGGGCGCTCGCCGCCAAGCCGGTGATGGAGGGCAAGAGCGTCCTCTTCAAGCGCTTCGCCGACGTCGATTCCATCGACATCGAGGTCTCGGCCACCGATCCGGACGAGATCATCACGGTGGTCAAGAACATCGGGGTGACCTTCGGCGGCATCAATCTCGAGGACATCAAGAGTCCCGAGTGCTTCCGCATCGAGACCGAGCTGCAGGAGCTGCTGGACATTCCGGTGTTCCACGACGACCAGCACGGCACGGCCATCATCTCCTGCGCGGGCCTGATCAACGCCTGCCACATCACCGGCCGCGAGCTGAAGGACGTCAAGGTGGTGCTCTGCGGGGCGGGCGCGGCGGGGATCGCCAGCCTGGACCTGATGAAGGCCATGGGGGTGCGCAGCGAGAACTGCATCGCCGTCGACAACACCGGGGTCATCTATCGCGGCCGCACCGCGGGCATGAACCAGTGGAAGTCGGCCCACGCCGTCGACACCGACGCCCGGACCCTGGCCGAGGCCCTGGTGGGCGCCGACGTCTTCCTGGGCCTGTCGGCCAAGGGGGTCCTGACCCAGGACATGATCATGAAGATGGCGCCCAATCCGCTGATCTTCGCCATGGCCAATCCCGATCCGGAGATCCTGCCCGAGGAGGTCCACGCCGTGCGGCCCGACGCCATCGTCGGCACCGGGCGCAGCGACTATCCCAACCAGGTCAACAACGTCCTGGGCTTCCCCTACATCTTCCGCGGCGCGCTCGACGTGCGCGCGCGGCGCGTGAACCTGGAGATGAAGATCGCCTGCGCCAACGCGCTGGCCCAGCTGGCCCGCGAGGACGTGCCCGACGAGGTGGCCGCGGCCTATCACGGCCAGCAGCTGAAGTTCGGCCCGCAGTACATCATCCCCTCGCCCTTCGACCCCCGGCTGATCTGGTACATCCCGCCCTTCGTCGCCCAGGCGGCGATGGACTCCGGGGTGGCCCGCAAGCCGATCGAGGACATGGACGCCTACCGGGCCTCGCTGGCCCAGCGCCTCGACCCCACCGCGGCCTTCCTGCAGAAGCTGCAGGGCACCGTGCAGGCCTCGCCCAAGAAGAAGATCGTCTTCGCCGAGGGCGAGGAGCCCAGCGTGATCCGCGCCGCCTACGCCTTCCAGAGCGCGGGCCTCGGCCAGGCGGTGCTGGTGGGCCGCGAGGAGCTGGTGCTGGAGAACATGGCCGTGGCCGGTCTCGATCCCAAGGACACCGGCCTGGAGATCATCAACGCCCGGCTGTCGCACCGGAATCCGGAATATGTCGACTATCTCTACAGCCGGCTGGCCCGCCAGGGCTTCCTGAAGCGCGACGTGCAGCGGCTGATCAACCAGGACCGCAACTCCTTCGCCGCCTCCATGGTGGCGCTCGGCCACGCCGACGGCATGGTCACCGGGGTCACCCGCTCCTACGACCAGGTGCTGGAGGAGGTGCTGCAGGTCATCGACCCGTCCCCCAACGGCCGGGTGATGGGCATGAGCGTGGTGCTGGCCAAGGGCCACACCCTGTTCATCGCCGACACCAATGTCACCGAGATGCCGGAGGCCGACGAGCTGGTGGAGATCGCCCTGCAGGCGGCCCGAACCGTCAGCGTGCTGGGCTACACCCCGCGGGTGGCCTTCATGTCCTATTCCACCTTCGGCAACCCCATGGGCCAGCGCAGCGAGAAGGTGCGCGAGGCCGTGGCCATGCTCGACGAGATGGAGGTGGACTTCGAGTACGAGGGCGAGATGCCGCCGGAGCTGGCGCTCGATCCGGAAAAGCGGGTCAACTACCCGTTCATGCGCCTCACGGGGCCCGCCAATGTGCTGATCATGCCGGCCATCCATTCGGCGGCCATCTCCACCCAGCTGGTCCAGGCCGTGGGCGGGGCGACGGTGATCGGGCCCCTGCTGCTGGGCCTGTCGCGCTCGGTGCAGATCTGCCCGCTCTCGGCCTCGGTCAGCCGCATCCTGCAGATGGCCACGGTGGCGGCCTACGAGCAGGACCTGGCGGAGGCTCAGACCTGATGCGTCAGGCCGGCCTCACGACCTAAGCGGGTCGCGCGCCTTGGGTGGGGCGGCGATCCGTCGTCCCCCCACCTTGAGATCTCGGAGCGCGCGCCATGGCCGGAACGATCGGCATCGATTTCGGCACCACCAATACGGTGGTGGCCCTGGCCGGCGACGGCGGCCCCGCGACCCTGGTCAATTTCCCGGCGCCGGAGGGGGAGCTGTTCGCCTTCCGCTCGGCCATCAGCTTCCACGCGCCGGCCGAGCGGCCCAACGAGCGGACGGTGGAGGCCGGACCCTGGGCCATCGAGGCCTATGTCGAGGACCCGCTGGAGACCCGCTTCATCCAGTCCTTCAAGAGCTTCGCGGCCTCCGAAAGCTTCACCGAGACCCAGATCCTCGGGCGGCGCTACCAGTTCGAGGACCTGCTCTCGGCCTTCCTGCTGAAGCTGCGCGACCATGCGGGACAGGGCCTGGCCGACCTGCCCGACCGGGTGATCGTCGGCCGGCCGGTGACCTTCGCAGGCGGCGCCCCCAATCCGGAGCTGGCCCTGCGTCGCTACGAGACGGCCTTCGCGCGGCTGGGGTTCAAGGAGATCCTCTACGCCTACGAGCCGGTGGGGGCGGCCTTCTTCTTCGCCCGCGAGCTGAAGGCCGACGCCACGGTCCTGGTGGGGGACTTCGGCGGCGGCACCAGCGACTTCTCGATCATCCGCTTTTCCCGCGAGGGCGGCGAGATCGCCTCGACGCCGCTCGGGCGGTCGGGGGTCGGGGTGGCCGGCGACGCCTTCGACTACCGGATCATCGACCACCTGGTCTCGCCGGAGCTGGGCAAGGGGACGAGCTACACCTCCTTCGGCAAGACCCTGCCGATCCCCAACCGCTACTATTCCACCTTCGCCCGCTGGGACCAGCTGGCCCTGATGCGGGCCAGCCGCGACATGCGCGAGATCCGCAAGCTGGTGCGCGAGGCCGTCGAGCCCGACAAGATCGCCCGGCTGGTGGAGACCCTGGACGAGAACTACGGCTACCTGCTGTACCGCTCGGTGAGCCGGCTGAAGGAGGCCCTGTCACGGGAGACCGCCGCGGAGTTCAGCTTCGCCGCCGGCAGCATCGAGATCCGCCGCCACGTCGAGCGCGCGCAGTTCGAGGGCTGGATCGCGCCGGAGCTGGCCCTGATCGAGACCGCCGTCGACGAGGCCCTGGCCGAGTCGGGCCTGGCGCCGGGCCAGATCGACCGGGTGTTCCTCACCGGCGGCTCCTCCCTGGTGCCGGCGGTGCGGGCCATCTTCCACCGCCGCTTCGACCCGTCGAGGATCGAGAGCGGCAGCGAGCTGGAATCCATCGCCTCGGGCCTGGCCCTGATGGGCCGGGAGCGCGACCTCGACCGCTGGTGCCGCCGGGCGGACCTGTCCGCGTAATTTCTTACCGCTTCTTCTCCAAGGTGGCGCTGGCGGCCAGTTCGCGCAGGGCGGCGTTGGCGATGGTGAGCTTGGCGAAGGTCCAGCCGCCGCCGGCCGCCTCGATCTCGTCCACCGCCTTGCGGGCCGCCTGGGCGGCGTCGTGGCGCAGGGCGGCCCAGGAGGCCACGGCCTTCTGGGCGGTCTCGGCGCTCTCGCCGGCCTGGGCGCTGGCGGCGAAGGCCATGATCGAGCGGGTCAGCACCGCCTGCTCGGCCAGGAGGTCCTCCAGCAGCCGCCGCACCGCGGTGCGCTCGAAGGCGTCCCCGGCGGTGAAGCCCCCCGCCGCCGCCCGCAGGCGGTCGAAGGCGAAGACCTCGCCGGTCTGGTGATAGAGCCTGGCCACGCTGGGCAGGGCCCAGGAGGAGGCCTCGGCCAGGTCCACCAGATCCACCGCGGTGGTGAGCGGCTGCAGGTTGGCCACCTGGGTCGCCAGGGCCTCCGGCGCGCCGGCCTCCACCAGCTTGGCGATCTGGGCCGCGGTGCGGTCCTGCTCGACGCTGGAGAGCACGCCGGGGCCCAGCTTGCGCAGGGTGGCGGTGCCGGGGCCGTAGCGCTTGATCAGGTCGGCCACCCCCGAGCCCTCGCGCCCGGCCCGGCGGGCCAGCCAGAAGGTCTCGCCGCGCAGGGTGTAGGCCAGGCGGCGGAACAGGGCCATCTGGCCCGCCGCCGGGGTCTGGCCCGGGATCTTGGGGTCGAGATCGGCGACGGCGTCCCACAGGGCCGGCAGGTCCAGCACCGCCTTGGCCGCCTCGTAGCCGGTGACGAAGGCGCGGGTGTCGCAGGAGGCCGCCGCCATCAGGCGCGAGGGGAAGCTCGGCCCGCAGCGGTTGATCACGTCGTTGGCCACCACGGTGGCGATGATCTCCCGGCGCAGGCGGTGCTTGCGCAGGGCGTCGTCGTACTTGCGAAGCCCCTTGGGGAAATAGCCCTCCAGCACCGCCTCGAAGTGCGGGTCGTCGGGCGCCGCCGAGGCGACGATGTCGTGGGAGAGCTCCAGCTTGCCATAGGCCAGCAGCACCGCCTCTTCCGGCCGGGTCATGCCGCGTCCGGCCTCGGCCCGGGCCGCGATGACGCCCGGGTCCGGCAGGCCCTCCACCGCGCGGTCCAGCCGCCCGGCCTGCTCCAGCCGGGTCATGAACTGGGCGTGGGGCTCCAGCTCGCCGACGGCGTCCAGGTCCATCAGGGACAGAGCCAGGGTCTGGTCGTAGTTGTGCGACAGGACGTGGGCGGCCACGTCCTGGGTCATCGACTTCAGCAGCTTGTCGCGTCGCGGCCGGGTCAGCACTCCGGTCCGCTCGAGGATGCCGGTGGCGATCTTGATATTGACCTCGTGGTCGGAGGAATCGACCCCGGCGGAGTTGTCGATGGCGTCGGTGTTGATCTTGCCGCCCTTCAGCGCGAACTCGATGCGGCCGGCCTGGGTGAGGCCCAGATTGGCGCCCTCGCCCACCACCTTGACCCGCAGGTCGGCGCCGTTGACCCGCAGGGCGTCGTTGGTCTTGTCCCCCACGTCCAGGTGGCCCTCGGTCCGGGCCTTCACATAGGTGCCGATGCCGCCGAGATAGAGCAGCTCGGCCGGCGCCTTGAGGATGGCCGACAGCAGCTCGGCCGGGGTGGCCGACTCCGCGCCGATCTCCAGCATGGCGCGGACCTCGCGGGAGAGCGGAATGGACTTCAGGTTGCGGGGGAAGACCCCGCCGCCCTTGGAGATCAGCTTGCGGTCATAGTCGTCCCAGGAGGAGCGGGGCAGGGCGAACATGCGCTCGCGCTCGGCGTAGCTCCTGGCCGGGTCGGGATCGGGGTCGAGGAAGATGTGGCGGTGGTCGAAGGCCGCCAGCAGCCGGGTCTGGCGCGACAGCAGCATGCCGTTGCCGAACACGTCGCCGGACATGTCGCCGACGCCGACCACGGTGAAGGGCTCGCTCTGGATGTCCTTGCCCAGCTCGCGGAAGTGGCGCTTCACCGCCTCCCACGCGCCGCGGGCGGTGATGCCCATGACCTTGTGGTCGTAGCCGGCCGAGCCGCCCGAGGCGAAGGCGTCCCCCAGCCAGAAGCCGTAGGACTCGGCGACGCCGTTGGCGATGTCGGAGAAGGTGGCGGTGCCCTTGTCGGCGGCCACCACCAGATAGGGGTCGTCGGCGTCGTGGACCACGACGTTCTCGGGGTGGATGACCTTGCCGTCCGGGGTCAGGTTGTCGGTGATGTCCAGCAGGCCCTGCAGGAAGGTGGTGTAGGCGCGGATCCCCTCGGTCCGCACCGCCTCGGCCGCACCGCCCTTGGGGAGCTGCTTGGGATAGAAGCCGCCCTTGGAGCCCACGGGCACGATCACCGCGTTCTTGGTGTTCTGGGCCTTGGCCAGAGCCAGGACCTCGGTGCGGAAGTCGTCGCGCCGGTCGCTCCAGCGCAGGCCGCCCCGGGCGACGGGGCCGAAGCGCAGGTGGACGCCCTCCACATGGGTCGCCCAGACGAAGATCTCGCGGAAGGGCTTGGGCAGGGGCAGGTCGGCCAGCTCGCCCGAGGCCACCTTGAAGCTGATATAGGGCTTGGCGTGACCGTCGGGACCGGGCTGGTAGTAGTTGGTCCGCTTGATGGCCCCCACCAGCAGAGCCAGGCGGCGCAGAACCCGGTCGTCGTCCAGGCTCTCGACGAGCTGCAGGGCCTCGACGATCTCGGCCATCACCGCGTCGGCCTGGATCTGGCGGGCGGCGAGGTCGGCGTTGATGGCCGGATGGAACTTGGTGCGGAACAGATCCAGGATCAGGCGCGCCACCCCGGGGTGGTTGGAGAGCGCGGCCTCCTGCACCCTCTGGCTAGGGTCCAGGCCCGACTGCTGGCGGTGGCGGGCGAGCGCCCGGATCAGGGCCGCGTCGCGCCAGGTGATGGAGAGCTCCAGCACCAGGCGGTTGAAGCCGTCATTCTCGGTGCGGCCGCTCCAGATGGCGACGAAGGCGTATTCGAAGGCCAGCTTCACCTCGGCGAAGACCAGGTGCTCGCCGCGCGGGTCCTCCAGCTCGAAGTCGTGGACCCAGACCGGGTCCGCGCCGACGCGGGTGACCGGGAAGCCGGTCTCCACCATGGCCTTGAGGCCCATGTTCTCCAGGATCGGCAGGACGTCAGCCAGGGGCGCCGGGGCGCCGGGGCGGTAGAGCTTGAAGCGGAACTGGGTCTTGCCGTCGGCGGGGCGGCGATAGGCGCGCACCCGAACCGGCTCGTCGGCCTCCAGGCTGTCGATCACCGCCAGGTCGGCCAGGGCCTCGCCGGCGTCGTAATTGTCCCGATAGCCGGCCGGGAAGGCGTGGGCGTAGCGGGCCAGGAGGTCGGCGACCTCGTCGGTGGGCCGGCCGCTGGCGCGGACGGCGGCGTCGAAGCGATCCTCCCAGGTGCGGCTGGCCTGGGTCACCTGGGCCTCGATGGCCCTCAGGTCGGGATCGAGGTGCTGGCCCGGCGTGAAGCCGATGATGAAGTGGACCCGGGCCAGGGGGGCGTCGGAGAAGTAGGGATAATAGGCCGAGACCCGGCCGCCATAGGCCTTGGCCAGCAGGTCGCCGGCCGTGGTCCGCAGGTCGGAATCGTAGCGCTCGCGCGGCACGAACAGCAGCACCGAGGCGAAGCGGTCATAGGGGTCGCGGCGCTCGAATAGCCGCACCCGGGGCCGGTCATAGAGGTGCAGGACCGCCAGGCAGGTGGCCAGCAGGTCGTCCTCGCTGGCCTGGAACAGCTCGTCGCGGGGGTGGTTCTCGACGATGTTGCGCAGGCGCTTTTCGTTGTGGCTGCCCGGCGTGGCGCCGGCCCGCTCCAGCAGGTTGGCCACCTTGGCCCGCAGCAGGGGCACGTCGCGCGCCGGCTCGTCATAGGCCTCGGAGGTGAACAGGCCCACGAAGCGGATCTCGCCGCAGGGCTTGCCGTCGGCGCCGTAGCGCTTGATGCCCACATAATCCATGTAGCCGCGGCGGTGGACCCGCGAGCGGACGTTGGACTTGGCCACCACCACCGGCGGATCGCCCAGGCGCGAGCGGATCTGGGCGGTGAGGACCGCGGGCTCCGACGAGCGGCGCAGGACGGTGCGCTCGGGATCGCGCAGCACGCCCAGCCCATCCTGCGGCTGGTAGAGGGGTTCCTCCGGCGCATAGTCGCCGTTCTTCAGGCGCGGGTACTCGTAGACCCGGGCGCCGAGATAGACGAAGTGCTCGTCGTGCAGCCAGGACAGGAAGGCGATATCCTCGTCGCGGACCTCGCTCTTGGGGGCGGCCCCCAGCTCCTCGATGGCCCGGCGCATCAGGGCCAGCATGGCGGGGAAGTCGTCCACCGCGGCGCGGACGTCGGCCAGGGCGGCCTTCAGACCGGCCATCAGGGCCGCCTCGCGGTCCTCGCCGACGGTCTCCAGCACCACCTGGATCATGGATTCCCGGCGGGGGGCGCCGGCCTCGCCGCGCACGCCCTTGCGGTCGCGGGCCACGCCGACCACCGGGTGGAACATGGCGCGGACCGACAGGCCCTGCTCGGCCAGCTCGCCCATGACGCTGTCCACCAGGAAGGGGGCGTCGTCCTGGACGATCTCCAGACGGTCGAGGCCGGCCTGGCCGTGGACCAGACGGATGGCCGGCCCCTTGCCCCGCCGGGTCTCGGCGAAGGCCCAGAAGTCGGCGAGCGCGCCGGCCAGGTCGGGGACGGGCAGTTCGGGCAGCTCGTCGGGGGCGGCGTCGGCGGCGGTCTGCTCGATGAAGGCGCGGCTGGCCTCGCCCTCGGGAACCAGGGCCAGGAAGGCCTTGATCAGGGGGAGGGCGGACCTGGCGGGCTTGAGGCGGCGGGTCATGCCCCGGCTCCGGACGCGAGAACGCCGCCGGAGGAGAGTGTCCGGCGGCGCCTGGTTCCGCCTAGGGGGGGTGGCGAAACACTCGGTCCTCGCGACGCCCGGGGGCTGAGAAAGCGGGCGTCGGGGTGTCGGGACTCGCCCGAGCCACACTCAGATAGGTATTGAACGGCCAAGTTGAAGACCCCGGGGTTTGGCCCTCGGCGTCACGCTTGCGTGACGCGGCGAGGACGTTTTGATTTCGGCGTTTCGTCGGGCGCGAGTCCGGCCTTCCGGTCCCGCAGCTTTTCGGGCTCCCCGTCGGCGGACAACAGGACAGCGACCCAGCGGGTTCCGTCGAACTGGGCCAGGATGACCATGGCCATCACCGTCAGCGGGGTGGAGAGGAACATGCCGGCCACCCCCCAGATCGCCCCCCAGAAGGCCAGGCTGAGCAGCACCACCAGGGGATCGATATTGAGGCTTTGCCCCTGCATGCGCGGCAGGACCACGTTGCCCACCACGAACTGGATCGACTGCAGCACCGCCAGCAGGACGATGGCGGGCCAGACCGGCTCGAACTGGATGAGCGCGAAGATCGGCGGCGCCAGGATGCCGATCGCCCCCCCGATGATAGGGATGTAGGAGGCGATGAAGATCAGGAAGGCCCAGAACACCGCGTTGTCGAGGCCGAGGATCGCCATCACCAGCCAGGAGCCCAACGCGATCATCAGGCCGGTGACGGTCTGGACCCAGAGGTACTGCTCCACCCCGTCGCGGATGCGCTGGAAGGCCTCCAGGGCCTCGTGACGCTTGGCGCGGTTGTTGGACAGCCCCACCATCTTGCGCTCGAAGGCGTGCCGCGAGGCGATGATGAAGCCCAGATAGATCAGGATGAAGATGGCGTTGGAGGCGAAGCCCTGGATGCCGCGGGCCGCGTCGCCGATGTACTTGCTGGGGTCGAGCCGGCTCAGCAGCTGCTCGATGGTGGGCGCCACGTCGAGCCCGGCCACATTGGCCACCTGGGCGATCAGCTTGTTGAGCTTGGGCACATAGGTGACCAGCTGGGTGGCGAAGGTCGCGCCGTTGTCGGCGATCACGAACAGGGCCGTGCCGAACAGCAGGATGGAGACGATGATGGCCACCGGCATGGCGGCCCTGGAGGGCAGCCAGCGGAACCGCCGCTTCAGCACCCGGGCGAACCCGTCGATGACGATGGCCAGGAACATGGCCATGGCCGGCGGCGTCAGGATGTCGGCGAGCCAATAGATGGTCGCGCCGCTGGCGATCACGGCCAGGATGACGAGGCAGATGCGGGAGACGTTGGTGGTCGGTTCGGCGGCGGGCATGGAGCCGACTGTCCTCGGGGTCGCGGGCGTCGTCAATGAAGGTGACCTCTAGCGTGATTTCCCCGGGATGATGGTGCGTTCTTCGCGGCGTTTCCGCCGGTTCCGGCAAGGCTGAGCCAAAACCCGCCGGGTTTGGGAAACGTTTCTGCCGGTGACAATTGTTTACGCTTGGCCGTGGATGCGGCGCGCGGCTGAGGATAGCTTGGCGCCCGGACTTCGAAGGAGCGTTCCATGGCCGACGACGGCGTGCTGATCGGGTTCTCCGATCACCTCGAGACCCTGCGGCTTGACCGCGCCAGCCGCCATGGCCTGGTGGCCGGGGCGACCGGCACCGGCAAGACCGTGACGCTCCAGGTCCTGGCGCAGGGGTTGTCGGACGCCGGCGTTCCAGTCTTCGCCGCCGACGTGAAGGGCGACCTCTGCGGCGTCGCCGCGCCTGGGACCCCCAACGAGAAGATGCTGGCCCGGGCCAAGGTGATGAACCTGGAGCTGCACCCGGCCGGGGCGCCGGTGGTGTTCTGGGACCTGTTCGGCGAGCAGGGCCATCCGATCCGCGCCACGGTCTCGGAGATGGGGCCGCTGCTGATCTCCCGCATGCTGGAGCTCAACGACGTGCAGGAGGGTGTGCTCTCCGTCGTCTTCCGCGCCGCCGACGCCGAGGGCCTGCTGCTGCTGGACCTGAAGGACCTGCAGGCCGCGCTCACCTACACCTCCGAGCACGCCAAGGAGCTGGGCGCCAAGTACGGCAATGTCTCGGCCGCCACCGTGGCCACCATCCAGCGCAAGCTGCTGACCCTGGAGGACCAGGGCGGCGCGCACCTGTTCGGCGAGCCGGCCCTGCAGCTTTCCGACCTGATGCGCACCGACGGCGCCGGGCGCGGCTATGTGAACATCCTGGCGGCCGACAAGCTGATCGCCAGCCCCCGGCTCTACGCCACCTTCCTGCTGTGGCTGATGAGCGAGCTGTTCGAGGAGCTGCCGGAGGTCGGCGACCCCGACAAGCCCAAGCTGGCCTTCTTCTTCGACGAGGCCCACCTGCTGTTCCGCGACGCCCCCAAGCCGCTGCTGGAGAAGGTCGAGCAGGTGGTGCGGCTGATCCGCTCCAAGGGGGTGGGGGTCTATTTCGTCACCCAGAACCCGGCCGACATTCCCGAGACCGTGCTGGGCCAGCTGGGCAACCGCATCCAGCACGCGCTGCGGGCCTATACGCCGGTCGAGCAGCGGGGCCTGAAGGCCGCCGCCGACAGCTTCCGCACCAACCCGGCCTTCGACACCGCCGAGGCGATCCAGGCGCTGGGGGTCGGCGAGGCCCTGGTCTCCGTGCTGGACGAGAAGGGGGCGCCCACCATGGTGCAGAAGACCCTGGTCCGTCCGCCCATCTCGCGGCTCGGGCCCCTGACGCCCGCCGAGCGGACGGCGGTGATGGCCGCGAGCCCGGTGCGCGGCCTCTACGACCAGACCGAGGACCGGGAGTCGGCCTATGAGAAGCTGGCGGCCCGCACCGCCGCCGCCGTCGAGGCGGCCGCCGCCCCACCGGCGCCGCAACGCCGCGCCGAGCCGGCCCCGTCACCCTGGGGGGAGGAACCCGCCCGTCGCCCGGCGGCGCGCGCCTCCAACCGCCAGTCCATGGGCGAGACCTTCGCCAAGCAACTGCTGCGCACGGTGGCCAGCACGGCCGGCCGCGAGATCATGCGCAGCCTGATGGGGAATGTACGCCGCCGATGAACTCCGAACGCGCCCTCGAGGCCATCGCCGCCGAGCTCGGCGTCCTGGCCGATCGCCCCTCCACAGCCCTGTCCCTGGCCCTGATCGGCCAGCCGGGGTCGCGCTGGCAGGTCCCCACCCCGGCCGCCGTGATCGACCTCGACGCCTTCGACCGCAACGTCGCGCGCATGGCCGCCCGGGCCAAGGCGGCGGGCCTGGCCCTGCGGCCCCACGCCAAGTCCCACAAGTGCGCGGCGCTGGCCCGGCGGCAGATCGCCGCCGGGGCGGTGGGGGTCTGCTGCGCCAAGCTGGCCGAGGCCGAGGCCCTGTCGGCGGCGGGGATCCGCGGCATCCTGATCACCTCGTCCCTGGCCGGCGAGCCCTCGGCGGCGCGGGCGGCCAGGCTGGCCGGGATCGATCCCGACTTCGCCATCACCGTCGACCATCCGGACGGCGCGGCCGAGATCGGCCAGGCGGCGCGGGCCGCCGGCGTCACCGTCCGAGTGGTGCTGGACGTGGACCTGGGCATGGGCCGCACCGGCGTCTCCGGCGTGGAGCAGGCCGTGGCGGTGGGGGCGGCGATCGCGGCCCAGGCCTCGCTGAAGCTGATCGGGGTGCAGGGCTATGGCGGCCACTGGCAGCACATGGCGGGCGCCAATCAGCGCGCCGCCGCCGTGGCCGACGGCATCGGCAGGCTGTCGGACGTGGCGTCCGCCCTGCGGGCCCAGGGCCATGAGATCGGGTTGGTCACCGGCGGCGGCACCGGCACCTTCAGCGCCGACGCGGCCCAGGGCGTGCTGAATGAGATCCAGGCCGGGTCCTACGCCTTCATGGACCGGGAATACCGCGAGGCCCTGGGGGCCGACGAGGACGGCGCCTTCGAGACCAGCCTGATGGTCCAGGCCCGGGTGATCAGCGCCAACGCCCCGCGCTGGGTGACGGTGGACGCGGGCCTCAAGGCCTTCGCCACCGACGGCCCGGCGCCCGAACCCCTGGGGGAGGCCTGGGCGGGGTCCAGCTACCACTTCTTCGGCGACGAGCACGGCATGGTGACGCGGCCCAAGCATCGCAGCGTCGAGCGCGGGGAGCGGGTGGAGTTCACCGCCCCCCACTGCGACCCCACCATCGACCGTTACGACCTGCTGCACCTGGTGCGGGGCGACGTCCTCGTCGACCTGGTGCGGGTCGAGGGCCGCGGCGCCTCGCAGTAGGCTTCAGCGGGCGGTGTAGCCGCCGTCGATCACCAGCTCCGAGCCGGTGACGAACTTGGCCTCGTCCGAGGCCAGGTAGACCGCGCCCCAGGCGATGTCGTCGGGCTCGCCGATGTGGCCCAGGGGGTGCAGGGCGGCGGTGGCCTTGCGGCCCTCCTCCAGGTCTCCGGCGGCGCTCAGGTGGTGTTCCACCATCGGGGTCCAGATGAAGCCCGGATGGATCGAGTTCACCCGGATCCTGTCGGGGGCGTAGGTCAGGGCGTCGGTCTTGCTCATCAGCCGCACCGCCCCCTTGGAGGCGTGATAGGGCGGCACGTCGGGGCCGCCCACCAGGCCGTAGATCGAGGACAGGTTGATGATCGAGCCGCCGCCCGCCGCCTTCAGGTGGGGGATGGCGTGCTTGGTGCAGAAGAAGACGCCCTTGACGTTGATGGCCTGGACGAAGTCCCACTCGGCCTCGGTGATCTCGTGGGTGGGCTTGTTGGCGCCCGAGACCCCGGCGTTGTTCACCAGGACGTCCAGGCGTCCGAAGTGGGCGGCGACCTCGTCGATCACCCGGCGCACCTCGGCCTCCTTGGAGACGTCGCAGCGCCAGAAGCGGGCGGGGAAGCCGCGGGCGGAGAGCTCGGCGGCGAGCGCCGTCCCCTCGGCCTCCAGCATGTCGAGCACCGCCACGGCGGCGCCCTCCTCGGCCATGCGGATGGCGGTGGCGCGTCCCAGGCCGAGCGCGGCGCCGGTGATCGCGGCGACCTTGGTCTTCAGTCTGTCCATCGGAGTCGTCCTCGTGAGGGGAGACCCATGTCAGCCGGCGTCGGGGGCCGCCTTGACGGCGGTCAAGGCCGCCCGCCCCGGAGGGGGTCCGGGGCGGACGCCTTCGCCTAGGCCTTGTCGGCCGGGGGCGCGTCCTTGAAGGCGTCCTTCACCTCGTCCTCGGTGATCCGGGCCTTGGGATTTCCCGGTTGGCCGAGGTTCTGCTCCTCGGTGCCGTCGCCCATCACGCCGGGTTGCGAGCCGTCGTTCTTCTGTTCGCCTTGGGTCATGGTCGCGCCTTTGGGTTGCCGTTGTCTGGGGACAACGACTCCCGCGCGCCGGGGGTTCCGGCTTAGGTCGCGGCGACCCGGGCCAGGGCCTCGCGCACGGCGGCGCTGAGCTGTTCGGCGCGGAAGGGCTTGCGCACCACGGGCCAGGCGATCTCCGAGGCGCCGTCGAACTCGTCGCCGGCATAACCGGTGGTGAGCACGATGGGCAGGTCGGGGTCGCGGGCCCGGGCGAGCTTGGCCAGCTCCACCCCGCTCATGCCACCGGGCATGATGATGTCGGAGATCAGCAGGTCGAAGGGCTCCCCCGACCGCAGGCGGGCCAGGGCCGAGGGGCCGTCGGGCTCGGCGGTCACCTGACAGCCCAGCTCGACCAGCAGACCCTCGGTCACCGCCCTGACGGCGGCGTCGTCCTCCACCAGCAGGATCGCCCGCCCCCTGGCCCAGCTGTCGTCGCCGGGCTCGTGGGGCGCCTCGACCGCGGGGACGGCGTCCACCGCCGGGACATAGAGGGTGACGGTGGTTCCCGCCCCCAGGCGGCTGTCGAGGGTCGCCGCGCCGCCGCACTGGGTGATGAAGCCATAGACCTGGGCCAGGCCCAGACCCGTGCCCTTGCCCACCTCCTTGGTGGTGAAGAAGGGCTCGAAGGCCCGGGTGAGGACCTCGGGGGACATGCCGCCGCCGGTGTCGGCGACGCTGACCGCCACATGGTCCCCGGCCTGGGCGCCGGGAACCTCTCCGGCGGCCAGGGCCACCCGGCGGGTGAGGATCTCGATCCGTCCCGATCCGTCCACCGCGTCGGCGGCGTTGACCACCAGGTTCAGCAGGGCGGCCTCGAACTGGGCGGGATCCAGGCGGGTGGCGCCCACCCCCGGCTCGCAGCTCACGGTCAGGTCGATGGCCTCGCCGACCGCGCGGCGGACCAGGGGCTCCACCTGTTCGATCAGGGCGCCGACGTCCACCACCTCCAGCTTCAGCTCCTGACGGCGCGAGAAGGCCAGCAGCTGGCGGGTGAGGCGCTCGCCACGGCGGCCGGCGGCCAGGGCGGCCTCCGACAGGCGCTTGACCCGCTCGGTGTCGGCCGGGTTCTTGAGGATCATGTCCAGCCCGCCGATCACCACGGTCAGCAGGTTGTTGAAGTCGTGGGCCACCCCGCCGGTGAGCCGGCCGACGGTCTCCAGGCGGTGGGCCTGGGCCAGCGCCGCCTCGGCCCGGGCGCGTTCCTCCAGGCTGGCCTCCAGCTCGCGGGTGCGCTCGGCGACCCGCTCCTCCAGGTCGCGGCGGGCCTCGACGATCTCGGTGATGTCGGAGGCCGAGCCGAACCAGCGGCGGATGGAGCCGTCCTCCTCCCGGATCGCCGAGGCGCGGCCGTTGAACCAGCGCCAGACCCCGTCGTGGCGGCGGATGCGGTGCTCCACATCGAAGGGCAGGCCGCCGCGCACCGCCTGGGCCCAGGCGGCCGCCAGGTCGTCGCGGTCCTCGGGATGGATGGCGCGCAGCCAGCCGTCCCCCATGTGGTCGGCGGCCGGGGCGCCGGTGAAGTCCACCCACTGGGGGCTGAGATAGTCGAAGGCGCCGTCGGGGCGGCTGGACCACAACAGCTGGGGCAGGGAGTCCACCAGGGCGCGCACCCGGGCCTCGCCGCCGCGCAGGGCGGTCTCGGCGGCCTTGCGGTCGGTGATGTCGGAGCAGGAGCCGATATAGCCCAGGAAGGCGCCTTCCCGGTCGAAGCGGGGGGCGGCGGCCTCGTCGAGCCAGCGATAGACGCCGTCGTGGCGCCGGACCCGGTATTCCAGCCGCGCGGGCGAGCGGCGGCTGAAGTTCTCCTGGTAGATCTCCAGCACCCGGTCGCGGTCCTCGGGATGGACCCCCTCCAGCCAGCCGCGGCCCAGCTCCTCGGCCAGGGTGCGGCCGGTGAAGCCCAGCCAGGAGGCGTTGAACCAGATCGCGCCCTGCTCGACCCCGCTCATCCAGATCAGCACCGGCGCGGCGTTGGCGATGTGTTCGAACTCGTCGCGGCTGCGGCGGGCCTCCTCCTCGGCCTTGCGCACCGCCTGATCGGCCAGGCGCTGGTCGGTGACGTCGTGGAAGCTGACGGCCAGGCCGTCCCCCAGGCGCATGGCGCTGGAGCGCATCCAGCGCTCGGCGCCGTCGATCACCCGGCGAACCTCGATCTCGTCGGGCCGGTCGGCGACCAGCGCCGCGCGCAGCCGCTCCACCATGGCCGTCCCGGTCTCGTCGGGGAAGATCTCCAGCACCCGCCGCCCGGTCAGCCCTCCGGACCCGGCGGGGGCCAGACGTTCGGCGGCGGGGTTGGCGTAGGTCCAGAGGAAGTCGGTCACCTCGCCGTCCCGGCGCACCGGGGCCAGGATCACGAAGCCGTCGAGGGCCTGTTCCTGGAAGATGCGGAAGCGCGCCTCCACCGCCGCGCCGCGCTGGATGGCCAGGCGCAGGGCCTTGGCGATGACCACGGTCAGGGTGGCGGTGAGGACGAAGAGCAGGAGCTCGACGTGCTGCTGGCCCCAGGTCTCCCCGAGGGCGGCCTCCGGCAGCCACAGGGCCCAGACGAGGCCGGCGCTGAGCGCGGTGGCCAGCAGGCCGCCCCGCAGGCCCGCCACCAGGGTGGCGAACAGCACGGCGGGAAAGAAGGTCGAATAGTTGGGCGGTGCGGCCATGAACAGGCTGGCCGCGCCCCGCGCCAGGGCCGCGACGGCCACCGCCGCCAGGGCGGCGGCATAGCGGAAGACCGGGCGTTCGATCGCGACCGCGAAACGCTGCGCCCACCGTCCGATCATGACGCGACAAGCCCCCCACTCAGGGTTTCGGTCACACCGAACCCCTAATCGGAGGGAACGTAAAGCGTGGCCTTAGGTTCCCTCCGGACTCAGGCGGGGAAGATCAGCGCGGCGCCATCCGGATCGCGCCGTCGAGGCGCACGTCCTCGCCGTTGAAGTAGCCGTTGGTGATCATGGTGAGGGCCAGCTGGGCGTATTCCTCGGCGTTGCCCAGGCGCTTGGGGAAGGGCACGGAGGCGGCCAGGCCCTGCTTCACCGGCTCGGGCGCGAACTGCATGAGGGGGGTGTTGAAGATGCCGGGCAGGATGGTGTTGACCCGGATGCCGTCGCCGGCCAGGTCGCGGGCGATGGGCAGGGTCATGCCGACCACGCCGCCCTTGGAGGCCGAATAGGCCGCCTGGCCCATCTGGCCGTCCTCGGCCGCCACGGAGGCGGTGTTGACGATGGCGCCGCGCTCGCCGTCCTCCAAGGGCTCCAGGTCCAGCATGCCCTTGGCCGACTTGGCGATGCAGCGGAAGGTGCCCACCAGGTTGATCTGGATGATCAGATTGAAGGCGTCGAGGGGGAAGTGCTTGGTCTCGCCGGTGGCCTTATCGCGGCCGGCGGTCTTGATGGCGTTGCCGGTGCCGGCGCAGTTGACCAGGATGCGCTCCTGGCCGTGGGCGGCGCGGGCCTTGACGAAGCCGGCGTCGACATCTTCCTCGGAGGTCACGTTGACCTTGCAGAAGACGCCGCCGATTTCTTTTGCGACCGCTTCGCCCTTGGCTTCGTTCATGTCGAAGATGGCCACCTTGACGCCCTGGGCCGCCAGTTGGCGGGCCGTGGCTTCGCCGAGGCCCGAGGCGCCGCCGGTGACAACCGCGGCGATAGAGGAATTGAGTTTCATGGACGCGTCGCTCCCGGTTTCGATTAGACTAGGTCTTGTTTCCCCCGAGGCTTTAGCCCGATGAGCGGCAAGTCAAAAGCGTCACGCCACGTCAATGGCGACGGTTTCGATCCCAAGAGCGCCCTGAATCCCGACCACGCCCTGGTTCCGGCGGTGCAGCGGGTGAACGAACAGCGCGTGGCCCAGGGTTTCTGGCCAAAGTTCCGCAAGGTGGCCGCCAAGATCCCCTTCGCCGGCGACGCGCTGTCGGTCTGGTACTGCGCCCGCGATCCCGAAACGCCCCGGGCGGCCAAGGGGCTGATGATGGCGGCGCTCGCCTATTTCGTCCTGCCCACCGACGCCATCCCCGACATCCTGGGGGTGATCGGCTTCACCGACGACGCCGCCGTGTTCGCCGCCCTGATGGCCGTGGTGGGCAAGAACCTGAAGCCCAAGCACCGCGAGGCGGCCAAGGGATTCCTGGACCGGATGGGCGGCTAGGCGGCCGCCGTTCGCCCGCCGGGGGAAATTTGATCTCCGTCAAGGCGCGCGGCCGACCCCCAAGCCGCAATGCGCGGCCGGGGGGATTTCATGCTCAAGACCTACACCATCTATCTCCGCGACGGGCGGGAGCCGCCGCGTTTCGAACCGGCCCTCTGCCGCAATGACGTCGAGGCCCTGAGGCGGGCGCGCGAGTTGCTGGCGCTCCATCCAGAGTGCCAGGCGGTGGAGGTGTTCTTCGGCGAGACCCGCCTGTTCCACGTCGAGGGGGACTCGAAGGCGTAGGGGCTTGGTGGCGTCGGCGGTGTGTTCAGGTTCCGTCGTCGAGGCGCTGATCGGAGGCCATCTTAGCCGCCATGATGGCCGTGATAGGCAAGAACCTGAAGCCCAAGCACCGCGAGGCGGCTAAGGGGGTTTTGGACCGGATGGGCGGGGCCGGCGCGCCACGGCAAACACACACGGAGCGAGGCCGCGTGGAGGATCTGGCCATCTGAATCAGCGAGACACGGGCCAACCTGAGGAACAAGATCAACCGGGGCGGTTCACCGGGGGTTTCTTGCTCTAATGCTTGGCCGCGATGAGAGTGACGACGATCCGACTGGACGACTAATCCTAGGATGGGCGGCCGTCATGGCAGCTGCCGCCTTTATCGCTGCTACCTGGACTTCCGTGGAAACCGCTGGCGCGCACCGCGAGATGGCCAATCAAACGGCCGAGCAGCGCTGCGAGGAGAGGAGGGAAGGCACCTGCAAGAGCCTTGAGGCTGACATTCGTTCTGCGCTTGCCGCTGAAGCTGCCGCCGACCTCGCGATGCGACAGGTCTGGATTAGCTTCATTGGCCTTATGGGCCTGGGAGCGACCGTCTTTTGCGCGCGGGCCGCTTGGGTCGCGGCCCAGAGAAGCGCCAACACTGCCGACGAAACCCTCAAGGCCACGCGCTTGTCCGAACGGAGGCAGTTGCGGGCCTATGTCCACGTTTCCGAGTGCAGCTTTGCAGACACGCGACAGCACCTCGCCGCGTTCGTGAACTTCAGGAACTACGGCCAAACACCCGCGCATGACGTTTGGATAGAGCGGGCCGCTAGCGTCCGCGACTACCCACTAACCGAAATCCTCGCTCCTCTGGAGCGTTACGATGCCGTTTTCGACCTTGCGCCTACCGGTGAGAGCAACACGATGGTCCTGCCTTTCGCCGAGTGGGACGACCCAAGTCCTGGGCGCTTCGGAAGTGGTGGAACGGCTCTCTACATCCACGGGATCATCCACTACCGGGACGCGTTTGATGAGGCGCACGAGACGAAATTTAGGCTGTATGTGCGCAGTCAAACCGACACGGCTGTCCGTCCAGCTGATGGTGGAAATCAGGCAACTTAGTGAGCCGGCGACCGCTCAGGACCTGTTCATTTTCCACCATCGTCTCAGATGAGATACGCCTCTGCTCGTCAGCGATCGCCAGGTTGAATGCAATTGATGCATTGCCGAGCTACAGCGATTCCACCAGGGCCGCTGCCGCCTTCGCCTGGTTGGCCAGGTGCTCGCGCCAGGTGATGAACAGGGTGGAGACGACCACCACGCCGGCGCCGACGACGGTCCAGATCCCGGGGACTTCGTGGAAGAGGGCGAAGCCCACCATCACCGTGAAGACCAGGCGGATATAGTCGATGGGGGCCATGGCGCCGGCGTCGCCGATGGACATGCCCTTGATGTAGCAGCCCTGGGTGATGGTCCCCAGCACCCCCATCAGGGCCAGCAGCAGCAGGTCGAAGGGTTCGGGCCAGCGCCAGGCCAGGAAGGCGCCGGGCAGGGCGAGCACGAGACCCAGGCTCGCCGACCAGACCAGCAGCACCATGGGGGCGTGGTCGCGGGTCATCACCTTCATGCCGGTGATGGTGAGCGCGAACAGGAAGGACGAGGCCAGCATGGCCAGGGCCGGCAGGCCGATGGCGAAGGACCCGCCGACGCCGGGCCGCAGCATGATCAGCACGCCCAGGAACCCCACCACGGCGGCGCCGATGCGCAGGGGCCCCACCGGTTCGCGCACCACGAAGAAGGCCAGCGGGACCAGCCAGAGGGTGCGGGTGAAGGAGAGCGCGTTGGCGTCGGCCAGCGGCATCTTCTGGAAGGCGTAGAAGGAGAGGATCATCCCCACCGTGCCCGCCGCCGAGCGGAAGATCAGGATGCCGGGCCGGGTGGTGGCGAAGGCCGCGCCCCTATGTTTGAGGATCACCGGCAGCATGATCAGGAAGCCGAAGAACTGCCGGTAGAAGGTCTGCAGCGAGGCCGCGTAGTCGTCCCCCAGATACTTGATCAGGGTGGTCATGGCGGTGAAGCCCAGGGCCGAGGCCACCATCCACAGGGCGCCGTGCAGGTTGGGCGACAGGCGGGCCTTGGGCGTCGCCTCAGCGCTCACGGATCCACCCGGTGACGGAGAGCCGCTGGGCGCCGGCGAAGCTGGCGACCTGGGTGACGGCGTGCTGCTGAGGCACGCGGAAGATGTTCAGGGCGTTGAAGGTGGGGGTGTAGGCCTCGCTCACGTGGCCGTCGGCGTCGTGGAAGGCCAGCAGGCCGCCCCAGTCGGGCCGCCAGGCGGGCGTGAAGTTCAGCACGAAGGCGTAGAGCCTCTTCTTGCCGGCCACGTCGTCGTCGTGGGCGGTGAGGAAGTCGCCGGGGCGGTAGCGGGTGGCCTGGGCGTCGGCATAGGCGCAGCGCGGGTCGCCGGTCAGCGTGCGGATGAAGGCCAGGAAGGGCTCGCTGTTGATCAGGTCGTAGAGGCCCTCCAGGGGCGCCAGGGCCCCGCCGGTCCTCTGGCCCGCCTCCATCAGGTCCGACAGCCGCCAGGCGTCGAACTGGTATTGGAAGCCGGTCCGCCCGCCCTCCAGGATCGCCGCCTCCAGCTCCGCCCGGCGCTCGGGCGGCATGGCGGCCAGGGTCTCCAGCGCGATGTCGTAGCTCTTGCCCGCCGCGGTCAGCGACCGGTGGTAGGGGGCGGCCGTCAGCGCCGCATGGATGGCCAGGGCGTCCTCGGGCCGGAAGACGCCGGGCAGGTGCAGGCGCCCGAAGCGGGCGAAGGCCGCGTGCAGCTTGCCGGGATCGAGGCCCCGCGCCAGCTGCGGAAGGGCGGCCTTGCCCGCCATGGTCAGGAGGTCGCGCCCGGCGCGGGCATCATTTCGCCGAACAGGGCGGCGAAGGGCGAGCCGGCCTCCGGGTCCCAGGAATGGCGGCCGCCGACGGTGATGCCGCCGTCCACCACGATGTGGGTCCCCGACACGAAGGCCGCGTCGTCGGAGGCCAGATAGAGGGCGGCCCTAGCGATGTCGTCGGGCATGCCGGCCTTGGGCACCGGCTGGGCCTTGGCGGCGTTCTCGGCGACGCGGGCGGCCATCTGGTCCGCCACCTCGCGGGGCAGGCCGAGCGAGGCGCCGAAGATCGAGGTGGCGATCAGGCCCGGGCAGATGGCGTTGACCCGGATCTTCTGCGGCGAGAGCTGGGCGGCGGCCGCGCGGCTCATATGGATGACGCTGGCCTTGGCGCTGGAATAGGCGATGGGGCCCCAGCCCGCCTGCAGGCCGGCGATCGAGGCGGTGTTGATGATCGAGCCGCCGCCGCGCTCCAGCATCAGGGGCAGGGCATGCTTCATGCCGAGCGCGGGCCCGCGCACCAGGACGTCGAAGATCCAGCTCCAGCCGTCGGCGGTGATCTCGGCGATGGAGGTCATCCGGTCGGAGATGCCGGCGTTGTTGAACAGGATGTCGAGGCCGCCGAAGGCGCTCTTGGCGAGCTTCACAGCGGCCTCGATCTCGGCCTCCTTCGTCACGTCGCAGTGGGCGTAGACCACCTTGCCGGGGAACCGCTTCTCCAGCATGGCGCCCTTTTCGTCCTGGATGTCGGCGGCGACGACGCAGGCGCCCTCGGCCACGAACAGCTCCACCGTGCCCAGGCCGATGCCCGACGCGGCCCCGGTGATCACCGCGACCTTGCCCTCAAGACGTCCCGCCATTTCGCTTCCCCGTTTCTTGTAACTGATCGGCGATCACTAAAGCTCAGACGCCACGACGTCGAGAGGCCCCACAAGGTGTCATCCCGGAAAGCCGCGCGAGCGGCTTGTCCGGGACCCAGACGCGCGGGGCGTGCCGGCAAGGCCGGTGTCTCTGGGTCCCGCACTTGCGCGCTGCGCGCTGCATGCGGGATGACACCTGGGTGCTAGTCGACCGTCACCACGACCTTGCCCATGGCCTTGCGGCTGCCCAGGTGGGCGATGGCGTCGGCGCCCTTGGAGAGGGGGAAGCGCTCCGAGACGTGGGGCTTCACCTTGCCCTGCGCGTAGAGCTTGAGCAGTTCGTCGATGGACTGGGCGAACAGCTCGGGGTTCTTGGTGGTCCAGGTGCCCCAGAAGACCCCGACGATGTCGCAGCCCTTCAGCAGGGCCAGGTTCAGCGGGATCTTCGGGATGTCGCCGGCGGCGAAGCCGATCACCAGGTAGCGGCCTTCCCAGGCGATGGAGCGCAGGGCCGGCTCGGCATAGTCGCCGCCCACCGCGTCATAGATGACGTCGAAGCCGTGCTCACCGCCGGCCTCCTTGAAGAGGGCGCCCAGCGCCTTCTGGCCGTCGCGGTCGAAGGGGCCGCGGCCATAGACGACCCCGGCGTCGGCGCCATGGGCGATGGCCAGGTCGCACTTCTCCTGGGACGAGCAGGCGGCCACGACCCGGGCGCCCATGGCCTTGCCCAGCTCGACCGCCGAGAGGCCGACGCCGCCGGCCGCGCCCAGGACCAGCATGGTGTCGCCGGCCTTCAGGTGACCGCGGTCCTTCAGGGCGTGATAGCTGGTGCCGTAGGTGAGGATGAAGGCGGCGGCCACGTCGTGGGGCATGGAGTCGGGGATGTGCCACAGGCGGTTGGCCGGCAGCAGGACCTCCTCGGCCAGACCGCCCCAGCCGGTGTTGGCCAGGATCCGGTCGCCGACCTTCACATTGGTGACGCCCTCGCCGATGGCCTTGACCACCCCCGACAGCTCGCCGCCCGGCGAGAAGGGGCGGGGGGGCTTCATCTGGTACTTGTCCTCGATCATCAGCACGTCGGGGAAGTTGATCCCCACGGCCTTGGTGCTGATCACCGCCATGCCGGGACGGACCTCCGGGGCCGGAACGTCCTCGTAGCTGAGGGTCTCAGGACCGCCGGTCGTCTTGCTCAGAAGGGCCTTCATCTTCGTCTCCCCGGACATCGTTTTTCGAAAGTCGGCGGACGCTAGCGCAGCCCCTTCCCTTGCGAAAGTGCGGTCCGAACATTTGTTTGATCCCCTGCGGCGTCAGGCCGATTTGGCGCGCGGGGCCGGCGGCCCTATATTGCGAGCCTTCCAGCCAGCGAGTTTTCCCCTTGGGCGTCACCCTCGATCTTTCGCGCGCCACCGTTCCGGCGCCGCCGTCCAAGCCGAACCTCTGCGGCCTGACCCGCAAGGGGCTGGTGGAGACCCTGGTGGCCGCCGACGTCGTCCCGGCGCCCAAGGCCAGGATGCGCGCCAACCAGATGTGGCGCTGGATCCACCACTACGGGGTCACCGACTTCGAGGCGATGACCGACATCGCCAAGGAGACCCGCGCCGTTCTCGCCGAAGCCTTCAGCCTGGCGCGCCCGGAAATCGTCGAGCGCCAGGTGTCCAAGGACGGCACGCGCAAGTGGCTGATCCGCATGGCGCCGGGCATCGAGGTGGAGACCGTCTATATCCCCGACGTCGGGCGGGCGGGCGCGCTCTGCGTCTCCTCCCAGGTGGGCTGCACGCTGAACTGCACCTTCTGCCACACCGGCACCCAGGCCCTGGTGCGCAACCTGACCGCCGCCGAGATCGTGGCCCAAGTGCAGGTGGCCCGCGACGACCTGGAGGAATGGCCGAGCCCCAAGGAGGACCGCCGCCTCTCCAACATCGTCTTCATGGGCATGGGCGAGCCGCTCTACAATCTCGACAACGTCGCCGACGCCATCGACATCATCGCCGACGGCGAGGGCATCGCCATCTCGCGGCGGCGGATCACGGTCTCCACCTCGGGCGTGGTCCCGGAGCTCGAGGCCCTGGGCAATCGCACCCAGGCCATGCTGGCCATCTCCCTGCACGCCACCAACGACCCCCTGCGCGACGTCCTGGTGCCGCTGAACAAGAAGTACCCCATCGCCCAGCTGATCGAGGGCATCCGCGCCTATCCGGGCCTGTCCAACGCCCGGCGGGTGACCTTCGAATATGTGATGCTCAAGGGGGTCAATGACAGCCCGGCCGAGGCGCTCGCCCTGGTGAAGCTGCTCAAGGGCCTGCCGGCCAAGATCAACCTGATCCCGTTCAATCCCTGGCCGGGGACCGACTATGTCTGCTCCGACTGGGGGGCGATCGAGAAGTTCGCCGCCATCCTCAACCGCGCCGGCTACGCCTCGCCGATCCGCACCCCGCGCGGGCGCGACATCCTGGCGGCCTGCGGCCAGCTGAAGAGCGAGAGCGAGAAGGTCCGCGCCAGCGCCCGGCGCAAGGCCGCGCCCGAGCCCGTGGACTCGCCCGCCGCCTGAACGATTTTCGCCCCGGCGCCCGGTCCGTGCTAACCAAGCGTCACCTTCGTCCTTCGCCCAAGGATCCCGATGCCGCCCGCGCTTCAGTCCCCTGAGATCCAGGCCTTCGCCACCGGCTTTCCCATCACCCTGCTGCACGCGGGCCTGACGGTCCTGATCCTGTTCCTGGGCAGCGCGCTGTACATCCTGCTCACCCCGCACCGCGAGATCGCCCTGATCCGCGAGGGCAATTCCGCCGCCGCCCTGTCCCTGGCGGGCGTGATGATCGGCCTGTCCATTCCCCTGGCGGTCTCGCTGACGGCCTCGACCTCCCTGATCGAGATCGGCATCTGGGGGGCGTCCACGGTGGTGGTGCAGCTGCTGATCTTCCGCATCGTCGACATGATCCTGCGGGGCCTGCCCCAGCGGATCGAGGAGGGCGAGCTCTCGGCCGCCGCCCTGCTGGTGGGCGCCAAGCTCGCCACCGCCCTGATCCTGGCCGCGGCCGTGGCCGGCTGAGGCGCCCATGCACTTCCCCAAGCTGCCCGACTGGCTGGTCTATTCGGCAGTGGTCCTGGCCCTGCTGATCGCCGCCATCGGCCGCCAGGAGCGGGCCGACGCCCCCCCGCCGCCGCCGCCGGTGCCGGGGGAGGAGGGCATGCCGCTGGGACCCGCCTCGCCGTTCGATCCGTCGGTGGTGGTGGACGTGCCGTCCAAGGCCGAGCCGGGGCTGGGCACCGCCTTCTCCGTCGCCGACCGCGGGGTCTGGGTCACCGCCCGCCACGTGGTGGACGGCTGCACCCAGGCCGCCATCGTGGTGGCCGAGGGCCGGGGCGTCGCCGCCCGGGTCCGCATCGACCAGCGCGGCGAGGCCGCCATCCTCACCACCGAGGGGGGCTCGGCGCCCCTGCCCCTCGGCCTGGACGAGAAACTGCACCGCGGCGACCGCGCCTACCATCCGGGCTTCCCCCAGGGCCAGTCCGGCGAGGCCACCTCCCGCCTGCTGGGGCGCGAGAACCTGGTGGTGCGCGGCCGCGGCGCCCGCACCGAGCCGGTGCTGGTCTGGGCCGAGACCGGCCGCACCGACGGGCTGAAGGGGACATTGGCGGGGCTGTCCGGCGCGCCGGCCCTGGACCGGGCCGGCCGGGTGATCGGGGTGACCGTGGCCGAGGCCCCGCGCCGGGGCCGCATCTACACCACCGCCCCGGAGACGCTCGCCTCCACCTTGTCGGAGGCCCATGAGCGCCCGGCCAGTTTCGCGGTGGGCGAGAGCGTCACCACCGACAACTACGGCCGCGTCGCCGACAGCCTGCGCCGCGACCTGCGGGTCGCCCAGGTGATCTGCCTGTCGACGACCTAGGCGGCTGCGGGCTCTTCCGGCTCTTCCACGCTCTTCGGGGTCCGGGCGGCGACGATGAAGACCAGGACGATCCCCACCACCCCGAGCAGGGCCGAATAGACGAAGAAGACCACGTAGCCCGAGCCGAGCGCCGCCGGGGTGACGCCGGATTTCTCCACCGCGCTGGCGAAGGTGGCGGGCGGCAGGCCGGTGAACAGGGACTTCAGGCCGGCGAAGGCCCCGCCCTGGTCGGCGGCCTTGGCGGCGCCCTCCACCACCTTGCCCGACTGGGAGGCCACCAGCTTGCCCAGCAGGGCGTAGAAGGAGGAGAACATGGCGTACTGGGTGGCGGTGAAGCCCTCGCCGGTCAGGCTGGACATGTAGGCGATCAGGCAGGTGCCGGCGAAGCCCGAGGCGATGTTGTCGATGCCGATGGCGACGCTGAGCGCCCAGAGCTGCGGCCCCTGCAGGGCCAGCCAGGCGAAGACCAGGTTGGAGATCGGGCCCGCGAAGGCGCCGATCACCATCGAGCGCATCAGCCCCAGGCGCGCCACCGAGAAGCCCCCTAGGCCCACCCCGATCACCGACATCACCACGCCCAGCACCTTGCGGACCTCGGCGATCTGCAGCTTGTCGAAGCCCAGGTCGATGTAGAACGGGTTCATGATGTTGAGCACGAAGTCGCTCAGCCGGTAGACGCAGATCAGGGCCAGGATCAGGCCGGCCAGCTGGCCATAGCGGCGGAAGAAGTCGATGAAGGGCGCCCCCAGAGCCGTCGACAGGTAGCGCCCGGGCCGCGTGGGCAGGCCGGGGATGGGCAGGGCGGCCACCACGATCAGGGCCACCCCGGTGAGGATGCCGCCCACCTGGGCGAAGACCCCGAAGGGCTTGGCCTCCCAGGCCGCCTTGATGGCGTCCCCCAGCTCCGGCCGGCCGAGGCTGGCGGTCACCGATTGCAGCACCGTGGCGTTGCCGGCCAGGCCCGAGCCGAACACCAGGGCGCCGACGACCACGATGGCCAGGCGCAGGGCCCACTCGATCCCGTCGCGGGCGGGGACCGAGGGGACGCCGGCGAAGTCGATCTCGCGCATCTCGTGCTTGGCTTCGCGGGGGGCGCCCAGCACCCCCAGGACGCCGACGACCATCAGGGCCGCCATCAGGGCGTAGGACAGGCTCCAGCCCACCACGTCGGACATGGCGAGCGGCACGACGCCGGCCACGATCATGGCGATGCGGTAGCCCCACTGGTAGGCCGCGGCCATGGCGCCCTGCTTCTCGGTGGCGGCCGCCTCGATGCGCCAGGCGTCGATGACGATGTCCTGGGTGGCCGAGGTGAAGCCGACGAAGACCGCGAAGGCGGCCATCAGGCCCAGACTGGTCTTGGGATCGACCCCGGAGATCAGCCACAGGCCCAGCATGATCAAGGCCTGGCAGACCAGCATCCAGGAGCGGCGGTGGCCCAGCCACTTGGTCAGGACCGGCACGGCGGCCCGGTCGATCAGCGGCGCCCAGAGCAGCTTGAGGGAATAGGCGAGCGTCGCCAGGCTGAAGAAGGCGATCACCTCCAGCGACAGGCCCGCGTCCCGCAGCCAGGCCGACAGGGTGTCGAAGATCAGCAGGTTGGGCAGGCCGGAGGCGAAGCCCAGCGCCAGCATCACCAGGGCCCGGCGCTCGCCATAGACGGCGATGGCGCTCCAGACGCTGCGTTTCGGCGCGGCTTCGATGGTCATGCGGCTTCCCCCGGGCAGGCGTCCGGGGCGAGCCCCGACTCTAGCCGACCTTGGCGCGGTCCGCGGTCTCCGTCCAGCCGCCGCGGCTGAGCCTGGCCAGCACCCCGCGCAGGGCGTCGGGGGCGAGCGGCTTGACCAGGAAGTCGTTCATCCCGGCGTCCAGGCAGGCGTGGCGGTCATCCTCGAAGGCGTTGGCGGTGAGCGCCACCACCGGGGTGTCGACTCCGGCGGCCCGCAGGGCGCGGGTGGCGTCCAGGCCCGACATGCCGGGCATGCGCATGTCCATCAGGATCAGGTCGTAGCGGCCCACCTTCAGGGCCGCCATGGCCTCCTCGCCGCCGCCGGCGTGGTCGACCTTGCAGCCCTCGCGGGCCAGCAGGGTGCGGGCCAGCAGGGCGTTGATGGCGTTGTCCTCCACCAGCAGCACCCGGGCGCCGGGCGCCATGGCGGGCGCGATGCGTTCGTCCTCCGGGGCCTCGGCGCGATGGGGGCCTTCCCCCAGCACCGCCAGCACCCGCTCGGCCACCGAGGCCCGCCGCAGGGGCTTGATCAGGTAGCCGGCGAAGCCCTGGGCCCGATAGCTGTCGATCCGCGCCCGCTGGTCGGGGGGCAGCAGGATGATGGCCGGCCGGGCGTCCGGCGGGCAGCTGGGGGCGAGCGCGTGGTCCACCAGCAGCACCTCGGCCATCCGGTCCTGACCGTTGACCGGCACGCCGCCGGCCGCCTCGATCTGCCGGCGGGCGGATTCGGCCACCACGGGGTTGGGGGACATGACCCCCACCACATGGCCGGCCAGGGCGGCCTCGGAGGTTCCGCCCAGGCGCGGGAAGGCCGCCTCGAACCAGAACAGGGCCCCGCCGCCGGGGGCGTCCTCGACGCCGACCTCGCCGTCCATGGAGGCCGCCAGCTTGCGGGCGATGGCCAGGCCCAGCCCCGCGCCGCCGAGCTGGACCCCGTCATAGGAGGGGTCGGCCTGGGCGAAGGCCTCGAAGATCGTCTCGCGGGCCGCCTGGGTGACACCGGGCCCGGTGTCGGCGACGCTGAAGCGCAGCCGGCCCTTCGCGCCCTCGGCCACGGTCAGCAGGACGCCGCCGGTCTCGGTGAACTTCACGGCGTTGCCGGCGAAGTTGAGCAGGATCTGGCGCAGCCGGCCCTCATCGGCCAGGGCCTGGCCGATGCCGGGGGGCGCGGCCCAGGCGATCTCCAGCCCCTTTTCCTGGGCCCGCGGCGAGAGCAGCTCGCTGACCGAGCGCAGCAGGCCCTCCACGTCCATGGTGGCCGGGTGCAGCTCGATCTTGTCGGCGCCCAGCTTGGCGAAGTCCAGCACGTCGTTGACCAGGCTCAGCAGGTGTTCGCCCGACTCCCGCAGGGCGGCGACATAGGCCTTCTGTTCGGCGGTGAGGCCGGTGCCCTCCAGCAGGCGGGCCATGCCCAGCACGCCGTTCAGGGGCGTGCGGAACTCGTGGCTCAGGGAGGCGAGCTGCTCGGCGCTGACGCGGGCGTCGGGGGCGGGCGGGGCGGTCGGGATCGTGCGGGCCATGGGATGAGCCTAGGCGCCGGCGGCTTAACGGTCGGTCAAGCGCCCAGGTGTTCGGCCATCTCGCGGGTCAGGGAGATCAGGGCGTGGCGGGTCGAGCCCCGGCGGATGGCGGCGAAGGCCTCCAGCAGCTCCTGGGCGCCGGGGGCCGCCAGCAGGGCCAGCACCGCCTCGGCGTCGCCGCCGGCCGGGCTCTCCTCCCCCACCAGCCAGCCCACCGTGGTCTCCAGGGCGGCGGCCACGGCCACCAGGGTGGAGCCCGAGACCCGGTTGGTCCCGCGCTCGTACTTCTGGACCTGCTGGAAGGTTACGCCGATCCGCTCGGCCAGGGCGCCCTGGCTGATCCCGAGCGACTTGCGTCGCAGGCGGATGCGGGCGCCGATCGCGAGGTCCGTGGGGTGGGGTCCGGTGGCGTCGTCGAGGGGCATGGCCGCTCCCGCAAATGCCTGAAGAAAAAGCGAAAGTCCGTAGCTGCGCCGTTACGGCTGGACGAACGTCCGCGCGAGTCGTTAGCTTGCCTGGCTTGGGGCTGAGCGCAAGACATGACCGGGAATCCCATCGAGCTTTTGACGCCGCGAGAGCGTGAGTGTCTGCGCCTGGTGGACCGTCACCTGAGCTCCAAGCAGATCGCCCGCGAGCTGGGGATGTCGAAGACCTCGGTGGACACCTATTGCGACCGCGCGCGCCGCAAACTCGGGGTCGACGACCGCTACGCCGCCGCCCGCCGACTGGCCGACCATGACCGGGATGTCCTGATCGCGTCAGGACAGGACCCGATCAGGACAGACAATCGCCCCTTCCCGCCGCCTTCTGAGGGCGACGAGGGAGACCGCGAATATGACCGACTGGATGCGAGCCCTGCTGGAGGTGGATCCCGATCAGCGGGACTGGGAGGACCTGGAGCAGCGGGCCGCGCTCAACCGCGCGCTGCGGCTGGCCCGGGAGGTGGCGGCCTTCGAAGCCCGCTGGCCCGAGACGGAGGCGCGGGAGGCTCCGGCTCCGGCCTTCACCTGGACCCAGCTGGAACGTCAGCTCGCCGACCTGGCGGGCTGTCCGGTGAAGGCGGAGATGGCCCGGGACCTGGTCTCGGCCACCCGCAAGATGTCGCGGTTCAAGCCGCCGGAAATGGTCCTGCGCGAAATCCTCTGCATGACCTGGGCGCTCTTGGACGAGGGCTTTCAGCCCCCTCAGGAGGGATCGGCCGAAATGCCCTAAGTCCCGCCGTCAGACTGGGGCTGATCGGTCTTATCGCCATCATCACCGCCCTCGCCTTCGGGGGGATGCTGGCCGGCCTGCACGCCCTGCAAGACCTCGCCTAACCAGACCTCAAGCCGACAATTTTCAGCAGCAACGCGCCGGGGGCTCTCCGGCGCGCAGGAGATCGCTCATGCTCAAGCAACGCCGCCTCATGGCCGACCAGGTCGCCGCCAGCCTCTTCGAAGCCGAAGCCGCCATCGACGCGGCGCTGGCCAAGGCCGCCGCCCTGGCCGGGATCATGCCGGGCCTGCGCGGTGAAGCCGGTATCTCGGCCCTGATCGGCCAGGGCGCCGTGGAACGGGCCGGCGAAGCCTTCGCCGCCCTGGCCACCGCGCGCCGCGCCATCTGCGAGACCCATATGGAGCTCAGCATCGCCCAGAAGCAGATGGGCCTGGGCGCGGTGATGTACGGCGACTCCCTGCCCAAGCCGCAGATGACCGCCGGCGACGCGCCGAACCTGCGCGCCGTGGCCAGGGCCGGGCGCGCCGCCTAAAGGCCGCTACTCACCACCGGCGGCTTCTGACAAGATCGAGCCCCTGACTAGGGATTGCAGGGGCTCGATTCTCTTGGTCTTCGCCACGCTCGCCCAACAGACCTGGACGATCCTGATGTTCCTGGTCTCCGGCTTCGCCCTGTGGCGGGGCCGCGGGCCGGAGCGGGTCATCGCCCTGGCCAACCTGGCGGCCTGGATCCTCACCCCCCTGACCTACCGCACGGTCCTGCTCGATCCCCAGTGGGGGGTGTTCATCGTCGATGCGATGTTCTTCGGCGTGCTGGTCTGGTTCGCGGTCACCACCGACCGCAATTGGCTGTTGTTCGCCGCCGCCTTCCAGCTGCTGGCGGTGGTCACCCACATCGCCATCGCCGTCGATCCCGGCGTCCGCACCCTGGCCTATTTCCGCGCCCTGGTGATCTGGAGCTATCTGGTGCTGGGGGCGCTGGCGATCGGCGCCTGGACCGCTCACCGCGAGCGGCGGACGGGTCTAGCCGACGGGACTTAGGCCGCCGGCGCCCACCCGGCGGTAGATCAGCGCCTCCGCCACATGCACCCGCTTGATCGCGCCGCCCCCCTCCAGGTCGGCGATGGTGCGGGCCAGGCGCAGGGTGCGGGTCCAGCCCCGCGCCGTCAGGCCATTGGCCTCGGCGGCCTTGGCCAGCAGGGCGCGGGCCGGCGGATCCAGGTCGGCGATGGTCTCCAGCCAGTCCCCCTCGGCCCGGGCGTTGATCGGCTCGGCCCGCTCGTGGCCGGAGCGGGCGGCCCGCTCGGCGGCCAGGTCCCGGGCCCGGGCCACCCGGGCGGCGGCCTCCGCGGTGCCCTCCGACGGCGCGGGGAGGGCCAGGTCGGCGGCGCTCACCGGCGGGACCTCGATCTGCAGGTCGACGCGGTCGAGGAAAGGCCCCGAGACCTTCATCTGATAGTCGGTCTGGCAGCGCGGGGCTCGGCCGCAGGCGCCGCGGCCCGGCCCGCCGTGGCCGCACTTGCACGGGTTCTGCGCCGCCACCAGCTGGAAGCGGGCCGGATAGCGCACATGGGCGTTGGCCCGGGCGACGATCACCTCGCCGGTCTCCAGGGGCTGGCGCAGGCTGTCCAGGGCCTGGGCCGAGAACTCCGGCAGCTCGTCGAGGAACAGCACCCCGTTATGGGCCAGGGACACCTCGCCGGGCTTGATGCGGACGCCGCCGCCGGTCAGCGCCGCCATGGTGGCCGAGTGGTGGGGGCTGCGGAACGGCCGGGCCCGGGTCAGCTCGCCCCTGGCGATCAGGCCCGCCACCGAATGGATCATCGAGGTTTCCAGCAGCTCGGCGGGGGTGAGCGGCGGCAGCAGGCCGGGCAGGCGCGCGGCCATCATCGACTTGCCCGAGCCCGGCGGCCCGGTGAAGGCCAGGTTGTGGCCGCCGGCCGCGGCGATCTCCAGGGCGCGCTTGGCGTTCTCCTGGCCCTTGACCTCCCGCAGGTCCGGAACCCGCTCGCCGTCGATCATGGCGCCTGGCCTCGGCGGCGCCAGCATCTGGGTCCCGCGGAAGTGGTTGACCAGGGAGATCAGGGAGGGGGCGGCCAGCACCGGGGTCTCCCCGGCCCAGGCGGCCTCGGCCCCGCAGGCCTCCGGGCAGATCAGGCCCAGGCCCATGGCCCCGGCGGCCACGGAGGCCGGCAGGGCGCCGGCCACCTGGACGATCCGCCCGTCGAGGGAGAGCTCGCCCATGGCCGCCCAGTCGGTCAGCCGGTCGGGCTGGATGACCCCCATGGCGGCCATGACCGCGAGGGCGATGGGCAGGTCGTAGTGGCTGCCCTCCTTGGGCAGGTCGGCCGGCGCCAGGTTGACGATGATCCGCCGGCCCGGCAGCGACAGGCCAAGTCCGGAAAAGGCCGCCCGCACCCGTTCGCGGCTCTCGCCGACGGCCTTGTCGCCGAGCCCCACCAGGATGAAGGCGAACTCGCCGCCGGTGAGCTGCACCTCGACATCGACGCGGCGGGCCTCGACCCCCTGGAAGGCCATGGTGACGACGCGCGCGGCCATGTCTCACGTCCTCAATTTGAGCATGATTTATCCACAACCCCAGCACGCGGCGCGGGTCGGATCAAGAACAAAAAAGGAACCTAATGAGAAGATGAGATGATTCCGTCACCTAGGACGGTCTTCTCACCTCACAAGCTAGACCTTGGCGCGAAGGGCTTCAACCCGTTCCCACATCACCACGGTGGCGTCGACGCCGGTGAAACGCTTCAGGGCGACGGCCCCGGTGGGGGAGGTGACGTTGATCTCGGTGAGGAAGTCGCCGATCACGTCGATGCCGACGAACATCAGGCCCCGGCGCTTCAGCTCCGGCCCGATGATCCCGCACAGCTCGCGGTCGCGGGCGGTCAGCTCCACGGCCTCGGCCCGGCCCCCGACGGCCAGGTTGGAACGGATCTGGCCGGCGCTGGGCACCCGGTTGATGGCGCCGACCGGCTCGCCGTCCACCAGCAGGATGCGTTTGTCGCCCTTGGTGACCGCCGGGATGTATTTCTGGGCGATCACCGGCTCGCGGCTGATCATCCGGTGCAGGTCCAGCATGGCGTCGAGATTGGGGTCGTCCGCCAGCAGCCGGGCCACGCCCGAGCCGCCGGCGCCGTTCAGGGGCTTGAGCACGATGTCCCCCTGGCGGGCGCGGAACTCGTAGATCGCCTCCAGGTCCGAGGTGATCAGGGTCGGCGGCTGCACGCCGGGGAAGGTGGTGACGAACAGCTTTTCCGGGGCGTTGCGCACCTCGGTGGGGTTGTTGACCACCAGGGTCTTGGGGTGGATGGCGTCCAGGAAGTGGGTCGAGGTGATGTAGGCCATGTCGAAGGGCGGGTCCTGGCGCAGCAGGACGACGTCGAACTCCGACAGGTCGCGGACCTCCCAGGGGCCGAACCGGGCGTGGTCGCCCTTCACCGCCTGGACGGTCACCGACCGGCCCCGCGCCGTCAGGGTCCCGGTCTCCAGGGCCATGCGCTCAGGCGTGTAGACCCACAGGCTGTGCCCCCGCTCCTGGGCCGAGAGCATCATCAGGAAGGTCGTATCGCCTTCGATATTGATCCCCTCGAGGGGGTCCATCTGCACGGCGACCTTCAAAGACATGGGCGGGCTTCCTGAACGGCTGAGGGGTCTCAGATAGTTCGGGGGGACACGATGCGCCAGCGCCGAGAGCGTGACAGCCTGAAGTGGGGAGCGGTTCAGGCGCCCGTCAGGCTCTGGAATTCCGGGCGGCGCTCAGTTCAGCTTCAGGCGGACCCGTTCGCGATGGGCCCGGGCGGCCAGCGCCGCGCCGCCGTCCAGGGAGGAGGCCTGGGCCAGGGCCTGCAGGGCGCCGGCCAGGGCTCCCTGGCCCTCGCGGGCGGCGGCGACGTCCAGCCAGGGGCGGTGATCCAGGGGGTCCAGCAGGGCCCGGCGCAGGGCGGCCCGCTCGGCCCGGGCGAAGTCGCCGGCGGCGGACGCGCGGGCGAAGATGTTGTTCTGCAGCCGGATCAGCACCGCCCGGTCGGGGGCCGGGGCCATCAGCCGGTCGAGCCGGTCGGCGACATTGGGGGTGAGGCCGGCGTGCAGGGCCCGGCGCGTCAGCTCCGAGGGCAGGACCACCCGCCCCTCCGCATAGGGGTCCAGGGCCAGCGGCCCCTCCTGGGTCTCGATGCGCAGCAGGAAGTGGCCGGGGAAGTCGACCCCCTGGACGCTCAGGCCGCATCGGCGCGAGACGTGCAGGTAATAGACCCCGAGCGCCACCGGCAGGCCCTTGCGCCGCTCGGCGACGGCCAGGATGTCGGCGTTGTCGGGGTGTTCGTAGGTGAAGAGGTCGCCCCCCAGGCCGAGGTCGCCGGCCATGGCCTCGGCCAGGGCCTCCTCCGGGCTTTCGCTCGCCAGGCGCTGGGTCAGGCGGTCGACCCCGACCTCGCCGAGGTCGCGGGCGGCCTGGGCGTCCCGGCTGGGATCCTCGTGCAGGGCGCAGGCGATGGCCGCTTCCAGCAGGGGAAAGTCCCCGTCAACGCACTGACCCGCCTGGGTCAGATAGGTCTCGGCGTCCTCACGAGTCATGCAGACAAAACCCTTACGCGCCTCTCCAGGCGTCGGGACTATGTCTCGGAAGTCTGCCGGGCGCGAGGGCGATCAGGTCCAGGCGCACCGCGGCCTTCTGCAGGGCCGGCCGCCGGGCCGCCAGGGTGGCTCCGGCGCGGCGCAGGCGGGCCCGCTGATCGGCGCTCACCGCCTCCAGGGCCGCCAGCATCGTGGTCCTCTGCTTGACCTCCACAACCGCCAGGACCCCGCCGCGCAGGGCCAGCAGGTCGATCTCGGCCTGGGGGGTCTTCAGGCGGAAGCCCAGGATGCGGTAGCCCTTCAGCATCAGCCAGACCGCCGCCCAGATCTCCGCACGGCGTCCGGAAAGCCGCGCCGCCGCGCCCCGGGCCTGGCGGATCGGGTTCACGGCTTGTCCGCCTTCAGCTCCATGGCCCGGCGATAGAGGTCGCGACGGGGCAGACCCAGGGCCTTGGCCACCTCGCCGGCGGCGTCGGCCGTGCCCAGGCGCTCCAGGGCCTGGCGCAGGGCGGTGTCGACGTCGGCGGCGGTGGCGGCTTCCTCCCGGCCCGGCCCCACGACGATGACGAACTCGCCCTTCGGCGCCGAGAACCGCTTGTCGGCGGCCAGCACGTCCAGGGGCGCGCGGGTGACCGTCTCGTAGAGCTTGGTCAGCTCCCGGGCCACGGCGGCCTCGCGGGGGCCGAAGACGGCGGCCATGTCGGCCAGGCTGGCGGCCACGCGGCTGCCGCCCTCGAAGAAGACCAGGGTGGCGCGCAGGCCGGCCAGCTCCTCGAGGAAGGTCCGGCGCGCCGCGCTCTTGGGGGGCGGGAAGCCGGCGAACAGGAAGCGGTCGGTGGGCAGGCCGGCCACGCTCAGCCCCGCCAGCAGGGCCGAGGCGCCGGGGATCGGATAGACCGGCAGGCCCTCGGCCATCGCCTCGCGGGCCAGGCGGTAGCCGGGGTCGGAGACCAGGGGCGTGCCGGCGTCGGAGACCAGGGCGACGCGCCCGCCCTCGCTGAGGACCTGCAGGGCCTTGGGCCCGGCCCGATCGGCGGAGTGCTCGTCATAGCGCTCCAGCTTCTTGGACAGGCCATAGGCGGCCAGCAGCTTGCCGGCCACGCGGGTGTCCTCGGCCAGGACCAGGTCGGCGGCGGAGAGCACGTCCAGGGCGCGCAGGGTGATGTCCCGCAGGTTCCCGATCGGGGTGGCCACCAGATAGAGGCCCGGCGCCAGGGGCGCGTCGGACAGGGCGGGGGGCGGCGGGCGGGGGGACATGGGCCAAGGCTTCGCCGGTCAGGGCCTCGATGGCAACCCTTCAGGCCAGGGCCAGCCGGCTGGTGACCCAGTTCAGCACCAGGCGGCCGGCCGGCGTGGCGCGCAGGCGGGCGGCGTCCGGGGCGATCAGCCCGGCCTCCGTCAGGCGCGCCACCTCCGGGGTCTCCGGCGTCAGGGCCAGGGCGGCCAGCTCGGCGAAGGGAACCCCCTCCTCGATCCTCAGGCCCGCCAGCAACCGCTCCTCGGCGGCCTGCTCGGGGGTGAGGGCCTCCCCCGTGGCCCAGCCCAGGCCGGTCTCGGCGACCCGGGCGATGTAGTCGGCGGGACGGGCGGCGGCGAGGGTGGCGGTGCGCGCGCCCGAGAGCGTCAGGCGGCCGTGGGCGCCGGGTCCGACCCCCACATAGTCCTGGCCCCGCCAGTAGACGAGGTTGTGCCGCGAGCGGGCGGCCGGCCCGCGGGCGTGGTTGGAGACCTCGTAGGCGGAAAAGCCCGCAGCGGTCAGGGTCTCCTGGGTCACGTCGAACAGCTCGGCGGCCAGGTCTTCCCCCGGCGGAACCAGGGTCCCGCGTCTCACGGCCCGGTCGAAGGCGGTGTCGGCCTCGATGGTGAGCTGGTAGGGCGAGAGATGCTCGGCCCCCAGGTCGATGGCCTGGGCGAGTTCGGCGCGCCAGGCCACCGGGGTCTGGGCGGGGCGGGCGTAGATCAGGTCCAGCGACAGGCGGGGAAAGACCCTGGCCCCCAGGGCCGCGGCGCGGCGGGCCTCGTCGGCCCCATGGTTGCGCCCCAGCATCGCCAGGCTGGCGTCGTCCAGGGCCTGGACCCCCAGCGACAGGCGCTGGACGCCGGCGGCGGCGAAGCCCGAAAACCGCCCGGCCTCTGCGTCGGTGGGATTGGCCTCCAGGCTGACCTCCAGATCCGCGGCCGGGGTCCAGAGGCTGGCGCAGAGGGCGATCATCTCGCCCGCCCAGTCGGGGTCCATCAGGGAGGGGGTGCCGCCGCCCAGGAAGATCGAGGTCAGCTCGCGGGGGCCGGTCAGCTCGCGGTGGCGGCGCAGGTCGGCGAGGATGGCGGTCTTCAGGGCGGCCTGTTCCTCACCCCGGCCGCGGTCGCGCAGGACGTTGAAGTCGCAATAGGGGCAGATCCGGGCGCAGTAGGGCCAGTGGATATAGACCCCCAGCGGCGTCAAAGGATGGCGGCCTTGAGCTTGGCGAAGGCCAGAGCCCGATGGCTCATGGCGTCCTTGGCGGCGGGGTCCATCTCCCCGAAGGTCTGGTGGTGGCCCAGGGGCGTGAAGATGGGGTCATAGCCGAAGCCCAGGGTCCCGCGCCCCGGGAAGGTGAGGGTTCCGTCGATCCGGCCCTCCACCACCACCGCGGGGCCGTCCGGCCAGGCGACGGCCAGCGCGCAGGTGAACCAGCAGGAGGGGTCCTCCGACCCCGAGGCCTCGACCCGCTCCTCCACCTTGCCCATCGCCTGGCTGAAGTCCTTCCCGGGTCCCGCCCAGCGGGCCGAGAAGATGCCCGGCGCCCCGTCCAGGGCGGCCACCGACAGGCCGGAATCGTCGGCGAGCGCGATCCGGCCGCTGGCCTGGGCCGCGGCGCGGGCCTTGAGCAGGGCGTTGCCGGCGAAGGTGGTCTCGGTCTCGTCGGGTTCGGCCAGGCCCAGCTCGCCGGCGCTCACCAGGGAAAACCGGTTCTCCAGGATGGCGGCCAGCTCCTTGAGCTTGCCCGGGTTGTGGGTCGCCACCACCAGCCGCGCGCCGGGTTCGAGCTTGAGCGCCATGGGAAGACCTCCGGTTTCGTCGGGACGGCGGACCATAGTCGCGCGACGCGACCCGTTCAATTGCAAGGGGTTGGCGCACATGTCGGCGGCCGCAGAAGGAACATTACCAATGTTTCATATCGTTTTTCGATAATTTCCTTGATCGAAAAGCGATGCGTCCGTATTGACTAACGACATGGACGGCGACCGGCCGCCCGCACACACACAACCGCCTCGGCGGCCAAGATGGAGATGAAGAGATGTTTTCGCCCGTGATGACTTGGATGGACCGCGCCCTGATGCAGGTCGTGGTGGTTCTCGCCGCCCTGCCGGTGCTGGCCTTGGTGACCGAGGCCCTGGTCCGCTAAGCTCCCATGCTGAAGTTTGACGCTTCCCGCCGCCAGCCGCCGCGTTGGCGGCGGAGCCATCCGAGCGGGGAGATAAGGTTGATGCGCGCCCTGGGGCCCGGCTCGGTTTCGAGCTTCCTGAAGATCATCCTCGATGTGGTCTATGTCGCCCTGTGGATCGGGATCGGCGTGGTGGGCCTGCTGATGCTGGCGGCCCTGCTGCTGAGCTTCAATCCCGACCTGATCGGCCGCCTGTCCCTCAGCGTCGAGGGCGCCAAGGTGATCAGCCGCGGCCCGGTCCTGGCCGGCGGCCTGCTGGCGGCGGCCCTCTACATGGCCGGCCTGCAGGTGATCGTCGCCCGCCTGCGTCAGATCTTCGCCACCCTGACCGCCGGCGATCCTTTCCACCCCGACAATGTGCTGCGCCTGCGGGTGATCGGCCTGGCGCTGGGCAGCCTGGAGCTGGTGCGCTACTGCGTCCGCTTCGCCGGCCAGTGGCTCGACCTGGCCCAGACCAAGGACAGCCAGGGCCTCAGCCTGACGGCCTGGTTCTCGGTCCTGGTGGTGTTTGTCCTGGCCGAGGTGTTCCGCGAAGGCGCGCGCCTGCGCCGCGAAGCGGAGCTGACGATCTAATCATGCCCATTCGTGTCCTGCTCGACCGCGTGCTGCTGGAACGCCGCATGTCGCTCACCGAACTCGCCGACCGGGTCGGCGTCACCATCGCCAACCTGTCGATCCTGAAGACCGGCAAGGCCCGCGCCGTGCGCTTCTCCACCCTGGCGGCCCTGTGCCGCGAGCTGGATTGCCAGCCCGGCGACCTGCTGCACTACGAACCCGGCCCCGCCGACGACCTGCCGGACGATGACGACGGCGGGTAACAGCGACGTGATGCCGCAGTGCGATGTGGTTTTTGCGCACGAAGGTGCAAAAAATGCGACTGAGCGGTGCTTAGATATTGTCAGGTAAGGGATTGGCTCTTATATGCACTGCAACATTTGCTGCATTGCACAAAGGAGCTCCCCATGGCTCGCGCCCTTGAAAACCTGATCGACCGCCTGATGGCGCCCTTCGCCGAAGAGCTGGCCCGCCTGCCCGCCTCGGCCTTCCGGCAGCTGCTGAACGGTCTCTAAGCAGGTAGCCCGCCGCCCTCGGGCGGCGGCCGCATTCGAACAGGCGGTCCCTCGCGGGGCCGCCTGTTTTGCGTTCCGGCGTCCTACTTGCGGGCCGCGGCCTCGAGCTGCAGTTCGCAGAGTTCGCCGATGCCCTTGCGGGCCAGGGCGAACAGGGCCTCGAATTCGCCCTGGCTGAAGCCGCGCTTCTCGCCGGTGGCCTGGATCTCGACGATGTCGCCCGATCCGGTCAGCACGAAGTTGGCGTCGGCCTCGGCGTTGGAGTCCTCTTCGTACTCCAGGTCCAGGACCGGGGTGCCGTTGTAGATGCCGCAGGAGATGGCCGCGACCTGGTCGGTGATCGGGTCGGTGGTCACCAGCCCTTCCTCCATCAGGTAGTTCACCGCCCGGCGCAGGGCGATCCAGGCGCCGGTGATGGCCGCCGTCCGGGTGCCGCCGTCGGCCTGCAGGACGTCGCAGTCTAGGGAGATCTGGCGCTCGCCCAGCAGGGTCGGGTTGATCACCGCGCGCATGGAGCGGCCGATCAGCCGCTGGATCTCCTGGGTGCGGCCCGACTGCTTGCCCTCGGCGGCCTCGCGGCGGCCGCGGGTGTGGGTGGCGCGCGGCAGCATGCCGTACTCGGCGGTGACCCAGCCCTGGCCGCGGCCGCGCATGAAGCCCGGCACCCGGTCCTCCACGCTGGCGGTGATCAGCACCTTGGTGTGGCCGAAGGTGATCAGGCAGGAGCCCTCGGCGTAGCGGTTGACCCCGGTTTCGATGGTCACGGCGCGAAGAAGCTCGGGGGTACGGTCGGAAGGGCGCATGGGAAGGGCTCGGATAAGAGCGCGACGTCTTGCGCCGCAGTGGGTCGGGCTTATCCTAGATCACAGAGGTTCCGTCCATGGTTCTGACCTGCCCACGCCACCAACCTTGACCAGCTCGCTGTTGACCGGCGGGCCGTCGCTCGCCGAACTGGACGAGCGCGCCCGCGACATCTTCCGCCGCGTCGTGGAAAGCTATCTGGAGACCGGCGACCCGGTCGGCTCGCGCACCCTGTCCAAGGGCGGGGTCCACCTGTCGCCGGCCTCGATCCGCAACACCATGCAGGACCTGACCCAGCTGGGCCTACTGGGCGCGCCCCATGTCAGCGCCGGTCGGCTGCCGACCCATGCCGGCCTGCGGCTGTTCGTCGACGGCCTGATGGAGGTCGGCGACGTCGGCGAGGAGGAGCGGCGCACCATCGAGGCCCGGCTCACCGGCCGCGGCCAGACCTTCGACGACGCCCTGAACGAGGCCAGCGCCATTCTCTCCGGCCTGGCCGGCGGGGCCGGGGTCGTCGTCACGCCGGTGCGCGACGCCGGGGTCAAACACGTGGAGTTCGTCTCTCTGTCGGCCGACCAGGCGCTCGCCGTCATGGTCTTCGACGACGGGGCGGTGGAGAACCGGCTGATGTCCCTGGCCGCCGGGGTCACCCCCAGCGCCCTGCAGGAAGCCTCCAACTTCCTCAACACCCGCCTGCGGGGCAAGACCCTGGTGGAGGCCGGCCGCGAGATGCGCACCGAACTGGAGGCCGCGCGCCGCCAGCTCAACGAGACCGCCGCCCGCCTGGTGGAGGACGGCCTGGCCGCCTGGGGCGGGGGTGAGGTGGCCGAGCGGGCCCTGATCGTGCGGGGCCGCGGCAACCTCCTGGCCGACCCGGAGACCCTGGAGGACCTCGAGCGCGTTAGAATGCTGTTCGATGATCTGGAGCAAAAGGAACAGCTCATCGGTCTGCTAGACGGGGTGAACGCGGCCCAGGGCGTGCGCATCTTCATCGGGGCCGAAACGCGACTGTTTTCGCTTTCGGGTTCCGCCGTGATCGCCGCGCCCTATATGACGGGCCGACAGAAGGTGCTGGGCGCGATCGGCGTGATCGGTCCGGCCCGGCTCAACTATGCCCGGGTCATCCCGCTGGTGGACTATACCGCCCGCGTGCTGTCCCAGGTCCGAGAACGCGTGAAGGATTGAACATGTCCGACGATCAAACGCCGGCTGAAGAGCTCAACGAATTCGCCGATGCGGCGGTGGACCAGATCGAGGCCCTGAAGGCCGAGGTCCAGGGCCTGAAGGAACAGGTGCTGCGCTACGCCGCCGAGGCGGAGAACACCCGCCGCCGCGCCGAGCGCGAGGCCAATGACGCGCGCGCCTACGCCATCCAGAAGTTCGGCAAGGACCTGCTGGGCGCCGCCGACAACCTGGCTCGCGCGCTCACCGCCGCCCCGGCCGACAGCGCCGACACGGTGGTGAAGAACTTCGTGGTGGGCGTGGAGATGACCGCCAAGTCCCTGCAGAGCGCCTTCGAGAGCAATGGCCTCAAGAAGATCGAGCCCGACAAGGGGACCAAGTTCGACCCCCACCAGCACCAGGCGATGATGGAGCAGCCCTCCACGGAGGTGGCCGGCGGCGGCGTCCTCCAGGTGCTGCAGCCGGGCTATGAGCTGCTGGGCCGGCTGATCCGCCCGGCCATGGTGGTGGTGGCCGCCAAGGGCTCCACCGGACCGTCCCCGGCCGGCGAACCCACGGGCGTGGCCAATCCCTACGCGGCCCAGGACGCCGCCCACGGCGACGACGACGCCGGCGGGGCGGTGGACACCAAGGCCTAGGCGCGCGCTCTTCCTCTCCCCGTTCAGGGGGAGAGGGCAGGGTGAGGGGGCGCGCAGCAGGGCTGCGCGTCACGACGCCGGAGCAACAACGGACCTTCAGCGAGAGCCCTCACCCTACCCTCTCCCGCGAGCGGGAGAGGAAGGCGGGATCTTAGGCCTTCGCGTCCGGTTTGCGCATGCGGATCAGGCCTTCCTGGGTGACCGAGGCGACCAGGTCGCCCTTGCGGTCGAAGATCGAGCCGCGCACGAAGCCGCGGCCGCCCGACGCCGAGGGGCTGTCCTGGTGATAGAGGTGCCATTCGTTGAAGTTGGACGGCTTGTGGAACCACATGGCGTGGTCGAGGCTGGCCGACTGCAGGCCCGGCGTCTGCCATTCCACCCGGTGCGGCCGCATGGCGGTGGACAGCATGTTCATGTCCGACGCATAGGCCATGATCACCTGGTGCATGTGCGGATCGGTCCCGATCGGGGCGCGGCAGCGGAACCAGACGCTGTTCTCGGCGGGCTTGGGGCCCTTGTTGAAGAACGGGTTGCCGTCGACGGCGCGCATCTCGATGGGCCGCGGACGCGACATCATCTTGCGCATCTCCGGCGGGGCCTTCTCCAGCATCTTCTTCTGCTGCTCGGCCTCGCTGGGCAGGTCGTCGGGGCCGGGCACGTCGGGCATCGGCGCCTGGTGCTCGAAGCCCTCCTCCACCACCTGGAAGGAGGCGGCCAGGTTGAAGATCTGCTTGCCGTTCTGGATGGCCACCACCCGCCGCGTGGTGAAGGTGCCGCCGTCGCGGGAGCGGTCGACGTCGAAGACGATGGGAATCTGCGGATCGCCCGGACGGATGAAGTAGCAGTGCAGGGAGTGGCAGACCCGGTCCTCGACCGTCTCATAGGCCGCCAGCAGGGACTGGCCGATCACCTGGCCCCCGAAGATCCGGCCCGGACCCATGGACGGGCTGACGCCCCGGAACAGGTTCAGCTCCAGACGTTCCAGCGACAGGGTCTCGATCAGGCTCTCGGGCGTGTCCATATGGGTCTCGAAATATGCTGCAAGTGCGAAAGGCGACGGATTAGGCCCATAGGGCGGCTCGGGCAAGGCGGTAGAAATCCCCGCCCGCATGGTCCAAAAGCCGCAGATGTCCTTCGACGCCACCGTCCTGACCATGTTTCCCGAGGCCTTTCCGGGCCCGCTCGGCGTCTCGCTGATCGGCACGGCCTGGCGCGAGCAGGGGCTCTGGACCCTGGAAACGGTGGACATTCGCCAGTTTTCCAAGGATAAGCGCGGCTTCCTCGACGACACCCCCGCGGGTGGCGGTCCGGGACAGGTGATGCGAGCGGACGTCATCGCCTCTGCGCTGGACAGCGTGGAGCGGCGAGGGCGGCCGCTTTTATATATGAGCGCCCGGGGCAAGCCCCTGACCCAGGCGCGCGTGAAAGAGTGGGCGGCGGGCCCGGGACTGATCGTCCTGGCCGGCCGGTTCGAGGGGGTGGACCAGAGGGTGCTCGACGCCCGAGGGTTCGAGGAGGTCGCCGTCGGCGACGCGGTGCTCGCCGGTGGCGAGGCCGCGGCCCTGGTGACGATCGAGGCGTGCGTACGGCTGGTCCCGGGTGTGTTGGGGCAGGCCGAGAGCTTGAGTGAAGAAAGCTTCGAGGACGGGCTCCTTGAAGGTCCGCAATATACGCGACCGCGGACGTTCGAAGGCCTGGATATCCCCGAGGTGCTGCTGAGCGGCCATCACGCCCTGGTGCGGAAGTGGCGGGGCGAGCAGCGAGAAGAGACGACGCGGAAGCAGCGGCCGGACTTGTGGGCGCGGCGAACCGCCAATCAACAGCCAAAGGGCGATTAAGCCCGAAGACCCAAGGACTGAACGATGAACATCATCCAGCAGCTCGAAGACGAAGAGCGCAACCGCCTCCTCGCCACCCGCACCATCCCGGACTTCCAGGCCGGCGACACCCTGCGCGTGAACGTGAAGATCAAGGAAGGCGAGCGCGAGCGCGTTCAGGCCTATGAAGGCGTCTGCATCGCCCGTCAGGGCGGCGGCATCAACGAGAGCTTCACCGTCCGCAAGATCTCCTTCGGCGAGGGCGTGGAGCGGGTGTTCCCGACCCACTCGCCGATGATCGAATCCATCGAGGTGAAGCGTCGCGGCGTCGTCCGTCGCGCCAAGCTCTATTACCTGCGCGACCGTCGCGGGAAGTCGGCCCGGATCGCCGAACGCTCCTACACCGGCGGCGCGCCCAAGCCGGACACCGTGGCCCCGGCGGAAACCGCCGAGGACTAAGGTCTTCCGAGCCTATGAGTTTCAAGCGGCGGCCCTGGCGACGGGGCCGCCGTTTTCGTTTGCGGCGGTGAGGCCCTGGCCCCCTCCGTCTCGCCGCTGTTCGCGCCGATCCACCTCCCCCAGACCGCAGGCCGTATCGGGGGAGGTGGCGCGCGCGTCAGCGCGTGACGGAGGGGGCTGGGGCTTATCCGCCCTCCACCCACGCCTTCCAGGCCTTCATCACCGGCATGAAGTCGGTGGGCTGTTTCTCGTATTGCAGGACATCATCCGCGAACCGCACCCAGGGCTGGGCGCTGGACACCCAGAAGGCCGAGACCGGGTGAAGCCAGCCGGTGTCGTCCAGCGTTCCGGGCCGAATGGTCACCGAATGAGGCCCGCCCGGCGGCTCGGTGAAGATCCGGGTCCCGCAGTCTGGGCAGAACCGCTGCGGGATCACCGTGCCGGACGCGGCCTTGCGCAGCCAGGTCGCCGGCTCGCCGCGGGTGACCTCGAAGTCCTTGCGGAACACCGGCATGGCCATGGAGAAGGCGCTGGCGGTCAGCTTCTGGCAGTCGGTGCAGTGGCAGGTGTAGACCGCGATCGGCGGGGCGTTCAGCCGGTAGCGCAGCGCGCCGCAGGCGCAGCCGCCCTCGATGGGAAAGGCCGGCAGGCGGCTCATGCGGGGGGCCTTTCCAGATATTGGGGCAGGCCGTCGTCGAGCTTCAGCCAGGCGAGTTTGGTGGAGGTGAAGATGTGCATGTCGGGCGCGATGGCGTCCGGGTCATCCAGGGTCGCCAGGGCGATGGCGATGCGGGCCGGGGGATCGTTGGGCTGGCTGAACACCAGGGTCCCGCAGCGGGCGCAGGAGCGGCGCATCACCCGGGCTGAGGTGGGATAGTCGAGGGTCTCGCCGGTGAGGGTGAGGTCTTCTGCGGCGAACATGGCCCGGGCGAAGAACGGCGCCCCGCCCGCCTTCTGGCACAGCGTGCAGTGGCAGCAGCGCACGTTCAGCGGCTGGCCGCGCGCCTCATAGCGAACCTGGCCGCAGAGGCAGCCGCCCGTCAGGCTCACCGGACCTTGCCCAGATAGTCGCCGAACCCCGCCACCAGGTGATCGAACATCAGGCGCATGCGGCGGCTGCCCTTCAGGTTCTCGTGCATGGCGATCCAGCACTCCAGCTCGAAGGAGAAGGCGTTGGCCAGGACCGGCACCAGGCCGTCGCGCCGGGCGATCTGATGCTGCACCCCGCCGATCCCCATGCCGGCGCGGATGGCGGAGACCTGGGCGGCGTCATTGTCGGTGCGGAAGGCGAAGACGTCGCGGGTGATCGGCCGGGGGAAGTCGATGCCGGCCAGGGCCTCCAGGGCCGGGCGCTCGCGGTCGAAGCCGCAGAGGGTGTGGTTCTCCAGGTCGTCCAGGCTCTGGGGCATGCCGCGCCGGTCAATATAGCCCTGGGTGGCGTAGAACCCGACCCCCAGCATGCCGATCTTGCGGGCCACCAGGGCGCCCTGGGTGGGCCGGGCCATGCGCACGGCGATGTCGGCGTCGCGGCGCGACAGGTCCTCGATCTTGTTGGACAGCACCAGCTCGATGGAGATGTCGGGATGCCGCTCCATGAACCCAGCCAGGATCTGGGGCAGCACCTCGACGCCAACGATCAGGCTGGCGGCGATGCGGATCGAACCCTTCTCGCTGTCGGCCGAGCCCGAGGCGTCGCGCGCGGCGGCGGCGGCGGCGGCGTGCATCTCCTCCAGGTGGGTCTTGAGGCTGACGGCCAGGTCCGTGGGGGTCAGGCCGCGCGGGCTGCGCAGGAACAGCGGGGCGCCCAGCTGCTGCTCCAGGGCCTCGATGTGCCGGCCGATGGTGGGCTGGGTCAGGCCCCGGGCGCGGGACGCCGCCGACAGGCTGCCAGCCTGCAGCACGGCGTGGAGGCTCTGATAGAGGTCCCAGGTCGGATCGCTCATGCGCCTATGAATAGCTGAGTCACGGATATCCGCAATTTCGTTTGAGCTCCCGGTCGCCGATCCTTGGTCTCTGAACAGGAGATGGCGACATGGCGACCTCAGACAAGACCGCCCTGGTGATCGGGGCCACGGGATCGGTGGGCGGCGAGGTGGCCGCGGCCCTGCTGGCGCGGGGCTGGCGCGTGCGCGGCCTGCACCGCGATCCGGCCCGGGCGGCCCGCGAGGCGGTGGGCCTGGAGCGCATCGAATGGGTGAAGGGCGACGCCCTGTCGGCCGCCGAGGTGACCGCCGCGGCGCAGGGCGCGAGCGTGATCGTCCACGCCGCCAACCCGCCGGGCTACAGGAATTGGGCGGGCCTGCTCCTGCCGATGATGGAGGCCAGCATCGCCGCGGCCAAGGCTGCCGGCGCGCGGATCCTGCTGCCGGGCAATGTCTACAACTACGGGCCCGACGCCTTCCCGACGATCACGGAGGACTCCCCGCAGAACCCAAGGACCCGCAAGGGGGCGATCCGGGTGGCGATGGAGCAGCGGCTGCACGCCGCCGGGGTGCGGAGCCTGATCGTGCGGGCCGGCGACTTCTTCGGTCCGGTGAGCGGCTCCTCCTGGCTGACCGAGGGGATCGTGGCCAAGGACAAGCCCCTGAGGTCGGTGAGCTATCCCGGTCCGCGTGAGATCCGCCACACCTGGGCCTATCTGCCCGACCTCGCCGCCGCCATGGCGCGGCTGGCCGAGATCGAGCCCACCCTGCCCGACGTGGCGGTCTACAATTTCGGCGGCCACCAGGTCACCGGCGACGACCTGGTCGCGGCCCTGGAGCGGGTGGCGGGGCGCCGGCTGGCGGTGAAGCGGATTCCCTGGCTGGCCATGCGGGCGGTCGCCCCCTTCGTGGAGACCCTGCGGGAGATGCTGGAGATGCGCTACCTCTGGGATAACGCCGTCCTGCTGGACAATGGCCGGCTGGTGAAAACCCTCGGCGCGGAGCCGCACACGCCCCTCGAAACGGCGCTCAAGGTGGCGCTTCAGGGTCAAGGTTGCCTGCCGACGGACCAAAAGGCCGCGGCCTGAGGCAAATCCTTGCGCGCGGGGTGGTGAAATCGTCGCGGGGCGCTGGACTTAGGCCCCCCTCCGACCCTACATGCCGCCCATGTCCGGCAAGACCCTTTATGACAAGATCTGGGACGCCCACGTCGTTGCGGAGCAAGACGGCGAGGCCATCCTCTATATCGACCTGCACCTGATCCACGAGGTGACGACACCCCAGGCCTTCGCGGGGCTCAGGGCCGCCGGCCGCCCGGTGCGTCGTCCCGACCGCACCCTGGCGGTGGCCGACCACAACGTCCCCACCGAGGGCCAGGCGCTGGGCGTCGGCGCGGTGGCCGACGAGGAGGCGCGCCTGCAGCTCCAGACCCTGGAGCGCAACGTCAAGGACAACCGCATCGAGTTCTTCCCGATGGGGGACATCCGCAACGGCATCGTCCACGTGGTGGGTCCCGAACAGGGCCGCACCCAGCCGGGCATGACCATCGTCTGCGGCGACAGCCACACCTCGACCCACGGCGCCTTCGGGGCGCTCGCCCAAGGCATCGGGACCTCGGAGGTGGAGCATGTGCTGGCCACCCAGACCCTGCGCCAGAAGAAGTCCAAGAACCTGCGGGTGACGGTCAACGGGACCCCAGGTCCCGGGGTCGGCGCCAAGGACTTCGCCCTGGCGATCGTCGGCGCCATCGGCACGGCGGGCGGCACCGGCTCGGTGATCGAATATGCCGGGGAGGCGATCCGTGGCCTGTCCATGGAAGGCCGCATGACGCTCTGCAACCTGGCCATCGAGGCCGGGGCGCGGGCCGGCCTGGTGGCCCCCGACCAGAAGACCTTCGACTACATGATGGGTCGTCCGGCCGCGCCGAAGGGCGCCTCCTGGGAGATGGCGCTCGCCCACTGGAAGACCTTCCAGTCCGACCCCGACGCGTTGTTCGACCGCGAGGTGGTGCTGGACGCCGCCGACATCGCCCCCACCGTCACCTGGGGCACCAGCCCTGAGGACGTGATCCCGGTCACCGGCAAGGTGCCGGCCCCCGAGAGCTTCGCCACCCCCGACAAGCGCGCCTCGGCCGAGCGGGCGCTGGACTATATGGGCCTGGCCGCCGGCCAGCCGATCACCGAGGCCAAGGTGGACGTGGTCTTCATCGGGTCGTGCACCAACAGCCGCATCGAGGACCTGAGGTCCGCCGCCCAGGTGGTGCAGCACGCCTTCCTGAACGGCCGCCTTGTGGCCCCCCACGTGCGGGCCATGGTGGTGCCGGGCTCGGGCCTGGTGAAGGAACAGGCCGAGGAGGAGGGGCTGGACGCCATCTTCAAGGCCGGGGGCTTCGACTGGCGCGAGCCGGGCTGCTCGATGTGCCTGGGGATGAACCCCGACCGCCTGGCGCCAGGGGAACGCTGCGCCTCGACCTCCAACCGCAACTTCGAGGGCCGCCAGGGCCGCGGCGGCCGCACCCACCTGATGAGCCCGGCCATGGCCGCCGCCGCCGCCATCGCCGGCCACATCGTCGACGTGCGCGAGTTCCTGCCGTGATCACGGGCCTGGATCACATCGCGCTGGCGGTGAACGATCTGGACGCGGCGGTGGCCGGCTACCGCGCCCTGCTGGGCCGCGAGCCCAACTGGATCGGCGGCGACGGCGGGGCCCGCCACGCCTGGTTCCAGCTGCCCAACATGGCGCTGGACGTCATCACCCCGCACGGCGAGGGCGCCTTCGGCGACACGATCCGCCGGCACCTGGCCGAGCACGGCGAGGGGATCTGGGCCATCGCCTTCACGGTGGAGAACGCCGCTGCGGCCCAGAAGCTGGCCGAGCGCCGGGGCCTGCGGGGCACGGTTCCCGGACCCACCCGCTCGACCCACGACGACGGCCGCAAGCGCTACTGGACCACCAGCGCCCTGAACGCCGCCGACACCGGCGGCCTTAACATCCTGCTCGTCGACCCACCCCGCAGCGGCGAGCCCTGGCCCTTGTCGCCCGCCATCGACGGCGAGGCCGCGGCGGTGAGCGAGCTGGACCACGTGGTGATCAACACCGCCAATCCCGACCGGGCCCTGGCCATCTATGGCGCCAAGCTCGGCCTCGACCTGCGCCTGGACCGGTCCAACGACCAGTGGGGCGTGCGCCAGCTGTTCTTCCGCTGCGGCTCGGCGGTGGTGGAGATGGGCGCCAGCCTCAAGACCCCGGTGAGCGACGCGCCGGACCGTTTCGGCGGCCTGGCCTGGCGGGTGACCGACGCCGACGCCGCCCAGGCCCGCATCGCCAACGCCGGCTTCGACGTCTCCGAGGTGCGCAAGGGCCGCAAGCCCGGCACCAAGGTCTTCACCCTGCGCGCCGGCGTCCCCGCCGCCCCGGCCCTCCTCATCCAGCAGAACGCCGAAACCGAGACCGCCTAGATGAAAGCCTTCACCAAGCTCGATGCGCGCATGGCGCCGCTGGCCATGGCCAATATCGACACCGACCAGATCATCCCCAAGCAGTTCCTCAAGACCGTGGAGCGCGAGGGCCTGGGCAAGGGGCTGTTCTACGACTTCCGCTTCGACGAGCAGGGCCGCGAGAAGCCCGACTTCGTCCTGAACCGTCCGGAGTACAAGGGCGCGGGCGTCCTGGTGGCGGGCGACAATTTCGGCTGCGGGTCGAGCCGCGAGCACGCCCCCTGGGCCCTGCTGGACTTCGGGATCAGCTGCGTGATCTCGTCCTCCTTCGCCGACATCTTCTACAATAACTGCTTCCAGAACGGCCTGCTGCCGGTGGTCCTGAAACCCGAAGAGGTCCAGGCCCTGATGGAGGAGGCCAAGGGCGGCAACCACCTGGTGACTGTCGACCTGGAGGCCCAGACCGTGGTCTCCCCCTCCGGGGCCGCCTTCAGCTTCCAGATCGACCCGCAGCGCAAGGCCAAGATGCTGCAGGGCCTGGACGCCATCGGCGAGACCCTGGTGGCGGCCAAGGACATCGACGTCTACGAGACCAAGCGCGCCCTGTCGGAGCCCTGGCTGGAGGGCGCATGACCCTGATCATCGCCGGCACGGTCCGCGTGCCGCCGGAGAACCTGGAGCGCTTCAAGCCCCACATGCTGGCCATGCTGAGCGCCAGCCGGGCGGAGGAGGGCTGCCTGGAATACGCCTACGCCCAGGACGTGGCCGATCCCGGCCTGATCCGGGTGTACGAAGCCTGGCGCGACCAGGCCTGCCTCGACGCCCATTTCCAGACGCCGCACATGACGACGTGGCGCGCCGCCTGGCCCCAGTTCGGGGTTGGCGACCGCAGGCTCATCGCCTACGAGACCGCCTCCGAGCGCGCGCTTTAAAGTTCTCTCCAAGGCTCCTGACATGACCGATCTCCTCCTCCTGCCGGGCGACGGCATCGGACCCGAAGTGACCGCCCAGGTGCGCCGCGTCGCCGAGGTGCTGGCGCCTGAGCTCACCCTCGATGAGCGGCTGTTCGGAGGGGCGAGCTATGACGCCCATGGGACCCCGCTCACCGACGAGGCCCTGGCGACGGCGAAAGCCTCCCGCGCGGTGCTGATGGGGGCGGTCGGCGGCCCGCAATGGGCCGGGGTTCCCCGCGACAAGCGGCCCGAGGCCGGCCTGCTGGCCCTGCGCGCCGGCATGGAGGTGTTCGCCAACCTGCGCCCGGCCCTGTGCTTCCAGCCCCTGGCCGACGCCTCCAGCCTCAAGCGCGAGGTGGTGGAGGGCCTGGACTTCATGATCGTCCGCGAGCTCACCGGCGGCATCTATTTCGGCAGCCCACGCTTCATCGAGGACCTGCCGGGCGGCGGCAAGCGCGCCGTCGACACCCAGGTCTACACCACCGCCGAGATCGAGCGGGTGGCCCGGGTCGCCTTCGAACTGGCGCGCGGCCGCCGCAACAAGGTGACCTCGGCCGAGAAGTCCAACGTGATGGATTCCGGCCTGCTCTGGCGCCAGGTGGTCACCGACCTGCACGCCCGCGACTATGCCGATGTCGAGCTGGAGCACATCCTGGCCGACAACGCGGCCATGCAGATCGTCAAGAACCCCAAGCAGTTCGACGTCATGGTCACCGACAACCTGTTCGGCGACATCCTGTCGGACATCTCGGCCCAGCTCACCGGGTCCCTGGGCATGCTGCCGTCGGCGGCGCTGGGCGTGGCGGGCAAGCCCGGCCTCTATGAGCCCATCCACGGCTCGGCGCCGGATATCGCCGGCCAGGGCGTGGCCAATCCGTTGGCCGCCATCCTCTCCTTCGAGATGGCCCTGCGCTGGTCCCTGGACCGCACCGACCTGGCCGACAGACTGTTCGCCGCGGTCAACAAGGCCCTGGAGGACGGCGCCCGGACCCGGGATCTCGGCGGGGCGCTGACCACGGTGCAGATGGGCGACGCGGTCCTGGCGGCGCTCTAGACCCGCCGGTACTCCAGGATCGAGCCGTCCTGGAGCTTGCCCTTCAGGGCGCTCCACACCCCGGCCTCGTCATAGAAGTCGTCGATCTCCGCCTCGCCGCGCACGGCCCACTGGCGGGGCCCGACCTTGCGGGCGGTCACCTTCAGCAGCTTGCCCTCCTGGGGATTGAACAGGGGGCCTGAGAAGACCTCCGGGTTCCAGTGGGTGAAGGGCCGCGCGCCCGCCGGCCCGTTGATCCGGCCCTTGGCGGTCTCGATGACGACGCCGCCCTCGGTGCGGCGGGCGGAGACCCGTTCGGCCTTGCCGTTGGAGTCGGTGGTGGTCTCCAGGCCGGCGAAGCGGCCGCCGCTCCAGCGCTCCACGGCGTGGTGGCGATAGCGGAACACCGGCACGGGACCGAGCTTCACGGTCATGCGCACCTCGGTGGTGACGGTGGGGGAGGCCGGGTCGCCCGAAAAGCTCATCAGGTGCTCGCCGATCCTCGCCCCGTTGCGCAGGACGGTGAAGGTCAGGCGGCGGCTGGCGGGCGCGGCGGCGCGGGCGAGGCCGGGCAGGGCGGCCAGGCCGCCGGCGAGCAGGAGGCGTCGATCGATCATGTCGAACCTACGGGCCGAACCGGGCCGCAGATGCGCTCAGAGGGTCAGCCGCCAGGTCTCCGACACCTGCTCGGGGCCGAGATCGGCGTGGGTCCAGGTCTCGATCAGTTCGAAGCCGGCGGCGGCGTAGATGCCGCGGGCGGCGGTCAGGACCGCATGGGTCCAGAGCACCACCTCGCGGTAGCCGGCCGCCCGGGCGAAGGCGACGCACTCGGCCACCAGCCGCTTGCCCAGGCCCAGGCCGCGGGCCGCGGGGGTGAGCATCAGCAGGCGCAGCTTGGCCTGGCCGGGGGCCTCGCCCTTGACCAGGAAGATCGAGCCCAGCCGCTCGCCGCCGCGTTCGGCGATCCAGCATCGTTCCAGGGCGGGATCGAAGTTGTCGAGGAAGTCGGCGCAGACCCGGGCGGTGAGCGACTCGATGCGGCTGTCCCAGCCATATTCCCGCGTATAGACCTCGCCGTGCTGGGCGATGATCCAGCCCATGTCGCCCGGCCGATGCGGGCGCAGGATCACGTCCGGCGTGGCGGGCGCCTCCAACAGACCCTGGATTTCGGTCACCGCCCGGGTCAGGCGCTCGCGTTGGGGTCCGTCGAGCCCCGCGATCATCCTGGCCACCACCTCATCCGACGCGGCGTTCAGACCCGCGAAGGTCTCGGCGCCCTTGGGCGCCAGGGTGATGGTGATGCTGCGCCCGTCCTCCGGGGAGGGGGCGCGCGCGGTCAGCTCCTCCCGCTCGAACCGCTTGAGGATCCGCGAGAGATAGCCTGCGTCCAGGCCGGTGATCCCACGGATGGCCTTGGGCGTCAGGCCGTCCGGCGCCTGGGCGATCTCGTAGAGCACCCGGCCCTCGGCGACGCTCAGGGGCGTGCCCAGATAGGCCTCCTCCAGCACCCCGATCCGGCGGGTGTAGAAGCGGTTGAAGCCGCGGATGGCGGCGACGGGATCGGGTGGGCTCGGGGTCATGGCGGGCTCCTTCCAGGCCTGAAGGAAACGGCATGTATTTGACGGAGTCAACTATATCCTGGGCGCTTGCCAAGCGTCGCCGGCGCCGGCGATATCGTGGCCAGGATTTGAGGGAATGCGCCGATGGCCCACTGGCTGATGAAGTCCGAGCCCGAGAAGTTCAGCTATGAGGACCTGGTCCGCGACGGGAAGACCGTCTGGGACGGGGTGCGCAACAACCAGGCCGCCCTCTATCTGAAGGCCATGAAGCTGGGCGACGAGGCGCTGTTCTACCATTCCCAGAAGGGGCTGGAGGTGGTGGGGATCTGCAGGGTCTCCCGCGAGGCCTTCCTCGACCCCAGCGACCCGGCGGGCCGCTTCGTGGCCGTGGAGGTGGTCCCGGTCCGGGCGCTGAAGAAGCCCGTCACCCTGGCTCAGATGAAGGCCGATCCGGCGCTGGCCGAGATGAAGATGTTCAAGCAGTTCCGCCTGTCGGTCTGCCCGGTGGAGCCGGCCGAATGGAAGGCGATCCTGGCCATGGCCGGCGAGGCCTGAGGATGTCGCGGCTCTGGGCCGGACTGGGTTTGGCCCTCTGCCTGGCGGGCGCGGCGCGGGCCCAGCCGGTCGAGCCCGCCCCCGAGCCCCCGGCCGTCCCGGCCGCCCCGCCCCCCGCCTGGGCCCAGGCCTCCTCGATGATGACGCGGCTGCTGGAGACCGCCGCGCCGTCGAGCCTGGCGGTCTACACCACCCTGGCCGGCGACCGGGACAGGCAGGGCCTGTCGGTGGGGGCCCTGCAGTGGAACTTCGGCCAGGGGACCATCGCCGACCTGATCGACAAGGTGCCCGAGGCCGACGCCCTGGCCGCCGCCGACATGCCCTTCCACGGCGCGGACTTCGTGAAATACGCCCGGCTGTCCCGCGATCCCCTGACCCGGCCCGAGGCCCTGGCCTGGGCCCGTTCGGTGCAGACCGACGGGGTCATCGACCCGGCCCTGGCCATCGAGCTTCAGGGGTTCCTCGGCGACCCGGCTGTGGTGGCCGCCCAGGACGCCGGCGAGCAGGTATTCCGCGCCTCGGCCTGGAACCTGGCGACCCGGTGGGCCGCCACTCTGCAGAGCCGGCCACAGCCGCGCTTCGCGGAATACGCCTTCTTCTACGACATGCGGGTCCAGGCCGGGGCCCGCTACCTCGAGGAGATCGAGGCGGTGATGGCCAAGCTGGCCACCTTCAAGGCCGGGGAGACGCGGGATCTCGACTTCACCTCCCGCGCCCGCACGGCGGCGGCCTTCGTGGCCATGAAGAACGACACCCCCTGCGCCATTCCCACCGCCAAGCGCCCCAACCTGGCGCCGGGCCACGTCTGGGACGGCCAGGCCAATTGCGCGGTCTGGCGCACGATGATCGCCGAGGGCGAGACGCAAGGTCCCGACCGGGAGCTGCTGGTCCTGGCCTTCCTGCGGGCCTATGTCGGCTCCGACGAGTTCGCGGTGAACCTCTTCAACCGCAAGGGCCTGTTCGCCACCGGCCGCGGCCTGGCCAACGGCCGGTCCTGCGATTTCCGCCCTCTGTTCGCGGCCCTGGACGCGGGGCAGGCCGTGAGCGCCGACCAGGTGTCTGGGGCCTGCCGGGCGCCGAAGCCCGGCAAGGGCTAGGACGCCGCCTTTTCCGCCAGGGGCACGGTCATCTGGGTCTGGATGACGATGGCCACCAGCTTGCCGTCCTCGCCGGTGATGCGGGTCTGCCAGACGCTGGAGGAGCGGCCGATGTGCAGGGGGGTGGATTCGCCGATCACCGTCGTCCCCTCCTTGGCCGAGCCCAGGAAGTTGGTCTTGCTTTCGATGGTGGTGGTCCGCGATCCGGGGACCAGGTTGAGGTGACCGCCGACGGCCCCGAGCGCGTCGGCGAAGGCCATGAAGGCGCCGCCGTGCAGGATGTTCCCCGCCGTGCAGAGGTCGGGCCGGACCAGCAGGCGACCCACGACCTTGTCCTTCGCGCGCTCGACGATCTCCACCCCCATCAGGTTGGCGAAGGGCATGCCGGAGTTGGGGGTCATGGGGTTTCCTCGTGAGTCGTTTTCTTGCCCGCCACGATAGGCGGCTGCGGCCCGCCGTCCATGACCTGGTGGGTCAGACAGCCGCAACGCGGTGCGCCCAGCTTGCGATTTCGGGCTCAGGAGCGTAACGGAACGCTCCGCTTGAAGATGAGGAGAGACCCCGATGGGCTACCGCGTAGCCGTCGTCGGCGCCACGGGTAATGTGGGCCGCGAAATGTTGAACATCCTTGAGGAAGTTCAATTCCCCATCGACAAGATCCACGCCATCGCCAGCCGCAAGTCCATCGGGCTCGAGGTCGCCTTCGGCGAGAAGATCATCAAGTGCCAGGACATCGAGCAGTTCGACTTCTCGACCGTCGACATCGTGCTGATGAGCGTGTCCGGCTCCTTCTCCAAGGAGTGGTCGCCGAAGATCGGCGCCGCCGGCCCCATCGTCATCGACAATTCCTCGGCCTTCCGGATGGACCCCGACGTGCCCCTGGTGGTGCCGGAGGTGAACCCCGACGACGTGCTCTGGGCGCACAAGAAGAACATCATCGCCAACCCCAACTGCTCGACGGCCCAGCTGGTGGTGGCGCTCAAGCCCCTGCATGACCGGGCGAAGATCAAGCGGGTGGTGGTCTCGACCTACCAGTCGGTCTCCGGGGCCGGCAAGGAAGGCATGGACGAGCTGTTCGACCAGACCAAGAACGTCTTCGTCCTAGGGGCGACCCCGCCCAAGAAGTTCCCCAAGCAGATCGCCTTCAACGTCATCCCCTTCATCGGGTCGTTCCAGGACGACGGCTACACCGACGAAGAGCAGAAGATGTGGAACGAGACCCACAAGATGATCGACCCGGCCATCAAGCTGACGGTCACCTGCGTGCGCGTGCCCGTGATGGTCGGCCACTCCGAGGCCGTGAACATCGAGTTCCACGAGCACCTGGACGAGGACGAGGCCCGCGACCTGCTGCGCGAGAGCCCCGGCCTGATCGTCATCGATAGCCGCAACGACCAGGGCTACATGACCCCCAAGGAGGCCCAGGGCGAGTTCCCGGTCTTCGTCAGCCGCATCCGCAACGACCCCACCGTCGAGCACGGCCTGAACCTCTGGGTCGTGGCCGACAACCTGCGCAAGGGCGCGGCGCTGAACGCCGTCCAGATCGCCCAGCTCCTGCACGAGCGCGGCCTGATCAAGACCAAGCTGATCGCCTAGTCGCTGAGAACACCTCCCCTCCCCCAAGCGGGAGAGGAGGTGGGGCCGCAATACGCCGTCCGGACTCCGCGAGGGTTTGCGCGAAAGGCTCTTGCCGTCGCCGCCATGGCGCCTAGGTAAGCAACCCGCCGTTGCGCTGACGCTTCGAAAGCCCGCCCGTGACCGACTCCGCCCAGATCAACCGCACGGCGCTCGGCGCGGGCATCCTCTGCTACTTCATCTGGGGCTTCGTGCCGCTGGCCTTCCAGGCCATCGGCCACCTCGGCGTCGGCCCCTGGGAGACGCTCGCCCATCGCACCATCTGGGGCGCGCCCACCGCCCTGATCTTCGTGCTGCTGGCCAAGCAGTGGCGCCAGGCGGTGGCGGTGTTCCGTCAGCCCAAGGTGCTGGCCTGGCTCACCCTGTCGGCGGGGCTGATCGCCGCCAACTGGATCGTCTTCATCTGGGCGGTCAATTCCGGCCGGGTGCTGGAATCCAGCCTCGGCTACTACATCACCCCCCTGATCAACATGGCCGCCGGGACCCTGATCTTCCGCGAGCGCATGGACCGCATCGGGGTCGCCGCCATCGCCTTCGCGGTGGTGGGCGTGGTGATCCAGGCCGTGGCGCTCGGCCACCTGCCCCTGGTCTCGCTGGCGCTCGCCCTCTCCTTCGGCGGCTATGGGGTGGTGCGCAAGCAGGTGGCGGCCGACGCCCAGACCGGCCTGTTCATCGAGTGCCTGCTGCTGGCGATCCCCAGCTTCGTCTTCGTGATGTGGCTGCAGCACCAGGGCGGCGGCCACTTCCTGGCGTCGCCGGCCACCATCGCCTGGCTGATCGCCTCGGGACCGATCACGGCGGTGCCGCTGGTGCTGTTCTCCTGGGCCGCCCGCCGGATCCCGCTCTCCTTCATGGGCTTCCTGCAGTTCATCGGCCCCACCATCGGCTTCGTCATCGGCGTCAGCCAGGGGGAGGCCTTCACCCCCCTGCGGGCCATTTCCTTCGCCTTCATCTGGGGCGGGGCGGCGGTCTTCACCTACGGCGCCTGGCGCCGCAGCCGCGCCCTCCCGAGTCCGGTGGTGGCCTAGGGGATCTAAAGCGACCCGTAGGCCGCCTCGATCAGGGCCCTGGGGCGGCGGTCGCCGATCAGATCGGTGGACTGGCGGTTCATGACATAGGCCCCCGCCAGACTGGTCTCCGGGTCGGCGAAGACGCAGGAGCCGCCCCAGCCGGAGTGGCCGAAGGTCTGCTCCCCCGGTCCCCAGACCTTCACCGGGGCGTTGCGCATGAAGCCCGCCCCCCAGCTCATCTCGAAGGGCAGCACCAGGTCCTGGCCGCGGATGCGTTCCCGTGACGCCTCGGCGATCAGGGCCGGCGACAGGATCACCTCCCCGTCCAGCCAGCCGTCATCGGCGAGCGCCCCGAACAGGCGGGCCAGCGCCAGGGCCGTGGCGTGGCCGTTGGCCGACGGAATTTCCGTGCGCCGCCACTCCGCCTGGCCGCCGCCGCCGGCCGAGGACCAGGGGGTGAGGAAGGCCGCCCGCGTGGCTTCGTTGATCTCGCCGAACCTGGCCGGGCCGTTGGGGCGCTGCATGTCGGCCGCGCGGCCGTGCTCGGAATCCGGCAGGCCGATCCACAGGTCCAGGTCGAAGGGGACCGCCAGGTCCTGGCGCAAGGCCGTCCCCATGGTGCGGCCATCCACCCGGCGGAAGATCTCGCCGGCCAGGTAGCCGAAGGTGACCGGGTGGTAGCCACTGGCGGTTCCCGGCGCCCACAGGGGGGCCATGGCCGCCAGCTTGGCGCAGATGGCCTCCCAGTCGAACCAGAGCGACGGCTCCATGGGGTCGGGGAAGCCGGAGAGGCCGGCCTGGTGGCTCATCACCTGCTCGACGGTGATGGCGCCCTTGCCGGCCTGGGCGAACTCGGGCCAGACGCTGGCGACGGTCTGGCCGTAGTCCAGCTTTCCGGCGTCCACCAGCCGGGCGATCAGCAGGGCGGCGATGGCCTTGGTGCTGGAGAAGATGGCGGTGAGGGTCGTGTCGTCGAAGGCCCGGGTCCGCTGGCGGTCGGCATAGCCCGCCCAGAGGTCCACCAGCACCTCGCCCTTGCGGACCAGGGAGAACCGCGCGCCCAACTCCAGCCCCTGCTCGAAATTGGCCTCGAAAGCCTCCCGGACCGCGAAGAAGGCCGGGGCGCAGGTTCCGAAGATCTCGGTCAGGCCAGACGCTCCATGCGCACGGTGGGGGAGGCGGCCTTCAGCCGCTGGGACATGGCCACGATGGGCAGCTCGGCGACGTTCCAGATCTGGGCGGCGCTGATGGTCTCGGCCACGCCGCCGACGGCGCGGGCCAGGGCATAGGAGGTGGTGAGCCCATCGATCAGGGCCGCGCCGAACAGGGCCGAGAGCAAATCACCGGTGCCCTTGGGGGCGCTATCGGCCCGCGGGTGGGCGGCCAGCCAGGCCTCCTTCTTGTCGGCGTAGATCACCCCGATCTCGCCGCCGCGCTGCACCGAGGAGACCATCACCGGCCGGCCCAGCAGGCGGGCGGCGTGCAGGGCCTGGGTGGGGTCGCGGGTCTCGGCGCCGGTCATGCGCTGCAGCTCCCAGGCGTTGGGGGCGACGATGTCGGCGCGGGGGACCAGGTCGCTGATCACCGCCTCGGCCACGTCGGCGGCGACATAGAGTCCCTTGCCGGCGTCGCCGATGGTGGGGTCGATGATGATGATGGGCTTGCGGGCGCCGGCCTCCCGCGGGGCGGCGCGCACGGCGTCGATGGCCCGGGCCGCGGCGCGCACCTGGGCGGCGGAGGCGAAGTAGCCGGTGAGCACCAGGTCGGTCTGGGCGAACAGCCCGTTGGCCTCGATGCCGTCCAGCATGCCCTCGATGGCCTCGACGGGCACGGACGCGCCGCCGGGCGCGCCCCAGCCGGGGTGGCGGCCATAGAGGACGGTGGGAACCACCATGGTGTCGATGCGGAACGGCGCCAGGGCCTGGGCCTGGGCGGCGCCCCCGACCCGGCTGGCGGCGACATGACTGGAGATGACGAGCGCGAGCGGCATGGCCGGTTTGTTAGCCGAGCCCTCTGGGCTGCGCTAGCGCTAGAACGAAAACGTCATCCCCCGGCGCTTGGGGGGCTCGGCGGACTGGAGATACGCCGGCGCCGGGGGATGACGAAGAGGAAGACCTAGTAGCGGTAATGGTCGGGCTTGAACGGCCCGGCCGTGGGCACGCCGATATAGTCGGCCTGCTCCTTGGAAAGCGTGGTCAGCTTGGCGCCGAGCTTGCCCAGGTGGAGCATGGCCACCTTCTCATCGAGGTGCTTGGGCAAGGTATAGACCTTGGTTTCGTACTTCGCGCCATTGGTCCACAGCTCAAGTTGGGCGAGCGTCTGGTTGGTGAAGGAGGCGCTCATCACGAAGCTGGGGTGGCCGGTGGCGTTGCCGAGGTTCACCAGGCGGCCTTCCGACAGCAGGATGATCTTCTTGCCGTCGGGGAATTCGACGTGGTGGACCTGATCCTTGATCTTGTCCCACTTGAAGTTCTTCAGGCCGGCGACCTGAATTTCGCTATCGAAGTGGCCGATATTGGCGACGATGGCGTTGTTCTTCATCCGACGCATGTGGTCGACGGTGAGAACGTCCTTGTTGCCGGTGGCGGTGACGAAGATGTCGCCCTTGTCGGCGACGTCTTCCATGGTCTGGACCTCGTAGCCCTCCATGGCCGCCTGCAGGGCGCAGATCGGGTCGATCTCGGTGACGATGACCCGGGCGCCGCCGTTGCGCAGGGAGGCCGCCGAGCCCTTGCCCACGTCGCCGTAGCCCAGGACCACCGCGACCTTGCCCGAGAGCATCACGTCGGTGCCGCGGCGGATGGCGTCCACCAGGCTTTCACGGCAGCCATAGAGGTTGTCGAACTTGGACTTGGTGACGCTGTCGTTGACGTTGATGGCGGGGAAGGGCAGCTCGCCGCGTTCCGACATCTGGTAGAGGCGGTGGACCCCCGTGGTGGTCTCTTCCGACACGCCCTTGCAGGCGTCGCGGATGGCCGAATAGAAGCCCGGCTTCTCCTTGATGTAGCGCTTCATCACCGCGAAGAGGGCTTCCTCTTCCTCGTTCTGCGGGTTGGCCAGGACGGAGATGTCCTTCTCGGCCTTGGGGCCCAGCACGCAGAGCAGGGTGGCGTCGCCGCCGTCGTCGAGGATCAGGTTCGGGTAGCCGCCGTCATGCCACTCGAAGATGCGGTGGGCGTATTCCCAGTACTCCACCAGGTTCTCGCCCTTGATGGCGAAGACCGGGGTGCCGGCCGCGGCGATGGCGGCGGCGGCGTGGTCCTGGGTGGAGAAGATGTTGCAGGAGGCCCAGCGGACCTCCGCGCCCAGGGCTTCCAGGGTCTGGATCAGGACCGCGGTCTGGATGGTCATGTGCAGGGAGCCGGCGATGCGGGCGCCCTTCAGGGGCTGGGCCTTGCCGAACTCGGCGCGCACGGCCATCAGGCCCGGCATCTCGGTTTCGGCGATAGCGATTTCCTTGCGACCGAAGTCGGCGAGGGTGATGTCTTTCACGACATAGTCGGTCATCGGGGTGTCCTGTCGGCGCAATATGCTTTGCGGGCTCTATAGCCGCGCGAGAGCGACCCTGCAACCAACGTATAAAGATATCTTTATATGAGCAGGCTTAACGCCAGAAGACGGGCGCCTGGGCCAGCTTGGCCATTTCCTTGGCGGCGGTCTTCAGGGCCTTGGGGCGGGCGGCCTCGCGCGCCGCCATCAGGTCGCGGGCGGCGGGGGCGTCGTCGGGCGCCAGGCGGGCCACCAGGGTGGCGGCCACGGCGCTGTCGTTGAGGGCGCCCAGGCTGTCCTGCAGGGCCTTCAGCCGCTTGATAAACCGCCGGCCGGGCTCGGGGCCGAACAGGGGCGCGAAGGCCTCGGCGGCGTAGCGCAGCTTCTTGGCGGCGATCCGCACCCGGTGGCGGCCGGGATCGTCCAGCTTCTGCAGGTCCTTTCCCAGGCGAAGCACCTTCTTCCAGCGGCGCTCCAGGGCCTTGGCGGCGAAGTCGCGGGCCGAGCGGCGGGCATGGCGGCTGGCCTCGTCGCGCCAGGCGCCGGTCTCCACCCAGGCCGAGGTCTCCAGCACCAGGTCGCGGAAGCGCTTGGAGGCCACGGCGGCGGCGGCCTTGGCGTGGGCCTGGGCGCGGGCGGCGGCCACCCGCGGCGACAGGGGCGCGTCCTCCCCCACCAGGGCGGCGTTGTCGTGGCTGAAGACGTCCAGGTCGCGCGCCTCGTCGCAGGCCCGCGACAGCCATTTCAGCTCGGCCTTCAGGTGCCGGACCCGGGTGTCCTCCACCACCGACTTGAAGGTGCTCATGGCGCTGCGCATCCGGCGGACCGCCACCCGCAGCTGGTGCAGGGCGTCTTCGCCGTCCACCTCCCGCAGCACCACGCCGTTGGCGGCGATCTGCACCAGGGCGTTGCGGGCGATGGTCTGGAAGGCCTCCCCAGCGGTTCCGCCGCGCCTCAGGGGCGCCTTGTCGTGCCGCCGCGGCTCGTGAAGGGTCCCGGCGCGCAGCCCCTGGCCCTGGGTCGCCTTGCCGTCGAAGGACAGATAGAGCGGCGCGGTCAGCGAAAGCTGGCGGGCCAGCGCGAACAGGGCCGCCGGATCGCCGGACTTCAGCTCCAGCTCCAGCTCGCAGAGGGTGCGGCGGCGGTCGTCGGTGGCGATCTCCCCCTGGTCCAGGGCCAGCTCGATCTGAGCCCCTTCATAGCTGAAGGTCCGCTGCTGGCGAGTGACGCGGACGGTGAAGACCGGCGCGAGCGCCTTGCGCTGGGCGGGTTTCAGGGCCGCCTTCACCGCCGGCATGGTGAGGTCCAGCATGTCGCCGGCGACCCTGGCCTCGTGCTCCTCGCGGGCGAATCCGTCGCCGCGCTTCAGGGTCTGGACTCGTTTTCCGTTGCTCTCGCGCAGGCGCAGCGAGATGTGGCCGGCCTTAAGATGGCCCTGCGGGGTGTCGAAATAGACGGCTGTCAGGTGCTTGGTCTCGGCCTCCCCGATGGGGGCGGCGGCCAGCAGGGCGGGCACATCCTGCGGCTCGCACAGGAACTTCAACTCGATCTCGTCGGCGCCCATGCGCTACATGCTCCCGTGCCCGACTCAAAATGGGCGCCCAGACCCGAGGAGTGCACCATGAACGCCCCCTTCAATCCCGTCCTTGATGAAACGCAACCGCGGCACGATTGGTCGCTGGGCGAGGTGGAGGCGCTCTTCGAGCTGCCGTTCATGGACCTGGTGTTCCGCGCCGCGCAAGTCCACCGGGCGTGGTTCGACCCCACCGAGGTCCAGCTCTCCCAGCTGCTGAGCGTGAAGACCGGCGGCTGTCCCGAGAACTGCGGCTATTGCAGCCAGTCCCAGCACTTCAAGACCTCCACCACCGCCAGCAAGCTGCTGGAGGCCGACACCGTGATCGCCGCGGCGACCGAGGCCAAGGCCGGCGGGGCCCAGCGCTTCTGCATGGGGGCGGCCTGGCGCGACCTGAAGGACCGCGACGTGCCCAAGGTGGCGGCCATGATCGCCGGGGTGAAGGCGCTGGGCCTGGAGACCTGCGCGACCCTGGGCATGCTGACCCGCGACCAGGCCCAGTCCCTGAAGGACGCCGGCCTCGACTACTACAACCACAACCTCGACACCGGCCCGGACTATTACGACAAGGTGGTCACCACCCGCACCTACCAGGACCGCCTCGACACCCTGGAGGCCGTTCGCTCGGTGGGCATGTCCACCTGCTGCGGCGGGATCGTCGGCATGGGGGAGACCCGCCGCGACCGCGCCGGCCTGCTGCACGCGCTCGCCACCCTGCCGGCCCATCCCGACAGCCTGCCCATCAACGACCTGATGCCCATCCCCGGCACCCCGCTCGGGGACTCCACCCCGGTGGACGGCATCGAGTTCGTCCGCATGATCGCCGTGGCCCGCATCCTCTGCCCCAAGACCGTGGTGCGGCTCTCGGCCGGCCGCGAGCACATGAGCCGCGAGCTCCAGGCCCTGTGCTTCCTGGCCGGCGCCAACTCCATGTTCATCGGCGGCAGGCTGCTCACCACCGCCAACCCGGACAAGGACACCGACGCGGCCCTGATGGCCGACCTGGGCCTGAAGCCGATGACCATGGGCGTCAGCGCCTAGGACTTTTCGCAAGGGCGTGGGCGGTGGTAATTTCGCCGCCATGCCCACGCCGCACCAACAGGCCGAAGCCGAACTGACCGCCTACGGCCTGAGCCTGCCGGAGACCGATCTCGCGCCCGGTCCGACGGTCTCGCGCTGGCTGCGGGTGCGGGGCAAGACCTTCGCCGTATTCGGCGACCGGGCCGAGCCCGTCGACGCCCTGACGCTCACCGTGAAGTTGCCGATCTCCTACGAGATGGCGCAGCTCCTGCCCTTCGTGCGCGAGCGGGCGGGGTGGTATCGCCAGAACAAGTGGGCCATCGCCCACTTCGGCGCCGACGACGACATCCTGGCCGAGCTGGACACCCTGAAGGGCTGGATACGCCAGAGCTATGTCGCCATGGCGCCCAAGCGTCTTGGGCGGCTGCTGACAGAATCCGGCGTCTGACCGATGAATCCTTGGCCGATGTCGGGCCGGGCGATCCTAATTCGTCCTGCGGACTAGCTTGACCCATCGCCCGCCCCTATCTGGCGGGGACCCTCGAACGACCCCGGAGCCTCCGTGCAGCCGATCATATCCGTGAAGGGTCTTTCCAAGACCTATGCCGGGGGCTTCCAGGCCCTGAAGACCATCGACCTGGACATCCGCCGCGGCGAGATCTTCGCCCTGCTGGGGCCCAACGGGGCCGGCAAGACGACGCTGATCAGCATCATCTGCGGCATCGTCAATCCGGGCTCGGGCCAGGTCCTGGCCGACGGCCACGACATCGTCACCGACTATCGCGCCGCCCGCGCCAAGATCGGCCTGGTGCCCCAGGAGCTTTCCACCGACGCCTTCGAGAGCGTCTGGGACACGGTGAAGTTCAGCCGCGGCCTGTTCGGCAAGGCGCCCAACCCGGCCTATATCGAGAAGATCCTTCGCCAGCTCTCCCTGTGGGACAAGAAGGACTCCAAGATCATGGCCCTGTCGGGGGGCATGAAGCGCCGGGTGATGATCGCCAAGGCGCTGAGCCACGAGCCGCAGATCCTGTTCCTCGACGAACCCTCCGCCGGCGTCGATGTCGAGCTGCGCCGCGACATGTGGGAGATGGTCCGGGGCCTGCGCGACAGCGGCGTCACCATCATCCTGACCACCCACTATATCGAGGAGGCCGAGGAGATGGCCGACCGGATCGGGGTGATCAGCAACGGCCAGCTGATCCTGGTGGAGGACAAGGACGTCCTCATGCAGAAGCTGGGCAAGAAGCAGCTCACCCTGCACCTCCAGGCGCCGCTCACGGCCCTGCCCAAGGAACTGGCCGGCGAGCCCCTCGAGCTGTCGGCGGACGGCTCCGAGCTGGTCTACACCTTCGACACCCAGAGCGAAGAGACCGGCATCGCCGACCTGCTGCGCCGCCTGGCCGGCCACGGCATCGACTTCAAGGACCTCCAGACCAGCCAGAGCTCGCTGGAGGAAATCTTCGTCAGCCTGGTGAGGGCCCCGCGATGAACCTCTATGCGATCCGCGCCATCTATCAGTTCGAACTGGCCCGCACCTGGCGCACGGTGCTGCAGTCCATCGCCTCGCCGGTGATCTCCACCTCGCTCTATTTCATCGTCTTCGGCTCGGCCATCGGCTCGCGGATGACCCAGATCGACGGGGTCAGCTACGGCGCCTTCATCGTGCCGGGCCTGATCATGCTGTCGATCCTGACCGAGAGCATCTCCAACGCCTCCTTCGGCATCTACATGCCCAAGTGGTCCGGCACGATCTACGAGGTGCTGTCGGCGCCGATCTCGCCGATCGAGATCGTCATCGGCTATGTGGGGGCCGCGGCCACCAAGTCGGTGATCCTGGGGCTGATCATCCTGGCGACGGCCAGGCTGTTCGTGCCCTTCTCCATCGCCCACCCCTTCGTGATGATCGCCTTCCTGGCGCTCACGGCGGTCACCTTCTGCCTGTTCGGCTTCGTGATCGGGGTCTGGGCCGACGGCTGGGAGAAGATGCAGATCGTGCCGATGATGATCGTCACGCCGCTCACCTTCCTGGGGGGCAGCTTCTATTCCATCAGCATGCTGCCGCCGATCTGGCAGAAGATCACCCTGTTCAACCCGGTGGTCTATCTGGTCTCCGGATTCCGCTGGGCCTTCTACGACAAGTCCGACGTCGGCGTCGGCGTCAGCCTGGCGGCCACCTTCGGCTTCATGCTGCTCTGCCTGGCGGCCATCACCTGGATCTTCCGCACGGGCTACAAGCTGAAGACCTAGTCGCGGACGCGACAAACCTCTGGTGTCATCCCGGCCGCAGCGAAGCGGAGGGCCGGGACCCAGATGCGCGGAGCTCTCAGGATAGATCGGTGGGTATGGGTCCCGGTCTTCCGCTGCGCGGAAACCGGGATGACACCCTTTGCTTGTTCGTGAGGTTCGTGGTCGATCTTCTTTCGACCTGGACCGCGACCGCGGACCGGCCGACGACCCTACTCGTCCTCGTCGAAGCGGTCGGCGACCAGCTTGGCCAGGGCGTCCAGGGCGGGTTCGGCCTCGGCGCCGTCGGCCTGGATCTCGATGCAGGCGCCGGGGCCGGCGGCCAGCATCATCAGGCCCATGATCGAGCGGGCGTCCACCACCTGGCCGTCCTTGCAGACCGTGACCTCGGCGTCGAAGGTCGAGGCCATCTTGACGAACTTGGCCGAGGCCCGGGCGTGCAGGCCTCGTTTGTTGACGATCTCGACCGAGCGGCTCGCCGTCATTTCTCGCCGGCCAGCACGTAGGAGGCCACGGAGATGTACTTGCGCCCGGCCTCCTGGGCGTGGGCCACGCAGTCCTGCAGCGGCAGCTTGGTGCGCACGCTGGCCAGCTTGATCAGCATCGGCAGGTTCAACCCGGCGATCACCTCGGCCTTGGTCTGCTCCATCACCGAGATGGCCAGGTTCGAGGGCGTGCCGCCGAACATGTCGGTGAGCAGGATGACGCCGTCGCCGGTATCCACGCGTCCGCAGGCCGCCAGTATGTCCTGGCGGCGCTTTTCCATGTCGTCGTCCGGCCCGATGCAGATGGAGGCCACCCCGGTCTGCGGGCCCACCACATGCTCCATGGCGAAGACGAACTCCTCGGCCAGACGCCCGTGCGTGACGATCACGAGGCCGATCATGCCAACTCTCTCAACGGGAATCCCCACCCGGCGGCGGCGAAACGCCGGCCGCGAGGCCGCCTAGATACGCTCCTTCTTGGCCGCCTCCAAGATGCTGCAATGCGCGACTCAGTTTCACAGGGGCCGAAGATTCAAGCGGCGCGAGCATTATCAGGGGCACGCTCAACCCGAGGTGCGTGACAAAGGCCCGTTCCGGAATCCGCTCCGGGGTTCCGCAGCGCACCGCCAGGTCGACGCCGCTCCAGGCCAGGGCCGGTTCGGCCACCACGTCCAGGCCGCGCGCCTCGATCCGCCCCGCCAGGGTCTCCGGCGCCCGACCGTAGAGCCGGCCGCCGGAGGTCCAGAGCGTCACCCGGTCGTCGGCCACCAGGCGGAAGCCCCGGTCCAGGCAACGCAGGGCCAGGTCGCTCTTGCCGGCTCCCGAGGCGCCCTCGATCAGGACGCCGCGCCAGCGGCCGCCGCGGAAGGCCGCGATCAGACCGGCATGGAGGATCACCGGCGGGCCTCGGGCAGCACCACGGTGAAGCGGGCGCCGGCGGTCTGGCCGTCGGGCCCGGGGCGGTTCTCGGCCCGGATGGTTCCGCCCTGGGCGGCGACGATCTGGCGGGCGATGGACAGGCCCAGGCCCGAATTGCCGCCGAAGGCCGCGCCCTTGGGCCGCGAGGTGTAGAACCGCTCGAACACGGTTTCGAGATTGTCGGGCGGAATGCCGGGGCCGTCGTCCTCCACCGCCACGGTGGCCTCGCCCCGGGCGTGCTCCAGCCGCACCCGGACCTCGCCGTCGCGGGGGCTGAAGGAGCGCGCATTGTCGATCAGGTTGCGGAACACCTGGCCCAGCGGCCCCTCGCGGCCGGAGACCATGATCGGCTCCAGGGTGTCCTGGGCGCTGAACGCCACGCGAGCCTCCCCGGGCTTGGCGGTGTCCTGGTAGAGCTGCACCACCTCGCCGATCAGGTGGCCCAGGTCGAAGGCCTTGGGGTCCTCCCGCGACAGCTCGGCGTCCAGCCTGGAGGCGTTCGAAATATCGGTCACCAGCCGGTCCAGGCGGGTGACGTCCTGCTGCAGGATGGCCAGCAGCCGCTCGCGGGCGGCCGGGTCCTTCACCAGCTCCAGGGTCTCCACCGCCGAGCGCAGGGAGGTGAGCGGGTTCTTGATCTCGTGGGCCACGTCGGCGGCGAACCGCTCGATGGCGTCCATCCGCTCGCTGAGCACGTGGGTCATGTCCTGCAGGGAGCGGGTCAGATCCCCCAGCTCGTCGTCGCGCCGGGCGATGTCGGGCAGGGAGATGGAGCGGGCCCGGCTGAGCCGCACCCGGTCGGCGGCCCGCGCCAGGCGGCGCACCGGCTGGGCGATCAGGTTGTTGAGCAGCAGGGAGGAGGCCAGCGTCACCCCGATGGCGATCAGGATGAAGGGGATCAGGGCCAGGCGCTCGCGGGCGATGATCTCGTCGACGTCGCTGGCCTCCAGGGTCAGGACGCCGAGGACGGCCTGGACGTGCTGGATGGGGATGGAGACCGAGACCACCCGCTCGCCGTCGTCGCCGGCCCGCATGCCGGCCCAGTGCTTGCCGTCCAGGGCCTCGGCGACCTCGTGGGCCAGCGCCTTCTGAACCCCCGGCTGCGGTCCGGGGGGCTTGCGCTCGGAGCGGAACTGCAGGGAGAATCCGGGGTCGTCCTCCCGGGGCCGGGCCGGCGGCAGCACCTTCCACTCCACCCGGTCGGCCACCCAGTAGCTGTCGGCGATCAGCCGGCCCTTGGAGTCGAACAGCCGCGCCCGCTGGGTGCGGGGGTTGGAGAGCAGCTGCAGGATCTGGCTGGCGTAGGCCCCGTCCATCGACGGCAGGGGTTCGCCCACCGTGGCGGCCTGGTCGATGATGGTGGCCATCAGCTCGCCCTGGGTGGTCAGGCTGTCGATCCGGGCGTTCACCAGGCCCCGGCGCAGCTCGTTGAGCACCAGGGCCCCGATGATCAGGATCGTCAGGCCCAGCAGGTTGAGCACGATGATGAGCCGCCCCAGGCGTGAGCCTGGCAGCCACCCGAACCATGAGGACAGACGTCCCGGGTCAGGTCTCGCGGTATCGGTATCCGACGCCATAAAGGGTCTCGATGCCGTCGAACTCGGGGTCGACCTCGCGGAACTTCTTCCGCATGCGCTTGATGTGGCTGTCGATGGTGCGGTCGTCGACATAGACCTGATCGTCGTAGGCGGCGTCCATCAGGTTGTCGCGGCTCTTCACGAAGCCGGGACGCTGGGCGAGCGACTGCAGCAGCAGGAACTCGGTCACCGTCAGCTTCACCGGCTTGCCCTCCCACAGGCAGTCGTGGCGGGCGGGGTCCAGGGTCAGCTTGCCGCGCTTCAGGGCGCGCGCGCTGGTGTCGCCCGGCGTGGCCAGCGCCTCCTCGGCGTCGGCGCCGGCCCGGCGCAGCACCGCCTTCACCCGTTCGATCAGCAGGCGCTGGCTGAAGGGTTTGTGCATGTAGTCGTCGGCGCCCAGGTTGAAGCCGAGGATCTCGTCGATCTCCTCGTCCTTGGACGTCAGGATGATCACCGGCAGGTCGGAGGTCCGGCGCAGGCGGCGCAGCACCTCCATGCCGTCCATGCGGGGCATCTTCACATCGAGGATGGCGAGGTCGGGCGGGTCGTTCTCCAGGGCCGCGAGGCCCGCAGCGCCGTCGTAGTAGGCCTTGACCGTGTGGCCGTGGCTTTCGAGGGCGAGGCTCACCGACGTGACGATGTTCTCGTCGTCGTCCACCAGGGTGATCTTAGCCATGATCGGGGATCAATTCCTTTCAGGAAGCAGCAGCCAAGCTAGTCGCCCCATAGCGTGGCCTCAATGGGGCGGGGAAACCTCCCCATCCCTATAACGCGTCACCGCGCCCACCGCGCCGAATCGTCGCAGTAAACTGGCTTTAAGTTTGTTGCGCGAACATGGGTCTTCCTTTGGGGGATTTCATGAGCGGCGCGCAGGTTCACTACGAGGTCTTCAGCAAGAAGACGCCTGGCGGCGCCTGGGTGCTCGACCTGGCCACCGAGAACCGCGCCGGGGCGCTGGCGACCGCCAACGAGATGATGGCCGCCAAGAAGGCCGCCGCCGTGCGCGTCACCAAGGAGACCCTCGATCCGGAGACCCGCGAGTTCCAGTCGATCGGTATCCTGAACCTCGGCAACAGCGAGGCCCCGAAGAAATCCAAGGTCAAGGAAGACAACGACCCGCTCTGCGTCACCCCGCAGGACCTCTACACCATCCACGCCCGCGACCGGATCGGCCGGCTGCTGGAGGGCTTCCTGGAGCGCAAGGGCGCCACCCCCTTCGAGCTGCTGCACCGCGCCGACCTGGTGGAGGAGCTGGAGGCGTCGGGCACCGACCTGCAGCACGCCATCCAGAAGCTCGCCATCCCCGAGGCCCAGGCCCGCGGCCTGTCGGTCCATGAGCTGATCCGCGTCTTCCAGGGCCTGGTGGAGCGGGCCATCGAGCGCCTGCTCAAGGACAGCCGCAAGGGCGAGCTGCCCAATGTCGACAAGGAAGGCTTCGCCCGCGCCGCCGAACGCGTGTCCCAGCATCCGGAGCGCGCCTACCTGCTGGGCGCCGGTGTGGCGGTCTCCATCGCCCCGGCCCGCAGCTGGACCGAGAAGGTCACCCGCCTGCTGGACCTGGCCGACTCCGCCCCGGTCACCGGCCCGCCCCGGGGCCTGGCCCTGGCGGTCATCGAGCAGCCCCTGTCGGAGATCCTCGGCGCCAAGTCGGGCCTGGACGACATCATCGGCAAGGACCTCGACCTCGGGGCCCGGCTGGCGGCGATGATCCGCCTGGCCGCCTGCGAGCCGGTCGAGGGCCTGATGCGCATCGAGCCCTCGGTGGCCAAGATGATGCCGCCCCTGTCGGAGACCGCCCAGCGCCTGGCCAAGTGGCTGGCCACCGAGGACTTCGGCGCCGTGCGCCTGGCCATCGCCAAGCGGGTGGTCCGCGAGCTCACCGGTCCCCGGCGCCTTCGGCCCAGCGACGCCGCCGGCGAGATCGCCGTCATGCGGGCCTTGGCCATGGCGCTCACCGCCGCGGCCGGCACCATGCTCTCCCTCGACGACGTGCAGGAGGCCTTCACCACCCGCTCGCGGATGCTGGTCACCGGCGACTTCGTGGAGTCCTACCTCGGGACCAACAGGTCCTGCCGCGAGGAGGTCGAGGCCCTGATGTGGCTGGTGGAGAACGTCATCGGCGCCGCCAACAAGCGCCAGGCCGGCCGTTACCTGGCCGCCAATGTCAGCGGCATGCGTTTCGAGAAGGAATTCCGCCTCAGCTCCGATTCGCCCGGCGTGAAGCTCGAGGTCCTCGCCAAGCTGCAGAAACAGGCCGCCCGCAGCGGCCTGGCCGCGGAGGACTACGGCCCCATCCAGGGCAAGATCGGCGAGGTCGGCGGCCTGGTGGAGGCCGACTCCAAGGTGGTCTCCATCGTCGCCAAGTCGGCCCAGGGCCCGGTCCACCGGCTGATGGTGCTGTTGCGGATGGCGATCGGCGAGACCGCCCCCACCGGCCCCACCGCCGATCGCGCCCGCGCCGAGGCCCTGAAGCTGGTCCGCCGCGACGACACCCGCGCCGAACTCGCCCGCGCGCCCGAGCGCATGGGTCAGGTCCGCCAGCTGCTGGCGGCCATGACGGCGGCCGCGGCCTAGGTCCGCAGCGCCTCGGCCAGGGCGCCCACGACCCGATCCACGTCCTCGTCGGCCATGCCGGGGTGGAGAGACAGGGAGAGGCAGGTCTCGTACGCCGGGTCTTGCCGGCCGCCGGAAAGTCGATCAGGGCCACCATCAGGTGCAGGACCGGGCCGCTCCAGTCGGGCCGGGCGGCCTGATCCAGACGCGATCAGGTCAGGCGGGCGCTGCGGCGGGCTGGCGCGGCGAATCGGCGAAGAGGCTCGGCTTCAGCCAGCGGCCGACATTGCGCACCAGGGCGGGGTCGCCCTCGAGCCGCAGGTCCTCCGATTCGATCGCGGAGCGATAGCTGCGCTCCCCCATGAACAGGTCGTGCATCGTCCGCAGGGCGCACTCGAAGAAGACATTCACGTCCCGCCCCGGATCGACGACGCACAGCTCCACGCGGTCGCCCGCGACCAGCAGCCAGAAATCCTTCTGATCGCAGAGATCCGCGAACCGGAACCGGACCACGGTCTGCGGTCCGGGCAGCTGGTCGGGCTGGATGCTGCGCTCGAGGTAGAGCAGCAGCAGGTCGACATCGAGCTCCTCGTCCAGGACGTTGTGCCGGGCCCAGACCAGCCCCCACTCCCCCACCGCGACCAGGACCGGCAGCAGGGCCTCGCACGCCGCCGTGGGAAAATACTGGTGCTGACGCTCCCCCGAGCCGCGCCGGCGGACCACCAGCCCATGGGCCTCCAGCGTCCGAAGCCTGTTGGAGAGCAGGGCCGGTGAGACGTCTCCAAGACCCCGCTGCAACTCGCTGAAGCGCCGCGCGCCCATCAGCAGTTCGCGAAGGATTAGGATCGTCCACTTCTCACCGAGGATCTCGGTGGCCTTGGCGATCGGGCAGAATTGACCGTAGCGCATGGGCTGCCTCCTGGAGCTGGGCGCCCAGCCTACCGGTCCCGGTCGGCGGAATGAACTACAGGAACTGTAGTGGATTGCTTCAGCCCATGAACTGGCCGCGGCGCGTCCAATTCTCCACTGGCGACCCGAGCCGGCGTTTTCGGCTCGCATGCAAACAGGAGAACGACATGCCGCTAGTTACGATTGAAGTCATCAAGGACGTTTTTGCGCCGGAACAGAAGGCGGAGATGATCGCCAAGGTGACCGACACGATGGTCGGTATCGAGGGCGAGGCTCTGCGTGGGGTCACCTGGGTCAGGATCGTCGAGATCGAACAGGGCGATTGGGGCATTGGCGGACAGACCCTCCGCGCCGCGGACGTCAAGGCGATGGCCGCGGGCTAGGCCTGCACCGCTGACACGGGACATCGACAGGCTTGCGTTAGGTTTCGGCCATAAGGGGAGCTCGTCGATGATCCGTGGAAGCTGTTGCTGTGGCGCCGTCCGATTCAAACTGTCGGCGCCGCCGCGCCTGATGGGCGTCTGCCATTGCGGCCGGTGTCGCAAGGCGGGCTCCAGCGCCTTCGTGTTCGTGCGGCGCGAAACCTTCCGGTGGGTGGCGGGGGAAGAGCTGGTGGCGGTCTATGCGCCCGAGGCGCCGTTCAAGCACGCGCGTCGGTTCTGTCGCCGCTGCGGCTCCAGTCTCGGCGAGGCGGGGGCGGACGCGGACGCCTTCCCCATCGCCGCCCATTCCCTCGACGACGATCCGGGCGTCCGCATTCGGTTTCATGAATTCGTCGCCGAGAAGCCGGCCTGGTGCGAGATCGCCGACGACGCCGTCCGCTTCGAGGGCCACCCGTTCCGCCCCTAGACCCCCAGCGCCTCGGCAAGGGCGGCGACCACCCGGTCGACGTCCGCGTCGGCCATGCCGGGATAGAGCGGCAGGGAGAGGCAGGTCTCGTACCAGGCCTGGGCGCCGGGCAGGTCCAGCGGGCCGTAGCGGTCGCGGTAATAGGGCTGGGTGTGGACCGGGATGTAGTGGACCTGGGTTCCCACCCCGCGCGCCTTGAGGTCGTCCACCACCCGGCGCCGCGTCTTGCCGGCCGCGGGGAAGTCGATGAGCACGGTCATCAGGTGCAGGACCGGCTCGCTCCAGTCGGGGCGCGTGGCCGGGCGCACGATCGGCGCCAGCGAGGCCAGGGACTCCTGATAGCGGGCGGCGAGCGCCCTTCGCCGGGCGGCGAAGCGGTCCAGCTTGGCCAGCTGCGAGAGACCGAGCGCGCAGAGGATGTCGGGCAGGCGGTAGTTGAAGCCCGGCTCGGGCATCTCGTAGATCCAGGGATCGGCCCCCTCCGGCTTCACCATCCCATGGCTGCGCAGGGTCTTCAGGCGTTGGGCCAGGCGCTCGTCATTTGTGGTGACCATGCCGCCCTCGCCGGTGGCGATGGTCTTGACCGGGTGGAAGGAGAAGGTGGCCATGGCCGAGTGGCGCACGTCGCCGACCTTCTCGGCCTGGTTCCCGAAACTCATGGTGGAGCCGAGCGCGTGGGGGGCGTCCTCCACCAGCACGGCGCCGGCGTCCCGGGCGAGGGCCGCCAGGGCCGGAAGTTCGGCCACGTCGCCCCGCAGGTGGACCGGCAGGACGGCCCGCAGCCGGCGGTCGCCGACCCGGGTCAGGGCCTCGGACAGCGTGTCGGGGGTCATCAGGCCGGTGGTGGGGTCGACGTCGGCGAACACCACCTCGGCGCCCACATAACGGGCGCAGTTGGCGGTGGCCAGGAAGGTGATGGAGGGCGCGATGCAGACCTCGCCGGGCTGCACGTCGAGGGCCAGCATGGCCAGGTGCAGGGCCGCCGTGCCGTTGGCGCAGGCCACCGCGTGCCGGGCGCCCACCGTCTCGGCGAAGGCGGTCTCGAAGGCGTCCACCAGGGGGCCGGTGGTGAGGAAGTCGCCGCGCAGGGCCTGGGCGACGGCTTCGATATCGTCGTCCTCGATGGTCTGGCGGCCATAGGGGAGCAGGGACGCCGCCATCAGTCGGTCAGCCGCCGGCGCAGGGGCGGCGCCACCGGCGCGGGATCGTTGATCAGCTCCATCAGCCCCTCGCCGCTCAGCCACTCGTCATTGGTGTCGCTGGCGTAGCAGAAGCCGTCCGGCGCCAGGGGATGGGTCCTGGCGTAGCTCTGCCGGGTGTATTCCACGAAGGCCGGCTCGATGGCGTAGCGGTCCCCGAGGTCGACGGTGGTCCGCGCGTCGTCCACCGAGATCATCATCTCGTGCAGCTTCTCGCCGGGACGGATGCCGATCACCTTGATGGCCACGCCCGGCGCCATGGCCTGGGCCAGGTCGGTCATCTTCATCGAGGGGATCTTGGGCACGAAGACCTCGCCGCCGCGCATCAGCGACAGGGAGGAGAGCACGAAATCGACCCCCTGGTTCAGGGTGATCCAGAACCGGGTCATGCGCGGATCGGTGATCGGCAGCTCGGTGGCGCCGCGCGCCAGCAGCCGCTGGAAGACCGGGGCCACGGAGCCGCGCGAGCCCACCACATTGCCGTAGCGGACCACGGAGAACTTGCAGCCGATGTCGCCCGACAGGTTGTTGGCCGCCACGAAGGTCTTGTCCGAGGCCAGCTTGGTGGCCCCGTAGAGGTTGGCGGGGTTGCAGGCCTTGTCGGTGGAGAGCGCGATCACCTGCTTCACCCGGTTGGTGAGGCAGGCCCAGACCACGTTCTCCGCGCCCATGATGTTGGTGTGGATGCATTCGGAGGGGTTGTATTCCGCCGCCGGCACCTGTTTCAGGGCCGCGGCGTGGATGACGATATCCACTCCGCGCAGGGCCAGCGTCAGCCGCTCCCGGTCGCGGACGTCCCCCAGGAAGAAGCGCATGCAGGTGAGCTGTTCGGCCGGGAACTTCTCGGCCAGGTCGGTCTGCATCTCGCTCTGCTTCAGCTCATCGCGGGAATAGACGATCAACTTGCGGGGCTTGGCCCGCAGCAGCACGGTCTCGATGAAGCGTTTGCCGAAGGATCCCGTCCCGCCGGTGATCAGGATCACCTTGCCGTCGAGGTCGAGAGAGGTTGGCGCAAAGCGGCCCAAGGGCGGGCTCCCATGTACGAAAGGTGCGAATCTTCGCCGCACTGTCGGACGCCGCCCGTAAAGAGACCGCTAACCATAATGCGGCACACCGTCACGGCATGGATCGTCGTCGCCTGCTCCGTCTCGCCGCCCTCGCCGCCACCCTGCCGGCGGCCGCCCACGCGTCCGGGGGCGGGGAAAAGAGCGAGAAGAAGAAGGGCGGCGGCCTGTCCTACCTGCAGCTGCCCACCCTGACGGCGACCATCATGCGTCCGAACGGCCGCCGTGGGGTCCTGACGGTGGAGACCGGCATCGACATTCCCGACGTCGCCCTGCGGGCCCGCGCCGAACTGCTGGCGCCCCGGTTCCGGGCGGCCTTCGTCCAGGCCCTGCAGATCTACGCCTCGGGGATGAACGCGTCGGGTCCCCCCAACGCCGACTTCATCGCCCGCGAGCTTCAGCGCGAGACCGATCGCGTCCTGGGCAAGCCCGGCGGCCGGCTGCTGCTGGGGACCATCCTGGTCAACTGACCCTTCTCTCCCAGAAAAGGGGAGGGCGTGGCTCCTAGTTCTTCAGCCCGGCGTGGTGGGCGGCCTCGTCCATGAAGGTGGCGAGCGTCACGTCCAGCTCGGTGACCCCGTCGGCGTCATGGGTGGCCAGCGTCACCTCGACCCGATTGTAGACATTGAACCACTCCGGATGGTGGTCGAGCTTCTCGGCCATCAGGGCGGACCGCGCCATGAAGCCGAAGGCGGTGTTGAAGTCCGGGAACAGATAGGTCCGGGTGATGGCGTCGCGGGGGCCGCCCAGCGCGCTCCAGCCCGGAAGCTTGGCGAGCGCCGCGGCCGCGCCGATCTTGCCCGGCCGGCTCATGACACCGCCTCGTCGAAGACCAGGCCGGTGGCGGCCGAGAGTTCGGCCAGGGTCTGGTCGACATCCACCACCTTGATGGCCCGCATGCCGAGCGCGGCGGCCGGCTTGCAGTTGATCCCCAGGTCGTCGAGATAGACGCAGGCGCCCGCCTCCACCCCCAGGGCCTCGCACATCATCAGGTAGATGGCCGGATCGGGCTTGCGGACCCCGGCCTTGGAGCTCTCGATGATGTGGTCGAACAGCGGCATGATCTGACCCATGGCCCCGGCCGCCCGCTGCGGCGCGTCGGCGCCGGGGGAGTGCATGCTGACCATGTTGTTGGTGATGCACCCGACCTTGAACTGTTCCTTGCAGGCCTTCAGCGCCGCCACCATGCGGGGCCGGACCACCCCCGACAGCAGGGGCAGGACGTGGCTGCCGGGGATCGGGTGGCCCAGCGCCGTGGACTCCTCCAGGAACAGCCTGTCGAAGCCCTGGGTGTCGATCTCATTGCGCTCGAACAGCGCCCAGGCGTTGGTGTCGGGATTGGTGGAATTGACCCGGCGGATCAGGTCCTTGGGCACCCCGTTCTCCGCCTCATAGCGGGCGAAGGCCTCGAAGGGCGAGGAGGTGAACACCCCGCCGAAATCCCAGATCACCGCCTCGACCGCCATGGTTCGCTCCGTCTTGAAATGCGGCGCGACGCTAGAGAGGCCGACGGAGACGTGCAAGTTAGAGCACATGTTTATCGACCGCCTGCCGCGCCCGATCCGCCTGGCCCTCTACGCCCTGGCCTCCGCCATCCTGACAGCCATGTGCCTGGTTCCGCAGAAGGAGCTGCCCTCGGTGGGCATGGGCGACAAGATCGAGCACAGCATCGCCTGGTTCATCCTGACGGCGACGGGCCTGCTGCTGTCGCACCGCCGGCCTCGAGCCATCGCCGCCTATGCCGTCGGGCTTGGCGCTCTTATCGAGCTCCTGCAGGCCACCATGGGGTTCGGACGCCAGGGCGACTGGCGCGACCTGGTGGCCGACAGCCTCGGCGTGGCGGTGGCGCTGCTGGCCTACGCCCTGGTCCAGAGGCTGCGACGCCGATGAGCCACCGTCCCTGGGAGGAGTCCGCCGACTTTTCCATCGGGCTCTCGCCCATCGACGAGGCCCGCTGGCTGGAGGGCGGCGAGGCCGACCCCGCCGCCCGCAAGGATCCCCTCTACGCCGCCCACCGCGAGCTGGTCTGGGGCGAGACCCCGGCCTCGCGGCCCGGTCAGGCCGAGGCCGCCGCCCTGCTGGGGATCACCGATCCCGGCGGCCTGCCGCCCCTCTACGCCGCCGCCCGCACCGTGGCCGACGACCTGGTGCTGATGGAGAAGACCGACGGCGCCTGGCGGGTGGCGGCCATCAGCCTGTCGGCGCCGACCTTCTTCACCGCCCGCGAGGTGCTGGGCCGCAGCCTGGCGGAGATCCACGGCCCGGTGAACGGCTTCTCCGACCGCTTCCTGGCGCGCCTGGTCCGCATCTTCGACGGCCTGCGCCCAGGCCTGATCCTGCAGCGGCGCAACTGGTCGGTGGTCAATTCCGGCGAAACCTTCACCCCCTTCTCAGGTCCCATCCGCGCCCGCATCGGCGAGATCTCGCCGAGCGAGGTGGGCCAGGCCCTGTTCACCCGGGTGGAGCGCCAGACGGTGCGCCGGCTGCCGGCGACGGGCGGGGTGCTGTTTTCCATCCGGGTCTGGCTGACCCCGTTCGCCGAGCTGGCGCAGACCCCGGAACGCCTCGCCGCCTTCGCCGAGGCCTGGCGCGCGGCCGCCCCCGATTTCGCGGCCTATAAGGGTTTTCACCTGTACGCAGACCTGGTGGAGGCCTTTCTTCGCGCCGAGGGTGAAAGTCACAGCGTTAACGGCGCCTGATCCCCAACGTTCTCGCGACCCTTGTTTTCAGGACGCCGGAACAACCCCAATGCGCCTGCGCACCCTCCTTCCCGCCCTGGCCTTCCTGGCCCTGGCCGCCTGCGATTCCAAAGGCCTGTTGCAGACCGCCCAGGCGCCGGCCAAGCCCCAGGCCTGCTGCTGCCAGGCCGCCGCCACCGCCTGCCCGCCCGCCGCGGCCCCGACGCCCGCCGTCGTCCAGGCGCCGGCCATGACGCCGGAGCGCGCGGTCTATGTTCCCCCGGCGCCCCCCAAGGCGGTGCGTCGCCATGCCGTCCGCCGCGTCGCCCACGCCGTCCATCGCGAGGGCGGCTACGCCGAGGTGCGCGAATACGCCTATGCCGGCGGCCGTCCCCCGGCCCCGGCCTATGACGGCTATGTCGAGGTCCCCGAGCGCCACATCCGGGGCTACAGCGAGAGCGTCGAGACGCAGGAGACCTATCGGGAGCGCTACTCCGAGCAGTCGGAGAGCTCCAGCAGCCGTTACGCCGAGCGCGGCGGCTATGAGTCCCGCGCCGGCTACGACGCCCGGGGCGGCCGCGACTGCGACTGCGGTCCGCGCGAGGCCGCCGGCCGTGACCGCTACGGCTTCCTCACCTGGCCCGGCAAGGTCCCCGCCCGGCCCTGAGGCCTGGCGCGAGGCTTGCCGTCAAAGATCCTCGGTGTCCCGAGCCGGGACGAGTGGAGACCAAGATGCGATCGCCGAACGGCCCTCTCTTCAAACGCTACGAAATCCTGGCGGTGATCCTGTTCCTGACCGCCGCGGCCGCGCTGGCGAGCTTCAACCTGGTCTATTAGGGCCGCGGGCGGCGCGTCCGCCGCGCCGGCCAGGCGACCGCCAACATGGCGCCGGGCGATGTTGCGTCGCGCAAGTTGTTCGCGGCTTGGGCGCCTCGGAGCCTTTCTGCACAAGGCGCCACGGTTGTCATTGCATTGCAGCAAATGAAGGCCATAACCCTCACTCTTGCAGGGTCGGGTCGAGACCCGGCGATGTGAGCCAGAGTGAGGCGAGTTCCATGATCATGACTTCGATGCGCGTTTTCCCCAGCCTGTTCATCGGCCGCCGGGATTTGGTGGAAGCCGTCCAGATCGACCTGGAACACACCGCCAATGTCCGCGCCGCCTTCACCTGCGGGGCCTGCGACGAGGTCATCCTCATCGCCGAGGACGAGAGCGCGGCCCGCGAAGTGGTCGTGAAGTGCCGCTGCGGCGAGTACAACCAGCTCTAGGCCCGCAAGACCGTCACACTTGCCGTCCAGGATCGTGAGCCTCATGGAAGAGTTCATGACCGCCCCCCGCATCCTGCCCCTCGAGGGCGTCGAGAATTTCCGCGACTATGGCGGCTATGGCTCCCGCCATGGGCGCGTGGCCTCGGGACGGCTGTTCCGCGCCGCCCACCAGGCGCGGGCGACCCCTGCCGACCTTGAGGCCATCGCCGGCCTCAACCTGGCCACGGTGGTGGACCTGCGCCGCCCTCGGGAGCGGGACAACGATCCCAACCTGCGTCCCGACGGCTTTTCCGCCGCCCTGATCCAGTGCGACCTGGGCGACCAGGCCGAGGCGCCCCACGTCGCCTTCCTGCGGGAGACCGACCTGACGCCGGAGAGCGCCCGGGCCTTCTTCCTCGACTATTACGACAAGGCGCCCTTCGAGCCGCGGCACCTGGAGCTGTTCGGCCGCTATTTCGCGGCCCTCGCGGCGGAGGGCGGCCCGGTGCTGATCCACTGCACGGCGGGCAAGGACCGCACCGGCCTGCTGGCGGCCCTGACCCACCACATCCTGGGGGTCCATGAGGACGACGCGCGGGCGGACTATCTGCTGACCAATGTGGCCGCCCGGGTCGAGGCGCGGCTGCCGACCGTCACCGAGGCCCTGGAGAAGTCGCTGGGCAAGCGGCCCTCGGAGACCGCGGTGCGGGCCTTCCTGGGGGTCGACGCCAGCTATCTGGACGCCGCCCTGGCCTCCATCCGCGCCCACAGCGGCTCGGTGGACGCCTATCTGGACCAGGTCGGCGCGGACGCGGCGGCTCGGGAAGCCATCCGCGCCCGCCTGATCCGCTAGGTGGCTTCCGCCAGCAGGCCGTCCGGCTCCGCCCCCGGCTGACCGGCCGGCGCGGCCTGGGCCGCCTTTTCGCGCCGCCGTTCCCGCAGGATGGTCTGGGTGGCGTCATAGCTCTTCCGGTTGATCTTGTAGCGGCCGTAGAAGAACACCGCGATCAGGCCGGGAATGGCCGCGAAGGGGGCGTCCACCAGGGCCAGGTCCATCAGGGTCTGGCGGTCCACCTGGCCGGGCTGGGCCTTTTCCGGGAAGGCCACGATATCCAGGGCGACGCCGGCGAAGAAGTGGCCGATGGCGCTGTCGATCTTGGAGAACAGGGCGCGGGTCGAATAGAGCACCCCTTCCTGCCGGTAGCCGTAGCGGACCTCGTTCTCGTCGGCGATGTCGGCCAGGGCCGACATGACGCTGATGCTCATGATGCTGGCCACGCAGGAGCCCAGCCCCGTGAAGACGATGATCAGCGGCAGCAGCATCGGCTGGCCGGGTTCTGGGAACATCCCCAGGATCCGCAGCACCGGGGCGATGGCCGGGATCGTCGAGAGCAGGACGCAGGTGACGATGATGGCGATCTTCTTGTCGAACCGCCCGTGCAGCCGCGCCGCGGTGGCGAAGCCCAGGAAGTAGCCGCTGAGCGTGCCGATCACGAACCAGCGTATCTGCTCGGAGGTGAACTCCCAGAAGAAGGTGTTCATGTAGAGCCCCAGCCCCTGGCGGACCCCCAGCATCAGGGACAGGAAGAAGTAGGCGATCAGCAGGTAGACGTAGTTCCGGTTGGAGAACGCGCTGCCCATGTCCTTCATGAACTCGAAGGGGGTGAAGGCCGGCAGGTGGTCGGGGGTCTTGGGCAGCAGCGGGATGCGGTCGCGGGTGAACCAGGCCGAGGCGAACAGCAGCACCAGCCCCGAGCCGGCGATCGCCATGGCGAAGGGGGCGTAGGCGTGGGGGTTGAGCAGGCCGCGGGGATATTCGGCGGTCTTGTGGAAGAAGAAGGTGAGCGCCACGAAGCTGGCGCCGGCCGCCCCGATCATGCCCAGCAGGTTGTTCCAGCTCATCACCCGGCTGCGCTCGGTATAGTCGCTGGAGAGCTCGCCCCCCAGGGCCAGGTGCGGCACGTGATAGACGGCCATGAACACCCGCAGGGTGACGATGAAGCCCGCGAACCAGACGAACAGCCAGACCGGGGCGAAGGCGGCGGGGGGGTTGAACAGGGCCAGGATGCAGAGCGCCACCGGGATCGGCGCGATGTACATGTAGGGGTGGCGGCGGCCGAGCTTGCCGCGCGTGCGGTCCGACAGCGAGCCGACGATGGGGTCGGCGAAGCCGTCCAGCACCAGGCTGACGGTGATGGCCAGGCCCGCGAGCGTCGCGGGCAGGCCCAGGACCTGGTTGTAATAGAACATCGCATAGCCGCCGACGGCGGCGAGGGTGATGCTCTCGGCCCCGGCGCCGAGGCCGAAGAAGAACTTTGTGCGGAGGGGTACGCGCGCGCCTATGTGCGCCGAACTGGCCATTATGGTTTCCTGCAAAAATGAACGCCGGTCGTCGCGCCGGATGAATGCCCGCATGAGAGGGGGCGCGCGGGCGAGGTGTCAATCGACCCCGGCGATCACGCTTCCGCGTGCGGCCGCGCGCCAAGGGCGCGGATCACAGGTCAAAGCTTGAGGAGAGGGTCCCGCGGCCCGGGGGCTGCGTCGAGGAGAATGCGGGTCATCTGGTCCGGTTGGTCGACCATGACGTCGTGGCGACAATTGACCTGGACGGTCTTCCACCCCGGGGCCGTCTTGGCCCGCTCGAACGCGGCCGCAAAGAAGGGCGTCTCGCCGACGGTCGCCTGGACAAAGGTCCGCTTGGGAATGCGCTCGACGGCGCCGGTCACCTTCAGCTTCTCGCGAAAGGTCTCCACCGGTTGCGGCGTCAGCCTGGCGTTCGCCCAGGCGGCGTTCGCCGGGTCCATGAAGTTGCTGGCGACGCGCGTCGGGTTCACGCCGGGCTGGGAGGCGCGGCCTGTGATGTCGTCCAGGGACTGGCCGTCGCGCGGCCAGAAGGCGTCCAGGTAGACGATCGAGCCGATCCGCTCGGCGTAGCGCTCGGCCACGCCCGTGATGACCATGCCGCCGTAGGAATGGCCGCAGAGGACGATGTTGGACAGGTCCTTGAACCGGATCTCGCCCGCGATGTCGTCAATATGGGTGGTGAGATTGACGTTTGGACTGAGCAGGTGGGAACGCTCGCACAGGCCCGTCAGGGTCGGCGCGATGACGACGTGGCCAAGGGCCGTCAAGCGGGCGCTCACCTGATCCCAGCACCAGCCCCCGTGCCAGGCGCCATGGACCAGCAAGAAGGTTGTCGGTTTGCCTCGGCCGCGCGGCCTCGCCGCGGCGGCGACTGGGGTGGCGGCGAGCAGCGCGCCGGTCAGGACGGCGCGACGGTCCGATTTCGGAGTTTTCGGCATGATGTCCCCTCACCCAGGGACCAGCTTGCTCTCACGTCGAGGGATGTCAACTTCACCAGGTGAGCGATCGGGCCGGCCGACACGCCGCCCGGCCGTCCGAGTTGCGCCAACATCAGAAGTTTGCGCCTGGCCCACAAGCGGACCTCCCCCACTTCGCCGCCGACGTCAGCTTCCCGGCCCAGCAGCAAGGGCTGGATGCGACCCAACTCGGACATTGCCGGTCCGCCGGAAGTCACTTGGTCTCAATCAGCCAGTCGGACAATTTCTGTACGAGCTGTGGTCAGAGAATTGAACGTGGCTTGCGCTCCATTTCCGAATTGAGCTTGTCAGTGGCGGACGATGCCGAGGCCGCCGACATAGCATTGGGCGCTCAGGAACTTCTCGACGTCACGTATCCCGTCCCGATGGCGAACCGCTTCGCGCTCTCCCGGCTGGGCGCAAGGTGGTTGGCGCCGCGCTCCCACTGGTGACTCAGATGTCTCTAACTAGGCCGCCGCCAATACGGAAGGCGGGCAACGTTTTTCCGACCTGGCAGTGCCTAAGGGCCTCCGTCCAACCCAACTTCTAATCGCCTCGGCGAGTGAATTTCCGCGCGCCGTGCGGACCAGAGCGTATCGGCAGAGGCTTCGCGCAAGACGACCTGGGCATAAGTCGTTATTTTTTCGGAAGTCCGTTGGCGCACCCGACACGATTCGAACGTGTGACCTTTGCCTTCGGAGGGCAACGCTCTATCCAGCTGAGCTACGGGTGCGTTTCGGAAACGCGCTTCTAGCGGAAAGCCGCGCGGAACGGAAGGCTCAGGCGTCGATCGGCGCCGGGGCCGAGGTCAGGGACACGAAGACGTCCTCCAGGTCCGGGTCCTCGGTGGCGATATCCTTGATGTGCAGCCCCGCCCCGCGCACCGCGGCCAGCACCTGCTCGACGCTCGACTGGCCGGTGCGGTAGGAGACGGCGAAGGCGCCGGCGGCCCGCAGCCTGGTCTCGAATCCCGGGAGCTCGGGGGCGACCGTCACCGGCTCCTCCGGCGTCACCACCACGTTGCGCACGTCCATCCGGGCCAGCAGGGTCGAGGTGGGCTCGCAGGCCACCACCATGCCGCGGTTGACGATGGCGATCTGGTCGCAGAGCTCCTGGGCCTCCTCCAGATAGTGGGTGGTGAGCACGATGGTCACGCCCTTGCGGTTCAGCTCCACCACATAGGCCCAGAGCTGCTTGCGCAGCTCGACGTCCACGCCCGCGGTGGGCTCGTCGAGGATCAGGACCGGCGGATTGTGGGTCATGGCCTTGGCCACCATCAGGCGGCGCTTCATGCCCCCGGAGAGCTGGCGGACATAGGCGTTGGCCTTGTCGCCGAGGCCCAGCGCATTGAGCAGCTCCATCGTCCGGCGCTCCTTGGCCGGGACCCCGTACATGCCGGCCTGGACCTCCAGGGATTCCCGCGGGGTGAAGAAGGGGTCGGCGGCGATCTCCTGGGGAACCACCCCGATGGCGGCGCGCGCGTCGCGGGGCCGCTCGTCGATGTCCCGGCCCCAGATCGAGACCGTGCCGGAGGTCTTCTTGGTGAGGCCGGCCAGGATGTTGATGAAGGTCGACTTCCCCGCGCCGTTGGGCCCCAGCAGGCCGAAGATCGAGCCGCGCGGGATCGCCAGATCGATCCCCTTCAGGGCCTGCATCTCCGAGGTGGTCTTGGTGGCCGGGTAGGTCTTCACGAGGCCTTTGGCCTCGATGGCGAAGTCGGGAAGGATCATACGGGACTTTTCGAAAACGGCCGTGATTGACGGCGAAAGCTATGGTCGCATACCTAGGCGCGCGCGGACCTGTCGCCAAGCGTTCGCCGCCGGAGAGTTGCATCATGGCCCGCAAAGCCGTTCCCGTCCCCAACCAGGGCGCCCACGCCGAACCCATGCCCGCCAAGCCGGCCCTGACCCCGAACCTGCCGGCTCCGGAAACGGTGGTGGTGCGGACCGGCCGCATCGCCTGCGACGGCGTCGGCGGGGCGCTGGGCCATCCGCGCGTCTGGCTGGAGATGGGCGAGGCGACCTTCGTCGAATGCCCCTATTGCGACCGCCGCTTCGTGCTGGCCGCCGGGACCGAGGGCCCCGAGGACGAGCGCCTGGCCCCGGGCGTCTATGAGGGCCCGCACGGCCACTAGCTCGGACACTGTCTGGGTCCGTTCTCCGCGAGCATGTCACGGAGGCGCTTCCTATATCGTCCTGACGAGAAGAGGAGACGCCCATGAGCCAAGCCGCCGCCTTCAAGGCCCTGCACTCAGGCCCTGAGATCCTGGTCCTGCCCAACGCCTGGGACGCCGCCAGCGCCGCCGTCATGGAGGACGCCGGCGCCAAGGCCGTGGCCACCTCCAGCGCCGCCATGGCCTGGGCCCACGGCTACGCCGACGGCGATTTCTTCCCCGTCCCCCTGCTGCTGACCGCCATCGACGAGATCGCCCGCGTCCTGAAGGTCCCGCTGACCGCCGACATCGAGGGCGGCTACACCGACGACCTGTCCGCGCTCGCCGAGACCATCAAGGCGGTGGTGGGCGCCGGCGCCGTCGGGATCAATCTGGAGGACGGCCGGCGCGACCCGGCCCTGCACGCCCGCAAGATCGAGGCGACCCGCAAGGCCGCCGACCAGGCCGGGGTCGCCCTGTTCATCAACGCGCGCACCGATGTCTATCTGAAGGGCTTGATGGCGGGCGAGGCGGCCCAGGCCGAGGTGATCGCGCGGGCCAGGACCTATGCGGCGGCCGGCGCCGACGGGATCTTCGTGCCCGGCCCCACCGACGAAGCCCTGCTCGCCACCTTCGCCCGCGAGATCGCCCAGCCGGTCAACGCCATGGCGCGCCCTGGCCTGCCCAGCGCCGCCAGGCTGCAGGCGGCCGGGGTGCGGCGGCTGTCCTCGGGTGGCGGCCTGTTCGCCGCGGCCTACGGGACGCTCGCCCGGGCCACGGCGGCCTATCTTAAGGACGGCGAGTCCGATCCCCTCGCGCCCCTGGCGGAAGGTCTGCCCAGCTTCAACAAGCGGTTTGGATAGCCCTATTCGTCGTGCGGCTCGGGGTCGCCCACCAGGACGGGCGGGATGGCGATCAGCTTGCCCTCGCTCATCCGCACCTCGGGCACGTTCTCGCGGGTGAAGGGCAGCCACCAGCTGGGGCCCATGGGGGGCTGGACCTCGATCAGGTCGCCGGCCCCGAAGTCCTGGATGGTCTTGACCGTCCCCAGGGCCTCGCCCTGCGGGCCCTCGATGGGCAGGCCGATCAGGTCGGCCAGATAGAACTCGTCCTCGTCCGGCGGCGGCAGGCTGTCGCGGGAGACGAAGAGGGTCAGGCCGCGCAGCGCCTCGGCCTGGTCGCGGGTGTCGACGCCCTTGGCGCGGGCGATGATCGCCCCCTTCACCGGCCGGGCCGCCGTGATGGTCAGGCCCGCAGACCCGTCCTGGCGCAGCAGGACCTTGTAGGTCGCCAGCGCCAGGGGATCCTCGGTGAAGGTGGTGATGCGAATCTCCCCGCGCACGCCGAAGGCTCCGGCGACGCGGGCGACCTGGAGGAGGCGGTCAGCCATGGGACTTACCGCCTCCTACCCAAGCCTCAGCCTTCGGTCTTTTCTTCAGCGGCCGGCTCGGCGGCGGCTTCAGCGGCCGGGGCCTCTTCGGCAGCCGGAGCCGCTTCCGCGGCAGGGGCTTCCTCGGCGGCGGGCGCCTCGGCGGCCGGGGCTTCAGCGGCCGGAGCTTCCGGAGTGGCTTCGACGACGGGTTCCGGCTCGGGCGCCGGGGCGTTCTTAGCTTCTTCCAGGGCCGCAGCGGCGGCGGCGTCGCGCTGGGCGCGCTCTTCAGTGCGCTCGAGCGCCTTCTTGCCGGGCTTGCCCTTGTTGGGGTTGTTGCCGTGTTCCCACTTCACGACGCCGGCCTGGGCCAGGAAGCGCGCGACGCGGTCGGTGGGCTGGGCGCCCTTGGCGATCCAGGCCTGGATGGATTCCAGCTTCAGGGTGACCCGGGTCGGGTCATCGCGCTTCAGCAGCGGGTTGTAGGTGCCCACCTTCTCGATGAAGCGGCCGTCGCGGGGCGAGTGGCTGTCGGCGACGACGATGGAGTAGTAGGGGCGCTTCTTGGCGCCGCCACGGGCGAGACGGATCTTCAGCATGGTTTAGTCCTTGTTATATCTAGGATTTCTTGAAGGGATTGAAGCCGGGGGGCAGGCCGCCGCCCAGGCCGGGAAGTTTGGGGCCGCCATCGCCGAGGCCGGGCAGCTTGCCCCCGCCCGCGGCCATCTTGCCGAGTTCCTCGAGTTGGTTCTGGTCGGGCATGGCCAGCTTGCCGCCGCCCAGCGACTTCAGCCGGTCCATGCCGCCGCCGCCGCCCATCATGCCGGCCATGCGGGCGAAGCCCTTGCCGCCGTCCTTGCTCATCATCTTGAAGGCGTCGGCCATCTGGCGGTGCTGCTTCAGGAGACGATTGACCTCCGAGACGTCGACCCCGGCGCCCTTGGCGATGCGGCGCTTGCGGGAGGCGGCCAGGATTTCCGGCTTCTTGCGCTCCAGCTTGGTCATCGAGGAGATGATGGCCGCCTGACGGTCCAGGGCCTTGTCGGAGATATTGGCGTCGGCGATCTGCTTCTTGATCTTCTGGACGCCCGGCAGGAAGCCCATCAGGCCCTCCATGCCGCCCATCTTCTTCATCTGGGCGAACTGGTCGGCCATCATGTCGAGGTCAAACTGGCCCTTGGCCAGCTTCTTGGCCATGGCCTCGGCCTTGGCGACGTCCAGGTCGGCGCTGGCCTTCTCCACCAGGGCGACGACGTCCCCTTGGCCCAGGATGCGGCCGGCCACCCGGGCGGCGTCGAAGACATCCAGGCCGTCGATCTTTTCCGAGACGCCCAGGAACTTGATGGGCAGGCCGGTGACCGCGCGCATGGAGAGCGCGGCGCCCCCGCGGCCGTCGCCGTCGGCGCGGGTCAGGACCAGGCCGGTGAGCGGCAGGCGCTCGTGGAAGGCCTTGGCGGTGCGCACCGCGTCCTGGCCGGTGAGGCTGTCGGCCACCAGCAGGGTCTCGGAGGGGTTCGAGATCCGCGCGATCTCGGCGGCCTCGCTCATCATCGCCTCGTCGAGCGTGGTGCGCCCGGCGGTGTCGAGGATGAGGATGTCGTAGCCCTGCAGCTTGGCGGCGCTCATGGCGCGGCGCGCGATGTCGGGGGCGCTCTGGCCGGCCACGATGGGCAGGGAGTCGGCGCCGGCCGCGACCGCCAGGGTGGCCAACTGCTCCATGGCCGCGGGACGGCGGGTGTCCAGGGAGGCCAGCAGGACCTTCTTGCGCTCCTTGACCAGCTTGAGGCCGAGCTTGGCGGCCGTGGTGGTCTTGCCCGAGCCCTGCAGGCCGGCCATCAGGATCACGGTGGGCGGGTTGAGGCTGATGTTCAGCCCCTCGGCGCTGTCGCCGCCGAGCATCTCCACCAGGCCGTCATAGGTGATCTTCACCACCTGGTCGGCGGGACGGATCGAACGGATCACGTCCTGGCCGGCGGCCTTCTCCTTGGCCTTGGCGATGAAGTCGCGCACCACCGGCAGGGCGACGTCGGCCTCCAGCAGGGCCACGCGGACCTCGCGCAGGGCTTCGTCGATGTCCTTCTCTGACAGCACGCCGCGACCGGAAAGCCGGTCGAAGACGGAAGACAGCCGATCGGTTAGCGCGTCGAACAAGTTTCGCTCCTGTGGCCCAAACGCAATCGACCCCCGTGGACGATCACGTCGACGGGGGGCCTCGCCGCTCTCGTCCCAGATAAGACCTGGGGGTCGTAGCGGTAGAGGGCGCGATTGCTCTGCGCCGGAAGGGCGCGCTTATGCGCTCGGAGGGCCGAAAGGTCAAGGAAAGGGGCGGCCCAGCCTCAGCTGCGCAGCAGCCAGGTCCCGTCGGCGCCCTGGCAGGCGGTGTAGCGGCGGGTCTCGGCCTCGCCGTCCCGCGGATTGACGTGGGCCTCGAACACCCGGCAGAGGGGGCGGCTGTCGGTGTCGATATAGACGCCGGGAGAGGCGTAGATCGGCCAGGCCACGGTCTCGGGCACATAGCCGATCCCCACGCCGTCGCGGGCGGCCAGCAGCCAGCCCGTACCGCTGACCCGGGCCAGGACGTCGAAGTCCTCGCCGTCCTTCAGGTCTGCCAGCTTGCGGCCGGTGACGGCCGGCGTCGCGCGCAGGGCGATGACGGCGCGGGCGGTGTGGCGGCCCTCGGCGACGTCGTAGTGGGCGGAACGCTTCACGCCCTTCGCCAGGCGCGCGCCGCGCAGCGGCGCCGGGGCGGCATAGCTTGCCGGGTCGAGGGAGGTCTTGCCGTCATAGGGCTTGGTCTCCAGGACGCGGACGGCGCCGGAGGTGCCGGTCGCCTCGTTGTCCCAGACCTGATAGCCGCCGGCGTCCAGGGCCGCGTCGATGGCGGTGAGCGCGCGGGACTTGTCGGTCGCCTGCAGCTTGCAGACGGCCAGGCCCTTGCCGTGGCCGACGCGGGCGCCGGCGGCGGCCTTTCCCGACGGGGGACAGTCCAGCATGGCCGACAGCGGGGCTGGCGGCGCTGGGCGTGCGCCATTCTGGGCCAGGGCGGCGGTCGGCAGCAGGGCCAGGAAACCCAGGATCGCGGCTGTGGCAGGCGGAAAGCGCATCTGGACGGGCCCCAAGCTCAGTGTCGATACCGACTTCCGTGCATTTTTCGCGCCAGGAATTCCCGTCGCAATTGCACGCATTCGACCCTGTCTCGCCTTTGCGGCGAAATCCAGTCGGGGCGCCCAAAATGGGGAGGGAGGTCTCCGGTCAGGTGGTGGGGAACCCCTTGTCGATGAGATAGGCCTTCACGTCGGGATCGCGGCCGCGGAAGCTGCGATAGGCCTGCGCGGGATCGACGGTGTTGCCGATGCTCATGATCCTGTCGTGCAGGCGCCTGGCCACGGCCTTGTCATAGGGGCCCGTGGCCTCGGTGAAGGCGCCGTAGGCGTCGTGGGCCAGGACCTCCGACCAGAGGTAGCTGTAATAGCCGGCCGAATAGCCGTCGCCGGCGAAGATGTGCTGGAACTGCGGGGTGCGGTGGCGCATCGGCAGCTCCTTGGGCATGCCGAGCTTGGCCAGCTCCTCGCGCTCGAAGGCGTCGGGGTCGATGTCGGCGTCCCCGGCCAGGTGCAGCTTCATGTCGATGAGGGCCGAGGACAGGTACTCAGTGACGTCGAAGCCCTGGCGGAAGGTGTGGGCCTTCTCGATCTTGGCGATCAGGGCCGGCGGGATCGGCTTGCCGGTCTTATGGTGCAGGGCGAAGCGGTTGAGCACCTCCGGCGTCGCCAGCCAGTTCTCGTTCACCTGGCTGGGGAACTCCACATAGTCCCGGGGCACCGCGGTCCCCGACAGGGAGGGATAGTTCACATCGGAGTTCAGGCCGTGCAGGGCGTGGCCGAACTCGTGGAACATGGTGGTGGCGTCGTCCCAGGAGATCAGGATCGGCTCGCCGGGGGCGCCCTTCACGAAGTTGGCGTTGTTGGAGACGATGGTGGTGATCTTGCCGCGGAACTTCTCCTGGGTGCGGTAGGCGTTCATCCAGGCGCCCGAGCGCTTGCCGGCCCGCGCGTAGGGATCGAAGTACCACAGGCCGACATGGGCCCCGTCCGCGCCCTTCACCTCCCAGACCTTGATGTCGGGATGGGCGACCGGGACATCGGTCACCGGGTGATAGGTGAAGCCGTAGATCTGGCCCGAGGCCCAGAACATCCCCTCCCGCAGCTTGTCCAGCTGCAGGTAGGCCTTCACCTCGTTCATATCGAGGTTGTAGCGCTCGGCGCGGACCTTCTCGGCGTAGTAGCGGTAGTCCCAGGGTTCGATGCGCAGGCCGGCGTGCTCCTTGTCGGCGATGGCCTGCATCTCCGCCACCTCCTCGCCCACCCGGGCGATGGCCGAGGGCCAGACCCGCATCATCAGCGCCATGGCGTTGTCCGGGGTCTTGGCCATGGCGTTCTCGAGCCGCCAATGGGCGTGGGTCGGATAGCCCAGCAGCCTGGCCCGCTCGACCCGCAGCTTGAGGATCTTCTTGATGACGGCGTTGTTGTCGTGGGAATCGCCGTTGTCGCCGCGGCTGTAGAAGGTCCGCCAGACCTTCTCGCGCAGGTCCCGCCGGGTCGAATAGGTCAGGAAGGGATCGATGGAGGAGCGGGTGTTGAGCACCGCGAACTCGCCCTTGTGGCCGCGTTCCTCGGCCGCCGCGGCGGCGGCGTCGCGCACGTCCTTGGGCAGGCCCGAGAGTTCGGCCTCGGTGCGCAGATAGAGGACGTAGTCGGTCTCGTCGGCCAGCAGGTTCTGGTTGAAGGTGGTGAAGTGGTTGGCCAGCTCCTGGTTGATGGCGCCGACCCGGGCCTTGGCCTCCGGCGACAGCTTGGCGCCGGCGCGCACGAAGCGGTTCCAGTAGAGCCAGCTCAGGCGCTGCTGCTCCGGGGTCAGGCCGGAGGTCGCCCGCGCCTCATAGACCGCCTCGATGCGTTTGAAGAGCGGGGCGTTCTGCAGGATCTTGTCGCCATGGGCGGCGTCCTTGGGCGCCATCACCTTCTCCACCGCCCGCATCTCCGGGGTCGACAGCGTGCCGCTCCAGATGCCGTAGAGGGTGTCGACCCGGTTCTTGGCGTCCCCGGTCCGCTCCAGGGCCGCGATGGTGTTCTCGAAGGTGGGCGGGGCGGGATTGGCCGCGATGGCGTCGATCTCGGCCAGCTCCTGGGCCATGGCCGCCTCGATGGCCGGAGCGAAATCGGCGACCTTGACCTTGTCGAAGGGCGGGACCCCGCCATAGGGCCCGGTCCAGGGGGTGGTCAGGACATCGGCGTCGGCGGCGAGGCTCATGGCCGGGACCAGGGACGTGGCGGCCAGGGCGCTGGTCGCGGCGAGAAAGGTGCGCCGATGCATGGAGACTCCGGGGATTGGCTCAAGGTGGGGCGACCTTAGGCAGGATGTAACCGGACGTCACATGACAGGCGCGTAATGTCGCCCGCTCAGGCGCGGGCGGCCTCGAAGGCGTCGCGGCTGATCTGCAGGGCCTCCTCGGGGGTCAAGCCGAAGGCGATCAGCATCAGGGCCACCAGGTCCACCGCGTGCTCGGGGCCGGCCTCGCCCATGACGATGTCGCGCTGGGCCATGCGGAAGCCGCCGAACACCAGGTTGCGGGCGGCGGCGACGTCGCAATCGCGGAACCGGCCGCGGGCGACGGCGGCCCCATGGATGGCGTTGAAGCGGGCCTCGAACACCGCCTGGCGCGGCAGGGCCGTGGCCTCGATCTTCAGGGCCAGCCAGCCGCGCACCGGGTCGGCGACGAAGGTGGCCAGGATCCTGTGGACCACCGCGGCCAGCAGGGCGGCGGGATCCTCGATGCCGGCCAGGGCCGGGCCCAGGGTCTGGTTCAGCTCCTCGGAGATCTGGCTGTTGAGATGGTGCAGCAGGTCTTCGATGGTGGGGAAGTAGTTGTAGAAGGTGCCGCGCGAGACGCCCGCGGCGGCCACGAAATCCTCGATGGAGGCGCTCTCGTGCCCCTTCTCCAGGATCACCGAGATGGCGGCCTCGATCAGGCGCGCGCGGGTTTGCGCGCGGCGGTTCTCGGCCGCCGCGGCGCGCGCTTCGAGATTGACCCGCATGGGCCGCCGAGGGGTCAGGCGGCCTCGCTCAGGTACTGCTTCAGGGCCTGGGCGGCGCCTTGGGAGGTGGGGTCGTTCTGGGCCTCCAGGGCGCCGATCTCCTGGCTCAGGGCCGCGGTGATCTCGCGGTGGGCCAGGGGCGAGAGTTGCAGCATGGCCGAGGCCGAGGCCCGGGCCAGGGCCAGGGCCGTGGCCAGTTCGGTCTCGAGGGCGGGGTCGTCGGCGGTCGCGCCGGAGCGCGTGGCGAAGGGGAGGGACATGGCTTTGCGGATCTCGGGGAGGAGTGGGACAACCCTGCGGGGGGGCGCAGGCCGGATTTGGCGGTGACGGATATGTCAGACTGACAGTGCCGTCAATCCGAAATAACGATGTTTTACATTTCCCCGCCCCCCGAACGGGATGCTGGACGCTGTCCCCCAAGGCGGCTAAGCGCGATCCATGGCCATTGGCGTGTTCGATTCCGGGGTTGGGGGGCTGACGGTTCACCGTCGGCTCGTCGACCGCTTCCCCCTCGCGGATTTCATCTACCTGGCCGACCAGGCCAACACCCCCTATGGCGGCCGAGAGGGCGAGGAGATCGTCGACCTCACCCGGGCCGGCTGCGAAAAGCTGTTCGATCGCGGCTGCGACCTGGTGGTCCTGGCCTGCAACACCGCCTCCGGGGTGGCCCTGCGCCGCCTGCAGCAGACCTGGCTGCCCGGCTACCGCAAGGCGCTCGGCCGGCCGGTGAACGTGCTGGGCATCATCGTCCCCACCATTGAGGCGGCCACCGGCCTGCCCTGGGAGCACGAGGCCGACCGCCGCGGCGAGAAGGTGGAGAAGCTGGACGTGCTGGCGGTCTTCGCCACCCCGGCCACCGCCCGTTCCCGGGTCTACGAGATCGAGATCGACAAGCGCCGCCAGGACGTGGCGGTCTTCTCCGAGCCCTGCCCGGACCTGGCCCCGATGATCGAGAAGGGCGCCGGGGCGGTGGAGCTGGCCACGGTGGTGGAGGCCCACGTCAAGGCGGTCAGCACCCGCATCGGCCGGCCGCCGGACCGCGCCATCCTCGGCTGCACCCACTATGAGATGGTGGCCGACATGTTCCGCGCCGCCCTGCCGCCGGGCACGCCCCTGATCCACCAGCCCGCCGCCACCGCCGACGCCCTGGAGGCCTATCTGGCCAAGCACCCGGAATATACCGCCGGCGACTCCGGACGGCGCATCTTCCTCACCACCGGCAAGCCGGGCGCCCAGCATTTGCTGGTTGAGACCTTCTGGGGGGCGCCGCTAAGCTTCGAGCAGGCTTAGGGAGGCTTCCCATGAAGACGGGTCTGGCGGCGCTCGCCGCCGTGCTCTGCGTGACCGGCGCCGCCCGCGCCGAGGTGATCGACCAGTCGCCCCAGGGCTTCGAGGTCCGCCACGTCGTCACGATCGCCGCGCCGCCGGCCAAGGTGCGGGAGGCGATGCTGCAGCCGGCATGGTGGTGGAACTCCGCCCACAGCTGGTCGGGCGACGCCCGCAACCTCTCCATCGACCTGGCGACGGGCTGCTTCTGTGAGAAGCTGAAGGACGGCTTCGTCCGGCACATGACGGTGGTCTACGCCAGCGACAGCGGCCTGCGGCTGTCCGGCGCGCTCGGCCCCCTGCAGTTCACCGGCGCCAGCGGTCACATGGCCTTCAACCTCAAGGCCGGCGCCGATCCCGCCACCACGGTGCTCACGGTCACCTACGATGTCGGCGGCTACGCCAAGGGCGGTCTGGCCGAGCAATGGGCCAAGCCGGTGGACGGGGTGATCGGCGAGCAGGTGGGCCGGCTGAAGACGCTGATCGAGACCGGAAAGCCCACCTAGGCGCTGGACAGCGCCAGCGGCCAAGCGCGCCCGGATAGATCGAAAAAATCTATCTCAAACTCAAGAAATATCAATTTCCCCTATGCTGCGTCGCAGTATAGACAGCGGCTTCCTTCCCGACGCCAACCAGGAGATCGCGTTGTCCCTCATCAATACCGAAATCAAGCCGTTCACGGCCGAGGCCTTCCAGAACGGCAAGTTCATCACCGTCTCGGACGCCGATCTGAAGGGAAAGTGGTCGGTGGTGTTCTTCTATCCGGCCGACTTCACCTTCGTCTGCCCGACCGAGCTTGAGGACCTGGCCGACAACTACGCCGAGTTCAAGAAGCTGGGCGTGGAGATCTACTCCGTCTCCACCGACACCCACTTCGCCCACAAGGCCTGGCACGACACCTCGGAAGCCGTGAAGAAGATCAACTACGTCATGGTGGGCGACCCCACCGGCAAGATCTCGCGCAACTTCGAGGTCATGATCGAGGAGGCCGGCCTGGCTGACCGCGGCACCTTCGTGGTCGACCCCGACGGCAAGATCCAGATCGTCGAGATCACCGCCGGCGGCATCGGCCGCGACGCCCTCGAGCTGCTGCGCAAGGTCAAGGCCGCCCAGTACGTCGCCTCCCACCCCGGCGAGGTCTGCCCTGCCAAGTGGCAGGAAGGCGAGAAGACCCTGGCCCCGTCCCTGGACCTGGTCGGCAAGATCTAGAGCCTGCCGCGCCGCCGCCGCTCGCCTCGCAAGGGGGCGGCGGCGGCGCACCTTCCTCCCCGCTTCCCTGCGTCCCTATCGGAGCCCCGTCATGTTGGACCAAGGCCTGAAGTCCCAGCTCAAGACCTATCTGGAGAACCTGCGCCATCCGGTGGAGCTGATCGCCAGCCTGGACGCCTCGGCCAAGTCGGCGGAGCTCAAGGCCCTGCTGGACGACATCGTCGAGGCCTCGGAAAAGGTCCTGCTGCGCCTTGATGGCCAGGACGCCCGCAAGCCGTCCTTCGCCGTCCGCGCCGCCGGCGCCGACGCCCGCGTGACCTTCGCGGGCCTGCCCATGGGCCACGAGTTCACCTCCCTGGTCCTGGCCCTGCTGCAGGCCGGCGGCCACCCGCCCCGCGTCGAGCCCGAGGTCATCGAGCAGATCAAGGCGTTGGAGGGCGACTACAGCTTCGAGACCTATTTCTCGCTCTCCTGCCAGAACTGCCCCGACGTGGTGCAGGCGCTCAACCTGATGAGCGTGCTGAACCCGGCGATCCGCCACGTGGCCATAGACGGCGCCCTGTTCCAGGACGAGGTGGAGGCCCGCAAGATCATGGCCGTGCCCACCGTCCTGCTGAACGGCCAGCCCTTCGCCCAGGGCCGGATGACGGTCGAGGAGATCCTGGCCAAGCTGGACACCGGCGCCGCGGCCCGCGGCGCGGCCAAGCTCGCCGCCAAGGGGGTCTTCGACGTCCTGGTGGTGGGCGGCGGCCCGGCCGGCGCGGCCGCGGCGGTCTACGCCGCCCGCAAGGGCATCGTCACCGGCCTGGCGGCCGAGCGCTTCGGGGGCCAGGTGCTCGACACCATGGCCATCGAGAACTTCATCTCCGTGCCCCACACCGAAGGCCCCAAGCTGGTCTCGGGCCTGGAGCAGCACGTCAAGGCCTACGAGGTCGACGTCATGAACCTGCAGAAGGCCGCCAAGCTCATCCCCGCCAAGGCGGCCGGCGAGCTCAGCGAGATCGTGCTGGAGAGCGGCGCGACCTTGCGGGCCAGGACCGTCATCCTGGCGCCCGGCGCCCGCTGGCGGCAGATGGGGGCGCCCGGCGAGGAGCAGTACCGCAACCGCGGCGTCGCCTACTGCCCGCACTGCGATGGTCCGCTCTACAAGGGCAAGCGCGTGGCGGTGATCGGCGGCGGCAACTCCGGCGTCGAGGCGGCCATCGACCTGGCCGGCATCGTCGCCCACGTGACCCTGATCGAGTACGACAGCCAGCTCCGCGCCGACGCCGTGCTGCAGCGCAAGCTCGCCAGCCTGCCCAATGTCACGGTCATCACCTCGGCCCTGACCACCGAGGTCCTGGGGGACGGCGAGAAGGTCACCGGCCTCACCTATCGCGACCGGCCCACCGAGGCGGTCCACACCGTCGAGCTGGAGGGAATCTTCGTGCAGATCGGCCTGGTCCCCAACACCGAGTGGCTGCAGGGGGCGCTGGCGCTGAGCCCGCGGGGCGAGATCGAGGTCGACGCCCATGGCGCCACCTCGGCGCCCGGCGTGTTCGCCGCCGGTGACGCCACCACCACCCCCTTCAAGCAGATCGTCATCGCCGCCGGCGACGGCGCCAAGGCCGCGCTTTCGGCCTTCGACTACCTGATCCGCCTGCCCGCCGAGGCCAAGGAGGCGGTGGCGGCTTGAGCCAGGGGTGGGGGCGTGGCGCCTTTCCATAGACTGAGACTATGATCGCGCCATGCTCCCCACCATCCGCCAACTCCAGTACCTGAAGCTGCTCGCCGAACACGGGGCCTTCGGCAAGGCGGCCGAGGCCGCCCACGTCACCCAGCCGACCCTGTCGGCCGGCATCCAGGAGCTGGAGCGCACCCTCGGCGCCCCGGTGGTGGACCGCGCCCGCTCCGGCGTCATCCTGACGGCGGTGGGGGAGGCGGCGCTGAGCCGCGCCAACACCATCCTCAACGAGGCCGAGGAGCTGGTGCAGGCCGCCAAGAACGCCAGCCAGCCGCTCACCGGGCGCTTCCGCCTGGGGGTCATCCCCACCATCGCCCCCTTCCTGCTCCCCAAGGCCCTGCCCCTGCTGCGGGCGCGCTTCCCCAAGCTGCGCCTCTATCTGCGGGAGGACCTGACCCAGCGCCTGATCGCCGCGCTGAAGGCCGGCCAACTGGACGCGGCCCTGATCGCGCTCCCCTTCGACATGGCCGGCCTGGCCCACGCCCACGTCTCCGACGACGAGCTGCTGGCCGCCATCCCCGCCGACCATCCCCTGGCCAACCGGCTGGAATTCCCCCCCTCGGCCATGGAGGGGGAGGACCTGATCCTGCTGGAGGACGGCCACTGCCTGCGTGACCACGTGCTCTCGGCCTGCGGCCTGAAGCCCCCCAAGGCCACCGGCGACGAGGAGGCCTTCGCGGCCACCTCCCTGCCGACCCTGGTGCAGATGGTGGGGTCGGGCCTGGGGGTGACCTTCCTGCCGGCCATGGCGGTGGAGGCCGGCCTGACCCAGGCCGCCCACGTCGCGGTGCGCCATCTCCAGGCCGAGCACCCGAGCCGCGAGATCGTGGTGGCCTGGCGCGCCGGCTCCAGCCGGGGCGCCGAGGGCCGCCTGCTGGCCGAGACCCTGCGGGACGCCTGAACGGCGAAACCGCAATTGAGCCAGATCATGGTTGGGCCCGATGGACCGCGTCAGACGTTGCCACCACGGGGTTCCCCCCAATCCATCGGAGCAACAAGATGCAACTACCCAAGGGCACGACCGTCGCCGTCGCGGACGGCGTGACGCTTCACCTCTACCGGAACGCCGGCGATGAGGTTCATCCCAAGCTGACGGCCCTGCCGCCGGCCACCCTGGGCCACATCAACCGCAGCTCCGGCGACCATCACTATTCCAGCTCGGCCAATCCGAGCGACGGTCAGCAGCGCGAGGACGGCTTCGCCGCGGCCACGGCGGCCTGGCTGAACGAGCAGGCCCTGGGCGGCAAGATCGAGCACCTCTACATCATCGCCGCCCCCAAGACCCTGGGCGAGCTGCGCCGCCACTATCACAAGGCCCTGGAGGGCAAGCTGCTGGGGGAACTGGCCAAGGACCTCACCGGCCACGTGGTGGGCGACATCGAGACCGCCATCGCCCACGCCTGATCCCGTCCGGGGCGGGCCCAGGCCCGCCCCGGATCGCGGGTGTCGATCTATTTCGATATATCTCTATTGCATTCCGGGCCGGGTTAGATATATCTGCAATATCGATATGTCTAAATAGGATCGAAAATGCATAGACACTTCTCACACCGACACGAACATCGCAGCCGCCACGGCTTTGGCGGCCACATGCGCGAGCACCTCCGGGGCGGACGCGGCGAGCGCGGGGGCCGCATCGGCCGCCTGCTGGAACACGGGGACCTGCGGTTCCTGGTCCTGGCCCTGCTCGCCGAGAAGCCGCGCCACGGCTACGACGTGATGCGCGAGCTCGAGGAGCGCACCGGCGGCGCCTACCGGCCCAGCCCCGGCGTCATCTACCCCACCTTCTCCCTGCTGGAGGACGAGGGCTTCGTGGTCCCCGTCGCCGCCGAGGGCGGTCGCAAGGCCTACGAGGCCACCCCGGCCGGCAAGGAGGCGTTGGAGGCCAACCGCGCCGCGGTGGACGCCATCTTCGCCCGCCTGGACGAGGCCGCCGAACACTCCTCCGGCGCCCGGCCCAAGCTGCAGCGCGCCATGCAGAACCTCGGCGTCGCCCTTCGCCTGCGCATGCAGCGAGGCGGCGTGACCGAGGATCAGGTGGACGCCATCGCCGGCATCCTCGACGAGGCCGCGACCCGCATCGAGCGGACCTGAGCCCGGCTCACCCCGGGGTCGAGGCGAGCTCGCGGGTGAAGAACAGCGCCAGGTCGTCGTCCACCATGACCTCCTGCATGGGGGTCACGGGGATGGCGTTCCAGGCGATGCCCCGCCCGTCGGGCAGATAGCCCCGCAGCACATAGAGCCGTTGGGCCGGGCCATAGTCGGGATAGAGCCCGACTCCGATGCCGGCGGTCGGGCTGCGGGTGGCGATCAGGGCCTCGGCGGCGTCCATCAGGGCCGTGCCGATCCCGCGCCGGCGGAACTGGGGCAGGACGTTGAAGTCCTGGATCTCCGGAATCCCCGCCTCGCGGAAGGGCGCGTACTGCGGGACCCAAATCACCGTCACATAGCCGGCGAACTCCCCGTCAAGCCGGGCTGTCAGCACCGGCCGGTCGTCGGCGGTCTGTTCGTCCAGGTAGCGGGCGAACTGGGCCTCCGGCTTGTCCCAGCCGATCTCGGCGAAGGCCCGCGCGATCAGGGGCGGGTCCTCCGGATGGAGGGGCTTGATCTCCAGCATCAGTCCATCAGCTTCTGGGTCAGGTAGACGTAGTGCCGGGCCCAGCGGCGGGCGTTCAGCTCCGGATCGGCGTCGTTGGCGTGGCCGCCGAAGGTCTGCTCGTAATAGAGGTAGGGGATGCCCATGGCCTCCAGCCGGGCGGCGAACTTCCGCGCATGGCCGGGATGGACCCGGTCATCGCGGGTGTTGGTGGTGATGTAGGGCTCGGGATATTTCACCCCGGCCTTGAGGTTCTGGTAGGCCGAGTATTTCTCGATGAAGGCCCGGTCGGCGGCCACGTCGGGGTCGCCATACTCGCCGATCCACGAGGCCCCCGCCGACAGCTTGTGATAGCGCAGCATGTCGATCAGCGGGCTCTCCACCACCACGGCGTTCCAGAGCTCCGGATGCTGGGTCATGGAGACGGTGGTCAGCACCCCGCCGTTGGACCGGCCATAGATGCCGAGCCGGCGGGCCGAGGTGATCTTGCGGGCCGCCAGGTCGCGGGCCACGGCGGCGAAGTCGTCGAAGGACAGCTGACGCTTCTCCCGCAGCACGCTGTCGTGCCAGGCCGGGCCGAACTCGCCGCCGCCGCGGATATTGGCGATCACATAGGCGCCGCCCCGCTCCAGCCAGATCTTGCCCATCTCCGGCAGGTAGATCGGCGGCTTGGCCACTTCGAAACCGCCATAGCCGTACATGATGGTGGGCAGTGACCCGTCCAGCTTCGCGGCCTTCGGCAGCACCACGAAATAGGGGATCTTCGCCCCGTCCGAGGAGGTGGCCCAGTACTGCTTCACCTCGTGGGTCGCGGCCTTGAACCGGGCAGGCAGGGTCTTGACCGAAACCGCCGTCCCGGCGGCCGCGTCGGCCAGCCACAGGCTGGTGGGATCGAGGAAGCCCTCGGCGGCGACGAAGACCTGGTCGTCGTCCCCGGAGGCCGAGCGGATCGTGAAGGTGGCGTCCTTGGGCAGGGCCAGGCGGGCAGCCGTCCACTTGCCGTCCTTCAGGTCATAGACGTCGACGGCGCCCTTCACCTCGTCCAGCAGGTTCACCACCAGCCGGCCCTGGGTGTCGTCCACCTCGGTGATGGCCTGGCGCGGGCCGGGCTGGAAGATCAGGACCGGCTTCGCGGTCCCGGCCTTCAGGGCCTGCAGGTCATAGGCGATCAGGGCGCCCGCGCCATAGCCGCCCCAGGCCTCCTTAAGCTCGAACACCGCCTGGCCATCGACATAGGCCTGGTATTCGGCCTTGGCCGGGAGGGCGATCGGGATCGTCCGGCCGGCCTCCAGCAGCACGAACTCGTTCTCGAAGAAGGTGATCCCCCGGCGGGCCATCAGGCCGTCGGCCCGGCCGCCCGCGCCGCGCAGCACGATGGGCGAAACCCCCACGTCGGTCTTCTGGCCGCGATAGACCTCGCGGGCCTGGCCGTCGCGGGCCAGGGTCTTGACGATATAGGCGTAGCCCGAGGGGGTCTCGTCCCCCGGGGTCCAGATGCGATCGGCCACCAGGGTGTCGGCATCGAGCCAGTCGAAGCCCTGCTTGCCCTCGGCCAGGCGGAAGCCGCCGGTCACGAAGGCCTTCTTGGCGGCGTCGAATTCGCGCACCTCCACCGCGTCGCCGCCGCCGTCGGAGAGCTCCACCAGGCACAGGGTCTGGGCGGGCTTCAGGCAGGTCGCCCCCTTCCAGATCCAGTTCTTGCCCTCGGCCTTGGACAGGGCGTCAAGGTCCAGCAGGGTGTCCCAGGCCGGTTGCGCGCTGCGATAGGAGGCCAGGGTCGCGTGGCGCCAGACGCCATGCACGTGGGTGTCGTCCTGCCACAGGTTGTCGACCCCGCCGGCCCGGAACACCGGCCAGGGAATGCGGTCCTTGGCGGTGAAGATGGTCCGCGCTTCGGCGAGATAGGCGCCGTAGCGGGGATCGGTCTCCAGCCGCTTGGCGGACCGGGCGTTCTGCCCCTCGACCCAGGTGAGGGCCTTGGGTCCGTCGACCTCCTCCAGCCAGGCGAAGGGGTCATCGGCGACTTGAGCGGGGACTTGGGCGTGCGCCATGGGGGCCAGCAAGAGGGCGCCGGTCAGCGCGGTCAGAAACAGTTTCATGGGCCAAATCTAGGGCCGGGCGGCAGGTCCTGTCTCGCCAAAGGTGATCTGTGGGCAAAAGTCCCCTATATGCGGGCGCCATGAGCCGTCCGTTCCTGAAGATGAACGGGCTCGGCAACGACTTCGTCGTCGTCGAGGCCCGCTCCGCCCCCTTCGCGCCCAGCGCGGACGAGGTGCGCGCGATCGCCGACCGCGATCGCGGGATCGGCTGCGACCAGCTCGTCTCTATTGATCCTTCGACCCGCGCCGACGCCGCCGTCCGCTTCTGGAACGCCGACGGCGAGGAGGTGGGCGCCTGCGGCAACGCCAGCCGCTGCGTCGGCTGGCTGCTGATGGAGGCCTCGGGCAAGGATGTCGCCACCTTCGAGACCAAGGGCGGCCTGCTCACCGCGCGGCGCGCCGGGGACAAGCTGATCAGCGTCGACATGGGAGTCCCGGGCCTGGCCTGGAACCAGATCCCCCTGGAGGAGGAGATGGACACCCGGGGCATCGAGCTCCAGGTCGGCCCCATCGACGCCCCCCTGCTGCACACGCCAGGCTGCGTCTCCATGGGCAACCCGCACGTGGTCTTCTTCGTCAACGACGCCGAGACCGCGCCGGTGCGCGAGGTCGGGCCGATGATCGAGCACCACCGGCTGTTCCCGGAGGGCGTCAATGTCGGCTTCGCGGAGATCAAGGCCCGCGACCGCATCCGCCTGAAGGTCTGGGAGCGGGGCGCCGGCCTGACCAAGGCCTGCGGCACCGGCGCCTGCGCGGCCCTGGTGGCGGCCAGCCGCCGCGGCCTCACCGACCGCAAGGCCACCCTGGAGCTGGACGGCGGCGATCTGACCATCGAGTGGCGGCAGGGCGACGACCACGTGATCATGACCGGCCCCCTGGAACTCGAGTTCACGGGGACCCTGCCGTGAGCGACAAGCTGGACGCTCAAGCCTTGGATCCCGGACAGACCGCTGAAGCGGTCTTCCGGGATGACAACGCCGCCGGCCGGGCCGTCGACATTGTCACCTTCGGCTGCCGGCTGAACGCCTATGAGAGCGAGGTCATCCGCGCCCGCGCCATCGAGGACGGGCTGGAGAACGCCATCGTCTTCAACACCTGCGCGGTGACCGGCGAGGCCGTGCGCCAGGCGCGCCAGGCGATCCGCAAGGCGCGCCGCGAGCGTCCCGACGCCAAGCTGATCGTCACCGGCTGCGCCGCCCAGATCGACCCCGCCGCCTTCGCCGGCATGACCGAGGTGGATCTGGTGCTGGGCAACGCCGAGAAGTCGGCGGCCGGCGCCTATGCCGCCACGGCCCCCGAGGGCCGGGTGCGGGTCAACGACATCATGAGCGTGCGGGAGACCGCCGGCCACCTGATCGACGGGCTGAAGGACCGCGCGCGCGCCTATGTCGAGGTCCAGAACGGCTGCGATCACCGCTGCACCTTCTGCATCATCCCCTTCGGCCGCGGCAATTCCCGCTCGGCGGCGGCCGGCGAGGTGGTGGAGCAGGTCCGCAAGCTCACCGCCCAGGGCTATCTCGAGGTGGTGCTCACCGGGGTGGACATCACCAGCTGGGGCTCCGACCTGCCGGGCCAGCCGACGCTTGGCCAGTTGGTGGCCCGCATCCTGAAGCTGGTCCCGGAGCTGCCGCGCCTGCGGCTCTCCTCCATCGACGCCGCCGAGATCGACCCGGACCTGATGCGCTGCCTGGCGGAGGACCCGCGCCTCATGCCCTACCTGCACCTGTCCCTGCAGGCCGGCGACGACATGATCCTCAAGCGCATGAAGCGCCGCCACAGCCGCGCCGACGCCCTGAAGCTGATCGCCGATGTCCGCGCGGTGCGACCGGACACAGCCTTCGGCGCCGACTTCATCGCCGGTTTCCCGACGGAGACCGAGGCGATGTTCGAGAACACCCTTCAGCTCGTCGAGGACGGCGGTCTCGCCTTCCTGCACGTCTTCCCCTTCAGTCCGCGCCCGGGCACGCCCGCCGCGCGGATGCCGCAGCTGCAGCGTCCGGTGATCAAGGACCGCGCCGCCCGCCTGCGCGCCGCCGGGGAGCGGGCCCTGGAACGTCACCTGCAGCGTCAGGTCGGCCGCGTGGTCACCGGCCTTGTGGAACGCGACGGCGTGGCCCGGGCCGAGGACTTCACCGAGATCGCCTATGTCGGCGAGGCCGCCGTGGGGTCGATCGTCCCCATGACCATCACCGGCCACGACGGGACCCGGGCGCTGGCGGAGGTCGCGGTCCTGGAGGCGGCGGAATGAGCGGCGAGACCGGCGGGTGCCAGTGCGGGGCGGTGCGGTTTCGCGTGGACGGCGCACTTGGCCGGCCCAGCCTCTGCCACTGCCGCATGTGCCAGAAGGCCTTCGGGAGCCTCTTTGGCCCCCTGGTGTCGGTGAAGATCGCCGACCTGGTCTGGACCCGCGGCGCACGCAAGATCTTCGCCAGCTCAAACAAGGTCGACCGCGGCTTCTGCGCCGACTGCGGCACGCCCCTGACCTTCGAGTGGAGCGCGACCCTCATTGACCTGGCCATCGGGGCCTTCGACGATCCCGCGCCGCTCAAGCCGGTGGTCCAGATGGCCGTCGAGGCGGCCGTGCCCTGGGTCAAGGACCTGCCCGGCCTGCCGACCCCCAGCGCCGAGGAACGCGAAAAAATGGCGGCCCACTACGCCGCTATCATCAGCCATCAGCATCCCGATCACGACACCGACGCGTGGCCGCCCGCGACCTGAGGCGTCCGTAGAGGACAAGGACACCCCGCGTGCCTCAGGACCCCAGGACACTGGCCAGCAAGGTCGCCCACGTCACCCTCGCCTTCTGGGTGATGAAGATCTGCGCCACCACGGCCGGCGAGACCGGCGGCGACCTGCTCTCCATGACGCTGAAGGTCGGCTACCTGGCCAGCACCCTGATCCTGCTGGGCTTCTTCCTGGTGGCCCTGGTCTTCCAGCTGCGAGCCAAGGCCTTCCACCCCTTCCTCTACTGGGCGGTGATCCTGGCCACCAGCACGGCGGGAACGACCATGTCCGACTACATGGACCGCAGCCTGGGCCTCGGCTACGCCGCCGGCGCGACGATCCTGGTGAGTCTGCTGATCGCTGTGCTGACGGTCTGGCGGTTCACCCTCGGCTCCATCGCCGTCGACCACATCCGCGACCTCCGGGCCGAGGCCTTCTACTGGGCCGCCATCCTGGTCTCCAACACCCTGGGCACGGCTCTGGGGGACTATCTCGCCGACAGTTCGGGCCTGGGCTACGGGCTCAGCAACCTGCTGATCGCCGGCGGCATCGCGCTCACGGTGATCGGCTGGCGGTTCACGACCCTCTCGCGGACGGTGCTGTTCTGGATCGCCTTCGTCCTGACCCGGCCCTTCGGCGCCACCCTGGGCGACCTGCTCACCAAGGCGCCGGAGAAGGGCGGCTTGGGGATCGGCACGATCGGCTCGACGATCGTGCTGCTGGCGGTTCTGGTCCTGGTGCTGATCTTCAGCACCCGGCGCGAGCGGCGGCTGGCGTCGGCCTAGTCCTCCGGCGTCCCACGGCCCGGGAATCCCGGCAGGGCCCAGCCCTTGAGGATCGCGCCGGTGCGGATGGCGAAGGCCACGGCGAAGCCCGCCAGGCCGGCCGGGAAGCCCGGAACCTCGAACATCTGCAGGACCACGAAGGCGCAGGCGCCCAGCAGGGCGGCGGTGACATAGATCTCGCGCTTCAGCAGGATCGAGGGCTCGTGGGCCAGGACGTCGCGGATCACCCCGCCGAAACAGGCCGTCAGCGTCCCCATCACCACCGCCGAGAAGGGCGGCGCCCCGAGCGAGGCGGCCTTGGCGGCCCCCACCACGCAGTAGGCGGCCAGGCCCAGGGCGTCGAGCCACAGCAGCACCCGCATCCGACCCTTGCCCGCCCCGAACACCCAGACCGCCATGGCCGCGGCCAGGCAGGCCAGGATATAGGCCGGCTTCTGCACCCAGAAGACCGGCGCCCCGATCAGCAGGTCGCGCAGGGTGCCGCCGCCGACCCCCGTCACGGCGGCGAAGAAGCCGAAGGTGACGATGTCGTGCTTGCGCCGCGCGGCGGCCAGCGCTCCCGTGGCGCCGAACACCGCCACGGCGGCGTAGTCCAGCCAGGTCAGGGTGGCGGTCAGCGCGTCCATTCCCCATCCTCTATCGCGCACGCCGAGGAGCCGCTAGAAGCCGCCTATGACTGAACCCAAGAAGGGCTGGTTCCAGCGCCTCGCCGGCGGCCTCACGCGCTCGTCCAAGGCGCTGACCGAACAGGTGGCCGCCACCTTCACCAAGGCGCCGCTGGACCAGGCCAAGCTCGACGAGCTGGAGGAGATGCTGATCGAGGCCGACCTCGGTCCGCACTCGGCCGCCCGCATCACCCAGCGCTTCTCCGACGCCAAGTTCGGCAAGAGCGTCGACGAGATGGAGATCAAGGAGGCCCTGGCCGAGGCCATCGGCGACGAGCTCGCCAGCCGCCAGGGAACCTTCGATCCGCTGTCTGGGCCCAAGCCCTATGTGGTGCTGTTCATCGGGGTCAACGGCTCGGGCAAGACCACGACGCTCGGCAAGATCGCCGCCGACCTGACCGGCAAGGGCGCCAAGGTGCTGGTGGTGGCCGGCGACACCTTCCGCGCCGCCGCCGTCGAGCAGCTCAAGGTCTGGGCCGAGCGGGCCGGGGCCGACTTCATGTCGCGCCCGCCCAATTCCGACGCCGCGGGCCTGGCCTTCGACGCCATCGCTCACGCCAGGGAGAAGGGCCACGACGTGGTCCTCATCGACACCGCCGGCCGCCTGCAGAACAAGCAGGGCCTGATGGACGAACTCTTGAAGGTGATCCGGGTGGTCAAGAAGCTCGACCCCGAGGCCCCGCACGAGACCCTGCTGGTGCTGGACGCCACGGTGGGGCGCAATGCGCTCGCCCAGGAGAACATCTTCGGCAACCAGATCGGGGTGTCGGGGATCGTCATGACCAAGCTGGACGGCACCGCCCGGGGCGGGGTCCTGGTGCCGGTGGCCCAGGCGTCGGACAGTCCCATCAAGCTCATTGGCGTCGGCGAGGGGATCGAGGATCTTCAGCCCTTCAACGCCCGGGCCTTCGCCCGTTCCCTCGTCGGTCTGGAGGACGCATGACCCTGTCGCCTGGCGCCAAGAAGTTCGTCACCGGATTCGTCGACTACGGATGGCCGGTGGGCTTCGTCATCGCCTATTTCATCACCCACGACACGGTCCAGGCGACCTGGGGCATGGTGGCCGGCGCGGCGCTCGCCCTGGTCATCGGCTTCGTGGTGGAGAAGCGCATCGCCCCCATGCCCCTGGTGGCGGGGCTGATCGCGGTGCTGTTCGGCTGCCTGACCCTGTTCTTCCACGACGACCGGTTCATCAAGGTCAAGCCGACCGTGACCTCGGTGGCCTTCGGCCTGTTCCTGATCGGCGGCATGGTGCTGCGCAAGAACCCGCTGAAGATCCTGCTGGGCAAGGCCTTCCAGATGCCCGACGAGGGCTGGCGCAAGCTGACCTGGCGCTACGGGATCTTCTTCCTCTGCGTGGCGGGCCTGAACGAATTCATCTGGCGCACCCAGCCGGACGCCACCTGGGTGCTGTTCCGCTTCCCGGGCCTCTCCATCATCCACGTCCTGTTCGGCTTCTCCCAGGTGCCGCTGATGATGAAGTACGCCAAGATCGACGAGCCGCCGCCGGTGCCGCCCATCGAATAGGGCGTCCACGGACGGCTGTCGTCAAAACGACGCGAACGGATTATAACCTCCCGGCCCGAGCCAATCCGAAAGGCGGGGAACTCCATGTCGAAATCGAAGTCTGGCAAGTCAGGCGGGCTCCCGGCCCTCGACCGGTCGCCGAGCCACCTGCTGCATCGCGCCCTGCAATTGTCCCTGGATCTCTACGCCGAGGCCTTCGGGGCGGGCGGGCCGACCCAGCGCCAGTACGCCGTCCTGGCGGCGGTGGAGGCCCATGAGGGCCTGACCCAGACCGACCTGGTCAAGATCACCGGCATCGACCGCTCCACCCTGGCCGACATGGCCGCCCGCATGATCACCAAGGGCCTGCTGGAGCGCCAGCGCTCGGCCGCCGACGCCCGGGCCAACGCCGTCAGCCTCACCGCCGCCGGCCGCGAGCTGCTGGAGGAGGCCAAGCCGAAGATGGCCGAGGTCGACGCCAGGCTGCTGAAACTGCTCTCCTCGGGGAAGCGCGAGGGCCTGGTCAGCGTCCTGCGCGACCTGATCGCCGCCGGCGAGGCCGCGGCCCAGCCGCCGGTCGAGAAGCCCGCCAAGAAGGCCAAGGCCGAGAAACCCGTCAAGAAGCCCAAGCCGGAGAAGGCGCCCAAGGCCGCCAAGTCCGCGAAGGCCGAGAAGCCGGCCAAGGCGGAGAAGGCCCCCAAGCCTGAGAAACCCAAGAAAGAGAAGAAGGCCAAGAAGGCGGCCTGAGGACGGGTCACCTTCGAAGCCGTCATTCCCGGGACAAGCCCGACGATCACGATCGGGGTTTGCGCCTAGACCTTGATGTCCAGCAGCGAGCCCGGCCGCAGGATCCGCTCGGGCGGATCGGCGGGCAGGTTGGTGGGGATGCGGCCCAGGGGCTGAGCCCGGGTCGTGGGCTGGGCGGCGGCGGCCGAGGTCGGCGCCTCCTGCTGGCCGAGCGCGGCCTGGAAGAAGGCGCGCTGACCCGCATTGCGGGGCGCCTCGGGCCGCTGGATCGGCTGGGCGGTCTGCGGGAAGCCGGGTCGGATCGGGAGCGCCACGTCGGGCCTTATGGTTAATGCGCGGTCAACGATATCGCGCGGTTCGCCTCAATGTAAGGTTAACGCGGGGCCTTCGCCCAGAGATCCCGCGCGTCTTTTTCCGTCAGCGGCCCGGTGTGCTTGGCCAGGATCATGCCGTCGGCCCCCACCAGATAGGTTTCCGGCACCCCGGTGACCCCCAGCTCGATCCCGGCGCGGCCGTCGCGGTCCACCAGGCGCGCGCCATAGGGGTCCCCCAGGCGGCTCAGGAAGGCCTTGGTGTTGTCCGGCGCGTCCTTGTAGGCGATCCCCACCAGGGGGACCCCCTGCGCCTTCAGGGCCACCAGCACCGGCTGCTCGATCTCGCAGGGGGCGCACCAGGAGGCGAAGATGTTCACCAGCACCGGCCCCTTGGCCGCCTCGCGCAGGCGCACCGGCCGGCCGTCGTCGAGGCTGGGCAGGACCAGATCCGGGGTCGGCTTGCCCACCAGGGCCTGGGGCTCGACCCGGGGGTCGTGCTTCAGGGCGAACAACCCGAACAGCAGGGCGAGCGCCACCAGGGCGATCAGCGGCAGCAAGGCCAGGCCGCGGTTCACGCCTCGCGGTCCCTGGAAAGCTCCTGCGCGCGTTTGCGCCAGCGGCGGGCGTGGTTGAGGCTGGAGACGATCATGCCGAGGAAGGCGATGGCCGTCAGGCCGTAGGCGGGCCAGATGAAGGCGGCGTAGGCGCCGGGATCCAGGTCGAGCATGGTCAGCCCCTCGCCGCGCGCAGCGCCGCGGCCTCGGCGCGGCGGCGCCAGACCTCGCCGCGGATCCGCACCAGCCACAGGGACCCGAAGGCCGCCATATAGGCCAGGCCCAGCAGCAGCAGGGGATAGAGGTATTCCACCGTCATGGTGGGGCCGCCCTTGCGGAACACCGAGGCGCCCTGGTGCAGGGTGTTCCACCAGTTCACCGACCAGTGGACGATGGGCAGGTTCACCACCCCCACCAGGGCCAGGATCGCCCCGGCGCGGGCCGCCTTGGCCTCGTCGTCCAGGGAGGCGCGCAGGGCCATATAGGCGAGATAGAACAGCAGCAGGACCAGGACCGAGGTCAGGCGCGCGTCCCAGACCCACCAGGTCCCCCACATCGGCCGGCCCCACAGCGAACCGGTGGCCAGGGCCAGGACCGTGAAGGCCGCGCCCAGGGGGGCGGCGGCCTGGGCCGCGGCGTCGGCGAGCGCATGGCGGAAGACGAGCGCCAGGAAGCTGGCCACCCCCAGGCAGGCATAGACGAACATGCTCATCCAGGCGGCGGGGACATGGATGAACATGATCCGCACGGTGTCGCCCTGCTGGTAGTCCTCCGGGGCGGTGAAGCCCAGCCAGAGGCCGGCCAGGGCCAGCAGCACGGCGATGACGCCGAACATGGGCGCGGCCCAGCGCGAGAACGCCATGAAGCGCTCGGGGTTCGACAGGAAGGCCGGCGCCGGGATCATGCTGGCGAATTAGACCCCGGCGCCGCTTCGGGCAAGCCGGGGTCTGCTTCTAGGCGGCGCCTTAGCCGCGGCCGCCCATGCGGTGACCGCCGCCGTGGCCCTTGCCGCCGTGGCCGCCCATCGGGCCCAGGGCGTCGAAGGCCTTCTTCTGGGACGGCGACAGCTGGCTGTAGAAGCGCATCGTCGCGTCGGCGCGGCGGCCGAACTGGACCTGGCGCTCAGCCATGCGGGCCTTCATGCGGTCCAGGCGCTGCGGCGTGGTCATCGCCGCCCGCTCGCCGCGCTCGGCGCGCATCCTGTCCCGCATCCCGGCCGGGGGCGCCATGGCGGAGAGGAAGGCGTTCAGGGCCGGCTCCTGGGCCGGGGTCAGCTGCAGGGTGTCGCGCAGGTGCTGGGCGCGGCGGGCGGCCATTTCGGCCGGGTCGCGATGCATGCGCTCGCCGCGATCCTGGCTCGGTCGGGCGTCCTGGACGCCCGACATCATGCCGGCGGGCGCGGCGGGCTGGGCCACGGCGGCGCCGCCAAGGCTCAGGATCGCGGCGCCGACCAGCAGCGGGGTGGTGAATTTCATGGGGTCTCGGACTCCGGGTTGTTACGCCCCTCAGGACCTTCAACGCGGGCCCCTCCGATTTCCGTCGCCGGAAAATTCAGGACAGGGCGTTGCGGCAGGCCGCGGCCATGGCCAGGGGGCCGAGCGCGACCGCGGCGGCGGCATAGGCGCAGAGCAGGGCCAGGCCCGCATGCCAGGGCAGGCCGTTGCCGAAGGCGTCCAGGGCCGCGCCGCCGAAGATCACCGGCGGCACGAACAGGGGCAGGACGATCACGGCGGTCAGCAGGCCGCCGCGCCGGGCTCCCAGGCTGAGGGCCGCTCCGATCCCGCCGGTGAAGGCGAAGGCCAGGCCTCCCACCAGGGCGCAGGCGAAGATCAGGGGGGCGAGCTCGGGCTTGGCGCCCAGGGCGATGGCCGCCACGGGGGCGGCGAGCGCCAGGGGCGCGCCCGTGGCGATCCATTGGCCCAGGCACTTCAGGGCGCAGACGATCTCCAGCGGCAGGGGCGAGAGCACGATCAGGTCGAGCGCCCCGTCCTCGTAGTCGCGCTCGAACAGCCGCTCCAGGGAGAGCAGGGCCGCCAGGGCCAGGGCCACCCAGGCCATGCCGGTGGCGATGGCCGCCAGCCGGGCGGGCTCCGGGCCGGTGGCGAGCGGCAGCAGGGTCGCGGTCCCGGCGTAGAAGCCGAGCGAGACCAGCGGCCCGCCGCCCTTGCCCCAGGCGAGCGCCACCTCGCGGGTCAGCAGGGCGCCGGCCCGGCTCACGCGCCGATCTCCAGGGCCTTGGCCGGGACGGGGAGGGGATCGTGCACGGCGGCGACGATCAGGCCGCCACCGGCCAGGTGGCCAGCCATGATCTGGCCGAATCGCTCGCGCCAGCCGGCGTCCAGCGGGCTCAGGGGCTCGTCCAGCAGCCACAGGGGCCGGGGAGCGGCGATGAGCCGCGCCAGGGCCAGGCGGCGCCTCTGCCCGGCCGACAGCCGCCGGATCTCCAGGTCCAGCAGGGTGGAAAGCTCCAGGGTCTTGACCGCCGTCTGCGTCGATTCCGGGGTGCCGCCGGTCCAGGCGCTCCAGAAGGTGAGCTCCTCGCGGGCCGTGCGGGCGGGCTTGAGCCCGTCCAGGTGGCCGATCAGGTGCAGGCCCTGGGCCCGGGCCTCCGCGGGATCAAGCGCCCCGAAGGTCACCGCCCCGGCCTCGGTCTGGACGAGGCCGGCGATGGTTCGCAGCAGGCTGGTCTTGCCCGCCCCGTTGCGGCCGGTGAGGGCGGCGGCCTGGCCTGAGTCGAGGGTCAGGTTCAGGCCCTCGAAAAGCAGGCGCCCCCCCCGCCGAACGGCCAGGTTTTCGAGGCTCAGACGCGAGATCACGGGCGCGGGGTTCCCACTGCATGGACGTGAGCCAAGCCAGGGTCTATGACGCGCGCGGCCGACGCCGCCTTGGGGGGCGTACGCGGCGCGGGGGCGGACGCTGTGTGTCCGCTTCGAAAAGCGCGCGATCCCCGAAGCGGTGATGTAGCGGCCGTGAACAGAGGAAGGATCCCTTATATGGCGTCGATCGACAGCCTGAAGACCCGCCGCGAACTGACGGTGGGCGACAAGACCTACGTCTACTACAGCCTTCCCGCCGCCGAGGAAGCCGGACTTTCGGGCGTTTCGCGCCTGCCGGCCTCCATGAAGGTGCTGCTGGAAAACCTGCTCCGCAACGAGGACGGCCTCTCGGTCGGCTCCGACGACCTCACGGCGCTCGCCGCCTGGCTGGTGAACAAGGGCTCCGTCGAGCACGAGATCAGCTTCCGCCCGGCCCGGGTCCTGATGCAGGACTTCACCGGGGTGCCGGCGGTCGTGGACCTGGCCGCCATGCGCGACGCCATGACCCACCTCGGCGCCAATCCCGAGAAGATCAACCCGCTGAACCCCGTCGACCTGGTCATCGACCACTCGGTGATGGTGGACCACTTCGGCACCGCCAAGGCCTTCGGCGAGAACGTCGAGCGCGAGTACGAGCGCAACATCGAGCGCTACCGCTTCCTGCGCTGGGGCTCCTCGGCCTTCAACAACTTCCGCGTCGTGCCCCCCGGCACCGGGATCTGCCACCAGGTGAACCTGGAATACTTGGCCCAGACCGTCTGGACCCTGGACGAGGCCGGTGAGACCACCGCCTATCCCGACACCGTCGTCGGCACCGACAGCCACACCACCATGGTCAACGGCCTGTCGGTCCTGGGCTGGGGCGTGGGCGGCATCGAGGCCGAGGCGGCCATGCTGGGCCAGCCGATCCCCATGCTGATCCCCGAGGTCATCGGCTTCCGCGTCACCGGCGCCATGCCGGAAGGCGCCACCGCCACCGACCTGGTGCTCACCGTCACCCAGATGCTGCGCAAGAAGGGCGTGGTGGGCAAGTTCGTTGAATTCTACGGCCCCGGCCTCGCCGGCCTGACCCTGGAAGACCAGGCCACCATCGCCAACATGGCCCCGGAATACGGCGCCACCTGCGGCTTCTTCCCGGTGACCAAGGCCACCATCGACTACCTGACCGCCACTGGCCGCGAGCCCCACCGGGTCGCCCTGGTGGAAGCCTATGCCAAGGCCCAGGGCCTGTGGTTCGAGCCCGGCGACGCCGATCCCGAATTCACCGACACCCTGGAGCTGGACCTCGGCACGGTCATGCCGTCCCTGGCCGGCCCCAAGCGTCCCCAGGACCGGGTCCTGCTCTCCGAGGCCGCCGCCGAGTTCAAGTCGGCCCTGGGCAAGGAGTTCGGCAAGGCTGACGCCGAAAGCGCCGGTCAGCGCATTCCGGTCGCCGGCGAGAAGTTCGACGTCGGCAACGGCGACGTGGTCATCGCCGCCATCACCTCCTGCACCAACACCTCCAACCCCTCGGTGCTGATCGCCGCGGGCCTGGTGGCCAAGAAGGCCATCGAAAAGGGCCTGAAGGTGAAGCCCTGGGTGAAGACCTCGCTGGCCCCCGGTTCGCAGGTGGTCACCGACTATCTGAAGAGCGCGGGCCTCACCAAGAGCCTCGACGCCCTGGGCTTCAACCTGGTGGGCTACGGCTGCACCACCTGCATCGGCAATTCCGGCCCCCTGCCGGAAGCCATCTCCGAGGCGGTGCAGAAGGGTGACCTAGTCGCCTGCTCGGTGCTCTCGGGCAACCGCAACTTCGAAGGCCGGGTGAACCCCGACGTGCGGGCCAACTACCTGGCCTCGCCGCCCCTGGTGGTGGCCTACGCCTTGGCCGGTTCGATGAACATCGACCTGGCCACCGAGCCGCTGGGCGAGGGCAAGGACGGCAAGCCGGTCTATCTGAAGGACATCTGGCCGACCTCCGAGGAGATCGCCACCCTGCAGCGCAAGCACGTCACCCAGAAGATGTTCGCCACCCGCTATTCGGACGTCTTCAAGGGCGACAAGAACTGGCAGGGCATCAAGGTGGCCGGCGGCCAGACCTACGCCTGGGACATGGGCTCCACCTATGTGCAGAACCCGCCCTACTTCCAGGACATGAAGATGGATCCGGCCCCGGTGACCGACATCGTCGAGGCGCGGGTTCTCTCCGTGTTCGGCGACTCGATCACCACCGACCACATCTCGCCCGCCGGTTCGATCAAGGCCACCTCTCCGGCCGGGGTCTATCTGCGCGAGCACCAGGTGCCGACCACGGAGTTCAACTCCTACGGCGCCCGCCGCGGCAACCACGAGATCATGATGCGCGGCACCTTCGCCAACATCCGGATCCGCAACAAGATCACCCCGGACATCGAGGGCGGGGTCACCAAGCACTTCCCCTCCGGCGACGTCATGGCGATCTATGACGCGGCCATGCGCTACCAGGGCGAAGGCCGTCCGCTGGTGGTGTTCGCCGGCAAGGAATACGGCACCGGCTCCTCCCGCGACTGGGCGGCCAAGGGCACCAAGCTCCTGGGCGTGCGCGCGGTGATCGCCGAGAGCTTCGAGCGCATCCACCGCTCGAACCTGGTGGGCATGGGCGTCCTGCCGCTGCAGTTCCTGCAGGAAGGCTGGCAGAAGCTGAACCTGACGGGCGAGGAGATCGTCACCATCCGTGGCCTGACCGAACTCTCGCCCCGCCGTCAGCTGACGGTGGAGATGTACCGTCCGTCGGACGGCCGCATCGCCCGCTTCCCGGTCCGTTGCCGGATCGATACGCCCACCGAGCTTGAGTACTTCAAGAACGGCGGCGTGCTGAACTACGTGCTGCGCAACCTCGCCAAGTCCGCGGCCTAAGGTGTTCCAGACCAGGCGGCGCCGACCCGACGCCGCCTGGTCACACCTTGTTGAAACCTTCCTCCAACGAAGTCCGGTTAAGTGCGCGCCAATGCGTAACGTCGCGCTTTTCAGCCTGCTGGTCGCCGCCCTGCCGCTTGCCGCGCAGGCCCGGCCGCCGGTGGTGGTCGAACTCTACACCGCCCAGGGGTGCGCCTCCTGCGGCGAGGCGAACGCCTATGTCGGCAAGCTGGCCGACCGGCCCGGCGTGCTCGCCCTGACCTTTCCGGTGGACTACTGGGACTATCTCGGCTGGCCCGACACCTTCGCCAAACCCGAATTCGCCGAGCGCCAGAAGGCCTATGTGGCCCGCCTGGACCTTCGGGAGCCCTATACGCCCCAGGTGGTGGTGGACGGCCGCGCCCAGGCCGGCGGCCTGCAGACCGAGAAGATCGACAAGCTGGTGGCCGACGCCGCCCAGGCGCCCCGCCGCGCCCCGGACATGGCCTTCATCGGCCAGCGCCGGGTGGACGTGGGCTTCGGCGCGGTCCCCCGGGGCGGGGCCGAGGTCTGGGTGATCCGCTATGACCCGCGCGAGCAGGACGTCACCGTCCGCAAGGGCGACAACAAGGGCCAGACCGTGCCGCACAGGAATGTGGTGGTGCAGATCAAGCGCCTGGGCCCCTGGCGCGGCCAGCCCACCGCCTACCGCCTGCCCCAGGCGCCCGCCGAGGGCTTGGCGACCGCGGTCCTGGTCCAGGGACCCCACGGCGGCCGGGTGATCGCCGCGGCTCAGCGGGACTGACGTCCCGCCCAGGGCGCCGACGGCCCGCCATATCTCAACGCCCAGTAGAGTCGGACGCCCTCATCGTTCGGCCGTGCTAGGAGGACTTCGAGCCGCAGGACATAGAAGAGACAGGTGGCGCGTTGCTGGTCGTCGTTCCATCGGGCGGCGGGAAGCTCGGCGGCCGCTAGGAAGTGGTCCAGACTCTCCTCAGACGGCAGCGCCTTGGCAGCTTCCAGGTTGAGAGCGTTCAGAGCTTCCGGGTCCGGCGCATCGGGTGGCAAAGATGGATGGGTCGCCGTCTGCTCAATGATGTCGGCAGTGATTTGTCCCATCCGTTGGAGGTACGGATCGACAATGAGCTCCCTGGGGCCGCGCGGGAGCTCCTTCGCCATCCCGATCGCGAGCATGCAGGCACGGGGACTTTGGGCGAGGCCCGCTCTTGCGCGATCAAGCCCCAGCTGCATGATCGCCCGGACGTTTTGGTTGTTGGCCTTCGGATACTCTCGATCAATGACCTCGTCGCGCACGGCCGTGAACGCCGGGACGATGTCGGCGGCGAGCTTCTGGGGCGAGACTTGGTCAATGGAGCCCTTCGCCAGGGAGGCTTCAACGGCGGCGTCGACCATTCGTTTGAAGTCGGCCGGATAGAATTTCTCGATGGCGCGGGCGTCTGGCCACACGCGCATCCCGTCCGCGAGGCCCGCGGCGAAGTCGGCGCGCTCGGCGGGTCCGATTGGAAGGGTCTTTGACGCCCCTGAGGCGCCGCCAGGCGCGGCCAGGCCAAGGACGAGGCAGAGTGTGAGGTAAGATTTCCGCATCAAGCCCCCAGATCCCATTTCGGCATGAGCCTAAAGGCGCAGGCGAATTCGGCAACTGGTGGTCGCGCTCGACCTCCAGACATGACGAAGCCCGCACGGTGGAGGGGGGGATGCCGTGCGGGCTCGTCTTGGGGCTCTTACTTGGAGAGAGCTAGGTGTCGGCTGGCCGAAGCCCGCGATCCAGGGGGGCTGGGGGGGCTGTTCAGGATCCGGGACCAGCGAGGTTCCGACCAACCGACAATGACTTTATCGCCGCCGCATCAGGCGGCGGCTGGGCCGGATTAAGGTCTTTTCACGGCGCAAGGTTACGGTTGTTTTAGAATGGCCCGAGGCGTTGCAGGCGGGACACGCCGGCCCGTACGCGCAGGCATTTGTCGAATGGCGCGGATTGGGTCTAACCTCCGCCTTGCATGGCGTTGGATCAGCCCCACCACACCCCCTCGGCCGCGAGCGTCTTCTTCGAGCGCCGCGAGTTCCAGCGCATCCTCAACCTCTATGGCCGCATGGTCGCCGCCGGCGAGTGGCGCGACTACGCCATCGACGCCCAGACCGAGGCCTGCTCCTTCTCGGTGTTCCGCAAGGCCACCGAGGCGCCGCTCTACCGCATCGAGAAGCGCCCGGCCCTGGCCCAGCGCCAGGGGGCCTGGTCGGTGATCGGCCAGGGCGGGGTGATCCTCAAGCGCGGCCACGATCTGGACCAGGTGCTGCGGGTCTTCGACAAGGGCCGCTTCAAGGTGGTGGAATAGCCAAACAAAAACCCCGGCGGTTTCCCGCCGGGGCTCTCGAAGGTCGATCCTGGTCGGGCCTTAGCGGCGGCTGCCGAACAGGGCGAGCAGGAACTGGAACATGTTGATGAAGTCCAGGTACAGCTGGAGCGCGCCGAAGTTGGTGGCCACGCTCATGGCCGACTCGTTCCCGCCCAGCTCGTAATAGGTCATCTTCAGGCGCTGGGTGTCGTAGGCCGTCAGACCCGCGAAGATCAGCAGGCCGACGACGTTGATCAGCAGCGCCATCACCGAGTTCTGCAGGAACATGTTGATCAGCATCGCGCCGATCAGGCCCCAGGCGCCCATGATCAGGAAGCTGCCGAAGCCGGTCAGGTTCTTCTTGGTGGTGTAGCCCACCAGGGAGAGGGCGCCGAAGGCCGTGGCCGTCAGCAGGAAGGTCGAGGCGATGGAGGCGCCGGTATAGCGCAGGACCAGCACGCCCATGGAGGCGCCGATCAGGCTGACGATCGCCCAATAGGTGATGCCCGCCGCCTTGGGGGTGACGTTCTTGGTGAAGGAGGAGAACAGGATGACCGCCAGCGGGGCGAAGGCCACCACCATGCCCAGGATCGAATAGCCCACCCGGCCATTGGCCACGGTGAACATCAGATCGCGGACCGGGGCGAAGGATCCCGTCAGGTAGGCCAGGCCGGCGGACACCAGGAGGCCCACGGCCACCTTGTTGTAGACGCCGAGCATGAAGCTGCGAAGTCCCGCGTCCACCGACATGTCGGCGCGATCCGCGGGGATCGTGCGAGCAGCGCCGCGGTTGAAGTCGCTCATCTGAGCATAGCCCTTTGTTGCAACGCCCCAGGTGGGCGCACCTCCGAATATCGGGTTCCGCGAGCCTCAGCGCAAGCGGGCGCCCGATTACGATTGCGTCAGGCGATCTTGCCCTGGTCCGGAGGGGGCTTAGGCTGGGCCCATGATCCGCCTGTTCGCCGCCGTCGCCGTCCCGCCCGAACTGGGGGAGGGGCTGCAATCCCGCCAGACCGGCCTGGCCGGCGCGAACTGGCGGCCGCTGGAGGCCTTCCACATCACCCTGCGGTTCTTCGGCGACGTGCGCGAGGACGTGGCCGACGACCTGCACCTGGAACTGGAGCGCATCCTCGCCGCCCCCATGACCCTGGAGCTGGAGGGGGTCGGCTCGTTCGGCGAGGGCCCCGAGTCGCATGCCGTCTGGGCGGGGGTAAGGGAGAGCGAGGCTCTGCGCCGCCTGGCCAAGGCCTGCGAGACCGCCGCCCGGCGCGCCGGCCTGGCCCCCGACAGCCGCGCCTATCGGCCCCACGTGACGCTGGCCTATCTGCGCCGCCCTGATCCCGCCGAGGTCGTGGCCTGGCTGGCCGCCAACGCCCTGCTGAAGTCGCCGCCCTTCCAGGTCAGCCACTTCGGGCTCTATTCCAGCAAGCTGCTCAGCGGCGGGTCGCGCTACCAGTTGGAGCAGATCTACCGCCTGCGGTGAGCCAACCCGCCGGGATGGGCGGTGTCAGGCCTTGACCGCGTAGTCCTTGAGGATCCCCAGGGGCACGATGGCCAGGGTCTCCTCGTGGGTCGCCTCCAGCACCAGGTGCGGGGCGGCGCCGGCGTCCAGGGCCTCCTTCCAGCGCGGCGCGCAGAGGCACCAGCGGTCGCCGGGCTTCAGGCCGGGAAAGGCGTAGTCCGGGACCGGGGTGGAGAGGTCGTTGCCCATGGATTTCGAATAGGCCAGGAACTCGGCGGTCATCACGGCGCAGACGGTGTGGATGCCGGTGTCCTGCGGCCCGGTCTCGCAGCAGCCGTTGCGGAAGAAGCCGGTGACGGGATCGAGCGAGCAGCTCTGCAGCTCGCCGCCCAGCACGTTTTTTGCATCCTCGTCGTATCGAATGGTCATGGGGCCATCCTAGCCCTTAAGAGGGGGGATCGCCCATGCAAAACGGAGCCCGCCCGTGATCGCCGCCCGGCCTCGCCGCAGCGCCCTCTACATGCCCGCCGCCAACGCCCGGGCCATCGAGAAGGCCCGCGACCTGGCCTGCGACGTGGTGATCCTGGACCTGGAGGACGCCGTCGCCCCCGACGCCAAGGACCTCGCCCGCGACCAGGCCGCGGCCGCGGTGAAGGCCGGCGGTTTCGGCCGCCGCGAGGTGGTGATCCGGGTCAATGGCCTCGACACCCCCTGGGGCGCCGCCGACCTGACCGCGGCCGCCGCCGCTCGTCCGGCCGCCATCCTGGCGCCCAAGGTCTCCAGCCCCGCCGACGTGGCGGCCTATGACCGGGCGCTGACCGGCGACACCCGCCTGTGGGTGATGATCGAGACCTGCGCCTCCCTGTTCGCATTGAACGAGATCGCCGCCTGCGCGGCCGCCAGCCGCCTTGAGACCCTGGTGATCGGGACCAACGACCTGGCCAAGGAGATGCGCTGCCGGCTGACCGTCGAGCGCGCGCCCCTGGCCGGCCCCCTGTCCCTCAGCGTCGCCGCCGCCCGCGCCCACGGCCTGACCATCCTGGACGGCGTCTTCAACGGCATCGAGGACGATGAGGGCCTGGCCCGCCAATGCGCGCAAGGCGCCGAGTTCGGCTTCGACGGCAAGACCCTGATCCATCCCAGGCAGATCGAGGCGGCCAACACCGCCTTCTCTCCGGCCCCGGACGAGGTCCAGTGGGCGCGCAGAATTGTCGAAGCCTTCGATTCGCCGGAAAACGCCGCTAAGGGCGTGCTTCGCGTCGAGGGACGCATGGTGGAGCGGTTGCATCTGGCCGAGGCGCAGCGTCTGATCGCTGTGGCCGAGGCGATCGCCGCGGCGTGAGGCAGGATTTGGAAACCCGGGTGTCGAGAATTGGACGGATCGCGGCGCTCCTGGCGACCGTGACCCTGAGCGCGCCGCCGGCCCTGGCCCAGGAGGCCGACCCCATCGGGGCCCTGCTGGAGCAGACCCAGACCGCCCCGCCCCCGGAGCCCGCCGCGCCCGCCGCCCAACCGCCGGCCCCCGCGGCCGAGACGCCGGCCGTCTCGCCCCCGCCCTCGGCCCCGCCGCCGGTGAGCACCGCCCCGCCGCCCGCCGCCTATACGCCGCCGCCGGCCGCCTACACCCCGCCGCCGGTCTACAACCGGCCGCCGGTCCAGGCGCCTCTGCCCTATGTGACGCCGCAGCCCTATGCGCCGCCGGCCTACACACCCCCGGCGTACACGCCGCCGGCCTACGTCCCGCCGGCCACGCGCCGGCCGCAGCTCACCGCGCCGGTCCACATCGACGAGATCGGCAAGACGCCCGAGGGCCCGCCCACCGCCACCGACCTGAACTACGAGGCGCGCATGCGCTCGTCCTTCAACTCCGCCCAGGGGATGCAGGGGCCGCTGGACGGGGCCTGGAGCCTGCGCGCTGGCGGTTCGGAACTCTATGACCTGCAGCTGGTGGACACCGGCAGCGGCAGCCTCGAGGGCGCCTGGCGCGATCCGCGGCGGCGCGGGGCGGTGGACGCCTCCGGATTCATCGATTCCATCAGCCGGGTGGGCGGCCAGCTGACCATCCGCATCACCCCCCGGCCCGGCGCCGAACCCTCCATCATCATGCTGAGCGCCGATGTGAATGGAAGCTGGTCGGGCGAACTCAACGAACGCGGCGAGCACCGCTCGGTGACCCTGCGGCGGAACTAGAGCCCCAGCGCCCGCCGCGCGGTCTCGATGGCGTAGGCCGCCACGTCGGCGGCGTAGGGCTCAGCGGTTCCAAAGCCCCAGACCGGCCCGGGCCAGGCCGGATCGTCCCGCCGGCGGCCCACCACATGGACGTGGAGCTGCGGCGTCACATTGCCCAGGGCGCCGACGTTCAGCTTCTCCACCGGCACGCCCAGCGCCTCTCCAAGCACCTGCAGGGCCCGGCCCGCGCGGACGATCTCCTCCATCAGCACCGCCCGGTCGCCGGCCGCCAGGTCCTCCAGCTCCCGCAGCCGCTCGCCCCGGGGAATCAGCACCAGCCACGGATAGCGGGCGTCGTCCTGCAGGCGGACCTGGCAGAGGGGAAGGTCGCCGATCGCATGCGAGGTGGCGACGAAGGCGGGGTCGATCTCATCCATGACGCAGGATGACCACGCGTCCGCGCCGCGGCAAAGGGCCTAAACTCCGCGCGCGGCATTGCGGCAGGGCGGTGGTTTGAGCTACGGGGACCCCCGACCTGGCGTACCTGTCGTCCCGCCACAGCAATCGGAGCAGCTCCATGACCACCAAGACCCCCATCCGCGTGGCGGTCACCGGCGCGGCCGGCAATATCGGCTACGCCCTCCTCTTCCGCATCGCCTCGGGCGAGATGTTCGGCAAGGACCAGCCGGTCATCCTGCAACTGCTGGAAATCCCGGTCGACGGCCCGCAGAAGGCCCTGAAGGGCGTGGCCATGGAGCTGGAGGACTGCGCCTTCCCGCTGCTCCAGGACATGGTCCTGACCGGCGAGGCCGAGGTGGCCTTCAAGGACGTCAATTGGGCCCTGCTGGTGGGCTCCAAGCCCCGCGGCCCAGGCATGGAGCGCGCCGACCTCCTGAAGGACAACGGCAAGATCTTCATCGCCCAGGGCAAGGCCATCGACGCCGTCGCCGCCGACAACGCCCGCGTGGCGGTTGTGGGCAACCCCTGCAACACCAACGTGATGATCGCCGCCAGCCAGGCCAAGCGTCTGCCCAAGGACCGCTTCACCGCCATGGTGCGCCTCGACGAGAACCGCGGCCGCGCCCAGCTGGCCAAGAAGGCCGGGGTCTCGATCAACGAGGTCAGCGAGCTGTTCATCTACGGCAACCACAGCCCCACCATGTTCGCCGACTTCACCCACGCCAAGATCGGCGGCAAGGACGCCGCCTCGGTGATCGGTGACGAGGCCTGGCTGAAGACCGAGTTCCTGCCCACCGTCGGCAAGCGCGGCGCGGCCATCATCGAGGCCCGCGGCCTGTCCTCGGCCGCCTCGGCCGCCAACGCCCTGATCGACCACGTCCGCGACCTGAACACGGTCGGCGCCATCCACTCGGTCGCCGTCAACAGCGAGGGCCGCTATGGCTTCGCCGACGGCGTGTGGGCCGGCATGCCGGTCAAGACCACCGCGCCCGGCGCCTACGAGGTGCTGACCAGCTACGAGATGGACGATTTCGCCAAGAGCAAGATCGCGCTGACCAATGACGAGTTGGTGGGCGAGCGCGACACCGTGAAGGACATGCTGGGCTGAGCCCCGATCTCAGCCCACCGGGGCTGAGGTTTCCGCGACCGCTTGATGGACCCCGCTCGGCGCAGGCCGGGCGGGGTTTTCCTTGGGCGAAAGCTGGGCGATGCGCGCCTCGTAGAGGCTGGCCAGGGCCTCGGGCGAGGTCTTGGCGGCGGCTTCGCGGGCGGCCAGCCAGCGGGCCTGGTCGCGGGCCAGGGCCGGATAGGCGACCCCCGACGACAGGGCGCCGCGATAGGCCTGGGCCATCCGGCGGTCGGCCTGGGCCAGGGCCGGGTCGACGCAGACCATCTGGTCGGCCAGGGTCCGGGCCGTGTGGCAGTCGAAGCTCGGCGCCTCGACATAGGCCGCGTCCACCACCTCCCCGGTCGCCGCGACGGCGGGGTCGGCGGGGGAGACCCCGACATCCATCAGGCTGGTGGGGGGCGCGATCGTCTCCTCGGGCTTGGCCAGGACGATGCGGACCTGCTGGGGGGCCGGCGCCGCGGCGACCGGGCGGGGAGCGGCCTGGCGCAGGGCCTGGGCCGCGGCGCGGCGGTCGACATCGGCCCGCAGCCAGAGGCCCAGGCCCATGCCCATCACGCAGGCGACGCTGACCGCCGCGGAGATGTGGACCGGATTGATCTGCAGGTGGGGGTGGGCGGTCTCGGCCGGGATGGGCCGGAAGATCATCGGGGTTTCGTGGAACTCCGGCGCGCGTTGGCGAAGGAGGCTAAGGGGGGAAAACATGGTGAACGTCCTGGCGTATTCTGGTCCGCCGCGGTCGCCCCGGATTGTCCCCGATGTGCGCCCGCCCTCTCGAACCGACGCCGATACCCATATTGGGGTTAACCTGAATTGTGGCTGAACGGCGCCGTTAATTTCGCGTCTGGATAGAACGTTCTTCAACCCAGGGGGGATGCCTCAGCGCTCCTCCGCCGCCAGGGACACCTCGTCGTTCAGCTCCTGGATGCGCTGGTCATAGAGGTCGCTCACCGCATCGGGGGCGTCGCGGGCGGCGTCCTCCCGGGCGTCCAGCCAGCGCTGCTGTTGCCGGCGCAGGCGCCAGGCCGGGATGCCGGAGTCCAGGGCCCGGCGCCAGGCGGTGGCCAGCCGGCGGTCCTGGGCGGCCAGGGCGGGATCCTCGCAGATCAGGGTCTCGGCGGCGCTGGCCGCGCCGGCGCAGTCGAAGCTGGGGCCGCGGGCGGGCGGCCGGGCCGGGGGCGCCTCGACCTGGCGGACGGGGATCGGTTCGGCGGCCGGCGCCGGGGCGGCGACCCGGGGCGCCTTGATCCCCGCCGGCAGCAGCTCCAGCTTGCCGCCCTGGACGGCGGGCAGGGGTTCGTCGCGGTCGATCTCGATCTGCATCTGGCTCACCGGCTGCATCGAGCCGGGCGCACGGGTGTCGGCGGCCAGCTGCGGCCGCGCCAACAGGCCGAAGGCCAGGCCCAGGACGCAGGCTCCGCCAACCCCGGCCAGGACCATGGGCTTGGCGAAGACGGCCTTGGCGCCGCGCGGCGGCGGAAGAACGGTGGAGCTCGGAGGGGTCTCGATGGTCATGGCGCGTCTTCCTGGTCCCAGCCTCCCTGAATCCCCGAGGCGTCCTATCGTTGCGGCGGGCGCCTGAACCGCGACTGAACCGGCCGTTGATATGCCTGGCCGCCTGCCGGTATGTCGGCTGTCCACAGGAGACATCCATGACCGCCATCGGCCCGACCCTGGAAACCGAGCGCCTGATCCTGCGTCCGCCCTGCGCCGCGGACTTCGCACCCTGGTGCGCCTTCATGGCCGACGAGGAGGCCGCCCGGCACATCGGCGGGCTGCAGACGCCCTCGGTGGTCTGGCGGGCCCTGTGCTCGGTGACGGGCGCCTGGACCATCAGCGGCTTTTCCATGTTCAGCGTCATCGAGAAGGCCACCGGGGACTGGGTCGGCCGCCTGGGTCCCTGGTATCCCGAGGGCTGGCCGGGAACCGAGGTCGGCTGGGGGATCGTCCGCGACCGCTGGGGCAAGGGCTATGCGACGGAGGGGGCGATCGCCTCGACGGACTGGGCCTTCGACAACCTCGACTGGCATGAGGTGGTTCACACCATCGACCCGGCCAACACCGCCTCGGCCGCGGTGGCGAAGCGTCTGGGCTCGACCATCTTGCGCCAGGCCGCGATGCCCGCGCCATACGAGCACCTCACGGTCGACGTCTGGGGGCAGAGCCGGGACGACTGGATGGCGCGCAGGGCCTCCCGCTAGATCCAGCCGGCCTCACGGATGATCTTGGCGTAGGTGCGGCTGACCGGGACCTCGGAGCCGTCCTTGAGGGTGAGCGTCGCTCGCCCGTCGCCGCGCCGGGCGTCGGCCACCGCGTCGCGGGCCACCCACCAGGAGCGGTGCACCTGGGCGCCCTCGATCCCCTCCAGCTCGGCCACGGCGTCGGCCAGTCGCATCAGGATCAGGTCCTGGCCCCTGGAGGTGTGCAGCCGCAGGTAATGGTCCTGCGCCTCCACCGCCCAGACCTCGGCCCCCCGCAGCTTCAGGGGCAGGCGCTCCAGGAATTTGGGCGGGGTCGGGTCGCCGGTCTCCCGCGCGCCGGTCTGGCTCAACAGATAGGCGTGGCGGTTCAAGCCGACGGCTAGGGCGGTGAAGGCCTGACAACAGACAAAGGTCACCGCGACATAGGCCGGGAGATCTTCGATCATGGGGGCGCTGTGGGGGACCACATAGGTCGAGCCCCACACGAAGGCGCCCATGAACGGGGTCATGACCGTGGCGGAGATCGCGCCCTGCAGCCACCGGCGGGCGTTCAGCCCCGGCAGCATCCTGACCGTGCCGCGAAAGCACAACAGGCCCAGGATGGCGCCGATCCAGGCCATCGGCAGGGTGTAGGCCAGCCTCAGGATCAGGGGGCTTCCCATGGTCCCGAAGGCGCCGATGAACGCCAGGAAGCCGCCGACCGCGCTCGACCCGGCCAGGGTGCGCGCGACCGTGGCCCAGGTCACGGGGTCCGCCCGCGAAGCGTGAACGGCGGGCGGCCGCGATTGGCGCAGGCGACCTGTCATCCGACGCATTGGCCTTTGCGCATGGGGGGCCCCGGTCTCCACACAGCGTGACAGGAACGGGCCGTGTCGAAGCGGCCCTCAACACGCGGAGATAAAGGATGTCGCAGGTTTCGCAAATCTCGGGCCCCGAGCGGACGCAATGGGTGCGCCGTGCGGCCCTGGTGATCGGAGTCCTGGCCCTGGTGGTGACCCTGGCCCCCTATGCCGGCGGCATGGTCCGAATGGCCGCCCGGGGCCACCTGCACGCCCCCGATCTGCCCCTGCTGGCCGCCCAGCCCCTGGTGATCAAGCTGCACATCGCCGGCGCGGTGGCGTCCCTGCTGATCGGGGCGCTGCTGATGACCCAGCGCAAGGGCGCGATCTTCCACCGCACCGCCGGCTGGCTGTGGGTCGCCGCCATGTCCCTGGTGGCCGGCTCCTCCATCTTCATCACCGGGCTCAACGGCGATCACTGGTCCCTCATCCACCTGTTCACAGGCTGGACCCTGATCGCCCTGCCCATCGCGGTGATCGCCGCCCGCCGCCATGTAGTGAAGACCCACCGCCGCTTCATGATGGGCCTGTTCTACGGCGGCCTGGTGATCAACGGCTTCATCGCCTTCATCCCCGGCCGCACCATGTGGAACCTGTTCTTCGCGTGACCCCCGCGACGTCTTGGTTTGGTCAAGCTTCGGCCATGATGCGCGCAGAGGGGAGAGGCGTCTCTCCTCCAGGCGTCAGCCATGGCCGACTTCATCTTCCACGATCCCTCCGGCCGCCGGGCCCGGCGCGCCGAATTGGCGGGGGGGCTTGGCCTGGCCCTGCTGGCGGCCCTGGTGGCGGCCTTCTTCGCCACCCTGGCCTTCGCCCCCACCCTGCCGGCCCTGCACCTGAAGGATCCCCGGGTGCTGCGCGGCCTGCACGTGGAGACCGCCCACCGGCTGAGGGGCCATCGCGCCTGGACCCGGGTGCCCCATCCCCGCCACCCCGGCGTGGCCGGCCCCGCCCGGCCGCTGAACGTCGGCTTCTACGTCTCCTGGGACGAGAGCTCCCGGGAGTCCCTGGCCCGACACGTCGAGGCCCTGGACGTGGTGGCCCCGCAGTGGATCGCCCTGGACGGCCCCCGGGGCCGGCTGACCCTGACGGCCGACCCCCAGGCCGAGGCCATCATCAAGGGCGCCCGCAAGCCGCCCTCCCTGCTGCCGGTGGTGCACAACGCCCAGGACTCGGTGTGGAACGGCCCGCAGGCCGACGCCGTGATCCTCGATCCCGCCGCCCGCCACGCGCTCACCGCCAACCTGACGGCCCTGGCCAAGGCCCATGGCTACGCCGGCTACGTCTTCGACCTGGAGAACCTGTCGCCCCGGGCGGCGGCGGCCTATCCGGCCTTCCTGGCGGAGGTCCGCGCGGCCCTGAAGCCCCAGGGGCGCGAGCTCTGGGTCACCGCCCCCTTCGCCGACGACTCCTGGCCCTTGAAGCGGCTGCAGGCCGCCGCCGACGTCCTGGTGCTGATGGCCTACGACCAGCACTGGGGCACGGGCGACGCCGGTTCGCCGGCCGGCCAGGCCTGGTTCCAGACCTGGACCGCCGAGCGCCTGGGCCGGCTCGATCCCGCCCGCACCATCCTGGCGTTGGGCGCCTACGGCTATGACTGGACCCTGCCGGCCCCCGGCAAGCCCGGCCGGGCGGAGGCGGTGACCTTCAACGAGGCCACCCAGCTCGCCCACGACGCCGGCGCCTCGGTGGCCATGGACCCCGACGCCCTCAACCCGACCTTCGCCTATGCGGACGACGCCGGCGCCCGGCACGTGGTCTGGTTCCTCGACGCCGCCACCCTGCACAACCAGCTCCGGGTCGCCGACCCCTACCATCCCCTGGGCTACGCCCTGTGGCGGCTGGGGGCGGAGGATCCCGACGTCTGGGGCCTGCTGCCCCACGCCTATGGCAAGCTCTCCATCCAGGGGCTCGACACCCTCAGCCCCGGCCAGGACGTCAACTTCGACGGAACCGGCGAGGTGCTCCACGTCGCCGCCACCCCCCAGGCCGGCAAGCGGTCCCTGGAGACCGATCCCCGCAGCGGCCTGATCGCGGCCGAGACCTACCAGGTCATGCCCACCTCCTATGTGATCGACCGCTACGGCGCCCGGCCGGGCCTGGTGGCGCTCACCTTCGACGACGGCCCCGATCCCCGCTGGACCCCGAAGATCCTCGACATCCTCAAGGCCAAGCACGCCCCGGCCACCTTCTTCGTGATCGGCGAGAACATGGAGAAGTATCCCAGCCTGGTCCGCCGCGAGGTGACCGAGGGCCAGACCGTCGGCGGCCACACCTGGACACATCCCAACATCGCCGAGGTCCCCAGGCAGGAGGCGCGGCTGGAGCTGAACGCCACCCAGCGCCTGTTCGAGACCCTGACCGGCAAGTCCCTGCGCCTGTTCCGGCCGCCCTATTTCGGCGACGCCGAGCCCTCCACCCCCAGCGAGGTCGAGCCCCTGCTGACCGCCCAGGCCCTGGGCTATCTCACCGTCGGCCTGCGCATCGATCCCGACGACTGGAAGAAGCCCGACGCCAGGCTGATCGTCTCGCGCACCCTCGACCGGCTGGACGACACCGAGCGGGCCGGCCAGGTGGTGCTGCTGCACGACTCCGGCGGCGACCGCAGCCGCACTGTCGCGGCCCTGCCCGAGCTGATCGACCAGCTCCGCGCCCACGGCTACCGCCTGGTGAGCGTGGCCGAACTGGCCGGCATGACCCCGGCCCAGGCCCTGCCGCCGACCTCGCGGACCTCGGCCGAGATGCTGCTGGACCGGGTGGGCTTCGGCTTCTTCCACGGGGCGCAGCTCACCCTGCGCTGGCTGTTCCTCACCGCCATCGGCCTGGGTGTCGCCCGCCTGCTGATGCTGGGGGTCCTGGCCCTGGTCCACCGCGCCGGGATCGAGCGCCGCACCCCGCCGATGAGCGACGGCGAGCAGGGGCCGCCGGTCACCGTCCTGATCCCCTGCTTCAACGAGGAGAAGGTCATCGTCACCTCGGTGGCACGCATCCTCAACTCCAACTGGCCGCGGCTGGAGGTCATCGTCCTGGACGACGGCTCGGCCGATCGCACCGCCCAGGTGGTGGGCGAGGCCTATGCCGACGAGCCGCGCGTGACCCTGATGTCCTTCCCCAATGGCGGCAAGGCCCACGCCCTGAACCGCGGCCTGGCCGTGGCCCGGGGCGAGATCGTGGTGGCCCTGGACGCCGACACCCTGTTTCCCCCCGACACCATCGGCCAGCTCGCCCGCTGGTTCGCCGACCCGCGGGTGGGGGCGGTGGCCGGCAATGCGGTGGTGGGCAACCGCCGCAACCTGATCACCCGCTGGCAGGCCCTGGAATATGTCACCGCCCAGAACCTGGAGCGCCGCGCGCTGGCGGCGCTGGGCGCCGTCACCGTGGTTCCCGGCGCCGTGGGCGCCTGGCGCAAGTCGGCCCTCGCCGAGCTGGGGGGCTATCCCGCCGACACCCTGGCCGAGGACCAGGACCTGACCCTGGCCGTCCAGCGGGCCGGCTGGCGGGTGGAGTTCGATCCCGAGGCGCGGGCCTATACCGAGGCGCCGGAAACCGTGTCGGGCCTACTCAAGCAGCGCTTCCGCTGGTCCTTCGGCACCCTGCAGTGCCTGTGGAAGCACCGGGCGGGCCTGTTCGATCGCCAGCATCCGATCCTCGGCTTCGTCGCCCTGCCGCAGATCTGGCTGTTCCAGATCCTGCTGACCGTGGTGGCGCCCCTGGTGGACCTGGCGGTGGTCTGGAGCCTGGGCGCCTCGGTCTATGCGGCGGTCTATCACCCGGTGCAGTGGTCCCCCGACGACCTGGCCCGGCCGCTGTTCTACTGGGCGGCCTTCATCTTCCTGGACCTCTCGGCCGGCGCCCTCGGCATGGCCCTGGAGCGCCGCGCCCCCTGGAGCGACCTGATCTGGCTGCCGGCCCAGAGGTTCGGCTACCGGCAGTTGATGTACTATGTCGTGCTCAAGTCGATCCGCACCGCCGTCCGGGGCGCCAAGGTGGGCTGGGGCAAGCTGGAGCGCACCGCCAATGTCGCTGCGGAAGGCGTGCGCTAGCTTGTGTTCCGCCTTGAAGAACACCGGCTCGGGCAATTGGACGCGCGCGTATTTTTCTGACCGTGGCGCGGTTGCAACGGTCCGGAACGGCGCTTATACCCCGGCTTCTCGCCGCACTGGGCGGGCCCAAACAGCGCGTTTCGCGACCTCATGAATATACACGAGCATCAAGCCAAAGCCGTCCTCTCCGAGTTCGGCGTGGCGGTCCCGCGTGGTTATCCGGCCTTCACCGTGGAGGAGGCCGTCAAGGCCGCCGAAACCCTGGGCGGACCGGTCTTCGTGGTGAAATCCCAGATCCATGCCGGCGGTCGCGGCAAGGGCAAGTTCGAGGGTCTCGGCCCCGACGCCAAGGGCGGCGTCCGGGTGGTCAAGAGCATCGACGAGGTCCGCGCCAACGCCACCGAGATGCTCGGCCGGGTGCTGGTGACCCATCAGACGGGCCCCAAGGGCAAGCAGGTCAACCGCCTCTACATCGAGGAAGGCGCGGCCATCGCCAAGGAATTCTACCTGTCCCTGCTGGTGGACCGCGAAACGAGCCGGGTCTCGGTCGTGGCCTCCACCGAAGGCGGCATGGACATCGAGGACGTGGCCCATTCCACCCCCGAGAAGATCATCACCTTCTCCATCGACCCGGCGACGGGCGTCTGGAACCACCACGGCCTGAAGCTCTCCAAGGCGCTCGGCCTGAAGGGCGACCTGTCCAAGCAGGCGTCCAAGCTGCTGCGCCAGCTCTATACGGCGTTCCTGGCCAAGGACATGAGCATGCTGGAGATCAACCCGCTGATCGTCACCGCCGACGACCAGCTGCGCGTCCTCGACGCCAAGGTCTCCTTCGACTCGAACGCCCTCTACCGCCACCCCGACATCGTCGCCCTGCGCGACGAGAGCGAGGAGGATCCCAAGGAGATCGAGGCCTCCAAGTTCGATCTCAGCTACATCGCCCTCGACGGCGAGATCGGCTGCATGGTCAACGGCGCGGGCCTGGCCATGGCCACCATGGACATCATCAAGCTCTACGGCGCCGAGCCGGCCAACTTCCTGGACGTCGGCGGCGGCGCCGACGAGGCCAAGGTGACGGCGGCCTTCAAGATCATCATGGCCGACCCCAACGTGAAGGGCATCCTGGTGAACATCTTCGGCGGCATCGCCCGCTGCGACGTCCTGGCCCAGGGCGTGGTGGCCGCGGTCAAGCAGGTGGGCCTGACGGTTCCCCTGGTGGTCCGCCTGGAGGGCACCAACGCCGAGCTCGGCAAGAAGATCATCAACGAGAGCGGCCTGAACGTCATCGCCGCCAACGATCTCTCCGACGGCGCAGAGAAGATTGTCAAAGCCGTGCGAGGGGCCGCCTGATGTCCATCCTCATCGGCAAGAACACCAAGGTCATTTGCCAGGGCCTCACGGGCGCCCAGGGCACCTTCCACTCTGAGCAGGCCATCGCCTTCGGCACCAAGATGGTCGGCGGCGTCACCCCGGGTAAGGGCGGCTCCACCCACATCGGCCTGCCGGTCTTCGACACCGTCGACGAGGCCGTCCGGGCCACCGGCGCCGACGCCAGCGTGATCTACGTCCCGCCCGCCTTCGCCGCCGACTCCATCCTGGAAGCCATAGACGCCGGCGTTCCCCTGGTGATCTGCATCACCGAGGGCATCCCGGTGGCCGACATGATCCAGGTGAAGCGCGCGCTCAGCGGCTCAAAAACCAGGCTGATCGGCCCCAACTGCCCCGGCGTCCTGACCCCGGAAGCCTGCAAGATCGGCATCATGCCGGCCAATATCTTCAAGAAGGGCTCGGTGGGTGTTGTCTCGCGCTCGGGCACGCTTACCTACGAAGCCGTGTTCCAGACCACCCAGGTGGGCCTGGGCCAGACCACGGCCGTGGGTATCGGCGGCGACCCCGTGAAGGGCACCGAGTTCATCGATATCCTCGACATGTTCCTGAAGGATCCGGAGACGGAATCGATCATCATGATCGGCGAAATCGGCGGCTCCGCGGAAGAAGACGCGGCTGAATTCATTAAAAATTCAGCAACCAAGAAGCCTATGGTCGGGTTTATTGCGGGACGCACCGCGCCGCCTGGTCGGCGCATGGGTCACGCGGGCGCGATCATCTCCGGCGGCAAGGGCGGCGCCGAGGACAAGATCGCCGCGATGGAGGCCGCGGGGATCCGCGTGTCGCCGTCTCCGGCGAAGCTGGGCGAAACCCTCCTTGAGGTCCTTAAGAAGGCCTAGGGCGAATTTAAGCGTAGGGCGGTCCGCGCTCGGCTCCTTTGATGAAGCGCCGCGGCCCCCCGGGAAAGCGGACGAAATGGCGGACGACGCAGGTCTGATCAACGAGGTGCTCGCCGAGACCTCCTTCCTCTATGGCGGCAACACCGCCTTCGTGGAGGATCTCTATGCGAAGTGGGCGTCCGACCCCAACGCGGTCGAGCCCTCCTGGCGGGCCTTCTTCGCCTCCCTGCAGGACCGCGCCGACGAGGTGAAGGCCGCGGCGGTGAAGCCCGGCTGGACCCAGAAATCCGCGCCCGCCGCCCGTCCCGACTGGCTCTCGGCCATCGACGGCCTGTGGCCGGCGGTGGAGGCCAAGGTCGGCGCCAAGGTGGCCGAGCGCGCCGCCCCGACAACCACCCCCGAGGCCGTCCGCGCCGCGACCCTGGATTCCCTGCGCGCCATCATGATGATCCGCGCCTACCGGATGCGCGGCCATCTGCGGGCCAATCTCGATCCCCTGGGCATCGCCATCCCGGAGGGCGACGCCACCGAGCTGGACCCGGCCTCCTACGGCTTCACCGAGGCCGACTACGACCGTCCGATCTTCCTCGACTTCGTGCTGGGCCTGGAGACCGGGACGGTCCGCGAGATCCTGGCCATCCTGCGCCGCACCTACTGCAACGACATCGGCGTGCAGTACATGCACATCTCCGACCCGGCCCAGAAGGCCTGGCTGCAGGAGCGCATCGAGGGCCGCGACAAGGAGATCAACTTCACCAAGGAGGGCAAGGTCGCCATCCTCAAGAAGCTGATCGAGGCCGAGGGCTTCGAGAAGTTCCTGCACAAGCGCTTCCCCGGCACCAAGCGCTTCGGCCTGGACGGCGGCGAGGCCATGGTCCCGGCGCTCGAGCAGATCATCAAGCGCGGCGGCGCGCTGGGGGTGAAGGACATCGTCATCGGCATGCCCCACCGGGGCCGCCTGAACGTCCTGGCCGCGGTGATGGCCAAGCCCTACCAGGTCATCTTCCACGAGTTCCAGGGCGGCTCCAGCCTGCCCTCGGACGTGGAGGGTTCCGGCGACGTGAAGTATCACATGGGCGCCTCGTCCGACCGCTCCTTCGACGACAACAACGTCCACCTGTCGCTGACCGCCAACCCGTCGCACCTGGAGATCGTCAACCCCGTGGTGCTGGGCAAGGCCCGCGCCAAACAGGCCAACCTGCTGCGCGAGAACCCGGACTCCGGCCGCACCCACGTCCTGCCCCTGCTGCTGCACGGGGACGCGGCCTTCGCCGGCCAGGGCGTGATCGCCGAATGCTTCACCATCTCGGGCGTGAAGGGCTACCGCACCGGCGGCACCATCCACTTCATCGTCAACAACCAGATCGGCTTCACCACCGCCCCGGCCTTCAGCCGCTCGTCCCCCTATCCGTCGGACGTGGCCCTGATGGTGGAGGCCCCGATCTTCCACGTGAACGGGGACGACCCCGAGGCCGTGACCTATGTCGCCAAGGTGGCCACCGAGTTCCGCCAGCAGTTCGGCAAGGACGTGGTCATCGACATGTTCTGCTACCGCCGGTTCGGTCACAACGAGGGTGACGACCCGACGATGACCTCGCCCTTGATGTACGCCAAGATCAAGGACCACCCCTCGACCCGCGAACTCTATTCCCGCCAGCTGATCGGCGAGGGCGTCATCACCGAGGCCGACGTCGCCGGCTGGATGCAGGAATTCGACGACTTCCTCGACCGCGAGATGGAGTCGGGCAAGACCTACAAGGCCAACAAGGCCGACTGGCTGGACGGCAAGTGGGCAGGCCTGGCCCTGCCCGACGGCGACGACCGCCGCGGCGACACCAGCGTGCCCCTGCAGAAGCTGCTGGACCTCGGCAACCGGATGACCGCCATCCCCGAGGGGCTGGACATCCACAAGACCGTCAAGCGCGCCATCGACAACCGCCGCGTGGCCATCGAGACCGGCGAGGGGCTGGACTGGGGCACGGGCGAGCACCTGGCCTTCGCCACCCTGCTGGACGACGGCTTCCCGGTCCGCCTGGCCGGCCAGGACAGCGTGCGCGGCACCTTCGTGCAACGTCACTGCGACCTGATCGACCAGACCACCGAGGCCCACTACCAGCCGCTTTCCAACCTGCGCCCCGGCCAGGCCCACTTCGAGGTGATCGACTCGGCCCTGTCGGAGGAGGCGGTGCTGGGCTTCGAGTACGGCTTCTCCCTGGCCGACCCCAAGACCCTCGTCCTGTGGGAGGCCCAGTTCGGCGACTTCGCCAACGGCGCCCAGGTGGTCATCGACCAGTTCATCTCCTCGGGCGAACGGAAATGGCTGCGGATGAGCGGCCTGGTCCTGCTGCTGCCCCACGGCTACGAGGGCCAGGGCCCGGAACACTCCTCGGCCCGGCTTGAGCGCTTCCTGCAGCTCTGCGCCGAGGACAACCTCCAGGTCGTCAACTGCTCGACCCCGGCCAACTACTTCCACGTCCTGCGCCGCCAGATGCGCCGGGAGTTCCGCAAGCCCCTGGTGGTGATGACGCCCAAGTCGCTGCTGCGGCACAAGAAGGCGACGTCGCGGCTGGTGGACATGGCCGAGGGCTCGTCCTTCCACCGCGTCCTGCACGACGACGCCGAGCGGGGCGTCAACACCGCCGTCAAGCTGGTGGAGCCCGAGAAGATCCGCCGCGTCGTGCTGTGCTCGGGCAAGGTCTATTACGACCTGCTGGATGCGCGTGAGGAGAAGGGCGTCGACGACGTCTATCTGATGCGCCTGGAGCAGTTCTATCCCTGGCCGGTGAAGTCGCTGTCGACGGAACTGTCGCGCTTCCCCAACGCCGAACTGGTCTGGTGCCAGGAAGAGCCGAAGAACATGGGCGGCTGGACCTTCGTCGACCCGTGGCTGGAGCTCACCCTCGACCGGCTGAAGATCAAGGCCAAGCGCGCCCGCTATGTCGGCCGCCCGGCCTCGGCCTCCACCGCCGCCGGCCAGATGAGCCGGCACATGAAGGAACTCCAGACGTTCCTCGCTGAAGCCTTCGCCTAACCGACCGCCCGAAAGAACAGGAAGAACCTCCCCAATGGCCGACATCATGACGCCCACGCTCGGCGAATCCGTCACCGAGGCGACAGTGGCGCGCTGGGCCAAGAAGCCCGGGGACGCGGTCCGGAAGGACGAGATCCTCGTGGAACTGGAGACCGACAAGGTCAGCCTCGAGGTCGCCGCCCCCGCCGACGGGGTGCTGGACACCATCAGCGCCGAGGAAGGCGCCACCGTCGTCCCCGGCGCGGTCCTGGGTCACGTGATCGAGGGCGCCGCCGCCGCCAAGCCGGCCGCCGCTCCGAAGGCCGAGGCGCCCAAGGCCGCCGCCCCGGCCCCCGCGCCGGCTCCGGCGCCGGCCGCTGCTCCTGCGCCGAAGCCCGCCCCGGCCCTGGCCGCCGCCGCGCCGCTGGCCCCCTCCGCCCAGCGGATCGTGGCCGAGAACAGCCTCGACGCCGCGGCCATCGCCGGCACCGGCAAGGCCGGCCGGGTGACCAAGGGCGACGCCCTGGCCGCCCTGGAGGCACGCGCCAACACGCCCGCCGCGCCGGCCGTCCCCCTCGCGCCGCGCGAGATCCATGAGCGTGAGGAGCGGGTCCGCATGACCCGCCTGCGCCAGACCATCGCGCGCCGGCTGAAGGAGGCCCAGAACGCCGCCGCCATGCTGACGACCTTCAACGAGGTCGACATGACCAACGTCATGGCCCTGCGCGGCAAGTACAAGGACGTGTTCGAGAAGACCCACGGGGTGAAGCTCGGCTTCATGAGCTTCTTCGTGGCCGCCGTGGTCCATGCCCTGAAGCAGGTCCCGGAGGTCAACGCCGAGATCGAGGGCCAGGACATCATCTACAAGAACCACTACGACATCGGGGTCGCCGTCGGCACCGAGCGCGGCCTGGTGGTTCCCGTGGTCCGCGACGCCGACGCGCTCGGCCTCGCCGGGGTGGAAAAGGCCATCGGCGCCCTGGGCAAGAAGGCCCGCGACGGGGCTCTGGCCATGGAAGACCTGCAGGGCGGCACCTTCACCATCTCCAACGGCGGGGTCTATGGCTCGCTGATGTCCACCCCGATCCTCAACGCGCCGCAGTCGGGCATCCTGGGCATGCACAAGATCCAGGACCGTCCCATGGCCATCGGCGGCCAGGTGGTGATCCGCCCGATGATGTACCTGGCGCTCAGCTACGACCACCGGGTGGTGGACGGCCAGGGCGCGGTGACCTTCCTGGTCCACGTCAAGGACGCCATCGAGAACCCCGAACGCCTGCTGCTGGACATCTAGGGGGCGCTCGCCTCCCGATATCCTCCCCGGCATCTCTCAATTCGGAAGACCAGGCTCATGGCCCAATACGACGTCGTCATCATCGGGGGCGGTCCCGCCGGCTACAACGGCGCCATCCGCGCGGGCCAGCTCGGCCTGTCGGTGGCCGTGGTGGAGAAGCGCGCGACCCTGGGCGGCACCTGCCTGAACGTCGGCTGCATGCCCTCCAAGGCCCTGCTGCACGCCTCCGAGCTCTTTGAGCTGGCCAGCAAGGACTTCGCCGTCCTCGGCATCGACGTCGCCCCCAAGCTCAACCTGGCCCAGATGATGAAGCAGAAGGCCGAGAGCGTCACGGCGCTGACCAAGGGCATCGAGTTCCTGTTCAAGAAGAACAAGGCCGACTGGATCAAGGGCATGGGCCGGATCGCCGGCCCCGGCAAGGTGGAGGTCACCGGCCCCGACGGCTCGGTCACCGTCCTGGAGACCAAGAACATCGTCATCGCCACCGGCTCGGAGCCCTCGGGCCTGCCCGGCGTGGCCGTCGACAACAAGCGCATCGTCGATTCCACCGGCGCGCTCTCCCTGCCCGAAGTTCCCAAGAGCCTGATCGTCATCGGCGCCGGCATCATCGGCCTGGAGCTGGGCTCGGTCTGGCGCCGCCTGGGCGCCGAGGTGACGGTGGTGGAGTTCCTCGACCGCATCACGCCGGGCATGGACGCCGAGACCGCCAAGACCTTCCAGCGCTCGCTCACCAAGCAGGGCATGGCCTTCAAGCTCGGCTCCAAGGTCACCGGCGCCAAGGCCGGCAAGTCCAATGTCAGCCTGACCGTCGAGCCCGTGGCCGGCGGCGAGGCCGAGACGCTCACCGCCGACTACGTCCTGCTGGCCATCGGGCGGCGCCCCTATACCGACGGCCTGGGCCTGGAGACCGTGGGGATCGTCCCCGACAAGCGCGGCTTCATCGAGACCGACCACTTCGCCACCTCGGCCCCCGGCGTCTGGGCCATCGGCGACGCCATCCACGGCCCCATGCTGGCCCACAAGGCCGAGGAGGACTCCGTGGCGGTGATCGAGACCATCGCCGGCAAGCACGCCCACGTGGACTACAACCTGGTCCCCAGCGTCGTTTACACCTACCCGGAGGTCGCCTGGGTCGGGAAGACCGAGGAGCAGCTGAAGGAGGCCGGGGTCGCCTACAAGGTGGGCAAGTTCCCCTTCACCGCCAACAGCCGCGCCAAGATCAACCACGAGACCGAGGGCTTCGCCAAGATCCTGGCCGACGCGGCCACCGACGAGATCCTTGGCGTCCACATCATCGGTCCCCAGGCCGGCGAGATGATCGGCGAGTACTGCGTGGCCATGGCCTTCCGCGCCGCCAGCGAGGATGTCGCCCGCACCGTCCACCCCCACCCGACCCGCTCCGAGGCCGGCCGCCAGGCCGCCATGGGCGTCGAGGGCTGGACCATGCAGGCTTGATAGAGGTCCGTCCGGTCCGTCCGGAGGAGCTGCCCATCGCCGCGGCCATCTACCAGAAGGTCCTGCGCGAGACCTTCACCTGGCTGCCGCCCGCCCGTCACAACGCCCAGGTCTTCCTGCGCGACGCCGTCGAGGAGGCGGTCTATGTGGCCGTCCTCGACCGGCGCATCGAGGGCGTCGCGGCCCTCTATGTCCGCGACAGCTTCCTGCACTCCCTCTATGTGGCCCGGCGCGGCGCGGGGATCGGCAAGGCCCTGCTGGACCATGTCGCCGCCCAGGCGCCTGGTCCGCTCTCCCTCAAGTGCCAGACCGCCAACACCCGCGCCCAGGCCTTCTACCGCCGCGAGGGCTTCGGGGTCACCGACCGGGGCGACGACGGCGTCCCCTGGGTGCGGATGGCGCGGTATTAACTTAAAGGGCCGGCGCCCCGGTGATATCCTTCAAATTAGAGGGAGAATGCCCATGTCCGCCCTGCTGATCGCCGCGGCCCTGGCCGCCCAGGTCCATGCCCAGCCGCCGTCCCAGTCCTTCAAGGGTCCCTGCGCCGACTACTGGCGCGCCCTGCCGGCCGCCGACTTCAAGCCCAGGCCCGGCGCCCAGAAGCTCGGCGACCTGCCCAAGGCGGCCCTGATCCTGCCGGTCCTGCGCACCGTCCAGGGCTGTCCGGTCCCCACTATCGTCCGCGACGTAGCGCAGGGCGACGGCCGCTTCGCCAAACCCTGATCGCCCCTTGATGCGCGGCTGAAAATCGGTCCCTTGGAGGGCAAAGCCTCCGGGGAAGGAAACCGATGGAACTCGTGCTCATCCGCCATGGCCTGCCGGTGCGCAGCGCCGAAAGCTCCGATCCGCCCCTGCATGAGGAGGGTCACGATCAGGCCCGCAAGGTGGCCGACTGGCTGGCGGGCGAGCGCTTCGACGCGGTCTATTCCAGCCCCATGCTGCGCGCCATCGAGACCGCCGCCCCCCTGCTGGCGGCCAGCGGCCATGAGCTGCGCCACCACGAGGGCATCGCCGAGTTCGACCGCGACTCAGGCGCCTATGTCCCAATGGAGGAGCTCAAGCGCGAGGACTACGCCGCCTGGAAGGCCATGGCCGAGGGCGACCACGGCGTCGACATCGGCCAGTTCCAGCAGGCGGTCGTCTCGGCCCTGGAGGAGATCATCGAGGCCCATCCCGGCCAGCGGGTGGCGGTCTTCTGCCATGGGGGCGTGATCAATGTCTGGACCGCCCACGTGCTCTCCATGGCGCCGCGCCTGTTCTTCGAGCCCCGCTACACCAGCCTCCACCGCTACATGTGCGCCCGCAGCGGCCAGCGGAACATCCTCAGCCTCAACGAGACGGCGCACCTGCGCTAGGCGTGTGGGTGCGCGCTGTTGTACGCGCTCAACAACGCCGCCGCGTCCACGTCGGTATAGCGCTGGGTGGTCGACAGGGAGGCGTGGCCCAGCAGTTCCTGGATGGAGCGCAGGTCGGCGCCCGCCCCCAGCAGGTGGGTGGCGAAGGAGTGGCGCAGGGCATGTGGCGTGGCGCTGGCGGGCAGGCCGAGCCGGCCGCGCAACCCCTGCACCGTGGCCTGCACGTGGCGCGGGCTCAGCGCCCCGCCCCGCTTGGCGCGGAACAGCGGCTCGCCCGGCGAGAGCACGAAGGGAACCGCCGCCAGATAGGCGTCCACCGCCTCGCGCACGGCCGGCAGCACCGGCACGATCCGCGTCTTCGACCCCTTGCCGACGATGCGAAGCGAGTCCCCCAGCGGCGCGTCCGAGCGCTTCAGCGACAGCCCCTCGGAGATCCGCAGGCCGCAGCCATAGAGCAGGGTCAGCACCGCCTCGTCGCGGGCGACTTCCCAGTCCTCGCGGTCAGGGTCCATGGACGGTTCGGCGATCAGGCCACGGGCCTGGTCCTCGGTGACCGGGCGCGGGGCCGAGGGCTTCACGCGGGGGCCGCGCACCAGGGCCAGGTGCGGGTTGGGGGTGTCGTGGCGGCGGTCGAGATAGCGGTGGAAGGTGCGGATCGCCGACAGAGACTGGGACAGGGACCGGGGCGATAGGGGATGGTCGCCGGACCTCAGGTGCGCCAGCCAGGCGCGGATCTCGCCGGCGGTCAGCTCACCGCAGGCCTTCAGCGTCAGGGTCTCGCCCCGATGGCCCTCTTGAAACGTGATGTAGCGGCCGGCGGCGAAGCCATAGGCCTCCACCGTGCGCGGCGAGGCGCGGCGTTCCTGGGCCAGGTGGACCAGCCACTGCGCCAGGACCGCGCGGGCCGTGGTCACAGGACCGGCCATCGCTCCGCCGTGCGTTCCACCACGCGCGCCAGGAAGGCCACCAGCTCGGCGCCCATGTCCTCGGTGAAGCCGTGCGCGTCGGAAGACCCGAAGGCCAGCAGGCCGGTGCGGGCCGGCTCCCAGATCGCCATGCGGACCATGGCCATGGACTTGATCTCCGGGGCGCGTTCCCCGAACAGGCCCAGAGCCGTGGGCTGGAAGCCCATCAGGGCCACCCGCTGGTGACCGATGACCAGATCGATCTGACCCTCGGCCATCACCCGCCAGCCGGCCGGCGTGCGGTCAGGCCCCTCCAGGGCGACGACCCCGGCGGCCAGGCCGAAGCGCAGCTGGGCCAGTTCGTCCACCCGGCGGGCCAGGTCGGCGTGGTTGCGGGAATCCAGCAGGTCCACCACCGCGCCGTGGGTCTGGGCCTGGGCGGCGAAGTTGGCCCGGGCCGTGGCCTCCAGGTGCTTGCGCGCCCTGGATTCCTTCTTGTGGGCCTCGTGCACGCGGGCCAGCGCCGCGGGGCCGAAGTCCACGATATTGGCCGCGTCGGGCCGCAGGCTCAGCTCGGCCATTAGGGCGGTGTCGGTCAGCAGGAAGTCGGGGTTGTCGGAAAGGAAGCGGCGCACCTCGTCGGGGCCCAGCGTCTGATCCTTCAGCCCGACCCCGAGATCCATGCGTCGCCCCTGTGGTTCTACAGAATGGACTGGCCGGTTTTGGCCCAGTCGCTCATGAACTGTTCAAGACCCTTCTCGGTTAACGGGTGCTTGAAGAGGTCCAAGAAAACCCCTGGCGGTATTGTCGCACAGTCGGCGCCGGCGAGCGCCGCGGCGGTCACGTGGGCCGGGTTGCGGATCGAGGCGGCCAGGATCTCGGTGTCGAACTCGTAGTTGTCGTAGATCGCCCGGATCTCGGCGATCAGCTCCATGCCGTTGGCGCCGTGGTCGTCCAGCCGGCCGACGAAGGGCGAGATGTAGGTTGCGCCCGCCTTGGCGGCCAGCAGGGCCTGGGCGGCCGAGAAGCACAGGGTGACATTGGTGGAGATGCCCTGCACCGCGAACTCGGCGGTGGCGATCAGCCCCTCGCGGGTCAGGGGCACCTTGACCACGATATTGGTGGCGATGGCGGCCAGCTTGGCGCCCTCGGCCAGCATGCCGGCCACGTCGGTGGCGGCCACCTCCGCGCTCACCGGGCCCTCGACGAGATCGCAAATCTCGGCGATGACCTCCAGCATGGGCCGGCCGGACTTGGCGATCAGGGTGGGATTGGTGGTGACGCCGTCCACCAGGCCCGTTCCGGCCAGGTCCTTCAGGACCGCGGTGTCCGTGGTGTCGAGAAAGAGCTGCATGAAGGGCCTCTGCGCGGGAATGAACGGGGCTTCCTTAGCCTTTGCGCCCCGGCGCGGCCAGCCTATGTGCGGGGCGTGATGCACCAACTCCCGCTCATCCCGGCGAAGGCCGGGACCCAGATTCATTCCGCACGCCAAACGCCGGCCCGCTGTTCTTGTGGTTCGTGGACAATCTTGACGGGCCTCTGCGACGTCGCCTCCGAAAGAGTTGGAACCACGAACCACACGAACCACACGAACGGGTTTCCTGATCGAAATCCGGAGATGAAGCTGGGTCCCGGCCTTCGCCGGGATGAGCGGGTCTTTCAATGACCCGCCGCATCGCCTCCATCCTCCTGCCCATGCCCCTGCCCGAGGCCTTCGACTACGAGGAGCCCGAGGGCATGGGCCTCCAGGTCGGCGACCAGGTGGCCGCCCCCCTCGGCCCCCGCCTGCTGCGCGGCGTGGTCACCGCCCTGCGCGACGGGACCGGCGGCAACCGGCCCCTGAAGGCGGTGGAGGCCAGGCTCGATGATCCGCCCCTGCCCGAACGCGCCCTGGAGTTCATCCAGTGGGCCGCCCGCTATTCGGTGGACTCTCCCGGCGCGCCGCTGGCCATCACCCTGCGCGGCGCCCGCGCTCAGAAGGCGAAACCCGAGAGGGTCGTCGAGGCCACCGGCGTCCAGCCCGCCCGCGCCACCCCGGCCCGGACCCGGGTGCTGGAGACCGTCGCGGCCCAACAGCTCTCGCCGCCGGACCTGGCCCGCGCCGCCCAGGTCTCCTCCGGCGTCATCAAGGGCCTGGTGGACGAGGGCGTCCTGGCCGTCCGCCTGGTGGAGGCGCCGGTGGCCTTCGATCCCCCGGACCTGACCCTCGCCGGCCAGCCCCTCAACGCCAGCCAGGACGCCGCGGCCAGGATGCTGGTGGCGATGCTGGGGGAGGGGGGCTTCAATGTCGCCCTGCTGGACGGGGTCACCGGCTCGGGCAAGACCGAGGTCTATCTGGAGGCCGTGGCCGCCGCCCTCGCCGCCGACGCGCAAGCCCAGGTGCTGATCCTGCTGCCGGAGATCGCCCTGACCCAGGCGGTGATCGCCCGGGTCGCGGCCCGCTTCGGCGCGGCCCCGGCCGAATGGCACTCCGACATCACCCCGCCGGCGCGGCGCCGGGTGTGGGAGGCCGTCGCCACCAACCAGTGCCGCATCGTCATCGGCGCCCGCTCGGCCCTGTTCCTGCCCTTCGCCAAGCTCGCCCTCATCGTGGTCGATGAGGAGCACGACGCCTCCTACAAGCAGGAGGAGGGCTTCATCTACCAGGCCCGGGACCTGGCCGTGGCCCGCGGCAAGATCGAGGACGCCGCCGTCATCCTGGCCTCGGCCACCCCGTCCCTGGAATCCCTGCGCAACGCCGAGCTGGGCCGCTATCGCTGGCTGCGGCTGTCCTCGCGCCACGGGACCGCCGTCCTCCCCGACATCACCCTCATCGACATGCGCGAGACCCCGCCGGAGACCGGCCGCTGGCTCTCGCCGCCGCTCATCAAGGCCATGGGGGAGACCTGGGCGCGGGGCGAGCAGACGCTCTTGTTCCTCAACCGCCGCGGCTACGCCCCCCTAGTGCTGTGCAAGGCCTGCGGCGAGCGCATGACCTCGCCCGACACCGATTCCTGGCTGGTGGAGCATCGCTATTCCGGCCGCCTGGTCTGCCACCTCACCGGATTTTCCATGCCCAAGCCGGCGGCCTGCCCCCACTGCGGGGCCAAGGACAGCCTGGTCTCCATCGGGCCGGGGGTGGAGCGGGTGGAGGAGGAGGCCAAGGCCCTGTTCCCCGACGCCCGGGTCAGCGTCTTCTCCTCCGACACCGCCTGGGATGCGCGGGAGGCCAAGCGGCTGATCGGGGCCATGGAGGAGGGCCAGATCGACATCCTGGTGGCGACCCAGGCCGCCGCCAAGGGCCACAACTTCCCGGGCCTGACCCTGGTGGGGGTGGTGGACGCCGACCTCGGCCTGCGCGGCGGGGACCTGCGGGCCGCCGAGCGCACCTATCAGCTCCTGGCCCAGGCCACGGGCCGCGCCGGCCGCAAGGACCGTCCCGGCCGCGCCATGCTGCAGACCTATGCGCCCGAGCACCCGGTCATGCAGGCGCTCAAGGCCCAGGACCGCGACGCCTTCACCACCGCCGAGCTGGAGGAACGCGAGATCGCGGGTCTGCCGCCCTATGGCCGCCTGGGCGCCATCATCGTCTCAGGCCCCGATCCGGCCCAGCTGGAGGCCTTCGTGGAGAAGATGGCCCAGGTCGCCCCCAACGCCGAGGGCGTCGCCGTCTACGGCCCCGCCGACGCCCCCCTCGGCCTGATCCGCGGCCGCCGCCGCAAACGCTTCCTCATCCGCGCCGACCGCACGGTGGACCTGTCGGCCTACCTCGCCGCCTGGCGCGCGCGGTTCCGCCCCCCCGGCATGATCCGCGTGGCCATCGACGTGGACCCGTACAGCTTTCTGTAAGGCGTCTATCCGGCTCGCCGTCGCTCCTCCTCGCCCCCTTCAGGGGGAGAGGATGGGAGAGGGGGCCTCCGCGTAGCGGAGGTCTTGCGCCCGCAGCAACAACGGAAGCTCAGAAAGAGCCCTCACCCTACCCTCTCCCGCAAGCGGGAGAGGAAGGCGCTTCCGCCAGGCGCGAGACTAATTCGCGCTCAGGGAGACGTACCAGTCATCCTCCACGGGGCGATCACCATAGGCGTACCTCTGCGCCTCTCGACCCTGCGCCAATTCGTCATCAGTGCTGCGGATGATCTTTTCGGGTGGATCGTCGGAGTAGGTCATGCCTTTGAGGGTTCCGCCGATCGAGAGGCCAGACACATGGGCGTCGAAGGCGACGTGATTGGACCCCGCGCGAATCGAAGTGAGTCTGGCGCACGCGAAGACATCGCGGATAGGGCGCGCCCGGGCCTCTGGCACACCGACCGGCTCGAACTGGAGTTCGCCAGCTTTCGAGGCCTCGACGCGCCTTATCAGGGGGCGCTGCCGGATCGCCGCCAGGGCTGCTTGATACTGTGGTTGGCAACGATGGAAATCGGCGATCAGCGCCTCGTCAGTTGGGACAGCTTCACGGCTGCAGCCAAGTAGCGCGGCGAGGCACACAGGAATCAATATCCGCATTCCTGGGCTCCAGGTTGGGCATGAGCGAAGATCCTAAGCCTCCCCCGCCTCCATCGCCACATCATCCCCCGGCCGCGCGGCATGGGCCGCCGCGATGGGCCGCTCCCGCAGGGTCGCCACCGGGATGAACAGCATCAGCACGAAGCCGCAGAGCAGGGAGCAGAGCGCAAAGATCATACCGTGGACGATGGCCACGGAGAAGCTGGTGCGGATGGTCCGCTCCATGGCCACCTGCTTGGGATCGGCGGCCCGCGCCGCGGCCTGCTCGGGGTGCAGGTTGCGCTCCATGGCCATCTTCTGCAGGTCCGAGAGCTCCAGGTGGCGCACCACGGCGCCGGGCTCGGCCGGCGCGTGCTTGGCCAGCTCCGAGGCGAGCCCTGAGGTCAGCAGGGCGCCGAACAGGGCCACCCCCATGGTCGAGCCGATCTGGCGCACGAACTGGCCCGAGCTGGTAGCCACCCCGATCTGGTGGAAGGGCACGGCGTTCTGCACCGCCAGGCCGAACAGGCTCTGGCCGGGGCCGAGGCCGATGCCGACGATCAGCAGCCGCCAGGCCAGGTCCAGGGTGGAGGTGTCGGGTCCGATGAAGCACATCAGGAAGACGCCGAGGATCAGCACGCAGCCGCCGCCGATCATGAAGGGCTTGTAGCGGCCGGTCTTGGTCACCAGCTGGCCGTTGATGGTCGATGAGGCGATCATGCCTCCCATCAGGGCCAGCATGGTCAGGCCGCTGGTGGTGGCGGGAATCCCTTGGCCCACCTGCATGTAGAGGGGCAGGAAGCTGGTCACCCCCATGAAGGCCATCGAATAGACGAAGGCCGCGCCGTTGGCGGTGGTGAAGGTGGGGTTCCGAAACAGCTCCAGCGGGATGATCGGGTCGCGGACCTGCTTCTCCACGAAGACGAAGGCGGTCAGGGCGGCGACCGCGAAGACCAGCATGCCGACGATCAGGGGCGAGGCCCAGGGATACTCCCGCCCGCCCCAGGTGATGGCCAGCAGCAGGGGGACGAAGCCGGCGATGATCAGGCCCGCCCCGCCCCAGTCGATGCGTCCGGTTCCCCGGATCGGCAGGGTCGGCATCTTCACCAGGATCATGGCCACGGCGGCCAGGGCGAAGGGGATGTTGCAGTAGAAGACCCAGCGCCAGCCGGCGATGACGTGGCCGAACAGGGTCACGGTCCCGTGGTCGGTGAAGAAGCCCCCCACCACGGGGCCGAACACGCTGGCGATCCCGAACACCGAGCCGAACAACCCGGAGAACTTGGCCCGCTCGCGGGGCGCGAACAGGTCGGCGATGATGGCGAAGGCGGTGGTGAACAGGGCCCCGCCCCCCAGGCCCTGGACGGCCCGAAAGACGATCAGCTGGGTCATGCCGCCGCCGAGCAGGGGCAGGGTCCCGAACTCGCCGGCCAGGCCCGCCAGCCAGGAGCCGGCCAGGAAGATGCCGATGCCGGCCAGGAGGATGGGCTTGCGCCCGTAGAGGTCCCCCAGCTTGCCCCAGATCGGCACCATCACGGTGGAGGCCAGCAGGTAGGCGGTGGTGGCCCAGGCGTAGAGGTGGAGACCCGACAGCTCGGCGATGATCCGCGGCATGGCCGTGCCGACGATGGTCTGGCTCATGGCCGACAGCAGGAAGACGATCATCACCGATATGAGCGTCAGCCGGCGCTCGTCGTCGCTATAGACGTGGGGCTCGTTCAATTGGCGTTTCCCGGCGGCGAAATGGGCCGCCCCTAATGATCTAATTTTATGGTCGCAGCGTCCGGGGGCGGACGGAAATGCCGCCGCCCCCGCATCCGATGTTACGGAACGCTATCAGACTTTTCCATGGGCGCGGCCGCGGCCTTGCGCTGCTGGGCGCGGCGCGAGGCCATGTTCAGCCCCTCGACGAGGCCCGAGAAGGCCATGGCCGCGTAGATGTAGCCCTTGGGCACGTGCACCCCGAAGCCGTCGGCGATCAGGGTCGCGCCGATCATCAGCAGGAAGCCGAGGGCCAGCATCACCACGCTGGGATTGGCGTTGATGAAGTTGGCCAGCGGGCTGGCCGCCACCAGCATCAGGCCCACCGCCACGATCACGGCGATGACCATGATCGGCAGGTCGTCGGTCATCCCCACAGCCGTCAGGATCGAGTCGATGGAGAAGACGATGTCCAGCAGCAGGATCTGGATGATCGCCGCGCCGAAGTTGATGGCGATCGGCGCCTTCTTGTCGAGGACGTCGTGGCTGGGGGTGGGATCCATGGTGTGGTGGATCTCGTTGGTGGCCTTCCAGACCAGGAACAGGCCGCCGGCGATCAGGATCAGGTCGCGCCAGGAGAAGGCCAGCTCGAACGCCGGATGCCCGTCCGCGCCCACCGGCCCCGTCCAGGGCAGCTCGAACACCGGGGCGGTGAGGCCGACGATGAAGGCGATGGTGGAGAGCAGGACCAGCCGCATGATCAGGGCCAGGCCGATGCCCAGGCGCCGCGCCTTGGCCTGCTGCTCGGGGGGCAGCTTGTTGGACAGGATGGAGATGAAGACCAGGTTGTCGATGCCCAGCACCACCTCCATGACGATGAGGGTGATCAAGGCGGCCCAGGCGGCCGGGTCGGCGGCCAGGGTCATAAGGCTCTGCATGGGGGTCCTCTATCGGTTTCCCCACTTTTCTAGCTGATCCCGCGCCAGCGCCTACTGCGAATGGTTCTCAAAGTCGCCTGAGTCGGGCCAGGGCGCCGCGACGGGCGCCCCTACGGCGCCGCTTTTCAGGGCGCCGCGCGGTCGATGCCCGAAATGTGACCTGCCGCCAGGGGCGGCGTCTCTTCTTGGGCGTCGTCGCGCGAACCGGCGCCGAGGTCTTGGGAGGCCGCCCGTTCGTCTGTTTCGGTTTGTTTCAGGGTTCGGAGGCCAAAGTATCGGCGTGATGATCTTTGGTATCCATGAATGACGCCGTCATGGCTTGCCAGCTTAACAACAGGAATTTCGCGCGAATCGCGTGGTTAGTTTCCTTGGCGTTAAGGGTTTGATTTCCCATCTTATGGAATCAACTTGCCCCTGGACCGCGCCGCGACCCCTTGAAGCTGTGGATGGATCGGTGGGCGACTCGGCGACCTTCCGACGCACACGCCGAAAAGCTCTTTGCTTTCGCGCCGAGGGTGAGTATCCCTAATCGCAGTTCGCGTGGGGAGTTCCTCTTAACATGCTTAAACGGACCAGAACCGTTCTCGGTTCCCTGGCCGCCGCGGCGGTTATGACGCTCGCGCCCGTCACGGGCGCCGTGGCCGACACCTACTGGCAGTGCGTGCCCTTCGCGCGCCTGGTGTCCGGCGTCCAGATCTTCGGCGACGCCTGGACTTGGTGGAAGCAGGCCGCCGGCAAGTACGAGACCGGCTTCTCCCCCAAATCCGGCGCGGTGCTCTGCTTCAAGCCCAACGGCAAGATGCAGCTCGGGCACGTCGCCGTGGTGAGCCAGGTGCTCACCGACCGCGTCATCCAGATCACCCACGCCAACTGGTCGCGCATCGGCGGGACCCGTGGCCAGGTGGAGAAGGACGTCACCGTCATCGACGTCTCCCCGGCCGGCGACTGGTCCCAGGTCAAGGTCTGGTACGATCCGGTCCGCGACCTCGGCTCCACCACCTATCCCACCTACGGCTTCATCTACCAGGACTCCGCCGCCCAGCGCATGGCGAACTCCGGCCTGAACGCCGCCGGCAACACCGCCATCGCCATGGCCCAGGGCGCCGCCAGCCAGATGGCCTCGGCCGTCCGTCCCGGCGCCGGTCCCTTCTCCATGCTGAGCCAGGCGGCCGACTCCACCGACAAGATCGCCGCCCTGATCATGGCAGCGACCTCGCAAGGGTCCTCCGAAGCCAAGTAGGCCCCATGCTGACCCTGATCCGCCGCGGCGCTTCGGCCTCCACCCCCGAGACGCCGGGCCCGGGCTGGGTCCTGCCGACCGACACCCTCTGGATCGACCTGCTCAACCCCACCCGGGAGGAGGAGCTGGCTGTCGAGCGCGCGCTCTCCGTCGACCTGCCGACCCAGGAGGAGATGGCCCAGATCGAGCCCTCCTCGCGCCTCTACCAGGAGGACAAGGCCACCTTCCTCACCGCCACCCTGCTGTCCCACAGCCAGGAGGACCGGCCCGCCGGCACGCCGGTGACCTTCGTCCTGGCCCGGGGCGTGCTGGTCACCCTGCGCTACGCCCCGCTGAAGGCCTTCACCGTCTTCGCCGCCCGCGCCGCCGACAACCGCGACCTCACCAGCGGCGCCGAGGCCCTGCTGGAGCTGCTGGACGCGGTGGTGGAGCGCCTGGCCCACGTGCTGGAGGCCTCCTCGGCGGCGGTGCAGGAAAGCTCCAACGCCATCTTCGACCGCCCCCGCGGCGGCGCCTTCGAGCCCCTGCTGACCGGCCTGGCCCGCACCCAGTCGGTGGCCTCCATGGCCCGGGCCAGCCTGGTGAGCCTCGGCCGCCTGGCCAGCTTCGCGGCCCTGGCGCCGGAGATCGTCGCCGCCCCGGCCTGCCAGGCCCACCTGGTCTCCCTGCAACACGACATCCAGTCCCTCACCGAGCACTCCGGCTCGCTCTCCTCCCACATCGCCTTCCTGCTGGACGCGGCGCTGGGCCTGATCAACATCGAGCAGAACGGCATCATCAAGTTCTTCTCGGTGGTCTCGGTGGTGCTGATGCCGCCCACCCTGGTGGCCTCGATCTACGGCATGAACTTCCACCACATCCCTGAGCTCTCCTGGGCCCTGGGCTACCCCTGGGCGCTGGGCCTGATGCTGCTCACCGGGATCGGCCCCTTCCTGTGGTTCAAGAAGAAGGGGTGGTTCTGACCGCCCCCAGGCCTCGGAAAACCCTGGTCTTCGACAAGAATCGGCCTCTGTGGCGGATTGTCGCAACGGTTCCTTAAGCGCGTTCGGCGAACCTGTTGGCTTCCACGAGTTCTCCGCCCGACATGCCCGCCCCGGCCCTTCTCCTTCGTCCGCTCGACTCCGATGGCCTGCGCCTGGCGCTGGACAAGCATCGGCGATTCCTCGAGGGCCGCAGCGGCGGCCGCCGGGCCAATCTGGCCTATGTCGACCTCACCAACCGTCCCCTGGACGGGGCCGACCTGCGCGACGCCGACCTCACCGGAGCGCGGCTGAACGGAGCGTCCCTGGCCGGCGCCAACCTGGCCGGAGCGGTGCTGTTCGGCGCCGACCTGCGCGACACCGACCTGCGCAACGCCAACCTCGCCAAGGCCGACCTGCGCGGCGCCTGCCTGCGCGGCGCCAACCTGGCCCATGCCGACCTGTCGGGCTGCGACCTGCGCGAGGGCCGCATCGCCCTGCAGGACAAGACCGAGGGCTTCCGCATCCTGCAGCACGAGGACCGCCCCGGCGAACTGACCTTCGCGGTGCTCTCCGGCGCCAACCTAGCCGGCGCCCACATGCACGGCCTCTCGGCCATGGCCGCCGACTTCACCGACGCCGACCTTTCCGGGGCCACCCTGGGGGGCGCCCGGCTGGTGAAGGCGGTGCTGGACGGGGCCAACCTCACCGGCGCGGACCTGGCCGGCGCCGACCTGTCGGGCGCCTCGCTCAAGCGCGCCATCATGGTCCGCTGCGACGTCTCGATGTCCAACATCAAGGGCGCCGATCTCACCGGCGTGCTCCAGGCCCCCGCCGTGGCGGTCTATATCGACGACCAGCCCCTGGAGAAGATCCTCGCCGCCCACGAGGCCTTCTGCGACTCCGCCGGCAGGAGCGGCAAGGTCGCCCGCCTGCCGGAAACCGACTTCCGCTCCGCCGGCGCGCTCAAGGGCCGCAAGCTCAGCGGCCTCTCGGCCCCGGGCTCCATCTTCTTCGGCATGAACCTGCAGGGCATCCAGCTCCAGGGCGCCGATCTTACCGGCTGCGACCTGCGCGGCGCCAATCTGCGCCAGGCCGACCTGCGCGGCTGCCGCCTGGCCGACGCCCTGCTCACCCGCGCCGACCTGCGCGGCGCCAAGCTGGGGCCGCTCTCCATCGACGACGGCCGCATGGTCCGCACCGACCTCTCCCGCGCCATCCTGCGCGGCGCCGACCTCACCGGCGCCTCGGCTCCCCGCGCCCGCTTCTTCGACGCCGACCTCTCCGGCGCCAAGCTGTCGGGGGCCAACCTCAAGGGCGCCGAGCTGGAGGCGTAGAGTGAGATGCTCCCCTCCTGGGGGAGCTGTCGGCGAAGCCGACTGAGGGGGACTTTGACTCTTGTTTGGGAGGCCCTGCCGACCACCCCCTCCGTCACGCGCATATCTGCGCGCGCCACCTCCCCCAAACCGCGCTGACGCGTTGGGGGAGGATCTGCCAGAGCCCCTACATCCCGTGCTTCAGCGGCTGCAGGTCCTGGAAGTTCGGCTCGCGCTTCTCGGCCTTGGCCTTGAAGGCCTCGCCCATGTGGGCGCCGGAGAACATGCCGGTCTGCCAGACGGCGATATAGTCCAGGCCGTCGCGGATGGTGTGGTCGCGGGCGTAGTTGATCATCACCTTCGAGCCGGTCACCGCCAGGGGCGCCTTGGCGGCGATCTCGCGGGCCGTCACCAGGGCGTGGTCGAGACAGGCGGCGTGGTCGGGGAAGACCTCGTTGACCCAGCCGATCTCCTTGGCCTTCTGGGCGGGCATGCGGCGGCCGGTATAGGCCATCTCGCGCACCCAGCCCTCGGGGATCAGCTTGCACAGCCGCGGGAAGGTGCCGACATCGGCGGTCATGCCGATATTGATCTCCTGGATGCAGAAGAAGGCGTCCTCGGTGGCGTAGCGGATGTCGCAGGCGCTGGTCATGTCCACCGCCCCGCCGATGCAGCCCCCCTGGATCGCCACGATCACCGGGATCCGCGCGTCGTCCAGGCAGCCGAAGCAGTCCTGCAGCCACAGGATATGATGCCGCTGCTGCTCGGCGTTGATGTGCCGGTCCTGGTTCTGGTTGGCCGAGGTCGACCCCCCGCCGCCGAACACCGCCAGGTCCATGCCGGCCGAGAAGTGCTTTCCGGTGGAGCTGATCACAATGCAGCGGGCCCGCGCATTGTGGTCGATGTCCTTCACGATCACCGGCAGCTCGTTCCAGAACTCCCGGATCATCGAGTTCATCGCCTCGGGCCGCTTGAGCTGGATATGGGCGACGCCTGCCTCGATGGTGACCTTGAAGCAGGTGAAGTCGGTGGTGGTGACGTCGGTCATGGCGTTTCCTCTCGTTGGAAACATCATCCTCCCGTGACGCGGGGAAAGGGAAGGCCCCCTAAACCCTCGCCCCCTTGGGGGAGAGGGTAGGGTGAGGGGCGCGCAGCAAGGCTGCGCGTCGCTGAGGCGGAGCAACAACGGACGTTCAGAAAGAGCCCTCACCCTGCCCTCTCCCGCAAGCGGGAGAGGAATGAGCTCACCCGTACCGCATCTTCCCCAGGGCCGCGGCCACGTCCCTCAGCAGGTCCCCGCCCTTCAGGCCGGCCTTCCATTTCTCATAGGCCATGACGTTCTCGATCCGGCCGTCGACGAAGGCCATGGCGTCGGCCTTGCCGGAGGCCAGCCGGAGCGCCAGGGCCGAGGCCAGGATCCCCGAAAGGATGGCGCGCTTGGAGTAGTGGTTCTCGTCGGTGGCGGTGTCCCCGGCCCAGCGCCACAGGACGTCGGCGCTCTCCCACAGCAGCCGCAGGGCCAGCGGAATGTGCAACGGCAGGGCCAGCCAGCCGGCCCAGCGGCGAACGGCGCCCTCGTCGGCGGCCGCGGCGTCCAGCCGCGCCTCCACCGCCGCCCGGATGCGGGCGCGGATCTTCAGGTTGGCGGGATCGGTCCCCGCCAGCCGCGCCAGGGCCTGGGCGTCATGGCGCCGCGACAGCAGGGCCGCCAGGTCGGCGGGGCCGTGCGGGATCAGCAGTTCGGTCTCCGGCCCGGTCAGGCCGCAGGCCTTGCCGGCGGCCCGCGCCATGGGCCAGGTCCAGCCCTGGGCGGGCGCGAGCTTGAGGGCCGCGTCCAGAATCTGTTGTTCGGTGGCCTCAGCCCAGTCGGTTTCGTGCGCCATGGCCCACAATAACGCGGTCGAGGGCCCCTGTCCGCCGTGGACATCACCCTCCGTCTCTGGTATTTCGCCGCCCTCATCCCGGAGGCTCTTCGCCTACGGGGGCAAGGCTATTGTCCGTTCGCCGCCGCCTGACCCCAGGACTGGCCGAGCGGGAACGGGTAACAGGAGAGATAACTCTGGTTCAGATTTTCGTCCGCGACAACAACGTCGATCAGGCCCTGAAGGCGCTGAAGAAGAAGATGCAGCGCGAGGGCTCGTTCCGCGAAATGAAGCGGCACGTGCACTATGAGAAGCCCAGCGAGAAGCGCGCCCGCCAGAAGGCCGAGGCCGTTCGCCGCGCCCGCAAGCTGGCCCGCAAGCGCGCCCAGCGCGAAGGCCTGATCCCGGCCCCGAAGAAGGCCCCCGGCGCCCGGTAGGGAGCTGAGCCTCTCGAAGCTTAAGTATTTGAAAGGCCGTGCGGATCCCCGCGCGGCCTTTTGCTTTGCCCAAAATCCCATGCTCACGCTGCGAACTTCCGTCGCGTGGCGCCGTGCTTGCTGGTGAAACCGCGTCCGGCCTCCTATCTTGAGGTCTGACGGACAAATTCCGGAACGGTCTGGACCAAAATGAACCTGCGCAATCTCGCCATCTGGGGCGTCATCGTCGTCGTCCTGATCGGGCTCTACAGCATGATGACCGGGGGCGGCCACGCGGCCGGCTCGGGCCAGATCACCTACAGCCAGCTGCTTACCAAGGTGGCCTCGGGCGAGGTCAAGCAGGCCACCATCCGCGGCGCCAGCGTCGAGGTGAAGGATGCGGCCGGCAAGACCTTCGCCGCCGTCACCCCCAACAACCAGGACGACCTGGTCAAGCGCCTGGAAGGCCAGGGCGCCGACATCGAGGTCAAGCCGATCGGCGGCGGCCTGGTGGGCCTGCTGGTCCAGAGCCTGCCGATCCTGCTGCTCGTCGGCGTCTGGATCTTCTTCATGCGCCAGATGCAGGGCGGGGCCCGCGGGGCCATGGGCTTTGGCAAGTCCAAGGCCAAGATGCTGACCGAGAACAAGAACCGCATCACCTTCGACGATGTGGCGGGCGTCGACGAGGCCAAGGAGGAGCTGACCGAGATCGTCGAGTTCCTCAAGGACCCGCAGAAGTACCAGCGCCTGGGCGGCAAGATTCCCAAGGGCGCCCTGATGGTCGGCCCCCCCGGCACCGGCAAGACCCTGCTCGGCCGCGCCGTGGCCGGCGAGGCCGGCGTGCCCTTCTTCTATATCTCCGGCTCCGACTTCGTGGAGATGTTCGTCGGCGTGGGCGCCAGCCGCGTGCGCGACATGTTCGAGCAGGCCAAGAAGAACAGCCCCTGCATCATCTTCATCGACGAGATCGACGCCGTCGGCCGCCACCGTGGCGCCGGCCTGGGCGGCGGCAACGATGAGCGCGAGCAGACCCTCAACCAGCTGCTGGTGGAGATGGACGGCTTCGACCCGTCCGAGGCCATCATCGTCATCGCGTCGACCAACCGTCCCGACGTGCTGGACCCGGCCCTGCTGCGTCCGGGCCGCTTCGACCGTCAGGTGGTCGTCCCCAATCCGGACATCGGCGGGCGCGAGCGCATCCTGCGGGTCCACATGAAGAACGTGCCCCTGGCCGCCGACGTCGACGTCAAGACCATCGCCCGCGGCACCCCGGGCTTCTCCGGCGCCGACCTGGCCAACCTGGTCAACGAGGCCGCCCTGATGGCCGCGCGCAAGAACCGCCGCATGGTCCTGCAGCGCGACTTCGAGGACGCCAAGGACAAGGTCATGATGGGCGCCGAGCGCAAGTCCATGGCCATGACCGAGGAAGAAAAGCGCCTCACCGCCTATCACGAGGGCGGCCACGCCCTGCTGGCCCTCTCGGTCCCGGCCACCGACCCGGTGCACAAGGCCACCATCATCCCCCGCGGCCGAGCGCTCGGCATGGTCATGCAGCTGCCGGAGCGCGACCAGCTCTCCATGTCCTATGAGCAGATGACCTCGCGCCTGGTGATCCTGATGGGCGGCCGGATGGCCGAGGAGATCATCTTCGGCAAGGAGAAGATCACCTCGGGCGCCTCGTCGGACATCGACCAGGCCACCCGCCTGGCCCGCGCCATGGTCACCAAGTGGGGCTTCTCCGACAAGCTGGGGGTCGTCTCCTACGGCGAGAACCAGGACGAGGTCTTCCTCGGCCACTCGGTGTCGCGCACCCAGAGCGTCTCGGAAAAGACCGCCAACCTCATCGACGAGGAGGTCAAGAAGCTGGTCCAGACCGCCTTCGACGAGGCCCGCCGCATCCTGACCACCAAGCTGGACGACCTGCACACCCTGGCCAAGGCCCTGCTGGAATACGAGACCCTGTCCGGCGACGAGATCATCGCCGTCCTCAAGGGCGTCGCCCCCAACCGCGACGACAGCGATAGCAAGCGCCCCATGGGCCCCGCCGTCTCGGTCCCCCTCTCCCCCCGGGCCGACCCCGAACCGGCCTGAGGCCCAGAGGCCTGACCTACCCGAAGGGGAGCCCACGGCTCCCCTTCGTCTTGTGTGGGCCTGGACCAGGGCGGGTCGCCCAGGTCCGCTCCCCCACCCCTTGGCGACATTCCGACCGTCCGCCGCGAGGCGGCCTTCACTGGGCCCAGGATGTCGCCAAGGCGGAATCCAGCCTTTGGGCGAGGGCGGGGCTGACCGGCGTCATGGGAAGCCGGACCTCCGGACTGTCGATCAATCCCCTTCGCCAGAGGCAGTGCTTCAGCGGCGCGGGATTGGGTTCGGAGAACAGCAGCTCGGGGATCTGCGAGAGCCGGGTCCAGGCCTGATCGATGGCGGATCTGTCGAGGGCCAGAAGCTGCCGGAAGCCGTGGGGATCGATGTGGGCCGAGGCCAGGACCCCGCCGTCGGCTCCGTCCCTCAGGGCGACCCCAAATCGGGCGTCGTCTCCCGTGAGCACGGCGAAGCCCGGGGGCTTGCGGCCGATGAGATCGCGGCTCTGCTCGAAGTCCGCGCAGCAGTCCTTGACGCCCTTCAGGTTGGGCCGCTCGGCCAGGCGCAGCAGGGTGTCGTTCAGCAGGTTCACGCCGGTCCGATAGGGGATGTTGTAGACGAGCAGGTCCGCCTCGGTGCTGTCGGCGAGCGCCTCGAAGTGGAGCCTGAGCCCTTCCTGGGATGGACGGACATAGTGCGGGCAGCTGACCAGGACGGCGTCGGCCCGCCAGCCCTCGACGGCGCGCAGGGCCTGGACGACAGCCGAGGTCGATACGCCATGCAGCCCGAGCATGATCAGGGTCCCGGCGCCCGCCGCCTCGATCTCCTCGGCCACCGTCCGCACGACTTGGCGCGCCTCATCTGCGGACAGCGCCATGCCCTCTCCGGTCGTGGCGCAGAGAACAAAGCCGTCGACCTTGCCGATATAGGCGCGCGCCAGGCGACGCAGGGACGGCTCGTCGAGCCTGTCGTCCTTGAACGGGGTCACGAACGGCAGCCAGAGGCCGGCGTAGCGGGGGTGGGGGTCGGTCATGGTCGTCTCCTTTGGCCGGAGACGAAGCACCTGGGACCCCGTCGCGCCGGCGGGGTCAGTGAGGGTGTGATTGGCGCGTCAGATGGCGCGCGAAGACCAGCCCAGACCCCTGAGGAGGGGCTGTTTTTTCGCGACGGCGTTGGCCAGGGCGGCGGTCATGGGCTCACATCACGCAATCGTTCGGCCAAGGTCAAGTCGGAACCACGCGTCCGCGCTGACGCGCTGGGGGAGGGTGAGAGCCACCCTCAGACCGGCGACTTCTCCAGCATCTTCACGGTCTGCTGCATGATCCGGCGGCCCCAGCTGGAGAGGTCCTCGCGGGCGAGCTTGGCGCGGGCGGCCTCGAGGGCCGTGGAGCCATAGCGGCGGCGAAGCATCTGGGCTTCCTCCAGCGCCTCCTGGTTGAGACGCCGCCAACGCTTATAGAGACGCACCGGATTAATGATCATGGCGACCCCGCTCGATCCGGTGCTGCATAGCACCATCTCGTGACGGAATGGAGGCAGGAACCCATTCTGGGTCGCACGTGGGGCGTGGAATCCCTGGCGCTGCACGGTATCCGAGCGCCGCGCCCGCCTGGCGGGTGGATCGGCGCGCATCTTTCCCCGGGCCCTGTCCTTGCACCCAACTTCGGCGTCTGTCCTGATTGGGGAAACCGCCATGACCCGTCTGTTCACCCTGTTGCTGGCCGCCCTGGCCTTCGCCCCGCCGGCCCTGGCCGCCCCCTATGGCGAGGCGCGGGTGCTGCCGGTCCGCAGCCAGGCCCAGGCGCGCCCCGGCTATCACCTGGCCCGGCCCGACCTGCTGGCCACCGCCTCGGGGGTCCGCGCCCACGGCATGATCTGCCGCCGGGCGGGCCATGCCGGCCTGCCGGTCCGCCGGGTGCGGGTGCAGCATCTGGACCCCGCCGGCCGCGTCCTGGACGTGGTCGAGGTGCGCGTGGACTTCGACTCCGTGCGCCGGTCTGCTAGCTGCACGGCCTATGACCTCGCCACCGCCTGGAAGATCGACCCCGCCGACACGGTCCTCGCCTCCGCGCTCTGACGGAGCCGCGCCCGTGCGGGTGATGGGGATCGTCAACGCCACCCCGGACTCCTTCTCCGACGGCGGCCTGTTCCTGGATACCCAGGCGGGCCTCGACCACGCCCTTCGGCTGACAGCCCAGGGCGCCGACATCCTCGACATCGGCGGCGAGTCCTCCCGCCCCGGCGCCCAGCCGGTGGGGGAGGCCGAGGAGATCGCCCGGGTCGTCCCCCTGATCACCCAGGTCCGCGCCCGCTCGAGCGTCCCCATCTCCGTCGACACCGTGAAGCCCGCCGTGGCCCGCGCGGCCATGGCGGTCGGCGCCTCGATCTGGAATGACATCACCGCGCTCGCCGTCCCCGGCGCCCCGGAGCTGGCCGCCGAGCTGGGCTGCGAGGTGATCCTGATGCACATGCAGGGCGAACCCCGGACCATGCAGGCCGCCCCGCGCTATGACGATGTGGTCGCCGAGGTCTGCGCCTTCCTGACAGCCCGCGCCGAGGCGGTCCTGGCCGCCGGGGTGGCCCGCGACCGCATCTGGCTCGATCCGGGGATCGGCTTCGGCAAGACCCTGGCCCACAACCTGGCCCTGCTCTCCGCCCTCGACAGGATCGTGGCCCTGGGCTTCCCCGTCCTGCTGGGGGTCAGCCGCAAGAGCTTCCTCGCCCGCCTCGACCCGGCGGCCAAGGACCCGGCCCACCGCCTCGGCGGCTCGCTGGCCTGCGCCCTGGCCGGCGCCTCGGCCGGCGTCGCCGCCATCCGCGTCCACGACGTCGCCGAGACAGTCCAGGCGCTGCGGGTGTGGGCGGCGGTCAGCTGACTCCTCCTCGCCCCCTTCAGGGGGAGAGGTCGGGTGAGGGGGCCTCGGCGCAGCCGAGGTCTTCCTGAGGTGGAGGTGATCGCGGCCCCTTCGGAAAGAGCCCTCGCCCGACCTCTCCCGCAAGCGGGAGAGGGGGAGATGCGATCACCCCCGCCCGATGAACGGCATCTTGGTCGCCATCACCGTCATGAACTGCACATTGGCCTCCAGCGGCAGGCTCGCCATGAACGCCACGGCGTCGGCCACCGCCTTGACGTCCATCATCGGTTCGGGCGCCAGCGTCCCGTCGGCCTGGGGCACGCCCCTGGCCATGGCCGCGGTCATCTCGGTGGCGGCGTTGCCGATGTCGATCTGGCCGCAGACGATGTCGAAGGCCCGCCCGTCCAGCGACGTCGACTTGGTGAGCCCGGTGATGGCGTGCTTGGTGGCGGTGTAGGCGACCGAGCGCGGCCGGGGGCTATGGGCCGAGATCGAGCCGTTGTTGATGATCCGCCCGCCCCTCGGGTCCTGGGCCTTCATCAGCCGAATGGCGCCCTGGGTGCAGAGGAAGGCGCCCGTCAGGTTCACGTCCACCACCCGCTTCCAGTGGGCCAGGCTGAGCTCCTCCATCGGCACGGGCGGGGCGCCGGTCCCGGCGTTGTTGAACAGCAGGTCCAGCCGTCCGAACTTCGATTTCACCGCCGCGAACAGGGCCAGGACCTGGGCCTCGTCGCTCACATCGGTGGGGATCGTCGTGCACATGTCGGCCTTGGTTCGTCGGGCCGTCTCCTCCAGCTCGACAGGTCGGCGCCCGGCCAGGAAAACGTGAAATCCCGCGTCTACAAGGGCTAGCGCGCTCGCCCGCCCGATCCCGGAGCCGGCCCCGGTGACGATGGCGGTCTTGATGTCGGTGCTCATCGGGCCAGACCACCCGAGTCTTCCATCCACGACAACCGACGAATCCTGTATTTCCTCGCAGATGGCCGAACATCGCGGACGCGTCCTCATCATCGCCGGCTCCGACTCCGGCGGCGGGGCGGGCATCCAGGCCGACATCAAGACGGTCACGGCGCTCGGGGGCTACGCCGCCACCGCCGTCACCGCCATCACCGTCCAGAACACGCTCGGCGTCACCGGCGTCCACCCGATCCCCCCCGCCGTGGTGGAGGCCCAGGCCCGCGCCGTCCTCGACGACATCGGCGCCGACGCCCTCAAGACCGGCATGCTCGGCGACGTGGAGATGGTGGAGACGGTGGCCGCGATCCTTGATTCCACAAGGGCTCCGGCCGTCGTCGACCCGGTGATGGTGGCCAAGGGCGGCGCCAACCTGCTGGCCGCCTCGGCGATCGAGGCGGTGCGGTCCCTGATGGTCCCCCGGGCCTTCCTCCTGACCCCCAACGCCCCCGAGGCCCAGGCCCTGACCGGCCTGACGGTGGAGACCACCGACGACCTGCGCCGGGCCGGCGAGGCCCTGCTGGCCCTGGGCGCCCAGGCGGTCCTGATGAAGGGCGGCCACGTCGCGGGCCCTCGGGTGATCGACATCCTGATGACCCCCCAGGGCGAGACCAGCTTCGAGGGCGAGCGCCTGGAGACCCGCCACACCCACGGCACCGGCTGCACCCTGGCCTCGGCCATCGCCGCCGGCCTCGCCCAGGGCCTGGACCTGCCCGACGCCGTCGCCCGGGCCTGGGCCTATGTTCATGAGGCCATGCGTCAGGCCCCCGGCTTCGGCGCCGGTCACGGCCCCCTCGACCATGCCTGGCCCCTGCGGGGCAGGGCATGAGACACCGCGACGAACTCGAAGCCATCCTGCGGGCCACGCCGGGCCTGATGCACGTCATGGAGACCGCCCGGACCCTGGACCTGCCCGACTGGCTGGTCTTCTCCGGGGCCATCTACCAGCCGGTCCTGAACCACCTCACCGGCCGCCCGGCCGACCACGGGATCAAGGACTACGACCTGGCCTACTTCGACCCCGACACCTCCTACGAGGCCGAGGATGCGGTGATCCGCCGCGTGGCCGCAGCCTTCGAGCCGCCCTTCCGCGAGATGGTGGAGGTGCGCAACCAGGCCCGGGTCCACCTGTGGTTCGAGGCCAAGTTCGGCGAGCCCTACGCCCCGCTGGTCTCCAGCGCCGACGCCCTGCCCCGGTTCGCCAGCCCGCTCAACGCCGTGGCCGCCCGGCTGGAGGCCGACGGGTCCATGACCCTGCTGGCGCCCTTCGGCCTGGAGGACCTGTTCTCCATGACCTACCGCGCCAATCCGAGCCGCCGGGTCAGCGGCTTCGCCCGCACGGCGGGGTCCGCCCAGAGGCGGTGGCCGGAACTGACCGTCATCCCTCAGGAATAGGTCTTACGGATCTCCATCCAGCGGTCGGCGCCGGTCAGCGGCCCGAAGCCATACTGGGCGTAGAGGCCGTGGGCGTCGCGGGTGGCCAGGTGCATGCGCCGGAAGCCCTGCAGGTCCGGATGGTCGGTGATGAAGGCCATGATCGCCTTGCCCAGCCCCGCCCCGCGATGGGCGGCGTCGACATAGACGTCGCAGATCCAGCCGAAGGTGGCGCGGTCGGTGACCACCCGGGCCATGCCCGCCATGGTTCCGTCGGGGCCGTAGACGCCGATGGTCAGGCTGCCGGCGACGGCCGCCTCGAAGGTGGCCCGCGGGATGCCGGTCCCCCAGTAGCTCTCGGCGGAGATCCAGTGATAGGCGCGCGCGATATCGAACCGCGCCGGGTCGTCGCTGACCGTGTAGCCGCCGGTGTGCTGGGTCTCCATGACCGCCTCCCTCCGCTGGAAGGCCGGCTGTTAGGAGAAAACGAGCCGCGGCGCTAGGCCACCGCGGCCACGGCGGGGTCGGCGTCCAGCACCGCCTCGATGGCGTGGAACAGCTCGGCGGCCTCGACGGGCTTCATGACGAAGGCGTTCATCCCGGCGGCCAGGCACAGATGGACCTCGGCGCGCCCGGCCGAGGCGGTGAGCGCGATCACCGGGGTGCGCTGGTTGGGGCCGGGTGTGGCGCGGAGAATTCCCACCGCCTCCAGCCCGCCCATCCGCGGCATGTTGAGGTCCATCAGCACCAGGTCGAACCGCTCCAGGGCCAGGGTGTCCAGGGCCTCCTGGCCGTCCTGCGCCGTGGCGATGGTGTCCACCGCCCCCTGCAGGATCAGGGTGAAGGCGCGCCGGTTGATCTCGTGGTCGTCGACGATCAGCACCCGCAGCCCCGTCTGGGCCGTCGCGATGACCGGCGTCTGGATCGGGGCCTGGGCGGCCGCCAGCCCGAGGGCCAGGCGGAAGGTCGAGCCCTGGCCCGGCGCGCTGCTGGCCGTCAGGTCGCCCCCCATCAGGCGGGCCAGCTCGCGGCTGATATTGAGGCCCAGCCCGGTGCCGCCATGGGTGCGGGCGACGCTGTCGCTTCCCTGGCCATAGGCGGTGAACAGGCCGCCCATCTGCTCGGCCGTCATGCCGGCGCCGGTGTCGGCGACCTCCAGGGCGATGTTCCAGGTCCCGTCGGCGGCGGGGGCGGCGACCATGCGCAGGGTGACGGCGCCGACCTCGGTGAACTTGAGCGCGTTGGAGAGCAGGTTGTTGAGGATCTGGCGGACGCGGGTGGGATCGCCCGCCACCCAGGCCGGCAGGCTGTGGGCGCCCTCCAGGCGAAAGGTCAGGCCGCGGCCGCGGGCCACCGGCGCCCAGAACCGCACGGTCTCCAGCATCAGGCGCCGCAGGTCGAAGGCGATGGTCTCCACCCCCATGCGGCCGGCCTCGATCTTGGAGAGGTCCAGCAGGTCGTCCAGCAGGGCGCGCATCATCCGGCCGGAGGAGGCGATCAGCTCCAGGTTCGAGTCCCGCGCCCCTTCGGAGCGGGCGCCCCGGGCCTCGGCGGCGCCGGCCAGGATGGCGCTGATGGGGGTGCGCAGTTCGTGGCTGACCATGGCCACGAAGGCCGACTTGGCCGCGTCGGCGGCCTCGGCCCGAGCGCGGGCCTCGCTCTCGGCGGTGAGCGCGCGGGCGGCGGCCCGCCAGATCATGTGGGTGAAGACGATGATCAGGACGGCCGCCGCCGCCAGGGCGATGGCCTGATGAATCTTCGCCCCGAGCCAGAGGGCGACGAAGGGGATGGTGGCCAGATAGACCGCGAAGGGGCTCGAGGCGGCCAGGAAGGCCAGGCGCGACTTCTGGCTGGTGAGGGCCGAGTTGAGCTGGCCGCCGCACAGCAGGCAGATCCAGCAGGCCAGGCCGAAGACCCCGTCGCGGAGCGGGCCGGCGGCGGCGAAGGCGCCGAACACCACGCCATTGGTCATCAGCAGGGCCAGGGCCGCCCAGGTGGGCGGGGTGCGCCGGTCGAGGAGGAAGTACTCCACCGCCTGCAGGCCGCCATAGAGGGCCAGCCACACCAGGGCCCAGGTCCAGCCGGTGATGGCGCCGAAGCCCAGGGTCAGCCCGATGGCCAGGCCGGCCCGCATCCGCGCCTGGGCCCGACGCGCCGCGATGACCTCCATCAGGTCGGACGAAAGGGTCCCAGCCGCGGGCGGCATGTGGTGAGTCTCGACGAATGCGTTACGCCAATAGACGCCCGACCAAGCTAAGCTTGGATGAATCCCGGAGCGGCCGGTGGGCGGCGCGGCGGAATGTCGCGCCGCCCGGGACCCTATCGGCGATAGCCGTAGCCGTAGCGATCATAGTCGTTGGCCTCGACCCGGATGCGGGCCGAGAGGGTGTCGAACCGGCGATCGAGGTCGGCCCGCTCCCAGTTGGAGAGGCCGCCCGCCCGATAGCGGCTTTCCAGTCGGGCCAGGGCGGCGAAGTCGGCGCGCAGACGATAGGCCTCGGCCCGCGTGATCCGGCCTGTGCGGACGCCGCGATCGATGCGGCGATCCAGGTTGGCCTGGCGCTGGTTGATGTTCACCCAGGCGCCGCCGTGATTCCAGCCGTCACGGTCGTTCCGCTCATAGCGGATGCGGCTGGACAGGGCGTCGAAGCGGCGGTCGAGGTCGCTCCGCTCCCAGTTCGACAGGCCGTTCACCCGATAGTTGGCCTCCAGGCGGGCTACGGCGCGGAAATCGTCGCGCAGGGCGATCGCCTCCCGGCGGGTCAGGTCGCCGCTGCGCACGCCGGCGTCGATGCGGGCGTCGAGATTGGCTTGGCGCTCGTTGATCGACATCCAGGTCTGGGCCGAGGCGGCCCCGGCCGAGAGGGCCAGGACGGAGGCGGCGGCGAGCATGGTGAGCGTCTTCATGGGATCATCTCCTTGGTGGTCTTCGTGTCCCTCGGTCGTGTCCCCCGATCGGCGAACTCAACGGCCTCCCGCCCGAAGGGTTCTGGCCAAGCTTGGCGGGCCGCCCCCGCGGAGAGTCCCCGCGGGGGCGGCGCCCGGACCTAGCGGCGATAGCCGCCGTAGCCCGCGCCGTAGTCCCGATCGTTGCGCTCGTAGCGCAGCTGCATCCGGATGGAGTCGAAGCGGCGATCCAGGTCGGCGCGCTCCCAGCGGGTCACCACGCCGTCGGCGCGGTAGCGCCAGGACAGGCGTTCGGTCACCCGGAGCTGCTCGCGCAGGCGGAAGGCTTCGCGACGGCTGATCTGGCCCGAGCGCTCGGCGCGGTTGATGCGGACCTGCAGGTCGTCGTCGCGCACGATGCCCTGGGGCCCGCCGCGATCGTTGTAGCCGCCGGCGCGATCGTCGTAGCGGCCGCCCCGGTCGTCGTATCGGTCGCCACGATCATAGCCGCCATAGGTCTGGGCGGCGGCGGGGGTGACAGCCGCGGCCAGGGCGGAAGCTGCCGCGATCGAAATCAGAATCTTCTTCATCTTCCATCCTCCTTGGATGTCCAGCGGCGCCGGAGGGCGTCGTTGAGGAGGAGAAGACCATTTCGAACCTGAAACCGATCTGAGGCCGCCGTTGTCTGGCGTTCAGCTTGGCTGGCCCGTCACGCCCTAGGCGGCGGCGGAATTCGCCGTCGTGGCCGCCGCCGCGTTCTGGGCGGCCTCGTTGAGGGCGCGGCTGATGGCCTCGTAGAGCTTGGCGATCTCGATGGGCTTGGCCACGTGGCCGTCCATCCCGGCGGCGAGGTATTCCTCCACCTGGTGGGACAGGGCGTTGGCGGTGAGCGCCACGATGGGGGTTCGCGGCCGGCCCTGTTCGCGTTCGGCGGCGCGGATCGCCCGGGCGGAATCGATGCCGTCCATGACCGGCATCTGGATGTCCATCAGGATCAGGTCGTAGGCCCCGTCGCGCCAGGCCTCGAAGGCCTGCTTGCCGTCGGCGACGATGTCGATCTCCAGACCCAGGGAGCCCATGACCGCGGCCAGGACCTGCTGGTTGGTGGGATTGTCCTCGGCGGCCAGCAGGCGCAGGGCGCCGTCCTCGGAGGTGTCGGCGGCGGCGGCCGGGGCGGGGGCGTCGGCGGCGACCTCGCCGCGTTCCAGGGGCAGCTCGACGGTGAAGGTCGAGCCCTTGCCTTCACGGCTGTCGACCCAGATCGCCCCGCCCATCATCTGGGTGAGCTCGCGGCAGATGGCCAGCCCCAGCCCGGTGCCGCCGAACCTGCGGGTGGCGGAGTTGTCGGCCTGGACGAACTTCTCGAACAGATTGGTCAGCTTCTCGGCGGCGATCCCCAGGCCGGTGTCGCGCACGGTGAGCTTCAGGGCGCCGGTCTCGGGATTGAGGTCGAAGGCCGCGGCCACCTCGCCGGAGGGGGTGAACTTCACGGCGTTGGACAGCAGGTTGCCGACGATCTGGCTGAGGCGGTCGGCGTCGCCGCGCCAGGCGCCATGGGCGGCCTCGGACACCTCGAGCTTGAAGTCGAGGCCCTTCTTCTGCGCCATCACCGCGAAGCTCTCGCGGGCCGGGGCGATGGCGGTCTCGAGGTCGAAGTCGTCCATCAGCAGGGTCAGCTTGCCCGCCTCGATCTTGGACAGGTCCAGGACGTCGTTGAGCACGGCCAGCAGCAGGCCGCCCGACTGGCGGATGACCTCCAGGCGCTCGCGCTGCAGCTCGCTCATCTCGCCCATGGACATGACCTCGGCCATGGCCAGGACGCCGTTGAGCGGGGTGCGGATCTCGTGGCTCATATTGGCCAGGAACTGGGACTTCAAGGTATTGGCGGCGTTGGCCGCGTCGCGGGCCTCCACCAGTTCCTGCAGGGTCCGCTGCAGGGCCTGTTCGCGGGCGTCCAGCTTCTCCAGCAGGTGGTTGAAACTGGCGGTCAGGCTGCGGAACAGGGCGTCCTGGGCCTCCACCTGAACCGGTGCGAAGCTGCCGCTGGCGGCCACGTCATGCATGGCCTCCGAGAGCTTCTGCACCGGGGCGATGACCCGGTGGGCCAGGCCGCGGGCCAGGAACAGGGCCACCCCGACCCCGCCGAAGAAGAGGGCGCCGGTGAGCGCGATGAATTGGGGCAGCAGGGCGCCGAGCGCCGGCGGAGCGACCTTGACCACCAGTTCGCCGACCCGCAGGCCCTGGATCTTGACCGGGGCGTGGATCACGTCGGTTCCGGGGCCGCCGGCGCCGGGCCGGCGATAGACGGCCACGGTCTGGCCGGTTCCGTCGAACAGCTTGGCCTCGGTGACCGACGGCGCCTGGGCCAGGGCCGAGATCGTGGAGCGGGCGGCGGCGAAGTCCTGCTCCGAGAGGGCGGGCCCCGCGGCGCTGGCGGTGATCTGTGACAGGGCGGTGTGGCTGAGGTGGCTCTGCTCGCGGGCAACGGCCCATTGCTGGAGCATGAAGGTGAGACAGGCGGCGATCAGCACGACCATCGTGGTGACGAGCGCAATACCCGCAACGCGCGCATGGAACGTTGCGTTGTGTGCCGTTCCCGCCGCGCGAAGATGTTGGGTCATGAGGTGCGAAGTCCCGTCCAGAATTCGCGTTTAGGCCAATTCTCCTAACGCTTCGCTTCCAAGTACTCGCCTCTCGGGAGAATCCGTGTCCTTGCCGACACAGTCGCAACTTGCGCGCGCAGTTGTCGCAGTTAACGAAGCGTGAATCGGATGGACCAAGCTTAACCTCTGGTTTACCTTTGCTACGTTGAGTTAATCCTCTGGAAGGGGCTCCCCCATGGAAAAGGCCTTTGTCGCGCAACGCGTGGCGACCAAGTTGTTCACGACGGAAGCCGCGGTCGACGCGGCGATGATCGAAGCCACCGAACTGATGGCGGACCTGCTCAAGGCCCGTTCCGACGTGGGCACCTCGCTGGTGTTCGCCGACGACGTTCAGGTGAAGATGGTGGAAGCCATCCAAGCCCTGGGCGCGGCCCGGACCGCCATGGTCGGCGTTCACAATGAACTGACCGAAGCCAAGCTCCGCCTCGGCATCCGCACCACCCTCGGTGGCGTGGAAAACAAGCCCTCCTTCATGCGCAAGGCGGACAAGACCGCCATGCGTGAGGTTGGCTGACCCTCACGGGTTGCAATAGTTTAACTGTTTTTGCGCCCCTAATGTCTGTTAGGGGCGCAAATCATGCCAACAACACTGACGACGCAAATCATCTGGGCCGCCGTGCTGGTGGTTTGCATGTTCGGGCTCCTCAAGGGGGGCCCTGCGGAACGATTTGGCGCCGGCCTGACTGTCGGGATCGCCATCGCCTTCCAGATCGTCAACATGGTGCTACCGGATGAATCGCGCCCCGTGCCGCATCTCGTCCTGGACGGAATCCTCGCCCTCGGCTTCCTGGGTCTGGCCGTGCGGTACGCCAGTCTCTGGCTTGGCGGGGTGATGCTGCTCCAGGGTGTGCAGTTCAGTCTCCACGCCTATTTCTTCGTCACCAAGCTGACCCCGGGTGTCACCTATGCTGTGGCCAACAATCTGATCACCTGCGGGACCTTGCTTGGCATCCTGCTGGGCACCGTCGCCTTCCTGCGCCAGAGCCGGGCCGCGGCCGCCGAGAAAGCCACCCCTTCCGCCTAAGGGGCCGTCCTTGGCCGCCGCTCCAGGGTCGCCAGGGCCACCCCGCCGAGGATCAGGGCCAGGGCCGCGAAGGCCGTCCAGTTGAGCCGCTCGGCCAGGAACACCACCCCCACCGCCGTCGCCCAGAGCGGCGCCATGTAGATGGCCATGGACAGGAACAGCGGGCCCCGCCGCTGGATCAGATAGACATAGCCGATGGTGGCCAGCGCCGTGGGGAACACCCCCTGGGCGGTCACCGCGATCACCGAGGACAGGGGCGGCCAGGCGGGGAAGGGCCCGGTGAACGGCGCCGCGATCGTGGCGAACACCGCGCCCCAGGCGCACATCATCAGGGCGCCCACCGCCGAGGGCACCGGCGGCGCGCGCTTGGTGACCACATTGGAGACCGCATAGAGGGCCGCCCCGGTCAGGGCGCCGATCAGGGCCAGCGCTTCCAGCGTCATGCCCCCGGTCAGGCGCGGCCCCACCAGCACCAGCAGGCCGACAAAGCCCAGGCCCACCCCGCCGGCCTTGCGCGCCGTGAGTTGTTCGCCGGAGACGAAGGCGTGGGCCAGGGCCGCGGTGAAGATCGGCGAGGCGCCGTTGCAGATGGCGTTGACCGCCGAGGGCAGGCGCTCGGCGGCCAGCGCGAAGAGGGCGAAGGGGACGGCCATCCCCACCAGGCCGTTGAAGGCGTAGAACCGCCAGGCGCGGTCGCGCCAGCCGGGCAGGGCCTGGCGCTGCAGCCCCAGGACGACGCCCAGGGTCGCCACCGCGATCCATAGCCGCAGGGCGGTGTTCCAGAACGGCGGGATGTGGGCCACGGCGATCTTCAGGGCCGCGAAGGCCGATCCCCAGGTGACCACCAGGGCGGCGAGAACCAGCCAGTCTATGGGTTTGGGGCGGGTCATGGCGGCTCCGGCGGCGGGGGCCGCGAGGTCAGGAATCACGCCTTGGCGCCCAGGCCAAGCCCGGGCGTTCTCAGCCCCGCTCAATCTGTCTTTCGAAAAATTACGCTTGCCCTGGCCGACAAACCGGCGTTTTTGCGCGGCGGGCCACGCCCCCCCAACGGGGCGCTGCTCATCTGTAAGGATGGGAGACATCGCTATGAACACCCTCGCCAAGCCGGCCATGCGTCCGGCTCGCCCCGAATTCTCTTCCGGCCCGTGCGCCAAGCGCCCCGGATGGAATCCCCAAAATCTCCAGAACGCGGTCCTCGGCCGTTCGCACCGCTCCAAGCTGGGCAAGGCGCGTCTGAAGGAAGCCATCGACCGCACCCGCGAGGTGCTTCAGGTCCCCGACGACTATCTGATCGGCATCGTCGCCGGTTCGGACACGGGCGCGGTGGAAATGGCCCTGTGGTCCATGCTGGGTCCCAAGCCGGTGCAGCTGCTGGCCTTCGAGAGCTTCGGCAAGGACTGGGTCACCGACGTGGTCAAGCAGCTGAAGCTGCCCGCCGAGGTGCTGGACGCCCCCTATGGCGCCCTGCCGGACCTGACCAAGGTGCGCAAGGACGCCGACCTGGTCTTCACCTGGAACGGCACCACCTCGGGGGTGCGGGTTCCCAACGCCGACTTCATCGCCGCCGACCGCGAGGGGATCGTCATCTGCGACGCCACCAGCGCCGCCTTCGCCCAGGCGCTCGACTGGGCCAAGCTCGATGTCGTCACCTTCTCCTGGCAGAAGGCGCTCGGAGGTGAGGGCGCCCACGGCGTCCTGATCCTCGGCCCTCGCGCCGTGGCCCGGCTGGAAAGCTATACGCCGGCCTGGCCGATGCCGAAGCTGTTCCGCATGACCAAGGGCGGCAAGGTCAGCCTCGACATCTTCGAGGGCGCCACCATCAACACCCCCTCCATGCTCTGCGTGGAAGACGCCATCGACGCCCTGAAGTGGGCGGCCTCCATCGGCGGCCTCACCGAGATGCAGCGCCGCGCCGACGCCAATCTAGGGGCGCTGGCCGACTGGGTCGCGAAGACCCCGTGGGTGGAGTTCCTGGCCGGCGATCCGGCGACCCGGTCCAACACCTCGGTCTGCCTGAAGGTGGTCGATCCCGCCGTCACGGCCCTGTCCGACGACGCCCAGGCCGACTTCGCCAAGAAGCTGGCCGCCCTCCTGGAGAAGGAAGGCGTGGCCCTGGACATCGGCGGCTATCGCGACGCCCCGGCGGGTCTGCGGATCTGGTGCGGCGCCACGGTGGAGACCTCCGACCTGGAGGCTCTCACGCCCTGGCTCGACTGGGCCTTCGCCTCCACCATCGCCGACCTGCAAGCCGCCTAAGGCCCTAGCGCTCCCGCCGCCCGGACCGCCGCACGCGCCGGCGCCGGGAGCGCACACCCAAATCTCAAGGACACCGCCCCATGCCCCGCGTTCTCATCGCCGACAAGCTCAGCCCCGCCGCCATCGACATCTTCAAGCAACGCGGCGTCGACGCCGACGTGAAGACCGGCCTGACCAAGGACGAGCTGCTCAAGATCATCGACCAGTATGACGGCCTGGCCGTCCGCTCGGCCACCAAGGCCGACAAGGACGTCATCGCCGCCGCCACCAACCTGAAGGTCATCGGCCGCGCCGGCATCGGCGTCGACAATGTCGACATCCCCGCGGCGACCTCCAAGGGGATCGTGGTGATGAACACCCCCTTCGGCAACTCGATCACCACCGCCGAGCACGCCATCGCCATGATGTTCGCGCTGGCCCGCCAGCTCCCGGCCGCCGACGCCTCCACCCAGGCCGGCAAGTGGGAGAAGAACCGCTTCATGGGCGTGGAGCTCTACGCCAAGACGCTGGGCCTGATCGGCGCCGGCAATATCGGCGGCATCGTCGCCGACCGCGCCAACGGCCTGAAGATGAAGGTCGTGGCCTATGACCCCTTCCTCTCGGCCGAGCGCGCCGTGGAGATCGGGGTCGAGAAGGTGGAGCTGGACGAGCTGCTGGCCCGCGCCGACGTCATCACCCTGCACACCCCGCTCACCGACAAGACCCGCAACATCCTGTCGGCGGAAAACCTGGCCAAGACCAAGAAGGGCGTGCTGATCGTCAACTGCGCCCGCGGCGGCCTGGTGGACGAGGCCGCCCTGCGCAAGGGCCTGGATTCTGGCCACATCGGCGGCGCGGCCTTCGACGTCTTCGTCGACGAGCCGGCCAAGGAGAACGTCCTTTTCGGGGCCGAGAACTTCATCGCCACCCCGCACCTGGGGGCGTCCACCATGGAGGCCCAGGAGAACGTGGCCCTGCAGGTGGCCGAGCAGATGAGCGACTACCTGCTCACCGGCGCGGTCTCCAATGCGCTGAACAGCCCCTCGGTCACCGCCGACGAGGCGCCGAAGCTGCGGCCCTTCGTGGCCCTGGCCGAACGCCTGGGCGCCTTCGCCGGCCAGATGGTCGACGTGGAGGTCAAGGCCGTGGACATCGCCTATGAGGGCGAGGTCGCCAACCTCAACACCCGTCCGCTCACCGCCGCCGCCCTGGCCGGCGTCCTGCGGCCGATGCTGGAGGACGTCAACATGGTCTCGGCCCCGGCCGTGGCCAAGGACCGCGGCATCACGGTGTCGGAGAGCAAACAGGACGACAGCCCCATCTATGAGAGCCTGGTGCGGATCACCGTCACCACGGCCATGGGCAAGCGCTCCTTCGCCGGCTCGGTGATGGCGGGCACCCCGCGCATCATCGAGGTCAAGGGCATGGACCTGGACGCCCCCTTCGGCGCCACCATGCTCTATGTGAACAACCTCGATAAGCCGGGCTTCATCGGCAATCTCGGCGCCATCCTGGCCGACGCCAACGTCAACATCGCCACCTTCAACCTGGGCCGGGTCTCCGCCGGCGAGGACGCCATCGCCCTGGTGGGGGTCGACCAGGAACCGTCGGAGGCCCTGATCACCAAGATCCGCGCCCTGCCGCACGTGAAGGAAGCCCGCACCCTGCGGTTCTGATCTTAGACTTGATGGGCGGCGGCTTCCTCGTGAAGCTGCCGCCTAGCCCCCGCTGAGCGCCCCGAAGATCAGCACCTCGTCGCCATCGCGCAGCGGGGTGGCCAGGTCGACCACCGGCTGGCCATTGGCGAAGACCCGCATGTGGCGGCGCACCCGATCCTGCTCGTCGATCACCCGGAAGCGCAGGCCCGGGAAGCGGCGGTCCAGATCCTCCAGCACCCCGTCCACCGTGCCGCCCGCGGCCTGCAGGCGCGCGACGCCCTCGGTGTAGGACTGCAGCTGGCTGGGGATCAGGACGGAGATCATCACAGGGGCGCGGCGGTGACCGAATAGATTTCCGGCAGGTGGGCGGCGATGGACCGCCAGGTCTCGCCCTCGTCGGCGCTCATCCAGACCTCGCCGTTGGTGGCGCCCAGATAGAGCCCCACGGGGGTGTTGGCGTCGGCGCAGAAGGCCTGGCGCTTGACGGTGAACCAGGCCTGGTCGGCGGGGAAGCCGCGATCCTGCCGGGTCCAGCTCACCCCCGCGTCCGCCGTCCGATAGACCGCCGGCCTACCGCCGGGGCTGGTGCGCGGCCAGACGTCGGTCCCGTCCATGGGGAAGACCCAGGCGGTGTCGGCGTCGCGGGGATGGGGGATGATGGTGAAGCCGATGTCGCCGATCTCGGCCGGCATGGCCTTGCCGATCCGCTCCCAGGCCTCGCCCGGCCGGTCGAGCCGGTAGATCCCGCAGTGGTTCTGCTGCCAGATCCGGTCGGGCTTGGTGGGGGCGAGCGCGATGTAGTGGGCGTCCTGACCATATTCCGGATAGGGGTCGGGCATGAAGTTGGCCTCCACCCCCTGGTTCAGGGGCGCCCAGGTCCTGGCCCGGTCGGTGCTCTCGAACACGCCGCCGCTGGAGGTCGCCACATAGATGTGGGCCGGGTCGCGGGGATCGATGGCGATCTGGTTCAGCAGGGAGCCGTCTGGAGTGCCGGCCTCGGGGGGCGCCCACTTCCAGTACATCGGGTGCTCGTTGAAGCCCTCGACGCTGTCCCAGGTCTCCCCGGCGTCGTGGCTGACGAACAGGCCCGGGGGCGAGACCCCGGCCCACCAGACATCGGGCTCACTGGCATGGCCGGGCTGGAGCCAGAAGGTGTGGTCCACCGCGCGCGCGGTGGCCGGGTCGGCCGACTTGGGGAAGGCCGGCGGCCGCCGGGCCTCGGTCCAGGTCGTCCCGCCGTCGACGGACTTGAAGATGGTGGGGCCCAGATGGCCGGTCTTGGCCGCCATCAGCAGGGTGCGCCCGTCCCGGGGATCGAGCACCAGATGGTTGACGATCTGGCCCAGGAAGATCGGACCCTGGACCGACCAGGTCCGTCGCCCGGCGTCGCTGCGGTAGATCCAGGCGCCCTTTCGGGTGCCGATGAGAAGCTGGATGGCGTCGGACACGGGAGCCCCCGTTCTGGTCAGGAGCCCCGATCATACGCCGCCGCGCCGATTGGGCGAGTCCCTGCGCCCGGGTTGGAAGGGGGAACCGGCTCCACCCTGGGGTGATTGACTCTTCCGCGCTCAAGCCTAGAACAAAATAGGAACAAAGGAACAGGAAGCCATGTCCGGTTTTCGCGATGAGCGGCTCGCCGCTCTCAAGGCGAAGATCGCCACCCTCGAGGCGGGCGGACGGGCGGACTCTGAATCCCTGTCCTTCGGCGATCCCCGCCTCGACGACTGCTTTCTCTCGGGCGGCCTGCCGCTCGGCTGTTGGCACGAGTTCGGGGCCGAGGGGCTGGAGGCTGAGACCGCCGCCTGTCCCGCCGGCTTCGCCGCCCTGCTGGCCGCGCCCCTGGCCCGGCGGGGGGAGGCGTGTGGATCCTGCGCCGCGACGACCTCTTCGCACCGGGCCTGGTGGGGCTGGGCTTTCCGGCCGAACGGCTGATCCAGGTCTGCGCCCGGGACGAGGCCGAGGCCCTGGCCGTGGCCGAGGACGCCCTTTCCACCCCCGGCGTCGCCGCGGTCTTCGCCGAGGTGGAGGCGGTCAGCCTGACCGCCGGGCGGCGCCTGCAACTGGCCTGCGAGAAGCGCGGCGCCACCGGTTTCGTCATCCGCCGGCGGCCCTATGGCGGCAAGGCCAGGGCGGGCGCCGGTTCGGCGGCGGCCAGCCGCTGGCGGGTCGCCCCCGCCGCCAGCGAACCGGAGCCGGGGGAATTCGGCCTGGGGCCGCCCCGCTGGGCGGTGACCCTGGAACGCTGCCGCGGCGGCCGCACCGGCGCCTGGCTGTTCGAGGCCGGCGACGCCTTCACCTATGAGGCATCTGATGGGACGCATCCTCTGCGCCTGGTCGCCCCTCTGGGCGATCTCCAACTGGCGCCGGCGCAACCCCTCCGACGCGCCGGCTAGTCCGTTCGCGCTCATCGAGCAGGCCCGGGGCACGCGCCGGCTGTCGGCCGTGGACCGCGCCGGACGCAGGCTTGGCCTGTTCGTGGGGCAGAAGGCGACTGACGCCGCCGCCATCGCCCCGGAGCTGGTCACCGCCGAGGCCGAACCGGAGGCCGACGCCCAGGCCCTGTCGGCCCTGACGGACTGGTGCGTGCGCTTCTCGCCGGCCGTCGCCGCCGACGAACCCGACGGCCTGTTCCTCGACATCAGCGGGGTCGCCCACCTGTGGGGCGGGGAGGCCCGGCTGCTGGCCGACTTCCAGGCCCGGCTCACGGCCAATGGCCTGGCCTTCCGCTGCGCCATCGCCGACACCCCCGGCGCGGCCTGGGCGCTGGCCCACTATGGACAGGACGGCGCCATCGCCGAACCCGGCCGACAGATCAGCCTGCTGGCCCCCCTGCCGCCGGCGGCCCTGCGGCTGGCGCCGGAGACCGCCGCCCAGATCGACCGCCTGGGGCTGAAGGCCCTGGCCCAGCTCTTCGTCATCCCCCGCGCACCGCTCGCCCGCCGGTTCGGGATGGAGACCCTGACCCGTATCGACCAGGCCCTGGGGCGCTCCAAGGAGGCGCTCAGTTTCCGCCGCCCGCCCAATCCCTGGTTCGCCAGGCTGGCCTTCGCCGAACCCATCAGCACGCCGGAGGACCTGGCCCGGGTCGCCTTCGACGTGGCCGCCAAGCTCTGCAGACGGCTGGAGACGGAGGGGCAGGGGGCGCGGCGCTTCGAGCTCTGCTTCCATCGGCTGGACGGCCATGTGGCGCCGCTCACCGTCGGCCTGTCCCTGGCGGCCCGGGACCCGGCCCGCATCGCCAAGCTGTTCGCGCCGAAGCTGGAGACCATCGACCCCGGCTTCGGGATCGAGGTGGTGACCCTGGAGGCGGCCGAGGTGGAGCCGGTCTCCGGCCGCCAGGCGCGGCTGGATTCCCTGCTCGAGGCCACCAGCGCCGAGGGCCTCGCCCCCATGATCGACCGGCTGGTCAACCGGCTGGGGGAAGACCGGGTCTGGAAGGCCCGCGCCGTGGAGAGCCACGTGCCCGAACAGTCCGCCGCCCCGGGGCCGCCGATGGCGCCGCCGCTCGCTGGCTGGGACCCCGAGCGGCCCCGGCCCCTGCGCCTGTTCCGCCGCCCCGAGCCCCTGGAATTCGTCTCCGCCCCCGTCCCCGACGACCCGCCCCTGCAGTTCCGCTGGCGCGGCCAGCTGCACCGCGTGCGACGCGCCGAGGGGCCCGAGCGGATCGGCGAGGAGTGGTGGCGTGGGGCCATCGACGAGGTCCGGACAGATCACATCCGCGACTATTACCGGGTGGAGGACGAGGCCGGCGGCCGCTTCTGGCTGTTCCGCGCCGGTCTCTACGCCGAGGGGGTGGCGCCCAGGTGGTGGCTGCACGGGCTGTTCGCATGACCCGCTATGTCGAGCTCCAGGCCACCACCAACTTCTCCTTCCTGCGCGGAGCCTCCCACCCGCACGAACTGGTCCAGACCGCCGCGGCCCTGGGTCTGGAGGCCATCGGCGTCGTCGACCGCAACAGCCTGGCGGGCGTGGTGCGCGCCTGGTCGGCGGCCCGCGACCTGGGACCGGGCGCGGGGTTCAAGGCCTTCACCGGCTGCCGCCTGGACTTCGCCGACGGCGCCCCCTCCCTGCTCTGCTATCCCTCCGACCGCGAGGCCTATGGCCGCCTGACCCGCCTGCTCACCGTGGGCCAGAGGCGCTCGATCAAGGGCCAGTGCGAGCTGCACTGGGAGGACTATCTGCAGCACGCGGAGGGCCAGCTCACCCTGGTGGTCCCGCCGCTCCGGCTGGACGACGCCTTCGCGGCCGACCTGGCGCGGATCGCCGGGGCCCTGAAGGGCGCGGTCTGGCTGGCGGCCTCGCGGCCCTATGGCGCCCGCGACGTCCACCGGCTGTCGAGGCTGGCGGCCATGGCTGAGACCACCGGGGCGCCGATGGTGGCCACCAACGACGTCCTTTATCACGGCCCCGAGCGCCGGGCCCTGCAGGACGTGGTCACCTGTATCCGCGAGACCTGCACCATCCAGGAGGCCGGCCTGCGGCTGGAGGCCAACGCCGAGCGCCACCTCAAGGGGCCGGCGGAAATGGAGCGCCTGTTCGCCCGCTTCCCCGGGGCGGTGGCGCGCAGCGCCGAGATCGCCGACCGGATCAAGTTCGATCTCGGCCAGCTCAAGTACGAATATCCCGACGAACCGGTGCCGCCGGGCAAGACCGCCATCCAGCACCTGCGCGACCTGGCCTGGGAGGGCGCCCGGTGGCGGTTCTCCACCGGCATGGGGGAGAAGGAGCGGGCCACCATCGCCCACGAGCTGGACCTGATCGAGAAGCTGGGCTTCGCCAACTACTTCCTCACCGTCCACGACATCGTCAAATGGGCCAGGGACCAGGACATCCTCTGCCAGGGCCGCGGCTCGGCGGCCAATTCCTGCGTCTGCTTCTGCTTAGGCATCACCGCGGTGGATCCCACCAAGGCCGACCAGGACCTGCTGTTCTCCCGCTTCATCTCCGAGAAGCGCGGCGAGCCGCCGGACATCGACGTCGACTTCGAGCATGAGCGGCGCGAGGAAGTGATGCAGTACGTCTATCGCCGCTACAGCCGCGAGCGGGCGGCCATCGTCGCCACCGTCATCCACTACCGCCCGCGCATGGCCATCCGCCAGGTGGGCAAGGCGCTGGGCCTCACCGAGGACGTCACCGCCGCCCTGGCTGGCACGGTCTGGGGCAGCTGGGGCGACATGGTTCCCGACGACCACATCCGCCAGGTGGGGCTCGACCCCGCCAACCCGGAGATCCGCCGGGCCACGGCGCTGGCCCAGGAGCTGCTGAAATTCCCCCGCCACCTGTCGCAGCACGTGGGGGGCTATGTGCTCACCAAGCGGCGGCTGGACGAGACCGTGCCCATCGGCAACGCCGCCATGAAGGACCGCACCTTCATCGAGTGGGACAAGGACGACATCGACGCCCTGCAGCTGATGAAGGTCGACGTCCTGGCGCTCGGCATGCTGACGGCGCTGAAGCGCAGCTTCGCGATGCTGCCACCCCTGGAGGACGGGAGCCTCATCACCGACATCGCCCACATCCCCCAGGAGGTCCCCGAGGTCTACGACATGCTCTGCAAGGCCGACTCCATCGGCGTCTTCCAGGTGGAGAGCCGGGCCCAGATGTCCATGCTGCCCAGGCTGCGGCCGCGGAAGTTCTACGATCTGGTGATCGAGGTCGCCATCGTCCGGCCGGGGCCCATCCAGGGCAACATGGTCCACCCCTATCTGAAGCGGCGGGCCGACCCGTCCCAGGTGACCTATCCGCGCCCGTCGCCGGAATATCCCCAGGACGAGCTGGAAAAGATTCTCGGCAAGACCCTGGGCGTGCCGCTCTTCCAGGAGCAGGCCATGCGGATCGCCATCGAGGGCGCCCAGTTCACCGAGAACGACGCCGACGGCCTGCGCCGGGCCATGGCCACCTTCCGCCACCACGGCAATGTCGGGGAGTACGGGACCAAGTTCATCGAGGGCATGCGGGCGCGGGGGTATGAGCCGCAGTTCGTGGAGGACTGCTTCCACCAGATCGAGGGTTTCGGCTCCTACGGTTTCCCCGAAAGCCACGCCATCAGCTTCGCCCTGCTGGTCTACGCCTCGGCCTGGGTGAAGTGGAGATGGCCCGACGCCTTCTGCGCCGCCCTGCTCAACAGCCAGCCCATGGGCTTCTATCAGCCGGCCCAGCTGGTCCGCGACGCCCGCGAACACGGGGTGGAGGTCCGCGCCCCGGACGTCCTGGCCAGCGACTGGGACTGCGCCCTGGAGCCCCTGGAGGGGCGGCGCCTGCGGGCCGTGCGCCTGGGGCTGCGGCAGATCAAGGGGTTCAAGGAGGCCGACGCCCTGACCCTGATGGAGATGCGCAGCGCCGGCGTGCGCACCGTGGAGGGGTTCGCCCGCGGGCTCTCGCGCCGGGCCATGGAGCTGCTGGCCGAGGCCGACGCCTTCGTGTCCCTGGGGCTCGACCGCCGCCAGGCCCTGTGGGCGGTGAAAGGCCTGTTGGGGGAGGCCAGGGTGGAGACCGAGGCGCCCCTGCTGGCCGGGATGGGCCGCCCGGAGGTCCAGGTGGAGCTGCCCCTGATGAGCCTGCCCATGAACGTCACCGAGGACTACCGCACCACGCGCCTGTCCCTGAAGGCCCATCCCTGCGCCTTCTTCCGCGGGGAGCTGGCCCGGGCCGGGGCGGTCCCGGCCGCGGCCCTGAAGTCCATGCGCGACCGGCGCTGGACCTCGGTGGCCGGCATCGTCCTGGTGCGCCAGCGGCCGGGCACCGCCAAGGGGGTGGTGTTCATGACCCTGGAGGACGAGACGGGCGTCGCCAACATCGTCATCTGGAAGGACGCCTTCGACGCCAACCGCCGCCTGGTGATGACCGCATCCTTCCTGCAGGTCCACGGCCAGCTGCAGATCGAGGGCGACGTGGTCCACCTGGTGGCCAAGAGCTTCACCGATCTCTCCCACTACACCGCCCGCATGCGCGACGAGGGCCCGGCCGCCGACTCCGGCCGCAAGGCCGGCGGCCTGATCCACAGCCGCGATTTCCACTGAACCCCATGCTCAAGCTTGACCGGATCCCGCGCCCGGCGAATGGTTCGGCCCCATAAGCAGACCGGCCACCCGCATTTTCAGGCCGCCGCCATTTCGGGGGATTCCATGAAGCTCGCCGTGCTCTCCACGATCCTGGCGCTCCTCGCCGCCCCCGCCCTGGCCGAACCCGTCAAGGTCACGGTGGAGGGTGGCGCCGTCCTCGGCGTCGAGACCGGCCAGGTCGACGCCTGGCGCAACATTCCCTACGCCGCCGCCCCCGTGGGCGCCCTGCGCTGGGCGCCGCCGGCCCGCGCCCCGGCCTGGAGCGGCGAGCGGGACGGGACCAAGGCCGGAGTCTCCTGTCCCCAGCCCATGCGCCCCGACGGCGCCCCGAACATGGCCGGCGCCAACGGGCCGGTCAGCGAGGACTGCCTGCAGCTCAATGTCTTCGCCCCCAAGGGCGCCAAGCAGGCCCCGGTCATGGTCTGGATCCACGGCGGCTCGCACCGCTATGGCGCCGGCTGGATCTTCGACGGCTCAAACTTCGCCCGCGACGGGGTGGTGCTGGTGGCCATCAACTATCGCCTGGGCCCCCTGGGATCCTTCGCCCACCCGGCCCTCACCTCGGCCGCCAAGCCCGGCGAGGCCGTGGGCAATTACGGCCTTATGGACCAGATCGCGGCCCTCGAATGGGTCCGGCGCAACATCAAGGCCTTCGGAGGCGACCCCCGCAACGTCACCGTCTTCGGCGAGAGCGCCGGGGGCGGCAGCACCCTGGCCCTGCTGGCCACGCCCCGGGCCAAGGGGCTCTATCAGAAGGCGGTGGTGCAGTCGGGCGGCGGCTGGTCGGCGCCCGTCACCCTGGCCGCCAAGGAAACCGAGGGGGTCAAGGCCGCGCAGAACCTTGGCCTCTCCAGCCCCACCGCCGACCAGCTTCGCGCCGTGCCGGCCGAGGAGCTGGTCGCCAAGCTCGAGGGAAGCTTCGGTCCCTTCGTGGACGGCAGGCTGATGAAGGAGACTCCCGCCCAGGCCTTCGCCGCCGGCCGGGCCAATGACGTGCCCCTGATCATCGGCTCCAATTCCGGCGAGGACTCGCTGATGGGTGAGTTCGGCCAGGACCCGGCCAAGCTGGGGGCCGCCCTGCCGGCCGGGGTGCGCGCCCTCTATGCTGAGGAGGCCGCCCAAGGGGACGCGGCCCTGGCCCGTGCGGTCTTCACCGACCGCGCCATGGGGGCGCCCGCCCGCTGGATCGCCGCCCGCGCCTCGGGGGGAAAGCCGGCCTGGCTCTATTACTTCTCCTATGTGGGCTCCCGCTTCCGCCCGATGGTGACGCGGGCCTTCCACGCCGCGGAGATCCAGTACGTCTTCGAGTACTGGGGCCGCCGCACGCCGCTCAGCCTGATCAAGCCCGACGACCAGGCCATGGCCACCCTGATGCACGGCTGCTGGGTCGCGTTCGCCAAGACCGGCAAGCCGGGCTGCGACTGGCCCGCCTATGATTCCAGGACGGACCAACTGATGGAGTTCGGGGCCGACAGCGGCGTGCGCGTCGGCTTCCGCAAGTCCCGCCTCGACGCCCAGGAGGCCTTCGTCCTCCCCACTCTTTCCCTGAGCCAATGATGTCCAAGCGCCCGCCCAACTTCATCGTCATCCTGGCCGACGACCTCGGCTACGGGGACATAGGCTGCGACGGCGGCGCGATCATCCGCACCCCCAACCTCGACCGCATGGCCGCCGAAGGGGTGAGGTTCACCGACTTCTACGCCTCGGCCAATGTCTGCACCCCGTCCCGCGCCGGCCTGCTCACCGGGCGCTACGCGATCCGTTCCGGCCTGGCCCACGAGGTGATCCAGCCGGCCGACACCACCGGCCTGCCGCTCAGCGAGATCATCATCCCCAGGGCTCTGGGGGACGCCTACGCCAGCGCCCTGATCGGCAAGTGGCACCTGGGCCATGTGGCGCCCCACTGGCCGCCCACCGCCTACGGCTTCGACCGCTTCTACGGCCTGCCCTACAGCCACGACATGCGGCCCCTGTCCCTCTACGCCGGCGACGGCGCGGCGGTGGAGGTCACCGAGGCCAAGGTCGACTTCGCCCGGCTGACCCAGAACTTCTTCGAACAGACGCTGGCCTTCGCCGAGCAGAACCGCGACCGACCCTTCTTCGCCCTGGTGGCGCTCACCGCGCCCCATGTGCCCCTGCGCCCCAATCCTGACGACCTCACCGGCTCGCCGGCCGGCGCCTATGGCGAGGTGGTGGAGGAGATCGACCTCAATGTCGGCCGACTGCTGGCGCGCCTGAAGGCGATGGGCCTGGAGGAGGACACCCTGGTGATCTTCACCTCCGACAACGGCCCATGGTTCGAGGGCTCCTCGGGGCCGTTCCGCGACCGCAAGGGCGGCTCGGCCTGGGACGGCGGTTTCCGCGTGCCCTTCATCGCCCGCCAGCCGGGGACCCTGCCGGCCGGGGTGGCGACCGACGCCCTGTCCAGCAATCTCGATCTGCTGCCGACCCTGCTGGCCATGGCCGGGATCGCCGCGCCGGCCGATCGCGAACTGGACGGCGCCGATCTGACGGCGGTGATGACTGAGGGCGCGGCCTCGCCCCACGACCAGATCGTGCTGTTCGACAACACCCACGTGGCGGCGGTGCGCACCGCGCGCTGGAAATATGTGGCGCGGTCCTACTACCGGACCATGGACATCCCCCTGGACCGCTATCCCCTGCTCTTCGATATGAGCATCGATCCGGGAGAGACCTACAGCGTCGCGGCCCTGCATCCGGAGGCGGCCGCCGACATGGTGGCCCGCATCGCGGCCGCGCGGGCCAAGTACGATCCCATCGGCCGGGCCTTCCCGCCCCACGTCGCCCCGGCCAGCGCCGCCGACCACCCCGACTGAGGCGGCCTAGCTGGCGAGCGCCGTGTGGACTTCCCGGATGTCCTCCAGGGCGCCGACGAAGGCGTCGCGCCAGGCGCTGACGTCCTCGCGGCGGACATTGTCGAACATCATCCGCCAGCGCTCCTTGCGCTCGGCCAGCGGCATGGCCAGGGCCCGCTGCAGGGCGTCGGCGATCTCTTCGGGGCTGTTGGGATTGACGATCAGCGCCTGCTTGAGCTGGTTGGCCGCCCCGGCGAACCGCGACAGGATCAGCACCCCGGGGTTCTCCGGATCCTGGGCGGCGACATACTCCTTGGCCACCAGGTTCATGCCGTCGCGCAGGGGGGTGACCAGGGCCACCCGGGCGGCGCGGTAGACGCCGGCCAGTTCGTCGCGGCGGTAGTTCTTGTTCACGTAGCGGACAGGGTTGCGGTCGATGTCGGCATATTCGCCGTTGATGCGGCCCGACAGGGCGTCCAGCCGCGCGCGGATCTCCTGATAGGCTTCGACCCCCTCGCGGCTCACCGGGGCGATCTGCAGCATCAGCACCTCGCGCACCATCTCCGGATGGGCGGCCAGGAAGTGCTCGAACCCGATGAACCGCTCCTCCAGCCCCTTGGAATAGTCCAGCCGGTCGACGCCGACGATCAGGCTGCGGAAGGCGGTGTGGGCCATCATCACGTCATAGGTGCGCCAGGCCCGGTCGCTCTTGGCCATCTCCGCGAACTCGGCGGCGTCGATGCCGATGGGGAAGGCGCCCACCTTCACCGTGCGGCCGAAGGCCCGCAGGTCGTTGGGGCCCACCGCCGCGCCGCGGGCCTCGGTCAGGACGTATTCCTCGAAGGCCTGGCGGTATTCCGGCGTCTGGAAGCCCACCAGGTCGTAGTCGAACAGCGACTGCACCAGCTTCTGGTGGCCGGGCAGGGTGACCATCAGCTGATGGGCCGGCCAGGGGATGTGCAGGAAGAAGCCGATGCGGTTCTTGATCCCCAGCTTGCGCAGCTCGCGCGCCAGCGGGATCAGGTGGTAGTCGTGCACCCAGATCAGGTCGTCGGGCTGGATCAGCGGCGCCAGGGTCTCGGCGAAGCGCTTGTTAACCCGCTCATAGCCCTCGCCATAGGACCGGTCGTAGGCCGTCAGGTCCTGGCGGTAGTGGAACAGGGGCCACAGGGTCTTGTTGGCGTAGCCGTTGTAGTACTCGTTGAGGTCGGACTCCTCGAGGTCGATGGTGGCCACCGTCACCCCGTCACAGCGCTCGACATTCAGGTGACCGGTGAATTCCGGCGTGGTCTTGCCGCTCCAGCCGAACCACAGGCCGGAATATTCCCGCAGCGCCGCCGACAGGGCCATGGCCAGGCCGCCGACGGTCTCGTCCCCCTTGCCGGTGGGCGGGTTGACCCGGTTGGAGACGACGATCAGCCGGCTCATCGGGCGGCCTCCAGCCAGGCCAGGGCGGCGTCCACGCTGTCCAGCCGCAGGCGCGCGGCGGTGGTCCGGGCGGGGCCTACCAGCACGCCGAAGCCGCCCAGGGCCTGGGCGGCCTTGAAGCCGTCCTCGTCGGTGAGGTCGTCGCCCACGAACACCGGCTTGGCGCCGGCGAAGGGGGGATGGGCCAGGAAGGCGGCCACGCTGTCGCCCTTGGTGGCGCCGGGGGTGCGCAGCTCCCACACCATGTCGCCGGCCTGCAGGGTCAGGCCTGTGGCCGTGGCGATACGCTCGGCCTCCGCGCGGGCGGCGGCGGCCTGATCGGGGGCGCCGCGATAGTGCAGGGTGGCGCTGACCTGCTTGTCCTCCACCAGCAGACCCGGGTGCGCGGCGGCGAAGCGGCGCAGGTCGGACAGGGCCCGCGGCAGGGCGGGATGGGGGATCGCCTGGTCCACCTCGCCGCTGGCGTCTCGGCGCACCAGACCATGGACGGCGGCCACGGCGGGAATCCGGCCCTCGAGGATGCGGTCGACGTCGGCCAGGGTTCGTCCGCTTACGACCGCCAGCCGGCCGCCCAGGGCGCCCAGCAGGGTTTCGAGGATGCCGGTCCGTCGCGGATCGGGGGTGACGTCCTGCGGCCGGGCCGCGATGGGGGCGAGCGTGCCGTCCAGGTCGAGGAACAGGGCCGTGTTCGCCAGGGCCAGGGGCGCCGGCGGCGCGTCAGGTCGGAGGTGGAGTTCGGCGATGGCCATCAAATCCCTAGCCCCAGTCACGCCGACAAAACGCCTGGCGCGGGGGATCGATCCTTTCGTTGCAGCGCTAGAACGAATGAGCAGGGCTTGACGTTGCAGGGGCGAACGCCGCTATGCGCGGTTTGAACCCCCCGGCTCCGCGAAAGGTGACGCGATGGCGAAATCCCCCCTGGCCGACGTGATCGTCCTGTTCGGCGGCACGGGCGACCTGGCCCAGCGGATGCTGTTCCCCTCGCTGTATTTCCTGGACGCCGACGGCTTCCTGCCCGCCGAGTTCCGGATCATCGCCACCGCCCGGGCCGAGATGACCCGCGAGGCCTTCGCCGACCAGGTGCGCGAGACGGTGAAGTCCCGCGCCGGCGGCGTCGACGACAAGGTCTGGAGCCGCTTCGCCCAGCGCCTGGACTATGTGGGCGGCGACGCCACCCAGCCGGCGGGAACCGAGGCCCTGAAGGCCGCCATGGGGCCGGCCAAGACCCCGATCTTCTACCTGGCCCTGTCGCCCAGCCTCTATGGCCGGGTCTGCGGCGCGCTGGGGGCCGCGGGCCTGGGCGGGCCCTCGGCGCGGATCGTGCTGGAAAAGCCCATCGGCCGGGATCTGGAAAGCTCCAAGGTGATCAACGACGCCGTCGGCGCGGTCTTCCCCGAGGAGAGCGTCTTCCGCATCGACCACTATCTCGGCAAGGAGACGGTGCAGAACCTCATCGCCCTGCGCTTCGCCAACACCCTGTTCGAGCCGCTGTGGAACAACCTGACCATCGACCACGTGCAGATCACGGTGGCCGAAACCGACGGGGTGGGGGACCGCTGGCCCTATTACGACGAGTACGGCGCCCTGCGGGACATGGTGCAGAACCACATGCTCCAGCTGCTCTGCCTGGTGGCCATGGAGCCGCCCTCGGACATGGCGCCGGAGTCCCTGCGCAACGAAAAGGTCAAGGTGCTGCGCTCGCTGCGTCCGATCACCCGGGCCGACGTGCAGTCGATCAGCGTGCGGGGCCAGTACACCCCCGGCGTGGTGGGGGGCGCCTCGGCGGCGGGCTACGAGACCGAGCGCGGCCAGGCCAGCAACACCGAGACCTTCGTCGCCCTGCGCGCCGATATCGACAACTGGCGCTGGGCGGGCGTGCCCTTCTTCCTGCGCACCGGCAAGCGCCTGCCCGAGCGGCGCACCCAGATCGCCATCCAGTTCAAGCCCGTGCCCCACTCCATCTTCGGCGACGGGGCCAAGGCCGACCTGGTGGCCAATCGGCTGGTGATCGACCTGCAGCCGGACGAGGACATCGAGCTGACCCTGATGAACCAGGCGCCGGGCCTGACCCACGGCGGCATGCGCCTGCAGTCCCTGCCGCTATCCCTGTCCCTGCTGCGCGCCTATTCCGGCCCCAACGCCCGGCGGCGCATCGCCTATGAGCGGCTGCTGCTGGACGTCATGCACGGCGCCGGCACCCTGTTCGTGCGCCGCGACGAGGTGGAGCAGGCCTGGACCTGGATCGACGGCATCGAGGCCGCCTGGGCCGACAGCGGCATGGCGCCCCGGCCCTATGCGGCGGGCAGCTGGGGCCCCTCGGGCGCCTTCGCCCTCATCGAGCGCTCCGAGCGGGCCTGGTACGACTAGCCGCAGGCCTCCGCTTCCCCCGACCCCAGGTCGATGCGGAAGCAGTGACGTTCGCCGGTCTCGGTGTCGGTGACCATCACCTCGACCTCGCCGTCCTCGTCCGGGGCGGGATGCCAGCGATCGACGAACTCGAAGGCGGCGGTCTCGAAGTCGGGGCCGGTCACGTCGAAGGCGTGCTGGCGACCCTCGGTGGCGGCGCGGGCGGAGAAGTGACGGTCGGGCATGGGCGGCTCCTGAGATGACCTAAACGCCGACGCCGGCGAAAGGATTCACCGGCGCGCCGGTCACCGGACGCTGGTCCAGGGCTTGCTCAGCATGTTGGCGCAGTTGATCAGGCCCACCAGGGAGTAGGTCTGGGGATAGTTGCCCCAGAGCTCCGCCCCGTCGAGGGTGATGTCCTCCGACAGGAGTCCCGCGGCCGTCCGCCGGCCCAGCATCTCCTCGAACAGGTCGCGCGCCTCCTGGGCGCGGCCCGACATGTGCAGCACCTCGATCAGCCAGAAGGTGCAGATGTTGAAGGCGGTCTTGGGCTCGCCGAAGTCGTCGGGCACGGCGTAGCGCAGCATGTAGGGGCCGCGCCGCAGCCCCTCCTCCACCGCCTTGATGGTGGCGGCCATGCGGGGGTCCTCGGGCGCCACGAACCGCACGTCCACAAGCTGCAGCAGGGAGGCGTCCAGCTCGTCGCCGCCGAAGGTGGCGGCGAAGCGGCCGAGCTTCTCGTTCCAGGCGCCCGTCTCGATGGTCTGCCGCACCTTGGCCGCGCGGTTGTTCCAGAAGTCGGCCCGCTCCATCAGGCCCAGTTGCTTGGCCGCATTGCCCAGCCGGTCGCAGGCGGCCCAGCACATGACCGCCGAATAGGTGTGGACGTTCTCGCGGCCGCGGAACTCCCATAGCGAGGCGTCGGGCTTGTCGTGCAGTTCGAAGGCGCGCTCTCCCACCGGCTCCAGGGCGCGGAAGTCCTCCACCGTGGCGGGGCGGAACAGCCGCTGGTCGAAGAAGGCCTGGACGGTGGAGAGCACGATCTGGCCGTAGACGTCGTGCTGCAGGTGTTCGTGGGCCTGGTTGCCGACCCGCACCGGCCCCATGCCGCGATAGCCCGGCAGGTGCTCGGCGAACCGCTCCACCAGGGAGGGCTCCAGCCCCACCCCGTAGAGGGGCTGGACGTGGCCGCCCCTGGCGCTGTCGATGACATTGCGCAGATAGACCAGATAGTTCTCCAGCAGGTCGGCGGCGCCCAGCCGGTTCAGGGCCTGGACCACGTAATAGGCGTCCCGCAGCCAGCAGTAGCGGTAGTCCCAGTTACGCTGGGAGCCCTCGTGCTCGGGGATCGACGTGGTGAGCGCCGCGACGATGGCCCCGGTCTCCTCGTGGGCGCAGAGCTTCAGGGTGATGGCCGCGCGGATCACCGCCTCCTGCCACTCCAGCGGCACGGTCAGGGTGCGAACCCAGGTGCGCCAATAGTGGGTGGTCTCGCTCAGCATCCGCTCGGTGGTGGCCGCCACGTCGGCGTCGAAGCCCTCGTCGGGGCCCAGGAACATCGAGAAGGCTTCCTCCAGCCGGAACAGCCGTTCGTCCTGGATGTGGGAGACCGGCGCCTCGGTGGTCAGTCTCAGGGTCATCTCGCCGCCGACATAGCGCAGATGGTTGGAGCCGGTGGTCACCGCCGCCGGCGCCTCGCCCCAGTTGACCATCGGCCGCATCCGGATGCGGATGCGCGGGACGCCGCTGACGGGCCGCACCCGGCGGATGAAGGCCATGGGCCGGTAGGTGCGGCCGAACTGCCGGTAGCGGGGACAGAAGTCGATGATCTCCACCACCGCCCCGGACTTGTCGGTGATCTCGGTCACCAGGATCGGGGTGTTGCGCAGATAGCTCTGCCGCACGCTGGCCATGTCCTCCACCTCGATGGCCCAGAACCCCTGGTCCTCCGACTTCTCCCCCGACAGCAGGGCGCAGAAGGCCGGATCGCCGTCGACCCGGGGCGCGCAGGCCCAGACAAACCGGCCGCGACGGTCGATCAGGGCGCTGGCGGCGCAATTGCCGATAGGAAAGAGGTCGAGAGTCTGGGTCATATGGGCCGAATCCTCGAGGGTGGTGATCGGTTCGCGGCGCCCGCCGCAGATGCGCCCTGACCACAGGAACGTCTTTTGATAGTCATCGATCTCATGAGCGCAACGCGATTTGGCAGGGAGGCCCGATGATCCGCGCCCGACACGCCCGCATTGTGGCGACCCTCGGTCCCGCCAGCCGCGAGCCCGCCCAGATCCGCGCCCTGGCCGAAGCCGGCGCCGATGTCTTCCGGGTCAATTTCAGCCATGGCGGCCACCGGGACCACGCCCGCACCATCGCCAATGTCCGGGCCGTCGAGGCGCTGGTGGGCCGGCCGCTGGCGGTGCTGGCCGACCTGCAGGGCCCCAAGCTGCGGCTGGGGGAGTTCGCCGACGGCCGGGTGCGGCTGAAGACCGGCCAGAACTTCCGCCTCGACCGCAAGGCCGTCGACGGCGACGCCTCCAGAGTCTGCGTGCCCCACCCCGAGATCTTCGCGGCCCTGAAGCCCGGCGCCGACATCCTGCTGGACGACGGCAAGGTGCGGCTGCGGGTGGAGAAGTGCGGCGCCGATTTCGCCGACACCGTGGTGGTCTCCGGCGAGGCGCTCTCCAATCACAAGGGGCTCAACCTGCCGGGCCTGGCCATCCCGATCCCGGCGCTCACCGCCAAGGACCTGGAGGACCTCAACTTCGCCCTGTCCGAAGGGGTCGACTGGGTGGCGCTCTCCTTCGTCCAGCGGGCCTCGGACATGGCCGAGCTGCGCCAGATCGTGCAGGGCCGCGCCGGGGTCCTGGCCAAGATCGAGAAGCCCGCGGCCCTGGAGGCGCTGGACGAGATCCTGGACCTCTGCGAGGCGGTGATGGTGGCCCGCGGCGACCTGGGGGTGGAGCTGAACCCGGAGGACGTGCCGGTGGTGCAGAAGGCCCTGATCCGCGCGGCCCGCACCCGCGGCATCCCGGTGATCGTCGCCACCCAGATGCTGGAGAGCATGATCAAGTCCCCCAGCCCCACCCGCGCCGAGGCTTCCGACGTGGCCGGCGCGGTCTATGAGGGCGCCGACGCGGTCATGCTCTCGGCGGAGACCGCGGCGGGCGACTATCCGGTGGAGGCGGTGACCATCATGGACCGCATCCTCACCCGGGTGGAGCAGGACCCCCGCTGGCCCGAGCTGATGCGGGCCGAGTATCCCGTGGAGGACGCCGACGCCGACGCCCTGGTGGCCGCGGCCCGCCGGGCCGGGGAGGCGGCGTCCACCGGCTGCCTGGTGGCCTTCACCACCACCGGCCAGACCGCCCTGCGCCTGTCTCGGGAGCGACCCCTGCAGCCGATCCTGGCCCTGACCACCCGCCTGGCCGCGGCCCGGCGCCTGGCCCTGGCCTGGGGCGTGGAGGCCCGGGTGATCGACGAGGTCACCGATCCGGAGGACCTGGTGAGGGTGGCGGTCAACATGGTCACCGACCTGGGTCTGGCGCCCCCCGGCCACCGGGTCCTGATCCTGGCCGGCCTGCCCATGGGCTCGCCCGGAGCGGCCAATATCCTGCGCCTGGCCCACACGCCGATGAAGCGTTAGGCGCATATCGTTCAATCTTGAACGAAATCGGCTCTAGCGGATCTTGACCGGCACGCCCGAGCGGCTGTGGGCGTGGACCGTGACCTTGCCCGAGGACCGCTCGAACAGCAGGTTGACCCGGGCCTCCCCCAGCCTCAGGCCATCGACGGACAGCCGGTCGATGCCGATGGGCAGGCGCGGATCGACGATCTCGATCTCGCCGTCGGCGCCGTTCACGCAAATCCCCAGGCAGGCCTGCAGCATCATGAACACCGAGCCCGCCGCCCAGGCCTGGGGCAGGCAGGCGACCGGATAGTTCACCGGCGGCTCGCCGGCGTTGCGCGGGAAGCCGCAGAACAGTTCGGGCAGCCGCATCTCGAAGCTGGCGGCGGTCTCGAACAGGCCCGAGGTCAGGTTCACCACCCCGTCGCGCTCGCCATAGCGCGACAGGCCCATGGCGCAGACCGCCGTGTCGTGCGGCCAGACCGACCCGTTGTGATAGCTCATCGGGTTGAACCGGGCCTCGCCGGTGGCCAGGGTCCTCAGCCCCCATCCGGACTCGAACCGCGCCGAGAGCAGCTGCTCGGTCACCTTCTGCGCCCGCTCCGGCGAGGGCAGGCCGCAGAACAGCAGGTGGCCCGGATTGGTGGTCCGTGTGCGGCACAGCTCACCGTCGCCGTCGATGGCGATGCCGTAGAACTGCTGGTCCTCCATCCAGAACCGGGCCTCCACCGTTTCGCGGATGTGCTCGGCCCGGGCGCCCCAGCGGTCGTGGCTGTCGTCGTCGCCGCGCAGGCGGGCGAAGCGGGCCATGGCCCGGTAGGCGGAGAAGGCGTAGCCTTGAACCTCCACCAGGGCGATCGGCCCGTCGGGGAAGCGTCCGTCGGCGTGGAAGACGCTGTCCTGGCTGTCCTTCCAGCCCTGGTTGGCCAGGCCGCTCTCCTGGCCCCGGGCATAGTCGATCAGGCCGTCGCCATTGGTGTCGCCGAAGTGCTCCATCCAGGCCGTGGCGGCCATCAGCGCCGGCCACAGGTCGTCGATCAGGGCCATGTCGCCGGTACGTTCGGCATAGGCGCCGGCCAGGGCGACGAACAGCGGGGTAGTGTCGACCCCGCCGTAATAGCGGCCGAAGGGCACCTCGCCGAGGGCCGGCATCTCGCCCTTGCGGGTCTCGTGCATGATCTTGCCGGGCGCGGAGTCGCGGAAGGCCGAGACCTCCTCGGCCTGGTGGGCCGCCAGATAGGTCAGCACGCCCTTGGCGAGGGAGGGTTCGAACCACAGGATCTGCCAGGCGGTGATGATGGCGTCGCGGCCGAAGGCCGTGGAGAACCAGGGGATGCCGGCATAGGGATAGGGGCCGGTCTCCATGCGGGTGGTGAGCAGGGCCAGGTCCGCCCGGGATTTCTCCAGCCATTCGTTGAACAGCCGCCCGGAACTCTTCAGCCGCGCCCCGTGCCGGCGCCGGGCGCGCATGTCCCAGCGGGCGCGGGCCGCCCCGTCCCGGAACCGCTCCCGGCTGGGGATGTGGCCGTCGGTGGCGCCGATCTCCAGATAGAGCTCCAGCTTTCCCTCGGGGGCCAGGGAGTACATGAACTCCGCCCGCTGGGCGCTCAGCCGGCCGGGCGGGTCGGAGAAGGCGATGATGCTGGCCCGCTCCACCTGGTCGAGCCCGACATAGCCGAACCGCACCCGGCGGCCGTCGATCTGCGGCGGCAGCATCTGGCCGCGCCGGGCGCGCTTCATGCCGCGCACCTCGAACATGTCGTGGAAATCGGCCCCGAACTCGATCACCAGGGGCAGCAGCACCACGTCGCGGCTGTAGTTGGTGCAGGAGATCCGCTCATAGAGTCGCTCCTCCCACAGGAAGCGCTTGCGCTCGATGTGCAGCACCCCCGGCGGGCCTACCGGGCCGCCGGGATAGGGCAGGGCCTGGTTGGCGCCGTTGAAGGTGAAGAACACATTGTCCTGGGCGATGGCCGCCGACAGCAGGGACGGCGGCTTGCCCCCCAGCAGCACGCGGAACCGCGACAGGATGCGGGTGTCGTTGTGGAACAGGCCGTCGCCGGACCCCAGGATGTCGCCATAGGAGTCGGCCACCACGAAGGTGTCCTTGTCCTTCAGGGCGTGCAGCCGGTGCGGGGTGCGCGGCTCGACCGACTCGCCCAACTCCACCGGCGCGTCCGGGGCCGGCGCGAGATCGTCCATGTCTTGGTGCCTCAGGCGGTGGCGGCGAAGGCGAAGTCCTGGCTGAGCGGTGCGCCCAGCCGGGCGTAGAGGTCAAGATAACGCCGGGCCATGGCGGTGGCCGAGTACTTCAGTTCGAACTGCTGACGAACCTTGCGGCGATCCAGGTCGCCCAGCCGGCGGACGGCGTCCACCGCCTCGTCGTCGGTGCGCACGATATAGCCGGTCACGCCGTCCTCGATCACCTCGGGCACCGAGCCGCAGGCATAGGCCACCACGGGCGTGCCGCAGGCCATGGCCTCGATCATCACCAGGCCGAAGGGCTCGGGCCAGTCGATGGGGAACAGCAGGGCCCGCGCCCCGCCCAGGAAGGCGGATTTCGCCTCGTCGCCGATCTCGCCGATGAACTCGATCAGCGGCTCCCCCAGGATCAGGGGTTCGATCTTCTCCTGGAAATAGCGCTGGTCGGCGGCGTCCACCTTGGCGGCGATCTTCAGCTTCAGGCCCAGGCGCTTGGCGATGGCGATGGCGCGGTCGGGGCGCTTCTCCGGCGAGATCCGGCCCAGGAAGGCGAGGTAGCCCTCCGAGGCGGGGTGGAAGTCGTAGATGTCGGTGGTCATGCCGTGATGGACCGTGCCGGCCCAGTTGGCGAAGGCGAGCGGCCTGCGCTGGTCGTCGCTGATGGAGACCAGGGGATATTGCGGCCAGCGCCGATAGACCCCGTCCAGGTCCTTGAGGTCGAGCCGGCCGTGCAGGGTGGTGATGGTCTTCTCGGCCATGTCCTCGAAGAAGGGGAAATGGATCATGTCGGTGTGGAAGTGGATGACGTCGAATTCGGCCGCGCGGCGGCGAACCTCCGACAGCATCGACATGTGGGCGGCCAGGTCGGATTTCAGCTGGGCCGGGTCCAGGCGGATGGCCTGGTCGCGCACGACGACCACCTTGGCCTTGGTCCGCGCATCGGCGCTGGCGAACAGGGTGACGTCGTGGCCCAGCTCCACCAGGGCGTCGGTCAGGTGAGAGACCACCCGCTCGGTCCCGCCATAGAACCGCGGGGGAACGGCTTCATACAGAGGCGGAACCTGGGCGATTCTCATGGCGAAATCCTGAACTGGGGGCGAGTCTCCGCAGACGCCGGAGGGGGCCGCGCCTGCAAAGGCATAGCTCCCGAGCTCGCGGGAAAGTTCCGCATCCGAACGCTGTTTTTGCGATCCGTCCGCCTCGCGCCGCGTTATGGGCGGGTATGATCGAGTCCTTCCCCGACGAGACGGCCCTGGCGGCCGCCGCGTGCGCCGCCACCGTGGGCGCCCTGAGCGCAGGCCTCGCGGCGCGCGGTCACGCCAGCCTGATCGGCACCGGCGGCCGCTCGCCGGCGCCGGTCTATGACGCCCTGAGCGTGGCCGGCCTCGATTGGGGGCGGGTGACGGTGAGCCTCTCCGACGACCGGTTCGTCCCCGCCACCTCGCCCGACTCCAATGAGCGCCTGGTCCGTGAGCGCCTGCTGCGGGGCGCCGCCGCGGCGGCCACCTTCCTGCCCCTCCATGCCAGCGTCCCGACCCCGGACGCCGCCGCCGACCTCGCCGAACCCCATCTGCGGGCGCTGGCCCCCTTCGACATGCTGTTCCTCGGCATGGGGGAGGACGGCCATATCGCCTCCCTGATCCCCGGCAGTCCGGTGATGGCGGCCGGTCTCGATCTGACCGGCGACCGCTTCGTGATCGGGGTTCCGGCGGGTGTCGGCTCGCCGCCGATCGCCCGCGTCAGCCTCACCCTGCGCGCCCTGCTGCAGGCCCGCGCCACCCTGGTGCTGATCCGCGGCGCGGTGAAACGCCAGATCGTCGAGGCGGGCTCAGGACTGCCGGTGCACGCCTTCCTCAAACAGGCTAAAGCGCCCGTTCGCGTCCTCTGGACGCCGTGAGTCCTAGGAGCACGTCCATGCATCCGGTCACCGCCGCCGTCACCGCGCGCATCGTGGCGCGCAGCCGCGAAAGCCGCGCCGACTATCTGGCGCGCATGGAGGCCGCCCGCCACGCCGGGCCCGGCCGCGCCAAGCTGTCCTGCGCCAACTGGGCCCACGCCTTCGCCGCCTCCCCCGACGGCGACAAGCAGCGGATGCGCAATCCCAACGCCCCCAACGTGGCCATCGTCTCGGCCTATAACGACATGCTCTCGGCCCACCAGCCGCTGGAGCGCTTCCCCGACATCATCAAGGCCGCCGCCGAGGCGGTGGGCGCCACCGCCCAGTTCGCCGGCGGGGTGCCGGCCATGTGCGACGGCGTCACCCAGGGGCGCCCCGGCATGGAGCTCTCCCTGTTCAGCCGCGACGTGATCGCCATGTCCACCGCCGTGGCCCTGACCCACGACGCCTTCGACGCGGCCCTGATGCTGGGGATCTGCGACAAGATCGTGCCGGGCCTGACCATCGGGGCGCTCGCCTTCGGCCACCTGCCGGTGATCTTCGTCCCCGGCGGTCCCATGACGTCGGGCGCCTCCAACGCCGAGAAGGCCCGGGTGCGCGGCCTCTACGCCGAGGGCAAGGCCACCCGCGACGAGCTGCTGGACATGGAGATGAGGTCCTATCACGGCCCGGGGACCTGCACCTTCTACGGCACCGCCAACTCCAACCAGATGATGATGGAGATGATGGGCCTGCACCTGCCCGGCGCGGCCTTCGTCACTCCCAACACCCCCCTGCGCGACGCCCTGACCGCGGCGGCGCCCCGCCGCGCCATCGAGATCGCCGACGGGACCAACGCCTATGCGCCGATGTCGGCGGTGGTGGACGAGAAGTCGATCGTCAACGCCATCGCGGGCCTGCTGGCCACCGGCGGCTCGACCAACCACACCCTGCACATCGTGGCCATGGCGCGCGCCGCGGGCGTCATCGTCGACTGGAGCGACTTCGACGAGCTCTCCAAGGTCACGCCCCTGCTGGCGCGGGTCTATCCGAACGGCAGCGAGGACGTGAACGCCTTCCACGCCGCCGGGGGCATGGCCTATGTGGTGCGCGAGCTGCTGGACGCGGGCCTGGCCCACGAGGACGTCACCACCATCGCCGGCCCCGGCCTGCGCCGCTACCAGCAGGAGCCCTTCCTGGAGGACGGCAAGCTGGTCTGGCGCGAAGGGCCCACCGCCTCCCTCAATCCCGACATCCTGCGGCCGGCCAACGATCCCTTCCAGCCCGAGGGCGGCATCCGCCTGCTGTCCGGCGGTCTGGGTCGCGCGGTCATCAAGACCTCGGCGGTGAAGGACGAGCACCTGATCGTCGAGGCCCCGGCCATCGTGTTCGAGGACCAGGACGACCTGCTGGAGGCCCACAAGAACGGCGAGCTGAACCGCGATTTCATCGCCGTGGTCCGCTTCCAGGGGCCGCGGTCCAACGGCATGCCCGAGCTCCACAGCCTGACGCCCGTGCTGGGGGTGCTCCTGGACAAGGGGTACAAGGTGGCCCTGGTCACCGACGGCCGGATGTCCGGCGCCTCGGGCAAGGTGCCCGCCGCCATCCACGTCTCGCCGGAGGCCGCCATGGGCGGGCCGCTCGCCTACGTGCGGACCGGCGACCTCATCCGTGTCGACGCACATGCCGGGGTGCTGGAGATCCTGGTCCCCGCCGACGAGCTGGCGGCGCGGCCCGAGGCGCCCAGGCCCGCCGCCGCCTTCGGCTATGGCCGTGAACTCTTCGGCGCCATGCGCCGCGCCGCCGGACCCGCCGAGGCCGGGGCCTGCACCTTGTTCGGGGACGCCGCGTGAAGACCAACTATACCGGCCTGGTGGGCGACGTCGGGGGCACGAACGCGCGCCTGGCCCTGGTGGACGACGCCGGCCATATCCGTCACCCCAAGACCTACGCCGCCGCCGACTTCGGCGCCCTGGGCGAGGTGATCGCCCAGTATCTGGAGACCACCGTCGGCCGCCGCTGTCCGCCGCGCGCCGTCCTGGCGGTGGCCGGCCCGGTGGTGGACGGGGAGATCGAGTTCACCAACCTGGCCTGGCGGATCTCCGAGGGTGAGCTGGTGGGCGCCTTCGCCTTCGAGGGCGCCCAGCTGCTCAACGACTTCGCCGCCCAGGCCCTGGCCGCCCCGGCCCTGGACACCGATGACCTCAAGCCCCTGGGGCCGGTGCTGAAGGGGACGGAGGGGGCGCCCCTCGTCGTGCTGGGTGCGGGCACCGGCTTCGGGGTGGCGGGTCTGGCCCGCTCCGACCGCGGCGACGTCCCCATCGCCACGGAGGGTGGCCACGGGGCCTTCGCCCCCTATGACGAGCTGGAGGCCGAGGTCCTGGCCTGGCTGCGCAGGCGCCATGGCCGGGTCTCCATCGAGCGGGTGCTGTCCGGTCGCGGCATGTTCGAACTCTACAAGGCCCTGGGCGAGATCCGCGGCGTCGAGACCGCCCTGGCCGACGAGAAGGCCGTGTTCGCCGCCGGCCAGGCGGGCGACCCCCTCTGCTCGGAGGCCCTCGACCGCTTCTGCGGCATCCTGGGGTCCGTGGCCGGGGACCTGGCGCTCACCTTCGGCGCCCGCGCCGGGGTCTATGTCTCCGGCGGGATCGCCCCGCGCATGGTCGATCGTCTGAACGGCGGGGAGTTCCGCAGGCGGTTCGAAGACAAGGGGCGGCTTTCCGACTATACGCGCGATATCCCCACCTCCCTGATCGTCCATCCCTACGCGGCTCTGGTAGGGGCGGCCCGGGCGCTGAAACAGTTGGAAGGAAACCGGCTTTGACCCTGCAGGAGATCCTCAAGCTCGCGCCGGTCGTCCCGGTCCTGATCATCGAGGATGAGGCCCACGCCGTGCCGCTCGCCAAGGCCCTGGTGGCTGGCGGGCTCTATGCGCTGGAGGTCACCCTGCGCACGCCGGTCGCCCTGGAATCCATCCGCCGCATCGCCGGCGAGGTCGAGGGCGCGGTGGTCGGCGCCGGCACCATCACCACCGCCTCGGCCCGCCAGTCGGTGGCCGACGCAGGCGCCAGGTTCGGGGTCAGCCCCGGCCTGATCGAAGGCGAGGGCTTCGACGGGCCCGTCCCCCTGCTGCCGGGGATCGCCACGGCGACGGAGCTGATGTGGGGCCTGCGGGCCGGCTACAGCCATTTCAAGCTGTTCCCCGCCAACATCGTCGGCGGCGTCGGCGCCCTGAAGGCCTTCGCCAGCCCCTTCCCCCAGGCCACCTTCTGCCCGACGGGCGGGGTGACCCTGGAGAACGCGCCGGACTATCTGGCCCAGCCTAACGTCATCTGCGTCGGCGGATCGTGGGTCGCGCCCGCGGACGCGGTGCGGGCGGGCGACTGGGGCAAGATCACCGAGCTGGCCCGGGCGGCCTCGCAGCTGGGCAAGAGCGCCTAGCCCAGACCTGTCGTCCCGGTGTCCGCGTGGGGGAAGACCCTGCCCATAGACACCGGTCGTCCGTGAGGCTCGGGGCTTCTATTTCGGCGCTAGGCCTTGTCAGGCGTCTGGTCCGACTTGCGGCCAGATCGGAACTCCCGCCGGCCCTTTTGCTGATCCAGATACTCACCCAGCGCCTTGTCGGGCGACTTGGTCCATCCGCCGACCCGGTCGACGTCATGCCGAGCCGAGCTTTCGACGACGGCGGCTGAGGCTTCATCGAGCTCAGGGATGGCGGCGACGGCCTGGTTGACCTTGCGCCTCACGCTCCGGGCCGCCTGCGCCTTGCGCAGAGGGATGAGCTTTCGCGAGGCCTTGTCGTTCTCGCCATAGCTGTTGCGCCGATCGCTGGCGTAGCTGATCTGCTTCTTCTCCTGGGGAGATTTCGGGGTGGGCGGACGACCTTTCATCCTCTCGATCTAAGCCCGTCCGTTGATTTGGCAAGTCGTCTAGGCGCGCGCCAGCACAGTCGCCGTCACTTCGCGGCGGATCACGAACCCCAGGGACTCATAGAGCCGGATCGCGCCCAGGTTGCTGGCGTAGGAATGCAGGAACGGCGTCTCGCCGCGGGCCGCGATGCGCCCGGCCACCACCTGCATCAGGCGCCCGGCATGGCCGCGGCCGCGATGGTCGGGATGGGTGCAGACGCCGCTCACCTCGGTGAAGCCCTCGGGCCGCATCCGCTCGCCGGCCATGGCGATCAGCCTCCCGTCCTGCTTGACGCCCACGAAGGCGCCCAGGCGATGGGTGGCCTCGAAGAAGGGGCCCGGCTCGGTGAGGGTGGCGAGCGCCAGCATCTGCGGGGCGTCAGCCTCGGTCAGGTCCTCGAAGGCGAAGGCGAAGGCCGGATCGCCGGGCTTGGGCCGTTCCGCAATCATCTGGGCGCAGACCGCCGCCTTCACCACCGTGACGCCGGGCGGCGGCGCGAAGGGCTCGGCCTCCACCACCCACAGGGTCCCGTCCGCCGGGATCAGGTCGGCCAGGGCGGCCAGGTTTTCCGGCGATCCGTCGGCGGCCGCGCCGAAGACGTTGTAGCGGGGGTCGAACCGCAGGGCCCGGCCATCGCCCAGGGCCAGATCCCGCTGGCGTGTGCTCAGCGTGCTCCAGACCGGCCGGTCCAGCGGGTGGTCCATTCCCCCTAGCGTCCCTTGAAGTTACCGACCCGCCGTTCCGACACCGCCTTCACGCCCTCGGCATAGTCCTCGGTGGCTCGCAGGATGGTCTGCTGGCCATGCTCGTGGATCGTCTGGGCGCGAACGGCCGCGGCCAGGTCGCCGCGCAGGGTCTTGCGGGTGGCGATGACCGCCAGGGGCGCGTTCTCGGCGATCTCCAGGGCCAGGCGGCTGGCGGCGGCCCGCAGGTCGGCCAGCGGCGCGACCTCGTCCACCAGGCCCCAGGCGAGCGCATCCTCGGCCTTCACCCGCCGCCCGGTCAGGAACATCAGGTTGGCCCGGTGCTCGCCGATCAGCCGGGGCAGGGTGTGGGTCAGGCCAAAGCCCGGATGGAAGCCCAGCTTGACGAAGTTGGCGGTGAACCGCGCCTCGGGCGCGGCGACCCGGAAATCGCCCACCAGGGCCAGGCCCAGGCCGGCCCCGACGGCCGCGCCCTGCACCGCCACCACGATCGGGGTCTCGATGGCGTAGAGCCGCACGGCCTGATCATAGAGGCTGCCGATGCCCCCCATGCCGCTGCCGGCGATGCCGTCGCTGGCCACCAGGTCGGCCCCGGCGCAGAAGGCCTTGCCCGCCGAGCACAGCACCACGGCCCGGGTCACCCCGTCGCCGTCGATCCGCTCCAGGGCCTCGGCCAGGTCGGCCATCAGCTCCACGGAGACGTGGTTGAAGGGCGGGCGGTCGATCTCCACCGTCGCCACGTGGCCGTCGTGGGTGACCTTCAGGTGGTCGTAGGTGGTGCTCATCGTCTCGTTCCCATCAGGTTGCGGGCCACCACCATCCGGTGGACTTCCGAGGGCCCGTCATAGATCCGCATGTTGCGTACCAGCGAGGCCATCAGCTGCAAGGGCATTTCCTTGGTCATGCCCATGGCGCCGAAGCACTGCATGGCGTTGTCGATGACCTCCCAGGCCATCTCGGTGGCGAAGACCTTGATCATCGAGATCTCGTTACGCACGTCGCGGCCCTGGTCGAGCTTGGCGGCGCAGTCATAGGTCATCAGCCGGGCGGCGTGGATCTTGATGGCCGCGTCGGCCGCCCACCACTGCACCGCCTGGCGGTCCGACAGGGGTTGGCCGAAGGTCACCCGCTGGGGGGCGTACTCGCACATCATGTCCAGGGCCCGCTGGGCCAGGCCGATGCACCAGGCGGCCATCTCCATCCGCCGCGTCCCCAGCCGCACCTGCATGGGCGCGAAGCCCTGGCCCTCGGTCCCCAGCAGCTTCCAGCCCGGCACCCGGCAATTCTCCAGGATCACCTCATAGGTCATGGCCCCGCCGATCATCGGAATCTTGCGCAGCACCTTGAAGCCCGGATTGTCCCCGTCCACCAGGAAGGCGCTCATCCCGCCCCGGGCGCCCTTCTCCCTGTCGGTCACCGCCATGACGATGGTGAAGTCGGCCTCGGCCGCCCGGCTCGTCCAGATCTTTCTTCCGTCGATGATCCAGTCGTCGCCGTCGCGCACGGCCTTGGTGATCATGCCGGCTGGGTCGGCGCCGGCGCCGGGCTCGGAGATGCCGATGGCGCTGATGGTCTCGCCGCGCACATAGGGGGCGAGATAGGCCTCCCGCTGGCGCTCGGTCACCGTGGCCATCAGCATGCGCAGGTTGGGCGAGTCCGGCGGCAGGGTGTAGGGGGTGACCGTCGAGCCCAGGGCCTCGTTGACCGCCACCAGGGCGACCTGCGGCAGGTCCGAGCCCCCCACGTCCTCCGGCGCGTCCAGGCCCCAGAGGCCCAGGCGTTTGGAGACCACGTCGATCTTCTCGCGCTCCTCGGTGGTGAGGCCCACGCCCTTGCCCGCGGCCTCGCGGGCCAGGACCGTGCTCTCCAGCGGCATGAGTTCGTCGCGGACGAACTTCTGCACCAGGTCCTTGAGCATCCGGTGCTCTTCGGAAAGTTCGAAATCCATGGTCCGCCCTCGACGCCTGTTGTTTCGGCCTTGGCTGGAATTAACGGGGTTGCCGCTCCGGACGGCAAGCGCCCGCTGAAAATTCCTCAGAGCGGCGCCCCGGCGTGACCCCTTGCGCCGACCCCGGCTTCAATGATCTTCCAGGACCAAGAGGCGACCGGGAGGGACGAACGTGACCGACACCATGAAGTTGGAGACCAAGGCCACCGGGCCGCTCGCCGGGGTGCGCATCCTGGACCTCACCAGCGTGGTGTTCGGCGCATACGCGACCCAGATGCTCGGCGACCAGGGCGCCGAGGTCATCAAACTCGAGGATCCGGGCTCCGGCCGCGGCGACGGCGGCGACATCATGCGCTGGGCGGGCCACGTGCCCGAGGGCTGCCCGCGGGATCTCGGCCCCATCTTCCTGACCATCAACCGCAACAAGCGCTCGGTGCTGATGGACATGAAGGACCCGGCCTCGCGCCCCCTGCTGGAGGCGTTGATTGCGAGCTGCGACGTGTTCGCCACCTCGGTCCGCTACGAGGGGCTCAAGCGCCTGGGCCTGGCCTATGAGGACGTGAAGGCCCTGCGGCCGGACGTGGTCTATGTCCATGCCGCCGGCTATGGCTCGGACGGCCCCTATGCCGGGGAGCCGGCCTATGACGATCTGATCCAGTCGGCCTCGGGCCTGGCCGACCTGCTGCCGCGCACCGACGGCAACCCCACCCCGCGCATCCTGCCGACCCTGGTGGCCGACAAGGTCTCGGGGCTGTTCATGTGTCAGGCCATCACCGCCGGTCTGCTGCACAAGGAACGCACCGGCCAGGGCCAGTTCATCGAGGTGCCGATGCTGGAGTGCGTCACCAGCTTCAACCTGGTGGAGCACCTCTACGACCACACCTTCGAGCCGCCGACGGGCCAGTGGGCCTACCAGCGGGTGGCCAATCCCAACCGCAAGCCCTACCAGACCAAGGACGGCTATATCGGCCTGCTGCCCTATACCGACAAGCAGTGGGACCAGTTCTTCGCCGCCGCCGGCATGGGCGAGACCTTCGGCAAGGACCCGCGCTTCTCCGACTACGCCACGCGGGCCAAGCACATCGGCGAGCTCTACGGCCTGGTGGGGGAGGTGACCCAGACCAAGACCACCCAGGAGTGGCTGGACCTGCTCAAGCCGCTGTCGATCCCCATCGTGAAAACCGCGCGGCTGGATGATTTGCCCGACGACCCGCACCTGAAGGCTGTCGGCTTCTTCGAGCGCTACGACCACCCCCACGCCGGGCCCTACAACGCCATGAAGCCGCCGGTGAAGTTCACCGGTTCCCCCTCCAATATCCGCCGCCACGCGCCAAGGCTGGGCGAGGACACCGCCCAGGTGACGGCCGAGATGGGGCTGAAGGCGGAGTAGGGCGCCAGATCCTCCCCCAGGCGCGGAGCGCTGATGTGGGGGAGGTGGCAGGCGGCGTAGCCGGCTGACGGAGGGGGATCGACGTCGTCGACATCCCTTCGACCCCAAACAAGAGTCAAAGTCCCCCTCAGTCAGCTTCGCTGACAGCTCCCCCAGTGGGGGAGCATCGCTAGGCCTAGACCGGCGAGAACACCGGGACGGGCGGGCCGCCCTCGGTGGCCTGGAACTTCACCTTCACCTTCTGGCCGATGGCCAGCTTGGAGAGGTCGCAGTCCACGAAGTTGGTCAGCACCGCCGGACCCTCGTTGAGGGTGACGTAGCCGATGGCGTAGGGGCCGGTCGGCGAGCGGTGCATGGTGGAGTAGGTGTAGATCACCCCTTCGCCCGGGCTCTCTTCCCAGACGGTGTCGTCGGAGAAGCAGAAGGGGCACAGCGCGCGCGGATACCAGTGCGGCTCCTTGCAGGCGTTGCAGCGCTTGATCAGGAACTTGCCCTGTTCGGCCGCGTCCCAGAAGGGCTTGGACTCGATGGTCACGGCCGGAGCCGGGATCTTGCGGCCCTCGGCCGGCTTGTCTTGAACGTCGCTCATCCTAAGCCTCCCGTTCCATGATGACGGTGCCCGCACCGTGGCGGGTGCCCAGTGATCCGCCCGTGCCGTGGGCCAGCGCCAGGTCGCAGTTGGGAACCTGGACCTTGGGGTGGGCCTCGCCGCGCAGCTGGCGCACGGCCTCGATCACCTTGGTGATGCCGCCGCGGTTGGTGGGGTGGTTGTTGCACAGCCCGCCGCCGTCGGTGTTGAAGGGCAGCTTGCCGACGCCGGAGATCAGGTTGCCGTCGGAGACGAACTTGCCGCCCTCGCCCTTCTTGCAGAAGCCCAGATCCTCGAGCTGCATCAGCACCGTGATGGTGAAGCTGTCGTAGATCGAGGCGTACTTCATGTCCTGCGGGGTGACCCCGGCCTCCTCGAAGGCGATAGGGCCGGACCACAGGGCGCCGGAGTGGGTGAGGTCCAGGTCCTTGCCGCCGCGCGGTCCCTTGGGGGATTCGCCGGCGCCGATCACCTTCACCAGGGGCCGCTTCAGGCTCTTGGCGACTTCCGGGCTGGTGACGATCAGGGCGCCGCCGCCATCGGTGACGACGCAGCAGTCCAGCAGGTGCAGCGGATCGGAGATCATGCGGGAGTTCACCACCTGCTCAACGGTGACCACGTCCTTCAGGAAGGCGTGCTCGTTCCACTGGGCGTGATGGCTGGCGGCCACCTTGATCCAGGCCAGCTGCTCGCTGGTGGTGCCGTACTCGTACATGTGGCGCATGGCGCACATGCCGTAGGTGTTGTGGGTCGAGCCGCCGTAGATGTTCTCGAAGCCGGCCTCCGGCGGTCCGTCGGTGAGTTGGCCCGGTCGGCCGCCCCCGCCGGGGAAGAACTTGTTCTGGCGCGGACGGCCGGCCAGGGTGATGAGCGCCACGGTGCACTTGCCCGCCGCGATCGCCTGGGCCGCGTGGCCGACGTGCAGCAGGTAGGACGAACCGCCGGTCTCGGTGGAGTCCATGTGGCGGACGTTCTTCAGGCCCATGTAGTCGACCATGGACATGCCGCCGAACCCGGGGGCGTCGCCGGCGCAGAAGTAGCCGTCGATGTCGTCCTTGGTCAGGCCCGCGTCGGCGAGGGCGCCCTTGGCGCATTCGGCGTGCAGCTGCGGCGTGGATTTGTCGGGAGCATCCCGAGTGGGGTGCTCATAGGCCCCCATGATGTAGGCCTTGCCCTTAATACTCATCGGTCCCCTTCCTCGAAATTCGTCTTCAAATGAATGGCGGTTGGCTTAGCCCGCTCCATCCTGGGTGTCATCCCGCATGCAGCGCCGCAGGCGCGGAAGTGCGGACTCCGCCTCTCCCCCTTGGGGGGAGAGGATGGGTGAGGGGGCCTCCGCGCAGCGGAGGTCTTGCTGCGCCCGGAGTGACAAGGGCGCTTCAGAAAGAGCCCTCACCCTACCCTCTCCCGCAAGCGGGAGAGGGGAAGACGCTAGGCCGGCTGGCCCTCCTTCAGCTTGGCGATGCGGGCGTCGCGCAGCGCCGTGCGGCGCACCTTGCCGGCGTCGTCGCGCAGGGGCTCGTCCACGAACTCGTAGGTGCGCGGCTGCTTGTAGGTGACGAGTTTGGTCTTCAGGTACTCGCGAAGCGCTGCCTCGTCTCCCGCGCCCTTGGTCTGGACAATGGCGTGGATCTTGTTGCCCAGGTCGTCATCGGGGATGCCGATCACCGCGACCGACTGCACGCTGTCATGCTCCTCCAGCGCCGCCTCGATCTCGGCGGGATAGACGTTGGAGCCCCCCACCAGGATCATGTCGGTGCGCCGGTCGGCCAGGTAGAGATAGCCGTCCTCGTCGAACCAGCCGATGTCCCCCAGGCTCTCCCAGCCGCCCGGCAGCACCTTGGCCGTGGCGCCCAGGTACTTGTAGCTGGGGGGCATGCCCTCGGGCCGGCGCATGTAGATCTCGCCGATCTCGCGGGGCGGCAGCTTCTCACCATTATCGTCGAAGGCGACCATCTCGCCCATCCGGACCTTGCCGACGGACCCGCGGTGCTCCAGCCATTCGGTCCCGGAGATCACGGTCGACGCCTGGGCCTCGGTGCCGGCGTAGAGCTCCTGGATCACCTCGCCGCCCAGCCAGTGGATGAAGGCCTCCTTCAGCCAGGGCGGACAGGGCGCCGCCAGGTGCCAGAGGGTCTTCAGCGAGGAGAGGTCGTACTTGGTGCGGACCTCCTCGGGCAGATGCCAGATGCGGTTCATCATGGTCGGCACCATGTAGATCCAGGTGGCCTTGCGCTTCTCGATCTCGGCCAGCGTGCCTTCCGGATCGAAGCGCGGCAGGACGATCAGGTGCGCCCCCAGGTTCAGCACGCTCATCATCATGCCGAAGCCGGCGTTGTGATAGAGCGGCGCCGGCAGGACGGCGACGGACTGCGAGGTCAGTTGCCAGCCGCCGACGGCGGGCGTCTCCCGGGTGGTCACGCCGGGCTGGCCAGCCAGGATCAGCTTGGGGCGGCCGGTTGAGCCTCCGGACGTCGGCGCCTTGGAGACAGGCGCGGTGGCGTCGGGCAGGTCGCTGTCGTCGTCGCTCTTGGCCAGCAGGTCGGAGACCTTCAGCAGCGGCCGGTCGATCCTGGCCTCGAACTCGGCGATCACCACCGGAGTCTTGGCCAGCTCCATGATGGCCTCCAGCTCGGCCTGGGGCAGGCGGAAGGCCACCGGCTGCGGCGTCGCGCCGATCTTCCACATGGCCCAGCAGGCCACGGCGAAGTCGGTGGAGTTGGGCAGGCCGAGCGTCACCAGGTCGCCGTGCTTGACCCCATAGGCCAGCAGGCCGCGGGCGGCCCGGTTGGTGAGCCGGTGGAACTCGCCATAGGAAAGGGTGGTGTCGCCGCAACTGACCGCCGGGGCGTCGGGCTGCGATTGGGCGAAGGCTCTCAGCTTCGCGCCGAGGGAAATCATCTCGTCGGCCATAATATCGTCTCGTCCCAAATGGATGCCCGATTGCAGGTTCGGGCGGTGCTGAAAGGCGTCCATGCCCCCGCCTATGCTGCGGGGTTGGCCGCCAGTTTCCCTCGCGGAAGACGGGGTCGGCAAGCGGCATATTCGGTTGTCGGGCGCCGCGCCTTGCGGCTAAGACGACGCGATAAAATTTGAACATTTGGTAGGGAGTGATGCGATGTCCGTCGAACAGATGCTGACCCAGGACTTCGGGACCCTGGCCGAGGTGATCGGCGAGCAGGCCAAGGAGCGCCCGGACAAGCCCGCCCTGGTGGACGCCCGTTCCAGCCTGACCTACCGCCAGCTCGACGCCTTCATGGACCGCATGGCCGCAGCCCTGCAGCGGGAGGGCGTGGAGAACGCCGACGTCGCGGCCATCTGCGCCACCTCCTCGGTGGAGTACGGCGCGACCTTCTTCGGCATCCTGCGGGCCGGCGGCGTCGTCGCGCCGCTCGCGCCCTCCTCGACGCCCGAGAGCCTCATCGGCATGCTCAAGGACTGCGGCGCCAAGGTCTTCTTCCTGGACAAGGGCGTCTCCGACGCGCTCGCGGGCGTCGCGGGTCAGATCACCGCCCAGCGGGTGGCCCTCGACGGCTCCGACGCCGGAATCCCGCTGCTGGACTGGTTGGCCCCGGAGGGCTCCAAGCCCCAGCCGGTGAGCGTGACCCCGCAGCAGGGCTTCAACATCATCTATTCCTCGGGCACCACCGGCACCCCCAAGGGCATCGTCCAACCCCACGCCATGCGCTGGGGCCAGATCCGCCGGGGGGTCTATCCCGAGAGCGCGGTGACCATGATCTCCACCCCGCTCTATTCGAACACCACGCTGGTTTCCTACCTGCCCACCATCTCCAACGGCGGCACGGCGGTGCTGATGCCCAAGTTCGACGCCGAGCAGTTCCTGAAGCTGTCGGAGAAGCACCGCGCCACCCACGCCATGCTGGTGCCGGTGCAGTACCGCCGCCTGATGGAGCGACCGGACTTCGACTCCTACGACCTCTCCAGCTACGTGATGAAGTTCTCCACCAGCGCCCCCTTCGCCGCGGCCCTGAAGGCCGACGTGCTCAAGCGCTGGCCCGGCGGCCTGATCGAGTATTACGGCATGACCGAGGGCGGCGGCTCCTGCGGCCTGCTGGCCCATGAGTTTCCCGACAAGCTGCACACTGTCGGCCGGCCCCTGCCGGGCCACGACATCCGGCTGATCGACGAGGACCTCAAGGAGGTGCCCCAGGGCAAGATCGGCGAAGTCGTCGGCCGCTCGGGCGCCATGATGGTCGGCTATCACAACCAGCCGGGCAAGACCTCGGAGGCCGAGTGGTACAGCCCCGAGGGCCTCCGCTACATCCGCACCGGCGATGTGGGCGTGTTCGACGCCGACGGCTTCCTGACCCTCATGGACCGCAAGAAGGACATGATCATCTCCGGCGGCTTCAACATCTATCCCTCCGACCTCGAGGCCGAGATCATCCAGCACCCCGAGGTGCTGGAGGCCGCGGTGGTCGGCGTGGCCTCGGACAAGTGGGGCGAGACCCCGGTGGCCTTCGTGGCCCTGAAGAAGAACGCCAAGGTCACGGCCGAGGACCTCAGGGCCTGGACCAACGCCAAGCTGGGCAAGACCCAGCGCCTGGCCGACCTCATCCTGGTGGACAGCCTGCCCCGCAGCCACATCGGCAAGGTGCTCAAGCGCGAACTTCGGGACGACTACAAAGGCGTGGCGCTGACCGCATGAACAATCCCGCCCAGAAGCCCGCCAAGAGCGTCGCCGACCTCTGCGACGAGCACGAGGACGAGGTCGAGGTCTGCCTCGTCCAGTTCCGCGACTATGGCGGCCGCAAGGCCTTCTCCGGCCCCATCCGCACCGTCCGCTGCCGGGAGGACAACTCCCTGGTCAAGGCGACGCTCGCCGAACCCGGCGAGGGTTGTGTCCTGGTGGTGGATGGCGGCGGGTCGCTGGCCAAGGCCCTGGTGGGCGACATGCTGGCCGCCGACGGGGTGAAGAACGGCTGGGCCGGGATCGTCGTCTATGGCGCGGTCCGCGACACGCCGATCCTGGCGACCCTGGATATCGGCATCAAGGCCCTGGGCTCGGTTCCGATCCGCAGCGTCAAGCGTGGCGACGGCGTGGTGGACACCCCCGTGGCGTTCGGCGGCGTGGTCTTCCTGCCGGGCGACGTGCTGCACGCCGATCCCGACGGGGTGGTGGTCCTGGCCGCCGAGGACTGAAAACTCCGGCGCCGGACGGGCTTGCGCCGCCGGAGCCGTATGAGTAGGTTCCGCCCTCGCTCGGCGGGCCCCCCTTGGGGAGCCTCCAGACGGCTCCGGAGAGGTGGCTGAGTGGTCGAAAGCACCGCACTCGAAATGCGGCGTACCTTTACCGGTACCGTGGGTTCGAATCCCACCCTCTCCGCCAAGCACTTAAGTGCTTGTTTCTATTCAATTATCTCCTGAATTCAGTTGTTTTGAACGTTCCGCGCCTTAGCTGGCGCGATAGCGCCATTTAAGGCGCGATCCTGCCGCGTTTTTCGGCCAAAGAGAGAGGGCTACACAGAGCCATTCTCTGCCCACATTTGGGCCAGTGCGCTTCTCTCAAAAGCCGCGCACCAGAGAGCTATTAGTATCTGGCTTGGCTACCGGCGAGGTCGACAAAACCGCGCAGATGAACAGCCGAAAACATCAAACCTCACCCAGTCATTTTGCATCCCACGTGGTGCATTAGTTGAACTGATGCGACAGTTTGTTCGCCACCACTGGCGACACCGAGAATTGACTCAAATTGCAGACTCACCGGCAGGATTTCAGAAGGTGAGAACTCAGCTCAATTCTCGTTTCCGGCGAGGCAACAATGTCCTTTCATCTGATCGGCTTGGGTAAGCTTCTAAACGCGATGTACGCGAGCGACGCTCAGCGTACGACGCTTTTGCGAACGGACATTCGGAGCGGGATCAAGAAGGCCAGCGGCTCGAGCACCGAGAAGGGCGGGGATTTTTACGGACCCTTCTGGGCGGACGCGAAGCGCCACGTAGCCGGCGAGTTGGATTTGCGCACCGTCACCTCCCAACGGGCGGCGGGCAACAAGACGCGGGAGCGCCTGTATCCGTTGCTGTGCGACGGCTTCCTGCTCTGGTGGGAGGAAAAACGGCGGCTTAGGAACGTGCCCTTCAGCGTTATCAATACCAGCGTGAAGGCTCGCTACGACGCTCTCGGGCTAGGAACCGTGAAGGTGGAAAACACGCTGTCATTCACGGTCGGGGAGGATGGCCACCGCATCCTGTACCCCTACTTCTGCGAGGATCCGGCTCTCTCAGACGAAGCGGCACGGTTGGGCCTGTGGGCGATGTCCCAGTGCATCAAAGGGTACGCGCTCAAGGATCTACGGCTTCTAGACGTCCTTGAGGGCCGTTCGTTTTCGGTTTTGGACACGCCTTTGATCGGCAACGAGGAGACGTTCTTCCTCCAGAAGTACGCCTTCGTTCTTGAGGAGTGGCAGAAGCTTCGAGCGGAGTATCCCTAGCTCCGTCATCGGCCTGTGCTCGGCTATCGGTCTGCCGCGAAGGCTGAGCCTTGGCGCTCCGAGGATGGCGGCAGCTGATCTGCGGTTAGCGCGTCAAGACTGACAGCACCACTTTGGCGTCCACGAACGATGTCGCTGATGATGTTAGGCGCCAGGTACGCAAGCGACAACCGTCGACCCAAAGGTGGTCAGTCCTCAAGGGCGCCTGCGCAGCAGCAAGAGGACAAGTTTGACGACTATTCGCCGGCTTCTTGGGAGGGACGACCGGCGGCAGGTCAGTATCAGCTAGCCGCCGCGCCGCCTCGGGGCTTTTGGGACTACTGGGGAATCCGGGGGTGCCAGAGTTGTCACGGATATACTCCAGGTACGCTGCCTCCCTATGGCGGCGGCTTCCCGTCCGGCTACAGTCCGCGTTCCGGCGGCGGCTCCGGTGGCTCGGCACGACCGGGTGAGAAATGGAGTGACAGGCCCCAATGCAATCAACAGTTCGAAGCTGACAGGAAGATTTGTCAGGCGGCAAAGAGTCCGAGGTGCTGGGAAAACCAAACCAAGCGGTTGGGGTACTGCAGCGCGACTGGGGAAGTCGGTACGCCAGCGCTGAGATTTGGCCCGCCCGGCCGGTAGTGGGTCATCCTCAACGAGCAGGCAGGCTGCTCGAAGAGAATGAGAAGTCGACGAGGCGCATGCCTCGACCGTCGCCATCGGCTCCCGTCAGCCTGAGATGGCGCCAGACTGTGCTTAGGCAAATAGTGGCTGTGAGCCACGCATCCTTGGGAATGTAGAGCGTGGTCTCCAGGCCGCCCCCTGGAAGCTCTCCCGCCCGATCATAGATGTCGCCGATGTGGGGCGGCTCACTTCGACTGAAGTGCCAGCTCTCCAGTTGGTCTAGCCAGATGCGCACTCGGCGGCCGGCCAAACCTTCAGGCGCAACCACACGACCCTCTATTTCAATCGTTCGAGAGTAGATCAGACCGTTTTGAAAGCGATGCGCCTTCGGGACCGACGGCGGGCAAGGCATAAGGCCGAGCCCGCCGTCGTAGCCACGCAGCTCGATGAGAAAGTCTAGCCGCGCTTCAGTCAGCATTTGCCCAGGCTTCGAGATTTGGGTGAATGCTGCAGTGGAAGTGGTAGGCGACGATGCTTGTGCTCCCGGGACCGCCGACGCCGATCCGGATCTGGAGATGCTTCCAGGTCAACGCCAAGGACGTTGCGGTAGAGGCGATCGCCTCTTCGGGCAACATGAGCATCGCCTCAAAGTCGAAGTCGGAGCCTGGGGGCAACTCGGCCAAGGCGCCCACCTGCTGCAGGCCTCTCTGTCCAAAGCGCACCCTCGGGCCAAACGGCGACAGCGTCACTTTCATCTCCTTGCCGCGAAGTTCGCGGGGTGCGCGGACGCGGCCGTGGATAGTGAAGTCGCGGCTGTAGTCCAGGCCGTGGGACCGCGCCTTTGGGCGAGTCACTGCTTGGTCGCCAATCGCAACCCGCAGGTTCCAATTCCAAGCAAGGATATCGATCATCAGCCGGCCATCGAAAAAGCTCGGATCTAAGGCCGCGTTCGGAGGATTTACGTCTGACACAACAAAGTCTGTACGCGCTTTGTTCTCGTTCAGCAAGCTTCGCGCCCAGTGGCCTCGCCCCGGCGCCGGGTGTCGTGGTGGTCGCAGATGTTCTTCTAGCCGGTCGAGATGATGCCTTGCTCTCCCGCCGAAGGATCCCTGTTCTGCGAGTCGAGATTCCCTGTTCTTGGAGCGCTATTTCACCTGTCCCAGAGGTGCATTCCGACGACGAAAGCGCCATTCTCCGGGGCGAGCTCGGCGAGGCAGTGTCAGGCGCGCGCCATCCGGCGGAAGATAAAATATCGAAACAGGGAAATGCAGAGAATGGTTGGCGGCGCACTGCGCCCACCGCCACGCATCCTTTGCGACGAGCCGTCGACCGCGCCGACGCGATCACCCCCGCAAATTGGCCTCATCGCCTCTCACGGCCAAGCTTCACGCCCGGCTAGTCACCGCTCCCGGCCCGCTCCTGGGCCCAGGAGAAGATGCATGAAGACGCTTGCTTGGGCCGTGGGCCTGGTTTCCCTGTTCGCCGTCGGCGGCGCCTCGGCCGGCGTGGCCGTCAATCCGCTGGTGGAGCAGGTCCGCGCCGCCAATGAGCGGTTCAAGGATGTGAAGGTCGCCGTCGCCGAGGGCTATGCGCCGATCCCCTGCACCAGCGGGATCGATGGCGGGGCCATGGGGGTCCACTATGTCAACGGCGACTTCCTCAAGGACGAGGTTCCCGACGTGAAGCGGCCGCAGGCGGTGATGTATGAGCCGGGGCCGGGCGGGAAGATGACCCTGGTGGCGGTGGAGTACATCTCCTTCAAGGGGCCGGCCTCGCTCTCCGGTCACCTGTTCGCCTTCAACGGCGCCCCCAACCGCTATGGGCTGAACCCCTTCTACGAACTACACGTCTGGGCCTGGAAGCCGAACCCCAAGGGCGCCTTCGCCGACATGAACCCCAATGTCAGCTGCGAGCACATGCACGGCGGCTAGGATCCGGGGGCGGCCTGCGGATTTCGGTTGCGGACGGACCGGAAGGTCGGGCGTGGTGGCCGCGACCGCCACGCGGAGTCCCTGGATGATCAAGACCCTCACCCTGCTGATCCTGTCGGGTTTCGGGCTTCTGGGGGCGCCGGCCCTCGCCGCGCCGTCCCTGGCCGACCGGCTGATGCAGGTGGACCGCGCCACGGTCTGGACCCTGGCCGCCGCGGTTCCCGTGGCCGGCCCGGCCTACCATCCCCAGGGCATGGTCAGGATCGGCCAGGACGTCTTCGTCTCGGCGGTGGAGATCAAGGCCTATCCCTCGCGTCTGGCCGGGGCGCCGGGCGGCCGGAGCCCCGGGGCGGGCGTGGGGCATCTGCTGCGGATCGGGGCCGCCGGTGAGCGCCTGGGGGATCTGATCCTCGGCGACGGCGACGCCTATCACCCCGGCGGAATCGACTTCGACGGCCGGGATCTCTGGGTCCCGGTGGCCGAGTACCGCCCCGACAGCCGCGCGGTCATCTACCGCGTCGACCCGAAGACCCTGCGGGCGGTGGAGGTGCTGCGGGTCGCCGACCACATCGGGGCGGTGGCCTATGACCGTCAGACCCGGACCCTGCATGGGGTCTCCTGGGGCGGGCGGCGGTTCTACAGCTGGTCGATATCGCGCGCGGGCCGCGCCGGTCCGCCGAAGGTGAGCGCCAATCCCACCAGCTACATCGACTACCAGGACTGCCACGCCCTGGGCGGCCGTAAGATGCTGTGCTCGGGCCTGGCGGACTATCGCAGCCCCAAGGGCGGGAGCCTCTCCCTCGGCGGGCTGGAGATCGTCGACCTGCGCGACCACCGGCCGGTCTGGCAGGCGCCAGTGGCCCTATGGGCGCCGTCGGGCCGGCCCATGACCCAGAACCCGGTCTTCGTCGAGGCGAGCGGCGGGGGCGTGCGCGCCTGGTTCATGCCCGACGACGACCGCGCCACCCTCTTCGCCTACGACGCCGCCCCACCCCGGAATTGACGCAGAGCATGGCGCGCGGCCGGCGGGGAGCGTAGTTTGCAGCCATGCACCAGAATCTCACCGGCCCCGATCGTGTCCTGCTGGACCGCTATATCGAAAGCGTCCTGCTGCGCTTCAGCGACGGCAAGTACAACCTGCTGGAAGCCACCCAGGAACTGGGCCAGGCCTTCACCCAGGCCTCTCGCGAGGAATTCCTCGCCCATCTGCGGGGCGTGGTGGAAGCTGGCGACGACGCCTGAAGCCCTGAGGTCCCGACGCGCCCGGTGACAAGTCCGGGTCAGGCTGCGAAGCTGGCGGCGACGCCGCGAGGCGCGGCGGACCTGTTGCGGGAGGCTTGGCATGCAGAGGTTATGTCGCTGGGGCGTCGCGTCAGGGCTCGGTCTGGCCCTGGTCTGGGCTGAGGCCCCGGCGCGTGCCGAGACCTGGCTGCAGGTCTCCGATTCCCCGATCGAAGGGCTCGAGAGCTGCGTGGACACCGACAGTGTCCATCCGGGTCCGGACGGAAAGACGGCGTTCCGGTTCCGGTTCTGCGGCGTTCCCAAGGGCGTCCGCGATCATCGGGTGAACTGCGCTCAGAACACCTCTGGATGGTCGTCCTATGACCCCGACAAGTCCACCTGGGCGGTGCTCGACGAGATGAAGGACGGGGTCTTCCGTGAGACGCGCGTGGCCGGGGGCAGCCCCCTTGTCGAGGCCGCCAAGTGGGTGTGCGACCATCGTTAGGCTCAAGGGCCGACGCCGCGCCTAGCGAGACATCCAGGGCTTGGACTTGGCCGAGGACGAGGCCGCCGCCGCGCGTTCGCGCTGGAAACGGCCGCCGCGGGGCGGCTTGGGCTTGGCGTCCAGGGCCGCCTGTTTCAGGCGCAGAGCCTTCTGGATCGGGGTCTCGGCGGGCGGGTCATCTGTCGGGTCAGCCAAGGGATCGTCCTCCGGAAGCCTTATCCTAACACGTCACGCCGCCCGGCGGCCCGCAGTAAAGCTTGACTATCGGGCCGCCCGTTCGACGATCAGCGCCGCTGCTGGCCGTTGGGCAGGGCGGCCTGGACGAGCTTGGGCCGCTCGGCGGTGGGGCCGGTGGAGCGGGGGTCGTTCAGGCCCTTGGGGGCGGTGGGTCGCGTGCTGGGATAGGTTCGCATGAGAGAGGGTCCTTGCGGCTTGGCCTGGCGGCCCGGGGCGGGCCGTCAGTCGTCTAGACCGCCTCCGTCGTCGCCGGGGCGACGCCGTGGAGGACGGGGAGGGCCGTGTGGACGATCGAAATCCGCGTCCCGGGATGGGCCTGCGTGATCTCGACCCCGGCGCTGAGCTGGTTGGCCAGGGCCTCGACGATGCTGGTGCCCAGGCCCGGTTTGGCGGCCTCCACGTTCGTGGGCATGCCGACCCCGTCATCCTGCACGCAAAGGGTCCAGTTGTCGCCGTCGCGTTGGTAGTCCACCACGATCTTGCCGCGCCGATGGCCGGGAAAGCCGTGTTTCAGGGCGTTGATCACCAGTTCGGTGACGACCAGGCCCAGGCTCACCGACACATTGGCCTCGATAAGACTGTCGTCGCAGGTCACCGCCAGGGTGATCTGGTTGGGGTCGCGGATCATCGAGGCGCCCAGACTCTCGCACAGCCGGCCCAGATAGGGGCCCAGCAGAACGGCGTCGAGGCTGGTGGCGGAGAGCTGCTGCTGCACCGTGGCGATGGACATCACCCGGTTGTGGGCGTCCTTCAGATAGGCGCGGGTCTCCTCCGACGGAACCTTGCGGGCGGTCTGCAGCAACACGCTGGCGATGATCTGCAGGCTGTTGGCGACCCGGTGCTGGACCTCCCGCAGCAGGATGGCCTTCTCCCGCAGCAGGTCGTCCTTCTCCTTCAGGGCGTCGGCCCCCTGCCGGTCCCGCAGGCGGACGCCGGTGATGTCGGTGACGGTGAGCAGCAGGCGCGGGGCCTCGGCCTCCCCGTAGTCGAGCCGCCGGGCGTTGAGGATCAGGGCGTGGGGGCCATCCGGCGCCTTGAGGTCCATCTCATAGGCGTCGATCTCGGCCCCCGACAGGCTGGCGGCGAGCAGGGAGCGAAGCTGCGGCACATCCCACTCGCCGGCGCCCAGGGCGAAGATCGGGCGCCCCGCCACGGCGGGGGGCTCGACATGAAAGGTGGTCAGGAACGAGGCGCTGGCCGCGATTACCGCGAACTCTCCGTCCAGCAGCAGCAGCGGGGCGGTGGAGGACGCCACCATGGCCATGGCGAGGCTCTGATCGGCGGTGCCGGGCAATAGAAAGCTCCTTCGCGCATGGCGGGAGCACGGGCTTTCGCCCAGATCTCTCTGCCGTCGGCGCCAAGAACTCTTCCAACGGTAAGTCTATTATTTCACATAACTTGTCTTGTGTCAGACATAATAAGAGATCTCAGAGGCAATTGGTCGCGAGTACAGCTCAATGCGCCCGGAGAACCTTCCTCCCCGGGGTGGGGGAGGAAGGTTCAACCGTCAGGCCGCCTGGGGCAGGCCCCCCGCGATGACCTGGGCCAGCCGGGTCTTGGCGCCTGCGATGGCGGCGTCGCGGGCGTCGGGGCCATAGCCGATCTTCTCGGCGTGGACGAAGGTGACGTCGGTCAGGCCGATGAAGCCCAGAAGCTGGCGCAGATAGGGCTCCTGGAAGTCGATCGCCTGGGCCGGGCCCTCGCTGTAGAGGCCGCCGCGGCTCTCCACCACGATCACCTTCTTTCCCTCCAGCAGGCCCTTGGGACCGGCCTCGGAATAGCTGAAGGTCTCGCCCGCCCGCAGGACGTGGTCGAACCAGGCCCGCAGGGTGGTGGGGATCGAGAAATTGTACATCGGCGCCCCGATCACGATGGTGTCGGCGGCGCGCAGCTCGGCGATCAGCGCGTCCGACAGGGCCCGGGCCGCGGTCTCGGCCGGGGTCGTGGCCGTGGCGCGCACCCCGGCGACGGTCTGGGGCGTCAGGTGCGGAACCGCGGCGTCCGCCAGGTCGCGGATCACCACCTTGGCGGCGGGATCGCGGGCGGTGAGCCGGGCCACGGTTTCGGCCACGAGAATGCGGGAGACCGAGGCTTCGCCGCTGAGGCTGGAATTGAGAACGAGAACTTGGGACATGTCGCCCTCCGGGGCGCTGAGTGATTGACCCGTCCAAGCTGGTGGTTCCAAACTCGCAACAATAGTGAGGCTTATGGCCCCAGACTGTTGCGGAAATGGGAACATGTTCGATCTCGAGGATATCCAGGCCTTCGTCACCGTGGCCGACGCCGGCGGCTTCGGGCGGGCGGGGCAGAGGCTGGGCCTGTCGAAGTCCATGGTCAGCCGGCGGGTGGCCCGCCTGGAGGCCGAGCTGGGCGCCCAGCTGCTCAGCCGCACCACCCGCGGGGTGGCCATCACCGAGGCGGGGCTGGAGTTCAAGGGCCGGGCCGACCAGGTCCTGGCCGACCTGGAGGCCGCCCGCGACGCCCTGGCCCAGCGCGGCGACGAGGTCGTAGGGACCCTGCGCATCGCCGCGCCGCTGTCCTTCGGCCTGACCCACCTGGCGCCGGTGCTGGCGGAGCTGGCCATGCGTCATCCCCGTCTGCAGGTGGAGGCCTCCTACAGCGACCGGTTCGTGGACCTGATCGGCGAGCGGTTCGACGTGGCGGTTCGGCTGGGGACCCTGTCGGACTCCAGCCTGATCGCCCGCAAGATCGCCCCCATCCATGGGGTGATGGTGGCCAGCCCCGACTATCTGGCCAGCCGCGGCGAGCCCAGGACCCCGGCCGAGCTGGCCGGCCACGACGCGGTGCTGCAGATGAACGAGGTCTGGCGCTTCCGGGACGGCCGGCGGGAGATCACCGTCCAGGGCCACGCCCGCTTCCGCGCCGACAATGGCCAGGCCCTGGTCTATGCGGCGGAGGCCGGGGTCGGGATCGCCATGCTGCCCACCTTCCTCAGCGGCCAGTCCATCGAGAAGGGGACCCTGGTCCCGATCCTGCGCGACTATCCGATCCCGGAGGCCGGCCTCTATGTGGTGCGCCCGCCCCCGGCCAGCCACATGGCCGGCAAGGTTCGGGCGCTCACCGAGCTGCTGCTGGAGCGGTTCGGCGGCGAGCCCTACTGGGACGCCTGCTACGCCCACCGCAAGGCGGCGAAAGCGGCCGACCTCCCGACCTAGTCGTCGTCGAATTCGCCCAGCATCTCGGCCTTGGTGGCCTCCCAGCGGGCGGCGCCCTCGCGCAGGGAGGCGCGGATGGTGGCGATGTCCACCGGGGCGTAGGCCTCCTGGTGCACCCCCAGGGCCACCAGGAAGGCGGTGACGAAGTCGCGGTAGTCGACCCAGGTCTTGCCGGCCAGCTCCATGGGCCAGGCCAGCAGGCTCTCGTCGGCCCCCTGCCAGCCTTCGCTCAGGCGGATGGCGGCGATCTCATAGGGGAAGGGATCCCCCAGGGTCTCAAGGCCGAAGTCGGTGACGATCCACTGGCGGCCGCGCCAGACGATCTCGCTGGCGCGATCGCCGATCTCTTCTTTACGCATTTCGATATTCCGGCAGGGCCGCGAACGGCCGCGTGAGCCCAGCAGATGATCGCTTTGCGGCGGGCCCGCAAGGCTTAGGGCTTGCGGGTTGGCGCAAGCGCGGGGCAAGAGGCGGCCATGACCGACACCATCACCCTGTGGACCGACGGCGTCTGCACCGACAGCCGTGGCTTTGGCGGCTGGGCCTATGTGCGGACCTGGCGCGGCGAGGCCCGCGGCGTCGCCGGCGGCGAACGCCAGGCTGTCACGCCGCGCATGGAGCTGACGGCGGTGGTCCGCGCCCTGGCCGAGCTGGAGGGAACCCCCGCCGCCGCGGCGGTCACCGTCTGTTCCGACAGCGCCCTGGTGATCGCCGGCGCCGCCAGCCTCGCCGCCTGGAAGGCCGCCGGCTGGGTCACGGACACGGGCGAGCCGGTCGCCCATCGCGACCTCTGGGAGAAGGTCGCCGCCGTCGTCCTGGCCCGGCCCGTGACCTTCACCCGGGTCACCGCCACCCCCAGCGGCAAGGAGCCGGCCGGCTTCGTCGCCGCCTGGTCGGACTTCGCGCGGGAGAAGTGCAAGGCCGCCGGGGCCTTCACCTCGCCGATCCCCAAGCCCAACCTCGCCAAGTTCCCCGGGCTTTCGGACGCCTGAATTCCGGCCGCGCATGCAGCCAACGCCAAGGTTGCGCGTTTAGGGCCGCGAGGGGGCGCTCATCTTGCCAGACAGTCGGCCGCCGCGCGCATGAGCCTGCGGGAAGCACCTGAGTTCCAGTGGCCAAGGGGTGGCGGCGAGACCGGCGCCCTGATCCGGAGGTTCGACTGGGGGGCCACCGGCCTCGGCCCCATCGACCTCTGGCCCCAGAGCCTGAAGACCGCCACCGACATCCTGCTGCAGACCCCGGTTCCCATCGTCATGCTGTGGGGCCCCGACGGGGTGATGATCTACAACGACGCCTACTCCATCTTCGCCGGCAAGCGTCACCCCCAGCTCCTGGGCTCCAAGGTGCTGGAGGGCTGGCCGGAGGTGGCCGACTTCAACGCCAATGTCATGAAGGTGGGCCTGGCCGGCGGCACCCTGGCCTACCGCAAGACTCAGCTGGTGCTATTCCGCAACGGCGCGCCGGAGGAGGTCTTCCTCGACCTCGACTACAGCCCGGTGCTCGACGAGCACGGTGTTCCGGCTGGCGTCCTGGCCATCGTCTTCGACATCACCGAACGGGTCCGCGCCGACGAGCGCCTGCAGATCGCCCAGCGGGCCGGCCGCGTCGGCGCCTTCGAATGGTATCCCGACAGCGGCCGCGTGGAGGTCTCCGAGGAGTACCGCCGGATCTGGGGCATCGCGCCGGAGGTGGAGGTGACCGACAAGCTGCTGGTCAGCCTGGTGGACCCCGCCGATCGTCCGTTGACCGGCCCCCACCGCATCCAGTCCGACAAGCCCCTGGAGTATTCGGAGTACCGGATCACCCGGCCCGACACCGGCGAGGTCCGCTGGATCGGCCGCCGCGGCGAGGTGCTGCCCGCCGACGAGAACGCGCCCCGCCGCTTCCTGGGGGTCAGCTTCGACATCACCGACATGAAGGCCGCCCAGGCCGCCCTGCGCGACAGCGAGCTGCGGTTCCGCACCCTGACCGAGGCCATGCCGGGCTTCGCCTGGAGCGCTGCTCCCGACGGGGGGCTCGACTACGCCACCCAGCAGTGGCTGACCTATTCCGGCCTGACCCTGGAGCAGACGGTCAGCGACGGCTGGTTCGCCGCCATCCATCCCGACGACCTGGCGCGGGTGGGCGGAGTCTGGAGCGCCTGCGTGGCCTCGGGCGAGCCCTACAATGTCGAGTTCCGCCTGCGGCGGCACGACGGCGCCTATCGCTGGTTCCTGGTCCGCGGCCTGCCCCTGCGCGACGAGGCCGGCCGGGTCACCAAGTGGGTCGGCGCCGCGGCCGAGGTGGAGGACATGGTCCTGGCCCGCGAGGCCCAGGCCAGCCACCAGCAGGCCCTGGAGGAGGAGGTCGAAACCCGCACCCGCGAGCGCGACCGCATCTGGAACGTCAGCCGCGACCTGCTGATGGTCACCGACAAGGCCGGGATCGTGCTCAGCGCCAACCCGGCCTGGACCGCCACCCTCGGCTGGCCCGAGGACGAGATGGCCGGCCGCACCACCGAGTGGCTGGAACATCCCGAGGACCGGGCCCGCACCCGCGAGGAGGTCCGCAAGCTGTCGGTGGGCGAGCCCACCCAGCGCTTCGAGAACCGCTTCCAGCACCGCGACGGCGGCTATCGCTGGCTCTCCTGGACCGCCGTCTCCGACGAGGGCCTGAACTATTGCGTGGCCCGCGACATCACCGCCGACAAGGAGGCCGAGGCCCGGCTGCGGGAGACCGAGGACGCCCTGCGTCAGGCCCAGAAGATGGAAGCCGTCGGCCAGCTCACCGGCGGCATCGCCCACGACTTCAACAACCTGCTCACCGGCATCATCGGCTCCCTGGACCTGATCAAGCGGCGCATCGAGACCGGACGACTCTCGGAGATCTCGCGGTTCATGGAGGCGGCCTCGACCTCCGCCAGCCGGGCGGCGGCCCTGACCCATCGCCTGCTGGCCTTCGCCCGTCGCCAGTCGCTGGATCCGACCGCGATCGACGTCAACGCCCTGGTGGCCTCCATGGGCGACCTGCTGCAGCGGACCCTCGGCGAGCAGGTGGCGCTGGAGATCGCGCTGGATCCCGGTGTCTGGCCGGCCTTCGGCGACGCCGGCCAGTTGGAGAACGCCGTCCTCAACCTGGCCATCAACGCCCGCGACGCCATGCCGGCCGGCGGCAAGCTCACCATCGAGACCGCCAACACCCACCTGGACGCCCGCTATGTCGCCCGCCACGATGACCTGCAGGTCGGCGACTATACCGTGCTCTCGGTCACCGACACCGGGACCGGCATGACCCCGGAGGTGATCGCCAAGGCCTTCGACCCCTTCTTCACCACCAAGCCCATCGGCCAGGGCACCGGGCTGGGCCTGTCCATGATCTACGGCTTCGCCCGCCAGTCCGGCGGCCACGTCCGCATCTATAGCGAGGTGGGCCAGGGCTCGAGCGTGAAGCTCTTCCTGCCGCGCTTCACCGGCGAGGCCGGCGAGGGTGAGGCCGAGCCCATCCGCCCCGAGGCGCCCCGCGGGGCCGGCGAGACCGTGCTGGTGGTGGAGGACGACGACGCCGTGCGCCTGCTGGTGGTGGAGGTGCTCTCGGAGCTGGGCTACGCGGCCATCGAGGCCCATGACGGCCAGGCCGCCATCCCGATCCTGCAGTCGGACCAGCGCATAGACCTGATGGTCTCCGACGTCGGCCTGCCGGGACTGAACGGCCGCCAGGTGGCCGAGATCGGCCGCCAGCACCGGCCGGGCCTGAAGGTGCTGTTCGTCACCGGCTACGCCGAGAACGCCGCCGTGCGCTCGGGCTTCCTGGACCCGGAGATGGAGATGATCACCAAGCCCTTCGCCCTTGATCAGCTGGCCGCCAAGATCCGCGAGATGATCGAGCGCTGAGCGGGATGAGGAAGAGTGGGAACCGGCTTTCCGGCCCCCTCCCGCTCCAACTCAAGGCGTCGCGGGGTCAGCGGGTCTGGGCGCCCGGGTCGGTAAAGAAGAACAGGGCCAGCGCCATGGCCGCGGCCGCGTCCCGGTCGGGCGATCCCTGGACCGGCAGATAGACCGTCCCCTTGAAGGGGGTGCGGACCATGCCGCCGACCTCCTGATCGCCCTTCAGGATCACGTAGGACATGGTGCTTCCGCCCCCCAAGGGCATGGAGCCGGGCATCTTCCTGGTCTTGGCCCGCAGGGTGACGCCGCCATAGCGGATCTCCGCGGCCCGCTGCGGCTGGTACAGCTTGTCCATGAACTTGCCGTCGCTCAGAACCAGGGCGAAGGAGGCGTCCGGGGGGCCGCCCTCGAAGTTGCAGACATAGGCCAGGTCGTTGCGCTTGAAGTCGATCCAGCTGAAGCCGAACCGGTTTTGACCGCCCTCGCAGCTGACGTTCATCGGCGCCTTCAGGCGGGGCGAGGACACGGTGAAATTGGTCTTGGCGTAGTCGCTGGAGAACATGCCGAGCGCCCGGGTCTGCTTGTTCATCGCCTTGACCTGGCCGGAGTATTCCCCGAGGTCGTAGCCGTAGCCCAGCAGCAGGCCCTTCACCCGCTTGGGCTGCAGGCTCAGCTTCTCGGTGTGGCTCATGTCCTGCGCCTGGGCCGGAGCCCCGCCCGCGAGGATCGCCGCGGCGAGGACGCTCAAAGCCAGTCGTTTCATGGTCGCTACTCCCCGTTGCAGGACCACAAGTCTAGGCTGACAAGCGTCGCCTTGGAAGACGTCTAGGAACGCGGTTCGATGAGCAGGGCGTCGGTATAGGTCTCCACCACCAGGCTGAAGGGCGTCCCGTCCGGCGTCGTCAGCACCGCGCGGTGGCGCAGGATCTCGTGCGGCACGGCCAGCGCGCCCGGCCCGGCCGCGGGCAGGGGGCGGCCCTCCCACCCGGCCGGCAGGGGCTGGAACAGCGCCTCGGCCGTCAGGGTCCGGCGGCGGAAGTCCAGCGGCCGCACCACCACCCCGAAGGGGGTCTGGGTCGTGGTCAGGGCGGTGTTCATGGCCGGGGTCAGGCGGGCCGGCAGGTACCAGTTATCGGCCTCCGACAGCACCTTGTCGCCACAGGCCAGCTCCACCCGCCGATAGGCCAGGGGGGCGTCGGCGGAGACCCGTAGGTCGCGCCTCTCGGTTTCGCCCGCGGGCTTGTCGGCCCAGGTGATCCGCCGGGCGACGATCTTCGCCCCGCCGCCGGGCCCGTGGGCGTCGCACCAGAGCTGCAGGGTGGCCGTGGCGCTGTCGCGGCTCAACAGCTCGGCGTTCAGGCCCTGGACCTGGGCCTGGGCCGACAGGCGGGCCAGGGGCGTGTCGGGCCAGTCGGCCGCCGCAGCGGGACCGGCCAGGAGGACGAGGAGCAGGGGAAGGACGCGCATGGCCCTCGTCTCGCATTCTCAAGCCCGCCCCGTCCAGCTAGCTTGCCGACCATGGCCAAGACCACTCCCGCGACCCTGGCGCTGCGCAAGGCGGGCGTCGCCTTCTCTCTGCACACCTACGACTATGATCCGGAAGCCGGCCGCGTGGGTCTGCAGGCCGCCGAGAGCCTCGGCGCCGATCCGGCGAGGGTGCTCAAGACCCTGATGGCCCAGGTGGACGGCAAGCCGGTCTGCGCGGTGCTGGCCTCGGACCAGGAGGTGGCCATGAAGAAGCTGGCCGCCGTGTTCGGCGGCAAGGCGGCGGCGATGATGAAGCCCGCCGACGCCGAGCGGATCACCGGCTACCGGGTCGGCGGGGTCAGCCCCTTCGGCCAGAAGCGCCCGGCCCTCACCGTGGTGGACGAGGCCGCGCTCGCCCACGCCCAGGTCTTCGTCAACGGCGGCCAGCGGGGCCTGCAGGCGCAGCTCGCGCCCGCAGACCTGGTGGCGGCCCTGGGGGCCAAGGTGGCGGCCATCACCTGACCCGCGCCCGCCCTCGGGCCGCGCCGGGGAGGAAAGGGGATCGACTTGCGCGGGCCCGGTGTAAGCTGGTCCTCCCGGTCTCCGCCCCAAAGGCCCGAATGTCCGCCGCCCAGTCCAAGGCCAACGTCGCCCTCGTCATCGAGACCATGTACGCCGTCGCCGCCGATCCCGAGCGCTGGGAGCAGGTGATCGAGGCCCTGGACGTGCCGGCCCAGGCGGAGGATGACCAGGGAACCCGGGGCATGGCCAGCCTGGCCCGGGCCGCGGCCGGCGGCGAGCCCGGCCGCGCCGACGTCGGCGTCATCGTGGTCTCGGGCGCCGGCGGGGCGGTGGCCTGCAATCGGGCCGGGGAGAGCCTGTTCCGGCGCCGGCTGGGACGCATCGAGGCCCGCGGCCTGGCCTTCCTCAACCCCTCCAATCACGAGGCCCTGACCCAGGCCCGCAAGCGCCTGCGGGAGACCCGCGGCCGCCAGGTCATCGTCAAGTTCCTCGACGAGGACGACGAGGGCCCGCACTTCGCCTATGTCACCCCCGCCGCCGCCCTGCCGCCGGCCCTGGCCGCCACCCTGCCGTCGCCATCACCGCGAGGGGAGGGGGACATCGCCATCGTCTTTCCGGCGCTGGAGACCACCGACCGCCTCTGGGCCAGCGTCCGTGAGAGCTTCGGCCTGACCCCGGCCGAGACGCGGCTGGCCGCCCGGCTGAAGGACGGTCTCTCCCTCAAGGAGGCCGCCGAGGACTTGGAGGTCAGCCTCAACACCGTGCGCAACCAGCTGCGCGCCGTCTTCGACAAGATGGGCCTCAACCGTCAGAGCGAGCTGGTCCGGGCCCTGACCCAGCTCGGAACCCTGGCCCAGGCCTTCGAGGACCCTGGCGCCCGGCGCGCCTCCCCCACCATCTTCGCCACCGAGCGCGGCGCCGCCGAGACCGCGCCGCCGGTGCAGCTGTTCAAGCTCGCCGATGGCCGCCGCCTGGCCTGGCGCGACTATGGCGACCCCGCCGGCCGCCCCGTGCTGGTGATCACGCAGGACCTGGCCTCCAGCCTGCTGCCCCGGGGCACAAATGCGCTGGCCCGCGACCTGGGCCTGAGGGCCATCGTCACCGAGCGGGCCGGCGCCGGACGGTCCGATCCGCACCCGGACTTCACCTACGCCAATGTGGCCGCCGACTCCGTGGCCCTGTGCCGTCATCTGGGTCTGGACGGCGTCCAGATCATCACCAACACCGACGGAGCGGCCTACGCCCTGGAGGCGGCCCTGCAGCTGGGGGATTCCGCCACCCGGATGCTCATCGTCTCCGGCCGCCCGCCTGGCCTGCAGGCCGAGCGCGAGCGTGACAAGGGCCATACGCTCACCCTGTTCTGGCGGCGCATCTACCGCAACCCGTGGCTCTCCGACATGATCTTCGAGATGATGCGGCTCAGCCTCAGCCGCGCACAGTTCGAGCGCTACGCCCGCGCCGCGGCCTCGGCGCCCGGAGACGCCGCCTATCTCAAGGCCCATCCGGAACTGCTGGATTTCATCATCGACTACACCCGGGAGTCGGTGGCGGTGAGCGCCCGCGGCGCCGCCGACGCCATCCGCTGCGCGGCCCGTCCGGGCGGCCCTGACCTCTCCGACCTCGCCTGCCCTGTTACCCTCTGGCACGGCGACCAGGACCCCATGAACGGGGTCGAGGAGATGCAGGCCTGGCTGGGGGACCACGTGGAGGCCGTCCGCGTCTTCCCCGATATCGGCCGCTTCCTGGGCCACCGGTACTGGCCCGAGATCATGGCCTGGCTGGCCCAGGGCTAGGCGGGGCGTTTCGGCGCCAGCAGCAGGCGGGAGGCCAGGAACAGCGCCGGGATCAGCAGCCAGCAGAACCGGGCCAGGTCCAGGCGCCCGAGGGCCAGGGCTCCCAGCCCCGCCCCGAAGGCCAGGCCCGGGGCCGCCGCGCGGCTGACGCGGTAGAGCGCCAGGCCGGGGGACGCGCCCCCGGTCAGCCGGCCCTTGCCCCGCCAGAGGGTCAGGACCAGGGCCACATTGGCCGCCGAGGCGGCGATCAGCACCCAGCTGTAGATGGTCCAGGCCAGGGCCTCGAACCGCGCCTCGGCCATCAGGCCGGTGACGAAGGGCAGCAGGCAGATGGGAAACAGGAAGACCAGGTTCACCAGGGCCGTGGGCCAGTCGAAGCGCCGCAGCGCCCGCAGGGTGTTCATGTGCGCCGCCCAGAAGATGCCGATCACCGTGAAGGTCATGGCGAAGGCGACGAAGTGGCCGCCCATCCCCGCCAGGGCGGCCCGCAAGGCCTCCGGCCCGTGCGCCTCCGGGGGCCGCAGCTCCAGGACCAGCAGGGTGAGCACGATGGCGAAGACCGCGTCGGAGAAGAACAGCAGGCGGTGCAGCAGGCTCTCGTCGTGCGGCTCGGCTCGGACGGCCAGCGCGGGCGCCCCCCTGTGCGCGACCTTGGCCGTCGCGGCCCGCCTCGATGACGCCATGCCCGCCCCCTTGGAGGCGGCGAGGCTAGCGCGACGGTGGTGACGCTGTCGAGGCCCGCCTCCGCCCCGGCAGGCCAGGGACTCAGCTGGCCGAATATTAGTTTGGCACCAAACTATTGCGTTCGGAACCGTACGATCTACCTAACTAACTGTTTGTGACCCATCATATTTCTGTTGCCACATCTCGCAGACCCATGTTTTGTAAGTCCAACAAACAATATGGGGAGGACATTATGCTGCATCAGACTGGCAGGACTCGCGCCCGCTTGATGGCCGCCGGCGCGGCCCTCGGCGCCGCGGGATCGCTTGTGAGCTTTGCGCCGCCGGCGCTCGCCCAGGGGGCCGAGGCCACCGCCCAGGTGGAGGAGGTGGTGGTCACCGCCCGCCGGCGCGAGGAGCGCCTGCAGGACGCCCCGGTCGCCGTCACCGCCTTCGGCGCCGAGGCCCTGGCCGACCGGGGGGTGGACAATGTCGCGGAGATTTCCAAGTTCGCGCCCAATGTTCGCTTCGACGGGGCCGCCCAGCTCTCGGGGGGCAACTACAACGCCACCGTCTTCATCCGCGGCGTCGGCCAGAACGACTTCGCGATCTTCTCCGATCCGGGAGTCGGCATCTATGTGGACGGGGTCTATTTCGCCCGCTCCATCGGCGGCATGCTGGACGCCTTCGACGTCGGCCGGATCGAGGTGCTGCGCGGGCCCCAGGGCACCCTGTTTGGCAAGAACACCATCGGCGGGGCGGTGCTGATCACCTCCCAGGCGCCGGGGACCGAGCTGGCCGGGCGGCTGGAGGGCACCGTCGGCAGCTTCAAGCGCCGCGACCTGAAGGGCCACCTCGACATCCCCCTGGGGGAGAACCTCTTCGCCCGCATCTCGGGGGGTAGCCTCAATCGCGACGGCTACGCCCATCGCCTGTCCGATGGCCAGGACCTGGGGAATCGCAACGCCGACGCTGGCCGGGTGCAGCTGCGCTGGACGGCCACGCCGGACCTGACCGTCGACCTCTCGGCCGACTACACCCGGGCCCGGGAGCACTCCGCGCCCCAGACCCTGATCGCGGTGGGCAATCGGCCCGGCTTCACGGGCGCGCCCTTCCTCACCAACTTCAACACCTTCGTGGCGCCGGGCCTGGGGATCACCGCCCCCAACGGCCAGAAGACCCTCAACCCCTCCTTCATCACCGGCGACCCCTATACGACCTGGGGCTCGGGCCCGAACGTCAACGATCTGGACCTCTGGGGCGTCTCGGGGACGGTGAACTGGGACCTGGGGGCGATCCAGGCCAAGTCGATCACCGCCTATCGTCACCTGAAGGCGCAGTTCGCCCGCGACGGGGACAACAGTCCCTTCACCTTCCGCCACACCCAGAACTGGGACAAGCAGCGCCAGTTCAGCCAGGAGTTCCAGTTCAACGGCGAGGGCTTCGACGGCCGGCTGACCTGGGTGGCGGGGCTCTACTACTTCAATGAACACGGCTCGGACCGCGGCTACGCCCACCTGGCCCTGGGCCTGCGCCCGCCCGCCACGCCGCCGCCGATCTCGCCCTCGGCCAATGTCTATACGGTGGTGGACGCCACCACCTACGCGGCCTTCGCCCAGGGCTCCTTCAACCTCACCGACCGGCTCAGCCTCACCCTGGGCGGACGCGCCAACAAGGACGAGAAGACCTACTACCTGGACCATCGGCGCATCGCCGACGGCTTCATCGTGGCCAACACCACGGTGTCGGATTCCTGGTCGGCCTTCACGCCAAAGGTCGGACTCGAGTTCAAACCCAAGTCCGACGTCCTGCTCTACGCCTCGGCCGGAAAGGGCTTCAAGAGCGGCGGCTTCAACGCCCGTCCCCTGGCCGACATCACCGAGGTCACCGCCTATCAGCCGGAGACCATCCGCACCTATGAGCTGGGCGCCAAGACCGCCTGGTTCGACCGCCGGCTGGTGCTCAACGGGGCGGCCTATTTCAGCCAGTACGACGACATCCAGGTTACGGTGAACCAGACGCCGCGCAACTTCGTGGCCAACGCCGCGGCCGGGGAGATCAAGGGCTTCGAGATCGAGGCCGTCGCCCGTCCGGCTCCCGGCTGGGACGTCAACCTGGCCGTCGGCCACACCAAGACCAAGTACACCGAGGTCGGCCAGGGCCTGGGCCCCACCCAGATCCTGCCCATCAAGCTGACCACCAAGTTCGTGAAGTCGCCGGAATGGACGGTCAACGCCGGGCTGCAGCACCGCGTCGAGCTGGGGAACCTGGGCTCCCTCACCCTGCGTGGCGACGTCAGCTATTTCGGCAAGTACTACAACGACATCGCCAACGACGAGGATCTGGCCCAGAAGGCCTACAGCCTGGTGGGGGCGCGGATCACCTGGGCGTCGCCCGACGAGGCCTGGCGGATCGAGGCCTTCGGGACCAACCTCACCGACGAGCAGGTCAAGGTCAGCGGCAACGCCTCGAGCGCCGCCTTCGGCCTGAAGGAGGCCAGCTACGGCCCGCCCATGGAGTGGGGCGTGTCCCTGGCGCACGACTTCTAGGAGATGAGAGCTGGGCGGGGGCCGGTTCGGCCGCCCCCGCCCAGATGTGGCGCCTCCGGCCGGCGCGCCCTGGCGCTATCGCGGCCCGCTGACTAGTCTCCCCGCAAACGGGGAGACGCTCATGTCCAGGTCCATCGCGGCTCTGCTGTCGCTCGCGCTGCTGTCGCTCATCGCCGCCGCGCCGCCGCCGGAGACCCGGTTCTCGCCGGAGATCGCCCACTTCGCGGAGCTCGACAAAACCGCGCCGCCCAAGCCCTGCGGCTTCCTCTTCATCGGCTCCTCCAGCGTGCGGTTCTGGAAGACCCTGGACCAGGACATGGCGCCCTATCGCGTCATCAACCGCGGATTCGGCGGCTCGCAGATCGCCGACGTCACCCTCTATTTCGACCAGGTGGCGACGCCCTATCGCCCGAGAGCAATCTTCTTCTATGCCGGCGACAACGACATCCATGTGGGCCGCACGCCCGCCCAGGTGGTCGCCGACTTCCAGGCCTTCCTGGACCGCAAGGACAAGACTCTGGGCGCCACTAAGGTCTACTTCCTCTCGCTCAAGCCCTCTAAGGCCCGCTGGTCCGAACTGGCCGCCCAAACCGAGGCCAACGCCCAGATCAAGGCGCTCGCCGACCAGCGCGCCGACCTCGACTATGTCGACGTGGTCCCGCCCATGCTGGAGGGCGGCGCGCCGAAGGACATCTTCGTCGGCGATGGTCTCCACATGACCCCGGCCGGCTATGAGCTGTGGACGGAGGTCGTCCGCCCGGTGCTGGAACACGAGGTCAAGACGGGGAGGGCCTGCGAGGGCTAGCCCCGCGCAAAGCCCTTGGCGCCGGGGCTCATGGGGTTATCGTCGTTCACATGACCGCCCGACAGAGGCGGCGCGGAGGAGACCCCGATGAAGTTCACCTGGTTCAACCTGATGCCTTGGCCCTATCTGCCGGACGATTTCCGGGAGAAGAACCGGTCCGTCTGGGTCGATATCGACCAGAAGCTGTTCGATCCGGCCAAGAGCCATGAGGTCTACAACACCTATATGGACCTGCTGGAATACGCCGACACCCTGGGGTTCGACGGCGTCGGTGTGAACGAGCACCACCAGAACGGCTACGGGATCATGCCCAGCCCCAACATCATCGCCGCCGGCCTGGCCCGCCGCACCAAGGACGCGGCCATCGTCGTCCTGGGCAACTCCATCGCGCTCTACAACCCGCCGATCCGCGTGGCCGAGGAGTTCGCCATGCTGGACTGCATTTCCGGCGGGCGGCTGGTGGCGGGGTTCCCGGTGGGGACCTCCATGGACACCAACTACTGCTACGGCCAGATACCGTCGCTCACCCGCGAGAAGTACCAGGAGGCCCATGACCTGATCATCAAGGCCTGGACGACGCGGGAGCCCTTCGCCTGGAACGGCCGCTACAACAAGCTGCGGCACGTCAACATCTGGCCGCGCCCGATCCAGGACGCCCCCCACCCGCCGGTCCACATCCCCGGCGGCGGCTCGGTGGAGACCTACGACTTCTGCATCGACAACACCTATTCGTACTCCTACCTCAGCTTCTCCGGCTACCTGCGGGCCCAGGCCCTGATGGACGGCTACTGGCGCCGAGTCGACGAGCGCGGGGTGGACAAGAGCCCCTACCGGGCGGGCTTCGCCCAGACCATCCTGGTGGCCGATACGGATGAAGAGGCCGAGCGGCTCTATTCCGAGCACGTCAGCTACTTCTACAACCGCTGCCTGCACGTCTATCCGGGCTTCGCCGACGCCCCGGGCTACCGGACCATCAAGACCATCCAGACCGGCGCGCTCTCGCAATACGCCCCGCCGCGCGGCGGCTACACCCAGTTGACCTGGAAGGAGCTCACCGAGCAGGGCCACGTGATCGCGGGCTCGCCGGAGACCGTCCGCCAGCGGATGGAGGAGCTGATCAAGGGCCTCAACGTCGGCAACATCTTCTGCCTGATGCACGTGGGGAACATGCCCGCCGACAAGTGCATGTATTCCACCAAGCTGTTCGCCGAGAAGGTGATGCCCAAGCTTAGGAACATGTTCCCCGACTGGGACGACGACAACCGTTTCTGGACCAGCCCGCTCGCCAAGCGCGTCACCTCGGGCAGCCTGCCCAAGGAGGCGCCCACCAGCGCCGAACTCGCCAAGACCTACGCGTGAGGGGAACGAACATGGACCTCAAGACCGTTCAGACACAGCACGTCCCCGTCCGCTATCTGGAGGGCGGATCGGGCCCCGACCTCGTCTTCCTGCATGGCGCGGGGGGCGTCACCGCCGAGGACCCCTTCCTCAAGGCGCTCGCCGAAAAGCACCATGTCTACGCCCCGCTGATCCCCGGCTACGGCGACAGCGAGGAGTGCCCCGAGATCCGCGACATGCTGGATTTCACCCAGCACAGCTGGGACGTCGTGGAGGCCCTGGGCCTCAAGGACCCGATCCTCGTCGGCCACTCCATGGGCGGCATGATCGCCGCCGAGATGGCCGCCAGTCAGCCCAACGACCTCAGCCGCCTGGCGCTCATCTGCCCGGCCGGCCTGTGGAACGACGACCATCCGGTGGCCGACATGTTCTCCCTGATGCCCTACGAGATGCCGCAGTACCTGTTCCATGACGCGGCGGCGGGCGCGGCGATCCTGACGGCTGGGCGCAATGTCGAGGATCCCAACTTCCTGCAGACCTATCTGGTGACCAACGCCCGCCAGCTGGGCATGGCCGGCCGCATCCTGTTCCCGATCCCCGAGCGGGGCCTGGCGCAGCGCATGTACCGGATCAAGGCCCGGACGGTGGTGGTCTGGGGCGACTCCGACCGCATGGTGCCGCCCTTCTACGCCCACGGGTTCAAGAAGGGCATCAAGGGCGCCGAGCTGGTCTCCATCCCCGAGGCCGGACACATGGTGATCGTGGAGAAGACCGCCCAGGTGGTGGACGCCATCGGTAGGTTAGGCTGATCATTTAGAATTCACCCCTTTTCCTGACCCTCGGCTCATGCTGAGTTGGGGCCAGGGAGAGCGGCATGAGGTGGCGAGGCTTGGTGGGCTGCGGGATGGCGCTGGCGCTCGCCCTGCCGCTCGCCGCCCAGACCCCGGACCGCGTCGACGTCCCCGCCGCCAAGTCCTGGTGGACCGCCGGCGACGGTCGGGCCATGGCCGCGGCGGCCACCTACGCCAACCCCTATGGCCGGCTGGAGGTGCTGAACGCGGGCGGAGGGCTTGAGACCCGGGGGCATCCCTTCTTCACCCCCCTGGGCGTCAACGGCCGCGCCTGCGTCACCTGCCACCAGCCCGCCGACGGCATGAGCGTCTCGGCAACCTCACTCCGCGCGCGCTGGAAGGCGACCCACGGCCGCGACCCGGTCTTCGCCGCCATCGACGGGTCCAACTGCCCGAGCCTGCCGCAGGCCCGGCGATCCTCCCACAGCCTGCTGCTGGACCACGGCCTGTTCCGCATCTTCCTGCCCTGGCCCATCAAGGGGGCGGAGTTCTCCATCGAGGTGGTCCGAGACCCCACCGGCTGCAACACCGATCCGGTCTATGGGCTCTCCAGCCCCAACCCGATGATCTCGGTCTTCCGCAGGCCGCGGCCGGTGGCGAACCTGAAGTACGTGACGACGCCCGACCCCATCGGCTTCAACGTCAAGACCGGCATGCCGCTGGCCCGCGACCCGCAGACCGGCGCCCCGGTCTCCATGCAGCTGATGGCCGACGCCCGCCAACCGACCCTGAGGACCCAGGCCGTCGACGCCGCCCTCACCCACCTGCAGGCGGGGGCTCCGCCCACCCGTGACCAGCTCGACCAGATCCTCGCCTTCGAGAGCCAGGTCTACGCCGCCCAGGACGTGCCCGCCGGTTCGCCCCCCGGCCTCGGCGCCGCGGCCCTGGCCCGCGCCCATCCCGGCCTGCTGGGCAACGACCTCAAGACCCCGGTCTTCCAGCCCTTCGACCTCTGGCGCGCCAAGGCCGGGGCGAAACTGAAGGGGGCGGCGGCCTTCCGCGCCTCGGCAGCCCGGGGCGCCGACGTCTTCCTGACCCGCCCCTTCTGGATCTCCGACACCAGCCACCTCAACACGGTGGGCCTGGGCAACCCCATCAAGCGCACCTGCTCCACCTGCCACAACGCCCAGATGACCGGGATGGACGTGGCCCCCGGCTGGATGGACATCGGGACCAGCAACCAGCCCACCGCCGATCCCCTGCGCCACCTGCCGCTGTTCAAGGTGACCTGCCGCCCCGACGCCCCGCCGCATCCGTTCCTGGGGCGGACGATCTACACCCACGATCCGGGGCGGGCCCTGATCTCCGGCCTGTGCCGCGACGTGGGGTCCATCACAATGCAGCAGTTCCGCGGCCTGGCGGCGCGGGCCCCCTATTTCGCCAACGGCTCGGCCAAGGACCTGGCCGCCCTCGTCGACTATTACGACCGCCGCTACGCCATCCACTTCACCGCCCAGGAAAAGCGCGACCTGGTCAATTTCATGAGCGTGCTGTGAGACGGTTGGCCCTCATCGCCTGCCTGGCGCTCACCGCCGGCGCCCCGCCCCCGGCCCAACGAAGTTTCGTCGCCTGCCCGATGATCCGCGATACACAGCCGGTGCCCTGCTGGCTCGCCGAGTATGGCGGGGAGCTCTACTATCTCGGCGTCCAGGGGGACATCAGCGAGGCTTTCCACCCGCCCCAGCTGCGCCACCGGGCGCTGGTGGAGGGAACGGTCTTGGACGGCTCGCGGATCTGCGGCGGGATCGTGCTCAAGCCCGCCACCGTCTCGGCCCTGCCGGAGATCGACGAGACCTGCGCCAAGGTCCTGCCCGCCGAGGGTTTCAGGATCACCGACTTCCCCCGCGGGCCCGGCCCCGCCAACCGCGGCCGCCAGCTGGCCACCGGCCCTGAGGTCCCGCGCCCGGTCCCGCCCGCGCCCCAGCCGCCGTTCACGGCGAAGACCTGGGATGTCCGCTTCGGCTTCGAGGGCCTCTATATCAATGTCCACCAGTTCCGGGGCGTCCTGGACGCTGTCGCCTACGCCAAGGCCTCCGGCGGCAAGGTCAGGATCGACGGCTGGCGCGGGGCGAGCCTGCTGTCGGACGGGGAGACGCTGGCCGAACCGGCGGGCCTCGCCCAGGCGCGGACCGACAAGGTGGCCCAGGCGCTCACCGAGCTTGGGGTCGCCCCGGCGGCCGTGCTGGCCCACCCCGAGCTCGAAATACCCGATGGCGTCACCGACCCGGAGCGCCGCCGGGTGCGGATCACGGTGACGCCGTAGAGGCGGCCCGCGAACGCCACGAACAGGGGCGCAGCGACGGGCTCCCCTCCGTGTCATCCCGCATGGAGCGGCGAAGCCGCGGAAGTGCGGGACCCAGACGCGCAGATCTCTCCGGCAAGCCCCGCGCATCTGGGTCCCGGCCCTCCGCTTCGCTACGGCCGGGATGACACCTCTTGGCTGTTCGTGGCCCTCGCGAGGTTCTGGGTTCCAATCCTCCCTCGACCCCGGCTAGGCTCCCCCCGACAAGAGGGCGATCGCGCCCCGGGGAGGACGCTTGAGACACCTGTTGATCCTGGCCGCGCTGCTGAGCCTTTCCGCCTGCGCCAAGCCGGCGGGCCCGCCCGCCGATTTCGCCAGCCTCAAGCCCGCCGATCCGCGCCTGGCCGGTCTCTATGAGGGCGCCTGCAAGACCTGCCACACCAACCCGGCATCGGGCGCGCCTCTGACCCACGACGCCCGGGCCTGGCTGCCCCGGTGGCATCAAGGGGAGGCCGTGCTGCTGGACCACGTGGTCCAGGGTTACCGGGCCATGCCGGCCGGCGGCCAGTGCGCCGCCTGCACGCCGGAGGACTACCGGGGGCTCATCGCCTTCATCGCCGGCCACGAGGGAGACAGGTCATGATCAGCCGCCGCAAGGCCCTGCTGGCCGGCGCCGCCGGCGTGGTCGTCGTGGGCGGCGGGGGTGTCTTCCTCGCCACCCGCGAGAAGCCCGAGCCGGCCTCGCCCCCCAGCGTGAACCCGCAGGGGCGGATGCTCTGGCGCAACTGGTCGGGGATCGAGAGCGCCTATCCCGCGATCCGCAGCGCGCCCAAGTCCGAGGCCGAGGTCGCCCAGACCTTGAAGACCACCCCCGTCCCCATCCGCCCGGTGGGCGCCGGCCACTCCTTCACGGGTCTGGTTCCCACCTCCGGCACGCTGATGACCCTGGACCAGGTGGCCGGGATCGACCGCTGGGAGGGCGACGAGGCGGTGGTCTGGACGGGCACGCGTCTCGGCGCGCTCGGCCCTGCCCTGGCCGCCAAGGGCCGGGCCATGCCCAACCTGCCCGACATCAACAAGCAGTCCCTGGGGGGCGCCATCGGCACCGGCACCCACGGCACGGGGACCGCCTTCAAGGCCATCCATGGCGATATCACCGCCCTGCGCCTGGCGACGGTGGGCGGCGAGATCCTGGACTGCGACGCGACCCACAACGCCGACGTCTTCAACGCCGCGCGGGTCTCCCTGGGCGGCCTCGGCGTCATCACCCAGGTGCGTCTGAAGACCTCGGCCAACCGCCGCCTGCACCGCCACGTCTGGATCGAGCCGCTCGCCGAGACGATCGCCAAGGCGGAAGACCGCTGGGCCAAGCACCGCAACTACGAGTTCTACGCCGTCCCCTTCACCGATCTCGCCGCCAACATCACCCACGACGAGACCGACCTGCCGGCCACCCCGCGCGCGGCCTCCAGCGACGACGCCTTCCTCGAGGCCCTCAAGCAGCTGCGCAACCTGCTGGGGTTCTCCACCCCCCTGCGCAAGGCCGCGGCCAAGGCCTTGCTGGGTTCCACCAAGCCGGAGGAGGCCGTGGACGAGGGCTGGAAGCTGCTCTCCACCGAGCGTCCGGTGCGCTTCAACGAGATGGAGTTCCACCTGCCGCCGCAGAACCAGCTGGCGGCCCTGAAGGCGGTGGTGGCGGCCCTGGAGACCCACCGAAAGGACGTCTTCTTCCCCATCGAGGCCCGCCGGATCGCCGGCGACGACGCCTGGCTCTCGCCCTTCAATGGCGGGCCCAGAGGCTCGGTGGCCGTCCATTGCTACTACAAGGACGACTACAAGTTCCTGTTCGAGCTGATCCAGCCGATCTTCCTGGCCCACGGCGGCCGCCCCCACTGGGGCAAGCTGCACAGCCTCAAGGCGCCGCAGCTGTCAAAGCTCTATCCCGACTGGGCGGCCTTCCAGGTGGTCCGCCGCCGGCTCGACCCGCAGGGGAAGATGCTGAACCCCTATCTACGGGAGCTGTTTGGGGCCTGAAGATCCTCCCCCAGCGCGCCAGCGCGGTGTGGGGGAGGTGGCAGGTGGCGTAGCCACCTGACGGAGGGGGATCGACGTCGCCGACCTCAGCTGACAAGAGTCAAAGTCCCCCTCAGGCGCTAGGCGCCAGCTCCCCCAGAGGGGGAGCATCTATCGGATCAGCGCCCCGTCGCCGCTCAGGGCCAGGCGGTGGAACCGCTCCCCCATCAGCCGGTAGCCCTCGGTGTTGGGGTGCAGGTCGTCGGGCAGCAGGGCGGCGTCGGCGGGGCCGAAGAGTTCCAGGCCGTCGAGATAGCGGATGGCGGCGTCCCCGCTCTGGACCCGGGCCGCCACCACCACCTGCAGCAGCTGGCGCATGCGCTGCAGGCTGGGTCCGTCGCCGGCCTCTTCCCGGGGCGGCGACCAGATCGGCGAGACCACGGCGATCGGGGTTGTGGGGTGCTTCTCGCGGATGATGGAGATCATGGCGTGGGCGGCGTCGAGGAAGTTGCGCTCCTTCAGCTGCCCGTCGGTGTGGACGTTGATCCCCAGCTTCAGGACGATGGCGTCGGCCCGCTGGTCGCGGATGATCCGCGCCGCCAGGCCGCTCAGCAGGCAGGAGCCGGCCCAGCCCAGGTTCAGGTGATCCAGGTTCGCCAGTCCGCTGGCCACGGCGGGCCAGTTGGCCGTGGCCCCCTCGGCCTCCATGCCATGGGTGATGGAGCTGCCGTGGAACAGGATGCGCTTGCGCCATTCGGCGGCGGGCTCCAGGGCGGCGCGGTCGTCGATGAAGAGGCCGGTGATGGCCACCGTCGCGGCCTGGGGCAACCACAGCTCCACGGTCTTGGTCCTGGCCGGCAGGCCCGTGAAGGTGATGGCGAAGGCCTCGTCCCCGCTCAGCTTGCCGTCGGCCTCCATCACCGCGCCGCCCTCGCCCCAGCCGCGTCCGAAGAACGTTCCGTCCACATAGAGGTCGTAGGCGCCGCGCTTCTCCCCGTCATTGGGTTGCGCCAGCAGGTGCTGGGTGGCGGTCAGCCGCACCGTGGTGCTGTTGGTGGAGAACCGCAGCCGGCATCCCGTGGCGCAGGAGGCCACCCAGCGGGTGAAGGGGTCGTAGAAGGCCAGCTCCTTCACCGGCAGCCGCATCGGCTGCAGCGATCCCTCGCGGCGGCGGATGTCGATCTGGCCATCCATCAGGGTCTCGATGGCGGTGAGGGGTACGGCTTGCATGCGGGACTCCGGCGTTAGGCGATCAGTCTAGGACATTCGCCGGCCGTGGGGAGACTCCTCCTCGCCCCCTTCAGGGGGAGAGGTTGGGTGAGGGGGCCTCCGCGCAGCGGGGGTCTTTCGGCGCCGGGAGCGACAACCGCCCTTCAGAAAGAGCCCTCACCCTACCCTCTCCCGCAGGCGGGAGAGGGGGAGCCGCGCCCACGAAAAAGGGCCGCCCTCGCGGACGGCCCTTCGTCGAACTCGGTGGCGTTGGAGACCCTAGAAGATCTCGAACAGGCCGGCAGCCCCCATGCCGCCGCCGACGCACATGGTCACCACGCCGTACTTGTAACCGCGACGCTTGCCCTCGTGCAGGATGTGGCCGGTCGCCCGGGCGCCGGTCATGCCATAGGGGTGGCCGATGGAGATGGCGCCGCCGGAGATGTTGTACTTGGCCGGGTCGATGCCCAGCTTGTCGCGGCAGTAGAGGCACTGCGAGGCGAAGGCCTCGTTGAGCTCCCACATGTCGATGTCGTCGATCTTCAGGCCGTTACGCTCCAGCAGCTTGGGGATGGCGAAGACCGGGCCGATGCCCATTTCTTCCGGACCGCAGCCGGCCACGGCCATGCCGCGATAGGCGCCGAGCGGGGTGAGACCAAGCCGCTCGGCTTCCTTCCGCTCCATGAGCACCACGGCGGCGGCGCCGTCGGAGAGCTGGGAGGCGTTGCCGGCGGTGACGTACTTGCCTTCCTTGACATAGATGCCGCCCTTGAAGACAGGGGCCAGCTTCTGCAGGTCGGCCAGGGTGGTCGACGGACGGTTGCCTTCGTCCTGGGTGAGGGTGACTTCCTTCTCGGAGAACTCGCCGGTCTCCTTGTTCTGCACCATCATGATCGAGCTCAGCGGCGCGATCTCGGCGTTGAACACCCCGGCGGCCTGGGCCGCGGCGGTGCGCTGCTGCGACTGGAAGGCGTATTCGTCCTGGGCTTCGCGGCTGACGCCGTAGCGCTCGGCCACGATCTCGGCGGTCTCCAGCATCGAGGTGTGGATTTCCGGCACGTGCTCGTTGAGCCACTTATCGCTGGTGCGGTAGCGGTTCATCTTGTCGTTCTGCACCAGGCTGATGCTCTCCAGCCCGCCGCCGACCGCGACATTGGCGCCGTCGTTGATGATGTACTTGGCGGCCGTGGCGATGCCCATCAGGCCCGAGGAGCACTGGCGGTCCAGGGTCATGCCCGAGACGGTGTTGGGCAGGCCGGCGCGCAGGGCGGCCTGGCGGGCGATGTTGTTGCCGGTGGAGCCCTGCTGCAGGGCCGCGCCCATCACCACGTCGTCGATGGTGGCCGGGTCGATGCCGGCGCGCTTGACGGCCTCGGCGATCACGTGGCCGCCCAGCTCGGCGCCGGAGGTGTTGTTGAACGCGCCGCGATAGGCCTTGCCGATCGGCGTGCGGGCGGTGGAGACGATGACGGCTTCACGCATGAATTTTGAGTCCTTGGTTTGTAGGCGGTTGAGATAGGCCCCTGGGCGGCAGGGCACAACACCTCCGCCCGCTCATCCCCGCGCGGGCGGGGATGAGCGGGGGTGATTACAGGTCGGAGAACTTCTTGCCCTCGGCCACCAGCTTTTCCAGCAGCGGGGCGGGCTTGAACGTATCGCCCATGGTGGCCTGGAATTCCTTCATCTTGGCCAGCACCTTGGCGGGGCCGACCTGGTCGCCGTACCACATGGGGCCGCCGCGATAGACCGGCCAGCCGTAGCCGTTCTGCCAGACCACATCGATGTCGGAAGAGCGGATGGCCTTGCCCTCCTCGAGGATCTTCACGCCCTCGTTGATCATCGGGAAGATGCAGCGCTCCAGGATCTCCTCGTCGCTGATCTTGCGCGGATTGGCGCCCGACTTGACGATGAAGTCGTGGATCACCTTCTCGGTGAAGGGGCTCGGCTTGGCGTTGCGGTTCTCGTCGTAGTCGTAATAGCCGGCGCCGGTCTTCTGGCCGCGGCGGTCGGCTTCGCAGAGCACGTCGCGGATGCTCTCGCCGTTGGACTTTTCCTTGACCCAGCCGATGTCCAGGCCGGCCAGGTCGCTCATGGCGAAGGGCCCCATGGGGAAGCCGAAGTCGTAGAGCACGCGGTCGATGTCCCAGGGCATGGCCCCTTCCATCACCAGCTTCTGGGCTTCGCGCTGGCGCTGGCCGAGGATGCGGTTGCCCACGAAGCCGGGGCAGACCCCCACCAGGACCGCGACCTTGCCGATCTGCTTGGCCAGCTTCATCGAGGTGGCGATGACGCTGTCGGAGGTGTGGTCGGCGCGGACGATCTCCAGCAGCTTCATGACATTGGCCGGCGAGAAGAAGTGCAGGCCGATGACGCTCTCGGGACGCTTGGTCACCGAGGCGATCTCGTCGATGTTCAGGCCCGAGGTGTTGGTGGCCAGGATCGCGCCGGGTTTGCAGATGGCGTCCAGCTTGGCGAAGATGTCCTTCTTGATGTCCATCCGCTCGAACACCGCCTCGATCACCAGGTCGACGTCCTTGAAGCTGTCCTCCATGGAGAGCGAGCCGGTGATCAGGCCGCAGCGCTCCTCGACCTGGGCGGCGGTGATGCCGCCGCGCGAGGCGGTCCGCTCATAGTTCTTGCGGATGATGGCCAGGCCCTTGTCCAGGGGTTCCTGCTTCTGCTCGACGATCACCACCGGGATGCCGGCGTTGGCGAAGTTCATGGCGATGCCGCCGCCCATGGTGCCGGCGCCGATCACGCCGACCTTCTTGATGGGGATCAGCGGGACGTCGTCGGCGATGCCGGGAATCTTCTGGGCCTGGCGCTCGGCGAAGAAGGAATAGCGCTGGGCGGCCGACTGGCTGCCGCTCATCAGTTCGCCAAACAGCTTGCGCTCGACGGCCAGCCCCTCGTCGAAGGGCAGGTTCACGGCGGCCTCGATGGTCTGGATGTTGTATTCCGGGGCCAGGAAGCCGCGGAACTTCCGCGCATTGGCCTTGCGGAAGTCGGCGAAGATCTCGGGCTTGCCGCGGGCGGCCTCGACCTTGGCGTTCTGGTCGCGGATGCGGGTCAGGGGGCGGCCCTCGGCCACCACCTTGCGGGCGAAGGCCAGGGCGCCCTCGCGCAGCTTGCCTTCCTCAACCAGTTCGTCGGCCAGGCCGCCGGCCAGGGCCTCCTTAGCCGGCACGTGGCGGCCGCTGGTCATCATCTCCAGCGCGCGCTCGGGACCCACCACGCGGGGCAGGCGCTGGGTGCCGCCGGCGCCGGGCAGCAGGCCCAGGTTCACTTCGGGAAGACCGAACTTCGCCGACGGGACCGCGACGCGGAAGTGGGCGCACAGCGCCACTTCCAGCCCGCCCCCCAGGACCGTGCCGTGGATGGCGGCGATCACCGGCTTGGGCGAGTTCTCCATCATGTCCTGCACGTCGGTCAGGCTGGGACCGGCCATGGCGCCGCCGAACTCGGTGATGTCGGCGCCGGCGATGAAGGTGCGGCCCTCGCAGATCAGCACGATGGCCTTGGCGGCCGGATCGGCGCCCGCGGCCTTGAAGCCCTCGAACAGGCCCTCGCGGACCTTGGCCGACAGGGCGTTCACCGGCGGCGAATTCAGGGTGATGACGGCGATGTCGCCATCGAGCGTGAGGTCGGTCACGGAGTTGACGGCGGTCATGGGCGCATCCTCGGCTTGTCGTTTCAGGGCCGCCTCTCGGCAGGGCGGCTGGAGAGATTCAAACGCGTGTTACAGGCCACGCCGACCCGGTGCGAGTCAAATGTGCGTAGGGTTTTCGTGACGGAAACACGGGTCTATGACCCAGCTTCAACGCTGAAAAAGGGACGCGCCTGATGGCTCTGGATCTGTTCTCACTGAAGGGCCGCGTGGCCCTGGTCACCGGCGGCTCGCGCGGCATCGGCAAGATGATCGCCGCCGGCTTCATCGAGCAGGGCGCCAAGGTCTATATCTCCTCGCGCAAGCCCGGCGCCTGCGACGAGACCGCCGCGGAACTGGGACCCAACTGCATCTCCCTGCCCCAGGACGTCTCCACGGTGGAGGGCTGCCAGGCGCTGGCCAAGCGCTTTTCCGAGCATGAACCCAAGCTCGACATCCTGGTGAACAACGCCGGCGCCGCCTGGGGCGCGCCCTTCGACGAGTTCCCGGAGAGCGGCTGGGACAAGGTGATGAACCTGAACCTGAAGTCGCCCTTCTTCCTGACCCAGGCCCTGCACGGGGCGCTGAAGGCCGCCGCCAGCCACGAGCAGCCGGCCAAGGTGATCAACATCTGCTCGATCGACGGCATCCGGCTCAATCCGCAGGAGACCTATTCCTACCATGCGAGCAAGTCGGGCCTGATCTACCTGACCCGCCGCATGGCCGCGACGCTCATCGAGGACTCGATCAACGTCACCGGCATCGCGCCGGGCGCCTTCGCCTCGGAGATGAACCGGGTGGCCCGCGACCAGGGCGACGAGATCGCCAAGCGCATCCCCTCGCGCCGCATCGGCCGCGACGAGGACATGGCCGCGGCCGCCATCTACCTGGCCAGCCGCGCGGGCGACTACGTGGTGGGCGAAACCATCGCCGTCGACGGCGGCGTCGCCCTGGCCAGCCTCGGCGGACTTTAGGAAATCGGGCCGTTTCCCGCCGGTGCGGGGAACGGCCTCGCCCTTGCCGTTTTTGCGCTAAGACTGGAGTCCCCAGTCGCAGCAACGGCGCGCCTTGACCGACCCAGCGATCATCCCCCGGCGAACCTGGCGCACCGTCCTGGTCCTGGCCGCCGCCGCCCTGGTCCTGGTCATGGCGCTCGCCTATGCCGGCCGCCGGATCATCGCCCGCGAGGCCCTGACCGGCTGGCTGCGGTCCCAGGGGGTGGAGTCGCAGGTGGCCTTCTCCACCTTCGGTCCAGGCGGTTTCACCGGGACCCTGCGCATCGGTCCGGCCGCCCACCCCGATCTCACCGCCCAGGTGGCCGAGGTCCGCTACGGCCTCACCGGCTGGTGGGCGGGCAAGCCCTTCGGGGCCACGGTCACCTCGATCCGCCTGGCCAGCCCGGTGATCCACGGCCGCTGGAAGGCCGGCCGCCTCAGCCTTGGCGAGCTCGACCCCCTGATCGAGACCCTGCGCAAGCGCCCGCCGCGCCCCGACACCCGCCAACCGGCCATCACCATCGAGAACGCCCGCCTGCGCCTGGACACTGACTATGGTCCGCTGCTGGCTCGGGCCGCCGCCCGGCTGGATGACGGCCGCCTGCTGCGCCTGGACGCCACCTTCGCCCCCACCGAGCTCAAGGGCGCCGACCGCGCGGTTCGTCTGGGCCCCGGCGAGCTGCACCTGGTGACCGCCGGCGACCAGGTGGTCTCGGCCCTGGAGGTCAGCGTCCGCGACCTGACCCTGGGCCAGATCGCGGCCCGGGACGCCACCCTGCGGCTCACCGCCCGCACCGCCTATCCCGACCTGAAACGGAAGCGTGGCGACGGCGGCCTGACCCAGACCCTGAAGGTCCAGGCCCGCCAGGTCAGCTACGGCGCGACCCGGATGCAGGACGCCAGCCTGCAGGCCAGCTTCACCGGCCAGTCCGCAGGCTGGATCGACACCCTCTCGGTGACCGGCGACGGCGCCGCGACCCTGGGGGCCGCCCGCGCCGAGCTGGCCGGCGCCCAGGTCCGCGCCCTGCGCGTCGCCGCCGACGTGAAGGGCCTCAACTGGACCCGGCGGGGCGGGGACCGGGTCGCCGCGGGCCTCGCCGCCCGGATCGCCGCCGAGGCCCTGACCCGCGACAAGCTCGCCCTGACGCGGCTCGCCGGCGACCTGCGCGGCTCGGCGGTCCTGGCCGCCAAGGGGGGCGACCTGGCCCTGGCCGGCGCCGTCTCCACCCACGGCGACTGGTCGGGCCTGGGGCCCGCCAGCGACAAGGACGCCCCTGAGATCGCCGCCCTGAAGCGCGCCGCCCGCAGCTTCGGCGCCGCCACCCAGGGGCTGTCCCTCACCGCCCGTGACGGGGGCCTGACCCTGGCCCTGACCGCCCCGCTGGTGGTGCGGCCCGCCGCAGGCGGCCAGGCGGTCCTCCGCGCCCTCGGCCGCGCGCCGCTCTACGCCCGGGGCGGCGGCGCCCTGGACCTGAAGGTCGACGGCGGCGGCCTGCCGCAGCTGGATCTCGCGGTCGACCGCTACCGCCTGACCCCTGGCGGCCTCACCGCCCAGACCCGCCTGAGCGCCGTCACCGGCGTCGGCCCGGTCCGCGACGGCCACGTCACCGCCCAGGGCGAGCTGCGGTTGACGGGCGGGGCCCTGGCCTTCACCGCCAGCGGCTGCGCCCCGGTCTCCGGCCGGCTGGAGCTCGGGACCAACGACGTCGAAGCTGTCGCCGGCGAGCTCTGCCCGACGGCCGCCCCACTCTTCACCCTGGCCCACGGCGACTGGCGCATCCGGGCCGCCGCCAGGGGCCTCTCGGCCAAGGTCCCGTTCCTGCAGGCCGCGCTCAGCGCGGGCGCCGGCGGCCTGGACCTGGGGACGACCAACGGCCGTCTGGCCGGAACCCTCGACCTCGCCGCCGGTGAGCTGGCCGACACCAGTCCCGACCGCCGCTTCCATCCGGTCCGCGCCACCGCCACCGCCCGGGTGGCCGGCGAGGTCTGGCGCGCCCAGATCGCCGCCGCCGATCCCGCCGGCCACGCCCTGGGCCGGGGCGACCTGACCCATGACGGCGCCACGGGGGCCGGCGCGCTCACCTTCGACACCGGGACGCTGGTCTTCGCCGAGGGCGGCCTGCAGCCGGCGGCCCTCTCCCCCCGCGCCGCCCTGGTGGGCGCCCCCGCCGTGGGCCAGGCCCGCTTCCACGGCGAGGTGGCCTGGACCAAGACCGGGTCCGCCAGCGGCGGGGTGCTGGACATCCCAGGTCTCGATTTCCGCAGTCCGGCCGGCCAGGTCACCGGCCTGGCGGGCCAGGTCGTCTTCACCAGCCTCGCCCCGCTCACCGCCGCCCCCGGCCAGCACCTGACCGCCCGCAGGATCGACGCCCTGGCCGGCCTGACGGAGGCGGAGGTGACCTTCGGCATCGCGGCCGAGGCGGTGAACGTGTCGGCGCTGGACCTCGCGCTCGGCGGCGGCCAGGTGCGGCTGGAGCCCTTCAGTCTGCCCTTCGCCGGCGGCCAGACCTGGAAGGGGGCGATCACCTTCACCAACGTCCAGCTTTCCGACCTGGTGGAGGCTTCGCCCTTCGCCGCCCGCATGGACCTCACCGCCAAGGCCAGCGGGACCATCCCCTTCCTGGTCACCCCCGACGGGGTGCGGGTGTCCGGCGGGACCCTGCACGCGGTCGGTCCCGGCCGCCTGTCGATCCGCCGAGACGCTCTGAGCGCGGTGGCCGCCGACGGCGCCGTGGCCGCGGGTCCGCTGGGGGACAAAACCCCGCCGCCCACCACCGACACCTTCACCGACTTCGCCTACCAGGCCATGGAGAACCTGGCCTTCCAGAGCCTGGACGCCCAGATCAACAGCCTGCCCAAGGGCCGGCTGGGGGTGCTGTTCCATATCAAGGGGGAGAACGCGCCCCCGACCCATCAGGAGATCTGGCTGACCCCGCAGGAGGTGCTGACCCGCAGCTTCCTGAAGAAGAAACTGCCCCTGCCCTCGGGCACCAAGGTCGACCTGACCCTGGACAGTTCGCTGAACCTGGATCAACTGCTGGGCGACTTCGCCGAGTATCAGAAGCTACGCGGTTCAGACCCCGTTCAGCCGCCGACTGGGACAACCCCCAAATGACGCCCCGGAGATGACGCCCATGCCACCTCGATCCCTCGCCGCCCTGGCGTTCGCCGGCCTTGCCCTGACAATGGGCGGGTGCGCGACGGTGCATGTGGATGTGAAGCCGATCACGATCTACGCCAAGCTCGACGCCGATGTCCGCCTGCGGCTGGACGACGACGTCAAGGCGCTGATCAAGCAGAATCCGGACCTGTTCTAGGGGCCATGACCATGACCTTCCAAAAGATGCTGATCCCCGTCGCCGCCATCGTCGGGACGATCATCGCCGGCCCGGCCTTCGCCGCCGGCGCCAAGGCCACCGTCGACGCCGCCAAGTCCGCGGGCGTCGTCGGCGAGCAGAACGACGGCTTCCTGGGCTTCGTCCAGGGCGAGGGCGATCCCGCCGTCCAGGCCGCCGTGGCCGAGATCAACGCCGGCCGCGCCCAGCTCTACCGCCAGGCCGCCGCCAAGAACGGGGTGACTCCCGAGGCGGCCGGCGCCGCGGCCTATGCCAGTGTCGTCCAGCTCAAGCTGCGCCCGGGCGACTACTACCAGACCCCCGAAGGCGCCTGGGTGCAGAAGTAGCCGACGCCATTCCCGCGGTGGGGTGACGTCTACGGAAACATGCCGCTTGGCGCGGCGGCGGCCGTTCCGATAGAGAGGGGAGGTTCGCGACGGGCTGGAACCGGCCGCGCGAGGCTGGAGGGGAGATGGCTGACCGCAACGTCGCCCGGTCGACGGACCGCTTTGAGAAGAAGCGCGACGCCATCCTCGACGCCTCCACCGTCATCCTCAACACCCAGGGGGTGAAGGGCCTGACCCTGGGGGTGGCCGCCGCGGCCGTGGGTCTGTCCACCACCAGCGTCACCTACTATTTCAAGCGCAAGGACGACCTGGCCGCCGCCTGCCTGATGCGCGGTGTCGAGTGGCTGACCCAGGCCGCCGAGACCGCCCTGCAGGAGCCCACCCCCACCCAGCGCCTGCGCCGCCTGCTGGACCTCTATCTGGAGCGCCTGCGGCTGACCGCCACCGGGGAGCTGCCGCCCCTGCCGGTGCTGTCGGACATCCGGGCCCTGAACAATCCGCGCCGCACCGAGGTGTTCGACGCCTTCATGAAGCTGTTCCGCAAGGTGCGGAACCTGTTCGAGGCGCCGGAGCTGGCCTGGCTGGGCCGCGGCCGCCGCACGGCCCGCACCCACATGCTGATGGAGCAGCTGTTCTGGGCCGCGGCCTGGCTGCCGAAATACGACCCCGAGGACTATGGCCGCATCGGCGACCGGATGTTCGACATCCTCACCGGCGGCCTGGCCATGCCCGGCGCCGAATGGGCCCCGGCGCCCGCGCCCCTGGCCGAGCTGGCGGCGCCCGACTCCGGCGAACTGGGCCGCGAGACCTTCCTGCTGGCCGCCACCCGCCTGATCAACAGCCGCGGCTACAAGGGCGCATCGGTGGACAAGATCTCCGCCGAGCTCAACGTCACCAAGGGAAGCTTCTACCATCACCACGAGGCCAAGGACGACCTGGTGGTGGCCTGCTTCGACCGCACATTCGAGGTGATGCGCCGGGTCCAGCGCTTGGCCATGAGCCTGCCGGGAGACCAGTGGGCCAAGCTCTCCAGCGCCGCCGCCGCCCTGGCCGAATACCAGCTGTCCGAATACGGCCCGCTGCTGCGCACCTCGGCCCTCTCGGCCCTGCCCGAGGCCATGCGCGAGGAGCAGGTGGCCCACTCCAACCGCGTCTCCGACCGCTTCGCCTCGATGATCTCCGACGGCATCGCCGAGGGCTCCATCCGCCCGGTGGATCCCTTCATCGCCGCCCAGATGCTCAACGCCACCCTGAACGCCGGCGCCGAGCTGGGCTTCTGGGTGCCGGGCGTGACGCAGAAGGCCGCGCCCTCGGTCTTCGCCCGGCCCCTGCTGATGGGCATCTTCGCCCGGTAAGCGTGACAGCCGGAAGTGGACGCCGGTTCCGGCGCCCGTCACGCGCCAAGCAAGATGCGATTCAGGACAGCTTGCCGGTCTCGCTGGCCGGTTCGCCCTCGTTCACCAGGTCGGCGGCCGCCGCCAGCTGGCGCAGGGATTCGGCGTGGCCCTCGCGGGTGATGCGGTAGCCGTTCATGAAGATCACGCAGAGGCCATAGAGCACCACCAGGACCGGGACGTAGATCATCCCCAGGCGGGCGATGATCGCCGGGTCCACCTCGCCGGGCTTGGCGCCCTGCGGGAAGGCGGCGGCCTTGAGCAGCATGGCCGAGGTGAAGATGCCGATGCCGGTGACCGCCTTGGCCACGAAGGCCGAGGCCGCGAAGAACAGCCCCTCCGACCGGCGGCCGGTCCTGAGCTCCGAGTCCTCCACCACGTCGGCGATCATCGAGGAGGTCAGGATGTTGGCGGTGATGGTGGCGCCGGTGGAGATCACGTTCTGGGCGAACAGCAGCGGGAAGAGCAACGCACTGCCGTTCTCGGGGAACAGCCCCAGCAGGCGCAGGACGATCGGCGTGCAACCGACGGTGAGCCCGATCAGCAGCAGGGTCATGGCCGAGCGCTTCTTGCCGAACCGCCGCGAGAGGGCCGGGGCCGCGGCGAAGGCGAACAGGGCCGAGGTCAGGCTGGCGAAGGTGAACAGCGCGATCTGGGCCGAGCTGAACTCCCAGAAGAAGGTCGTGAAATAGAGGCTGATGGACAGGGTCAGGCCGCCGGCCATGGCGGCGAACAGGTTGGCGGTGAGGATGCGCAGGAAGGACCGGTGGGACAGGGTGCCGAACATCTCCCGGGCCAGGGTCGACAGGGAGAGCTTGCGGTGCGGCGCCTCGCGCAGGAACGGGATCTGGCTGTGGGTGCCGCCGGCCGAGACCAGGATGGCCAGCAGCATCAGCAGGGCCGCGGCGATCCCGTAGTGGGCGTAGCCCTCGACATTGAGCTGGCCCACCTTGTGGCCCGCGTCGGGGCGCAGGAAGATCTTCAGGGCGGCGAAGTACATCGCCAGGCCGCCGATCCAACCGAACAGGAAGCGGTAGCTGAGCAGCTTGGTGCGCTCGTCGTAGCCAGTGGTCAGCTCGGCGGCGAGGGCCGAGGACGGGATCTCGTAGCAGGTGATGAAGCTGCGGATCAGGATGGCCGTGCCGATCAGGTAGAAGAACAGGCCCTGGTGATCCAGCGACTTGGGCGGGTTCCACAGCAGCAGGTAGGAGACCGCCACGGGGATCGCCGCGGCGTACATGAACGGGTGCCGCCGTCCCCACCGCGAGCGCAGATTGTCCGACAGCTGGCCGACGATGGGATCGAGGAAGGCGTCGACGAACAGGGCGATCATGATCGCCAGCCCCACCGTCTGGGCGGGCAGGCCCATGACCTGGTTGTAGAAGATCAGCAGGAAGTAGGAGAAGCCGTTGTCCTTCACCCCGAAGGCCACCGAGCCGAAGCCGTAGAACAGCTTGGTGGGCAGGCTCAGCCGGCGGTCGGTTTGAGGTCCTGGTACGGCCTGCGTCATTGTTCCTCCGGGACTTCTGTTCTGTTCTGCAAACCTAGCCCGGTTTTGGGGAAGCGTCTCTAGACGCTGGAGGCCCCGTCGACGACCGGCCGCGCCTCCTCGATCCGGGCCCGCTCGGCCACCGCCGCGGCCGCCTCGAGGGTGGCGACATTGGAGGCGTGGCGGGTCTCGTCGATCTTGTAGGGCAGCAGGACGGCGATGGAGAGCAGGCTCATGCCGGTGTTGATGGGCAGGAAGATCAGGGCCAGGCGGCGCATGATCTCCGGGTCCACGGTCCCGGCCGCCGCGTGGGTGGGGAAGGCCACCACGGTCAGCAGCACCCCCGACAGGAAGACCCCGATGCCGCCGGTGAACTTGGGCAACAGGCCGTTGGCCGCCAGCAGCAGGCCCTCGGAGCGGACCCCGGTCTTGACCGCGGCGTCCTCCACCACGTCGGCGATCATCGAGGAGATGATGATGAAGCCGGAGATGGCCAGGGTGGTGGCGATGAAATAGTCCACCAGCAGCAGGGTCAGCACCAGGCCGCTGTCGGTGGGCGCCAGGTTCAGCAGCTTCAGCGACAGGGGCACGGCCGAGGTGAAGACCGAGCAGACGAACAGCACCAGCATCGCCCGCTTCTTGCCCCAGATCCGCGCCGCCGGGCCGGCCACGGCGACGCCGGAGACCGAGGCCAGGACCCCGGCCATGGAGATGAAGGAGATCGAGGCGGCGCTGACCCCCCAGAGCTCGATGTAGAAGTACTGGCTGAGCGCGCCGGACAGGCCGCCGGCCACGCCCGAGCAGAGGCCCGAGATCATCACCACCACCAGGGAGCGGTTGCCGATGGTGCCCAGCACCTCCTTGACCACCTGGCTGAGGGGGACCTGGCGGACCGGCGGCTGGTAGAGGCCCTTGACGTGGCGGTGGGTGCCGAGCGCCGAGACGATGATGGACAGCGCCATCACCCCGCCGGCCAGAATCCCGAAATTGGCGTAGCCGGTGCGGTTGAGGATGCCCCCCGCCGCCGGCGACAGGAAGACCTGGTAGAGCACCACGTTCATGCCCAGGCCGCCGACCACCCCGAAGAAGAAGCGGTAACTGAACAGGGTGGTGCGCTGGTGGTAGTCGCTGGTGAGCTCGGGGGCGAGCGCCGCCGAAGGGATCTCGTAGAGGCTGACGCAGAGCCGCAGCAGCACCAGCATGCCGATGACGAACACCCCTGTGGTGGCGGGGGGCCAGGTGGCCGGGGAGTTCCAGAAGGCGATGCAGGCCGCCGCGATCAGGGGCGCCGAGGCGTACATCAGCGGATGGCGCCGGCCCCACTTGGTCCGCAGTTTGTCCGACCATTGGCCGATGGCCGGGTCGATGATGGCGTCCAGCATCAGGGTCAGCATGATCGCTGTGCCCACCCACATGGCCGGCAGGCCGATGACCCGGTTCAGATAGGGCTGCAGCAGGGAGGAGGAGAGGCCGAGCGTGGCCACCCCCACGGCGATGGAGCCCACTCCGTAGGACAGCTTGGTGGACAGGCCGAGCCTCGGCGCTTCTCGAAGGGTCGGTATGTCGTCTGACAAGGTGGCGCTCTTGGGCTTGAGGGGCGGGAGGGCTAGGCGGTGCGAATCGGCGGCAGGTTAGGGCGGGAACGCCGTGCGTCGATCATGACCTCACCCGCGTGGGGCGATAGGCGCCGCGCCGCCGGCCACGCCGGGCAGGCCGCCAATCTGGTCGTCGGCGCCCGACAGCTCGGCCAGCGCCGCGGCGTCCTTCAGCTTGGTGAGGTTGGACTCGTGGGTCGCCTTGTCGATCTTGAAGGCGAACAGACAGAGGATGGCCGTGCCGTAGAGGGCCGTGGCGATGGGCAGGTAGATCAGGGCCAGTTCCCGCAGGATGTCGGGGTCCACCTGGCCGCGCTTGGCGTTGGCGGGGAAGTTGACGAAGGCCAGCAGGCTGCCGGAGACGAAGATCCCCATGCCCGAGACGATCTTCTTGAACAGGTTGTCGGCGGAGAACAGCAGGCCCTCGGAGCGGCGGCCGGTCTTGACCTCGGCGTCCTCCACCACATCGGCGATCATCGAGGAGAGCAGGACCCCGGTGGCCACGGCCATGGCGCCGTTGAAGAAGGTCTCCACGAAGATGATGTAGAACATCGCGTCCGAGCCCGGCGGCGGGGCGATCCCCATCAGGGTGATGGTCAGCGGGGTGATGCCGGTGGCGAGCGCCCCGGTGAACAGGGTGATCGCCGCGCGCTTCTTGCCGAACAGGGCGCCCGCCCGGGGCGCCAGCATGACGCCGGCGACGCTGGCGGCCACGCCAACGATGGTCAGGATCGAGAGCTGGCCCTGGGTCAGCTGGAAGAAGTAGAGGGCGAAATAGAGCTCCAGCCCGTTCTTCAGGCCCATGGCCACGGCGATGAACATGCCGGCCACCGCGGCCACCACGAAGGAGCGGTTGTTGAGGGTGGCGGCCACTTCGCGGGCCATCAGCCGGAAGCCGATCTTCCGGACCGGCGGCTGGCGCAGATAGGGAATCTGTTTGAAGGTCCCGGTGGTGGAGACGATGATCACCGTGAAGATCAGCAGGGCGGCGAACAGCGAATAGCCGAAATAGCCCGCCCGCTCGGTGATGCCGCCCGAGCCGTCCGGCCCCTCCTTCATGAACACCTGATAGACCATCAGGGTCATGCCCAGGCCGCCCAGAACCGTGAACAGGCCGCGGATTGCGATCAGGCTGGTGCGCTCGTTGTAGTCATGGGCCAGTTCCGGCGCGAGGGCCGAGGAGGGCAGTTCGAAGAAGGTGTCGAACAGCCGGATCACCAGCAGGCAGGCCAGCATGTAGCCGAACAGCTCGCCCTGGCTCCAGCCGCTGGGCGGGTTCCAGATCAGGAAGAAGGCCACGCTGACCGGCAGGGCCGCGGCGTACATGAACGGGTGGCGCCGGCCCCAGGGCGAGCGGAAGTTGTCGGAGATCTGCCCCACCAGCGGGTCGCAGAAGGCGTCGAAGATGAGCGCGATGAAGATGGCCGTGGAGACCATCTGCGGCGGCAGGCCCACCACCTGGTTGTAGAAGATCAGCAGGAAGGTCGACAGGCCGCGCGCCTTCACCGCATTGGCCACGGCTCCCAGGCCGTAGAGCACCTTGGTGGTCATGCCCACCGGAGGCCGCGCCCCCGCCGGGAGTCCGCGCGTCATCGGCGCAGGAGAGCCGCGATCCACCTTGTTCCTCCCGCCGCGTGGCGACGCCCGCGGCCTTGTTATCATCTTGCTTGGAACGAACCGTGCGGGAGGCCCGCCATGCCGTCAACGGCTTTGATCTTACAGTTCTGACACATTGCAAGCCCTTGCCTGCCAAGGGTTTGCCACCCCCTCCGCCGGTGCCGCCGGCCGCGTTCGCGACCTGTTCCGGCGGCCGCCTTTCGAGGACCGGGGATGGCGGGCGCGCCGCGCGCGGCGCGCCCGATCGCCCCTACCAGCGGTACTGCAGCTCCACCCCATAGGTCCGCGGCGGGACCAGGACATAGGTGCGGTTCAGGTTGTAGACCCCGCTGGCGTTGAAGCCGGTCTGGCGGGTCGCCGACAGGGTGTCGAAGTCCTGCTCGTCGGTCAGGTTCTTGCCGTAGAGGATCACGGTGTAGCGGTCGGCCGCGTCCTTCCAGGCCAGGCGCGCGTCGATCTGGCTGCGGGCCGGGGCCTCGTAATAGGGGCGGTCGAAGATCGAGGAATAGACCTTGTCGCGCCACACATAGCTCACCGAGCCGGTGATCGAACCCGGCTCGAACTCCCAGGTGTAGTTGGCGTTGAAGCTGATCTTGTTGCGCGGCGCCACCGGCAGGTGGTTCCCCGACAGGTCCTGGCCCCGGGAGTTGGGGGCGCCGGTGATCGGATCGACGGCGGGCAGGGCGCCGGCCGGCTTGGCGCCGGGCTGGGCCGCGGCCGGGTCGGCCCCGTCCTGGATGCAGCAGGACTCCCGGATCGTGGCGTCCAGGTAGGAGTAGTTGAACAGGATCTGCAGGTTGTTGATGGGCTGCCAGATCGTCTCCAGCTCGATCCCCATGCTGCGGGCCTTGGGGATGTTGTAGAAGATCGAGGTCAGCGGCCCCACCGCCGGCTGGGTGCTCACCGGCACCTGGGCGTCCTGATAGTCGTAATAGAAGGCCGAGACATTGGTCTGCAGCGAGCCGCTCCAGTCCTTCTTCAGGCCCAGTTCGTAGGCGTTCACGTGCTCGGAGTCGGTCTCCGGGAAGGCGGTGATGGTGCCGGAGTTGAAGCCCCCTGCCTTATAGCCGCGGCTGTACTTGGCGTAGCCGAGGGTGTTGCTGTCGGGCTGCCACTCCAGGCCGAGCGTGCCGGTCCAGGCGTTCCAGGTGTCGTAGAGTCCCCGCCGGCGGATGCCGGTGGCCGTGTCGGTGACGGCCGGGCCGACGACGCCCTTCTGCGGATCGGTGACCCCGGCCGGGCGGTTCCCTGAGAAGGTCGAGGTGGTGATGTCCAGCACCGGGGTGAAGGAGCCCAGGATGCGGGGGTCCACCGCCGCCGAGCAGCCGAAGCAGAACAGCCGGCCGGCCTCCACCCCCTTCTTCTTGTCGGCGGTGTAGCGCAGGCCCGCCGTCAGTTTCAGGGTGTCGGTGAACTGCCAGTCGACCTGGCCGAAGGCAGCCTGGGACCAGGCCTCCATCGACTGATCGGTGTAGTAGATGATCCGCTTGGGATTGGCCGCGGCGGCTGACGGCGTGGCCAGCTCGGCCTGGTCGGGCAGGGTGATCTGGTAGGGCTGCTTGTACTTCTCGTTGTAGAGATAGGCGCCCAGGATCCACTGCACGGGGCCGTCGCCCGTCGAGGCCAGGTTCAGCTCGTGGCTGAACCACTCCTTGTTTTCCTTGTACAGGCTGACGACGTTCGGGCGCGCCACCAGCGGCCGGCAGATCCCCGCGGCCACGTAACCCGGGTTGCAGGCGGCCGGCGAGGTGATCCCGGGGTTCAGCGGGATCGTGTAGGAGAGCAGGGCGGTGCCGTCGAAGTCGCTCTGCAGGGCGTACTTGTAGTGCTGGAATCCGCCGATGTACTTCAGGTCCGCCCCGTCGAAATGATAGGTGAGGTTGGCCTGGAGCTGGCTGGAATAGTCCTCCAGCTTGTTGAAGGTCTGGGCGTTGGTGGAAAACGCGGTCAGGTCGCCGGTGGTGACGAAGGATCCGTTCCGCGCCGGGCCCAGGGCTACGACGTTCTGGCCGAAGGCGAAGCCGTAGCCGACGCCGGGCGACAGGCTGCCCGGTGTGATCAGGGCGGTGTCCAGCGGGGTCAGGCTGCCGCCGGTGCGCCCGCCGGGCGCCGAGCGGTTGTCGTACTTGCTCTTGGCCGCCTTCAGCCAGAAGTCGGCGTGTTCGCCCAGGTCGCCCTCGAGCTGGAGCTCGTAATAGCTCTCGTCGCGGATGTCGCCCTCGTCGGGCCCGCCGGCGATATTGTGGAACCAGCCCTTGTCCTGCTTGGTCATCGAGGCCCCGAGGCGGTAGCGCAGGCCCTCGGTGATCGGGCCCGAGACCGTGCCCTCCAGGACCCGTCGATCGTAATTGCCGTAGCTGCCGCGGATCTCGCCGGAGAAGTCGTCGGTGGGGCGCTTGGATATGGCGTTGATCGCCCCGCCGATGGAGTTGCGGCCATAGAGCGTGCCCTGGGGTCCGCGCAGCACCTCCACGCGGTCCACGAACAGCGGCGAGCGGCCCACCTCGACGGTGGAGGAGGTGTAGACCCCGTCCACATAGGTGGCGACGCCGGGCTCGGAGGCCAGGTTGTTGGTCAGGCGGCCGATGCCCCGCAGGCTGATGCGGTCGTTGCCGGCCGAATAGGCCAGGCCCGGGGTGAAGTTGGTGATGTCCTGGACGCTGCTGATCCCGATCAGGTCGCGCCGCTCCGAGGTGAAGGCCGAGACCGCCACCGGCACGTCCTGCAGGCTCTGCTCGCGCTTCTCGGCGGTGACCACCAGCTCCTCGATGGTGGTGGCGCCGCTCTGGGCCTGGGCCCCGCCGGCCATGGCGACGGACGCCAGGGCGGTGGCCGCCAACAATTGGAATCTATGATGCATCCTAGGAATCCTCCCCCTGTGGCTCTTCGGCCTAACGCGGTGGCCGCGTCGTCTTCGAACTTGCGGTACGCATTCCGCTCCGTCAATCTCTGACGTGGGGGTCAATTCACGAGGGGATGTGGGTCGATCCACCTCGCGAGGCTGGAATCTTTCGAAGTTCGGGTTCGTGAGTTCCGGCGCCGGATAACCTGTTACGCCTTATGAATCCTAGGAATGGGTACTGTCTGGCCGAGTTCGGCGCGCCCGCGGCCAAGTCCGCCGGGGCGGCGCGCGCGCGGTTCAAAAAAACCAGCGTTACGCCAAATTCTCGCGCCGTGGCGGCCCCGCGCCGGGCTTCGCAGGCGCCCCGCCATTCTTCGAAGAATGGGTTTGCGCGGGCGATGGGGGAGGCCCATTCTGGACATGGGGAGCGCCCGATCGGGCCGTGGGGAAACGCATATGGACCGCCTGAAGACCAAGATCGCCGTCATCACCGGCGGCTGCTCCGGCATCGGCCTGGGGACGGTGGAGCGCTTCGTGGCGGAGGGCGCCAGGGTCATGGTGGGCGACATCGACGACGCGGCCGGCGTGGCGCTCGCGGCCCGCTTCGAGGGCCAGGTCGCCTATCGCCACTGCGACGTGACGCAGGAGCGCCAGATCGAGGCCCTGATGACCGCCTGCGCGGAGATCTTCGGGGGGCTGGATATCCTGTTCAACAACGCCGGCGCCGGCGGCTCTCCCGCCCGGCTGGAGGACATGACCGGCGAGGCCTGGGATCTCAGCCAGACCCTGCTGCTGCGCTCGGTGGCGCTCGGCATTCGCTACGCCCTGCCGCACATGAAGGCCCGTGGCGGCGGGGCCATCGTCAACACCGCTTCCATCGCCGGGACCCAGGCCGGCGCCGGGCCGATCGCCTATTCCGTGGCCAAGGCCGGCGTCATCCACCTCACAAAGGTCGCCGCCGCCGAGCTGGCCCGCGACGGGGTGCGGGTGAACGCCATCTGCCCGGGCCTGATCCTCACCAACATATTCACCCCCAGCTCGGTGATGCCCGTGGGCCTGGCTGAGATGGTCAAGCAAGGCATGGCCCAGACCGCCCCGGACGCCCAGCCCATCGCCAAGCCGGGTCTGCCGGAGGATATCGCCAACGCCGCCCTGTTCTTCGCCAGCGACGAGAGCGCCTTCGTCACCGGTGTCTCCATGCTGGTGGACGGCGGCATGCATGTGGGGCCCCGCACCGCCTGGGATCCCGCCCTGCGCGCCGAGCGCACGGCCCAGATGGAGGCCCGCCGCGCGGCCTTCGAAGCCGGACAGGCCGAGGCCGCCCGGCAGGGGTGAGCCTTCGCAAGTGCGGTGAACGCGGCGCTCGCCCCTGCGGACGGGTCTGGCCGTCCGGCCTCGGGCGCGCTCCGGATCTGTTGGGAAGTCCCGCGCTCACGGCTTTGCAGCCCATCCCAGGCGTCGGAAACGCGCGAAATGCGGGCAGGTCCCCCCGTCATCCTGCTTTGCTGCTGTGCAATATGACGCCGATCGCGGGCGATCCCGCCAGATAGCGCTGCTTTCCGATTGCCGAGCTGATCGGGCCGTCCCCTCCTGAAGGCGACACGCGGGACAACGAGGTTCCGCGAGGGCCCGAGAGGGCCGCCGACGGTGATCGTCGGATGGATGGACAACGACGTCCGGAGAGGCCGCTCAGCGGCTTAGCCGGGCGTCTTTTTTTTGGCCTTGGGGGATTGAGGCATGACGAGAACCAAGACGAGGCTGGCCCTGGGAACGGGTGTCGCGGCCCTGCTCTGGGCGGGGCTGGCCCAGGCGCAGACCGCCGATCCACCGACGGCGCCGGACCCGACGACCGAGGCGCCCGCCGAGCCGCCGATGCCGCCGGCGCCCGAACCGACGCTGAGCGACCAGATCGCGGCCGGCAGGCTGCTGCTGGAGGTGCGCGCCCGCTATGAGACCGTCGACCAGACCCGCACCGCCGTGCTGCGCGACGAGGGCCAGGCCTTCACGGTTCGCACCCGGCTCGGCTGGGAGACCGCCGACTTCAGGGGCTTCAAGGGCCTGATCGAGTTCGAGGATGTCCGCCAGATCGGGCCCGAGCACTTCGCGGTCAACGTGCCCGGGGCGGCCACCCCACCCCTGAACGGCGCCGACAAGGCCCGCTATCCCATCATCAACGATCCCGACGTCACCGAGCTGAACCGCGCCCAGCTCACCTGGACCCCAAGCGCCGCCCTGCAGGTGACCGCCGGGCGCCAGCGCATCCTGCTGGACGACCAGCGCTTCGTCGGCAATGTCGGCTGGCGTCAGGACGAGCAGACCTTCGACAGCGTGCGCGCCGACGTCGCCCTCGGCCGGGTCAAGGCGACCTACGCCTATGTCACCCACATCAACCGTATCCTCGGCGAACTGAAGGACTGGGACAGCGACAGCCACCTGCTGAACGTCACCTGGTCCCCCGCCGAGGCCCTGCGCCTGCAGGGCTTCGTCTACGCCCTCGACTTCGGCAACTCGGCGATCAATTCCTCCATCACCAAGGGAGTGAAGGCCTCGGGCAAGACCTGGCTCGGCCTCTACCAGGTCGCCTACAACGCCACCTACGCGGTGCAGAGCGAATATCACGGGAACACCGCGCCCTTCGACCTGGCCTATGTGGGCGCCGACCTGGCCGGGACCTTCGACATCTACACCCTGAAGGTCGGCTACGAGTCCCTGGAGGGCGACGGCGTCCGGGGCTTCACCACGCCGCTCGCCACCGTGCACGCCTTCCAGGGCTGGTCGGACGCCTTCGTCTCGGCCGGCGGCAACAAGAGCTTCGCCGACGGCATCGAGGACAAGAACCTCAGCTTCAACGCCAAGCCGCGGTTCAAGAAGACCTACCTGTTCAACAGCGACATCCTGGTCCGCTACCACGACTTCGACGACCAGAGGACTGGGGCCGACCTCGGTCACGAGTGGGACGTGCAGGTCACCGCCGCCATCACGCCCAAGCTGTCGATCCAGCTGAAATACGCCGACTTCCAGCGCGAGGCGGCCGTCCCGATCGGCACGCTGGCGCCGCCGCCCTCGCGCGCCAAGGCGTGGCTCACCCTCGAATACAAGCTCTAGGGGACTTGCAGATCATGACCCACAAGACCGACTCAGGCCTGACCCGCCGCAACGCCATCCTGGCCGCCACGGCCACCCTGGCCGCCGCCAAGTCCGCCTTCCCGTCCGGAGCCCATGCCGCCTGGGCCGGGCCCGAGGTGGCCAAGGCCCGCCTGGGCTTCATCGCGCTGACCGACTCCTCGCCGATCATCATCGCCAAGGAGCGGGGCCTGTTCGCCAAGCATGGCCTGCCCGACGTGGAGGTGGTGAAGCAGGCCTCCTGGGCCGCGACCCGCGACAACCTGGTGCTGGGCTCCGGCGGCGGGGGCATCGACGGCGCCCATATCCTGTCGCCCATGCCCCTGCAGTTCACCCTGGGGGTCCAGACCGGCGGCAAGCCCCTGCCCATGTACATCCTGGCCCGGCTCAACACGAACGGGCAGGCCATCTCTGTGGGCAATGACCTGAAGGCTGTGAAGGTCGGGCTCAACGCCGCCGGGGCCAAGGCCAAGTTCGCCCAGCTCAAGGCCGCCAAGAATCCGGCCAAGATCGCCATGACCTTCCGGGGCGGGACGCACGACCTGTGGATCCGCTACTGGCTGGCGGCGGCGGGCATCAATCCGGAGACCGACGTCTCCACCATCGTCATCCCGCCGCCCCAGATGGTGGCCAATCTGAAGGCGGGCACGCAGGACGCCTTCTGTGTCGGCGAGCCCTGGAACGGCCAGACCGTGAACCAGAAGATCGGCTACACCGCGACCACCACCAGCGAGATCTGGATGAACCACCCGGAGAAGGCGCTGGGCATGCGCGCCGACTGGGTGGACCGCTATCCGCGCGCGGCCCGGGCGCTCACCGCCGCGGTCCTGGAGGCCCAGATCTGGTGCGACAAGATGGGCAACCGCCCGGCCATGTGCTCCATCGTCTCGGGCCGGCAGTACGTCAATGTGCCCATGGGCGACATCCTGCCCCGGCTACAGGGGACCATCGACTATGGCGACGGCCGCAAGGTCACGGGGTCGCCCCACACCATGAAGTTCTGGGCCGATAACGCCAGCTTCCCCTTCAAGTCCCACGACCTGTGGTTCGCCACCGAGAACGTCCGCTGGGGCGTCCTGCCCCAGGCCACCAACACCAAGGCCCTGGTCAACAAGGTCAACCGCGCCGACATCTGGCGCGCGGCGGCGGCCTCCATCGGCCAGGCCGCGCCAGCCGCCGACAGCCGGGGCGTGGAGAGGTTCTTCGACGGCAAGGTCTTCGACCCCGCCAACCCGGCCGCCTACCTGGCCAGCCAGCCGATCAAGAAGCTGGTCTAGGGGGCGAGGCGATGAGTTTCCCCAAGCCCGCCTTCACCCCCAGCGAGCCGATCGCCGTGACCCTGCGCGAACCTCCGCCCAGGCCCCTCGCCGGTCTGGCTCGCCGCGCCGGCGCCGCCGCGGCGGCCGTCCTGCCGCCGGCCCTGACCCTGCTGATCATCATGGTGGTCTGGCAGCTGCTGTGCGGCGACTCCTACGAGGGCCTGCCCTCGCCCTCGCGCATCTGGTCGGAGTCCCGCGAGCTGATCGTCGATCCGTTCTTCGACCGGGGCGGCGTCGACAAGGGCCTGTTCTGGCACATCGCCACCAGCCTCAAGCGGGTGGCGCTCGGCTTCTCCATCTCGGCGGTCTGCGGGGTGCTGCTGGGGGTGCTGATCGGCGCCAACCGCTGGGCCCACCGGGGGCTGGATCCCATCTTCCAGGTGCTGCGGACCGTGCCCCCCCTCGCCTGGCTGCCGATCTCCCTGGCCGCCTTCCACGAGGCCAACCCCTCGGCCCTGTTCGTGATCTTCGTGACCTCGATCTGGCCCATCGTCATCAACACCGCCGTGGGCGTGCGCAACATCCCCGACGACTACGTCAATGTCGCCCGCGTCCTGCGGCTGTCGCCGGTGGAGTACTTCTTCAAGATCCTGCTGCCGGCCACCACCCCCTACATTTTCACGGGACTGCGCATCGGGGTGGGGATGAGCTGGCTGGCCATCGTCGCCTCCGAGATGCTGCTGGGGGGCGTCGGCGTCGGCTTCTTCATCTGGGACCAGTACAACGCCTCCCGGATCTCCGACATCGTCGTGGCCCTGGCCTGGGTAGGCCTTACCGGCTTCTTCCTCGACCGGGTGGTGGCTCTGGCCGGCCGCATTGTCTCGCGCGGCAGCGCGCTCAGCTAGGGAATCCGACCATGGCCAAGGCCTATCTTTCCATCGAGGGCGTCGGCGTCACCTTCCAGAAGGGGGCGAGCCGGTCCGAGGTGCTGCGTGACATCAACCTTCAGGTGGACCAAGGGGAGTTCGTCTCCCTCATCGGCCATTCCGGCTGCGGGAAATCCACCCTGCTCAATGTGGTGGCCGGCCTGATCCCGGCGACCACCGGGGCGGTGATCCTGGACCGCGAAGCGGTCGAGTCGCCGGGTCCCGAGCGGGCGGTGGTGTTCCAGAACCACTCCCTGCTGCCGTGGCTGTCGGTGCAGGAGAATGTCCGCCTGGCGGTGGACAAGGTGTTCGCCGGCAAGAAGTCCGCCGCCGAGCGCCGCGACTGGACCCTGCACAACCTGGACCTGGTGAAGATGACGGAGGCCCGGGACAAGCGGCCCTCGGAGATCTCCGGCGGCATGAAGCAGAGGGTGGGGATCGCCCGGGCTCTGGCCATGCAGCCTAAGGTCCTGTTGCTGGACGAACCCTTCGGCGCCCTGGACGCGCTCACCCGCGCCCACCTGCAGGACAGCGTCATGGAGATCCAGACGGCGCTGAGGAACACCGTCCTGATGATCACCCACGACGTCGACGAGGCGGTCCTGCTGTCGGATCGCATCGTGATGATGACCAACGGCCCGCGGGCGACCATCGGCGACATCCTGGCCGTCGACCTAGCCCGGCCCCGCGACCGCCTCGCCGTGGCCGGAAACCCGACCTATGTCGGGGCCCGGGCCTCGGTGATCGAGTTCCTCTACGCCCGGCGCGCGGCCTGACGCCGGTCAGGCCGTCAGCATCACCTTGCCCACATGGGCGCCGCCCTCCAGGTGGGCGTGGGCCTTGCCAGCCTCGGCCAGCGGGAAGGTGGCGTCGATGCGGGGGCGGATCTTGCCGGCCTCGATCCAGGGCCAGACCGTCGCCTCCACGGCGGCGGCCAGGCGGGCCTTCTCGTCGGGCGCCCGGGGCCGCAGGGTGGAGCCGGTGATCACCGCGCGCTTCATCATCATCCGGCCGATGGGCAGGGTGACCTCGCCGCCCCCCTGGCTGGCGATGAAGACGATGCGGCCGCCGGTCTTCAGGGCGTCCAGGTCCTTGGCGAAATAGTCGCCGCCGACCATGTCGAGGATGACGTCGCAGCCGCCCTCGCGCTTGGCGACCTCGGCGAAGTCCTCGGCCGTGGCGTCCACCGCCACGTCGGCCCCCAGGGCCTTGGCGGTGGCCGCCTTGTCGGCCCCGCGGGCCGTGGCGATCACCTTGGCGCCGGCGGCCTTGCCCATCTGGATGGCCATGACCCCGATCCCCGAGGTGGCGCCGTGCACCATCAGGGTCTCGCCGGCCTTCAGGCCGCCGTGCTCGAACACATTGGCGAAGACGGTGAAGACCGTCTCGGGCAGGGCCGCGGCCTCCAGCAGGGACAGCCCCTTGGGGATGGGCAAGGCGTGCCTAGCGTCCGCCACCGCGTATTCCGCATAGCCGCCGCCCCCCAGCAGGGCGGTGACCTGGTCGCCGGCCTTCCAGCGGCCCGCGCCGGTCACCACCTCGCCGGCGACCTCCAGGCCCATGGTGTCGGGAGAGCCGGGGGGCGGCGGATAGAAGCCCATGCGCTGGATCAGGTCGGGGCGATTCACGCCGGCGGCCGCCACCTTGATCAGGATTTGGCCGGGGCCGGGCTCGGGGCGGGGAATCTGCACGGCCTTCATGTCGGCCGCCGATCCCTTGCCACCCTCCACGGCGATCGCCGTCATGCTCGATTGGCTCATGGTGTGGCCTCCCCGGTCTTGCGCGCTGATGTCGTTGGGGGTTCAGATAGGCGCAGAAACGGAACCGGCAAAGGGAGGTCTTCAATGGAAGAACCCGCAGAGGTTCGGATCGGCCTTGGCCAGGGGCTCGCCGATGCGGTTCGCGAGGACCTGGAGCTCTATGGCGTGGCCGAACTCGAGGAGCGGATCGAGACGCTGCAGGGCGAGATCGTCCGCTGCCAGGCGCAGATCCAGAAGAAGCGGGCGGGGCGGGAAGCCGCCGACGCCCTGTTCGGGACGAAATCCGGTTAGTCGAATTCGGGGTGGGGGCGTTCTGTCGCACGCGTTTGGCTCTTGGCACGGCGGTTGCAACGGCTAGGACCAGACGGCGCATCTGTGCGCAGACGAATTTGTCAGGGACTGTAAGTTCATGAGCGACGGGACTTTGCCGGCGGGAGCCTGGCGGGCGGACGTGATCCAGGACTTCGCCCGTTCGGAACTCTTCGACCGCACCTTCCAGGAGGGCATGGACCTCGTCGAGGAGACCGCCGGCTATCTGGACGGCTCCGGTCGACAGGAATCCAAGCTGCTGGGCCGCAACGCGGCGCTGGCCTATGCTGGCGAGAGCATGCGGCTCACCACCCGGTTGATGCAGGTGGCCTCCTGGCTGCTGGTGCAGCGGGCCGTCCGCGAGGGCGACATGCCCCCCGAGGGCGCCTGCGACGAACGCTACCGCCTGGGCGCCGAGGATGTCTGCCGGGCGCCGCCGGAGACCAACGAGGACCTGCCCAGCGGCCTGCTGCTGCTGCTGGACCGCTCCGAGCGCCTCTATGAGCGGGTCCGTCACCTGGATCGCCGCATGTATGTCGAGGACACCGACGTCGAGACGCCGAACCCGGTCCAGACCCAGTTCGACCGCCTGCGCACCGCCTTCGGCGGCTAGATATCCTCAGGTGAAGGCCTCCGCCCGGCGGAGGCCCTTCGCCCATCACCAGACAGCAAAAAACGCCGCGTGATCCACGCGGCGTTTTTCGTGACCCAAGTCGCGCGCGCCGGCGAGCCGGCGCGGCGCTCTTACTTGCGGGTGAAGGCGCCGAACTTGGCGTTGAAGCGCGAGACGCGGCCGCCACGGTCCAGCAGTTGCTGGTTGCCGCCGGTCCAGGCCGGGTGCGTCTTCGGATCGATGTCCAGGTTCAGGGTCGCGCCTTCCTTCCCGTAGGTGGAGCGCGTGCGGTAGGTGGTGCCGTCGACCATCACCACATTGATGAAGTGGTAGTCGGGGTGGGTGTCTTGTTTCATCGCGCGGGCATCCGACGTAAAGGAGCGGCCATAGAATAATCGCTCCGCCGGCAGGCGGATCGAACGGAGCCGCGCCTATACAGGAAAAGGCGGGGCAAGAGCAAGGGCGCGGGTTTTCATGAGTGATTTTGGGTCCGGGCCGGCTGTCGATGGCCGACCGACCGTGGGTGCGTCTCTCGCCCAGGATATCTCCGAGGCCGCCGAGCGCCGGCCCAAGAGCCGCAACATCAAACCCCTGGCGGCCCTGACGCCCTTCCTGAAGGCCCACCTGGGCGATGTCGCCCTGGCCGGGGTCTTCCTGATCACCGCGGCGGCCTCGACGCTGGGCCTGTCGGGCGCCGTGCGGCTGCTGGTGGATCACCTCACCAAGGCGCGGACCACCGGGGCCTCGGTGGACCAGTGGTTCTGGCTGATGGGGGTGGTGGCCGTCGCCTTGGCCGTCTCCTCGGCCATGCGCTACTTCTTCGTCACCAAGCTGGGCGAGCGGATCGTGGCCGACCTGCGCAAGGCCACCTACGCCCACATCCTGACCCTGGATCCGGCCTTCTTCCTGCACATGCGCACCGGCGAGGTGCTCTCGCGCCTGACCACTGACATCCAGATCGTCGAGAGCCTGATCGGCACCTCCATCTCGGTGGCCCTGCGCAACCTGCTGATGCTGATCGGCGCCCTGATCCTGATGGTGATCGTCAGTCCGCACCTCACCGGCATGGTGGTGGTGCTGATCCCCGTGGTCCTGGCGCCGCTGTTTCTGTTCGGCCGCAAGGTGCGCAAGCTGACCGCCTCGACCCAGGACCAGTTCGCCCAGGCCGTGGGCCACGCCGGCGAGACCCTGGACGCCCTGGAGACCGTCCAGGCCTTCGGGCGCGAGGCGGCCGGCGCGGCGGTGTTCGGCGGGGCCGTGGAGGCCTCCTTCCGCACCTCCCTGCGCCGCATGACCGCCCGGGCCGGGATGATCGCCGCGGTGATCACCCTGGTGTTCGGCGGGGTGGTGGGCATCTTCTGGCTCGGCGTCCATGCCGGCCTGCGGGGCGACATGACCTGGGGGGCGCTGTTCCAGTTCGCCTTCCTCTCGGTGATGGCCGCGGGCTCCGTGGGGGCGCTGGGCGAAACCTGGGGCGACGTCCAGAAGGCCGCCGGGGCGATGGAGCGCATCACCGACCTGCTCTCGGCCCGTCCGGGCATCGCCGCGCCGGCCGTGCCCAAGCACCTGCCGGCCCCGCCGCGCGGCGAGATCGAGTTCTCCAACATCACCTTCGCCTATCCAGGCCGCGCCGACCTGCCGGCCCTGCAGGGCTTCGACCTGCGGGTGGCGCCCGGCGAGCGGGTGGCCCTGGTGGGCCCCTCCGGCGCCGGCAAGAGCACGGTCTTCCGCCTGCTGCTGCGCTTCTATGATCCCCAGTTCGGCACGGTGAAGGTGGACGGCGTCGATGTCCGTGAGGCCGACCCCGCCGAGGTGCGCGCCCGCATGGCCCTGGTGGCCCAGGACTCGCCGCTGTTCTCCGGCTCGGCCCTGGACAATATCCGCTTCGGCCGCGAGGGCGCCGACCTCGAGGCGGTCCGCGCCGTGGCGCGCGCCGCCCAGGCCGACGGCTTCCTCGACGCCCTGCCCCAGGGCTTCGACACCCCGCTGGGGGAACGGGCCCGCAGCCTCTCCGGCGGCCAGCGCCAGCGCCTGGCCATCGCCCGGGCCCTGATCCGCGAAACCCCCATCCTGCTGCTGGACGAGGCCACCAGCGCCCTGGACGCCGAGAACGAGCGCCTGGTCCAGCGGGCGCTGGAGGAGGCCATGGAGGGCCACACCACCCTGGTCATCGCCCACCGCCTGGCCACCGTGCTCAAGGCCGACCGCATCGTGGTCATGGACAAGGGCCGGGTGGTGGAACAGGGCTCCCACCACGAACTGCTCGCCAAGAGCGGCCTCTACGCCCGGCTGGCGTCCCTGCAGTTCGGGGACGCGGCGGCCTAACCTCTAAATCTCCGTGTCATCCCGGTTTTCGCGAAGCGAAAGACCGGGACCCAGAAGCACCGGCCCATCTGGAACGGGCGCCATCATCGACGGGTAGAGATCGCCCCATTGAGGGTTTTCACTCTCGATCAGATTGACCTTCCAGTTCCGGCGCCACCGCTTCAGTTGCTTCTCGAAGTGGATGGCCTCGGTGACTTCGCGGTAGGCTCGCCACCAGACTAGGCGGTCGACGCCATACCGCTTGGTGAACCCCGGGACTTCCTTGGCCTTATGCTCGGCGATGCGGCGCTCCAGGCTGTTCGTCACCCCGACATAGAGCGCGCCGTGCTGCCGGCTGGCGAGAATGTAGACGAAATAGGACAAGGCGGCTGGCCTCGGTGTCTCTGGGTCCCGGTCTTCCGCTACGCGGAAACCGGGATGACACTTTAGGGTGCGGTCCAGATGAGCAGCAACTAGCCCCGCGCCTTGACCGCCAGACCCGGGAAGTCGCTGAACAGGCCGTCGACGCCGGCGGCGAACAGGGCCCGGTAGACGGCGCCCACGTCGCCGTGGGCGGCCGGGGCGGTCCCGCTGCGAAGCGTCTCCGGCAGGAAGCGGTTCTCGGCCCGCACGGTCCAGGGATGCACCGCCAGGCCCACGGCGTGGGCGTCGGCCACAAGGCTGGTGGGCGGGCCGAGGGCGCCGTCGAGGGTCGGAACCACCAGCGACCAGTCGGGACCCACGCCGTCGGCATAGGTGGCGATGTCCTTGAGGCCCGCCGCCGTCACCAGGTCCTTGGCGTCGCCGGCCACCAGCCGCACCCGGCGGGCCCGGGACAGCTTGGCGAAGGTCTTCAGGGGCGCGGTCTCGAAGCACTGGACGAAGACCGGCGCCGTGCGGCTGTCCAGGCCGTTGGCCTTCAGCGCATCGGCCAGGCGCGGTTCGATAACCAGGCCGAGGCTGGCCAGGAAGCTCGGATGCTTCATCTCCGGATAGACGCCGATCGTCCGGCCCACCCGCTTGGTTTCGGCCTTGGCCAGGTCCACCACCTCCTGGAAGGTGGCGATGGCCTCGCGGCCGTCGAAGGCCGCGCTGGCCGGCCGCAGCTCCGGCAGCCGCTCGCGGGCCCGCAGGGTCTTCAGTTCGGCGAGCGTGAAGTCCTCGGCGAACCAGCCCTCAACCTGCTCGCCGTCCACCACCTTGCTGGTCCTGCGCGCCGCGAACTCCGGACGGGCGGCCACGTCGGTGGTCCCGCCGATCTCGTTCTCGTGGCGGACCACCAGGTGGCCGTCCTTGGTGAGCACCAGGTCCGGTTCGATGAAGTCGCAGCCTTCCTCTATGGCCAGCCGATAGGCCATGGGGGTGTGCTCGGGCCGCTCGCCGCTGGCGCCGCGATGGGCGATCACGATGGGCCGGCGGGCCCCGGCGGCGAGGGCCGGGGTGGCGGCGAGGGCCGCGGCGGCGGCGGCGGAGAAGGCGCGTCGGGTCAGGGTCATGGCTCCGATCTAGCCGGCGCCTGTGACGGTATCGTCAAGCCTGGACCAGAACCAGTCGGAGGTCGGTCAGGCCGCGGCGCGCAGGCGCTGCAGGATCAGGGGATGCAGTTCGAGGTTGGAGGCGCAGATGCTGCCCGAACCCAGCACATCCTCGTCGCCCTCGGCGCTGGTCACCTTGCCGCCGGCCTCGCTCACCAGCAGCAGGCCCGCCGCTAGGTCCCAGGGCTTCAGGTCCCGCTCCCAGTAGCCGTCGAAGCGACCGGCGGCCACGAAGGCCAGGTCCAGGGCCGCCGCGCCGAACCGGCGCACGCCGGCGACCCGCTGGCTGATCTGGTGCAGCTCCTTCAGGAAGGTGGCGTGCTGGCCGTGGCCCAGGAAGGGGATGCCGGTGGCCAGCACGCTCTCGGCGAGGTGCTGACGGGCGGCGACCCGCAGGCGCTTGTCGTTGACGAAGCAGCCCTTGCCCTTCTCGGCCCAGAACAGCTCGTTGGTCACCGGATTGTAGGTCACCGCCGCCACGATCGCGCCCTCGCGCTGCAGGGCGATGTTGATGGCGAAGTGGGGGATGGCGTGCAGGAAGTTGGTGGTGCCGTCCAGCGGGTCGACGATCCAGGTGTGGGTCTTGTCGGTGCCCTCGATCAGGCCGCGTTCCTCACCCAGGAAGCCGTAGCCGGGACGGGCCTTCTGCAGCATCTCGAAGATGGTCTGCTCGGCCTTCAGGTCGGCGGCGGAGACGAAGTCGGCGGCTCCCTTCTTGGAGACCTGCAGCTCGGTCAGTTCGCCGAAGTCGCGGTTGAGGCCGCGGGCCGCCTTGCGGGCGGCGTCGGACATGACCTTCAGGAGGGCGGTTTGGGTGGACATCAGTCGGCCCTGCGCACGTATTCGCCGGTCTCGGTGGAGACCAGGACGCGTTCGCCGGCCTCCATATAGGGCGGGATCAGGATGCGCATGCCGTTGTCCGCCTTGGCCGGCTTGTACGAGGAGGACGCCGTCTGGTTCTTCACCACGGCGTCGGCCTCGACGATGGTCAGGACCACCTGATCGGGCAGGGTGATGCTGATGGGGCGTTCCTCGAAGAGCTGCAGCTTCACCACCATGCCGTCCTGCAGGAAGCGGACCTGATCGTCGCCGACGAAGTCCTTGGCCAGTTCGATCTGCTCGTAGGTCTCCTGGTCCATGAAGACCAGCATGTCGCCCTGCTCGTAAAGGAAGGAATAGTCCTTCTGGTCGAGGTGGATCTGCTCGACCGTGTCGGAGGTGCGCCAGCGCTCGTTGAGCTTGCGGCCGTCCTCGATGTTCTTCAGCTCCACCTGGGCGAAGGCGCCGCCCTTGCCGGGCTTCACGTGCACGACCTTCACGGCCACCCACAGTCCCCCGTCATGCTGCAGGATATTTCCCGGCTTGATCGAGACGGCGTTGATTTTGGACATGAGGTTCTTTGCGAAATTTGAGGCGCGGAACCTAGTGGGCGCGGGCCCCTAAGGCAAGGCGAGGGGGTCAGGCCCTGTCGGCGACGCCCAGCGCGATCTGCTCGTTCAGGGCCTTCACCGCCGCCGCCGGCCCCTCCGGATGGCTCCACACCCCGGCCGAGACCGCCAGGAAGTCCGCCCCGGCGGCGGCCAGGCCGCGCGCGTTCTCCACCGTGATCCCGCCGATGGCGACGCAGGGGGTCTCCATCACCTCCTGCCAGATGGACAGGATCTCCGGCTCGGCGCGGGTGGGCGCATCCTTGGTGGTGGTGGGGAAGAAGGCGCCGAAGGCGACATAGTCGGCTCCGGCCTCGGCGGCCTCCATGGCCAGATGCCGGCTGTCGTGACAGGTCACCCCGATCATCGCGTCCGGTCCCATGATCCTGCGGGCCTGGGGCAGCGGCATGTCGTCCTGGCCGATATGGACCCCGTCGCACTTCAGCTTCGCCGCCAGGACGGGATCGTCGTTGAGGATCACCGCCGCGCCACGGGCCTGGATTATCGGCGACAGCACGTCCACCGCCGCGGCGATCACCTCTTCGGGCTGGTCCTTCAGCCGGATCTGCACGGCCGCCACGTCTCCGGCGTCCATGGCGTGGGCCAGGGTCCTGCCGAAGGCGACCAGGTCGTCGATGCGGGGCGGGGTGATCAGGTAGAGGCGGCAGGACGGGGTCATGGACTGTCCAATACCCCATCCCGTCCCGTCCTGGGGAGAGGCTGATCGCCGGGGGGCCGGCCGCGCTCAGGGATGGGCCACGTCGGGCGGCTCGCCGTTCGCCGGGCCCTGGCCGATCAGGCGCAGGACGTAGAGGGCGCCGAGGCCGAGAACCAGGCCGTGCAGGGCCAGGACCGCCAGCAGGGAGACCGGCGCCGTCACCGAGGCGGCCCCGCCGGCCGCGCGCAACAGGTCGTGGACGACGAAGGCCGGCAGCCCTCGCCCGGTGAGCGTCCAGCCGGCGACCACGCTGACAAATCCCGTCGGCCCCATGACCATCGCCGCGATCAGATAGACGGGTGTCCGCGCCAGGCTGTTGCGCCAGGAAAGCCAGGCGCCCCAGACGCCCAGGCCGATCATCGCCACGCCGAGCCCGACCATCACCTGATAGGCCCGGGACACTTCGAGGATCGCCGCGTCGCCGGTCCAGCCGCCGCCGGTCACCAGCTGCAGGGGGGCGGCGATGGCCACCAACCCCACTCCCATGCGCAGGGCGGTGGCGGACTCGGCCTCCTCCGGGTCCCTCAGCACACCCCAGGCCGAGGCCGCCCCGACCACCAGGGCCGTGGTCAGGTAGGAGGCCAGCGCCAGATGGGCGAAGCGGGACGGGAAGCCCGGCGACAGCACGGCCGCCCGCCAGCCGATCGTCGCGGGCTCAGCCGCGGTCGGCCCCGGAAGGACGATCGGATGCTGCATCCAGCCGGCGGCCGACACGAGCCAGAAGGAGAGCAGCAGGGCGCCGAGGGCCGCCAGGACGGTGGCGGCCAGGTGCAGCCGCGGGTCCAGCCTCCGCCACCCCAGCAGCATGACCGCCAGCAGCCCCGTCTCCAGGGCGACGGCGGTGATCAAGGCCGCGGCCGGCCGGGGCGCCAGCAGCGGCGCGAAGGGCGTGGAGAGCAGGCTCCAGTTGGCGGCGATTTCGCAGCCCAGCCCCGCCAAGGTCACCACGCACATGCCCAGCGAGACAGCGAAGATCTTCAGCCAGAAGGCGTAGAGCGTCTCGAAGACCCGGTTGCCCGACCCCAGCCACAGGCCCTCCAGCACCGCCAGATAGCCGGCCAGTCCCACGGTGAGGCTTGGAAAGGTGATGTGGGCGGCGGTCAGGGCGGCGGCCTGCAGCCGTGACAGCAAGAGGGCGTCGACCTCCATGTCCGCGGCCCTTTTTCGCGAGGTGGCCGGTGAGAGGCGCCCACGGACCAAGGGCGCCACTCTCATCCCGGATAACGTGTGACGCCAAGCGTGGGTTTAGCGACAAACCGTCGCGCCCATACCGCGAGGCTCGGAACCAAGATGATAATGAGTTGCAACGGCGTTCGCATCTGGTAGAGATGGAGGCGTAGTCGGAGGGAAGAGTCCCCGTGTACGTCTGTAACTGCAACGGCATCCGCGAACGCGACGTCCGCGCCGCCATCGAGGGGGGCGCCCAGCGCCCGGCCGAGATCTTCCGCGCCTGCGGGGCCAAGCCCCAGTGCGCCCGCTGCGTCTGCGACATGAAGCAGATGGTCGATGAACAGGGCGAGGCCCTGCGCTACGCCGCCGAATAGCCTCCGCCGGGGCCGGCGAGGCCGGGCGGGCTTGTTTCGAACATAGGCTTTGACAGGTCCCGCGCTCCGCCTGAGGTTGCGCGCCTGACGGGCGAATTCACGGAGGCTCACATGCAGGGCGACAAGGCGATCATCCAGCTGCTCAACGCGGTCCTGACCAATGAGCTGACCGCGGTGAACCAGTACTTCCTGCACGCGCGGATGTACCAGAACTGGGGCCTGGCCCGTCTGGGAGCGGTGACCTACGAGGAGTCGATCGGCGAGATGAAGCACGCCGACAAGCTCATCAAGCGCATCCTGTTCCTGGACGGCCTGCCCAACCTGCAGGACCTGCACAAGCTGAAGATCGGCGAGAACGTGCCCGAGTGCCTGGCGGCCGATTTGGCGGTCGAGGTCGGCGGCCGCGCCGACCAGGTGCGCGGCATCAAGCTCTGCGAGGACTCGGCCGACTATGTCAGCCGCCAGATCCTGCGCGAGATCCTCACCGACACCGAGGAGCACATCGACTTCCTCGAGACCCAGATCAGCCTGGTGCGCCAGCTGGGTGAGCAGAACTACCTGCAGAGCGCCATGGGTGAACTCGCCGGAGGCGAAGGCCACTAGACCCTGACCGTCTCAGATGGACTCATCTGAGACGGCAAGAAGGGTCTAGACTTAAAACATTAGAGCACGTCGGGCGGCGGAACCGGTATCCACTTCCGCCTGACGTGCTCTAAGTCGGTCCAGGTTCTCCCGGAAGGTCGACACCCGCGCAATTGAAGCTAGGCTCGCCTTCGAAACTTCGGGGGAGGGCGTCATGGCTCAGGAAAAGCGCGCGAGCGGCAACGGCATGGTGATCGCCGGGGCCTCGGTGGGCACGGTGTTCGAGTGGTACGACTTCTACCTCTACGGCTCCCTGGCCGGCTTCATCACCCAGCACTTCTTCTCGGGGGTCAACGAGACCACCGGCTATATCTTCGCCCTGCTGGCCTTCGCCGCGGGCTTCGCGGTGCGTCCCTTCGGCGCCCTGGTCTTCGGCCGCCTCGGCGACCTCTGGGGCCGCAAGAACACCTTCCTGGTCACCATGCTGCTGATGGGGCTCTCGACCTTCGCCGTCGGCCTGCTGCCCGGCTATGACCAGATCGGCGTCGCCGCCCCGGTGGCCCTGATCGTCATGCGCCTGATCCAGGGCCTGGCCCTGGGGGGCGAGTACGGCGGGGCGGCCACCTATGTCGCCGAGCACGCGCCGCCGGGGAAGCGCGGCCTCTATACGAGCTGGATCCAGACCACCGCGACGCTCGGCCTCTTCCTCAGCCTGATCGTCATCCTGGCGGTCCGCACCAGCCTGGGGGAAGAGGTCTTCAAGGCCTGGGCCTGGCGCATCCCCTTCCTGGTCTCGGCCCTGTTGCTGGCGGTCTCCCTGTGGATCCGCCTGCGGCTGCACGAGAGCCCGGTCTTCCAGAAGATGATCGACGAGGGGACCACCTCAAAGAAGCCGCTGACCGAGGCCTTCGGGGAGTGGGGCAACCTCAAGCTGGTGCTGCTGGCCCTCGCCGGCCTTACCGCCGGCCAGGCGGTGGTCTGGTACACCGGCCAGTTCTACGCCCTGTTCTTCCTGGAGAAGATGCTCAAGCTGGACGGGGCGCTGGCCAACACCCTGGTGGCCTTCGCCCTGATCCTCGGCGTGCCCTTCTTCGTGGTGTTCGGCTGGCTGTCGGACAGGATCGGGCGCAAGCCGATCATCCTGCTGGGCTGCCTGCTGGCGGCGCTCACCTATTTCCCGATCTTCAAGGCCCTGACGGCCGCCGCCAACCCCGCCCTGGCGGCCGCCACCGCCAGCGCCCCGGTCACCGTGATCGCCGACCCCGCCGACTGCGCCTTCCAGTTCGATCCCGTCGGCAAGAAGGCCTTCACCTCCTCCTGCGACGTGGCCAAGTCGGCCCTCGCCACCGCCGGGGTCTCCTATTCGAACCAGGCCGCCCCGGCCGGGACCCTGGCCGTGGTGCGGATCGGCGCCGTCGAGGTGGCGAGCCTGGACGGGACCAGTCTGCCCAAGGCGGAGTTCGCCGCCGCCAAGACCGCCTGGGCCAAGACCCTGACCGCCGCCCTCTCAGACGCCGGCTACCCGGCCAAGGCCGACAGCGCGCTCGTTCACAAGCCCGCCGTGGTGGGGCTGCTGTTCCTGCTGATGTTCTATGTGACCATGGTCTATGGCCCGATCGCCGCGGCCCTGGTGGAGATGTTCCCGGCCAAGATCCGCTACACCTCAATGTCGCTGCCCTATCACATCGGCAACGGCTGGTTCGGCGGCTTCCTGCCCACCACGGCCTTCGCCATGGTCGCCGCCACGGGCGATATCTACTACGGCCTCTGGTACCCCATCGTCATCGCCGCGGTGACCGTTGTGGTGGGCGCGTTCTTCGTGAAGGAGATGCGCGGGGCCAATATCGACGACTAGGCCGCGCGGGTCTCCAGCCCCAGGGCGAAGAGGTCGGTGATCTCGTCGGCGATCTTCATGGGGCTGAGCGGATAGGCCTCCGGCAGCCACTTGGGCAGCCACAGGAAGATGCCAGCCGCAACCTCGGCGGCGAAGGTCGCGTCGCAGGGCCGGCAGGAGCCGTCGGCGACCCCCTGCTTCAGGCTCCGCGTCGAGGTCATCCGCAGCTTGCGCGAGGACTGGCTGAAGCGGGCCACCGCGTCGGCCGGCAGGGCGGTTCGTCCGGGTTGCAGCATCAGGGGCGAGAGCGGTCCGGCCTGGGCCTGGACGTTCAGGTGCAGACAGATCAGGGCGCGCTCGAAGCCGGTCCCGCCCGTCGCGACGGCGGTGTCCATGAACACGTCATAGAGGTCGAAGGCCCGCCGGTAGCACCGCACCACCAGGTCGGCCTTGTCGTCGAAATAGTGATAGACCGCCCCCTTCGTGGCCCCCACCGTGGCGCTGATCTCATCCAGCGAGGTCCCGTCGATGCCGCGCCGGTTGAAGAGGCGTGAGGCCGCGGCGATCAGTTGGGTGATCTTGATCTCGTTGGTCTGGCGGCGGTCGAAGGCGTTGAAGGGCCTGGCGGTCAGGACCTCCACGTCGATCTCGCAGCGCCCGGTCTCCGGTCCCGCGCCGAAGCCGCCCAGGAAGAGGTCGCTGATCGCCGCGATCATCCGCTTCCTCGCCGCCCGCCCGTCGCGATATCCCAGCCAGCCGGCCGAGAGTCTGGCCCAGGACAGCATGCCGATCAGGGCCTGTGCCGCCACCTCGGTCTCGCAGGGGCGGAAGGTGCCGCTCGCCACCCCCTCGGCGATCATCGCCCGCAGGTGGCCGACGTTGCGGCCGTGGTGCTCGCGGATCAGGCCGCGCTGCGGTTCGGGCAGGAAGTCGATGTCGCTCAGCACCGCCTGGGCGGGCCGCTCAAAGGCCAGCGAGGTGCGGATGAACAGGGCCAGGCGCTCGGCCGGGGTCTGTCCCTGCTCATGGGCGGTGACCAAGTCGTCGGTCATGGTCTCGCAGGCCCGCAGGTAGGTCCGGAACACCAGGTCGGCGCGGTCGGCCACATAGTAGTAGAGGGCGTTGCGCGACAGCCCCACCTGCTCGGCGATGTCGTTGAGCACGATGGCCCCGGCGCCCTGCGCATTGATGCGCCGCGCGGCCTCGTCCAGCAGCAGGTCGCGGCGCGCGGCGCGCTTGCGCGCCGGCTTTGGCCGCCCCGTTCCCGACTCGTCCTGCGCCATGGGCTCCCACGTTCCTGGTCATCAGATACAGCAAACCTACTTCAATGTCGAAAAACTTGACGCGAGAAACTGTGCGTGTCGTTATCCAAACAAACTCAAGTGTCGAAAAAATGGTGACCCGGGAAGGGCGCCAGACGACAGGCCTAGGGAGGGCGAGGGATGACTCAGCAATCGGGACGCGCGCGGCTGGTCGCCGGCGTGGGGGCCGCGGCCCTGATGATGGCCGGGGCCGGTCTGGCGCGGGCGGACGAGCCGGTCATCGAACTGGAGGCCATCACCGTCACCGCCCAGAAGCGGGCCCAGGATACCCTGGACGTCGGCCTCAACGTGGCGGTGATCTCCGGCGCCGACCTTGCGGCCCGCCGGGTGACCCAGGTCAGCGACCTGACGGCCTTCACCCCCAATGTCGACATCAAGGAGAACATGCCGGGCATCCTGCCGGTGGTGACCATCCGCGGCGTCGGCCTCAACGACTTCTCCGCCACCAACAATCCCAGCGCTGGGGTCTATGTGGACGAGGTCTATCTCTCATCCCTGGCCCTGATGAACTTCGACCTCTTCGACCTGGAGCGGATGGAGGCGCTTAAAGGTCCGCAGGGGACCCTCTACGGCCGCAACTCCACGGCCGGCGCCATCAACATCCTCACCGCCCGGCCCACCTTCGGCGGGATGGAGGGGCGGATCGCCGGCGGCTACGGCGACTACAAGACCGGCGAGCTGGAGGGCATGGTCAATGCGCCCCTCTCCGACACCTTCGCCGTGCGGCTCAGCGGCAAGGGGGTCAAGCAGGACGAGGGCTTCTTCTTCAACCGCGCCACCAACACCGACTTCGGCCGCCGCAAGGTGGGCCTGGGCCGGCTGCAGGCGCGCTGGGCGCCCAGTGACGACCTCGACGTCCTGCTGAAGCTGGAGGTCCAGAAGTTCCGCTCCCAGGCCGGCGCGCCGGAGTTCTTCGGCCTGCTGGCGCCTCCGGGCGCCCCGGCCAGCCTGGTCTGCCCCGGCTCTCCGGGCTGCACCGACTTCCTCGGTTATCGCGACATCGATGGCGACCCCTTCAAGGGCGAGTACTCGGTGGATCCCACCTATGACGTCGATCAGCGGGCGGCGACCCTGCGGATCAGCGCCGACCTGGGCTGGGCGACGCTGACCTCCATCACCGGTTATGTGGACTTCAAGCGTCAGTGGGGCGCCGACACCGACGCGGGCCCCTTCCGCCAGACCGACTTCGTCGAGCACGACAAGATCAACCAGGTCTCCCAGGAACTGCGGCTCTCCGGCGCGGGCGAGCTCAGCGACTGGCTGGTGGGCGCCTTCGCTTCGCGGGATCGGGTGGAGATGACCTATGACGGTGCCCTGCAGGACCTCTTCAACACCACCAGCCTGACCTTCTCCAACCAGACCTCGAAGTCGGCGGCCGCCTTCGGAAACATCGAATACCACCTGCGCCCGACGCTGAGCCTGGTGGCCGGCCTGCGCTATACCTGGGAGGAGAAGGCCGATGTCGGGGCGACCCTCGACCTGGTCTCCCAGCCGCCGGGCAGCGCCCTGACCGGCGCGCCCTTTGGCGCCCCGCCGATCCCGCTGGCGGTGGTGGACGCCACCATCGACGACACCAACTGGTCCTGGAAGGTCGGCCTCAACTGGAAGCCCGACCCCACCCTGCTGGTCTATGGGTCCATCAGCCAGGGGGTGAAGAGCGGCGGCTTCTTCTCCGGCGTCGCCACCAATTCCGGCCAGCTCCAGCCCTACGGCCCCGAGACCCTGATCGCCTATGAGGCTGGCGTGAAGCAGCGCCTGTCGGCCGCCGGCCTCTCCTGGTCGGGGAGCGTCTTCTATTACGACTATTCCGATGTTCAGACCTTTATCCGCGACACCTCCGGCGGCCTGCCGATCCAGCGGCTGGGCAATGTGGAGGAGGCCACGATCTATGGCGCCGACCTCGACGGCATGTGGTCGCCGGCCGCGCTTCCGGGGCTCGACCTGACGGCGGGCCTCGGTCTGCTGCACACCGAGCTGGGGGAGTTCGCCTCCTCCTTCGGGATCACGCCGAAGGGTAACAAGCTGCCCGACGCGCCAGAGGTCAGCTTCAACCTCTCGGCGGCCTATACCGCCGACCTGGGCGAGAACATCCAGGCCAGGGTCCAGGTCGACGGCCGCTACGCCGACGACATGTTCAAGGATGCGCTGAACGATCCGTTGATCGCCACCCAGAGCTACTGGCTGTGGAACGCCCGGGCGAGTCTGTTCTCCGGCGCCGACTGGGAGGTGGCGGTCTGGGGCAAGAACCTGGCCGACGAGCGCTACGTCACCCAGGGGGTCAACAATCTGCCGCTAGGGGTCGGCTTCCGGGTCTATGGCGCGCCGCGCACCTGGGGCGTCTCCTTCTCCAAGAGTTTCCGATGAGCATCCAAGGAACCACCACCCCGGCCTTCGCGGCCCTGGCCAGGGCTTTCGAGGAGAACTTCACCGAGCGGGGTGATGTCGGCGCCTCCCTGGCCGTGGTGAAGGACGGCGAACTGCTGGTGGACCTCTGGGGCGGGAGCCTGGACGCGGCGGGGACGCGGCCCTGGGCCGCCGACTCCGTGGTCAATGTCTGGTCCACCACCAAGGCGGTGAACGCCTTGGCCTTCGCCATGCTGGTGGACCGGGGGCAGGCGGCCTACGGCGATCTGGTGGCCCGCTGGTGGCCGGAGTTCGCCGTCCAAGGCAAGGACCAGGTCACCATCGCCCAGCTCCTGTCGCACCAGGCGGGCCTGTGCAGCTTCCGTGATCCGGCGGTGGTCGAGGACTTCTACGATCAACCCAAGGCCGCCGCTCGGTTGGCGGCGACCGAACCGCTGTGGCCGCCGGGCTCGCGGTCCGGATACCACGCCATCTCCATCGGTGTGCTGGCGGGAGAACTGTTCCGCCGGATCACCGGTCAGAGCCTGGGGCAGTTCATCGCCAGTGACCTCGCCGGTCCCATGGGACTGCACCTGACCCTCGGTCTTCCGGTCTCGGAGGAGGTGCGGCGGGCTGAGATGATCGCGCCGCCGGAACTCGCCACCTCGAACATGGGAACCGACCTCAACCCCTCCCAGGTGGCCGCCTACACCAACCCGGTGATCGAGCCCCTGCTGCCCAACACGGCCGCCTGGCGGGCCTGCGAGCTTTCCTCCGCCAACGGCTTCTCCAACGCCCGGTCGCTCGCCAAGCTGTTCGGAGCGGTGGCGGCGGGCGATGTGTTGAAACCCCAGACCCTGGCCCAAGCCACCGCCAAGCAGATTGAGGGGGTCGACGAGGTCCTGGGGATTCGCGCCCGCTGGGGCGCCGGGTTCCTGCTCAACACTGACGGCCTCTATGGCCCCCAGGATCGCGCCTTCGGCCATTCCGGCTGGGGCGGCTCCTTCGTGGTGGTGGACCCGGTGGCGCGCACCGCCATCGCCTACGCCATGAACCGCATGGGGACCGACCTAGTGGGCGACCCCCGCGACGTGGCGCTGATCGCCGCGGCCTATGAAGGGTTGGCCTGAAACGAATGAAGCCGCCGCTCTGGCGAGCGGCGGCTTCGGTCGTGGTGACAACTGAGAGGTCGAGCTACTCCGCGGCCTGGCGGGAGACGCCGATCTTCGGGGCCAGTTCGCCCGAGGCGTAGCGCTTGGCCATGTCCGAGAGCGGGATCGCCTTGATGCTGGAGGCGTGGCCCGCGGTGCCGAACTCCTCGAAGCGTTGGACGCAGATCTTGCGCATCGCTTCCTTGGCGGGCTTCAGGTAGCCGCGCGGGTCGAACTCACCGGGCTTCTCGACGAACACCTTGCGGATCGCGGCGGTGATGGCCATCCGGTTGTCGGTGTCGATGTTGATCTTGCGCACGCCGTGCTTGATGCCGCGCTGGATCTCCTCCACCGGCACGCCCCAGGTCTGGGGCATCTCGCCGCCGTACTGGTTGATGAGGTCCTGCAGGTCCTGCGGCACCGACGAGGAGCCGTGCATCACCAGGTGGGTGTTGGGCAGGCGGCGATGGATCTCCTCGATCACCCCCATGGCCAGGACGTCGCCGTCCGGCTTGCGGGTGAACTTGTAGGCGCCGTGGCTGGTGCCCATGGCGATGGCCAGCGCATCGACTTCGGTGGCCTTCACGAACTCGACGGCCTGGTCGGGATCGGTGAGCAGCTGGTCGTGGCCGAGCTTGCCCTCGAAGCCGTGGCCGTCCTCCTTCTCGCCCATGCCGGTCTCGAGGCTGCCCAGCACGCCCAGCTCGCCCTCGACGCTGGCGCCGACCCAGTGGGCCATGTCCACCACGTTGCGGGTCACCCTGACGTTGTAGTCGTAGTCGGCGGGCGTCTTGCCGTCGGCCTTGAGCGAGCCGTCCATCATCACCGAGGTGAAGCCGTACTGGATCGCGGTGGCGCAGGTGGCCTCGTTGTTCCCGTGGTCCTGGTGCATGCAGATCGGGATGTGCGGGTACATCTCGGCCATGGCGTCGATCAGGTGCTTCAGCACGATGTCGTTCGCATAAGACCGGGCGCCGCGCGACGCCTGCATGATCACCGGCGAGTCGGTGGCCTCCGCGGCCTCCATGATCGCCAGGGCCTGTTCCATGTTGTTGATATTGAACGCCGGCACGCCGTAGCCATGCTCGGCGGCGTGATCGAGAAGTTGTCTCAGTGTGACCCGGGCCATGTGTCCCCGCGCTCCATCAAAATCGTTAGTCTAAATGGCGAGAGCCGCCACGCCGGGCAGTTCCTTGCCTTCCATCCATTCAAGAAACGCGCCGCCCGCCGTGGAGACAAAAGTAAAGTCATCCGCGCAGCCGGCCGCATTCAGAGCCGCCACAGTATCACCACCGCCGGCCACCGCCACCAACTTGCCGGCCTTGGCCAGGCTGGCCGCGTAGCGCGCCGCGCTCACCGTGCCCTTGTCGAAGGGCGGCATCTCGAACACGCCGAGCGGGCCGTTCCAGATCAGGGTCTTGGAGTTGTCCATGGCTCGGCACAGCCGCTCCACGGTCTCGGGGCCGGCGTCGAGGATGCGCTCGTGCTCATCCACCTCGCCCAGGCCGCGCACCCGGGCCGCGGCGCCGGGGGCCAGGGTCTCGGCCACCACGATGTCCAGCGGCAGGAAGAGCTTGCAGTTGTTCTGGCCGGCCAGGCGGATGATGTCGCGGGCCGTCTCGGCCAGGTCCTTCTCGCAATAGGACAGTCCGACGTCGTGGCCCTGGGCGTAGAGGAAGGTGTTGGCCATGCCGCCGCCGATGGCCAGCTTGTCCAGCCGGGTCACCAGGTTGCGCAGCAGGTCGAGCTTGCTGGAGACCTTGGAGCCGCCGACGATGCCCATCACCGGCCGCTCGGGATGGCCCAGCGCCTTGTCCAGGGCGGTCAGCTCCAGGCGCATCTGCTCGCCCGCATAGGCCGGCAGCAGGTGGGCCAGGGCCGCCGTGGAGGCGTGCGCCCGGTGGGCGGCGGAGAAGGCGTCGTTCACATAGAGATCACCGTTGGCGGCCAGCGCCTTGGCGAAGTCGGGATCGTTGCTCTCCTCGCCCGCATGGAAGCGGACGTTCTCCAGCAGCAGGACATCGCCCGCCTTCAGGGCCGCGACGGCCGAGGCCGCCGCCGGACCCACGCAGTCGGGGCCGAAGGCGACGGGCGCCCCCAGCACCTTGGCGAGCGCGGGCGCGATGGGCTCCAGGCTCATGGACGGGACCACCTTGCCCTTGGGCCGGTCGAAGTGGGCCAGCAGGATCACCTTGGCCCCGCCGGCCCGCAGCTTCTCGATGGTGGGGACCGCCGCGCGCAGGCGGGTGTCGTCCGACACCGCGCCGTCGTGCATCGGCACATTGAAGTCCACGCGAACCAGGGCGCGTCGGCCCTTCAGGTCGGCGTCGTCGAGGGTCCGGAAGGTCATGATCTGATCTCTTAGATCAGTTTCGCCATGGCCACGGCGGTGTCGCTCATGCGGGTCGAGAAGCCCCACTCGTTGTCGTACCAGGACAGCACCCGGCACAGGCCGCCGTCGACGATCTGGGTCTGGGGCAGGGCCACCGTCGAGGAGGCCGGGGCGTGGTTGAAGTCGATGGAGACCAGCGGGTCCTTGGTGACGGCCAGGACGCCCTTGAGCTGGCCCGAGGCCGCGGCGGCCTCGAAGGCGGCGTTGATGGCCTCCACCGTGGTGGTCTTGCTGGGCACGAAGGTCAGGTCCACCACCGAGACGTTGGGGGTCGGGACGCGGATGGAGGAGCCGTCCAGCTTGCCCTTCAGGGCCGGGATCACCAGGCCCAGCGCCTTGGCGGCGCCGGTGGAGGTGGGGATCATCGACATGGCCGCGGCCCGCGCGCGGTACAGGTCGGAGTGCATCGTATCCAGGGTCGGCTGGTCGCCGGTGTAGGAGTGGATCGTGGTCATGTAGCCACGCTCGATGCCGCACAGGGCCTGCAGCACGTGGGCGACCGGCGCCAGGCAGTTGGTGGTGCAGGACGCGTTGGAGACGATCAGGTCCTCGGCGGTCAGGGTGTCGTGGTTGACGCCATAGACGATGGTCTTGTCGGCGTCGGTGCAGGGGGCCGAGACCAGGACGCGCTTGGCGCCGGCGGTCAGGTGGGCGGCGGCCTTCTCCTTGGTGGTGAAGAGGCCGGTGCACTCGAAGGCGATGTCGACGCCGAGCTCCTTGTGCGGCAGTTCGGCCGGGTTGCGGATCGCGGTGACCTTGATCTTGCCATGGCCGAGATCGATCGTGTCGCCGTCGACGGTCACCACGCCCGGGAAGCGGCCGTGCACGCTGTCATAGCGCAGCAGGTGGGCGTTGGTCTCCACCGGGCCCAGGTCATTGATGGCCACGACCTCGATGTCCGTGCGGCCATGTTCGACGAGCGAGCGCAGGACGTTCCTGCCGATGCGGCCGAACCCATTGATGGCGACGCGGACGGTCATGGAGATCTCCTCGAGTGCTGAACCGATACTTGGATTTGGGCGCGGTTTTTCGGGTTGGGGGCGCTTGAGTCAACCCCTGGACCGATCAAGTCTTGCCGCAAAGTGTGTCTGACCCTGGATTTCCGGCCGCGCGCGCGCGAACAGCGTCCCTCGGACGGCCGATCCGGCTAATTATATGATCTTCAGGGGTTTCCTCCGCGGAAGGCCGCGTCGGGGTCAGCCCTGGACCACCGCCACCCGGTCGGCGGCCAGCTTGGCGTTGGCGCGCGCGGTGTCGGTGTCGGCGGCGCGGGCCAGGGCGACCCCCATACGGCGGCGCTCGAAGGCCTCGGGCTTGCCGAACAGGCGCAGGTCCGCGCCGGGCACGCTGAGCGCCTGGGCGACGCCCTCATAGGCCACGCCCCGGCCCTCCATCCCGCCATAGATCACCGCGCTGGCGCCGGGCTCGCGCAGGCTGACGTCCACCGGCAGGCCGAGGATGGCGCGCGCATGCAGGGCGAACTCGCTCTGCACCTGGGTGGCGAGCGTCACCAGGCCGGTGTCGTGGGGCCGGGGGCTGACCTCGGAGAACCACACCTCGTCGCCCTTCACGAACAGCTCCACCCCGAACAGTCCCAGCCCGCCCAGGGATCCGGTCACCACTTCGGCGATCTCGCGGGACCGCGCCAGGGCGGCGGGGCTCATGGCCTGGGGCTGCCAGCTCTCGACATAGTCGCCCTTCACCTGGCGGTGGCCGATGGGGGCGCAGAAGGCGGTCAGGGTGGTTCCCTCGGGGCCGCGATAGCGGACGGTGAGCTGGGTGATCTCGAAGTCGAAGGCGACCCGGCCCTCGACGATCACCCGGGGCTGCTCCACCCGGCCGCCCTCCAGGGCGTATTTCCAGGCGGCGGGAATGTCCTCGGCGCGCTCCACATAGGACTGGCCCTTGCCCGACGAGCTCATCACCGGCTTCACGAAGCAGGGGAAGCCGGTCACGCCGTTCGCCGCCTCAGCCAGCTCGGCCTCGGTGGACGCGAACGCATAGGCGCTCGTGGGCAGGCCGAGTTCCTCGGCGGCCAGCCGGCGGATGCCCTCGCGGTTCATGGTCAGCTGGGCGGCCCGCGCCGTGGGGATCACCGTGGCCAGGCCCTCGGCCTCGATCCGCACCAGCTCGTCGGTGGCGATGGCCTCGATCTCCGGCACGATCAGGTGCGGGCGCTCCAGCTCCACCACGGCGCGCAGGGCGGCCGCGTCGGTCATGGCGATCACGTGGGACCGGTGGGCCACCTGCATGGCGGGCGCGTCGGCGTAGCGGTCCACCCCGATCACCTCGCAGCCCAGCCGCTGCAGCTCGATCGCCACCTCCTTGCCCAGTTCCCCGCAGCCGAGCAGCATGACCTTGACGGCGGAGGGCGAGAGCGGCGTGCCGAGGCGCATGGGAGGCTCCTGGTGAGTTCAGTCAGGGATTAAACCACGTACCACACGAACAAGGGTGTCATCCCGGAAGCCGCGTCAGCGGCTGTCCGGGACCCAGACGCGCGGGGCGTGCCGGAGGGATCGGCGCCTCTGGGTCCCGCACTTCCGCGCTGCGCGCTCCATGCGGGATGACACCTTTTACAGCTTGCCCTTCGCCGCGGCGGCCACGGCCTCGGCGGTGATGCCGAACTCCTTGTAGAGCCGTTCGGCGGGCGCGCTGGCGCCGAAGCCGGTCATGCCCACGAAGACCCCATCCTCGCCGATGAACCGCTCCCAGCCGAAGCCGACCTGGGCCTCGACGGCGACGCGGACCGGCGCCTGGCCGATGACCTGCGCGCGGTAGGCCGCCGGCTGGGCGGCGAACAGCTCCCAGCACGGGGTGGAGACCACCCGCGTGGCGATCCCCTCGGCTTCCAGCAGGCCGCGGGCGGCGACGGCCACCGAGACCTCGGTGCCGGAGGCGAAGAGGGTCACCTGGGCCGGGCCGCCGGCGGCGACCAGCTCATAGGCGCCCTTGGCCGACAGGTTCTCCGCGGCGCTGTCGCGCACCGCCGGGACCTTCTGGCGCGACAGGGCCATGACCGACGGCGTGGTCTTGGTGGAGAGCGCCAGCTTCCAGCACTCGGCCGCCTCGATGGCGTCGGCGGGGCGATAGACGTTGAGGTTGGGGATCATCCGCAGGGCGCCGACATGCTCCACCGGCTGGTGGGTCGGCCCGTCCTCGCCGACCCCGATGGAGTCGTGGGTCATGACGTGGATCACCCGGGTCCCCATCAGGGCCCCGAGCCGGATGGCCGGGCGGCTATAGTCGGAGAACACCAGGAAGGTGCCGGAGAAGGGGATCACCCCGCCGTGCAGGGCCATGCCGTTCATGGCCGCGGCCATGCCGTGCTCGCGCACGCCGTAGTGGACGTAGCGGCCGGAATAGTCGGGCAGGTCGAAGGCCTTGGCGCCCTTCACATAGGTGTTGTTGGAGCCGGTGAGGTCGGCCGAGCCCCCCACCATCTCCGGGATCGCCGGCACGAGCTGCTCCAGCGCCGAGCCGGAATGCTGGCGGGTGGCGGCCGCGGGCTTGGAGGTGGCGGCCTCGGCCATGTAGGCGTCGATCCGCTCGAAGGCGCCGGCCGGCAGGTCGCCATTGATGGCGCGCTCGAACTCGGCCTTCAGGTCGGACTTGTCCAGCTTGCCCTGCCAGGTCTTGCGGGCCTTGCCGCCCTTGCGGCCGGCCGAGCGCCAGGGCTTCAGCACCGCGTCGGGCACCACGAAGGGCTCGTCCTTCCAGCCCATGGCTAGGCGGGCGTCGGCGATCTCGTCGTCGAATAGGGTGTAGCCGTGGCTGTGGGGGTCGCCTTCCTTGCGGCCCGCGCCCTTGGAGATCTTGGTCTTGCAGGCGATCAGGGTCGGCCGGTCTTGGCGGGTCGCCCAGCGCAGGGCCGCGGCGATCTTGCCAAAGTCGTGGCCGTCTACGGCCTTCACCGCCCAGCCATAGGCCTTGAAGCGGGCCAGCTGGTCGCCGGTCTCCGAGATGGTGGCCTCGCCGTCGATGGTGGTGTTGTTGTCGTCGAACAGCACCGTCAGCTTGCTCAAGCCAAAGCGCCCGGCGATGGAGGCCGCCTCGTGGCTGACTCCTTCCATCAGGCAGCCGTCCCCGGCGATCACCCAGGTGCGGTGGTCCACCAGGTCCTCGCCGAAGCGTGCGGCCAGGTGGCGCTCGGCCATGGCCATGCCGACGGCGGTGGCGATGCCCTGGCCCAGGGGTCCGGTGGTGGTCTCGACGCCGGGGGTGTGGCCGTATTCCGGGTGGCCGGGGGTGTTGGAGCCCCACTGACGGAAGTTGCGGATCTGATCCATGGTCACCGCCTTGAAGCCGGTGAGGTGGAGCAGCGAGTAGATCAGCATCGAGCCGTGGCCCGCCGACAGCACGAACCGGTCGCGGTCGGCCCAGTCGGGCTTGGCCGCGTCGTACTTCAGGAACTTGGTCCAGAGCACCGTGGCGACGTCGGCCATGCCCATCGGCATGCCCTGGTGTCCTGATTTCGCCTTGTGGACGGCGTCCATGGAAAGGACACGGATCGCGTCGGCCATGGTCTGGAGCGGTGCGGGCATGGGGCTTCCGGTGAGTCTGAACGGGAATTGCGGGCGGGGTCGCACGCACGCAACATCGGGTCAAGGAACGTGACGGGTTCCGGGGGCCGCCCGGCCCGGTCTATAGATTAACAGTCACACCTTCGGAGCGTCGAATGAACCGGGAGTCTGCGGGCGATAGCGCCCTCGACCAGGCCGCAAAACGGCTGGATCGCGCGGTCGCCCAGCTGGAACAGCGTCTGGCGGCCCGTGCGCCCCAGGCGGGCGAGGAGCCGGGCGGCCTGTTCGACCAGGACCGCGCCCAGCTCGCCGACCAGCTCGACCGGGCCCGCGCCCGCGAGCGCGCCCTGGAGGAGGCCGGCGCCGAGGCGTCTGCGGCGCTGGGTCGCGCCATCGCCGAAATCCAGGCGACGCTGGCGCAGGCGCCGCAGGATGAGGTTTCCGCCCCCGAGAGCGAGGAAGCCTAGTCATGGCCCAGATGATCATCGAGGTGAACGGCCGGCCCTACACCGTCGGCTGCGAGGACGGCCAGGAACAGCACCTGATCGAGCTGGCCCGCCTGTTCGACCGCCAGGTCCGCCAGGTCTCCCAGGACATGGGCCAGCTGGGCGACACCCGGCTGTTCCTGATGGGCGCCCTGTTGCTGGCCGACGAGCTCTCCGACGCCAAGGCCAGGCTCGCCACCGTCCAGGCCGAACTCGCCCGCATGCAGTCGGATCAGGCCCGCATCGAGGTGCGCGCCACCCTGGCCCTCGACAACGCCGCCAAGCGCATCGAGAAGCTGGCGGCGGAGTAGGGCGAGTTCTCTCCTCTCCCCCTTGGGGGAGAGGGTAGGGTGAGGGGGCCTCCGCGCAGCGGAGGTCTTACGGCGCTTGGAGCGAGAACGGACCTTCAGAAAGAGCCCTCACCCTACCCTCTCCCACAGGTGGGAGAGGGGGGCTGACCTAAGATCCTCCCGAGCCCCGGCCTAATACCAGGCGACGAACCGCTCATCGGGATCGTCGGGCAGCCCCGACTCCTGGATGCGGTCCCAGGGGCTCGTCAGCTTGCAGGTCCGCGAGGCGACGACCTTGTCGTCCTGCAGGATGGTCAGGACCGACCACGTCTTGCCTGGGGCGTCGTGCAGCGATCCCTGCTCGCCCGAGGAGACGATGTAGTTGAAGCCCTTGTTGGTGAAGCGCAGGCTGGTCTGACTCCCGCCGCCCCCGCCGATCACCACGCTTTGGAAGGCGTGCCCGCCGCCGCTGGCGATCTCGATCTCCGGCGAGCCCGGACGCCCATAGCGATAGGTCGCCTGGCCCGGCGTGGCGCAGACCGAGGCCACCTTGCCCTTGAACGCACAGGAGAAGATGAGCTGTTCGCCCTTGCGGCAGTCGGCGGCCTGGGCGGGGCCGAACGCGACGATCGCCAGCCCAAGGCCGGCCAGGGCGAGTTTGTGTCGCATGGCTTGGTCCTACCGCCGCCCGAACAGCCGCTCGATGTCCGCGAGCTTCAGCTCCACATAGGTCGGCCGGCCGTGGTTGCACTGGCCGGAGTGGGGGGTGGCCTCCATCTGGCGGAGCAGGGCGTTCATCTCCGGCGCCGACAGCCGGCGCCCCGCCCGAACCGAGCCGTGGCAGGCCATGGTGGAGCAGACCTCCGCCAGCCGTTCCTTGAGCGCCAGGGCCTGGCCGTTCTCCGACAGGTCGTCGGCGATGTCGCGGATCAGGCCGGCGACATCGGTCTCTCCCAGCAGGGCGGGCGTTTCGCGCACCAGCACCGCGCCGGGGCCGAAGGCCTCGACGGCGAGGCCCAGGGCCATCAGCTCGTCGGCCCGGGCGATGACCCGCTCGGCCTCGGCGGGATCGAGCTCCACCACCTCGGGCAGCAGCAGGGCCTGGCGGGTCACCCCGCCCTCGTCCATCTCCACCTTCATCCGCTCATAGACCAGCCGCTCGTGGGCGGCGTGTTGGTCGACGATGACGACCCCGTCGCGGGTCTGGGCGACGATATAGGTCTCGTGCACCTGGGCCCGGGCCGCGCCGAGCGGGAAGTCCACCGGATCGAACACCACCGAGGCGGCCGGCGCCTCCCGCAGACCGGGGCCGGGGACATAGCTGGAGGGCTCGTAGGGAAGCTCGGCGCGGGCCGAGACCTCGGTCAGGCCGGGGATCGCCTGGGCCGCCGCCTGGGCCCAGCCGCCCATGCGCCAGGCCGAGAACCCCTCCGCCGAGGGTTGAGGGGAATAGCCGGGGCGGAAGCCCGACAGCGCCTCGCTGGCCACGGAGGTCGAGGCCCGGTGCCCGGCGCCGGCCAGGACGTGGCGCAGGCCCGAGACGATCAGGCCGCGCACCATGGCGGGATCGCGGAACCGCACCTCGGCCTTGGCGGGGTGGACATTGACGTCCACCTGGCTGGGATCGAGCTCCAGATAGAGGGCCACCAGGGGATGGCGGTCGCGGGCCAGGAAGTCGGCATAGGCGCCGCGCAGGGCGCCCTGCAGCAGGCGGTCGCGCACCGGCCGGCCGTTCACGAACAGGTACTGGTGGGCGGCGTTGCCGCGATTGTAGGTGGGCAGGCCGGCGAACCCCGACAGCCGGATGCCGTCCCGCTCCTGGTCGATGGCCAGCGCATTGTCCTGGAACTCGCGGCCCATGATCGAGGCCAGACGGGCCAGGCGTCCTTCGGGCCCCTTGCGCTCGGCGGGCAGGCGCAGGGTGCGGCGGCCGTCGAGATCCAGGGCGAAGCTGACCGCCTCATGGGCCATGGCCTGGCGCTTGATCTCCTCGGCGATGGCCATGGCCTCCGAGCGCTCGGACTTCATGAACTTCAGCCGCGCCGGGGTGGCGTAGAACAGGTCGCGCACTTCGACCCGCGCCCCATGCGGGCCGGGGAAGGCCGAGGGCGAGACCGCACCCATGGCGCCGCCCTCCACCAGGATGGCGTGGGCGTCGGCCGATCCCCGGGCGCGCGACGAGATGGACAGGCGCGCCACCGAGCCGATGGAGGGCAGGGCCTCGCCCCGGAAGCCCAGGGTGTGGATGTGCAGGAGGTCATAGTCCCCGGCGTCGTCGGGGCTGAGCTTGGAGGTGGCGTGGCGCTCCACCGCCAGCGGCAGCTCCAGGGGCGAGAGGCCCGAGCCGTCGTCGGCCACCAGGATGCGGGTCAGGCCCCCGCCGTCGGCCTGGACCTCGACCTGGGTGGCCCCGGCGTCCAGGGCGTTCTCCACCAGTTCCTTGACCGCGCTGGCAGGCCGCTCCACCACCTCGCCGGCGGCGATGCGGTTCACGGTCTCGGGCGGCAGGCGGCGGATGGTCATTTTGGGGTCTAGGTCCTCAGACTGGATATATAGGACGATTCCAGCCGGCATGAGGCCCATGACCTTCGCACGATCCCTGGTCCTCGCTTTTCTGCTGGCGACGCCCGCGGCGGCCCAGACGCCGGACCCCGACGCGACCCTGGTGGAGGAGCTGGTGGTCACCGGCCGCCTGCCGGGACCGGCCTGGTGGCGGGTCTCCGACGCCGACACCACCGTCTATGTCCTGGGCGCCCCCTCGATCATGCCCAAGTCCTTGCCCTGGGACGAGAGCGTGCTCCTGCGTCGGCTGGAGGGCGCCAACCGGGTGATCCTGCCCTTCAACCAGGTCAGCGTCAGCCTGCTCACCGTCCCCGGCGCGGCCTTCAACCTGCTGCGGCTGAGATCCAGGACCCCCTATGAGGAGACCCTGGCGCCGTCCCTGCGGGCCCGGTTCGCCGCCGTGCGCGTCAAGGCCGGCAAGCCCGCCGACCGTTACCGGGTCAAGAACGGCCTGGCCGCCGGCCTGATCCTGGTGGACGACTACCGCCAGGCCGCCCAGCTCACCGCCGCCGATCCCGCCAAGACCGTGCGGCGCCTGGCCAAGGCCCGCCGGCTGAAGGTGGAGGAGAAATCCTATGACGGCGGCGCCCTGCTGGGTCAGGTGGTGAAGACGCCCCAGGCCGCCCAGCGGGCCTGTCTGGACGACGCCCTCGACGAGGCCGAGGCCGGTCCCGGCGGCGCCCGCCGCGCCGCCCAGGCCTGGGCGCAGGGCGATGTCCGCGGCGCCCTGACGGCCGAGCGCGGCTTCGAGAAATGCCTGGCCGCCGCGCCGGGGGCCCTGGCCCTCGACACCCGTTTCAAGACCGACCAGGCCGCCGCCATCGCTCGCGCGCTCAAGACCCCGGGCCACGCCGTGGCCGTCGTGCCCCTGCGCCCCCTGCTGGCCCAGGGCGGGGTGCTGGATCAGCTGAGGTCCCAGGGGTTCGAGGTGAAGACGCCCGGGGAGGAGTAGGGGCCCTTGATCGCGGTCAAGGCGGGCGATGCGCCGGCGGCCTCTGGTTCGATCTGCAGACACCGGAGGGGGCGAGATGGCCGATCCGAGACACATCGCCGGCTTGGCCGGGCCGACCCTGATGGTGGTCACCGCCTCCGAGGCCCTCAATCTGGACATCTGGAGCGGGGTCAGCCCCACCTTGGTCTATCTCAACGGTGTCCTGCTGTTCGTCGCGGGCCTGGCGATCGTCCGGACCCACAACGTCTGGAGCCGAAGCTGGACGGTGGTGGTGACCCTGCTGGGCTGGGCGGCCCTGCTGGCCGGCCTGGCGCGCATGTTCGCGCCGGCGGCCCCGCAACTCGGCGAGACGCCATCGACCTATGGGGTCATCGGAATGTTGTTCCTGGTGGGCGCGTTCCTCACCCTCCAGGCGCATCGAGCGCCAAAGCACCGGGCGCCCACGCCCTAGAGGAACGAGAACACCTTCTCGATCGGGCGACGGGGGATGATCACCTCGATCAGGTGGGTTCGATTGCGGTACAGCCGCACCTTCAGGGCCGCCCGATCCTCCACGTCCTGGGCATGAATCCTGATCTGCCCCCTCGCGGTGTCGGTCTTGGAATCGAAGTACTTCACGTTCCGGCCCGGCGCCGCGGCCGAAATGCTGACGGCCAGTTCGTTGGCCTTGTCATAGAAGATCTGCAGCAGGTCGGTGTGGTCGATGAGCAAGCACCGGTAAGCCGGATGGATCGAGTTGGTGTGCACCGACTCCAGCACGTCGGTGTGGAAGCTGATCATGCTCTTGGTGTTGCGCACCTTCGGCTCCCCGAACTCCAGGAAATAGTCCCCCACCAGGTTGCCGTAGTCGTCCCGCACCATGACCATCAGCTGCGCATAGCGGTGGAAGTGGTCGGGCTTGGGATCATCCTGGTCGCCGAAGACCTGCGGGATGCGCTCCGGATGGAAGGCGAGGTCGGCGGTCTCGTCGCTGATCTGGGTCCATTCGGCGGCGATCGCGGCATAGTCCTGGGCGGTCTCGCAGTGCAGGGCGCGAAGCAACAGCTCCCGAAGGCGGGTGGCATAGGGCGCCACCGCCTCCCCATCCTGCTCCGGGTGGGTGATCTCGCTGTGATCGCGCTCGGGCAGCACCGCCAGGGGCACGTGAGCCGCGCGGCGGTCGGCCCAGGGCGTGATCACCGGTTCGCCGCTTTCCGGACTGAAGTCGATGGTCAAGCCCACGGCGTTGAGGTCCGCGGCCGGGACGCGGACGGTGCCGTCCGACCCGTTCTCATTGATGATCTGTTGCGGACCGGAATCGTAGCCTCGGGTGCCGACGATGACGAAGGGCATGACGCCCCCCTGGCCGTAGGGGCCCTTGTTGTCCGACGCTCCGGGGGGCGCCAGCAGGTCCTGGCGAGTCAGGACCCACTGGTAAGGTGAGGCCAGCTCCAGGGCGCGAAGCATCTCCTCCCCGGTCTCCAGTCGGTTGGAGAGCCCCTTGGTGATCCGGCCGATCATGCTCTTGCCCACCGTGGCGAGCTTGGAGCCGAAATTGGCGGGGGCGAGCATCACGAACCGCCGGACCGGAATCTCCCGTCCCGCCTGGTGCAGGTTGAGCATCCACTGGCGCGCCACCAGGGCGCCGGTGGAGTGGACGATCAGGTCGAAGGGCTTGCGCAGCTTGCCGCTGTCGACGAGCCCCTGCACGACCACATCCATCCGCTTGGCCACGTCCTCCACACGGACGTCGTCGTCCATCGAGATGTAGTTGCCGAGGAAGACGTCCTGGCTCGGGAAGCCATTGGCGGCCAGGAAGTCACGGAGCGGCCCGAAGGACTCGCCCTTGTCGCTCCAGCCGTGCAGCACCGCGACGCACGCCATGGCCGTACGCTCCCCAATCGCTCGTTGGGGTGGAGTTTGCGTTCAAAGATCGCCGTTAGACAAGACCCCCAGGTGTGGGGTCGTGGCGATTACAGACCGGGAAGCTTGATCCGCGAGCTCTTCTCGCGGGCGATGATCACCGGCTTGTCGCCGGTCACTTCGCGGATCTTGGCGGCTTCGGCGGCGGGATCGATCGGGGCGGCGACATTGTCGCCCGCGCCGGCGGCGGCCGCGGCGTTGGCCTTGTTGTCCTTCCAGAACATCACCTTGTCGGCGAAGCTCTTCTCCTTGTGGGCCAGGTCGCCGCCCTCGTCGTCGACGACGTAGCGGATCAACGGGTCGGCCTTGTCGGCGCCGGCCTTGGCCACCAGCAGCTTCTCGCCCTCGGTGCGGGCCTCGGCGTCGCGGCGGCCCAGCAGGGCGGTGCGCGCGGCGCTCTCGGGCTGCAGTTCCTGCGGACGGGGCTCACCCGGCGCCGGCGGGCGCAGGGAATAGTCGGGCGGCACCACCAGGGGCGCCTTGGAGACCACGCGGAACTCGTCGGGGGTCACCTTGGTCATGCCCAGGGCCTTGCGGCTCGAGGCGCAGCCGGTGAGACCCACCATCCCGATCAGGGCGGTCGCGACGATCACTCGGTTCAAGCTCATCAACTATAGGCTCCGATAGGCCGCCCCCGGCCGGGATGGATAGGTGAGATACCGCAAACGGCGATTAGCGCCAACGCGCTTTCAGGCCGCAGCTTCCTTGCGCGCGGAATCGAGCAAAAGGAAGACCACCCCCACGGTGATGGCCGCGTCGGCCACGTTGAACACCCAGGGGAAGAAACCCAGGCGCTGGAAGTCCAGGAAATCCACCACCGCGCCGAAGCGGATGCGGTCGATGGCGTTGCCGATGGCCCCGCCGATCACCAGGCCCAGGCCCAGGCCCATGGCCAGGCGCTCGGTGCGCCGCGCCCAGCCGCCGAGCAGGACCGCGACGATCAGGGAGAAGGCCACCAGCAGCCAGCGCACCAGGTCGTGCTCGGCTCGGAACAGGCCGAAACTGACCCCCTGGTTCCACACCAGGGTCAGGCTGAAGGGCCCGCCCACCGGCATGCTGGAGCCCGCCTGGGTCCCCAGCAGGTTGAGGATCGCGGCCTTGGCGATCTGATCCAGCACGATGACCGTGGCGGCCAGGCCGTAGGCCAGCCAGCCGAGCTTGGAGACGGATTTCACGTTCAAGCCCTTTCAGCGTCCCAGGCGGCGACGGCTTCGGCGTCGCGCAGGGAGAGTTCCGGATAGCGCGGGTCTGATCCCACCTCCGGCAGGATGCGCCAGGAGCGGGCGCACTTCTTGCCTTCGGCCTTCAGGGGCTCGACCGCCACGCCGGGGGTCTCGGGCAGCCGGAAGGCGCTGGCCGGACCATCGCCGGCCAGCAGCGTCGCCTGGCTGGTGCGGAACAGCTCGGCGGCGTCCAGTCCCTCGAAGGCGGCCATCAGGGCGGGATCGGCCAGGTGGACGCGCGGAGCGGCCTCCAGGGCGGCGCCCATGCGCTTCTCGCGGCGTTCGACCTCCAGGGCGCCGGTGACCACCGAGGTGACCGACTGGATCTTGGCCCAGCGTTCGGCCTCGGCCGGGTTGGCCCAGGCCGCCGGGGTCTCGGGGAAGACCCGCAGGCAGTTGGAGGCGGAGTCCGGGAACCGGGTGGTCCAGGCCTCTTCCATGGTGAAGGGGATCAGCGGGGCGAGCCAGATGGTCAGGCGCTCGAACACCGCGTCCATCACCGTGCGGGCGGCCCGGCGGCGCAGGGACGAGGGCTGGTCGCAATAGAGGGCGTCGCGGCGGATGTCGAAGAACAGCTGCGACAGCTCCACCTGGCAGAACTCGGTGATCGGCCGGCTGACGTCCTGGAACAGATAGGCCGCGTAGGCGTCGCGCACCTGGCCGTCCAGCTCGTGCAGGCGGTGCAGGATGAAGCGCTCCAGGGGCGGCATGTCCTCCAGGGCCACGCGCTCGCTCTCGTCGAAGCCGGCCAGGGCGCCCAGCAGATAGCGGACGGTGTTGCGCAGCTTGCGATAGGCGTCGGTGGTGGTGGCCAGGATGGTCTTGCCGATCCGGCTGTCGTCGGAATAGTCGATCATCGAGGCCCAGAGCCGGATGATCTCGGCGCCGGACTCGCGGATCACCACCTCGGGGTCGACGGTGTTGCCCTTGGACTTGCTCATCTTCTCGCCGTTCTCGTCCATGGTGAACCCATGGGTGAGGATGGCGTCGTAGGGCGCGCGGCCCCGGGTGCCGGAGCTCTCCAGCAGCGAGGACTGGAACCAGCCGCGGTGCTGGTCGGAGCCCTCGAGATAGAGGTCGGCAGGCCAGCGGGTGTGCTCGCGGTTCTCCAGGGTGAAGGCGTGGGTCGAGCCGGAATCGAACCAGACGTCGAGGATGTCCTCGACCTTCTCGAAGCGCTCGGGATCGTGCTCCCCCAGGAAGTCGCTCACCGGCCGGGTGAACCAGGCGTCGGCGCCCTCGGCGGCGATCAGGTCGACGATCCGCCGGTTGATGTCGGCGTCCACCAGGGGCTGGCTGGTCTCCTTGTCGACGAACATGGCGAGCGGCGCGCCCCACGCGCGCTGACGGCTGATCAGCCAGTCGGGGCGGCTCTCCACCATGGCGCGGATGCGGTTCTTGCCCCCGGCCGGATAGAAGGTGGTGGCCTCGATGGCGTCGAGGGCGGTCTCGCGCAGGGTCTTGCCGTCGTGGACCTTGTCCTCGATGGGCTCGTCCATGCGGATGAACCACTGGGGGGTGTTGCGGAAGATCACCGGCGCCTTGGAGCGCCAGGAGTGGGGATAGGAGTGCTCGACCCGGCCGCGGGCCAGCAGGCGTCCGGCCTCGATCAGCTTGTCCTGCACCGCGGCGTTGGCCGGGCCGAACTTGCCGACCTTCTTGCCCTCGGTCTCCAGCACCTTCAGCCCCGCGAACAGGGCCACGTGGTCGTAATAGGCGCCGTCCGGATCGACGGTCTCGGGAATCTCGCGATGGCCGTGGGCCAGCCAGACCAGATAGTCGTCGGCCCCGTGACCCGGGGCGGTGTGGACGAAGCCGGTGCCGGCGTCGTCGGTGACGTGGTCGCCGTCCAGCAGCGGCACGGCGAACTGGTAGTAGCTGTCCAGCCCCGCCAGCGGATGCTCGGCGGTGACGCCCTGCGGGTCGAAAGTCTCGATCCGGCGGGTCGCGGCGATCTTGGCGGCCTTGAAGACCTCGCCCGACAGCTTGTCGGCCACGATCAGCTTGTCGCCGGCCCTGGCCCAGGGCTCGAACTCCAGCCCCTCCTCCATGGCCTCGACGAGATAGACGCCATAGGCGATGTCGTTGTTGTAGCTGATCGCCCGGTTGGCGGGGATGGTCCAGGGCGTGGTCGTCCAGATGACGATGCTGGCCCCGCGGGCCGCTTCGCTGCCGTCCACAACGGGGAACTTCACCCAGATGGTGGGGGAATTGACGTCGGCGTACTCCACCTCGGCGTCGGCCAGGGCCGTGCGCTCGACGGGGCTCCACATCACCGGCTTGGAGCCGCGATAGAGCTGGCCGGAGGTGACGAACTTGTGGAACTCCGCGACGATGGCGGCTTCCGACGAATAGTCCATGGTGGCGTAGCGGTTCTCCCAGTCGCCCACCACGCCCAGGCGCTTGAAGCCCTCGCGCTGCACGTCGATCCACTGGGCGGCGTAGGCGCGGCAGCGCTCGCGGAACTCGGCCTTGGAGACCTCGTCCTTGCGGCGGCCCTGGCCGCGCAGTTCCTCCTCGATCTTCCACTCGATGGGCAGGCCGTGGCAGTCCCAGCCGGGCACGTAGTCGACGTCGTAGCCCATGGCGAACCGCGAGCGGACCACGAAGTCCTTCAGGGTCTTCTGCAGGGCGTGGCCGATGTGGATGGCGCCGTTGGCGTAGGGCGGGCCGTCGTGCAGCACGAACAGCGGGGCCTTCGCCGCCTGCCGCTCCGCACGCATGGTGTTGTAGAGGTCGAGCTTGGCCCAGCGGGCCAGGATCTCGGGTTCCTTGACCGGCAGGCCCGCCCGCATCGGGAAGGGGGTGTCGGGAAGGAAGACGGTTTCGCGATAGTCGCGCGCGGGCTTGTCAGCGTCGTCGGCCATGGGGCTTTCCAGCAGGGTTCGGAACGAGTGTGCGGGTGATCCCGGCGCGCGCTGGAGCTTCGTCCGGCGGCGTCACGCCGGGCGGGTAATTCGCGACATTGTCCGAACCAGAGTCATAGCGGCGGGCAATAGCAGAGGGCGCCGCGTGGGGCGAGCCCTTTGGTTCAGCGCCGGCGCTCGCGCGGCGTGACGGTGACGGTCAGGCGCCGGCCCTGACGTATCACCTCGAAGGCCATGGGCCGGCCGATGGTGTCGGTCCCCAGCACCCGCATCAGATCGTCCAGGCCGGTCAGGGGCGCCCCCTCGGCCGCCACCAGCAGGTCGCCCGGCAGCAGGCCCGCGCGGGCGGCGGGGCCGTTCACCTCGCAGGTGGCGATCCAGACCCCGAAGGGCTGGTCCAGGCCCACGGCGCGGGCCAGGTCGCGGGGAATCGGCGCCTGCTGGGCGATGACCCCGATGGAGCCCCGCCGCACCCGCCCGTGCTTGATCAGCTCGCCTACCACCAGGGCCGCGGTGTTGGCCGCCACGGCGAAGCAGAGGCCCTGGGCGCCGGAGATCACCGCGGTGGCGATCCCCACCACCTCGCCGGCGGAATTGACCAGGGGCCCGCCCGAGGAGCCGGGATTGAGCGAGGCGTCGGTCTGGATCAGGTCCTCGATCAGCCGCCCCCGCTCGCCCCGCAGCGAGCGGCCCAGGGCCGAGACGATACCGGCCGTCACCGTGGCCTCGAACCCCAAGGGCGCGCCGATGGCGATCACCAGCTGGCCACGCCGCATGGCCTTGGAGTCCCCAAGTTTGGCGTAGGGCAGGGTGACCCCGCCCTCGATGCGCAGCAGGGCCAGGTCGGTGTCGGGGTCGTCGCCGATCAGCCGGGCGCGGAACACCCGCCCGTCGAGGCCGACGATCTCGGCCAGGGTCGAGCCGCGCACCACATGGCTGTTGGTGAGGATCAGGCCGTCCGGGGCGATGACCACGCCCGAGCCCACCCCCTCGGGCCCCTCGGGGCTGCGCCAGGGATGGACGCTGACCACGGCGGGGCCTACCCGCTCCACGGCGCTCACCACCGCGTGGGAATAGGCGTCCAGCAGACCCGCGTCGCCGCCCGGCGTCGCCAGGTGGGTCGGCGGCTGGGGCGGCAGCTCCGAATAGGTGAAGGTGGCCCCCGGCGCGAAGGCGTAGGACGGCGGCCGCTTGCGCCGGGGCCGGCGCGCCGCGGCGAAGGCGGCGTATTTGAAGCCCTTCATATGGCTCGGCATCGGCCCCTCGCAGTCCTGGCGACAGGAAACCCCACCCGTTAACCAGGAGTCCAGGGGTGTCGCGCGGGAGGAGAGGCGGGCTGGGCGGCGCTTCCCCTCCGTGTCATCCCGCATGCAGCGGCGAAGCCGCGAAAGTGCGGGACCCAGAAGCGCCGACCTCTCCTGCACGACCCGCGCGTCTGGGTCCCGGACAAGCGCTGCGCGCTTTCCGGGATGACACCCTTGCCTGTTCGGAAGCCCCCTGCGCCTTGAAACGGCGAGAGAGATCAGATCTCCGGCAGCAGCATGGCCCGGGCCCGGGCGGCGTCGGCCATGATCTGGGCGGTCATGGCGTCCATGCTCTCGAACTTGGCCTCGTCGCGCAGGAAGGCGATCAGGTCGGTCTCGATGACCTGGTCGTAGATGTCCTCGTCGAAGTCGAACAGCCAGACCTCCAGCCGCGGCGCGATGGTCCCGTCGACGGTGGGATTGATCCCGATATTGGCCACCCCGGCGATCTCCCGGCCGTCGGGCAGGCGGGTGCGGGTGGCGTAGACCCCGAAGCGGGGCTGCACATAGTCCCTCAGGGCCACATTGGCGGTGGGATAGCCGAGCGTGCGGCCGAGCTGGCGGCCGTGTTCCACCATGCCCTCGATGGCGAAGGGCCGGCCGAGGATCGCCGCGGCCATCTCAGGATGGCCGTCCCGCAGGGCCTCGCGCACGGCGGTGGAGGAGAACTTGGAATTACCCTCGCCGATCTCCTGGGCCACCGAGACGCCGAACCCCAGCTCCTGGCCATAGCGGGCCATGATCTCCGGGCTGCCGGTGCGGCCCCAGCCGAAGGTGATGTCGAAGCCGACGGCCACGTTGCGGACGCCCAGGCCCTTGTGCAGCACCTCAGCCACGAACTCGTGGTCGCTCATCCTGGCGAACGGCCAGTCGAAGGGCAGGATGTAGGAGATATCCACCCCCAGGGCCGCGAGGGCGCGGGCCTGCTGGTCGGGCTGCATCAGCCGGAAGGCGGGCGCATCGGGCTGGAAGATGCGGCGCGGGTGCGGGTCGAAGCTGATCACCGCCAGGGGCGCCTTCAGCTTGCCGGCGGCCTTGGCGGCGAGCGCGATCACGTGCTGGTGGCCGCGGTGAACCCCGTCGAAATTGCCCAGCGCCACCGACGCGCCGCGATCGGCCTCCGCCAGGCCTCTCCAGTCATGGACGATCCGCATGGGGTTCAGGCGCCCTTCCGGGGGACCATGATGACGGCCTCGCCGTCCACGACGGTCTTGCCGTTCACCTGGCAGACGGTGGCCAGCGTCGCGTGGCCGCGGGCCTCGTCCAGGGCCTGGATCGTCACCCGGGTCACCACCGCGTCCCCCAGCTTCACCGGGCGGCGGAAGCGCATCGACTGCGACAGGTAGATGGACCCGGGGCCCGGCAGCTTCGTCCCGATCACCGCCGAGATATAGGCGCCCGACAGCATGCCGTGGGCGATGCGGGTCTGGAAGGTGGTGGTCTTGGCGTAGGCCTCGTCCAGATGGACGGGATTGGTGTCGCCCGAGACGGCCGCGAAGGCCTCCACGTCATTGGCGGTCACGACCCTGGTGGTCTCGGCCGACTGGCCGAGGCTCAGATCTTCGAAGAACAGTCCCTGCACGCGCGGTTCCTTCAGCCCCGGCTTCCTTAGCCGCCTTGGGCGCTCAAGCGAAGCCCTGGACGAGATCGGGCGTCCGGGGCAGGCTGGCAAGTCCGATTGGGAGGCGATGATGAGAAACCTGGCCCTGGCCTTGGCCCTGACCGCGCTCGCGGCCTGTTCCCCACCCGCCGCCAAGGCCCCCGCGGCGCCCGCGCCCGCCGCGCCCGCCGCGGCCCCCGCCGGCACGCCCCCGGCCGCCGAGCCCCTGACCATGAGCTTCTCGGGCCTCCTGCCCTGCGCCGACTGTCCCGGCCTGAAGACCGAGCTCACCCTCACCCGCGACGCCCCCTATTCCGGCGACGGGACCTACCGGCTGGTGGAGACCTATCTGGAGCGCGGCGCCCCCTTCACCACCACCGGCAAGTGGGGGACCCTGCGCGGCGACGCGATCGACCCGGACGCCACGGTCTACGAGCTCGACCCCGACAAGCCCAACGGGGCTCGCCACTTCCTGCGGGTCGGGAACGATGAGGCGCTGAAGGCCCTGGACGGCGACATGAAACCCCTGCCCGACGCCCTGCCGAGCACGCTCAAGCGGGTGAAGTAGGGCCCGCTACCAGACCAGGTCGGCGATGGCGTAGGTGGCGGTGAGGCCGTCGGCGGCCAGCAGGTCCTCCACCGCCTTGGCGTTCAGGCCGTCGGCGTCGATGGTTTCGGCTCCGTGGATGCCGCTGGCCACGAACAGCACGTCCAGGCCTTGGTCGTTGGCGCCCTTGACGTCGGTGGGCAGGCCGTCGCCGATGCAGAGCACCCGCGAACGGTCCACCGCCCGGCCCAGCAGGCGCTCCGCCTCGATCAGGCACAGATCGTAGATCGGCGCGTAGGGCTTGCCGGCCATCAGCACCTCGCCCCCCAGACTGGAATACAGTTGGGCCAGCGCCCCGCCGCAATAGATCAGCCGGTCGCCCCGCTGCACCACGATGTCGGGATTGGCGCAGATCATGGTCAGGCCGCGCTTGGCGCAGGCCTCGAAGCGGTCCTGGTAGTCGCCGGGGCCCTCGACCTCGTCGTCATAGGGGCCGGTCACCGAGATGAAGGCGGCCTTGTCATGGTCGGCATAGTCGAGGCCCAGGCCGTCATAGAGCGGGGCGTCGCGGTCGGGGCCCACGGTCCAGGCCGGGCCCGGCGCCCGCGCCCCCAGCAGCACCCGGGTGGCGTCGCCGGAGGTGACGAAAGCCTGCCACGTCGCGCGGGGGACCCCCAGGCCGTCCAGCTGCGGGATCACCGAGTGCGAGGGCCGCGGGGAGTTGGAGATCAGCACCACCGGCCCCTTGGTCTCGCCCCAGCGGGCCAGGGCCCCACAGGCGGCCGGGAAGCTTTCGCGCCCATTGTGGATCACCCCCCAGACGTCGGAGAGGATCACGTCGTAGCGGTCGGCGAGGGCGGAGAGTCCGGAGATCAGCGCGGTCATGGGCCTGGGCGGTAAAGCGCGAGGTGCGGCGGGTCAATGCCGCACCACCCTGTGTCATCCCGGAAAGCCCGCAGGGCTTGTCCGGGACCCATAGGCGCGGGGCGTACAGGAGGGATCGGTGCTTCTGGGTCCCGGTCTTCCGCTGGCGCGGAAACCGGGATGACACCAGTGTTTATGCTAGTGCCGCCCGCCGCCGGCGCGGCGGCGCATGGTGCTGCGCAGGAATTCGGCGGGGGGATCGGTCTCGGCCAGGACGGCGTCCTTGATCGGCCGCGGCTCGCCGAACAGGTGGCCCTGGCCATAGGCGATGTCGAGTTCGAGGATGTCGACGATCTGGCGCTCCTCCTCGACCTTCTCGGCGATGATCTCCACCCCGTAGCGGCGGGTGAGCGTCGCGAAGTCCTGGGCGGCCAGGTCGGGCATGGACTTCAGCACCAGGCCCTCGTCGGTCTCCATCAGCTGGCTCAGCAGGAACTGGGCCCCGATCTTCAGGAACTTCACGTCGGATCGGGCCAGGTCCTGGAAGTCCAGGTCGAGGTCCACGACCTTGTCGAGGCTGAAGCGGAAGCCGAGGTCGGCCAGCTTGCCCATGTTGCGCGCCTCGGTGGCGCCGCGGGCGTCGAAGGCGGCCTGGCCCAGCTCGAAGATCAGGGCGCCGGCCAGGTCGCGGTTGGCGGCCAGCAGGTCGAGGAACTGCGGGAAGAAGCTCTCGTCGGCCAGGCTGGAGGTGGAGATGTTGCAGAAGATGCCGATCTTCTTGTCGGTCTTGGCCAGCCTGCGCACGATCTGCACGCAGCGGAACAGCAGCAGGTTGTCGATGGAGGTGACCAGGCCCTCGGGCTCGGCCACGGCCAGGTACTCGGCGGGCATCATCACCCGGCCGGTGGCGTCGCGCAGGCGCGAGAAGCTCTCGTAGAACACCGTCCGGCGCTGGGGCAGGCCCACCACCGGCTGCAGGTAGAGGTCGACGCGGTTCTCGGCCAGGGCCTCGCGGATGGTCTCCAGCAGGGCGGCGGACTGGCGGTGCTGCGGGGCGTGGCGGGCCGTCAGCGGGGCCTGGACCATCCGCTCCTCCAGCCTCTGGCCCATGCGCTGGACCAGATCCTCCAGCATGTGGACCTCGCCGGTCAGCTCCTCGGAGCGGCGCAGAGCGTCGTCGGTGACGGTGGAGACCACCTCCACCACCCGGGCGTCCATGCGCTCCATCTGGTCGATCAGGATCCGCTGGGCCTCCCGCACGGTCTCGAGCTCGCGGCGCAGGGCGGCGTTCTCCAGGCTGTGCATGATCAGGCCGTGGAAGGTGTAGCAAAGGGCGAACCCAGCCGCGAGCATGGCCAGGCCGGCCGCCCAGCCTCCCCCGTTACGCCACAGGAGGAGGGCGAAGATCAGTGCAACACAGAGATAGGCGCCCGAAAGCAGCGCCAATGTGAGCCGTCGCATGGTCCCGCCTGCCCGAATCGCTTCTGAGTATCCGATGCGCCGCCGGTGCAAGTCGAACAGATTAACGATTGCGCGAGCGCCTCGCGCTAATTGGACGCGGCGACCTTGCCCAGCAGCATGTCAGCCGCCTTCTCCGCGATCATGATGGTCGGGGCATTGGTGTTGCCCGAGACCAGGCGCGGCATCACCGAGGCGTCAACCACCCGCAGGCCCTCGACGCCGCGCACCCGCAGCTGCGCGTCCACCACCGCCATCGGCCCCGAGCCCATCTGGCAGGTTCCCACCGGGTGATAGATGGTCGAGCCGGCCATGCGGGCGTAGCCCAGCAGGGCCTCGTCGTTGTTGAAGTCCGGGCCCGGGAGCATCTCGTGGTCGATATAGGGGGCGAGCGCCGGCTGGGCGGCGATCTTGCGGCCCCATTTCAGCCCGGCCACCGCCACCTCCTGGTCTAGGGGGTCGGAGAGGTAGTTGGGGGCGATGGCGGGATAGACGCTCGGGTCGGCCGACTTGATGCGGATCGTGCCGCGGCTTTCGGGGCGCACCTGGCAGGGGGCGATGGTCAGGCCCGGCGCCCCGTCCAGCTCCATCTTGCCGCTCATGGCCTTTTCCAGGTTCTGGGAGGCCGGCAGGATGTGGAACTGGATGTCCGGTCCTGCGAGATCGGGCCGAGACTTACAGAAAGCCGCGACGTGCGCCGCCGAAAGGGTCAGCAAGCCCTTGCGCTGGAATGCGTATTTCAGGATCTCGCCCAGGAAGCGGGGCCCCTTGGTCAGCTCGTTGACCGACACCGTCCCGGCCTTCAGCCGGTAGGTGACCGCCATGACGTAGTGGTCCTGCAGGTTCTCGCCGACGCCGGGCAGATCGGCCACCACCTCGATCCCATGGTCGCGCAGCAATTCCCCGGGGCCGACGCCCGAGAGCTGCAGCAGTTGCGGCGAATTGATCGCGCCGCCGGCCAGGATCACCTCGCGCCGGGCCTTGGCGATCTTGCGGACGCCGTTCTGGAGATACTCCACCCCCACCGCCCGCTTGCCCTCGAAGATCACCCGGGTGGTGAGCGCGTGGGTCTCGACCTTCAGGTTCGCGCGGCCCATGGCCGGGTGCAGATAGGCCACCGCCGCCGAGCAGCGCTGCCCGTTCTTCACGGTCAGCTGGTAGTAGCTGACGCCTTCCTGGTCCTCGCCGTTGACGTCTTCGTTGCGCGGGATGCCGGCCTCGACGCAGGCCTCCACCACGGCGTCGGACACCGGATGCTTGGTGGTGACGTCCGAGACGTTGAGCGGGCCGCCCACGCCGTGATGGGCGCTGGCCCCGCGTTCCTGGTGCTCGGAGCGCTTGAAATAGGGGGCCACGTCGTCCCAGCCCCAGCCCTCGCAGCCCAGCTGGCGCCAGCCGTCATAGTCGGCCTGCTGGCCGCGGATATAGAGCAGGCCGTTGATGGAGGACGAGCCGCCCAGCACCTTGCCGCGCGGCCAGGTGTGCACCCGGCCGCCGGTGCCGGGATCGGGCTCGGTGGGGTAGAGCCAGTTGACCTTGGGATCCTTCAGCGTCTGGGCGTAGCCCACCGGCACGTGGATCATCACGTTGGAGAAGAACTGGCTGGGCTCCTTGGTGGGCCGGTCGTCGCCGCCGGCCTCCAGCAACAGCACGGCGTTGGCCGCATCCGCGCTCAGGCGGTTGGCCAGCACGCATCCGGCCGAACCCGCGCCGACAATGATGTAGTCCGCGGTGGAGGTGTCGGACATCGGGGGCGCTCCTGCATGGTGGGTTGCAGGGCCCGTTGTGTCGGTTCGAAGCGCCGCCGTAAACGGTGGAATGCGGTCTAGCGGGTCGGGACCGGGACCTCGCCGCGGTAGTCGTAGAAGCCGCGGTCGGTCTTGCGGCCCAGCCAACCGGCCTCGACATATTTCACCAGCAGGGGGCAGGGCCGGTACTTGGAGTCGGCCAGGCCCTCATAGAGGACGTTCATGATCGACAGGACGGTGTCCAGGCCGATGAAGTCGCCCAGCTCCAGCGGGCCCATCGGATGGTTGGCGCCCAGCTTCATGGCCGTGTCGATGGCCTCCACCGTGCCGACGCCCTCGTACAGGGTGTAGATCGCCTCGTTGATCATCGGCACCAGCACGCGGTTGACGATGAAGGCCGGGAAGTCCTCGGCGTTGGCGGTGGTCTTGCCCAGGGACTTGGCGAAGTTGACGGCGGTCTCGTAGGTGGGCGCGTCGGTGGCGATGCCGCGGATGATCTCCACGAGGTTCATCAGCGGCACAGGGTTCATGAAGTGCAGGCCGATGAACCGGCCGGGCCGGTCGGAGGCCGCCCCCAGGCGGGTGATGGAGATCGACGAGGTGTTCGACGCCAGCAGGGTGTTGGGCCCGAGGTGCGGGGTCAGCGCCTTGAAGATCGACTTCTTGACCTCTTCGTTCTCGGTGGCCGCCTCGATGGCCAGGTCCGTGGCCCCGATGGACTGCAGCTCCGGCGCGGCCTTGATGCGGGCGATGGCGGCGTCCATCGCCTCCTGGGTGATGATGCCGCGGCCGACCTGGCGGGTCATGTTCTTGCGGATCTGGGCCAGGCCCGTCTCGATCCGTTCGGCGCTCACATCGTGCAGCAGCACGTCGTAGCCGCCCAGGGCGACCACGTGGGCGATGCCCGAACCCATCTGACCAGCGCCGATGACGCCGACCGATTTGATATCCACCATGCCGACAAAGCCTCGATCATGCGGGGCGGTATCCCCTGTCCGCCGCCGCTTGTGACGAGTTTCTAACATGGGCATGTGCGGCGCCGCCAAGGCTTTTGCTGCGCCGCAGCGCGAGGAGGGCCGGCGACTGTGGCGCGGACGCCGCGATCGGACCCGCCGGAGCGCAACGAAAAAGGGCGGTCCCTCGCGGAACCGCCCCTGGTCGTATCGGCCCTTGATCGGTCGGGGTTACTTCCCGGCGGCGGTCAGGGCGTCCATCAGTTCCGGCACGGCGGTCTTGTAGTCGGCCACCAGACCGAAGTCGGCGACCTGGAAGATCGGCGCGTCGGCATCCTTGTTGATCGCCACGATGATCTTGGAGTCCTTCATCCCGGCGAGGTGCTGGATGGCGCCGGAGATGCCGATGGCGACATAGAGCTCCGGAGCCACGACCTTGCCGGTCTGGCCGACCTGGTAGTCGTTGGGGGCGTAGCCCGCATCGACCGCCGCGCGGCTGGCGCCGATGGCGGCCCCGAGCTTGTCGGCCAGGGGGTCGATGACCCGCTGGAACTCCTCGGCCGAGCCCATGGCCCGACCCCCGGAGACGACGATCTTGGCGCCTGCGAGTTCGGGACGGGCCGACTTCACCAGTTGCTGATCGACGAACTTGGTCTTGGGGGCGCCGTCGCCGGCGCTGACGCTCTCGACCGGGGCCGAGCCGCCTTCACCGGCCGCCTTGAAGGCGGTGGCGCGGACGGTGATCACCTTCTTGGCGTCGGAGGATTGGACGGTCTCCAGCGCGTTGCCGGCGTAGATCGGGCGCACGAAGGTGGAGCCGTCGACGACCTCGACGATTTCCGAGATCTGGGCGACGTCCAGCTTGGCCGCGATGCGGGGGCTGAAGTTCTTGCCCTGCGAGGTGGCGGGGGTCAGGACGGCGTCGTAGCCGGCCATCAACGGAACGACCGCGGCGGTGACCGCCTCGGCCAGGCCCTGGCCCAGCGCGTCGCTCTCGGCCAGCAGAACCTTGCGGACGCCGGCGATCTTGCCGGCGGCCTCGGCGACGGCCTTGGCGCCGGACCCGGCCACCAGGATGTCGACGTCGGACGACAGCGCGAGCGCCGCGGTCACGGTCTTGTGGGTGCTGTCCTTCAGGGACGCGTTGTCATGATCGGCGATAACGAGAACGGCCATTAGAGCACCCCCGCGGTCTTGAGGTTGGCGACGAGGTCGGCGGCGCTTTCCACCTTGATGCCGCCGCCGCGCTTCGGCGGTTCGGTGACCTTGACGACCTTGAGGCGCGGGGCGGTGTCGACGCCGAGCGAGGCGGCTTCCTTCACGTCCAGCGGCTTCTTCTTGGCCTTCATGATGTTGGGCAGCGAGGCGTAGCGCGGCTCGTTGAGACGCAGGTCGGCGGTGATGATCGCCGGCAGGGTCACGTCGATGGTCTGGATGCCGCCGTCGACCTCACGGCCCACCTTGGCGTCGCCCGCGTTGAGCTCGATGGAGTTGGCGAAGGTCGCCTGCGGCCAGTCGAGAAGGGCCGCCAGCATCTGGCCGGTGGCGTTGTTGTCGCCGTCGATGGCCTGCTTGCCCATGATCACCACGTCGGGGCTCTCTTCGGCGATGATCGCCGCGAGCAGCTTGGCGACGGCCAGGGGTTCGGGATCCTGGTCGGTCTGGATCAGGATCGCGCGGTCTGCGCCCATGGCCAGGGCCGTGCGCAGGGTTTCCTGCGCCTGGGCCGGGCCGATGGACACGGCCACCACCTCCGTGGCGACGCCCTTTTCCTTCTGGCGCACGGCTTCTTCGACCGCGATCTCGCAGAAGGGGTTCATGGACATCTTCACATTGGCGAGGTCCACACCGGATTGGTCCGGCTTGACCCGGGCCTTGACGTTGTAGTCGATCACCCGCTTCACGGGGACGAGCACCTTCATGGCTTCGCTAACGCCTCAAATTGCTAAAAATTGAACGGTTGGGGCATAACGGTTCCGACGCGCATTGCAAGCCGGGCGCGGGTCACACTGCGCCGCAATTTTGTCCGGGCGGCCAGATAGGCCGCTCAAAACCCCTGCCAAGACGAAGATCATGAACCGAACGATCAAGCGCCTGATGTTGATTTTCGTGGGCGCCTTCGCCCTCTCCACCGTGGCGGTCATCGTCTATCAGGTGGGCTGGGTGATCCCGGGACAGCGCTGTGAATCCAACGGCGACTGGTGGGACTGGCGCGGCCGCACCTGCGCCCACCCGGTGCTGATCTCCGACATCACCGGCCGGGTGATCGACAACGACGCCCAGCGCAAGGCCGCCAAGGCCGCCGCCGCCAAGGCCCGGGGCGAGACGGTTCCGGCGCCCTAGCGGGTGGCGCCCGAGCGCCAGAAGACGTCGGCCCGGCCCTGGTCATTGGCCGCGCGGGCGGCGACGAACAGCAGGTCCGACAGCCGGTTGAGATAGCGGAAGGCCGGGCCGGAGACATCTTCGCCGGACTCCATCAGGGCCACGGCCACGCGCTCGGCGCGGCGGGCCACGGTGCGCGCCAGGTGCAGGGCCGCCGCGGCCGCCGAGCCGCCGGGCAGGACGAAGGAGGTCAGGGCGGGCAGGCCGCCGTTGAGGTGATCGATCTCCTGCTCCAGCCGCGCCACCTGCGAATCGAGGATGCGCAACATCTGCCCCTCGATCTCGTCGGGCTTGGCCGGGGTGGCGAGGTCGGCGCCCAGGTCGAAAAGCTCGTTCTGGATGCGGGCCAGGATGTCGTCCAGCGGCCCGCCAGCCGTGTGCAGCCGGGCCAGGCCGATACAGGCGTTGGTCTCGTCCACCGCCCCGTAGGTCTCCACCCGCAGCGAGGCCTTGCTCACCGTGGCGCCGCTGGCCAGGCGGGTGGCGCCCTTGTCGCCGGCCCGCGTGTAGATCCTGTTGAGGGTCACCATGGCTAGCCCCGGTGCCGCCACCAGACCGCGGTCACCAGCAGGGCCACGGCGATGGCCTGCAACAGGACCCGCAGGCGCATCAGCTTGTTCGAATAGGAGCGGCCGAAGTCGCCCCCTCGGAACAGGGCGTAGAGCCCGATGAACAGGGTCACGGTCACCGCCAGCAGGGCGAGGGGAATCAGAAAGTCGAAAGCGCGTTCCATCCGGCCAATCTAGAGCGGCGCGGCCGATGAAACCATCCGGCGAATCCCACGTTGAAACGTCGTTACACGAGCATGCTCAGTGATCGGGGGTATGCTCCGGCGTCGTGTTTCCGACCCGCAACAGTGGGAAAGGCCTCGAAATGGCGAGTGCGACGCTGCGCCACACAGTCCAGCCTCAACCTATGAGCTAAGTCCCGCCCTCTGCTCGTATCGCGGAACGAGTTAGATGAACTTGATCAAATAACGCCCTTTCGCTTGGACGCGCCGCGGCGAACGGGTTAGAGAACGGACACCTGTCATGCCGCCTCCCCAGGCCAGTGACCCGGGCGCCTCCCCGCGCCCAGATTCTGAAGTTGAAATGTGCGAGCTCATCGCTGACCTGCGCGATGCCGCCCGGGACGGACGCCGCCTTGCGCGGCTCGAACCCGGGCAGCTTGAGAAGGTCGCCGGCGAGTCCCGCCAATGGTTCGAACACTCCGCGGAGGCGGCCCTTTCGAGGCTGGACGCTCAATGAAACACGTTCCCGGTACTCTCCACGGCGCCCAGGAAGCCGAAATGCGCGTGCCCACCCGCCGCGCCCTGGCCAAGCAGCAGACCCGCGCCAAGGTGCTGGCCGCCGCCCGCCGGCTGTTCTCCGAAGAGGGCTATGAGGGCGCCACCATCCGCGACATCGCCGCCGCGGCGGGCATGTCCACCGGCGCGGTGTTCGCCAACTTCTCCGACAAGTCCGACCTGTTCCGCGAGATCATGCTCGCCGACATGGCCGACGTGGCCGAGACCATGCGCGAAGCCGCCCTGCGCGGCCGCAATGTGGATGACGCCCTGCTGAAGGCCTTCGCCGCCGGCTACGCCTTCTACAAGACCCAGCTGCCGCTGGCCCGTGCCGCCTTCTCCATCTCCTGGTCCCCCGACCAGGGCCAGGAGTTGCGCAACATGCCTCCGGTCCAGGCCCTGCACGACCTGATCAACGAACAGCTGGTCCTGGGCGTCGAGCGGGGCGAACTCAGCCAGGAGGCGGAGGTCAAGCTGCGCACCCAGATGCTGTTCGACTGCTACCTGGCCAACTATCCCGAGGCGATCTTCCAGGGCTGGAGCATCGATGCGCTCCAGGCCAAGGCCAAGGATCAGATCCGCGTCATCCTCGCCGGCGCCCGCCGCGGCTGACCCGAGTGGGTGCGACGTACTGTCGCACCCTCCTGTGGGCGGCGCCCGGCCGCGTGGTTTCACCCTAACCATGGGTCAAGCCGCGCGTGAGACGTGGCCTTAGGGGGACACCATTTGAGCGTAAGACAGTCTCAGAAGGAGGCGACCCGTAAACGCGTGCTCGACGCCGCGCGCGATCTCTTCGAGAGCCGCGGCTACGAGGAGACCACCGTCCGCGAGATCGCGCGCGTCGCCGGGGTCTCGGTGGGCAGCGTCTTCACCACCTTCTCCTCCAAGGGCGACATCCTCAGCCAGGTCATGGCCGACCGGCTGGACGCCCTCTACGCGGAACTCGATCGCGTGGTGCCGCATCTGCGGGGCTCCACCGCCGACCGCCTGGCCTCGATGTTCGCCATCCACTACGCCTTCGAGACCCGGCGCACGAAGCTGTTCCTGGCCCACATCGCCGCGGCCTACGACTGGACCCTGGAGGCCAGCTCCCGGCCCTTCGGCCGCAATCCCCATCTGATGCAGGTGGTGCGCGACTGCCTGGCCGAGGGGATCGCCCGCGGCGACGTCGATCCGGCCACGGACCTGGACATCGCCGTCGACGCCCTGATGGCCTCCTACGCCTGGACCTATCGGCTGGCGGCCTGGAACGGCTCCGACGCCGACGCCATGAGCGCCGTCTTCGACCGCCATATCGGCCTGATCTGCCAGGGCTTCGCCCCGCGACCGTGAGCGCGCGCTCCGCTAGTTGGCGCCTTCCAGCAGCCGCCGGGCGATCACCTGGGCCTGAATCTCGCCCGCGCCCTCGAAGATGTTGAGGATGCGGGCGTCGGCCAGCAGGCGGCTCACCGGCTGCTCCACGGCGAACCCGGTCCCGCCATGGATCTGGACGGCGTTGTCGGCGCAGGCCCAGGCGATGCGGGCGGCGACCAGCTTGGCCATGCCCGCCTCCAGGTCGCAGCGGCGGCCCTCGTCCTTGGCCCGCGCGGCGAACCAGGCCAGCCGCCGGGCCCCCAGCAGTTCGGCGGCCATCATGGCCAGCTTGTTGGTCACCCTCGGGAAGTCGGCGATGGCCTGGCCGAACTGGCGCCGCGCCAGGGCGTAGTCCAGGGCGATGTCCAGGGCCGCCTGGCCCACCCCGATGGCGCGGGCCGCGGTCTGGATGCGGGCGCTCTCGAAGGTGGCCATCAGCTGGGAAAAGCCCTGACCCTCCTGGCCCCCCAGCAGGTTGGCGTGGGGAACCTCAAAGCCGTCGAAGGCCAGTTCGTACTCCTTCATGCCGCGATAGCCGATCACCCCGATCTCGCCGCCGCTCATGCCCGCCGCCGGGAAGGGGTCGGACGCGGTCCCGCGCGGCTTCTCCGCCAGGAACATCGACAGGCCCCTGTGGTCCTTGCTGGCCGGGTCGGTGCGCACCAGCAGGGTCATCAGGTCGGCCCGGGCCGCGTGGGTGATCCAGGTCTTGGCGCCGCTGATCCTCCAGACATCCCCCGCCCGCACCGCGCGCGTGCGCAGGGAGCCCAGGTCCGAGCCCGCCTCCGGCTCGGTGAAGACCGCGGTGGGGATGATCTCGCCCGAGGCGATGGCCGGCAGCAGGCGGGCCTTCTGGTCGGGGGTCCCGTGGGCCAGGATCAGCTCGGCGGCGATCTCCGAGCGGGTGCCCAGGGATCCGGTCCCGATCCAGCCCCGCGACAGGGCCTCGGAGACCACGCACATGGCGATCTTGCCCAGGCCCGATCCGCCATGGGCCTCCGGCACGGTGAGGCCGAACACCCCGAGATCGGCGAGCTCCCTCAGCAGCGCCAGGGGGATCAGCTCGTCGCGCAGGTGCCAGCCGTGGGCGAAGGGACTGATCTTCTCCGCCGCGAAGGCCTGGAACTGGTCGCGGACCATGTCCAGCGTGGCGTCCAGGCCGCTGGCCTCCAGGGAGGGCCGGCCCCGGGCGGTCTCCAGCAAGGCCACGATGCGGGTCTTCACCGCCTGGCCGGCGCCGGGCCGCAGGCGGTCGATCACCCCGCGCAGCCGGTCGTCGATCAGCCCCAGGTCGGCCAGCCGGAAGGTCTCCCCCTGGTTCATGGGAATCCCGCCGGCCAGCTGGCTCAGATATTCGAAGGCCAGCAGCTGGGCCGGCAGGGCCTCGGATTCGGTGAAGGCGCCGTCGGCCGCCAGGGCCCCGGCCCAGGCCGCCGTCTGCCGCAGGGTCTCGGCATAGGCCGCCGCCCAGGCCAGGCCGTGGGCCACGTGCTGCTCGGCGTCCAGGGCGGCCCGATCCAGCCGGCCCTCCACTGTCACGCGGGCGGAGACGGCGGCCCGGGCCTCGGCGACGATCGCCTCGGCATGGTCGGCGGCCTCGGCCAGGAGTTGGGGGAGATGGGGCAGGATCAGCGCGGTCATGCAGGAACTATAGGCGCCGGCCGCTACGTCGCCCTATAGGTCGAGGAGAAAACCCAGGGAGCGCGCCATGATCGTCGTCCACCACCTCAACGACTCGCGCTCGCAGCGCATTCTGTGGCTGCTGGAGGAGCTCAAGCTCCCCTACGAGATCAAGCACTACGCCCGCGACGCCGTCACCCGTCTGGCCCCGCCCGAGCTGAAGGCGGTCCATCCCCTGGGCAAGTCCCCGGTGGTCACCGACGGCGACATGACCGTCATCGAGAGCGGCGCCATCGTCGACTACATCATCCGCCGCCATGCCGGCGGCCGGCTGCAGCCCGATCCCGCCACGCCCGCCTACGACTATTACCAGCAGTGGATGCACTATTCAGAGGGCTCGGCCATGCTGCCCCTGATGCTGTTCATGTATGTCGGCCGCCTCGGCGAGGCCGGAGCGCCCTTGCATCCGCGGATGGAGAGCGAGATCGCCAACCACCTGGGCTATGTGGACCAGGCGCTGGCCGGCAAGGACTGGATCATGGGCGCCGAGTTCTCCGGCGCCGACGTCCAGATGAGCTTCGTCGGCGAGGTCACCGGCGCCTTCGGGCGGCTCGCCACCTATCCCAACATCGCCGCCTGGCTGGAACGCTTCCAGGCCCGCCCGGCCTACCAGGCCGCGCTCGCCAAGGGCGGCCCCTACAACATGGGGCCGAGGGCGAAGGCATAGGGGTGAGGGCCTAGCTTAGGACGGATAGTCCAGCTCCCCGTCCAGGAAGTCGAACACCGCGGCCTTGGTGAGCGCGTGGGGGATGGCCGAGAAGTGGTCGCAGCCGGGCACGGTGATCCCGTGGGCGTGCGGGAACACCGCCGCCAGCTCGGCGGGGTCTCCGGCCCCGGTGTCCCCCTGGCCGGCCACCACCAGCACCGGCATGGGCAGCATCGCCATGGCGTCGCGGTCGAAGGCCGGGTTCACCGCCCCGGTCATGGCGGCCAGGGCCTGGCGGTCCTCCCCCTGCTCGTCGGCGAACTGGCGGAAGCTCTTCAGCATCGGCTCCTTGATGGTCTCGGGATCGGCCGCCAGCATTGCCTCGGCCATCGGATTGCCGCCCGGCAGGGCGCGTTCGCCGATCAGCTTGCCGCCCACCCCGCCCAGCATCAGGTTCGAGATGCGGTCGGGCGCCTTGAGCGCCGTCGCCAGCGCGGTGCGCGAGCCCATGGAATAACCGAACAGGTCGACCCGGGAGAGGCCCAGGTGGTCCAGCAGGGCGATGACGTCGCCCGCCAGCTTGTCGCGGGTATAGGCCTCGGCCTCGTGCGGCTTCGCGCTCTCCCCATGACCGCGCTGGTCGAGCGCGATGCAGCGGATGCGGCGGCGGTCGAAGGCCGTGTACCAGCCCGTCCGCTTCCAGCCCTCGTTCCGGTTCGACGCGAAGCCGTGGACCAGGACGATGGTGCGCTCCCCGCCGCCGGGCGGGACATTGTCGTCATAGGCCAGGGTCAGGCCGTCGGAGGTGAAGGTGGGCATCAGGCGTTTCCGTGTGCGGCGCGGCTCTGCGGCCGCCTCGCGCCCATCATTACCTAGGGCGCCTGGCCGATCCACTCCCAGTGCCAGGGTTCGAAGGGATAGTTCACGAAGCCGTAGCGCCCGGCGTTGGCCAGCAGCCAGGCATAGGTCGGCGTCTTGGTCATGAACAGGCGGTTGGGGTCGGCGCTGGAGTCCGGCTTGAAGCCCGGCGCCTCCCCCACATAGAGGTCGAAGGCCAGGCCGGTGCGGTGGGCCGAGCAGGTGGCCCGCGCCACACCGTCGCAGTTGCCGTCGGTCAGGCAGCGGACGTCGTCGGCGTCCGGCGCGCGGAAGCCGGAGAAGATGGTCAGGTTGCGCGGATCGGCGCGGATGGCCGGCGACTCCCGCCGCGCCGCCTCGGCCATCCTGCGATAGGCGTCCAGTGCGCCGGGGCGCGCTGGGATGGTCTTGCCGCCATAGCTCTCGGCCGGGGCGGCGACGGCCAGGGTCGCCGGGTCCGGCGGGTCGGGGCAGATCCCCTTGACGTTGACCATCACGAAGGGCCGGCGCTCCTGCCAGACCCCCTTGAAGTGGTTGAAGGTGTCCACGTCCATCTCGCCGGTGCCCTTCATCCGCGCCTGCTTCTGATAGCCGGCCAGCAGCTGGGCGAAGCGCGAGGTGGTGGGGCCGCAGCGCGTGCGCAGGTCCCGGGCCACCAGGGGCGCGTAGACCTCCCAACCGATCTCCGCCCGGCGGAAGGGCGCCCAGACCAGGGTGTTGAGCGAGGCCGCGTTGATCCGCGCGGCCTCCTCGAAGGCCGGCACGCGGCACGCCGCCGGCGTCGGCGGCGCGGAGGGGGTCTGGGCGCAGGCGCCCGCCCCGCCGAGCGCGAGGCCCAGGGCCGCGGCGCCGGCCCACCGCCGGAACCGGCGCGAGGTTGGAGGCTTCCAGATCACGGCCCGCATTGTGCGCGGGTCAGCCCGGAGGTCCACTGATGAACTGGTCTGCATCGATCCTTGTCCTGACCTTCGCGCTCGCCGCCTGCTCCGAACCGCCGCCGGGCGGGCGCGCGGCCAAGGAGGCGAACGCGCAGACCGTCCCGGCGCTCCAACCGGTCGCCACCGCGCCCCTGGCCGTCCCCGCCACCGGCTCGGCCACCGCCCAGGGTCAGGCCATCGACGCCGCCGTCCTGCCGGGGGCGGAGGTCAAGGACCCGGCCCTGCTCAAGCCCGCCCTGATCCGGGCCCAGGTGCTGCTGGACCGCGCGCACCTGTCCCCTGGGGTCATCGACGGCGCCAAGGGGGAGAACCTGCGCCAGGCGGTCTCGGCCTTCCAGAAGGCCAAGGGCCTCCCCGACACCGGCGAGCTGGACCTGGCCACCTGGGACGCCCTGATCGCCGGCGCCGCCCCGGTCACCGCCGACTACGTGATCACCGCCGAGGACCTGACGGGACCCTTCGTGGCCGTACCGGTCAAGAGCGAGGACCAGGCCAAGCTCGACCACCTGGGCTACGCCAGCCCCGCCGAGATGTTCGCCGAGCGGTTCCACATGGACGAGAAGCTGCTCAAGGCCCTCAACCCCGACGCCGACTTCGCCGTGGCCGGGACCTCCATCCTGGTGGTGGCCCCGGGCTCCGACACCCTGGGCGGACAAGTCGCCCGCATCGAGGTGGACAAGGCCGAGCGCGAGGTGCGCGCCTATGGCGAGGGCGACGTGCTGCTGGCGGTCTATCCGGCCTCGGTGGGCTCGGCCGAGCGGCCCGCGCCCTCCGGCGAGTGGGCGGTGCGCACCATCGCTCCCAACCCCACCTGGATCTACGACCCCAAGCGCCTGACCTTCGGCGACGGCAAGAAGGGCAAGTTCACCATCGCCGCCGGCCCCAACAATCCGGTGGGCTCCATGTGGATCGACCTCACCAAGGACACCTACGGTATCCACGGCGGCCCCGATCCCAACCACATCGGCAAGACCGACAGCCACGGCTGCGTCCGGCTCACCAACTGGGACGCCCAGGAACTTGGCGCGGCGGTCAAAAAAGGCGCGAAGGTGGTGTTTATGGGGTCTGAAACCAAGGCGGGAAAAACGTAGCGGGATCAATCCCCTGGGTCGATTTTAACTTGCCGGTCAGAAAACAGGGTTACTTCTCGGGAACCCCAAAATGGGTGTGACGAAGAGTCTCGGAGCGGAGAAATGTCAGGGGAAACGGCGAAGACCGTAATCGCGACGATGAACCGGATCGACCGGGCGACCAAGCGCACGCTGCGGGAGCGCGAGCGCAAGGAACGCGTGGCCGCCCGCGCGAAGAAGCCCGAAACCACCGCCGCGGCCGCCGCGGCCTATGACAAGCTCATCGAACGCCTGACCCGGGCCCACTGCATCAAGTACGCCCGCAAGAACTGGACCGAGATCGCCGCCCGCGGCCTGGTGGAGCCGGCGCCCCGCACCCACACCAAGGAACAGATCGCCCGCAAGAAGCTGGCCCGCTACGAGCCGGGGATCATCGACGCCTTGTTTGGTTTGGGCGCCGACCGCCGGCGGGCCCTGGCCGAGGCGGTGCTGACCGCCGCCAAGGAGGACGCCGACCTCTACAACCGCGGCAAGCGCGCCGCCGAGGCGCACAATCTCGACGTCAACCTGGCCGCCAGCGTGCTGGCCCGCGACCTCTCGGCCATCGAGCAGACGCTGAGGATCAACCTCGACCTCGACGCCATCACCCCGGCCCTGGAGGGCTTCGCCGTCGTCCAGCCCGGGCCCGGCCGGTTCATCGTCTATATCGACGCCCTGGAGTTCGACGCCCTGCCCGACGAGGCGGTGGTGGCCATCGACGGCGAGCGCGCCGGCTATATCCCCGTGCCCTTCGCCAATCTCCAGGAGCTGCACATCTCCAATGTCTGCTCCATCTCCCTGCGCATCGGGACCGAGGTCCTGTCGGTGGTGGGCGGCGACGAGGTGGAGGTGATCACCCGCTGCCACCTGGCCCAGCGCCAGGGCGGCGAGTTCGAACAGCATCCGGTGCTCTATGTCCGTCTGCCCCACGCGGCCCTGACGCGGATGGACCTGACCCGGCTGGAGCCGGTCTCCACCGTCACCGCCCTCGGCGGCCGGCTGGACTGGGACTCCACCCGCGGCTTCGCCCCTATCCGCATCGACGACCTGCGCCTCACCGATCCCGCCCCCGCCGCCGCGCCGCGCAAGGTGGCCTAGGGGCCACGACCCAGGGGCTGCATTCAATCCCCTTGGGTCCCGGATCGGCCTATCGGCCGTCCGGGATGACGATGTTTGGACTGGGGGCGGAGCGCGACACGCCGCCCATCCCGGAAATCTGCATCTAGGTCGGCGCCGGCGCAGGCGCTGACTCGTCGGCCGGCTCGTCCGGCTCGTCGGGCTTTGCGGGATCGACCGCGGGCGGCGGCTCCGGCGTGGGCGCGGCTATGGGGGCCGGCTCCGGTGGCGGAGGCTGGGGAGCGGGCGGCGGGCTCGGCGCGGGGGCGGGCGCCGGCGGTTCAGGCGTGGGCGGCGGCGGCTCCGGGGCGGGTGGAACCGGTGCGGGCGGCGGCGGCTCGGGGGCCGGGACTGGAGGAACAGGCGTGGGCGCAGGTGGCGTGGGCTCTGGCGTGGGTGGCGTGGGCGCGGGCGGTGGCGGCGCGGGCGGCGGCGCGGGTTCAGGCGCAGGCGGCGGCGGCGGCGGCGGCGCGGCGCCCGGCTCGGGCTTCAGGACCAGGACCGCGATCCAGGCGATGGGTCGCCCGGTGGTGATGGGCCCGCCGGCCAGCGCCCGCTCGGTCTTGGTGACCGTGTCGCCGACATTGCCGCCGATGGAATGGACGATGTGGCGGGGCGCCCGGGCCACCTGGCTGACGATGTCGCAGTGGCTCTCATAGGCGTACTGGCCGCGCTTGGCCGAGACGCCCTCCACCCCGGCCAGGACCTGGGGGAAGGAGCGCACCGGGCTGGCGTTGCGCGAATAGCAGATCACGTCCCCCACCCGCGGCTCGATCCAGCTGGGATCGCAGGGCAGGTAGGCGTAGGCGCTGCGGCCGAAGCCATAGGCGTCGATGGCGGCCTGGATGTAGCCGGCGTGGGCCGCGGCCGAGCGGAACTGGTCGGTGGTCAGCCCCGCCCGCTTCATCACCGAGGAGACGAACACCGCCGACCAGGGCAGGGACGAGGTGCTGGAACGCTTGATGGCCCCGGCGATGGCGCGGGCCGGGGGCGTGCCCACCCCGAACTTGGCGTTGGCGGCCTCGATATTGGCCTTGCTGTTGGCCTTCAGGATCTGCGGGGAGGCCCCGTTGAGCACCACCTCGTAGGGGAAGGTCAGCATGTTGTCGTAGCCGGTGAAGGCCCAGAACTGCCAGACCGCGTCCCAGGACAGCGAGCCGGCCAGCGCCCCGTCCCCCTGCTTCTCGATCACCGCGTCGGCGGCGGTCTCCTTGACCCGGCCATAGCCGAACTTGGCCCACTGGTCGGTGGCCACCCGGGCGATCTCGGCGCCGATGGGCGGCGGCGGCTTGGCGGCGGCCGCCAGGCAGGCGGCCTTCAGCTCGGTGCGGTCGATGCTGTAACCGGCGGCGTGGGCCGGCGGCGGGGCGACGGCCACGCAGGTGGCCAGCGCCCCGGCCAGAAGCAGGGCTCTCATGGCGGGGCTCCGGGGCAGCCGGGCAGGAAGACCACGTCGCAGGGCGGGGCGTAGGGCTCCTCGGTCAGGCCCACATCGGAGGCCTTCAGCCGGCTGTTCTTGATCCAGGAGGTGCGCTCGGTCTCGTCCAGCCCCTCCTGGCCGAGCGCGTCGACGAAATAGACAGCGTCGCGGCCGATCTGGTAGCTGCGCGAGCCGGGCGAGGTGAAGGGGGTCACGTTGGCGATCAACCGGCGGGCCTGCCAGTTGGTCATGTGGCCGGCGCGCACCGTGTCGGCCAGGCTGGCGACCTGGGCCTCGGTCAGGGGCGGATAGTCCAGCGACCGGTCCAGGAAATAGGCGAAGTCCATCTTGGTGGGCTTGAGACCCGCCCGGGCGTAGAGGTCGTAGTGGCGGGCGATGCGGCGGCCCAGATAGCCGTCGGGGCCCAGGAAATAGCCGTCATAGCCGGCCCGGATCTCCGGGCGCCCCGCCAGCTTGGCGAAGATGATGCGGAAGGTCTCGCGCCGCTCGGAATCGTCGAACACCGGCTTCAGGATCCCCGGCGCCCTGGCGCACCAGTCGGGGCTCGATTGGTCGATCAACTGGTCCAGCAGAGGCCCCTCCTCGGCGAAGGCCTCGCGCACCATGGGGCCGGTGACGGGACTGGCCGTCAGCACCGACAGCACCCGCTGGAAGGTGCAGCCGTGGCCGGCGGTGGCCTTGTAGGGCCCCCAGCTGAAGATGGAGTCCGGGTCGGCGCTGGTGAAGCCCGAGCCCCGGTCCCAGTCCCACAGGGTGCGGTCATAGTCCGGCGTCAGGGGGGCGGCGCCGAAGGCGATCACCTTGGCGCGGTCGAGCGGCGAGGGCAGGGGCCGCTTCATGATCTTCAGCCACAGCTTCTCGTCGGCGGCGCCCGGCGGCGTCGATTTCTCGAACCAGCGCTTGCGGCAGGCGCGCAGGGCCGAGAGCGCCTCGGCCGAGGACTTGTCCAGCCGGTTGGGGGACATCTGCAGCGGGGTGATCACCGCCGGATCGACCTTGCGGCACTTCTCCAGCTCCGACGCCACGGCCTGGGACAGCGGGCTGATGAAGCCCCAGTTGGAGTCGGTCAGCCGCCAGGTGCGGGCCTGGGCGCTGAGGTTCACATAGCTGGGCGCCCGGATCAGCACGCCCGCGGCGGCCGGCGCGGCCCAGGCGAGCCAGACGCCCAGAGCGATGATCAGATGTGTCGAGCGGCCCCACGCCATTGATCGCTCCCCCTAGGGTAGAGCGTCGCGCGCGAACGGCGTTAGGTCAACGCCTCAGCTGCGCCACTTCAGGACGGCGGCCTCGACGGGATTGCGGAACGGGCGGCCCTCCTTGCGGCTGGCGGTCCATTCGCGCTTGAGCTGCTGGTACCACTTGGCCTGACGGTCGGCGTCGTCGATCCACAGCAGGGCCGGGTCGTAGCGCAGGCCCTCGTTCTGCAGGTTCACCATGTCGCCGTCCTGACGCAGGAAGATCCGCGCCCCCCAGGCCACGAAGGGCTTGAGGAAGAAGAAGGCCGGATGATCCGACCAGACGATCTGGGTGATGCGGGTCTTGGTCTCCGACAGCGGCGTCAGGCAGGTGAGCGACAGCACCTGATGCTTGCCCACCGTCACGTGCTCCCAGCGCATGCCGGGGATGCGGAAGGTGATCTCGGTCAGGGGCTCGCCGCCGAGCACCACATAGGCGCGGCTGTTCTTGGAGGGCTCGTGGCGGACCATGGCGAAGCCCTGCTCGCGGGGCTCGAACCTCTTGGCCTTGTCGTGCTGGCTCTTGGCCGAGCGCCACCACCACTGCTGATGCACATAGGGGCCGTGGGCCGGGTCCATAAGCCCCACCACCGCGTGGTCGATATGGGCGTCGAACTCCATGCGGTCGACGAGCTTGGGCTTGCCCCCCACCACGCCGGGGAAGACCGGCGGGCCTTCCGGCGGCTCGCCCTCGAAGCGCGGATCGGAGCTGATCCAGACGAAGACCAGGCCCTGGCTCTCGGCCACCGGATAGCTGCGCACCCGGATGCGCCCGGTCTCCATCGCCTGTTCGGCCACCAGGGAGGGGATGGCCGTGCAGGCCCCGTCGCCGCCGAACCGCCAGCCGTGATAGGGGCAGGCCACCACCTCGCGCCCGTCGGCCTCGGTGGTGAGGGTCCCGGCCGACAGCGGCGCGGCCCGGTGCGGGCAGATGTCCTTGATGGCGTGGGCGACGCCGGCCCGGTCGCGGTACAGCAGCACCGGCTCGCCGAGCAGTTCGTAGCGCTGCAGCTTGCCGCGCTTCAGGTCGCTCGACAGGGCGGCGAAGTACCAGATGTCGGCCAGGAAGCCGCGCCCGAACTTGGCGTCGGCGGAGGAGCTGCGGGCCGGGGCGTCGTCGGGCATGGGGTCCTTGTAGCGGTTCAGGGCCGGCGGATGAAGGCCACGCCGTGGGCAGCAAGCGCCACCTTGCCGTCCTCCACCTTGGCCTGGATCAAACCGGGCAGGGGAACCGCCTCCCCCGTCAGCCCGGCCTGGGCGAAGACGGCGGCCTCGGGCCCCATGTTGAACAGGCACAGCACCTGTTCGTCCCCCAGGGTCCGGGTGAAGGCCAGCACAGGGCCCTCGGCGGGCGCCATCTCGATCTCGCCGCGGGTGAGCGCCGCCGAGCCCTTGCGCAGGGCGATCAGGGCCTTGGAGAGCGCCAGGGTCGAATTGGCGTCGGCCGCCTGGGCCGCCACGGTCAGGTCGCGGTGCTCCGGGGCGCTGGGCAGCCAAGGCTTGGCGCGGGAGAAGCCGAGATTGTCCCCGGGCGCCCAGGGCATCGGCGTGCGCGAGCCGTCCCGGCCCTTGGAGATCGGCCAGTAGAGGTCGCCCACCGGATCGCGGATCTCGGTGCGGGTCAGGCTCTGGGCCTCGGGCAGGCCGAGCTCCTCGCCCTGATACAGCAGCGTCGTCCCCTTCAACGACAGCAGGAGCGCCAGCATCAATCGCGCGACAGCCTCGCCGCCGCCGAACCGGGTGGCGGTGCGCATGATGTCGTGGTTGCAGAAGCTGATGCAGGGCCAGTGGCCGGGATGGCGGGCCAGGGTCTCGAAATGGTCGCGGAAGATCTGCGGATTGAGCTTGCGCGCGTGCAGCAGGACGAAGGTGTAAGCCGAGTGCAGCCCGTCGTCCGGCGTGCAATAGGCGCCGCAGCGCTCCTCCTCCTCCGAGAACTCCCCGAACACGAAGCGGTCGCCGTGACGGTCCACCCGGGCGCGGATCTCGTCCAGCAGGGGGATGTTCTCCGGCAGGTTGGAGTCGTTCAAATGGACCTGCATCTCGCTGGCGTGGGCCCAGTGGTGGCGGGTCCGCTGCGCCGCAGGCACGGCGGGGTTATCGGTGAGGGTGTCGTCGTGCAGGAAGGTGCCGGCCACATCCAGGCGGAAACCGTCGATCCCCTTGGCCAGCCAGAAGTCCAGCACCGAGATGGCGGCCTCCTTGGCGTCGGGATTGCGCCAGTTCAGCTTGGGCTGCTGGCGCAGGAACTTGTGGTGATAGTGCTGCCGCCGGGCCGGCTGGTAGGCCCAGGCCGGGCCGCCGAACACCGAGAGCCAGTTGTTGGGCGCCGTGCCGTCGTCGGCCGGATCGGCCCAGACGTACCAGGACGCCTTCGGACCATCGGGCCCCCCGTCGCGGCTGGCGGCGAACCAGGCGTGCTCGTCGGAGGTATGGGACAGCACCTCGTCCAGCATGACCTTGATCCCCCGCCCGTGGGCGGCGGCTGTCAGGGCCTCGAGGTCGGCCATCGAGCCGTAGTCGGGATGCACGCCCTCGAAGTCGGAGACGTCATAGCCCCAGTCGCGGTTGGGGGAGGGATGCACCGGGGAGAGCCAGATGGCGTCCACCCCCAGGCTCTCGATATAGTCCAGCTTGGCCGCGACGCCCTTCAGGTCGCCGTGGCCGTCGCCGTCGGAGTCGAAGAAACTCCGGACATAGATGTGGTAGACGACCGCGCCCTTCCACCAGGGCGCGGCCGACACCTTAGGCCTCGTCCGCGCGGCTGATGATGCGCGACACGATGCCGTATTCCTTGGCGGCCTCGGCCCCCATCCAGAAGTTCCGGATCGTGTCCTTGACCACCTTCTCGTAGGGCTGGCCGGTCTCGCGCGCGATCATGCGGTTGACCCGCTCGCGCATCTTCACGATCTCCTCGGCCTCGATCTCGATGTCCGAGGCCTGGCCGCGCACGCCGCCCGAGGGCTGGTGCAGCAGGAAGCGGGTGTTGGGCAGGCACATCCGGTTTTCCTTCGGCGCGCCGAGATAGATGTGGGCGCCGGCGCTGGCGACCCAGCCGGTGCCGATCATCTTCACCTTGGGGCCGCAGAAGGTGATCATGTCGTGGATGGTGTCGCCGCTCTCGACGTGGCCGCCGGGCGAATTGACGATCACCCGGATGTCGGCGTCGCTCTCGTTGGACAGGGCCAGCAGCTGGGCGGTGACCCGCTCGGCCAGCCGCATGTCGATCTCCCCGAAGACCAGCACCGTGCGGGCCTTGTAGAGGCCGCTCTGCACGGGACCCGCCGTCATCGGCATGTCGGGCTTGCGGGCGCCGTCTTCGCCCTCGTCGTCTTCGTCCAACCGCCAATTGCGCATTCGAAAGTCTCCAGGTCTCAAGTTGGACGGAACGTGCGTTGCGCCGCAGCGGATCGCAAGGTCTGCAGGGTTAAGATCGGCTGTTTTATCGGGCGAAATGGCCGGACGTGCCGTCGCGGCGAAGCGCCCCTCCGTGTCATCCCGGTTTCCGCGGCACGCGGAAGACCGGGACCCAGAAGCACCGATCCCTCCTGTACGCCCCGCGCCTATGGGTCCCGGACAAGCCCTGCGGGCTTTCCGGGATGACACCGCTGCTGTTTACCGCGCCGCCGTCGCGATCAGGCGGGCGTAGAACTGCACGCACTGTTCCAGGTTCTCCAGGGACAGGTGCTCGTTGGTCCCATGGATCATGGTCGTGTCGGCCAGGGAGAAGGTCATCGGCTGGAAGCGGTAGACGTCCTTGGCCACCGGGGCGAGGTAGCGGCTGTCGGTGCCTGCCGTCACCAGGCCCGGCGCCACCGGCGCCCTGGCCAGGTCGCCGGCCACCGCGGCGATGGTGGTCCAGCCCAGGGAGGTGGTGGAGGAGACCGGCGAGGGCTCGTCCGGGGTCTTGGTCCAGACCATGTCGACGGCCAGGTCGCCGACCGCGGCCTTGGTGTGGGCCATCACCTTGGCCGAGCTGTCGCCGGGCGCGATGCGGTAGTTGATCCAGGCCGTGGCGTCCTGCGGCAGGACGTTCTCCTTGGGGCTGCCCTTCAGCATGGTAGGGGCGATGGTGGTGTGCAGCAGGGCCGCGCCGGCCGGGGTCGCCGCCGTCTGGGCCACGATCAGCGGCGAGAACAGCCAGGCGTTGGCCACCGCCATGCGGATCGGCAGCGGGCCCGAGGGGGCCAGCGCCGTCAGCATGGCCGCGCCGGGGCCGGAAAACTTCATCGGGAAGGGATGGTCGCCGATGGCCGCCACGGCCTTGGCGAGCGTCACCACCCCGCCGCCGTCCTTGGGCGGCGAGGAGGAGTGGCCGCCGGGCGCGCGCGCGGTGACCTTCAGGGTGGCGTAGCCCTTCTCGGCGATGCCGATCAGGGCCACCGGCCCGCCGGTGATGGGGTTGTCGGAGATGATCGCCTGGCCCTCGTCGAGCACGAACTCGGCTTTGATCCCGCGGGCCCGCAGCAGGGCGGCGGCGGCCCGGGCGCCCTGGCCGCGCACCTCCTCGTCGTGGCTGGAGACGATCATCACCGTGCGCCGGGGCTTGAACCCCTGGGCCGCCAGGATCTCCGCGCCCTCGAACAGGGTCACCAGGGAGCCCTTGTCGTCCACGGCGCCCCGGCCCCAGACCGCGCCGTCGGCGATCTCTCCGGCGAAGGGCGGATGCTTCCAGTCGGCCTCGGTGCCCGAGGTCACCGGCACCACGTCCTGGTGGGCCATCAGGATGATGGGGGCGAGGCTCGGATCGGTCCCTGTCCAGGTGTAGATCAGGGTGCGGTCGGCCACGACCTCGCGGGTCATGGCGGCGTGGGCCTTGGGATAGGTGGCCTGGAGCCAGGCGTGCAGCCGGTCCCATTCGGCGGGTTGGTCCTCGGCGGCGTCCTGGTGGCTGACGGTCTGGATCTGGATCGCCTGGGACAGGTGCTGGGCCGCCAGCGACCGGTCCACCCGCACCGCTGGCGCCAGCTTGACGCCTGTCAGGTCCGCGGCGGCCGGCGTCTTGAAGGTGGCCGTCCGCACCGCCACCACGCCCACCAGCGCCACAAGGGCCCCGCCCAGTCCGAGGCCGATCTTCGCCAAGGTCTTCATCGCCATTCCCCCCAAGGAAGCCTGGACCCTAGGCCGTTCTCGCAAGGGGAGGGAAGAGCTGTGCTATGCTCGCCGCGACCGACCACGGCCCCGGGCGATGAAACCATGCTGAAGCGTCACCGTTAGTCCGGCATGGCCTACCGCGCGCCCCGTCACCCGCACATCGAGAAACACGCCCGCCACCAGACCCTGCTGGCGCGGATCGTCGGCCTGGTGCTGATCTGGGCGGTGGTGGGGATCATGGCCCTGCTGGCCGAGCGCACCGTCCCGCCGGAACACCTGCCCTGGAAGCCGCTCAGCGTCATCGACCCGGTCGGCGTCGCCACCAAGGCCAAGGCCGCCCGCACCGGCGAGGACCCCGCCGCCTGCCGCGCCGTCCTCACCCACGGCGGCCTCGCCTTCAAGGAGGTAAGGAGGCCTCGGCCGACGGCGCCTGCAACGTCCCCGACGCCATCCGCTTCACCGGCGGCATGGCGCCCCTGCGACCCGCCGACGTCTCCCTGACCTGCAAGGAGGCGCTGGCCGTCTCCATCTGGGAGCGCCAGGTGGTGCAGCCCGCCGCCTTCGAGGTGCTGGGGGAGGCGGTCACCGCCATCGACAACTACGGCTCCTATTCCTGCCGCCGCATCTACGGCCAGGCCGAGGGCCCCATCAGCGAGCACGCCAGCGCCAACGCCCTCGATGTCGCCGGCTTCAAGCTGGCCAATGGCGAGGTGATCAGTGTGCTGAAGGACTGGAACGATCCGGGCCCGAAGGGCCAGTTCCTGCACCGGGTCCGCGACGGCGGCTGCCGCGTCTTCATCACCGTCCTGTCCCCAGACTACAACGCCCAGCACGCCAACCACTTCCATCTGGACATGGGCGGCTCGCCCCTTTGCCAGTGACGCCCTCCGCTCGCGGAACAAACGGGCATTAACACAAAATTCACCATGGTTAACGGATGGAACCCATGGGGAACGAACCGAGTCCGAATCGGAGTCGGGCCTAACCCTCGCCTCCTTCAGGGGGAGAGGGCAGGGTGAGGGCGCGCGCAGCAGGGCTGCGCGTCTCGACGCCGCAGTGACAACGGCCCTTCAGAAAGGGCCCTCACCGACCCTCTCCCGCAAGCGGGAGGCGAGTTGGTTCACGCCATCACCCCGTCCTTCACCCCGGTCGCCGTCACCCGCCGACGCGCGCGCACGCCCTCGGCCAGGCGCTCCAGCACGGCGACCGACGTATCCCAGTCGATGCAGCCGTCGGTGATGCTCTGGCCGTAGACGAGGGGGCGCCCGGGAACCAGGTCCTGGCGGCCGGCCTCGATGTGGCTCTCCACCATCACGCCCACGATGCGGCGCTCGCCGGCCGCCAGCTGGCGGGCCACGTCGTCCATCACCTTGGGCTGGTTGGCGGGGTCCTTCGACGAGTTGGCGTGGCTGGCGTCGATCATGATCGCCGGGCGCAGGCCCGAGGCCTCGATCACCTTGGCGGCGGCCTCGACGCTGGCGGCGTCATAGTTGGTCGCCGTCCCGCCCCGCAGCACCACGTGGCAGTCCTCGTTTCCGGTGGTGGCGGCGATGGACGAGCGGCCGTCCTTGCTCACCGCCAGGAAATGGTGCGGCTGGCTGGCCGCCTTGCAGGCGTCCACGGCGATCTTCACGTCGCCGCCGGTGCCGTTCTTGAAACCCACGGGACAGGAGAGTCCCGAGGCCATCTCGCGGTGGATCTGGCTCTCGGTGGTCCGCGCCCCGATCGCGCCCCAGCCCACCAGGTCGGCCAGGTACTGGGGGGTGATCACGTCCAGGAACTCCACCGCCGCCGGCAGGCCCATGTCGTTGATGTCCAGCAGCAGGCCCCGCGCCAGCCGCAGCCCCTCATTGATCTTGAAGGTGCCGTCCAGGTCCGGATCGTTGATCAGCCCCTTCCAGCCGACCGTGGTCCGGGGCTTTTCGAAATAGACCCGCATCAGGATCTCCAGCTCGCCCCCGAACCGCTGGCGTTCCTTCAGCAGGCGGCCGGCATAGTCCATGGCCGCCTCCGGATCGTGGATCGAGCAGGGGCCGATCACCACGGCCAGCCGGTCGTCCTGGCCGTGCAGGATGCGGTGCAGGGCGTGGCGGGCGGCGGTCACCGTCACGCTGGCGGCGGGCGTGCGGACGAACTCGGCCATCACCTGGGACGGCGGGCTGAGCTCGGTGAGGCTGCGGATACGAAGGTCGTCGGTGCCGGGCATGGGGAACTCCTGAAGCGGGGAGGTCACCGGGGCGGGCATAAAAAAACCGCCAGGGTGACTGGCGGTGGGTGGGCGCTTGTCTAGGACGGTGTCACGTCAAGCCAAGTCCTTCCTCCGCCAGGGGCGTCGGAAAGCTAAAATACCAGGCTTGGGCGGCGGTGCGCGTCATGACAGAAACCGCGATACACCAGCTTTTCCACGGAGTCACCCCGGTGAGCGTCGCCTACCGCAACCCGCATGTCGGCGCGCCGCCCGCGGAGATCGACATCACGCCGGACCTGGTGCGCGCCCTGCTGACCGCCCAGCATCCCGACCTCGCCCACCTGCCGATCCGCCTCGTGGCCTCCGGCTGGGACAACGACATGTTCCGGCTCGGCGACGACATGGCCGTGCGGATGCCACGCCGGCTGGTGGGGGTGGAACTGCTGCAGAACGAGCAGCGCTGGCTGCCGGAGGTGGCCCGGGGCGGCTTGCCCCTGCCGGTTCCGGCGCCACTGCGGCTGGGGGTGGCGGGCGAGGGCTATCCGTGGCCCTGGAGCGTGCTGCCCTGGATGCCCGGCGGCCCCGCCGACCTCGATCCGCTGCGCGCCGACCAGGCCCCGGTCCTGGCGCGCTTCCTGAAGGCGGTGCATCGACCCGCCCCTGACGACGCGCCCCTCAACATGGGACGCGGTTTGCCCCTGAGGGAGCGGGTCAGCTATGTCGCCCCGCGCATGGCGCGGCTGGCCGCCGAGACCGATCTGATCACCCCGCGCATCCGCGAGGTCTGGGACCGCGCCCTGGCCGCGCCCCTCGATGTCGAGGCCACCTGGCTGCACGGCGACCCCCACGCCCGCAACGTCCTGACGCAGGACGGCGTGATGACCGCCGTCATCGACTGGGGCGACATGTGCCGCGGCGATCCCGCCACCGATCTGTCGAGCCTCTGGATGCTGCTGCCCGACCTGGCCTCCCGCCACGCCGCCATGGCCGCCTACGGGGCCAGCGACGCCACCTGGCTCCGCGCCGCCGGCTGGGCGGTGAACTACGCCGTGGTCCTGGTGGACGCCGGCCGCGTCAACGACCCGCGCCTCGCGGCGATGGGGGCGAAGACCTTCGCGGCGATTGAAGCGGGGGACTGAGCCGGTAGGCCCGAGCCCCCTCCGTCACGCATCTTCGACGCGCGCCACCTCCCCCGGAACGGCCTTCGGCCTGGGGGAGGAATAGGGAGCGCCAAGTTCCTCCCCCAGCGCGAAGCGCGGTTCGGGGGAGGTGGATCGGCGAAGCCGAGACGGAGGGGGTTAGGCCCTCGCCCCTCACCACATGCTCGCCGCCGCCCGCGCCGGCCACTCGGCGTCGTACTGGTCGCCGCCCTGCGCCCCCGAGCTCGCCGCGGCCAGCATCCGCCCGGCGCTGGGCAGGCGCGCCGGATCGACGTGCTTGGCCGGATTCCACAGGTCGGCGCGGATCACCGCCCGGGCGCACTGGAAGAACACGGTCTCGAGGGTGATCACCACCACGCATCTCGGCGCCTTGCCCTCCATGCGGAAGGCCTCCAGCAGATCCGCGTCCGTGCGCAGTTCCGCCCGCCCGTTCACCCGCAGCGTCGAGCCTGACCCCGGGATCAGGAACAGCAGGGCCACGCGGGGGTCGCGGACGATGTTCCTCAGGGAATCGGCGCGGTTATTGCCCCGCCGGTCGGGCAGCAGCAGGGTGCGGTCATCGGCGATCCGCACCACCTCGCCCGCGTCCCCGCGCGGCGAGCAGTCCAATCCCTCCGGCCCCACGGTCGCCAGCGCGCAGAAGGGCGAGGCCTCGATCACCGCCCGGTACTCGGCGTTCAGGTGGTCCAGTTCCTTGAGGGTCGAGGCGGGGCCGGGCTGGCCGTACAGGGCCTCCAGGTCTTCGATCGTGGTCAGGGCGGGCATGTGTGAGCTTTCATCACCAGGTCCCCAAGCCTGCCCCAATCAGGCCCGGTTGAAAATTGACTACGGCGGCCAGATCGGTGAGGAAAGCTCACAGATGCGCCAGCTTCCGCCCCTCTCGGCCCTGCGGGCCTTCGACGCCGCCGCGCGCCTCGGCTCGGTGACCCGGGCCGCCGAGGAGCTCGGCCGCACCCACGGCGCGGTGAGCCGCCAGATCCGCAGCCTGCAGGACCATCTCGGCGCCCCCCTCTTCGACAAGGCCGGAGCGGGCCTGCGCCTGAACGCCCAGGGCCTGGCCCTCCACGCCGTGGTGGCCGAGGCCCTGGACCGCCTGGAGCAGGGCTGGCGGCGCGTCCGCGACGAGGCCCGCGGCCCCAGCGTCCACGTCGCCTGCAGCGCCACCTTCGCCACCCGCTGGCTGGCCCCGCGCCTGGCCGGCTTCTACGCCGCCCATCCGGAGGTCCGGGTGCGGCTCTCCATGACTTCGGCCCGCGAGATGCGCGACGAGGGCGCCGACCTGGTGATCGCCTGGGACTGGCGGGGCTTCCCCGCCGCCGACCAGGCCCGCGCCATCCCCCTGGCGCCCGTCGCCTTCGGCCCGGTCTGCGCCCCGGCCTATCCCATGGACGCGGTCCTGGGCCGCGAGATCGCGGTTCCCAGCCGCATCGCCCACGACCACACCTCCAGCGCCTGGGACCAGTGGGCCGCGGCCACCGGCCGCGCGGTCACCGGCGCCAGCGAGCTGAGCTTCCCCCACACCCATCTCTGCATCGAGGCCGCCATCACCGGCCTCGGCGTCGCCCTGGTGGAGCGGCGGCTGATCGCCGCCGAGCTGGCCGACGGCCGGCTGCGGGCGCCCTGCGGCTTCGCGGAATTCCCCCAGGGTCTGGTGGCCATCCCGTCCGGCGAGCGGCCCATGACCGCCTCGGCCAGGCAGTTCGTCGATTGGCTCACCGGCGCGCTTGTGACAGCCTAGCGCCTTTCCGGAGGCCCGCCATGACCACCCCCTGGCTCGAAGACGCCCGCGCCCTGCAGGCCAAGACCGTGGCCTTCCGGCGCGACCTGCACCAGCATCCGGAGCTGGGCCTGGACCTGCCCCGCACCACCGCCGCCGTCCGGGCCGCCCTCCAGGGCCTGGACGTGGAGATCGTCCAGGGAACCTCCAATTCCGGCCTGATCGTCACCCTCAAGGGCGATCCGCAGGGCTCCACCATCCTGCTGCGCGGCGACATGGACGCCCTGCCCATGGACGAGGACACCGGCCTCTCCTTCCAGTCCCGGGTCCCCGGCGCCATGCACGCCTGCGGCCACGACGCCCACACCGCCATGCTGGTCTCGGCCGTCCACCTGATGCACGCCCACCGCGAGCGCCTGGGCGGGACGGTGAAGTTCATGTTCCAGCCGGGGGAGGAGGGCGACTTCGGCGCCCGCCACATGATCGAGGACGGCCTGCTGGACCTGGCGCCCATGCCGAGCGCGGCCTTCGCCATCCATGTCAGCCCCAACATCCCGTCCGGGGTGATCGCGTCCAAGCCCGGCGCCTTCATGGCCTCGCCCGACCAGGTGGCCATCACCCTGAAGGGCCAGGGCGGCCACGCCTCCACGCCCCACCTCGCCCGCGACCCGATCCCCGTGGCCGCCGAGATCGTCATGGCCCTGCAGGCCTTCGTCGCCCGCCGCATCGACGCCTTCGACCCCGTGGTCCTGACCATCGCCAAGATCGAGGCCGGCACCACCCACAACGTCATCCCCGAGAGCGCCCACATGCTGGGCACCCTGCGCTCCTTCTCCGAACGCGCCCGGATCCGCGCCCACGAGGGCATCCACCGCATCGTCTCCAAGATCGCCGAGGCCCACGAGATGGTGGGCGAGGCGGTCATCACCGCCGGCTATCCGGTGACGATGAACGACGCAGCCTTCGTCGCCCGCGTGAAGGCCGTGACCCAGGACCTGCTGGGGGAGAAGGGCTTCCGCGACATGCCCAGCCCCGTCATGGGCGCCGAGGACTGGTCCTATGTCCTCCAGCGCCTGCCCGGCTGCATGGTCTTCCTGGGGGTCGCCCCGCCCGAGGTGAAGCCCGCCCACGCCCACTCCTGCCACTCCAACCGCATGCTGATGGACGAGGACGCCATGGCCCACGGCGTCGCCCTCCACGCCGCCATCGCCGAGCAGTACCTGGCCAGCGTGCGCTGACTACAGCCCCTTCAGCCAGGCCAGCAGGCGTTCGTTCACCTGCGCCGGCCGTTCCTGCTGGGTCCAGTGGCCGCAGCCCTCCAGGATGTCGGCGCCCCGCAGGTCGGTCATCTCCTCGCCCATGATCTCCAGCAGGTTGCCCCGGCCCAGCATGGACAGCACCAGGTCGCGCTCGCCGCCGATGAACAGGCTGGGCTGCTCGATCTTGCGGCCCTCGAACCTCGACAGGTACTCGAAGTCCCGCTGGTGGTTGCGGTAGCGGTTCAGCGGCCCCCGGAAGCCCGACTCGGCGAACTGGCCGGCGTAATAGGCGATGTCCTCGTCGCTCAGCCAGGCGGGGAAGGGATCGGGATCCACCAGGCCCTCCAGCAGGCTCTGGCCGTGGACCTTGTCGTTGGGCCAGGTTCCGTCCGGGGCGTCGCCGCTGATGGCGTAGTAGAACTTGCGGATCGACTGGGTGGGATCGGCCTCCAGCTCGGCCTCGGCCGGTCCGACGTTCTGGAACCAGGCCTGGTAGAAGAACTTGCCGCGCTGGGTGAAGACCTTGTCCACCAGCTCCATGAAGCTGGTCTTGGGGACCCCGGTATAGGGCACCGACAGGCCCGCCACCGCGCGCACCCGGTCAGGCCGGATCAGGGCCGAGTTCCAGACGATGGGCGCCCCCCAGTCGTGGCCGATCAGGATGGCCTTCTCCCCCGGCGTCAGGTGCTCGATGAGGGCGGCCACGTCGCCCACCATGTGCTCCATGTCGTAGGCGGCGATGTCCGCGGGCTTGCCCGAGCCGCCATAGCCGCGCACGTCGATGGCGCAGGCGGTGAAGCCGGCGTCGGCGATCGGCCCGATCTGATGGCGCCAGCTGTACCAGCTCTCCGGAAAGCCGTGGACCAGGACCACCAGGGGCCCCGATCCCTGCATCGCCGCGCGCAGGGAGACGTCGGGCAGGTCGATGGTGCGGAACTCGGGCATGGCGGTTCTCCTGGGCCGCCAAGCTAGGCGTGTGACGGGGCGTCCGCCAAACGCAAAAAAGCCCGCCGGGGAGGGCGGGCTTCTTCGGCTGTGACGTCCCGGCTGGGGAGGAAGGACGTCCTAGCGAGCGGCGAGTTCCGAGCGGCCGTAGGCGGCCACCTGGCTGCGCTGCGACTGGGTCAGGCTGTCCATGGCCTCGGCGCGGACCGCCTCGATGCAGCCGTCGGTGTTGACCATGCGGGTCCCGACGTCCTGGCGCTGGGCGGCGCACATCTTGCCCGCCACCTTGTCCAGGCGCTGCTCGAAGGCCGCGACCCCGGCGGCGGAGGAGAGGTCGCCCACCTTCACGCTCATCGGCGCGGCGTGGGCCGCGGTGGTCAGGGCGAGCATGGGGATGGCCGACAGGGCCAGGGTGGCGATGGACGCGATCTTGGCGGTGAGCTTGGACATGGTGGGTTCCCTCTGGGTCTTCGATGTGGTGGGCGGCGACACGCCGCCGATGACTGTTGAGATAGACCCGTGATCTTCGGAAGTCTCGTGAAGTTCAGGTAATGACCGAGATTTAAGAATGTTACGGAAAGTACATGAATAACAAATACGTCACGTTACTTAAGGTCCGGTAACATTCGGCGCCGGGACGTAACCGTTCCTCCCCCAGGCCGCAGGCCGTGTCGGGGGAGGTGGCGCGCGCGCCAGCGCGTGACGGAGGGGCTGGGGCGGTGGAGGCGGCAAGGTCTGAACCCCCTCCACCGCTTCGCGGTCCCCCTCCCCCGCCGGGGGAGGAACTTGATCCCAGACGCAAAGAAGCCCGCCGGTGAGGGCGGGCTTCCAGGCTGGCGATCCCCGACTGGGGAGGAAAGGATCGCTTAGCGGGCGGCGAGTTCCGAGGCGCCGCTGGCGGCGACCTGGCTGCGCTGGGCGGGCGTCAGCTTGTCGATGGCCTCGGCGCGGACCGCCTCGCGGCAGCCGTCGGTGTTGACCATGCGGGTCCCGACATCCAGGGCCTGGGCGGCGCAGACCTGGCCGGCGACCCTGTCGATGCGCTGCTCGAAGGCCGCGACCCCGGCGGCCGAGGAGAGGTCGCCCACCTTCACGCTCATCGGGGCGGCGTGGGCGGCGGTGGTCAGGGCGAGCATGGGGATGGCGGCCAGGGCGAGCGTGGCGACGGAGGCGATCTTGCTGGTGAGCTTGGACATGGTGGGTTCCCTCTAAGGTCTTCAATGTGGTGGGCGGCGACACGCCGCCGATGACCGAGGAAATACGGGGACAACCTCACCAAGTCTTGTGAATACCAGGTAATGACAGATATTTAAGAGAGTTACGGAACATCCATGCATGACATCCGGGTAACAGTACTTAACGGGCTGTAATGTTGGCGGTCCGCCGTCCCCGTCATCCCGGCCGCAGCGAAGCGGAGAGCCGGGACCCAGGGGCGGCGCGCTGGGCTCCTGGGTCCCGGGTCTCCCTGCGGTCGCCCGGGATGACGGGGTTGGGACGGAAGGAAGCCGCCTCCTACCCCTCGCCGCGCGCCTCGATGCGCTCCTCGAGGTCGACCTCGTCGACGCTGACCCCCTCGGAATCGGTCATGTCGAAGTCGATCCCGTCGGCGACCAGCTCGTCGCACTTGGCGAGGGCTTCTTCTTCGGTGGCCAGGGTGAAGGTCACCCCGCGGCCGGGATAGCGGGCGGAAATGCGATAGGTCATGGGCCACCCTACCACGGCCCCCCGTATCCCGCGCTAGGTTGAGGCGGGCGCCGTGGCCAGCCAGATCACGTGGCGGGCGCCGCGCTTGCCGCCCCCGGCCCGGACCTTGACCTCCTCCACCGAGAACCCCGCCCGCCGCAGGCGCTGGCTGAAGGCCGCGCTGGGGGCCGAGGACCAGACCGCCAGGATGCCGCCGGGCCTCAGCGCCCCGCGCGCCGCCGCCAGGCCCGCCCGGTCATAGAGGCGGTCATTGGCCTTGCGGCTCAGCCCCTCGGGGCCGTTGTCCACGTCCAGCAGGATGGCGTCATAGGCGCCGCGCGCCGCGGCGATCAGGCCGCCCACGTCGCCGATCGCCACCGTGACCCGCGGGTCCTCCAGGCAGCCGGCCGCCAGCTGCGCCATCGGCCCCCGCGCCCAGTCCACCACCGCCGGGACCAGCTCCCCCACCGTCACCCGCGCCGCCGGCCCCAGCACCGCCAGGGCCGCGCGCAGGGTGAAGCCCATGCCATAGCCGCCGATCAGGATGTGGGCCTTGGACCCCAGCCGGTCGCAGACCAGGGTGGCCAGGGCCTGCTCCGACCCGCTCAGCCGGCTGTTCATCAGCTCGATGGCGCCGGCCATGATCGAATATTCGGCGCCCCGCCGCATCAGCTTGAGCTCGCCGCCCCCGTCGGGGACGATGGCGGTGTCCAGGTGTTCCCAGGGGATCATGGGTCGCTCTCCGGCAGAGACGGCGGTCTAGGGCGCCGGAGGCGCCGGGGCCAGGGCGCAGGGCGTGACCCGCGCATAGGGCCAGCCCAGGGCCCCGTCCTGGGCGTCCAGGCACACCTGTCCCCCCACGGCGGCGGCGTCATAGACGTCCTGGCTCACCCACATGTCGGCGAACAGCCGCGGCGGGGTCTGCCGCGTGCGCAGGGTCAGCCAGGGGGTCTGGCGGCTCGGTCCCAGCCGGCGGTCGATGATCTCGGCCGCCGTGAAGGTCGGGGGATCGGGGTCCAGCCTCTGGTTGGCCAAGGCCAGCCCGCCCCAGATCCCGGCGCTCAGCACCACGGCCGCGCTCGCCACCGTGCCCGGCGGCATCCCCCGGTCGGCGCGCCAGGCCAGCAGGGCGGCCCCCGCCCCCAGGGCCAGGGCCACCAGCAGCATGCTCCCCCAGGCCGGGGAGGCGAGGTCGGCCTGGGCCCGGTAGGCCAGGCCGAAACAGGGCCCCAGCCACAGCAGGGGCGCGATCTCCGAGGGGCCCGCGTCCGTCGGCCGCCCCAGGGTCAGAACGCCCCGCGCCGCCAGGATCGCCGCGACAGGCGGCGCCAGGCCCGCCGCCAGCAGCACGGCCCCCGGCGGCTGGGCCCACAGATAGAGCAGGGCGAAGAGCGCCAGCCCGGCGCCGTTGGCGACGCCGGCCCAGCCGATCTTCCTCGCCCAGCCCATCACGGCCTCACCCCATGCGGTGCAGGGCGCACAGCTTGTTGCCGTCCGGATCGCGCAGATAGGCCAGGTAGAGCTTGCCCATGCCGCCGGCCCGCTCGCCCGGGGGATCCTCGATGCTGGTCCCGCCGGCCGCCACGCCCGCCGCGTGCCAGGCGTCGGCCTGTTCGGGGGAACTGCAGGCGAAGCCGATGGTGCCGCCATTGGGCGCCGTGGCCGGCTCGCCATTGATCGGCTTGGAGACCGAGAACACGCCGGTGGGGGTCATGTAGAAGATCCGGTGCCCATCCTGCATCGCCGGCGGGACGCCGAGCGTCCCCAGCAGGGCGTCATAGAACCCCTTGGCCCGGTCCAGGTCGTTGGTCCCGATCATGATGTGCGAAAACATGCTGTCCTCCCTTTGCTGTTGTGACGCTTCATAGGGGGCGGACAGGCGCCCTGACAACGGCTCCAATTCCTCCCCTGCGGTGGCGGGGGACCACAAAGCGGTGGAGGGGGCTGCGCCCACGCCACCCAACCCCCGAACCCTTGACGCAACGTCGCCCCGTCCCGCAAATGGCCCCCCATAAAACCAAACATCTGTTTTAAGGGAGTCGCGCTCATGGGTGAGCTGTTCGATCTGGCGGGCAAGGTCGCCGTCATCACCGGGTCCTCGCGCGGGATCGGCAAGGCCATCGCCCAGCGCATGGCCGAGCACGGCGCCAAGGTCGCCATCTCCTCGCGCAAGGCCGGCCCCTGCGAGGAGGTCGCCGCCGAGATCAACGCCAAGCACCCCGGCGCCGCCATCGCCGTGCCGGCCAACATCTCCTCCAAGGAGGATCTCCAGCGCCTGGTGGACGAGACCCGCAAGGCCTTCGGCAAGATCGACATCGTGGTCTGCAACGCCGCCTCGAACCCCTATTACGGGCCGATGAGCGGCATCTCCGACGAGCAGTTCCGCAAGATCCTCGAGAACAACATCATCGCCAACAACTGGCTGATCAACATGACGGCCGAGGAGATGAAGGCCAATAAGGACGGGGCGATCATCATCATCTCGTCCATCGGCGGCCTGCGCGGCACCTCGGTGATCGGCGCCTACGCCATCTCCAAGGCCGCCGACATGCAGCTGGCCCGCAACCTCGCCCAGGAGCTGTCGCCCCACAATATCCGGGTCAACTGCATCGCGCCGGGCCTGGTGAAGACCGACTTCGCCAAGGCGCTCTGGGACACCCCGGCCGGCGAGGCCCGCGCCAGCTCCGGCACCCCCCTGCGTCGCCTGGGCGAACCCGACGACATCGCCGGCGCCGCGGTCTTCCTGGCGTCGAAGGCCGGCTCCTGGATGACCGGCCAGACCGTGGTCATCGACGGCGGGTCCACCAGCTGAGGGCGCCGCCCCCATCGGGGCGGGGCTATCGCGCATGAACGCTGGCGCCAGGGTCGCGAGATGCTCCCCCTCTGGGGGAGCTGGCGCGCAGCGCCTGAGGGGGACTTCGACCCTTGTCTTAGGGCCGAAGGATTGTCGACGACGTCGGTCTCCCTCCGGCACGGGCCTGCGATCCGCGCCACCTCCCCCACATCGGCCCGCGGCCTGGGAGAGGATCTAGTGTTCACCTTCGCCCCCGCCACCCCCGCCGACCTGGAAACCCTCGTCGCCCTGAAGATCGCCGCCATGCGCGAGAGCCTGGAGGCGGTCGGCCGTTTCACGCCCGAGCGCGCCCGGGCCCGCTTCGTCGAGGGCTTCCGCCCCGAACACACCCGGCTGATCCAGGTCGGCGAGGCCCTGGCCGGCTGCGTCGCCTTCGGTCCCCGCGAGGGCGGCTGGGAGATCGAGCACTTCTACCTCGACCCGGCCCACCAGGGCGCGGGCCTGGGCGCCGCCGTCATGGCCGCCCTGCTCGCCGAGGCCGACGCGGCGCGCCGTCCGGTGAACCTCACCGTCCTGCGGGGCAGCCCCGCCAACCGCTTCTACGCCCGCTTCGGCTTTGAAGAGGTGGGCCGCGAGGGGGTGGACATCCTTTACCGGCGGTCGGTACGCAACAATTCGGCGGAATGAGTGTTACGTCCAACATAGTCCCCCGCTCCGGGCGAAGATTCTCGCGATAATCTGTCTGGGTACGGCTTTCGCCTCGCGAGCCTCCAGTTGTTTTGAAGGGCGCCCTATGGCGGCCCAGACCCCGCACGATTCCGAACAGGCCGCGCTCAGCCTGACCCTGGCCATCGTCGCCTCGTCACCGGGCCCCCTGCTCCTGCTGGACGGCGACCTCAACATCCTGGCCGTCAGCCAATCCTTCGGGGAGGTGTTCGAGATCGAGGTGGACGGCGCGGTCGGTGGTCCCCTGTCGGGCCTGGGCGTGGGGGAATGGGACGGGGCGCGCCTGCGCTCCCTCCTCGACGCCACCGTCTCGGGCGCCGCCCGGATCGACGCCTACGAACTGGACCTCGTCCGGCCTGGCCGTCCGCCCCATCAGCTGGTGGTCCATGCCCAGCGGCTGGTCTATCTCGATCTCGAGAACCTGCGCATCCTGATGTCGGTCACCGACACCACCGCCTGCCGCGCCGACCGGAAGCTGAAGGATGACGCCCTGGCGGAGAACCTGGTCCTGCTGGCCGAGGTGCGCCACCGCGTCGCCAACAGTCTGCAGATCATCGCCAGCGTCCTGTTGCAGAACGCCCGCAAGACGACGTCCGAGGAGACCCGCGGCCACCTGAAGGACGCCCACAACCGGGTGATGTCCGTGGCCGCCCTTGAGCGCCAGCTCAGCGAGTCCGCCGACGAGGCGGTCCAGCTCCAGGCCTATTTCGTCAGCCTGTGCGACAGCATCGCCGCCTCGATGATCGCCGACACCCGGCAGATCTCGCTGATCGTCACCGGCGAGGGGGGCCTGGTGGCGCCGCGCACCTCCGTCAGCCTGGGCCTGATCGTCACCGAACTGGTGATCAACGCCCTCAAGCACGCCTTCACCGGCGACCGGCCCGGGACGATCGTTGTGGACTGCCAGGTGCGCGGTCCCAACTGGACCCTTTCGGTCACCGATGACGGGGTCGGCGTCAACGCCCAGCCTGGCCAGCTCCGCGCGGGTCTGGGGACCAGCATCGTCCAGGCCCTGGCCAAGCAACTGGAGGCCGTGGTGGTGACCGCGTCCGCCCATCCGGGAACCCGGATCACCGTCACCCATAGCCAGATCGCCCTCGTGGATGACGCCGAGGACGAGCTGTCCCCCGGCGGCCAGGCCGCGGCGAGTGTTTGACGGAGCCTCCGCATGACCACGCCGCATACCCTGCTGATCGTCGAGGACGAGATCCTCCCGGCCATGTCGCTGAAGAGCGGGCTGGAGGACGCCGGCTATTGGGTCATGGACCTCACCAGCCGCCCCGAGGAGGCCATGGTCGCGGCCCTGGACCGCAAGCCGGACCTCGCCCTGGTCAACATCAAGCTCCACGGCCGCAATGACGGCATAGCCCTCGCCGTCGAGCTCAAGACCCTGGGGGTGCCCGTGCTGTTCATCAGCGGCCAGCCCAGCCGCGCCATCGCCGCGCGTTCCGTGGCGGTCGGCTCGCTCGCCAAGCCCTACAGCGTCGACGACATGGTCCTGGCGGTCGCCTACCTCCTGGCCCGCCTGGACGGCGACGCCTCCCAGGCCCTCCCTCGGGATCTGGAGGTCTTCGACGAGGACCTGCCCGAGGTGGCGTAGGGAACTGAAGGTCCTTCCCCCTCGCGAGGCAAGGGGAACCCCCTCGGCCATATTGGCTGATCGCCCCCTCCGCCCCCCGATCCTTGCGCCCCTCGCCCGCCCGGTTGATCCTCAGCCCAAAAGGGGAGCGCCGCCATGGATCCATTCGCCCACGCCTGGGAGCACCTGACCGTCCGCCGCGCCGGCGCGGTGGCGGAGGTGGCTCTGGCCCGCCCCGCCGCCCGCAACGCGCTCAACACCGCCCTGATGGAGGAGCTCACCGCCTTCGCCCGCGCGGTCCGGCGCCGCTCCGACCTCGCCGCCGTCATCCTCACCGGGACGGAGACCTATTTCTCCGCCGGCGCCGACCTCGCCGCCCAGGGGGAGCGCCGCAAGCCCACCCTGCTGGAGACCCGCGAGGCGGTCATGGCCGGCCCCGACATGTGCGAGGCCTGGGAGGCCATCGAGGCGGTGACGATCGTGGCCATCGAGGGCTTCTGCATCGGCGGCGGCTGCGCGCTGGCCGTGGCCTGCGACTTCCGGATCATGGGCCAGGGCGCCTATCTGCGGCTGCCGGAGGTCCCCCTGGGCATCAACATGAGCTGGCGCAGCCTGCCGCGCATCGCGGCCCTGGTGGGGCCGGCGCGGGCCAAGCGCTTCGTGATGTTCGGCGAGGCGACCGACGCTCAGGCCTGCCTGGACTGGGGATTCTGCGACGAGATGGCGCCAGCCGGCCAGGCCCTCGCCGCCGCCCGGATCTGGGCCGCCAAGCTTGCCGCCCTGCCGCCCCTGCCGGTGCGCATGACCAAGGAGGCGGTCAACGCCGCCGTCGCCGGGGGCGCCCACGCCGCGACCTTCATGGACCGTGACCAGTACCTGCTCACCAGCCGCTCCGCCGACTTCCGCGAGGGCGTCGCGGCCTTCTTCGAAAAGCGCCCGGGCCGGTTCCAGGGGGATTGAGCGGGTGGACATTCTCGACCGGCGGGTGGTGAAGCCTACTTCCTCCTCCTCCGGGGGAGGGGGACCGCGAAGCGGTGGAGGGGGTTAGGGCCCGGCCGCTTCCAAGGTCCAAGCCCCCTCCGTCTCGCAGCCTCCGCCCGCGATCCACCTCCCCCGAAACGCGCTACGCGCTGGTGGAGGAATTGGAGCGCCGCCGCAGCAGCGCCCAGAACACCAGCCCGAACAGCACCGTGAACCCCATGCGCAGCAGGTCCTCATAGAGCTGCGGCACGGTGAGGTGGAGGTTGCTCACCACCCCCTCCTCGATGGAGTTGCCCGCCCCGTGGGCGACCGCCGCGGCCCAGAAGCTGCCGGACTTCAGTGTCAGCCAGCCGAGAAAGAACGACATGGCCACCAGCTCGATGGGGAAGATCACCAGCGCGCCCAGCACGGGGTGCTGCGGGAAATTGTAGCCCGCCAGCAGGGACGGCAGGTGCCAGAAGGACCAGATCAGTCCCAGCAGAACGATGCCCCGTGCCGTTCCCAGCCGGTCGATCAGCTGGCCCTGCAGCAGGCCGCGCCATCCGGCCTCCTCGCCCATGGCCACCAGGCCGTTCATCACCGCGAACGCCCCGCCCGTGGCCGCCACATTGGCCAGGAACAGCGGCCAGGCCTGGGCTCCCTTGCCCAACACCCAGGGTCCGCCCGAGATGGTCACGCCCGACTGGCCGAAATCGAACCAGCCCGAGGCCCCCCAGCCCGTGGCCTCCACCACCGCCACCACGCCAAAGGCGATCAGGGTGGGGATCAGGACGGCGACCAGCATCAGGGGCAGCATCCGCCAGGCGGGCTTCCAGGCGAAGGCCGGGCGGAGGCTCTTGTCCAACAGCACGAAGGCCAGGGTGACCAGGGCCGGGACCGACATGGTGGCCAGCAGCCAGGGGGCGGCGTCCGGCGACTCCAGGTCCCCCACCCTGGCGATGACCGCGAATTGCAGGCTCCAGCTCAGGGCGAAGATCAGGACTAAATAGGCCAGCAGCTTGCGGAGGCTCATCGCGGGGCGCCCTCCAGGGCGGTGGCGGGCCGGTCGCGGGCGATGCGGCGCAGGGCGCCCACCAGGATCAGCCGCCCCGCCAGCCAGGCCAGGACCAGGCTCAGGGCCGCCAGGGGGAAGATCCAGATCCCCAGCAGTTCGTGGGCGCTGGCGGGATCGTCGATGATCCCGATGAAGAAGCCGGCGCGCCCCGACCACAGGCCGGCATGGGTGGGGTCGATCACCTTGTAGATCGCCGTCGTCACCACCACGAAGGCCGCCGCGGCGAGCAGGCAGGCCGCCGCCACCGCCGCCAGGGCCGCCAGGCTGCGGTGGGCGCGGCGCAGGATGGCGACGGCGAGATCCCCGGCGCGTTGCGAGCCCAGGGCGCCCGACAGCTCGAAGTCGTCCAGGAACCGGCGCCCATAGGCCTCCGGCGCCCCGAACCCGGCCAGGATCTCGGCGGGGGCCTGTCCGGCCTGGGCGCGCTGGTTCAGGTGGTCGCCGATCTCGGCCACGATGTCCTCGCGCTCGGGCGCGGGGATGGCGGCCAGCGACCAGCTCAGGCGCCGCAGCCAGTGGGCGATCTCCGGGGACTCGTTGCGGGGGGTCATCGGGCTATCCGTCGGTCGAGGAAGGGATTGAGGGCGGCGCTCAGCCGGCGCCATTCGACAAGCTGGCTGGCCAGTTCGCCGCGGCCCTGGTCGGTGAGGGCGTAGTATTTCCGCGGCCGGGCGCCGTCCTGCTCGATCCGCCATTCCGAGGCCATCAGCCCGGCCTTCTGCAGCCGGTGCAGCAGGGGGTAGATGGTGCCCTCGGCCAGATCGACCCCGGCGTCGGCGCGCAGCCGGTCCAGCAGCTCCAGGCCGTACTGTGGCCCCTCGTCCAGCAGGCTCAGCAGGGCCAGCTCCGCCACCCCCTTGAGGAGTTGGGCGCGGCGGGCGTCGGCTTCGGGTCTGTCATTGTCTGTCATCTTGTAATGCAAGATATCATTCCAGGCAATGTCGTCAATCCGCCGGCCACATGTCGGCGCATGTTGGTGGACCTGCCGGCCCGCAAACCCAGGCGGGGCAAGGCTTGGCGGTCAGGCGCGCGAAAGGTCGTTTTCCTCCATCCGCGGCCACCGACATGTGCGTCAGCCGACGGCCTTGCGCGACAGCTCCCGCGCCTTGGCCAGGCGCTCGACGCCCCCGTCCAGGGTCGCGTCCCCCTTGGAGAAGCACAGCCGCAGGATGCTGGTCACCGGGTCCTGCTCATAGAGGGCCGAGACCGGGATGGCGGCGACGCCCGCCTCCCGCACCGCCCGCAGGGCGAAGGCGCGGTCGGCCTCCACGATCCCCGAGGCGGCCAGGTCCACATTGAGGAAGTAGGTCCCCTGGCTCGGCAGCACCGCGAACCCCTCCCGGACCAGGCCCGCGCTCAGCCGGTCCCGCGACCGCTGCAGGCCCGCCGGCATGGTGGTGAACCAGTCGCCCGGCTCGTCCAGCCCGAAGGCCACGGCGGCCTGCAGGTTGGGCGGGGTGGTGAAGGTCAGGAACTGGTGGGCGCGGGCCAGGGCCTGGGTCAGCGCCGGGGCCGCGCAGAGGAAGCCCACCTTCCAGCCGGTCAGGCCGAACATCTTCCCCGCCGAACCGATCTTCACCGTCCGCTCGCGCATTTTCGGCAGGCTCATCAAGGGGATATGCGTCCGGCCGTCGAAGATCACCTGCTCCCAGACCTCGTCGCAGATGGCGATGACGTCGTGGGCCAGGCAGACCTCCGCCAGCAGCTCCAGGTCCTCCCGGGGCAGCACCAGGCCGGCCGGATTGATCGGATTGTTGAGCACCACGAAGCGGGTCTTCTCGGTGAAGGCGGCCTCCAGCATGGCCCGGTCGAACCGCCAGTGCGGCGGCGCCAGCCGCACCAGCTTCGGCGTCCCCCCGGCCCTGCGGATCAGCGGCATATAGGCGTCGTAGACCGGCTGGAACACCACCACCTCGTCCCCGGGCTGGACCAGGGCCAGGAAGGTGGCGGCCAGCGCCTCGGTGGCGCCGGAGGTGACGGTGACCTCGGTCCTCCAGTCCAGGTCCAGGCCCTGGGCGCGGGCGTAGTGGCCGGCGACGGCCTCGCGCAGCTGCGGCAGGCCGGCCATGGGCGGGTACTGGTTGTAGCCGTTCAGCACCTCGTCGGCGGCCTTCTGGCGCAGCGCCAGGGGCCCCGGATCGTCAGGGAACCCCTGTCCCAGATTGAGGGCGCCCAGCTCGCGGGCGAGGCCGGACATCTCCTCGAACACGGTGGTCGGAAGGTTGGCGAAGACGGGATGGACCATGCGCGCTCCTGGGACGACCGTTGCCTAGCATAGGTTCGGCGGGGATATTGAGCCCATGGAGATCATCGCCTTCGAACCCCGTCACGGTGAAGCCTGGAAGCGGCTGAACGAGGCGTGGATCGCCAAGCATTTCGCCATCGAGCCCAAGGACCGCGAGGTCCTGGACGACCCGACAGGCCAGATCCTGGCCAAGGGCGGGGCGATCTTCATGGCCGAGCGGGACGGGGAGGCGGTGGGCTGCGTGGGCCTGATCGCGCTTTCCGACGGCGGCTTCGAGGTGGCCAAGATGGCGGTGAGCGAGGCGGTCAGGGGCGGTGGCCTGGGCAAGCGTCTGATGGCCGCCTGCATCGATCACGCCCGGTCGGTGGGGGCGCCGCGGCTCTATCTGGAAACCAATTCGGCCCTGGCGCCGGCGCTCGCCGTCTATCGGGGGGCGGGGTTCAAGGACCTGCCGCCGCGGCCGACCCCCTATGCGCGGGCCGACGTCTTCATGGAATTGCCGCTCGCCTAGTGGACGGCGGCCAGGGCGTCGCCCAGGGTGCGGCGGGTCACCGGCTTGCCGAGGAAGCCGATCGGGTCGATGGCGGCCATGGCGCGGCGGAAGTCCTCGGTGATCGACCCCGAGACGAACAGGGAGCGGACGCCGAGCTTGGCGTAGAGCTTCTGCGCCAGCTTGCCGCCGTCGGTGTTCTTGGCCAGGCGGATGTCCACCAAGGCCAGGTCGGGCTTGTCTTCCTCGGCCATTTCCCAGGCGGTGCAGGCGTCGGCCGCTTCGGCGACGACCTCGTGGCCCATGTCTTCGAGCAGGCTCACGATGTCGAGGGCGATCAGGGCGTCGTCTTCAACAACCATAATGCGCATGGTCATCCGGTACTCCTCGGGAAGACGACCGCAAAACGCGCGCCGACGTCCGCATCTTCAATCTCGAAGCGCCCGTCCAGCTGCCGCGTCAGCGCGTCGATCGCCCTCATGCCCAAGCTCTTGGTTTTCTTGGGGATGAAGCCCTTGGGCAGGCCCTTCCCGTTGTCGGACACGCCCAAACGGTAGTTATCCCCGTCGGTTCCGAACGCCACCTGTATGCGCGGCGTCCGGTCGGTCGGGCAACCATATTTCAGGGCGTTGGTGACCAACTCGTTCAGGATGAGCGCCAGGGGCGCGGCCTGCCGCACATCGAGCAGGATCGGCTCGACCTCGGTCTCCAGGATGACGTTCTCCGCGCCCATCGAGTCCACCAGCTCCCGGGCCAGGGCCTCGGCATAGGCGCCGCCGTCGAACAGGCCGATCTGGCCGCCGGCCTTGTAGAGCTGCTCATGCACCCGGCCGACGGCCATGATCCGGGTCAGGGTCTTGTCCAGGGCCTCGCGAGTCTCGGCGTGCTCGGAGGCCCGCGACTGCAGCCGCACCACGCTGGCGATCTGCTGCAGGGAGTTCTTCACCCGGTGGTTCACCTCGTCCAGCAGCAGGGTGCGGTCGGCCAGCAGGGCGCGCAGCCGCTCGGCGGTGTCGGCCTCGACCTCGCGATCCAGGTTGATGTCGCGCAGGGCCCGGATGAACAGCCAGGCCAGCAGGCCCCCGAAGGCCACCAGGGTCAGCAGCACCAGGATGCGGATGGTGGCCGCGCGCTCGGCGCGCTGCGCCTCCAGGTCCGCCTCGGTGCGGTCGAGTTCGGCCACCAGGCGGCGAATCTCGGCCATGGCGGCGATGCCTTCGCCGCGGCGGATGATGCGGATGGCGGCGACCGGCGCGCCGGCGGCGCGGGCGACCATGGTCTCGTCGATCACCGACAACCGCCTGGCCATCTGGGTCCGCAGGACCTGCAGGCGGGCCTGCTGGTCGCCGTTGTCCTCGGTGAGGGCGCTGACGGTCTTCAGGTTGTGCTCGGCCTTGACGCGGGCCACCCTGACCTGGGTGACGAACATCCGGTCGCCGGTGAGGACATAGGCGCGCTGGGCCGATTCCGCGTCGCTCAGGGCCTGCAGGACATCGCTGATGCCGGTGCGCACCTGATGGGTGTGACTGACCCAGCGCGCGGCGCTGTCGTACCAGAGGAAGACCCCGCCCAGGCTGGCGAAGGTCAGGAAGAGCGCGCCGACGGTGGCCGCCAGCAGACGGAAGGCGCGCTCGCGCGCGCCCTGGCGGTCAGCGCCCGAAAGCTCGATCGGGTCGCGCGCCATGAACCGGCTATTCTTCCTTGGCGCGGCGCTTCCGCATGCTGGGGTTCAGCACCTGCTTGCGCAGGCGGATCGACTTCGGCGTCACCTCGACGAGTTCGTCCTCCTCGATGTAGGCGATGGCCTGTTCGAGGGTCATCCGGCGCGGCGGCGTCAGGCGCACGGCCTCGTCCTTGCCGGACGCGCGGATGTTGTTGAGCGCCTTGGCCTTCATCGGATTGACGTCCAGGTCGTCGGCGCGCGAGTTCTCCCCGATGATCATGCCCTGGTAGGTCTTTTCGCCGCCGCCCACGAACATGAAGCCGCGGTCCTCGAGGTTCCACAAGGCGAAGTCCGTCGTCTCGCCGTCGGAGTTGGAGACCAGCACGCCCTTGCGGCCCGCGTCGATGGCGCCCTTGTAGGGCTCGTAGTGGCTGAACACGCGGTTCAGCACGCCCGAGCCGCGGGTGTCGGTGAGGAACTCGCCCTGGTAGCCGATCAGCGAGCGCGACGGGCTCATCAGGCTGATGCGGGTCTTGCCAGCGCCGGACGGGCCCATGTCCTTGAGCTCGGCGCGGCGGGCCGAAAGCTTTTCGATGACGATGCCGGTGAACTCGTCGTCGACGTCGATCATGACCTCCTCGATCGGCTCCATGCGATCGCCCGTCTCCGGGTCGGTTTGGAACACCACGCGGGGACGGCTGATCGACAGTTCGAAGCCCTCGCGTCGCATGCTCTCGATCAGCACGCCCAGCTGAAGTTCGCCACGGCCGGCGACTTCATAGGCGTCCTTGTCGGAGGTCTCGGTCACCCGGATGGCGACGTTGGACTGGGCTTCCTTCAGCAGGCGCGCGGCGATCACGCGGCTCTGCACCTTGTCGCCTTCACGGCCAGCCAACGGGCTGTTGTTCACCGAGACGGTCATGGAGATGGTGGGCGGATCGATGGGCTGGGCCGGCAAGGCCTCGGTGACGTCCATCGCGCACAGCGTGTCGGCCACGGTGGCCTTCGACAGGCCGGCGATGGCGACGATGTCACCGGCTTCGGCGTCCTCGATCGGCTGGCGCTTCAGGCCGCGGAAGGCCAGCACCTTGGTGATGCGACCGCGCTCGACTTCCTTGCCGTCCAGCGACAGGGCGTGGATCGCCATGCCGGGCGTGGCCTTGCCCGACTGGATGCGACCGGTCAGCAGGCGGCCCAGGAACGGGTCGTTCTCGATCAGCACCGAGAGAATCTGGAAGGGCTTGTCCTTGTTTTCGACCACGGCCGGCTCGGGCACGTGCCGGACGATCAGGTCGAACAGGGGCGCCAGGTTGTCGTTGGGCTTGGCCATGTCCAGCGTCGCCCAGCCGTTCTTGCCCGAGGCGTAGATGTGCGGGAAGTCCAGCTGCTCGTCCGTCGCGCCCATGGCGGCGAACAGGTCGAAGGCGTCGTTCAGGATGCGGTCGGGATCGGCGTGCGGCCGGTCGACCTTGTTGAGGCAGAGGATCGGCTTCAGGCCCATCTTCAAGGCCTTGCCCAGGACGAACTTGGTCTGGGGCATGACGCCCTCTTCGGCGTCCACCAGGATGACGCAGCCATCCACCATCCCAAGGATCCGCTCGACCTCGCCGCCGAAGTCGGCGTGGCCGGGAGTGTCGATGATGTTGATGCGGGTCTCGCCGGCCTCGCCGTGCCACAGCACGCTGGTGCACTTGGCCAGGATGGTGATGCCGCGCTCGCGCTCCTGGTCGTTGGAGTCCATGGCGCGTTCGACCGTCGCCTCATTGGCGCGGAAAACCCCGGACTGGGCGAGCAGTTGGTCCACCAGCGTGGTCTTGCCGTGGTCGACGTGGGCGATGATAGCGATGTTGCGGAGCGACATTTAATTCTTATCTCGGGAGGGGCGCGCGCCTGGGAAGGGCGCGCGCTTGTAAGCGAGTGAGGGGCCTTTCACCAGCGCAATCTCGTCGCGGCGCTCGACCTTGTGGTTCAGCTGTTGTGCGATGCAGCACAGCCTAACTGGCTCGCGGCGCCCAAACATCCTTTTGATATTACGATATATTTAGGATGAGCCGCGAAAAAATCCAGGGCGATCGAACATTTAGCCTTGAACTTTTGTGCGCCGCACTGTACCTCTCTTTCTGTGAGGCGGCCTTGTCGCCTCTGCCCTTCCTGGGCGTTTCCTCCCTAATGAACTGCCGGGCCTTCGGGTCCGGCTTTTTTTTGGCCTGACGCCCGGGCGCGCCAGGCGGGCCGGAGGACGCGGCGCGGGGCCGGCCGGGATCGCGCCGCCTAGGCGGTCCTCAGGCCGCTCCAATCGGCCCCCGCCAGCATGGCGGTGAGCTGCGTCAGATCGCTCTTCAGCTTGTCGAAGCCCTCGGTGGGGACCAGGCGCGCCTCGTCCAGGTAGAGTCCGCGGCTGATCTCGATCTGCAGGGCGTGGGTCCGGCGGGCCGGGCGGCCGTAGTGCTCGGTCGTATAGCCTCCGGCATAGGGGGCGTTGCGGGCGACGCGGTAGCCCATGGCCTCCAGCTCCCGCTCCACCCTCTGGGTCACCTGGGGCGCGCAGGCCGCGCCGAAGCGGTCCCCCAGCACCATGTCGCAGGCGCCCCCGCCCGAGCGGGCCGCGGCGGCGGGCATGGAGTGCCAGTCCACCAGGATCGCAAAGCCGTGGGCGGCGTGGGCCTCCCCCAGCAGGCGGGCCAGGGCGGCGTGATAGGGGGCGTGCGCGCGCTCGATCCGGCCGCGCGCCTCGGCGAAGGTCAGCTTGCGGGCGTAGATCTCCTGGCCCTCGGAGACCACCCGGGCGATGGCGCCAAGGCCCGCGGCCACCCGGGCCGAACGGCCGCGGGCGAAGTCCGGCAGCTCGTCGGCGAACATGGCCGGGTCCAGCTCGAAGGCCTCGCGGTTGACGTCGATATAGGCCCTCGCCAGCCGGGCGGCGATCACCGCGGCGCCCAGGTCCGGCGCCGGTCCGATCAGCTCGTCGACGAAGGCGTCCTCCGAGCGGCGGATGGCGATGGCGTCCAGCGCCGTGGCGGCCATCATGTCCTCGGGATAGAGGCGGCCCGAATGGGGAGAGGCGAAGACCAGGGGCGTGGGCGCCGGGCCGCCGTCGAGGGCGGCGCGCCAGATGTCGAACACCGGCGCCGGCTTGGGCGCGGCGTCCTTGGCGACAAGGGGCTCGCAGGCGGTCATCGAGGGTCATATGAGGGCGTCCCCCGCGGGCGGTCAAACGATCAGCCGCGTGCATCCGCGATGGTTCATCGCGAGTTTACACCTCAGCCTCTATGATGAGGCCTTCTTGACCACTCGCGCGGAACACCCATGCCCCGGATCCTGTTGGCCGAAGATGACGATTCCCTGCGTGGCTTCCTCAGTCGCGCCCTGGAGCGCGCCGGCTACGACGTGACCGCCTGCGCCGACGGCGAGGAGGCCGCCGCCGTCCTCGACCAGGACTGGGACCTGCTGCTCACCGACATCGTCATGCCCGGCATGGACGGGATCGAGGTGGCGCGCCTGGCCGCGGCCAAGCATCCGGGCCTGCGCATCATGTTCATCACCGGCTTCGCGGCCGTGGCGCTGGCCGCCGGCGAGAGCGCGCCCCCCGGCGCCAAGGTGCTCTCCAAGCCCATCCACCTGCGCGAGATCGTCACCGAGGTCGAACGGATGATGGCGGCGGCCTAAAGGCCGCGCTTGCACCGGAAACGACCCTCCATTATACCGCCGCCTCCGCTCCCGAACGGGGACCTTGACGGTCTGGACGTGTAGCTCAGCGGGAGAGCACCTCGTTGACATCGAGGGGGTCACAGGTTCAATCCCTGTCACGTCCACCATCCGTTTTTCCCAGACATCCCTACGCGGCGCGAGGCGCCGCCCCGGCGGCTCCAAGCCCTTGCTCTCCTAGGTCTGACGATCGGTTCGTCGGCGGATGGTTCACGGCCGAAAAGGGGCGCGGCCTGACGCCGCGCCATACCGGTCTTGGCGCGGCGCGCCTTTTTCCCGCAGGTGAGGCGGTGTTGCAACACTGCCTTTTTTGGCGTCAGAGCCTTAATCCGCCTGGGCCCATAGGGTTTTTCGAAAGACCGGCACGATCCGAACATTGTTAGCCGTCCGGAGGGTCTGGAAAATCCGAGCGAAACCAAGACGCTAGACCTGACGAGGCCGTCAAGTTTGACATTTCCTGTTTCCGGTATGTCGGCGGGTAATATATTTCTCTGTTATGTCAAAAGCTTAGCGACCAGGGCGCGCTGTTTCGAACTTGAAACATTGCAAACCCCCCACTGGCGCTCGGAGGCGAGACGCCCGATGATCGCCTCACTCTTCGGCCGCTCAGCCCCCGTGCATTTCAACTGGGGGCAGGCCGTTTGAGGGGGAAAGGAAACATAGATGTCAAAAAGCAGGTATTTCTGCGGTGGCTCGATTCTGGCCGTCGCCCTGACGATGGGGCTCGCAAGCGCCGCCGCCGCCCAGGACAATGAGACCGTGGTCGAGGAGGTCGTGGTTACGGGCTCGTTCATCGCGGGCACGCCCGAGGACGCGGCCCTTCCGGTCGACGTGATCGGCGCCAAGGAGCTCGCGAACCGCGGCTCGCCCAGCATGGTTCAATTCATCAAGACCATCCCCTCCTCGGGCGCGGTCATCGGTGAGAACAACCGCTTCGGCTCCGGTTCCGGCGCGGCGACCATCAACCTTCGCAACCTGAACTCCGCCGTCACCGGCTCGCGCACCCTGGTGCTGTTCAACGGCCGGCGTCTGCCGACCTCGCCCCAGGCCATCTCCTCGGTGGACATCAACCTGCTGCCCACCGCCGCCATCGGCCGCGTGGAAGTCCTGAAGGACGGCGCGGCGGCCACCTACGGATCCGACGCCATCGGCGGCGTGGTCAACTTCATCACCCGCAACGACCTGCAGGGCTTCGAGCTCAACGCCAACTACCAGGGCATCTCGGGCTCGCCCGGCGACTATGAAGGCAGCATCGCCTACGGCTACAAGGGCGACCGCGCCAACCTGCTGCTGACCGCGGGCTACCGTCACCGGTCGGAAATGTCGGTCAAGGAACGCGACTGGGCCCTGCGCACCGGCGCGACCGGCTATCTGGAAAACCCGCTGGGCGGTTGGGCCGGCACCGGCAACCCGGGCCAGTACAACACCGCCACCAGCGCCGGCGCCGCCGCCCTGGGCAGCTTCACCGGCGCCCTGCCGGACATCGGCTGCGCCGCCAATGGCGGCGCCCCTTACGTGCTGACCACCACCATCGTCAGCCCGACCTCGTGCAACTTCCAGTACACGAGCTTCGACAACCTGATCGAAGACGAAGATCACTTCCAAATCTACGGGAAGATGACCGTCGACATCACCGACAACATCGAAGGCAATATCGAGGTTCTCTACGCCTCGCACGACACCCCCAACCAGAGCTGGGCGATCACGGGTCCGAACCAGTTCCCCGCGCCCTTCGCTCCCTATCCCGGCGGGGCCGCGGCCGGCGGCGGCGTCTCGCCGCTTCCCGCCACGAGCCCGACCGCCGAACAGTCGCGCTTCTACATCCCCAACACCAACCCCGGCCTGATCGCGCTGCTGGGTCAGATCGCCACGGCGAGCTGCGCCGGCCCGGTCCTGCCCTATGGCGTTGACGCCACTACCTGCGCCCAAGGCCTCGCCACCGCGCAGAGCCAGGCGACCAACGCCGCGCTCTACGGCGTCGCGGGCAGCCAGACCGCCTGGCGGCCCGTCGGCTTCGCGGGCAACCCCTACACCTCCGACCGCCACAGCCACTACTCGTACAAGGTCGACACCTTCCGCGTCGCGGGTGGCTTCAAGGGCAAGTTCGAGAACGGCATCGGTTGGGATGTCGGCCTGACCTACCAAGAGCAGGACTATAACTATAACCTGCAGGACACCTCGGTGAACCGCCTGCAGCTCGGCCTCAGCGGCTACGGCAGCCGGGCGGGCGACGCCAACCAGTGCACCGCGGCGGAAACCGCCAACTTCACCACCAATGCGGGGAACGCGGCGCTCGGTTGCTTCTACTTCAACCCCTTCGCCAACGCGATCCAGCAGAGCACCTCGAATGTGCCCGCCAACCCCTACTATGTGGGCAGCAGCAGCACGATCCCCGGCCTGAACGACGCCGTCGCCAACCGCGCCGCCGTCTTCGACTGGATGGAGGAAGAACAGCGCAACGAGATCTCCACCAAGCTGTTCGTCTTCGACGCGGTGTTCAACGGCGAGACCAACTTCAAGCTCTGGGGTTCGGACAACATCTCCTGGGCCGCCGGCGGTCAGTTCCGCTACGACCGGCAGATCCAGGATCCGGACGTGGTCTACGACGCCAACGCCACGCCGTGCGTCGACAGCCCGCCGTTCGGTGATGGTTCGCCCTATTGCGCCACCACCGCGAACGGCCCGTTCCTGTTCAACGCCAACCTGCGTCCCTACGACGTGGATCGTAAGATCGGTTCGGGCTTCTTCGAAGTGCGTCTGCCGATCACCGACAACCTCGAAGGCTCCATCGCCGGCCGTTACGAGTACTATCAAGGCCAGGGTGAGACCTTCAATCCGAAGGCCGCCCTGCGCTGGCAGGCCATGGACTGGCTCGCCCTGCGCGGTTCGGTCTCCACCACCTACCGGGCGCCCGCCGCCACCATCACCAACCCCAACTTCACCCGGGGTCTGACGGCGGCGAACGGCACCTACCGGGCCAACGACCTCTACGGCAACCCGAACCTCGATCCGGAAACGGCTCTGACCTACAGCGTCGGCGCCGTGGTCAAGATCGGCGGCTTCGACGCCACGGTCGACTACTGGAACTTCGACTTCGAAGACGCCCTGACCTCGGAAGCCACGGCGGATCTGATCCTGCTGATGTTCCCGGCCGGCGCCGCCGACCCCGGCACCCGTTGCGGCCAAGCGGCCTATGCCGCGATCCAGGCCCGCTTCACCTTCGCCGGCTCCTGCGCCCGCGGGAACATCCTCTCCTACCGCACCAACTACATCAACGGCGGCAAGGTGAAGACCAACGGCGTCGACTTCCAGGCCAACCTGCAGGTCGGCGAGTTCTTCGGCGGCGATGTCAGCACCGGCTTCGACGGCTCCTACCTGCTGAACTACGACGAAGACCCCTACTCCATCGAGGGGATCCCGGTGTCGTCCGGCACGGTGAAGCGCGCCGGCACCTACCGCGCCTCGATCTTCACGGGCTACAACCGCCTGCGGGCCAACGCCTATGTGAACTGGACGTCGGGTGGTCAGAACCTGCGCTGGCAGATCCGCCACGTGTCGTCGTCTCTGCAAACCGAGGCCAACTCGATCAACATCGCGAACGCGGTGCACTCGACCGCGAAGATCGCCGAGTACTGGCAGCACGACATCACCTATCGCGCGGAACTGCCCTGGGATACGGCCCTGACCCTCTCGGTCATGAACGTCCTCGACAAGGACCCGCCCTTCGCGATCGGCACCCAGTACAACTACGACCCGGGCAGCGGAAACCCGCTCGGCCGCGTCTATTCGGTCGGTATCAAGAAGCGCTTCTAAGATTCCGCTGGGCTCCGGCCCGACGGACGAGACCTGGACGCCGCCCTCGCAAGAGGGCGGCGTTTTCTTTTGGGCCGATGATCGGTTTGGCGCCTTGCGGGCCGCGCCTCTCATGCGGTCTTCAGGCCGCCTCCGCGGGCGCGGGGCTCACGTCGGGGAAGCTTCCTGAAAATATCCGCCCGAGCGCGTCTTTCTTGCAACACCAATCGCGGGCAAATGCGGCGCCGCACTCAAGGCGGGTCAGCCCTCGGCTTCGAAGGTCGGGTATGCATCCCTGGGTGGGATATCGGGGTTCTGCAAAACGGAGACGCCCCTATTGCGTAAGGGAAACCTGGCGCCCGGTTCGTTCGCCTGCCCGGCCGATCCCACTCAACCCGTTGTTTCGAAAGGCGCACCTGAACACCGATCACCCATGCGTTCACTGTGCGGCGCAGCACGTAACGACGTTATGTTTCATCACGGAGAAATTTCTGGCGCGGGCCCAACGCACGTCCGATGATCTTTTATTCGTAAGAGTCAGAAATTCGCCCGCTCAAAAGGGCGACTCTCGAGGGGGAAATTAAGTTGATCTTCAAAAGCAGTTATTTCTGCGGTGGCTCCGCCCTGACCATGGCCCTGGCCCTGGGTCTGGCGGGAGCCGCATACGCCCAGGAGCCCACCGTCGTCGAGGAAGTGGTGGTCACGGGCTCCTTCATCGCCGGTACGCCGGAGGACGCGGCCCTTCCGGTCGACGTCATCGGCGCCAAGGAGCTGGCCCAGCGCGGCTCGCCCACCATGGTCCAATTCATCAAGACCATCCCCTCCTCGGGCGCGGTCATCGGTGAGAACAACCGCTTCGGCTCCGGTTCGGGCGCGGCGACCATCAACCTTCGCAACCTGAACTCCGCCGTCACCGGCTCGCGCACCCTGGTGCTGTTCAACGGCCGGCGCCTGCCGACCTCGGCCCAGGCCATCTCCTCGGTGGACATCAACCTGCTGCCCACCGCCGCCATCGGCCGCGTGGAAGTCCTGAAGGACGGCGCGGCGGCCACCTACGGATCCGACGCCATCGGCGGCGTGGTCAACTTCATCACCCGCAACGACCTGCAGGGCTTCGAGCTCAACGCCAACTACCAGGGCATCAAGGGCTCCGCCGGCGACTACGAAGGCAGCATCGCCTACGGCTACAAGGGCGACCGCGCCAACCTGCTGCTGACCGCAGGCTACCGTCACCGGTCCGAGATGTCGGTCAAGGAGCGCGACTGGGCCCTGCGCACAGGCCCGGGGGGCTATCTTGAGAACCCGCTGGGCGGTTGGGCCGGCACCGGCAACCCGGGCCAGTACAACACCGCCACCAGCGCCGGCGCCGCCGCCCTGGGCAGCTTCACCGGCGCCCTGCCGGACATCGGCTGCGCCGCCAATGGCGGCGCCCCTTACGTGCTGACCACCACCATCGTCAGCCCGACCTCGTGCAACTTCCAGTACACGAGCTTCGACAACCTGGTGGAGGACGAGGATCACTTCCAGCTCTACGGCAAGCTGAACGTCGACATCACCGACAACATCGAAGGCAATGTCGAGGTCCTCTACGCCTCGCATAACACCCCGCTGCAGAGCTGGGCGATCACCGGGCCGAACCAGTTCCCCGCGCCCTTCGCGCCTTCCGGCGCCTCGCCGGGCGGCGGCGTCTCGCCCATTCCCGCCACTGGCACCAGCGAGCAGTCGCGCTTCTATATCCCCAACACCAACCCCGGTCTGCTCGCCCTGGTCGGCCAGATCGCCACGGCGAGCTGCGCCGGTCCGGTCCTGCCCTATGGCGTCGACGCCACCACCTGCGCCCAGGGCCTCGCCACCGCGCAGAGCCAAGCCGCCAACGCCGCGCTCTACGGCGTCGCCGCCAGCCAGACCGCCTGGCGCCCCGTCGGCTTCGCGGGCAATCCCTATACGAGCGATCGCCACAGCCACTACTCGTACAAGACCGACACCTTCCGCGTCGCGGGCGGCTTCAAGGGCAAGTTCGAGAACGGCATCGGTTGGGATGTCGGCCTGACCTACCAGGAGCAGGACTTCAACTACAACCTGCAGGACACTTCGGTGAATCGCCTGCAGCTCGGTCTTTCCGGCTACGGCAGCCGGGCCGGCGACGCCAACCAGTGCACCGCGGCGGAAACCGCCAACTTCACGACCGGCGCCGGCAACGCCGCCCTGGGTTGCTTCTACTTCAACCCCTTCACCAACGCGATCCAGCAGAGCACCTCGAATGTGCCCGCCAACCCCTACTATGTGGGCAGCAGCAGCACGATCCCCGGCCTGAACGACGCCGTCGCCAACCGCGGCGCCGTCTTTGACTGGATGGAGGAAGAACAGCGCAACGAGATCTCCACCAAGCTGTTCGTCTTCGACCTCATCTTCAACGGCGAGAGCCCCTTCAAGCTCTGGGGTTCGGACAACATCTCCTGGGCCGCCGGCGGTCAGTTCCGCTATGACCGGCAGATCCAGGATCCCGACACCGCCTACGACGCCAACGCCACGCCGTGCGTGGACAGCCCGCCCTTCGGCGACGGCTCGCCCTACTGCCCGACGACGGCCAACGGCCCGTTCCTGTTCAACGCCAACCTGCGTCCCTACGACGTGGAGCGGAAGATCGGTTCGGGCTTCTTCGAAGTGCGTCTGCCGATCACCGACAACCTCGAAGGCTCCATCGCCGGCCGTTACGAGTACTATCAAGGCCAGGGTGAGACCTTCAATCCGAAGGCCGCCCTGCGCTGGCAGGCCCTGGACTGGCTCGCCCTGCGCGGTTCGGTCTCCACCACCTACCGGGCGCCCGCCGCCACCATCACCACGACGAACTTCGCCCGTGGCCTGACCAATGCGAGCGGCACCTATCGGGCCAACGACCTCTACGGCAACCCGAGCCTCGATCCGGAAACGGCTCTGACCTACAGCGTCGGCGCCGTGGTCAAGATCGGCGGCTTCGACGCCACGGTCGACTACTGGAACTTCGACTTCGAAGACGCCCTGACCTCGGAAGCCACGGCGGATCTGATCCTGCTGATGTTCCCGGGCGGCGCCGCCGACACCGGCGCGCGTTGCGGCCAGGCGGCCTACGCCGCGATCCAGGCCCGCTTCACCTTCGCCGGCGCCTGCAGCCGCGCGAACGTGCTGTCGTACCGGACGCAGTACATCAACGGCGGCAAGGTCAAGACCGACGGCGTCGACTTCCAGGCCAACCTGCAGGTCGGCGAGCTGTTCGGGGGCGACCTGACCGCCGGCTTCGACGGCACCTACCTGCTGAACTACGACGAGGATCCCTATTCGATCGAGGGCCTCCCCGTCGCCAGCGGCACGGTGAAGCGCGCCGGCACCTACCGCGCCTCGATCTTCACGGGCTACAACCGCCTGCGGGCCAACGCCTATGTGAACTGGTCGATGGGCGGCCAGAACCTCCGCTGGCAGATCCGCCACGTCTCCTCCACCACCCAGGTGGAAGCGCTTCCGATCGCCATCGCGAACGCGGTGCACTCGACCTCGAAGGTCGCCGAGTACTGGCAGCACGACATCACCTATCGGGCTGAACTGCCCTGGGATACGGCCCTGACCCTCTCGGTCATGAACGTCCTGGACGAGGATCCGCCCTTCGCGATCGGCACCCAGTACAACTACGACCCGGGCAGCGGAAATCCGCTGGGCCGCGTCTGGACCGTGGGGATCAAGAAGCGCTTCTAGGACCCTGGGCGCGGGGCGACCGCCCCGCGTCAAAGGTTCGATTTAGAGACCCTCGCGCGCAGACGACCGTCTGAGACAGAGGGCTCTTGGCCAGACCGCCGGCGGGATCGACGCCGTCGGGTCGTCCAACGCAACTTCGGGGCGTCGTCCACTGGACGGCGCCCTATTTTTTTGGTCAGGGCCGCTCGCGGGAGGGGAGGGCGGCGATCTCCTCCAGGGTCAGCTTGCGCAGCTGCTTCACCTCGCACCGTTGCAGCCGCCCGAAGGGGCCGGCGGCGATGAGGGTGGCGTCCAGGGGCGAGCAGATGAAGGACGAGCCGTGCGACTTGATGGCGATCTTGGTCTGTCCGTCGATGTCGGGGCAGACCCCCAGCAGGTCCAGACGGTAGACGTCCTTGACGCCGACCCGGATGTTCACGGTGCGGTCGTCCACCACCGCGAAGTTCGAGACATTGCGGGCCGAGAAGCAGCTCTTGGCCGGCTTGGCGGGCCTGGACTCCGCCGACGAGGGCTGAGCGCCCGCCAGGGCCAGCAGGGCCAGCAGGGCCGCCAGGGCCGCGGCTGAGGGAAAGACTTTCATGACCTGAACCTCCGCATCGCGCGTCCCTGAGCCATCATGCCGCGGGGCCTGGGGCTGAATTGCGGCCCCGCCGGGCGGCGCGCCGGGCGAAACGGCCCGGGTCCACCAGCTCGGCGAGGTCGGCCGGAAGAGGCGAGGGCGCGGCAAGCGCCAGGGCCGCCACATGCTCGGCCAGCAGCGGGGCGGCGCAGAACCCCCGCGACCCGAATCCCCCCAGCAGGAAGAGGCCGGGCTCGGCGCCCGGCGCGGCGCCGGCCAGGGGAAGACGATCGGCCGTGGTGGCGCGGACGGCGGCCCGTCCCGTGAGGGGCGCCCCGGCGATGCGGCTCGCCAATTCGGGCAGGGCGGCGGCGAGGGCGGCGCGGTTGCGGTCGTGGTCGGCCTCCCGGACCTCGGTGGCCGTATCGTCCCGGTCGTGGGTGGCGCCGAACAGCAGGCCCTCGCGGGTGGACAGCACATAGCCGCCCCAGGCCGCGGCGTGGACCGTCTCGCCATCCCGCGTCCAGCTGGCCTGGCCGCGCACGGGGCGCAGCTCGGGGTCCGGCCACAGGGCCTGGCAGCCGGTGGCCAGGATCACCGCCTCGACCTCGGCGAGCGTCCGCCCCTCGGCGTCGGCGAGAATCCAGAGCCCGTCGCGGCGGCTCAGGCCCGCGACGCGGGCGCGCAGCACCTCGCCGCACCAGGCCGCCAGGATGGCGGCGGGCTCCACCACCAGGGCGCCGGTGAGGTCCAGGGCGGCGGGCGCCGGTTCTCCCAGCCGCTCGGCGGCCTGCGGCGGGGTCCGCAGCGCCAGGGCGCCGGGCTCGAAGAGGTCGCTGGCGGCGATCTTGCCGAACCGCTCCAGGTCCTTCGGACCCTCGGCCAGTTGCAGGACGCCGCGGGACAGGATGGCGTCGGGTATGGCGGCGTAGAGCCGCCCGGCCCTGCCCAGGGCCTGGGCGAACAGGGCCGCCAGGGGCCCGAGACCGGCATCGAGGCGAGGGGTGACGAGGGCCGCCGGATTGCCCGAGGCCCCCGCGCCGGGCGCTTCAGCCTCGATCAGCAGGGGCTCGCAGCCCAGGGCGCGCAGGGCCCGGACGGCGCTGGCCCCGGCGATCCCGGCGCCCACCACCGCGACGCTCTGTCGCGGCCTTCCGGCGCTCTCGCCCGGCCATCGGGCCTCCAACCGCTCTCGTTTGCGGCCGTGGCCGGGACGTTTCTCCACCAGGAACCCCGCCCCCTGCAGACCACGCCGCACCGCCCCGGCCACCGTGAAGGTGGCGACTCGGGCGCCGTGGGCCGAGCGGGCCGCCACCAGGGCCAGCAGGGCCTCGTCCCACATGGCGGGATTGAGGGCCGGGGAGAAGCCGTCGAGGAACCAGGCGTCGGCCTGGCCGGTCCAGCCCGACAGGGCCGCGTGGGCGTCCATCACCGCCAGATCGAGGGTGGCGCGCGCCTCGGGCAGTTCGATCCGGTGGAAGCCCCGCGCCTGGCCGGGCCAGCGGTCGGTCAGCAGCTTGGCCAGGTCGGCGAGTTCGGGCCAGGCGGCGAGGGCCCGGCGGGCCTCGTCGGCCGACAGGGGATGGGCCTCGAGGCTGAAGATGTGCAGGTGGGCGTCCGGCCCCGCGGTGGCTCGCCAGAGGTCCAGCAGGGCCAGGACGTTCAGGCCGGTGCCGAAGCCCAGCTCCCCCACCACGAATCGGTCCCGCCCCGCCCAGGCCTCCGGAAGGCCGCAACCGGCCAGGAAAACCGCCCGGGACTCCGCCAGGCCGTCCTCGGTGGAGAAATAGACGTCGCCGTAGAGGCGTGAGCGCGGCTGGCCGTCGTCGGCCCAGACCAGGGGGGAAGGGGGGACTGCGTCGCTCATGGAACCTGAAAAGCAAAAGGGCCGCCCCCGGGGGGACGGCCCTTCCTAGACGCAGATGCGTCGAGAAGCTTAGTGCTTCGCAGCTTCGGCGGCGGCCGGGGCGGCGGCGGCGGCGGCGGCCGGAGCAGCAGCAGCAGCAGCGGCCGGAGCGGCGGCGGCGGCGGCGGCGTCAGCGGTGGCCGGAGCAGCGGCGGCGTCGGCGGCGGCGTCAGCAGCGGTGGCGGCGGCGTCGGTCGCGGTGGCGGCCGATTCGGCGGCCGGAGCGTCGGCCTTTTCAGCGGGCTTGGAGCAGGCGGCGGCGGAGAGAGCGGCGACGGCGGCGCCGGCGACGAGCAGCTTGCGGAGAATGGCGGAGGTCATGTCCCAGATCCTTGGATTAGATTGTTGAAAGCACCCAACGAGGCGCCCCCCTACGGGAAGGCCCCAACAGGGGGAATATGCCTGGGTTCGCGTCGAGGGCAAGGCTGAGCTTCACCTCAATTTGATCAGGCCGAAAACAAAAGGGCCGCCCCAGGGGACGGCCCTTCGTAGAACGCGTGTGCGCTCGAGAAGCTTACTTCTTCTCGGGAGCGGCCGGCGCCATGGCGGCGTCGGCGGCCGGAGCAGCAGCGGCCGGAGCGGCGGCGGCGTCGGCGGCCGGAGCAGCGGCGGCGGCGTCGGCAGTGGCGGTGGCGGCGGCGTCGGTCGCGGTGGCGGCGGCGTCGGTCGCAGTGGCGGCGGCGTCGGTCGCTTCAGCAGCGGCGGCGTCGGCCTTTTCAGCGGGCTTGCCGCAGGCGGCGACGGAGAGGGCGGCGACGGCGGCGCCGGCGACGAGGAGCTTGCGAAGCAGTTCGGAGGTCATGTGGCTGGTCCCCTAGGAAACGGAGGTAATGAAGCGCCCGACTCGCCCCCCGATTGGGAAACGCCGCAAGCGCGAGAGAGGAATATGCCGTGGTTCGCCGCGAGGGCAAGGCTTTAATTCACGCTCTCGTGATCACTTTTCGCCGCAGGGGCCCTAAGCCCTTGAGATTCCCCGGTTTGGCGATCACGCCTCGCGTGAAGGCTTAGCTCTGGCCGCGCGCGTATCAGCGGCTATATGGACCGGTCGGAGGAGAGTTCCCATGAATGTTGCGGTCGCGAGCGAGCCTCGCCCGGTGCGGGTCGAGCTGCCTGAACGGGGCGGGACGATGTCTGCGCTGGAGTTCGGGCCCTCCGGGCGGCCGGTGGATATCCTCTTCACCCACGCCAATGGATTCAACGCCCGCGCCTACGCCAGCATCCTGGCGCCCCTGGCCGGGGAGTTCCGTATCCTGGCGGTGGACCAGCGGGGCCATGGCCGGTCCGGGCTGCCGCCGCAGATCGAGGGCCGGAACACCTGGTACAATCTGCGCGACGACCTGCTGGCCTTCATGGCCGCTCTCGACCTGAAGAACCTGGTGATGGCCGGCCACTCCATGGGCGGCACCGCCAGCATCCTGGCCAGCGCCGAGGCTCCGCAGCGGGTCCGGCGGCTGGTGATGTTCGATCCCGTCGTCCTGACCCCGGAGGCGATCGCCGCCAACCGGGGGGGCGAGCCCATCGAATCACCCCTGGTCCAGGGCGCCCTGCGCCGCCGCTCGGTGTTTCCGAGCCGGGCGGCCGTGATCGAGGCCTATACCGGCCGCGGCGCCTTCAAGAGCTGGACCCCGGCCATGCTGGCCGACTATGTGGCCGACGGCTTCCGCGACCGCCCGGACGGCGAGGTGGAGCTGACCTGCGCTCCGGAATGGGAGGCCTCGAACTTCACCTCCCAGGCGCACGACACCTGGGACGCCTTCGCCCGCTCCACCGCCCCCATCGCCATCTTCCGCGCCGAGCACGGTTCCACCTGCCGGGTGGACGGTCATGAGGCCGAACTGACCGCCTCGGGCCGGATCACCCTGGAGACCGTGCCGGGAACCAGCCACTTCCTGCCCATGGAGCGGCCTGACGTGGTCGCCGCCGCCCTGCGGGCGGCCGTCCTAAAGGCCTAGCCCTGGCGTCAGCTGGGCCCTGTAGGCGGCCTGGGCCTCGGGGGTGATGTCCACCACCTTGCGGGCGTCGAGGTCGAAGCTGATCACCACGGCTTCGGCGCTGGCCCAGGCCCGGCCGCTGACGGGGTCGACCATCCAGTGCATGACGCGGCGCGTGCGGCTGTCGCAGCCGGCGAAACCCGAGCGCAGTTCGATGGAATCGCCGGCCCGGGGCCAGTCCAGGTGCAGCACCCGATACTCCAGCACCGCCCCGCCGATGCGCTTGGGCGCCTCCCCCTCGACAGGGGCGGGGCCTGGGCGGGTCTCGCCGAACAGCCGACTCACCCCGTCCGAGACCCGGCCGATGAACATCTCGCCCCGCATGCGCCCGAAGACGTCGCACTCGGTGGGCTGGATCACCCCCATGCCGATCCGTTTCAGGTCCAGGGCCAGGGCCTTGTCGAGGGACGCCATCGGCGTCACCGGCGACAGGTCGATACTGCGGGCGGCGGCGAAGGCCGGGATCTCCACCTTGAGGGCCTGCGCCCGGTCCCGAATGCGCTGAGGCCAGGGGAAGGGCCGCAGGTCGTCGCCGGTGGCGTGGGACACCACCAGCTGGAAGGTCGCCGCGGGCTCGCCGGAGAGGTGGCGGATCACCAGCAGCAGGCGGGCGTCGGTCTGGCCCATCTCCACCACGCCGCCGGTCATGATCAGGCAGGCGCCGGGCCGGGCTTCCCGCAGGAAACGGATATGCTGCTCGCGCACCACCAGGGTGGAGACGGCGCCCTGGGTGAAGGCGCGCGGCATGCCGAGCTGGGCGGCCAGTCCGGCCAGCCCCTCCAGGGACTTGGCCACCCAGAACCGGACGTTCAGGTGCCCCATCTCGTCGCATTCCCAGGTGTTGACCCCTCCGCCCCAGACCTCGACGCCTTCGTTCACGCAACCATCCCCCATTGATGGCGCGAACTTATGGGACCGGCGGTGTAACCAACAGGGGGCGAGGGGCGAATTCGTCTGCACGCTCAAGCTCGGGCCAGTATCGCCGGCCCGCCGGCGGCGTGCGAAGCTCAAGGGCGCCTGGGAGGGAACGCGATCATGTCCGAACCGCCGCCGATGAAGGTGCTGGTCTATCGCCATGCGCTGCTCACCCGGATCACCCACTGGATCAACCTGGTGGCGCTGACCCTGCTGCTGATGAGCGGCCTGCAGATCTTCAACGCCCATCCGGCCCTCTACTGGGGCCAGAAGTCCACCTTCGCCGAGCCCTGGGTCTCGATGACGGCGGTGGAGAAGGGCGGCGACATGATCGGGGTCACCAAGATCGGCGCCCTTCAGATCGAGACCACCGGCCTGCTGGGCTATTCCGGCAAGCCGGGGATGCGCGAGCCCCGCGGCTTCCCGTCCTGGGCCACGGCGCCGGGCTATCGCAGCCTGGTTGACGGCCGCCACTGGCACTTCTTCTTCGCCTGGCTCTTCGTCCTCAACGGCCTGGTCTATCTGTCGGCCAATATCCTCAACGGCCACATCCGGCGCGACCTGCTGCCCACCCGCGACCAGCTGGCCCCGCGCCACCTCTGGCGGGAGGTGATCGACCACGCCCGGCTGCGGTTCGCCAAGGGCGAGGCGGCGCGGCGCTACAACGCCCTGCAGAAACTGGCCTATGGCGGGATCGTCCTGATCATCCTGCCGCTGATGGTCCTCACCGGCCTGACCATGTCGCCGGCGGTGGACGCGGGCCAGCCCTGGCTGCCGGCCCTGTTCGGCGGACGCCAGTCGGCGCGGACGATCCACTTCCTCTGCGCCGGGCTGATCGTGGCCTTCGTCCTGGTCCACCTGGCCATGGTCCTGCTCTCGGGCGTCTGGAACAATCTGCGGTCGATGATCACCGGCCGCTACGCCATCGAAGTCGAGGGAGACGCCCAATGAGCGCCGCCGACACCCGCCGCGGCTGGCTGAAGGGCGTGGCCGCCGGCGCCGCGGGCCTCTGGCTCACCGCCTGCAACAAGGTCAATGACGACCCCCGCGTCCAGGCCACGCTGCAGAGCGCCGAGGGCCTGACCCGCCGCGCCCACCGGCTGCTGATCAGCCGCAAGGCCCTGGCCCAGGAGTTCACCGAGGCCGACATCGCCCGCGACTTCCGCGCCAATGGCTCCATCAGCCCCTCGGACGACGAATATCGGGCCCTGCTGGAGACCGGCTTCAAGGACTACCGCCTGGTGGTGGACGGCCTGGTGGACAAGCCCCTGTCCCTGACCCTGGCCGAGATCCGGGCGCTCACCTCCCGCACCCAGATCACCCGCCACGACTGCGTCGAGGGCTGGTCGAGCATCGGCAAGTGGAAGGGCGCGCGGCTGGGGCCGCTGCTGGACATGGCCGGCCTGAAGGACACCGCCCGCTACATCGTCTTCCACTGCGCCGACAGCCTGGAGATGACCCTGGACGGGTCCGGGCAGTACTATGAAAGCATCGACCTGATCGACGCCTACCACCCCCAGACCATCCTGGCCTACGAGATGAACGGCAAGGTTCTGCCGGTCGCCCATGGCGCGCCCCTGCGCCTGCGGGTCGAGCGACAGCTCGGCTACAAGCACGCCAAGTACGTCATGCGCATCGAGGCCGTCTCCGACTTCGCCCAGATCGGGCGCGGCAAGGGCGGCTACTGGGAAGACCGCGGCTACGAGTGGTACGCCGGAATCTAGCCTACCAGGGGGTCTTGGCGGTCAGCTCCGCCTCCATCTTGCAGGCGCTGGCCGGGGGCTTGGCTCCGCTCAGGCGCACCGCTCCGATCTCGGCGCGGACAGCCTCCAGGTCGGCGCGGAAGGCCGGGTCGCCCCGCCAGGTGGCCACCAGGGCCGCGCCGTTGGTGCGGCCGGCCTCGACGGCGCTGACGCTGTGCACGCCGCAGACCACCCGGCTCTCGCCGAAGGCGCGGCCGCGGGTCAGGATCGGAGTCGCCCGGTCCGGCGCGATCTCGGCCAGCACCAGGGCCACGCCCCAGCCCCAGGTGGCGTGGCCGGAGGGATAGTCGGGGCTGGCGGCCAGGGACTCGCTCTTGGGCGCGCAGATGTTGCCCTCCCCGGCGATCAGATAGGGCCGCTGACGCTTGAACACGTCCTTGACGCTGGAGACCTGGCGGCTGGCGTCGATCCCCATCCGGCTCAGCATGGCCATCAGCTTGGGGGTGGACTGGGGGGAGAGCTGGGCGCCCATCGCGCAGCTGAAGTCGGTGAGCATGTTGGCCGGCAGGGATGGGACGTCGTTCTGGGCCAGGGACCAGCGGGGGGTGCCCTCCAGGGCGCGGCTGGTCTTGTAGATCGCCTGGTCCTCAGCTTCCCGCGGCGAGCCGGTGGCCGGGGCGGGAGGCAGGATGACCGCGGCGTTCGGCCAGGTCTGCGCGGTGAGGTAGCCCGAGGGCAGGGGGCGCGGGGCCGGTGCGGACTGGGCCATGGCGATCCCGGCCACGGTCAGGGCGCTCGTCAGGCTCAAGGCGATCAGTATACGGCTCATCCGGCTCACTCCCCAGGTCGTCGCCCTATCATGCGCGGGCGGCGGGCGGACGCAACGCCCGATCGTGAAATTGATTTTCTCAAGATATCGAAGTTGAAAACTCAATTTTCTTGAGGTATGGTCTTCGAAACCAGAGGCGAGGGACCCGTGGGTCAAGCGAAAGTTCAGGATTGGCAGGCCTTGACCCAGCTCACCGGCGGCGCGCCGCTGGTGGTGGAGCGGGTTCGGCTGGCTGACCGGGACATCGCCATCGAGGGGGCCTTCGAGCCCCCCCAGCTCGCCCGCCTCTCTGCCGAGGACCAGATCTTCGTCGCCGCCTTCCTGCGCAGCCACGGCTCCATCAAGGAGATGGAGCAGGTGTTCGGGGTCAGCTACCCGACCGTGAAGGCGCGGCTGAACCGCATCGCCGCCAGCCTGGATGTCTTCGACGTCGCGCCTCGGCCCTCCCGGGCCGAGGTGCTGGAGCGGCTGAGCCGGGGCGAGATCAGCGCCCAGGACGCCATCGCCGAACTGGAGTCCGTCCCATGAGTCCGGTTCCCACCCCCGTCCAGCCCACCGAGGTGGCCAATCCGGAACGCCGCAAGGCGCCGCGCGGCCTCACCCTGATGCGCGAGCGCGCCGAGCGGCTGCGCTGGCGCACCGTGCCGAGGGTCCGCAAGCCGGGGCCTCGGCGCGAGATCAATCTGTGGCTGCCGGTGACCCCGCTGCTGATCCTGCTGGCGCCCCTGCTGATGCTGATCATGGGGATCGCCGTCCTGCTGCCCCGGCCCTTCGGGGTCAATCCGGCCATGGCCATGATCGGGGTCGGCCGGGTGCTGATGGCGCTGAGCGGCACGCAGATCGACATCGACCGGCGCGACGCCAACGTCCACCTGAAGATCCTCTAGGAGAGACCGCCATGAGCGAAGATCGCCGCTCGATCCTGCAGATGCTGTCGGAAGGCAAGGTCACGCCCGACGAGGCCGAACGCCTGATCGCCGCCCTGGAGCGAGGCGCCGGTCCTCGGGCGCCCGAGGGGGCTCCGGCCGCCAAGGCGGCGCCGAAATACCTGCGGGTCGCCGTCGACACCGACGAGGGTCACGGCGGTCCCACCAAGGTCAATGTCCGGGTGCCGATGAACCTGCTGCGGGCCGGGGTGCGGCTCTCCAGCATCATCCCGCCCCAGGCCCGGGACAAGGTCAACGAGGCCATGCGGCAGCACGGCGTGCCCTTCGACATCAACAGCCTGAAGCCGGAAAACCTGGAGGAGCTGGTGGAACAGCTCAACGACCTGACGGTCGACGTCGACCAGGACCGGACCAAGGTGCGGATCTATTGCGAATAGCGAGCGGGTATCCTCCCCACACGCTGAACTCGGCCGTCACGCCCCGGGCGTGACGGCCGCTTCTTTTCAGGTCGGCCTACTTCGCGATCTTCTGGAACAGCTTGGCCCAGCGGGGCTTCTCGCGGGTCTTCCAGGCGCCGCGGTGCCAGGCGTCCGAGGCGATCAGCGGGACCACGGTGCTGGCCTCGGCGAACACCATCTGTTCCCAGGTGACGTCGACCTTGCCCCAGGAGCAGGCCTCCTTCAGCGTCGAGGACGAGCAGGCGCCGTCGCGCACGTCGGCCACGGTGATCTGGATGGCGTACTTGTGCATGTCCACCTCGTGGCCAAGGATCTCGGCGCAGACCACGGTGTCCTGGGCGAAGTTCTTCGGAACCCCGCCGCCCACCATGAACAGGCCCGTGGTGCCGGCCGCGATCTTGACGTCGGTCAGCTCGCGGAAGTCGGCCACGGAGTCGATGGTCAGGTAGGGCTTGCCCGCCTTCATGTTCTCCACCTGGTGCTTCACCAGGCCGAAGCCGGCGGAGCTATCGGTGAAGGCCGGGCAGAAGATCGGAATGTCCAGCTCGTAGGCCGTCTCGATCAGCGAGCCCTTCTTCTTGGCGCCGCCCTCGGCCAGCCACTTGCCCATCTCCCAGATGAACTCGCGGCTCGAATAGGGGCGCGGCTCCAGGGCGTTGCAGAGCTGGAAGATGGTCTCGTCGCAGTTCTGGAGCTCTTCCTCGTCGATATAGGTATCGTAGATGCGGTCGATATAGAGGGCGCGCAGGTCCCGGTCGTCGACCGGATCCTGGGGCTTGGACTGGTAGTGCTTGAAGCCCAGGGCCTCGAAGAAATCCATGTCCACGATCGAGGCGCCGGTGGAGACGACGCAGTCGATCAGGCCGAACTTCAGCATGTCGCGATAGATGTGCATGCAGCCGCCGGCGCTGGTGGAGCCGGCCAGGGTCAGCCAGGTGGAGCAGCCCTTGTCCTCCAGCGCCATGGTCAGGATGTCGGCCGCGCGGGCGGTGTCGCGGCTGGTGAAGCTCATCTGCCGCATCGAATCGATGATCGGCCGGGCGTCGTACTGGTCGATGGCCACGTGCTCGACGGTGGTCGAGAGCAGCTCGGCCTTGCGGTTGGTGTTCTGAACGTCAGCGTTCATTCTCTTGATCCTGTAGAGTTTGAGCGCCCGTCCATGGAAAAGGGGCCCAGCCGGGACGGAGCGACCGGCTGGACCATCAACACCTGGGCGGCGGGGTTATTTCCGCCGACGCTTCTTCCCGCGCGCCCGTGACAGCTTCACGACGTTGGCGGTGTCGGACTTCGGCACCGGGATCGAACGCCGGGCCAGGCCGAACATGGAGGCCATGGGCGCGTCCTCGCACTCGATGGTCTCGGCGTCGCCGAAGCCATTGAAGCGGGTGTTCATCGCCACCCCATAGGCGCCCAGCATGCCGATCTCGACATAGTCACCCTCGCGGATGTCCTCGGGCAGCCAGAATGGGCCGGGCATGTGGTCCAGGGAATCGCAGGTGGGACCCCAGAAGCGATAGGGCTTCAGGGCGCCTTCGACCTCCTGGGCCTCGCCGTCCACGTTGCGGATCAGCTTGACCGGAAAGGGCCACTTGGTGTGGGCGGCGTCGAACAGCGAGCCGTAGGACCCGTCGTTCAGATAGAGGGCGTCGCCCTTGCGCAGCTCGACCTTGGTGAGGATCGAGGAGCCTTCGGCCACCAGGGCCCGGCCGGGTTCGCACCACAGCTCGGTGGTCTCGTGCACCATCATCTCGGCGAAACCGCGGTCGATGGAGTCCACATAGTCGGCGAGCGCCGGCGGAACCATGCCGGGATAGACCGACGGGAAGCCGCCGCCCACGTCCACCACGTCGGCGAAGACGCCGGCGCGGACCAGGGCGCGGGAGGCCTGGGTCATGGCCGCCTGGTAGGCGGTGGGACGCATGCATTGGCTGCCGACGTGGAAGGAGACGCCCATCAGGTCCTGGGTCGCCCGGCGGGCGGCCAGCAGCAGGGCCGGGGCCTCGAAGGCGTCGACCCCGAACTTGCCCGACAGGGAATAGGCCGCGCCCTCGGCGGCGACCGCCAGACGCACGATCAGGTTCAGGTCCTTGGCGCCGCCGGTGGCGTCCAGGATCTTGGCCAGCTCTTCGTGCGTATCCAGCGCGAAGGTGCGGACCCCATGATCGAAATAGGCCTGGGAGATGGCCGAGCGGCTCTTCACCGGATGCATGAACGCCATGCGCGATCCGGGCGCGAACTGGCTCACCAGTTCGATCTCCGGGATCGAGGCCACGTCGAACGAGGTCACCCCATTGGCCGCCAGGGTCTCGATGACCCACGGCGAGGGATTCGCTTTGACAGCGTAGAAGACGTCGCCTCGGAAATTTTCCTGGAACCAGCGCGCCGCCACAGCCACCGCGTCAGGTCGCGCTATTGCGACAGGACGTTCCGGGGACCGCTGACGGACCAGGTCCAGGGGCGTATGATACGTGTGCAATTCACGTAACCCCCAACGGATTGTTGAACCTAGCCGGCGTTAGCAGCGCTTTTGAGGACTTCGGGTCCGCCGGAGCGCGGTGAAATAGGGGCATATCACCCCTGTGTAAAGAGGTTTGATTCCGCTGCGGTAAATCGCGCGCAAACCCTGACGGGGCCAAGGCTTGGAGAGGGGGACCCGCGCGCGGTTTTGTGACGGTCCCTCAGGGGCTGAATCGACCGCCTTGGGGTCATTCCTGCCCCGCCCGCGGCCGCAGGGCGTGACGGCGTTAACGGACGCTAGACCGGACGCGGGCCGGCGTGTCATGAAGTCGTCGCAGCGGTCGGCGATGACGCGTCTCCGCCCCTGCGTGCGCCGACCTTGGAAACTTCTGCATTCATGACTGACGCCGCCGTTCTGTCCGTACGGAACGCCTCGAAGAGCTTTGGCCCTCGCAAGGCGCTCGACGGCGTGTCCCTCAGTGTGGCCCGGGGCGAGATGATCGCCCTGATCGGCCCGTCCGGCTCGGGCAAGTCCACCCTGTTGCGCTCCATCAGCGGCCTGCAGACCATCGACCAAGGCCCCGGCGTCATCGAGGCCTTCGGCGGGCCGGTGCAGTCGGGCGGCAAGATCAGCCGCAAGGTGCGCGAGACCCGCATCCGCGTCGGCTTCATCTTCCAGCAGTTCAACCTGGTGGGCCGGCTGTCGCTGTTCACCAATGTCGCCCTGGGGTCGCTCGGCCGCATCCCGGCGATCCGCGGCCTGCTGGGCCTCTGGCCGCAGGAAACCAAGGACGCCGCCATGGCCGCCCTGGCCCGGGTCGGCGTCGCCGACTATGCCGGCCAGCGGGCCAACACCCTGTCTGGCGGCCAGCAGCAGCGCGGCGCCATCGCGCGCGCCCTGGTGCAGAAGGCCAAGATCATCCTGGCCGACGAGCCGGTGGCCTCCCTCGACCCCGTCTCGGCCCGCAAGGTGATGGAGCTTCTGCGCGACCTCAACGCCGTGGACGGCCTCACCGTCGTGGTCACCCTGCACCAGGTCGACTACGCCCTGCGCTACTGCAAGCGGGTGGTGGCCCTGAAGGCCGGCAAGGTCGTCTATGACGGCCCCATCGACGGCCTGGACCGCGCCCGCCTGATCGACATCTACGGCCCCGAATTCGAAGACGCCTTCTGGGAAGGAGCGCCGAAATGATCCGCCGCCATGTTCTGACCGCCCTCGCGGCCGCCCTGGCCCTGTCCGCCTGCGGCCAGAAGCCCGCCGACAAGACCGCGGCCCCCAAGGAGCTGACCTTCTCCATCCTCTCGGCCGAGAACCAGGCCTCGATGGCGCCGCTGTGGCAGCCGATGCTGGACGACATGTCCGAGCAGCTCGGGATCAAGGTGAAGCCCTATTTCGCCACCAACTACACCTCGCTGATCGAGGCCATGCGCTTCAACCAGGTGCAGGTGGGCTGGTTCTCCGCCCTGCCGGCGCTGGAGGCCGTGCGCCGGGCCGACGGCCAGGTGCTGGGCCGGGTCATCGATTCCGGCGGCGTCGACTCCTACGAGTCCGTGCTGATCGTGAAGAAGGGCAGCGGCATCACCCTCGATGACGTGCTCAAGTGCGGCAAGCGCTACTCCTTCGGCATCGGCGACGCCAAGTCGACCTCCGGCACCCTGGCGCCCATGACCTACCTGTTCTCGCCGCGCGGCATCGAGCCCGCGGCCTGCTTCAAGGGCGTCCGCTCGGCCAGCCACCAGGCCAATGTCTTCTCGGTCGCCAACGGCGTGCTGGACGTGGCCACCAACAACTCCGTGGGCCTGGTGTTCGCCGGCCGCGAGAATCCGGAGATCGCCGCCAAGATCGAGGTGATCTGGCGCTCGCCCCCCCTGCCGGAATCCTCCATCGTCGCCCGCAAGGACCTCGATCCGGCGATCAAGGAAAAGCTGCGCCAGTTCTTCCTGACCTATGGAACCGGCACGGGCCCCCGCGCGGACAAGCAGCGCGAGGTGCTCAAGGGCCTGGCCTATGGCGGCTTCCGCCCGGCCGACGATTCCTATCTCGATCCGATCCGCGAGATGGAAGCCTCCGAGGCCCTGGCCGACGCCAAGCGCGGCGGCGACGCAGCCAAGATCGCCAAGGCCCAGGCCGCCTATGACGACATCCGCGCCAAGGCCGCCCAGCGCCGCGCCGTCAATCCGGACGTCTGATGAGCCAGACCGACATCCATCCGCCGGGCCTCCTGGCCCCGCCCAGCCGCACCCTGGCCCAGCGAGCCCCCGACGTCCTGGTCTGGGGCGGCGTCATCGTGCTGTTGATGATCAGCTTCCGGCCGGTGGAGATGAACCACCTGGTCCTGCTGTTCCGCAATTCGGAGAACATGCGCCAGTACGGCGGCGACCTGCTGCATCCGGACTTCACGAACTGGAAGATCTACGTCTCCCAGATGTGGCTCACCATCCAGATCGCGCTGTGGGGCACCGGCCTGGCGGTGGTGCTGGCGATTCCCTTTGGCCTGGCCTGCGCGCGCAACGTCTCGCCGGCCTGGCTCCAGCAGCCGATGCGGCTGCTGATGAACCTCCTGCGCTCGATTCCCGACCTGGTGGTGGGCACCCTGTTCATCGTGGCCGTCGGCCTGGGCCCGTTCGCCGGCGTCCTGGCGCTCGCCCTCAACACCGGCGGGGTGCTGGCCAAGCTGTTCTCCGAGGCGGTGGAATCCATCGACAAGGGTCCCGTGGAGGGCGTGCGGGCCACCGGCGCCACGCCCCTGCAGGAGGTCATCTGGGGGGTCATCCCGCAGGTCGCGCCCCTGTGGACCTCCTATGCGCTCTACCGTTTCGAATCCAATTCGCGCTCAGCCACCGTGCTGGGCCTGATCGGGGCGGGCGGGATCGGCCAGGTGCTGTTCGAGACCATGAACGCCTTCGCCTACCAGCAGCTCTCGGCCATCGTGATCGTCATCGTCGTCGCGGTGTCGCTGATCGACCTGCTGTCCCAGGCCATGCGCAGCCGCCTGATGTAGGCCGCCCAAGACCGTCCGCGCACGGATGGTCTGTCACAAACCTGAAGCGTGACCGTCATCGATCCGGCGCCGGATCGTCATGCAAACTTGGCCGAAGCGTCACGGGACCTCGTTAAGCCGCCCCTAGCCTGAAGAGGCACGGGGATAAGCTCCACAAGGATCCGAAGATATGACCTTCAAGACCTCGCTCTGCGCCGGTATGGCGCTCAGCGTCGCCATGCTGGCGGCCGGCGCCGCCAGCGCCCAGGACACCACGACCGCCTGGAAAGGCGCGCCGCAATGGACCAATGACGACGTTCAATTCAAGGTGCGGGGCCGCCTGCTGATCGACTACGTCTATCAGGACGTGAAGCGTGACGCCCCGCTGGCCGACTACAAGACCAGCAATGTCCGCGGCCGTCAGGCCTTCCTGGGCATCGAAGGCAAGCTCAACAACTACATCGCCTACAAGGCCGAGGGCGGCGCCGTGAACGGTGGGGCCTGGTCCTGGGACGACGTGGTCCTGGAATACAAGCCCAACGAGATGACCTCGGTCATGGTCGGCGCCATCAAGGCCGCCGGTCTCGAGAACCTCACCTCCACCCGCTTCACCACCTTCATGGACCGCGGCCCCTACGGCGACATGGGTCCCGACAGCTACCTGCTGTCCCTGGTGACCAAGGTGAACGGCTACAACTGGACCGCCACCGGCGCCGTCCAGGGCAACTCGCTCAACTCCGCCGACGTCAACAACACCGCCACGGCCAATCCGGGCTCCAAGGAGCGGGTCGGCTTCACCGGCCGCGTCTCCTACGCCCCCATCCTCACCGATTTCGACAAGCTGCACGTGGCGGTCTACGGCCGCTACCGCAACCACGGTGACGAGAGCGCCTTCAACTACGCCGCCCGCCCCAACACCAACTACGGCGACTCCGGCCGCTATATCGCCACCGGCGCCATCGGCGACATCGACAAGACCGTCGGCGTCGAAGCCGCCTACATCCACAACAACTTCTCGATCCAGGGCGAATATTCCGACATCAAGGTGACCCGTCTCCAGACGGTCCAGCCCGGCGGAAACCCGGACGTGAAGGTGGGCTACGCCTTCATCAGCTTCTGGCCCACCGGTGAGCAGCGCAACTACGACGCCACCAAGGGCGAGTTCGGCCGTCCGAAGATCCTCAACCCGATCACCGGCGGCGGCATGGGCGGGGTCGAACTGGCCCTGCGCTACGACTACGCCGACCTGACCGACGCCTATTCGTCCGCCGCCACCACGGCCGGCCGCACGCTCAGCCAGGACGCCGGCAAGTACAAGGCCTGGACGCTGGGGGCCAACTACTACCCCACCGGCTACGCCCGCCTGCAGGCCAACTACACCCGCTCGAAGATCGACAACCCCGGCGCTGGCCGCGACGTCGATGTCGACACCTTCCAGATGCGCGCTCAGCTCGACTTCTAAGCCGAGCGAACGAGGAGATTGAGATGAAGACCGTTCAACTGAAGACCCTGCTCGGCTGCGTCGCCGCCTGCGCCCTGATGGGCGCCGGCTCCAACGCCTGGGCCGCCCGCGACTATGTCTGGGCCGCCGGCTCCTCCACCGTCTTCCCCTTCGCCACCCGCGTGGCGGAGAACTACGCCAAGAAGACCGGCGCCAAGTCTCCCAAGGTGGAGAGCCTGGGCACCGGCGGCGGCATCAAGCTGTTCTGCGGCGGCGTCGGTGACGCCTTCCCGGACATCGCCAACGCCTCGCGTCCGATGAAGAAGTCGGAGTTCGACGCCTGCGCCGCCAAGGGCGTGAAGGATATCGTGCAGATCAAGATCGGCTTCGACGGCATCGTCGTGGCCACCGACAAGGACGGCGCCGACTACGCCTTCAAGACCGAGCACCTCTATCTCGGCCTGGCCGCCAACGTGCTGCGTCAGGGCAAGTTCGTGAAGAACCCCTACACGACCTGGGATGAGATCGGCGCCGGCCTGCCCGGCAACCGCATCCAGGTCTACGGCCCGCCGCCCTCCTCGGGCACCCGCGACGCCTTCGTCGAACTGGCCATCGAGGCCGGCGCGCGGAAGTATCCGACCGCCGACGCCCTGCGCTCGGACAATGAGAAGAAGTTCAAGGAACTGGTCGACCCGCTCCGCAAGGACGGCTGGGTGGACGCCGGCGAAAACGACAACGCCATCGTCGGCACCCTCACCAAGACGCCGGGTGCGCTCGGCGTGTTCGGCTGGTCCTACCTCGAAGAGAACATGGACAAGATCAAGGGCGCCAGCGTCAACGGCGTGAAGCCCTCGCCGGGCTCCATCTCGGACGGTTCCTACCCGCTCGCCCGCTCGCTCTACATCTATGTGAAGAAGTCCCAGATCGGCGTCACCGCCGGGCTCCAGGACTTCGTCAACGAGTTCGTCTCCGACGCGGCCACCGGCCGGGGCGGCTACCTGCAGAGCCGCGGCCTGATCCCGCTGCCGGCCGGCCAGCACGATGGCCAGCAGGCGGTCGCCGCCAAGCTCACCCCCATGGCGCGCCCGGCTTCCTGAGCCCCCTCAAGCCGGACAAGCCAAGAGCGCCGCGGTCCCCCGGGACCGCGGCGTTTCTTTTTGCGCGCGGTCTCGCAACTGTCGCATATTTCGACTATTATCGAATTATGGAACTCAAGCCCGCCATCGCCAGCCTCTCCGCCCTGGCCCACGAAGGCCGCCTGGAAGTCTTCCGCCTGCTCATCAAGGCCGGCGCCGAGGGCCTGCCGGCCGGGGAGGTCGCCCGCCGCCTCGAGGTGCCCCCCAGCAGCCTCTCGGCCAATCTCAACCTGCTGAGCCACGCGGGCCTGGTCCAGGCGCGGCGCGAGGGCCGCTCGATCATCTATACCGCCGACTACGGCGCCATGAGCCGCCTGATCGGCTTCCTGCTGGAGGATTGCTGCGCCGGGTCCCCCGAGGTCTGCGCGCCGCTGTCGGCGATCCTCGACCGGGCCGCCTGCTGCGCGTCGGCGGAGGCCGCCACCCTGGAGACCGTCTGATGACCTCCGCCAAGCCGCTGAACGTGCTGTTCCTCTGCACCGGCAATTCGGCCCGCTCGATCCTCGCCGAGGCGATCATGAACCGGGTCGGGGCCGGCAAGTTCAAGGCCTGGTCGGCCGGCTCCATGCCGGCGGGCCAGGTCAATCCCCACGCCCTGGCCCTGCTGGAGAAGCTGAACTATCCGACCGAGGGGCTGCGCTCCAAGCCCTGGGACGAGTTCTCGCGGACCACCAATCCCGACGCGCCGGAGCTCGATTTCGTCTTCACGGTCTGTGACAACGCCGCCGGCGAGGTCTGCCCGATCTGGCCGGGCCAGCCGATGAGCGCCCATTGGGGCCTGCCCGATCCGGCGGCCGTGGAGGGGAGCGAGGCCGAGAAAGCCGTCGCCTTCGCCGACGCCTACCGGATGCTGAACAACCGCATCGGCATCTTCGTCAACCTGCCCCTCAGCTCGCTGGACAGCATGTCCCTGCAGAAGCGCCTCAACGAGATCGGCAAGACCCAGGGCGAGCCCCGGCCGGCCTGACCGCCTCGCCCCCGACAGGAACCCCTCCCTTGACGTCAACCTCCCCCACGCCGATGGCCGCGCCCGCGCCCATGGCCACCTTCGAGCGCTTCCTGACCCTCTGGGTGGCCCTGTGCATCGTCGCCGGGGTGGCCCTGGGACACCTCTTCCCCGAGGTCTTCCAGGTGATCGGCGGCCTGGAGATGGCCCGGGTCAACCTGCCGGTGGCCGGCCTGATCTGGCTGATGATCATTCCCATGCTGATGAAGGTCGACTTCGGCGCCATGCGTCAGGTGGGCCGCCACTGGCGGGGGATCGGGGTCACCCTGTTCATCAACTGGGCGGTGAAGCCCTTCTCCATGGCCGCCCTCGGCGCCCTGTTCATCGGCTACCTGTTCCGGCCCTGGCTGCCGGCGGGCGAGATCAATTCCTACATCGCGGGCCTGATCATCCTGGCGGCGGCCCCCTGCACGGCCATGGTCTTCGTCTGGAGCAACCTCACCCGCGGCGAGCCCAACTTCACCCTCAGCCAGGTGGCCCTGAACGACGCCATCATGGTGGTGGCCTTCGCCCCGATCGTCGGCCTGCTGCTGGGGCTCTCGGCCATCACCGTGCCCTGGGAGACCCTGCTGCTGTCGGTGGGCCTCTACATCGTCGTGCCGGTGATCCTGGCCCAGGGCCTGCGCGCCGCCCTGCTGGCGCGCGGCGGCGAAGCCGGCCTCAGGCGGGTGCTCGACCGCATCGGACCGGTGTCGCTCACCGCCCTGCTGGCCACCCTGGTGTTGCTGTTCGGCTTCCAGGGGGAGCAGATCATCGCCCAGCCCGCCATCATCGCCCTGCTGGCGGTCCCCATCACCATCCAGGTCTACTTCAACTCCGGCCTGGCCTATCTGCTGAACCGCGCCGCCGGCGAGGCCCACTGCGTGGCCGGGCCCTCGGCCCTGATCGGCGCCAGCAACTTCTTCGAACTGGCGGTGGCCGCGGCCATCAGCCTGTTCGGCTTCACCTCCGGCGCGGCCCTGGCCACGGTGGTCGGCGTCCTGATCGAGGTGCCGGTCATGCTCTCGGTGGTGGCCATCGTGAACGCCAGCAAGGGCTGGTACGAGGCCGGCGCGGCGGTCCGTCGCGTGGCGGCGGGAAAGAGCTAGGCGGCCTCCGGCCGCCGGCGGCGCACCCGGGCCAGACGGCGCAGGCGCCGCCAGAACCGGGTCTTCTCAGGCTCGGGATAGGGCTGCAGGTTGCGCACGAAGTCCTCGGCGCAGGCCCGCCAGGAGAAGCCCTCGGCGAAGGCGCGCACCTTCCTGCGATCCAGCTTCAACGCCTCCAGGCAGGCCTCGCGCAGGCCCTCGGTGGCGCTGCCGGCCAGCACCCCGGCGTCGCTGCCCGGGATAATGTCGATGGGGCCGGGCGCCGGATAGGCCGCCACCGGCGTGCCCGTGGCCATGGCCTCAAGGATCACCAGGCCGAAGGTGTCGGTGAGCGAGGGGAAGACGAAGACGTCGGCGCAAGCGAAGTGGGCGGCTAGCTCCTCGCCCATCTTGAAGCCGCGGAACACCACCTCCGGATACTTGGCCTTCAGCTCCTCGGTCTGGGGGCCGTCGCCCACCACCACCTTGGTGCCGGGCAGGTCGAGGCCCAGGAAGGCCTCGATGTTCTTCTCCACGGCCACTCGGCCCACCGACAGGAAGATCGGCCGCGCCAGGCCCTCATAGACGTCGGGTTCGGCCTCGCCGCGCGGATGGAAGGCCTCGGTGTCGACGCCGCGGGACCAGGCGGTGATATTGCGGAAGCCGTGATGCTCCAGCTCGTCGCGCATGGTGGGCGTGGCCACCATCAGCCGTCCCGACGGCTTGTGGAACCACTTCATGTAGGCGTAGCCGGCCGCCAGGGGCAGCGGCAGGCGGGCCGAGACATATTCCGGGAACCGGGTGTGGTAGCTGGTGGTGAAGGGCAGCTTCCACTCCACGCAGATGCGGCGCGCCGCCAGGCCGAGCGGTCCCTCGGTGGCGATGTGGATGGCCTCGGGCTCGAAGGCCTTGAAGCGTTCCTGCACCGGCTCGTAGGTGCCCACGGCCACCTTGATCTCGGCATAGGTGGGCAGGGGGAAGGTCTTGAACTGGTCGGGGCTGATCACCTCGACCGTGTGGCCCATCTCCCGCATCTCCTTGATGACCCGGGTCAGGGTGCGGACCACCCCGTTCACCTGCGGCTCCCAGGCGTCGGTCACCACCATGATGCGCATCGGCTTGAGGCTGTCGCGCGGGGCGGTGATGGCGTCACGGACCCGGGCCCGCGAGGGCCGGGGCGGGGTGAGCGCCTGGGTCTGCAGCCAGGCCCAGAAGGCCCCCATCAGGGCTTCACGGGTGGGGAAGTGGCGGTAGACGGTGCGCTCGCCGACCTTGGCCTCGGCGGCGATCTCGGCGAAGCTCAGCTCCTCCAGGCCGCCGGACTCCAGGCGCGTGGCCACCGCCCGCAGGATCTGGTCGTGCGTCTCGGCCTTCTGGCGATCGCGCAAATTGGAGACATAGCGAGTTGGGGGCATCGTCATGACAGTCGCACTGTCATCAGCCGGCCTGCGCTGTCAAGAACCGTGTTACGCCGCAACGGGTTCGAGGATCGCCTCGTCCACCGTGTCGACGGTGCGCGTGATGGCCGACCAGGATCGGATCTTCGCCCACTCCAGGATTTCCAGCCGTCCGTCCGGATGTTCCACCAGGGCCGAACAGCTCTCCACCCAGTCGCCGTCATTGATATAGACGATCCCGTCGATGTCGCGCATCTCGGCCTTGTGGATGTGGCCGCAGATCACGCCGTCCACGCCGCGACGGCGGGCCTCGTCGGCCACGGCGGCCTCGAAGTTCTCCACGAACTGCAGGGCGTTCTTCACCCGGGTCTTCAGATAGGCCGACAGGCTCCAGTAGCCGAAGCCGAGGCGCCGCCGGGCCCGGTTGAACAGGGTGTTGGCCGCCAGCAGGGCCCGGTAGGAATAGTCCCCGAGGATGGCCAGCCAGCGGGCGTGCTGCACCACCCCGTCGAACTCGTCCCCGTGGGTCACCAGGAAGCGTTTGCCGTCGGCGGTTTCGTGGATGGCGTCGCGGGCCACCACCACCCCGCCGAAATGGACGCCGGTGAACTCCCGGACCCGGTCGTCGTGGTTGCCCGGCACATAGATGACGTTCACCCCCTTGCGGGCCAGGCGCAGGATCTTCTGCACCACGTCGTTGTGGCTCTGGGGCCAGTGCCAGCCCGATCGCAGCTTCCAGCCGTCGATGATGTCGCCCACCAGATAGAGGCTGTCGCACTCGATGTGGCGGATGAAGTCGAGCAGCAACTCTGCCTGACATCCCTTCGTCCCCAGATGGACGTCGGAAATGAACACGGTGCGATAACGCCGGATTCCGAAATCGGCCATCGAGGACCCCCTGGTGAGCAGCCAACGCCTGCCGGTTAGGCTGATTGCATGTCACTCTCATGAAACCGATCGTGCCTCTTTCGAAGCGGGGCCTTTGAGGGTAAGGGATTGGTCAGGCCGACCCTCCCCAGGTCTCCCCAATCAGGTCCCGATGGACGCCCGTACCTATCCTGCGAAGGAGACGCCGAAGTCTCGGCGTACCCGCGCGCGCATCTTGGACGCCGCCATGCGGCTGTTCGCCGAAGTCGGCTATCACGCCGCCACCAACGCCATGATCGCGGACGCCGCGAACCTGACTCGCGGCGCGATGCTCTACCATTTCGCCAGCCGCGAAGAGCTGGTGGAGGCCGCCGTGGCCTATATCGAGGTGGAGCGGGCCCGGCTGTTCGAACAGGCGGCCTCGGCGCCCGCAGCCCCCGGCGTCGACGCCTCGGAGCACGCCATCGACGCCTACTGGGCCCTGCTGCACGAAGCGCCCTTCGTGGCCTTCGCGGAGCTGGAGACCGCCGCGCGAACCGATCCCATGCTGCGGGTGCGCCTGGCCGCCGCCCAGAGCGCCTTCGACCGGGCCCAGGTGGGCGACCGCTTCCTGGCCCTGGCCCAGGCCGGCGAGGATCCCCGGTTCCAGACCAGCCGCGACCTCGGCCGCTTCCTGCTGGAGGGCCTGGCCAAGGGCGCCATGACCTATGACGAGCCGGCGCGCAAAGAGCGCCTGCTGACCGTGGTCAAGCGGGCCGTGCGGGTGTTGAACCGCAAGGGCGATGTTCAGGAACTCTGGCCCGACTAGGCCAGGGGGTTCAGAGGGTCGCGAGCAGACCCACGAAGGCGATGGCCTTCACCGCCAGGTACCAGAAGACGGCGTTCAGGCCGAGAAAGCCCGCCACCAGGGCCAGTTTGTAGAAACTTGGACGCCTGGATGCGCGGCCCGGGAAGGCGTTCGCCATCGATGTTTCCTCCGCTGCTGCTTGGTTCGGAGGGTGCAGCTAAGCTTCGTAAGTCGTGCGCCGATTCACTGTGATTGTCCCGGCGACCGAATGTCGCCTATCAAACGTTAGAGCGCGAGAAATGTTTCACCGCGCCCGTTCCGCGACGATCCAGGCGTCGATGCGGGTCTCCAGCAGATCCAGGGGGAGGGGGCCCGCCAGCAGCACCGCGTCGTGGAAACGGCGGATGTCGAAGCGGTCGCCCAGGGCGGCCTGGGCCTTGGCCCGCAACTGGACGATCTTCATCTCGCCAACCTTGTAGGCCAGGGCCTGTCCCGGCCACGACACGTAGCGGGCCAGCTCCACCTCGATATTGAGCGGCGACAGGGCGGTGTTGTCGGTGAAGCAGGCGCGGGCCTGGTCCAGGCTCCAGCCCTTCCAGTGGATGCCGGTGTCGGCCACCAGGCGGCAGGCGCGCCACATCTCGTAGGACAACCGGCCGAACCGCTCATAGGGGTCGCGGTAGATCCCCATCTCTCCGCCCAGCTTCTCGGCATAGAGGCCCCAGCCCTCGGTGAAGGCGGTGACGCCGGCCTCGCGACGGAAAGTGGGCACGCCTTGCAGTTCCTGGCCCAGCGCGATCTGCAGGTGATGGCCCGGGACAGCCTCGTGCAGGGTCAGGGCCGGCAGCTCGTAGAGCGGCCGCTGGTCGAGCTTGGCGGTGTTGACCATGTAGCCGCCGGCCACGCCCTGGGCCGGGCTGCCGGTGAAATAGCGGCCGGTGGTGTAGTTGGCCTCGATGTCGGCGGGCACCGGCCGCACGCCATAGGTCAGGCGCGGCAGGGTGGCGAACCAGCCCGGCAGCTTGTCGTCGATGCGCTTGGCGATCCGTGAGGCCTTCTCCAGCAGGTCCTCCCGCGAGGTGGCATAGAACCGCGGGTCGGACCGCAGCATGGCCAGGAAGGCCTTGAAGTCACCCTTGAAGCCGGTCTCGGCGATCACCCCGTCCATCTCGGCCCGGATCCGCGCCACCTCGGCGAGGCCCGCCGCGTGGATCTCGTCGGGGGTCATCCTGGTCGTCGTGTGGTCGGCCACCAGCCAGCGGTAATAGCGTTCTCCGTCGGGCAGGCTGCGGGCCGCCAGGGATTTGCGGCTGGCGGGCAGGTATTCCTTTTCCAGGAAGGTGACGAAGTCGCGCTGGGCGGGGCGGACCCTGTCGCGCACCACGGCGACCGCCTGGGTCCGCAGGGCCGCCTGCTCGGCGGCGGGGATCGCCGGGGGCAGGTCGCGGAACGGGGTCAGCAGGACGCCGCCCTCCACAGGGGCGGCCGCCATCTCCCGGGCGCGGGCCAGGACCTGGTCGTTGGTGCTGCGGGGCTGAGTGAAGCCGGTCTTCACCCCGCGACGGGCGTTGGCGATGCTGGCGGCATAGTAGGCCGGAATGGCGTTCAGCCGGTCCAGCCAGGCCTTGGCGTCGGCGCTGGAGCGGATCGGGGTGGTGGCCGCCAGGTAGCCGAGGGTCTGGTGGAAGCCGCCATCGGAATTGAACGGCATGCGCGCCTCGTCGAAGGCCAGGCTCTGCACCTGACGGTCCAGGGTCCAGGCGAGGAAGTCGCGGTTCAGCCGCGCCTCGGTGGTCAGGCCGGCGGCGTCGATGCCCGCCAGCCGCGCCTGGAAGGCCTTCAGCGCCTTGGCTCGCGCAGCGTCGGCGGCCGGGGTCACGTCGGGCAGGCGCGACAGGGCCGCGCGATCCCCCTGGCCGCCGGCGGTGATGGGGTCGTCGGCCAGCGCATAGGCCTCGTAGTCGGCCACCAGGGCGTTCAGCGGCCGGTCGTCGGCCAGGGCCGGCCCGGCGAACAGTAGAATCACCAGGGCGAACAGGGCGTGGCGCATGGAGGCATCCTTCGAGCGAAGCGCCAAGCTGGCGCCGGGGCAGGGTCCTGCCAAGCCCTTGCGGCCCGACCGCGGGGCGCCTCATGCTCGCCCCCGCGACGACGAGGGGGACGGTTCATGAGCTTCATCACACGCCGCAAGGCCATAGCGCCCCACGTCCATGCCGAGGGGGAGCACCGGCTGAAGGCCACCCTCAGTTGGCCCCACCTGATGGCCCTGGGCATCGGCGCCATCATCGGCACCGGGATCTACACCCTGACCGGGGTGGCGGCGGGCCTGGCGGGGCCGGCGGTGATCCTGTCCTTCGCCGTCGCCGGGGCGGTCTGCGCCTGCGCGGCGCTCTGCTACGCCGAGATGGCCAGCCTGATGCCCCACGCGGGCAGCGCCTATTCCTACACCTACGCCACCCTGGGCGAGCTGGTGGCCTGGGTGATCGGCTGGAGCCTGATCCTCGAATACACCCTGGTCTGCAGCGCGGTGTCGGTGGGCTGGTCGGGCTACGCCTCCGGCCTCATCGAACAGGCCCACTGGGCCGTGCCCAAGGCCCTGCTGGCCGGACCCGAGGCGGGCGGCCTGGTCAACCTGCCGGCGGTGTTCATCGCCCTGGCGGTGACCGGCATGCTGCTGGTGGGCACGCGTGAGAGCGCCACGGTGAACTTCATCCTGGTCTGCGTGAAGCTCGTGGCCCTGGCGGGGTTCGTGGCCCTGACCCTGCCGCACTTCGACGCCAGCCACTTCACCCCCTTCGCCCCCTTTGGCTTCGGGGCCCACGAGGCGGACGGCGCCAAGTACGGGATGATGGGGGCCGCGGCGATCATCTTCTTCGCCTTCTACGGCTTCGACGCCATCTCCACGGCGGCCGAGGAGGCCAGGAACCCCAGCCGCGACCTGACCATCGGCATTGTCGGCTCCATGCTGGTCTGCACCCTGATCTACATGGTGGTGGCCGCCTGCGCCCTGGGCGCCTCGCCCTACGACGTCTTCTCCAAGGACCCCGCGCCCCTGGCCTTCGTCCTGAAGCAGCTGGGTCAGCCGTTGGCGGCCAGCCTCATCGCCGGCGCCGCGGTGATCGCCATGCCGACGGTGATCATGGTCTTCATGTTCGGCCAGAGCCGAGTCTTCTTCGCCATGGCGCGGGACGGGCTGCTGCCCCGTTGGCTGGCGGCCGTCACCCCGCGCGGGGTGCCCAGCCGCGTCACTATCCTGACCGGCGTCATCGCCGCCGTGATCGCCGGCGCCATGCCCCTGTCGGAGATCGCCGCCCTGGCCAATGCGGGGACCCTGGCGGCCTTCATCGCCACCACCCTCGCGGTCCTGGCCCTGCGGCGCTCGGCGCCGGACCTGCCGCGCGCCTTCAAGACGCCGCTGGTCTGGGTGATCGGCCCGGCCGGGGTGCTGGGCTGCGTCTACCTGTTCACCAGCCTGTCGGCCAAGACGATGATCTTCTTCGCGGTGTGGAACGCCGTCGGGGTAGGGGTCTACCTAGTCTATGGGCGGATGAAGAGCCGCCTGGCCTGACCTATTCCGCCGGTTCGTCGAAACCCTGAGGGCGGTCGGCGAGCTGGCGCAGGTACTGGCCGTACTCGCTCTTGGCCAGCCGGTCGGCCAGCTTCAGGAGCTGCGCGCGGTCGATCCAGCCCTGGTGGAAGGCGATTTCCTCCAGGCAGCCGATGCGCAGGCCCTGGCGCTGCTCGAAGGTGCGGATCAGTTCCCCGGCCTGGATCAGGCTGTCGTGGGTGCCGGCGTCCTCCCAGGCGAAGCCGCGGCCTAGCAGTTCGACGTGCAGTTCGCCCGCCTCAAGATAGATCTGGTTTAGGGCGGTGATCTCCAGTTCGCCGCGCGAGGATCGCTCCAGGGTCTTGGCGAAGGTCGAGGCGCGGCCATCGTAGAAATAGAGGCCGGTGACCGCGTGGTTTGACTTCGGATGGGCCGGCTTTTCCTCGATGCCGATGGCGCGGCCGTCAGGGCCCAGCTCAACCACGCCGTAGCGTTCCGGATCGGTGACGTTGTAGCCGAACACCGTGGCGCCGTCGGTGCGGGCGTCGGCCGAGCGCAGCATCTGGCTGAAGTTCTGGCCGAAGAAGATGTTGTCACCCAGGATCATCACGCTGGGCTCGCCGCCCACGAAGTCCTCGCCCAGGATATAGGCCTCGGCCAGGCCGCCCGGCGTCGGCTGGACGATGTATTCGAACCGCACGCCGAGCTGCGAGCCATCCCCCAGCAGGCGCTTGAAGCCCGACTGGTCCTCCGGCGTGGTGATGATCAGGATCTCGCGCACCCCGGCCAGCAGCAGAACCGACAGGGGATAATAGATCATCGGCTTGTCGTAGATCGGCAGGAGCTGCTTGGAGACCGCCAGCGTCAGCGGGTGCAGGCGCGTGCCCGAGCCGCCGGCCAGGATGATGCCGCGCCTCATGCGGTCACCGCCGCTAGGTTCAGGTCTTCGATGGTGTCCTCCAGCGCCTCGCGCCACGGCCGCAACGTCAGACCAAAGACGCTCCGAAGCTTCACCGTGTCCAGTTCGCAGTTCAGCGCGCGGGGCGCCGGGGTCGGAAAGGCGCTGGTGGGCACCGGCTGCATGGCGGGCGCGGCGCGGTCGGGCCAGGCCAGTTCGAAGATCGCCTGGGCCATCTCATAGCGGGTGGCGACGCCGTCATTCACCAGGTGCAGCAGCCCCCACTCCGGCGCGCCGGCGGACAGGCGCGACAGGCGCTGGGCCTGGCTGAGCATGAAGCCGGCCACGTCGCCGCTGGCTGTGGGCCGGGCGCGCTGGTCGTCCACCACCTTCAGCAGGGGCTGGGTGGCGCCCAGCTTCAGCATCATCTGCAGGAAGTTCTGCCCGAAGGCCGAGAACAGCCAGGAGACGCGGGCCACCAGGGCGCGGTCGCAGTGCTCCAGCACCGCCTGCTCGCCGGCCAGCTTGGAGGCGCCATAGACGTGCAGCGGGTGGGTGGCGTCGGTCTCGACATAGGGGCCGGCCTTCTCGCCGTCGAACACCATGTCGGTGGAGATGTGGATCAGAGGCACGCCGCGGGCCTGGCAGGCCCTGGCCATGGCCTCGGGGCCCTTGGCGTTCACGGCATAGGCCAGGTCCGGCTCGCTCTGCGCCTTGTCGACGGCGGCATAGGCCGTGGCGTTGAACACCAGGTCGATGTCCGGCGTCTCGCCGATGGCGCGGGCCACCGCATCTGCGTCGGTGACGTCTGCGTCGGCGCGGGACAGGGCCTTGATGGTCACCCCGCCGCTGGAGCGGAGCAGCATCTCCCGGGCCAGCTGCCCGGTGGCGCCGAACTGCAGGATCGTCGTGGTCATGCCGTGGCGAGGCCCAGGCGCTCGGACTGGAAGCCGCGCTCGCGGATGGCCTCCCACCAGGCGCGGTTCTCGACGTACCAGCGGACGGTGTCCTCCAGGCCGGCGGCCAGGTCGGTCTTGGGCGCCCAGCCCAGTTCGTTGGCCAGCTTGCTGGCGTCGATGGAGTAGCGGAAGTCGTGACCCGGACGGTCGGCCACGAAGGTGATCCGCTCGGCATGCGGCACGTTGGCCGGGGCCAGCTTGTCCAGGTGGGCGCAGAGGATCTTGATGACCTCGATATTGCGCAGGTTGGAGTCGCCGCCCACGCAATAGGTCTCCCCCAGCCGGCCCTTCTGCAGCACGGTCAGCAGGGCGTCGGCGTGGTCGTCCACGTGCAGCCAGTCGCGCACCTGGCGGCCGTCGCCATAGACCGGGATGGTCTTGCCCTCCATGGCGCGCAGCACCACCGTCGGGATCAGCTTCTCGGGAAACTGGAAGGGGCCGTAATTGTTGGCGCAGTTGGTGATCACCGCCGGCAGGCCGAAGGTCCGGTTCCAGGCCCGCACCAGGTGATCGGCGCCGGCCTTGCTGGCCGAGTAGGGCGAGTTGGGATCGTAGGGGGTGTCCTCGGTGAAGGCCCCGTCCTCTCCCAAAGCCCCGAACACCTCGTCGGTGGAGACGTGGTGGAAGCGGAAGGTCGCCTTCTTCGCCGGCTCCAGGCTGTTCCAGTAGGCCCGCGCGGCCTCCAGCAGGACCGCGGTGCCCAGGACGTTGGTGCGCACGAAGTCCAGGGGTCCGTCGATGGCCCGGTCGTTGTGGCTCTCGGCGGCCAGGTGCATCACCGCGTCGGGCCGATGCCGGGCGAAGATGGCCTGGACGGCGGCGGCGTCGCAGATGTCGGCCTGCTCGAAGGCGTAGAGCGGCGAGGCCGAGACCTCGGCGACATTTTCCAGATTGGCCGAGTAGGCCAGGACGTCGAGGTTCACCACCTCATGGCCGTCCGCCACGGCCCGTCTCACGACCGCCGACCCGATGAACCCGGCGCCGCCCGTAACAAGGATTTTCATGGAGTCTCTCGTAAGCGATGGCGGCGGTCTTGCCACGTCAATTCCCGCAAGGATTGCCTCTAACAGGAGATCGCCTTCGGCTCAAATCGCGCGATGCGTGACGCTTTTTCGCAAGGGCCGTGCTTGAGGCGTCGAGGTGGGGCGCCTAATGTCTCCTCAACTCGCTCCCTCGCATTTTCGGGGATCACGCCGCGCCTCCGCATTTTCGGAGACCAGTCGAAGGCGGGCGGCGCGTGTCGCGCCTTGGGGATGGCTGTGGTTTCGAGTTCAAGCGACGGGCCGGTTGCGGCCCCCTCCGGCGGCCCTCGGCCCGGCATCCCGGCCGGCGGACCCCGTGGTCCTGGTGGGCCCGGCGGTCGATTCGGCGGCAAGGATCTGACGACGGGCCCCATCGGCCCGACCCTGATCGCCTTCGCCCTGCCGGTGATGGGCTCCAACATCCTGCAGTCGCTGAACGGCTCGGCCAACGCCATCTGGGTCAGCCACGTTCTGGGGGAGGCGGCGCTCACCGCCACCTCCAACGCCAACATCATCTTCTTCCTGATGCTGGGGGCGGCCTTTGGGGTCAGCATGTCCGCCAACCTCTTGATCGGTCAGTCGATCGGGGCCGGCGACCATGCGATGGTCAAGCGGGTGATCGGCACGGCCACCACCTTCTTCCTGGTGCTTTCGATCGCCGTGGGGGTGAGCGGCTATACCTTCACCCCAGCCATCCTGCGCGCCATGGGCACCCCGGCCGACGCTGTCCAGGACGCCATCACCTATCTGCGGGTGATCTTCCTGGCCATGCCGTTCATGTACTTCTTTTCCTTCGTCATGATGGCGCAGCGCGGGGCCGGCGACAGTCGGACACCCTTCTATTTCTCGCTGTTCGCGGTGGGGATGGACGTCATCCTCAACCCCATCCTGATCACCGGCTTCGGTCCCGCGCCACGCATGGGGATCGCCGGCTCGGCCATGTCGACCCTGACCAGCCAGACCATCACCCTGGGCATTATCCTGGTCTTCCTCTACCGCACCAAGTCGGTCCTGGTGCTGCGTCGCGATGAGTGGAGGCTGCTGAAGCCCGAGTGGGAGATCCTGAAGACCATCGTGGTCAAGGGCATGCCCATGGCCTTCCAGATGCTGGTGATCTCGGGCTCCGCCGTGCTGATGATCAGCATGGTCAACACCTATGGCTCGCACACCGCGGCGGCCTACGGGGCGGCGACCCAGCTCTGGACCTATGTGCAGATGCCGGCCATGGCGCTGGGCGCCGCGGTCTCCTCCATGGCCGCCCAGAATGTCGGCGCCGGCCGGATGGACCGGGTCGATAAGATCGCCGGGATCGGCTCGCTCTACGCCGCCCTGCTCAGCGCCGGGCCGGTTCTGCTGATCTACCTGATCGAGCCGATCATCCTGCACCTGTTCCTGCCGGTGGGCAGCCCGTCCCATCCCATCGCGATGCGGATCAACATGTTCGCCCTGTGGGGGTTCATTCCCTTCGGCGTGTCCTTCGTGCTGTCGGGGATCGTGCGGGCCACGGGGTCGGTGTGGCCGCCGCTGTTCGCCATGATCATCTCGATGTGGATCGTGCGCGTGCCCTTCGCCCACACCCTGATGCCCTATATCGGCGCCGACGCCATCTGGTGGAGCTTCCCGCTCGGCAGCATCACCTCCTGCGTCCTGGCCGCGGCCTGGTATCGCTGGGGCCCGTGGCGCAACGCCCGCCTTATGAAGTTCAGCCCGCACGGTGACGCGCCCTCGACGGGTCTCAGTCCGCCCGGCGGCCTGGAGGAGAGCGAAGCCTCCGAGGCGGTGGCCGAAGCCGGCCAGCCGCTGGCGACGCCCTCGAAGGCCTAGGGCTCGACCAGGGCCGAATAGACCAAGGTCCGAAGCTCCCGCCGGATAGGGTAGCTGGAGGACGGCAGGACCTGGGTCATGAACACCACCTGGATATCTTCCACCGGATCGACCCAGAAAGCCGTCGAGGCCGCGCCGCCCCAGTAGTACTCGCCGGGGCTGGAGGTCAGCATGGCCTTGACCGGATCGAAGGTGACCGCGAAGCCGAGGCCGAAGCCGACCCCGGCGTTGGTGGCCTCCGAGAACAGGGACCGCGAAAGGTCGGTCAGGTCCTGGCCGCCGGGCAGGTGGTTCGAGGCCATCAGCTTCAGGGTCCTGGGGGCGATCAGCCTCTGGCCGTCCAGCACCCCGCCGTTCGCCAGCATCCTGCAGAAGGCCATGTAGTCCTTGGCCGTGGAGACCAGCCCACCGCCCCCGGAGTGGAAGCTTGGCGTCGTGAGATAGGGGCTGGTCTCCGGATCGTCCTGCAGGGTGAGGCCGCCCGAGGGGGTGGCGTTGTAGCAGGCGGCGAAGCGGGGACGCTGGTCCTCCCGGACCTGGAAGCCGGTGTCGGTCATCTTCAGCGGATCGAAGATGCGGCCCTGCAGGAAGCTCTGGAACGGCATGCCGGAGATGCGCTCCACAAGCACCCCCAGGACGTCGGTGGAGATCGAATAGTTCCACGCCTCGCCCGGAGAGAACTCCAGGGGCAGCTTGGCCAGCTCGGCGACGAAGCCGTCGAAGTCCAGGCCATGGGTGTCGGCGATCTTCAGCTTGCGATAGGCGGCGTCGACATTGCCGCGGTTCTGGAAGCCGTAGGTCAGGCCCGAGGTGTGGCGCAGCAGGTCGATCATCTGCATGGGCCGGGCGGGCGGCGTGGTCATGTACGGACCGGTCCCGGCGGCGAAGACCCCCAGGTTCTTCCACTCGGGGATGAAGCGGGTCACCGGATCGTCCAGGGCCACCAGGCCCTCCTCCACCAGCATCATGAAGGCCAGGCTCGTGATGGGCTTGGTCATGGAATAGATCCGGAAGACGGTGTCGCTGGCCAAGGGCTTGCCGCGCTCGCGGTCGGCCTGGCCCAGCAGGGTCTCGTGGACCAGCTCGCCGCGGCGCACGATCTGGACCTGGGCGCAGGGGATGCGGCCCGGCTCGACATAGCGGCCGGCCAGGAAGCGATCGAGCTTGCCGAGGCGCTCGCTGGAGAAGCCGAATTTCTCGGGCCGGGTCATGGGCGGGTCCTTGCTGCGGGTGGCTCCCCACCGTGCCCGGAGCCGGCGGTCGGTTTCAACAGCAAGTTCGCCGGCCTGGGGTCCGGTCAGGAGGGTGGAGCGAAGAATTTCCTGAAAATGCGCGACGGGCGCCGTTGCGTAACTCGAACAGCCGTTTGATAATGCCTCCATGACCGGCGGCCTAAGGGCCTGTCCGGTCGCGGAATTTTACGCCGGCGTCGCTCTACGCCATACCGGTTTTAGGAAAAATGAGCCGCAGCCCGCGGCGACATGGGAGGCCATAGATGGCTTGGGATTTTGAGACCGACCCGGAATTCCAGAAGAAGCTGGACTGGATCGAGGACTTCATGCGCGAGGAGGTCGAGCCTCTGAGCCATCTGGGCATGGCCGTCCATGGACCGCTCGGCCGCGAGAAGTTCATCAAGCCGCTGCAGCAGAAGGTGAAGGACCAGGGCCTGTGGGCCTGCCACCTGGGTCCCGAACTGGGCGGCCAGGGCTTCGGCCAGCTGAAGCTCGGCCTGATGAACGAGAAGCTGGGCCGCAACGGCCTGGCCCCCACCGTCTTCGGTTGCCAGGCGCCCGACACCGGCAACGCCGAGATCATCGCCCACTACGGCACCGAGAAGCAGAAGGAGCAGTACCTCTGGCCCCTGCTCAACGGCGACATCCGCTCGGCCTTCTCGATGTCCGAGCCCACCGGCGGCTCCGATCCCCTGACCTTCAAAACCCGCGCGGTCCTGGAGGGCGACGAGTGGGTGATCAACGGCGAGAAGTGGTTCTCCACCAACGCCCGTTTCTCCAAGGTCCTGGTGCTCTACGCGGTCACCGATCCGGACGCCAAGGACCCCTACCGCCGCACCTCGATCTTCCTGGTGCCCACCGACACCCCTGGCGTGGAGATCATCCGCAACGTGGCGGTCGGCGGCGGCGGCGAGATCGGCGGCGGGACCGAGGGCTATGTCCGCTACAACAATGTGCGGGTGCCCTATGACGCCCTGCTGGGGGATCGCGGCGCGGCCTTCGTCATCGCCCAGGTCCGCCTGGGCGGCGGCCGGGTCCACCACGCCATGCGCACGGTCGGCTCCTGCAAGCACGCCCTGGACCTGATGTGCCAGCGGGCGGCCTCGCGCAACACTCGCGACGGCAAGCTGGCCGACCTGCAGATGGTGCAGGCCGACATCGCCGACAGCTGGATCGCCCTGGAAAGCTTCCGCCTGCTGGTGCTGCGCACCGCCTGGCTGATCGACAAGCACAAGGACTACAACCTGGTGCGCAAGGACATCGCGGCCATCAAGGTCATGATGCCCAAGGTCTATAACGACATCGCCACCAAGGCGGCCCACCTGCACGGCGCGCTGGGGGTCTCCAACGAGATGCCCTTCATGCACATGGTCACCAGCTCGCTCGTCATGGGCATCGCCGACGGCCCCACCGAGGTGCACAAGGTGACCTTGGCCAAGCAGGTCCTGAAGGACTACCAGCCCGACAACGACCTGTTCCCCAAGTACCACATCCCGCGCCTGCGCGAGGAAGCCCACGAGAAGTACGCCGACGAACTGTCGGACCTGAAGAAGGACTACGAGAAGCTGCGCGGCGCCCGGGAAACCGAGAAGGCCTAAGGCGGACTTCGATCCAGGCCCTTTCCGGTTCCGGAAAGGCGCGACAATGTGGGGGCGGCTCCTTTGCGGGGGCCGCCCTTTGCATGCCCCGACATTTCCAACGCCACCATATTTCGACGAGATTTGCATGACCGACGTCCAGACCCCCTCCCAGGCGGGCTCCGCGGCCCCGACGTGGCCGGTGATGAGCATCCGTGAGGCCCACGCGCGGCTCACGGCGCCCGGCCAGCGGTTCGAGATGGAGGAGGTGACGATCCGCGGCGTGAAGACCCGGGTCTGGAAGAACGCCCCGGCCACCCTGCGCGACGTCTTCCTCAACGGCCGCGGCTTTCCCGAGCGGGAGTTCCTGATCAACGACGATGAACGGGTCACGTACGAGGCCTTCGCCCGCGCCACCCTGGCCCTCGCCCACCGGCTGGCCGCCGACGGGGTGAAGAAGGGCGACCGGGTGGCGGTGATCATGCGCAACCTGCCCGAATGGCCCGTCGCCTTCTGGGCCGGGATCCTGCTGGGCGCCATCGTCACCCCCCTGAACGCCTGGTGGACGGGCGCCGAGCTGGAATACGGCCTGGCCGATTCCGGGGCCAAGGTGGCCTTCGTCGACGACGAGCGGCTGGAGCGCCTGGCCGACCACCTGAAGGCCCTGCCGGACCTGGAGCGGGTCTATGTCAGCCGCCTGCACGAGGCCCGCGGCGACGGGCGGGTGAGCCGGCTGGAGGACGTGATCGGCAGGCCCAACGACTGGCAGGCCCTGGCCGACAGCCCCCTGCCCGCGGTCGAGATCGGGCCCGAGGACGACGCCACCATCCTCTACACCTCCGGGACCACCGGAAAGCCGAAGGGCGCGCTCGGCACCCACCGCAACATGACCTCCAACATCATGGCCAGCGGCATCTCCGCGGCGCGCAACTTCCTGCGGGCCGGCAATCCCCTGCCGGAGAGCGATCCCCACAAGCTGCCCCAGCGCTGCACCCTGCTGGTGGTGCCGATGTTCCACGCCACGGGCCTGTCGGCCAATCTCAGCCCCAGCATGAACGCCGGCGGCAAGATCGTGATGATGCGCCGCTGGGAGCCGGAGGCGGCCATGAAACTCATCGAGCGTGAGCGGGTCAGCTCCACCGGCGGCGTGCCCACCATCGCCTGGCAGCTCATCGAACATCCGGCGCGGTCCAGGTACGACCTGTCATCCCTGGTGGCGGTCTCCTATGGCGGCGCCCCCTCGGCGCCCGAGCTGGTGCGCAAGATCGTCGAAGTCTTCCCGGCCTCGCAGCCCGGAAACGGCTGGGGCATGACCGAGACCACCGCCACCTTCACCAGCCACCTGGGCAAGGACTACGAGGCCCGCCCCGACAGCGCCGGGCCGGCCGCTCCGGTGGGGGAGATGCAGATCCGCGACCCCGCCGACGGGGTGACGGTGCTGACCCCCGGCGCGGTGGGCGAGCTGTGGGTCAAGGGGCCGCAGGTGGTGAAGCTCTACTGGAACAAGCCCGAGGCCACGGCCGAGACCTTCGTCGACGGCTGGCTGCGCACCGGCGACCTGGCGCGGGTGGACGAGGAGGGTTTCCTGTTCATCGTCGACCGGGCCAAGGACATGCTGATCCGGGGCGGCGAAAACATCTACTGTGTCGAAGTCGAAAATGTTTTGTATGACCATTCCGACGTCATGGACGCGGCCCTGGTCGGCGTTCCGCACAAGACGCTCGGTGAGGAACCGGCGGCCGTGGTGCATCTGAAGCCCGGAGGGACGGCCACGGAAGCCGACCTCAAGGCCTGGGTGCGCGAACGGCTGGCGGCGTTCAAGGTTCCGGTCAAGGTCGCCTTCTGGCCCGAAACCCTGCCCCGGAACGCCAACGGCAAGATCCTCAAGACCGAGCTGAAGAAGGTGTTCGAGGAGTAGGCATGAGTTCTTTGGCGCGAAAGCCGCTGATCGTCGGGATCGGCGGCACCGTCCGCACCGGATCCTCCACCGAGAAGGCGCTCACCGTGGCGCTGCGGGCGGTGGAGGCGGGCGGGGGCGAGACGCGCCTGCTGGGCGGGGAGTTCCTGGCCAGCCTGCCGATCTACAATCCCCAGCCGGGGGGCCCGACGGCCGAGCAGATGGTGCTCACCGAGGCGGTTCGGGGCGCCGACGGGGTGATCGTGGCCAGCCCCGGCTATCACGGCTCGATCTCCGGGGTGATCAAGAACGCCCTGGACACCCTGGAAGGCCTGCGCGATGACGCCCGGCCCTATTTCACCGACCGCGCCGTGGGCTGCATCATCACCGCCGATGGCTGGCAGGCCGCCGGAACGACATTGACCACGCTGAGATCGATCATACATGCCCTGAGGGGCTGGCCGACGCCGTTCGGCGCGGCCCTGAACGCGAATTCCGGTTCCTTCGACGCCGAAGGAGCCTGTGTGGACCCGAAGGACGCCTGGCAGCTCGCCACGGTGGGAGAGCAGGTCCTGGAGTTCGCCAAGCTGAGAGCCGCCCGATGAAACGCCCCTATCTCGTCCAACCCGGATCCTCCGCCTCCGACGGCGGCGGCGGCGAACAGGCCCACGAGTCGGCGATCTCGCCGATCGAGGACATCATCGAGGACGCCCGCAACGGCCGCCCCTACATCCTGGTGGACGCCGAGGACCGGGAGAACGAGGGCGACGTCATCATCCCGGCCCAGTTCGCCACGCCCGACCAGATCAACTTCATGGCCAAGCACGCCCGGGGCCTGATCTGCCTGTCGATCACCGCCGAACGCGCCCGCCAGCTGCGCCTGCCCCCCATGGCGGCTGAGAACCGCGAGGGCATGGGCACCGCCTTCACGGTCTCCATCGAGGCGGGCGAGGGGGTCACCACCGGCATCTCCGCCCATGACCGCGCCCACACCGTGGCCGTGGCCATCGACCCCACCAAGGGCGTCGACGACATCGTCTCGCCCGGTCACGTCTTCCCGCTGGTGGCCCGCGACGGCGGCGTGCTGGTCCGCGCCGGCCACACCGAGGCCGCCGTCGACATCTCCCGCATGGCCGGTCTGAACCCGGCCGGGGTGATCTGCGAGATCATGAAGGACGACGGGTCGATGGCGCGCCTGCCCGACCTGGTGGGTTTCGCGCAACTGCACGGCCTGAAGATCGGCACCATCGCCGACCTGATCGCCTATCGCCGGCGCACCGAACGGCAGGTGGAGCGGGTGCTGGAGACCCCCTTCGACTCCGCCTTCGGCGGCCGGTTCCGCATGGTGATCTACCGCAACATCCTGGACGGCACCGAGCACGTGGTCCTGACCCGGGGCAAGATCGATCCCGACAAGCCGACCCTGGTGCGAATGCACCGCGTGGACTTCGCCGCCGACATGCTGGGCCACACCGAGGCGCGCCGGGACTATGTGCCCCGCGCCTTGCAGGCCATCGCCGACTATGACGGCGCCGGGGTGGCGGTGTTCATCCGCGACTCCAACCCGGCCTGGCTGTCGGAACGCTACGGCGCGGAGCCCGGGACCGATCACGGGGCCAACGTGCTGCGCGACTATGGCGTGGGCGCCCAGATCCTGCTGGATCTCGGGGTGCGCGACATGACCCTGCTGTCCAACTCCTCGACCGTCCTGCCCGGCTCGGGCGGCTACGGCCTGCGTATCGTGGGCCGCACACCGCTGAGCTAGGCGGCGACGCCCTGGGCGCTGGCCTGGCCGGTCCAGGCGTCGGGCTGGGCCCGCAGCCGCCAGTGGCCCCGCTCCAGGACCACGGCGCCGCCCTCGGCCAGGCTCCGCAGTTCCTCGACCACGCGCGACTCCTGGAAGCTGCGGTTCCAGCGCCGCTCCAGGGACTCCATGATCTCGCCGGTGTCGGCGCCCTCGTCATGGGCGCGCAGGGCCGCCAGGATCATGTCGTTCAGGCTACGCTTGATCCGGCCTCGGGGCAGGCCGGTCTTGCGCGCGCGTTCGGTCTTGGGGGCCGGGAGGGGCGTGTCCTCCTCGGCCAGCAATGGCGCGCCGTCGAGGGCGGCGAGCGCGATATTGACCGCGCGCAGCTCCTCCTCGAAGGGCGCGGCGGCCTTGGCGCGCGCGGCCAGCATCTGTTCCTGTACTTCGGCCCGGTGCTGCAACAGCAGTTTTCGGATAGCGTTCATCGGTTGTATTCGGCGCGCCCGGGGGGGCATAGCGGCGCGGCGCCTTGATTGAAAGGTTTGCGACAGATCGTCTCAGGTAGATGTCGTTTATGCCTCCGAAATCTTTCCGAAAGTGTACTTTTTCGACCCGATTTGGGGTTTTTATAGTTAACGCGACTTAATTTTTCTGCCCGTTAACTGCCCAGTGTGATGGCGCCGCCCCAAGACGAGCGCGGTTTGGGCGCGTCAAGCTCTTGAGTTTCCACATGAAAATTCCGCTCCGCCCTGGCGGGTTGGGTCCGCCGAAGGGGGTGGGCCAGGATTGCGTGCGAAAATACGGCCACGCTCAGAACGCGTAGAGCCGTTAAATTCCCCGGAGGCGAGATTGGTGGGGTCCGCCCGCGCCTCGCCCCCGAGATCGGCGCCGGCCGCCACGATCATGCCGGTGTGGCCGGACAAGCCTGGAACGCCAGCCTCCGGGACGGCCCGATCTTGAAAGATCTCACCGGCTGTTAAGCTTGCGATTGTCGTTTTCTTGGGCGCGGAACGGGCCTATATGACGCCTGCTACTTATGCACCGCCCGGCCGAAAGGCCGGGCGCCGTCATTTTCGGAGTCCGTCATGACCGACATTCTGATGCCGAAGGCGACCGCCGTCTGGCTGGTCGACAACACCTCGCTCACCTTCGAACAGATCGCCGATTTCTGCGGCCTCCACCCCCTGGAAGTGAAGGGCATCGCCGACGGCGAAGTGGCCCGCGACATCCGCGGCGCCGACCCGATCGCCAACGGCCAGCTTTCCCGCGAGGAGCTCGACGCCGCCCAGGCCAGCGACAAGTACCGCATGGTCGCCCAGAAGAGCCGCCACGCCGAGCTGCTGAAGCCGGTGAAGAAGGCCCCGCGCTACACCCCGGTGTCGCGCCGCCAGGACCGCCCGGACGCCATCGCCTGGTTCATCCGCAACCACCCCGAGGTGGCCGACAGCCAGATCGCCCGCCTGCTGGGGACCACCAAGGCCACCATCGATCAGGTGCGTAACCGCCAGCACTGGAACGCGGCCAACATCAAGCCGGTGGACCCGGTGACCCTGGGCCTCTCGACCCAGCTCGAGCTGGACGCGGTGGTTCGTAAGGCGGCCGACAAGAAGGCCAAGGACGACGCCCGTCGCGGCATCGTCGAACCGGACGGCGCGACCCTGGAGCCGGCCTCGGTCACGGGGGCGGCCCAGCTGGAGGCGGTCCATGAGGACGTCGCCGAAGACACCCATTACGACGACGACGACGCGGAAGATTGATCGGAACCGAGGCGGACGGAGCCCTGAGCCGACGCGTCGCGCGCCGCTCAGGGACGTCCCCCTTCAGGGCGTGACAGCCTGAGGCGGCTACCGACTCAGGCGTCGGTCACGCTCTAACTCTGGAAGGCCTAGTGCGTGGTCTTGGCGCGCAGGGCTTCCATCTCTTCTTTCAGCTTAAGCTTCTTTCGCTTGAGTTCCTTGAGGCGGGTGTCGTCGGAGACCGGTCGGTTGAGCTCGTCCTGGATCGCCTGATCGAGAGAATGGTGGCGGGATCCAAGTTCACGGATGCGGGCTTCAACGGCCATGGTGGGTCGTCTCCTTGTGTTGGAACGATGCCAACACTGAACACCCGCTGTTCTCGTCTGTCAGATCACATATGTTTGCACGTGGGCGGACGGCTTGGGCGCCTTGAAATCAGGCGCGGAGACCCGGTGAAATGACCAATATGGATCGCGCGCGCCTCATCGTCGGGGTCTCGGGCGCCAGCGGGGTGGCCTATGGCCTGCGCACCCTGGACGCCTGCCGCGAGCTGGGCGTCGAGAGCCATCTGATCCTGTCGAAGGCCGCGGCGCTCACCATCGCCCAGGAAACCGACCTCTCCCTGGCGCAGGTCCAGGCCCGCGCCGACGTGGTCCACAAGGTGGGCGACGTGGGCGCCTCGGTGGCCTCGGGCTCCTATCCGACCCTCGGCATGATCGTCGCCCCCTGCTCGGTGCGCACCATGAGCGAGGTGGCCACCGGCGTGACCTCCTCCCTGCTGACCCGCGCCGCCGACGTGACCCTGAAGGAACGCCGGCCCCTGGTGCTGATGGTGCGCGAGACGCCCCTGCATCTGGGCCATCTGCGCACCATGGTGAAGCTGGCCGAGATGGGGGCGGTGATCGCCCCGCCCCTGCCGGCCTTCTACGCCAGGCCCGCCAGCCTGGAGGAGATGGTGGACCAGTCGGTGGGCCGGGCGTTGGATCTGTTCGGCCTGGCTTGGCGGCCAGTGAAGCGTTGGGGCCAGGATGTCGGTCCATTGCAGGGAGAAGACTGATGGCGATCTGGGAATGGGCGCTGGAGGCCTACAGGCTGGAGGGCGTGCCGGAGGCCTGCCTCACCCTGCAGGACAGCTATGGCCAGAATACCTCCCTGCTGCTCTGGGCGGTCTGGGCCGAGGGGCCCGACGCCGAGGCCCTGGCCAAGGGCGTGGCCGCGGCCAAGGCCTGGGACGCCACGGTGCTGCTCCCCATCCGCGATGTGCGCCGGGCGCTCAAGGCGCCCCAGCCGCCGGTGGACGACGGCGCGCGCGAGGCCCTGCGCGAGGACGTGAAGGCCTGCGAGCTTCGGGCCGAGCGGGTGCTGATGGAGACCCTCGGCGAGCTGGCGGGCGCCTCCAGCGGCGGCCATGGGGCCCTGGCCTCCCTGCAGGCGGCCTCGGCGGCCTGGGGCAAGCCCGCGCCCGACGACGTCCTGGCGGCCCTCGCGGGGGCCCTGACCTAGGGCCCGTCCGGACGGGCGGCCGGACCGCCGCCCACAGCGGCGCTTTACGGCGCCCCCGGCGATGCGCATCATCGCGGCGATGAGTTCGGGGCGTGCGTATGAACGACGATGAAACCGAGGAGGCGGAGGACGCCGGCGTGCGCGCGCGCCTGGCTTCCATCAGCCTGGACCATTCCGACCTCGACGCCGCGATCCAGGCTCTGATGCTGGCGCCGCTGCCCGACATGATGGTCATCAGCCGCCTGAAGCGGAAGAAGCTGCTGCTGAAGGATGAGATCGAGCGGCTGAAGGATCAGCTCACCCCGGACATCATCGCCTAGCTTTCGGCCGCGGGGTCGGCGGCAGGGGGCTGGGCCGCCCGCTCGCGGTCGCGCAGGCGCTTGGCGGCGAACATGGCCGCGTCGGCTTCGGCTACCAGGGCCTCCGGCTCGCTGTCGGGGGTGATCTCGCGGACCCCATAGGAGATGTGCAGGGGCGCCGACCAGTCGCCGAACTGGATGGGAGAGGCCTCGATGGCCTGGGCGAGGGACTCGGCCTTGGCCCGCGCGGTGGCCTCGTCGGCCTGGACCAGGATCACGCCGAATTCGTCGCCGCCCATGCGGCCGATGATGTCGCTGTCGCGGACATTGGCCGACAGGCGCTCGGCCACGGCCTGCAGGGCCGCGTCGCCGGCGGCGTGGCCAAAGCGGTCATTGACCCCCTTGAAGCCGTCCAGGTCGAAATAGACCACGCTGGCGGGGGACCCGTAGCGCTGGGCGAAGGTGCGGATGCGGCCAAGCTCGCGGATGAAGGCCCGACGGTTGAGGAGGGGCGTCAAAGGGTCGCGGTCCGCCAGGGTCTCGGCCTCAGAAAGCTTGGCCTTCAGGCGGGCGACCTCGCCGCGCAGATCGTCGATTTCGGTGAGAAGGGTCTTCACCGCCCCCTGGACCGCCGGGGTCAGATCGGCCTCGCCCAGGCCCAGAAAGGCGGTCCGATCGGTCGGGGCGGCCGTTCCGGCGGTGACATAGGCCCCCGCCTGGGCCAAGGCGCGCTTGCGGATGGCCGAAAAGGGTTCGTTGCGGGCGCCAGTGACCTTCATGCGACTTTGAGCGGGCTTTCGGCGAACACGAATCGTCGACGCCTTGTCGACGTTAAGAATCCTAAACGTCCTTGGTTGCGGGCGCAAAGGCGGCGCCTATACTCCGCGCCTTCTCGTCGCAGGGGCACGCCTTCATGAGCGCCACGTCAGCGCCCGTCGCCATCATCATGGGCAGCCGTTCCGACTGGCCGACATTGAAGGGCGCGGCCGAGAGCCTCAACGCCCTGGGGGTGGCCTATGAGGCCAAGGTGATCTCCGCCCACCGCACCCCCGATCGGATGTACGCCTTCGCCAAGGGGGCCAAGGCCGCGGGCTTCAAGGTGATCATCGCCGGGGCTGGGGGCGCGGCCCACCTGCCCGGCATGACGGCCTCCATGACCGAGCTGCCGGTGCTGGGCGTCCCGGTGCAGTCCAAGTCGCTCAGCGGCCTCGATTCCCTGCTCTCCATCGTGCAGATGCCGGCCGGCATCGCGGTGGGCACCATGGCCATCGGCGAGGCGGGCGCCCGCAACGCCGGCCTGATGGCCGCCCAGATCCTGGCCCTGTCCGATACGGCCCTGGCCCAGCGTCTGGCCGATCACCGGGCCCGTCATTCCCAGGCCGTTTCCGAAAGCGTCGAGGACTAGTCTCCATGGATCTTCCCCTGGCGCCCGGCGCGATGATCGGGATCCTGGGCGGGGGGCAGCTGGGCCGGATGCTGGCCCTGGCCGCGGCCCGCCTGGGCTTCGACGTGGCCATCCTGGAGCCGGAGCCCGATTCGCCCGCCGGCCGGGTCGCCGCCCACGCCATCCGCGGCCCCTATGACGATCCCCGCGCCCTGGAGGCCCTGGCCGCGGTGGCCGGCCTGGTGACCTACGAATTCGAGAACGTGCCCGCCTCGGCGGTGGCCCACCTGATCGCCCAGGGGGTGGAGGTGGCGCCCAACGGCCGGGCCCTGGCCGTGGCCCAGGACCGGGTGGAGGAGAAGACCTTCCTCAATTCCATCGGCGTGGCCACCGTGGCCTTCGCCCAGGCCGACAGCGACGAGACCGCCAGCGCCGCCGTCGCCCAGCTCGGCGCGCCGGTGCTGATGAAGACCCGCCGCGAGGGCTATGACGGCAAGGGCCAGCGCTGGGTCGAGCATGTGGCCGACGCCGCGGCGGCCTTCGAGGCCCTGGGGGGGCGGCCCGTGATCCTGGAGGCGCCCGCCGACTTCGTGCGCGAGCTGTCGGTGATCGCCGCCCGCGGCCGCGACGGGGAACTGGCCATCTACCCCCTGGCCGAGAACCACCACGAGAACGGCGTCCTACGCCGCTCCGTCGCCCCGGCCGCCGTCACCCCGGCCCTGGCCGAGCAGGCCGAACGGATCGCCGCCCAGATCCTCACCGGGCTGGACTATGTGGGGGTGATCGGGATCGAGCTGTTCGAACTCCCCGACGGCCGGCTGCTGGTCAACGAGATCGCGCCGCGGGTGCACAACACCGGCCACTGGACCATGGACGGCTGCGAGGTCGACCAGTTCGAGCAGCACATCCGCGCCGTCGCCGGCTGGCCGCTGGGCCCCACGGCGGCGATCGCCCGGGTGGAGATGCTGAACCTGCTGGGGGACGAGGTCGAGGCCTGGGCCAAGCTGGCCGGCGAGCCGGAGACCCGGCTGCACCTCTACGGCAAGCGCGACGCCAAGCCCGGCCGCAAGATGGGCCACGTCAACCGGGTCAGCCCGCTGGCCGACCCGCGGCGTTAGGCTTCGTTGGGAATGGCCGAGAGGGCCTCTTCCAGCTCCAGGAAGCTGGGCTGGGCGCCGGAGGGGACGCTGCCGCGGCCGATTTCCACCGAGATCTGGGCGGCGTTGCCGTGCAGGTGGGCCACCAGGACCGACTGGATAATGCGGTAGTAGGAGGCTTCCTCCTCGACGATCTCCTTCAGGCGGGTCGCGAACGGACCCACCAGGCCATAGGCCAGGAACACGCCCAGGAAGGTGCCCACCAGGGCGCCGCCGATCATCTCGCCCAGGATCTCCGGGGGCTCGGTGATGGCGCCCATGGTCTTGATGACGCCGAGCACGGCGGCGACGATGCCCAGGGCGGGCAGGGCGTCGGCCAGGCTCTGCAGGGCGCCGGCGGGCGCCAGGGACTCGTGGTGGTGCTTCTCCAGCTGCTTTTCCATGGCGTCCTCGACCTGGTGCGGGTCCTCGAGGTTCATGGTCATCATCCGCAGGGTGTCGCAGATGAAGTCGACGGCGAAGTGGTCCTTGGTCACCTTGGGGAAGCGCGAGAAGATCGAGGAGTCCTTGGGGTTCTCGATGTGGCTCTCCAGGGCGATGACGCCCTTGGACTTCATGGTCTTGGTCAGCAGGAACAGCAGGGACAGCAGGTCGCGATAGTCCGAGGCCTTCCACTTGGGGCCCTTGAACACCTTGGCCAGGCCTGAGCCCGAGCTCTTCACCACCGTCATCGAGTTGGAGATCAGGAAGCTGGCGACGCCGGCGCCGCCGATGGCCATCATCTCGTGCGGGGCGGCGTGCAGGATGACGCCCATATTGCCGCCGGACATGATGTAGCTGCCGAACACCAGGCCGAAGAGCAGCACGATGCCGATGATCTGAAACATGCGAGACGGGTCCTAGGGCGCGATAGGCCGGAGCATCCCTGTTAATGCTTAATGCCCGGTGAGGATTTATGGGGTTTCGCGCTCCGGCGGGCCGGCGTAACAGCCGATCCATGCCCAAGTCCGCGTCCGTCCCTGTCAGCCTCCCCAAGTCGTCGTTCGCGATCATTTTCGGCGTCTCCCTGGTCACCGCCATGGGCAATACGGGGATGATCTCGGTGCTGCCGGCCATCGGCCGCTCCATCGGCATTCCCGACTTCCTGGTGGCCGGCGTCTTCTCGCTGTCGGCCCTGCTTTGGGCCGGATCGTCGCCCTACTGGGCCCGGACCTCGGACCGCTACGGCCGCAAGCCGCTGATGCTGGTGGGGCTGACGGGGTTCGCCGTCTCCATGGCCGCCTGCGCCCTGGTGGTGGCCGCGGGCCTGCACAAGCTGGCCGCGCCCATGGTGATCTTCGTCTTCTTCCTGTTCGCGCGCGCCCTGTTCGGGCTGTTCGGCGCCGCCTCGAATCCGGCGACCCAGGCCTATGTGGCCGAGCACACCCCGGTGGCCGAGCGCACCACCGCCATGTCCAGCCTGGCCGGCGCCTTCGGCCTGGGGACCGTCATCGGACCGTTCCTGGCCCCGCTGTTCATCCTGCCCTTCCTCGGCATCGGCCTGGCCGGCCCCATGCTGGTCTTCTCGCTGATCGCGCTCTCCATGCTGTTCGTGGTGTGGAAGTACCTGCCCGAGAGCCAGCACATGCCGGCCCAGCCGGTGAAGATGGCGCCCACCATGGACGCCAAGGCCGACGCCGCCGGCAAGGAGACGCCCATGTGGCGCGACCCGCGCCTGACGCCCTTCCTGATCTACGGCTTCATCGTCGCGGTCTGCCAGACCGCCCAGGGCCAGACCCTGGGCTTCCTGATCATCGACAAGCTCGGCAAGTCCCCCACCGAGGCGCAGGGCTTCATCGCCATCGCCATGATGTTCGGCGCCATGGCCGGCCTGCTCTCCCAGTGGGGGATCATCCGCATGTTCGAGATGACCCCGCGCCAGCTGCTGCGCTGGGGCGTGGCGGTGGCGGCGCTGGGCAACCTGATCGTCGCCTTCCAGCCGAGCTACGCCGCCGTGGTGGCGGGCTACGCCATCTCAAGCCTGGGCTTCGGCCTGGCCCGGCCGGGCTTCACGGCCGGCTCGTCCCTCGCCGTCGGCATGCATGAGCAGGCCCGCGCCGCCGGCGCCATCGCCGCAGTGAACGGGGTCAATGTGGTCCTGGCTCCGCTCTTCGTGCTGCTCTACGAGCGGGTCCATGCCGCGCCCTTCGTGCTCAACATGGTCATGATGCTGGCCATGCTGGTCTACGCCTTCCGCAACAGCCAGCTGGCCAACGCCGACCCCAAGCCGGCCACCCAGGCCGACTCGGCCATGGCCACCCTGGAGAAGAGCGACGAGGGCTCCCTCTAGAGGATATTGGCCTCGGCCTTCAGCCGGCTGACCATGTCCTGGGACAGGTAGCCGTCGGCCGTCAGGCCGCGGGACTTCTGCCAGTTGCGCAGGGCGGTGCGGGTATTGACCCCCACCACTCCGTCAGGCTGGCCGGGATCGAAGCCGAGTTGGGCCAGAGCCCGCTGGGTGACGATGCGGTCCCCCAGCGACAGGGCGCTCTCATAGGGCCACGGCTTCACCAGCGGCCCCATGCCGCCGAAGCGGTCGGCCAGCAGGCCGACGCCCAGCGCATAGGTGGTGGCGTTGTTGTACTTGCGGATCACGAAGTGGTTCGGGAACAGCAGGAAGCAGGGGCCCTGGGCGCCGGTCGGCGCGATCAGCATCGCCTTGGACCCCTGGTCGCCGGAACTCCAGGGCAGGCCGTCGGCGCGGCGCACCCCGAGCTGGGCCCACCAGTCCGGCGTCTCGCGCGGGCCCTCGGTGAGGCTGTAGTCGAAGCCCTCGGGCAGGATCACCTCGCGGGCCCAGCCCTGACCGCGCTGCCAGCCGCCCTTGGCCAGCAGGTTGGCGGCCGAGGCCAGGGCGTCGGGGGCCGAGCCCCAGACGTCGCGGCGGCCGTCGCCGTCGCCGTCCACCGCGGTGGCCAGGAAGCTGGTGGGGATGAACTGGGTCTGGCCCATGGCGCCGGCCCAGGACCCGCGCAGGCGGTCGCGGGGGAACTCGCCGGAGCCGATGATCCGCAAGGCGGCCATCAGCTGATCCTCGGCGAAGGCCCGGCGGCGGCCCTGGGCGGCCAGGGTGGCCATGGAGCGGACGACGTCGAAATCCCCCATCACCGCGCCGAAGCCGGTCTCCATGGCCCAGATGGCCATCAGGATGTCGCCGGGCACGCCGTAGCGGTCCTCGATCTGGGCCAGGGTGGGGGCGAGCGCCGGCTTGCGGCGGGCGGCTATGGCCACCCGGTCCTCGCTGACCACGCCCTTGATGTAGTCGCCGAAGGGCTTGGCGAATTCCGGCTGGCGGGTGTCGAGGCTGTTGACCCGCGGATCGGGCGTCAGGCCCGCCAGCTCGCGGTCCAGCAGGGCCGGCGGCAGGCCGGCCTTCACCGCGCGCATGTAGAAGTCGCGGGCCCACTCGTCGAAGGTCATGTCGCCCGACTGGGTGGGCGGGGCGGCCGGCGCCGGCTGCTGCGGCGTGGGGACGGGCGGCATGGGGCTGACCGTCGGCACGAGATTGGCCGACGGGTCGGCGCAACCGGCCAGGAGCAGAACGAGGAAACAGCGACGATCCATCGGGGCAACCTAGCGGTGACCGCGCCTGCGACTCAATCACAAGCCCGTCAGGGGCGAACAGCCGCTCGTGCGCGGCGCGTGAGGGGCGTCGTTCCTGGTTAGAGCGTGACGGCCGCCTGACCCGGCAGCCGCTTCGGGCCGTCACGCCCTAGGCCGCGAAGCTGAGCCGCAGGGTCATCAGGCTGGTCTCGCGGAGCGGGGCGAGGTCCATCATCGGGTCCAGCAGCAGTTGCATGGACAGGCCAAACAGCAGGGCGCCGGTGATCAGGGCCGCGGCGTCGGCGTCGATGCCGGCCCGCACCGCGCCCTCGGCCTGGCCGCGCAGGAAGAAGGACTCAAGGGCCTGCTCCACCTGTTTGTGGGCCGCGGCGAAGGGCGCCCGCAGCTCCGAGACGTCGGCCACGGCGGCGGCCAGGACCACGAAATAGGCCCGCAGCTCGCCGTCCCTGTCCAGGGCGGCCAGGAAGACGTCGACATAGGCCAGGACCGCCTCCAGGCCGTTCAGCTCGTCGACGCGCCGGTCCTCCAGCAGACCCCCGAGGCGGCCCTGCAGATCGGCGATCAGGGCCTCGATCAGGCCCCGCTTGGAGCCGAACCGCTGGGTGACCAGGCCGCGGCTGTAGCCGGCCCGGGCGCCGATGTTCTCGAAGGTGGCCGCGCCCATGCCGCGCTCCACCACCAGCTCGGCGGCGGCCGCCAGCAGCCGGCGTTCGGACTCGTCGCGCCGTTGGGCCTGGCTCCGGCGCGCTTTGACCTTCGTCAATGTCGTGACCATGTTGCGGATTCTAGAAAGTTGTTGGACAACTAACAAGTGGGTCGCGCTTGACCGTGCCCGCTCCAAGACAAGCAAGGCTGGAAACGCGCATGACCATCCCGTCCGATATCGCCCAGACCATCGTCGATCCCCGCGCCTATGCGGACGGAAAGCAGGTGGACGACGCCTTCGCCTGGCTGCGCAAGGAGGCGCCCCTGGAGCAGGCCCAGCCCGAGGGGTTCGACCCCTTCTGGGTGGTCACGCGCCACGCCGACATCCTCGAGGTCGAACGCCAGAACGAGCTGTTCCACAACGGCGACCGCTCCACCGTGCTCACCACCATCGAGGCCGACAAGAAGGTGCGCGAGATGATGGGCGGCAGCCCGCACCTGGTCCGCTCCCTGGTGCAGATGGACAACCCCGACCACATGGCCTACCGGCGCCTGACCCAGGGCTCCTTCGTGCCGCAGAGCCTGCGCCCCCTTGAGGCGCGGATCCGCGAGATCGCCCGCGGCTTCGTCGACCGCATGGCCGCCCACGGAACCCAGTGCGACTTCGCCCGCGACGTGGCCTTCCTCTATCCGCTGCACGTGATCATGGAGGTGATCGGGGTGCCGGAATCCGACGAGCCCCGGATGCTGAAGCTGACCCAGGAGCTGTTCGGCAGCGCCGACCCCGAGCTGAACCGGACGGGCGACACGGCCCAGACCACCGACGAGGGCGTCGACACCATCCAGTCGGTGGTGATGGACTTCATGCTGTATTTCAACGCCATCACCGAGGATCGCCGGATCAATCCCCGCAACGACCTGGCCAGCGTCATCGCCAATGGCACGGTCAACGGCCAGCCGCTCGGCCACCTGGAGGCCATGAGCTATTACATCATCGCCGCCACCGCCGGCCATGACACCACCTCATCGACCACCGCCGGGGCCCTGTGGGCGCTGGCCGAGAATCCCGAGCAGTTCGCCAAGGTGAAGGCCGACCCGAGCCTGATCCCCGGCCTGATCGAGGAGTCGATCCGCTGGGTGACGCCGGTGAAGCACTTCATGCGCACGGCCACGGCCGACGCCGAGTTGGCGGGCAAGAAGATCGCCAAGGGCGACTGGATGATGCTGTCCTATCCCTCCGGCAACCGCGACGAGGCGGTGTTCGCCGACCCCTTCAAGTTCAACGTCGAGCGCACCCCCAACAAGCACGTGGCCTTCGGCTACGGCGCCCACGTGTGCCTGGGCCAGCACCTGGCCCGGATGGAGATGCGCGTCCTCTGGGAGGAGCTGTTCGCGCGCCTGGAGTCGGTTGAACTGGACGGCGCGCCGCGCAACATGACGGCCAGTTTCGTCTGCGGGCCCAAGTCGGTTCCGATCCGCTTCAAGATGCATTGAGCCCGCCCGTGTCCGAGCCCTTCAAGACCTGGCAGTGCCGCACCTGCGGCTACATCTATGAGGAAGAGTTCGGCGATCCGGGCGAGGGCCTGGCGCCGGGAACCCGCTGGGCCGACATCCCCGACACCTGGGTCTGCCCCCTGTGCGGCACCGCCAAGGCCGAGTTCGACATGATCGAGCTGTAGAGACGAGCGGCGCGGGCGCCACAACGCCCGCCCGCCGTTGACTCATCCGCCGCCGCCTCGTATATGCGCCGGCTCTTGTAGACACCCCCGGGCGAGAGCCTGGTCTTTAAGAAGATACGGTCATGAAGGTTCGAAGCTCGCTCAAGTCGCTCAAGACGCGTCACCGCGACTGCAAGCTCGTGCGCCGCAAGGGCGTCGTCTACATCATCAACAAGACCAACCCGCGCTTCAAAGCCAAGCAAGGCTGAGGCGGCCGGGGTCCCGGATGCCGAAGGCGGTCATCTGGGACGTTGGTAATGTGGTCGTGCGCTGGAATCCGCGCACGCTCTATTCCCAGATCTTTCCAGAGCCGGTCGCTTGCGACCGGTTTTTGTCGTCGGTCTGCACCATGATCTGGCACGTGAACCACGACCTCGGCGTCAGCTTCGCCGACAATCGCAAGCCGCTGATCTCCCAGTTCCCGGAATACCGCGAAGAGATCGAGGCCTGGGAGACCCGCTGGTGGGACATGTTCTCCGGAACCATCCCGGAGAGCGAGGCGGCCATCGAGGCCCTGCACGCGGCCGGGGTGCCGCAATACGGCCTGACCAACATGTCCGACGAGACCTTCGAGGGCACCATGGCCATGAGCCCGGCCTTCGGGCGCCTGGCCGACATCGTGGTCTCGGGCCGCGAGGGCATGATCAAGCCCGACCCGCGCATCTATGCGCTGACCTGTGAGCGCTTCGGCCTGGCGCCGGAGGACATCTTCTTCATCGATGACGGCCTGGCCAACGTCGAGAGCGCCCGGGCCTTCGGCATCGACACCCACCACTTCACCGATCCGGCGGCCCTGCGGCCGGCCCTGGTGGCGCGCGGCCTGTTGCAGGTCTGACGTCCCGCCGAGGAACCGGCGGCGGCGGCGCATGTTGTGGAGCGGTCACCAGCAAGGAGATCGCCCATGAGCACCCCCGCCGAACACGCCGTGAAGGTCCTGAACAGCCTGATCGAAACCACCCTCGACAGCGCCCGCGGCTACAAGGAAGCCGCCCACAGTTCCGAGGACACCCAGTACAAGACCATGTTCAGCGAGCGCTCGCTGAAGCGCATGAAGCTGACCGGCGAACTGCAGCAGGAGGTTCGCACCTTCGGCGGCGAGCCTGAGGACGACCAGTCCGTGCTCGGCAAGGCGCACAACATGTTCGTCGACCTGAAGGCCGCCGTCCTGGGGCATGACGAGAAGGCGATCATCAACGAGGTCGAGCGCGGCGAGGACTTCATCAAGGCCAAGTTCGAGAAGGCCCTGGCCGAGGACGACCTGCCCGCGACGGTCCGCGAGGTGGTCAGCCGCGCCTTCGCCGACATCAAGGCCGACCATGACAGCATCAGCGCCCTGAAGAAGCGCCTGAACTAGCGAAATCAAGCCCCCGGCGTCTCAGGCGCCGGGGGCTGACTTGGTTCGACTATTGGGTCTTGGCGGCCGCGTCGGCGGCGGCGTCGGCCTTGCGGGCCGCCGTGCCCGCGGCGTCGGCGGTGTTGGCCGCGGCGTTGTCCACCGCCGCGGCGGTGTTGGCGGCGGCCGCGTCGGCGTTGGCCGCGGTGTCGTTGGCGGCCGAGGAGGCCGCGGCGCCGGCCTGGTCGGCGGCGGCGGCGGCGTGGTCTTCGGTCTTCTGCGAGCAGGCGGCCAGGGTGAGGCTGGCGACAGCCGCCGAGAGGATCAGGGCGAGGCGCATGGGGTTCTCCGTTGGTGTTCAGGGTCTGCAGCGCCCACCCAGCCGACGGGAAGGCCAGAGCGCTCCCGCCTCGAATGAGGCCGAGAGGCTTAACCGCGCAAGGCCGGCTTTGGATGCATGGGGGTCGGCAAGCCGACGCTGGGTCACCCTTGCGAGCCGCGGGGCTTCCGGAGCAGGGTGGGCCATCGACTGAAGGACCGTGGCGATGACCTCCCAGCCTCTCCCCTCGATGATCGACCTGACGCCGCTCAACGAGACCTATCGCGCCGACCCCCACGCGGTGCTGGACGACCTGCGCACCCGATGTCCGGTGCATCGCGACACCGTCTCCGGCAACTTCGTGATCAGCCGCTATGGCGACGTGCGCGCCATCGTCTCGGACCGGGAGCTGTGGCGCGATCCGCTGCGGGCCGAACCCGCGGCCATGTTCCAGCGGCAACAGACCCAGGGCTACGATCCCAGCCTGCCGCGCACCAGCCAGGCCAGCATCCTGACCCTGGACGACCCCGACCACGCCCGCATCCGCCAGCCCCTGGCGCAGGCCCTCTACGCCCGGGTGGCCCGCTTCCGCCCGGAGGTGGAGCGCATCGTCGGCGAGGCCCTGGACCGCATGGCGGGCAAGCCCGGCCTCGACCTGATGGCGGCCTTCTGCGTCCCGATCCCCATCGACGCCATCGCCTCGATCCTGGGGGTCGACCATGACCGCCTGGCGGAGTTCCGCGAATGGTCGGAGGGCAGCATCCAGGGCCTGAACCCGTTCCGCACCCCCGAGCAGACCGCGGTGATGGAAACCGCCAGCGCGGCGCTGTCGAACTACTTCACCCAGACCATCGCCGCGCGCCGGGTCGCGCCCCGCGACGACCTGATCAGCGACATGGTGGGGCTGCAGGCGGCCGGCGCGGACCTCAGCGACGACGAGCTGCGCATCAACCTGACGGCCCTGCTGATCGGCGGCAATCTCACCACCACCGACCTGATCGGCAACGCCGTGCGCCTGCTGCTGCTCCACCCGGCGGAGCTGGCCAAGCTGAAGGCCGATCCGAAGATCATCAACGGCCTGGTGGAGGAGGTGCTGCGCTACGAGCCGCCGGTGGACATCACCGGCCGCATCGCGTCGGCCGACATGGAGGTGGGGGGCTGTCCGGTGAAGGCCGGCCAGGCCATGACCCTCTCCCTGCGGGCCGCCAACCGCGATCCGGAGGTCTATGAAGACCCGCACCGCTTCGACGTCACCCGCAAGCACAGGCCCCACGTGGCCTTCGGCGGCGGCGCCCATATCTGCATCGGCGCGCCCCTGGCCCGGCTGGAGGCCCAGGTGGCCCTCACCCTGCTGTTCGACCGCTTCCCGGACCTGAAGCTCGCCCATCCGGACGAGACCCCCGAATGGCGCAAACTGCCCTTCTTCCGGGGCATGGAGCGCCTGGAGGTGCTCACCTAGGGTTGACCCGGATCAAGGCCGCCGCGCCCTCGTCCGGCCAGGGTCCAGCCTGATGCGCCGGTCAGGCGCAGGTTCCGGGGCCGGACATGGATTCCTCCGATACGACGCCGGCCTTCGACATCCGGGGCCTGGCCAAGGTCTACAGGACCGAGGCCGGGGAGGTGCACGCCCTGCGCGGCGTCGATCTGCAGATCGCCAAGGGCGAGACCCTGGTGCTGCTGGGGCCCTCGGGCTCGGGCAAGTCGACCCTGCTCAACATTCTGGGGGGCCTGGACCGGGCGAGTTCGGGCTCGGCGCGCTTCCATGACCTGGAGCTGACCACCGCCAGCGACCGGGAGCTGACCCGCTACCGGCGGGCCAGCGTCGGCTTTATCTTCCAGTTCTTCAACCTGGTCCCCAGCCTGACGGCGCGGGAGAACGTTGCCCTGATCACCGAGATCTCCCGCGATCCCATGCCGCCCGAGGAGGCGCTGGCCCGCGTCGGCCTGGCCGAGCGGCTGGACCACTTCCCCGCCCAGCTCTCCGGCGGCGAGCAGCAGCGGGTGGCCGTGGCCCGCGCCATCGCCAAGCGGCCCGAGCTGCTGTTCTGCGACGAACCCACCGGGTCCCTCGACAGCGAGAGCGGGGTCCGCGTGCTGGAGGCCATCGCCGAGGTCACCGCCGCGGTGGGGGCGACCACCATGATCGTCTCCCACAACACCTCCATCGGGGCCATGGCCGACCGGATCATCCGCTTCCGCGACGGCCAGATCACCGAGGCGGCCGCCAACCCCCACAAGATCGCCCCCAGGGAGATGGCCTGGTGAGGCCCGCCCCCCTGGACCGCAAGGTGCTGCGCGACCTGTGGCGGATGAAGTGGCAGGTGCTGGCCATCGCCCTGCTGATCGCCTGCGGGGTCTCGGTGGCGGTGATGTCCTTCTCGGCCCAGCGGGCCCTGGCCACCGCCCAGGCCGATTTCTACGAGGCGACCCGGTTCGCCGACGCCTTCGCCCAGGCCAAGCACGCGCCCCTGTCCCTGGCCCGGGAGCTGGCGGCCATCGAGGGGGTGAGCGCCCTGGACGTGCGCATCGCCGAGGTGGGGCTGATGGACCTGCCGGGCCTGGCGCGGCCGGCAACGGCCCGGCTGATCGCCCTGCCGCAGGACGAGCGGGCGGCGCTGAACGGGATCGTGCTGGTCGAGGGGCGGCTGCCCGACCCCACCCGCACCGACGAGGCCGTGGCCCTCAAGACCTTCATGACCGCCGCCCACCTGCATCTGGGCCAGAAGCTGAGCGCGGTGATCGGCGGGCGGACCTTCGACTTCAAGATCGTCGGGGCGGCCCTGTCGCCGGAATATGTCTATGTGCCGGCTCCCGAGTCCTTCATGCCCGACGACGCCCACCAGGGGGTGCTGTGGGCGCCGCGGCCCGCGGTGGAGCGGGTGGCCGGGATGTCGGGGGCCTTCAACATCGCGGCCTTCCGCCTGGCCCCGGGGACCTCGGTCGCCGGCGTGCTGCAGGACATCGACCGGCTGCTGGCGCCCTATGGCGGCCGGGCGGCCTACGCCCGGGCCGATCAGCCCTCCCACGCCTTCCTGGACGCCGAGCTCAAGGAGCTGTCCACCTCGGCCACCATCCTGCCGCCGATCTTCCTGCTCATCGCCGCGGCCCTGGTCCATCTGGTGATCACCCGGCTGGTGGAGGCCGAGCGCGAGCAGATCGGCCTGCTCAAGGCCTTCGGCTACAGCGACCTGGAGGCGGCCTCGCCCTATCTGAAGCTGGCCGGGGGGATCGGCCTGACCGGCGCGCTGGCGGGGGGCGTCCTGGGCGGCGCCCTGGGGGCGGCCATCGTCGACCTCTACCGGGACTATTTCCGTTTTCCCGTCCTGGAGGTGACCTTCCATTGGCCGGCCTTCGCCGGCGCCTCGGCGGTGGCCGTGGGGGCGGCCCTGGCCGGATCCCTGACGGCGGTGCGCCGCGCCGCGGCCCTGTCGCCGGCCGTCGCCATGTCGCCGCCCCGCCCCGCGGCCTATCGCGCTGGCCTGCTGGACCGCCTCGTGCGGGGGAAGGGCGTCGACCAGGCCACCCGGATGGTCGTGCGCCACCTCGAGCGGTTCCCGATGCGGGGCGCCCTGGCCGCCCTCGGCCTGGCCTCCAGCCTGTCCCTGCTGGTGGGGACCCAGTTCATGTTCGACAGCCTCGATCAGGTGGTGGACCAGGCCTATTTCCGCACCCAGCGCTGGACGGAGTCGGTGGGCCTGGCCGAGGCGCGTGGGATCGCCGCGGTGACCGAGATCGGCCGCCTGCCCGGGGTGACCGCGGCCGAGCCGGTGCGGGTCGTCGCCGCCCGTCTGAAGGCCGCCGGACGCGAGGAGACCACCCGCCTGGTGGGGCTGGAGTCCGAGGCGCGGCTGCAGCAGCCCCTGGACGCTCGCGACCGGCCCATCCCCTTCAAGGGCGACGGCCTGGTGGTGAGCGAGGCCCTGGCCGGGCGCCTGGGTCTGCATCCCGGCGACCAGGTCTGGGTGGAGGTGCTGGACGGACGCGCCCCCAGCGCCCTGATGACCATCACGGGGCTGGCCCGCGACTACAGCGGCTTCGCCGCCTATCTGGACCGCCGCGCCCTGAACCGGCTGATGGGGGAGGGCGACCTGGCCAACCGCGCCGAGCTGCTGGTGGCGGCCGACGCGCGGCCGGCCTTCTATCGCGCCGTGGAGGCCAGGCCCGGCATCGTCGGGGCCTCGTCGCGCGACGAGACCGTGGCCGCCTGGCGCCAGGCCATGGCCGAGGCCTTCCGCACGACCCTGACCTTCTATGTCGGCTTCGCCGCCGCCATCGCCTTCGGGGTGGCCTACAACGTCACCCGCATCTCGCTGTCGGAGCGGTCGCGGGACCTGGCCACCCTGCACGTCCTGGGATTCGGTCACGGCGAGTGCGCCTATATCCTGGCCGGCGAGCTGGTGATCCTGGCCCTGGCGGCGGTTCCCCTGGGAATTCTGGGGGGACAGGCCCTGGCCCATGGCCTGGTGGCCGCCTATTCCCGCGACGAACTGCGGCTGCCGGCGGTGATCACCGCCCAGAGCTACGGCCTGGCGATCGCCGCCTATCTGAGCGCCGTGCTGCTGGGCGGGGTGCTGGTGGTGCGCCGAGTCTGGGGCCTCGACCTCGTAAGCGTTCTGAAGACCAGGGAGTAGAGCCGTGGCCGACATCAAGTGGGTGAGATGGGCGCTGGGAGGCGCGGCGGCGGCGGTGGCCGCCGGCGCCCTGGCCTTGCTGCTGGCCCCCCGGCCGGTGCCGGTGGACGTAGGGACCGCGGCCGTCGGCCCCATCGCCCAGAGCGTCGCCGACCAGGGGCTGGCCCGGGTGCGGGAGGCCTATCTGGTGGCCGCCCCGGTTTCCGGCCGGCTGGAGCGGGTGGAGCTGCACGTGGGCGACCGGGTCGTGGCGGGAACGACGGTGGTGGCCAGGATCCGCCCGGCCAGCGCCGACCTGCTGGACCCCCGGGCCAGGGCCCAGGCCGAGGCGACCGTCACGGCCGCGCAGGCTGCGGTCGGCGCGGCCCAGGCTCAGCAGGAGGAACTGACGGCGCAGGCGCGCAAGGCCGACGGCGACCTCGCCCGGGTCCGCGTCCTGGCCGAAAAGGGCTTCGCCGCCCGCCAGGCCCTGGATTCCGCCGAGGCCCAGAGCCGCGCCAGCCGCGCGGCGGTGCGGGCCGCGGCCGCGCAACTGTCGGTCCGGCGCTCGGAGCTGGCGGTGGCGCGCGGCGCCCTGCTGGGCCCCGACGCCGGCGACGGACAGGCGGTGCCGGTGACCTCGCCCGCGTCGGGCTATGTCACCCGGGTGCTGCAGGAGAGCGCCGCGCCGCTGGCCATGGGGGCGCCCCTGCTGGAGGTGAGCGATCAGAGCGGCCTGGAGGCGGCCATCGAGTTCCTGTCCCAGGACGCGGTGCGGATCGCCGAGGGCATGCCCGCCGCGATCTACGACTGGGGCGGTCCCGGAACCCTGCCGGCGATGGTGCGCCGGGTGGAGCCCCAGGCCTTCACCAAGACCTCGGCCCTGGGGGTCGAGGAGCAGAGGGTGCGGGTGCTGCTGCAGCTCACCGGCCCGCCGGCGACCTGGGCGCGGCTGGGTCCGGGCTACCGCGTTTGGGGCCGGGTGATCCTGCGCCGGGCGCCCCACGCCCTGAAGGCCCCCCTCGGCGCCCTGGTGCGCGCCGACGGCGGCTGGGCGGTCTATCGAATTGAGGACGGCCGGGCGCGGCTGACCCCCATCAAGGTGGGCGCCCTGACCGACCGCGAGGCCGAGGTGCTGTCGGGCCTGAAGGCGGGCGACCGGCTGGTGGTCTTTCCCTCCGACAAGGTCCGCGACAGGGCCCGGGTGAAGGAACGCGCCGCGCCCTAGCCGCGGACGAGGTCGAAGAATTCCTGCCGCGTGCGGGGATCGTCGCGGACTTCGCCCAGCAGATGGCTGGTGGTCAGGCGGGAGCCCGGGGTGTTGACCCCGCGCATGGTCATGCAGCTGTGCTCGGAGACGATCACCACCCCCACCCCCTTGGGCGCCAGGATGTCCTGGATGGCGCCGGCGATGTCGGCGGTGAGCTTCTCCTGGATCTGCAGCCGGCGGGCGAAGCCGTGGACCACGCGGGCCAGCTTGGAGATCCCCACCACCCGGTCGTTGGGCAGGTAGCCGACATGGGCGGTCCCCAGGAAGGGCAGCATGTGGTGCTCGCAGAAGCTCACCACCCGGATGTCTTTCAGGATCACCAGCTCGTCATAGCCGCCGACCTCCTCGAAGGTGCGGGCCAGGTAGTCCTTGGGGTCGGTCTCGTAGCCGGAGAACAGCTCCTTGTAGGACCGCGCCACCCGCGCCGGGGTCTCCTTGAGGCCCTCGCGGTCGGGATCGTCGCCGGCCCATTCGATGAGGGTGCGGACGGCGGCCTCGGCCTCCTGCTGGCTGGGGCGCTTGGGGGATGTGGTCATGGGAAGCTCCGCGGCGTTCCGTCTCAACGGATCGCCGCGGTGAAGGTTCAGAGCGGATGACAGAGACCGACCCTGAGGCCGACGCCCTTCCTCATTAAAATCAATGATTTTAATGAGATAAGAAGGGGTCGTTTTAAGAGCCTGGAGCGCGACGGCCGCCGAAACCGGCTTCCACTTTCGGCTGTCGCGCTCTAGTGTCCGCCGCTTTCCAGCCTCCTATCCGCGAGCTCCCATGGCCGACGACGCTTCCCACGCCGACATCCTGAACCAGACGGCCCAGGGCCAGCTGAAGAGCATCATCGAGCGCATCGAGCGCCTCGAGCAGGAGAAGTCGGAGATCGCCGAGCAGATCAAGGAGGTCTTCGCCGAGGCCAAGGGCAACGGCTTCGACGTCAAGATCCTGCGCAAGGTGATCCGCATCCGCAAGCAGGACGCCGCCAAGCGCCAGGAGGAAGACGCCATCCTCGACCTCTATCTCTCCGCGCTCGGAGTGATTTGAAGCGGGGCCCGCCAGATCGGAAGGCGCAGGCCCAGCGGGCCGCGCTGAACGCCCTGAAACGCGCCCAGCGCACGGCCGATAAGGCCGGCGTCAAGCTCTCCGACTGGGAGGGCGAGTTCCTCGAATCGGTCACCGAGCGGGTGAAGACCTACGGCCGCGCCTTCGCCGACCCCGAGAAGGGCGGCGCGGGCGAGGCCTTCTCGGTGATGCAGCACATCAAGCTCAAAGAGATCGTCGCCAAGGCCAAGGGCGAGAAGAAGCCGCCGCCGGCTCGGCGCGGCTTCAAGCGGCGCGGGCCGCCCAAGGCCGACAAGGACGGCGCCTAGGCGTGACCTCCGGGGACACCCTTCCCGAGCTGATCGCCAGGGCGAGGCGCGCGGCGCTCACCCTGCGCGCCACGACCCTGAAGTCGCGCGGGGCGGGCCACGCGGTCTATGTGGTGCTGCTGGAGGATTCGCGGCGGCCCTGCCGCTGGGGCCTCTATGTGGGTGAGACCTCCCGCGATCCCGACCTGCGCTTCGACCAGCACAAGACCGGCTACAAGGCCAGCCGATGGGTGAACCGCTTTGGCGTCCGCCTGCTCCCCGACGTGGTCGAACACCTCAATCCCCTCAAACGCTGGGAAGCCATCGACCTGGAGGAGGCCCTGGCCGAGGCCTTCCGCAAGGCCGGCGTGACCTGGGTCGAGGGCGGCCACTAGGGCCTCAGACCTCGCGGCCGATCGGATAGAGCAGGTAGCGGTCGTCGTAGAAGGGCGTGCGCTCATAGAACCAGGCCAGGCGCGCGGCGGCGTCCTTGGCGAACGCCGGTTCGGCGGCCAGCCTCGCCTCGAATTCCGCCCGTAGCCCCGCGTCGGCCGCCAGCATTCGGTCGGCCAGGGGGGCGATGGCGTAGGCCTCGATATATTCCACCCGGGTCAGCACCTCGGGGATCATGCCCCAGGAAAAAAAGCTCTCGCTGGATTGAGGCTCCAGCAGCAGGACCACCAGGTCCCCCAGGGGCTGGTCGGTGGAGACCCGCACCGAGCCGGGGGCGAAGACCCAGTCGCGGCGCTCGGTGGTCACGTCCCTGGCGGTGATCGCCACGTGCCCCTCGGCCGCCTGGCTGGCGATCTTCGGCGCGGTCAGGCGCAGCATGTCCACACTGACCGTCCTGGGCTCGGTGAGCGCCGCCATCTCCACGCCGTGCAGGGCCAGGCGCTCGATCAGGTCGGCCCGGTAGCCCGGAACCCAATAGGCGGCCGGCCGGGCCAGGGTCAGGGTCGGTTCCGACAGGAAGTGGGGCAGGGACCAGGGCTCCGGGTCCGGCTCCCCCAGCCAGCGGATCTCGCGGCGCCCCGAGGCCGGGCTCTCATAGGTGTCGTACTTGATGCCCTTGAAGCTGCGGGTCCGCGCCGGCGCCTTGGCCTGGACGAAGTTGGCCGGGATCTGCGCCGGTCGCAGGGCCCTGTCCGCCGTGATCGCCGCGCGCAGGCCCGCCCCCTTGTCGGCCAGCAGTTTCAGCGCCGTTTCCAGGAACACATAGGTCGCCAGCACCCGCTGGGCGTGGGGCTTGAGGCTGTGATTCTCGATCAGGATGGTGGGGACGTGGGCGGCCGCGCCCCAGCCGTTGGAGAACCGCTCGCCGAGTCCGCCGTCCGACAGCCCGGCCTTTGGGTCGTCGTCGTCCAGGCCGAACACCAGCTCGCCGGGGATGTGGCCCTCGGCCTCCAGGGCCCCGTTCATCACCGGCTTGAAGACATCGTCGAGCCATTTGGCGATGGCCGGCGACCGCGACCAGGACCGCTCCTCGCCATTGTAGCCGTAGGTCAGGTCGTACTGGTAATCGAGGCCGTCGGTGACGTGGATGTCCACATAGAGGTCGGGCCGGTATTTGTTGAGCAGGCCCCGCGCGGCCTGCATCTCCGGCTGGTCCAGCTTCATGTAGTCGCGGTTGAGGTTCTGGTTCGTGGCCGTGTTGCGCCAGCCCTGGATGCGCGGACCCCGCTGGTTGGGCCGCGAATAGGCCGAGGCCCGCTCATGGCCGTCGACGCTGAGGATCGGCGCCAGGATCAGGTTGGCCCCGTCCAGCAGGGCGTCCTTCCCATAGAAGCAGATGTCGCGCAGCAGCATCATGCCCGCGTCCTTGCCGTCGATCTCGCCCGGGTGGATGCCGGCCTGGGCCAGCAGCACCGGCTTCTTCGGATCGAAGGCTTCGCCGTCCTTGCTGGCGATCACCGCATAGATCGGCCGCCCCTCCGGCGAGGTCCCGAACACCTCGATGCGGATCCAGGGCGAGGCCGCCTCCAGCCGGTCGAACCAGGCGCGCGTCGCGGCGTAGTCGGGGCTGAAATTGTGCTCGGGGTCGGCCTCGAAGGCGCTGACCCAGGGATCGGTCGCCGGCCGCAGCAGGGCCTGGCTGGCGCCCTGCCAGGGCGGGGCGGGGGGCAGGAATTCCTGGTCCCAGGGGGCGGGGGCGTCGACCATCGGCAGGCTCACTCCGGACGCGACGGAGCACGGCCCCGACGCGAGCTTGAACCTCACCTCATTGCGGGAGCGGGCGGCCCCTGTCGAGGGCCCGCCCGAGCTTCCTCCGTCAGGCGACGGCGGCGGAGTCCTCGCCTTCGCCGTCCTTCAGGATGCCGTCGAGGCCCTGCTCGCGGACCTTGCGGTAGAGGGTGGAGCGGCCGATGCCGAGCCGGCGGGCCACCTCGCTCATGTGGCCGGCATAGATCTCGATGGCCAGCTGGATGAGGTCGCGCTCGATCTCCTCCAGGGTCCGCAGGTGGCCGCGGCCGTCCAGGATGCGCACGGGCGAATCCTGCGGGATCTCGCTCATCAGCTGCTGGGCGGTCGGCAGGGACGGCGCCTGGGCCATCAGGGCGGTGGGGGACACGGCCTCCGGCGGCGGAGCGGCCACCCCGGAGATGGCCGGGAAGTCGTAGGGCTGCAGATAGGGCGAATCGGCCAGCACGATGGCGCGATAGACCGCATTCTCCAGCTGGCGGACATTCCCCGGCCAGTCGAAGGCGGTGAGGAAGGCGAGCGTCTCCGGCGAGGCGCCCACCACCGACTTGCCCTCTTCGATATTGAAGCGGCGGATGAAGTGCTCCACCAGGGCCGGGATGTCCTCGCGCCGGTTGCGCAGGGCCGGGGCCTCGATGGGGAAGACGTTGAGGCGGTAGAACAGGTCCTCGCGGAACAGGCCGTCCTTCACCGCCTGGGCCGGATCGCGGTTGGTGGCCGAGACAATGCGGACATCCACCTTCAGCGAGCGCTTGGAGCCGATGGCGTCAACCTCGCCCTCCTGCAGCACCCGCAGCAGCTTGACCTGCATGTCGAGGGGAAGCTCGCCCACCTCGTCCAGGAACAGGGTGCCGCCATTGGCCTCCTGGAACTTGCCCAGGTGCTTGTCGGTGGCGCCGGTGAAGCTGCCCTTCTCGTGACCGAACAGGATGGACTCGATCAGGTTCTCGGGGATGGCGCCGCAGTTCACCGCCACGAAGGGCTTGCCGGCGCGGTCGGAGGAGCCGTGCACGGCGCGCGCGATCACTTCCTTGCCGACCCCGCTCTCGCCGGTGATCAGGATGGGGATGGAGGACTTGGCCGCCCGCTCACCCAGGCGCTTGACCATGGTCATGGCCGGCGAGTCGCCCACCATGTCGGCGAAGCTGGCGCGGCCGGTGGTGTGCTTCTTCAGCCGCTCGACCTCGCTCTTCAGGGAGCCGAGATTCAGGGCGTTGCGGATGGAGACGATGATGCGTTCGGGCGAGGCCGGCTTGACGAAGAAGTCGCAGGCGCCGGCCTGCATGGCGGCGACCACGGTGTCGATGCCGCCGGTGGCGGTGACCACGATCACCGGCTGCTGGTGACCGCGGGCCCGCATCTCCTTCAGGGTCTCCTGGCCGGTGATGCCGGGCATCACCAGGTCCAGCAGCACCAGGTCGGTCGGCGCGCCCGACTGCAGCCGGGCGATCGCCTGGTCGCCGTTCTCGGCGTGGACCGCGACAAAGCCCTCCCGCTCCAGGACCGCCTGGATCAGCCTGCGCTGTGTCGGGTCGTCATCGACGACGAGGACCGTCTTGGTCATTTGAAAACACCCACCAGAACCGGGCGCCGCCACATGGACGAGGCCTCTTGTTGACCCGGATTGATACAGGCCTTGGGTAAAGGACGCGTTTCGGAGTCCTGAGTCGGGCGTTAACGCGGGGACTTGCGCACAGCCAAGCTCCGGCGCTCTCATCGGGCAAGATCCTGGGGAGGACGTCGATGTTTGTGGGCCACTACGCCGCCGCGCTGGCGGCCAAGAGCGCCGAGCCGCGCGGGCCGCTCTGGACCTATGTCCTGGGCTGCCAGCTGATCGACGTGGCCTGGGGCGGGCTGATCGCCGCCGGCGTCGAGCGGGTCACCGTCGATCCCAGCCTGCCCGGGAGCGCGCTCGTTCTGGAGCACATGCCCTACACCCACAGCCTGCCGGCCTCGATCGCCTGGTCGGTGGGCGCCGCCCTGCTGGCGCGGCTGGTCCTGCGCCTGCCCTGGCGGGTGGCGGTGGTGATCGCCCTGACGGTCTTCTCCCACTGGCTGGCGGACCTCCTGGTGCATCGCCCCGATCTTGAGCTGTGGTTCGGCGGAGAGAAGGTCGGGCTGGGGCTTTGGAACTATCCGGTCCCGGAGCAGGCCGTCGAGATCGGCCTGCTGGGCCTGGCGGCCGCGGCCTGGACCTGGCGTCGCGCCAAGCTCGGCCAGGGGCTCTGGCCGGCCCTGATCTTCGTCGGCCTGCTGCTGGCCCTGCAACTCTACGCCATGTTGCAGCCGGCCAATCCCGATCCCGTGGGCCTGGGGACCACGGCCATCGCCGTCTACCTGCTGTTCACCGCCCTGGCCTGGATCGTCGACCGGCCGGGGTCCAAACCCCGGCCCGCGTGACGCGACGTCACCAGTTGCGGCGGCGACGCGCGCGCGCATAGTGCGGCCAGGACCGGCATACACGGTCGGGGAGGACCTCCATGAAGCTCACCAAGCTCGCCATCGTCCTGGCGTTCTCAGCTCTCGTCGCGGCCTGCGGACAGGCCAAGCCCGGAAATGTCGACGGCAAGCGGATCGCCGCGGCCTCGGCCAATGGCGACTGGGTCTCGGTCGGCCGGACCTATGACGAGCAGCGCTTCAGTCCCCTCACCAAGATCGACACCAAGAACGTCGGGACCCTGGGCCTGGCCTGGTACCACGAGTTCGACACCGACCGCGGCCAGGAGGCCACCCCGGTGGTGGTCGACGGGGTCATGTACACCACCACGGCCTGGTCCAAGGTCTACGCCTTCGACGCCAAGACCGGCGAGCAGAAGTGGTCCTACGATCCCAAGGTCGACGGCTCCAAGGGCTATGACGCCTGCTGCGACGTGGTCAACCGCGGGGTCGCCGTCTGGAAGGGCCGGGTCTATTTCGGCACCCTGGACGGGCGCCTGATCGCGCTGGACGCCGCCACCGGAAAGCCGGTCTGGACGACCCAGACCACCGACAATTCCCAGCCCTATACGATCACCGGCGCCCCCCGGATCATCAAGGACAAGGTGATGATCGGCAACGGCGGCGCCGAGTACGGCGTGCGCGGCTACCTGTCGGCCTATGACACGGCCACCGGCAAGCTCGTCTGGCGCTTCTACACCACCCCCAACGCCAAGGGTCAGCCGGACGGCGCGGCCAGCGACAAGATCATGAAGGAGAAGGCCGCCGCCACCTGGTTCGGCGACGGCTGGAAGGAGACCGGCGGCGGCGGCACGGTCTGGGACTCCATGGCCTATGACCCCGACCTCGACATCCTCTATGTGGGCGTTGGCAACGGCTCGCCCTGGAACCGGCTGAAGCGGTCGGACGGCAAGGGCGACAACCTCTTCCTGTCGTCGATCCTGGCGCTGAAGCCCGACACCGGCGCCTATGTCTGGCACTACCAGACCACGCCTGGCGAGAGCTGGGACTACACCGCCACCCAGCACATCATCCTGGCCGACCTGACGGTGGGCGGGACGCCGCGCAAGGTGCTGATGCAGGCGCCGAAGAACGGCTTCTTCTATGTGCTCGACCGGGCGACCGGCGAGCTGCTCTCGGCCAAGAACTATATCCCGGTGACCTGGGCGACGGGGATCGACCCGAAGACCGGCCGCCCCATCGAGAACCCCGGCGCGCGCTATGAGACCGCGCCCTCCCTGCAGTTCCCCGGACCGCTGGGGGGCCACAACTGGCACCCGATGTCCTTCAGCCCCAAGACCGGCCTGGTCTATATCCCGGCCCAGCTGGACCCCTTCGCCTACACCAACGAGAAGGACTACAAGCACCGCCAGGGCGCCTGGAACCTGGGCACCGATCTGCTGGCCAACGCCTTCCCGAGCGACAAGGCCCAGCTCGCCGGCCTGAAGTCGATGTTCAAGGGTCAGCTGATCGCCTGGGACCCTGTGGCCCAGAAGGCCCGCTGGACCGTGCAGCATCCCTATTTCTGGAACGCCGGCATCATGTCAACGGCCGGCGGCCTGGTGTTCCAGGGCGACGGGGTGGGCGAGTTCGTCGCCTATGACGCCGCCACCGGCAAGAAGCTGTGGAGCTACAAGACCGAGAACGGCGTCGTCGCCGCCCCCTCCACCTACGAGATCGACGGCGAGCAGTACGTCGCCCTGATGGTGGGTTATGGCGGCGGGGCGCCGACCTCGGCGTCGGCGGTGCTGCGAGAGCGTCCCCGGCTTCCCGGCCGCCTGATGGTCTTCAAGCTGGGCGGCAAGGCCCAGGCCAAGCCCTACGACATCCCGGTGATTCCCAATCTCGACCTCACCGGCGTCACCTCCACCGGCGACGCCAAGGCGGGCTTCGCCCTGTTCCACAACAACTGCCAGGTCTGCCACGGTCCCAGCGCGTCCGGCGCCTTCCTGCCCGACCTGAAGAAGTCGCAGATGCTGCTGACGGAGGCCGACTGGAAGTCGGTGGTGATCGACGGCGCCCGCAAGGCCAACGGCATGGCGAGCTTCGCCCGCTTCCTGTCGCCCAAGGACGCCGAGGACATCCGCGCCTATGTGATCACCGAGGCCCGCAACGCCCAGGCCGGCGTGGCCCCGGCCAAGGCGCAGGGGGCGAAGTAGGGAACCTTCTCCTCTCCCCTTCTGGGGGAGAGGTTAGGGTGAGGGGGCGCGCAGCAGGGCTGCGCGTCTCTGACGCCGAGCGACAACGGAAGAGCAGAAAGAGCCCTCACCCTGCCTCTCCCGCAAGCGGGAGAGGAGAAGAGGTCAAGTAGGGGGCAGCGCCGCCTGCACCTGCTCGGCGATCCAGTCGGCCTCACCCGCGGTGAGCACCAGGGGCGGGGAGATGCGGATCGTGTGGTCGTGGGTGTCCTTGGCCAGCAGGCCTCGGGCGGCGAGGGCCTCCACCACCGGTCGGGCGCCGCCGGCCTGCGGGTGCAGTTCCACGGCCAGCATCAGGCCGCGGCCGCGAACCTCCTTGACGGCGGGGTGGCGGATCGAGGCCAGGGTCGCCTTCAGGCGCGCGCCCATGACCGCCGAATTCTCGACCATACCCTCGTCCACCAGGACCTTCAGGGCCATGCGGGCCACGGCGCAGGCCAGGGGATTGCCGCCGAAGGTGGAGCCATGGTCGCCGGGCTTCAGCACCCCCAGCACCTGGGCGTTGGAGAGCACGGCGGAGACCGGATAGACCCCGCCGGCCAGCGCCTTGCCCACCAGGGTGAGGTCGGCCTCGATGCCCTCGTGTTCCTCCGCCAGCAGCTTGCCGGTGCGGCCGAAGCCGGTCTGAATCTCGTCGAGGATCAGCACGACATTGTGGGCGGTGCAGAGCTCGCGCACCCGGGTGAAATAGCCGGCCGGCGGGATGACCACGCCCGCCTCGCCCTGGATGGGCTCCACCAGGAAGCCGACGGTGTTGGGGGTGATGGCGGCCTCGAAGGCGGCGACGTCGCCGTAGGGGACCATCCTGAAGCCGGGCGTGAAGGGGCCGAAGCCGGCGCGGGTCTGGTCGTCGGAGGAGAAGCCGACGATGGCGAGCGTCCGGCCGTGGAAGTTCTCCGAACAGACGATGATCTCGGCGCGATCGGCCGGCACGCCCTTCACCTCGTAGCCCCACTTGCGGACGGTCTTCAGCGCGCTTTCCACGGCCTCGGCGCCGGAGTTCATCGGCAGGGCCATGTGGGAGTTGGTCAGCGTGCAGAGCTCCTCCAGGAAGGCCGGAAGTTGGTCGTTGCGGAAGGCGCGGCTGGTCAGGGTCAGGCGCTGGGCCTGCTCGGTCAGGGCGCCGATGATGCGCGGGTGGCAGTGGCCCTGGTTCACCGCCGAATAGGCCGAGAGACAGTCCAGGTAGCGTTTGCCGTCCACGTCCCAGACATGCACCCCCTCGCCGCGGGTCAGGACCACGTCGAGGGGCTTGTAGTTGTGGGCGCCGTAGTGGTTCTCGCGTTCGATGAGGTCGGCGGCGCGGCTGAGGACAGCGGTGGTCATGCGGGAACTCCCTGAGGTGCGGAGACGAGATCCAGGCGAAGGGTCATGCAGAAGGCCGCCCCGCCGGAGAGGATGAAGGGGGCCAGGTCCACCTCGACCAGGCGGTAACCGCGGGCCTCGATGCGCGCCTTCAGCTCGGCCGGGGCGCGGGCCATGACGACGGTGCGGTCCAGGCAAACGGCGTTGACGCACAGGGCCTCGGCGTCCTGGCGGGTGGCGATCAGGCGGTCGGCGGGGGCGACGCGGGCCTCGATGGCCGCCAGGGCCTGGGGGGTGAAGGCCGGGGGATAGTAGAGCACCTCCCCGCCGCTCAGCGGCCGGAAGCAGGTGTCCAGGTGGTAGAAGTGAGGGCTGGCCAGCTCCAGGGCCACCACAGGGCGGCCGAAGGTGCGGGCGATGACCTCGGCGGCTTGGGCGTCGGAGCGCTGGCCGTGGCCGGTCCAGAAGATGCCCCGCGTCCCGTCCCACAGGGCGTCGCCGGCCCCCTCGTGGATCAGCCCCTCGGGGAGCTCGACGATGCGATCGATCCAGCCGCGGCGCTTCAGGGTCTCGAAGGCCGCCCGGAACGGGGCCTCCTCACCCCGGCGCTCAGGGTGGCGGAAGCGGGCCATGAGCGCCGTCCCGTCCAGCACCACGGCGGCGTTGGCGGGGAAGACCAGGTCAGGCAGGCCCGCCACGGCGGGGACCATCTCCACCCGGGCGCCGGCGGCCTGCAGGGCCCAGCTCAGGGCCGCCGAGCCGGCGCGGGCGGCGCGGGCGTGGGCCGGGGTCCAGGCGGCGGGACTCATCCAGGGATTGATGGTGTAGCTGACGTCGAAATGACCGGGGTCGGTCATCAGGAAGGTGGGGGCCATGGGTCGCCTCATGAGGAGTCCGCCCCACAGTCCCGCGCCGTCGCGCTAGCGAAAAGCCGCCGGGATGCTACGGTATGCCGGAAAGATTGGCGTTACGTCATGGGATTCTAGCGATATGGATGATCTGGACCGTCGGCTGCTGGCCCTGCTGCGCGAGGACGCCCGGGCGCCGGCCTCCAATCTGGCGACGAAGCTGAAGGTCTCCCGCGGCACCGTGCAGAACCGCATCGAGCGGATGCTGAAGCGGGGCGCCATCCAGGGCTTCACCGTCCGCGCCCGGCCCGAACTGGAGGCCGAGCGGGTGCGGGCCATCATGAGCCTGGCCATCGAGGGGGAGCGGACGGCGGCTGTGCTCAAGGCCCTGCGCGGCTTCCCGGAGGTGGCGGCGGTCCATTCCACCAACGGCCGTTGGGACCTGATCGCCGAACTGGACGCCGCCTCCCTGGCTGATTTCAGCCGCCTGTTGGACGAGGTCCGCACGCTCGAGGGGATCGGGGCCAGCGAGACCAGCCTGCTGCTCCGGACCCACCCGATCTAGCTCGCCAGGCGGGGCCGACCGCGTTAGCCTCGATCCATGACACCGGTTTCCAACCTGATCGCCGCCGTGGCCCTGGTCCTGGGTCTGGCCACCGCCGCCGCCGCCCAGGAGAGCCCCGCCGGCCCCGGCCACGCGGTGATCGCGTTGTGGCCCAAGGGTCCGCCCGGCGCCGAGCACGCCACGGCCCGCGAAGCGGTGGTCGAGCGGTCCAAGGACACCTCCGTCATCCGCGACCGCATCCTCAAGGGCGTCACCAATCCGACCCTGATCGCCTTCCGCCCGGAGCATCCCAACGGGGCGGCCCTGCTGATGGCGCCCGGCGGCGGCTATTCGTGGGTGGTGATGGACAAGGAGGGCTATGAGACCGCCGAGGTCTTCGCCAGGGCCGGGGTCACCGTCTTCGTCATGACCTACCGCCTGCCGCAGGAGGGTTGGAGCGCCGGCCCCGCCGCGCCGCTGCAGGACGCCCAGCGGGCCCTGCGCCTGATCCGGTCTCACGCCGCCGAGTACGGCGTCGATCCCAGGCGGGTGGGGGTGATGGGCTTCTCGGCCGGCGGCCACGTGGCCGGCATGCTGACCCTCAGGTTCGACCAGCCGACCTATGCCGCCGTCGACGCCGCCGACCTGGTTTCCGCCCGGCCCGACTTCGCCGTGCTGATGTATCCGGTGGCGACGATGGCGGAGCCCTACGTCCATCCCGGCTCGCGCCGGAACCTGCTGGGAGCCGCGCCCACGCCGAAGGCCGTGGCCGACGGGTCGCTGGAAAGGCTCGCCCGGCCCGACGCCCCGCCGGTCTTCCTGGTCCATGCCGTGGATGACGCCAGCGTGCCGGTGGAGAACAGCCTGCAGCTCTTCGACGCCCTGCGGGCCCAGAAGGTCCCGGTGGAGATGCACCTCTTCGAGGAGGGCGGGCATGGCTTTGGCCTGCGCTTCACCGTGGGCAAGCCCGTCGCCGCCTGGCCCGACCTGGTGCTGAGCTGGATGGGCCGGCGGGGCTACCTGGACTAGGCCGAGCCGATCATCCCTAACGCGCTCTTAGGGGCGTTCCTTCACGACGAATTCAGGCCGGTCCCCGAGGATGCGCCGCGTCGAGGGGTCCATGCAGATATCCACGCTCGGGGCGGCCCAGTCCGGCGCGCCCGCCATCCTGCCCGACAGCGTCGCGGCCGCCGCTCTGGTGCTGGGCGACCGCAGCGGCGCCGTGAGCCTGCGCGAGCAACTGGCCTCCTACCAGGACCTGGCCGGCCGCTGGCGCCAGGCCCAGGGCGGCGCGCGGCAGGCCCTGGCCCGGGTGCTCACCGACAGTCCCTTCGCCCAGCGGGTCCACACCACCCTCGACGCCTTCACCCGCGCGGCCTGGGCCGGCCCCGACGCCATGCCGCCCGAGCCCCAGGCCCGCGTGCTGCAGGCTTTCGACGCCCTGTCGGCCGACGACCAGCAGATCGTCGCCGGGGTGCAGGTGGACGCCGCCGGCGCCCCCGCCTACGCCGGCGCCGACGACTACCGGGCCCGGCTGCAGGCCGACCTCGACCAGGCCCAGCCCCGCCGCGCCGACAGCGTCACGCTCTCACAGGAGGCCCAGGCCGCCCTCGCCGGCGCCGCGCCCCCTGAGCCGCCGCCATCCCCCGAGGTCGCCCCCGAACGCGCCGCCGCCATCGCCGCCTACACCAAGCTGGCGCGGTAGGGCCACGGGGTGCGGGCCGGATCGATAGGTGGCTGGTTTGTCCCGCGACGGGAGGAGCCCTACCCCTCCGCCGGGGCCACCTTGTCCTGGGTCTTGGTGTCGAAGTCGCTGGCCTCGTGGCGTTCCCGCAGCTGCGAGGAGGGCTCGCCGAAGGTGCGGTTGACCATCCGGCCGCGCTTGACCGCCGGCCGCTCGGCGATCTGGTCGGCCCAGCGGTTGACGTTCTTGTAGGACGCCACGTCGAGGAACTCGCCGGCCTCGTAGAGGACGCCCTTGGCCATGCCGCCGTACCAGGGCCAGATGGCCATGTCGGCGATGGTGTATTCGGACCCGCCGACGTACTCGGCCTCGGCCAGGCGGCGGTCCAGCACGTCCATCTGCCGCTTCACCTCCATGGCGTAGCGGTCGATGGCGTATTCGATCTTCATGGGCGCATAGGCGTAGAAGTGCCCGAACCCGCCTCCCAGGAACGGCGCCGAGCCCATCAGCCACATCAGCCACGACAGGCACTCGGCCCGGGGCCCCGGCGCGGTGGGCAGGAAGGCGTTTCCGAACTTCTCAGCCAGGTGAATCAGGATCGCGCCCGACTCGAACACCCGGATCGGCTCGGGTCCCGAGCGGTCCAGCAGGGCCGGGATCTTGGAATTGGGATTGATCTCCACGAAGCCGGAACTGAACTGGTCCCCGGCCCCGATATTGATCAGCCAGGCGTCGTACTCGGCGCCGGAGTGCCCCAGCGCCAGCAGCTCCTCCAGCATGATGGTGACCTTCACCCCGTTGGGGGTGCCCAGCGAATAGAGCTGCAGCGGGTGACGGCCCACCGGCAGCGCCTTCTCCGAGGTCGGCCCCGCGATCGGCCGATTGATCGCCGCGAACCGCCCGCCGGACTCCTTGTTCCAGGTCCAGACCTTGGGGGGCGTGTAGGTGTCGGTCATGGCTTCCTCCGGGGTGCGCAACTCTGTGCGGTGTGGCTACCGATGTGGGGGAGGCGAAGGCGTTTGGCGAGGGGGAAGGGGCGGAAAGGCTTGGACGTTCCTAGCCAACGATGAGCCACCCGGCTGGAAGGCTGGCCGCGGTCACCGCGACCAGGACCATGCGATCCGCGCCGCCAAGATCGATCACCGTGTCGGCACCCTCCTGACGGACCGTGTAGGCGGGAGCGCCGTCGAGAACGATACGATCGCCCTGCGTGTAGTTGAAGTCGGTCACCCGATCGAGGCCAGCGCCCACCAGGGTGTGGAACATGTCGGCCCCGAGGCCGCCGGCCATCGTGTCGTCGCCGCGATCACCCCAGATCAAGTCGTCGCCGCCCCCGCCCAAGAGGCTGTCATTGGCTTGGCCGCCGCGGACCCAATCATTTCCTTCGCCGCCGAGGCAGGTGTCCGCACCAAGATTGCCGTACACGACATCACCGCCGGCCTCGCCTAGCAGCATGTCATTGCCCTGACCGCCGACCACCCAGTCGTCGCCATAGGCTCCGTTGACGGTATCGTCCCCCTGGTTGCCATGCAGGTCGTCGAAGGCCGAGCCGCCGACGATGAAATCATTGCCTTCCTCGCCCCTCAGATAGGTCAAACCACTTGTAGCGCCGCCGGAGAGACTGGGGGGATAGACCGCGTAGATCTGATCGTTTCCGGCGCCGCCGAAGATGGTGTCGGAGCCGCCGAGCCCATAGATCAGGTCGTCGCCCCCAAAGCCGCGGATCAGATCGGCGCCGTTCCAGCCGTTGAGTTTGTCGTTGCCGGCGAGGATCGTCGCGAAAGCCTGCTGGGTGGCGTCGGTGGCGACCCAGGTTCCAAACTGCGATGCTGAGATGGCCGTTTGGGACGCCCAGACTACGCCGAAGATGGCGTTGCTGTAGCCGAGGTTGCTTACCTGGCCTCCAGTGATCTGCTGGTGGGAGTCATAGGTGAACCCAGAGCCGGTCAGGCTCATGCTCGCGGTAGCTCCGTGGATATAGAGCGTCGTAGAGGTCGCGGTCTCGATCGGCATGCCCACCAGGCTGGACAGGTGGGCGGTGTCCATGTTCCCGCGCACATCACCGGTCACACCGGAATAGGCGACCGCCGGGCTTCTACCGCCGACGAAATTTCCGAAGTCGATCTGGTCGAGTCCGGCTCCCACAAGGACCGTTTTGACCAAGGACGTGCCGTCGTTCCGATTATCCTGATCGCCGTAGACGTAGAGGTCGGCGCCTACCGCGACCACTGCATAGTCCTTTCCGGCGATCACCTGTTGCTGGGCGAAAGCGTCGGCCTCAGCGGCGGTCGATCTCGTCGCCTCGACGTAGTTCGCCGCCGTCGCCAAGGGCGCGTAGTTCGTCATGGAGATGGCGTCGGTGACCTCCCAATCATGAATCCGGGTGACATACGGGTCGTCTATGACGAACAGGTCGCCTCCGGCTCCGCCGTAGGCGTCCGTGGCTCGAGCGATGGTGTCGGATCCCCCGCCGCCGAAAACGACGACTCCAGGCCAGCCCGAGGTGTCGTCGCCCGCTGTGAGAATCTGAATTCCCGAACCGGCGAATGACGTGATCATCTCGCCGTAGAGACCCGAGCCAAAGACCACGCTGCGGCCGTTTGAGGCATCCGTCAGCGTTACATGCCCTGCGACGTCGTCAAAGGTGGCGGTGAACCCAAGTATAGGTGTCGAGACGCTGAGACTGTCGGCGGCTCCGTCAAACGCAAGGGCCTGGTCTGCGGTAATCGTGCTGAACGCGTAGCTCGCCACGCCTACTCCGATATGCTGTACGAAGAGGCGGTAACACCCCTGGGTTTTGTGCTTAAGCTATTTCACGTCGGAGACGCCAGTCTCCAGTGGGGCAGCTTAGGCGGCGAGTGTGTCGGTTCGGCAGGCTGGCGGCTATTTACCGCCCTAGTCCCGCCCCGACCCGCGCGCTAAACCTCCGCCCATGAACGCCCCTGTGAAGACCGACGTCCTGCCCGAGTGGCAGCTCTCCGACCTCTATGCCGGTCGGGACGACCCGAAGATCGAGGCCGACCTGGCCGCCGCCAAGGCCGCCAATGACGAGCTGGTGAAGCTGAAGGGCCGGTTCGTGGGCATGCGCTCCGATCCGCTTCACCTGGGGGAGCTGCTGGACCACGGGATCGGCCTCTATGAGAGCGCGGTGAACGGGCTGTGGGCCGTGGGCGCCTATGCGGGCCTGGCCTCATCGGTGGCCAAGGACGACCCGGCCTGGGCCAAGTTCGAGGGCGACCTGCGCACCCGGTCCTCGCAGATCGGCGCCGAGAGCCTGTTCTTCACCCTGGAGCTCAACCAGCTCGAGGACAACGAGATCGAGATGGCCTTCAAGGCCCATCCCCCCGCCGCCCGCTGGCGCTCCTGGATGCGCCGCGTGCGGCTGTCGCGGCCCCACGAGCTGTCGCCGGACCTGGAGCGGCTGCTGATCGACCGCTCGCCCGCGGTGGCCAACTGGATCCGGCTGTTCGACGAGACCCTGGCCCGGCTGTCTGCCAAGGTGGGCAAGGAGACCCTGACCCTGCCCGAGGTGCTCAACCGCCTGTCGGACCCCGACGTCGCCAAGCGCAAGGCCGCCGCCCATGGCCTGGCCAAGGCGCTGGAGGACCGCACGCCGGAGCTGGCGCTGGCCATGAACACGCTGGCCTTCGAAAAGCAGGTGGAGGACCGCTGGCGGAAATATCCGTCGCCCGCCGCCAGCCGCCACATCGCAAACGAGGTGGACGCCGACGCCGTCGAGGCCCTGGAGGCCGCGGTGGTGGAGGCCTATCCCGCCGTCAGCCACCGCTACTATGCGCTGAAGGCCAAGCTGATGGGCCGCAAGACCCTGGACTACTGGGACCGCAACGCGCCGCTCGATACAGGCGCCCAGCGCACTTACGACTGGGGCCAGGCCAAGGGCATGGTGCTGGAGAGCTTCTCCGACCTGGCGCCCAAGTTCGCCGACACGGCCCGGACGTTCTTCGACCAGCCCTGGATCGACGCGCGGCCGCGGGCCGGCAAGCAGTCGGGGGCCTTCTCCCACCCGGTGACCGCCGAGCGGCACCCCTATGTGTTCATGAACTATATGGGCGAGCGCCGCGACGTGCTCACCCTGGCCCACGAACTGGGGCACGCGGTGCACCAGACCCTGTGCCAACCCCTGGGCACCCTGCTGGCCGACACCCCCCTGACCCTGGCCGAGACCGCCTCGATCTTCGGCGAGGGTCTGGTGTTCGAGCGGCTGTTGGCCGGGGCCTCGAAGGCCGAGCGGATGGGCCTGCTGGCCGGCCAGATCGAGGATGGGCTCAACACGGTGGTGCGCCAGATCGCCTTCCACCGCTTCGAGAGCCGCTTCCACGCCGCCCGCGTCGAGGGCGAGCTGGCGCCCGACCAGATCGGCGCCATCTGGCTGGAGACCATGGGCGAGAGCCTGGGTCCGGCCATCAAGCTCAACCGGGGCTACGAGCACTATTGGGGCTATGTCAGCCACTTCGCCCACGCGCCCTTCTATGTCTACGCCTACGCCTTCGGGGACCTGCTGGTGCGCGGCCTGATGGAGAAGCGCCGGGAGGACCCGGTCGCCTTCGCGCCCCTCTACGAGGACCTGCTGGCCGCCGGCGGCACCCGGACCTATGTCGAGGCCCTGCGCCCCTTCGGTCTGAACCCCCGCGAGAAGGCTTTCTGGGCGGCGGGCATGACCCAGATGGAGCGGCTGGTGGACGCCTTCGAGGCCCTGGTCTGAGGCGCGCGGAAAGAAGCTGAGCTTCGCGCGTTGAGGCCGGGATGACCGACCCAGCCAAGAAGCCGCTCGCGCGGCGGATCGAGACCCGCGCCCTGCTGATCTGGCTGGGCGGGGCCGCGGCGATCTGGGGGTTCTTCAACGTCGCCAGCGAGGTCACCGAGGGTGACACCGCGGCGATGGACCAGCGCCTGCTACTGATGCTGCGCCGGCCCGGGACGCTGAGCGACCCCATCGGACCGCGGTGGCTGGAAGAATCCATGCGCGACGTCACCGCTCTGGGGGGCTTCACCTTCCTGACCCTGGCGACGATCGTGGCGGTGCTGCTGTTCAGCTTCCACGGCAAGCGGCGGCAGGCCTGGATCCTGGCCGGCGCCGTGCTGGCCGCCCAGGTGTCCAGCGAGGTGCTGAAGACCTTCTATGACCGGCCCAGGCCCAGCCTCGTGCCGCACGGAAGTTACGTCTACACCCAGAGCTTCCCCAGCGGGCACTCGACCCTGTCGGCGACGGTGTTCCTGACGCTGGCCACCCTGATCGCCAGCGTGGAGGTCCGGGCCAGCACCAAGATCCTGATCTATGTCCTGGCGGTTCTGACGACGATAGCCGTGGGCTTCAGCCGGGTCTATCTCGGGGTCCACTGGCCCAGCGACGTGCTGGCGGGCTGGAGCCTGGGGGCGACCTGGGCCTTCGGCGCCTGGGTGGTGCTGGAATGGATGCGCCGCCGCGACGTGAGCCGCGAGCGGGTCTAACCCGCGTCCGGCCGGTAGCCGACGCCGATGGCCGCGAGGTCGGCGAGGAAGGCCTCGGTGAGGGCCGCCATGTCGATCATGGCGCGGATCACCTCGGGACGCGCCAGAACCTCAGTGGGGGTGGTGAGGCCGTCGGGGCCGCGCTCCACGAGTCCGCGGTCCTCCAGCCGCTTCACGGCGCGCCGCGTGGTCTCGTAGGGCAGCAGCAGGAACTTGCCGATGGCGTAGACGCTGACCGGGCGGCGCTCGGCGTCGGGAACCGCCTCCTCCAGGCCGGCGTGTGCCTGGGCCAGTTCCGGATCGTGGGTGATGTGGGCGATATTGGCCTTGTTGACAGCGCGCAGGGCCAGCACGGTCAGGACGTCGAGGTCCAAGATCCGGGCGCTGTGGCAGGTGGACTCCAGGAAGAAGTCGGTGGTCAGGCGCAGGGTCTGGCGCAGGACGTCGGGGCCTGCGGCCCCCGGCGGGCCGGCGGCGACGCCGAGGCGGCCGGCCTCCTGCACGAACCCCGTCGTGGCGGCCCAGGTCTCGGCGATGATGCCGTCGTGGGCCGGATCGGTCAGCACCTTGGCGGGGATGATCAGGCCGCCGTCCACCTCGGCGCAGACGCCGGCGGCCACCAGCTGCCTGGCCCGGCGGCGGACGGTTTCGTAGGGCAGGCCCAGGTCCTTGGCCACGGCGTAGACGCTGACAGGCCGGCGGCGGTCGTCGGTGGGCACGCCGGCAATCCCCTCATGGGGATCGGCGATGACCTCGCGCGAGGCCAGCAGCTCGCGGACATTGGCCCGGTTGATGGCCAGGATGGTCAGGGCGGTGACGATGTCGCGGCTGATGAACCGGGCCGAGCGCCGGGCGGTGTTCACGTGATAGTCGCCGGCTAGGCGGGCGATGAGGCGCCGCCGGTCCGTGGTCTCGACGTCAGGACCCATGCGGTGGCTCTCCCCATTGAGGCGACGCGTCAGGCCCAGTTGGGCTGATTTGAGGGACCTCTCAATAGTTTTAAGAACGGTGCTATGCCACGCGGCCTGGAGCCGCAGCGGCCGGGGCTAGGCCTCGGGCCGGTAGGTCAGGCCCGCGGCGGCGAGGTCGGCCAGCAGGGTCTCGGTGCTGGCCACCAGCCCCATGATCCCGGCGACCACCTCGGGGCGTGTCACCACCTCGACCGGGACGATCAGGCCCCCCGCCTGCCGCCGCACCAGGCCATCGGCCTCGAGCTGCAGCAGGGTGCGGCGGACGGTCTCGTAGGGCAGCAGCAGATACTTCGCCAGGCCGTAGACGCTGATCGGGCGGCGCTCGGCGTCGGGCAGGATGTCGCCCATGCCGGCATGGGCCCGGGCGGCGTCGGGGTCGTGGGTCACGTGCCGGACATTGGCCAGGTTGACCGCCCGCAGCATCAGCACCGCGGCGGGGTCCAGGTCCATGGTGCTGGCCATCTGGCAGACCGCCTCCAGGCAGTAGGCGGTCACCGCGCGGTTCACCTGCCGGAACTGATCGGGGCTGGGGGGCTGGTTGTCGCCGGCGACGGAGATCCCCAGGCGGCCGGCCTCCTGCACGAACGCGACGGTGGCGGTCCAGGTCTCGGCCGCCGCGGCCATGAGCCGGGGATCGAGGATCGCCCGGGCGGGGATGATCACGCCGCCGGCCACCGTTTCGCAAAGCCCGGCCTGGGTCAGCTTCTTCACGTGCCGGCGCGCGGTCTCGTAGGGCATGTGGAGATTGCGGGCCACCATGTAGATGCTGACCGGATCGCGCAGGTGGTCGGGGGGAACCCCGGGGACGCCCGCATGGGGCTCGGCGACGGTTTCCCGCGAGGCGGTCAGGGCCGCGACATTGGCCCGGCTGATCTCCAGGAAGACCAGGACGGTGAAGACGTCACGGCTGGTGGACCGAGCGACCCGCCGGGCGGAGTCCAGCTGGAAGTCCCCGCCGAGGCGGGACAGCAGTCGGCGGCGGTCCACGCCGTTCAGGTCTTCGGACATGCGATGTCGTTTACCTACCGCCGGGGGAGGACATCAAGGCGCAACCGTCCAGTCACAAGCGGTTCGCGGCCCGCCCTACAGGCCCAGCACCGCCTTGGCGATGATGTTGCGCTGGATCTCGTTGGTCCCGGCATAGATCGAACCGGCCCGGTCGTTGAGGTACTTGGCCGCCACCGTCAGGCTGTGGTCGGGACCGACATGGCCCTGGTCGGCGGGCGGGGTGAACAGCGGCGTCGGCCCCCCCGGCGCCGTGGCGTGGGGCTGGTAGGGGACGCCATAGGCGCCGGCCGCCTCCAGGGCCAGCTCGGTGAGCTTCTGGCTGAGCTCGGTCCCCACCGTCTTCATCATCGAGGACTTGGCGCCGGGCGCCTCGCCCGAGCTGAGGTTGGCCAGGATCTGCAGCTCCACGGCCTCCAGGGCGTCGATCTCGATCGCCGCGGCGGCCAGGCGCGCGGCGAAGCTGCGGGTGTCGGTAAGGTGGGGCTCGGCCGCGGCCATGGCGGCGATGCGCGCCAGCCGGGCCCGCAGCCCCGGCGCGCTGACCCCGCCGCCGCGTTCGAACTCCATCAGGTACTTGGCCACCGTCCAGCCCTCGCCCACCTTGCCCACCACATTGGCCCGGGGCACGCGGACGTCGGTGAAGAAGACGTCGTTCTGGATGTGCTCCCCCGACAGCATCAGGATCGGACGGACCTCGACGCCCGGCGTGGTCATGTCGATCAGCAGGAAGGTGATCCCCTGCTGGCGGATGCCCTCGCTGGAGGTCCGCACCAGGCAGAAGATCCAGTTGGCGACATTGGCGTGGGTGGTCCACAGCTTGTGGCCGTTGCAGATGAAGCCGTCGCCGTCGGCCACGGCGCTCATCTGCAGGGAGGCGAGATCCGAGCCCGAGGCCGGCTCGGAATAGCCCTGGCACCAGTGGTGCTCGCCCGACAGCATGCGCGGCAGGTAGTGGGCCTTCTGCTCGGGACTCCCGTGGCCGATCAGCACCGGCCCGCACATGCCGATCCCCATGGGCGAGAGCGGCGGGGCGCCGGCGGCGGCCAGCTCCTGGGCGAAGATGTAGCGCTGTGCCGCGCTCCAGCCGCAGCCGCCGTATTCCACCGGCCAGGCCGGCGCCGCCCAGCCGCGGGCGTGCAGGATGGCCTGCCATTCGGTGGCGAGATCATGCGGGGCGTAGACGCTGGTCATCAGCCGGCTGGTGCGCCGCATCTCCGATGTCAGCTCGGCGTCGAGGAAGGCGCGCACCTCGTCACGAAAGGCGAGATCCGCCTGGCTCCAGCTCACCTGCATCGCGCCCTCCCAAGGCTGTTTGACGCGATGATGCCCAGGTGACGGACCGGCAGGCGAGTCCCGCGCTCGCGCCCAGTCGACCCGCCCGGACAAACTGGATAGCGTCGCCGCCAACAAGAGGGAGGACACCGAGATGACCCAAGCCTGGATGGACAAGACCCTGTCCCCGGACGCCCGGGCCACCCTGCTCATCGAGCAGCTCACCCTCGACGAGATGATCTCCCTGGTGCACGGGCCGATGCCGGCCATGGTCACCCCGCCGCCGGCCGACGCGGCCATGGGGGCGGGCTATATCCCCGGCGTCGAGCGCCTCGGCATCCCGCCCCTGAACGAGACCGACGCCAGCCTGGGCATCGCCAATCCGCGCCAGGTGCGTCCGGGCGACGGCGCCACCGGCCTGCCCTCCGGCCTGGCCCTGGCCTCCACCTGGGACCCGGAACTGGCCCACGCCGCCGGGGTGATGGTGGGGAGCGAGGCCCGCGACAAGGGCTTCAACGTCCTGCTGGGCGGCGGCGCCAACCTGACGCGGGAGCCGCGCTGCGGGCGGAATTTCGAGTATCTCGGCGAGGACCCGCTGCTGGCCGGCGTGCTGGCGGGTGAGGCCATCAAGGGCGCCCAGTCCAACGACATCGTCTGCACCCTGAAGCACTTCGCCCTGAACGACCAGGAGACCTGCCGCCACGTGGTGGACGCCCGCATCGACGAGGGCGCCCTGCGGGAGAGCGACCTGCTGGCCTTCCAGATCGCCATCGAACGCGGCGATCCGGGCTCGGTGATGTGCGCCTATAATCGGGTCAATGGCGAGTGGGCCGGGGAGAGCGACTTCCTGCTGAACCAGGTGCTGAAGCGCGACTGGGGCTACCGCGGCTGGGTGATGAGCGACTGGGGCGCGGTCCACTCCACCGCCAAGGCGGCGCTCGCCGGCCTGGACCAGGAGAGCGGCGAGCAACTGGACAAGCAGGTCTATTTCGGCGCGCCCCTCAAGGAGGCCGTGGAGCAGGGGGAGGTGCCCTTCGAGCGGCTGACGGACATGGTCCACCGCATCCTGCGCAGCCTGTTCGCCAAGGGGGTGTTCGACAATCCCGCCGCCAAGCGCTTCACCGACTACGCCGCCAACGCCCAGGTGGCCCAGGCCGCCGCCGAGGCGGGCACGGTGCTGTTGAAGAACGACGGCCTCCTGCCCCTGTCCGGATCCCTGCGCAGGATCGCGGTGATCGGCGCCCATGCCGACGTCGGGGTGCTGTCGGGGGGCGGCTCCTCCCAGGTGATCCCCGTGGGCGGGCCAGGCCTGTCGCTGCCGGTGGCCGGCGCGGCCGGCGCCTTCGCCAACATCACCTATCATCCCTCGGCGCCCCTGGCGGCGATCCGCGACATGACCCGCAACACCCAGGTCACCTTCTCCCCCGGGACCGATCCCGCCGAGGCCGCCGACCTGGCCCGCGACGCCGACGTGGCCATCGTCTTCGCCGACCAGTGGGCCACCGAGGCCGAGGACCTGCCCAGCCTCTCCCTGCCGGGTCACCAGGACGCCCTGATCGAGGCCGTCGCCGCCGCCAACCCCAGGACCGTGGTGGTGCTGGAGACCGGGACCCCGGTGCTGACGCCCTGGCTCGACCGGGTGAGCGCGGTGCTGGAGGCCTGGTATCCGGGCACGCGGGGCGGCGAGGCCATCGCCAACATCCTGTTCGGAGCGGTCAATCCGTCCGGCCGCCTGCCCATCAGCTTCCCCCGCGAGGTGGAGGACCTGGTGCGGCCGGAGATTCCCGGCCAGATCTTCGGTCCCCCGGAGGAGGGACGCACCATCCCGACCTCGCGGCCGGACGTGCAGCAGCACAAGGGCCGCTTCTCGGTGGAGCATCCGGAGGGGGCCGATGTCGGCTACCGCTGGTTCGCCAAGCACGGGACCGCGACCCTGTTCCCCTTCGGCTTCGGCCTCTCCTATACGAGCTTCGCCCATTCGGGCCTGGAGCTGACGGGCGGCGAGACGATCACCGCCAGCTTCGAGGTGAAGAACACCGGCGCCGTGGCCGGGATCGACACCCCCCAGGTCTATGTCACCGTGACGGGCTCGGACGGCCAGCCCAGCCAGCGCCTGATCGGCTGGGCCCGCGTGGCGCTGGCGCCTGGCGAGAGCCGCAGGGTGAGCGTCACAGCCGACCGTCGCCTGCTGGCCAACTATGACTTGGCCCTGCCGGGCTGGCGCATCGCCGCCGGTCCTGTGGCCGTGGTGGTGGGAACCTCGGCCGAGGACGCCACCCTGCACGGCGAGGTCGCGGTCACGGCCGGGACGCTGAAGCCCTAGAGCCTCCTTCTCGCCCGTCATCCCAGACGGCCGTCAGGCCGAGCCGGGACCCAGGGGCGGCAGGCTGGACCCCTGGGTCCCGGCTCTCCGCCGCGCTGCGGCCGGGATGACGCAGCGGGCCCGTCGAAAGACCGCCCCCTCTTGACGCCTCAATATTGATAGAATATTCGTTCAATTAATATGACCCAGACCCCACGCAGGTACGACCAGCAGCGCCGCGCCAGTTCGGCGGCGGAGACACGGAGACGGATTGTGGAGGCGACCTTCGAACTGCACGCCGAGCAGGGTGTGCTGGCCACGACCATGAAGCAGATCGCCGCCCGGGCCGGGGTCGGGGTGGGCTCGGTCTATCACCACTTCCCCACCTATGAAGACGCCGTCGAGGCCTGCGGCCAGCACGCGCGGGTGCTGATGCCGGTCCCCAGCGAAGCTGCCCTGGCGGGCGCCACGACCCGGGCCGAGCGGATTCGCGCCTTCGTCGCGGCGGTCTTCGATCTCTGGAGCCAGGCGCGGGGCCTGGAGCGAATCCGCGCCGAGCGCGACGAGGTCGGCCCGGTGCGGACCTATTTCGACGAGATGAACCAGGGCCTGACCCGCTTGGCGGCCCAGGCTCTCGGGCCGGGCGCGACCGCGATGGAGGCCGAGATGGTGGTGGCGCTCTGCGACCTCTCGGTCCTCCAGGCCCTCACCCGCGCCGGCCTGTCCCGCGACGCGGCGACCGACCGGATCGCCGAGGTCATCAATGGCTGGCTGGCCGCCGGCAGATCCTCTCCAAGCTGAAGGAGCCCCTCATGGAGACCCGCACCACCGAAATCGCCGACGGCGTCTACCGGCTGTCGACCTATGTGTCCGACGTCGCGCCCCCGGCCGGCTTCACCTTCAACCAGTTCCTCATCGACGCCGATGAGCCGCTGCTGTTCCACTGCGGGCACCGCCAGATGTTTCCGCAGATCAGCGAGGCGGTGCGGGCGATCATGCCGCTGGAGCGGCTGGCCTGGATCAGCTTCGGCCACGTGGAGGCCGACGAGTGTGGCGCCATGAACCAGTGGCTGGCGGCCGCGCCCCGGGCCCAGGTGGTCCACGGCGCCCTCGCCTGCGACGTCTCTCTGAACGATCTGGCCGACCGCCCGCCGCGGGCCCTGGCCGACGGCGAGGTCCTGGACCTGGGCGGCAAGCGCCTGCGCTGGCTCGACACGCCGCATGTGCCACATGGCTGGGAAGCCGGCGCGATGTACGAGGAGACCGGCGGTGTGCTGCTTTGCGGCGACCTGCTGACCCATGTCGGCGACGGTCCGGCCCTCACCCACGGCGACGTCCTGGCCCCTGCGCTGGAGGCCGAGGCCATGTTCAAGGCCATGAGCATGCACCCCGCCACGGGATCGGTCCTGCGCCGGCTGGCGGCCCTGGAGCCCACCACCCTGGCCCTGATGCACGGCTCGTCCTACGCCGGGCGCGGGGGCAAGGTCCTGTCCGACCTCGCCGCGGAGTTGGAGGCGGTCGCCGCCTGAAGCCGCGACGCGGTTTTCCGGTCCTGACGGGGGGGCAGCTTCGGCATGACGGCGACTGGACCCCATCAAGGGCTTGCCATTCGCCGACCGCCCGTTCATTTCCCTGCGCGATGTCCGATGATCTGACCGAAGTCCAGACCGCCATCGTGCCCGATGGCTTTGTCATCAACCTCTGGAACCGGGGGTTCGGCCGCACGGTCGGGCCGTTCTATTCCCGCCGTGACGAGCCGACCGGCGACGAGGTGATGGCCTTCCGGGTCGAGGAGCATCACGCCAACGGCATGAACAACTGCCACGGCGGCATGCTGATGAGCTTCGCCGACATGGCCTGGGGCCGGGTGATCTCCAACAAGCGCGAGATCGGCTGGGTGACCGTGCGGTTGACCACCGACTTCCTCTCCGGCGCCCACATGGGCGACTGGGTCGAGGGGACCAGCGAGATCATCACCGAGCAGGACGACGTCTTCACGGTTCGGGGCCGGATCTGGTGCGGCGAGCGCACTCTGATCACCGGCACCGGCGTCTACAAGGGTATGCGCTCCATCTCGCGCAAGGCGGGTGAGCGCGAAGTGCGGGGAGTCGCCTGATGGCATTGGATCCGGCGATCAAGGAAGGCGCTCCCGTCGGCTACGACGACCGCCCCATCCATTCCGAGCCCGGCAGCCTGCCGCCCCAGGTGCAGGCGCCGCTGGCGCCGTTCCGCGGCCGCCATCCCGACGCGCCGGAATGGTTCCTGGACGCCATCGCCCAGGAGCCGGAGCGCAGCTTCGTCACCTCGCTGGGGACAAGGATCGAGGCCCTGACCTGGGGCGAACTGGGCAAGCCCGGCCTGTTGCTGGTGCACGGCAACTCCGCCCACGCCGACTGGTGGAGCTTCATCGCCCCCTACCTGGCCCAGGACTACCGGGTGACCTCCATGTCGCTGGCCGGCATGGGCGCCTCGGACTGGCGCGAGAGCTACGCCTTCCAGGACTTCGCCGAGGACGCCGAGGCCGTGGCGCGCGCCACCGGCCTCTACGAAGCTGGCAAGCCGATCTATATCGGCCACTCCTTCGGGGGCAGCCAGGTGTTCTTCGCCGCCGCCGCCCACCCAGAGCGCATGCGCGCCGCGGTGCTGGTGGACACCGGCTTCGGCGGTCCGCCGCCGGACTCGCCGGAGGCCAAGCGCATGCAGGAGCAGCAGGTGCGCAACATCCCCACCGGCGACCGCGCCGCTCGGGTCTATCCGACAGAGGAGGCCGCGCTCGCCCGCTTCCGCTTCATGCCGCCCCAGGTGGCCGGCAACCTGTTCATCGCCGACTTCATCGCCCGCCGCTCCCTGAAGCGCGCGCCCCTGCCGGACGGCTCGGGGGAAGGGTGGACCTGGCGGTTCGACCCGGCCATGTGGAACAAGCTCGACCGCAGCGTGATGATGGGCATGACCGCCGAGGGCCCGCCCAAGGTCACCGTGCCCCTGGTGCACATCTATGGCGACCGCTCGGTGGTGAAGTCCCGCGTCAGCGATGACCGGCCCTCGCCCCTGCCCAAGGACATGCTGGAGATCGCCATCCCCGATTCGGCCCACCACATCATGGTCGATCAGCCGTTGGCGCTTATCGCGGCGTTGCGCGGCCTTCTGGCCGCCTGGCCGGGCTGAGACATAAGGCGCGCTTGAGCCATCGCGGCGGACCGTGTAGGTCGGCCTGCTTCCATTTCCTCCCAAGTTTGAGAGACGCCCTTCTATGGCTTCCGAATACCACCGCGGCGACATGGACATTTCCGAGCAGGTCGCCACCTTCAATCTGTTCAACGGCCTGACCAAGTGGGGCTCGCTGGTGATGGCCGCCCTGCTGCTTCTGCTGGTCCTGTGGTTCTGCACCCCCGCGGGCTTCCTGGGCGCCTTCATCAGCGCCGCGGTCCTGGCCGGCCTGGGTGTCGTCTTCCTGCGCGAAAAGCCCGAAGCCGCCCACTAGGGTCGCCTCTGCGCGCCCGCCGCGCCCTCCGCAATGACCTGTCAGGCGCGTCGATTCATCGGCGCGCCTGAAGTCGTATCCGCCATTCAAACGGACGTTCGAATATCCCAGGTCGATAGCTGGACAAGCTCACCGTGCCCCCCGTATGGTCCGCCCAAAGCTGACCAGGGGGAAACAGGCGCATGGCCGTCATAGCCGTCACGACCGAACGCCGCGCCGGCGAGACCCGCGTCGCCGCCGTCCCCGAGACCGTCAAGAAACTGATCGCCGCCGGCTTCTCGGTGGTGGTGGAGTCCGGCGCCGGAACCGCCGCGTCCTATCCCGACGCCGACTACCAGGCCGCCGGGGCGGAGATCGCCAAGGACGCCAAGGCCGCCATCGGCAAGGCCGACATCCTGTTCAAGGTGCGTGCGCCCGAGGCCGCCGAGGTCGCGACCCTGAAGTCCGGGGCCATCGTCGTGGCCCTGCTCAACCCGCACATGGACAAGGACGCCCTGAAGGCGCTGGCCGCCAAGGGCGCCACCGCCTTCGCCATGGAGTTCGTGCCGCGGATCACCCGCGCCCAGGTCATGGACGCCCTGTCCTCCCAGGCCAACCTCGCCGGCTACCGCGCGGTGATCGAGGCCGCCGAGGCCTATGGCCGGGCCATGCCGATGATGATGACCGCCGCCGGCACCGTCGCCGCGGCCAAGGTCTTCGTGATGGGGGTGGGCGTCGCCGGCCTGCAGGCCATCGCCACGGCCCGGCGTCTCGGCGCTGTGGTCACCGCCACCGACGTCCGCCCCGCCACCAAGGAACAGGTCGAGAGCCTCGGCGCCAAGTTCCTGGCCGTCGAGGACGAGGAGTTCAAGAACGCCCAGACCGCCGGCGGCTACGCCAAGGAGATGAGCGCCGAGTACCAGGCCAAGCAGGCGGCCCTGGTCTCCAGCCACATCGCCAAGCAGGACATCGTCATCACCACCGCCCTGATCCCCGGCCGGCCGGCGCCCAAGCTGGTGAGCGCCGAGCAGGTGGCCTCCATGCGCCCGGGCTCGATCCTCGTGGACCTGGCCATCGAGCAGGGCGGCAATGTCGTCGGCGCCAAGTTAGGCGAGGTGGCGGTCACCGCCAACGGCGCCAAGATCCTCGGGATCGCCAACCTGCCCGGCCGCATCGCCACCGACGCCTCGGCCCTCTATGCCCGCAACCTGATGGCCTTCGCCGGCCTGCTGCTGGACAAGGAGGGCAAGCTCGCCCCCGACCTGGAGGACGAGATCCTCAAGGCGGCCCTGGTCACCCAGGGCGGCGCGGTCGTCCACCCCTCGCTGCAAAGCTAGAGCTCCCAAGGAGGAAACGATGGAAGCCGTCGACCCCACAGTCTTCCGCCTGGCGATCTTCGTGCTGGCGATCTTCGTCGGCTACTACGTCGTCTGGAGCGTGACGCCCGCCCTGCACACCCCGCTGATGGCGGTGACCAACGCCATCTCCTCGGTGATCATCGTCGGCGCCCTGCTGGCCGCCGCCGCCCACGGCGCGCCCGAGGCCGGCCTCACCGGCACGGTCCTGATCTCCAAGGGGGCCGGCGCTGTCGCCGCAGCCTTCGCCGCCGTGAACATCTTCGGCGGCTTCCTGGTCACCCAGCGCATGCTGGCGATGTACAAGAAAAAAGACCCCGTGAAGAAGGAAGCCGCGAAGTGAACGCAAACCTCGCGGCCATCGCCTATATCGTCTCGGGCGTCCTCTTCATCCTGGCCCTGCGCGGCCTGTCCAGCCCCACCACCAGCCAGGCGGGCAACCGCAACGGCATGATCGGCATGGCCATCGCGGTGGGCACCACCCTGCTGACCCTCTGGGGGCAACAGGCGCTCGACACCATCACGCTTGGCCTCATCGTCGGCGGCGTCGCCATCGGCGGCACGGTGGGTGCGGTGATCGCGCGCCGGGTCGCCATGACCTCCATGCCGCAGCTGGTGGCCACCTTCCACAGCCTGGTGGGGGCCGCGGCCTGCCTGGTGGCGGTCGCCGCCATCTATACGCCGGCCGCCTACGGCATCCTCGGCGAGAACGGCCAGATCCACCTCAACTCCCTGGTGGAGCTGTCCCTCGGCTTGGCCATCGGGGCCGTGACCCTGACCGGCTCGATCATCGCGGCGCTGAAGCTGAACGGCAACATGAGCGGCGCGCCGATCCTGCTGCCGGCCCGCCACCTGCTGAACATCGTCATCGCGCTGGCCATCGTCGCCCTGGTGGTGGTGCTGGTGATGAGCGGCGGCCAGGCGATCTGGGCCTTCTGGGCCATAGCCGGCCTCAGCCTGCTGATCGGGATCACACTGATCATCCCCATCGGCGGCGCCGACATGCCCGTCGTCGTGTCCATGCTCAACAGCTATTCCGGCTGGGCGGCGGCGGCGCTTGGCTTCACGCTGGAGAACGTCACCCTGATCATCACCGGGGCCCTGGTGGGCTCGTCCGGGGCGATCCTCAGCTACATCATGTGCAAGGCGATGAACCGCAGCTTCATCTCCGTGATCCTGGGCGGGTTCGGGGCCGACGACGCGGCCGCGGCTTCCGGCGGCAAGGTCGAGACCCGGCCGGTCAAGCAGGGCTCGGCCGACGACGCGGCCTTCATCATGAAGAATGCCAGCAAGGTGATCATCGTCCCCGGCTACGGCATGGCCGTCAGCCAGGCCCAGCATGCGCTGCGCGAGATGGGGGACAAGCTGAAGGAGGAGGGCGTCGAGGTGAAGTACGCCATCCACCCCGTCGCCGGCCGCATGCCGGGCCACATGAACGTGCTGCTGGCCGAGGCCAACGTCCCCTATGACGAGGTCTTCGAGCTGGAGGACATCAACGCCGAGTTCCCCACCGCCGACGTGGCCTTCGTGATCGGCGCCAACGACGTCACCAACCCGGCCGCCAAGACCGACCCCTCCAGCGCCATCTACGGCATGCCGATCCTGGACGTCGAGAAGGCCCGTACGGTCCTCTTCGTGAAGCGCGGCATGAGCTCCGGCTATGCCGGGGTCGAGAACGAACTCTTCTTCCGCGACAACACCATGATGCTGTTCGGGGACGCCAAGAAGATGGTCGAGGGAATCCTCAAGGCGCTCTGACGCCCGAGGCCGCCGCCGGAGTCACGCCCAGACCCGGCGGCCCCCTGCCTGCCATTTTGTCGCAGGCCCGTAAGAACACCGTTTACCAGTCGACTCTATGGTGGCGCTTCGTTCGACGCCGCGACAATAGGTCAAAGGTATTCCATTAACCCTGCCGTCTTTTCGTCCCAAAGACCCGGCATCTAGCCCGCGCACATCCGTGGGAAATCGTCGAGGCTGTCCGCATAACCTCTAGCGGACGAGTTTAAAGCTCGACTTTACTGGAAGAGGTTCCGTTTGAGTTCGAAGTCCTCGTCGGCGACCGATCGCGTGCGCCATTTCGGTCTGGAGACCGCCGCCGCGGTGGTGCTGGGCCTGGCCGCGGTCACCGTCGCCTACGCCGCCTTGCCCGACGTCAAGCAGAAGCCCGTGGCCTCGGCGCCGGCCGCGCCCGCCGCGCCGGCCGTCGAACCCGCGCCACCGCCCCCGGTGTTCGAGTGCGGCAATCCCGTGCCCGGACAACTGATCAACTCCCCCTTCGGCCTGCGCCGCCTGCCCTGGGAAGACCATGGCCGTCTCCACGAGGGGGTCGACATTGCCGGCCCCACCGGGACCAAGGTCGTGGCCGTGGCCGACGGCATCGTGGTCCGCGCGGGCGAGAGCCCCTCCTACGGGCGCTATGTCGAGATCGAGCACGGGGTCGGCCTCACCAGCTTCTACGCCCACCTGGGCAAGATCGAACGCGTGGCCCGCAAGGGCGCCTATGTCGAGGCCGGCAAGCCGATCGGCCGTATGGGCTCCAGCGGCACCTCCACCGGGCCGCACGTCCACTTCGAGATCCGCCAGGATGACAAGCCGCTCAATCCCCTGGTGTTCATGAACCGCGAGTTCGCCACCGTGGCCGACCTGCCCCTGAAGCTGGGCGCCTATGTCTCGCCCCGCGTGCGCATCGCCTATGTCTCCGAGATCCCGGAGAGCAAGAAGGCGCTGATGGAGGCCAAGGCCGCCAAGGGCAAGAAGGGCAAGGGCGGCAAGGTCCGCCAGACCCTGCGGTTCAACAGCTAGAGTCTCGGCTTTCCCGAGGCGCGGTCCGCCGCGACCGCCGCCACCAGCACCGCGATCACCAGACCCGCCCGCGTCCACAGCGGATAGCCGGTGGTCACCAGGGTCCAGGCCGCGAAGGCCAGGAACAGGCCGCTGACGATGCGGCCGGCCAGCGCCCGGCGTCCGGCGATCAGGTTGGCGCTCCAGGCGGCGGCCAGGGCCCCCAGCAGCCAGGCCAGGATGGTGCCGACCTGGGCGCCGAAGGGCAGGACCGCGGTGGCCGCGCGGATAGCGGCCGGATCGGTCAGGTTCACGCCGGGCGGCGGCGGGAAGATCATGTTGGCCGCCCCGTCGACGACCCCCAGCACCACCAGGCCGATCAGGGGCCCGAGAATCACCGCCAGAATCAGCCGCAGCATGGTCGAATCCCTCTTCGCGCGGCCGAGAACCTAACCCCAGTAAGGCTCCGGCGCACGGCCTTGTGGCACGGCCAAGCTTGTGCCCATCCTCGTGTCATAAAAAACGAGGAAACGACCCATGCGTTCAGGCTTTAGCGGGCTTGCGCTCGCGTCCGTCCTTCTACTGAGTGCTTCGCTCGCCGCCTGCGGGAAGAGCGAACCCGCGGCCCCGGCCGGTCCCCCGGCCCTGGCGCTCTCCATGGCCGAGGGCGCCCACGGCATCCTTCCGGCCCAGAGCGTCGAGATCAAGACCAAGGGCTCGACGGCCAAGGTGGCCATGACTCCCAACTGGCGGGTCGGCGGCCAGCAGCTCAACATCATGTGGTACGCCGGCGCCAGCCAGACCAAGCGCTTCTTCGTGGTCACCGAGACGGGGACTGCGGCCGACCAACCCAAGTTCCTCGCCAACCCGGAGACCGGGGTGCGCAACGTCCGGGTCAGCTTCGACGGCGGCGCGCCGGTGGCCCTCAAGCCCACCACCGCGCGGGCGCCCTTCGACGTCCCGGCGGGCGCAAAGGCGGTGACCCGGGTGGAGATCGACTACGGGTCTTCCGAGGCGCCCCAGACGGTCGTCTGGAAATAGCCGCAAACCGGCCTTGCGCCTGACCGGGCGGGACTCCTAAGTCTCGCCCATGGCCAAGGCCGGATTCCATCCCACGCGCGGCGCCCTCGTCGATATCGGCGGGCGGCGGCTGCGCGTGGTCCGGGCCGGGGACGCCTCGGCCGAGCCCCTGATCGTCCTGGAGTGCGGCGCCTTCGGCTGCGCCGCCGACTGGGCCGTGGTGCAGCAGCGCCTGGCGGAGAAGGGCCTGCGCAGCCTGGCCTATGACCGGGCGGGACTGGGCTATTCCGATCCCGGCCCCCGCCCCCGCGACGGGCGGGCCATCGCCGCCGACCTGGAGGCGCTGCTGGCCCATCTGGGCGAGACCGGGCCCCTGATCCTGGTAGGCCATTCCATGGGCGGCCTGCTGCTGCGGGTCTTCGTCGGACGCAACCGCGACCGGGTCACCGGCGTCGTGCTGGTGGACGCCGTCACCCCGGAGACCATCGAGAGCCCCGCCGCCGCGCGCGCCATCCATGGCTTCCGGCGGGCCATGAAGCTGGTGGGCCGCTGGTCGGGAATCGGCTTCATGAAGCCCTTCGCCCTGGTGGTGGGCGACAAGATCGGCCTGGAGGGCGAGGCCTCCACAGAGAAGCGGCGCATCTACGGCCTGGCCAGTCACGCCCACTGGTCGGCGGAGGAGGTGGCCCACTGGGCGGCCACCTCGGCCCAGGGGCGCGAGATCGGACATTATGACCCCAGCCTGCCGGTGGCGGTGGTGAACGCCGGCGGAACGCGGCTGCCGGCCCGGCTGAAGGCCATCCAGGCGGCGCCCGCCCACGCCTCGGCGCGGGGCTATGTGGTCGACATCGCCGGGGCCAACCACTCCACCCTGCTGGGCAAGCGGTTCGCCGACCCGATCATCGTCGGGATCGAACACGTGATGGCGGACGGTTAGCCCGCGGCCTCGCGGCCGCGGGCCTGTCCTCAGTCGAGGGGATCTTCGACCCCGACGTCCTTCTGCAGATGAGCCGATAGTCTTCCGGACAGTCGGCGCCGGATGAGGGCGCGGTCCTGCTGAGGCGCGCGACGACGCCTAGGCGCGAGGACTCGCGCCAGCCATTTGAATAGGTCCATTGAAACCCGAAATTGAAGGTTGAAGGTCGGCGGTCTGACGCATGACGATCTCCTTCCTTGTCTCGGGTTCCGGCCGGTGGTGGCCGCAGAAGGTTCATATCAGGCCGAGTGGGGCCTCGGCTAGGCCGGTTCCCGATCGACGGCGCCGCAGGCGGCCCGCAGCCGGTCCAGGGCCAGCGGCCTGACCGATATCCCGGCGGTCGCGGTCAGCAGCGGCGAGCCTTCGCCCGCGATGAATGGCAGGGCGCCCCGCGCGCCGGCCGGCAAGACGAGCAGGGCCGCGCGCGCGGCGGGCGACAGGCTCGCCGCGTGGCCTGTCAGGGCCTGAACCCGGACCGCCCGCGTCGTGACGATCTCGAAGCGGCCATCCCAGACGCCCGTCGCCCCCGCGGCCAGGTCCAGGGGCGCGAGCCCGCCCCGCCGGGCCTCCCCGGGCTCGCGCAGGAATCGGACCTGTGTCCGGTCGGCCTCGATGCGTGCGCCGGCCAGGGTCGCGGCGCCGGGCGCCTCGCGCGCCAGGGCGGCCGCCAGGCGCCCCAGCCGGGCGCCCCGCGGCGGGCGGGTTGTTCCAGCCGCGCAGAGGCAGGCGGCGGCGAAGAAGGCCTGTGGCGCCCCCGCGAGCGCGCTGCGCGGCAGGACCAGTCCGCCGGCGAGGTCTGCGGCCGCCCGGGCCAGTTCGGCGAGGCTTCCGGCGAGCGCGGCCTCGTCGACCTCGTCGCCGGTGAGGGCGGCGCGGGCGCGGGCGCGGGCGAAGCGGTGGTCGTCGTTGGCGGGGTCGTCGATCCAGGTCTCGCCACGCTCGCTGAGCCAGGCGCGGAGGTGGGCGCGGGTCTGGCTGAGCAGGGGACGCAGCAGGAAGACGCCCCGGCCCTCCGGCCAGGACGGCGAGGGACTCCACTCACGCGGGCTGGGGGTGGTGGCGCCCGTCTCCCGCATCGCCGCGGCCTCGAGGCGGTCGCTGGCGGTGTGGCCCATCAGGACCACCTTGGCCCCGGCCTCCCGGGCGGCGTCGGCGATCAGGCGGTGGCGGGCGATCCGCGCCGCGGCGGGCAGGCCGGTCGCGGGCTTCTCCCCCTCCCAGGCGAGCGCCCGGAAGCCGGCGCCGAGGCGGTGGGCTGTGGCCGCGCAGGCCTGCGTCCAGGCCGCGCTCTCGGCGCGCAGGCGGTGATCCACGGTCAGGATGAGCAGCGACCGGCCATGGGCCTTGGCCCAGTCGGCGGCGATCAGGGCCAGGGCCAGGGAATCTCCGCCGCCGGACAGGGCCACGGCGATCGGCGCGGCGCTCGCGCTCAGCAGATGGCGGTCGAGAGCCTCTCGGACGACGGCCTCTAGGCCGCGCACTTGGCCTGGGTCCGGGCGGCGGCGGCGCGGCCCTTCACGGCGGCGGCGGCCTTGGGATAGCGGCGGTCGAACTCGCCCAGGATCTGGCAGGCGTCGGCGGGCTTCTTCAGCGCCACCAGGGCGCGGGCCAGCTCCACCGTGGCGTCGGGCGCCCAGCTGGTGGCGGGCCAGCCGCGGATGGCGCCGATATAGGCCTGGGCGGCGTCGGCGTGGGCGGCGCGGGCCGACAGGGTCTTGCCCAGCCAGTAGCGGGCCTCCGGCGCCTTGGCGCTGTCGTCATAGCGGTCGACATAGTCGCGGAAGGCGCCCTCGGCGCCGGTGTAGTCGCCGCTGAGCATCAGCTGGCGGGCCGCCGTGAAGGCCTCCGACGCGGTGGGGGCCGGTCCGGCCGCCACCGTCGCCCCACCGGCGAGGTCGGGGGCGGGGCCCTCGGGCGCCGGCGCGGCCTGGCGCTGCTCGACCCCGCCGAGGCGGTCGGTCAGGGCCTTGTTGTCCCGCTTCAGGGCTTCGGTGTCGCGCTTGGCCTGTTCGAGGTCGTGGCTGGTGGTCTCCAGCTGGCCGTTCACCCGGGTCAGGGCCTGTTCCAGATCGGCGATGCGGCGGGTCAGTTCCTGGAGCTGGTAGTCGGTCTCGGCGGGCTGGACGACCACCGGCTTTCCGGAGTCGCGGCCCTGGAAGACGATGGAGCGCAGCTCGCGCATCACCTGCTCCATGCGGTCCAGGCGACGGGCGTCGCGGGCGTCCAGCGGATCGATCGGCGTCTGCGCGAAGGCGGGGGTCGCCAGGGTGAGGACGGCGGCGGATGCGAGGGCGAGGCGGCGAAGGGTCATGCGGTCATCATCTTCAGGTCGGGTGGGCCAAATTGGGGCCCGTCCACAGGATTAGTCCAGAACGCAAAGAGGGGCCCCGCATCGGGGGCCCCTCTCGCACTCTCCTCGAACTGTGGTGCGCCTTAGCGCGCGCCGCCGGTGATGGCCGTGTGGCCGTTCCGGTTGCGCTGGTAGGCCTCTTCGCTGGTGCCCGGATCGATCGGGCGTTCCTTGCCGAAGGACACGGTGGAGATCCGCGCCGGCGAGACGCCGCGGCTCACCAGATATTCCCGCACCGAGTTGGCGCGGCGGGCGCCGAGCGCCAGGTTGTATTCGCGGGTGCCGCGTTCGTCGGCGTTGCCTTCGATCCGGACCGCGACGCTGGGATAGCGCACCAGCCACTGGGCCTGGGCGTCCAGCACCGGGCTGGCGTCGGAGCGGATGTCGTAGCGGTCGAAGTCGAAATAGACCCGGTCGCCGATATTGATCACGAAGTCCTGGATCGAGCCGGGGACCACATTGCCCGTGCTCGGGCCGGGGCCCGGTTGCGACGGATAGCCGGGGCCGGGACCCGGGCCGGGCGTCGGGCCGGGCTTGGGACGGCTGGCGCAGGCGGCCATGGACAGAGCCGCCGTGGTGACAAGCGCCAGTCGAAGGGCGTGCTTGGTGCTGAAGCTCATGTCGGGCTTCTCCTTAAGCTGGGTTTCGCCGGCGCCAACCGCGCCATTTCCTAAACTCTACCTGCATTTCCATCTGCCGGACATTCAAATGACCGCCACTACGGAAAGGTTACACCTGAATTCTCTCATCAGTTGAGCAGAGGAGACCAGGCTGGGTCTGACCCGGAACCCGGATAGGGCGCCGCGCGCAGGATTCGACCTGTTACATCCACCGTCCACAAACGCGGAGGTCCGCCCTGCGTTTCCCGGCTGAACATCAACACCCGCCCGTTCGGCGCCCAGGTGGGGCTTTCATCCAGGTAGCTGGTGGTCAAAAGCCGCTCATCCGAACCGTCCGGCCGCATGACGCCGATGTGGAACTCGCCCCCCGTCTGCTTGGTGAAGGCGATGAAGTCCCCCACCGGGCTCCAGACCGGGGTGGTATAGCGCCCCGATCCATAAGAAATGCGACGGACGCCCGAGCCGTCGGAATTCATGATGTAGAGCTGGGGCGAGCCGCCGCGGTCGGAGTTGAAGACGATCTTGGTCCCATCCGGCGAGAAGGAGGCCGAGGTGTCGATCCCGGGGTCGGAGGTCAGGCGCGCCGAGGTGCGGCTCTTGAGGTTCATCACATAGATGTCGCTGTTGCCGCCCCGCTCGACGGAGAAGGCCACGCGGCCGCCGTCGGGGGAGAAGCGCGGCGCATAGACCATGCCCGGGAACTGGCCGATGCTTTCGCGCCGCGCGGTCTCCAGGTTGAACAGGTAGATGGCCGAGCCCTCCGGCCGCAGGGTCATGTAGGTGATCTCCTGGCTGGTGGCGGAGAACCTGGGCGACATGACGATGTAGGAGCCGTCGGTCAGATAGCTGGGATTGGCCCCGTCCTGGTCCATGATGGCCAGGGTCTTGGTGCGGTTCAGACGCCCCCCGGTCTCCGAGACGAAGACGATGCGGGTGTCGAAATAGCCCTTCTCCCCGGTCAGCCGCTCATAGACGGCGTCGGAGATCTTGTGGGCGACGCGGCGCCAGTTCTCCGGGGTGGAGGTGAACTGCAGGCCCAGCAGCTGCTGCTCGGAATAGACGTCCCACAGCCGGAAATCGACCCGCAGGCGGCCGCCCTCTACAGTCACCTGGCCGTTGACCAGGGCCTGGGCGTTGATCGCCTTCCAGTCGGGGAAGCGCGGCTGGACGGCCACGTCCAGGCCCTTCTCGATGAAGGCGGCGGGATTGATGGGGGCGAACAGCCCCGAGCGTTCCAGGTTGCCGGTGATGACCTGGGCGATGTCGGCGCCGCGGGTTCCGCCGAAGGCCGGGACGGCGATGGGCAAGGGCTGGACGTCGCCCTTGTTCACGTCGATCTCGATCTGGGCCTGGGCCGGTGTGACCAGGGACGCGGAGGCGAGCAACAGGCTGGCGATCGCCAGGCAGAGGGCCTTCAGTCGCATGGGACGGGTCTCCTTGGGGGCGCTCATCGGCAGGCTTCCTGGGCGTTGAAGGTGGGGGCCCAGGCCTGGCCGTAGACCTCGCGGGGCAGGGACTTCTCGGCCGCGGCCTGGCGCACGGCGCGGATGGCGCGCTCGGCGGCGGCCCGGACCACGGGGTTGGACGAATTCTCCTGGCCGCCGGCCTCCACCGGGCCGACCACCTGGCCGCCGGCCGACAGGGTGAAGGTCACCCGGACGCGGACGTCGCGGCCGCCCTCGACCTCGCAATTGGGGTTCCAGCGGCGCTGCAGCTCCGAGACCAGACCGGCGAGCGCGCTGGCCGAGACCCCCTTGCCGGCGCCGGCTGAGGGCCGGGCCTCGCGCGCGGTCTCCTGGCGGGCCGGACCCTGGGCGGCCGACGAGGCCTTGCCGCCGGAGGGGCGGCTCTTGGCGATGCTGGCCGACAGGGCGTCGAGGTCCAGGGCCTTCTGGGGCTTGGCGGGGGCGGGCTTCTGCTGGCCCTTGGCGGCGGGATCGACGGTGGGCTTGGCCGCGGCCGGCGCCTTGGCGGGGGTGGGCGCGGGCTGGGGCGCGGGGGGAACCGGCTCGGGCGCCGGCGTTTCGAGGGCGGGTTCGGGCGGGGCGTCGGGGACAGGCGCCTCGGTGGCGGCGGTCTGCTCCTGGGCGGCCTGGGCCGCGGCGCGCAGGTCGGTATAGGTGGCGTTGGAGATGATGTTGACCGGCACGGTGGTGCCGGCCGGAAGCTGCTTCTGCCATGGCCAGGAGATCAGGGCGGCCACCAGCACCCCGCCGTGCAGCAGCAGGGAGGCGAGCATGGCCGCGGAGAAATCCGACCGGGTGCGCGTCATGCCGGCCTCAGGTCCCCGGGGCGTCCGGGGCGGGGGTCCCGCCGGAAGAGGGGCCGCCGGTGTCGGTGATGAGGTTGATCGACTTGAAGCCCGAGGTCGACAGGGCGGCCATCACCTGGGCCACCACCGCATAGGAGGCCCGGCCGTCGGCCCGCACATAGATCGGCTTGGCGGTGACGTCGCCGGACATGGCCCGCAGGCGCGGGGCGAGCCCCGCGAAGGGGACGGGGTCCTCCTGGACGAACAGCGAGCCGTCGGCGCGGATGGAGACGGTGAGCGGCTCGGACTGGTCCTCCATGGCGCCGGCCTCGGTCTTGGGCAGCTCCACGGGGACGCCCACGGTCAGCAGGGGGGCGGAGATCATGAAGACGATCAGCAGCACCAGCATCACGTCCACCAGGGGGGTGACGTTGATCTCCGAGAGCGCGCCGCGGCGACCGCCGCGACGGCGCCTGCGGCTGCCGCCGGAGGCCGAGAAGGCGTCGTGGCTCGAGATCGCCATGGCCCTAGGTCCGGTCCGCCAGCCGCCGCTGGATGGCGGTGGACAGGTCGTCGGCGAAGCCCTCCAGGCGGGCGGTGTAGCGCGAGGCGTCGGTGGAGAACTTGTTGTAGGCGATATAGGCGGGAATCGCGCTGATCAGGCCGATGGCGGTGGCGAACAGGGCCTCGGCGATGGAGGGGGCGACCACGGCCAGGTTGGTGTTCTTCTGGATCGCGATCTCCTGGAAGGCGTGCATGATCCCCCAGACGGTGCCGAACAGGCCGATGAAGGGCGAGGCGGTGGCGACGATGGCGAGCGAGCCGAGCCCGTCCTCCACCCGCTGGGCCTCGCGGGCGATGGTGGTGTCCAGCACCCGGTCGATGCGCTGGATCAGGAAGGCGGCCTGGGTGTCGGTGGCCAGGCCCTTGGCCCGGGCGTCACGCCACTCGCGCAGGGCGCCCTGCAGCATGCGGGGCAGGGCGTGCTTGGGCCGCTCGCCGGCCTCCTGGGCGATGTCCTCCAGGCTGCGGCCGGAGGAGACCTGATTCTCGAACCGGTCCGCCTGGCCGTTCAGCACCGAGAAGCGGAAGAACTTGTCGATGATCACCGTCCAGGACCAGAGCGAGGACAGGGCCAGGCCCGCCATCACGGTCTTCACGACCCAGTCGGCGCGCAGGAAGAGGGCGATGAAGGAGAAGGTCTCGGGCGTGATCGCGGCGGGGACTGCGGGGTCCATGCGGCCTGGGCTCCGTGGTTTGCGTCCGGCCAGGATTGGCTTGGAACGGCGCGGTGTCGAACTTAAGGCCAAGCCGCTCAAGAAATGTCCGTTTCTCTTTGAAACGGACATTTCTGACCACTTTTAGTCTAGAGCGCGATGGCCGCCGAAACCGGGATTCCACTTTCGGCTATCGCGCTCTAGCAAAAAAGGGGCCTGAGCGTCGCTATGAGTTCCTTGGGCGGCTTTCGCGGCCGTCCTGCGAGATCGATACAGGCGGCCTCGACGACCGCCTGCGCAATCACCTGCTCGCCGCGGGTGATCTTCTGGTTGATGAACAGTCGCGGGCCCGCCATGCGGTCGTAGGTGGTGCGCACCAGCAGGGCGTCGTCGATGCGGGCCGGCGCCTTGAAGTCCAGTTCCAGCCGCACGACGGTGAAGGCGGCGGGGTCCGGGCGCTCCAGCAGCTGTGCGTGGCCGATGCCGGCCACCCGCAGGAAGTCGCTGCGGCCGCGCTCGAAGAACCGCACGTACTGGCCATGATAGACGACGCCGGTGAAGTCGGTGTCCTCGTAGTAGATGCGCACCGGAAGCTGGTGCTCCCGGCCGACGATCTCGCCGGCATAGGGTTCGGTCATCGGGGACGGTCCTGCAGCATGGCCGCGGTCAGGATGGCGCCGACCCCGAACAGGAGCCAGGCCGCGCCGCCTACCAGGCGAGCGGGATTGGCCGCGTAGAGCTCCGGCGACCAGACCATGGCCAGCGCATCCAGCAGGACGCCGACCGTGCAGAGGATGGCCGCGGTGGGCAGGCGCGGCGCGGGGCCGCCGGAGGTGATCCTGTGGACCACGCTCACCAGCACCGGCGACATCAGGGCGGTGATCCCGAACAGGGCCAGGGTGACAGGACCGCCGCTGAACAGGCCGAAGGGCAGGGTCAGCCGGATGAAGGCCGCCGCGACGAACCAGAGCACGGCGCCCAGCAGGATCAGGGAAAGGGTTCGCATCGCCCCCTTATGCCCGGATGGGTGCGAGGCGGTCGAGGAGACTCTCCTCTCCCCACGTCTTTGGGGGAGAGGAAGAGCGCTATTCGTCCTCGAACAGCCCGGCCTGGCCGCCGGCCTGGATCTGCGGCGGCGGCGTGAGGCCGATATGGGCGTAGGCCTTGGCGCAGATCATGCGGCCCCGCGGCGTGCGCTGGATGAAGCCCTGCTGCAGCAGATAGGGCTCGATCACGTCCTCCACCGCGTCGCGGGCCTCGGCGATGGCGTAGGCCAGGGTCTCCACCCCGGCCGGGCCGCCGCCATAGTTCTCGATCAGGGCGCGCAGGTAGCGGCGGTCGAGGGCGTCCAGGCCGGCCTCGTCGACGTCGAGGCGGGCGAGCGCCTTGGCGGCGACCTTGCGATCGATCAGGGTCGCGCCGTCGGCGGCGGCGAAGTCGCGGACCCGGCGCAGCAGGCGCCCGGCCACCCGGGGCGTGCCCCGGGCCCGGGCGGCGATCTCCAGGGCGCCGTCGGGCGACAGCTCCAGGTTCATCTTGCGCGCCGCCTGGGTCAGCACCTTCTGCAGCTCGGGGTGGGTGTAGAATTCCAGGCGCAGGGGAATGCCGAAGCGGTCGCGAAGCGGGGTGGCCAGCAGGCCGGCCCGGGTCGTGGCCGCCACCAGGGTAAAGGGGGCGAGATCGATGCGGATCGAGCGGGCCGAGGGGCCATCGCCGATGATCAGGTCCAGGACGTGGTCCTCCATGGCCGGATAGAGGATCTCCTCCACATTGGCCGGCAGGCGGTGGATCTCGTCGATGAACAGGACGTCGCGGGGCTCGAGATTGGTGAGGATCGCCGCAAGGTCGCCGGCCTTGGCCAGGACCGGGCCGGAGGTGGCGCGGAAGTTCACCCCCAGCTCGCGGGCGACGATCTGGGCCAGGGTGGTCTTGCCGAGGCCCGGCGGACCGAACAGCAGGACGTGGTCCAGGGCCTCCTCGCGGGCCTTGGCCGCCTCGATGAAGACCGAGAGATTGCCCTTGGCCTGCTCCTGGCCGACGAATTCGGACAGGGTCTGGGGCCGCAGGGCCTTGTCATGGCTCTCCAGCGGGGCTTCCTCGCCCGAAACCAGGCGGGTCAACGCCCCAGCTCCTGCAGGCCAGCCTTGATCAGGGCCTGGACGGTGGCCTCATCCCCCAGGCGCAGGGCGGCCTGTTCGACGACGCGCCGCGCGTTCACCTCGGCGATGCCCAACCCCATCAGGGCCGAGACCGCCTCGCCGGCGGCCGAGGGCGGCGGCGGGCTCGGGGCAGCGGCGGTGGCGTGGAAGGCGGCCACCGGGCCGTCGGTGAGCGGCTTGTCCTTCAGCTCGGTGACGATGCGCAGGGCGAGCTTGGGGCCGACCCCGTTGGCGCGGGCCACGGCGGCCTTGTCCTCGCGGGCGGCGGCCTGGGCCAGTTCGGCCGGCGACAGGATGTCCAGCACCCCCAGGGCCGCCTTGGGGCCGACCCCCTGGATCGATTGCAGGATGACGAAGGCGCGGCGCTCGTCGCGGCCGAGGAAGCCGTAGAGCCGCATGCCGGTGGCCTCGGACCACTGGGTCTCGACGTGCAGCACCGCCTCTTCGCCCAGCGCCGGCAGGTGGGTGAGGGTGCGCGACCCGCAGCGGACCACATAGCCGACCCCGGCCACGTCGATCAGGGCGTCCTCCTCGCCGACCTCGGCCACCAGGCCCCGCAGCCGCCCGATCATGCCGCGACCCCCAGCCTGCGGACCTTGCGGGCGTGGGCGTGGGCGATGGCGACGGCGAGCGCGTCGGCGGCGTCGGCGGTGGTGGGGCCGGCCTTGGGCAGCAGCCGGGCGATCATGAAGGCGACCTGGGTCTTGTCGGCTGCTCCGGTGCCCACCACGGCCTTCTTGACCACGGTGGCGGCGTATTCGGCCACCGGCAGGCCGGCCCGGGCCGGGACCACCAGGGCCATGGCCCTGGCGTGGCCGAGCTTCAGGGCCGAGGCGGCGTTGTTGTTCATGAAGGTCTCCTCCACCGCCGCCTCGTGCGGGCCGTGCAAGGCGACGACCTCGCTGATGCCCTCGAACAGGGCCAGCAGGCGGTCCGCGAATGGCGCGGTGTCCTTCGGGGCGATGACGCCGTGGGCCACGTGGGTCAGCCGCGCCCCTTCGATCTCGATCACGCCCCACCCGGTGCGGCGCAGGCCGGGATCGAGGCCGAGGATGCGGATGGCGGTCATGCGGGACTCAGGCGTTCGGGATATGTTCCGGTGATACAGCGGCGATCGGGGTTAAGGAAGGGTGTTCTGGCGCTCCTGCTACGGGCGGCGAGGCCGCGGCGCGTAATCTTCCATTATCCCTCCTCAAGGTAGAGCTTGCGGCGCGAGGGGGACGAACATGCGCTGGTTGACGAGCCTGGTGGCGGTCTTGAGCTTGGGCCTGGCGTCCTGCGCCTCCCACCAGACCATGCTGGAGGTGCAGCGCCCGCCGCTGCGCAACGCCATCGCCTTCGCCGTGCCCCCGGGCCATCCCTTCTACCAGACCGTCGTGGTCGACTACGTCTCCGGGATGAGCCAGCACTCCTTCCTGTTCTCCGAGGCCAACCAGGCCCAGTTCCGGCCGCAGCTCGCCCTGCTGCTGGAAAAGTCCGGCATGCTGGCGCCCACCCCCATCGCCGCCCGCTACGGCCTGCAGGTCGAGTTCGTCGACCTGGACGGCTCGGCCTTCGGCGCCACCTTCGAGAGCCGCAGCCGGGCCATCTACCGCATCGTCGACCGGCGCAGCGGTCGGACCGCCTTCCAGACCACCGTGGATTCAGGCTTCAGCGCCCGTTTCGTCGGCCTCAACGAGCGCGACGCCGTGGCCCTGGTGAGCCTCGGCCTGCTGGGCAACCCCTTCGACGTGCTCAAGCTGTCCAACTACATCGCCCCGGGGACCTGGGAGGGCGACGGCGTGGAGCGCCGGGCCCTGGCCCGCGAAGGGGACCTGGCCGTCAGCGGCTATGGCGACCGCGACGGCTTCCGGCGCGGCCAGCAGGCCGACTATCAGATGATGAAACAGAGCGTGGCCAAGTTCGTCCTGGCGCTCAGCGAGGACCAGCACATCCCGATCCGGGTGATCCTGCCCTGCCTCTACAACGCCGACATCGAGGCCCAGAAGGCCGAGCTGGAGGTGCGCCACATCCGCTGGGTGGAGGACGATTGCAGCCGCTATCCGCAGAAGGCCCGGCCGATCGTTTACTAGGGCAAGCTCACTTCGGAAGCTTTGCTACGCAACTCTCGAGTTCATAGCCCCGCTTGGGCCTCAGTGTGCCGTTGGCCGCCTCACCACGCGCGCGGGCCATGGCGGACTCGACCTTAGACGGTGAGCTGTACCTCCCTGCGGCAGCGCTCATCATCTTGGCGGCCCAATACATTGCGCCGCGCCAGGCCTGCAGGTCTTCGGCGTTGGCTTCGGCGCGGTTGGCGAATTGCCCATAGCAGATTGCGAAATCATCAGGATCTGGCCGCCGCATGAATTCGGAGCCGGGTAGGACGTATCGGACCTTGATTTCGCCGGTTTCGCCCTCGACGGGCGCACCATCCTTCGCAGCGGTCGCCATGCGGAACAGGGGCGCCAATTTCAATGTCGCCTCGCCAAACCCAGCACTTGCTGGATACTGACGGGTGACAGTGCAGTTGGTCAGGTGGCCATCAGCTGTCGCCTTGCAGGCCATAGCGGCCACCCCCTCCACGTTGGCCCTTTGCGCGGCGACCGGATAGACGCGCGCGATTTCCTCAGGCGTTGGAGTACTGACCCAGAGCGCTTCTCTTTCCTTCGTAGGCTCCACGGCGACGGCTTCCGCCGCAAGGGCCGCCATCGCGGCGAGAACGATCAACATCAACAAGCTCCACCTTGGATCGCGCGATCCTGCACGCTCAGGTGGATTGGCGCTAGCCCCGCGCCTCCACCGCCACGATGGCGTGGTCGGGGCCCTTGCGCACCACCAGGTCGGCCTGGGCGCGGGCCGGCGCGATGTGGTCGCGCAGGTTCTTCAGGTTGACCTTCTGCCAGACCATCCTGGCCAGGCCTTCGACCTCGGGCCGGCTCATGCCGCGGAAGCGGGCGTAGAAGGAGGCGGGGTCGTGCTCGGCGGCCTCCCACAGGCCCAGGAAGCGGTCGACGTACCAGGCCTCCAGGTGGGCCTCCTCGGCGTCCAGATAGACCAGGGTGTCGATCAGGGAGGGGCCGTGGGTCGGGACCAGGTTCAGCCCCTCGATCACCAGGACGTCGGGCGGGTCCAGGGTGCGGGCGAGCGCCGGGTCGACGTCATAGGTGACGTGGGAATAGCCAGGGAAGATCGTCGGTCCCTGGCGCACGCCCTCCAGGGCCGCGCGCAGGGCGGCGTGGTCGTAGGAGGGCGGGAAGCCCTTCTGGTTGGTGAGCTCCAGCTCCGCCAGCCGGGCGTTGGGCAGCAGGAAGCCGTCGGTGCAGACCAGCTCCACCCGCTCGCCGTCCGCGGCCAGGTGTTCGGCCAGGCTCTGGGCGAAGACGCTCTTGCCGGCGGCGACGGCGCCGGTGACGCCGACCACATAGGTCCCCGACGCAGGACGCCGCGCGGCCAGGCGCTCGGCCACCTGGCTCAGATCCATCCCGGCCATCGGCCCTCCGCATTTTCCGCGCCCCGACCCTGACACAGCCCCGGCGCTCTGCGCTAGATGGGCGCAAAGAAGGGGAGAGACATGGCTGGCACGAGCAACAACACCTCCGTGGAGAGCCTGAACCGCGCCAATGAGGGCAAGCTGCCGGGCCATCTGGGCCTGACGGTGACGGAGGTCTCCGACGGCCGGGTGGTGGGGCGATTCGAGGTGAGGCCCGACCTGGTGGCCCACACCGGCTTCCTGCTGGCCGGCTGCCTGCTGTCGGTGGCAGATATCCTCTGCGCCTATGGGGTCTCCACCGCCTGGCCGGAGGGGGCCAGCGGCTTCACCACCGCCGAGGTGAAGTGCAACTTCATGAGCACCCTGCGGGAGGGCGCTGTGGTCTGCACCGCCCAGATGCTGCACGGCGGCCGCACCACCCAGGTCTGGGACGCCACCCTGACGGACGCGGCCACCGGCAAGCTGATGGCCGCCTTCCGCTGCACCCAGATCATCCTCTATCCGCGGGCGGGTTAGCTCTTCGGCGGCGGGGCCTGGAGCAGCTCGATGGTGTAGCCGTCGGGGTCCTTGGCCAGGCCCACCACGGCCCCGCCCAGGGTGGCGATGGGGGCGGGCTCGCGCAGGATGGTCAGGCCGTCGGCCTTGATGCGGTCGCTGACCGCCTTGGGGTCGGTGACGTAGAAGACCAGCTTGACCGGATTGTCGGCGTAGTTGCGCGCCGAGCCGTCGGTGTAGTGCATCAGCACCACCGCGGTGCGGCCCTCGAAGGCCACCACCACCTCGTCCATATAGTCGAGCTTGAAGGTCTGGGTTTGGGTCATGCCCAGGACGCGGGTGTAGAAGTCGACGGAGCGGGTCAGGTCGCTGACCCCAATGCCGACAGCGCCGAGGTAGTCCGGGGAGCGGGGCATGCTGGGTTCCTTGAAGACAAGGGCCAGACCCTAGCGCGGAAATGCCAGAGCGCCATACCGTGGCATCGAACTTTCGGCGGTCAGAACCCGATGTCCACGCGCAGCGACGCGACGACGGCGTCCTTGACCTGTGGGTCGCCGCCGGGGCGATGGATGAACTGCAGGCCGGGCTGCAGGCGGACCTTGTCGTTGAGCTCGTCCGAATAGGCCAGTTCCAGCACCGTCTCGCCGCGGTCGAGGGCGGGGCCGCCGGCCAGGATCGAGGCGTCGCGATAGGCGCGGCCCAGGGCGGCGTAGGTGACTCCCACCGTCAGGCTGGAGTCCGGGCGGCCGGCGAAGAGCGGGGCGGCCAGCAGGCCGGCCTGGACGCTGCCGCGGAAGGGGCCGGTGCGGCCCTCGGAGATCCCGGCGCGCAGGAAGCCGGTCAGCGCCCGGACGGGGCCTTCGGTCAGGGGCTGCTCGACGAGGGCGTAGGCGCCCTGGGCCGTGCGGCGGACCGGCTGGCCCGCGGCGTCCAGGGTGGCGAGGTCGTCCTGCCGGCGCGTCAGACGCCAGTAGCCCACGGCGACCTTGCCGCGCGCGGTGGCGCCGGCCTCGGCCGCCAGCACCGTCCCGTCGTCGAAGCTGAGATCGGCGCCGCCGTCATCGCCCGGCACGCCGGTGCGGGCGTTGACCAGGGCCGCCTGCAGATAGGTGGTCGGGCTCGGCTCGACCCGCACCCGCAGGCCGAGCGAGGTGGAGGGATAGGCCGCCGCCCCGCTGGCGGCGAAGTCGGGCGCCATACCGAAACTGGGATTGAGCAGCAGGCCCGAGGCGTCGGCGACGGCGAACTCGCCGCTGACGTCGGAGAAGCCGAGCCGCAGGTTGACCAAGCCGCCGGCCAGGCTCTGCTCCAGCCAGGCCTGGTAGAGGCGCAGCCGCTGGGCGGAGACCTCGAGGGCGTCCACCCCCTGCAGGGCGCCGGCCCGCAGGCTGGGCGCATCGCCGCTGGTGTTGAGCAGGTCCAGATGGGCCGAGCCGCCCGCCCAGCCGACCGCGCGGTCCAGGTCCAGGTCCGCGCTGAGGGTCAGGCCGTCCAGCAGGTCGGTTCCCCGCGTCGCGCCGCCGCCCAGGACCCCGACGCTGTCGAGCTTGTAGTCCAGGCCCAGGGTCAGGGCGGGACTGTGGGGTTCGGCCGCCCGGGCGCCCGTCGCCCCGACCAGGGTCAGGGCGACCGCCGCCGCGCAAAGCCTCCGCAGCCGTCCCGCCCCGTCTCCAAATAGAGTCAAAGTCTGTCCCGATGCAAAAATCACTATACGTCATGTATAGGTGGGGAAGACTAAAGACCCGTAACCTAAAGATTGCAGAAATCCTCAATTTTCATAGTAAAGATATCCTTAGGCCCTTCCGCGGGCATCCCATACTCTTGTGGGCGCTGGATGTCCGATGAGCTCGGCGAGTCTCCTAGCAAAAACAGTGACATGGATCGGGGCGGAGGCGGGGCGTCGGAGGCCGGGCACCGGGTCCGTCGCGGGAAGATGGGCCGCCATCGGCCTCCTCGAAGCGTGACCCGAGGGCGGGGCATTTCGTATACTCATTTCGAGCATAGCAAATACAAGCATTCGGGATCCGGCGCCCTCACAATGAGTGTATTCGACCCGGAATTCGCCGCGGAATATTTCCCGTTAACCGGCGCCTTTATGGGTTGGTTAAAAGCCCCGTGACACTTTGCCCGCCTGCAAACCTCAGGCGTAACCATGTCCAGCTCCCCCCCGCCGGTGCGTAAGTCCCGGGCCATCGAACGATATCTCACCGCCATCGTCATCACCCTGGTGGTCTTCGCCGCCGGGGCGGCCCTGGGCGAGGGCCTGATCGGCCTGATGGGCGAGCGGCAACGCGAGCGGGAGACCGCCGCGAGGGCGGAACGTTCAGCCGCCACCCTGGACCTGGTCTCGGCCAGCAAGCAGGTTCAGATCGACGTCATCCAGGTCCAGCAGTTCCTCACCGACGTCTCGGCCACCCGCGGCCTCGACGGCCTCGACGACGGATGGGCCGCGGCCGAGGAGAACGCCACCGCCTTCAAGGCCGACGCCGCCCGCGCCCGCGCCCTGGCGCTCAAGCTCGGCGCCCCGGCCATGGTGGCGGCCATCGACCGGGCCACCGCCAGCTTCGACGCCTTCCATCAGACCGGGGTCAGCATGGCCCACGCCTATGTCGACCAGGGCCCCGTGGGGGGGAATGCGATGATGCCGCAGTTCGACGCCGCCGCGGCTCAGATGACCCAGGCCATCCAGGCCACCCAGGGCGAGATGGCGAAGCTCCTGCGGGCCCAGGCCGTGGCCGGCGCGGCCACGGAAGCCAAGATCGCCGCCGACAGTCGCCGGGTCCTGGTCCTGACCGGCCTGGCCGCTCTGCTGACCGCCTTGGGCGGCGCGGCGGTGATCGCCATTCTGCGCCGCAAGCTGCTGCGCCCGCTCTCCGAGCTGGTGACCTACATGTCGGACCTGGCGGAGGGGGACTATGACAAGCCCGTCCCCGTCGCCGTCTCGCCGACGAGCTGGGGGAGATGGCCCGCTCCATCGTGGTCTTCCGTGAGGCGGCCCTCGAACGCCGCGACCTGCGCACCGCCCAGGAAGCCCGCCGGGCCGAGGAGGAGAAGTCCAAGGACCAGCGCGAGGCCGAACGCCTGGCCGCCGAGCGGGAGCGCGACGTCCTGGTCAAGGCCCTGGCCGAGGGCCTGTCCCACCTGTCCGAGGGCGACGTCGGCTTCCGCGTCCAGGTCGAGGTGGCCCCGGAGTACGAGGTGCTCAAGCGCGACTTCAACCAGGCCGCCGAGAAGCTGCAGACCACCATGCGCGGCATCGGCGCCGCGGCCGAGGGCGTGGGGGTGGGCGCCGACGAGATCGCCAGCGCCGCCGACGACCTGTCGCGCCGCACCGAGCACCAGGCCGCCTCGCTGGAGGAGACCGCCGCGGCCCTGGACCAGATCACCGTCACCGTGAAACAGACCGCCAGCCGCGCCGCCGAGGCCAACGCCGTGGTGGCCGAGACCCGCGCCGACGCCCGTCAGACCGAGGCCGTGCTCGCCGCCGCCGTCACCGCCGTCGGTGAGATCGAGACCTCCTCAAACCAGATCGGCCAGATCATCGGGGTGATCGACGAGATCGCCTTCCAGACCAACCTTCTGGCCCTGAACGCCGGGGTCGAGGCCGCCCGCGCCGGCGAGGCAGGCCGCGGCTTCGCGGTCGTCGCCTCCGAGGTCCGGGCGCTCGCCCAGCGCTCGGCCGGCGCGGCCAAGGAGATCAAGACCCTGATCGCGGCCTCCTCCGGCAAGGTCAGCGAGGGGGTGACCCTGGTGGGCCGCACGGGGGAGGCCCTGACGCGGATTCTGAAGCGGGTGGAGACCATCGGGGAGTCGGTGACCGCCATCTCGGCCTCGGCCCAGGAACAGGCCGGCGGTCTCTCGGAGGTCAACGCCGCCGTCAATCAGATGGACCAGGTCACCCAGCAGAACGCCGCCATGGTGGAGCAGACCACCGCCGCGGCCCATTCTCTCAAGTCCCAGCACGCCGACCTGGCCGCCCTGGTGAGCGCCTTCGAGGTGGGGGCGGGATCGAGCCGGCCCCTGCGCCGCGCCGCCTAGAGCCTTTTAGGGTCAGATGGGATCGTCTGACCTGACCCTGACGCGCTCTAGCGGTCGCGGCGGAACTTGGCGGCGTCGGCGGCGAGGGAGGAGGACATCTTGGCCTCGACATCCTCCTCGGCCTGATAGGGCAGGGCGCCGGCCACCCCGCGGATCGCCAGCCACATCTGGAAACTGAACTGCGGCAGGATCTTCAGGGGGCGGCGCTTGTCGGTGACGTCCCAGCCGGCGGCCTCGAAGGCCTCAACCTGGTCGCGCTCGGACCTGCGCTCGATCCGGTCCCAGTCGGCGGGCAGGGTCACCTCGTCGGCCTCGTCCAGGGTGAGGCCGAAATTGGCGCGGCTGACCTCGTCGAGCTCCGGGAACTGCGCCTGCGCGCCGGGCTCGCGCATCGCGGGCTTCATCACCGAGGCGAATTCCAGGTCGGCGATGCCGGGCAGGTCGATCAGGCGGCGCAGGGTGCTCATGGGCGCAGACTAGCCCAAGGCCCGTCGCGGCCCAAGCGGGCTGGCCGTCGCGCGAACGCCTGATACACCTTGGCCATGGATAGCCCGAACGACAGCTATGATCCCCTGACCCCGGTTCCCGAGGGCCGCCGCGCCTTCGCCGCCGGCGACGCCTTTTCCCTGTGGTTCAGCCTGGGGATCGGCCTGCTGGTGCTGCAGGCCGGCGCCTTCCTGGTTCCGGGCCTCAGCCTGCCCCATGCCCTGGCCGCCATCGTCCTGGGTTCGATCCTCGGCGTGCTGCTGCTGGCCGCCGCCGGGGTGGTGGGGGCCGACACCGGGCTCTCGGCCATCGGCAATCTGAGGCCGGCGCTCGGCGTCCGCGGGGCCGCGGTTCCCGCCGCGCTCAACGCCCTGCAGCTCACCGGCTGGGGAGCCTTCGAGATCATCGCCATGCGCGACTCCGCCGACGCCCTGGCCAGGCAGACCTTCGGGGTGTCGAACCCGGTGCTCTGGACCCTGCTGTTCGGCGTGTTGGCCACCGCGCTCGCGGTGATGGGGCCGGTGTCCTTCGTCCGCCGCTTCCTGCGGGCCTGGGGCCTGTGGCTGCTGCTGGCCGGGGCGGCCTGGCTGACCTGGCGGCTGCTGGCCGACCATGACCTTCCCGCCCTCATGGCCCGAGCCGGGACCGGGGAGATGAGCTTCGGCGCCGGGGTCGACCTGGTGGTGGCCATGCCGCTCTCCTGGCTGCCCCTGATCGCCGACTACACGCGCTTCGGGCGCTCGCCGGGGGCCATGTTCCGCGGCAGCGCGGCTGGCTACCTGCTGGCCAATATCTGGTTCTTCGCGCTCGGCGCCTGCTACGCCCTGGCCTCCGGCGGCGGGGAGGGGATGCTGCTGGCGGCGCTCGCGGCCACCGGCGGCGGGGTGGCCCTGCTGCTGATCCTCATCGACGAGACCGACAACACCTTCGCCGACATCCATTCCGCGGCGGTGTCCACCGCGACCCTGGTCCGCGCCCGGCCGGCGCGCCTGGCGCTGGTCTACGGGGCGGTCTGCACCCTCATCGCCCTCTTCGCGCCCCTGGCGAGGTACGAGGGGTTCCTGCTGCTGATCGGGTCGGTCTTCGCCCCCCTGTTCGGGGTGCTGCTCACCGACCACTTCGTCGTGCGGCGCCGACGGATCGAGGCGGGCGCCATCGCCCAGGCGGGGGGCGCCTACTGGTTCACCGGGGGGTTCAGCCTGCGGGGTCTGGCGGCCTGGGGGATCGGCATCGCGGCCTACCAGGCGGTCACCCGCCTGGAACCGGGCCTGGGGGCGACCCTGCCGTCGGTGGCCGCGGCGGCCGCGGCCTATCTGGCCCTTACGACTTCGCCGCGCCGCCGCTCGTGATTTCCTTGATCAAGCCCTGGAGCTGCTGCTTGCCGCCGGCGTTCCAGACCGCCTTCATGTGCTCCAGGGTGCGGGCCGCGGCGTCCTCGAACTTCCAGTCGCAGTCCTCGAACCGGCAGTCGGTGAAGACCGGGGCCTCGCCGCCGGCATAGACCATGCGGCACTTCTGGAAATCGCAGTCGTAGAAGGTCTCGCCGTCGAGCTGGACGGTTTCACGGGTAAAGGCTGTGGAACTTTGCATGGCGCGGTCTTCCTGAGGTCTTTGGGGGCGAGGCGGCGGGCCCACCGCGATCGTCGCGGGTCAGGTTCGGAGAAGCGCTCGGCAGGGCGGCTAAACACATGAACGGCGGCCAGAAAGCAAGCCCGCTATGCTCGGACCGGTGTTGGGCGAATGTGTCGCAGCGCCGATTAGCACTCCAAACAGTAGAGCCAGGGTACCCCGGAACCTTCATCGCGCAGTCGCGCGCACCTGCCCTGGAGTCGGACGATCTCAAGCCCACCCCTCTCCGTGCGCCTGGACGAGGCTGCCGTTGCGGTGCGCTTCGTCACCTTGCCGCGCCTGGGGTTGAGCCTGTTCGGCGCGGTGATGGCCGCGCTGATCCTGTCGCCGATCATGGCCGGCGGCTGGCTGGCGATCATCCTGTCCCTGGAGCTTTGGCTCTGGCTCGCCAGCCGCGGCCAGGTCGATGGCGGCGTCGTCCGCCACCGGTCCCGCGCCAATTTCCTGGTGAGCTTCACCTCCATCAGCCTGTGGTGGCTGGCCCTGGGGATCACCTTCTGGAACGCCGACACCCTGGCCGGCCGCACCACGGCGGCGATCCTGTGCATCACCGTCGTGGCCCTCGCGGTCCTGCTCTTCTACAGCACGCCGGCGGTCTTCCTGGCCACCGGCGCGATTCCGGCGATCTGCGCCCTGCTGATCGTCGGCGTCAGCGACGGCCGGACCTGGATGGAGCTGGCGCCGATCCTCATGGCGCTGGCGCTCGGCCTGATCTTCGTGGGCGGACGGGCCATCGAGCTCCCCTCGGCCCAGGAGCAACAGCGGGCGGTCAACGCCAGCCTGCACCGCTACGAGGTCCTGGCCGAGAACATCACCGACATCATCGCCCGCACCGACCTGGAGGGCGTCCACACCTACCTCTCCCCCGCGATCGAGAGCGTGCTCGGTTACCGGCCCGAGGAATTGATCGGGGTGTCGCGATTGGAGATCATAGAGCCCGAGGACTGGTTCTTGATCTCGGAGGCCGCCGCTCGGATGCGAGCCGATCCGGCGCGCTCGGAGGTGGTGACCGTCAGGGTGCGCCACAAGGATGGGCGCTGGCTCTGGTTCCAGACCAACGCCAAGCTAGTCTGCGAACACGGCATCCCGGTGGGCGTCATCGACGTCAGCCGCGACATCACCGAGCAGGTGGCCAAGGACCAGGCCCTGCGCGAGGCCAAGACCGAGGCCGAGAGCGCCACCCGGGCCAAGGCCGAGTTCCTGGCGAATATCAGCCATGAGATCCGCACCCCCATGAACGGGGTGCTGGGCGCCCTGCATCTGCTGAAGGACGAACCGATCTCGGCGGAGGGCCGCGAACTGATGCGCCAGGCCGCCGACGCCGGCCTGATGCTGGCGCAGCTGCTCAATGACGTGCTGGACTTCTCCAAGATCGAAGCCGGCCAGATCGACCTGACGCCCGAGCCCATGAACATGGGTGAGGCCCTGGACGCCGTGGTCGCCCTGCTGGAGGGGCAGGCCCGCGCCAAGGGGATCGAGCTGCGCCGCGAGACCGTCGGCGCCGATCTGTGGATCGCCGCCGACCCCGTGCGGGTGCGTCAGGCGATGTTCAACCTGCTGGGCAACGCCATCAAGTTCACCCCGGCCGGACATGTCGCCGCGCGCCTGGCAGTCACCCCCCAGGCCGACGGACAGCGCCACGTGCGGCTGGAGATCGAGGACACCGGGGTGGGCATTGCGCTCGCCGCCCAGCCTCACCTGTTCGAGCGCTTCCGCCAGGCCGAGAGTTCGACGGCCCGCCGCTTCGGCGGCTCGGGCCTGGGGCTCTCCATCACCCGGGCGCTGGCCCAACGGATGGGCGGGGACATCGCCTTCACCAGCGCCGAGGGGGTCGGCTCCACCTTCTGGCTCGACTTCACCGCGCCCGGGGCCGCCCCGGCGCCGTCCGTCGCGGCGGATGAAAGTCTGCTGGAGGGGGTGAGCATCCTGCTGGTGGAGGACAACCCCACCAACCGCCTGGTGGCCCGCACCCTGCTGACCCGCCTCGGCGCCCAGGTGGCCGAGGCCGCGGACGGGCGGATCGGCCTGGAGGCGGCCCGGCACGGCGGCTTCGACCTGATCCTGATGGACGTCCAGATGCCCAACATGGATGGGGTCGAGGCGACGCGGGCCATCCGCGCCCTGGCCGGTCCCGTGGCCCGCACCCCGATCATCGGCCTGACCGCCAATGTCATGACCCATCAGCAGGGCGCCTATCGCGCCGCCGGCATGAACGGGGTGGTGGCCAAGCCGATCTCCGTCCCCGCCCTGCTCGGCGAGATCGCCCGCCTGTTGGGCGAGGACGAGGTCGCCATCGCCGTCTGAGGCGAAAATCCGGGACAGGGCCGCCGTGGAGGGGTATCGGCCCGGCCATGAGCGAACTCTTCTTCGACCTTCAGGCCACCCACAACCCGCACCGCTGGTTCATGCCGCTGACGCCCGCGGTCTGCGTCGGGCCGCCGGACAACCTCTTCATGTACGGCGGCATCGGCCTGGCCAGCGCCATCGCGGCCATGGAACGGACCTGCGGACGCCCGGTGATCTGGGCCACGGCCCAGTACCTCTCCTATGCGCGGCCGGGCTCGGTGGTGGACCTCGACGTCTGGGTCCCGGTCCAGGGCAAGTACAACAGCCAGGCCCGGGTGATCGGCCATGTCGGCGACCAGGAGATCTTCACGGTCAACGCCGCCCTCGGCTCCCGGCCCAGCACCGTGTCCCACCAGTGGGTGACCATGCCCGACATGCCGCCGCCGGAAGACTGCGAGCGCTCGGTCCTCTGGGGCGACCAGGGGGACAACCTCAACGGCCGCCTGGACGTGCGCATGGCCAAGGGCCGCTACGGCGAGGGCCCGCGCACAGGTCAGCTCTCCGCCGACGGACGTCTGGTGATGTGGATCAAGCCGGTGGAGGACTTCGCCGTCGACGCCAGCCTGCTGGCGATCATGGCCGACTATGTGCCGTCCGGGGTCGGCGCGGCGCTAGGCCGCCAGGGCGGCGGCAACAGCCTGGACAACACCCTGCGCATCCGCCGCATCGTGTCGACCACCTGGGTGCTCTGCGACATTCAGATCACCGGCATCCACGGCGGCTTCGCCCACGGGGTGATGAACCTGTTCGCGCAGAACGGGGAGCTGATGGCCACGGCCAGTCAGTCGGTGATCGTCCGCATGATGGACTAGGCGCGGGCCCCTAGCCGAACTTCTCCATGTCCTCGTCGGAGATCTCGTAGTCGCCGTAGACGTTCTGGACGTCGTCGTCGTCGTCCAGGGCGTCCAGCAGCTTCATCAGGGTGCCCACCGAGTCGCCGGAGATCGGGGTCAGGTTCTTGGGCCGCCAGATGATCTTGGTGGACTTGGCCTCCCCCAGGCTGGCCTCCAGGGCGCTGGCCACCTCGGCGAAGGCCTCGTAGGCGGTGAAGATGGTGTGGGTTTCCTCGTCGGACTCCACATCCTCGGCGCCGGCCTCGATGGCGGCCTCCATCACCTTGTCCTCGCTGCCGACCTTGGCCGGATAGACGATCTGGCCCAGGCGATCGAACATGAAGGCCACTGAGCCGGTGGCGCCCATATTGCCGCCGTTCTTGGAGAAGGTGGACCGCACATTGGCCGCGGCGCGGTTGCGGTTGTCGGTCAGGCCCTCGACGATCAGGGCCACGCCGCCGGGGCCGAAGCCCTCGTAGCGCACCTCGTCATAGGACTCGGCGTCGCCGCCGGCGCCCTTCTTGATGGCCCGGTCGATATTGTCCTTGGGCATGGACTCGGCCTTGGCGTTGGCCACCGCCAGGCGCAGGCGGGCGTTCATGGTCGGGTCGGGCAGGCCCGACTTGGCGGCCACCGTGATCTCGCGGCTCAGCTTGGAGAACAGCTTGGAACGCACCGCGTCGGCGCGCCCCTTGCGGTGCATGATGTTCTTGAACTTGGAATGTCCGGCCATGAGTGGTCTGTTGTTCTCGTTCAGGCGGTTCTTAAATGGGTTGAGGGCTTCTACCGTCCGCGGGCGGGGATGACCAGCGGGGGAGGAACCTCCCCGATTTCGAAGGGTTTGAGTGGCATGAGAGAGCAGTACGAGCCGATGAGCGACTATGCCGAGGCCTGGGACGGTTCCCTGATCTACGGCAAGGAGCATCCTCGGAACGGATTGGGCCCGGTGGCGGCGTCGGGCGCCATGTTCGGGTCCTTCGTCCTGGGCGCCCTGGTGGGCGTCGGCGTCATGGTCCTGCTGCGCCAGCTCGACGACGCCAATGACGGCGGGGTCATCCTGCGGCGGGTCCAGCCCGCGCGCTGAGCGCCGCCACGCAGAGCAGGCAGCCCACCGCCGAGGCCGCGCCCATGACGTAGCGCTCGACATCCCCCTGCGCCGCCAGGTTGGCCAGGGTGTTGAGCCCCAGCTGAACGGCGAGCAGCAGGTTGATCCACCAGACGGGACGCCGGGGCAGCCTCGCCCCGAGATCGCCCGCGCGCACCAGCATCGCCAGGGCGGCGAGCGCCAGATAGACCGCCGCCCCGGCGCTGGCGGCCTTCAGGCCGTCGGGCAGTACGGCCGGGCTCGCCCCGCCCCAGGCCATCTTGCCGAAGGGGGCGCCCAGCGCCAGGGCGACCTGGAAGCCGGCGAAGCCCAGGCAGAACGCCGCCGCCCCCCGCGCCGCCCAGCGTCCCAGCTGGGGCGTCACGCGGGGTCGCAATCGATCTGCACGACCTGGCCGTCCGCAAGGCGATAGATGGCGTCCTGCGGCACGGGCAGGGTCAGCATCGCCTCGCGCGGAAGGCCGCCATAGAGTCCCCGCAGGATCCGGCCCGACAGGCCGTGGGAGACCAGGATGAGGTTCTGCGTCTCGTCAACTGAGGCCAACCAGTCCGACAGCCGCGCCAGGACGCCCTCGAAGCTTTCGCCGCCGGGCGCCGCGAAATAGCGCTCCGGATAGGGCAGGTCGGCGGGCCTTCGCGCCTCCAGCTCATCCAGGGACAGCCCCTCCCACGATCCCATGCTGACCTCCGCCAGCCGGGCGTCGAGTTCCGGCGCCAGCGTCCCGCCCATCGTCTGGGCGATGATGCGGGCCGTGTGGTGGGCGCGGCCCAGGGGGCTGGCCACCATGCGCCAGCCGCCCGGGTCGGGGACCAGGCGGCTCAGCAGCTCGCCCATCCGCCGGGCCTGGGCCTGGCCAAGCTCGGTGAGGGGGGAGTCCGACGCGCCCTGGTAACGGCGCGCCAGGTTCCACTCCGTCTGGCCGTGGCGCGCCAGGTAGATCACCGCTTGCGGCGCACGACCGGGTGGGACGACGACAGCCCGCCGTCCACCACGATGGCCTGGCCGTTGACATAGGAGGCCTCGTCGCTGGCCAGGAACAGGGCGGCGTTGGCGATCTCGATGGGCACGCCGCCGCGGGTCAGCGGGTTGAGCTGGCCGATCTTGTCCTCGTTGCCACGGGCGCGGGCGCCGTCGAAGATCGGCTGGGTCATGCCGGTCTCGATCAGGCCGGGGCAGATGGCGTTGACCCGAACCCCGGTGCCGTAGAACTCGTTGGCCGCGGTCTGGGCCAGGTTGATGACCCCGGCCTTGGAGGCCGAATAGGGTGAGCCACCGGCGCCCGACCGGATGCCGGCCACCGAGGCGGTGCAGATGATCGAGCCCTTGCCCTTGGGGATCATCACCCGGCTGGCGTGCTTCACCAGCAGGAAGGCGCCGATCAGGTTCACCCGCAGGATCTCGGCCCAGAAGGCGGTGTCCTGGTCGTCGAAGGCGGTCCAGCCGCCGGAGATGCCGGCGTTGGCCCAGGCCACGTCGAGGCCGCCGTATTCCGACACCGCCTTGGCTGTCAGGCTGGCCACGAAGGCCTCCTCGCCCGCGTCGCCGGTGAGGGCGACGACCTTGCCGCCGGCGGCCTCGACCAGCTTGGCCGTCTCCTGGACGGTGTCCATCTTGTCGGCGATCACCAGGCTGGCGCCCTCCTGGGCGAACAGCACCGAGGCCGCGCGGCCGATGCCGGAGCCGGCGCCGGTGATGACGGCGGTCTTGCCGGAGAGACGTCCCATGGGAATTTCCTCAAGTTTGGCTGATCCGGCCTTGGCCGGCGGAAGGTGGGGATGGGCGCCTCAGCGGGCCCGGGCGGCGGCGTCCAGGATGGCGTCGGCCACGATGTCGAACAGGGCCGGCGGCAGGTCATGGCCCATGCCGGCGATCACCCGCAGCTCCGAGCCCGGAATGGCCGCGGCCGTGGCCTGGCCCCCCGCCAGGGGCACCAGGGGATCGTCGGCGCCGTGCAGGACGATGGTGGGGAGCTTGAGGGCCTTCAGGCGCTCGGTGCGGTCGCCATAGGCGCGGATGGCGGCCATCTGGCGTGTCGATCCGGTGGGATTGAAGGCCCGGCCATGCTCGGCGATCACCCGCTCGCGCAGGGCGCCCTGGGGCCAGGGGTAGCCGGGGCTGCCGATGGTGAGCGCGTTGTTGACCCCGTGGGCGACGAAGGCCTCGAAGTCGGCCTGCGGATTGGGCGGCGGGGTGGAGAGCACCGCCGCGGCCGCCGGTGTGGAGTCCATGGTGCCCGGCCCGCCGGTGGCCGACATGATGGAGGTCAGCGACAGGGTGCGCTCCGGGTGCTCGATGGCCACCACCTGGCCGATCATGCCGCCCATGGAGACCCCGGCCACATGGGCCTTGGCCGCGCCGACGGCGTCGAGCACCGCCATGGCGTCGGCGGCCATGTCCGAGAGCGTGTAGGCCTGGCCGGGCTCGAACCAGGTGGAGAGACCGGTGTCGCGGTTGTCGAACCGGACGGCGCGATAGCCCTTGGCGGCCAGCTTGGCGCAGAAGGCCTCCGGCCAGCGGGTCTTCTGCGAGCCCAGGCCGTTGATCAGCAGGATGGTCTCCGGCCCCTCGCCGAACACCTCGTACTCGATCGCGACGTCGCCGTTGCGGGCCTTGGGCATGGTCGTTTCCTCTCGTTGGCGCGATTGAACCCCATCGGTGTCATCCCGGAAAGCGCGAAGCGCTTGTCCGGGACCCAGACGCACCGGGCCCTCCGGAGAGGTCGGCGCCTCTGGGTCCCGCACGTCCGCGCCTGCGGCGCTCCATGCGGGATGACACCCTGGTGGAGGTGGGTCTTACGGCACCATCACCACGCGACCGACGGCGGCGCGGCTCTCGATATAGGCATGGGCCGCGGCGGCTTCCGACAGGGGGAAGACCCGGTCGATCACCACCTCCAGCTCGCCCTTGGCGGCGTCGTCGATCAGGCGCTGGACGTTGTCATGCACCCGGTCGGTGCCGATCTCGGCGCCGAGGAAGACCCCCGACAGGGTGCGGTTGCCCCCCATCAGCGAGCCGACGTCCACCACCATCGGCTCGCGCCCGGCGGCGCCGACCATGGAGACACGGCCGCGATAGGCCAGGGAATTGATCGAACCCTGCAGGGTGGGGCCGCCGACGCTGTCGACGATGACGTCGGCGCCCTTGTTGTCGGTCAGGCGCATCACCTCTTTGACGACGTCGTCACGGGTGTAGTTGATGCCGTGGTCGAGACCGAGGCGCTTGAGCTTCTCCAGGCGTTCGTCGGAGGAGGCGGTGGCCAGGATCAGGCCCGCGCCGGCCCGCTTGGCCAGCTGGATGGCGGCCACGCCCACGCCCGAGGCGCCGGCCTGGATCAGGACGGTCTCGCCCTTCTTCAGGCGGCCGAATTCGAAGAGGCAGTCGTCGGCGGTGCCGAAGGTGACCGGGATCGCCGCGGCCTTCTTCATGTCGAAGCCGTCGGGCACGGGCCAGCAGTTGCGGGCGGCCACAGCGCGCATGGAGGCGTGGCTGCCGTGCGCCATCAGGGTGGCGACCCGCTGGCCGACCTTCAGATGGGTCACCTCGGAGCCCACCTCGACGATGGTCCCGGAGGCCTGGTAGCCGACGATGTGGGGCTTGGTCACCAGCTGGCCGCGCCAGCGGCTGAGGGTGTCGCCGCCCTCGATGGCGATGGCCTCGACGGCGATGACCACGCCCTTGGGGTGGCACTGGGGATCGGGCATGTCCTCGTACTTCAGGACTTCGGGCCCGCCGTTTTCGTAATAGACCGCAGCCTTCATGGATCGCTCCTAATGACTTAAAACAAATGTTTGACTTAGGTCTCACGCCCTCGCTGATGAGACAAGGCGAGGAAATCTAAAGGCGGAAACGGGCGCATGGAACTGGCGAAACCCCGCGTGGACATCGGGCTGTCCACCAACGATCTGCAGCCCATGTTGGCTTTCTGGCAAGAGCAGGCGGGCATTCCCTTCGACCATCTGCTGAGGATCCGCCGCGGCCAGGACCAGCACCGCCACGACGCCCTGGGCTCGGTGCTGAAGATCAACCACCATGCCGACCCCCTGCCGGAGACGGCTCCCAGCGGCTACCGGGAGCTGATCGTCGCCCGGCCCGGGCTGACGGCGCCCATGACCCTGACCGACCCCGACGGCAATCGCGTGACCCTGGTTCCGCCGGGCCTCGGCGGCGTCACCCAGATCGGCCTTCGCCTGGCCGTCCGCGACCTGGCCGCCCACTGCAGGTTCTACAGGGAAGGGCTGGGCCTGACCGAGGCGGCGCCCGGCGCCTTCCGGGCCGGGGAGACCCTGCTGATCCTGGAGCAGAGCCCCGACGCGCCCTCCGACGCCGGCATGGCGGGCAAGGGCTGGCGCTACATCACCTTCCAGGTCTTCAAGGTCGACGAGGAACACGCCCGCATCCTGGCCAAGGGTGGCCGCGAGGCCATGCCCCCCACCACCCTGGGGACCACCGCGCGGATCTCCATGGTCCGCGATCCCGACGGCAACTGGATCGAGATCTCCCAGCGGGCCTCCATCGTCGGAAACCTCGACGCCCATTGAGGCGACGGGCGGCCGCCAATGGCCGGCCCATAGTCCATTTGGATCATGCGGCCGCTCCCCGCAGGGGTCAGACAGGACGGGCGAACACCAAAGACCTACCCCCAAGGGTCGACCATGCGTCCTGTCATCGCCGCTTCCCGCGCGTCCGCGCCCGCCGCCGATCCCGGCGCGCGAGCCTGGGCTGACACGACCCTGGCCGATCGTGGGGGCGGCCCTACGGCGGAATGCGGGACACCGGGCGCAGCCCGGGGACCGCAGAGAGCTTCCGCCGGCCGGCCGGACATCAACCCGTAAGATCCTAGAGGCTGGGGGGCCAACCAACATGAAGATGATCCACGTTCCCGTCGTCGTCGCCGGGGCTCTGATGCTGACCGCCTGGGGCGCGCCCCAGATCGCCGCGCCCACGGCGCTCACCGCGCCGGCGCCCATCGAGGGCTCGGCCGGCAAATACGCCTCGCCCTTCACCTCCGACGGCGTCACCGCCGGCTGGGTGACCAAGTCCATGCAGGTCAAGGCCGCCGGCCAGATCGGCTCGATGGCGGGCAACTACGCCGGCCAGAAGGCCATGGAACAGGTGCCCTTCGTCGGCGGCTTCCTGGGCAAGAAGGCGGGCGCGGCCATGGGCCGGGGCATCGCGCTGAAGGCCATCGGCGGCGAGGAATTCCTGCGCTCGTCCACCGACCTGTCGTTCAACTCCCTGAACGACATGGCCCTCTACATGTACGTCAACTATTCGTCGAACCCCGAGTACCAGAAGATCCTGGACGCCACCTACGCGATCTATCCGGAGTTCCAGACCGCCTACCTGCCGGCCCTGCAGACCGCCTCCGTCGGCAAATAGGATCATGCGTATCCAACTTCCGCTCATCGGCCTGGCGGCCGCCCTCGGCGTCGCGGCGGCTCCGGCCGCCGCCGCCCCCAAGCTGAAGCCCCAGGGCTCGGCCACGGTCTATCGCGACACCACGACCTCCGACGGGGTCAAGGGGATCGGCACCGAGAGCCAGGACATCGTCTCCATGGCCGACGCCATGTTCCGCGACCTGCTGAACGTCCCCGAGCTGATGAACCGCCCGACCCCGCCGCGGATCATCGTCGACCCGAAGTACTTCCGGAACGAGAGCTCGGAGATCATCGACAAGGCCCTGATCACCGACCGCATCCGGGTCAACCTGCTGCGCGCCGCCGGTGGCCGCATGCGCTTCATCGGCCGCGAATACGCCGGCGCGGTGGAGGAGGAGCGGGCGCTGAAGGACGAGGGCCGCGTCGATGTGGGCACCACGGGCCGCACCCGGGCCCAGGCCGGCGCCGACTATCGGCTGGTGGGCCGCATCGGCACCCGCGACGCCATCGACACTCGCACGGGCACGACCTCGCGGTTCAGCCAGTACACCTTCGAGCTCCTCGACATGGAGTACGGCGAGATCATCTGGTCGAACCTGTACGAGTTCAAGAAAGAGAACCGCGACGACGTCGTCTATCGCTAGGCCCGACGATGAAACCCGCAGTCCTCGCCGGCGCGCTGCTGCTGGCCGCCGCCCGCGCGGCCCAGGCCGCCGCGCCGCCGCCCTTGCCGCCCGTGCCCTATGAGGCGGGGCCGGAGGCCTTCGTCGGCCGCCTGGCCACCGACCTGCCGGCCAACCGGGTCCTGAACCAGATGGAGATCGGCGCCCGGGCCTTCTGGCGCGCCGACTACGCCACCGCCAGGCCGGCGCTCGACGACGCCATCCTGCGCATCGACTCGGTGTTCTCCGACAACGCCAACGCCGCCAAGGCGCGCAAGCTCTGGTACGACGAGGGCTCGAAGGACTTCAAGGGCGAGCCCTACGAGCGGGCCATGGCCTTCCTGTACCGCGGCCTGATCTACCTGCACGACGCCGACTACGAGAACGCCCGGGCCGCCTTCCGCCGGGGCCTGATGCAGGACGCCTTCGCCGAGGAGGACCAGAACCGGTCCGACTTCGCCCTGCTGCTGTTCCTCGACGCCTGGGCCAGCCACCTCAACGGCGACACCGACCTGCGCGACGAGACCATGGTCCAGCTCAGGAAGCTGCGCCCCACCTATGGCGGCATCGGCGAGAAGGACGACACCCTGGTCCTGGCCGAGACGGGCCTGGCGCCGCGCAAGCTGGGGGACGGGGCCGCCCACGCCTTCTTCGTCTACCGGCGCGGCAAGCCGATCGCCGAGAACCAGGTCCAGGTGATGAACGGGGCGGCCCCCATGCAGGCCTATCCGATGGAGGACCTCTTCTACCAGGCCTCCACCCGGGGCGGCCGGGAGATCGACAAGATCCTGGCCGGCAAGGCCCAGTTCAAGGCGACCACCGGCGGGGTGGGCTCCTTCCTGGCCGATACCACCGTGGCGCTCTCCTCCAACAACGCCGCCTTCAGCGCCAATGGCCAGTACGGCGACGCGGTGGCCGCCGTGGGCGTGCTGTCGGGGGTGTTCCTGATCGTCTCCTCCAATTCCAAGCCCCAGGCCGACGTGCGCACCTGGAGCTCCCTGCCCGACACCATCCATGTCCTGACGCTCGCCTCCGGCGGCCGGCCCATGACTCTCAACGCCCACTTCCTGAAGGCCGGCGTCCCGGTGGAGGGGGCCGACAAGCCCATCGCCTGCGCCACCGACGCCAACCGCAAACAGCTGTGCCTCGTGCGCGCCCACTAGAGAGAACCCCGATGACCACGCTCCGCAAACATCTCGCCATCGCCTGCGCCGCCGCCCTGGCCGCCGGTCTTTCGGCCTGCGAGACCACCCCGCCCGAGGGTGGGGTCCGCATCGATCAGCAGAACAACATTCGCCCCGAGCTGAACTCGGTGCGGGTGATCGACGGCACCCTGGCCCGCTATGTCGGCGCCAAGTTCAAGGTCGACAGCCTGTTGGACACCGAGGGCGCCTATGTCTCGACCGGCCCCACCGGCTTCAAGAAGATCACCGTCCAGATTCGCAACAAGACCAATGTCGCCCTGCCGCTGCAGGCCCGCGCCAGCTGGTACGACGCCTCGGGCGTCCCCACCGACGGGGCCCAGTCCTGGACCTCCCTCTTCGTCCAGCCCAACGCCATGGTCACCTTCGAGCAGAGCTCCGCGCGGCTGAACTCGGCCCAGTACTACGTGGAAATCCGCGGCGCCCAATAGGGCCAGACAGGAGGGTTCGATGACCGCTTTGAAGCTTCTCGCCCCGGCGCTGGCGGCCTTGCTGGCCGCCGGCCCGACGCTCGCCCAGACCTACCGGCCACAGGCGCCGGCGGTGACCTATCGCGAGGGCATGCCCGAGGTGAACGCCCCGCCGCCGAGCGTCAATCCGGACGCCGGGAACTACAGCGCCTCGAGCGCCTTCGCCCGCTGGTACGCCGGCGCCGGCCGGCCCTCGATGCTGCTGTTCTGGAACCGCCAGCTCATCGAGGACGCCACCAGCCAGTACGACAGTGTCCAGACCGCAAGCTCGGCCGCGGTGGCGATGGGGGAGGGCGCGGCGGTCAGGGGACGGGGCTGGGCGGCCAGCGCCTCCAGCGGCATGGCGGCCAGCGCCAGCGAGAGCCGCCAGTACCAGGAGCGCATGACGGACTCGAGCTACGGCTTCCGCAACACCAACTTCTCCCGTGGGGTGGAGACCTCGATTCTCGGCGCCTTCCTCTCGGCGGGCGCCCGGATCGTCGATCGCGAGGCGGTGATCCGCAAGGTCTCGGCCAAGCAGAGCCGCGAGGATCGGCTGGACATCCAGTACCTGGAGACCTTGGCCCTGGGTCAGGGCATCCAGTACCTGATCGAGGTCCTGCCCGACGATGACCTCGCCTCGCCGACCGGCGTCACCTTCACGGTGAAGGTCACACACCTGCCCACCTCCACGGTGCGGGCCCAGTTCACCACCTCCGGCGATCCGCCCCGGGCGGCCGCCAAGTGGGTGGCCACCAACGGCGCCGGCTTCGAGAAGCGCGCGGGGCCCAGCCGCCAGACCCCGCAGCTGATCGGCGCCCAGGTGGCCTACGACACCATGACAAAGCTTCGCTAGGGCGCCGCTCAGGCGCACGGAAAGGGCCTGGGGATGGCCCGTCGTCTTCCCTTCTTGGGAGGGCGGAACGGCTGGGCTTGGGGGAGTTACCGGCCGGATCTCCAGGCAGGCGCGGCCACCCCCCGGCGGCCGCGCCTGTCGCCTTCATGGACAAGGCCAGCCTCCTGGCCGATCCTGGCCGCAACAAGACACAGCCGGGAAGAGACGACCATGACGACGCGGGCCTTGGTGCTGGGTGGGGGCGGGCCGGTGGGCATCGCCTGGGAATCGGGCCTGATCGCGGGGCTCGCCCAGGGCGGGGTCGACCTGGGGAAGGCCGACTTCATCCTGGGCACCTCGGCGGGCTCCTTCGTCGGCGCCCGACTGGCCCTGGGTGCGGACGCCGCCACCCTGGCCGACCCCATCCTGGCCGAGCCGCCGCCGGCCCCGCGTCCGCCCGGCGAGGCCCGCGCGCCGGGCGCCGACCTTTCCGTCCTGGTGAAGATGATGGCCGAGGCCCAGGGCGGGGTCCGCGATCCTCAGGCGGTCCGCGCCGAGATCGGCGCCTTTGCGCTGGCGGCCGAGACCTCCGACGAGGCGACCTTCCTCCAGAGCTTCGGGCGGTCCTTCGCGGGTCTGCCGCCGGACGCCTGGCCCGAGCGCGGCTTCGCCTGCACGGCGGTGGACGCCCTGACCGGCGAATTCCGGATGTGGACCAAGGCGTCGGGCGTCGGGGTCACCCGGGCGGTGGCCTCCTCCTGCAGCGTGCCCGGCGTCTATCCCCCGGTCACCCTCAAGGGCCGCCGCTATATCGACGGCGGCATGCGCTCCACCATCAACGCCGACCAGGCCGTGGGCCATGACCTGGTGGTGGTGATCCAGGTGCGCGGCGGGGCCAACGCCGGCGCGGCGGCCGACGCCACCGCCGCCCGGGTGGAGGCCGAGCTCGACGTCCTGCGCGACGCCGGCGCCAAGGTGGTGCTGATCGGTCCCGACGCGGGCAGCCAGGCGGCCATGGGCCTCAACCTGATGGACTTCCGCAAGCGCGCCGACGCGGCGCGTGCGGGCTTGGCCCAGGGGTTGGCTCAGGCGGCCGAGTTGAAGGTGACGTGGGTGGGGTAACGCCTCCTCGGCCCCTTCAGGGGGAGAGGATGGGTGAGGGGGCGCGCAGCAGGGCTGCGCGTCTTGGCCTCGAAGTTAAAGCGGAGCTTCAGAAAGAGCCCTCACCCTACCCTCTCCCGCAAGCGGGAGAGGACAAGAGATGCCTACCCGTTCCGCTTCACGAAGGCCCGGATGGCGGCGATCACCTGGTCCTGGTCGTCAGGGGTAAGGTAGGGGTGCATGGGCAGGCTCATGACCTTTTCCGCCGCGGCGTCCGTCACCGGCAGGCCGCCGGGGGCCGGGTAGCGGGAATAGACCTCCTGGCGGTGGATCGGGATCGGGTAGTAGACGGCGCTGGGAACCTCTGTGGCTTTCAGGTGGGCGACAAGCCCGTCGCGGTCGTCGGTCTCGATGGTGTACTGGGCCCAGACGCTGACCCCGCCCTCGATCACCGTGGGGACGCGCACCACGTCGTTCAGACCCGCCGCATAGCGGTCGGCGACGACATTCCGCGCGCGGATCTCGTCCTCGAAGATGGTCAGCTTCTGCAGCAGCACCGCGGCCTGGATGGTGTCCATCCGGCTGTTCATGCCGATGCGCATGTTCAGGTACTTGGGGTCGTGGTCGAAGGTCTTGCCGGCGATGTCGGACTTCACCGCCTGGCCGTGGACCCGCAGGGAAACCAGCAGGTCGTGCAGCCGCTCGTCCTTGCAGAGCACCGCCCCGCCGTCGCCGTAGCAGCCGAGCGGCTTGGCCGGGAAGAAGCTGGTGGTGGTGACATCGGCCCAATGGATCGGGTGCTGGCCGTTCAGGGTGCAGCCGAAACCCTGCGCGGAATCGGCGATCAGCTTCAGACCATGCTTCCTGGCCACCGCGGCGATGGCCGGATAGTCGGCGGGCTGGCCGAAGAGGTCGACGGCGATGACGGCGCGGGGCGTCAGCTTGCCCTCCGCCTTGATCGCCTCGATGGCGGCGTCCAGCTTCACCGGGTCGAGATTGTAAGTGTCCGGCAGCACGTCGACGAACACCGGCGAGGCGCCCACCAGGGGCATGACCTCGGCGGTGGCCGCGAAGGTGAAGGAGGGACAGAAGACTGCGTCGCCCGGGCCGATCTCCCAGGCCATCAGCGGCAGCTGGATCGCCTCGGTGCCCGAGCCGCAGGACAACACGAAGGGCGCCTGGCCGAAGTCCGACAGGGCCGTCTCGAACTGGGCGATCTCCGGGCCCATGATGTAGGCGCCCGAGCGCACCACCTTCAGGATGGCGTCCTCCAGCGGCTGGCCGAGGCGCGCCCGCTGGGCCTGGAGGTCGATGAACGGAATGGGCATGGCGTTGAAGTCCCGGGTCACGAAGCGGCGCGCTTCATGACACGCGGAGTCTAGCCAAGCCAAACACGCTTGTTTTCGAAAAATTGCGGCGAAGACCTCTCCTCTCCCCGTTCAGGGGGAGAGGATGGGTGAGGGGGCGCGCAGCAGGGCTGCGCGTCTCCGCCGCGGAGTGGTCACGGAACGTCGGAAAGGGCCCTCACCCGACCTCTCCCGCAAGCGGGAGAGGAGGCGCCGATCTCCTAGATCTGCCGGGCGCGGCCTTCCCAGTAGGGGGCGCGGACCTTGTTACGCTGGATCTTGCCGGCTTCGGAGCGCGGCAGCTCGGTGACGAAGTCCAGGCCGCGGGGCAACTTGTAGGCCGCCAGGGTCTGGCGGCCGAAGTCCAGGATCTCCTGGGCCAGCTTGTCGGAGGGCTCGTAGCCGGGCTTGAGCAGGATCACGGCGCGGACCTGTTCGCCCCACTCGTCGTGCGGGATGCCGACGGTGGCGCTGTCGGCCACGGCGGGGTGCTTGATCAGCTCGTTGTCGATCTCCTGCGGATAGATGTTCACCCCGCCCGAGATGATGGTCTCGGCGTTGCGGCCGGTGAGGAACAGGTAGTCGTCCTCGTCGAAATAGCCGACGTCGCCCATGGTGAAGAAGCCGTCGCGCCGGTTGGCGTTGGTCTTGGCCTCGTCCTTGTAATAGGTGAAGCCGCCGCCGGGCGGGAGCTGGTGATAGATGCCGCCGGGCACGCCGGGGGGCAGCTCGTTGCCCTCCTCGTCGAGGATACGGACCTGCAGCATGGCCGGGCGCTTGCCGACGCTGCCGGGCTTCTTCAGCCACTCCTCGGAGGTGATGGCGAAGCCCGCCCCGCCCTCGGAGCCGGCGTAGTATTCGCTCAGCACCGGACCGAACCACTCGATCATCGCGTGCTTGACCTCCGGCGGGCAGGGGGCCGCGCCGTGGACGATGTATTGCACGTGGTCGATGTCGTACTTGGCCTTCACCTCCGGCGGCAGGGACAGCAGCCGCTGGAACATGATCGGCACCAGGTGCAGGTGGGTGACCTTCTTTTCCGAGATGGTCTTCAGGACGTGCTCGGAATCCCACTTGTCGATGAAGTGCAGCGGCACGCCGGCGTTCATCGAGGCGTTGACGTCGAAGGCCAGGGGGGCGGCGTGATAGGCCGGGCCGGCGCACATCTGCACCGAGGTCTCCGGATCGTATCCGCGCAGGGCCAGCATGCTGGGCGGAATCACCGGGGCGTTGGCGCGGTGGACGCCCTTGGGCCGGCCGGTGGTGCCGGAGGTGTACATCATCTGGCCGCCGCGCACGGGATCGGGAATGTCCGAACCGTCCTCGGCCGCCAGGGTGGCGTCGTAATTCAGGAAGCCCTCGATATCGCCCCCCACCGACAGCTTGATCAGCAGGTCGGGGCATTCGGCGGCGGCCGGGGCGGCGGCGGCCACGCGGGCCTCGGCCACCAGGGCCTTGGCCTCGCAATCCTTGATGATGTAGGCGATCTCGTCGACCGTCAGGTGCCAGTTCACCGGGGTGATGCGCAGGCCGCTGCGCTGGGTGGCCGCCAGTGTCTCGATGAATTCGGCGCGGTTGGAGCAGAGCAGGGCCAGGCTGTCGCCCGCCTTCAGCCCCGCCTTGCGCAGGGCGCGCACCAGTTTGTTGGCGTTGGCGTTGACCTCGGCGAAGGTCTTGGTGCGCCCGGAGGGGTCCACCACCGCGGTGCGGTCCGGCGCCTGATCGGCCCAGAAGGCCACGGTCATGCCGTGGTTGGCCGATTCATCCAGAGCCGCGGTAAAGTCTTCTCGCGTCTTAAATTCCTGCATTCAAATTCCTCCCGTCGCCCGGTGGCCGGCTGCGGCGTTCACGCGGTGCAATCAATTTTCTATGGTCCGGGGCGGCGTTTTGTCGGCGATCGCGGGCGCAATATGCCTGCGACGGTGACCGTTTCCGCTCCGGAACCCCACAATGACAGGGCTTGCCGCGCCCGACAACGCTCCCTGAAATCCGGACGCTGACCGGATCGGGAACCCGGCTCGCGTGTCAGCGTTCGCGCCAGGTTGGGGAGCGGAAAACCAGTTCATCCGTTGAGTGTTGCTGACGGCCCCGTGCGGCGAAGCTTGCCGAGCCCGTCTCCTGGAAACAACGCGAGTAGGCGCTTGACTGTTCAGACGAAGATCGAAGGCCGGCTGGCCAGTACGGGCGTCGAGGGACTCGACGACATCCTGCGCGGGGGCCTGGCCCGCAACCGCGTCTACCTGATGGAGGGCACGCCGGGCGCCGGCAAGACCACGGCGGCCCTGCAGTTCCTCATGGCTGGCGCCGAGGCCGGGGAGCGGGGGCTCTACATCACCCTGTCGGAAACCCGCGACGAGTTGATGAGCACCGCGGAGTCCCACGGCTGGAGCCTTTCCGACCTGATCACCATCTTCGAGCTGATCCCGCCCGAGAACCTCCTGGACGAACAGCAGCAGCAGAGCCTGCTCTATTCCTCCGACCTGGAGCTGGGGGAGACCACCAAGCTGATCTTCCAGGCCATCGAGGAGACCCAGCCCTCGCGGGTGGTGATCGACAGCCTGTCGGAGATCCGCCTGCTGGCCGGCGGCTCCCTGCGCTATCGCCGCCAGATCCTGGCGCTGAAGCACTATTTCGCCCGGCATGGGGCCACCGTCCTGATGCTGGACGACATGACCACCGACACCAACGACAAGACCGTCCACAGCGTCGCCCACGCGGTGATCCGGCTGGAGGAGCTGGCGCCCGTCTACGGCGCCGAGCGCCGGCGGCTGCGGGTGGTGAAGTACCGCGGCCAGGCCTTCCGGGGCGGCTACCACGACTTCATGATCCGCCACGGCGGCCTGGCGGTCTTCCCGCGCCTGGTGGCCTCCGAACACCGGGTGGCGTTTCACCGTGAGACCCTGGCCAGCGGGATCGAGGGCCTCGACACCCTGTTGGGGGGCGGGGTGGCCCGCGGCTCCAGCACCCTGGTCCTCGGCCCCGCGGGCACCGGCAAGTCGCTGCTGGTGCTGCAGTTCGTGGTGGCCGCCATCGCCCGCGGCGAGAAGGCCGCCATGTTCGTCTTCGACGAGGAGCTGGGCCTGCTATTCGCCCGCGCCAAGGGCCTGGGGATCGACCTGGAGGCCCTGCGCGAGTCCGGCTCGCTGCTGATCGAACAGGTCGACGCCGCCGAGCTGGCGCCCGGCGAATTCACCCACAAGGTCCGCAGCTGCGTGGAGACCCTGGACCTGCAGACCATCGTCGTCGACAGCCTCAACGGCTACCAGGCCGCCATGCCCGAGGAACAGTTCCTGGTGCTGCACATGCACGAGTTGCTGACCTTCCTGAACCGTCGCGGCGCCACCACCTTCCTCACCGTCGCCCAGCACGGCCTGGTGGGGGACATGAAGGCGCCCGTGGACGTCACCTACCTGGCCGACACCGTGATCCTGCTGCGCTACTTCGAGGCCTCGGGCCGGGTGCGGCGGGCCATGTCGGTGATCAAGAAGCGCACCGGGGCCCACGAGGACGCCATCCGAGAGTACCTGATCGACAGCCGTGGCCTGACCGTCGGATCGCCCCTGGAGGGCTTCCAGGGCGTGCTGCGCGGGGTGCCGGTCTATGTGGGGCAGGCTGGCTCCCTACTGGAAGAGCGCTAGTGCCCACCTCCGTCTCGCGCTCCGAGACCGCCCTCATCCTGACCCCGGTGGGTCGGGACTCGCAGATCGCCGCCAACCTGCTGACCGAGGCCGGCGTCGACAGCCGCATCTGCGCCGGCATCGAGGACATGTGTCGCGAGCTGGCCAAGGGCGCCGGCTTCGCCCTGGTGGCCGACGAGGCCCTGCACACCGCCGATGTCGGGCCCCTGGCCGCCTGGGTGTCCGACCAGCCGCCGTGGTCGGACTTCCCCTTCATCCTGCTCACCGAGCGGGGCGGCGGGCTGGAGCGCAATCCCCTGGCCACCCGGCTCACCGGAGCCCTAGGCAATGTGGTCTTCCTGGAGCGCCCCTTCCATCCCACCAGCCTGGTGAGCGTGGCCCGCACCGCCCTGCGCGCGCGCCGCCGTCAGTACGAGGCCCGACAGCGCATCGAAGAGATTCGCGAGGCCGAGAGCCAGCTCGAGCGCAGGGTGGACGAGCGCACCGGCGAACTGGCCGCCGCCAACCGCCAGCTGGTGGCCCAGATCGAGGAGCGCGAGCGGGTCGAGGCCGCCCTGCGCCAGGCCCAGCGCCTGGAGGCCGTCGGCCAGCTCACCTCCGGCGTCGCCCACGACTTCAACAACCTGCTCACCGTGGTGCTGGGCAATGTCCGCCAGCTGGCCAAGGACGTCACCGATCCCATGGTCCGCCGCCGCCTGGACATGATGGAGCAGGCCGCCCAGCGGGGCGCCAAGCTCACCGCCCAGCTGCTGGCCTTCTCGCGGCGCCAGAAGCTCGAGCCGCAGCTGGTGGACCTCAACCAGACGGTCTCCAGCATGCGCGACCTGCTGCAGAGCACCATGGGCGCCCACGCCCGCATCGAGACCCAGCTGGACCCGGCGCTCTGGCGGGCGATGATCGACCCGACCCAGATCGAGCTGGTGATCCTCAACCTGGCCATCAACGCCCGCGACGCCATGGCGGTCGGCGGCGTGCTCACAGTGGGCACCGCCAACGCCAGCCTCGGCGCGCCCCGCCGTCCGGAGGAGCCGCCCCCGGGCGACTATGTGATGGTCAGCGTCTCCGACACCGGCTCGGGCATGACGCCGGAGGTCTTCGCCAAGGCCTTCGAGCCCTTCTTCACCACCAAGGCCGTCGGCAAGGGCTCGGGCCTGGGCCTGTCCCAGGTGTTCGGCCTGGCCAAGCAGTCCGGCGGCGGGGTGCGCATCGACACCCGCCCCGGCGAAGGGACCTCGGTGAAGGTCTATCTGCCCCGCTCCCAGGCCGCTGCCGGGCCGCAGACGGCCAAGCAGGCCCGCCCCGCCCGGGTGGACGGCCGTCCCGTGGTGCTGCTGGTGGACGACGACAGCGCGGTGCGCGAGATCACGGCCGGCATGCTGGACGAGCTGGGCTACGCCGTGGTGGAGGCCGGCAGCGGCGGCGCGGCGCTGGAGACCCTGCAGGGCCGGCCCGACGTCGACCTGATGCTGCTGGACTTCGCCATGCCCGGCATGAACGGCGCCGAGGTGGCCCGCGAGGTCCGCAGCCGCCGGCCGCAGTTGCCGATCATCTTCGTCACCGGCTACGCCGACCTCGACGCCCTGGCCCACGCCGGGGAGGCCGGGGTGATCACCAAGCCCTTCGAGGACCACGAGCTGGCCGGCAAGCTGCGGGCGGTGCTCGCGACGTCGGCCTAGCCGAACTTCGCCCGCGCCCAGCGCAGGACAAAGTAGCCAGCGGTGGCGGCCAGGCCGGTGACGAAGGTCCCCCAGGCGATGTCGGCCACGGTGATCCTGGTGGCCCAGACCTTCAGGGTCGCCTGGTTGGTGAGGTCATAGGTGGCGTAGGCCAGCGCCCCCACCATGGCGCCATTGGTCATGGCCTTGGTCCAGGACGTCGCCGGCGAGACCGCCAGGGCCATGATCCCCAGGATATAGACCAGGTAGAAGACCGCCGCGGCCTTGAGGTTGACCTCGTCGGCCAGGACCGGGTCGAGGGTGGGGCGATAGAGCCGCGCGTTGCTGAAGGTCAGCCAGACGGCGTCGACGGCGGCGAAGACCAGGCCGGTCCCCAGATAGGCGATGATGTATTTCAGCATGTCGGGCTCCCTCAGGCCGGCCGCAGGCGATAGTGGCTGACGCCCCACTCGGCGCCCCCGCGGTGCCCGAACAGGCCCGCCGTGGCCAGGAAGAACAGCCGCCAGCGCCGGCGCCACAGCACGGCCTGGTCGCCATAAATCTCCCGCAGCACCGGGCCGATCACCGCGGCGTTGCGGTCGTAGTTCTCCAGCCACTGGTTGGCGGTGGTCTCATAGTGGGTCCCGCTCCAGCGCCAGTCGGCCTCGACCGTGAACAGGTCGGGGAACTCGCGCATCAGGTCGTGGCTGGGCATCACCCCGCCGGTGAAGAAGTGCCGCCCGATCCAGTCGGCCTCGTCGTTGACGTCGAAGCGGTAGGGGGTGGAGCGGTGGGTGAAGACGTGGATGAACATCGCCCCGTCGGGTTTCAGCCAGGTCCGGGCCTTGGTGAGCAGGCCGCGCCAGTTGGCCATGTGCTCGAACATCTCCACCGAGACGACGCGGTCGAAGGCCTCCGCCTGGGCCTGGAAGTCGTTCATGTCGGCGGTGATCACCGTCAGGTTGGTGAGCCCCTGGGCGGCGGCCCGGCCGCGGATGAACTCCCCCTGGCTCTTCGAGTTGGACACGCTGGTGATCCGGGCGCCCGGCAGGTTCCGCGCCATCCATAGGGACAGCGAGCCCCAGCCGCAGCCCAGCTCGAGGATCTGCTGGCCGTCCTTCAGTTCGGCATGGGCGGCGGTCTCGGCCAGCGCCATCTCCTCCCCCTGCTCCAGGGTGGTCGCTCCCTCGCCGTAGAGGCAGCAGGAGTATTTGAGCTGCGGTCCCAGCACCGCCTCGAAGAAGGCCGCGGGCAGTTCGTAGTGCTGGCCGTTGGCCTCGGCCGTGTGCTCGGCGATGGGGCGCTGGGCCATCTCCAGGGCGAACCGGGCCTGGGCGTCGGCCGGCGCGCCGGCCAGCTGCCTGCGCGCATTGGCCACGAGCAGATCGACCGCGGCGCGGCGCACGAGGTCGGGCAGGGGCGCGCCCTCGAAGGCCTGGATGGTGTTGGCGACAAGCCTCATGGCGACGGACCTCTGCTGGCTCGGAGAAGGAAGCCTCCAGGACCGTTACGGATGCAGCTTGGCGGCGGATGCGGCGTTTGCATCCGAGGTGGAGAGCTTTGCGTACCTCCAACAGCTTCGCTCCAGGAGGTCACGTGACGCTCGACACCACCCACAAGCCGCTCCGCATCGCCGTCGTCGGCGGCGGCATCGCCGGACTCTCCGCCGCTTGGCTGCTGGGGGAACGCCACCAGGTCACGGTGTTCGAGGCCGACGGCCGCCTGGGGGGCCATGCTAACACCGTCGAGGCCGTGGGCCCCAAGGGTCCCGTTCCGGTCGACACCGGCTTCATCGTCTACAACGCGCCCAACTATCCCAACTTCACCGCCCTGCTGGCCCACCTGGGGGTGGAGAGCCAGGCCGCCGACATGGCGCTGAGCGTCTCCCTGGACGACGGGGCCTTCGAATATTCCAGCGGCGCGATCTTCGCCCAGAAGCGCAACCTGTTCAGCGCCCGGTTCTGGGGCATGCTCCGCGACGTCGCCCGCTTCTACCGCCAGGGACCCAAGGACCTGGCCGCCCTGGAGGCGCCGCTCACCTCGCTGGACGACTATCTGGTGGAGAAGGGCTACTGCCAGGCCTTCCGCGACGACCACCTGATCCCCCAGGCCGCCGCCATCTGGTCCACGCCCCTGGCGGCCATCCGCGACTATCCGGCCGCGTCCCTGATCCGCTTCTTCCAGAACCACGGCATGATGACGATCTTCGGCCGCGGCGCCTGGCGCACCGTCACCGGCGGCAGCCGCAGCTATGTGGCCCGCCTCACCGAGGCCTTCGCCGGTGAGGTCCGCACCGGGGTCCGCGTGGTCTCCATCCGTCGCGACGCCCAGGGGGTGGAGCTGCGGGACTCCACCGGCCACGCCGAGCGGTTCGACCAGGTGGTGATCGCCACCCACGGCGACCACGCCCTGCGCCTGCTGGAGGACGCCACGCCCCAGGAGCAGCGGCTGCTGGGCGCCTTCAAGTACAGCCGCAACCTGGCGGTCCTGCACACCGACGCCAGCCTGATGCCCCGGCGCCGGGGCGCCTGGACCAGCTGGAACCACATCGGCCGCCGCGCCGCCCCCGGCGAGGGCTGCGTCACCTACTGGATGACCCGGCTGCAGAGCCTGAAGAACGCGCCGGACCTGTTCGTCACCCTCAACCCCACCAAGGCGATCGCGCCCGAGGCGGTGGTCCATACCGACGTCTACGAGCACCCCCTGTTCGACGCCGGCGCCATCGCCGCCCAGCGGGAGATCTGGTCGCTGCAGGGTGCGCGGCGGACCTGGTTCTGCGGCTCCTATTTCGGCCACGGATTCCATGAGGACGCCCTGCAGTCGGGCCTGGCGGTGGCCGAGGCCCTGGGCGGGGCGCGCCGGCCCTGGACGGTGGCCGACGAGTCCGGCCGCATCCACCTCGGCGCCGCGCCGCTGGATCTCGCCGAGCAGGCCGCCTGACCGTGTTCGCCTCGGGCCTCTATCCCGGGATCGTCACCCACGCGCGGCTGCGGCCGCGGGCCCACCGGCTGCGCTACCGCGTCTTCATGCTGCTGCTGGACCTGGACGAGCTGCCGGCCCTCGACCGGGCCCTGAGGCTGTTCGGCCAGGACCGGCTGCGCCTCACCAGCTTCTCGCCGGCCGACCACCTGGACGGCGCCGCGGTCTCCCTCAAAAGCCAGGTGGAGGGCGAGCTTCTGGCCGCCGGCCTGCCCACCGGCGGACCGGTCCGCCTGCTCTGCATGCCGCGCATCCTGGGCGGGGTGTTCAATCCGCTGAGCGTCTATTTCTGCCACGGACCGGACGGGGCGCTGTCGGCCATGCTCTACGAGGTGCGTAACACCTTCGGCGAACGCCACAGCTACCTGATCCCCGCCCGCGGGCCGGGCGTGATCGAACAGGCCGCCGACAAGGCCTTCTACGTCTCGCCCTTCATGGACATGGGCCTGACCTACGCCTTCCGCATCCAGCCCCCGGGCGAGCGGGTCGCCGTCACCGTCGATGTCCACGACGCCGAGGGCCTGCTGCTGGCCGCCACCTTCGCCGGCGCCCGGACCGAGCTCACCGACGCGGCGATCTGGCGGGCCTGGCTCGGCCACCCCCTGATGACGCTCGGCGTCATGGCCGCCATCCACTGGGAGGCGCTGAAGATCTGGCTGAAGGGCGAGAAATTGCGGCCCCGGCCCAGGGCCCCGAGCCGCCCGGTGACCGTGGTCCCGGCGTCGCGGGTCAGCGCGGCCTGAGCCGCCAATTGCGTGGCGAGCGCGCCAAGTTTGAGCGCCGAAACATCAGCGCAATGATCCCCGCCTATTCGACCCTGGCGTGAAAACAGCCCTGGCGCGCCCCGAACCGGCGCCTCAGAATGTTTTCATACAAGACGATGGAAATTTGAGATGAGTGATTCACACCCCTCCCGGCGGGGTGCGGCCTCGGCTGACTCCGAGCCAATCCAAGTCGATGTGAAGACCATGCCCCGCGTATTGCAGCGGATCGTGGTCCTGGCGTTCAACTACCCCTGGTTGGTGGCGCTGGCCATGCTGTGCTCCCTGGGCGCGGCCCTGGCGAGCCTTGCCCTGCCGCGCCTGCTGGGCCGCGCCGTGGACCAGGCCCACGGCCTGCTGCTGCTGGGCGCCTCCCATGCCGCCCAGACCCAGCGCGCCCTTCTGCTCACCGCCGGACTGGTGATCTGCGCCACCATCGTGCGCGGCGCCATGACCATGTGGTCGGGCTATCTCGGAGAGCTGGTGAGCCAGAAGGTCGGCCACGACCTGAGGCTGCAGTTCTTCCAGCAGCTGCAGCGCCTGTCCTTCGGCTTCCACGACAAGATCCACTCCGGCGACCTTATCACCCGGGGCATGCTCGACCTGGAGGGGGCGCGGGTCTTCATCCAGGGCGGGCTGATGCCGCTCCTGACCCTTTTCCTGCTGCTGGGCTTCGCCGCCTGGCAGATGCTGGCCACCGACCTGACCCTGGGCCTGATCGGCCTGGCCTTCGTGCCCTTCTCCGCCGCCGCCCTGGGGCGGATGGGCTTCCTGCTGCGGGTCACCTGGCTGCGGTTCCAGGAGCTGATGGCCCAGCTGACCCTCACCATGGAGGAGAACCTGCAGGGCATCCGGGTGGTCCGCGCCTTCGCCGGCAAGGCCTTCGAGATGGCCAAGTTCGACCGCGCCTCGGTGGACGCGCTGGCCTATTCCTACAACCGCATCACCCTGCGCTTCCGGGCGGTGGCGGTGATGCAGGTGACCTTCAACGCCTCCATGGCCGGGGTCCTCTGGTACGGCGGCCACAAGGTGGCGGCCGGCACGATGAGCGTCGGGACCCTGACGGCCTATCTCACCTACATGACCCTGCTGCAGGGGCCGATCCGGCAGATCGCCATGATCTTCAACGCCGCGGCCCGGGCCACCTCCTCGGGCGCCCGCCTGTTCGAGGTGCTGGACCTCGAACCCGAGATCGCCGACGCGCCGGGCGCCAAGCCGCTCGCCCCCGCCAAGGGCGTGCTGAGGTTCGAGAGCGTCGACTTCGGCTATGTCCCCGGCAAGCAGGTGCTCACCGGCGTCGACTTCGAGGTCGGCCCCGGCCAGACCCTGGGCATCGTCGGCCCGCCCGGCTCGGGCAAGTCCACCATCGCCAACCTGATCCCCCGCTTCTACGACGTCACCGGCGGGGCCATCACCATCGACGGGGTCGACATCCGCGACGTGACCCTGGCCTCCCTGCGGGAATATGTCGGCCTGGTGCAGCAGGAGGCCTTCCTGTTCGACAGCTCCATCGGCCACAACGTCGCCTATGCCGATCCGTGGGCGGAGGAAGAGCGCATCGTCGGCGCCGCCAAGACCGCCCAGATCCACGAGCACATCATCGGCCTGCCAGCCGACTACGAGACCCGCGTGGGGGAGCGCGGCGTGGCGCTGTCCGGCGGCCAGCGTCAGCGCATGAGCATCGCCCGCGGGGTGGTGCCGGGGCCGGGGATCATGATCTTCGACGACTCCACCGCGGCCATCGACGCGGTGACCGAGCGCCGCGTGCGCGACGCGCTGGCCGAGGCCACGCGTACCAAAGCCACCATCATCATCGCCCACCGGCTGTCGTCCCTGATGCACGCCGACCGGATCATCGTGCTGGACGACGGGGTGGTGGTGGAGCGGGGGAACCACGCGCAGCTGCTGAAGGCCGGCGGGGTCTATGCCGACCTCTATGAGCTGCAGTCGCGTTCCGACGCCGCCGCCACCCTGGACGACGCCCCGTTGGAAGAGGTGCAAGCGTGACCGAGACCACCGCCGGCGTCGCGCCCCGCAAGGCGCCCCGCGCCTCCCTCGGGACCTCCGAGGGCGACGACATCTTCGGGACCTTCGACGTCAATATCGCCCGCCGCTTCCTGGCCTTCCTGGCGCCGCACAAGCGCTCGCTGATCATCGCCCAGGTGGCGGTTCTGGCCTCGGCGGCCACCCAGGTGGCGGTGCCGGCCATGATCGGCCAGGCCATCAACGCCGCCGTCGCCCATGACGGACCCCGGCTCGACCGGACCCTGGTGATCTTCGCCCTCGTGGCCTGCGCCTACGCCGCCTGCTTCTTCACCGGCGAATGGCTGTCCTCGCGCCTGGCCCAGCGGGTGATCTTCGACATCCGCCGCAAGATGTTCGCCCACTTCCAGGACGTCTCCCTGTCCTTCATGGACAAGACCCACGTGGGCCGGATCATGGCCCGGCTGCAGGGGGACGTGAACGCCCTGCAGGAGTTCCTGGAGAACATGAACGGGGCACTGGGCGACTTCGTCATGCTGGTGGGCATCACCGTGGTGCTGCTCACCACCGACCTCAAGCTCGGCCTGCTGACCCTGACCGTGCTGCCGGCCCTGATCGCCATCCGCGCGGTCTGGCTGCCCTTCTCCAAGAAGAGCTTCCGGGTGGCCCGCGACGCCTCGTCCACCGCCAACTCGGCCCTGGCCGAGAACATCAACGGCATCCGCACCGTCCAGGAGAGCCGCCGCGAGGCGCTGAACTTCGAGCTCTTCAAGGAGAAGGCGCAGGAGAACTTCACCGCCCAGGTGGGCGCCTCCTGGATGACCCAGATCATGGTTCCGACGGTGGATGTGCTCACGGGCCTGGCCATGGCCATCGTCATCATCGTCGGCGGCAACGCGGTCCTCGGCGGCACGCTGAACGTCGGCGTGATGGTGACCTTCATCCTCTATGTGCAGCGGTTCTTCGAACCGGTCCGCATGCTGTCCATGCAGTACACCATCATGCAGCGGGCCATGGCCGCCGGGCACCGGATCTTCGAGGTGATCGACGTCCCCGTCACCATCGCCGACAAGCCCGACGCCATCGAGCTGAAGGACGTTCCGGCCACGGTCGAGTTCCGGAACGTGACCTTCGGCTATGACCCCAAGCGCCCCATCCTGCATGACATCAGCCTGACGGTGCGGCCCAAGGAGGTCGTGGCGCTCGTCGGCCCCACCGGCTCGGGCAAGACCAGCATCATCGCGCTCACCCACCGCTTCTACGAGGTGGACCAGGGCCAGGTCCTGGTGGGGGGCCACGACGTGCGCGACGTGACCCTGGATTCGCTGGGGGCCAATATCGGCATGGTGCTGCAGGAGCCCTTCCTGTTCACCGGCACCATCGAGCAGAACATCCGCTACAACACGCTCAGCGCCACCAAGGACGACGTGATCGCCGCGGCCAAGGCGGTCAGCGCCCACGACTTCATCATGCGGTTGCCGGACGGCTACGACACCCAGCTGGGCCAGCGGGGCCGCAACATCTCCATGGGCCAGCGCCAGCTCATCAGCTTCGCCCGCGCCCTGGTGGCCAACCCGCAGATCCTGATCCTCGACGAGGCCACGGCCAATATCGACTCCTTCACCGAGCAGGCGATCCAGAAGGCGCTGAAGGTGCTGTTCGCCGGCCGCACCTGCATGGTCATCGCCCACCGCCTGGCCACCATCCGCGACGCCGACCGCATCGTGGTGCTACAGCAGGGCCGGATCCAGGAACAGGGCAGCCACGACGAGCTGATGAAGACCGGCGGGCTGTACTCGCACCTGTACACCTCGGCCCACGCCTCCTTCGACGATCAGGTGGTGGCGGCCACGGGCGACTCCGAGTTCGCGACCCGGACCTAGGAGAGCGGCCCGCCGTCCAGGGTGATGCGGTGCATCAGGCGGTACTGGCCGGGATAGTCGTTCAGCGCCTGGTGCCAGGTGCAGCGGTTGTCCCAGATGGCCATCGAACCCTTGGCCCACTGGAAGCGGTGCACGAACTGCGGCTTGACGGCGTGCTGGTAGAGGTAGCCCAGCAGGGCCATGCTCTCCTCGCGCGTCCAGCCGACGATGCCGGTGGTGAAGGCCGGGTTGACGTAGAGCGCCTTCTTGCCGCTGCCCGGGTGGGTGATGACCATCGGATGGATCGCCTCGGGCACGTCCTTGTGGCCGGCAAGCTCGGCGCGGTCGGTCATGGCGTAGACGCTGCTCTCGCCGAAGACATGCTCCGACGCATGGTGCGCCTTCAGGGTGGCGAGCGTCGCCTTCAGGCCGTCGGAGAGGGCGTCGTAGGCGGCGTACATGTCGGCGAACAGGGTGTCGCCGCCGGTGGGCGGGGTCTCGATGGCCAGCAGCACCGAACCCATGGCGGGCGCGATGTCGTAGCTGTGGTCGGTGTGCCAGCCGCCGCCGATGTTGGTGACCTGCTCCGGTGTCTTCTCGACCTTGGCGATCTCGGGATAGCGTTCGGTCTTGGGGAAGTAGCGATTGACGACGATGGGGGCGAGGCGCCTGGCGAAGGCGATCTGCTGCTCGGGCGTCATGTCCTGGCCGTGGATGAAGGCCACCCCGCGGTCGAAGACGGTGGCGCGGATCAGGTCGATCTCGGCGTTGCTGGCCCGGTTCAAGTCGACACCCTGAACCAGGGCGCCGCAGCCTTCCGTCGGGCGGATCGAGAGGTCGAGGGTGGTGGTCATGGCGGGCTCCTGTTGAGGAGAGCCTAGGCCGGCGGCTTGGCGAGGTTTGTCACCAGGGTTACAATCGAGAATGAGTCCTCGCGAGCGCGCCGCCGAGCTGCTGACCAAGGCCGTCTGGCTGCAGGGGCATGGGCGCGAGATGGTCGAGGCCTTCCTGACCCATGGGCGGATCGTGCATCTGCCGGCGGGCGCCTGGGCGCAGTCGGAGGGGGACGAGCAGACGGGGATCACCCTGGTGGTGGAAGGCGCCGTGCAGATGATGTGCGCGGCGCCCGGCGGCCGCGAGGTGCTGTTCGGCCAGGCCGGGCCGGGCGTGGCGCTGGGCCAGACCCTGAGGTTCGGGGGCGGGCCGCGTCTGGTGACCCTGATCTGCGTCGAGGAGAGCGTGCTGCTGGCGGTCCCCGACCACGCCCTGACCCGGATCGCGGCGGAGCAGCCGTCGTTGTGGCAGGCGGTGGCGGCGCTGGTCTATCTGCAGCTGCGCGGCGCCCTGATGATCGCCGCCGAGGCCGTGGCCCTGCCGCCGCGACAGCGGCTGGCCTCCCGGCTGGACATGATGGCGCGGACCGGCGGGCCGTCCCTGCGCATGAACCAGCAGGCCCTGGCCGAGATGCTGGGCCTCAGCCGCAAGACGGTGAACGGCCACCTGCTGGGCTTCCAGCGCGCGGGACTGCTGCGCCTCGGCTATGGGCGGATCGAGGTGCGCGACACCGGGGGCCTGCGGCGGATCGCCGAGAGCTAGGCGGCTCCGGGGCCTGGCCGCGTCTCCACCTCGCGGGCGGCGAGCGGGGCGTGGCATTCCGAGCAGGTCATCACCGGATGGAAGTCGCAGCCGCAGGCCTTGTGGCGGTGGAGCAGGGGGGGGCCGGCCTGGCCCGCATAGTGGCGGTCGCCCCAGGTCACGATGGCCATGACCACCGGATAGAGGTCCAGGCCCTTCTCGGTGAGGCGGTATTCGTGGCGCACGGGGCGGTCCTGATAGGGGACCTTGGTCAGCACGCCCTCGTCCACCAGCAGTTTCAGGCGTTCGGTGATGATGGTGCGCGAGATGCCCAGGCGGGCCTGGAAGGCCTCGAACCGCCGCACCCCCAGGAAGCAGTCGCGCAGGATCATCAGGGTCCAGCGGTCGCCGATCACCGCCACCGAGCGGGCGATGGAGCAGGGCTGGTCGGCGAGGTCTTCCCACTTCACGGGCGGCGTCCTTTGCGTGCGTCGCCACTATCCCATTGACTGGGTCCAGTTTCAATACGATGGTTCGTCCAGAAACTGAACTCAGGTGAGGCGATGGCCCAGGAACTCCAGCAAACAGCGCCCAAGGTCTGCCTGGTGATCGGTGCGGGCGACGGGGTCGGCGGCGCCATCGCCAAGGCCTTCGCCGCCGAGGGGATGACCGTCTGTGTCACCCGCCGCGCCCGTAATATCGACCAGCTCGAGGCCCTGGCGCAGGACATCCGCAAGGCCGGCGGCAAGGCTCATGCCTATGGCGTCGACGCCCGCGAGGAGTCCGAGATGGTCGCCCTGTTCGACAAGGTCGAGGCCGAGGTCGGCCCCCTCGACGTGGTGGTCTTCAACATCGGCGCGAACGTCCGCTTCACAGTCCTGGAGACCACCACCCGGGTGTTTCAGAAGGTCTGGGAGATGGCCTGTTTCGGCGGCTTCCTGACAATCCGCGAAGCCGCCCGGGTGATGACGCCCCGCGGCCGCGGCACGATCCTGGTGACCGGCGCCACGGCCTCCATGCGGGGCGGCAAGATGTACTCAGCCTTCGCCTCGGCCAAGGCGGCCCTGCGCTCGGTCGCCCAGACCGCCGGCCGTGAGCTGGGTCCGGCAGGGATCCATGTCGCCCACATCGTGGTGGACGGCGCCATCGACGGGGTCTTCACCCGCACCAACAATTCCCCCGAGGCCGTCGCGGCCAAGCTGGCTGGCGACGAGATCCTGAAACCCGAAGACATCGCGGCCAATTACGTCTGGCTGCACAATCAGAAACGCTCGGCCTGGACCCATGAACTGGATCTGCGCCCCTGGAAGGAGACCTGGTGATGGGCAAGACGATCGACTTCATCTTCGATTTCGGCAGCCCCAACGGCTACCTGTCCTGGAAGGTCCTGCCCGGCATCGCCGCCCGACATGGCGCCACCGTGAACCTGATCCCCTGCCTGCTGGGGGGCATCTTCAAGGCCACCGGCAACCAGTCGCCGGTCACCGCCTTCGGCGGGGTGAAGGGCAAGCTGGAATACGAGGCCCTGGAGACCCGGCGCTATGTCGCCGCCCACGGCCTGACCGCCTATCGCTCCAACCCCCACTTCCCGGTCAACACCCTGCTGATCATGCGCGGCCTGGTGGCGGCGCGGCGGATGGGGGCGGGGGACGCCTATCTGGAGGCGGTGGTGTCGGCCATGTGGGAGCAGGGGCTGAAGATGGACGATCCCGAGGTGGTGGCCGGCGTGCTCGCCAAGGCCGGCCTCGACGCCAAGGCGATCCTGGAGGCCACCCAGGACCCGGAGGTGAAGGCCGAACTCGTGGCCAACACCGAGGCCGCCGTGGCCCGCGGCGCCTTCGGAGTGCCGACCTTCTTCGTCGACGGCGAGATGTTCTTCGGCAAGGACCGGCTGCACGCCGTCGAGGCGGAGCTTTCTTGAGGGGGTTGGGCTGACACAACCATCCGCTCATCCCGGCGACCCGAAGGGCGGCGCGAAGCAGCCAAGGCCGGGACCGAGATTCATGCCGGGCGCTTGGAGTTGGCCCACCCGTTCGTGTGGTTCGTGTGGTTCGTGGACAAGCTGATGGGTCTTGCCGCCGCACCCCCTCAAGACTTGGAACCACGAACCACACGAACCACACGAACAAGACCCTGATGGAAGGTAGGGGATGAATCTGGGTCCCGGCCCTCGCCGGGAAGAACAGTCTGGGGGGCGGGCGCCCGAACCGATGCGCTTTCGGCCGCGACGCTCTAGGATCGCACCCTGTCTCGGAGTCCGACCCTATGAAGCTTCCCGTCCTCACCCTCGCCGCCGTCCTGATGGGGACCGCCGCCCAGGCCCAGACCTCCGGGCCCATCGATCCGGCCCGGCTGTCGGAGATCGTGAAGGTGATGGCGTCGGATGAGTTCGAGGGCCGCGCGCCGGGCTCGCCCGGCGAGCAGAAGACGGTCGACTACCTGATCGGCCAGTTCAAGGCCCTGAAGCTGGAGCCGGCCGGCGACAACGGCGGCTGGACCCAGGACGTCAAACTGCAGCGGTTGCAGGTGGAGCCTGACGCCCGGCTCCGGATGTCGGTGGCCGGCAAGCCCATGCCCCTGGTCCAGGCCCAGCAGATCAATGTCGCCACCCTTCGCCCGGTGGATCGGGTGAAGATCGTCAACGCCCCGATGGTCTTCGTCGGCTATGGCGTCAAGGCCCCCGAACGCGGCTGGGACGACTTCAAGGGCTACGACCTGAAGGGCAAGGTGGCGGTCTTCCTGATCAACGACCCCGACTTCGAGGCGAAACCCGGCGAACCGGTGGCCGGCAAGTTCGGCGGCCAGGCGGCCGCCTACTACGCCCGCTGGACCTACAAGTACGAGGAGGCGGTGCGCCAGGGCGCCATCGCCGCCCTGATCGTCCACGAGACCCCCGGCGCCGGCTATGGCTGGTCGACGGTGGCGGCCTCCAACGGCGAGAGCTTCGATATCGTCCGGCCGAACCCGGCCAAGGACAAGCTGCTGCTGCAGGGCTGGATCCAGCGCGACCTGGCGGTGGATGTGTTCAGGCGGGCCGGTCTCGATTTCGAGGCCCTGAAGACCCGCGCCCGCAGCCCCGGTTTTCGGCCCGTGCCGCTGACCGGCGCCACCTTCTCGGCCGACTACGGCGTCAGCCACAGCCAGGTGACCAGCCACAACGTCCTGGCCAAGCTGACGGGCGCCGGCAAGCCCCAGGAGAGCGTGATGTTCTCCGCCCACTGGGACGCCTTCGGCCTCGGCGCCCCGGTAGAGGGCGACAAGGTGCGTCACGGGGCGGCCGACGACGCCATCGGGGTGGCCGGCGTGCTGGAGATCGCCCGGGCCTTCGCCTCTGGCACGCGGCCGGCCCGCACCACCCTGTTCGCCGCCTGGACGGCGGAGGAGCGTGGCCTGCTGGGGTCGGAGTATTATGGCGTCCACCCGACGACGCCCCTGGACCGGATGGCGGCCAACTTCACCATGGACGTGCTGCAGACCGCCGGACCGTCCAGGGACGTGGTGCTGGTGGGCTATGGCCAGAGCCAGCTCGACGACCGGCTGATCTCCGCGGCCAAGGCGCAAGGTCGGACCGTGACGCCGGACGCCCATCCGGAGCGCGGCCTGTTCTTCCGCGCCGATCATTTCAGCCTGGCCAAGCATGGCGTGCCGGTGATGCTGATGATGGGGCTTGGGGGCGGGCCGGACCTGGTCGCGGGCGGCCGCGAGGCCGGCGACAAGTGGGTCAGCGACTATACCGCCCACTGCTACCACCAGCCCTGCGACGCCTGGAGCCCCGACTGGGACCTGCGCGGCGCGGCCCAGGACGTCGAGCTGCTCTATGTGATGGGCAAGGCCATCGCCTCCGATCCCAAGGACTGGCCGGACTGGGAGGCCGGGTCGGAATTCAAGGCGATCCGCGACCAGACGGCGGGGGTGAGGCGATAGCCGTTTTCGAGCGCTGCGCGGTCGACGAGCCTATTGGCGAAGATTTGGGTCCGCTTCGCGAGCGGACACTGACGGCCGCATTCGACCCATTGCAGTCGTTGGCCGGCCGCGGAATAGTTCGATCGCATGAGACTTCGTCGCATCGCCTGCGCTTTTCTCGCCTTCGGTCAGCTCGCAATTGGCCCGAGTTCGGTTGCTGCCGAACCGGAAGGTGCCGAAAGGTGGGTCGGGTTTTGTGTTCGGTACTCGGTGTCGACCAAGAAGCTGAGTGACGCTGTACTGGTGCTGCCGTCCGGTGACGTCGCCCTGGACGCGAAGATGCGAGCGGAGATCTCCGACATACGCGCTTTCCATCACACGCCACTGGGTAAGTGGGTGCCACTCCGCATCGGCCCCAACGACAAGCGGATGGAGGACGCCGAGGCCTACTATGGCCGGCCGCTGCCGGACATTGATTGCTCTAGCCTGGAAAAAGTGAGGCCTCCTGCTCCCTAGAGCAATGTCTGCTGCCCACACCTTGCGGCACTTGGAAGAGTCCGCATGCTGGAGAGAATGGAGCGAAAGGCTTCACTGGGAAGGATCGGCCCCCAAATGCGCTTCCTGCACCTCGCAGCTTTTTTCTCGATGATCCTGGCGGCGACGCCGGGCATCGCCTGCACGCCGGTGGCGGGTTATCGCATTCCTACAAACGTAGAGCTTGTTCAAAGGGCCGATCTTATTGTTCTGGCGCGCGTCGTGGCGGGGCCGCCTGCCAGCGCGCCAATTGGCGTTCCCTGGTCAGACCCACCCAAGGTTATCCTCGATCCGGTCGAGGTCCTGAAAGGCGAACTACCCAAAGAGATTCCGCGTCTATTTGGAGTAACCTTTGCGCGGAATGGTCCAATACGGGCCACCGTTACTCCGCTCACGAACGCGCACCCTAGCGCTTACGCAGGTGGATGCGTGCGCAACGAATATGCAGTGGGGACATTGGTGGTCGCGATGTTCAAGCGTACCCCAGACGGCCTGAAACAACTCGACTTTCCGTTTGCACGACAGGCCGAAGATGTGGCCGCTCCAAGCGACACATGGGTGAGAGCCGTGCGCTTCTACGTCAATGCTTCGCGTGGCGCAGCAGGAGAACAGCGCCAAAGGTTTCAACTATTGAAAGACAGTCTGGCGCGAGACGGCGATGGCAAAGACCGTGAAATCAGTAAAGACATCGGGCGATACTTGGCGACTGATCCGCAAAATGCAGGGCGTTCAGCCGAAATGTGGTGACTGTCTAGCGTCCGCATCCCACCCTTCCCAGACATCGACAGGGTCCGGTCTGAGGCAATCCAGGTACCGGCTGCTTGCGGCGACTGCGCTCGGGGCCGCTCGCGACCCACTACGGACCTTACAGTCAGGACGAGCCGCGGCTGGACGCTCAATCGCGCCACGCCTCGATCTCGGGAAGGCCCGGTGAGACCACCTTTCCGTCGAGTACTGCGCCGCCCTCGCGCCAGCAGGGCTTCACTGCCTCTTGGCTCTCGAACCACCACCTGGCCACTGGTCCCGTAGAGTCTTCGATGCTTAACCGCACCGGCGATCCACCTTGGCTCGCCGGTGCGGCTTCGAAAGTAACGACCGGCTGGTGGGAGGGTGGAATGCTGAACGGCGTTGCAAGAGAGGCCGGCCCGCGGACAGATAAGGATGGAAGAGTGTCGAGTCGCCCCAGAGCGACTCCGACTTCATCGCAGTCCCGGCTGTCGATCCACGCATAGCTCGTCGCCGGCGCAGCGCCCAACTCCGAAAGCCGCTCCCGCCGCTCGATCAGCCAGTGCGAGCCATTCTCCACGTCTCGCTGCAGACGACGGAACAGGATCACGCGCTCAGTTCGCCCATACCCATGCTCTTGCACGCGAACCCTATAGAAGTCGGACGCAAAGAGCGGCGGCGGAGACAGCTGCGGCTGGGCGGCAGTTGGAAGCGCTCCGAAGGCTGCGAACCCGAGCGCGAGCGCGAGCACCCCCATGTGCTTGACCATGCTGATCTCCATCTTGGTCGCACGTACTAAGGTGGGCAAGGTCCGCTAACCACCCATCGCTGACGCTCGGCGCGTCGGCTTTCAAGTGCCTATCAGGGCGGGCGCCTACACCGCCCACTGCCAGCCCTGCGACGCCTGGAGCCCCGACTGGGACCTGCGCGGCGCGGCCCAGGACGTCGAGCTGCTCTATGTGATGGGCAAGGCCATCGCCTCCGATTCCAAGGATTGGCCGGCCTGGAAGCCCGGTTCGGAATTCAAGGCGATCCGCGACCAGACGGCGGGCCTGCGGAAAATAGACCGCCCTTGCCCCGCTGAGCTTTCCAAAGCTTAATCCCGCCACCGTTGCGCGTGATCAAGGTCGAGGCCACATAGGCCGCCAGTCATGCTCGTTCCTGACGCTGCTCTCAAGGAGCCACACACTTGTCCACGCTTCGCAATCGCCTCGCGCGCGCCGCCCTTCTGGTGCTCGCGCCCGTCCTGATCGTTGGCTGCGGGATCAACAACATCCCCACCAAGGAAGAGCGCGCCAAGGCCCAATGGGCCGAGGTCCAGAACCAGTATCAACGCCGCGCCGACCTGATCCCCAACCTGGTGGAGACGGTGAAGGGCTACGCCGCCCAGGAGAAGAGCGTCCTGACCGCGGTGACCGAGGCGCGCGCCTCGGCGACCCAGGTCAAGGTCGACGCCTCCACCCTGACCAACCCGGCCCAGTTCCAGCAATATGCCGCCGCCCAGGACAAGCTGTCAGGCGTGCTCGGCCGGCTGATGATGATCCAGGAGAACTACCCGGACCTGAAGTCCAACCAGAACTTCCTGGCCCTGCAGAGCCAGCTGGAAGGGACCGAGAACCGGATCACCGTGGCGCGCCGCGACTACAACGAGGCGGTCCGCGACTACAATCTGGAGTTCCGCAAGTTCCCCAACAGCTTCTGGGCCTCCACCGTCCATAGCGGCTCCAAGCCGATGGTGATGTTCCAGGCCAACGCCGCGGCCCAGGCCGCGCCCAGCGTCAGCTTCTCGCCGACGACGGCGCCCGCGGTCTCCACCCTCCCGGCCGCGCCGGCCCAATGACCCAGCGCAAGGGACCGCGGGGTCTTCTGGTCCTCGCGGTCCTCAGCCTCTTTGTGATAGCGGGCGCGGCGCTCGCCGCGCCCAAGTTCCCGCCGCTCACCGGACGGGTGGTGGACAATGCCGGCCTGTTGTCGCCCGAGGCCGAGCAGAGGCTGACCACCGAACTCGCCGACCTGGAGGCCAAGACCGGCCGCCAGATGGTGGTGGCGACCCTGCCCGACCTGCAGGGCTACGAGATCGAGGACTACGGCTACCAGCTCGGCCGCGCCTGGGGCATCGGCGACAAGACCCGCAACGACGGGGTCCTGCTGCTGGTGGCGCCCAACGCCAAGAAGGTGCGGATCGAGGTCGGCTACGGCCTCGAGGGCATCCTCACCGACGCCCTGTCGAGCCTGATCATCCAGGACAAGATCCTGCCGGCCTTCCGGTCGGGCAAGATGGAGGAGGGGGTGGTCAGCGGCGCCGAGGCGGTGATCGGCCAGCTCTCCCTGCCAGACGATCAGGCCAAGGCCATCGCCGCGGCGACCCCCGCGCCAGAGCCTGAGTCGGAGTCCAGCCTGCCCGGCGTGATCATCTTCATCGTGGTGATCATCTTCTGGGTGCTCAGCGGCATCCTGCGGGCCGGCCGCCGCGGTCGCGGTCGCGGTCGTGGTCGTGGCGGCGGCGGCTTCTGGTGGATCCTGCCCCTGCTGCTCTCCGGAGGTGGCGGCGGTGGTCGCGACGGCGGCGGCGGCGGCGGCGGATTCAGCGGCGGCGGCGGATCGTTCGGCGGCGGCGGCTCTTCAGGAGGATGGTGATGCTTTCAGAGGCCGACCGCACACGCATCGCGGCCGCGGTGACCCGCGCCGAGCTGCGCACCAAGGGCGAGATCTACACCGTGGTGGCCCGGGAATCCTCGGACTATCGCGAGGTGCCGGTGGCCTGGGCCGCCATCGCCGCCCTGGCCGCCCCGGCGGTTCTGCTGGCCGGCGGCATCCAGGTGACGGCGCCGGACATCCTCACCGGCTGGACCGCCGCCCAGATCGGGGCGGTGGCCGAACAGGCCGTTCGCGGCGCCCTGATGGGGGCCATCCTGCTGCAGGGGGCGCTCTTCGTCCTGGTGGCGATCGTCGTGGGGATGATCACGCCCCTGCGCCGCCTGCTGACCCCCAAGGGGCTGAAGCGCGAGCGGGTGCGACGCCGGGCCCAGGAGCAGTTCCTGGCCAAGAACCTCGCCGGCACCCGGGAACGCACCGGGGTGCTGATCTACGTCTCCGCCGTGGAGCGGATGGCCGAACTGATCGCCGACGAGGGCGTCGCCGCCAGGGTGGACCCCAAGGTCTGGGATCAGGCCATGGCCGCCCTGACCGACGGAATCCGCGCCAAGAAGCCCGCCGAGGGCTTCGAGGCGGCCATCGCCCTGTGCGGTGACATCCTGGCGCAGCACTTCCCCGCCGCCCCCGGCGACAATCCCAACGAGCTGTCTGATTCGGTGGTCCTGCTGTCCTGATCGACGTCGCGAGGCGCTTTCCGCCGCAGGTTCGGCCTGCAACTGAAGCGGGAAACGCCTTTTTCGCTCGCTCGCCAGGGATGCGTCGTTATTCGCAGTTGTGGCGCAAGCTTCACCAGACCAGAGTGCCCGCCGCTCAATTCCGGGCGCTCGGGAGCCGTCTCGTGGGAAAGCCGCCGTCCGACGCGCGCGATCCGACCTTTCGCGCCCTGGCGCCAGCCATGGCGCTGGGCATGGTCTACCAGATGGAGGCCTCGCCCGATGCGGCCGAGCGCCGCTTCGTCTACGTCTCCGAGAACTGCCTGGCCCTCAATGGCGTAACCGCCGAGGCGGTGATGGCCGACCCCACCGTCTTCTTCCGGCTGGTGGCGCCCGAGCACCGGGAGCGCGCCGCCTTGGCGACCCGCCAGGCCATCGTGGCCCGCACGCCCCTGGACATCGAGCTGGCCTTCAACCGTCCGGACGGCGAGGTCCGTTGGCACCGCCTGGCCTCGGCGCCCCGGTCGGAGCAGGACGGCTGGACCCTGTGGGACGGCATCCAGATCGACATCACACCCCGCAAGCGGGCCGAACTGGAGCTGGAGGAGCAACGCCGGCGGCTGGAGGTGGCGGTGGAGGCCACCGGCCTGGGCTTCTGGGACTACGACATCCGCACGCGCAAGATCACCTGGTCGGGGCAGACCAAGGCCCTGTTCGGCCTGTCCTCCGAGGCCGAGGTCTCCCTCGAGAGCTTCATCGGCGCCCTCCATCCCGAGGACCGGCCCCTTCTGAACGCGGCCTTCGTCGAGGCGCGGGACGTGAAGGGGGGCGATTTCGCCCTCGACCACCGGATCGTTCTGCCGGACGGCGCCATCCGCTGGCTCTCGTCCTCCGGCCGGATCATGGCCGACGACGGCGGTCCAAAGGTCGTGGTGGGAACCTCCCTCGACATCACCGAGCGCCATGCCGCCGAGGCGCGTCAGCGTCTGGTGATGGGAGAGCTGGCGCACCGGGGCAAGAACGGCCTGGCCATGGTGCTGGCCATCGTCAGCCAGACCGGCCGCAGCGCCTCCACCGTGGCCGAATACCAGCAGCTGCTCACCGCGCGGCTGGAGGCCATGGCCCGCTCCCAGGACCTGATGACCGGCTCCGGCGGACGGCCCCCGGACCTGCTGTCCCTGCTGGCCGAAGCCCTGCGCCCCTTCGACGGCGCGCGCATCCGGCTGGACCCGGAACTCGGGGCGGTGATGCTCAACCCCGACCTGGCCCTGGCGCTCGCCCTGCTGCTGCACGAGCTGGCCACCAACGCCACCAAGTACGGCGCCCTGTCGGTGGCGGCGGGACAGATCGAGGTCAGCAGGGTCGCGGCCGAGCCGGGGCGCTCGGCCTTCCTCTGGCGCGAGCGCGGCGGCCCCCCGGTCAGCAAGCCCAGCCGCATCGGCTTCGGCAGCCGCCTGCTGCAGGCGGCCCTTCGCCCGCAGGGGGGGCGGATCGATAGCGCCTTTGAGCCGGAGGGATTCTCGGCGAGGCTGGAGTTCCCGGCGCAGACCTAGCGGGCGGGTAGAAGGACCGCATGCTGACCCTGCTCGCCTTCGCCATGGTGGCGACCTTCATGACCCTGATCATGACCGGTCGCGTCTCGGCCCTGGTGGCCCTGATCCTCACCCCGGTCGCCTTCGGCCTGCTGGCGGGTCATGGCGCCGATCTCGGCCCCATGATGCTGGACGGGGTCAAGGCGCTCGCCCCCACCGGGGTGATGCTGGCCTTCGCCATCCTGTTCTTCGGCCTGATGACCGATGCGGGCCTGTTCGATCCCCTGGTGCGGCTGATCGTGCGGGTCGTCCACGGCGATCCGGTTCGGATCGTGGTGGGCTCGGCGGTCCTGGCCCTGCTGGTCTCGATGGACGGCGACGGCTCCACCACCTACCTGATCTGCTGCACGGCCATGGTCCCGCTCTACAGGCGGATGGGGCTCAATCCGCTGATCCTGGCCTGCCTGCTGATGCTGGCCTGCGGGGTCACCAACATCACCCCCTGGGGCGGGCCGACCGCGCGGGCGGCCAGCGCACTGCACCTCGACGCCGGCGACGTGTTCGTACCGATGATCCCGGCCATGCTGGCGGGCGCGGCCTTCATCCTGCTGGCGGCCTATGTCCTGGGACGCGGCGAGCGGCGGCGGCTGGCGGCCCTGTCGTCGGACGGGACGGTGCGCGATCCGGGGGACGCCGACCTCACCGAGGACCTGGTGCGAACCAACGACCTCACCGAACGCCCCAAGCTGATCCTGGCCAATCTCGCCCTGACCCTGGCCCTGCTGGCGGGCCTGGTGCTCGGGGTCCTGCCCCTGCCGGTGCTGTTCATGATCGCCACCGCCATCGCCCTGGTGCTGAACTATCCCGCCCTGGCGGCGCAGAAGGCGCGGATCGCGGCCCACGCCCCCAACATCCTGCCGGTGATCAGCCTGATCTTCGCGGCCGGGATCTTCACCGGCATCCTCAACGGCACGGGCATGACCGACGCCATGGCCGGCAGCGTCACCGGCCTGATCCCGCCGGCGCTCGGTCCCCACATGGCGCCGGTCACGGCCCTGGTGGCCATGCCCTTCACCTTCTTCATCTCCAACGACGCCTTCTATTTCGGCATCCTGCCGATCCTGTCCCAGGCCGCGGCGGCCCACGGGATCACGCCGGTGGAGATGGCGCGCGCCTCGCTGACCGGCCAGGCGGTGCATCTGCTGTCGCCCCTGGTGCCCTCGACCTATCTGCTGGTGGGGCTGGTGCGGGTGGAGCTGGCGCAGCATCAGAGGTTCACCCTGGCCTGGGCCGTGGCGCTCTCCCTGGTGCTTCTAGGCGCGGGAATCCTCACCGGGGTCATTCCTCTGGCTGGCTAAGCTCCCTGCCGCCCGCTAGGATTTCCCCAACGACAGAACGGGGAGAGGGCGCGTCATGGCCTACAGGATCAACGTCAACGGCAAGGCCCGGAGCGTCGATGTCGAGGAGGGTACGCCCCTGCTCTGGGCCCTGCGCGACGGGCTCGGAATCCTGGGGCCGAAGTTCGGCTGCGGGATCGGCCAGTGCGGCGCCTGCACCGTTCACATCGACGGCCAGCCGGTCCGCGCCTGTTCCTTCCCCATCGAGAACGTCGGCGCCGCCAAGGTTGTGACCATCGAGGGGATCGGCGCCACCCCCAACGGCAAGAAGGTGCAGGCCGCCTGGATGGAGCTGGACGTCGCCCAGTGCGGCTACTGCCAACCGGGCCAGATCATGTCGGCCACCGCCCTGCTGAACGCCACGCCCAAGCCCGCCGACGCCGACATCGACTCAGCGATGAGCGGCAACATCTGCCGCTGCGCCACCTACAGCCGCATCCGGGCGGCGATCAAGCAGGCCTCCGGCCAGAAGGTGGAGGCGTAAGATGGCCGACGGTTTCACGGACGGCGCCTCGCGCCGCGACCTGCTCAAGACCGGCGCCCTGGCCGGCGGGCTGTTCCTGTCCTTCAGCGTGGCGCCCAAGGCCGGCGCGGCCGAGCAGGGCGTCTCCAAGCTCAACGCCTATGTCAGCCTGACCCCGGACAACAAGGTCACCATCGTCTCCAAGAACCCGGAGATCGGCCAGGGGATCAAGACCTCCCTGCCGATGATCATCGCCGAGGAGTTCGACGTCGACTGGGCCTCGGTGACGACGAAGCAGGCCGACGGCGATCCGGCCACCTATGGCCGCCAGTTCGCCGGCGGCAGCATGGCCACCCCCCTGCACTGGGACGAACTGCGCCGTGTGGGCGCCGCGGGCCGGGCCATGATCGTGGCCGCCGCCGCCCAGACCTGGAACGTGCCGGCCGCTGAGTGCACGACGCTGTCGGGCGTCGTCCATCACAAGGCCTCGGGCAGGAAGGCGACCTACGGCTCGCTCGCCGCCAAGGCCGCGACCCTGCCGGCGCCGGACCTCAAGACCGTCGCCCTGAAGGATCCCAAGGACTACCGCATCCTGGGCCGGTTCATGCCGCAGGTGGACTCCGAGGCCCTGGTCACCGGCAAGCCGCTGTTCGGGATCGATGTGGTGGTCCCTGGCATGCTCTACGCGACCTTCGAGAAGGCTCCGGTGTTCGGCGCCAAGGTGGCCAGCGCCGACCTCGCCGCCGCCAAGGGGGTGAAGGGCGTGCGTCAGGCCTTCGTGGTCGACGGCGGGACCGACCTCTCGGGCCTGCTGCCCGGCGTGGTGGTGGTGGCCGACAGCTGGTGGCAGGCGCGCACGGGCCGCGAGAAGCTGAACATCCAGTGGGCCGACCACCCGACCTCCCAGCAGTCGACGGCGGCCTTCGACGCCCAGGCCCTGGCCCTGTCCAAGGGTCCGCCCCTGCGCACCGAGCGCAACGACGGCGACGCCGCCGCCGGGCTGAAGGCCGCGGCCAAGACGGTGGAGGCGGCCTACGCCTATCCCTTCCTGGCCCACGCCGCCCTGGAGCCGATGAACTGCACGGCCCACTTCAAGGACGGCAAGCTGGAGATCTGGGCGCCGACCCAGAATCCCGAGGCGGGCCGCCAGCTGGTGGCCAAGACCCTGGGGATCGCGCCCGCCGACATCACCCTGCACATGACCCGCTGCGGCGGCGGCTTCGGCCGCCGGCTGGCCAACGACTACATGGTCGAGGCCGCCTGGATCGCCAAGCAGGCGGGCGCGCCCGTCAAGCTGCTGTGGACGCGGGAGGACGACCTGCGCCACGACTTCTACCGTCCGGCCGGCTATCACTTCCTCTCCGGCGGGGTGGACGCCTCGGGCGCCGTCACGGCCTGGCGCGACCATTTCGTCAGCCTGGGCGCCGACGGCAAGTTCGCCTCCAGCGCCGGCATGTCGGCGGCCGAGTTCCCGGCCCGCTTCGTGCCCAACTTCCGCTACGACCTGTCCCTGATCCCCTCGGGCGTGCCCACCGGGCCGCTGCGGGCGCCGGGCAGCAATGCGCTCGCCTTCGTCGTGCAGTCCTTCATCGACGAGCTGGCTCATGCGGCGAACGCCGACCCGGTGGCCTTCCGCCTGAAGCTGCTCGGCGACGGCGGCATGATGGGGACGCCGGGCCAGAACGGCTACGCCGCCGACCGCATGCGGGGCGTGGTCAAGCTCGCCGCCGAGAAGTCCGGCTGGGGCAAGACCAAGCTGCCGGCGGGGAGCGGCATGGGGGTGGCCTTCCACTTCAGCCACATGGGCTATTTCGCCGAGGTGGTGCAGGCCAGCGTCGCCGCCGACGGGGCGGTGAAGGTGGACAAGGTCTGGGTCGCCGCCGACGTCGGCCGGCAGATCGTCAATCCGGCCGGGGCCATCAACCAGGTGCAGGGCTCGGTGATCGACGGCCTGTCGGCGGCGCTCGGCCAGAAGATCACCATCGAGGGCGGGGCCGCGGCCCAGAGCAACTTCGGTGACTATCCGCTGTTGCGGATGGCCGACGCGCCGCCGGTGGAGGTGCACTTCCTGATCACCGACAATCCGCCCACCGGGCTGGGCGAGCCGGCCCTGCCGCCCGCGCCGCCCGCGCTCTGCAACGCGATCTTCGCGGCGACGGGCAAGCGGATCCGCAGCCTGCCGATCGACACCGAGGCCTTGAAGCGCGCCTGAGTCGCGGCTTGGGCGTCCGGGCGGCTTTCGCCTGGACGCGAGGCCGCGCTAGAGCCTGTCCGTTTCAGATGGACTCATCTGAAACGGATAAACAGGCTCGCTCTTTGTATGTTTAGAGCGTGACGGGCGCCTGAACCGGTAGCCACTTCAGGCTGTCACGCTCTAAGGTGAATTCAGAAGATGCGGTACGACCGCGCGAAGTGATGGGCGGATGAGTCAGGGCGTCGAGCTGCAGGAAAAGGTGACTCGAGGCCCGACCCGGCGCTTCGAGCAGCGCAAGAGCGCCATCGTCAGCTCGGCGGTCGAGGTGCTGAACCGCAAGGGCGTGCGTGGCATGACCCTGGGAGAGGTGGCCGCCCGCCTGAACCTGGTCCCCACCGGGGTCATCTACTATTTCCGCAACAAGGAGGACCTGGCCGCGGCCTGCTTCCTCCAGGGGATCGCCCGGTTCAACGCGCTGCTGGCGGCGGGCCGGGCCGGCGCCGACGTGCGGGCGCGCCTGACCCTCTTCCTCGACGCCTATTTCGACTATCGCCGCCGGGCGGCCCTGGGCGAGGCCGAGCCCATCGCGGTGTTCAACGATGTCCGCGCGCTGAAGTCCGAGCCGGTGAACGCCGCCTATGTCGACATGTTCCGGCGCGCCCGGGGCCTGCTGTCGGGACCGGAGACGGCGGGCCTGACCCGGCTAGCCCTGAACGCGCGCACCCACATGCTGGTCTCGGAGATCTTCTGGACCGTGGCCTGGCTGCACCGCCACGATCCCGAGGACTATGGCCGCGTCTCCCAGCGCATCCTCTCCATCGCCGCCGACGGCCTGGCCGCGCCGGGCGCCGCTTGGAACCCCCGGCCCCTGCCGGACCTGATCCCCGAGCCGCCGGCGGGCGGGGAGATCTCCAGCGAGCTCTTCCTGCGGGCGGCCACCGAGCTGATCAACGAGGAGGGCTATCTGGGCGCCTCGGTGGAGAAGATCTCCGCCCGGCTGAACGTCACCAAGGGCGCCTTCTATCATCACAACGAGACCAAGGACGAACTGGTGGCCGCCTGTTTCGAGCGCACCATCGAGGTGATGCGCCGCGCCATCCGCCAGGCCGAGGCGGTCTCCGCCACCGGCCTGCAGACCCTGGCCACGGTGGCCGCGGCCCTGGTGGCCTACCAGATGTCGGGCAACGCCCCCCTGCTGCGCACCTCGGCCCTGACCTCGGCGCCGGAATCGATCCAGCCGCAGCTGGTGGCCAAGTTCGACCGCATCTCCGACCGCTTCGCTTCGCTGATCAGCGACGGCATCGCCGACGGCTCGGTGCGGGCCGTCGACACCAATATCGGGGCCCAGATGATCACCGCCATGATCAATGCGGCCGCCGACCTGCACTACTGGACGCCGGGCGCCAGTCCGGAGATGGCGGTGAACCTCTATGTCCGGCCCTTCTTCGAGGGCCTGCTGTCGCCCCCCGTCTCCTGAGGCGCCGGGACCAAAACGATGAGACGGCCGCAGGCGGCCGCGAAGGGTAGGGATGTCCGTGAAGAAGCTGCTGATCGCCAACCGCGGCGAGATCGCCGTGCGCATCGCCCGCACCGCCGCCGAGATGGGGCTCCCCACCGTCGCGGTCTACGCCCAGGACGACGCTGCTTCCCTCCACACCCGCAAGGCCGACGAGGCCGTGGCGCTCAACGGCTCGGGGCCGGCGGCTTACCTGGATGGGGCGCAGATCCTGGAGGTCGCGAAGGCGGCGGGCGCCGACGCCATCCACCCCGGCTACGGCTTCCTCAGTGAGAACGCCGCCTTCGCCCGGGCCTGCGCTGCGGCCGGCGTCACCTTCGTCGGCCCCAGCCCCGAGACCCTGGAGCTGTTCGGCGACAAGGGGCAGGCCCGGGCCCTGGCCGCCCGCTGCGACGTGCCGATCCTGCCGGGCACGGAGGGAACCACGACGCTGGACCAGGCCAAGGCCTTCCTGGCGGGGCTGGGCGCCGGCGGGGCGGTGATGGTCAAGGCGGTGTCCGGCGGCGGCGGTCGCGGCATGCGGCCCGCCCGCTCCGTCGAGGAACTGGAACAGGCCTTCGAGCGCTGCGCCTCGGAGGCCCTGGCGGCCTTCGGCGACGGCGCCCTCTATGTCGAGCAGTTCCTGCCGCGCGCCCGGCACATCGAGGTGCAGATCCTCGGCGACGGCGCCGCGGTGTCCCACCTCTGGGACCGCGAGTGCAGCCTCCAGCGCCAGCGGCAGAAGGTGGTGGAGATCGCCCCGGCCGACACCCTGCCCCTGGAGATCCGTGAGCAGCTGTTCGAGGCCGCCGTCGCCCTGGGCCGCGCCGCCCACTATCGCAGCCTGGGCACGGTGGAGTTCCTGGTGGAGGTAGGCGATCACCCGCGCCTGGTGTTCATCGAGGCCAATCCCCGCCTGCAGGTGGAGCATACGGTGACCGAGGAGGTCCTGGGGCTGGATCTCGTCCGCCTGCAGATCGAGGTGGCGCGCGGCAGGTCCCTGGCCGACCTGAACCTCACCCAGACCCAGGTCCCGAGCCCGCGCGGGGTGGCGGTCCAGGCCCGCGTCAATCTGGAGACCATGGGCGCCGATGGCTCGGCCCGCCCCGCCGGCGGGGTGCTGTCGGCCTTCGAGCCGCCGTCGGGGCCCGGGGTGCGGGTCGACGGCTTCGGCTATGCCGGCTACCGCACCAGCGCCCGCTACGACTCCCTGCTGGCCAAGCTGATCGTCCACGCCACCGCCGGCGGCCTGCCGACCGCCGTGGCCAAGGCCCATCGCGCCCTGTCGGAGTTCAAGATCGCCGGCGCCCCCACCAATATCGGCTTCCTGCAGAGCCTGCTGGCCCATCCGGCGGTGGCCAAGGGCGAGGTCCATACCCGCTTCATCGAGGAGACCATGGGGGCGCTGGCCGCCACGGCCGAGGCTCCGAAACTCTATTTCGAGACCGCGGCCCCGGGCGGGGTCGCCAAGCGGGCCGGCGTGCAGGTCGATACGGTCGATCCCCTGGCGGTCCTGGCGCTCGGCAAGGAAGAGCGCACCGCCGCCGATCTGGAGGAGGACGAGGCCGAGGGACCGGAGGGGACCAGGCCCCTGCGCGCCCCGCTGCAGGGCACGGTGATCGCGCTGTCGGTGGCGGTGGGCGACGCCGTGCGGGTGGGCCAGCCCCTGTTCATCATGGAGGCCATGAAGATGGAGCACGTGGTGGCCGCCAGCTTCTCCGGCCTGGTCCGCGAGATCACCGTGGCGCAGGGGGACACCGTCTTCGAGGACCACCCCCTGGCCTTCCTGGAGGAGGCGGAGGTGGAGGGCGGCGCCGGCGAGGCCGAGGAGGTCATCGACCTGGACCATATCCGCCCCGACCTGGCCGAGGTGCTGGAGCGCCACCGTCTGACCCTGGACGAGGCCCGGCCCGAGGCCGTAGCCCGGCGGCGGAAGACCAGGCAGCGGACCACCCGCGAGAACGTCGCCGATCTCTGCGATCCCGGCACCTTCACCGAATACGGGGCGCTCACCATCGCCGCCCGGCGCAAGCGTAACACCCTGGACGAGCTGATCGCCACGACCCCGGCCGACGGCATGGTGATGGGCCTGGGCCAGGTGAACGGCGACCGGTTTTCCGAGGACAAGGCCCGGGTGGCGGTCATGGCCTATGACTACACCGTGCTGGCCGGGACCCAGGGGGCGCACAATCACGAGAAGCTCGACCGGATGAGCGAGATCGCCCTGCGCTGGCGGGTGCCCACGGTGTTCTTCACCGAGGGCGGCGGCGGGCGGCCCGGCGACACCGAGGGCGGCGGCTTCACCCGGGGCTTCGAGTTCTGGGGCCGGCTGTCAGGCGCCGTGCCCCTGGTGGGGATCAATTCCGGCCGCTGCTTCGCCGGCAACGCCGCCATCCTCGGCTGCTGCGACGTGATCATCGCCACCAAGGACTCGGCGCTCGGCATGGGCGGCCCGGCCATGGTGGAGGGCGGCGGCCTGGGCGTCTTCCGCCCCGAGGAGATCGGTCCCCTGAAGGTCATGCAGGCCAACGGCACCATCGACGTGCTGGCCGAGGACGAGGCCGACGCCGTGCGCCTGGCCAAGCAGTACATCTCCTATTTCCAGGGCCCGGTCGCCGACTGGACCTGCGCCGACCAGCGGCTGCTGCGCCGGGCGATCCCGGAGAACCGGCTGCGGGTCTATGACGTGCGCAAGGTGATCGAGCTGATCGCCGATGAGGGGTCGGTGCTGGAGCTGCGGCCGAAGTTCGGCCTGGCCATGATCACCGCCTTCATCCGCATCGAGGGCCGCCCGGTCGGCGTGTTCGCCAACAATCCGCACCACATCGGCGGCGCCATCGACTCCGACGCCTCCGACAAGGCCGCCCGCTTCATGCAGCTGTGCGAGGCCTTCGACATCCCCCTGCTGTCGCTCTCGGACACGCCGGGCAACATGGTGGGACCGGAGGCGGAGAAGACCGGCCTGATCCGCCATTGCTCGCGGCTGTTCGTCATCGGCGCCAACCTGACGGTGCCGATCTTCTCGGTGATCCTGCGCAAGAGCTACGGCCTGGGCGCCATCGCCATGACCGGGGGCAGCTACCAGGCGGCCATGTTCTGCGTCGCCTGGCCCACCGGTGAGTTCGGCGGCATGGGGCTGGAGGGCTCGGTGAAGCTGGGCTACCGCAACGAGCTGGCGGCCATCGCCGATCCGGTGGAGCGCAAGAGGAGCTTCGACGAACGCGTCGCCCGCGCCTACGCCGCCGGCAAGGCCCTGGCCCGTGGGGCGGGGACCGACCTGGACGACGTCATCGATCCCGCCGACACCCGCCGCTGGGTGCTGGCCGGGCTGAAATCCCTGCCGCCCGTCCCGGCGCGCACCGAAAAGAAGCTGCGCTGGATCGATTCCTGGTGAGACGGCCACCAGCTTGACCGCGCGGACCGTCCGAATGACTGTGCTGCGAGGCCGGAAAGGGGGCTGACGCATGTTTCGATCCATCGCCGCGCTCCTGAGCGTGGCCCTGCTGCTGGGGGGCCAGACCGCCGCGGCCCAGTCCTCCAAGCCGCCCCCCGTGGTCGCCGCCGGACCCGCGCCGAACGTGCCCTGGTGCCCGCCCGGCCAGGCCAAGAACGCCGCCGGCAAGTGCGCGGCTCCCGCCGCGACGCCGGTCGGCAAGCCCGCGCCAGCCGAGACGCCCACGGTCTACCAGACGGTCAATGGGGTTCGCACAGCGGTCGCGGGACCCGGCGCCGCGCCGCCGGCGACCCCGTCCCCCGCCACCGCCAAGCCCGTCGCGGCCGGGCCGATTCCGGCCGCGAAGCCCGTCACGCCGCCTGCGACCGCCTATGCCAAGCCGCCCGTCGCGGCCAAGCCGATCGCGGCCGCGCCGGTCACCATCGCGGTGGGCGAACCGAACGGCGACTGCACCCGGCGCGCGCCCAACCTGATCCATGACAGCCGCTCGCCCGGCGGCTGCGCCCCCTGTCCGCGCGGCCGGATTCCCAACAGCGCCCGCCAGGCCTGCGTGATCCCCATCCCCAGTCCCTATCGGCGGCCTTCCGGCGGGTGAGCCGAGGGGCTAGGTTGCTTCCATCTCCGGCCCGAGGCGCGTCATGCGGATCCTGCTGATCTCCACCCTGCTGGCCCTGGCGGCGACACCGGTCCTGGCCCAGTCCTATGAGCACGCGATCTCCCAGTCGCCGGCCTACGATCGCGACGCCGGCTATGGCGATCGCGGCGGTCCCCGGGACGAGGGCTATCAGCGGGACGATGGCGCGCCGCCCGATGAAGGCGGCCGCTATCAGGACCAGGGCGCCTACGGTCAATACGACCGGCCGCCCCCGCCGCGCCGCCGCCACCGGTCCGCAGCCGCGCCGGTCAGCCGCTATGCGGGCTTCGGCAATCCCGTCCCCTATGACGACGGCATGATCCGCACCGGCCGCGACTATCCGGCGGGCACGGTGGGCCTGGCCTATGGCCCGCAGGCTCGGCCGCAGGTCTGCACCGTCCGCCGCAGCTATTACGACGCCGACCAGGGCCGCTACCGGGTCGTCCGCCGTCGCGTCCCCTGCGTGGGACAGGGGCGCTACGAAGAGGAGTAGCCGCGGGGCTCGGCCTTGGCTCAGTGCGGGACGTAGGTCCGCAGCACGTCCTCGATGATCCGCTCGAGCTGGGCCAGGGTGTTGCAGGGCTTGGCCACGTGGCAGAACCGCTCGTAGCGGTGCATGACGCTGTCGCCCTGGCCCCAGTAGCTCTCGGGCTCGGGGTTCAGCCAGATCATCGCCCGGCAGCGCTTCTGGATCGTGGCGAACAGGTCCAGCCGCGGGTCGGCGTAGTTCGACCGCGCGTCCCCCAGGAAGATCACCGTGGTGTGGCGGTCGATCTGGTCCAGGTGCTGGTCGCAGAAATCCTCCAGGCTCTTGCCGTAGTCGGTCTGCTGGAAGCCGATCTTCTTGAGCACCTCGAGGATGGCGGTCTCGACCTTGTTGTCGTCCAGCAGGTCGTTGACGCTGATCATCCGGCCGGAGAAGGCGAAGGCCTCCATGCGGTCCACCACCTCGTTGAGACTGTAGAGGAAGGTGAGCAGGAACTGGGCGGCGGCGGCTACGGACTTGGAGACGTCGCAGATCGCCACGATGTTCGGCTTCTCCACCTTCTGGGTCTTCCAGACGATCTCGAAGGGCAGGCCGCCATAGGCCATGGAGCGGCGCAGGGTGCGGCGGACGTCCAGGTGCCCGCGGCGGGCGCGGTTGCGGCGGCGCGAATAGCGGTCGGCCAGCCGCTTGGCCATCTTCTTCACCAGGGCCTGCATCATGGCCAGGTCGGCCGGGTCGATGCCGCCCTCGGCGTTCAGGGCCTTGCGGGCCAGCAGCTCCTCGCGGAGGTTCTTGCCGCTCTCGGCGGCGTAGAGCTCGTGCTGGCGGTCGACATAGCGCTGGGCCTCTTCGGTCAGCGCCTTCTTGCCGGCCTCCAGCCGCCCCACCAGGGCCTGGCTGCGGGCGTCCTCCAGCTTCTTGGCCGCGGCGATGATCTGCTCGATCTCCGCCAGGCCCATCTCCTCCAGCATCTTCCGCGTCAGGCGGCTGCGCTGGGTGGAGAGCCGGATGGAGGAGACCTGGGCCCGCTCGGCGGCGGCCTCCATGGCCTGGGCCAGGGCCGAGACATCGCCGTTGAGCAGCATCTGGGCCAGCTCGGAACCGGCGACCTCCGGCGGCAGGTCCTCGGGCTCGCCGTCCGCCCCCTGGGGCGGCGGCTCCATCTGGAAGGTCTCGCGGGCGAAGAAGGTCTCGAAGGTCTCGTCGAAGCGGTCGACCTCGTCGGCGGTCTTGGCCAGGGTCGCGCAGAGCGCGTCCTTGAACAGCTCGCGGTCGGCGAAGCCCACCATGGCCACCGTCAGGTGAGCGTCGATCGCCTCCACCGGCGAGACCTTGACGTCCGCGGCCCGCAGGGCCCGGAGGAAGTCTTCCATCGCGCCTTGCATGGCGGCCTCAGACCAGGGGCCGGCGGATCAGCTCGACGATCTGCGGCTCCACGGCGGCGATGTCCTGCTCGAACTTGAGCAGCACGTTGAGGCTGTCGCGCACGACCTCGCCGTCCAGGCTCTCGGCGTTGAGCAGGATCAGGGCGCGGGCCCAGTCCACGGTCTCGGAGATGGAGGGCGACTTGCGCAGGTCCAGGGTGCGCAGGGACTGCACGAAGCCCACCAGCTCGTGGGTCAGCTTGGCCTCGATGCCGGGGACGCGGCTGGCGACGATCTTCCGCTCCAGGGCCGCGTCGGGCAGCGGGATGTGCAGGTGCAGGCAGCGGCGCTTCAGGGCGTCGCCCAGGTCGCGCACGTTGTTGGAGGTCAGGAAGACGATCGGCGGGGTCTTGGCCTTCAGGACGCCCAGCTCGGGGATCGAGACCTGGTAGGCCGAGAGCACCTCCAGCAGGAAGGCCTCGAAGGCCTCGTCGGACTTGTCGATCTCGTCGATCAGCAGGACGCAGCCCTCGTCCTCCTGCAGCGCCTTCATCAGGGGGCGCGGCTCCAGGAAGGGCTCGGAGAAGAACAGGTCGCCCATGCCGTGCAGCCGGTCCATGGCCGCGTCCATGTCGACGGCGTCGGCCAGCTGCGCGCCCATGCGGTCCTTGAGGATCTGGGTGTAGAGAAGCTGCTTGCCGTACTTCCACTCGTACAGGGCCTTGGACTCGTCCAGGCCCTCGTAGCACTGCATGCGGATCAGCGGCAGGCCGAGCAGGGCGGCGGTGGACAGCGCCAGCTCGGTCTTGCCGACCCCGGCCGAGCCCTCCACCAGGATGGGCTTCTGCAGGTGAACGGCCATGTAGAGGGCGGTGGCGATGCGCCGCGAGGCGATGTAGCCGACGCCGGCCAGGCCTTCGATCAGGGCGTCCACCGAGGACATGGGACTGCTCGCCGCGGCCGAAATCGCCGCCGTAGCCGTAATCGTCAAAGTCGTAGCTTTCAAAAATTGGCGCAAAGCACGCCGGAGAGAAGGTCAATGGGCGCACTGTGCCAAGGGCCGAGCCCCTTGTGCAAGCCTTCGCGTCGTCGCGGGCGAGCGCGGCGGCGCTTTACCAGAGGTTCACACCAGAATGGGTAAGGTTACCCATGCGCCTCCCCCCGGCTCTCCTCCTCGGGCTCCTGGTGGCGGGCCCGGCTTGGGCCGGCGACCTGGCGGTCAACGTCAAGACTCCGTCCGGCAAGCCGGTGGCGGACGCCGTGGTCGTGGTCGCCGCCCCGCCGGGGACGGCCAAGGCCCCGATCCGCTTCCCCTGGCCCTATCGCATGGCCCAGAAGGACATGAGCTTCCAGCCCTTCGTCCTGGTGGTCCCGGCCGGGGCCGAGGTGGCGTTCCCGAACTTCGATCCGGTGCTGCACCACGTCTATTCCTTTTCGCCGGCCAAGCCCTTCGAGCTGAAGCTCTACGGCCGCGACCAGACCCGGGTGGTGAGGTTCGACCGCGTCGGGATCATCGCGGTGGGCTGCAACATCCACGACGACATGACCGGCTATGTGCGGGTGGTGGATACCCCCTTCGCGGCCAAGACCAACGCCGCCGGCGAGGCCGTCATTCCGGGCCTGCCCGCCGGCCCGGTGACCTACAGCGTCTGGCATCCCTATCTGAAGGCCGTCCGCAACGAGGTGGCCCGCACCGCGGTGATCCCCGCCGCCGGGACCCTGCGCCAGGCCGTGGTCGTCGACCTGCGGGCGCCCCCCATGAAGCACGGGGGCTATTGAGGTGGAGGTCCTGCTCGGCCGCCTGTCGCGGTTCAAATATCTGCGCACCAAGCTGACCCTGCTCTATGCGGCGCTGTTCGGCGTGACCCTGATCCTGATCTCGGTGGCGGTGTTCTCGGCGATCTCCGGCGCCGCCCAGCGCCAGGTGCGCGGCGAACTGATCGGGGCGGGCGCTGTCTTCGACCGCGTCTGGTCCCTGCGCTCCGAACAGCTGCGCCAGGGCGCGGCCCTGCTCAGCCGCGACTTCGGCTTCCGCGAGGCGGTGGCCACCCGCGACCAGGCCACCATCGTCTCGGCCATGGAGAACCTGCGCGCCCGGATGCGGGTCGACCTGGCCTTCATCGTCGGCGTCGACGGTCAGGTGACCGCCGCCGACACCAGCCGCCTGACCCCGCGGGCCGACGACCTGACCGCGGCCCTCTACGAGTCCGAGGCGCCCGCCGGGGTCTTCGTCCTGGACGGGGTTCCCTATCAGATGATCGCCGCCCCGGTGATGTCCCCGGACCTGATCGGCTGGGTGGTGTTCGCCGCCCGCCTGGACCAGACCGAGATGTCGGCCCTGGAGCGGCTCGCCGCCATTCCGCTGGACGCCAGCGTGGCGCACCGGACCAAGGGCGGCTGGGTCTCCAGCGAGGCGACCAGCCGGGGCGACCTGGCCAGGCTGGGCGCCTTCATCGAGACGGCGACCGCCGCCCGCATCACCGCGCCACGCATCCTGCAGACCTCGTCGGGCGAGGCCATCGCCTTGGTGAAGCCGCTGCCGTCCCTCACCGGCCGGGAGGCGGTGGACCTGGTGCTGAGCTATCCCCTGTCGCGCGCCTTCGGGCCCTACCAGCCCCTGCTGGCGGTGATCGCCGGGGCCAGCCTGCTGGGCCTGCTGCTGGTGATCTATGGCAGCTGGACCCTGGCCAAGAGCGTCACCCGCCCGATCTCCGCCCTGGACGAGGGGGCCCGGCGCCTGCAGCGGGGCGAGGACGCCCAGGTGCCGGTCGACAGCCACGACGAGATCGGTCGCCTGGCCGAGAGCTTCAACATCATGGCCACCGAGATCCGCGAGCGGGAACGGCGGATCACCCACCTGGCCCACCACGACGCCGAGACCGGCCTGCCCAACCGCCTGGCCCTGGAAGAGGCCCTGGACCTGCTCCGCGCGCCCGGGGACGACGGACTCTTCGTCGCCGTCCTGGGGATCGACCGCTTCGCCCATGTCCGCGGCGCCATCGGCTACGCCCCGGCCGCCCAGGTCATCCGGGAGGTCGGCGAGCGTCTGGCGGGACTGCAGCCCCGCGGCGCGGTGGCCCGGCTCTCCACCGACGTCCTGGCCCTGGCCTTCGAGGCCGACAGCCTGGACGCGGCCGAGGCCCTGATGCTGCACCTGCTGGACGACCTGGAGCAGCCCCTGCATGTTGGCGGCGACGCCATCGACGTGGCCCTGACCGTCGGCCTGTCGGCGGTGGCGCCCGGCGATGGCCCCGGGGCGGCCATCGAGCGGGCCAATATCGGCTTCGACCAGGCCCGCGCCGCCCGGCGCAAGATCGCCGCCTTCGACGCCGAGGCCTATGGCGACCCGTCCTCCAACCTGGCCCTGATGAGCGGCATGCTCTGGGCGATCCGGTCGGGCCAGATCGAGCTCTATCACCAACCCAAGTTCGACCTGCGTTCGCGCCGGGTGAACGCCGTGGAGGGCCTGGTCCGCTGGCGCCACCCAACCCGGGGCCTGCTGCGGCCCGACCTCTTCATCCCCATGGCCGAGGAGACCGGCCACATCCGCACCCTGACCGACTGGGTGCTGAAACAGGCCATCGAGGACCAGGCCATGCTCGCCAAGCAGGGCCACGAGATCGAGATGTCGATCAATGTCTCCGGCCGCCTGCTGGGGGACCGGGACTTCGCCGACCTGGTGGACCGCCTGGCGCCCGGCGCCGTGGGCCAGCTCTGCTTCGAGATCACCGAGACGGCGGTCATCGATAATCCGGGCCTGGCCCTGGAGCTGCTCGACCGCTTCCGGGAGGCCGGGGTCTCGATCTCCATCGACGACTTCGGCACCGGCCTGTCGTCCCTGGCCTATCTCAAGCAGATCCGCGGCCAGGAGCTGAAGATCGATCGCTCCCTGATCATGGACGTCACCGAGAGCCAGAGGGACGCCCTGATCGTGCGCTCCACCATCGACCTGGCCCACAGCCTGGGCCTGAAGGTGACCGCCGAGGGGGTGGAAAAGCCCGACGCCTTCCAGCTGCTGGCGGCCATGGGTTGCGACGCGATCCAGGGCTACCTGATCGCCAAGCCCCAACCCTTGAACGAGCTGCTGATCTTCCTGCGCGGGGATGAGCTGTCCAAGCGCGGCTTCGGCTGACGGAGGGGCCCGTGAAACAGACCATCTGGCGGGCGGGCCTGGGCGTGCTGCTCATGGCCCTCGGCGGCGGAACCGCCCGGGCGCAGGTGAGCCTCTTCGGGCCCGAGACCCTGCACGGGATCATCGACCTGCGGCTGTCGGCGGCCGACGGCGAGGCCAGCTGGCTGGACGGCGGGACGGGCAAGACCGTCGCCTCGGGAGACGACGACGGGCTGTTCCTGGCCAATGCGGCCCTGGAGTGGAAACCGCGCTTCAGCTTCGCCCTCAGCGGCGTCGTCACCGCCGAACTGCAGCCCCGGCTCGATCCGAAGGTCGATCTCGGGGAGGCCTACCTGACGTTCCGCGGGCCTCCGAGCCGCCTGGGGCGGATCTCGGCCCGCGCCGGGCTGTTCTACCCGCCGGTGTCCCAGGAGCACGTCGGGGTGGCCTGGACCGACCCCGACATGCTGACGGCCTCGGCCATCAACAGCTGGATCGGCGAGGAGGTGAAGGTCGGCGGCCTGGAGGTCACGGCCGAGCACAGGTTCGGCGACCATCAGGTCTCGGCCACCCTGGGGGTCTTCGGCTGGAACGACACCTCGGGCACCTTGCTGAGCTTCCGCGGCTGGGCCCTGCATGGGGTGAAGACCGGCGCCAGGACCGAGTTCGAGCTGCCGCCCCTCTCCGGCTACATGAAGGCCAGGCAGGCCCCCGACACCTATCCGGTGCTGGAGCTGGACAACCGCGCCGGCTTCTACGGCCGGCTGGAATGGCGGCCGCCGGCGCCGGTGGTGCTGAACGCCACCTACTACGACAACGCCGGGGACCGCACCTCGGTGTCCGAAAAGCAGTGGGCCTGGGAGACGCGGTTCCTGAACCTGGGCGCCCAGGTGGCCCTGGACGACCGCACCCGTCTGCTGGCCCAGGTGATGTCCGGGGAGACCCTGATGGGCTACCGCGCTCCGGGCGGCCACTGGATCGACATGGGCTTCCACGCCGCCTACCTGATGGCCAGCCGGGACTATGGCGAGAACCGCCTCTCGGCCCGGGTCGACTGGTTCGAGACCAACGATCGGACCCTGCGGGCGCTCGACGACAACGACGAGACCGGCTGGGCCCTGGCCGCCGACTGGCGCCATCCCCTGTCCGCCCGCGCCGCCCTGTTGTTGGAGGCCCTGCATGTGCGCAGCGACCGTCCGGGGCGGGCCTATGGCGGGGTCGCGCCCAAACAGGACCAGACCGTCCTTCAGTCGGCCCTGCGGCTGACCTTCTAGTGGATCATGTCCATCGCGCCCGGCGCGGGGCGGAGGTCGAGGCTGACCGTCTCGCGGCCGCCGGCGGCGGGGACGGAGATGGTCTTCACCACCTGGTTCCTGGCCGCCTTCAGATAGGGCTGCCAGACGGTCATGGCCGCGGCGCCGGCCGGGGCGCCGCGGATCAGGACCACGCCGTCGGCGCCGGTCTTGCCGGCGAAGGCGGTGTCCACCACCACCACATAGGCGATCATCTGGTCGTGGATGTTGCAGCCCAGGGGCACGACGCCGGCCTTGTCGAACACCACGCTGCGGCTCTCGTCGCGGCCATAGAGCTTCAGCTCGAACTTCTTGATGGGCGAGAAGGAATAGACGTGGTGGCGGACATTGTCCTTGTTGGGAAAGCTCACCTGGCTGCCCACCGGGACCACCAGGACGAAGGGGTTGAAGCTGATGTTCTGCTGGGCCACCGAATAGGGCCAGGCGAACTTGATCGGGGCCCCGGCCGGGGCGCCGCCGGCAGGCTTCAGGGTGACGACGGCGTCGCGTACCGGCTGTCCGGCGGCGTTGCGCACCAGGACGCTGAGGTCGCCGGCCAGGGCCTGGGAGGCCAGGGCCAGGGCGATGATCGGCGACAGGATCAGGGCTTTCATGGGCGCCAGCATCGGCCCCTCTCGTCGCCTTGAGGTTAAGATCGGGGGCCCGACAGAACTTTCCATCAACAAGTATCGGGCATGGTCCCACCCCTGGACGCGGCGGGGGATGAGGCATGACGGTTCGAGCAGGCGCGCTGGGGCTCGCCCTGGGTCTGGCGCTGGCGGGGAGCGCGGCGCGGGCGCAGGACATGGCGGCCAGCGGCAAGCTGCTGCTGACCGGCGGGGTCACCAATGTGGAGGGCGCCGGCGGCGGCGGCCTGGCCACCTGGGCTGTCATCACCGGCTACGAAACCGTCGACGAGTGGGGCGCCAACGCGCACGCCACCCTGGTGCAACTGCCCGACTACCAGTTCCGCGCGGCCGGGGTCGCGGTGGGCTTCCACGACCGCCTCGAGGTCTCCTACACCCGCCAGGCCTTCGACACCGGCGATACGGGGGGCAAGCTGGGCCTTGGCCAGGGCTTCACCTTCAACCAGGACATCGTCGGCGCCAAGCTGCGGGTGCTGGGGGACGCGGTCTACGCCCAGGACAGCTGGGTCCCGCAGGTCGCCGTCGGCGTCCAGTGGAAGAGGAACGACAAGGGCGCGATCATCAAGGCGATCGGCGGCCAGGACGACACCGGTGTCGACTACTATGTGGCGGCCACCAAGGTGCTGCTGAACCGGAGCCTGGTGCTGGACGGCACGGTGCGGGCCACCAAGGCCAACCAGACCGGCCTGCTGGGCTTCGGCGGGGGCAAGAACGACGACTACCAGCTGCAGTTCGAGGGTTCGGCCGGGGTCCTGGTCTCCAAGCGCCTGCTGATCGGGGCGGAGTACCGCTCCAAGCCCGACAACCTGACGGGGCTGAAGGAGGACGACTGGGTCGACCTCTTCGCCGCCTACGCCTTCAACAAGCACCTCTCGGTCACCGCGGCCTATGCCGACCTCGGGACCATCGCCACCTTCAAGGACCAGCGCGGTCTCTATCTCTCGATCCAGGCAGGCTTCTGATGTCGAACTTGCGCCCCCTGATCCTCGGTCTCGCCCTGGCCTCGGCCGCCCCGGCCCTGGCCGAGGAGAGGCCGGTCGATCCCTATGTCCAGTCCAACGCCAACGCCGGGGCGTCGCCCTTCACCGGCGCGCAGATGCTGGCGGCCTTCCACGGCGTCGAAGGGGTGGCGCGCATCGTCGATGGCGCCCTGGACCGCGGCGTCGCCGATCCGAAGCTGGAGGAGATCTTCCACGCCACCGACATGGAGCGGCTGCGCCGCACCCTGAAGGAGCAGATCGCCTATCTGCTGGGGGCGCCGGCCCACTATACGGGCCGCGACATGAAGACCACCCACAAGGACCAGGGGATCAACACCGCCGAGTTCAACCGGCTGGTGGAGCACCTGCAGCTGGCCATGGACCAGGAGGGCGTCGCCTACCGCGCCCAGAACCAGCTGCTGGCCAAGCTCGCCCCCATGAAGCGGGACGTGGTCACGCGCTAGGGCGCAATATGAAAAAGGCCCGGGATCACCCGGGCCTTTTCCGTTTCGGAGCGAGAGGCCCCTAGTACTTCAGGGTCACCGTGGCCATCCAGGTGCGCGGGGCGCCGAAATAGGCCGTGCGGATGCCGCCCACCGAGGAGAACTCCTGGGCGTCGGTCTTGTAGACCTCGTCGGCGAGGTTCTTGCCGTAGATCCCGGCCGACAGGTTCCGCTCCGAGTTCTCCCAGACGATCTGCGCGTCATAGAGCCAGTAGCTCGGCTGGAACATGCCGGGGAAACGGGCCCGGGTGGTCAGGTTGGCGTTGTCGATGGCGAGCGCCATCTCCGAGCGGTAGCGCGCCTGGGCGCCGACGCTGACGAAGCCGGTGTCGCCGAGATCCCACTCGTAACGGCCGGCCAGGCGGGCGGTCCATTCCGGCGAGAAGGCCGGGGTCTGCCAGGAGCGGTCGAGGGTCACGAAGCCGGTGGCCGGCGGGGTGGCGGCGCGCTGCTCGGCGAACTCGCCGTACTCGGCGTGCAGATAGCCCACCTCGGCGTTCAGGCTGAGACCGGCGATCGGGTTGGCCGCCAGTTCCAGTTCGGCCCCGTAGATCTTCAGCTGGCCGGCGTTCAGCACCGCGAAGTCGATGGCCGGGATCGGCTGGCTGGGGGAGACCACCGAGCGGCCGACGCGGGCCTGGAAGTCCTGATAGTCGTTGTAGAAGACCGTGAAGTTGGCCCGGGCGCGCTTGTCGAACAGCTCGGCCTTCACGCCGGCCTCGTAGGAGACCGCGGTTTCCGGCGCATAGGGCTGCTCTTCGCCGGGGCTGTTGGCGCGGCCGTTGAAGCCGCCCGACTTGAAGCCCTTGGAGACGCGTCCGTAGAAGAACAGGTCGTTGGTGGCCTGATAGTCGAGGCTGACCATCGGCGAGACATCGTCCCAGGACTTTTTGGCCTTGAAGGCGAAGGTGCCGTTGAGGGCGCCGAGGTTCGAGAAGGTCGAGGTGGTGCGGGCGTAGTCCTTCTCTTCGTCGGTGTAGCGGACGCCGGCCGAGAGCCGCAGCTTCTCGGTGAGCGCGTAGCTGGCGTTGGCGTAGGCCGCCCAGCTGGTGGTGGTGAGGTCGTCGTCCACCGTCCGCAGGAAGGTGAAGGGGGTCAGATAGGCGTTGGCGAAGGCCGCCTGGTGCGACTTCACGTTCTCACGCAGGTAGTAGACGCCGCCCACGACCTGCCAGGGGCCCTGGTTGTAGGCCAGCTGCAGCTCCTCGCTCACCTGGTCCTGGTCGACCGCCACCAGGGCGTCGGTCACCTGCAGGGCGGTGGCGTCGAAGTCGATGTAGTCGTCGTTGTCGAGGTTGCGGTAGGCGGTGATCGACTTCAGCGACAGGCTGTCGGTGAGGTCGTAGCCGACGGTGACCGCCGCGCCCCAGTGCTCGAACCGGGTCTCGTTGGGCAGGCCGGGCGTGGTGGTGGTCTTGAAGTTGTATTCCGGGATGGCCAGGGGCACCGGGTAGAGCACGGCGCCGAAAGCCGAGGACAGGGTGTTCTGGGCCTGGCCGACGGTGAGGCCGGACTTGTCCTTGGTGTAGTCGATCGAGGCGTTGACGTGGAACTGGTCGTTCGGGGTCCAGGCCAGGGCGGCGCGGGCGGCGAAGGTGTTCTTGTCGTTGTATTCCTGGCCGTTCACCGGATCGGTGACATAGCCGCCGCGGGCCGAACCCATCGCCGCGAAGCCGAGGGCCAGGGTGTCGCTGACCGGGCCCGACAGGGCGATCTTGGCCTCGAACAGGTCGTAGTTGCCGACGCTGACCGAGCTCTGCGAGCGGACGGTCTGGTCGGGCTGGCGGGAGACCAGCTTCAGGGCGCCGCCGATGGTGTTCTTGCCGTACAGCGTGCCCTGCGGGCCGCGCAGGACCTCGACGCGGGCCAGGTCCAGCAGGTCGAACTGGGTGCCGCGGATGCGGCTGTAATAGACGTCGTCCACATAGACGCCGACCGCGGGGTCGAAGGTCTGCAGGGCGTCGGGCTGGCCGACGCCGCGGATGTAGATGTTGGTGGCGTTGGAGGAGGCGCGGCCCTGGACCAGGTTCAGGTTCGGCACGGCGCCCTGCAGGTCGGTGATGGCCGTGGCGCCCTGGCGGGACAGGGTCTCGCTGGAGAAGGCCGAGATGGCGACCGGGGTGGTCTGCAGGTTTTCCTCGACGCGGCGGGCGGTGACCACCAGCTCCTCGACGGTCGGTTGAGCCGATTGCGCAAAGGCTTGGCCGGCGAGAACGCCCCAGGCCGCGCCCGCGGCGAGCGCGAGCTTCCAGTTGGAATTCATGATGTCCCTCCCACGGCGCCCGATCGCAGGCGCCTCATTGAGCGCGACCGTGACCTTGACCTAGGGGAGCGTCAATTATTCATTCATCGTAGAGTGAATTTCCAAACACGACTCTGGGCGACCGATGCAAGGCGGCCACAGGGGCTTCCCTTAACGTCAGGGGGCCGAGGCCAGGAAGGCGTCGATGGCGGCCAGCGCCTGGGGCTCCTCCAGGGTCGGGGCGTGGCCGACGCCGGGGATGTCGACGCGGGCCATGTGGGGCGCCGTCAGCCCCATGCGGTCGGCGATGGCGGCGTCCAGGATGTCGGACAGGGCGCCGCGGACCAGCAGCAGGGGGCGTCCGGCGGCCATGGCCGAGAAGAAGGGCCAGAGGTCGGGCGCGGCGGCGGCCGGGGCCGCCGGGGCGGCGGTGGGGGCGACCTTGAACACCTGGGAGATGGCCGGGTCGTAGTCGAGGGCCAGGCCCGCTTGGGTCTCACGGAACACCCGCCGGGCGAAACGGTCCCAGTCGGAATCGGTGAGATGGGGCAGGGCCTGGCCGTTGACGGTCTTGGCGTAGGCGGCCGCCTCGGCCCAGGTCGCCACCTGTGGGGTCCCGCCGACATAGCCGGAGATCCGGGCCAGGCCGGCCGCGCCGACCTCGGGTCCCACGTCGTTCAGCACCACGCCTGCGATCAGGTCCGGGCGCAGGGCGCTGAGCGTCAGGGTGATCAGACCGCCCATGGAGGTGCCGATGAAGTGGGCGCGGGCGATCCCGCTCTGCTCCAGCAGGGCCGCCACGTCGCCGGCATAGACGGCGGGGTTGTAGTTCAAGGGGTTCGGATCCCAGGCCGAACGCCCGCGACCGCGCACGTCCAGGGCCAGGACCCGCCGCCCCTGGGCGGCGATGTGGGGCGCCAGGACCTCGAAGTCGCGGCTGTTGCGGGTCAGGCCATGCAGGCAGATCACCGGGGCGCGGGCCGGCCCGGAGGCCGGCGCGAAGTCCCGGGCGAACAGGGTCAGACCATCGGCGCTGGTCCAGGTTCTCTCGGCGGCCTCGATCATGCGGCGCTCCTCCTCAGGCGCCCGAGGACACGCCGCCCGCCGCCGCAAGTCAATCATTCAACAGTGAATGAACGTTGACATGCGAGCGGGAACCGGCAGGTTTCCCGTTCATCTTTGAGGACCGGGCGCGCCGCGCCATACTCAGGGTTCCAACCTCGGGGGAAGGGATTCCATGCCGACCGCGCTAAAGACCAAGGCCGCCGGCAAGACCCGCGCCCAGAAGAGCTTCGAGACCAGCGAACGGATCCTCGACGTCGCCGAGGCCGAGTTCTCCCGCCACGGCTTCGACGGCGTCACCCTGCGGGCGGTGGCCAAGAAGGCCAAGGTCGACACCGCCCTGCTCCACTACTACTTCGATTCCAAGAAGGGCCTGTTCGACGCCGTCTTCCTGCGCCGCGCCGAGGTGCTGAACAAGGACCGCATGGAGGCCATGGACCGCTACGAGGCCGAGGCCGGCGACAACATCACCGTCGAGGGCGCGGTGGCCGCCTTCCTCAATCCGGTGCTGGAACGCTGCGCCAACGCCGGCCCCGAATGGCGCGCCTATTTCGCCCTCATCGGGGTGGTGAACAACACCCCGGTCTGGGGCGGCGAGACCATGACCCGTTACTTCGATCCGGTGATCCACCGCCTGATCCGGGTGGTACGCCGGGCCCTGCCCTATGCGCGGGAGGAGGACCTGTTCTGGTCCTACCACATGCTCTCGGGCAGCCTGACCCTGACGCTCGCCGAGACCGGCCGCATCGACACCCTCTCGGGGGGCCTCTGCCGCTCGGCGGACATCGCCGCGGTGACCCCGCGGATGATCGCCTACGCGGCCGCGGGGTTCCGGGCGGTCTGTAAGAGCTAGCTGAGGCCGTAGGGCCGGTAGGGGCCGGCGATCAGTTGCTCGAAGACGCCCATGCCCTTGATGGGCTCCTCGCCAGGCGTGGAGAAGGTGACGCGGCTCAGCGCCTGGATGTGCCAGTTCTCGGGGCTGGCCATGTTGGTCTTGGCCAGGTCGATGTCCTCGCGGGCCACCACCAGGTCGCCCTTGTAGCCGCCGTGGCGCCACTCCGGATGGCCGTAGCCGATGCCCCGCATCAGGAAGGTCAGGAAGGGCTCGAACTTCACCGAGGCCGAGCCTTGCGCCAGCGGGATGTTCAAGGTCCCGCCCTGGGCGTGGCGGGTGCCGGGGATCATGGCCACGTCGTCGATCTTCGCGTGCTCGCTGTGATAGCCGCCGCCCTCGCCGGCGCCGTCGGGCAGGATCACCGCCCGGGTGTTCCAGGGCGTGCCGTCCGGGTCGGCGTTGACGTGGAAGAAGACGCTGCGGTCGGCGAAGTTGAGCGGGGTCCACTGCCAGAAGAAGCCGGTGATGGTCTGGGGCACGGCCGGCTGCGGATCGGGCGCGCCGATCGGCCGGATGCCCCAGGAGCGGTCGCGGGTGCCGACGCTGCCGGCCGCCAGGGTGACGCGCTTGCCATCCACCTCGATCCAGCCCGAGCAGCGCACATTCTGGGTCAGGCGGGTGTAGTCCATGAAGGCGCGCGGCCCATTGCGGCGGGTGAAGCGCGGCTCCTCGATGGGGAAGGTGCGGCCCTCGAAGGTGAGCTCGGCGGAAATCCCCTCCGACGCGGTCACGGTGACCTTGAGTTTTTGCAGCGGCTCCAGCACCTCGATGGTGATGGGCCCGCAGGAGAGTTCCATCCGCTCGCTGTTGAGCACGCGGGAGACGTGCAGGCAGTGCTCCACCCCGTCGCGGACCACGGCGAAGTGGGCGTCGGCGACGTTGAGGTTGGGATAGACCCCGAAGGCGATGGCGAAGAACTCGGTCCCGTCCGGCTGGTAGCCGTTGAAGAAGTAGCGGTCGTAGAAGTTCCGGTCGGTGCCCGAATAGGCGATGGGATCCGGGGTCTGGTGGATCGGGAAATCGTCGGCCTTGGTGAGCATCGGGGCGTTCCTCCGGGGCGCGTGTTATCGTTGTCGTATTGCCGCCGCGCGTGTCAGGGCAGTATCAAGTGAACAAAGATAACAAGACAAGGGAGGGCGTCGATTGCTGACCTCACGTAAGCTTACGTAGGGTCGACAACCGGCGAAGCCAGATGAGCGCAGCCGACGTCCTGATTCCGCAGTCCCAGGCCGCCAACCTGGTGGATCCGACGGCCTATGCCGACGGCCGGATTCACGAGACCTACGCCTGGCTGCGCGCCAACAATCCCTTCGGCAAGGCGCAGATCGACGGCGTCGAGCCCTTCTGGGTCACCACCAAGCACGCCGACATCCTGGAGATCAGCCGCCAGAACGCCCTGTTCTCCAACGGCGAGAAGTCCCCCACCCTGGTCAGCCAGGCGGTCGACGCCCGGGTCCGCCAGATGACCGGCGGCAGCCCCCACCTGCTGCGCACCCTGATCCACATGGATCAGCCCGATCACATGAAATACCGCGTCCTGACCCAGGCCTGGTTCCTGCCGCAGAACCTGCGCAGCCTGGAGGACCGCATCCGCAAGATCGCCCGGGCCGCGGTGGACAAGATGGCCGCCCAGGGCGGGGAATGCGACTTCGTCAGCGCCGTGGCCCTGCACTACCCCCTGCACGTGATCATGGAGATCATGGGCGTGCCGGAGGAAGACGAAGCCCGCATGCTGATGCTCACCCAGGAACTGTTCGGCGCGGCCGATCCGGAGCTGGGCCGCAAGACCGCCGACGAGCCCGACGATCCGGCCAAGATCGACATGAGCGTGCTCACCGATTTCATCAGCTACTTCACCCAGTTCTCGGAGGCCAAGCGGGCCAATCCCACCGACGACCTGGGCAGCCTGATCGCCAACTCCAAGATCGACGGCGAGCCCATCAGCCACTTCGAGGCGATGAGCTACTACATCATCGTCGCCACCGCCGGCCACGACACCACCTCGTCCTCCACCGCCGGCGCCATCTGGGGCCTGGCCCAGAACCCCGGGGAGCTGGCCAAGCTGAAGGCTGATCCCTCCCTGATCCCGGGCCTGGTGGATGAGTCCATCCGCTGGATCACCCCGGTGAAGACCTTCATGCGCACGGCCATGGAGGACACCGAGATCGGCGGCCGCAAGCTCTCCAAGGGCGACTGGCTGATGCTCTGCTACGCCTCGGGCAACCGGGACGAGGCGGTGTTCGACGACCCCGACGCCTTCCGCGTCGACCGCAGCCCCAACAAGCACCTGGCCTTCGGCTACGGCGCCCACCTGTGCCTGGGCCAGCACCTGGCCAAGATGGAGATGCGCATCCTCTGGGAGGAGCTGATCCCGCGCCTGAAGTCCCTGGAGCTGGCCGGCGTCCCGGCCATGTCCCAGGCGGTGTTCGTCAACGGGCCCAAGAAGCTCCCCATCCGCTTCGAGATGGCCTGAGTGGCCGGCCCCCTCGAACCCCGCATCGCGGCCTATATCGCCGCCCAGATGCCGCAGGCGACCGATGTCGCCGTCCGCGACCTGGCCCGCATCTCCGGCGGCGCCTCGCGGGAGACCTATCGCTTCACCGCCTCCTGGACCGAGGACGGCCAGGCCCGCGAGCGCAAGCTGATCCTGCGTCGCGACCCGCCCGCCAGCCTGATCGACACCGAGCGCCGCATCGAGTTCGAGGCCTATCGCGCCTTCCACGGCACCAGCGTTCCGGCGCCGGAGATGCTGTGGCTGGAGGAGGGCGACGGGCCCCTGGACCACCCCTTCTTCATCGCCGCGGAGATCGCCGGATTCCAGGCCGGCCCCGGCCTGCTGTGGGCCGAGCCCTATCTGGACACCCACGCCCGGCTGGGGGAGCGCAAGTGGACCATCCTCGGCGAGATCGCCAGGGCCGACCCCGTGGCCAACGGCCTGGCCCAGGTGATGCCCGCCGTCGCGGCCGAGGACTGCTGGAACCGCGAGCTGACCTATTGGGAAGAGGTGCTGGACGCCGACGAGGCCGAGCCCCTGCCGATCATCCGGGCCGCCATCCGCTGGCTGCGGGCCAATCCGCCGCCGCCGGCCCAGAAGGTCGGCGTGGTGCACGGCGACTACCGCACCGGCAACTTCCTCTATGACACCAAAGGCGAGATCCACGGCATCCTCGACTGGGAGATGGCCCATCTGGGCGATCCCCTGGAGGACCTGGGCTGGAGCCTCAACCCCATCTGGTCCTTCGGCCGGGGCCTGGCCGGCGGCCTGCTGCCGCAGGAGGAGGCGGTCGCCATCTGGGAGCGGGCCAGCGGCCTGAAAGCCGATCGCGCCGCCCTGCACTGGTGGACCCTGTTCAACTGCGTGAAGGGCCAGGCGATCTGGGTCTCCAGCGCCCGGGCCTGGCTGGACGGCGGCAACCGCGAACCCATCATGGTCTATCCCGCCTGGGCCATGACCAACGCCCAGGACCGGGCGGCGCTGCAAGTCATGGGGCGGCTATGATCCCTTCGGTTCCCGCCGTCCTCGTCGACCTCGCCGGCAAGGTGATGGCCAACGCCATGCCCGACGCCAACCCCACCGACCGGGCCGCGACGCTCGGGCTCTCGGCCATGCTGATGGGCCTTGCGGCGGAGGCCTGGGACGGGGCGGCCCACAACCTGGTGATGGAGAACCGGGCGATCCGGGGCCTGCTGGCCCGGGGCGCGGCCTATGTCCCGCCGCCGGAGGAGCGGCCGGAGGACGATTTCCGCCTTTCGGCCCTGGCGGCGGAGAACGCGCGGCTGCGGGCGGCCCTGATCACCCTGCAGATCGCCGTCGAGGGCCGCGACGAGGCCATGAATGACGCCATCTGGGCCGAGCTGCGGGCCTCGACCGAGCGCCGCAAGCAGCAGGGTTCGGCGGTTTAGGCGACGACGACCCGCGGATCGCCGGCTTCCAGGCGCCCGACGATGGTCGCCGAGGCGAAGCCGCGGCTGCGCACCAGGGCCAGGATGTCGGCCGCCCGGCCGGGGGCGACGGCGATCAGCAGGCCGCCGCTGGTCTGGGGGTCGCAGAGGATGTCGCGCCGCCATTCGGGCAGGTCGTCCGGCGCCTGCACCGCCTGGCCGTAGCTGGCCCAATTGCGCACCGAGGCGCCGGTGCGCACCCCGTCGCGGGCCAGGGCCTCGACGCCCTCCAGCAGGGGCGGGGCGTCGGCCTCGATCATGGCCATCAGGCCCGCGCCCCGGCACATCTCCAGGGCATGGCCCAGGAGGCCGAAGCCGGTGACGTCGGTGACTGCGCTGACCCCCGCCGCCCCGGAGAGTTCGGCGCCCACGGCGTTGAGCTGGGTGGTCGAGGCGATCAGGGCCTCATAGCCGCCGGCCGGCATCCGCTCCTGCTTGAAGGCCGCGCTGAGCACGCCCACCCCCAGGGGCTTGGTGAGGATCAGGACGTCGCCGGCCCGCGCGGTGCGGTTGGTGAGCACCTTGTCGGGATGAACCAGGCCCAGCGCCACCAGGCCGTAGATCGGCTCGACGCTGTCGATGGAGTGGCCGCCGGCGATGGGCACGCCGGCCGCGGCGCAGACCGAGGCGCCGCCGGCCAGGATGGCGCCGATGGTGTCCACCGGCAGCTGGGCCACCGGCATGCCGACGATGGCGAGCGCGAAGATCGGGGTCGCCCCCATGGCGTAGACGTCCGACAGCGCATTGGTGGCGGCGATGCGGCCGAAATCGAAGGGGTCGTCGACGACCGGCATGAAGAAGTCGGTGGTGGCCACCAGGGCCTGGCTGTCGTTCAGCCGCCAGACCGCGGCGTCGTCGGAGGTCTCGGTCCCCACCATCAGGTTGGGGAAGACGCCGGCCGCCGGCATCTTGGCCAGGATCTCCCGCAGCACCGAGGGCGCCAGCTTGCAGCCGCAACCGCCACCATGGGCCAGGGAGGTCAGGCGGACGGGGGCGGTCATGGGGAGGTCCTTGGCTTAGACCCTGACCGTTTCAGATGGGCTCATCTGAAACGGCAAGAAGGGTCTAGATTCAAAATATTAGAGCACGTCGGACGGCGGAACCGGTATCCACTTCCGCCTGACGTGCTCTAGCGGCGGCGGGCAAACGGTATATAGGCCTGCCGGCCCCAGCATAGGGGCGATGGAGCAGCAAGGGCATGGCCCGCATCCTGGTGACCGAGGCCGTCGATCCCGCCGCCCTGGCGGCCTATGACGCGATCATCGACGTCCGCAGTCCCGGCGAGTTCGCCCTGGACCATGTGCCGGGCGCCATCAACCTGCCGGTGCTGGACGACGCCGAGCGGGCGGAGGTGGGCGCGATCTATGTCCAGGAGAGCCGTTTCAAGGCCAACCGCATCGGGGCGGCCTATGTGGCGGCCAATATCGCCCGCCACCTGCGCGGCGCGCTCGCCGACAAGCCGCCGGAGTTCCGGCCGCTGATCTATTGCTGGCGCGGCGGCAGCCGCTCCAACGGCATGGCCACCATCCTGTCGCAGATCGGCTGGCGGACCACGGTGCTCACCGGCGGCTACCGCACCTATCGGCGCTGGGTGAGCGAGCGGCTCTACGACGCCGATCCGGCCTGGCGGCTGGTGCTGCTGGACGGCGGCACGGGGTCGGGCAAGACGGAGATGCTGGGCCGGCTGGCGCGCCGCGGCCTGCAGGTCCTGGACCTGGAGGGCCTGGCCGAGCACCGGGGCTCGCTGTTCGGCGGCTTCCACGGCCAGGCCCAGCCCAGCCAGAAGATGTTCGAGAGCCGGCTGCTCGCCGCCCTGCTGGCCCTGGAGCCGGCGCGGCCGGTGGTGACCGAGGCGGAGTCCAGCAAGATCGGCGACCGCATGGTGCCGCCGACCCTGTGGCGGGCCATGGAGGTCGCGCCGCGCATCGAGCTGACCGCCGAGCCCGCCGAGCGGGCGGCCTATCTGGCGGCCACCTATGGCGAGGTGGTGGCCAGCGACCTGGAGGCGGCCTTCGCCCGCCTGCCCACCTATCCCGGCCAGAAGCGGCTGGAGAACTGGCGGCGGCTGGTGGCCGACCGGGCCTATGCCGAGCTGGCCCAGGCCCTGATCGAACTGCACTACGACCCGGCCTACCGGCGCTCGGCCAAGAAGGAGACCCGCGCCCGCCTGGGTTCCGTCGCCATGGGCGACCTGTCCGACGCCGCCCAGGAAGCCGCCGCCGAGGCGGTCGCGCGGCTGGTGGCGGCAGGTTCCGCGGCTTGACCGGCGGCTCGAACACGACCCTCGACTGCAAAGCGGCCCGCGGACTCGGTTAGCGTGGTGGCGGCGCGCCCGTTAAAGGCCAAGCTGCAGCGGACGCGACTCGCCTGCCTCGGGCGGGCCAGGGAGGCGAGAGTTTGGCGACGACCCAGGACGTCCTGGCCCTCAGTGAGGTGCGGTACCGTCTGATCACCGAGCAGATCACCGACGTGGTGTCCTGCTGCGACGCCGAGGGGGTCCTGACCTTTGTCTCGCCCTCGGCCGAGGCCCTGTTCGGCTACCGCCCTGAGGAACTGTTGGGCAAGGAGTCGGTGGTGGTGGTCCACCCCGACGACCAGAGGGCGGTGCGCAAGTCCATCATCGCCTATCTCGCCGCCGGCCCCGGCGCGGCGCCGCCCCGGGTCGAGTACCGGGCGATCCGCAAGGACGGCCGGCAGATCTGGATCGAATCCTGCCCGATCGCCGTGCGCGATCCGAATACCGGCGAACTGATCGAGCTGCAGGACTGCACCCGCGACGTCACCGCCCGCCGGGAGGCCGAAGAGGCGTTGGCCCGCAGCGAGGAGCGCTACCGCTTGCTGGCCGAGAACGCCACCGACATGATCCTCTGCTACGACCCGAAGGGGGTGCTGAGCTACGTCTCGCCCTCGGTGCGGCGGATGGGCTACGAGCCCGAGGAGCTGGTGGGCCAGCGCACCATCAGCTTCCTGCACCCCGACGACCTGGCCCGCGTGGTGGCGGAGTTCAAGGTCTACGCCGCCGCCCCGCCCGGGACCGAGCCCATCCGCTACCAGCATCGCGGCTACCGCAAGGACGGGAGCCTGCTCTGGCTGGAGGCGATCTCCAAGGCGATCCACGATCCGCAGACCGGCGTCCTGCTGGGCTTCCAGGACGTGGTCCGCGACATCTCCGACCGCAAGGCCCTGGAGGACGACCTGGGCGCCGCCCGCGACGCCGCCGAGGCGGCGGCGGCGGTGAAGTCCGCCTTCCTGGCCAATATGAGCCACGAGATCCGCACCCCGCTCACCGCCATCCTGGGTTTCTCGTCCCTGCTGGCCCAGCGCCCGGGCCTGGACGCCCTGGGCCGCCAGCACCTGGAGCGGATCCGGGCCGGCAGCCAGGCCCTCCTGTCCATCGTCAACGACGTGCTCGACTTCTCCCGGCTGGAGGCCGACCAGGTGGAGATCACGCCCCAGCCGGTGGCGATCGCCAAGACCACCGAGGAGGCGCTGGCCCTGTTCTCCCCGCAGGCGGAGGCCAAGGGGCTGGAGCTGGTCTTCGAGACCGACGGGGCCCTGCCCGACCACCTGATGGTGGACCCCGACCGGCTGCGGCAGATCCTGTTCAACCTGATCGGCAATGCGGTGAAGTTCACCGAGGCCGGCTCGGTGCGCCTGAAGGTGGCCTACGCCCCCGACCTCGAGCGGCTGCACCTGTTCGTCGCCGACACAGGCGAGGGGATGGACGCCAGCCAGACGGCGCGGCTGTTCCAGCGCTTCTCCCAGGTGGACGCGGCCCCCACCCGCAAACACGGCGGCACCGGCCTGGGCCTGGCCATCTGCAAGGGCCTGGCCGAGGCCATGGGGGGCGGGGTCAGCGTCGAGAGCACGCCGGGCCAGGGCTCGGTCTTCCACGTCCACCTCTGGGCCCCGGCCACCGACCTGGCGGGGCCCGCCGGGACGGCGTCCGAGGCTCCGCCGGCCGAGGATCTGAAGGTGCTGGTGGTGGACGACAACGACGTCAATCGCGAGCTGGCGCGCCTGCTGCTGGAGTCCTTCGGCGTCCAGGTCTCGGAGGCCCGCGACGGGGAGCAGGCCCTCGAACTGGCCCAGGCCGGGGCGGTGGACCTGATCCTGATGGACATCCGCATGCCCCGGCTGGACGGTCCTGCCACCCTGCGGCGGCTGCGGGCCCAGCCCGGTCCCAACCAGGGGGTTCCCGTCCTGGCCTTCAGCGCCGACGCCGACCTGGAGGGCGCGCCCTGGGCCCACGAGTTCGACGGCCTGGTCCGCAAGCCCATCGTGGCCGCCGACCTGCTGGCGGAGATCGGGCGCTGCCTGGAGGCGGCGGAGGGCTGAACCTTCAGATCTTGCGGTCGGTCCAGTAGGCGTCGCGCAGGACGCGCTTGTAGAGCTTGCCGGTGGGCAGGCGGGGCATCTCGGCGATGAAGTCGATGGAGCGCGGCGCCATGTAGTGGGCCAGCCTCGCCTTCGCATAGGCCAGCAGCTCCTCGGCCAGGTGGTCGGAGGGGGCGTGGCCGGGGGCGGGTTCGATCACCGCCTTGACCGCCTCGCCCATTTCCGGATGGGGCACGCCGAACACCGCCACGTCGGCCACCTTGGGGTGGGTCACCAGCAGGTCCTCGATGGCCTGGGGATAGATGTTCACCCCGCCGGAGATGATCATGAAGGCCTTGCGGTCGGTGAGGTAGAGATAGCCGTCCTCATCGAGATAGCCGACGTCGCCGAGCGCGTTCCAGTTGGGGTGCTGCGGGTGGCGGGCGTCGGCGGTCTTGGCCGGGTCGTTGTGGTACTCGAAGGTCGGGGCCTCGCGCTCGAAATAGACCAGTCCGGTCTCGCCCACCGGCAGTTCATCGCCGTTCTCGTCGCAGATGTGCAGCACGCCCAGGGCCGCGCGGCCCACCGAGCCGGGATGCTCCAGCCAGTCCTCCGAGGTGATGAAGGTCGAGCCCGAGCCCTCGGTGCCGGCGTAGTATTCATAGAGGATCGGGCCCCACCATTCGATCATCTGGCGCTTGACCTCCACCGGGCAGGGAGCGGCGGCGTGGATGGCGACCTGGTGGCTGGAGAGGTCGTGCTTGGCGCGCGCTTCCTCCGGCAGCTTCATCATGCGGACGAACATGGTGGGCACCCACTGGCTGTGGGTGACGCCGTATTTCTCGATGAGGGCCAGGGCCTGTTCGGCGTCGAAGCGCTCCATCATCACCACCGTGCCGCCGAAGGACTGCACGCTCAGCACATAGGCCAGGGGGGCGGCGTGGTAGAGCGGGGCGGGCGAGAGATAGACGCTGTCGGCGGTGAGGCCGTAGCGGTTGACGGCCTGGCGGGTGGCGAAGCCCTCGGCGGGGCTCATCTCCGGCAGGGGCCGCAGGATGCCCTTGGGCCGGCCGGTGGTGCCCGACGAATAGAGCATGGAGTCGCCCATCCACTCCTGGGCGAGCGGTTCGGGCGAGGCGCCGGCCAGGGCGTCTTCGTAGGAGTCCCAGCCGGGGATGGTCCCGCCCACCATCAGCCGGATCGGGCAGTCGGGGATCAGGTCGGCGAGGGCGGCGGCGGTCTCGCGCTTGTCGTAGGAGGTGATCAGCGCCTTGGCCCCACAGTCGCCGACGATGTAGGCGGCCTCGTCCGGCGGCAGGTAGCGGTTGATGGTGGTGACATAGAGCCCCGACCGGAAGCCCGCCCAGACCGGGTCCATGAAGGCCAGGTTGTTCTCCATCAGGACCGCGATGTGGTCGCCCCGCCGCAGGCCCCGGGCGTACAGGAACTGCGCCACGCGGTTGGAGCGTTCGTCGAGCTGGCGATAGGTCACCACCTGGCCGGTGTCGGCCGAGATCATGGCGGGCTTGTCGGGCGTCAGGCGCGCGTGGTCGGGCAGGTACATGGTCGATCCTCACCTTCGGGCCCGCGTTCTGGTGCGCGGGCTACCGAGACAACGATGGGGCCGCGTAAACCTTCAGGCAAACCCAAAACGGCCCCCGCCGCGCTCGGCCCTTGAAAGACTCGGTCCTTCGGCTCTCTCTGCCGGCCAAGGCGCGGCCCGGCCGCGCGCACCTCGGAGAGGCTGGCGCAGATGAGCCTGAAACGCGTGCCGCGCACGGTCTGGGCCCTGGGGTTCGTGTCCATGTTCATGGATATCTCCTCGGAGATGATCCACAGCCTGCTGCCGGTCTTCCTGGTGGTGGGCCTCGGCGCCTCGCCGGCCCTGGTGGGGCTGATCGAGGGGATCGCCGAGGCGACGGCCTCCATCACCAAGGTGTTCTCCGGCTGGCTGAGCGACCGGTTGGGGCGGCGCAAGATGCTGGCGGTGCTGGGCTATGGCCTGGGGGCGATCACCAAACCGGTCTTCCCCTTCGCGGTGACGCCCTTCGAGGTGCTGGGCGCCCGGTTCGCCGATCGCATCGGCAAGGGCATCCGGGGCGCGCCCCGGGACGCCCTGGTGGCGGACGTGACGCCGAAGGAGCTGCGCGGCGCGGCCTTCGGCCTGCGGCAGTCCCTGGACACGGTGGGCGCCTTTGTCGGCCCGCTGATCGCCGTGGGGCTGATGGCCCTGCTGAACGACGACATGCGCGCGGTGTTCGGCTACGCGGTCATCCCCGCGGCCATCGCCGTCCTGCTGCTGGTGCTGGGGGTGGAGGAGCCGCCGGCCAGCCAGGTCCCGCACGCCGCCAAGGCGCCGATCCGCTGGGCGGAGGTCCGGGCCATCGGCGCCCCCTTCTGGCTGGCGGTGGCGGTGGGGGTGCTGTTCACCATGGCGCGGTTCAGCGAGGCCTTCCTGGTCCTGCGGGGCGCCGACGCCGGCATTCCCCTGAGCCTGATCCCCTTCGTGCTGATCGCCATGAACGTCGTCTACGCCCTGGTCTCGGCGCCGGCCGGCAGCCTGTCGGACCGGCTCGGGCGCAAGGGCCTGCTGGTGGTCGGCACCGCGGTCCTGATCGGCGCCGACCTGGTCCTGGCCTGGGTCGGGAGCATCGCCGGCGTGGTGGCCGGAGTGGCGCTCTGGGGGCTGCACATGGGCCTGACCCAGGGCCTGCTGGCGGCCCTGGTGGCGGATGCCGCGCCCGCCCGGCTGAGGGGCACCGCCTTTGGCCTGTTCAACCTCGCCACCGGGGTGACCCTGCTGGCGGCCAGCGTGCTGGCCGGGGCGATCTGGTCGGCCCGGGGCGCGCCGGCCACCTTCCTGACCGGCGGCGGCTTCGCCCTGCTGGCCCTGGCCGGGGTCCTGGTCCTGCTGAAGGAAGACCGCGCGGCGGCTTGAGGCCTAGCCGTGCCGGTCGCGCGAATCCGCCGGCGCCTGGTTGCGGTCGGTGAGACCGTAGTCGCGGAGCACGCTCGCCACCCGCAGGCGGTAGCCGGCGAAGACCTCGGTCCTGCCCAGGCCTTGCGCCGCGCGGTGGGCTTCCAGGGCGCGCCACCGGGCCACCGCCGCCTCGTCGCGCCAGAAGGAGAGGGAGAGGATTTTCCCGGGTTCCGTAAGGCTTTCAAAGCGTTCGATGGAGAGGAAGCCGTCGATCCCGTCCAGCAGGGGGCGCAGGTCGGCGGCCAGGCCGAGATAGGTCGCCCGGGTTTCGGGGTGGGGCTGGACCTCGAAGATGACGGCGATCATGGGGTCACCGGGGCGAGGAAGGTGCGCTCCTCGCGCAGGATGAAGCGCCCCGCCTGGGCCAGGGCGAAGTTGGCGGCCCCGGCCGGGTCGGCGCGCAGGCGGGCGCGGTAGGCCTCGTAGGCGGCGAGATTGTCGAAGGAAATCAGGGCGTGGGCCACGTCGTTGGTCCCCTCGTGCGGCAGCCAGTAGCCCAGCAGGTCGCCGCCGCAGGCCGGGATGATGGTCAGCCAGTTCCGGGCATAGGCCTCGAAGGCGTCGCGCTGGAAGGGGTCGATGACGTAGCGGATGTGGCAGGTGATCGTCACGTGTCGGTCTCCGTGGAGGGAAGATAAGGCCCCCCTGATAGGCCCGCGGGCGGCCGGCATGCTTCGATGCAGGTCGAATTGTGGTGGCGGGGGTTCGGGGCTAGGCTGGGCCTATGAAACTCGGTCCCGACATCGCCCGGATCGGCGCCCTGCTGGGGGATCCGGCGCGGGCCAACATGTTGACCGCGCTGGTCGGCGGTCAGGCCCTGACGGCCGGGGAACTGGCCCGGGAGGCCGGAATCACGGCCTCGACGGCGAGTTCGCACCTGGCCCGGCTGACCGACGATGGCCTGTTGGTGAGGGTCAAACAGTCGCGCAGTGTCTACTACGCCCTGGCCAGCCGGGAGGTGGCCGAGCTGCTGGAGAGCCTGGCGGGCCTGGCCGCCCGCACCGGCCACCTGCGCACTCGCCCCGGCCCCAAGGAGCCGGCCCTGCGCAGGGCCCGCGTCTGTTACGACCACCTGGCCGGCGAGCTGGCGGTCGCGATGCTGGACAGTCTGCTGGCCCGCGGCGTCATCGAGGATCGCGACGGATCGCTGATCCTGGGGGCCGACACCGGCTTCCTGCGCGCCTTCGGGGTCCAGACCGACGCCCTGCCGCGCGGCCGCCGCCCGATCTGCAAGGCCTGCCTGGACTGGAGCGAGCGCCGCAGCCACCTGGCGGGCGCCCTGGGGGCGGCGATGCTGACCCGGATCTACGACCTGGGCTGGGCGCGGCGGACCCCGGGGACGCGGCTGGTGACCTTCAGCGCCCCGGGGCTGGCGAGCTTCGAGGCGGCGTTCAAGGCCGCAAACTGAACGACCGCGATCAGGCGGGTTCGGTGACCGGGTCGCGGAATTCGTCGGCGGGGACGTAGGCGCAGCCGTCCTCGTCCAGCACCCAGACGCCGATCAGGGCGGGGTGGTCGGGGTCGAGGTCTTCGTCGAGCAGGTCGCCGTCATAGAGGGCGACATTGCTGTAGTCGAAATCGAGGGAGAGTTGGCTGGCGAGACCCAGCATCTCGTCGGCCATGCGGCGGGAATAGCCGACGGCCTCGGCCTCGGTTCCGAAGTCGTCGGTCAGCGTGTTCATCTCGGCCGCGTCGCTGCCTTGGGCCGCACTGGTGGTGACGATGGTGTAGGCGGGCATGGGGCATCTCCGTTGGGGCCCTTCCCTAACCCGTTCGCCGCGGGGCGGGTCCTAGATTCTGAAAAAACATCCGGGAGCCGACCAGGATCAGTCGGCGCCGCCCCGGTGGTCGCGCTTGGTGGCGCGGTAGGTCTTCGACAGGGCGGCGGACTGGCGGCGCTCGGCCGCCTTGGCGATCCGCTCGGCCTTCTGTTCCACCGCCGCCAGTTCGACGCCAAGCTTCTGGAAGTTGGCCCAGCGGCCGGGGTCGAGGGCGCCGCTCCGCAGGGCCGCCTGGATCGCGCAGCCGGGCTCGTGGCTGTGGCCGCAGTCGTTGAACTTGCAGTCCCCGGCCAGACTCTCGATGTCGTCGAAGACCTCGCTCACGCCCTCCTCGGCGTCGATCAGCCCCACCTCGCGGATGCCGGGCGTGTCGAGCAGCAGGGCTCCGCCCGGAAGCAGGACCAGCTGCCGGCTGCTGGTGGTGTGGCGGCCCTGGTCGTCGGCTTCGCGGATGGCGGCGATGGTCATGCGGTCCTCGCCCAGGAAGGCGTTGACCAGGGTGGACTTGCCCACCCCCGACGAGCCGATCAGCACGCAGACCTCGCCCGGCGTGACCTGGGCGAGCAGGGCCTGGAGACCCGCGCCCTCACGCGCCGAGACCAGCAGAACCGGCGCGCCGTCCGCCAGGGCGACGATCCCGGCGGCTTCACCTTCCGGATCGGCGCTGAGGTCCGACTTGGTCAGCACCACCACCGGCCGGGCCCCGCTCTGCCAGGCGGCGGCGAGATAGCGCTCGATCCGGCGCGGATTGAGGTCGGCGTTCATCGAGCTGACGACGAAGACGACGTCGATATTGGCGGCGATCACCTGCAGCTTTCCCAGGCTGTCGGCGGCGCGCCGGGTGAGCACCGTGCGCCGGGGCAGGACCGCCTCGATGACCGCCGCGCCGTCGGCGGGGTTCAGGGCCAGGGCCACCCAGTCGCCGACGGCCGGCGGGTCGGCCTCCCGGGCCTCGTGATGCAGGCGGCCCGACAGGTTGGCGCGCAGCTCGCCCTCGTCGGTGGCGACCAGATAGCCGTCGCGATGCTGGGCGATGACGCGGGCGGGCGTGTGGCCGGCCTCGGCGTATGGCGCGAAGGCCTCGGCCAGCGGGCCGGTCCATCCGTATCGGGTGATGACGCTTCCAGGCATCCGATCGGTTTATCGCCTTTCGGACCGGTCGGGTCAGGACAATTCCTATCCCGTGGGCGCGGGAGGCGAGAGCAGACGCACCGTCTCCGGGTCCGAGGCCCCGCCGAAGTAGCGGGCGAGCGCGCTGCGGAAGGGTTCGCCGTCGGCGCTGGCCTTGAGGAACAGGGTCATGCAGGAGCGGAACTTCAGGTCGTCGGGCTGGCCGAAGATCTGGCTGGCCGAGCGGCCGTCGACGGCCAGGACGCGGCGCGTGCAGACCAGCAGCCGGGGCCCCAGCACCGGGTGGGCCAGGTAGGCGCGGGCCTCGGCCAGGCTGGAGATGGCGAAGAACTGCGCCGTCGGGCTGCGGCCCAGGCCGGCCACCTGGGGGAAGACGAACCACATCCAGTGGGTCAGCTTGCGGCCCTGTTTCAGCTCGGCCAGCACGGTCTCGATGACCGGGTCCTGGGCCTGGACGAAGCGGGCGAGATCGAAGGGGTCTTCCACGGGAGGGGCCTCGGAAGCGGAACGGAACGGCCTGGCAGCCTAGTTCCCGCTACGTTACCAATCGACAAGCGGGCCAACCTCGGGTTTGCTGCACCGCCCTCGTTTTGAGGGCCAAGACTCATCGAATTTGATTGGGGACGATTTTTCATATGGCTCGAATGTTGCCCGAACCCACGCCGGAAACCCGGCATTTCTGGGAGGGTTGCAAGGACGGCGAGCTGCGTCTGCAGCGCTGCACCGAATGCACCCACAGCTATTTCCCCCCGCGCCCCTTCTGTCCGAAGTGCGGCTCGCGGGACGTCGAGGTCTATGCCGCCAGCGGCAAGGGCTTCCTCTATTCCTACGTCATCAACCACCGGCCGCGCCCCGACATGGGGACCGAGCCGCACTCCATCGCCGTGGTGGAGCTCGATGAGGGTCCGCGCCTGATGACCAACATCGTGGGCTGCCCGCAGACGCCGGAAGCCCTGCAGCTGGACATGAAGGTCCAGGTGAAGTTCGAGAAGCAAACCGACGACATTTCCCTTCCCCTGTTCGAACCGGCGAAGGGCTGAGACCGCACATGAAACCCAAATCAGTCGCGGTCGTCGGGGCCGCTGAAACCACCCGCATGGGCAAGATCCCGGACATGTCGGTGATCGGCCTGCACGCCGACGCCGCCCTCAACGCCATGAAGGACGCGGGCCTGAAGCCCTCGGACATCGACGGCGTCGCCACCGCCGGGGTCAGCCCCGTCGAACTGGCCCAGTACCTGGGCATCACCCCCACCTATGCCGACGGCACCAGCGTCGGCGGCTGCTCCTTCATGCTGCACGTCCGCCACGCCGCGGCCGCCATCAATGAGGGCCTGGCCAAGACCATCCTGATCACCCACGGGGAATCGGGGCGTTCGCGCGTCGGCGCCGGCGGTTTCGGCCGCAACGCCAGCTCGCTGATGGGCCAGTTCGAGATGCCCTACGGCGTCACCAGCCCCCCCACCATGTTCACGATCCCGGTGCTTCGCTACATGAAGACCTATGGCGTGACGGAGGAGGACCTGGCCATGGTCGCCGTGGTCCAGCGGGAATGGGCGGCGCTCAACCCGCGCTCGTCCTTCAAGGACCCGATCACCGTCGACGACGTGCTGAACTCGCCGATGATCGCCTGGCCGTTCCGGATGCTGATGTGCTGCCTGGTCACCGACGGCGGCGGGGCTCTGATCCTCACCAGCGCCGACCGGGCCAAGGACTTCCCCAACAAGCCGGTCTTCGTGCTGGGCACCGGGGAAAGCGTCGAGACCCCGATGGTCAGCCAGATGGAGGACTTCAACACCTCCAAGGCGTTCCGCGTCTCGGGCAAGAAGGCCTTCGACGAGGCGGGCATCAAGCACGCCGACGTCGATCACCTGATGATCTACGACGCCTTCGCCCACCTGCCGCTCTACGGCCTTGAGGACCTGGGCTTCTGCAAGCCCGGCGAGGCCAAGGACTTCGTGCGCGAGCGCAACACCGCCATCGGCGGCAAGCTGCCCATGAACACCAACGGCGGTGGCCTCTCCTACATGCACTCGGGCATGTACGGGATGTACGCCCTGCAGGAGAGCGTGCGGCAGATGCGTGGCACCGCGGCGGCCCAGGTGAAGGACGCCAAGATCAGCGTCTGCCAGGGCGTCGGCGGCATGTTCGCCGCCGCCGGCACGGTGATCTTCGGAAACGAAGCCTAGTTTCGTTTCAACGACTTACCGCACTCCATGCTGCGCAGCATGAGGTGCAGCATTTTCGCCCTTCCCGGAAGACCGGGGAGGGCGTTTTGCTGCGGGGGGTGGGGCAAAGCCGGAGTGTCATCCCGGTTTCCGCGTAGCGGAAGACCGGGACCCAGAAACACCGATCTATCCTGAAACCTCCGCGCATATGGGTCCCGGACAAGCCCTGCGGGCTTTCCGGGATGACACCGGGGGGTGTTGCTGCGCTATGAATTCCACATGCGGCGCAGCTTCCACATCCTGGTGTTCCTGACGGCGCTGCTGTTCGGCGGATCAGCCCTGGCGCAGGACCTCACCCTCACCGGAACCCTGACCGGCGCCGATCACCAGACCTATCGGGAAATCCCCTTCAAGGTCCCCGCCGGGGTGACGCGGATCACCGTGGTGTTCGACTATTCGGGGCGCGAGCAGAAGGCGACGATCGACCTGGGCTTGCGGGACCCGCAGCGGTTCCGGGGGTGGAGCGGGGGGAACAAGAGCAGCTTCACGGTCAGCGAGGCCGAGGCGACGCCCTCCTATCTGCCGGGGCCGCTGCCGCCGGGGACCTGGAAGCTGGTGCTGGGGGCGCCCAATATCCGCAAAGGCGCGAGCGCGGCCTATAGCGCGAAGATCTGGTTCTCGCAGGCCGCCAGCCTGTCGACCGCGACCGGCGGGCTGGGCTGGTATCGCGGCGACCTGCACCTGCACACCGGCCATTCCGACGGGACCTGCCTGTCGCGCGCCGGGGTCCGGGTTCCCTGTCCGGTGTTCAAGACCCTGGAGGCGGCCTCGGCGCGGGGGCTCGATTTCGTCAGCGTCACCGACCACAACGCCACCTCCCAGAACGGGGCTTTACGCGAGCTGGCCCCCTATTTCGACGACCTGGTGCTGATCCCGGGCCGCGAGATCACCACCTTCCAGGGCCACGCCAATGTCTTCGGGCCGACCGGGCCCATCGACTTCCAGCTCGGGAGCCCGCGGGCGCCGAAACTCGCGAAGATCCTCGACCAGGTGGAGGCGGCCGGCGGCCTGGTTTCCATCAACCACCCGGCCCTGCCCTCGGGCGAGGCCTGCATGGGCTGCGGCTGGAGCGTGGCCGACACGCCCTATGGCCGGATCGCGGCCATGGAGGCGGTGAACGGTGGCGGCATGGCCCTGATCGGCGGCAAGGCCGAGGGGCCGTTCTCGGGCGTTCCCTTCTGGGAGGCGCGGCTGAACGAAGGCTGGCGGATCACCGCCATCGGCGGCTCGGACAATCACGACGCCACCCTCGACCCCGCCAAGGCGCCAGCCGTCGGCATGCCGACGACGGTGGTCCACGCGGCGGCCAAGTCGCAGGCGGCGATCCTGGCGGCGATCCGCGCGGGCCACGTCTTCATCGACGTCACCGGATCGCGCGACCGGCTGATCGAGGTGACCGGCGAGGCGCTCGGCCAGAGGGCCGAGATGGGGGACGTCCTGTCCGCGCCGGCGGGAGCGACGGTGCAGGTCAGCGTCCATGTGCGGGGCGGGGCCGGAGGGCGGCTGAGCCTGGCGGGCGGCGCGGCGGGCCGGGCGACCCTGACCCATCCGGACCTGGCCGGGGACGACGAGACCCGGGTCTTCGACCTGGTGAGCGACGGGAAACCCGGCTGGCTGCGGGTGGACCTGAGGGGGGCCGACGGGCGGCTGATCCTGCTGACCAACCCCCTCTATCTGCGGCCGGGGCGGTAGAGCGCAACAGCCTGAAGTAGAACCGGTTTCCGGCGCGTGCGGCGCTCTGTGACCGCCTGTCGCACCTCGCACAGCGGAAGATGTTCTTAACCCTCTCCGGCCAGACTGGCGGGGTCGCGAAACGCGTCGGAATGAAGGATCGCTGCGGTCCCAGGCAGGTTCGCCCGCCCGGCCGCACGTTGCATGCAGAATGGGTCTCAGCCCGGATTCCCGCGCCCGGTTCAACCTCGAACGCGCCTCGGTGCTCGTTCTCGAGGAATCGGTCATGGGCATGAACATCCTGGTGCAGATCCTCACCGGCTTCGGCGCCAAGGTGTTGCACCGCGCCGAGACCGTGGAAGAGGCGCAGGGCATCGTCGGCAAGGTCGAGCTGGACCTGGTGGTGGCCGACGCCCTGGGCGCCGGCGGCGCGGGCTATGACTTCGTGAGCTGGCTGCGCCGCTCGCGGATCGAACCCAACTGCTATGTGCCGGTGCTGCTGACCGCGGGCCACACCCCCGGCGGGGCGGTGTCGAAGGCGCGCGATTGCGGCGCCCATTTCGTCATGACCAAGCCGCTGACCCCCATCACCGTGCTGGAGCGCATCCTGTGGATCGCCCGCGAGGGTCGCCGGTTCGTGGAGTGCGACAGTTATATGGGGCCCGATCGGCGCTTCAAGAACGAGGGCGTGCCGGCCGGCAAGGTCGGGCGCCGGCGGGACGATCTGGTGGGCGACGTCGGCGAGGCGAGCTCGCCCAACATGGAACAGGACAGCATTGACGGCATGCTGAAGACACGGCGGGTGACACTTTGAGCACGGTAAAGATCCATGTCCCCGTGGTGCGGCTGGCCAAGCTGCTGCGCACCCCCGGCGGCCTTCCGGTGGCCGACGCCGTCAAGCGCGCCGGCGCCGGGCTGGCCAGTCTGCGGGCCGAGTGCCTCGACGAGCTGCGGGTGACGCTCGACCAGGCCGAGCTGTGCGCCAACCGCGCCAACGGCGAGTACGATCCCAAGGTGGCCGAGGAGCTGTACGCCATCGCCAGCGCCGCCATCGGCGTGCCCACCGCCTGTGACCTGGCCCCCATCGACACGGCCCTGGTGAGCCTCGCCGACCTGGTGGACTATCTCAAGACCCAGGAGAAGTGGGACCCCAACGCCGTGGCCGTCCACCTGCGCGCCTTCCGCCTGCTGCTGCACACCGAGGCGGGCAAGGACAGCAATGGCACCAAGGCGATCCTGGAGGGCCTGCGCCGGGTCAGCCAGCGCTACGCCCGCAGCGACGCCCCGAGCGCCGCGGCCGGCTAGAGACCCTCTCCGCCCTCCGGCCAAGAAAAAGGCCGTCCGGCGGATCTGCATCCCCCGGACGGCCAGCAGAGTCGGGTCGGGAGGCCTCCCCGGTCTCAGAACGCGCCGGTCTCAGAACTCCTTGGTGATGGAGACGCCGTAGGTGCGCGGCTCGGTCATGAAGATGTTGGTGAACAGGCCCGAGGTGTCGTCGGTCTGGTACTGGTCGGTGATCACCGTCTCGTCGGTGAGGTTCTTGACGTAGAACTGCACCTGCAGGCCCCAGTCGGGCTTGGCCACCAGCACCGAGAGGTTGGTGTTGGTGTAGGACTCCAGCCGGTCATTGATGGCGTTGAAGATCCGGGCGTAGCTCTTGCCCTGATAGTAGAAGTCCACCCGCGGCGTGACCTGCCAGCCACCGTCCAGCTCCCATTGGTATTGCGCCCCCAGCGCCGCGGTCATGTGCGGCGAGTTGGGCAGCTCGTTGCCCTCCAGCCGGGCCGGCACGCCGGCGCTGGGGGTGACCGAGAAGCCGAGCGCGGTGGCCGTCGGCGTGCCCGGGGCGAAGCCGCCGTTGCAGACCCCCGGCAGCAGGGAGGGCGCGAACAGCGAGCCGGTCACCGCCGCGGCGGGCAGGACGCCGGCGTTCACCAGTTGCTGCAGGCGGGCGAGCTGGGCCACCGGGGCGACGCACATGGCGTAGCTCAGGCCGTTGCGCACCACCGACAGGCTGGGATCGCCCTGGGTCAGGTTCATCAGGTCCAGGGACTGGTTGTTCCCCAGCTCGGTGTGCAGGAAGCCCAGGCTGGTGTTGAAGCGCAGCTTGGGGATCGGCTCCCAGATGCCCTCCAGCTCGGCGCCCCAGAGCTTGGCGTCGATGTTCACATTGACCGAGGTCCGCTGGATGATCGAGGAGACCTGGTAGCCCTTGTAGCTGTAGTGGAACAGGGTCCCGTTCAGGATCAGGCGGCCGTCCAGCAGGGTGTTCTTGGCCCCCACCTCGACGGCGTCGATGAACTCCGGCTCATAGGTCTTGGGGAACAGCTCCTGGCCTGGCGACTGGGGCGGGTTGAAGCCGCCGCCCTTGTAGCCCCGCGCATAGGACGCATAGAGCAGGGTCTTGTCGGTGAAGGACAGGTCCGGCGACCATTCCAGGTTCACCCGCCCCGTCGTCTCCTTGAAGTGCACGGTCTGGATGGCGAGCGGCGCCTGGCCGATCCCGGCGGTGAGCAGGCGCGGCTGGTAGGGCTGGGCCCGCTTGCGGTCGACGGTGTAGCGCAGGCCAGTGGTGAGCTTCAGGTCGTCGGTGATGTTCCAGTAGACCTCGCCGAAGGCCGCCTGGGACGAGATCTGGTAGCCCGTGCGGCTGTCGAAATAGTTGCCCCCCGAGCCGTCCGGGATCGCCGAGGGATCGACATAGATGCAGTCGGGCCGGTTGAGCGCCCCGGTCTGCGGACAGCCCGGGGTGATCAGGTTGATGAACTCCGACAGGGCCGTCAGGGTGTTGGAGGTGACGAAGTAGTCGGTCTGGGTCTTGAACTTCAGGTCGGAGACGCCGGCCGAGAAGTTGACCGGGCCGTCGAAGGCGCTCTGCACCCGCAGCTCATGGCTGCGCTGCGTGCTGGTCCCGCCGGAGAAGTCGATGGTGGTGAACTGGTTGCGGCGGCCGACCTGGGGATCGTTGAAGTAGCCCTGGGAGTCCGTCAGCAGGCCGCCGAAGACGTTGGGGTTCAGCGTGCCGGTGGGGACCGCCCGGTTGTAGTCGGCCTCCGTGAAGCCCTCGTTCTCCGAATAGGCGCCGGTGTAGCTGAGCTCCAGGGCGTCGGTCAGGTGGTAGGTGAGGTTGAGCTGATAGACGTCGGCGTCGTTGCGGTAGAGGGGGTCGAACACGCTCTCGATCTTGCGCAGGTCGGGGTTCTGCAGCTTGCCGGCATAGGCGTCGCCGTTGATCAGGCCGGACGCCACGCCGAGGCCGCCGCCCAGGGTGACGGCGCTGTTGATCTCCTGCAGGGCGTCGGGGCCGCGCAGGCTGGCCAGTTTGCAGCCCTGGCTGAAATAGTTCTGGGTGCTGGTGGCCGGCGAGGTGTTGGTGGGGACCCCGCCGATGGTGGTGGGGCCGGGATCCTTGACGCAGAGCTGCTTGCCCACGCGGAGGCGATTGTCGTTCTCGCGGAACCGCTCCCACATGAAATAGGCGTGCAGGCGGTCGCTGGGCGCCCAGGCCAGGGTGGCCCGCGCCGACCACAGGTCGCGGTCGTCGACGTCGTGGCCGGTGACCAGGTTGTCGTAGAAGCCGTCACGCTTGAGATAGGCGCCGGCCACCCGCAGGGCGAAGTTGGCGGGCAGGGGCAGGTTGACCATGCCGTTGACGCGGCGGGTGGCGTAGTTGCCGACATCGCCGCTGATCCGGGCGCCGAAGACGTCGCTGGGCTGGTTGGTGATGACGTTCACCAGGCCGCCGGTGGTGTTGCGGCCGAACTGGGTGCCCTGGGGCCCGCGCAGCACCTCGACCCGGGCCACGTCGTAGAACTCCGCGTCGGCCAGGGTGTTGGCGGTCAGCGGGACGTTGTTCTCGTGGATGCCGATGGCCGCATCGGCGCTGGTGGCCACCAGCTTGGTGCCGATGCCGCGGATCTGGAAGTTGTAGCCGCCGAAATTGCCGCGGGAGAAGTTGACGTTGGGGACCGCCTGCAGCAGGTCCTGGCCGGTCTCGATGCGCTGGTTCTTCAGGCTGTCGCCGGAGAAGGCCGAGACCGCGATGGGCACGTCCTGGATGCTCTCCTCCCGCCGCTGGGCGGTGACCACCAGTTCGGAAATGACGTTGGGGGCGTTCCCGGCGGGCGGCCTGGCCTGGGCTAGGGCCTGGGACGCGGTGATGAGGGCGCCCGCGCTGACGCCCAGCGCCAGCAGGCTCCGCAGACGCGAAGTGATGTGCATTCGTTGTCCTCCCCGCCCGGGCGTTTGCTCGCCTCGGGTATTTTTGTGCGGGGATCACCTGGTGTCGCCGGGACCACTCGTCCGGTCGCCCGCGTCGGCGAGCCCCCGAGGAAGTATGGGTCCCGCCCGCGCGGCGCGACTACTCGGGTTTGGGCGGCGGGCGGCCGGGGGCGGGCGCCGTGCGCAAACCCAAAGCGCATAACGCGTTATAGATAGGGCGCGGGCCGCTCGGCGGGGCGGCGGCGACGCGCGGGGGTCGCCAGACTCGGATTTCGCCCGCCGCCGTGGGCCATTTCCTCCGGGCGCGGGTCGCGGGCCAGGGCCATGCGGAAGGTGAGATGGGCCAGTTCCCGGCGCAGGGCGGCGCGCTCGGCCTCGGGCCCCGGCAGGAAGGCGATCTCCAGCATGGCGCCGAACAGCATCTGGGAGATCAGCCAGGTGTCCCGCTCGGGCTGGGGCAGGGTCAGCCGGCTGGCCGAGGCCAGGCGGATGTCCTGGCACAGGCCGGTGAGGGTCTCGCGGGCCTGGCGGAAGGCGGGCAGCTGGGGGACGAAGGGGGCGTCGCGGAGCAGCACCTTGAGGGTGTTCTGCTGCAGGCCCAGGGTCTCGATGCCGGCGCCCAGCAGGTGCTCCATCCCCTCGAAGGCCGGCATGGCGGCCGCCTCGTCCACGGCGCGCTCCATCCGCAGCACCAGCCGCCGGCAGGTCTCCTCCACCAGGGCCGCGACGATCGCCTCCCGGTTGGGGAAGTACTCGTAGAGGGTGCCGATGCTGACGCCGGCCCGCTCGGAGATGGAGTTGGTGGTGAGGGTCTCGTAGGAGCCGCTGGCCAGGACCTGGCTGCAGGCGTCGACGATGGCGTTGAAGGTGGCCCGGGAGCGGGCCTGGCGCGGCAGCTTGCGCGGCGCGAGCGCGTCCGGCGCCGGACCCTGCGTCACCCGGGGCGATAAGGTTCGAGCCATGCCGCCTCCCGCCGCATACGCCCCAAGGCCGCGCTTTCCGCGCGACCTGCGAAGCTTCGCACAAAAACAGATCGTGTTATAGTCTTCTGGCGCGGCCGGCCCCGGCCCGCTATGTCAGGCGTCGAAGGGGCGCCGCCGGGGCGTCCTGACGCGGAGAGCGGCGTGTCGAGACCAGAGGCGGCCGCCGGGCCGCGACCAGAGGCGCCGCTGGGCCGCCGGGAGGCCGGCAAGGCCGAGCGCCGCGGCCGCATCATCCACGCCGCCCGCGACCTGATCCGGGAGACCGGCAATGCGGGTCTGTCGATGCGGGCGCTGGCGACCCGGGCCGGGGTCAGCCTGGCCACCCCCTACAACCTGTTCGGCTCCAAGCGCGCCATCGTGCTGGCCCTGCTGGACGACGTGCGGGAGTTCCACGACCGGTTCAGCCACCTGACCTCCTCCGATCCCCTGGAGCGGATCTTCACCGCCATCGACATGTCGGTGGGCTTCTATGTGGACGATCCGTCCTTCTACCGGACCCTGTGGGCGGCGGTGTTCGACACCCAGGACGACGACGTGCGCGGCGAGATCTACAACCGCAAGCGCGACGCCTTCTGGCGCGGCCTGGTCGACGCGGCCGGCGACGCCGGGGCGCTGGCGCCGGCCATCGACCGCGACCTGCTGCTGCGCCAGCTCGACCTGCTGTTCCGCTCGGCCATGCTGGACTGGGTGGTGGGGGACTTGGCGCCCGAGCGCCTGGCGCCCACCATCCGCTACGGTTACGCCCTCATGCTGCGGGGCGCGGCGGCGGACGGCTGGCGCGGGCCGCTGGAGGCCCGGCTGCTGGAGAGCCAGGGGCGGTTGGGGGGATAGAACTCGATCACGCGGACGCCGATCGGGTGGCCTGCCCGACGACTGGGGCGTCGTGGTCTGGGATCGAGGCATGGGGCACTATGAGGCGTTCGACTGCGGCCTCACCGATTTCCTCGCCGGACTCGCCACCGGTGAGATCGTACCCAAGGAATTTCCCGAGGACATGCTGCCCTGCGACCGCCTGTTCGAGCCGTCGCCGCTAAGCCGTGCCGAACGACGTGATCTCCTGACCGGAAGTCTTGGTGGTAGGAGCGTCGTCCGAGTGGAGCTCAACCGGCAGCTGGCGGATGATCCCCTACGGGTGGCGCTGTCTCCCGTGTCGTGGCGCGCTTCTTGGCGCGTTTCGCACAGGCGCCGGATGTCGCGCTGAGACCTGGCTCGATCGTCGGGGCGGACCCCGACGCGCCAAGGCGGCACCCTGCGTCGCCCGTAACATCTCGTTTTATCGAGGAGTTTTTGGCGGTGAGAGAGACCGCCATACTACTTTGCTAAGGTGTCCGATAAAGTTCCAAAAAACGTTGTCTACTAGGGGAATGGTGCGGCATCCGTCCTTGACCGTCCAGAGGCATCCATGACCATACCCTAACAATGTTGGGGTTTTTGTTGGGGTGGTCATTTGGCGCGTAGGCAAGAGAAGCGGCTCGATAGCCTCACCATCAAAGCCCTGACGAAGGCGGGGCGGCATGCTGATGGCAGCAATCTCTATCTCGTGGTGGATAAGGGCGAAGGCGATAAGCCGGGCGCGAAGCGCTGGGTCTTCCTGTTCCGGTGGGAAGGAAAGCTAAGGGAGATGGGCCTGGGCGGCTTTCCGGGCGTCCTACTGGCGGAGGCGCGGAAGAGGGCGCGTGACGCCCAGGAGGTCCGCAATGACGGTAAGAACCCCATTGATGAGCGTGCGGCCCAAGCCAAGGCGGATCGCGCCAAGCCGACCTTTGGCGAAGCAGCCGATGCCTTCGTCGAAAGTATGAAGCCTCAGTGGCGAAACGAGAAGCATCAGGACCAGTGGTCGATGACCCTGAAGACCTATGCGGCTCCGCTGCGTGCGATGCGTGTTGACGATGTAGACACGGCAGCCGTGCTCGACGTGTTGAAGGTGCTTTGGCTGGAGAAGCCGGAGACAGCCTCCCGGCTTCGCGGACGCATTGAGCGAGTTCTCGACGCGGCGAAGGCGCAGGGCCACCGTGCCGGGGAGAACCCTGCCCGCTGGCGGGGCCACCTAGACCACCTGCTCCCCAAGAGGCAGAAGCTCACACGCGGCCATCACGCGGCCATGCCCTATGACGAAGTCGCCGCTTTCGTCACCGCCCTGCGGCAGCGCGAGGCGGTGTCAGCCCTTGGGCTCGAATTGCTTGTCCTCACCGCCGCGCGGTCGGGCGAGGTGATGGGCGCGACTTGGGGAGAGATCGACCTCAAGGAAAAGGTCTGGACCGTGCCCGCGACGCGCATGAAGGCCGGTCGAGAACACCGCGTGCCCCTAGGCGAGCGCGCGCTCGCGATTCTCGACGCCGTTGCGCCGCTCGCCAAGGATGCCCAAGGGGTGATCGATCCCAAGAGCTACATCTTCCCAGGTCAGAGGAAGGGGCGTCCCCTCTCGGTAATGGCCTTCGAAATGTTGCTTCGCAGGATGAAGCTGGAAATTACCGTTCACGGATTCCGATCAAGCTTCCGCGACTGGTCTGGTGAGGTGTCGTCGTTTCCGCGCGAGGTCGCGGAAGCCGCGCTTGCGCATTCGGTGGGTGATCAAACTGAACGCGCCTACCGGCGCGGCGACGCATTGGAAAAGCGCCGGGAGATGATGGATGCCTGGGCGGTCTACCTTGGACAATGCCGGGAGCCTGCGTGATCAGCGCTGATTACGTTTCGCAAGGACTCTCTACCGGAGAATTATAGCCAAGAATCGGGGTGCTGTTTAAACGCATAGACTTCGTGTTCCGTGTAAACACAGAGTGTTTTGCCTAATAAATAAAATAGCATGGTCGTTGGTTTAGTAGGCGCGTCAGGGCAACCTTATTTGGACCACACCGGATTCATTGGTGGTCAGAAAGGTTCCTAATGAAGTTCGCCATGAGCATCGTCGATGCTGCCGACGCGTCGAGCGTCTCGCGCTCGTTCCTCTATCTCAAGATTAAGGATGGCACGCTCCCGACTATCAAAGTCGGGGGCCGTCGCCTGATCTTGCGCACCGACCTGGAAAGCTACTTTGAGAGCTTCCGTAAGGAAGCCGCCTGAGCCATGGCCATCAACGGAAAACCCGCTGCGCTGGAACGCGGCGGGCTCTCGGATATCGTTCGCAATGACGCGGAACGCCCCGAGGATAAGGCTATAAAGCAGGCCAAGAAAGCGCTGGTCCGCCGCGCCATTGCGCCCTGTAGCGATACTGGCGCGACGCTGGCGGAACGCTGCCTGAGCGTCATCCGCGACCAGGGCACGGCGTCGGCCAGCGACGTCGCTGCCTCCCTCAAGCGTCACGGCATCAACCGCTACAAGCCCGTCACCATTAGGGCTCGCCTTAACGGCCTCCGAAAGAAAGGCCTCATCCGGTTCTCCGATCATGGGCGCGGCGGCGAAGATGCCCGACAATGGGAAATTGTCCCGAACCCCAAGTGGGCGCAGGGCGCTCCATGCACGTCGGACAACGGTCCCGTGGGCGAACTTCGCTTCGAACTGGCGGGCGGCCACTTCGACATGCGTGTCTATCGGATGTGTCCGGCAACCGAGGTTATGACGCCGACAAAGGATGGGCTGCGCCTCAACGTCGAACACCTACCGGGCGTCATTGCCGAGCTACAGGCGGTCGAGGTGCATGCCCGGAAGAAGGGTTGGATCGGGGGTGACGAATGAACTCCGCTCCCAACCTCCACACCCTGCACCAGCAGTTCGGTGGCGATCTCTACGACGGTGGCCGGCGGTTGGTGATGCCGGGGCCCGGCCACTCGCGCCACGATCGATCCCTGTCCGTCATGATCAATGATCGGGGCCGGGCGATCTATCATTCCTTCGCGAATGAGCCTCACAGCGTGGTCAGCGCCTACCTGGGCTTGCCCGAGACTCAGGACCAGCCACAGAGCGTCCGCGAGGCCAAGTTGGCGCAGGAGGACCGGAAGCGACTCGCCGCCCTGGAGCGGGCCTCCAAGCTCGCTTTCTGCCAAAGGGTGTGGGGCGACACCCTGCCCGCCGAAAGCTCGCCGGTGGAAACCTACCTTGCGGGCCGGGGCATCATCGGGCCGATCCCCGACGCGATCCGGTTCCACGCCGCCGCGCCGCTCGGTTATCAGGGCTCCGCCGTCTACACGGCCATGGTCGCCATCGTGACGGGCCCGGACGGCAAGTCCTCCGGTCTGCACGTCACCGCAATCAAGCCGGACGGGTCGGGCAAGCCGGACATGACAAACCCGCGCCGGATGTTCGGCGACATGCGCGGCGCGGCAGTCCGCTTCGCGCCTGTCCCTGTCAATGGCGTCCTGGGGCTGAGCGAGGGCCTGGAGACCGGCCTTTCGTACAGCCTAATGACCGGGCTGGCGGTGTGGGCCTGCCTCTCCACCAGCGGCCTGCGCAACTTCACGCCGCCCTCGGAGGTCAAGCGCTTGGTGGTGGCCGCAGACGGTGACAGGGCCGGGTTGGAGGCTGCGGCGATGCTGGTGGAGCGATCCTCCCGGCGCTGCGCCTGCGCAGTGGCGGCGGCTCCTGAAGGCCAGGATTGGAACGACGTACTGATGATGGAGGTGGCCAATGATTGATTTCAACCTCGCCGCCCGCGCGACCGTCACGCCTCCTCCAACCCTTCAAGCCCTACCCGACTGGGCCGTGGCGAATGACCTCGCCCCGGGTGGCTTGGTCAGCCGTCAGGAGCGGCGGGCGACCATGGCCAGTGTTCCGCTGATCATCGAGACCGCGCGCCAGTCTAAGTTTGTGGTCGAGAACTTCGACGGCATCCGGCCCCTTGCGTTGGGCTGGCGAGTGAAGGGGCTGTGGCCCGCAATCGGTGTCTGTATCGTCGCCGGGGCGTCCATGTCAGGGAAATCGTTCTGGGCCCTGAACGCCATCGCCAGGGTCTGCAGGGGGCAGTCCGTGGCGGGGCGAAAGTCCAAACCCTGCGGAGTCCTCTACATCGCCAGCGAGGGTGCGGGCGGTGTCCGCAATCGTATCGATGGCCTGCGCCGCAAGGTCGGAACGTGGGGTGGTCGCCTCGCCTTCATCGGCCAAGCCCCGAACCTCACTGACGAGGACGACGTGGAGGACCTGCGCGCCACCATCGCCGAGACCAGGGCCAGCATGGCCGTCCAGGGGGGCGAACTGGGCATGGTGGTGGTCGATACCCTCAGCGCTTCCACCCCCGGCGCGGACGAGAACAGCGCGAAGGACATGAGCCCCGTCCTGGCAGCCCTCCAAACGCTCGCCCTGGACTTTGACCTGCTGGTCCTAGTCATCGCCCACACCGGGAAGGATGAAACCCGTGGCGTCCGAGGTTGGTCGGGTCTCAAGGCCAACGCGGACGGGCTGATCATGTTTGAGGGCGCGGATGCCGAAGGCGTCCGGGTTGGCGAGGTGGTCAAGGTCAAGGACGGAGCGTCGGGTGACAAGTTCGCGTTCGCTTTGGTCGAGATGGAGATTGGCCGCGACGAGGATGGGGACGCCATCACGACCTGCACCGTGGAAGAGGTGGCGATGCCCGACCGCCCGAAGACCGGACGTTCGCCCACCAAGGCCATGGCGACGGCGGACCTGATCCTGAAGGCCTTCAACCGCATCTTCGAGGCCAAGGGCATTCCCATGACGGCGGCGGGGGCCGAGGGCGCGAAGGGCGTCTGCGTCGCCGATCTTCGTGTCGATGCCTACAGCATCGGGGTCGGACCTTCGGAGCCGGACTATGGCGAATACCCTGACGATGCGAGCCGGAAGGCGTGCAAACGCAAGTGGCAGGACCAGCGGAAGGCTGATTTCGACCGTGGCCGCGACCACCTGGTTAGCACCCATCGCATGCGGGTCGAGGGCGGCATGATTTGGCCGTTGGTCGGGCGATGAAGCCCACGCCAATCCCTCGGGGGACAGACGGAAGGGGGACGGAAGCCCATTCGTCCCCCAATGCCGGAAGACCTCCAGGGGGCTCTTTGGGGGACCGGACCGGACCACACTCTTAAGAGTGGTCCTCCCGTCCCCCTGTCCCCCGACTTCCTCGGCCTCGCTCACCCACCAAATTGGAGAAAAGAAACTCGGTTCTAGCCAAGGTCGCCCAGCGGAACGGAGGCCGGGCGTCCAAACAGAATTCCGTCCATCCATGTGGGTGTGGCGGCAAACAGCAGCGTCGAGATGACGCCGCCCCTCTGGAAAGATAGACACCAATGACCCACATCGACCCCCAATCAGACCGCGAGCCCTACGGGGATTTCCACCGAGGCTATGTCGCTGGGTTGAGCCGCGCGTCAGTTGCCTTAGCCGATTTCATCTCCGGCGACGGGCCCTCAACGATTCCGATCCCTCAGCACACCGGCGACATCGTCGAGATGGCGAGGAGGTTGATCGGTGCCCTCCTCAACCGAACCGACGAACTTGAGGCGGCGGACAGGGCGGGGAACGTCTTTCCAGAGGCATTGCACCGCTACGTGAATAACCTCCAGGAGCAGGGCTCTGATCGGGAGGAAATTGCGTACAGGTTGGAAGCGCAGCGGGTGTCCTTGGCGCGCGACACACCGGTGCGGGCGATCTTGGATCGAGCTTGCCCGCGTGCATCGGCAGAGGATGGTGTGCCCGCTTGCCCCGCGCATCTCCCATGCCGGCACAACGTCGTTAGCCTTCGGGATTGGGTTGCCGGGCACGCGGCTTCCGGGCAGGAGCTTGAAGCTCTGGTGTTGCCCGTGATGCCGGTGGGGAGCCGCTTGCCCTAGCTGGAGACCATAACGCGCGCGACGCGCACGCGAGGGCTGGAACGAAAGGAGTGCGGCCGATCCGCCGCGCCGATTGTTTCGCCATTCAGTGTAGCCGGCCCAAGGTGGTGAGCGCCAGCGACAGGCCTTCGAAAGGTCGGCTGGGGCTCTTCTCGCCCGTTGGGAAGGTCCGTTCGAGGGCCCAGGCGGCGGTGGGCCTCGGCAAAACCTGGCTCACTATGGACCTTGAAAGTCCACAGTGATTCTGGACCAAGCGGCGGTCTCACTGGGCTTCCGCCGCCCGGGCACGATACGCTTGGCGCGGCGGCTGCGCGTGCCCGAAATCAACAGCATTAAATGGCAAGGACCGTGAGCGCTGAGCAGATGCGCTACTGGCCACAGGGCAGCGCCGCTCGCTCGGCCGCGGTCCAGCAGTGATCGAGGTAGACGCACGCCTGACAGCAGGTGCGGCTATCTACGGCCTGGATGAGGCAGCGGCCGTGACGGCGATCCAAGACGCCCTGGTGCGCGCAGTGATGCTGCTGCGTGTCGGTGAAGAACGCGCGCGGCTCTAGGGACCGAACGCTGATAGCCGACTGGAGGGCGGCGTCGGGGCCGCACTCCGCCCAGCTATGAAACCGGCAATCTTGCACGCGCGGCTCGGCAAGAAGGTAGTGCTCGGCGCTGCCCGTCGCTACCAGCCATTCGTTGGCCTCGGGAAGGTCTCGCACCAATGCCTTGGCCATCCCTCCGTTCGGAAAGCCAGGAAAGTCGCCCAGTTCGCTTGGGGTGAGTTCGCCCTGGAGTTCGGCGGCGCAGGCCGCGAGCAAATCGGCGCTGCGGGCGCGAACCGACTCTAGGTGCGGGGTTAGCGTGTCGGTACCCTCATCGTCGCGAGTGTAGTCTAGTTCGACATGCTCATCGCGAGCGATGACGGTGAAGACGGCGCCGTCCTTCCGCGCCACGAACAGCGCCGGGTAGAGCAGGATGCGGGGCCGGCGAGCGAACAGCATGCTCCCAGACCGCTCGTAGTGGACGTGGACTCCATGAAACGCCCCGCTGACGCTGTCCAAGTCGATGAATTGACGGATCTGCGCCGGGCGCAGTGGGATCGGCGCATCCTGTGTGAGCGCTGAGCGGTGGAGAAGCCCGAAAATCTCCTCAGCCCGATCCTTGAACTGCCCTCGGGTGAAGATTGCAATTTCGTCTGGCCGAGCGGTGCCCAAGAAGGTCTCGACGGGATCGGCGAAAACCACCAGCCACTCGCCGCTGATGACGACCGCTCTAGGCAAGGTGTGGTGATAACCCTCACTCAGTGTGCGGACATAGCCGTGGACCTGACGCAGATAGGCGTCCCACTCAGGGGAAATCGGCGAGGTGCCCGCGGCCTTGCCGTCGCGGATATGCTGGATGGCCGCGACCACCAACGCGGCTTCGCTGCTGAACTGGCCGCCGCCGCGCGCAGCGATGGCCGGCTTCTCCCAGGCCTTGGCCTCGACAAGCAGCAGCGGCGACCCAGCCTCGTCGGTGACGCCGACGTAGTCCATGAACTTGGTGGTGTCGGCCTGAAGCCGGGCTTCCTCCAGTACATTTCCGCCAAGCCCGAGGCGCCAACCCAGGTGTTTTAGCAGTTCATCGACGAAGAGCCGTCGGGTGTCGTGTTCATGCGGCCGACGGTTCGGATCGACCTCAGTGAACGGGTCGCGCTGGGGCTTCGCCAGCTCCCGCTCGACCGCCTCAAGTAGGTCGCCTAGCCCCTGCTTGAACAGATTGAGCAGCTCCAGCCGGTTCACTGGATCAGTTCGGGTAGGCGATAGAGCAGCCGGCGCGCCGCCGGCCAGCCCGCTTCCAAGAAAACTTCGAGGCAATCGACCAACGCCGCCCGGCGCGCAGGCACCTCGAAGATATGCTTGTGATCGGCGAGGAACACGCCAACCAAGCGCACCAGAAGGTCGACGCCCAGCGACTCGTTTTCGTATCCGGACCGCCGGCCGCCGCGCAGCGAGTTGGCGGCCAAGTCAAAGGCACCGGCGGGATCGACATCGACAAGCCGCTCGACGAGTTGCAGCAGGTAGTATGTCGTATGCGGCGGCGCATACTCGCCAATCCGCATCAGTAGGTCAGAGTTCTCGCGGAAGAACACGTCAAGGCCGGCATGGCCCAGGCCAGGATCGCTGTCGCGCAGCCCCGCCGCCGCGCCGGTTGCGAAGTACATCTCGCTGCCCGCTCTATCAATGAGCTGCGCGCATTCCCGCGCCTCCGCCAGGGCCACCTCGTCCAAGTTCTGCTTTGGCATCAACACGGCGAGCCGCGCATTGGCTGCGTCGACGATGTCGGAGATGAGCGCCTGCGCCCGCCGGCGCAAGTCGGCGTCCTTGTCCGGTGTCGCGCCAATCCCACTGACGATGGCGCTGCGCAGGGTCGAGAGGATTGTCCGTGCTTCCTCGGCGTGACGCCATGGCGCGACCAGCCACCCATCCAGAACGGCCTTAGCCTCCGGCGACTGGTAGGTCACCCAGAGCACGCTGAACTTGTCTGCGAGTGCCTTGCGCAGGCGCGCGGCGCGGTCGGACCCTGCCGGTTCCCTCTGCAACAGCGCCAGCAGAAGCTGAAGGCTTCGACGCTGGTCGTTGTGGATCAGCCGCGAGACCAAGCCGCCGACGACGTGCTCGACCACCGTCAGATTTGGTTCGTGCGCCAGACGGTCGGCGAGCAGTAGCCAGAAGCGGTCTCGGTCAATGTCCCAAAGGCGCCCGAGTCGCGCTGCCGCGTTTAGACGGACCGCGGGGTGAATATCGGTGAGGAAGGGTTCGGCCAGCGGGAAGAGATGAGGATAGAGGTCGGGCCGTTGGACAAGGAGGTCGAACGCGGCCTCCGCGGCCTCGACCCGCGCCGCCGGTCCGCCCCAAGATGCCGACTCTTCGAACCGAGCTTCCGTAGTCTCGTCGATGTGAGGGTTTTCCGATTGTGCGGCGATTCGCAGCAGAGCGATGAAGGCGGCGTCTTGTTCGGCGGTCGGTGGTGCGTCTTCGGACTTCAGCAGTTTGCGGGAGACGATCACATGTACTCCTTGGCCGATCACGCCTTCGGCGTGCCGGCGCAGGCCTACGTGAGGCGCGTCAGCGACGAGTGCGGCGTTGATCGCGCCGAGGCGGGTCAGAAACTCCGGCAGCGACACCGAGGGCGTTTCATCTGGATTGGGTTCGAGGTGCAGTAGCGCCTTGGCGGCATCGATGGCGGCGATGAGCGGGGTGTTTTCAGGCGCCTCGCGGTCGAGCCCTTCGATCCAGTGGAAGTCGTCTGCTGCTCCGACGTGCGAGCGGAGCACGAACAGGCGCTCGTTCGTCGCTCGTTCGTCGTTCGGCTTGTCGTCAACAAACTTGCGGGCGCCCTCCGTCACCAGATTCTCGCGGCCGACAGCGGTGAACAGCCGCTCTAGGAACGCTTGGCGGGCCTCCTCTCGGTACTGAAAGCGCACGAAGTCGAAGCCCATTGCGGACCGCTCGAAGGCTTCGCGCTCTTGCAGAGTGCGCCGGGTGAAGCCGGCGGCGAGTACGTCGATGGCGTCCTTGCGGGTGTCCGGTAGGACAAGGAACGGCTCCGTGGCTGCGAACGGCCAAAGCTGATCAATCAGGCTATCGTTGCGTTCAACGGCGCAGAGGAACAGCCGCGACCAGAAGATGGCACGCGAAGCCTCCTCGATCAGGAGATCGGCCAGTTTCCTCGCATCCGACTCCGTAGCTTCTCTAAGGCGGGTCCGGAGTTTCGAGATCAGACTTTCGGCGTCGCGGTCGTACTGATCGTCCGGATCGTGCGCCCAGACATAGCTGCGGTCTTCTTTCAGGCGAACCGTTCGACCGGCAATCTCCAGCTCGACGTCGAGGGTTTCATCGGAGTCCTGATGTTCGCGGACGATATAGCCTTCGACCGCATCTACTATGGCGCTGACTGCCTCGCGAGGATGCTGCACCAGGAACGTCGGCAGATATTCACCGAGCGACCAGCGCGCCATGCCGTAGTCCTGACGGGCGTGGGACGTGAGGTTGAGGATCTGACTACTGCCGATCCGCGTCGGGCGATCATCGGTGACCTGATAGTCGTAAACTACCCGGAAGACCTCGACGACGAAGTTGGGGTCGGCCGCGCCCACGGCGGCGATCTTGTAGCAAACGGCAGGCGCTTCCTCGTGTCCAAATCGGTCCAGCCGGTCGCGCTCGAAGAGCTGGGCCAGGAGGGCTCGCGAAGCCAAAATGTCCGTGGTGTAGGTGTCGATGACGAAGCCGATCGCCGACCGTACTGTGAACCCCGGCTCAGCCAAAGTCAGCGCATGGGCCATGAAGGCGCGCGCCGCTTCCCCGAGCATCGGTCGGAGCGGGCTATCGGTCAGACGTTCGATGAGATTATGCAGCAGGAACCGCAGGGTTCCGACCACGGCGCTCGGAGCAGTCGCCAGCCGTGCGGCGAGATGCGCCCAGGGTTCGAGCGTGACCAGCTTTTCGTCTTCTAGGCGCACGACCAAGGCGCCGCTGATGTCGGACAGCGTCTTTAGCGCCTTCGCGTCCCCGGCAACGGCGCGGTCGCCGAGCCAGAGCGCATCGTTCGCAGCGATCGGAAACTCGGCGCCCAGCCGCCCCGCCGTGCTGCGGATGATTGGGTCGCCGTCCTCATCGTTGATAAGCACGCCGACGGCGGTCCAGAATCGCGCGCGATCAGTCTCGGATTCCCAAATCTCCCGCAGCACAAAGCCGAGCGCCGGAGACAGCATCAGCCCCAGGACGTCGGCCTTCCGGAAACGGTACGCGCCGCTGAGGATAGCGCTAGGCTCTAGAAGTAGTCTCGCCGCCGCGTAGTCGAACAACAGGTGGTGGCGGAACTGCACCCAGCGGTCGCCATCGACGACGATCAGAACGCCGTCCTGGCACAGGGTGTCGATCATCGCTGGCGTTTCGCTGGCCGCTTGGAGGATCGGTGCGCGCAACGCCCGCGCCTCGACCATGAGCCGAACCACTGTGTTGAGGCAGACCATCGCGGGCAGGCCGTGACCGCCGACGCGGCGGTCCCAGTAGAGGCGGAGCAGATCCGTCTGCGACGAGACGTCGTCCAGGGCGCTTACCGCGCCGCGGGCGATCAGCTCGCTCAGCAGCCGAGTGTTGAATGGCACCATGGCCAACTCGCGCAGCCGAGGCGGCGCCCGGTCGAGACACGTCTTGAGCGCGGGCGACTGTTGCAAGAGTTGGTCGAACTCGCCTTCGGACCACTGAGGCACCTGGACATGCCGCACCCCGTCGAACGCCGGATCAGCCAGCGCCTTCTCCGGCGGCGCACCCTTGAAGAGAGCCCGGAACTGCTGCCCCATCCGCAGGTCGAAGTTGCGAATTGAGGCCACCACGGTCCACCGACCGCGCAGCTCCATGACTCGTTCAATCAGGGCTCGGAACACGCCTTCGCCGCGACCGCCGCGCGTCGCATCGAGCGCGTCGATGACAAGATAGGCGGGGTTCGGGCCGTCCCAGGCCTCCAGCACCTCCAGTAGTCCGTGCTGCAAGCCAAGCTCGCGCGACAGGCCTTCTATGCTCTCGACCGAGTAGCGATCGACAGCGAGCTCCAGAACGTCGGCACCCGACGCCACGAGTCCGCGCGCCAAAGCGTTGAGCACGGCGCTCTTGCCGGCCCCAGGCTCGCCGATGATCAGGAGCGGGCCGCCGCGCACAGCGGCTTCAACCGCTCCCTGGCAATCCCGGCTCACCGTGAGCGGCGCGCCGCTGGCGACCTCGATCTTCTCGTAGCTGCCCAGCGCTTCGGCGATGCGACGGGAATGCTGTTTCAGGGCGTCGATGTCGGTGCGATAGGCCGGGGACGCCGCGAGAGCGATCCCTGCCGCTGCCAGGCGTTGGCGCAGGGTGGGCGAGTCGCCGCCGCCGCGCTCCTTCATCATTGCGCCGCTCAAGTCCGACAGCGCAGCAAAGGCGTTGGACCCATCGGCTTCTGCACCGAAGGCCTTGACCAGTGAACCGGCGGCCAGGGCTGGTCCGCGGTCGACGTCGAAAGTGAAGACGGTTACGAGCTGCGCCAAATCCGGTAGCAAGCGATCGTCCATCTCACTCTTGGTGGTCACCGCCCAGGCCCGTTCCACCAGGCCTGCGAACGTCTTAAAGGCGCGCTGCTGGGCTTGATTGAGGACGCCCCCGCCGGGCTGAGACTTCAGGCGCAGCGCCGCCGATAAGTCCTCGCGGACCTGAGCCGTGGCCTGAGGTCCCACCGCCAGCACCAGCCGGTCGCGGCCGGCGTCCAGTGGCCGGTTCCAGTCCATGCTGCCGTCACCTTGCTGGCAAACGAACCAGTGGCGGACAAACTGGGAAACCGTCTTGCCCAAGGGTGAACCAAGGTCATCACTCAGGCTGACGGTGGTCTTGGCTTGGATGGCCACAAAGCCGCCTTCGCTCGTCTTGACGAGTAGGTCATCAACCGGCGCTTCGGTTTCAAAGCGTAGCCACTCTGGCGCCGCCGCGCCGAGGCAAAAGGAAGCGTCGAACCGGTCGCCAGCCAAAATCCACGAAAAGATCAGCGCGCCGAGCTGCTGCTCGAAGCGCATGCCGGCGCTCGTCGCGGCCCCGCCGCCGCCGATGCGGTCGCTGCGCGGTGTTTGGGGCGGCGAGTTGGTCAAAGCTGGCTTTCATTTTGAAGCTTGAGTGGAGACTGCCGATATCGGCCTTCGCTGCCCGACCGGCAACCCAAAGGCTAGCTCGATAGCCTGGGGCGTCGATGACATCAGACGGCATCATTCAGCCGGTGGTCGTGGGCGGCCATATCGCGTCCAAGCCTAAAGGAGGAACGCTTTGGCGAGGTAGGCAAGAATGAAAGTTACAGCAATTGAGCCGAGCGCGGGGAAGTCATCAAGCCAGAATGTCCACGTCCCGTCGGGCGGGGGCTCGACGTAGCTAGCATCTGACCCGATCTCGCTTGGCGCGATCACCTTGAACTCGCCTTCGATGATTTCGTGCTGGCTCATAACCCTTACCCCGCCGATTGACCTTTCGAGAGCCAACCCTCCCAGCCCATGCTAGAGCCGCCTTGCTCCGAACGTAAAGACGCCTGCGCCGTTGGAGCACTTAGACTGGAACCGCCTCTAAACACGGCGAGGGCTCGAAAAGGCGGAGTTGGCGGATTTTGCTGGCGCGCTACTTGCTGCGTTTGGTTGACCAGCGGGCCCGAGACCAGACGGCGCAACTCTGATCATCGGACCGGGGAGGGAGGCTGCAGAGATGCGAGGGTGAGCCGCGAGCGCTTAGACCGCAACTCAGTCGAGCCGTTGTATTTGCCGAACCAGGTTGGATTGCGACCGGAGCTAGGACTCAGTGGTACAAAGCGATTGAGGTCGGCTCATGAACGAAGGTGCGACGGTTTCAATGCCTATCGAGACGCCTGCCCGACGCCTCGGAAAGCGGGTTTTGCAAGATGCTCGGGCCTTAGAGGATCTGAGGCAGGCCTTCACTTACCTGATCTCGGCGGATCAGCTCTGGGATTTGCTGGGTAATGCGCCGCCTCGCCATGCGATCTACAAGGCTGCCGTGGTAACCTACAGCCGCCCCTTCATCGCGGCCCGCAGTCCTTCAGGCGGCCGAACACAGGCCTACCCGATACGCGAGCATCTTGGGACAGAAGGATTCGAACGCGAAGTCCACGCGCACCTTCTTGATCTTCGCAATCTGTTCCTAGCTCACGTAGACCCGGTCGCCTACCCGTCCAGATTGGCCACGGTGACCTTCAAGTTTGACTTTGACACGGGCGAAACCAGCTCTGGCGAAGTTGGCCTGGCCACATGTGTGTACAGCTGGGACGGCCTCGACGATCGCGGATACCTGCATCGCGTGCTGGCTCACATCGATGCATTTTCGCGATCCATCCAGCTAAGGCTGCAAGAGCGTCTTCGGGAACTCCAAACAATTGCAAGCCTAGACCGCACAGCGATAGGTGAGTTTGCCGAGGTGCAGCGCTCGTCAGCAACACGCATCGAGTCCGGCGAAGAAGCGAGATATTCAATGTCGGATTTGCTTGGCATGACCTGGAAGAAGCCCGACGCAGAGATCGGCGGGCCGGAGTACCACTACCGCGCCTCAAACGTCTTTGCGACGAGCGAGGCTGTAACTCCGGGCTCAGACGGGCAGCTTCGAGTGAACGCAGGCCCCGCCTCCTTGCACCTGGATCGTCAAGGATAGATCGGACGACGCGGGGTGACCTTCTCCCCGAAGCACTGGCCGGGGTTAAGTCCCGCCAGGTCGCCCCCCCTCGGCATCGTCGCTGTGAACCCTGGGCGGTTTGAACGACCGAGGGTATGAATGGCCCTCCTGATCTTCGAGAGACCTCCGATGATTAACTCTAAGGACATTCGAACCCGCGACGCGGGTGCGGCGATGGATCTACTTTGCCCGAGATGCGGTGCGGACAACCTGCACCACTTCGGCGTGACATTCTTTGAGCGGGCTGAGGATGCCGCCGAGTTAGTCCGCCTGACGCACTTCCCTCCCAGCCTCAAAACGGAGGTGGTCCGTTCCGATGTGTCCGGAAATCCGAGTTCGCGACGTGATGGGCTGGCGGTTCGCTTCTACTGTGAACAGTGCGGAGGCGAGACCGAGGACGATGTGATCGAGCTAACAATCGCTCAACATAAGGGGTCGACGGAGATCGGCTGGCGTTTCACCCCGAGGGTCCCGCGCCCTTGACCGAAAGCGACGATGATCTTTTTCGCGAGATCAACCGGCTTGCGCACGAGTTGCCGGCGGATGGCGCACTGCATCACCAAATCCTATCACTCGGCGATCTGGAGAACAGTTCAGCGGCCCTAGATTTACGCGTCGCCACCGCAGGGGCCAGCGCTGTCGAGGCGGGCCTCAGACGTGCCATTTCACAGCACTATCATGCTGATCTGAGCCGAGCCGAGCTTGACGCCATGTTCACCCGAGGGCCTCTCGCGTCCTTCAACGGGCTAATTGCCAAGGCCCTCGCCCTAGGCATCGTGAGCGTCGATCATGCGCGCGAACTTCACCGGCTGAGAAGGGTGAGGAACGCATTTGCGCACGCTATGAACGCAGTCACGTTCGAGGACGCTCCCGTCACCGCCTTGATGAGGCGCCTTTGGCACTACCCAGTGACCAACTGGGCCGCTCACTTCACGCCAGTGTTTTCATCCCGCAGCCAATTTGCGATCATCTGTGAGACCTTCTGTTCGAGCTTCCTTCGATACCGCGTTGGGGATGTGCCGCTCACACGCGGCGGAACCGATTCCTGAGCGCGCATCCCCGACCCGTTCCGCTTCGATCGATGAGAGATCGTCCCGGCGAGTTGGTAGCGTTCACCGATGGTGTAAATTCGCCGTCCAGCGCTGTCGCTGTGCGTCCACCCCAATCCGGCGCATAAATTGGGGTATTTGTTGGGGCGCACGGAAATAGAATTCCCGTTTTTCCTTGTTTATCAATAACTTAAGGAGGGAATTTGGCGGTGAGAGAGGGATTCGAACCCTCGTTAGGCTTTCACCTAAACACGCTTTCCAAGCGTGCGCGATCGACCACTCCGCCACCTCACCGGCCGTCACGAACCGGCCTCAGGCCGCCCGCGAAGGCGCGCAATATACTCAGGAAGGTTCCCGGGGCAAGCGGCGTCCGACCGCCGCGGCAAGATGGTTCGGATCGAACAGCGAGCGGCCCTCGCGGCGGGTGAGCGCGGCCTCCAGTTTCACGCTGTCGGCGGACCACCGGGCGAGGTCGGCGCCGGCCTCTGGGCGACCCTCGCGCAGGGCCTGGGCCAGGGCGGCCAGGCGGGCGTCGGCGGCGCGCAGGGCGCGGCGGGAGCCGGGTAGGGCCGCGTAGCGCTCGTCGATGAGGAAGAGGCGGGCGCGGGCGGCGGCGACCATGACCACCGCCGCGGGGCGGTCACCGCGGGCGGCCAGGGCCTGGGCGGCGGCGATGGCCCGGCGCGCGTCGGACATCAGGCCCTTAACCGCCACGGGGTCGGCCAGGGCGCGGGGGCAGGCCGACGGTGACAGGGCGCCGACATAGGCCACGAGGCCCGCCAGCACGGCGGCGGGGGGCTCGGGACCGTCGAACTCCTCGGTGATCAGGCCGTGGATGAAGGGCGAGAGCCCGGCGGGGGCGACCTTGAGGTTGGCGCGGGGGCCGCTGAGGTCGGGAATCGGGACCGGATCGTCGATCCCGTCGCCGCGATGGGAGCTGAACAGGGAGGAGGTGACGTCGGCCGTGCCCGGCGCCCCGGAGACGCCGGGGAACTGGAAGTCGCGATTGTCGCGGCCCGAGCGGTGGCAGGTCTCGCAGGCGACCCCGGCGCGGGCGGCCTGGCCCCCCAGGACCGTGGGGGTGCGGAAGGCGGCGCGGCCGATCTCGACGGCCAGGCGCGTCTCGGGGTCCGGCGCGGGCGACAGGCACTCGGGCGGGGCGGTGGTGAGGGCGCGGACGACGTCGGCCCGCGGCGCCAGCCAGCGCTGGGCGCGCAGGGGCGTGTCGGCGGCCTGCGCCGCCGCGATCCCGAGCAGGGCGAAGGCGGCGGCTAGGGCTCGCGGCCGGCGTCGACCCAACGGCGCAGCTCCTCGGCCTCGGCGCAGCCATAGGCGCAAATCCGGTCGAGCCTCGCCAGCATGACCCGGGCCCCGGCCAGGTCGCCGCGCTCCACCTTCAGCTCGCCATAGTATTCGGTGGCGCCCCGGTGCCGCGGCGCGATGGCCAGGGCCTGGCGGTAATAGGTCTCGGCCCGGTCGAACTGGCCCTTCTTGCGCCAGGTGTAGCCCTGGTAGGTGAGGATGTCGGGGTGCGGCCCCAGAGCCTCGCGGGCGGCGGCGAGGGAGGCGAGGGCCTCGTCATAGCGATGCTCGTTGATCAGGCTGACGGCGGCGACATAGGCGCGGTCCCCGGCGGCCGGGCCGGCGAACAGCAGGGAGCCCGAGGCGGCGACCGCCGAGCCGGCCATGGCGCTCTCCACCGCCTTGACCGCGGCCTCCAGGGCCTGGGCCTCGCCGCAGGTTCCGCAGGCGGCGGCGCGGGCCTTGAGCCAGTCCAGCTCGCCCTGGGCCTTGGGGTCCTTCAGCCCGCCCAGGGCCGCCCCCAGCCCGCGATGGGCCTCGATGCTGTCGGGCTCGAGCTTCGCGGCCTTCTCATAGGCCCGCCGGGCGCCCTTCAGGTCGTTCTGGCCGGCGTTGGCGACCCCCAGCAGGCGCCAGGCCTCGGCGTTCTTCGGGGCGGCGTCCACCACGTGGGTCAGGGCGCGCTCGGCGTCCTTGTACTTCTTGTCGTTGAGAGCCTGGATGGCCTTCACATATTCGGCGGCCGGGTCGTAGGACGGGGCCGACATGCTGGGCATGTCCCCGCCACCGCCGCCGCCGCCGCCCGAGCTCCAGGCGGCGCCCGCCGCGCCGAGGCTGAGCAGCGCCCCCAGGACCAGCGCCTCGCGCCATTGCCTACCCATCGCCGACCTCCCTGGCGTTTCGCATAACACTGTCATGAAAGCGGCGCGCCGTCAGCCGGGGGCGGCGTGTAAAAGCCGCATCCTCACCCTATGTTGAGCGCCGGCCGCCGAGGAGCCTCATGACCCCCGCAGAGTTGGATGCGGCCTGCCTGGCCCTGCCCGCCGTCACCAAGGTCGTCCAGTGGGGCGGCAGCGACGTCTACAAGGTGGGCGGCAGGATCTTCGCCATCGCCGGCCTGGCCGGAGGCCTGATGTTCAAGGTCACGGACCTGGCCTACGAGGTGATGACCCAGAGCGGCATGGCCCGGCCGGCGCCCTATCTGGCGCGGGCCAGGTGGGTGTCCTTCGACGACCTGGCGGCGCTGGATCCCGAGGAGGTCGCCGACTGGCTGAAGACCGCGCACGGCCTGGTGGCCGCCAAGCTGACGCGGAAGCAGAGGGCGGAGCTGGGGCTCTGAAGTTCCTCCCCCCGCGGGGGAGGGGGACCGCGAAGCGGTGGAGGGGGTTCGGGCTGTGCGGGTTCAACGGGCCCCAGCCCCTCCGTCACGCGGGCTTGGCCCGCGCGCCACCTCCCCCGAAACGGCCGTCGGCCTGGGGGAGGAATTGCGTTCTAGCCGCCCTGCAGCAGCCTGCGGAGGTCGGCGATGGCGCCGGCGGCCTTGGAGCGGCGCTGGCGCCAGAGCAGCAGGCTGACGGCGCCCAGGGTGGCGGTCATGAAGGCGATGGGGCCAAACAGCCAGGCCGCCGCCGCCAGGGAGAAGTAGTAGCCCCGCACCCCGGCGTTGAAGGCCGAGAGCGCCGGATTGAGCAGGCGGGCGGCGGCCTCGCCATAGGCGGCCTTGAAGGCTTCGTCCTCGGTGTCGGGGGCGGCCCCGACGGCGGCGATGCAGTAGTTCATCTGGCGGATGGACCAGATGAAATCCAGCAGGCCGCGGGCCAGCGCCACCAGGACGAGGGCGATCTGGCCCTCGAACAGCAGGCGCGAGGAGGTCTGGACGGCGATCAGGCTGGAGGCGCTGCGGAAGGTGGACTCGCCCCCGAACAGCACGCCCGCGGCGCCGGCGATCAGGATCAGGTTGGAGGAGGCGAAGAAGGAGGCCGAGTTCAGGGCGTGACCCAGCAGCTGGCCGTCCATGAACTTGTTCTCGCGCCCGGCCATGTTCCTCATCCAGGCCACCCGGATGACGGTCATGTCGGTGGTGATGGCTGCCTTGCCCCGCGCCACGACCTTGAGCAGGGGCTCATAGGCCAGCCAGACCACCAGGAAGACGATCAGGGCGGTGAGGTCGAGGGGCGAGAGCACCAGTTTCACGCGGTCAATCCTCGGTGATCAGGCTGTGGCGGTTGGTGTTGCGCAGGGTGAGCGCCACCAGGAAGGCCAGGCCCATGATGCTGGCGACATAGACGTAGAAGCCGCTCTCCATGCCCTCCTTCTTGAACCAGAGGGCGACATATTCCGCCGTGCCGCCGAACACCGCATTGGCGGTGGCGTAGGGCAGGGCGACGCCCAGGGCGCGGACGTGGGCGGGGAACAGCTCGGCCTTCAGCACCGCGTTGACGGCGGTGTAGCCCGACAGGATCAGCACCAGGGCGCACATCAGGGCGAAGGCCATCATCGGGTCCTTCGTCACCGCGATCTGGGAGAAGATCGGATAGGTGAAGATCGTTCCCAGCAGGAAGGCGGCGGCCAGGGTGGTCTTGCGGCCGATCCTGTCCGACAGGGCGCCGAAGATCGGCTGGGCGAACATGTAGACCCCCAGCGCGGCGGCGGTGACCCCGGTGGCGGCGTCCTTGGAGAAGCCCGAGGTGTTGACCAGGAACTTCTGCATGTAGGTCGTGTAGGCGTAGAAGGCCAAGGAGCCCGCCGAGGTCAGGGCGAAGATGGTGGCCGTCTCCTTGGGGAACTTGGCGAACAGCAGCATGGTCCGCGAACGCTCGGCCCCCTCGGCCTGGGCGGTGAGATAGGACTGGCTCTCCTGCAGGCCGGTGCGGATCCAGAACACCACGATGGCCAGCACCCCGCCGATGGCGAAGGGGATGCGCCAGCCCCATTCCTCGAGGTCGGCCTTGGGCAGGACGTGCTGCAGCAGGATGAGCACGCCGAGCGCGGTGAGCTGGCCCATGATCAGGGTGACGAACTGGAAGCTGGACCAGAAGCCGCGGCGCTTCTTGCCGGCCATCTCGGACATGTAGGTGGCGCTGGCGCCGTACTCGCCCCCCAGCGACAGGCCCTGGACCAGGCGGGCCAGCACCAGGGCCACCGGCGCGGCGGTCCCGATCATGCCGTAGTCGGGGATGATGGCGATGGCGAAGGAGCCGGCGCACATCATCGAGACCGAGACGGTCAGCGCCTTCTTGCGGCCGGCGCGGTCGGCGTAGAGGCCCATGAACCAGGCGCCGATAGGCCGGGCCAGGAAGCCCACGGCGAACACCGCGGCGGCCTGCAGCAGCTGGGCGGTCTCATCCCCCTTGGGGAAGAAGTGCTTGGCGAAGTAGAGGGTGAAGGAGGAGTAGGCGAACCAGTCGTACCACTCCACGAAATTGCCGGCCGATCCCCCGAGGATCGCCTTGGCGCGCTGCAGGGAGGTGAGCCCCGGCGCCATCGCCTCGGGCGGCAGTTCGCCGCCGCTTTCCGTGACCGTCATACATCCCCCCGAACGAAACTGGCTCGGGGGGATGCTAGAGGGTGTTTTGACCTAAGCGAAGGCCGGTCTGCCTATATCCGGCCCATCAGGACCAGGATCAGCACGATCACCAGCACCAGGCCCAGGCCGCCGGAGGGCAGGTAGCCCCAGGAGCGCGAGTGGCCCCAGGTGGGCAGGGCGCCGATCAGGGCGAGCACGAGAATGATGAGTAGAATGGTCCCCAGCGACATGGCTCTAGCCTCCCAAGAGCCTGACCGGATGGCCAGGCGGTAAGGCCGGGAAACGAGCCTGAGCGCCGAAGGTTGCTGGCGCCCTTTCCTTTCAGAGGATCTGAACGGGCGAAAAGGGCTCCATCCTTGAGATTAGAGCGTGGCCGGCGCCTGAACCGGTTGCCACGTCAGGCCGCCACGCCCTAGTCGGCCATGTCGGCGGTGTGCAGGTGGGCGTCCCGCTCCTTGATCCGCAGGACATAGAGCAGGCCGATGAAGGCGCCCTTGACCCGGGGCAGCAGGGCCAGGGTCGCGCCGGCCAGCGGGATCAGGGTGGCGGGCACCATGATGGCGGTGGGCGCCTGCCAGATGATCGGGAAGAACAGCAGGGGCGCCACCAGCAGGTGGCCGACGATCAGGATGGTGAAATAGGCCGGGCCGTCGTCGGCGGGGTACTGGGACAGGTCGTGGCCGCAGGCCTGGCAGCGGGGCTCGACCTTCAGATAGCGCCAGTAGAGGGCGCCCTGGTTGCAGTGGGGGCACTTGCCGCGGAGGCCGCGGGTCATGGCCTGGGTCAGGCTGGGGGGTTCTTGACGGGACATGGCCGGCATATGGGAAGCCGGGCCGGAGGAGTCCAAGGTGACGGGGGGTCGCATCGGGTACATGATCTTCGCAATCCCAGGCGGGGCTTGGGGTTCCCCATTCGTGGCGCGTCGTTAGGTCCCACCGCGCCAGCGGGAACGTCTCGCCCGCGCAACCCATTGATGAGCAAGACGCGGAGAAGCCTCATGAATTCCGACCGACCGGCGCCGAGCGGCGACAAGGGCGTGCATGGCCATACTGGCCCCACCACGCCCGCCGAGGACAAGATGGCCCAGGCCGATCCGGCGGTGTCGCCGCCGGAGGACCGGGTCAAGATCGCCGAGGCGGCCTCCCGTGAGGAGGACGCCTGACTCTCGCCCTGGCGCCTTAGTGCTTGGCGTCGTCGGCGGCGCCGCTGACGGCCTTGCCGGCGGCGGAGACGTCGCGGCCCATGCCGGAGACGGTGTTGCAGGCCGCGGTGAGCAGGGCGGCGGCGGTGACGGCGAGAACCAGAACCTTGCGCATCGAAGAACTCCTCAGTGATGGGGCGGCATAGCCAAGCTTGATGGCGCTTTCTAGGCGAGGGCGTGGCCCTCGGGCAAGGAGGACGATGTGACCTATGAGCTGCATTACTGGCCGGGCCTGCAGGGGCGGGGCGAGTTCGTGCGCCTAGCCCTGGAGGACGCCGGCGCCCGCTATCGCGACGTGGCCCGGGGGCCGGAGATCGAGGGCGGGGGCGAGCGCGCCCTGATGGCCCGCATGGCCAAGGCCGATCCGCCGCCCTTCGCCCCGCCCTTCCTGGTGGACGGCGACCTGGTGATCGGCCAGACGGCCAACATCCTGCTGCACCTGGGGCCCAGGCTGCACCTGGCGCCTGCGGACGAGGCCGGGCGGCTGTGGGTCAACCAGATGCAGCTGACGATCGCCGACCTGGTGGCCGAGGCCCACGACACCCACCATCCCCTGGATGTCGGCGACTATTACGAGGACCAGGCCGACGCCGCCAAGGTGCGCGCCAAGGCCTTCCGCGACGACCGGATCCCCAAGTACCTGGGCTGGTTCGAGACCATCCTGGCGGGCCAGGGGGACGACGCCTGGCTGACCGGCGCGGCGGTGACCTATGCCGACCTCTCGCTGTTCCAGGTGGCGGAGGGCCTGACCTACGCCTTTCCCAGAGCCATGGCGCGGGCGGGCGCGAAGCTTCCGAGGGTCCTGGCGCTCACCGAGCGGGCGCGCACGCGGCCCAATATCGCCGCCTACCTGGCCTCGCCGCGAAGGATAGCCTTCAACGAGACGGGGATCTTCCGCCACTATCCCGAGCTGGACGGCTGAGGCCTATTTCGGCGGCTTGGTCTGCAGCATGGTCCCCGCCCCAAGGTACTTGCCGGGCGTCGACAGCGGGAAGGGCGTGCAGTTGTAGCCGGGCCCGCCGGGATTGGGGCTGCATTCGAGCGGGTTGACCCAGCCGAAGGAGCCGCCGGCGGTGGGGACGTCGTGGGTGTGGTTGGCGTACTTGGCCTGCAGGGTGTTGACCTGTTCGCTCAGGGCCGACTGGAGGTTGGCCTGGTTCTTGGCCAGCACCGTCAGGGTGTTCACCTCCGCGTGCAGGGAGACGACCTCGTTCTGCAGGGCCTTGATCTGGGCGTCGCGCGGATCGGCGGTCATGGCCCGCATGGCGCCGGGGGAGACGGTTATGGGCCCGGGGCGGCCCTGGGCGTAGGCGAGGCTCGCCAGCGCCAGGGTCGAGAAGGCGGCGGCCGCGGCGGCACGGCGAAGGACGCGCTGGGACATGGCGAGGACCTCTGTCGGGCCGCCGCCAGGCTGAGCGTCAGCCGCGCGCGGACCGGTGAAGCTTCCAGCCTATCCCATAACCCGGTTATTCCACAACGCTGCGGTGTGGAGCTGCCTAATCGGCGTCCATCTTCAGCGCCGCGATGAAGGCCTCCTGCGGGATCTCCACCTTGCCGAACTGGCGCATGCGCTTCTTGCCGGCCTTCTGCTTGTCCAGCAGCTTGCGCTTGCGGCTCATGTCGCCGCCGTAGCACTTGGCCGTCACGTCCTTGCGCAGGGCGCGGACGGTCTCACGCGCGATGATCCGGCCGCCGATGGCCGCCTGGATCGGAATCTGGAACATGTGGGGACTGATGAGGTCCTTCATCTTCTCCACCATGCCGCGGCCCCGGGCCTCGGCGCGGTCGGCGTGGACCAGCATCGAAAGCGCGTCCACCGGCTCGGAGTTCACCAGGATCGACATCTTCACCAGGTTGCCGACCCGGTAGTCCTCGATGGCGTAGTCGAAGGAGGCGTAGCCCTTGGAGACGCTCTTCAGCCGGTCGTAGAAGTCGAAGACCACCTCGTTCAGCGGCAGGTCGTAGACCACCAGGGCGCGGGAGCCGACATAGGAGAGCTCCCGCTGCTCGCCGCGGCGGTCCTGGCACAGCTTGATCACCGAGCCGAGATACTCGTCGGGGGTCAGGATGGTGGCCTTGATCCAGGGCTCGGCGATGGTGGAGATTTTCACCGGGTCGGGCAGGTCGGCCGGGTTGTGCAGCTCCATCTCCGAGCCGTCGGTGAGGCCGATCTTGTAGACCACGGAGGGCGCGGTCGCGATCAGGTCGAGGTCGAACTCGCGGGAGAGACGCTCCTGGATGATCTCCAGGTGGAGGAGCCCGAGGAACCCGCAGCGGAAGCCGAAGCCGAGCGCCGCGCTGGTCTCCATCTCGTAGGTGAAGGAGGCGTCGTTCAGGCGCAGGCGGCCGATGGCGGCGCGCAGGTCCTCGAAGTCGGCGGCGTCCACCGGGAACAGGCCGCAGAACACCACCGACTGGGCGACGCGGAAGCCCGGCAGGGCCGTCGCGGTCTGGCGGCGCTCCTCGGTGATGGTGTCGCCGACGGCGGCGTCGGCCACCTGCTTGATCTGGGCGGTGATGTAGCCGATCTCGCCGGGGCCGAGCTCGGCCACCTCGGTCTGTTTGGGCTTGAAGACGCCGATGCGGTCGATGGAGTGGGTGACGCCCGCATTCATCATGCGCACCTTCATCCCGGCCTTCAGCACCCCGTCGATGACGCGCACCAGGACAACGACGCCCAGATAGGGGTCGTACCAGGCGTCCACCAGCAGGGCCTTGAGCGGGGCGTCGCGGTCGCCTTTCGGCGGCGGCAGGCGGGTGACCACGGCCTCCAGCACCTCGGCGATGCCCTCGCCGGTCTTGGCCGAGCAGAGCACGGCTTCGGAGGCGTCGATGCCGATGACGTCCTCGATCTGCTGGCGCACCCGCTCGGGCTCGGCGGCGGGCAGGTCGATCTTGTTGAGGACCGGGACGATCTCGTGATTGTTGTCGATGGCCTGGTAGACGTTGGCGAGCGTCTGGGCCTCGACGCCCTGGCTGGAGTCCACCACCAGGATGGAGCCCTCGCAGGCGGCCAGGCTGCGGCTGACCTCATAGGCGAAGTCGACGTGGCCCGGGGTGTCCATCAGGTTCAGGACATAGGTCTCGCCGTCGCGGGCCTTGTAGTCCAGGCGGACGGTCTGGGCCTTGATGGTGATGCCGCGTTCGCGCTCGATCTCCATGTTGTCGAGGACCTGCTCGGTCATCTCACGCTTGGTGAGGCCGCCGGTCTCCTGGATCAGGCGATCGGACAGGGTCGACTTGCCGTGGTCGATATGGGCGACGATGGAGAAGTTACGGATGTGGGAGAGAGGCGTGCTCATGGTGCGCCAGCCTCTAGCACATTCGGCGGCCCCTGCGAGGGTCCGCCGCCGATCATGCTTAATCGGACGTTAAGCTGAGCCGCCGCATTGATGGCGCCGAGGGATGGGAGGTTCGCCTCGCCGTCATCAAGGACTCGCCATGGATCGCCGCACACTGATCGTTTCAGGCCTCGCCACGCTGAGCGCCGCGGGGGCCGCCCAGGCCCAGCCCCAGACCCAGGGCGGGCCGCCGCCCCCCAGCCAGACCCCCGACTATCCGACGCCGGCCGAGCCCTTCACCCGCGAGGAGATGGTCAACAACGTCTCCGACTTCCTGGGGGTCACCGCCGAGGCCGCCGGCGGGGCCATCGAGCGGGTGTTCAAGGAGAACGGCCGGCCCACCGCCTATATCGCGGGCCAGGAGGCCTCCGGCGCGATCTCCGTCGGCGCCCGCTACGGCCACGGCCTGCTCTACATGAAGAACCGCCAGCCGATCGAGGTCTACTGGCAGGGCCCGTCAGTGGGCTGGGACCTGGGGGGCAACGCCAGCCGCGTCTTCACCCTCTGCTACAATCTGCAGTACCCGGAGGTGCTGTTCCAGCGCTTCCCCGGCGTCGAGGGCTCGGCCTATCTGGTGGGCGGGCTGGGGGTGAACTACTTGCGCTCCGATGACGTGATCCTGGCCCCGATCCGCGCCGGGGTCGGCCTGCGCCTGGGCGCCAATATCGGCTATCTCGGCTTCAGCCGGAAGCGGCGGGCCTGGCCCTTCTAGGACCCGCCTAAGCGCTAGTGCTTGTCGGTCTTGGAGGCCAGCAGGTCCATCAGGGCCAGCATGACCCCGGAGACCACGAAGGTCAGGTGGATGCCCACCAGCCAGCCGAGCGTACGGTCCGGGATCGGCTCGTTCTCCGACAGCCGCATGAAGGCCCGCAGCAGGGCGATTCCGGAGATCGCCACGATGGAGGCGATCAGCTTCATCTTCAGGCCCGAGAAATCCACGGTCCCCATCCAGGACGGGCGGTCCTCGTCGTCGCCGGTGTCGATCTTGGAGACGAAGTTCTCGTAGCCCGAGAAGGTGACGATCAGCAGCAGGTTGCCGGCCAGGGACAGGTCGATGAGGGAGAGCGCCATGAGGATGGCTTCCTCCGGGCTCATCGTCGTGATGTGGCTGAGCTCGTGCCAGGCCTCGTTGAAGAAGACGATCACCAGGCCGGCCAGGGCCAGGATCAGGCCCACATAGAAGGGCGCCATCAACCAGCGGGCGCGGAACAGGCCGGTCTCCAGCCAACGCTCGAGGACGGGCTTGGGGCGGTGGGTCGGCGTCGGGGCGGGCGTGGACATACAGGGTGTATGGGATGGCGCCTGGGGCGATTCAAGCGATTGACTCATCCATAAGTGCAGACTTATGAATTGCCCATGGAAGCCGATCTGTTCAAGGCGCTGGCGGACCCGACGCGTCGCGGGGTGTTCGAACGGCTGTCGCGGGAGGGGGAGCTGAGCGTCGGCGACCTGACCCGCGGGGCCGGCGTCTCCCAGCCGGCGGTGTCGCAGCACCTGGCGGCCCTGAAGCTGGCGGGGCTGGTGACCGAGCAGAAGGTGGGCCGCAATGTCCGCTACCGCGCCCGGGCCCAGGGCCTGGCGCCGCTGATGGATTGGATGAGCCTCTACGGGGCCTTCTGGGACGAGCGGTTCGACCGGCTGGAAGCCCTGCTCAAGGAGATGGACCCATGAACGACCTCCCGGCCCAACGCTCGCTCATCGTCGAGCGGACCATGCCGCACCCGCCGGAGAAGATCTGGCGGGCCCTGACCACCGGCCCGCTGATCGAGACCTGGCTGATGGCCAACGACTTCCAGCCGGTGGTGGGCCACCGGTTCAATTTCCGGGCGACCCCGGTGATGGGCTGGAACGGGGTGACCGACTGCGAGGTGCTGGCGCTCGAGCCGCCGACCCGGCTGGTCTACAGCTGGAACGCCTCGGGGGAGCAGGCGCGCGACGGTCTGAAGACCGTGGTCACCTGGACCCTGACGCCGGTCGAGGGCGGCGTCCTGGTGCGCATGGAGCAGTCCGGGTTCCGGCCGCAGGACGAGCCGGGCTATCGCGGCATGGGCGGCGGCTGGCCGGGAATTCTCGGCCGGCTCGAGCAGGTGGCGGGGAACCAGTAGGCGCTTACGGCGTAGCTCTGGAGGTCCGACGTCCGCGCGTCGGGCGCCTTGCAGGAGTGCGCGCTTGGAGAAGCTCTCGGCCACGGTCTGGGCCTGGTTCGCCACCGGCCAATGGCTGGTCCCGGCCGGCAAGCTGGCGGTGGCCGCGGTCATCGTCGCGGCGGGATTCGTCGCCGCCCGGCTGGTGTCGGGCGGCCTTGGCCGATGGCGTGGCCGCGCCCGCGCCGGCCGGCCGATCATCTATATCGTCGAGAAGCTGTCGGGTTACGGCCTGGTCCTGGCCGGCTTCTTCGTGGCCCTGTCGACCCTGGGGATCGACCTTACCTCCCTGGCGGTCTTCGCCGGGGCCCTGGGGGTCGGGGTGGGCCTTGGCCTGCAGGGGATCGTCCGCGAGTTCGTCTCGGGCCTGGTGATGATCTTCGACCCGCACGTCCATGTCGGCGACTTCATCGAGCTGGAGAACGGCGTGCGCGGCGTGATCGCCGAGGTGGGGCCGCGGGCCGCGCGGGTGCGCACCAACGACGGGCTCAATGTCGTGATCCCCAATTCCAAGCTGATCGAGAGCCAGGTGATCAACTGGACCCTGAAGGGCGGCACCCGGCGGATTCACGTGCCCTTCTCGGTGGCCTATGGGGTCGACAAGGCCGTGGTGCGCGACGTCGTGATCCAGGCCGCCCGCGCCACCCCCTTCACCCTGCCGGAGACCGAGGACCGCAAGACCCAGGTCTGGCTCATCGGGTTCGGGGACTCAGCGCTCAACTTCGAGCTGGTGGTGTGGCCGACCTTCGACGCGGTGAAGCGGCCGGCGGCCATGCACGCGGCATATACCTGGGCCATCGAGGACGCCCTGCGCTCGGCCCAGATCGAGATCCCCTTCCCACAGATGGACCTGCGGGTGCGCAGCCTGTTCGGCCATGAGGGCGGCGAGGCCTTCACGGCCCTGGGCCTGAAGGCCGAGCCCGCGCCCGAGCCCGCGCCGCATCCGGTGATCGAGACCAAGAACGACGCCGCCGACGCCCTGATCGCCGACGTCGAGCGCGAGGCCCGCGAGCGCCTGACCGAGGGTCGGGAGTAGGTGGGCCTCAGCTCCGCAGCTTGGCGCCCACGGTCTTTTCCGCCGCCGCCACGATCCTGGCCGACAGGGCCTCGATCTCCGGCTCGGTGAGGGTCTTCTCGCGGGGCTGGACCAGGACCTCGACCGCCACCGACTTTGAGCCCTCCGGCACGCCGGGACCGGAATAGACGTCGAAGACCCGGGCCTCGGAGATCAGGGCCTTGTCTGCGGCCAGGATCGGGCGGACCAGGTCGCCGGCCGGGACGTCGGCGCCCACCACGAAGGCGAAGTCCCGCGACAGGGGCATCAGGGCCGAGGCGTCCAGGGCGGGCCGGGACTTGCCGGACTTCTTCTTGCCCTCGGGCAGGGCGTCGAGGTTGAGCTCCAAGGCCAGCAGGGGGCCGTCGACGTCGAGGGCCTTGAGGACGCGCGGGTGCAGTTCGCCGAACTCGGCCACCACGGTCTTGGGTCCCAGCTGCAGGCGGGCCGAGCGGCCCGGATGCCACCAGTCGGAGGTGGAGCCTTGAACCAGCTGCAGGTTCGGCGCGCCGATCTCCTCCAGGATCGCCATCAGGTCGCCCTTGAGGTCGAACAGGGGATCGGACTTGGCGCCGTCCCAGCGCCGGGGCGGATGGGGGGCCACCAGGGCCGCCAGCACCGTCACCTGGTCCTCCGGTTCGTCGCCGCGATAGAGCGGGCCGATCTCGAACAGGGCGGCGTCGGGGAAGCCGCGCCGGGCGTTGCGGCCCGCCGCCTCGATGAGGTTGGGCAGGATGGAGGGCCGCATGCAGTCCAGGTCCGAGGCGATGGGGTTGGTCACGACCAGCTTCGGATCGCCGCCGCCGAACAGCTTCGCCGTCGCCTGGGCCAGGAAGCTCCAGGTGATGGTCTCGGCATAGCCGCGGGCGGCCATGGCGCGCCGCGCCACGCGGACGCGGCCCTGGCGCACGGTGAGCACGCCGCCGGCCGGCCGGGCGATCTCCGGCAGGGGCGTGGCGGGCAGGGCGTCATAGCCCTGGATGCGGGCCACCTCCTCGACGAGATCGGCCTTGCCCTCGACGTCGCGCCGCCAGGAGGGCGGGGTGACCTGGTCGCCCTCGACCTTGAAGCCGAGCTTGGTGAGGATCTCGTCGATCCGGGCGTTCCCGATGTTGAGGCCGGAAAGCTGCTTCACATAGGCCCGGTCGAAGGTGAGCGCGGTGGGCGGGGCGGGCGCCTCGCCGGCATAGGTGACCTCGGAGGCCTCGCCGCCGCAGAGCTCCAGGATCAGCTTGGTGGCCAGCTCCAGGCCGGGGACCAGGGACTGCGGGTCGACGGTGCGGGCGAAGCGGTACTGGGCGTCGGAATTGATCCCCGTCGTCCGGCCGGTCTGGGCCGTCAGGATTGGATCGAACCAGGCGCTTTCCACGAAGACGTCGGTGGTGGCCTCCGAGCAGCCGGTGCTCTCGCCGCCCATGACCCCGCCCAGGCCGATGGCGCCGGAGCCGTCGGCGATGACGCAGATCTCCGGGGTCACGGCGTAGGTCTTGCCGTCCAGGGCCGGGACCTCCTCGCCTTCGCGGCCCATGCGGGCCTCGATGAAGCCGCCGGTCAGCTTGGCGGCGTCATAGACGTGCAGGGGCCGGGCGCGATCGTAGGTGATCAGGTTGGTGATATCCACCAGGGTGTTGATGGAGCGCAGGCCGATGGAGGTCAGGCGCTGGGCCAGCCAGGCCGGCGACGGCCCGTTCTTCACGCCGCGGATCAGCCGGCCGGCGAAGGCCGGGCAGGCTTCCGGCGCGGGCAGCTTGATCTCGATGGGGTTGGGGAAGGCCCCCGGGACTGGGGCGATGGAAACGTCCTTCAGGGTCCCGAGGCCCGCGGCGGCCAGGTCGCGGGCGATGCCGACGACCCCCAGCCAATCGGGGCGGTTGGGGGTGACCTCGAAGTCGATCACGGCTTCCAGGCCGAGCGCCACGGCGGCGGGGGTTCCCACCGCCAGGCTGTCCGGAAGCTCCATGATGCCGTCGGACTCACTGGCGGCCTCCAGCTCGGAGGCCGAGCAGAGCATGCCGTTGGAGACCACCCCGCGCACCGGCTTCTCCACCAGGGTCACGCCGAGGCCGGGCACATAGGCGCCGATGGGGGCATAGATGGTGGTCAGGCCGGTCCGGGCGTTGGGGGCCCCGCAGACGATCTCCTTGCGGCCGTCGACGGTGTCCACCTGGCAGACCCGCAGGCGGTCGGCGTTGGGGTGCTGCACGGCCTCCACGATCCTGGCGACGGTGAAGGCGGCCAGCTTCGCAGCCGGGTCGTCGACATGCTCGACCTCCAGGCCGGCCATGGTCATGGCCTCCACCACCTGGGGGGCCGTGGCGTCGGTGTCGAGGTGCTCGTGCAGCCAGGAGAGGGTGAACTTCATGATGCTCTCCTTAGCTCAGGCCGGTGGCGGGGTTCGGCGCGGCGAAGGCCGAGAAGCCGTAGTGCTGCAGCCAGCGGACGTCGCTGGCGAACATATCGCGCAGGTCGGGCATGCCGTACTTGAGCACGCCGAGCCGGTCGACGCCGCAGCCGAAGGCGAAGCCCTGCCAGACGTCCGGGTCCAGGCCGCAGTTGCGCAGCACATTGGGGTGGACCATCCCGCAGCCGAGGATCTCCAGCCAGTCGCTGCCCTGGCCGATCTTCACCTCGCCCCCGGAGCGGTCGCACTGAACGTCCATCTCGGCGCTGGGCTCGGTGAAGGGGAAGTGGTGCGGGCGGAAGCGGGTGACCACATCCGGGGTCTCGAAGAACCGGCCGAGGAAGGTCTCCAGGGTCCACTTCAGGTGGCCCATGTGGATGGTCTTGTCGATCACCAGGCCCTCGATCTGATGGAACATCGGGGTGTGGGTCTGGTCTGAGTCCTTGCGGAAGGTGCGGCCCGGCACGATGACGCGGATCGGCGGCTCCTGGCCCGCGGCGATCCAGGGGGCGGCGGGCTTCTGGTTGGTGCGGTTCATCACCCGCACCTGGACGGGACTGGTGTGGGTGCGCAGCACCTTGCGCTCGCCGTTCTCGTCCTCCGGCAGGAAGAAGGTGTCGTGCATCTCGCGGGCCGGATGCTTGGGCGGGAAGTTCAACGCCGTGAAGTTGTTGAAGTCGGTCTCGATGTCCGGCCCCTCGGCCAGGGCGAAGCCCATCTCGGCGAAGATGGCGATCATCTCGTCCATCACCTGCATGGTGGGGTGGACGGAGCCCTTGCGGCGGGGCGCCGGCGGCAGGGAGAGGTCGACCCGCTCGGCGGCCAGGCGGGCGTCCAGCTCGGCGGCCTCCAGGCTCGCCTTGCGGCTTGCGATGGCGGCGGCCACGCGGTCGCGCAGGCCGTTGATCAGCGGCCCCTGCTCGCGGCGCTCGTCGGGGGACATGGCGCCCAGGGACTTGAGCAGGTCGGAGATGGCGCCCGACTTGCCCAGGGCCGCGACGCGCACGGCCTCCAGGGTGGCGAGGTCTGGGGCCGCGGCGATGGCGGCGGTGAGGTCGGCTTCGAGTTTGGCGGTCATGACACGCGGTTCTTAGAGGGGGTGACAGGGCGCGGAAAGAGGACAGCAAAAAGCCCTCCGGCGGTTCGGCCGAAGGGCTTTGAATGCTTTAGGAGCGAAAAGCTCCCGGGCCTCAAGCCAGAGCGGCGCGAACCTTCTCAGCGATGGCCTTAAACGCGACCGGGTCATTGCCCGCGATGTCCGACAGGACTTTGCGGTCGATCTCGATCCCGGCCAGGTCAAGGCCGTGGATAAAGGTGGCGTAGGTCAGACCTTCGGTGCGGGCCGCGGCGTTGATGCGTTGGATCCACAGCGAGCGGAAGTTACGCTTACGGACCTTGCGGTCGCGATAGGCGTACTGACCGGCGCGGTCCACCGCGGCCTTGGCGGCGCGGATGGTGTTCTTGCGGCGGCCGTAGAAGCCCTTGGCCTGCTCAAGAACCTTCTTGTGACGGGCGTGGGCGACAACGCCCCTTTTAACGCGTGCCATGTGTCAGTTCTCCGATCAAAGGCCGTAGGGCAGGTAGGTCTTGATGATCTTGGCGTCAGACGCCGTCATGACCTTGGTGCCGCGGTTTTGTCGGATGTACTTGGCGCTGTGGCTCATCAGCCGGTGGCGCTTGCCCGCCACGCCGGCCTTGATCATGCCCGACGCGGTGAGTTTGAAGCGCTTCTTGGCGCCTGACTTGGTCTTCAGTTTCGGCATTTCTCTGCGGAGCGTGAGCCCCGTCCTCTGGCGTATTGATGAACCGTCCTGGCATGCCATTGGGCCAGACGGTTCCGAAGGGGAGGGCGAATACGCGAAAGGGTGCGGGAAAGCAAGGGTTTGAGTCCCGCTCGCGGGCCATCATCGCCAGGGACAACAGGGGCCGGGCGCGTTCATATGGCCCCCCGATCCGGAGCGCTCCATGGCCCGCAAGTCCGCCGCCAAGCCCAAGTCCCCGCCCAAGTCCGTCCTCAAGCCGATCCCGCCGGTGCTGCGGGCGCCGGTGATCGGGGCGTTCCTGGCGCGGCCGCGGCTGCTGGCGGCGATCACGGTGGGTCTGGTGGTCTGGGCGCTGAGCGGCGCCTTCGGCCTGAGGGGCAGCACCAGCGCCATCTTCGGCTGGGACGCCACCTGCCTGGTCTTCGTCGTCGCGGTGATGCGGATGATGGGGAACAAGACGCCGGCCGAGATACGCGCCCAGGCGGCCAGCCAGGACCAGGGTCAGGGGGTGATCCTGGCCCTGGTCACCGTCGCCGCGGCGGTCAGCGTCTGGGCGATCGGCCTGGAGCTGTCCCAGGCCAAGGGCGAGCACGGGCTGGAGAAGGGGCTGCGGGTGACCCTGGCCTTCGGGACGGTGGCGGCCTCCTGGCTGATGGTCCACCTGATCTTCGCCCTGCACTACGCCCATGAGTACTACGCCCCCGACGCCGAGCTCGGCGGGGACAAGGTGGTGGGGGGACTGGGCTTTCCCGGCGGGGAGCCGCCGGACTATTGGGACTTCGTCCACTTCTCGACGGTGATCGGGGTGGCCTCCCAGACCGCCGACGTCACCTTCACCTCCAAGACCCTGCGGCGGATCGGGACCATCCACGGCATCGTGGCCTTCACATTCAACACCGTGGTCCTGGCGCTCACCATCAACCTGCTGGCGGGCCTGTTTGGCGGGTCCTAGGCCGGTGCGACGCGCGGCACGCGCTTGATCACCTGCAGGGCCAGGATCAGGGCCGGCACGATGAGGATGGCGGTGAGCGCGAAGGGCGCGCCGGGCGAGACCAGAGAAAAGAGCTGGCCCGCATAGATGGGGCCGCCGATGCGGGCCAGCGCATTGCTGGACATGTTGAGGCCCAGCATCTCCCCCTGGCGGTCGGGCGGGGTGGACTTGGAGATCAGGCCCACCAGGTTCGGGAAGCAGATGGACTGGCCGAAGCCGACGATGGCCAGGCCCAGCACCGCCTGGGCCGGGACCAGGGAGGTGAACTGCACCAGCATGCCGACGAACATCAGGCACAGCCCGGCGATCAGCACGCGGGGCTCGCCGAAGCGGCCCACCAGCCAGCCGGTGGCGATCCCCTGGCTGAAGGCGCCGATCACCCCGATGACCATGAAGGCCAGGCCGATCTGCTGCGGCCCCCAGCCGAACTTGGCGGCGGTCCACAGGCCGTAGGTGGCCTCGATGCCGGCGAAGCCCGAGACGATGACGAAGGAGATGATCAGGATGCGGGCGATCACCGGGTGGGCGAAGGCCTCCCGCAGGGCCACCTGACGGCCGCGGGGCCGCACGTCGGGGGTGCCGGGCCGGGTCTCGCGCACGAAGAGCAGCACCCCGAGCGCCGAGGCCAGGCCAAGGCCGGCGGCGGCGAACAGGGGCAGCTGGAAGCCGATGGGGCCGAGGTCGGGCCGGGCCAGCAGGCCTCCCAGGGCCGGGCCGGTCATGAAGCCCATGGAGAAGGCCGAGCCCATCACCCCCATGCGGCCGGCGCGCTTCTCCGGCGGGGTGATGTCGGCCATGCAGCCCTGCAGGGTCGAGATGTTGCCGGCGAAGAAGCCGCCGGCGAAGCGGGCGACGAAGGCCACCAGGATGTTGGGGGAGAAGGCGAGCGCCACATAGCAAAGGGCGCTGACGGCGATGGTGACGATCAGCACCGGGCGGCGGCCGACGCGGTCCGACAGGCGTCCCCAGAAGGGCTCCCCCAGGAACTGCCCCGCCGAGAACATCGAGAACAGCAGGGCGATCTGCCAGGCCGGGGCGTCGAAGGCCTTGCCGAAGAAGGGCAGCAGCGGGATCACCACCCCGAAGCCGGCGATGTTGAGGAAGACCACCGACAGCAGGATGACCAGCGCGCGAAGGTCCTGCTTCTCGGCGGTCAGGCTCACGGGGTGGGTTCGTTCAGCTTGCCCAGCGCGATGGCCCGCCGGGTGGCCGACAGCGCCAGCAGGATGGCCGGCGTCACCACCAGGGCCCCCAGGATGAAGGGGCCGTCCCGCAGCAGCGGCACCATCAGGCCCGCGCAGATCGGGCCGGTCACCCGGGCCAGCGCGCCGGTGGCGTTGTTGAGACCCATGATCTGACCCTGCCTATGCGGATCGGCGGTGCGCGAGATGATCGCGCCCACGTTCGGGAAGGCCACCGACTGGCCCGCCGCGGTGAGGCACATCAGCGCGATGGTCATGTAGCCGTTGATGGAGAAGATCTGCAGGGCCGCGGCCACCGCCGTCATGCCCATGCCGACCGCCAGCATCACACCCTCGCCGTACTTTTCCGACATGCGGCCGGTGACCATGGTCTGGAAGAAGAAGGCCGTCGCGCCGGTGAAGGCGAAGCAGACGGCGATGTCGCGCGGACCCCAGCCGAAGCGGGCCTGGGACCAGAGGCCGAACTGGCTCTCGATGCCGGTGAAGGCGAAGCCCACCAGGAAGGTCAGCAGCATCATGCGGCCGATCACCGGGTGGCTGACGGCCTCGCCGACGGCCGCCCAGCGGCTGGGACGGTGGCTGATGCCCTCCTCGCGGACCCGGCTCTCCTTGATGACGATGGCGATGGCGATCACGCAGAGGGCCGCCAGGCCCGAGGCGATGAACAGCGGAATGCGGAAGCCGGCCGGGCCCATGCCCTCGTGGGCGAAGAAGCCGCCCACCGAGGGGCCGATGATCAGGCCGACGTTCCAGGCCGCGCCCTGATAGCTCATCTGGCGGGCGCGCTTCTCGGGGGGGGTGACGTCGGCGATATAGCCCTGGACCACCGCGCCGTTGCCGGCCGCCAGCCCGCCCACCAGGCGGATGGCGAAGGCCACCCAGATGTTGGGGGCGAAGGCGAGCGCCAGGTAGCAGAGGCAGTTGCCCATGATGGTGGAGATCAGCAGCGGCTTGCGGCCGTACTTGTCCGACAGCCGGCCCCACAGGGGTTCGCCGAAGAAGGCGCCCACCGAATAGGCTCCGAAGATCAACCCGATCTGCCAGGGCGCCGCGTCGAAGGACTTGGCGTAGAAGGGCAACAACGGGACGATGATCCCGAAGCCCAACATGTTGATAAAGATGACGGCTATCAGCGACGCCGCAGCAAAACGCGGCGCCGGGGCCTTATACGGCTCGGACTGGGACATAATGATCCGGTGTTAGGCTGCACCGGTGAGGGCGTAAAGACCCAGCGTGACGCTTGGTTGTCGCGGCCATGAAAAAGCGGCCGCCCCTGGGGGACGGCCGCTTTGAATCACTTGGACAATGAGGCCTAGCGGGGCGCCAGGATCATGATCATCTGACGGCCTTCCATGCGGGGCTCGTACTCGACCTTGGCCACCGGCTCGAAGTCGGCCTTCACCTGCTGGAGCAGCTTCATGCCAAGTTCGGGGTGGGCCAGTTCGCGGCCACGGAAGCGCAGGGTGACCTTCACCTTGTCGCCCTCTTCGAAGAAGCGGTGCATGGAGCGCGCTTTGACTTCGTAGTCGTGGATGTCGATGTTGGGACGGAGCTTGATCTCCTTGATCTCCACCACCTTCTGACGTTTGCGCGCCTCGTTCTTCTTCTTCTGCTCCTGGAACTTGAACTTGCCGTAGTCCAGGATCTTGCAGACGGGCGGATCAGCATTCGGCACGATCTCGACCAGGTCGAGGCCCGCTTCCTCAGCGGCCTCCAGAGCGGAAGAGGTCGGCATCACGCCCTGCTTCTCACCGTGCTGATCGATGAGCAGAACTTTGGGGACGCGGATATCGTCATTGATGCGCGGTCCGTCTTTGACGGGCGGCGCCTGCATGGGGCGGCGAATAGGCTTTTGCTCCGTGAGCTATTTCAAGGCGAACGCACCGGCCGCGCGAGAGCGCTCCGGGGTGTTCAGTTAGTATATGACCCTGCGGCTCCCCGCGATCAAGCGCCGCCGGGGGCTGGCGCCAAAGCATTCGCCGCCTGTGCGACGCTCGCCACAGCCAGATCGCCGAGATTGTCGGCCTGCAGCACCGCCACATGGCCGCGCGGGGCCGACAGGGCGGGGTCCGAGGCGTTGGAGAACAGCACGATGGTGGGCGCGCCGGTGGCGGCGGCCAGATGCAGCGGGCCGGTGTCGTTTCCCACCACCAGGGCCGCCTTGGCGCCCAGGATGGCGATGCGGGCGAAGTCGGTGCGGCCGGTGAGGTCGCGGGCCTTGCCGACATAGCGCTGGATCTGGCGGGCCACGGCGCTCTCCTGGGGGCCGCCCAGGATGACGATGTCGAAGCCGCGGTCGTAGAGCAGCTTGCCCAGCTCGCCGTAGCGCTCCACCGGCCAGCGCTTGTCCAGCCGGTGGGCCGAGCCGCCGGGGATGAACAGCACATAGGGCCGCGGCATCACGCCGCCGGCCACGGGGCGTTCCTGCGGCGCCTTGCGCAGCACCCAGGAGAGGTCCGGGGGCGGGGCGGCGCCCGGCTCGGTGGGGGCGTCGGGCCAGATGCCGGCGTATTTCAGCTGGTCGGCCTGGCGCTCCAGGGTGTGCATGGAATTGCGGTGCGGGTTCTTGTGCGGCAGGGCGCAGCCCATGGCGATCCCCGACCACTCGGGCGGGAAGGGCCGCAGCATCTGGAAGATGCGGTTCGAGGCCGAGGAGGTCTGCAGGTCGTAGACCCGGTCGTACTTGGCCTTCTTGATCCGGGCGCGCAGGGCCAGCCAGGCGCCGGGACCGTTGGGCTTGCCGTCGGTCTCCACGGCGTTGAAATAGGGCGAGCTCTTGGCCAGGCCCTCGAACTGCGGGGTGGTGAGCAGGGTGATGTGGGCGCGCTTGTGCGCCTCGCGGATCTTCTTCATGGCCGCCAGGGCCAGGACGAAGTCCCCCAGCGCCGACAGCTTGATCACCAGGACCTTCTTGATCTCACGCGCCATGGGCTCTGGCCTCCAGCACGCGTTCATAGGCCGCCATTGTGGCCGAACACATGGCCTGGGCGGAATAAAGCTGGCGGGCCCGGTTGGAGGCCAGTTCGCCCATCTTCGCCAGCCTGGCGGGACCGGCGTCGAGGGCCAGCGCCAGGGCCTTGGCCCAGGCGTCGACGTCGCCGGGCGGGGTCAGCCAGCCGGTCTTGCCGTCCAGCACGGTCTCGGTGGCGCCGCCGTGGGCCGAGGCGATCACCGGGCGGCCCATGGCCTGGGGCTCGACGGCGGTGCGGCCGAAGGACTCCGGCACGGTGGTGGGCAGGATGGCCAGGTCGCACAGCAGGAAGGCCGCCGGCATGTCGTCGCAGTGGCCCACCAGCTTGATCTCGGCCGACAGGCCCGCGTCGCGGATCGCCGCCTCCAGCTCCTCGCGGTAGTCGGTGCGGCCCTGGTCGTCGCCGGCGAAGATGATCAGGAAGTCGCCCCGGCCCTCCGCCTTCAGCCGGGCGGCGGCGGCGATGACGGTCAGATGGCCCTTGATGCGGGTCAGCCGTCCGCCCAGCAGAATCTTGACGCGCCGGTCGTCGGCGGCGATCCCCCAGGCGGCGCGCAGGGCCTCGAGGCGCTCGGGCGCCACCAGGGCCGGATTGAAGCGGTCGAGGTCCACGCCGCGCGGAATGGTGACGATCTTGTCCGGCGACAGATCGTGCTGCTCCAGCACGTGGTCGCGGGTGTAGTCGGAATTGGCGATCACCAGGTCGCCCCGGGTCATCACCGCATTGTACCAGCGCTTGAGCCTGGACTTGGCGTTGTAGATTCCGTGATAGGTCGCCACGAAGGGCGTCCCCGTCACCTGGGCCGCCCACAGGGCGGAAAAGGCCGGCGCCCGGCTCCGCGCGTGGACCAGGCTGACATTCTCCTTGCGGATCAGATCCACCAGCCGGGCGGCGTTGCCCAACATCACCAGGGGGTTCTTGGACTGCACGGGCATCTGGGCCAGGCGGCCGCCATCGGCCTCCAGGCGCGCGGTCATGCGGCCGCCCCGGGTGGCCACCAGGGCCTTGCCGCCGGCGCGCACCACGGCGTTGGCCACGTCGATCGTGGTCTGTTCGGCGCCGCCGGTCTCGAGCTCGGGGACGACCTGCAGCAATGTGAAGTTGGGAGGCAGTGTCACGGCCATCTGCATAACGCACTGCGGGGGCGCGTAAAGCCCGTCGCACGCTGACGGGCGCCTGCGCACAGGCTATTGATCGGGGCATGAGCCAAGAGACCGGATTCCTGGCGCGGCCGGACGGCGCGCGCATCGCCTGGCGCAGGGTGGCGGGCGCGCAGCCCACCGTGGTCTGGCTGGGGGGCTTCCGCTCCGACATGACCGGGACCAAGGCCGAGGCCCTGGCGGACTGGGCCCTGGCGCGGGGCCAGGCCTATCTGCGCTTCGACTATTTCGGCCACGGGGAGTCCGACGGCGACTTCGCCGAGGGGACCATCACCCGCTGGCGGGAGGACGCCCTGGCGGTCCTCGACGAGCTGACCACTGGGCCCCTGGTCCTGGTGGGCTCCTCCATGGGCGGATGGATCGCCTGCCTGACCGCCGCGGTCCGGGCCGAGCGGATCCGGGCTCTCGTGTTGATCGCCCCCGCGCCCGACTTCACCGAGAAGCTGATGGCGCCCGGGATCGACGCCGCCGGCCGCGAGGCCCTGGCCCGGGACGGGGTCTGGATGCGACCCTCCGAGTACGGAGATCCCTATCCCATCACGGCCGCCCTGCTGGAGGACGGAGCCCGCTGGTCGATCCTGCCGGGGCCCGTGCCGATCACCGCGCCGGTGCGCATCCTGCAGGGCGGGGCCGATCCCGACGTGCCCTGGCGCCACGCCCTTGAGCTGGCCCAGGCGCTGAACAGCGACGACGTGGTCTTCACCCTGATCAAGGACGGCGATCACCGGCTGTCGCGCCCGCAGGACATCGCCCGGCTGCTGGCGGCCCTGGACGAGGTCGCCTGATGGAGCCGGCCGCCTCGCCCCGCATGCCGACCTTCGGGGAAGCCACACGGGTCTGGGCCAGGATCGGCCTGCTGAGCTTCGGCGGCCCGGCTGGCCAGATCGCCCTGATGCACCGGATGCTGGTGGAGGAGCGCCGCTGGATCGGGGAGCGGCGGTTCCTGCACGCGCTCAACTACTGCATGCTGCTGCCCGGTCCGGAGGCGCAGCAGCTGGCCATCTATATCGGCTGGCTGATGCACCGGACCGCCGGCGGCCTGACAGCCGGCCTGCTGTTCATCCTGCCCGGCGCCCTGGTGATGCTGGCCCTCAGCATCGGCTACGCCCTCTACGGCGCGACGCCGGTGGCGGCCTCGCTGTTCCTGGGGGTGAAGTCGGCGGTGCTGGCCGTGGTGATCGCCGCGGTGATCCGCATCGCCGGACGGGCGCTCAAGGGCCAGGCGTCCGTGGCCTTGGCGGCGGCCGCCTTCCTGGGCCTGTTCCTGCTGCACATTCCATTCCCGGCGATCATCGCGCTCGCCGGCCTCTGGGGCTGGTTGAAGCCGGACCTGTTCCAGGCGCCCGGCCACGCCCAGGACGTCGACGAGGGCCCGCAGGGCCTGGTGGACGAGGTCATCGCCCGGGGGGAGGCCCCCCATATCGTCCCGTCGCGCGGCCGGGTCCTGAAGGTGCTGGCGGTCTGGTTGCCGCTCTGGCTGGCGCCCTTCGCCGCCCTGTTCGCCCTGACCGGCCCCGCCAGCGTCTGGACCCGGCTGGCGGGCTTCTTCGGAACCATGGGGGTGGTGACCTTCGGCGGCGCCTATGCGGTCCTGACCTATGTGGCCCAGGCCGCCGTCGAGGGCTTCGGCTGGCTCGCGCCCGGCGAGATGGTGGACGGCCTGGGCCTGGCCGAGACCACGCCGGGCCCGCTGATCCTGGTCCTGCAGTTCGTGGGGTTCCTGGCCGCCTATCGCCAGCCGGGTGGCCTCGATCCCCTGCTGGCGGGGAGCCTCGGCGCCCTGCTCACCACCTGGGTCACCTTCGCCCCCTGCTTCCTGTGGATCTTCCTGGGCGCCCCCTATGTGGAGGCCCTGCGGGGACACAGGGCGGCGGCCGGGGCCCTGGCGGCGGTGACCGCCGCGGTGGTGGGCGTGATCGCCAACCTGGCGGTCTGGTTTGCTTTGCACACCCTGTTCGGAGAGGTGAAGCGGGTGGCGGTGCTGGGGATCGGGCCCGACCTGCCGGTGCTGGCCAGCCTCGACTGGCGGGCGGCGGTGCTCAGCCTGGCGGCCATGATCGCCATGCTGAGGTTCAAGACCGGCATGCTGCCGACGCTGGCGGCCTGCGCTGCGGCGGGTTGGGTGCTCTCGAGGCTCTAACCCCCCGCGGCCAGGATCGCGGCCAAGCCCTCACGATAGGTCGGATACATGGGCCGCCAGCCCAGCTCGGCCTTGGCGCGCGCGTTGGAGACCCGCTTGGTCTCGGCGTAGAAGCGCCGCGCCGAGGGGGCCAGCGCGTCGAGGTCCAGGATCTCCTCCGGCGGCGGTTCCATCCCCAGCAGGCGCGCGGCATAGGCCACCACTTCGCTGTTGGGGGCCGGCTCGTCGTCGCAGAGGTTGTAGATCCCGCCGGCGCGGGGCCGGGCGATGGAGGCCTCCAGGCCGGCGGCCAGGTCGTCCACATGGATGCGGCTGAACACCTGGCCCGGCGCGGCCACCCGGCGGGCGCGGCCCTCCCGCAGGCGGTCGAAGGCGCAGCGGCCGGGACCGTAGATGCCGGGCAGGCGGTGGATGGTGACCGTCAGGCCCATGCCGCGGCCGACCTCGAGCCAGTCGCGCTCGGCGCCGACCCGGCGCGCGCCCTCCAGGGACTGGGCGGCCAGGCGGCTGTCCTCGAACACCCAGCCGCCGCGCCGGTCGCCATAGACCCCGGTGGTGGAGAGGTAGCCGATCCAGTCGGGAAAGGCGCCGGCCCGCGCCATCGGCCGGACCAGGGCCGGCAGGGCCGGGCAGCCGAGCTCGGTGGGCGGGGCGGTGATCAGGATCGCCTGGGCCCGGCCCATCTCGGCGGCGATGGCCTCCGGGTCGGCCACCGGGACGGGTTCGATCCCTTCGGCGGCCAGACGCGCGGCGCCGCCCCCGTCGCGGAAGCTGGCGGCCACGGTCCAGCCCTGTGGGATCAGGCGCTTCGCCAAGGCGCGGGCGGAAAAGCCGTAACCGAAGACGAAGAGGCGCAAGGGCCCGCCTCCTAGAGCAGGGCCTGGATCGCGGCCCGGGCGGCCTCGGCGAACTCGGGCCGGCGCAGGGCGAAGGCCACATTGGCCCGCAGCAGGCCGATCTTGTCGCCGCAGTCGTAGGTGGTCCCCTCATATTCCAGGGCATGGAAGGTCTGGGTCTTCATCAGCTGGACCATGCCGTCGGTGAGCTGGATTTCGCCGCCGGCGCCCTTGCCCTGGCGCTCCAGCAGCTCGAAGATTTCCGGCTGCAGGATGTAGCGGCCCGAGATGAACAGGTTCGAGGGCTCGGTCCCCGGGGCGGGCTTCTCCACCATGCCGGTCATGCGGTTGAGCCGGCCGTCCTGGTGCTCCAGGGCGACGATGCCGTACTTGTGGGCCTCGCCCTCGGGGCAGGGCTCCACGGCGATGATGTTGCCGCCGACCTTCTCGTGAGCCGCCACGGCCTGGGCCAGGGCCGGAACCTCGGCCGCCATCAGCATGTCGGGGAGCATGACGGCGAAGGGCTCGTCGCCGATGATGTGGCGGGCGCACCAGACCGCGTGGCCAAGCCCCAGGGGCGCCATCTGGCGCACGAAGCTCATGCCGCCGGGGGTCGGCAGGTCGGCGCGGACCTCGGCCAGGATGTCGGCCTTGCCCTTGGCCTCCAGGGCGTTCTCGATCTCCGGATTGGCGTCGAAGTAGTCCTCGATGGCGCCCTGGCCGCGGCCGGTGACGAAGACGATGTGCTCGATGCCCGCGGCGCGCGCCTCCTCCACCACATAGGACAGGATCGGCCGGTCGAAGATGTTGAGCATGTTCTTCGGCGTGGTCTTGGCGCCGGGAAGCACCCGGGTCCCCAGACCCGCCACGGGAAGTACGGCCTTGCGCACGCGTTTGGTCATTCACTCCTCCGTCCGGCTTTGACTAGAGGAGCCAAGGCGCGAAATCCATCGGGCGTTTGTGACAAGCCCTGCGAAAATTTGCCCTGTCTGTCGGCTATTCGACAGTGACCGACTTGGCCAGGTTGCGGGGCTGGTCGACGTCGGCGCCCTTCTGCACGGCCACGTGATAGGCCAGCAGCTGGATGGGAGCGGAGAAGACCAGCGGCGCCACCAGGGGGTCGCAGGTGGGGGCGATGATCACCTTGATCCCGGGGGGCGCGTGGCGGGCGCCTTCGGCGTCGGTGATCAGGATGATCGGGCCGCCGCGCGCCATGACCTCGCTCATGTTGGACATGGTCTTTTCATAGAGCGCGTCCGAGGGCGCGATGACGATGACCGGGGTGGCCTCGTCGATCAGGGCGATGGGGCCGTGCTTCAGCTCGCCGGCGGCGTAGCCCTCGGCGTGGATATAGCTGATCTCCTTGAGCTTCAGGGCGCCTTCGAGGGCGAGCGCCGACATGGCGCCGCGGCCGAAATAAAGCACGTCCCGGGCCTTGGCGAGTTCGGGCGCGAGCGCGCGGATCGCCTCCTCGACCTGAATCGACTCCGCGATCAGCCGGGGGGCCTCCAGCAGCAGCTTGGAGAGGCGCGCCTCCTCGGCGGCGTCGATGGTCTTGCGGGCGGCGGCCGCGGCGATGGCCAGGGCGGTCAGGGCCGCCACCTGGCTGGTGAAGGCCTTGGTGGAGGCCACCCCGATCTCCGGTCCCGCATGGGTGGGGAAGAGGACGTCGGCCTCCCGGGCCATGGTGGATTCGTGGACATTGACCACGGCGGCGGTCTTCAGTCCCTGGCCCTTGCACCAGCGCAGGGCGGCCAGGGTGTCGGCGGTCTCGCCGGACTGGGAGACGACGATGGCCAGCGTGCCCTTGGTGACCGGCGGCTCGCGGTAGCGGAACTCGGACGCCACCTCGACATCCACCGGGATGCGGGCCAGGCGCTCGAACAGATAGCGGCTGATCAGGCCGGCGTAGAAGGCGGTGCCGCAGGCGATGATCTGGATGCGGTCGATCTTGGCGAAGTCGATGCCGCCGGGCGCGGTGGCCTTGCCGCTGACCGGATCGAGATAGGCCGACAGGGTGTGCTGGCAGGCGTCCGGCTGGTCATGGATCTCCTTTTCCATGAAGTGCCGGTAGTTGCCGCGCTCCACCAGGGCCGCCGACGGCGAGACGACGCGCATCTCGCGGGTCACCGGGTGGCCGTGCTCGTTGAAGATGGAGGCGGTGTTGTGGTCGATGGCGACATAGTCGCCCTCTTCCAGATAGGCGATGCGGGTGGTGAAGGGGCCGACAGCAAGCGCGTCCGACCCCAGGAACATCTCGCCCGAGCCATAGCCCACCACCAGCGGACTGCCGCGCCGCGCGCCCAGGATCAGGTCGTCGCGGCCCTCCACCAGGACGGCGATGGCATAGGCCCCGTGCAGGCGGTCCAGCGTCGCCTTCAGGGCCGCGACCGGCTCCAGGCCAGTGGCCAGGTTGGAGTCCATCAGGTGAGCGATGACCTCGGTGTCGGTCTGGCTCTCGAAGGCCCGGCCCTTGGCCTCCAGCTCGCGGCGAAGTTCCGCGAAGTTCTCGATGATCCCGTTGTGGACCAGGGTCACCCTGCCGGCGGTGTGCGGGTGGGCGTTGGCCTCCGACGGCGCGCCGTGGGTGGCCCAGCGGGTGTGGCCGATGCCGACCATGGCCTTCAGCGGGTGGGCGGCCAGCACGTCTTCCAGGGCGCGGATCTTGCCCTTGGCGCGGCGGCGCTCGACCTTTCCCTCCACGACGCCGGCGATACCCGCCGAATCGTAGCCGCGATATTCCAGCCGCTTGAGGCTCTCCAGCAGCAGATCCTGAACCGGGGCCGTCCCGACAATACCGATGATGCCGCACATGGACCCGTGGTTCCTTTTGTCAAACGAAGGCGCAATAATCTTTGAAAGCCACGCCGCCTTTAGCATTCGCAAACGCGGCGTCGATTAAATCTCAGTTTCGTATCGTTTCGAGAGCTGCCCCTGATGACAAAGCGCGCCTATTTCGGGACTGACGGCATCCGCGGTCAGGCCAACAGCCATCCGATGACCGCGGAGGTGGCGCTGCGCGTCGGCTTGGCGGCGGGCAAGCTGTTCATGTCCCAGGACGATCGGCGCCACATGGTGGTGATCGGCAAGGACACGCGGCTGTCGGGCTACATGGTGGAGCCGGCCCTGGTGGCGGGGTTCGCCAGCGTGGGCATGGACGTGCGCCTGCTGGGGCCGCTGCCGACGCCGGGGGTGGCGATGATGACGCGGTCCCTGCGCGCCGACCTGGGGGTGATGATCTCGGCCTCGCACAACGCCTATCTGGACAATGGCATCAAGCTGTTCGGCCCCGACGGTTACAAGCTGTCCGACGAGCGCGAGCTGGAGATCGAGGCCCTGATGGACCAGGGGCTGACCGAGGGTCTGGCGCCTCCGGCGGGCCTGGGCCGGGTGGCCCGCATCGATGACAGCCAGGCCCGCTACGTGGAGATCGCCAAGGCCACCTTCCCGCGCCGCCTCAGCCTGGCCGGCCTGCGGGTGGTGATCGATTGCGCCAACGGGGCGGCCTACAAGGTGGCGCCCGTGGTGCTCTACGAACTGGGCGCCGAGGTGATCAAGGTGGGTGTCGATCCCGACGGCACCAACATCAACGAGGAATGCGGCTCCACCCACCCCGAGGCCATGGTCCGGGCGGTGAAGGAGTATCGCGCCGATATCGGCATCGCGCTGGACGGCGACGCCGACCGGCTGGTGATCTGCGACGAGAAGGGCCACGTGGTGGACGGCGACCAGATCATGGCGCTGATCGCCGACAACTGGGCCAAGCGCGATCGCCTCACCGGCGGCGGCGTGGTGGCGACGGTGATGTCCAATCTGGGCCTGGAACGCTTCCTGGCCGCCCGCGATCTGAAGCTGGAACGCACCGCCGTGGGCGACCGGGCGGTGATGGTGCGGATGCGCGAGGGCGGGTTCAACCTCGGCGGCGAGCAGTCGGGCCACATGATCATGTCGGACTTCTCCACCACCGGCGACGGCCTGCTGGCGGCCCTGCAGGTGCTGGCGGTGCTGAAGCACACCGACAAGCCGATGAGCGAGCTGGCCCACCAGTTCGAGCCGGTGCCTCAGCGGCTGGAGAACGTGCGCTTCGCCGGCGGCAAGCCGCTGGAGGACGAACAGGTCAAGAAGGTGCTGGCCGCCGCGGAGGTCCGCCTCAATGGATCGGGACGCCTGGTGGTCCGCGCCTCGGGCACCGAGCCCCTGATCCGGGTCATGGCCGAGGGCGACGACGAGAAGCTGGTCCGCGACGTGGTCCGCGATATCGTCGGCGCGGTGAAGAAGGCCGCCGCCTAGGGTTGCGCGGGTCGCTCTGCAATTGCGCAGAACGGCCCTGCAATCACACAGATTGAACCGCTGAAGCTTGCGAAATATCTCCGCCGCTCCTTGGAGAGGGCGAGCGATGACGCGTTTCCTGAAGTGGCTGGGCCTGGGCCTGGCGGGTGTGGCGGGGCTGGTGATTCTGGCGGTGGGCCTGGTCTACGGCGCGACCGAGATCATGCTGCGGACCCCGCACGCCAAGGCGCCGGTGACGATCGCCGCGTCGCGGGACCCCGGAGCCGTCGCCCGGGGGGCGCGCATCGCCAAGGTCTATGGCTGCAACGATTGCCATGGCGGCGCCCTGGAGGGGCGGCTGTTCTTCGATGAGATGCCCCTGGCCCGCGTCGCGGGACCGAACCTCAGCCTGAAGATCGGCCATCAGTCGGACGCCGACCTGGCGCGGGCCATCCGCATGGGGGTGGCCTCCGACGGCCGGGCCCTGTGGATCATGCCCTCCGAGGCCTTCGCCAACCTGACCGACGCCGAGACCGCCGACCTCCTGGCCTATCTGCGCAGCAAACCGCCCACCGGCCATCCGCAGATCGACAAGCAGATCGGACCGGTCGGCCGCCTGGGGGCCGTGCTGGGCAAGTTCCGCTCCGCGCCGGCCCAGATCGCGGCCAACGGGAAGACGGGTCTGCCCGACCTCGGCCCGCAGTTCGCCCAGGGCCGCAGCCTGGCCCGGGCCTGCGTGGAGTGCCACGGCGCCGACCTGAAGGGTTCGGCGGGCGTGAAATCGCCGGATCTGACCATCGCCGGCGCCTATGACGAGGCCGACTTCGAGCGCCTGCTGCGCACGGGAATCGCGGCGGGGAATCGCAGGCTCGGGCTGATGAGCGAGACCGCGCCGGGGCGGTTCAATGCCTGGAGCCACGAAGAAATCGGCGCGCTACACGCCTATTTGAAGGCCCGTGCCGCTGCGGCAACCTGAAGCCGGGGGCTTTCTCGGGTGTTCAACCCATAGAATTCATGTCAGCTTCGTAATGTTCAGGCCGCTCGACCGGCCCTGACGAAGAAAAAGAGTTCTGGGAGGATACATGCAGCGTAACCCCGTCATCACGGGCGTGACGCGGGGACCGGCTCGAGCCGCCAGCTCGATCGCCTGCCTCGCCTTCGTCGCGCTTCTGGCCGTGGCCTTCTGGGCCGGCGCCCTCTGGATCGGGACCGAGCTTCTCAACCTGCTGGCCCGATAAGACCCCGCAGGTTCGGACGCCGCCGATCGACGCCCCGTCAGGGGCATGACGGACCTCGCCCTGGGCGAGCCCTATCCTCTGTGCTTGATCCCCGCCACCATAGCCCTCTCGGGCGGGCCTAGGCCCGCCCGATGGAGGCGTATTTGAAGCCGCGCGAGCGCAGGTCCTCGGGCTTGTAGACATTGCGCAGGTCGACCATGACCGGGGTCTTCATCAGGTCCTTGATGCGGTCGAGGTCCAGCGCCCGGAACTGGTCCCACTCGGTGATGAGCACCAGGACGTCGGCGCCCGTGGCCGCGGCGTAGGCGTCGTCCTTGAAGTCGACATCCTTGAGCATGTGCTTGGCCTCCTCCCCCTCGGGATCGTAGGCCTGCACCTTGGCGCCCAGCTTCTGCAGGGCCGGGATGATGTCCAGGGCCGGGGCGTCGCGCATGTCGTCGGTGTTGGGCTTGAAGGTCAGGCCCAGGACCCCGATGGTCTTGCCGGCCAGATCGCCCTCCAGGGCGGCGGCCACCTTGGTGGCCATGGCCTTCTTGCGGGCGTCGTTGATCTCCACCGTGGTCTCGATCAGCCGCACAGGGCTGCCGGCGTCGGTGGCGGTGCGCACCAGGGCGAGCGTGTCCTTCGGGAAGCAGGAGCCGCCGTAGCCCGGGCCGGCGTTGAGGAACTTGCCGCCGATCCGCTTGTCCAGGCCGATGCCCTTGGCCACGTGCTGGACGTCGGCGCCGAGCGCCTCGCAGAGGTCGGCGATCTCGTTGATGTAGGTGATCTTCAGCGCCAGGAAGGCGTTGGCGGCGTACTTGATCAGCTCGCTGGTGCGGCGGCTGGTGAAGACGATCGGCGTCTCGTTCAGATAGAGCGGCCGGTAGAGCTCGGTCATCACCGGCCGGGCGCGCTCGTCCTCCAGGCCCACCACCACGCGGTCGGGGCGCTTGAAGTCCTCGATGGCCGCGCCCTCGCGCAGGAACTCCGGGTTGGAGACCACGGCGAACTGGGCGTCGGGGCGCTTGGCCTTGATGATGCGCTCGATCTCGTCGCCCGTGCCCACCGGCACGGTGGACTTGGTGACGATGACGGTGAAGCCGTCCAGCAGGCCCGCGATCTCCTCGGCGGCGGCGTAGACATAGGAGAGGTCGGCGTGGCCGTCGCCGCGGCGCGAGGGCGTGCCCACGGCGATGAACACCGCGTCGGCCTTCTTCACCGCCGCGGCGGCCTCGGTGTCGAAGGACAGCCGCCCGGCCTTGACGTTCTGGGCCACCAGCACGTCCAGCCCCGGTTCGAAGATCGGAATCCCGCCCGCCCGCAGGCGCTCGATCTTGCTGGCGTCCTTGTCGATGCAGATCACGTCATGGCCGAAATCGGCGAAGCAGGCCCCGCTCACCAGGCCCACATAGCCGGTGCCAATCATCGTCACGTGCATCTTCTATCCCCGAGTTCGAGCAGGCCCTGCGTCAGGCCGGTACATCTTTTTGCGGCGCAGCAAAAGTGGCGCCGCGCGGATCAGACTTCCTGATTGTAGGCGCCGACCTGCGGGCGCTTGCCCAGGCGCGGCTTCACTTCCTCATGGAAGAGGGCGCGCATGTCGGCGTCGGACTGGGTGCTTTCCACCACCACCACGATCTCCGGCTTGTTGGAGGAGGCCCGCACCAGGACCCAGGAGCCGTCCTCCAGGGCGACGCGGACGCCGTTGACGGTGATGACCTCGACGATCTTCCGTCCCAGGATGGTCCCGCCGGCCAGGGCCAGGGCCTCGTACTCGGCCACCACATCGTCCACCACGCCGTACTTCACCTCGTCGCCGCAATGGGGCGACATGGTCAGCGAGGTGTAGGCGATGGGCAGGGCGTCCTTCAGCTGCGAGAGCTTCTTGTCCGGATTGCGATCCATCATCGCCAGGATGGCGGCGGCCGCCGTCAGGCCGCAGTCATAGCCGCGCCCCAGGGGGTCGTTGAAGAAGAAGTGACCGCTCTTCTCGAAGCCGGCCAGGGCGCCCAGCTCGGCGGTCTTGCGCTTGATGTAGGAGTGGCCGGTCTTCCAGTAGACGGTCTTGGCGCCGTTGGCGGCCAGGACCGGGTCGGTGGCGTAGAGGCCGGTGGACTTCACGTCGACCACGAAGGTGGCGTTCTTGTGCAGGACCGAGAGGTCGCGGGCCAGCATCAGGCCGATCTTGTCGGCGAAGATCTCCTCGCCGGTGTCGTCCACCACCCCGCAGCGGTCGCCGTCGCCGTCGAAGCCGAGCGCCAGGTCCGCGCCGTGCTCGCGGACGGCCTTGGCCATCTCCTGCAGCATCTCGTGGTCCTCGGGATTGGGGTTGTAGCGCGGGAAGGTCCAGTCGAGCTCGCAGTCCATCTCGATCACCTCGACCCCCATGCGGCGCAGGGCGTCGGGGGCGAAGGCGCCGGCGGTGCCGTTGCCGCAGGCGCAGATCACCTTCAGGGGACGCTTCACCGCCACGCGGCGGACGATGTCGGCGACGTAGCGTTCGGGGACGCCGGTGACGTGGGTCAGGGAGCCTCCGGGCTGGAACTTGCCCAGGCCGCCCAGGACGATCTCCTTCAGCCGGCCCATCTCGACGGGGCCGAAGGTGAGGGGCCGCTGGGCGCCCATCTTCACACCGGTCCAGCCGTTCTCGTTGTGGCTGGCGGTGACCATGGCCACGCAGGGGGCGTCGAGGTCGAACTGGGCGAAATAGGCGATGGGCGACAGGGCCAGGCCGATGTCGAGCACCTCGCAGCCGGCGGCCAGCAGGCCGACGGTCAGGGCCTGCTTCACGGAGATGGAGTAGGAGCGGAAGTCGTGGCCCACCACGATCTTCCTCTGGCCCAGCTCCTGGATATAGGTCCCCAGGCCGACGCCCAGGGCCTCGATCCCCAGGAGGTTGATGTCGGGGCCCAGCAGCCAGCGCGCGTCGTATTCCCGGAAGCCGGTGGCCTTCACCAGCGGATAGATTTCGTAGTCGAGGGTATTGGGGACGAGGTCGGCGCGCGGGACAGGAAGCATCGGAACTCCATCGGACGTGTTCGTGCAGGGGTCTTAAAGGTCTTGAGGCCTTAAGACCATGCGAACGCGAGCCTTGAACTTACGTTTCGTGACGCTTGCTACACGCCCGCGCGCACCAGATCGTGAACGCGCAAGATTCCGACCGGCTTTGCACCCTCCACCACGAAGAGCACGGTGACCATGGGCAGGGGGTCGCTCATCAGAGCCAGGGCCTCGCCGGCCAGCATGCCGGGGGGCGCGGTCTTCTTGGGGCCGGGCGTCATGACCTCGCCGGCGGTGTGGCCCATCAGGCCGTCGATGTGGCGGCGCAGGTCGCCGTCGGTGATCACGCCGCGCAGGGCGCCGTCCGGACCGGTGACGCCGACGATGCCGAAGGCCTTCTCCGTCATCACCAGCAGGGTCTGGGCCATGGGGGTGTCCAGGGACACCAGGGGCAGTTCGTCGGCGCCGTGCATCAGGTCGCCGACGGTGCGCAGCATGGCGCCCAGCTTGCCGCCCGGATGGAAGGTCTTGAAATCACGAGCCGTGAAGCCTCGCCTCTCAAGGAGCGCCACGGCCAGGGCGTCGCCGAGGGCGATCTGCAGGGTGGTCGACGTGGTGGGCGCCTTGACCTCGGCGGTGGCCTCGGCGGCGTCGGCGAGCTGAAGGACGACGTCGGCGGCCTTGCCCAGCGCGCTGTCGGAGTCGGCGGTCAGGGCGATCAGCGGGATGTGGAAGCGCTTCGAATAGGCCAGGACGTCGGCCAGCTCCTTCACTTCGCCGGACTTGGATAGGCAGAGCACCACGTCGCCCTCGGCGATCATGCCCAGGTCCCCGTGGCTGGCCTCATTGGCGTGGACGAAGAAGGCCGGCGCGCCGGTGGAGGCGAAGGTGGCCGCGATCTTGCGCGCCACGTGGCCGGACTTGCCGATGCCGGAACAGACAATCTTGCCCCTGGCCGCGTGCAGGATGTCCACCGCCCGGGCGAAGGCCTCCCCCAGGCCGTCGGCCTGCTGGATGAGGGCGGCGGCCTCGGCGGCCAGCACCCGGCGGCCCACGGCCACGGCGTCGAAATCGGTCATTGGGTCGGCGATATGGCTTGGCTCTGCAGGTCGGAAACCGCCTGCCGGGCCTGGTTGAGACGCTGGTTGGAGGCGTCGGATTCGCGCTTCATCGCCGCCTGCATGGCCGGCGTCCGCTGCGCCGGGGTGTGTCCGAAGGGCCCCCACGAACGGTCGCCCAGCCCCTGGGGCCAGACGGCGGCCAGCGCCACCATCAGCAGGGCGGCCAGGGCCAGGGCGGGGAAGAACAGGCGGTCACGCATGGTCGTCCGCATATAGCGGCTCGAATCGGCCTGGGCCAGCGAACCCTTGACGCCCCGGCCCCCGCGCCCTAGCCCGCAGGCGTCGCCACAATGGAGGTTTCCGCGTGCCCACCCTGATCCTGCTGCGCCATGGCCAGAGCCGCTGGAACCTCGAGGACCGCTTCACCGGCTGGGTGGACGTGGACCTGACGCCGGAGGGCGAGGCCCAGGCGACCAAGGGCGGGGAGCTGATCAAGGCGGCGGGCCTGCAGATCGACCGCGCCTTCACCTCGGTCCTGACCCGGGCGATCCGCACCTGCTGGCTGGCGCTCACCGCCGCGGGCCAGGTCTTCGTGCCGGAGACCAAGGACTGGCGGCTCAACGAGCGCCACTACGGCGGGCTGACCGGCCTGAACAAGACCGAGACCGCCGCCAAGCACGGGGCCGACCAGGTGAAGATCTGGCGGCGGTCCTACGACGTGCCGCCGCCGCCCCTGCCGCCCGGCGGCGAGTTCGACTTCAGCAAGGACCGCCGCTACGCCGGCGCGACCCTGCCCGACACCGAGAGCCTGAAGACCACCCTGGACCGGGTCGCCCCCTACTGGACCGCCGAGATCGCCCCGAGGCTCGCCGCCGGCGAGACGGTGCTGGTGGCCGCCCACGGCAATTCCCTGCGGGCCATCGTCAAGCTGATCTACGCCCTGTCGTCCGACGCGATCATCGACGTCGAGATCCCCACCGGCAATCCGCTGCTGATCGAGCTGGACGCCGCCCTGAAGCCGACCTCGGCCCGCTATCTGGACGAGGCCCGCGCGACGAAGCTGCCGACCTACGGCAGCTAGCGGGCGGCCGCCCGCAGGGCGGTGGCGATCTGGGCGTCGGTGCGGCGGATGACCAGCAGCAGGACGCCCGCCACCAGCGCCGGGATCACCGCCCAGGGCTGGCCGGCGGCGGCCAGGCCCGTGGCCGCGGCGATGGCGGCGCCCACCAGCAGTTCGACCAGGGTGGAGAACCAGCTCGACCCCCGACGGCGGCGGAACTCCGAGCGCTTTGCCGGCCGCTGATACCAGATGTTGATCAGGCCGTTGGCCAGCGCCGTGGCGACGCAGCCGGCCGTGGCCGCCAGCCCCACCCCCGGGTTCAGAACGATGAGCACGCCCAGGATCGGCGTCAGCAGGATCGCCACCGGGATGAAGGCGGCCACCAGCTTGGCCTGCCGGAAGGTCGCGACCGGGGTCGGGGCGCAGGCGATCAGGTCGGGGGCGTCCTCGGCCGAGACGGTGATCCAGGACAGGCTGGCGGCCACCTGGCCGGCGACGAAGGTCAGGGCCGCGGCCCCCCCCGGCAGGGCGAGGGTCTCCCGCGTCCCGGCGTTGCGCAGCAGCACGAAGGCCAGCGGCAGCAGGTAGAGCACCCGCAGCATCACCTGGGACATCAGGGCCGCGTCGCGGGCCATCAGCCGCAGCTCCTTGCGCACGGTGGCCGCGAAGGCCCCGCCGGTGAAGGCCACGGGCTTTGTCCGCGCCTTGATCGCGCTGGCCTCGGCCCCGCCGGCGGCGGCGGAATCGGCGGCGAAGCGGCCCCCCAGCCAGAGGTTCACCCCGGCGAACATCGCCACCGCCGCCGCCAGCAGGATCGCCAGGGCGCCGGGATCGCCCATCAGGGCCTTCAGGGGCAGGGCGGCGGCGGGGGGCAGGGGGATGGCGGGCGCCGCGGCCATCAGATCGCTCCACACCGAACCGGCGGCGTGGCCGAAGATGGTGCGGGCCTGGGTGACGAGGAAGAAGCCGGCCCCGATCAGGGCCGAGAGCACCTGGGCGATGGTCCGGGTGCGGCGCGGGCCGATGGCCCTGAACAGGGCCATGGCCACCACCAGGCCGCAGGCGGTGGCGGCCACGGCGATCACCGCCAGGACCCCGAAGGCCGCCAGCCAGGGCGGGTGGGCGATCAGGGCGATGGGGACCAGGAACGGTCCGAGGAAGGCCGAGAACACCAGGAAGAGGTTCAGCGCGATGGCGGCGAACCGCACGGTCAGCACCTTGCGCGGCGAGATCGGCGAGGAGAACAGCAGGTCCAGGTCGCCGCGGTCGTAGAGGACGTCGGCGGCGGCCGCCACGGTCTGGGAGAGCATCAGGCTGAAGATCACCGCCAGGACCGCGTCGGCCAGCACGATCCCGGTGGGGGTCACGGTGATCTCGATGCGCCGCATCATGAAGCCCAGGGGCACGCCGGCCAGCAGGGTCACCAGGGCCACGCTGACCAGGGCGACCCAGCCGCTGCGGCGGTTCTCGCCCCGGCGGGCCAGCACGCCGCGCCAGCCCAGGCGCATCTCGTGGGCCAGCAGCCACGGGGTCGAGCCGGGGGTCGGCCTCACGCGGGGGCCGCCTCGTCCTGGCCGGTGAGGTCGAGGAACAGGTCCTCCAGGGTGGCGGCGCCGTCGCCGGCCCGGGCGCGCAGTTCGTCCAGCCGGCCCTCCACCAGCAGCCGGCCGTGCTGGATGATGCCGATGCGGTCGGCCATCCGCTCGGCCACCTCCAGGATGTGGGTGGTGAGGATGACGGTGGCGCCGGCCCGTGTGCGGGCGCTGAGCAGGTCCTTGACCTGGCGGGCGGCCCCGGCGTCGAGGCCGGTGAGGGGCTCATCCAGGATCAGCAGCCGGGGATCATGGATCAGGGCGCCGGCCAGGGCGGTCTTCTGCTTCATGCCCCGGGAGAAGCCCTCGCAGCGGCGGCCGCGCTCCTCCCACAGGCCCAGCATGCGCAGCAGCTCCTCGGAGCGGTCACGGGCCGTCTGGGCCTCGACCCCCCAGAGGCCGGCGACGAACTCCAGATATTCCAGCGGGGTCAGCCGGTCGTAGAGCATGGGCTCGTCCGGCGCCCAGGCCAGCAGGCGCTTGGCGGCCGTGGGGTCGGCCAGGGCGTCGACGCCGAACACCTCGATCGAGCCGGAGTCCGGCTTGAGCAGGCCCGCCACCATCCGCAGGGTGGTGGTCTTGCCCGCCCCGTTGGGGCCCAGCAGGGCGTAGAGTTCGCCCGAGCGGACGGTGAGGTTCAGGTCGTCCACCGCCGGGGCGCGGAAGGTCTTGGTCAGGCCCTTGATCACCAGCGCGTCGGTCACGAGTCCTCCCGGTCTTCAGGCCCTGACTATGGGCGAGGGGCGGGACGCGCTCAACTCTCCGGGGTTGCGGCGGGGCGGCCCGGCGCCTCACAACAACGGCATGACCGCCGACCAGGACCACATGCGCCGCGCCATCGCGCTGGCCCGCACCAACCTCGGGAACACCGGGACCAATCCGGCGGTGGGCTGCGTGATCGTGGCCGATGGCGCGGTGGTGGGAGAGGGCGCGACCCAGCCTGGCGGCCGGCCGCACGCCGAGGAGCAGGCCCTCGACCAGGCCGGCGCGGCGGCGACGGGCGCCAGCGCCTATGTCACCCTGGAGCCCTGCGGCGAGCGCTCCAACGGGACGGCCTCCTGTTCCCTGCGGCTGGCCCAGGCAGGGGTGAGCCGGGTGGTGATCGCCTGCCGCGATCCCTCGACCTTCGCGGCGGGGCGGGGCGTGGCGCGCCTGCGGGCGGTCGGTGTCGCGGTGGAGCTTGGCCTGCTGGAGGCCGAGGCGACCGGGCTCTACGCCGACTACGAGCCACCGAAAGCTTAGCGCTTATTCACTTTAATTTTCGCTAAGTCGCGGAAACAGCATGTTAATTACGACACCCTAAATTGGGGACAGTAGGCCAGCGTCAGGCGTAGTCATGTCCCTTCAAACCGCGACGATTCAAGATGTCCACCCGCTCGAACAGGCGGAGGTGGACGCCATTTGCGCCAAGCACGATCGGCTGTGGACCTCCCGTCCCGGCGGCGCCCGCGCGGTCTTCGCCTGGAAGAATCTGAGCGGCCTGGACCTGCGCGGCCGCAACCTCTGCGACGCCGACTTCACAGGGGCCATCCTCGCCGACTGCCAGCTGCAGGGCGCCCGCCTGGACCACGCCAACCTGTTCGGCGCCGACCTCCAGAACGCCAACCTGACCGAGGCCTCCATGCGCCGCGCGGACTTGCGCGGCGCCTGCCTGCGCAACGCCAACCTCACCGGCGCCGACCTCTTCGAATGCGACCTGCGCGAGGGCTGCATCGCCTCGGTGGACCGCGCCCAGGGCCTCAAGGTGGTGACCCACCAGAACCGCGCCGGCGAGATGCAGGGCGCCATCCTGGCCGGCGCCAACCTGGAGCGTTCGCGTCTGTCGGGGGTCATGGCCGTGCGGGCCGACTTCACCGACGCGGTGCTCAAGGACGCCAAGCTGGTCCGCGCCAACCTCAAGCAGTGCACCATGACCGGCGCCAACATGGCCGGCGCCGACCTCTCCGGCGCCGACCTCGCCGGTGCAGACCTGCGCGACTGCATCCTGGTGGGCGCCAAGACCTTCGCCTGGAACGTCAGCCAGGCCGACATGCGCGGCGCCCTGACCGACCAGCCCTCGGGCAAGTCGGTTTCGGACCTGCCCTACAAGACCATGATCCGCGACCACGCCCGCTGGTGCGAGACCGGGGGCGAGGAGGGCTCGCCCAGCGTCTTCGACAACGCCGACCTGCGGGCCCTGGAGACGGTGCGCGGCTTCAACCTGACCGCCCTCTCGGCCAAGGGGGCGGTGTTCTACGGCCTCGACATGGAGGGCGTGCAGCTCCAGGGCGCCAATCTGGAGGGGGCGGACCTGCGGGCCTGCAACCTGCGCCGCGCCGACCTGCGGGGCGCGCGCATGATGGGCGCGAAGCTCGCCAGCGCCGACCTGCGCGACGCCCAGATGGGCCCGCTGCTGCTGGGGGGCGACCGCATCCTGCCCTGCAACCTGACGGGCGCCAGCCTGAAGAACGCCGACCTGGCCCGCGCCGATCTGCGCCATGTGATGCTGGTGGACGCCGACCTGAGCCGCGCCAACTTCACCAACGCCCAGCTGCGCCAGGCCAACCTCGCGGGCGCCCAGAAGTGGGGCGCGCGAGGTCTCGGCGAAACAATATAATTACCCTCGGTAAAGCTTAACGCTTCAGTTGCTTCTGGAGGGCTAGATCAGCCTTCGGAAACCCATGTTCGCCATAAGCTCACTCGCATGACCGTCACCCTCTCCGGCCGCCGCAAGCTCTCGCCCGGCGAGATCGAGCTGATCGTGAGCGCGCATGAGAAGTTCGTGAGCGGCCGCCCCGGCGGCAAGCGGGCGATCCTGAAATTCGTCGACCTGTCGGGCGCCGACCTGGCCGGCCGCAACCTGACCGACGCCGACGTCTCGGCCTCGATCTTCGACGGCGCGCGGATGGCGGGGATCAATCTGGAGCGCGCGGTCCTGTTCGGCTGCGACCTGCGCAAGGCCGATCTGCGCGGCGCGCGCCTGATGCGGGCCGACCTGCGGGGCGCCTGCCTGCGCGGGGCCAACCTGTCCCAGGCCGACCTGACCCAGGCCGATTTCCGCGTCGGCCAGGTGGCCATTCCCCACCCCTCCAAGGGCCTGGCCTCGGTGGTCCACCAGACCCGCGAGGGTCAGCTCGACAACGCCATCTTCGTGGGCGCGACCCTGGACGGGTCGCAGCTCAACGACGCCTCGGTGTTCGCCTCGGACTTCACCGACTGCTCCCTGAAGGGCGCCAAGATGTCCGGCGCGAACCTGAAGGACGCCAATCTCAGCGGCGCCATGCTGGACGGCGCCGAGGTGGCCAACACCAATTTCGAGGGCGCCAACCTCTCGGAGGCGGTGATGACCGGCGTCGACGTCGGCAGTGCGCGGACCCGCGGCGCCAACATGAAGGGGACGGTGAGCGCCCCCAGCCCCGAGGCCATCGCCCGCGCCGAGGAGCTGGTGGCCCGCGCCCAGGCCAACCACCTCTGGTGCCGGACCGGCGGCCGCGAGGGAAAACCCGCCATGTTCGACGGCGAGGATCTGCGGCCCCTGACCAACCAGCTGCGCGGCCTGAGGCTCAGCGCCATGAGCGCCAAGGGCGCCATCATGATGGGCCTGGATCTCACCGGAACCCACCTGCAGGGCGCCCAGTTCGACGGGGCTGATCTGCGCGGGATCTGTCTGAAGGATGCCGACGCCCGCGGCGCCCGGATGTCCGGGGTCAACCTCACCAAGGCCGATCTGCGCGGCGCCATCTTCACCCCCCTGCCGCTCAGCGCCACCCGGATGACGGCGGCCAGTTTCGAGCACGCCAGGGTGCGTTACGCCCAGGCCCAGGGCGCCGACATGAGCGGGGCGATCCTGGACGGGGCCGACCTGCGGGGCTGCGACTTCACCGATTCCCGCCTGTCGGGCGCCAGCGTCCGTGACGTGCAGCTGCACGCCACCCTGGGCTTCGACCTGGCGCGCGCGGCCTGACTCCCTGAAGTCCGGTCAAGGGCGTAGCCTGCTCCATCCCTAAGGAGGAGGCCCCCGTGCAGACCGTCAGTGTGGAAACCCGCGGCCGCGTCGCCATCGTCACCATCGAGCGGCCGCAGAGCCGCAACGCCGTCGACGCCCCCACCGCCCAGCAGCTCTACGACGCCTTCAAGGCCTTCGACGCCGACCCCGACCTGGACGTCGCCGTCCTGCAGGGGCGCGGCGGGACCTTCTGCGCCGGCGCCGACCTCAAGGGGGTGAGCGAGGGGCGCGGCAATGCGGTGTTGCGGGAGGGCGATCTGGGCCCCATGGGCTGCACCCGCCTGACGCTGTCCAAGCCGGTGATCGCCGCCGTCGAGGGCCACGCCGTCGCCGGTGGGATCGAGGTGGCGGCCTGGTGCGACCTGCGGGTGGCCGCGGAGGGGGCGGTGTTCGGGGTGTTCTGCCGCCGGTTCGGGGTGCCGCTGATCGACCTGGGCACCGTGCGCCTGCCCAGGCTGATCGGCCAGTCGCGGGCCATGGACCTGATCCTCACCGGCCGGGCCGTGGACGCCGAGGAGGCCTACGCCATCGGCCTCGCCAACCGGCTGGTCCCCAAGGGACAGGCCCTGACGGCCGCGATCGAACTGGCCGAGCAGCTTTGCGCCTTCCCCCAGGCCTGCCTGCGCAGCGACCGCGCCTCGGCCCTGGCCCAGTGGTCGATGGACTGGGAGGCCGCCGCCCGCAACGAGGTGGAGCTGGGCCTGGAGACCCTGCGCTCCGGCTCGGCCCGGCAGGGCGCGGCCCGCTTCGCCGCTGGCGAGGGCCGGCACGGCGCCTTCTAGTTCGGCGGGCGGACGCCGGCGCGCATTTCCTCGGGGGTGACGACGGCGTCGCGGTCGGCGTCGAGGCGTGCGAAGCGGTCCTTGGTTTGGGTCTCCACCTCGGCCAGAGTGACCGCCCCGTCGCCATCGGCGTCGGCGCGCATCAGCATCATGCCGCCGCCCCGGCGCGGACGGGCCCCGCCGCCCGCGGCCTCCCGTTGGGCGCGGGCCTGGGCGATTTCGTCGTGGGTGACCTTGCCGTCGCTGTTGATATCGGCGCCGGCAAAGCGGGCGTGGCCGCGCGCCAGCATATGGTCCAGGGTCTGGGGTCCGGGACCCCGGATCTGGCTGGACGTCCTGGGGTCGATGGCGGCGACGGTCTTCTCGGCCTTGGGGGCGCAGGCTGCGAGCGCCACGAGGGTCGCGGCGCACGCAGCGGTCAAGGTCTTCATGGCGGACATCTCCAGGCAAACTTCGAACATAGAGTTCGCCATGTCCGAAGTGAGCCCAGGCTGAACGCCGGGCGCCGTCCGGAGTTCAGCCCATTTCCTTGTCGTCGTGCTCGCGTCTCCATCGAGACGACCCTTCGACTTCGGTCGCGCCCTGCGGCCACGGAAAAGGGCGACGCGTCGCCGCGCCGCCCTTCCGTTGAGCCAGCCTAGGTGGGGGGTCCTAGGCGGCCTTTTCGCCTTCGATCAGCGGAGCGGTCTCGACGCCCGTGGCGATCTCGATCCGGCGAGGCTTGAGGGCCTCGGGAAGTTCGCGCTTCAGGGCGATGGACAGCAGGCCGTCGGAAAGCTTGGCCTCGGTCACCACCACATAGTCGGCCAGCTGGAACCGGCGCTCGAAGTCGCGCTCGGCGAGGCCGCGGTGCAGGAAGCGGCGCTGGTCGTCATTGGCGGTCTTGCGGCCTTGGACGGTGAGGAGGTTTTCCTTCACCTCGATATTGAGTTCGTCGGGACGGAAGCCGGCCACCGCGATCTCGATGCGGTAGGCGTTCTCGTCGGTGCGCTCGATGTTGTAGGGCGGATAGCCGGAGGCGGCGTCCGCGGTGGCGGTCTCGAGCAGGGCGGCGAGACGGTCGAAGCCGACGACGGAGCGATAGAGGGGGGAGAAATCGACAGTACGCATGTGGGTCACATCCTTCTTGGCGTAAGCAAGGTTGCAGTTCAGGGATGCAGGTTCAGCGCGCACCGAAGTCTCGCGCCGCCTGGAAGGCCCGGAAATCCAGCGCCTTCGAATGGATAGGTAGGGACGGCTTTTGCGCCTTCAAGGGGGTTGTTCTGACGGAAACGTCATGGCCGCGCCCCTTGCCAGGCGAGCCTTGATCCCTAGGGTCCTGGACCTCCCCAGACCTTGAAGGTTCGACCCCGGATGTCCCGCCGCTCCCTCGCCCTGCTCTCCGCACTGGCCCTCATCAGCCTCGCGCCCGCCGCCCAGGCCGCCGACGACAAGGCGCTGCGGGCCGCCGTCGCCGGCCCGGCCCGGACGGAGGCCAACAGCGCCCGCGACGGCGCCCGCCATCCCTATGAGACCCTGGCCTTCTGGGGGGTGAAGCCGAAGCAGACCATCATCGAGATCTCGCCCGGGACCGGCTACTGGACCGAGATCCTGGCGCCCTACGCCAAGGCGACCGGCGGGACCTACATCGCCAGCGCCGCCGACCTGGACAATCCGGCCCTGTCGGAGGGCGCCCGCAAGGGCCGCGCGGCCTTCGAGGCGCGGTACGCCGACGCGGCGAAGTTCGGGAAGGTGGGCTTCGTGAACTTCGGGACCCAGTCCAAGCCCCTGGGGACGCCGGGGTCTGCCGACATGGTGATCACTGCCCGCAACATCCATAACTGGCTCTGGCAGCCGCCGATGCTCGACAAGGCCATGGCCGATTTCTACGCCGTGCTGAAGCCCGGCGGGGTCCTGGCCGTGGAGGAGCACCGGGCCGATCCGCGGCCCCAGAAGGGCGACGCCCGCGACGGCTATGTCGCCACAGCCACCGTCGTCGCCGCCGCGCAGAAGGCCGGCTTCAAGCTGGCCGCCGCCTCGGAGGTCAACGCCAATCCCAAGGACACCAAGGATCATCCCTTCGGCGTCTGGACCCTGCCGCCCTCGCGCTACACCACCGAGGGGGGCAAGACCCAGGATCCCGCCTTCGACCGCGCCCGGTACGACGCCATCGGCGAAAGCGACCGCATGACCCTGCGTTTCGTGAAGCCCGGCTGAGGCCGCGGTTTTGACCCCGCGCGCGGCGCAGTCTACCACCCCTGAGGTCTTCGATCAGGGGTGCGCTTCCGCAATGGGCTCAATGGTTTCGCTGTCGCGACGCGGGATGATCGCCTCGAGCCTGGCCCTGGCGGCCTGCGGCAAGAAGGCCGACAAGGCGCCGGCGCCCAAGGCCGGGCCGATGACCATCGCCCAGGCGGTGGCCGGCGAGTGGCGCACCGCCGCCGACAAGGCCCGCGATCCCTGGCGCCATCCCGTCGAGACCCTGGAGTTCTTCCGCCTGGCGCCGGGCCAGACGGTGGTGGAGTTCTGGCCGGGCGCCGGCTGGTACACCGACATCCTGGCCCCCTTCCTGGCGGCCACCGACGGCAAGCTGTTCGCCGCCGACCTGCAGACCAACGATCCGGGCGAGCCGGCCTCGGCCGAGATCGTCGCGGCCTACCGCCGCAAGCTGCGGGCCCGGCCCAAGCTCTATGGCGACGTGGTGATCACAGCCTTTGGCCCCACCAGCGGGGCGGTGGCGCCGGCGGGCTCGGCCGACCTCGCCCTCTTCCTGCGCAACGTCCACAATTGGATGGCCGCCGGCATCGCCGAGAAGGCCTTCCATGACGCCTTCGTGGCCCTCAAGCCCGGCGGGGTCCTGGGGGTCGAGGAGCACCGCGCCAACCCGGGCGGGGTGCAGGACGTGCTGGCCGCCGACGGCTATGTGCAGCAGGCCTATGTGGCCCAGCTCGCCCAGGAGGCCGGCTTCATCCTGGACAAGGCCTCGGAGATCAACGCCAACCCCAAGGACACCAAGGACCACCCCTTCGGGGTCTGGACCCTGCCGCCGGTCCGCCGCTCCTCCCCCCGCGGCCAGCCCGACGACCCCACCTTCGACCACGCCAAGTACGACGCCATCGGCGAGAGCGACCGGATGACCCTGCGCTTCGTAAAGCCGACCTGAGCCCATGGCCGCCCCCGACATCGCCGCCGCCCTCCAGGCCGGCTTCGCCGCCGCCGGCTGCGACGGGACCCTGCACGTCCGCGACCTGGCCACCGGCGCCGAGGTGGGCCTCGAGGCCGACCGCCCCATGGTCCCGGCCTCGGTCTTCAAGGTCCTGGTGGCCCTGGAATTCTACGCCCGGGCCGCGGAGGGCTCGATCGATCCGGCCAAGCAGACGGACCTTCGCCCGGCGGTGGTGACGCCTGGCCCGACGGGGCTCTCGAACTTTCAGGACCCGGTGCGCCTGTCCCTGCGCGATCTCGCCCGGCAGATGATGACGGTGAGCGACAACGCGGCCACCGATGTGCTGATCGCCCGGGTCGGCCTGGACGCCATCAACGCCCGCGCCCTGACCTGCGGCTGCCGCGAGACGCGGATCGTCAGCGACCTGAAGGCGATGCTCGACGCCATGGCGGTGGAGCTGGAGTTCCGCACCTATGCCGAACTGCTGGCCGCCCAGGCCGGCAAGCTGGGCCCGGCGGCCCAGGCCGGCAGCCTCGACCCCGCCCGCCTCGACGCCGTCGCCGCCCTCGATCCGGCGCGGGGGTCCCGCACCACGGCGCGGGACATGACCACCCTGCTGGCGTCGATCTGGGCCGATGGCGCCGCCCTGCCACCGGCCTGCGCCACGCTGCGCGAGGTGATGGGCCAGCAGGTGACCCGGCGCCTGGAGCCGGCCGTCCCCGACGGCGGGACCCTGGCGGCCAAGAGCGGCGGCCTGTTTGGCCGAGTGCGCAACGAGATCGGGGTGATCGGCTGGCCGGACGGCGGGCGCTACGCCGTGGCCGTCTTCACCCGCGCCCACCAGCCCTTCGCCGGGGCCGCGGCGATCAACGCGGAGATGGCGCGCGCTGTGAAGCTGGGCGTCGAGGCTGTGCGACAGGCTTAGAGCTGGCTCTTGTAGCTTTCGACGATCTGCGCCTCGCTGATGGTCGGCTTGCCCATCTGCAGCTGGTCCATGACGATCTCGGAGAGGCTGGGCAGGACGGTGCGGTCGATCCGGGCCTCCGGCTCCCACAGGCGTCCGCGCATGATGGCCTTGGGGCAGTGGAAGAAGGCCTCCTCCACCGCGATGGTGAGCACCAGGCGCGGCGGTTTCCCGAACTCGACGAACTGGGCCAGCAGCTCGGGGTCGGCGCTGGCGCTGGCCCGGCCGTTCACCCGATAGACGTCATCGAAGCCCGGGATCATGAACATCAACCCCACCTGGCCGGAGCCCGCCAGCAGGTTGCGCAGGGTGTCGAGCCGGTTGTTGCCGGGCCGGTCGGGCAGGAGGAGCGTTCCCCCGTCCTCGCCGACATGGACAAAGCCCGGCTCCCCGCCGCGCGGCGACACGTCCATGGCGCCGTCCGGTCCCGCCGAGGACACCACGCAGAAGGGGGACAGTTCGATGAAGCTGCGGCCGTGCCGGTCGACCCGGGCCAGGGCCTTGTCGATCACCAGCTTGCCGGGCGGACGATAGATCTGGTCGAGGTCGGCGAGGGCGAGGGTCTTCATGACGGTCCTCCGGCGTTGTTGCGAGACGTTCTCAACTATGCGCGGGGCCCCGGCGATGTGCAAGATGAACGGGACCCGACACGCCGTGTCAGACCTAAGCCACCTCGGTGCCCTATTCTGTCAGCATCCTTTGGCGCTAGAGCTTGGAACATGTTGCGCACCCTGACCCTCGGACTGTTCGCCGTCTCCGCCCTGGCCGCCGCCCCGGCGCTCGCCCAGGAATCCACCATCCAGCCCGGCTATTGGGAGGTGACCAACAAGGTCCAGGCGGTGATCAGCCAGACCAAGAAGGAGCGGCGCTGCATCACGCCCTCGGAGGTGGCCAAGTTCACCCTGGGCCCCAGCAACCGCCATTACAGCTGCACCTATCCGACGCGGATCTTCCAGAACGGGAAGATCACCCTGAAGGGCACCTGCGCCAGCAAGAAGGGCCGCCAGGTCGCCATCGAGGCCACCGGCAGCTATTCGCCCACGACCTTCAAGATGGTGGCCGATGTCGACACCACCTATGCCGGCCTGCCGCTGGGGGGACGCTTCACCACCGATGCGCGCCGGTTGGGCGACGCCTGTCCCGCGCCGGTCAAGGCCGGCTGATCGGCGGGCGTCTCAACCTCCCGGTAACCCTGGGAAAAGCGTCGCCGTTTACATCATTCGCGCGAGAGGCGAAGGTGCGCCCACCATCAACTGTGGAAGGGCCGAATCCTTGGCGAGCTTGCAGGAACTGACCGAACGGGTGAAGTCGGGCGTCGGCGACGACTCCGGCCTGGGCAAGTCCGTGAAGTTCGACCTCAAGGGCGAAGGCTTCATCCACATCGACGGCGGCGCGGTCAGCAATGACGATAAGCCCGCCGACCTGACGATCACCATCAGCAAGGCCGACCTGAAGGCCATGGGCAAGCGCGAGCTCAACCCCATGACGGCGGTGATGAAGGGGCGCATGCGGCTCTCCGACATGGGCCTGGCCATGGCCCTGCAGCCCCAGGTCCAGGCGCTGTTCTCGAAGATGGTGGCCGACCATGGCTGAGGCCGCCCCCCTGATCGCCGTCCCCGAGGCGCCGATCCCCCCGGGCGGCTCGGCCGAATGGGTCATCGGGGCCGGCGGCGCCAAGCTGCGCGCGGCCCTGTTCGCGCCCAAGGGCGTCTCGCGAGGCTCGGTGGTGCTGAGCACCGGCCGGACCGAACACATCGAGAAGTATTTCGAGGTGGTCGGCGAACTGATGGACCGTGGCTTCACGGTGCTGGTCCAGGAGTGGCGCGGCCAGGGCCTGTCCCATCGCGACCTGTCCGACCGCCTGAAGGGCCACGCCTACGGCTACGAGACCTTCCTCACCGACTACCGCGCCATCCTGGCGGCCTTCGAGAGCCGCCTGCCCAAGCCCTGGATCGCCGTCGGCCATTCCATGGGCGGCTGCCTGACCCTGTTGGCCCTGGCCAAGGGCGAGTCCCGCCGCTTCGCCGGCGCGGTGCTCTGCGCGCCCATGCTGGGGGTGAGGACCGGGACGACGCCCCTCTACCAGGCCAAGCTGATGGCCACCCTCAACAGCCTGATCGGCCGCGGCTCGCGCTATGTCGCCGAACAGCCGGCCAATCCCTTCAACGAGAGTTTCGAGGGCAACGCCCTCACCCACGACCCGAAGCGCTTCGCCCGGGTCCGCGCCCAGATCGCGGCGCACAACGAGCTGGCGCTGGGCAGTCCGACCTGGGGCTGGCTCGATTTCGCGTTCCGGGCGACGGCCTGGCTGGCCAAGCCCGCCCACCTGCGTGACGTAAAGATCCCCGTGGTCATCGTATCGGCCGGAGACGACAAGCTTGTCGTCGACGCGGCGCAACGAGCGGCCGCATCAAATCTGCCGGCTGGCGAATTCGTCAGCGTGGCTGGCTCCTATCATGAGATTCTTATGGAAACCGACGACAAGCGCTCCGGCTTCTGGGCCGCCTTCGACTCTCTGATCGGCAAGATCACCGGCGCCAAGCCAAAGCCCGCCCCCGCCAGGCCGGCGGCCGTGGCCCCCGCCCCGACTCCGGCCCCCGCGCCTGCCGCCGCCGCGCCGAAGCCGGCCGTGGCTGCGCCCAAGCCCGCCGCCGCCGCGCCGAAGGCCGCCGCGACGCCCGCGACGCCCAAGGCGGCCGCCAAGCCCGCTGCGAAGGCAGCGGCCAAGCCCGCCGCGAAGGCGGCTGCGCCGAAGCCGGCCCCCAAGGCCGCCGCTCCGGCCAAGGCCGCGGCGCCCAAGACGGCTCCGAAGGCCGCCGCCAAGCCGGCTGCGAAGCCGGCCGCCAAGCCCGCCGCCGCCAAGGCTCCGGCCAAGGCCGCCGCCCCGAAGGCCGCCGCGAAGCCTGCGGCGCCCAAGGCGGCCGCTCCGGCCAAGGCCGCTGCGCCCAAGGCGGCGCCAAAGCCCGCGGCGAAGGCTCCGGCCAAGCCGGCCGCCGCCAAGCCGGCCCCCAAGGCCGCGCCGAAGGCCGCCGCCAAACCTGCGGCCGCCAAGGCGCCCGCCGCGGCCAAGAAGCCCGCGGCTGCGAAGTCCGCGCCGAAGAAGGCCTAGCTAGTTCGCTGACCGCTTGAGGGCGACCAGGGCCTCTTCGAGGCAGGCCCGGTCGCCGGCGATGACGATCTGGCCGCCGGTCTGGCCCACGGGATTGCCCCGCCAGTCGGTGACCAGGCCGCCGGCCCCCTCGATCAGGGGGATGGCGCTCTCGATATCCCAGGACTTCAGTCCCGCCTCGATCACCATGTCCATCGTGCCCGCCGCCACCATGGCGTAGGCGTAGGCGTCGCAGCCCAGGCGGGCGAGCTTGGCCGCCGCGCGGACCTGGGTCCAGGCGCCCAGCTCGGCGCCGGTGAAGTTGGCCTCCGGGTCGGTGGTGGCGATGATGGCGTCGGTGAGCCTGGGACAGGGGCGCACCTTGAGCGGCTTCTCCTGGCCACGGGCCAGCAGGCGCGAGCCCCCGGCATGGCCGATATAGAGTTCGCCGATATAGGGCTGGCCGATGGAGCCCAGCACCGGGCGGCCCTCATGGCGCAGGGCGATCAGGGTGGTCCAGACCGGCAGGCCGGCGATGAAGGCGCGAGTCCCGTCAACAGGATCTAGAACCCACACCCACTCGGCGTCCGGGCGGTCCTCGCCATACTCCTCGCCGATCACCCCGTGCTCGGGATAGTGCTCGGCGATCAGCTTTCGGATGGCCGCCTCCGCGCCCTTGTCGGCGGCGGTGACGGGATCGAACCAGGTGGCGGTGCCCTTGTCCTCCAGGCCGTGATCGGCCCGGAACAGCGGGGCGATGGCGGCGGCGGAGGCGCGGTTCAGGTCAATCAGGAAGCTGTCGAGAGCAGCGAGACGGTCGGGAGCGAGCATGCACTCGCTTTATCCCGCCGCTCGCCCTCGCGATATCCCCCCAAACTCACGAGGGGTGGTTCAGACCGCCTCGTGTTCGCCGTTCAGCGACTTGGCGAGGTCGAGCAGCCGGCGGCGCGGACGCTCGCCCAGCTGGTAGTAGGCGCGGATCAGGTCGAGGGTTTCCTTGCGGGCGAACATCTCGCCGCCGCCGTCGCCCTCGTTGGCCGGTTCGCGCTGGGCCAGTTCCGAGAGGCCGTCATAGAAGTAGCCGACCGGCACTTCCAAGGCTTCGGACAGCTGCCACAGGCGGGCGGCCGAGATGCGGTTCGCGCCGCACTCGTACTTCTGGATCTGCTGGAACCGCACGCCGCAGGCTCCGGCCAGTTGTTGCTGGGTCAGGCCCAGGAGCCGCCGACGACGGCGAAGACGCTTACCAAGATGAACGTCGATGTCATTACCCATGGGATGCACCGCCCCTCTTCGCGTTTGTTTGGCGCCGTCCCAAAGCGAGACGGTCTGGCCTGAAATGGGCAAGACACGCGCCAGGAGAGTCGGGCTCGCGTTGCGCGACTGGGGACCGCCGGTTAGGACAGGCCATGGCGGAAGCGCGACCCTCCCTGGCCCAGCACGTCGTCTGGCGGCTCGAGGCCTTGGCCTATGACCTGGTCACTGGCCTGGCGCGGCTGTTCCCCATCGATGCGGTGTCGGATTTCGGCGCCTGGCTGTTCCAGCGCCTGGGGCCGCTCACCAGCACCCACCGCGTCGTCCAGACCAATCTGCGGATCGCCTTCCCCCAGGCCGACGACGCCGAGATCGAGCGCCTGACCCGGGAAAGCTGGGCCGAGGCGGGGCGGGTGGCCCTGGAATTCCCGATCCTCGACAAGATCATCAATGATCCCAGCCGCGTGGAGGTGGTGAACGCCGAGCGCCTGAAGCAGATCGCCGAGACCGGCGAGTCCGTGGTGTTCATCTCCGGCCACTTCTCCTCGATGGAGGTCATGCCCGCCGCCATCGTCCATGCCGGGATCACCTGCCAGATCACCTATCGGGCGATGAACAACCCCTATGTGGACGAGAGCTTCCGCCGCAGCCGCTTCCGTTACGGCGTGCGCCTGTTCGCGCCCAAGGGGACCGAGAGCGCCCGTGAGCTGATCCGGGCCCTGGCCCGCGGCGAATGCGTGGCCCTGATGAACGACCAGAAGTTCAACGGCGGGGTGGCCGCGCCGCTGTTCGGGGTCACCTGCTACACCGCGCCCGGCCCCTCCAGCTTCGCCCTGCGCTTCGACATCCCCCTGCAGCCCATGTCGGTGCAGCGCACCCACAAGGCCCGCTTCAAGGTGGTGGTGCACGACCCGATCCGCCTGAAGAACACGGGAAACCGCAACGAGGACATCGCCGCCGGGGTGCGAAAGGTGAACGCCTTCATCGAGGATCGCATCCGCGACCGCCCCACCGAATGGTTCTGGGTCCACAAGCGCTGGCCCAACGAGACCTATAAGCGGGCCCGCAAGTGAGCGGCGCGGAGGTTTCCTGAACCTCCGACGCTGACAGGGTGTCAGGCCGCGGCGGCCCGATCAAGCCAAGCTATTGTGCTTTGCCAGGACCTGCGGCGCGCGGCGATTTTCCGCCCATGACCCCAGATATCTCAGGCGACTGGCACGGCGTCCTCGACACCGGCGCGGCGAAGGTGAAGCTCGGCGTCCGGCTCGAGGGCGACACGGCGTGGATCAACCGGCGATCAGGCGCGGTCGACGCGCTGCCACTGCGGCGCGACGGCGATCGAATCGTCTTCGAACTCCTCCCTGTGGACCTCGCCTTCGACCTGCGCCTGGCCGGCGACCGGCTGCAGGGGACTTGCTTCCACAACAGCGTCGATTTCCCGGTGAGCCTTGCGCGGGGCGTGGCGCCGCCGGCCGTCCACGCGGCCCGCCCGCAGACGCTCGTCCCGCCCTTCCCGTATGACGTGGCGGGGATCAGCTTCACCGGCGCCGACGGCTCGATGCGATCGGGGACCCTGACCCGCCCGCCGGGTCCCGGCCCGCACCGCGTCATCGTCCTCTCCTCCTGGTTCGGCGAGGTCGACCGCGACCAGACGGTGGCCGGCCACAAGCCCATGGCGCTCTGGGCCGACCAGCTGACCCGCCTGGGGTTCGCCACCCTGCGCTACGACAAGCGTGGCGTGGGGCGATCGGAGGGCCGCTTCGACACCGCCAGCACCGGCGATTTCGCCGCCGACCTCGCGGCGGCCATCGCCTTCCTGCGGACCCGGTCCGACCTCGGCGCGGTGGGCCTGATGGGCCACAGCGAGGGCGCGCATATCTCCGCCGACATCGCCGCCGCCGATCCGCACGTCGCCTTCTGCGTGATGATGACCCCCACGGCCCTTCCCGACGAGGACATCCTGGAGACCGAGATGTTCAACGCCGCCCGCGTGGTGGGCGGCGTCCCTCGGGATTTCGACCGCACGGTCGGCTTCGTCCGCGCGCTCTGCGAGGCCTCCAAGGCGCCCACGCGCGAACAGACCCTGGCGCGGGCCCGGGAGATCCTCACCGCGGTGGCCTACCCCTCCGAGCGCCTGGAGCTGCGCGCCGCCATCGCCGCCACGCCCTGGCAGCGCTACTGGGCCACCCACGACCACACGGCCGGGCTGCGCGGCCTGATCTGCCCGGCCCTGGTGGTGCTGGCGGAGAAGGACCTGCAGACTCCGCCGCGGGCGCACGGGGCGGCGATTGCGGCGGCCAATGCGGCGGCGACGGTGGTGACCCTCCCGGGGCTCAACCATCTCCTGCAGCCGGCGATCACCGGCGCGCCGTCGGAATATGCGGAGATCGAAACCAGCCTGGCGCCGGAGGCGATCGCCACCGTCTGCGACTGGATCGCGGCCCGCTAGTTCCGGATGGCTTCTCTCGAAGCCTGAATCCGGCTCCATACTTTCAAAACTAGAGCACGATTCAGCGGTCAGGCGATTCCGCCTGATCGCATCGTGCTCTAGGCCGGCGTGCGGGCGCCCACCATCAGCATGGGGTCGAGGTTGCGGCCGCGCCACTTCATGCGCCAGCAGAGGTGGGGGCCGGTGGCGCGGCCCTTCATGCCCACGGCGCCGATGACCTGACCCTGCTTGACCATCTGGCCGCGGCGGACGTCGATCCGCGACTGGTGCAGATAGACGCTGATCAGGCCCTGGCCGTGGTCGATCATGGTCAGGCCGCCCTCGAAGTGCATGTCGGGGTCGGACAGGGCCACGATCCCGTCGGCGGGGGCGTGGATCGGGGTTCCGGTGGGGGCGGCCAGGTCGGCGCCGTAGTGGGGCGGACGCGGCTCGCCGTTGAGGATGCGCTGGCCGCCGAAGCGGGCGCTCTGGCGGTACTTTTTCAGGGGGACGATGAAGCCCGACCTGAAGCCGTCGATGTCGGCGCGGCTGGCGTAGCCCTCGGCCTTGCGCTCGGCCTCGGCCTTGATCCGGGCCAGCAGGGCCTCGCCGGTGGGATTCACCTGGCTGGGCGGCAGGCCGCTGATGCGCTGGATGTCGAAGTGTCCCGGCGCGATCCTGGCGATGTGGCTGGCCTCGCCGTCCTCGGTCACCACCCGGATGATGGCCTGGGGCTCGGCGTCGCGGTCGAAGCCGACGACGAAATAGCCGTCCTGCGAGGCCAGGGTCTCGGGCTGGCCGTCGAGGAAGACCTGGGCGCGGGGCGTGGTGCGGCCAAGGGCGAAGCCGCCCTGCTGGTAACGACCGGTGAGGGTCAGGCCGGGCGCGGCCGCGCGGGCGGGGGTCCAGAGACCGACCGCCGCCAGGCCCAGGAGGGCGCCGCGCCGGTTCAGCGGTTGGTCGCCTGCCAGCGGGCCAGGGACTCGGCCGGGCTGGCATAGGCCTCCTGCAGCGGGGCGCTCCAGTAGCGCAGGGCCTCCAGCGGGATCTTCACCCCGGAGACCGCGCACAGGACGTAGCGGCCCTGTTTCAGGACCACGAACTCGCCGTCGCCATAGTGGAGGACGGCCAGGTCGGCGGTGGAGCCGGGCAGGTTGCGATCATGGGCGTTCATGGGCGCCATCCTACTCCAGGCGAGAGGCTCAGAACAGATCGCCCTGCGCGGAAGGCGAGGGCGGCGCCCGCGGGGGGCGAGCCGGCCGGGCCGGGGCGGGCGGCGGCTCGGGCGCGGCGCCGGGGGTCCCGTCGATGGTGGCCTGGCGCGCCACGTCGGCGAAGACCAGGCTGACGCCGTCGCCGCTGCGCAGGGTCGCGCCCTCGCGGACCAGGGAGCCGTCGGCCCGGTGCACCCGGGCGAAACCGCGCTTCAGGGGCGCGCTGGGATCCACCGAGGCGTGGAGTTTCCCCAGGCTGACAAGGCGTTCGGTCATCCGCTCCAGGCCGCGGTCGAGGGCGGGCCGCAGGCGCAGGGCGGTGCGCGACAGGGCCTCGGCCTGCTGCTGCCGGGGGCGCTGGAGCAGGGCCGGGGTGAGGCGGGCGGTGAGCCGGGTGAGCTCGCCGCGGTGGACGGCGACATTGCGTTCCAGGCCGGCCGCCAGCCGGGCGGCGACCCCGGCCAGCCGCTCGGTCCGCACCTGCTGGGGCCGCTGCAGCAGGGCCGGCGACAGGCGCGAGGCGGTGCGGATCAGCTGGGTGTCGTGGATGGAGATGTTGCGGTTCAGGGCGGCGGCCAGGCGGCTGGCGGCGAGGTTGAAGCGCTGGGCGGCCATCTCCACCAGGTCGGGCACGCGGTCCAGCGACCGGCTGGCGTGCACGACCCGTTGCCGACGATCCTCCACCACCCGGCCACCCTGGCGGTGCAGGCGCGAGGACAGGTCGCCGATGGCGGCGCGCAGCTCGGCCAGCACGGGGGTGGCCACCTCGGCGGCGGCGGTGGGGGTGGGCGCGCGGCGGTCGGAGACGAAGTCGATGAGGGTGGTGTCGGTCTCGTGGCCCACCGCCGAGATCAGCGGAATGGTCCCGGCCGCCACGATGCGGGCCAGGCCCTCGTCGTTGAAGGCCCAGAGGTCCTCCACCGAGCCGCCGCCGCGGGCCACGATCAGGACGTCGGGGCGCGGCACGGGGCCGTCGGGCGCGAGGGCGTTGAAGCGCTGGATGGCGTTCCCCACCTGGGCGGCGGCGGCGTCCCCCTGAACCACGACCGGCCAGACGATCACGCGGCAGGGCCAGCGGTCGCGGATGCGGTGCAGGATGTCGCGGATCACCGCCCCGGTCGGGCTGGTGATGACGCCCACCACCATCGGCATGGCGGGCAGGGGGCGCTTGCGCGAGGCCTCGAACAGGCCCTCGGCCTGCATCTTGGCCTTCAGCCGCTCGAGCTGGGCCAGCAGAGCGCCCACCCCGGCGGCCTCCATGGTCTCGATGACGATCTGATAGCGGGAGCCGGCGGGGTAGGTGGTGATCTTGCCGGTGACGATCACCTCCAGCCCCTGTTCGGGCCGGACCGACAGGTTCCTGACCGAGCCCTTCCACACCACCCCGTCGATGGCGGCGCGGTCGTCTTTGAGGGTCAGGTAGACGTGGCCGTTGCCGTGGAAGGTGACCTTGGAGAGTTCCGCCCTCAGGCGGACGAAGCCGTAGGCGTCCTCCAGCGTCCGCTTCAGGGCGAAGGCGAGTTCGGAGACGGAATAGGGCTTGGCGTTGGAGTCGGTCGACTCTGGCGCGAGGTCAGTCATGCGCCGAGACTAGCGAGGGTGGGCGCAAACCCAAACCCTCGCCAGCTCTTCAAGGGCGACTAGATGTAGCGGCGCAGCGAGCGGGCCAGTTCGTTGGGGCCCGAGCGCTTCTTGGCCTGGGCCGGCTGATAGGCCACCCGGGCGTGTTCGGAGCAGTAGGGACCGTCGTCCTGGCGGCGGCCGCAGAAGGTGAAGCCGTCGGTGGACGGATCGCCGATCGGCCACTTGCACATGTGGGCGCCCAGGGTCAGCACGGTGGCCGAGCCGGGGGCTTCGTCGATGTAGCGCACGGGCGGCGGCGCGGGGGCCTGGGCCACCATGGGCTCGGCGATGCGGCGCGGGGCGGCGGGCTGGGCCACGGCGCGTTGCGGACGCGGGGCCTTGAAGACCGGACGCGCCGGCTTGGAGGGGGTGGCGCGGCCCGACAGGCCCAGCCGGTGCACCTTGCCGATCACCGCGTTACGGGTGACACCGCCAAGCTGCTTGGCGATCTGGCTGGCGGAAAGGCCATCCTGCCAGAGCTTTTTCAGATTCTCGACGCGTTCGTCCGTCCAACCCATGGTCTCGCCTCCGCGGTGTCCTGGTTCCGGCAGCCCCGTGCGGCAGACCCAGGATCAATATGTTGTGGCAGCGCGTGCTCACGCACTCACCAACTACTAGATATCGTAAACAGATCCTTAAGACCCACAATAGGCGCCCCCCCCTTCGTCCACAGGAACCACATATAGCGTCGGAAGGTCGCACTCTTGCGCTTCGCGGCGCCCGGGCGCACATCAGCGCCCATGAAGGATATGCCGACCGCCGCCGCCATCATGCCGCCCGAGCCCCGCGACTATCACGGGGTCAACTGGGCCGGCTTCCGGACACTCTATCTCCGCGAGATCCGCCGCTTCTGGAAGGTGGGGACCCAGACCCTGGCCGCCCCGGTGGTGACGGCCCTGCTCTACATGATGGTCTTCGTGGTGGCCGCCCAGGGCGCCCGCACCCCGGTCCATGGGGTGGCCTTCGCCACCTTCGTGGCGCCGGGCCTGATCATGATGCAGATCCTCAACAACGCCTTCTCCAACTCCTCGTCGAGCCTGCTGCAGGCCAAGATGAACGGCCTGACCGGCGACTTCCTGACCCCGCCGCTCACCCCCATCGAACAGGTGGCCGCCTTCGCGCTCGGCGCCGCCACCCGCGGCGTGGTGGTGGGGGCGGTGACCTGGCTGGCCATCCTGCCCTTCGCCCACCTTCCCATCGCCCACCTCTGGGCCGTGCTCTATTTCGGGGTCGGCGCGGCGATGATCCTGGGGATGCTGGGGGTCATGGCCGGTCTGTGGGCCGAGAAGTTCGACCACATGTCGGCGGTGACCAACTTCATCATCATGCCCATGACCTTCCTGTCGGGCACCTTCTACCTGGTGGAGCGCCTGCCCGAGCCCTTCCGCTCGGCCAGCCACTACAACCCGTTCTTCTATCTGATCGACGGCTTCCGCTACGGCTTCATCGGCCACGCCGAGGGCTCGCTGGGCGCCGGCGTCGGCATGACCGCCGGCCTGGTGGTCGCCTTCTTCTTCACCTGCCTGTGGATGTTCGAGACCGGCTACAAGCTGAAGACCTGAGGGGCGGGGTCAGTCCCCGCTCATCCACTACCCCGTCATCCCGGGCGACCGCAGGGAGACCCGGGACCCAGGTGACGGGGCTGGGCTCCTGGGTCCCGGCTCTCCGCTGCGCTGCGGCCGGGATGACGATCATGGGGAGTGGTCAGCTCCCCACCCGCCAGTCCGCCGCCGTGGCGGTGAACAGCTCGGCGGTGTCGGCCAGGCCCTGGCCCTGGGCCGCGATCGTGTCGCGGCGGGCCCGGTTGAGCTGGCGCTGGGCGTCCACCACCGACAGCATCGTGCCGCCGCCGAGCTCCAGGGCCTTGCGCTCGTCGCGCAGGGTGGCCTCGGCCGCCCGCTGGGCGCGGGTCTGGGCGGCCAGCGCGGCCTGGTCGCCCGCCAGGTTGCTCATCACATCCGAGACCTGGACGAAGGCCCGCAGCACCGTGGCGTCGTAGCGGGCCTGGGCGGCCCTGGCCTCGGCCTCGGCGGCCCGCTGGCGGGACTTCAGCGTCTTGCTGCGCACCACCGGCCCCACCAGGTTCGCGGCCAGGTTCCAGCCTGCGGAGTCGGGGCTGAACAGATCCTCCGGATGGATGGCCTGCTGGGTCAGGCCGGCGCTCAGACGGATGTCGGGATAGCGGGCGGCGGTGGCCACGCCGATCTGGGCGGTGGCGGCGTGCAGCTCGGCCTCGGCGGCCAGGATGTCGGGCCGCCGGCGGACCAGGGCTGAGGGCAGGCTGACGGGGACCACGCCGGGCGCGGCGAAGTCGGCGAGGTCGAAATCGGGCGCCGTCCAGGCGGCGGGCGACTGGCCCACCAGCAGGGCCAGGCGGTGGCGGGCGGCGTCCAGTTGCCTCTGCAGCGGCGGCAGCAGGGCCTCGTCCTGGGCCTGTTGCGCCAGGCCCCCGGTGATGGCCGAGGGCGCCTGGCCGCCGGCCTGTTGCGCCTTGCGGACCATGGCCACGGTCTGGCGGTCGTCGGAGACCATCCCCTGGACGGCGGCGATCTGGGCGCGCAGGACGGCGACCTTCATGGCCTGCATCACCACGTCGCCGGTCAGGGTCAGATAGGCGGCGTCGGCGCGCCGGGCCAGGGCGTCGGCCTGGGCCTGGGCGGCCTCCACCTTGCGGCGCTGACCGCCGAAGATGTCCAGGTCGTAGGTGACCGTCGCGCCCAGGGAATAGAGGTTGATGGTGGGGCTGGGGAAGCCGGTGAAGCCGAAGGCCTGGGTGTTGATCCGCTCGCGCTGGGCGCCGGCCACGACGTCGATGCTGGGGTCGCCCTGGCCCTGGGTCGCCCGCAGCTCGGCCTGGGCGCGGGCCAGGGTCGCGTCGGCCTCGGTCAGGCTCGGGCTGCCGGCCAGGGCCTGGCGCACCACGGCGTCCAGCTGGGCCGAGCCGAAGGCGTTCCACCAGGGGCCCGCCGCGCGGGTCTCGGGGGACAGGACGACGCCGGGGGCGGGACGGTCGCCGGCCATGGCGTAGCCCGGCGTGGCGGGGGCGGCGGGCGCCTTGAAGTCCGGGCCCATGGCGGCGCAGGCGGTGAGCGCCAGCAGGCTGACCCCGGTGAGGGCCGCGCGAGCCTGGGTTCTAATCGACTTCGACATGGGGAGCGCCTCCGGCTAGGCCCTTGGGCTTACGCATCAGCAGCAGCATGGGCATGCAGGCGATGGTGATGATCAGCATCAGTTTGAAGTCGTCGACATAGGCCACCATCGTCGCCTGGCGGGTGATCTCGGCGTTGAGCGATGAGAGGCCCGGCACGGTGGTCAGGTCGAAGCGGCCGGCCATGGCCGCCTGGGTGACCGGGTCGCTGGGATTGACCTTGTCGGCCATGGAGGCGTGCATGGTCTGGGTGTTGGAGACCACCAGCGCGTTCATGATCGAGATGCCGACGCCCGAGCCCAGGTTGCGGATCAGGGTGTAGACGCTGGACCCCTCCGGCCGCAGGGCCGGGGAGATGGTGGCGAAGGCCAGGGTCGAGAGCGGCACGAAGATCAGGCCGATCCCCAGCCCCTGCACGATGCCGGAGATCATGATCAGGTTGGAATTCATGGTGAGGTCGAAGCCCATCATCATCCACAGGGCCACGGCGTTCAGGGACAGGCCGGTCATCAGGATGGCGCGGGTGTCCACCCGGCCCACCAGCTGGCCCACGGCGAACATGGCGATGAAGGAGCCCAGGCCGCGGGGCATGCTCACCAGGCCGGAGGTCAGCACCGGATAGCCCATCAGCCCCTGCATCATCGGCGGCAGCAGGGCCATGGTGGAGAACAGCAGGATGCCGATGAAGAAGCCGAAGACGCTGGCGGTGAGGAAGTTGCGGTCGCGCACCAGGGCCCGGTCGAAGAAGGGGTGGCTGGCGGTCATGGTGTGGATGACGAAGATCCACAGGCCGATGATGGCCAGCAGCAGCTCGGCCCAGACCTCGGGGGCGGAGAACCAGTCGAGGCTGGGGCCCCGGTCCAGCATCAGCTGGAAGGCGCCGATGAACAGCACCAGGGTCCCGAAGCCCAGGAAGTCGAAGGGCTTGGCCCGGCCGCCGCGATCGGGGGAGATGAACAGCCAAACCCCGAGGAAGGCCATGATGCCGATGGGCAGGTTGATGAAGAACACCCAGCGCCAGGAGAGGTGCTCGGTGAGATAGCCGCCGAGCGCCGGCCCCAGGATCGGCCCCAGGATCGCGCCGGCCCCCCAGATGGCCATGGCCTGGCCGTGCTTCTCGGGCGGGTTGATGTCCAGCAGGACGGCCTGGGACAGGGGGATCAGGGCCGCGCCGAACACCCCCTGCAGCAGGCGGAACATCACGATCTCCGCCAGGCTGTTGGAGACGCCGCACAGCATGGAGGCGATGGTGAAGCCGGCGATGGAGATCAGGAACAGGGGCTTGCGGCCGATCTTGTCGGCCAGCCAGCCGCTCATCGGCGTCATGATCGCCGCCGAGACGATGTAGGAGGTCAGGACCCAGGTGATCTGTTCCGGCGAGGCCGAGACGCTGCCCTGGATGTGGGGCAGGGCGACATTGGCGATCGTCGTGTCCAGGGAGTTCATCACCGTGGCCAGCATGATCGAGATGGTGATCGGCCAGCGGTTGGCGGCGTCGTGCTTGCTGATCATGGCCAGGGCCTAGCTGGCCGCGCGGCCCGGGGCGCGGACGTCGACCTTCACGTGGGCCGAGAGGCCGGCGCGGCCGGCGGTCTCCGGCGGGGCGTGATCGAAGGCGATGCGCACCGGCAGGCGCTGGGTGACCTTCACCCAGTTGCCGGTGGCGTTCTGGGCGGGCAGGGCCGAGAAGACCGAGCCGGTGCCGGGGCTGAAGCTGGAGACATGGCCCTTGAGCGGGTGCTTGGGATCGGCGTCGATCTTGATGGTCACCGGCTGGCCGACCTTCATGCCCTCCAGCTGGTCCTCCTTGAAGTTGGCCTCCACCCAGGGCTGGCCGGTGATCAGCCAGAAGACCGTCTGGGAGGGGTTCACATAGGCGCCGGGCTGCAGCTGCTCGACCTTTGTGACCACCCCGTCGGTGGCGGCGATCACCTGGCCGTAGGACTGGTTGAGGGTGGCGCGCTCGAGCTGGGCGCGGGCGGCCAGGACGGAGGGCTGGCGATCAACGGAGAGGCCGGGGTCGCCGTTCAGGTTGGCGAGGGCCGCGGCCACCTGCTGGCGGGCGACGGCGATCTGCTGGCGGGCCTGCTGGGCGGCGTGGGCGGCCTCGTCATAGGACTGGCGCGAGGCCACGCCGGCCTCGACCATGGCCTTCTGGCGGGCGGCCTCGCGGGTGGCGAAGTCCAGGGTCTCGTTGGCCGAGGCCAGGGCGGCCTGCTGCTGCTCATAGGCCGCGCGCAGGGCGCGGACCTGGAGCTGGGCCTGGGCCAGGTTGGCCTGCGCCTGGGCGGCGCCGGCCTGGAAGTCGCGGCCGTCCAGCCGGAACAACAGCTGCCCTTTGCGCACCCGCTGGTTCTCCTTGACGTAGACCTCCACCACCCGGCCGCCGACGCTGGAGGAGACCGGCGCCTTGGCGATCTGGACATAGGCGTTGTCAGTGGACTGGTAGCGGCCGCCGGTGATGACGAAGAAGGCGGTGACCGCCAGGATCGCCAGCGGTCCGCCGATGATCAGCGGCCAGCGCCAGCGGCGCAGCCAGGTGTCGCGCGCGCCGGACTCGGCGGCCTGGACCTCGGCGTCTGCGATCGCGGTATAGCCTTCGGCGTCGCTCACGGGCGCGTCCCTCTGCAGGTTCTTTGGAGACGACAACGCGCCCAGGCTCCCCACAGACCCGGGTTCGTGTCGAACCGTGCAGATAGACGCGACGTCACGATGAGCAAAATGATATGTCGTCACGCAGCAAATGAACGAGCTGCATATGCCTGCTATCGATCTGAATCTCTTGCGGGTCTTCGACACCCTGCTCACCGAACGTAGCGTCACCCGGGCCGGGGCGCGGCTGGGCCTGAGCCAGTCGGCGGTCAGCCACGCGCTCAGCCGGCTGCGCTACGCCCTGGGGGACGAGCTGTTCGTGCGCGGTCCCCAGGGGATGACCCCCACCGCCCGGGCCACCGAACTGGGCCCCCAGGTCCATGCCGCGCTCTCCCAATTGCAGGCCGCCATCGCGCCCCGCGACTTCGATCCCGCCACCACCGAGCGCCGCTTCACCGTGGTGGCCGGCTCCTATGCCTGCGCCGTCCTGATCCCGCGGCTGGTGGAGCGCCTGGCCGAGGCGGCGCCGCGGGCAGAGCTGGTGGTGGCCGACGCCGCCGTCGACGTGCTGGAGCAGCTGGACGCCCGCCGCACCGACTTCGTGGTGGGGGCGGTGCTGGCCGGGCCGCCGCGGCTGTCGATCGCCCCCCTGATGACCGACACCCTGGTCTGGGTGGTGCGCGCCCAGAACCCCCTGGCCGGCGCCCCCATCGGCCTGGAGGAATTGCTCTCCCTGCAGCACGTGGTGATCTCCCGGCAGCCGGCCCTGGACGACATGCGCCGCGCCAATACCGGCCTGCTGATGCACGCCAGCTGGGAGGACATGGGCGCCTTCGACGCCGCCCTGGCCGACAGCGGCCTGTCGCGCCGGGTGGGGGTGGTGGTGCCCGACACCTATTCGGCCCTGGGGATCGTCGCCCGCTCCGACATGGCCGCCCTGATCCCCCGCCGCCTGGCCCTGCTCTCGGCCCAGCGGGGCTTCATCCAGCTGGCCGACCCGCCCTATCCCGCCGCCCCCATCGACCTGTCCCTGCTGGCCCTGAAGGACCGGCTGGGGGACCCGGCCATCGCCTGGATGCACGAGGTGCTCTGCGCGGTGGGCGCGGAGGTCTGAGGCTCGGGGCCGCCGATTCTCCGCACGCGCGAACTTGACCTCCGTCAATGCCCGCAGGTTGAATCGGCGTCTGGTGAAGCTGGGCGTGGGGCGCTCCGAAGAACCCGGATGGAAGCCATGCAGGCCGACCTGTCGCGATGTGAGGGTTGGATCGCCGGGCCGTCCGCCGGTCGGGGCGAACGCCCCGTTCCCGAGGTCGCCTCGACCTGCGACGACTGCAGCCTGCTGGTGGAGGCCGATCACCGGATCGCCAACCACCTGGCCATGCTGAGCGGCTATGTGCGCCTCAAGGCGGCGGGGGTGGACGGCGAGACCCGGCTGCTGCTGGAGACCATCGGCGCCCAGGTGGAGGCGGTGGGCCGACTGCATCGGGCCCTGGCCGCCCATGGCCAGCACGGCGCGGTGGACCTCAGCGAGCACCTGCGGACCATCTGCGCGCCCTTCGCCGCGGGCCTGTCGGGCGGAGCCAAGCTGATCCAGGACATCCCGGCGGCCTGCCCCGTGAGGCCCGAGCAGGTCCTGCCCGTCAGCCAGATCGTCTCGGAGGTGATCACCAACGCCTTCAAATACGCCCAGGCCGGGATCGTCCTGGTGCGCTGCCGCCCGGGCGAGGCGGGCGGGGTCGAGATCGCGGTGGTGGACGACGGGCCGGGCCTGCCGCCGGGCTTCGATCCGGCCGCCGACGGCGGCCTCGGCTTTCGCCTGATCCGGGCGCTGAGCCGGCAGGTGGGGGCGACCGTGGCCTTCGAGTCCGCCGGCCAGGGCCTGAGCGTGCGCCTGACCCTGCCCTGAGGCCGGCCCTGTCACCGATCGGTCGCGCGCAAGCAATATTGACAGATCGGGGTTCGGAGACGAAAACGTCGAGCCTTCCTGTCCCCGCCGCCCAGCGCCGGGGACGCTTCTCTTTTGGGAGGTATCCCCAGTGACTGAAAAGACCGCGACGCAAGCCGCGCCCGTTCCCAGCGATCACATCATGGGCGTGTACAACCGCACCCCGCTGGCGTTCGAGCGAGGCGTGGGCGCGCGACTTTTCACCACCGACGGGGACGCCTATCTCGACTGCATGGCCGGCATCGCGGTCAACGCCCTGGGCCACGCCAATCCCAAGCTCGTGCAGGCGGTGAAGGACCAGGCGGAGAAGCTCTGGCACGTGTCCAACATCTTCACGATCCCGGGCCAGGAAAAGCTGGCCAAGGTGCTGACCGACGCCACCTTCGCCGACGAGGTGTTCTTCACCAACTCCGGCGCCGAGGCCATCGAGTGCGCCATCAAGACCGCGCGCAAGTACCACTGGGCCAAGGGCCATCCCGAGCGGATCGACATCATCGGCTTCGACGGCTCCTTCCACGGCCGGACCCTGGCGGCGGTCAACGCCTCAGGCAACGCGGCCTATCTGGAGGGCTTCGGTCCCCGGATGCCCGGCTTCGTCCAGGCCAAGTTCGGCGACATGGAGGGCCTCAAGGCCCTCGTCGGCCCCACCACCGCGGCGATCATCGTCGAGCCGGTGCAGGGGGAGGGCGGCGCCCGCTCGCTCACCGAACAGCAGCTCCAGGCCCTGCGCCGCCTCTGCGACGAGACCGGGACCCTGCTGATCTATGACGAGATCCAGTGCGGCCTGGGCCGGACCGGAAAGCTGTTCGCCTATGAGTGGGCCAGCGACGCCGCCCCCGACATCATGGCCATCGCCAAGGCGCTGGGCGGCGGCTTCCCGGTGGGCGCCTGCCTGGCCACCGCCGAGGCCGGCCAGGGCATGACGGTCGGCAGCCACGGCTCCACCTATGGCGGCAACCCGCTGGCCATGGCCGTGGGCCTGGCGGCCATGGAGGAACTCAACAGCCCGCAGCTGTTGGCCCACGTCCGCGAGGTCGCCGGCTACTTCACCCAGCAGCTCTCGGGCCTGCAGGAGCGCTTCCCCGACGTGGTGGAGGACATCCGCGGCAAGGGCCTGCTGATCGGCATCAAGCTGAAGACGCCCAATCGCGAGTTCATGCAGCATGCCCGCGACCAGCACATGCTGATCGCCGGCGGCGGCGACAACTGCGTGCGCCTGCTGCCGCCGCTGAACCTGACCCTGGAAGAAGCCCAGGAGGCCATGGCGAAACTCGAGGCCGCCTGCGAGGCGGCGCGAACCCAGGCGAAAGCCGCGGCCTGACGACCTTCCGCTCATCCCGGCGAAGGCCGGGACTTCAGATTAGGACTCCTCGCTCTCAGGCTGAACCTGGGCCCCGGCCTTCGCCGGGGTGAGCGGGAGTTGGGAGATTCCCAATGACCCAAGTCAGACACTTCCTCGACCTGTGGCGGGTGCCCCCCGCCGACCTGCGCGCCATCCTGGCCGACGCCAAGGCCCGCAAGGCCGCCCGCAAGGGCTGGACGCAAGGCCGCGTGGACGCCGACGCTCCCGGCGCCGAGCGGACCCTGGCCATGATCTTCGAGAAGAACTCCACCCGCACCCGCTTCTCCTTCGACGCGGCCATGCGCCAGCTGGGCGGCGACGTGATCATCTCCACGGCCAGCGACATGCAGCTCGGCCGCGGCGAGACCATCGAGGACACCGCCATGGTGCTCTCGCGGATGGTGGACGCCGTGATGATCCGCGCCAACCGCCACGCCGACCTGGAGACCTTCGCCTCGGTGGCCACCGTGCCGTTGATCAACGGCCTGTCGGACAAGAGCCATCCCTGCCAGATCCTGGCCGACCTGCTGGCCTATGAGGAGCGCTGCGGGTCCGTGGAGGGCAAGACGCTGGCCTGGATCGGCGACGGCAACAACGTCTGCTCGACCTTCATCCACGCCGCCCCGGTGTTCGGGTTCAAGCTGCAGATCGCCAGCCCCGCCAAGTACCATCCCGACCGCGTCGACCTGGCCCGCGCCGCCGACCTGCAGGGCCGGATCACGGTGACCGAAAACCCGGCCGACGCCGTCGCCGGCGCCGACTGCGTCATCACCGACACCTGGGTCTCCATGGGCGACACCGACCGCGACGACCGGCTCGCCGCGCTGGGCCCCTACCAGGTCACCGAGGCCCTGATGGAGAAGGCCAATCCCGGCGCTGTCTTCATGCACGACCTGCCCGCCCACCGCGGCGAGGAGGTCACCGGTGAGGTGCTCGACGGGCCCCGCTCGCTGGCCTGGGACGAGGCGGAGAACCGCATCCACGCCCAGAAGTCGATCCTGGCCTGGTGCTTCGGGAAGATCGGCTGACGCCCAGATGCTCCCCTCCTGGGGGAGCTGTCAGCGAAGCTGACTGAGGGGGACTTTGACTCCTTGGGCCCTGCCGGCCACCCCCTCCGTCGCGCGCATATCTGCGCGCGCCACCTCCCCCAAACCGCGCTGCGCGCTGGGGGAGGATCTGGCCGCGACAAGCTGAAGCTCGCAACCTCGCCCCAGTCCCCCTATATGGCCCGCCCATGAGCATCGAAACCCTCACCGCCCCCGACGACCTCGTCGCCCCGTTCCAGATCGAGGGCGAGCCCGTGCGCGGGCGCCTGGCGCGGATGGGCGCCAGCGTCGACGAGATCCTGGCCGCCCACGCCTATCCCGAGCCGGTGGCCAACCTGCTCGGCGAGGCCTGCGCGCTCGCCGCCCTGGTGGGCTCCAACCTGAAGTTCGAGGGCCGGCTGATCGTCCAGGCCCAGGGCGACGGCCCGGTCCGCTACGTGGTGGTGGACTACGACACCGGCGGCGCCCTGCGCGGCTACTGCCGCTATGACGAGGACGCGGTGGCCAAGGCCGCCTCGGGCTTCGTGCGCCCCGGCGCCAAGACCCTGCTGGGCGAGGGGGTCTTCATCATGACCGTCGACCAGGGCGTCGACATGGACCGCTATCAGGGCATCACCACCATCGAGGGCGAGACGCTCGCCCTGTGCGCCGAGCAGTATTTCGCCCAGTCCGAGCAGACCCCGACCCGGGTGCGGCTGGCCGTGGGCCAGGCCGACTTCGGCGACGGCCCCACCTGGCGGGCCGGCGGCATGCTGATCCAGAACATCGCCGAGGACGAGAACCGGGGCCCGACGGCCGAGGCCTGGGTCCGCACCCAGGCCTTCTTCGAGACCATCGGCGAGGACGAGCTGATCGACCCCACCATCTCGGCCGAGACCCTGCTGTTCCGCCTGTTCCACGAGGACGGCGTCCGGGTGTTCGGGCCCAAGCCCCTGGTGGCCGCCTGCCGCTGCTCCCAGGCCCGCATCGAGAGCGTGCTGACCTCCTTCTCCGCCGCCGAGCGGGCGGAGATGGTGGAGGACGACGGCCATATCAGCGTGACCTGCGAGTACTGCTCCAAGACCTATTCGGTGGACCCGGCGAGTTTGGCCGAGGCTTAGGACGCCTATCCTCCTCGCCCCCTTCGGGGGAGAGGATGGGTGAGGGGGCGCGCAGCAGGGCTGCGCGTCGCGGCGCCGAAGCAACAACGGAAGTTCAGAAAGAGCCCTCACACCCTACCCTCTCCCGCAAGCGGGAGAGGGGGCGGTTAAGCCGCGTCCAGGGCCCGCTCGACGTCCCGCGTCAGGTCGCCGGCGCCCTCGATGCCGACGCTCATCCGCACCCAGCCCTCGGTCAGCCCGATCTCCAGGCGCTCGGCCTCGGGCATGGAGCGGTGGGTGGTGGTGCAGGGATGGGTGGCCATGGACTTGGCGTCGCCGAGGTTGTTGGAGATGTCGATGATGGCCAGCGTGTCGAGGAACCGCCAGGCGGCCTCGCGGCTCCCCAGGTCGAAGGCCACCACATTGCCGCCGCCCGACATCTGGTTGGCGATGATGGCCGCCTGCGGGTGGTCGGGGCGGCCGGGATAGATCACCTGCTTGCACTTGGAATGCGCGCCGATCACGTCGGCGATCCTAGCGGCGTTCTGCGTCTGGCGGCTGACCCGCAGCTCCAGGGTCTCCAGCCCCTTGAGCAGCACCCAGGCGTTGAAGGGCGACAGCGCCGGGCCGGTGTGGCGCAGGATGTCCTTGTAGCTCTGCGTCATCAGCTCGGCGCCGCCCAGGATGGCCCCGCCCAGCACCCGGCCCTGGCCGTCGATATGCTTGGTGGCCGAATAGACGACGATGTCGGCGCCGAGCGCCAAGGGCTTCTGGTAGATCGGGGTGGCGAAGACATTGTCCACCACCAGCTTGGCGCCGGCGGCGTGGGCCACCTCGGCGACGGCCCCGATGGCGGTGACCTCCAGCAGCGGATTGGCCGGGGTCTCCACTAGGAAGGCCTTGGTGTTGGGGCGGACGGCGTTCTTCCAGGCCTCGATGTCGGTGGCGTCGACATAGGTCACCTCCACCCCGAACCGCGGCATCCATTCCGACAGGATCCAGCGGCAGGAGCCGAACAGGGCCCGGCCGGCCACGATGTGGTCGCCGGCCCGCACCAGGCCCTGCAGGGCCACATGGACGGCGGCCATGCCCGAGGCCGTCGCGCGACACTGCTCAGCGCCTTCGAGAAGCGCCAGGCGGTCCTCGAACATCTGGGTCGTGGGGTTGCCGAAGCGCTGGTAGATGAAGCCCGGCTCCTCGCCGGAGAAGCGCTTGTCGGCCGCGCCGGCGCTCTCATAGGCGAAGCTCTGGGTGAGGTAGAGGGCCTCGGAGATCTCGCCATAGGGGGAGCGGGCCATGCCGCCGCGCACCAGCTTGGTCTCTTGCTGCCAGGTGTTCGGATCTTCGGCCATGGGGCGCTCCTTTATGACGTTCGCAGAAGGCGCCTTCGCGCGGCGAACCGGAACCCAGTTTTCCTGCGAAGCCCTTCAGGGAGGGCGGCATGAACCTCAAGGCGCGCGCCCGGGTCAAGCTTGGCCGTTCGCCGTCCGGCTGAATCGGCTTCGCCTCTGCCCAAAAACACGGCAACCTCCGCCTTAACTATAGGGAGGACACCTACCAATGCCGCTCAACATGCTGTTTCGCCTTCTCGGACTGATCCTGGTCGTGCTTGGCCTCGTCAATGTGGCCCTGGGCTTCCTGCCCGCCGACCTGGCGGCCAAGATCCCGCATCAGCTCATGCTCGTGGAAGGGTTCGCCCAGTCGGTGAGCCTGCTCGGCCTCGGCGCCATGATCTATCTGCTGGCCGAAATCGCCGCCAAGCGTCCGGCCAAGAGCTACTAGGGCCGATGCCGGTCAACTTCGCGATCCGGGTCTTCAGCCTGCTCCTGAGCTTCTTCGGGGCGCTGAACCTCGTGATCCTGGCCCTGTCGGACCACCTGCAGAGCGTGGTGCCCCCGGTGCTGCGGCCGGCCGCCACCTTCGGTGAGGCGCTCGCCCTGTTCGGGGTGGGCGCCGCCGTCGCCATGCTGGGCGAGATCGCCGCCAAGGTGGGGAAGAAGCACTAGGCGGGGCGGGGGCGGGGGAGGAGAGCCCCCAGCCCCCTCCGTCTCTTCCGGCGCTCAGATCCACCTCCCCCAGCGCGCGGCGCGGTTCGGGGGAGGTGGTGCGCGCGGCAGCGCGTGACGGAGGGGGCCAGGGCCGCGCCGCCGCCCCCGCCACCACGCCGCACTTGCCAACCCCGCCCCGCACGGCGAGTGTCCCGGCGATGACCGACGCGACGCGCGCGGGGATTCTCCCCTGCCAATCCATCGACGACCTGATCGCCCAGGGCGCCATCCTCTCGGCGACCGCCTTCGATTTCGACCAGGTGCAGCCCGCCAGCCTCGACCTGCGCCTGGCCGCCCGCTGCTGGCGGGTCCGCGCCAGCTTCCTGCCCCGCCTGGGCCGCACGGTGGCGAGCCGGATCGCCGACGTGGCCATGCACGAGCTGGACCTGTCCCGCGGGGCGGTGCTGGAGAAGGGCTGCGTCTATATCGCCGAGCTGCAGGAGCGCCTGCATCTGCCGCCGGGGATCTCGGCCCGGGCCAATCCCAAGAGCTCGACGGGCCGGGTCGACGTCTTCGTGCGGCTGCTGTCGGACAACCAGCCGGCCTTCGACGATGTGATCGAGGCCTATGACGGGCCGATGTACATCGAGATCGCGCCCCAGACCTTCTCGATCCTGGTGCGCACCGGCACCCGGCTGAACCAGCTGCGCCTCAAGCGCGGCGCGCCGCCCAAGCTGTCGACCCGCAGCGTCGGCGTCGACCTGTCGGACGGGGTGGCGGGGTTCCGCGCCCGCCGGCACGCCGGCGTCATCGACATGGACCATGTCGACGGCCACGACCCGCGCAACTTCTGGGAGCCGCTCACGCCCCAGCGCGGCGAACTGCTGCTGGATCCGGGCGAGTTCTACATCCTGGCCTCCAAGGAGGCGATCGAGATCCCGGTGCTGGAAGCCGCCGAGATGACCCCCATCGACCCCTCGGTGGGCGAGTTCCGCGTCCACTATGCCGGCTTCTTCGACCCCGGCTTCGGCACCGAGGAGGCGCAGGGCGTGGGCTCAAAAGGCGTGCTGGAGGTCCGCAGCCACGAGACCCCCTTCCTGCTGGAGGACGGCCAGACCGTCGCCCGCCTGGTCTATGAGCCCCTGACGGCGCGCCCCTCCCGCCTCTACGGCGCGATGGGCGGCCACTACCAGCGCCAGGGCCTGAAGCTGTCCAAGCACTTCCAGCTGTGGGGAACGGGGTTCTAGCGGGCGCAGATGCTCCCCCTCTGGGGGAGCTGTCAGCCGTAGGCTGACTGAGGGGGACTTTGACCCTTGTTGGCGGGCGCCCCGCCAGCCGCCCCCTCCGTCACGCGCCTGCCGACGCGCGCCACCTCCCCCAAACCGCGCTGACGCGCTGGGGGAGGATCTGGACCCTACTCCGCCTCGACCGTCTCGCGCTTGTAGATCGAGCGCTTCGGCGCGGCGAGGACCTTGCGCAGCATGGGCTCGAAGGCCTCCAGCGGCATGGACTCGTAGTTGGGGTCGAAGCTGTTCTGGTCGTAGAGGTGGCAGAACTGAGCGGTGTACTCGAACCACTCGTGGCCGCGGTACTGCTCGCGCATGTCGCGGTCCAGGCCCAGGTGGTGGAAGAAGTAGTAGCCCTGGAAGATGCCGTGCTTGTCCATCATCCAGTAGTTCTGCTCGCTCACGTAGGGCTTCATGATCATGGCCCCCATCTCGGCGTGGTTGGAGGGGGAGAGCAGGTCGCCGATGTCGTGCATCAGGGCGCAGACGACATATTCCTCGTCGCGGCCGGCCTTGAAGGCCCGGGTGGCGGTCTGCAGGCTGTGCTCCAGCCGGTCCACCGGATAGCCGCCGGTGTCCTCCTTGAGCATCCGCAGATGGGCCAGCATGCGGTCGGGGAGTTCGCGGGTGAAGGGCCCGTTGCCGCGGACGATGGCCATCCAGTCCTCCTGGGTGCCCTCGGTCATGGCGTGGAACTTCGCCTGCTGCAGCATCTCGCCGTCGGCCATGGTCGTCTCCCGTCGATCTCTTGTGGACGCATCGTGCGGCGAGGCGCCGCGGAGGTCAATCGCGCCCACTTGTCGGCGTTAACCATGTATAAGCTCGACTCGTCGTTCCTGATCCCGAGGGATGCAGGATCACGGCCATGCCCGATGCGACCTACATAGCTTTCGTGCCCACCGCCAAGCGCGACCGATTGCGGCAGATTCTCCAGACCGAGGACACCGGCCCGCTGGCCTGGCGCGAGCAGAAGAGCCTGTTCGGCAGCGAGTTCTACTTCTCCGGCCCGCCCGGCCTGGCGCGCAAGGCCCAGGCCTATGTGGCGCAGTGGGTGATCAACGGCGTCGGCTAGCCCTTGAGCAAGCCCTAGAGACCCGCTAGAGAACCCCCACTGCAAGCCTTGCCCCGCAAGGCCTTCGCGGGCGTAGCTCAGGGGTAGAGCGTCAGCTTCCCAAGCTGAATGTCGTGGGTTCGAATCCCATCGCCCGCTCCAATCTTTCCGCCATCCCCATTCCGGTCCTGACGTCGACGTCAGAGCAAACCCTTGTCGAACCATGTTCGGAAGGTCTCGATAGCCCCAACTGCGCGTGAAAAACGCCTCGCCGGGTAGGAGACATCGATGGCTGACGGAACCGTGGACATCCTGAAGGACAAGCGCGCCGCCGCCCGCAAGGCCGCCTACGAGACCCCCATCGAGGAGCTGCACCCGGCGCGCGCCTCGCTGTTCCGCGACGACGCCATGTGGCCGACCTTCGAGCGGCTGAGGGCGGAAGACCCGGTCCACTACACCCCCGACAGCAACTACGGGGCCTACTGGTCGATCACCAAGTACAACGACATCCTGGCGGTGGACTCCAACCACCAGGTGTTCTCCTCGGCCAAGGGCATCACGCTCACCCCCAAGGCCGCCCAGGGGTTCCGCGACCCCAACAACACCGCCACCAACTTCATCGCCATGGACCCGCCGCGCCACGACGTGCAGCGCAAGACGGTCAGCCCGGCGGTCTCGCCGCACGCGCTCTCCATCATGGCCCCGCTGATCCGCGAGCGGGCCGGCCTGATCCTGGACTCCCTGCCGATCGGCGAGGACTTCGACTGGGTGGACCTGGTCTCCAAAGAACTCACCACCATGACGCTGGCGACCCTGTTCGACTTCCCCTTCGAGGAGCGGCGCAAGCTCACCCGCTGGTCGGACGTCATGACCACGGCGCCGGGCTTCGGGCCGGCGGCGGATCTCATGGAGATGCGGGCGATGATGGCCGAGTGCTTCGGCTACTTCACCGAGCTGTGGAACCAGAGGGTCAACGCCGAGCCGGCCGGGGACCTGATCTCCATGCTGGCCCACGGCGCGGACACCCGCAACATGACCCAGCAGGAGTTCCACGCCAACGTGGCCCTGCTGATCATCGGCGGCAACGACACCACCCGCAACACCATCTCCGGCTCGGTCCTGGCCCTCAACCAGAACCCCGACCAGTACGCCAAGCTGCGGGCCGACCCGTCCCTGATCCCGTCGATGGTGTCGGAGACCATCCGCTGGCAGACCCCGCTGGCCCACATGGCGCGCACCGCCACCCAGGACTTCGAACTGGGGGGCAAGACCATCAAGGAGGGCGACAAGGTGGCCATGTGGTACGTCTCGGGCAACCGCGACGACACGGTCATCGAGAACCCCAATTCCTACATCATCGACCGGGCCCGGCCGCGCCAGCACATGTCCTTCGGCTTCGGCATCCACCGCTGCGTGGGCAACCGCCTGGCCGAGCTGCAGCTCACCATCATCTGGGAGGAGATCCTCAAGCGCTTCCCGGACATCAAGCTGTTGGAGGAGCCCAAGCGGTCCTTCTCGATCTTCGTGAAGGGCTACGAGGAGATGAAGGTGGTGCTTCCGTCCAAGCTCTAGGCTGGCCCTGGGCGGCCTCCACGCCCATTGTCGCTCCATGAAGCATGACATGGCCAGCCCGGGCACGCTGCGCCGGCGCGCCCTGGACGCCGCCCGCGCCCTGCTGGAGGAGAGCGGGGCCGAGGGGGTGCAACTGCGCGCCATCGCCGCCCGGATCGGCAGCGGGGTGGCCACCCTCTATCACCACTTCGACGACAAGGACGCCCTGCTGGCGGCGCTCGCCATCGAGGGCTGGGGCGAGCTGGCCCGCAAGATCGAGGACGCCATGGCGTCGGACCGGTTCGCCCGCCGCATCGACGGCGCGTCGGCGGCCTTCCTCAGCTTCATCCGCCGCCATCCCCAGCTCTACGCCCTGATGCAGACCGAGCAGGCCCTGGCCGCCAACCGGGAGGTCCGCGCCGCCGAGCAGCAGGCCTTCGCCAGCTTCCAGACCGCCTTCCGCGGCGACGAGCGCGTCCCGCCCGAGCGGGTGGAGGAGATCGCCCTGGTGATCTGGGTGCTGGGCCGCGGCATCGCCTCGGCGGTGCTGATGCAGGGGGAGGGGGAGGCGGCCGACGCCCTGGTGGCCCGCGTGATCTCGGGCTTCGGCTTCCTGCTGTCGCGGCGCTTCGCCGGCTAGGGCCCCGCCCCGCGGCGCCGGCGGTTTATGGTTAAGCGACTGTTAACCACGCCTTGCCACCCTGGGTCGGTCAGCTTCTGAAGGATCACCGGCGTGACCGACCTCGCGATTCAGCCCGAGGGGTGGCGGCGCGTCACGCCGACCCCCAGCTCCGAGGAGCTGAAGGCCTTCTACGCCCAGGAATATTTCCAGCAGTCGCACGGCACCTATGCGCCGGCCTATACCGACACCGAGCTGGCCCACCGCGAGCTGCTGGCGCGCCAGATGCTGGCGGCGATCGCGCAGGCGCGGGCCGGCGCGGCCCCCGGCGCCCTGCTGGAGATCGGCTGCGGCGAGGGCTGGCTGATGGCCGCCGCCCAGGCCGAGGGCTACGACGTCCACGGCCTCGACTTCTCCCGCGACGGCCTGGCGCGGTTCAATCCGCAACTGCTGGACCGCGCCGAGTTCGGCGACGCCTTCGAGAGCCTGGACCGGCTGATCGACGCCGGCCGCCGGGTCGATGTCTGCGTCATGGAGCACGTGCTGGAACACGTGGTGGACGCCGAGGCCCTGCTGGTGCGCCTGCCGCGGCTGCTGAATCCGGGCGGGGTGGTGGCGATCACCGTGCCCAACGACTACAGCCCCCTGCAGCTGGCCGCGCGGGAGGCCGGGGTCATCGACCGGGACTTCTGGCTCGCCCCGCCCCAGCACCTGAACTACTTCAACGCCGCCAACCTGCCGCCGCTGCTGGACCGGCTCGGCTTCGATCTGCGGGTCGGCTACGCCACCTTCCCCATCGACTGGTACCTGATGCACCCCGGCTCGAACTACATCGCCGATCCCACGGCGGGGAAGGGCGCGCACCGGGCCCGCATGGCCATCGACCTGATCCTGGCCCGGGAGGGCATGGCCGCCTATCTCAACCTGGCCAAGGCCCTGTTCGCCTGCAACGCCGGCCGCAGCGTGACGGTCATCGCCCAGCCGCGGGCCGCCTGACATGCAGATCCGCTATGTCGCCAACGCCTGCTTCCTGATCACGCTGTCGACCGGCGAGCGCCTGCTGACCGACCCCTGGTTCGACGGCCCCTGCCAGCAGACCTGGTGGAACTTCCCGCCGGTTCCCGACGCCCTGAAGGCCGAGATCTGGGCCTGCCGCCCCGACGCCATCTATATCAGCCACCTGCACCACGATCATCTGCATCCCCAGACCCTGGCGCCCTTCGACCGGGCCACCCCCATCGTCATCGGCAAGCTGAACACGCCGAACCTGCGCAACGGCCTGCGCGCCCTGGGCTTCTCCCACATCACCGAATACCCCTTCGAGACCCGCGCGCCCCTGGGCGGCAAGGGGGCGAGCTTCGTGCTGTTCAAGGATTTCCACGGCAACACGGTCGGCGATGCGACCCAGGTCGACTACGACCTGGACACCTCGATCTACCTCTGGGACGCCGACGGGACCGCCCTGTTCAACGCCGTCGACAACACCATCCTGCCCCCCGACGCCGCGCGGATCGCCGAGACCTACGGGCGGCCGGACGTGGCCATCCTGCCCTACGCCTCGGCCTCGCTCTATCCGATGGCCATGGGCGACTATGACGACGCGGCCAAGGCCGCGGCCACCGCCGCCCTGCGCCGCCGCACCCGGGGCAATTTCCGCGAGGTGTTCAAGGCCCTGGCCCCGCGCGCGGTGGTCCCGGCCGGCGGGGAGTATGTGCTGGGCGGACCGGCGGCGGCCCTGTCGCGGTTCCTGCCCCAGCCCCTGGAGAGCGAGCTCGCGCAGGAGCTGGCGGGCCTGGGCCGGGGCGAGGCCCTGGCCAAGCTCTATCCCGGCGATGTGCTCGACAGCGCCGGCATGACCGTGGCCGAGGACGTCCGCGCCTCCTATCGGGGCTTCACCGACGCCGATCGAGCCGGTTACGCCCTGACCCTGGCCGACCGCGCTCCCAGCTTCACCCAGACGCAGCTGCCGCCCGACCTGGCCTTCGACTGGAACCGGGCCCTGCGCAAATGCGCCGCCAACTACGCCGCCCGCTGCGCGAAGATGGGCCTGGAGCTGAACGCCGACATCTATCTGGACGCGCGCCGGCCCGACGGCTCTCGGGCCCTGCTGTTCCGCTTCGCCACCGATTCCGAGGCCTGCGGCCTGCTCGACACGGTGGAGGAAAGCGATCGCGCCCGCCTGATCTACGAACTGGATGAACGGCTGCTGTTCAACCTGATCACCGCCCTGCTGTCCTGGAACGCCATGGAGGCCAGCGCCCTGATGACCCTGCGCCGCGCGCCGGACGTCTACATGCACGACGTCCACCGCTCGATCGTGCACTTCAGCCTGTTGAGCTAGCTGCGCGGCGCCAGCCGCGCGCTGGCGTGTGTCAGCACCCGCAGGGCGGCGGCCAGGTCGGCCTCGGGCAGGTCGCCGAAGGCGTGGGCGCGCAGCTCGCGGCTGATCCGGACGCCTTCCTGATGGATCGCCTCGGCGGCAGGGGTGATCTGCAGCATCTTGGCGCGGCGGTCGTTGGCCGCGCGCCGGCGCTGCACTAGGCCCTGGGCCTCCAGCGCCGCGATGATCCGCGCCAGGCTGGGTTCGTCGGCGCCCAGCTTGCGGGCCAGTTCGCGCTGATTGATGCCCTCGGGGGCCTCCGAAATCCGCGACAGGGCCATCCAGCGCAGATTGGTCTGCCCCATGGCCGCCATCTGCTCGTTGAACAGCGCTGTCCAGCGCCGTTGCGCCAGGCCAATGGCCCGGCCAAGGGCTTCATAGGGATCCGGTTCGTCTGACAATTCGAATACCGAGGGTCTCAACTCTTGGGGGCGGCTGCGGTCTTCGCATCGACGTATCGAAAAATGAAGCAAATATTCGCAGGAGCAGGCGCCCGGGGGTTTCGTTGGTTGTTCAGGACAAGAAATCCATATGGTTATGTCTTTCTGAAAACGAGAAGCGTTCGACCTTCTCGGTTAAGTTGAAAATCGATCTGGTCAAATTTGGACACTTGATAAGTTATGCGGTTCGGCTTCACCGCACCGCGCCCGGAGCCGGCGCGGGTTCTTGGGCTGGCCTCTGGCCATGCGGATCGCCCTGACAGGTCTGCTCGTCGCCGACTATGACGCCGCCCTCGGCTTCTACGCCGACGCCCTGGGCTTCGCTTTGATCTCGGACAACCCCGGGGGGGGGCGGCCGCTGGGACCTGATCGAGCCGAGGCCCTAGATCTGCACGAGGGTCTCGTCGTGGCGGGGCAGGCGGCCGCGCAGGGCCATGGTCCCGTGCAGCCGGGCGACGCAGGCGCTGGCGGTCTTTTCGAACAGGAACGGGAAGACCGCGTGGATCAGGCAGGCCATCCCGGCGCCCACCAGGGTCCAGCCGAAGCCGGCCGCGGCGGCCATGTGCTCGCCATAGGTCTCGCTCACCTGGTGGGGGTGTCGGGTGAAGCTCTCGATCATGGCGCGCCCCTTGTCTGCTGAGGACAGGATGCGTCGGCGGGCGGAGAGGATCATTGTCGATTTCGCCGCCAAGTCGCGCTAGGAGAGAAGATTATTCTCCTTTGACGGCGATTCGAATGGACAATCTTCTCGATCCCATCGACCGGCGCATACTGCGGGAGCTGCAGACCGACGCCACCATCGCCATCGCCGACCTGGCCGAGCGGGTGGGCCTGTCCCAGACCCCCTGCTGGAAACGGGTCAAGCGCCTGACCGACTCCGGCGTCATCGAGCGGCGCGTGGCCCTGCTGGACCGCGAGAAGCTGGACCTCGGACTGGTGGTCTTCGTCTCGGTCCGCACCGCCCGCCACGACGAGGCCTGGCTCGCCGCCTTCGCCAAGGGCGCCTCGGCCCTGCCCGAGGTGGTGGAGTTCTACCGGATGAGCGGCGAGACCGACTATCTGCTCAAGGTGGTGGTGCGCGACATCGGCGCCTATGACCGCTTCTACAAGCGCCTGATCGCCACCGCCGAGCTGGGGGACGTCTCCTCCTCCTTCGCCATGGAGCAGATCAAGTTCACCACCGCCCTGCCGCTGTGATCTGGGCCGTCATCCCGGCCGCAGCGAAGCGGAGAGCCGGGACCCAGGAGCGGCGGGCTGGGCCCCTGATCCCGGATCGGCCCGTCGGCCGTCCGGGAAGACGGTGTGGTTCGCCTCTGGCTTGACCCGGCCAACCCCCGCGCCTAGCCTGACCCTATCGACCACGCGCCCGGAAAGGAGGGTTTCGAAGATGACTGTGCTCCTCCAGACCCACCTCCGCCGCGCCGCCGACCGGGTATTCTGATACCTTAGACTCTCCGTCGGCCGGGCGCTCGAACGCGACCCTCGATCGACGGATCATTCCATTGCTCAAGACCTATGGTTGGAGCGACACGCTCCAGACCCACTTCCAACCCTTCGCGGTGCGCGGGCTGACGCCCGGCCGCGTCACCGTCCAGCAGCGCGGCCTCTACCGCCTGGCCACCCCCGACGGCGACCTCTCCGCCGAGCTTTCCGGCCGCCTGGCCCACGAGGCCGGCGAGGGGGGCTATCCCGTGGCCGGGGACTGGGTGGCCTGCGCCACGCGTCCGGAGGAGGGGGCCGCCACCATCCACGCCGTCCTGCCGCGCTCCAGCGTCTTCGTGCGCAAGGCGTCGGGCCCCAATGTCGCGCCCCAGACGGTGGCGGCCAATGTCGATATCGCCCTGCTGACCGCCTCCCTCAACGCCGACCTCAGCCTGCGTCGACTGGAGCGCTACCTCGCCGTGGCCTGGGAGAGCGGCGCCCAGCCCGTCGTCGTGCTCACCAAGGCCGACGCCTGCGACGACGTCGAGGCCCTGGTGGCGCAGGTGGAGTCCATCGCCATCGGCTGCCCGGTCCACGCCGTCTCGGCGGTGACGGGTCAGGGGCTCGAGGCGCTGGCCGCCCTGCTGGGCCCGGGCCAGACCGCCGTCCTGCTGGGCTCGTCGGGGGTGGGCAAGTCCACCCTGGTCAACGCCCTGGCCGGCCAGGCCCTGATGGCCACGCAGGAGATCATCGAGGAGGGTGCGCGGGGCCGTCACACCACCACCCACCGGGAGCTGATCCTGCTGCCCTCGGGGGGCCTGGTGCTGGACACGCCGGGCATGCGCGAGCTGGGGCTGTGGGACAGCGAGGCCGGGGTCGCCGCCACCTTCGGCGACATCGAGGCCCTGGCGGCCCGCTGCCGCTTCGGCGACTGCGCCCACCGCACCGAGCCCGGCTGCGCGGTGCGGGCGGCTCTGGAGGACGGCAGCCTGGATCCCGGCCGCTGGAAGAGCTTCTCCAAGCTGCAGCGGGAACTGGCCCACCTGGAGGCCAAGGACGACCCCCTGGTCCGCGCCGAGGTCCGCAAGGTCTGGATCGCCCGCCACAAGGCCGGCCGCGCCCAGATGAAGCATCGATGGAAGGAGAGGGACTAGGCCTTGGCCAGGCCGTGGCCGCCCACCGGGGTGGTCACGGTCCCCGGCGCCATGCCCGCCAGGATCGGGCGGGCCTTGGCGATGGCCTCGCGCACGGAGGGCAGGGCCAGCGAGGCCTGGTGGCTGGCCTGGCTGTCCCAGACCTCGGTGATCCAGATGGCCTCGGGGTCGGCCGGGTCCTGGGCCACCACATAGCTCAGGCAGCCGGGCATGCCGGAGATCCCGTCCAGCAGGATCGCGATCAGGGCGTCCCTCTGGCCCGGCCTGGCGGTCATCTTGCCGATCAGTCCGTACATGGGCGGGACTCCATTGGCGGCGGCCAGGACGGGGGCGCCCAGGGTGGCGGTGGCCGCGACGCCGGCCAGCAGGGTGCGTCTTTGCCGATTCATGGGCCGATCCTAACCCGGAACCGGCGCGGTGGTCCGCTCCCAGGTGATGACGGCGCCAGCGGCCTGCGCGACTTTTCGCCTCTGAGGATTGGTTTTGTGCAGCCGCATCCGAATTCCTGCGATATCTGTCGCCGGTCCGACGGACGGGGACGTTTCGCCACGTTCTACTTCAGATCATATTCACCGCGTGGGGCCGCGGCTGCATGAGCGACGAAACCAATGATCGTGACGGGCGGGCCGCCTCGGAGCTGCGGCATCGGATGGCCAACACGTTCCAGCTGATGTCGGCGCTCGGCCGCATGCGCAGCCAGCGGGCCGCCGAGCCGGAGGCGCGCCGTCAGCTCCTCTGGATGGCCGACGCCATCGGCACCCTGGGCGCCCTGGAACGCCACCGCACCCCCGACGGCGTCGACTTCACGGCCTACCTCGCCGAGATGGCGCCGGTCTGGCGCCGCCGCCACGCCTCGCGCAAGGCCGAGGTGCGGGTCTCGGCCATTCCGCTCTTCACCCCCGACACGGCGGCCTCCACCCTGGCCCTGATCGCCCAGGAGCTGGTGGGCAACGCCCTGTCCCACGGCTATCCCGACGACCGGCCGGGCATGGTCGAGCTCACCCTGCTGAAGGCCGAGGACGGCCGCTACGAATTGACGGTGACCGACGACGGCTGCGGCTTCGATCCCGCGTCGCCCGCGGCCCGCGAACGCTTCGGCCTGTGGTTCATCCGCAGCCTGGCCGCCCAGGTGCGCGGCGAGTTCTCGCTGACGTCCCAGCCCAGCGTCACCGCCCGGCTGACCTTCCCGCTCTAGAGCGCGCCCAAGAGGCTCTAGACCTCGCCCACCGGCGCCGGCAGCAGCCGCTCATAGGTGCGGCGGACCACGCCGTAGCATTCGCAGGCCATGGACTCGAGCCCCGCCCGGTCCAGGATGTCCACCACCCCGCGCCGATAGCGGATGTAGCCGCGGGCCTGCAGGGTCCGCGCCACGGCGGTGACGGTGGTGCGCTGCACCCCCAGCATGTCGGCCAGGAACTCCTGGGTCAGGGCCACGGTGTCGGTGGAGATCCGGTCGCGGCAGGTCAGCAGCCAGCGGCAGAACCGCGCCTCCACCGAGTGGAGGGCGTTGCAGGCCACCGACTGGGCGGCGTGGCCGAACAGGGCCTCGGCGTGGTTGTCCACCAGGGCGCGGACGCGGGGGCTGCGCTCCCAGGCCTCGTGCAGTTGGGTGGCGCTGATCCGCGCTGCGCGGCAGGGGGTCTGGACGATGGCCCGGGACAGGGACTGGCGCGGCGCCACGGCGGCGGTCAGGCCCAGCGCGCCCTCCCGGCCGATGGTGGCGCTCTCGATGGCCGCGCCGCTCTCCATCAGGGTCAGCAGCGAGATCACCCCGTCATGGGGGAAGTAGACGGTGTCGATGAGGTCCCCGGGATCGTAGAGCAGTCGCCCCCGCTCCAGGTCCAGATGGGTCAGGTGCGGGCCCACCAGGCCATAGTCGGCCGGCGTCAGGGCGGCGAGCAGACGGTTTTGCAAGGAACGCAGAAGCCTTTGCATCGGGGAATCGAACGTCGCCGGACGGCGGAGGTTGCAGGTTATCGAGGCCGCAGGGCGCAGACTGTCGAGAACGCGACACAATTCCGAAATGCAGTTAGTAAAACCAAGGCATAGATTGGGGTCGCGTAATGCTCACTCCGCTTTGAATAATTCGGGGCCTCGCCGCCGATTGTATTGACGGTCAGGTATTGATTTCCGAGACTCTCTGGCAAGATCACCCTGCCCTTGCTCTTCGCCCTGGCCGTTCATCTCTATCCGCGCAGTAGGTCATGGCCAAAAGAACGCCCCGCCGCGGGCCACGGCGGGGCGAACGCTTCCTCGGGGTTCGGCTGACCCCTTAGTGGAAGTTCAGATTGGCGCTGCCGCCCACGTCGGGGGTCGTGTGGGTGGCGTTGGCCTTGGCGATCTCCCAGGCGAACTTGGCCGGCCCGCCCTGGCTCATCCAGACCTGGGCGTTGTCGCAGTCCAGGCAGAGCAGGGTCAGGTGGGGGTCGTCCTTGCCGTCCGGGTACCAGGCGGCCACGACGGCGTTCCAGTACTTGGCGATCCGGTCGGGGTCATGCTGCAGGGTCAGTTCCCCGGCGATGCAGGCCTGGAAGTCCTTCTGCTGGTGCACGAACATGGCGGGCTTGCCCTCGCCGATCTCGCGGGCCAGGTCGGTGTCGGTGCGGGTGAAGAACCAGATCTGGTTGGTCTTCGGCTCCACGAAGGCGGTCATCGGCTGGGTATGGTGGGCCGCGGCGCCGGTGATCCCCAGCATGCCGGTGTTGTGCTTCTCGATCTCGTCCCACAGCCGGCGTTCGACGTCGGCGCGGTTGGTCATATCGGTGCTCATGGGGAGGCTCCTCGGTTGCGGGGGTTGCTGAATCAACCCCAGGGCCGGCCGGCGGTTCCGACGGCTAGCCGACGCTTCGCCCGTTTCGGTCCTTTAGCCCGCCAAGCGGAACCGCCCCGCCTCGATCCCCTCGCGCACCCGCTCGGCCAGGGCCGGCGGGGTCAGCCGGCCGCTGTCCAGGCGGTGGCGGACGTCCTCGGCCGCGAACTGATCGTAGAGCGCCGCATAGGGCGCGTAGTCGGCCACCGGGTCGTCGGTCCGGTCCCGCGCGCGGGCCGCCGCCGTCGCCCGGTCGGGGATCAGGACCACGAAGTCCAGGACCAGCTCCGCCGCCCGCGCGGCCTCGACGAAGGCCTGCTTGACCCAGTCGGTGACGATGCCGTCGGCCACCACCTCGTAGCCGCCCTTCGCATAGGTCGCCGCCGCCCCGACCATGGCCGCCACCACCACCAGGTTCTGCGGGTGGGACTCCGGCGTCCAGGGGGCCAGCCAGCCCTTCTTGATGGCCCTGTAGAAGTCGTCGGTGTGCAGGTGGACGGCCAGCGGCCCCGGCGCATTGGCGCAGAGCAGGGGCGCCGCCGTGGTCTTGCCCGCCCCCGGCGGTCCGGTGAGCAGGATGATGCGGCCGGCCATGGGCGCCTCCGACAATGGACAGGGAGCCGGCGATGGTCTCTGATCCGCATAACGACGGTCAAGCTCAGGGCCGCGCAATTCCAGGGAGGCCGCCATGGCCGACGGCGCACGCATCGCTGCGGAGGCCCGCGACAAGGCCTACGCCACCCCGCTGGAGGCCTTCCACGTCGGCGATCCGGAGCTGTTCCGCACCGACACCCACTGGCCCTGGTTCGAGCGCCTGCGGGCGGAGGATCCGGTCCACTACTGCCCCGCCAGCGAGTTTGGTCCCTACTGGTCGGTGACCCGCTTCGAGGACATCGTCGCCGTCGACGGCGACCCCGTCACCTTCTCCTCCAGCTCCGAGCTTGGGGGCATCGCGCTTGGCGACTCCTTCGAGGCCGCCGCCGGCGCCAGCTTCATCAGCCGCGACAGCCCCAGCCACGAGGCCCAGCGCCGGGTGGTGACCCCGATGTTCGCCTCGGCCGCCCTGGCCGCCCTGGAGCCCCTGATCCGCAGCCGCGCCGCCGCCATCCTCGACGAGCTGCCGGTGGGGGAGACCTTCGACTTCGTCGACAGGGTCTCGGTCGAGCTCACCGGCCAGATGCTGGCCACCCTGCTGGACTTCCCCTTCGAGGAGCGCCGCCTGCTGCCGCGCGCCTCGGACCTGCTGCTGGCCGCCCCGATCCTGGGCGGCGGCTCGCCGGCCGGGGAGCCCGCCCGCCAGGCCGAGCTGATGGCCACCTTCACCAAGCTGGTGGCGCTGTGGGGCCAGCGCGCCGCCGAGCCCCCGGCCGACAACCTGATCTCGATGCTGGCCCACGACCCGGCCACCGACGGCGGCGGCGACCCCTACAAATATATCGGCAACCTGGTCTTGCTGATCGTCGCCGGCAGCGACACCACCCGCCACTCCATCACCGGCGGCCTGCTGGCCCTCAACGAGAACCCGGACCAGTACGCCAGGCTGCGGGCCGATCCCGGCCTGATCCCCGGCATGGTGCCCGAGATCATCCGCTACCAGAGCCCGGTGGCCCACATGCGCCGCACCGCCACCGCCGAGGCGGTGATCGGCGGCAAGACCATCGCCAAGGGGGACAAGGTGGCCATGTGGTACGTCTCGGGCAACCGCGACGGTTCGGCCATCGCCGACGCCGACGCCTTCGTCATCGACCGCGAGCGCCCCCGCCACCACGTGGCCTTCGGATTCGGGGTCCACCGCTGCGTCGGGCAACGCCTGGCCGAGATGCAGTTGCGGGTGGTCTGGGAGGAGATGCTCAAGCGCTTCCCGGTCATCGAGGTGGTGGGCGAACCCCGCCGCCTGCGCTCCAACTTCGTGAAGGGCTACGAATACCTGCCGGTCCGCATCCCGGCCTGAATAGTGTTCGAATACTGGCGGAGCTTAACCATGTTTTGTCGGGCATCCGACAAATAATCCACGCGCGATGGATACAAAAGGTCTCTCGGAGGTTGAGTAATCTCCTAGAGGTTAGAAAGTCATGTTCCCGAAGCCCACTACGTTCGTCGACGACGATCCCATCCTGTTCGTAGACGATGACGCGTTGTGCAGCTTGGACACCTGCACCGCCCTGCGAGAGCTTGGCTATAATGTGCTCTGCGCCCACACCGCCCAGGGCGCCCTGGACACCTTGGGGGGCCAGCGGGCCCTGACCGCCCTGGTCACCGACATCGACCTGGGGGAGGGGCCCGACGGATTCGAGGTCGCGCGGACCGCCCGTGAGGCCTATCCGCATCTGGCCGTGGTGTTCATTTCCGGCACGGCGGCGGCCCGCCACGCGGCCGAGGGCGTCTGCCGCTCGGAGTTCATCTCCAAGCCCTACGAGCCGCAGCAGATCGCCGAGGCGCTGGACCGCACGATGAAGCTGGAGGCCGCCTAGTCTTTCGGAGCCTTCTCGGCGGCGGCGGCGGCTTTCTTCTCGGCCTTGGCGGCCGCCTTCTGGGCGTCCTTGGCGGCCTTGGCCTTGTCGCGTTCCATCCGCTCGAAGCTGTAGTTGGGTGTCCGCGCCATGGTGGGCCGCTCTCCTGCAAGTCAGTCGCTTATCTGGCGTATCGCACCCCGCGCCGCAAGCGTGACGGTTCGAAGCATCGCGCGATCTACAGCGTCACCTCGCCCCGGAACATCGGCGCGCAGCCGCCGCCCACCGTGACCCGGACCCCGTCGGGGGTCCGCCGGGCGGTGGCCTTCAGCAGGCTGGGCCGCCCCATCTCCACCCCCTGGCTGATGGTGAAGGCGCCCTCGCCGGCCCCCGACAGCGACACCAGCAGGGCCGCCAGCGTCGCATTGGCGCTGCCGGTCGCCGGATCCTCATAGGTGCCGGCCAGGGGCGCGAACATGCGGGCCCGGATGTCCTGGCCGTCGCGCACATAGATCAGCAGGGAGTAGCGCCCGGCCAGGTCGGGGCGCGCGGCCTCGGCCTTGCGGAAGGCGGCCACGTCGGGCTCCGCGCGGCTCAGCGACTCCGCCGTGACCTCGGCGATGATGAAGGGGACCCCCACCGTGGCCAGGACCGGGGCGTGGGCCGTGGTCAGCACCTCGCCCGCCGCCAGGCCGGCGCAGGCCGCCACCTCCTCGGCCGGAATCTCCGCCCCGGTGGTGAGCGCCTGGGGCGCGGCGATCACCGCCCCGGTGGGCGCGCCGGCGGGGTCGCGGTCGATGTCCACCTTCACCAGGCCGGCGATCATCTCCAGGGTCAGCGCGCCCTCATGCCCCATCGTGGCCAGCACATAGCCGGTGCCGATGCTGGGGTGGCCGGCGAAGGGCATCTCGCCGGTGCGGTGGAAGATCCGCACCCGGGCGGTGTGGGCCGGGTCCTCCGGCGGCAGGATGAAGGTGGTCTCCGACAGGTTCATCTCCCCGGCCAGGGCCAGCATCTGGGCGTCGCTCATGCCCCGGGCGTCGGTGAACACCGCCAGGGGATTGCCGCCGAACGGGCGGTCGGTGAAGACGTCGAGGGTGACGAAGGCGTAGGTCGGCATGGTCGTGTCCCGGTGAAGCTTCACGGCCTTTGCCATGAATTAGCCAGTTGGCAAAGTCCCAAAGATGTAGTGGCCCAGGGTCGCGAAGTCGTGGGCCCCGTCCAGCCGCCTCACCCTCATCCCCTCCAGAACCTCGGGCGGCATCATCCGGGCGTTCACCCCCATGCGCTGGTACTGCGGGTCGAGGGACCGCCAGTGGGTGACGCAGCCGCAGGTCGGACAGTGATGGGTGGTCAGCGTCCTGTCCCCCTGCACGTAGCCGATCGTCTCCCCGGCCAGCCGCACCTGGGCCGGCGGGTAATAGGCCCACAGCCCGCCGACCCTGTGGCAGAGGCTGCAGTTGCAGTCGGTCACCTCGGAGGGCGCCTCGTCGACCTCGAAGGTCACGGCGCCGCAATGGCAGGCGGCCTGGATCATGCGGGACTCCTTCAGTCGGCGGGCAGGACCTCGCTCCAATCTCCCACATGCACCGCGCCGCCTTCAAGGATTCGCGCGGTGATCCCGCCCTGGCCGCGGACTGCGTTGTAGCCGCCGGTCCCCAGGAGCGCCTCCATCCGCGAGCAGGGCGGGATGACCGATTGTTAAGGCGCGCGGCCATTCCCCCGTTCCGGCGCCCCTGGTAACACTGGAGGTAACAAGCCGAGGAAACGCCCATGCCCCACTTCTCCCGCCGCACCCTGCTCGGCATGACCGCCGCCGCCCCCTTCACCTTCGGGGCGCTCGCCCAGGCCGCCACCCCGGCCGACGCGAAGTTCGAGGCCCTGGCCAAGGGCTGGGTCGACGCCTCCATGCGCCTGTCCCCGGTCAGCGCCACCCAGATCGGCGATCACCGCTTCGATAGCGAGATCGACGACATGGGCCCCAAGGGCCGCGCCGCGGTGGTCAAGCTGGCCGGCGAGACCCTGGCGGCCCTGCAGGCGACCCCGCGCGCGGCGCTGTCGCGCGCCAACCAGGTGGACGCCGCCATCCTGGAGAACCAGGTCCGCAGCGATCTCTGGACCACCCAGACCCTGCAGCCCTGGGCCTGGGACCCGCTCGTCTGGAACGCCGTGGCCGGCGGCGCCCTCTACACCCTGACGGCCCGCGAGTTCGCCCCCCTTGAGACGCGCCTGCGCAGCGCCACGGCGCGGATGGAGAAGCTGCCGGCCCTGCTGGCCCAGGCCCGCGCCGACCTCGTCCCCGCCCGCGTGCCGAAGATCCACGCCGACACCGTGGTGGGCCAGAACAAGGGTCTCCACTCCCTGGTGGACGGCGTCGTGGCCGACGCCGGCAAGCTGCCCCCCGCCGACCGCGCCCGCCTGGAGGCCGCCGCCAAGACCTGCAAGGCCGCCATCGACGAGCACCAGAAGTGGCTCGAGACCGTGCTGGTCCCGGCCGCCAAGGGCGACTTCCGCCTGGGCGCCGAACTCTATGACGCCAAGCTGGCCTTCGCGCTCAACTCGCCGCTGAGCCGCGCCGAGATCAAGACCCGGGCCCTGGCCGAAATGACCGCCCTGCGGGCCACCATGTACGACATCTCGGCAAAGTTCCTGGCCGGCAAGCCGAACGCCCCGCTCACGCCCGCCAATCCCACCGACGCGCAGCGCCAGGCCGCCATCGAGGCGGCGCTGGAATACGCCTATGCCAAGAAGCCGGCGCGCACCAAGCTGGTGGAGGCCGCCGAGGCCTGCCTGGTCCAGGCCACCGCCTTCGTCCGTGAAAAGAACATCGTCACCGTCCCCAGCGACCCGGTGAAGATCGGCCTGGTGCCGGAGTTCCAGCGCGGCGTCGCCGTGGCCTATTGCGATGCGCCCGGCCCCCTCGATAAGGGCCAGCAGACCTATTACAAGATCTCGCCCATCCCCGACGACTGGACCGACGCCCAGGCCGATAGCTTCCTGCGCGAATACAACAGCCTGGGCATCCAGGAGGTCACCGTCCACGAGGCCATGCCCGGCCACTACCTCCAGCTCGCCCACGCCAACGCCTACCCCTCCGTCCTGCGCGCCGTGCTCTCGTCAGGCCCCTTCGTGGAGGGCTGGGCCTGCTACGCCGAGGACGTCATGGCCGACGAGGGCTACCTGGACCGCGACCCCCTCTACCTGCTGGTCCACCTCAAGCTCCAGCTGCGGGTCTGCGCCAACGCCCTGCTGGACCAGGCCGTCCATGTCGACAACATCAGCCGCGAGGACGCCATGAAGCTTATGACCGTCCAGGCCTTCCAGCAGGAACGCGAGGCCGCCGGCAAATGGGTCCGCGCCCAGCTCAGCCAGGCCCAGCTGCCCACCTATTTCGTCGGCTGGGAGGAGCACAAGGCCCTGCGCAAGCAGGCGGAAGCCAAGTGGGGCAAGAGCTTCACCCTGAAGCGCTACCACGACGGCATCCTCGCCTACGGCTCGCCCCCCGCGCGCTTCGCCGGCCAGCTGCTGTTCGATCTGCCGATCGCCTAACCCAAACCCGCTCGTCCCCGCTTTCGCGGGGATGAGCGGAAGGGGAGGCTAGCCCTTCTCCGCCGGAATTTCCGTCTGCTGGTGCGCCGCCAGTTTCCAGCCGTCGTCCCGCTTTACATAGGTGCTGCTGACCCGGGCCCTGTGCGCCGCCCCGTCCTTGCGGGTCGCCTCGGCGTCATAGGCTGTCACCGCCACCGTATCGGCCAGGCGCACGAACCCGGTCGGCGTCAGCTTCACGTCCTTCCAGCGGCCCTTCTCGGCGGTCTTGGCGATCGCCTCGCGGGCCATCACCGCCGCCATACCGGCGAACACCACCAGGCAGGTCTCGTCGGCATGCTGTTCGTAGGACTCCGGGCCGCCAGTCCAGAACAGCTCTTCGAGGGCGAGAAGGTCGGTTTCGAGGGACATGGGCGGACTCCTGGGTTCGGAGACCAACAGTCCGTGAGAGGCGAGGTTCCGGCCTTGCGTTCCCTGAGGGGAGCCGCGCCTCACTGACCCGCGACATTTCAGAACGAGGCGACGACCCCATGAAGGCCATCCAGACCGTCCACCCCACGGGCCTCGACACCCTGCGCTACGCCGATATCGCCGACGCCAAGCCCCCCGGCCCCGGCGAGATCAGCGTCCGCCTGCGCGCCAGCTCGCTGAACTATCACGACTACATGGTGGTCCTGGGCGCGATCCCGACGCCGGAGGGTCGCATCCCCATGTCCGACGGCGCCGGCGAGGTGACGGCGGTGGGCGAGGGGGTCAAGGAATTCGCGGTCGGCGACCTGGTGGTCTCCACCTTCTTCCCGGCCTGGCTGGACGGGGTCGATGCGCCGGACGGCGGCTTCTCCGGCGTGCCCGGCGACGGCGCCGACGGCTATGCCCGCGAGGCGATCACCACCGCGGCCACCTCCTTCACCCACGCCCCCAAGGGCTGGACCGCCGCCGAGGCCGCCACCGTCACCTGCGCCGGCGTCACCGCCTGGCGCGCCCTGGTGGCCGACGGCCAGCTCAAGGGCGGCGAGACCGTGCTCGTGCAGGGCACCGGCGGGGTCTCCATCTACGGTCTGCAGATCGCCAAGGCCTATGGCTGCACCGTCATCGCCACCTCCTCCTCCGACGCCAAGCTGGAGCGGCTGAAGGCGCTGGGGGCCGACCACCTGATCAACTACAAGTCCGAGCCCGCCTGGGGCGCGGCGGCGGCCAAGCTCACCGGCGGCCGCGGCGTCGACCACATCCTGGAGATCGGCGGCTCGGGCACCCTGCCGGAGTCCATCAACGCCACCCGCAACGGCGGCCACATCGCCGTGATCGGCGTCCTGGCGGGCTATGCCGGCCCGATCCCCACCGTGGCCATCATGGGCAAGCAGCTGAAGGTCCAGGGCCTGACGGTCGGCAGCCGCCGCCACCAGCTGGACCTGATCCGCGCCATCGACGTCGCCGGCTACCGCCCGGTGCTGGACAAGCACTTCCCCCTGGAAAACCTCGCCGACGCCTTCCGCCATCAGGCCTCCAACACCCACTTCGGCAAGATCGTGGTGGATATCTAGGCGAGACCGAGCGCCATACGATCCTCCCCCAGCGCGCCAGCGCGATGTGGGGGAGGTGGCGCGGACCGCAGGTCCGTGACGGAGGGGGATCGACGTAGTCGATCTCTTCGACTCCGAAACAAGCGTCAAAGTCCCCCTCAGTCAGCTTCGCTGACAGCTCCCCCAGAGGGGGAGCATCTCGAGCGTCGACAGCCCTCGCGCCCCAGGTTGTGCGCCCCCCGCAAATACAGCCAGGGCGGAGTCGCCCGACACCTCATGTTCTGCGTTTGTTCCAGGATCGGAGCAGGCCCGTCCATGAGCGAGTACATCCCGCCGCCCAAGGGCTGGCGCGTCTTCAACGGCGAGCTGGTCCCCGACCCCACCCTCTGGGGCTACATGCACCGCCGGCAGATGGTTCGCGGCGCCTGCTACACCCGCGACTGCCGGCGCAACTACAACCTCGACGTCGAACTGCTGCTGCGGCGCGGCTACGCCCATGTTTCGATGAAGGAGATCCAGCGCCAGCTGCTCTGCCACATGCCCGGCGGCTGCCGCATGACCTTCCGCGACGAGAAGGAGGGCTCGGGCCTGCCCCTGTCGGTCCTGGCGGCCAATCGCGAGGTCCGCATCCTCTTCCGCTGCGGCGGCTGCCGGTGGGAGAAGTCGGTCACCCCGGCCCAGGCCATCGCCCAGCTGGTGGCCGCCAAGACCGGAACCTCCAGCACCCTGCACACCGAACTGACCAGCAAGACCACCAAGCCCTGCCCCAAATGCGCCGCCGCCAACTGGACCTGCGAGGTCCGCTGGCCCACCGCCCCGAACGACAAGACCTACGGCCAGCGCCGCCTGGAGGACCTGGCGGCCGAGCGCGGGCGGCGGTGAGGGGTAGGGACGGGTAGGGCCTCTCCGTCCTCACCGATAGATCGCGCACCCCCGCGCCTCGAGGTCGGCGAACCAGGGCGGCAGCTCCAGGGCCACCCAGCGCAGGTCCAGCTTCTCCAGCCGGGGCAGGTCCGCCAGGGCGTCGGGCAGGCTCGTCAGGGGGTTGCCGCGCAGGTCCAGCTGCCGCAGCTCCGTCACGTCCCCGATCGCCGCGGGCAGGGTCGTCAGCCGGTTGTTGCGCAGGTGCAGCTCCCGCAGGTTCTTAAGCCGCCCGAGGCTATCGGGGATCCTCGTCAGCCGGGCGTCGGTGATCCGCAGCTCCAGCAGCCCGGCCATCGCCGTCACCACCTCGGGAAACATCTCGAACGGGTTCTCGCTGAGGTTCAGGTACCGCAGCTGGGTCATCCGCGCGAGGGAGGCGGGCAGGGCGGTCAGCCGGTTGTCGTGCAGGTAGAGGAAGTCCGCCAGCCCCTCGATCTCCCCCAGCGCCTCGGGCAGCTCGGTGAGCGCATTGTGCCCCAGGTCCAGCATCCGCAGGGCCGTCAGCCGCCCGATCCCGTCGGGCAGGGCGCTCAGCCCGTTGTCGGCCAGGACCAGGGTCTCCAGGTCCGTCCGGTCCCACAGCCAGTCGGGCGCGGCGCCGAGGTTCTGCTCCCAGAGCGACAGGTCCCGGCCCTCGCCCATCCCCCTACAGCCCCAACACCCGCGCCGCGTTGCCGCCCATCCACTTGGCCCGCACCTCGGCCTTCAGGGGCAGCTCGTCGGTCTCGGCCACCAGCTGGACCAGGGGGACCATCGAGGTGCCCCAGCCGGAGCCGAAGATGATCTTGTCCTGGAGCCCCCGCGCTCCGTAGTAGATCAGCGCCTCGTAGCCCGCCCCCGGCGAGAGCATGTACTTCACCCGGCGGCAGGCGAAGTCGATGTAGACGTTCCGGTGACGGCCGGCGATCGCCACCATGTCGGGAATCCAGGGATAGCCGCCGAGGCCCGAGACGATCCTCAGGTCCGGGAAGGCGATGGCCAGTTCGTCGATATATTTCGGGTGGGCGTAGTCGTAGGGGCGGTCCGACAGCAGGTGGACGCCGACGGTGATCCGTACCGGGATGTTCAGCTCCACGCACTTGGCGAGGAAGGGCCGGTAGGCGGGATCGTTGATGTAGCGCTGCTCGCGGTAGGAACTGATCTCGAAGCCCTTCACGCCGAGCTCGCGCACCCCATGCTCCAGCTTGGCGACCCCGGCCTCGCCCTCGTCGCCCCAGATGCGGAACCAGGGGATCAGGCGGTCGGGATATTGCGCGGCGAAGGCGGCGACGTCCTCGTTGGAGGCCCGGCGGCCCGCATTGCCGATGCAGGCCATGGCCACGCCGGCCTGGTCCAGCATGGCGATGACCGCCTCGTGGCTCATGGCCTTGGTCATGTCGACCTCGCAGAGCTTCAGCGCCAGCGCCGTCAGGCCGATGGTCTGTTTGGCCTCGTTGAACTCCTCCAGGGACATGCCGATCTGGGCGGCCCAGCCGGGCGCCATCTGCTGGGCGTAGCCCTCCTTGTCGAAGCCGCGGCCGGACTTGATGAGCCGCACGGTGTCCTCGACGGCCTCCTTGGTGGGGGTGTCGCACTCGAAGTCGATGATCTGCATCGGGGGTCTCTTTGAAAATGACGTCGCCTGAGAATCCGCCAGACGTGCCACGGCCCAGCTCCCCCCACAAGTTGCCGCCGGGGCCCGTTTGCGTCATAGGGGCGGCCCGTGACCCCCACCCTCCGCACCCTTCCGGCCCTGATTGAAGCCGGCCTCCTCGAGGCCGAGCGCCTGCCCGCCCTGGAGCGGGTGGCGGCGCAGTACGCGGTGGCCATCACCCCGGCCATGGCCGACCTGATGGACGACCCCCATATCGCCCGCCAGTTCCTGCCCGACCTGGCCGAGCTCACCGTCCTGCCCGGCGAGGACGCCGATCCGGTGGGGGACTTGAGCCACATGCCGGTGGAGGGGATCGTCCACCGCTATCCCGACCGGGTGCTGCTGAAGGTCACCCACACCTGCGCGGTCTATTGCCGGTTCTGTTTCCGCCGCGAGATGGTGGGGCCGACGGGCGAGGTCGCGGCCCTCTCACCCCGGGCCCTGGACGCGGCCATCGCCTATATCGCCGCCCATCCCGAGATCTGGGAGGTGATCCTCACCGGCGGCGATCCCCTGGTGCTGTCGCCGCGCCGCCTGGCCGACATCCTGGGACGCCTGGGGAGGATCGAGCATGTGAAGGTGCTGCGGATCCACACCCGCGTCCCGGCCGTCGATCCGGCCGCCGTCACCGATGAGCTGGTGGCCGCCCTCAAGGTCGCGCCCCAGGCCCTCTATGTCGCCCTGCACGCCAACCACGCCGCCGAGCTGACCCCGGCGGCGCGGGCCGCCTGCGCGCGCCTGGTGGACGCCGGCATCCCCATGGTCGGCCAGACGGTGCTGCTGAAGGGGGTCAATGACGATCCGGCCGTGCTGGAGGCCCTGCTGCGGGCCATGGTGGAGAGCCGGATCAAGCCCTATTACCTGCACCACGGCGACCTGGCGCGCGGCACCAGCCACCTGCGCACCACCCTGGCCGAGGGCCAGGCGGTGATGCGGAGCTTGCGCGGCCGGCTCTCGGGCCTGGCCCAGCCGACCTATGTCCTGGATATCCCCGGCGGCCACGGCAAGGTGCCCGTGGGGCCGGACTATCTGGGCAATGACGGGCAGGTGGAGGACCCCGACGGGACCCTCCACCCCTATCCGCCGAAGCCGTAACTAGGCGTCGTTGTCGGTGGAGATCTCTTCGAGGGTCTTGCCCACCACCTTGGCGCCGTAGTCCACGGCGATGTCGCCCAGGCTCAGGATGCCCACCAGCTTGCCGGTGTCGTTGGCCACGACGAGGCGGCGGATCTGGTGACTGGCCATCTGGGCCGCGGCGTCGGCCAGGTTGTCGTCTTCCTTGCAGGTCTGGACCTCGCCGCTCATCACGTCGCTGACCGGGGTGGAGAGCTGGCCGCCCTTGGCCACCACCTGCAGGACGATGTCGCGGTCGGTGATCAGGCCGACGACCTTGCCGTCCTCGACGATCGGCACGGCGCCTGAGTCGATGTTCAGCATGATCCCGGCGACCTTCTGCACGCTGTCGGCCGGCGCGGCGGTCACCACCTGGGCGGTCATGGCTTCACTGACTTTCATGGGGGGTCGTCCTTTGTGTGGGGGAGCAGACACCAGAACCCGCCGCGCGCCCAGGCGTTCCCCGGAGGCGCTTGGGCGGCTGGCGTCCCCTCGAGGTCCTGGTCACCGGCCATCCGCCCGATCTGGGCCGGGCCTAGGAGGGCCGCTCGGTCTGGCGCAGGGCGTGGCGGAACATCAGCACGCCCACGGCCACCAGCAGGGTCCCCACCGCCGGCAGCAGCAGGCTGGCGGGCATGCCCAGGGTGAACAGCATCCGGGCCCAGTCGTCGTCGGTGCGGTAGGCCGCCGTCAGGGCGAAGACCGCCACGGCCAGCCCCACCAGGGCGGTGACGATGGCGGCGAGCTTGTAGACCAGGTTGCCCATGGCGCGTCTCCCGATAGGCCCCGATCCTGCGGGCCCGCGCCGGCGCCCGCCTTGACCTCCGTCAAGGGCCGCCCGTCAGAGCCGGGTGCGGTAGAGCTTGGGCGTCAGCCGCCCGATGCGGCCCTCCAGCCGCTCCACCGCCCGCTTGGCGGCGGCCAGATCGAAGGGGTCGACGCGGTCCACCACCTGGTCGATGTCGAGCTGCAAAACCAGCCTCTGGCGGGCGCGGGCGCGCTCGTACATGGCGCGGAACTCCGGCCTCTGGCGCAGCCAGCGATAGACCATCCTCGGGGTCGGCAGGCGCCGATCGCCGGCCATCTGCGCCAGGGTCATCCCCGCCGCCACCGCCTCGCAGAAGGCCCAGGCGCGGCACAGGGTGTAGCGGCTCCTCTGGCCGCCCTTGGGCAGGCCCTTGCCGAACCGGATCGCATAGTCCCGCCGCTGGGCCGCCACATCATCCCGCGACCACAGGGTGTTCACCGCCAGCACCCGGCGGACCTCCGCATAGTCGGCGGCGAAGTCCTCGTGCATCCTCAGCCACCGATAGAGGGTCGCCCGGCAGGGCATCTCCGGATCGGCGACGATGGAGGTGATCGTCTCCCCCACCTCCACCCGGGCCAGGATCACCCGCCCGATCGAGGGCCGATAGGCCGAGGGCTTCCACCCGCCCGTATGGTCGAAATCCGGCACGAGGCGATCCCGCGGATGCCGCCACGGGTTGCCCGGCCCCCAATCCTCATCGAACTTGGACACCCGCCAAGCCTGCCACGGACCCGCCGAAAAATCGAACAAAAGAGGAACAAAATGCGCGGGCCCGGTCGCCGCCGGGCCGCCGGGGGGCCTTGCCCCGCGCGGGACGGAGCCTCATCTTTCCGGGGCGTGGAGGATGGAAGCCATGAGCGACGCGGTCGGCCCCGGCGATCTGGTCATATGCGTCAATGTCGCCCCCAACCATGCCACGGGCCGGCCGGTGCCCCTGGTCGCCGGGGAGAGCTACCGCGTCCTCGCCGTCATGGAGTTCGCCTGCCCCTGCGGCCGCTCCGACGCCCTGCTGGATGTCGGGGTCGACTTCGCCTGGTGCCAGACCCGCTTCCGCCTGCTGCCCAAGCCCAAGGCCCAGACCCGCACCCGCCGCGTCACCGCGCCCAAGGAGCTGGAGCCGGTGGACTGAGCCGCCGCCGGGATCAGCGGGCCGGCGGCGCCGGGCAGAAGGCCGCCGTCATGTCGTCGGCCTGCGGGCAGGCGATGAAGCCGTCGATCATCTTCAGCCGTATGGAGCCCGGCGCAACGGCGCCATAGCGCGCCCGCGCGGCCTTCAGCGCCACGGCGTCCCCGCGCGGGAAGGCCAGGGTGGCGGCCACATCCCGAAACCTAGTACTCCCAAATCCGCTCCTCCCCGCGAAAGCGGGGACCCAGGCTTTTTCTCCGTTCTGAAAGCCAGGCGCCTGCTCGGAAGCGGCAAACCAAAGACACCTGGGTCCCCGCTTTCGCGGGGATGAGCGGAAAGAAACGGTCAGGTGGGGTTACGCGCCCGTCGCCGCCCGCGCCGCCCCCTCGACCCGGGCGCGATCCATCAGCCGCACGGTGGAGGAGGCCTTGGCCAGGACGGCGCCCGACGCGTCGGTCAGCCGCCCCTCCAGGAAACAGACCGAGCGCCCCTGCCGCTCCACCCAGCCCTCGGCGATCACCAGGCCGGGCCGCGCCGGCGCGAAGAAGCTGACCTTCAGCTCCAGGGACATCGGCGTCACCTCACCGCCGGCGGCGCTGATCGCCGCGTGCGCCATGGCCGCGTCGATCCAGCCGGAGATAAAGCCCCCCTGCACCACCCCGCCCGAGTGGCACATATGAGCCCCCGCCACATACTCGATCACCGCGCGGCCGTCGGCGTTCGACACCACGCGCTGCTGGCCGAGGGTTTCGTTGAGGGAGCGGATGACGGTCATGGGCCCACCAGTATTGATAGATGCAAGCTACCTTGACACCGCTCGGGACGGTACTACCGTGAGTGTGCTTACGCGAGAAGCACTCTCGAGTGCTTGGTCCGGCGTTTCTCCGGACATCATCTACCTGCTGAGTTTTATTGCCCCGAAAGAGCGCGATATCCAATCGCCCTTACGGGACGCTCCGCTCGATAGCATATCCCGCTCTTTCGGGTCTCTTGAGGTAAGCTCGCTTGCTCGACTGGTTTGCGGAACACCTGGACGCGGATAGTATTCGCGTCCAGGCACCGTCCGCAGTTGTATTTCTATGCGGGGGGGAAAAGTCCGACATAGGGGTCCCCATACCCCTGTCGCTTCGGGATGCGTTTCTCAAAATTGCAAACAACCCGGCAATGCAGGACAGGCATGTGGTCCTCGCGGAAGATATAAACGTCTTCTATCTGTCTCGGGCCGACTACCGAGATTTATTAGCATTCGAAACTGATCTCGCACAAATTTGCGAGCTCATTATCCTTTTCTCAGAGAGTGAAGGTAGCCATGCGGAGCTCGGCGCCTTCTCCATGGTCGATGAAATATCCGAGCGGCTACTCGTAATACTTCGAGACCGGCACTACGAGGATGAATCTTTCATAAAGCTTGGGCCTCTTCTGTCTCTACAAAACAAGTATGGAGAGGGGGTAGTCTATGTTCTGGATGATCAAGATATTGGGATGAACGGGAATTCGGCGCGAGACGTCCGGATTGACGTGGTCCGCGATCGCCTTCAGGCACCCATTGTTCGAAGACTATCTCAGATTCGAGATCCATCAACATTCAACTCTGAGAAGTCGGGACATGTAATAAAGCTAATTGTCGCTCTAATACAGGAATTCGGTGCTCTAACTATAGCCGAGATTGAAATCCTTTTGATTTCCGCTGGCGTTCTGAAATCCCAGGCCGAGATTAGCGGATATCTTCTCTGTGCGGAGGTGGTTGAATGGGTGGTCCCGCTAACTAAGGGGGCGAGGAGATACTTCTTTGCGAGGCCGACAGGAGACGCGGCGCAGCTGAGGCTCAGAGCGGAAGCGGGCGATCGTGATAAAAATCGGAGACGAATTCTAATACGAAAGTATTGGGAAGAAAATGATCCGGATCGATACCGGGGTATAGTTCAGGTCTCCGGAGTAAATCCGTGAGTGAACTTCTGCCAATCCTGATTAACGCGACCGGACTTCATGAATTCGGTATACAAAGGGTGGTGCAAAACGCCCCATCACGGTATAAAGTATTCCCAATTAAGAAAAGAGATGGTGGAAGACGCCTTATTGCGCAACCTGCCAGAGAGGTGAAAATCCTCCAACGCGCATTGATCACAGAAGTCCTTAGTGCGCTACCGGTGCATCCAGCTGCTATGGCCTATCGAACTGGCGTCTCCATCCGGCAAAATGCCGCGGTTCATGCTGGTGCAGGGCCGATACTAAAGTTCGATTTTAGCGAATTCTTTCCGTCGATACGGTCGAGCGATTGGGAGGCCTATTGCGACAAGCATGGGTTGCTGGCGAACCCGGTCGATCGGCTGATGAGCACGCGAATTTTGTTCCATCGAGCGAAGGGGAGTTCGGTGCTGCGTCTAGCTATTGGCGCTCCATCATCGCCAATTCTTTCAAATATTCTGATGTATGAATTTGATTGTGCTGTAACCGACATGATCGAAGGTGGCCATGTTGCCTATTCTCGATATGCCGACGACCTGACTTTTTCAGCACCAAGAACTGGTTATTTGAACGGCATCGAGAAGCAGCTTCGAGGAGTCCTTCGAAAGATGGCAAACCCCAAGCTCAAACTGAACGACACGAAAACCACGCTGGCGACGAGGAGATATCGCCGCGAAGTGACGGGGCTTGTCCTTACCAACGACGGCGCAGTTTCGCTTGGTCGCGAAAAGAAGCGGCTAATTCGCGCCGCCTTGCATCGCGAGAAGCTCGGCTTGCTTACACAGCGCGAGAGGGAGCATCTCTGCGGCATGCTAGCCTACGTAAATGCCGTCGAACCCACGTTCTTGGTTCGCATGGAAGCTCGGTACGGTCCGGAGCTGTTGGCATCCGTGAAGCGGCAGGTGCGGGAAGTTGAGCCTCGCGCTCGGGCGATACCTGAGCTTTAAGCCCCAAAAGAAAAACCCCGCCGGCTCACACCGACGGGGTCTCTCAATCACTAGCTCAGCGAAGCTGTTTAATAGCCCTGGATCTTGGCGTACCGGTCGCGGTGGAACGCCTGGTTCCCAAACGCCGCTTCCGCCGCGCGAGCGCGCTTGAGGTAGAAGCCGGCGTCGTGGGCGTCGGTCATGCCGATGCCGCCGTGCATCTGGACCATCTCGTTGGAGACCAGGTGGAAGGTGTCGCCCATCTTGGCCTTGGCCAGGGAGACGAGTTCCGGCACGTCGGGGGTGCCGGCGTCGATCGCCTGGAGGGCGGCTTCGACGGCCGAGCGGGCCAGTTCCAGATCGGTGAACATCTTGGCCGCGCGGTGCTGCAGGGCCTGGAAGGAGCCGATCACCTGGCCGAACTGCACGCGGACCTTGAGGTAGTCCAGGGTGGTCTCGAAGGCCTGGACGGCGGCCCCCAGCATCTCGGCCGACAGGGCGGCGCGGACGCGGTCGAGGACCTTTTCCACCAGCTCGGCGCCGCCGGTCAGGGGCTCGGCGGCCGCGCCCTTGAACTCGATATTGGCCGCGCCGCGGCTGTCGGCCAGGGCCAGACGCTTGCGGCTGACGCCGGCGTCATCGCCACGGACCAGGTAGAGGCCCACGCCGTCCGGGCCCTTGGCCGAGACGATCAGGACGTCGGCCTTGAAGCCCTCCAGCACGAAGGTCTTCGTGCCGGTGATCTTGCCGCCCGAGAAGGTGGTGTCGACCTTGTCGGGGTTGTGGTGGGCGCCTTCGTCGACGGCGAGCGCGCCGACGGCGGTGCCCTCGGCGATCTTCGGCAGCCACTCGGACTTCTGGGCGTCGGTGCCGCCCAGGACCAGGGCCGAGGCCGCGCCGACGGCGGAGACCAGCAGCGGGGAGGCGGTGAGCGTGCGGCCCAGCTCTTCCAGGATCAGGCCGATGGACAGGTAGCCGAAGTCGGACCCGCCGTATTCCTCGGGGATGATCACCCCGGCCCAGCCCATCTCGGCCATTTCGTTCCAGGCGGCGGCGTCGTAGCCGATGTCCACGCCGCTATCGCGCATCTTGCGGAAGGCGGTGACCGGGCTCTTTTCCTGGGTCCAGCTCTTCGCGGCGTCGCGGAGCATGCTCTGTTCTTCGTTCAGAACGGCCATTTCAAATAATTCCCTATTGAATCTCGAAGTTGGTTTGTTTTGCGAAAGCGGGGGTCCCCTCCCACGTCATCCCGGCCGAAGCGAAGCGGAGAGCCGGGACCCAGGGGGGATTGCTCCGGCCCCTGGGTCCCGGATCGGCCTGGCGGCCGTCCGGGATGACGTCAGAGAGAGCTCCGCATCAGTTGTTCTGCGTCAGGTCCGGCAGGCCCAGGATGCGCTTGGAGATGATGTTGTTCTGCACCTCCTGCGAACCGCCATAGATGGTGGTGGCCTTGCCGCCGAGCCAGCCGCGCACGGCGCCCAGTTCCTCGGCGGTGAAGTCCTCGCCTTCCCAGCCCAGACCCTGGTGACCCATGATCTCGAGGGTGAGTTCGGCGCGGTCCTGCATCCAGCGGGTGCCGGCGTTCTTCATGATCGAGGTGGCGGCCGAGGGGCCGGAGTTCGAACGCGCTTCCATCATCGACCGCACGGCGGTCTGCTGGAAGGCGCGGCCGTCCATCTCGTTCATGATCAGGCGGGTGCGCAGGTCGGTGTCGGACAGGCGGCCGGTCTCATCGACCCCCACATAGTCCTTGGCCATCTGCACGACGCCGCGGCCGCCGAAGCCCATGCCGCCGCCGCCGGCGCCGCTGAGGCCCGAGCGCTCATGCTGCAGCAGACGCTTGGCGATGGTCCAGCCGCCGTTCAGCGGGCCCACCAGGTTCTTCTTGTCGGCGATCGCGTCGGTGAAGAAGGTTTCGCAGAAAGGAGAGTTGCCGGCGATCAGAGGAATCGGGCGGACTTCGACGCCCGGCTGATGCATCGTGAACAGCACGAAGGAGATGCCTTCATGCTTCTTCGAAGTATCCGTGCGGACCAGGCAGAAACACCAGTCGGCGTATTGGGCGCCGCTCGTCCAGATCTTCTGGCCGTTGATGACGAAATGGTCACCCTTATCTTCGGCCTTGCACTGAAGACTTGCCAGGTCGGAGCCGGCGCCCGGCTCGGAGAAGCCCTGGCACCATTGCAGCTCACCCTTCACGATCGGCGGGATGTGCTCCTGCTTCTGCTCTTCCGTGCCGTATTCCAGCAGGGTCGGGCCGAACATCATCACGCCCATGCCGCCGATGGGGTTGTAGGCCCCGGCGCGGCCCAGCTCCTGCTGGATCACGCGGGCCTCGGCCGCCGACAGGCCGCCGCCGCCATAGGCCTTGGGCCAGGTGGGGACGCCCCAACCCTTTTCGCCCATGGCCTTGCGCCAGGCTTCCTGCTCCGGGGAGGGCGTCGAGCGCTCTTCCCGCATCATCGGGTTCGGACGGCCCTTGAGGGACGCGGGGAAGTTCGCCGCGATCCACTCCTTGGCCTCGGTGCGCAGGGCGTCCAGGTCGCCGCCGCCAAAGTCTGCCATTTAAAAATTCTCCTTGAAAATCAAGTCACTAGAAAATCAGTGGGATTGGGTGTGGTCGGGAAGACCCAGGATCCGCTTCGAGATGATGTTGTTCTGCACCTCGTTGGAACCTCCATAGATCGAACCCGCCTTGCCGGAAAGCCAGCTGCGCACGGCGGCCAGCTCCTCGGCCGTGAAGTCGGCGCCTTCCCAGCCCAGGCCCTGGTGGCCCATGAACTCGAGCGTCAGCTCGGCGCGGTCCTGCATGGCCTTCATGTTGGCGTTCTTCATGATCGAGGTCGCCGCCGAGGGGCCGGAATTGCCCTTGGCCTCCAGGGCCGCGCGACGGACGGTGAGCGCGAGCGCCTTCTTGTCCATCTCGTTCATGATGATGCGGGTGCGCAGGTCGCTGTCGGCCAGGCGGCCGGCGGCGTCCTCGCCCACATACTTCTTGGCCACCACGCCCAGGGCGGGTTCGGCCACCGGACCGGCGCGGCCGCCGTTCATGCCTGAGCGCTCGTGCTGCAGGAGGCGCTTGGCCACCGTCCAGCCGCCGTTCAGCGGGCCGATCAGGTTTTCCTTGGGCACCTTCACGTCGGTGAAGAAGGTCTCGCAGAAGGGCGAGGAGCCGGCGATCAGGCGGATCGGACGGACCTCGACGCCCGGCTGGTGCATGTCGAACACCACGAAGGAGATGCCTTCGTGCTTCTTGGTGTTGTCGGTGCGGACCAGGCAGAAGATCATGTCGGCGTATTGGCCGCCGCTCGTCCAGATCTTGCTTCCGTTAACCAGGAAGTGGTCTCCCTTGTCTTCAGCTTTCGTCTGCAGGGAGGCCAGATCAGAGCCGGCGCCCGGCTCGCTGAAACCTTGGCACCACCGGACCTTGCCGGTGACGATGTCGGGGATATACTTGCGCTTCTGTTCCTCGGTCCCGTATTCCAGCAGGGTCGGGCCGAACATGCCCACGCCCATGCCGCCGATCGGGTTGACCGCGCCGATCTTGGCCATCTCGGCCTGCAGCACGCGGGCCTCGGCCGCCGACAGGCCGCCGCCGCCATAGGCCGCCGGCCAGGTGGGAACGCCCCAGCCCTTGGCGCCCATGCGCTCCTTCCACACGGCGAAGTCGCCGGTGGGCTTGTCGGGGCTCATCAGAGCCGCCTGCTGAGCGTCGACATTCTTGCTCAGGGACTTGGGGAAATTCGCCTCGAGCCATTCGCGCGCTTCGGCGCGGAAAGCGTCGAGATCAGCGCCTCCGAAATCTGCCATGAAAATTCTCCCTTAAATTCAAATTCTTATAATTCACTATAGCACAAAAAGCGGTCTTTCGGAGTCCCCCTACTTGGGGTCCGGCAGGCCGAGGACGCGCTTGGAGACCACGTTGAGATTGATCTCCGAGGTGCCGCCCTCGATGGAGTTGCCCTTGGAGCGCAGCCAGGCGCGCACCGTGGCCAGTTCGTTGGCCTCATAGCCCTCGCCGTCCCAGCCCAGGCCGCTCGCGCCCATGGCCTCGACCATCAGCTCGTTGCGGTCCTGGGCGATCTTGGCGCCGGCGTACTTCATGATCGAGGTGGCCGAGGAGGGGCCCTGGTTGGACTTGGCCTCGTCGGCCGCGCGCCGCACCGTCAGCTGGAAGGCCCGGGTCTCCATCAGGTGCTCGGTGATCCGGCGGCGCAGGTCGGTGTCGGCCAGCCGGCCGCTGGCGTCGGTCCCGATGTAGTGCTTGGCCGCCTCGTTGACGGTCATGGTGGCCTGGGCCGCCCCCAGGTTGCCGCCGCCGAGCCCCGCCGAGATGTTGTCGCGCTCGAACTGAAGCAGTCGTTTCGCCACCGTCCAGCCGCCGTTCAGCGGGCCGAACAGCTGGTCCTTGGGGACCTTCACGTCGGTGAAGAAGGTCTCGCAGAAGGGCGAGGTGCCGTTGATCAGCCGGATCGGCCGGACCTCGACGCCGGGCGTCTTCATGTCGATCAGCAGGAAGCTGATGCCCTCATGCTTCTTTGAGGTGTCGGTACGCACCAGGCAGAAGCACCAGTCGGCCAGATTTGCGCCAGAAGTCCAAATCTTTGAACCATTTACCAGCCAGTGGTCGCCCTTGTCCTCGGCGCGGGTTTGAAGGCTCGCCAGGTCGGAACCGGAGCCCGGCTCGGAATAGCCCTGGCACCAGCGGACCTCGCCCTTGATGATCCCGGGCAGGTGCTGGCGCTTGAGCTCCTCGGTCCCGTACTCCACCAGGGTGGGGCCGAACATCATCACCCCCATGCCGCCGATGGGGTTGCGGGCGCCGATCGCCGCCATCTCCTCGGCCAGCACGCGGGCTTCCGCGCGGGACAGGCCGCCGGCGCCGTACTGGGCCGGCCAGGTCGGCGTGCCCCAGCCCTTGGCGCCCATGGCCTGGCGCCAGGCCTTGGCGTCGGGGGTCTCGGTCCCGCCCATGGCCGCGGCCAACTGGGCGGCCGGGTTCTTCTTCAGGGACTCAGGGAAGTTCGCGTCGAGCCAAGCCTTGGCCTCCGCGCGGAATGCGGTGGTGTCCTCGCCGCCGAAGTCAGCCATGGGAAAATCGCCTTCTGAAAATCCGTCGTTCAAATCGAAAGGAAGCGCCGCCCTGAAATTGAGCGGCGCCTTGGATGTATGCGCTTACTTCGGATCGGGTAGGCCCAGCACCCGCTTGGCCACCACATTGATGTTCACCTCGGTCGTCCCGCCCTCGATGGAATTGCCCTTGGAGCGCAGCCAGCCGTGGGTCGCCGTCAGCTCGCCCGGCGTGAAGTCGTCGCCCGACCAGCCCAAACCCTGATGGCCCATGGACTCGATCATCAGCTCCGACCGCTCCTTGGCGAACTCGGCCGCGGCGAACTTGATGATCGAGGTGGCCGCGCTCGGCCCGTTGCTGGCCCGCGCCTCCGCCGCCGTCCGCGCGATGGTCATCCGCAGCGAGCGGAAGTCCATCTCGTTGCGGGTGATCCGCTGGCGCAGGTCCGCATCGGCCAGTCTACCGGTGTCATCGGTTCCGTTGTAGCTCTTGGCCACCACCGGCAGGTCCGCCGCCGACCCCCCGGCCCCGCCGCCGCCGCCGAACCCGCCCGAGATGTTCTGGCGCTCGTACTGCAGCAGCCGCTTGGCGATCTCCCACCCGCCATTGACCTTGCCCACCAGCTGGTCCTTGGGGATCTTCACGTCCGTGAAGAAGGTCTCGCAGAACGGACTCTCCCCTGAAATCAACTGGATAGGCCGCGTCTCGACCCCCGGCGTCCGCATGTCGATCAGCACGAAACTGATCCCCTCATGCTTCTTGCTCGTATCGGTCCGCACCAAACAGAAGCACCAATCGGCCTTGTCGGCGTAGCTCGTCCAAATCTTTTGGCCGTTAATCAGCCAGTGGTCGCCCTTGTCCTCGCAGCGGGTGGCGAGGCTGGCGAGGTCGGAGCCGGCGCCCGGCTCGGAATAGCCTTGGCACCAACGGATCTCGCCGCGGACGATCGGGGGCAGGAAGGTCTTCTTCTGCTCTTCGGTGCCATATTCCAGCAGCACGGGGCCGAGCATCCAGATGCCGAAGGCCAGGACGCCGGGACGGTAGCGGCCGGCGGCCAGCTCCTGGTCCAGAACCCGCGCCTCGGCGGGCGAAAGGCCGCCGCCGCCGTATTCCTTGGGCCAGGTGGGGGTGGTCCACCCCTTCTCGCCCATGCGCTTGGTCCACACAGCCTGGGGGTCGTCTCCGCCGGCGAAGGCGCGGCCGCCCCAGACGGCTTCCGGATCGGTCTTGGCCTTGGGATCCCGCAGCTCGGCCGGATAGTTGGCCTCCAGCCAGGCGCGAACGTCCTTGCGGAACGTGTCGATGTCGCCGCCGCCGAAGTCGGCCATGGAATCCTCCCGAGGTCTCAAGCTTTTCGCCCGGCCACATTAGCGTCGGGGCCCTCAAGAGCAAGGAACGAAACGCTTGTTTGACCCGGCCCAAAGCTCAAAAATCAGCTATGAAGGCGGCCGGCCTTTCGCCGCTGCACGGACCGTGAATGAGATTTTGGCGAGAATTGAAGCCGGCGGCCTTCGCGGTCGCCCCCTTCATCGGCGCGGTGCTGACCCTGGCGGCCGGCGTGATGCTGGTGGCGTCGGGCGCGACGCCTTCGGTCCCCGACCGCTTCCTGCGCCTCTATCAGGTTACGCCGGTCTATCTGATCGAGGTCAGCCACTTCCTTTCCAGCATCCTGGGCCTGACCCTGGTGATGCTGGCCTTCGGCCTGCGGGCGCGGCTGGACGCGGCCTGGGCGGCCACCATGGGCGCCCTGTTGCTGGCCGCGCCGCTGTCGCTGCTCAAGGGCTTCGTCTGGGAGGAGACCGCGGCCCTCGTGGCGCTCGCCTTCCTGCTGCTGCCCTTCCGCGGGGCCTTCCCAAGGCTGGCGCGGCTGTCGCGCATGGAGATCACCCCGGGCTGGCTGGCCTCGGCCTTCGCGGTCCTGATGGGGGCGGGGCTGCTGGGGCTCTGGTCCTTCCAGCACGCCGACTACGCCGACCAGCCGTTCTGGCGGATGATGGTGGACGCCGATGCGGCGCGCTCGATCCGCGCCTGGGCCGGGGCGGCCATCGCCCTCTTCGCCTTCGGCCTGTGGCGCATGGTGGCCACCGCGGCCACGCCGCAGGTGGTGGGGGAGGCCGATCCGGACTTCCAGCGCGTGCGCCACATCCTGGCCAAGGCTGAGGTCGCCGAGCCGGGCTCCAACCTGGCCCTGCTCGGGGACAAGCGGTTCCTGTTCTCCGCCAGCGGCGAGAGCTTCCTGATGTTCGGGGTCCGTGGGCGTTCCTGGATCGCGCTCGGCGCGCCGGTCGGCCGCCGCGACGAGCAGCTCGAGCTGTTGTGGCGCTTCCGCGAGCTGGCCGACGCCCATGCCGCGAGGCCGGGCATCTACGGCATCGGCGCCGAACACCTGCCTGACGTGGTGGAGCTGGGCTTCTCCATCCAGAAGGTCGGCGAGTCCGCCGCCGTGCCCCTGGAGAGCTTCCAGATCGAGGGCCGCCGGCGGGGCAACCTGCGACGCGCCTGGCGCAAGGCCGCCGAGGAGGGGGCGACCTTCGAGGTCCTGCCGCCGGAACGGATCAGCGACATCATCCCGGAATTGGCGGCGGTCTCCGACGTCTGGCTGGCCGAACACGCCGGCGGGGAGAAGGGCTTCTCCATGGGCGGCTTCCACCCCGGCTATGTCTCGGAGTTTCCGGTGGCGGTGGTGCGGTTCCACGGCGCCATCGTGGCCTTCGCCACCCTGTGGACCACGGCGGCCAAGAGCTCGTTCTCCATGGACCTCATGCGCTACGGCCCCAACGGGCCGAAGAACATCATGGACTACCTGTTCGTGGAGCTCATCGCCTGGGGCCGGACCCAGGGTTATCAGGCCTTCGAGTTCGGCATGGCCCCCCTGGCGGGGCTGGAGGACCGCCCCTTGGCGCCGGTGATGTCGCGGGTGGGCAAGCTGTTCTTCGAGCGCGGCGAGGAGATCTACAACTTCCAGGGCGTGCGCCGGTACAAGGACAAGTACGATCCCGTCTGGCAGCCCCGCTACATCGCCGCTCCGCGCAAGTGGGCCATTCCGCTGCTGCTGGCCGATGTGGGCCTGCTCTCCTCCGGTGGGGTGGCGGGCCTCGCCAAGCGTCCGAAGAAGGCCGAGGAGCCGGAGGCGCCTCCGCTGGCGGCCTGACCTAGCGTCCCGTCGTCACCCCCAGCAGGTTCACCAGGTGGACCAGCAGGATCAGGGCGGCGGCGGCGGCCGTCACCATGATCAGCCTATGGGGCGCCATGCGCACCCCCTTCAGCGGATCGGGCGGCTGGGCGCCGCGCCAGCCGGCGAAGATCGCGATGGCCAGGGCGGCGGCGATCAATCCAAGGGTCACGGGAAGCGTCATGTGCGACGGCGTAGCGCAGGCTGGCGGCGACCGCAAAGTGGCTTCGCCGCTTGACCTTCGCGACGACGCCATCCCTGGCCCCGCCTGGGTTCGCCGGGCGCGCGGTTCATCCACAGCCAATCGCTCAAGACGCTATATCTAGCGTTAACGTCGCGTTTACACCCCAAGGATCGGTAGCTAGCGTCCGAAGTCGATCCTTTGGAGAACGATTCGGTATGAGCTCGGGGACGCCATGGAGCGTCAAAGGGATCGACCCAAAAGCCCGGGAGGTCGCTAAGGACCTCGCCCGGCGCTCCGGGATGACTCTGGGTGAATGGCTAAACCACATGATCCTCGAGGACGAGGGTCCCGACGAGGTCACATCGGAATCCTATTTCACCGAACTCAGGGGCCAGGACCACGAGCCGCTCCGGCCCGAGGCCTTCCTCACCGAGGCCCCGCGCCCCGAGCCCGTCTATGTCGAGCCGCCCCGCGCCGAGGCGCCCCGGCCCCAGGCGCCGCCGGCCCCCGAACCCGCCAGCCGCTACGAGGTGCCCGAGCATCCGGCCGACGAGATCGGTCGCGTCACCATGGCTCTCGACCGCCTGACCGACCGCATCGAGCATTCCGAGGGCCGCGCGGGGCTGGCCATCAGCGCCGTCGAGCATTCCGTCCGCGAGGCCCTGTCGCGTATCGAGCTGGCCGAGCGCGAGAACATCGCCGTGGCGGCGCGTTTCGAGGGCGCCGTCGACGAGACCAAGACCGAGCAGGCCCGGCTGGCCGAACGCCTCCGCCGCGTCGAGCAGGAGGCCGCCGGCCCCCGCTCCGCCGAGGCCCTGCGCGCCCTGGAGCAGGCGCTCGGCAAGGTCGCCAATCACCTCTACGAGGGCGAGAACCGCACCCGTGAGACCCTGACCGCCCTGCGCGACCGGGTGAACGAGGTCGAGGCTCGCGGCGGCGGCGATCCCACCGCCCTGATCGAGGAGGTGGTCACCCGGGTCGGCGATCGCCTGGCCGACGCGGAGTCGCGCACCGCCGCGGCCATGGAGGGGCTGAAGGACGCCTTCTCCAATCTCGACGGCCGCATCCGGGTCGTGGAGGGCGGCGCCTCGCCGGCCATCGACAAGCGGCTGGAGGAACTGGCCGCCAACCTCACCCGCCGGGTCGACGCCGCGCGCGGCGAGATCGCCCAGAAGCTGCAGGTCTCCGCCGAGGGTCGTTTCGACCGCATGGAGCGCAAGCTGGCGGAGATGAGCGACCATGTCCGCCTGGCCGAGCAGCGCTCGGCCCAGGCCATCGAGAAGATGGGCCGGGAGGTCCTGACCGTGGCCGACAACCTCAATCGCCGGGTCCAGGCGACCGAGCACCGCAGCGCCGACGCCATCGAGACGGTGGGCGGCGAGGTGGCCCGGATCGCCCAGGCCATGGAGAGCAAGCTCGGACGCACCGACAGCGTCCACGCCGAGGCGCTGGAACGCCTGGGCGCGGAGATCGGCCGCATCACCGAGAAGCTTTCCGAACGCATCGCCAACGCCGAGCGCCGCTCGGCCCAGGCCATCGACGATGTCGGCGAACAGGTGGCCCGCGTCACCGAGCGTATGAACCAGCGCAGCGAGCGCGCCTCCGACGACCTGGTGGAGCGCATCCGCCAGAGTGAGGAACGCACCGCCCGGATGCTGGAGGAGGCGCGCGAGAAGATCGATGCCCGCCTGGGCGAGTCCCACCGTCGGCTGTCGGAACAGGTGGCCGCCGCCCCGATCGTGCGTGCGCCGGTGGTTCCCCCCGAGCCCCTGTCGCCCTTTGGCCCCGATCCCTTCCCGAGCTTCGGTCCCGCCGAACCTGCCGCCGATCCCCTGGCGCGCCAGGCCTTCGCCCCGCCGGAGACCGGTCCGGACGCCCCCACAGGCTTCCCCGGCCAACCCTTCCTGGGGGAGGCCGAGCGCCCCGCCTTCGACGCCGAGGACTTCGAGGCCGCCGACGGCTTCGCCCCCATCGGCGAGGAGTTGGCCGAGGTCGAGGAGCCCGCCGAGATCTACGAGGAGCCCCTGGGCTCCAACACCGTGCCGGCGCCGGAGCCCGGCCGCCCGCTCTCGACCCGCGAAGTGATCGAGCAGGCCCGCGCCGCCGCCCGCGCCTCGGTGCAGAACGACGGCAAGTCCAAGCGGGCCAAGCCTGCAAAGGAAAAGAAGGCCAAGGCCGAGAAGGTCGCCAAGGAGCCGGGAACCTCGCTGTTTGCCAGCTTCGGCGCCCGGCCCAAGCGCCGCGCCGGATCTTCCCTGCAGACCGCCCTGATGGTGGTGGGGGGCGCGGCCTGCCTGAGCCTGGCCACCGCCAGCTTCATGCTGATGGACGGCAAGCCCGGCGGCGCCCCGCCCAAGCGGGTGGCCGACGCCCTGGCCTCCCTGAATGGCGGCCGCTCCGAAGAGATCATGGCGCCGGAGGCCGACACGACGCCCTTCGGCGACGGTCCCCGCGTGGCCATCGCGCTCTCGCCCCAGCCTATCGCGCCCGGAACCCCGCCGGCGGCCGACCTGGCCCAGCGCTTCGCCACCGCCGCGGCGGCCGTCGAAGCCAAGCAGCCGGGCGGCCTGGACCAGCTCAAGACCGTGGCCAATCTCGGCCACGCGCCGGCGCAATTCTACCTGGCCAAGCTCTACGAGAACGGCACCGGCGGGGTGAAGAAGGACCTCGTCGAGGCTCGCCGCTGGACCGAGCGGGCGGCCGAGGGCGGCGACCCCAAGGCGATGCACAACCTTGGCATCTCCTACATTTCCGGCGCCGGCGGCCCGAAGAACTCCACCACCGCGGCCCAGTGGTTCCGCCGCGCCGCCGACCTTGGCCTGGTGGACAGCCAGTACAACCTCGCCGCCCTCTATGAGCAGGGCCTGGGCGTCAGCCAGAACGCGGCGGAGTCCTACAAGTGGTACCTGATCGCCGCCCGCACCGGCGACGGCGAAGCCCGCTCCAGCGCCCAGCGGGTGGCCTCCGGCCTCTCGCCCGACGCCCGCACGGTGGCCGAGCGCGCCGCGGCGGCCTTCCGCGCCGCCCAGCCCAATCCCTCGGTGGCGCCGACCGCCACGGCCGCCGTCGGCGCGGCCTCCCCCACCGTGATCACCGCCCAGCGCGCCCTCTCTCGGCTCGGCTACTACCAGGGCCCCACCGACGGCAGCGCGTCCGGCGCCCTGAAGCTGGCGGTGGCCGCCTACCAACGCGACCAAGGCATGTCGCCCACCGGCCAGCTCGATCCGACGACGGTTTCCAGGCTTTCCGTCTTCACCCGGTGAGGGCCTAGCGCCGGACGGCTTCATCTTGAGGCCAGAATCCGGCTCAAAATCTTTTAGTCTGGGCGCGATAAGGGGCGACCGTGGACCTCTACCTCCCCATCGCCGAAGTCTCGGTCAATGCGCCGCTCCTGGTGGCGCTGGGCGCGCTGGTGGGCTTCATCTCGGGCCTGTTCGGCATCGGCGGCGGCTTCCTGATGACGCCGGTCCTGGTGCTGATGGGGATACCGCCGGCCGTGGCCGTAGCCAGCATGGCCAATCACGTGGCGGCCTCCTCCACCTCCAGCGTGATCTCCTACACCCGCAGGCGGGCGGTGGACTTCCGCATGGGCGGCATCCTGGCGGCCGGCGGGGCGGCGGGCTCCATCGTCGGGGTTGAGATCTTCCGCTGGCTGCGTCTGCTGGGCCAGGCCGATCTGGTGGTCTCGCTCTCCTACCTGATCTTCCTCGGGATCATCGGCGGGCTGATGCTGGTGGAGTCGCTGCAGGCGATCCTGCGCCGACGCGGCGGCCATCCTCCCAAGCCGCGGGGTGATCGCCGGCCGCTCTGGCTCTATGGCCTGCCCCTGAAGATGCGCTTCCCGCGCTCGCGCCTCTATATCAGCGTCATCCCGCCGATCCTGCTGGGGGTCTTCGTGGGAATCCTCTCGGCCATCATGGGGGTGGGGGGCGGCTTCATCCTGGTCCCGGCCATGGTCTACATCCTGCGCATGCCGGCCGGGGTGGTGGTGGGCACCAGCCTGTTCCAGATCATCATCACCACCTCGCTGACCGGGGTGCTGCAGGCCGGACGCAACCAGACCGTCGACATCGTCCTGGCCACCCTGCTGCTGGTGGGGGGCGTCCTGGGCGCTCAGCTCGGCGCCAAGGCCTCCTCGCGGTTTCGGGCCGAGGAGCTTCGCGCCCTGCTGGCCCTGATTGTACTGCTGGTGGGCCTGCGCATGGGGCTTGGCCTGTTCTTCACCCCCGCCGAGCCCTTCGTCCTGATGTCGGGGATGGGATGATGCCCCTCGACATCCCGTCCCCCACGGCGCCCCAGCTCACCGCCTCGCCGGCGGCGGTCTCGGCGGCGCTCACCACCACCCAGGTGCGGGTGACCTCCGGCTTCCACGGCGCCCGCATCGTCCTCTATGGCGCGGTCTTCGACCCCACCACCAGGCCCAGCGACGTCGTGGTGATCGTGCGCGGCCCCGAGCAGCCGATCCGCATCGCGCGCAAGACCAAGGTGGCGGGCGTCTGGGTCAACAGCCGTCCGGTGGTGTTCCGCGGCGCGCCCGGCTTCTACATGACCGCCTCCACCCGGCCCCTGGACCAGATCGCCGGCTTCGGGACCCTGCGGCGCCTGGGCGCCGGCATCGATCACCTGGCCATCAACGCCCCCTTCGAGGAGCGTATCGAGACCCGCTACGGCGTCCGCGACGTGGTGGTGAGCCGGCTGGGGGGCGACTATCTCGACTGGCGGCGCGCCGTGGTGCGGCTGAAGGAGACCGCGGGCCTGTATGACGCCGACGACCGCGGCGTGGCCTTCGTGGACAAGGGTCTGTTCAAGGCCGAGATCGACCTGCCCACCGACGCCCCGATCGGAACCTACCAGGCCGAGATCATCCTCTTCCAGGACGGCCAGCCGGTGTCGCGCAAGGTCCGTCCCCTGACGGTGGAGAAGGCCGGGGTGGAGCGGACACTTTACCTCTTCGCCCATCGTAGCCCATGGTTATATGGCCTGGTCTCAATGGCCCTGGCGCTCGGCGCGGGCTGGGCCGCCTCGGTCACCTTCCGGAGGAACTGACGCCTGATGGACGCCGAGACCTCCGCGCCCAAGCCCATGTGGGCCATCGCCCTGGTCGGCCTGTCGGCCTTCCCGATCTCGGCGATCATCTACGCCTATGGCCCGCCGAGGTGGTCGGGGCACGCCCTGAACGTCCTGCTGGCCTGGTCGGCCATCATGCTGGGGTTCCTGGGGGGCATCCGCTGGGGGCTGGAGAGCAGCCTGGAGGCTCCCCGCTGGCAGAGGCTGGCCGGCTCGATCATCTCGCCCATCGTGGGGTTCGGTCTGCTGGTCGCCCGCGGCGACCTCCCCACCGCCTGGATCATCACGGGCCTGATGGGCGCCTTCATCGTCCAGTGGCTGTTCGACCAGACCGCCCCCGACGTGCCGGCCCGCTATCCGCGGCTGATGACGGTGCTGACCCTGGGGGCCTCTGTGTCCTTGGCCATGGCCCTGGAACAGGCGATGAGGATGTAGGGGATCAGTCCCCGACGACGGACCGCCATCCCACAGCGTGCACCCGGCCCGAGCCCAGGGCGCCGCACAGGGGATCGCGGGCGAAGAGGCCGGCGAAGGCCTGGTCGCGAATGTTGAGACCGCCCGCATAGGCGCCGAAGGCCGGAACCACCAGCCGCTCGCCGTCGGTGACGAAACAGCGCCGCCGCACCGTGCCGCGCGAGGCGGTGACCTTGGCGCAGGGGTGAAGGTGGCCCGCCACCTCGCCGGGTTGCAGACCTACCTGGGGTTCGTGCCGCAGCAGGAGGCCCGCCACGCTCAGTTCGTCGGCCACCTCGCCCGGCAGGGCGCGGGGGCCGTCGGCGTCATGGTTGCCGATCACCCAGATCAGGCGGGTCAGGCCTGCCAGGGCGCGCAGCTGCTCGGCGTCGTCCCCGGCCAGCCGGTCCTCCGAGGCGCGGTCGTGGAAGGTGTCCCCCAGCAGCACCACGGCGGAGGCCTGGGTCGCCGCGATCTCGGCGGTCAGCCGCCGGAGGGTGTCGCGGGTGTCGTAGGGCGGCAGCATCTGGCCGCGGGCGGCGTAGGCGCTGCCCTTCTCCAGGTGCAGGTCGGCCACCACCAGCATGCGTTCGGCCTCGATCCAGAGGGCCCCGCTGGCGCGTAGGGTCACGGCGGCGCCCGAGAGGGTGGTTCGCAGGCCGCCGCAGGGACTGGGCCCCCAGGCATAGACGTGGCGGGTCTCGGCCAGGGCGCTCACGCCAGGGCCTCGGCGATCAGGTCGCCCTCGGCCTCGGCCAGGATCATCTCACCGGCCTGGCCCGGCGTCCGCTCCTTGCCGATCTCCAGCAGGATGGGGACGGAGAAGGGCGACAGGTGATCCAGGGCCGCATGGCGGATCTTGCCCTTGATGCGGGCCAGGAGCTGGCCCAGGCGGGCCACGTCCACCAGGCCGGTGGCGGCGTCCTCGCGGGCGCAGCGCAGCAGCAGGTGATCCGGCTGGTGGCGGCGCAGGACGTCGTAGATGAGGTCGGTGGAGAAGGTCACTTGCCGTCCGGATTTCTGCTGCTCGCCTGGGAATCGCCGCTCGATGAGCCCGGAGATGATCGCACAGCCCTTGAAGGCGCGCTTCATCATGAAGCTCTCCGACAACCAGGATTCCAGGTCGTCGCCCAGCATGTCCTCGGCGAACAGTTCGTCGAAATCGAGTCCGTCCAGGGGGTTCAGGGCCCAGACCGCCACCGCATAGTCGTTGCAGACGAAGCCCAGCGGGGCGGCGCCCATCCGCTCCAGCCGCCGGGTCAGCAGCATGGCGAGCGTCGTGTGGGCCAGGCGCCCCTCGAAGGGGTAGCAGACGATGAAGTTGCGCTTCCCCCGCGGGAAGGTCTCCAGCAGCAGCTCCTCCTCCTTCACGATCAGCGATCGGTCCTTCTGGATCTCCAGCCATTCGCGGACGTCACTGGGGAGGACCTTCCAGTGGGTCTCGTCGAACATCAGCTCGCGCACCCGCTTGGCCAGGAAAGTGGACAGCGCGAACTTCGAGCCGCCCCAGGATGGCATCTTGGGGTCCTTGCCCATGGCTGGACGCACCAGGACGTCCAGGCCCGTCACGGCTGCCAGGGACCAGACCTGGCCGGCGAAGATGAAGGTGTCGCCGGGCTCCAGCATCTCCACATAGCCCTCCTCCACCTCGCCGATCTTGCGCCCGCCCTGCAGGCGCTTGCCCATGGCGATGCGCACCGCCAGCACGGCCGGCGAGAGGATGGCGCCGACGTTCATCCGGTGGCGCTGGGCGGTGGCCTGGTCGCGCACCCGCCAACGCCCGTCCTGGCCCTTCACGATCCGGCGGAAGCGGTCATAGGTCTTGAGCGCGTAGCCGCCCGTGGAGACGAAATCGACCACCTGCTCGAAGTCCTCCCAGGTGAGATCCCGGTAGGGGCCGGCGGTGACCAGCTCGTCATAGAGCGCCAGCAGGTCGAAGGGCTCGGAGCAGGCGCAGCCCATGACGTGCTGGGCGAGCACGTCCAGCGCGCCGGTGCGGGCCGCGTCCCCGTCGAAACGGTTCTCGGCGATGGCTTCGCGGGCGGCCTGACACTCCAGCATCTCGAAACGGTTGGCCGGCACGAAGAGGGCGCGGCTGGGCTCGTCCAGCCGGTGGTTGGCCCGGCCGATCCGCTGCACCATGCGGCTCGCGCCCTTCGGCGAGGCGAGCTGGATCACCAGGTCGACGTCACCCCAGTCTATCCCCAGGTCCAGGGTCGAGGTGCAGACCACGGCCCGCAGCTCACCGCGCGCCATGGCCGCCTCCACCTTGCGCCTCTGCTCGGCGGCCAGGCTGCCGTGGTGCAGGGCGATGGGCAGGTCGTCGTCGTTCAGCTTCCAGAGTTCCTGGAAGGCGAACTCGGCCTGGAAGCGCGTGTTGACGAAGACCAGGGCCGTGCGGGCCGACTTGATGGCCTCATAGACCTCCGGCATGGCGTGCTGGGCGGTGTGGCCCGCCCAGGGGACGCGGCCCTCGGCCAGCAGCATGTCGACGATGGGCGCCGCGCCGCCGGGGCCGCGCACCAGGTCGACCTGGTTTTCGACCTCGGGGGCGGCGCAACCCAGCCAGCGGCGGATCACGTCGGGATCGTCCACCGTCGCCGACAGGCCCACGCGGCGCATCTTGGGCGCGAAGGTCTGCAGGCGGGCGAGGTCGAGGGCCAACAGGTCGCCGCGCTTGGAGGCGTGGATGGCATGGATCTCGTCGACGATGACGCAGGCCAGGTCCTCGAAATAGAGGCGCGCGCCCTCCCAGGCGCAGAACAGGGCCAGCTGCTCGGGCGTGGTCAGCAGGATGTCCGGCGGCTTGACCCGCTGGCGCTGGCGGCGCGCCTGGCCCGTGTCGCCGGTGCGGCTCTCGGCGACGATGGGCAGGCCCATCTGGAGGATCGGCGCCATCAGGTTGCGCTCGACATCGACGGCCAGCGCCTTCAGGGGCGAGATGTAGAGGGTGTGGATGCCGCGCGGGGTGTTGGCCGGGGGACGCTCCGCCAGCTCGATCAGGCTGGGCAGGAAGCCGGCCAGGGTCTTGCCGCCGCCGGTCGGCGCGATCAGCAGGGCGTCGCGGCCGGCGCGGGCCTTGGCGATCATCTCCAGTTGGTGTTCGCGCGCGCTCCAGCCGCGGGCCGCAAACCAGTCCGCGAACATCGGGGGCAGGAGGGGAGGGGCGGCGCCCGCGTCTTCGGCCATCCCCTCGCCTATAGCATGTTCCCCTTACGTTTCACGCGCAAAGGCGCCGAGGTCAGGGGTTGGCGGGCGTTTCGGCCTTGGCGCCGCTCATCTGCGGCACGTAGAGGCCGGTCGCGAACTTGGCCGCCATGCCTTCCACCCGCATGCGCGAGCCGTACTGGGCGCAGGGGTCGGGCTTGGCGATCTTGATCGGCTTGCGGTCCTTGGCGGTCATGGCCTTGGCGGCGTCGTCGGCGAAGGGTTCGGCGAACTGCAGGGCGTCGCCGATGCGGCTCAGAGAGGGGTTGTCCGTGCCCACCGCCATGCCTTGCCGGGTCCAGGTGATGGCCGCCAGCTGCTTGCCGTCGGCGCCGAGCATCTCGGCCTCGACGCCGAGACCGCCCAAGGTGCCCGGCGCGCGGACGCCGATGGGGCCCGGAATGAAGAAGCCGGCCGCCGCCGAGGCCGCCGAGCTCATGCGACCCGTCGGGCGCACATGGGCGATCACGGCGCGAACCTTGGCGTCCGCCGCTTGGTCTGGTGTCGCGATCTCGTAGCGTTCCGAGAGCTCGAAACAGAGCTGGGCGTCAATCTCCCGCAGCAGGGTCGTGCGCTCGGTCGGTGTCATCCAATCCGCGGCCCTCTCGGCCGCCTGGGTCGGCGACAGCGCGACGCGGCGGACGTTCGCCAGCCCGACCTCGTCCTTGCGATCCGAGACGCTGGCCCGCACGGCGCCCGGCTTCACGGCCAGTCCGTCATAGGTGGAGAGCAGTCCCGTCTGCTGGGTCGGCGTGCTGCAGGCGGCGAGGAGCCCGAGGAGGGGCAGGACGAGGATGTGTTTCATTTGAGGGATACGGGGCGCACAGACGGGCGGACGCGCAATGCCGATCATTGCCGCGTCCCCAATGCCCCAGACCGGCGCCCGTTCCCTCATGGCTCAGGCCCGGGCGGGGTTCTCCAGGCGGGTCAGCCAGTGATCGGCGTCGAACCGCCGATCGCCGGAGAGATGGCGCCAGAGCTTGATGCGGTTGACGAACTCCAGGCGCCCGGTGTCCTGCTCGAACCAGGGTTCCGGCGTCATCAGGATGGACTCAACGGTCTCCGGCTGGGCGGTCTTGACGTAGAAGATCGGCCGCGCGGCGGGCTCGGCGGGCAGGGTCGCCATATCCCACTGGCGCACCTGGGGCAGGCTGGGGTTCATGCGGATCTTGAACATGGTCCGGGTGCGGTCGGCCAGGTTCACCCCGCCGCCGTGCCACAGGCCGTTGTGCAGGAACAGCAGGGTCCCGGCCTCGCAGACCATGTGCTGCTGGCCGCGGATGTTCTGGTAGCGGCCAAGGGCCACCTCGCTGACCTTGCGCAGGTGGGTGCCGGGGATGAAGCGGGTGCCGCCCATCTCCCGGGTCACCTTGTGGGGGTAGTACATCACCTGCAGGTCGAAGCCCTGGGACGGGTCGATGGTGGAGTCCTGGTGGGTGTGCTGGGAGACGTTTTCGCCCCCGCCGGCCTCGTAATAGGCGGGCGGGAAGGTGACGTGCAGGAAGTGGTGATCGAAGACGGGATCGGGCCCGACCAGGCTCTGGATCGCCCCCTTCACCAGGGGCAGGTCCAACAGACGGCGGACGGCCGAACCCTGCGGATAGGCCGCCGACAGGGCGGCGCCCGGGGCGACCTCCGGGATCTGGGCTCGGGCCAGCAGTTCGCCGAAAGCGCCCAGGACCTTGCGCCCCGGCTGCGGCGCGGCGGCCTCGCCGACCTCGTCCAGGAACTGGCGGTTGATCTCCTCGGGGACGGCGGCGTCGAAACGGAGGAAGCCGCGGGCGGCGAACCGCGCCATCTGCAGGGAGTCCAGCAGGACAGGTTGTTCGCTCATGCCGCGACCTCCACCAGCTGTTCGAAGAAGAACTCGTACTTCAGGTAGGCCAGGTCGAATTCCTCGCCGCGCGGGTGGGGCAGGATCTGGGCGGCCTGGAACAGCCGCCAGCCGTCGCGAAGGGCGTCCACCCCGGTGCGGTAGGGCGGGGCGTCATTGTCGCCGGCCATCGGCCGGGTCGCCCCCGTGCCGTCATAGACCGCCCAGGCGATCACCGGGGCGTCCAGGGCCGAATTGGCCAGGTAGAGAACCAGCACCTTCTGGCGTGTCATGCGTCCCCCTCGGTCCCCATGCTGTCGATGGGGTTCGCCGAGGATCATGACCCAGGCCGAACGCCTCGGCTAGACGAAGTCCGTCGGGTCGAGGGTCCCGGTGAGGCCGATGAACCGGACCGCGTTGGTGATGGTGTTCTGTCCGCCGCCGTCGACGAAGGCGTAGGTCCCGTCCTCCAATCCGCCGGGCGACCCCGACACCGTCCGCACCACGATGTCCCGCGACCCCCCGTTGATCAGTGCGGTCGCCTCGGCCAGGGCCTGGGCGTAGGAGGCCACGCCGGCGGTGGAGAAGTTCGCCACCGAGCCGGCGATCCCCAGGGCCAGGGTGTCGTCCACGCCGGTGGCGGTGAAGCCGGTGATCAGGTCCAGCGATCCCACAGCCCCGCCGGAGTCGCCGTTGGCGAAGACGAAGCGGTCGGCGCCCCCGGAGCCGGCCGCCAGGGTGTCGGCGCCCGCGCCCCCCGTGATGGTGTCATCCCCGGCGCCCCCGGTCAGGGAGTCGCCGCCCACGCCGCCGGTGATGACCCCGCCGGTGGCGCTGCTGCTGGTGAGGGTGTCGGCCCCCTCGTCCCCGGTCAGGGTGTTGGCGCCGGAGCCCGACAGGGTCACCAGGTCGTTCCCGGCCCCCCCGAAGATGCTGTAGCCGCCGCTGGCGATGACGGTGTCATGGCCGTCGCCAGCGAGGATCGTCCCCCCGCCGGCCCCGGTGATGCGGTCGGCGCCGGCGCCGCCGTCGAGCCGGTTCGTCCCCGCGTCGCCGTCGAGGGTGTCGTCCCCGTCCTCGCCCCGCAGGGTGTCGTCCCCCACACCGCCCGCAAGGCTGTCGTTTCCGACCCCGCCGCTGGCGGTGTTGAAGGTCCCGTCGCCCAGGGCGATCACATCGGCCCCGTCGCCGCCCAGCAGGGTGTCGTTTCCGGTCCCGGCCAGGAGGGTGTCGTCGCCGGCGTCTCCCGACAGGCTGTTGTTCCCGTCGCTCCCGTCCAGGGCGTCGGCGCCCTCGCCGCCCACCGCGGTGTCGGCGCCGTCGCCGGCCAACAGCGAGTCGCTGCCGGCGCCCAGGTCGATCCGGTTGGCCCCGCCGCCGTCATCGACGACGTCGGCCCCGTCGCCGCCATAGATGGTGTCGTTCCCGGACCCAGACCACACCGAGTCGTTCCCCAGGTCGCCGAACAGCAGGTCGTTCCCGTCGGGGCCGCCGGTGTCGCTGTCGAGGGTGTCGGCGCCCTGGCCGCCCAGGACCGTGTCGTCCCCCGAACCGACCAGCAGGTAGTCGTCGCCCAGGTTGCCGTGCACGTAGTTGTTCCCGTCGCCGGCGTCGATCTCGTCCTGGCCCTGGCCGCCCAGCAGGGTGTCATTGCCTGTCCCGGCGTAGATCCCGTCGTCCCCCTGGTTGCCCTGGACGAAGTTCGTCCCGTCGCCGGCGCTGATCAGGTCGTCGCCGACGCCGCCGAAGATGACGTCGTTCCCGCCCCCCAGGTCCACCAGGTCGTTGCCCGAGCCGGCGTCCACCGAGGCGTCGCCGCAGCCGCAGTCGGTGATGAAGTCGTCGCCCGCGCCCCCCACCAGGGTGGCGGAGCCCGACCCGGAGACCAGCACGTCGTTCCCCAGGTCGCCGAAGATCAGGTCATTGCCGTCCCAGCCATCGAGGGTGTCGTCGCCCTGGCCCCCCAGCAGGGTGTCGGCGCCGTCGCCCCCCAGGATGTCGTCGTTCCCGAGATTGCCGTGCGCGTAGTTGGCGCCGTCGCCGGTGGTGAGGGTGTCGTCCCCCTGCCCGCCGAGCAGGGTGTCGGAGCCGTCGCCGGCGGTGATGTCGTCGTGCCCCTGGTTGCCCTGGATGAGGTTGGCGCCGTCGCCGCCGTCCAGGATGTCGTCGCCGGCCCCGCCATAGATCGCATCGCCCAGCGGCGAGTTGACCGCTGACAGGTCGGTCCCGGCCGCCCCGCCGATCACCAGGCGGCTGTTGTCGGAGAAGACCGAGCCCAGATAGTCGGTCGCCACCAGGCTGGGGTCGAGGGAGATGGTGCGGCCATTGTAGCTGACGTCGATCCGGGCCGGACTGGCGCCGGCGGCCGGCACGTAGGAAATCGAGACCCGATTGGCGGTGACGCCGACCGGGAAGAACAGCGAGTCAGCACTGGTGAAGGCCGCCTGCTGCGCCGCCGAGATCGTCTCGAAGTAATAGTTGGAAGGCATGAGTCTTCCCCATCCCACTGTCTTGAGGACGCCGGAAATCCACTTGAAACGCGGGCGTCTGTCGGCCCGACGTCTTGTCCTCTCCAACCTGAGGTGGCGGCGTGAGCCTGTATATCGATTTCAACTCACAGGATTTATCGCCGCGCCGACGCCCCCTGATAGCTGAGACGCTGGAGGAGACGCTCCGGGATCGCGCGCGGCGCGGACCTCAGCTCGCCGCGGCGGCGGCTCTCTGGCGGCTGATGGCGTCCAGCAGGGTGTCGGCGTCCACCGGCTTGGCGACCACATCGTCCATTCCGGCGGCGCGGTAGGCCTCGGCTTCGTGGGCGAGCACGCTGGCGGTGACGGCGATGATCGGAGTGCGGGGGCGGTTGCGGCCGGTCTCGCCGGCGCGGATGGCGCGGGTGGCGTCCAGGCCGTCCATCCGGGGCATGCGGATGTCCATCAGGATCGCGTCCCAGTCGCCGCCTTCCCAGGCCGAGAGGGCCTCCACACCGTCGTGGGCGGTCGCGGAGGCCAGGCCTCCCTCCTCCAGCATGGTCTGCAGGACGAGCCGGTTGGTGGGATTGTCGTCCACCACCAGGATGCGCCCGCTGGCCGCAGGCTCGGGGGCCGGTGGTGGCGCGGCGACAGGCTGGACCTCGCCGGTCACCGGCATGGGCAGCCGGACCGTGAAGCAGGATCCCTCGCCGGGTGTCGAGGCCAGCGAGATCTCCCCACCCATCAGCACCGCCAGTTCACGGCAAATGGCCAGGCCCAGGCCCGTACCGCCGGCCCGCCGCGTGTTGGAGCCGTCGGCCTGGACGAACCGCTCGAAGACCTGGGCCTGGTCGGCCGGCGCGATCCCCGGACCGGTGTCGCGGACCTGGATGACGACGTCGTCGTCGGCGGCGGTGATCGCCACCGCGATCTCCCCGGCCTCGGTGAACTTCAGGGCGTTGGAGATCAGGTTGGATACGATCTGCCGCAGCCGCACCTCGTCGCCCAGCCGATGGCCGGGGGCGGAGTCCGTCAGGGTCAGGTCGAAGGCCAACCCCTTCTCCTGCGCGAGGACGTCGTACAGGCGCCGCACTCCTTCGGCGAACAGGTCCAGCCGGAACGGGGCCGGGCTGATCGCCATGTTCCCGGCCTCGATCTTGGAGATGTCGAGAACGTCGTTGACCACTCCCAGCAGGGCGCGGGCCGAGGCCTGGACGATGGACAGCCGCTCGCGCTGCGCCGCGCTCAGCTCGCCGCGCTCCATCACCTGGGCCATGCCCAGGACGCCGTTCAGCGGCGTGCGAATCTCGTGGCTGATGGTGGCCAGGAACTCCGACTTGGCCCGGCTGCCGGCCTGGGCCTCCACCGCCAGCACCTTCAGGGCCTCGGTCCGCTCGGCCACCCGCTGCTCCAGGGACTGGTTGATCTGCTCGATCTCGTCATTGCGCGCCCGAAGCTGGTCCACCAGGTCGAGGTTCTCGCGCCCCAGGGCGATGGAGCGCACCAGCAGGCCGTGATTGTTGCGGTGCCCGGCGATCATCACCCCCCAGAACACCAGGCCCAGGGCGGCCAGGACCGACTGGCCCTCCAGCAGCAGACGCCCGCAGGCCGGAACCAGCATCAGGGTCACATAGAGGCGGCCCGTCAGCTTCAGCGGGGCCAGCACCCCGGTGGCGCCGGCCGCCAGGGCCGAGACCACGATCAGGATCACGAACCGCGTCTGGGCCGTCTCCGCCGGCAACTGGGTCCAGGCCAGCAGGGCCCAGAGCCCGGCGCTGGTGAGCAGGCCCAGGGAATGGGCGATGGCCCAGGGACGCAGCCGCGTGGCGGCGGGCTCGGCTTCGGCGCTGAGCAGCCGCTTGAGGACCTGGTCCACCGCCACCCGCGTGACCGCCACCGAAAGTGTCACCGCCAGCCAGGTCAGGTACCAGCCCCGGGCGTCCTCGCGTCCCACGAAGGGCATGCAGAGCGCGGCGGCGACCTGGACGACCATGGTCGCAACGGCGTTCTTCTGCGCCGCGCGCAGCAGCGGGACCCAGACATCCGATCTCGACGGCCTATCGATCCGGCGCGATGAGGGTGAGGGGGCGTTCAATTTCTACGGTTCCAGACGAGCGTTCGAATCGTGGCCTAACGCTAACGCGGTAAATAAACATACCGACCCAACTAGAAAATTTCGACCAATACTGTGTCCGACTCCTGGGCGACCAATCTTCGATTAGAGCAACTTGCCGTTGAGATGTAACCAATTTGAGTGCATCTGTCGGCTTTCTGATATTCGCCTCGGGGTCGCGCCGCCGGAGGGCGCGGTGTCTCGACGCCGCTCTTGGCGCGGTAAGCGCCGGCCGCGGGATACCGCCGCAGCCCGCAAGGTCGACCGCCCGGTGGCGGAGACCGACGGCCCGATTCCCTTGAATTCACGTTTCGTTCGCGGGTGAATTTCGCTAGGACTGGCGGGTGAACGCGCTCGCCCCGAGTCTCGCCCTGGCCCCTGCCCTCGTCGTCCTGCCCGGTCCCCGCGCCGCGGTGGCCGACGCCGCCGGGGCGCAGGCGCTGCGGGCCCCGGACGCCCGCGACCTCTTCGAGCACGGCCCGGTGCTGGTGGCCCATGCCGGCATGACCGCCAAGCGGCTGGGGGTGCATACCCCGCCCCGCTCCCAGGGGCTGTTCGACGCCCTGGAGCTGTTCGCCTTCGTGCGCCCCGCGCGGTTCTGCGCTCCGTCGGCGGCGGGCCTGGCCCTGGCGCTCGGCCTGCCCGAGCCCAAGGGCGCCATGGCCCAGGCCCAGGTGCTGCGGGAGGCCTGCCACGCCCTGCTCTCGGAACTGGCCCTGACCCCCGAACCTTCGCGCGAGGAGGCCCTGGCCATCGGCGAGACCCTGGCCCGCGCCGGCTGGGCCTGGGGGACCGCGGTGATTGGCGCCCTGCGCGCGGCCCCGGTGGGCAACGCCTTCCGCGGCTCGGGCCTGGACGTCTGGACGCGCGTTCCCGAGTGGGAGGAGCAGGCGCCGCCCGGCGAGGCCGGCTCCCGGCCCATCGCGCCGGAGGCCGCCGCTCAGCGCCTGGTGGACCTGCTGCGGGAGGCGGGCCTGGATGAGGCGCGGCCGATGCAGGCGGAATTCGCCGCCGAGACCGCCTTCGCCTTCCAGCCCCGCGAGAAGGAAGGCGAGCCCCGCATGATGCTGGCCGAGGCCGGCACCGGGGTCGGCAAGACCCTGGGCTACCTGGCGCCGGCCTCGCTGTGGGCCGAGGCCAACGGACCGGCCGTGTGGATCTCCACCTATACGCGGGCCCTGCAGCGCCAGATCGAGCGCGAGAGCCACGCCATCTATCCCGACCCCAAGGTGCGGGCGAAGAAGGCCGTCGTCCGCAAGGGGCGCGAGAACTATCTCTGCCTGCTGAACCTGCAGGACCAGACCAACACCGCCCAGCTGGGCGGGGCTGACCTGATCGGCCTGGCGCTCACCGCCCGCTGGGTGCGGGTCACCCGCGACGGCGACATGACCGGCGGGGACTTCCCCGCCTGGCTGCCGACCCTGTTCGCCATTCCGCCGGTGGGCCAGGCCAGCGCCGCCAACCTGGTGGACCGGCGCGGCGAATGCATCCACGCCGGCTGCGCCCACTACCGCGCCTGTTTCGTGGAGAAGGCGGTTCGCGGTTCGCGCCGGGCCGACATCGTCATCGCCAACCACGCCCTGGTGCTCACCCAGGCCGCCTTCGACGGCGCCCGGGCGGCGCGGGGCTCCAAGGCCGACGGCGAGACCACCCAGCTCAAGCGCATCGTCTTCGACGAGGGCCACCACCTGTTCGACGCCGCCGACGCGGCCTTCGCCGCGGCCCTGTCGGGCGCGGAGTCCGCCGAGCTGCGCCGCTGGATTCGCGGACCCGAGGGTCGGGGCCGCCGCGGCCGGGGCCTGGAGGCGCGGCTGATGGAGGTGCTCGGCGACCGCGACGACGCCAAGCGCGCCTTGGTGGACGCCACACGCGCCGCCGCCGCCCTGCCGGGCGAGGGCTGGTCGGGCCGCGTGGCCTCGCCCAACGGCGAGGTCAATCCGATGGGCCCCATCGAGCACTTCGTGGTGGCCATCATCGAGCAGCTCCGCGCCCGCGCCGCGCCCTCGGAAGTGGGCATGGAGTGCGCCGCCCGCCCGGCGCTCGATCTGGTGCGCGAGACCGCGCGGGCCGCCGCCTCGGCGCTCGCCGCCATCGAGGCGCCCCTGCTGGCGCTGGCCCGTCACCTGGAGGACGTGCTGGACGACGAGGCCGCCACCCTGCCGCCCGGGGATCGGGCGCGGATTGAAGGGGCTTTGAGGGGGCTCGATCGACGCGCCCGCATGACCCTGCCGGCCTGGCGCTCCATGCTGCGAGCCATCGACGAGGATTCCGAGGACGATCCCGACTTCGTCGACTGGTTCGACGCCACCTTCCTCTATGGCCGGGTGGTGGACGCCGCCTGCCGCCGCCACTGGGTCGATCCCACCGAGCCGCTCACCAACACCGTCATCGCCCCGGCCCACGGGGTGCTGGTGACCAGCGCCACCCTGGCCGACTCCAGCCTGGCCGATCCCTTCGCGCTGGCCGAGATGCGCACCGGCGCCGCGCGCCTGCCCGACCGGCCCAAGACCCTGCGCCTGGCCTCGCCCTTCGACTATGAGACCAACGCCCGGGCCTTCGTGGTGACGGACGTCGGCCGCGACGACCCGCGCCAGGTGGCCGCGGCCATGCGCGAGCTGTTCCTGGCCGCCGGGGGCGGGGGCGTCGGCCTCTTCACCGCCATCCGCCGGCTGCGCGCGGTGCACGAGCGGATCGCAGCCCCGCTCTCCGACCAGGGCCTGGCCCTCTACGCCCAGCACGTCGATCCCCTGGAGGTCGGCGCCCTGGTGGACATCTTCCGCGCCGAGCACGACAGCTGCCTGCTGGGCACCGACGCGGTCCGCGACGGGGTGGACGTGCCGGGCCGCTCCCTGCGGCTGCTGGTCTTCGACCGTGTGCCCTGGCCGCGCCCGGACATCCTGCACAAGGCGCGCCGGGTCCGGTTCGGCGGCAAGGCCTATGACGACAGCGTGGCGCGCAGCCGCATCAGCCAGGCCTTCGGCCGCCTGATTCGCCGGGCCGACGACAGGGGAGTCTTCGTCATGCTGGACGCCGCGGCCCCGACCCGGCTGTTCTCCGGCCTGCCGGACGGGGTGAAGATCGAGCGCGTCGGCCTGGTGGAGGCCATCGAGGCCACGACGGAATTCCTGGGGACCCCATGAGGCGATTGGTCAGTTCGGGGTCGCCCCTGGAGCCGGAGATCGGCTTTTCCCGGGCGGTTCGGGTGGGGAATGTCATCGCCGTGGCCGGCACGGCGCCGATCTCGGCGACCGGCGCAACCCACGGGGTCGGCGACGTCTATGAGCAGACCCGGCGCTGCCTGGAGATTATCATCGCGGCCCTGGAAGGCGCCGGGGCGGGGCCGCAACACGTGATCCGTACCCGGGTCATGCTCACCGATATCGCGGGATGGCGCGAGGCCGCCCGGGCCCATGGCGAGGTGTTCGGCGTGGTACGGCCCGCCTGCACCTTCGTTCAGGTTTCCGGCTTCATCGATCCTGACTGGCTGGTGGAGCTGGAGGCCGACGCCGTGGTCGACTAGAGCACGTCAGGCGGAAGTGGACGCCGGTTCCGCCGCCCGGCGTGCTCTAATACTTTGAATCTGGACCCTTCTTGCCGTTTCAGATGAGGCCAACTGAAACGCTCAGGGTCTAGGCCGCCTGCAGCTGCTCGAAGAGGTCGGCGGGGTAGGGGGAGGCGTACAGGGTGACGCCCGTGGCCGCGCGGATCGCCTCGGCCGGCTGGTCCCAGAGCGCCTCCCAGTCCAAGCCGATCAGGGGCGGGCATTGGCGGCCGTGGGTCCAGGCCGTCAGGATCACGTCCAGGAACAGGGGCAGGGCCTCGGGCTGGTTCAAGGCCATCTTGCTGGTGACCACCGCCAGGAACATCGCGGAATAGTGGTGGCCGAACTGGGCCATCTGGAAGGCGGAGATCGCCACCTCGTGCAGGATGGTGGTCTGGTAGCCGGCCAGGATGTGCCACAGGTCGTGGCACTGCAGGATGCGGGCGTTGAGATAGTCCAGCGGCGCCGGCAGGTCGGCCAGGCCGAGCGCCTCGCGATCCAGCACCTCCAGGTCGAAGCCGTTGTCGACGATCAGGTCGTGGAACTCCGCCCCCAGCGACCCCTTCGGACAGCGGGCCAGGGCCTCCAGGGAGAACTTGGACGGATAGCCGGCGGCGGCGGCCTCCTTGACCCCCGGATAGAGCCGGGCGGTCTCGGCCACCCGGGTCCGGAAGGGGGGCGTCATCAGGCCGGCCAGGGCCGCGGTGCGTTCCGTGATCTCCCCGGCCGAACGTCCGGCCTCGGGATCGTCCACCAGGTCCCAGAAGGGGCCCCAGAAGGTGGGGTCGATCGCGGCGGGGCGCCCATGGGCCTCGATCATCGGCCCGCGCGGGGCGACGCCGAGCCAGCCCTCGGTGGCGCCGTCATAGATCACCGCCAGCCGCTCGGGGGCGGCGACGGCGGCGTGGACGAAGAGGGCGGCCAGCTCGCCTTGGCCCGCGCCGCCGGCGCGGAGGGCCGCGGCCAGGCGACGGGCGTCGTCCCCGTCACCGCCCTGGGCGACCTGGGCTTCAAAGCGCGCGCGCGCCGGCTGATCGGCCATGTGTTCTTCCCGGTGACGTCCCTGGCGAGCAGCCTATCATTCCGGCGGGGAAATCAAGGCCGGCGTCGGGGCTTGCGCGGACTGACACCGGTGTCATGATGGGCGGGCCATCGCCAGGGAGGCTCCAGATGCACGCGACCCGCCGGGTCATCCTCGCCGCCCTCGCCGGCGCCTTCGCCCGTCCCAGGCCCGCCGCGGCGGAGGCCGGCCGCGCCGAGATCCTGACGGCCATGAGGCGGGCCACGGCCTTCATGACCGACAAGGCCGCAGTGCATGGGGGCTATGTCTGGTCCTACCTGCCTGACTTCTCCCGCCGTTGGGGGGAGCTGGAGGCCGGCCCCACCCAGGTCTGGGTGCAGCCGCCGGGGACCGGGACGGTGGGCCACCTGTTCCTCGACGCCTATCACGCCACCGGGGACGAGACCTATTACCGGGCGGCCGCCCAGGCCGCCGAGTGCCTGATGGCCGGCCAGCTTCCCACCGGCGGCTGGAACTATCTGATCGACTTCGGCGGCGAGGCGGCCAAGGCGAAATGGTACGGAACCATCGGCGCCAACGCCTGGCGGATGGAGGAATTTCAGCACGACTGGGGCAACGCGACCTTCGATGACGGCGGCTCGTCCGAGGCCATGCAGCTCCTGCTGCGGATGTACCTGGAGAAGCGGGAGGCGAGGTTCAAGCCGGCCCTGGACCGGGCGCTGGCGTTCGTCCTGAACAGCCAATACCCCAATGGCGGCTGGCCGCAGCGCTGGCCGGCGGGGCGGCCCTTCACCAGGCACGGCGCCGACTATACCGGCTACATCACCTTCAACGACGATGTGGCCGGCGAGAATATCAAGTTCCTGGTCATGGTGGCCCAGACCCTCGGCGACCCCCGCGTCGGCCCGGCCATCCGCCGCGCCATGGACGTCTTCGTCATCACCCAGCAACCCGCGCCCCAGGCCGGCTGGGGGCTGCAGCATAGGGTGGACGACCTGAAGCCGGCGGCCGCCCGCAGCTACGAGCCCAGGGCGCTCGCCACCCACACCACGGCGGCCAACGCCGCCCAGCTGATGAACTTCTACGAACTCACCGGCGACCCGAAGTACCTGGCCCGCGTCCCCGAGGCCCTGGACTGGCTGGCCAGGGTCGCCCTGCCGGAGCCGAGGAGCGGCAAGACCCATCCGACCTTCATCGAGATCGGGACCGACCGGCCGCTCTACGTCCACCGCCGTGGGTCCAATGTGATCAATGGCCAGTACTATGTGGACTACAGCGCCGAGAGGACCCTGGCCCACTACGGCGCCTTCCGGGCCGTGCCGCTGGAGGCCCTGCGCGCCCGCTACGCGGGCTTGAAGGCCACGCCGCCGGACAAGGTGGCCCGGGACTCGCCACTGACCCACAAGGGCCCCCTGCCGCGCTTCTTCGCCAACCAGGACTTCTCCACCTCCGACCTGAACGGCGGCGGGTCGCTGGCGCCCCTGAAGGCCAGTCCGCAGGTCGCCGCCAGGCTGGTGTCGGAGCTCAACGCCGAGGGTTGGTGGCCGACCCCGCTGGTGGCCACCAGCCATCCCTATGCGGGGCCCGGCCCCGCCACCCCGACCCCAGGGGACTATTCCCAGACCCATGTGGGAGACGCCTGGGACACCTCGCCCTATCCGACGGACGCCCCGGTGATGGGGATCTCCACCTCGGCCTTCATCAAGAACATGGGGGTGCTGATCAGCGTGGTGGACGGCGGCTAGACCACGGCCTTGGAGTAGAGGTTGATCACCAGCACCCCGGCCAGGATCATCCCCATGCCCAGCACGGCGGGCAGGTCGAGCTTCTGCTTGAACAGCAGCCAGGCCAGCAGGGTGATCAGCACGATGCCGATCCCCGACCAGATGGCGTAGCCGATCCCCACCGGCACGGTGCGCATGGAGTGGGACAGGCAGAAGAAGGCCACGCCGTAGCCCGTCACGGTGATGAGGGACGGGATCAGGCGCGAAAAGCCGTCCGACGCCTTCAGGGCGGTGGTGGCGATCACCTCGGCGAGGATGGCGATGCCGAGCCAAGCGTAGCCGTTCAAGGGCGTCATCCTTCAAGAATCCGTGCGAATCGGCGCGACCCCACCCTAGCGCTTGCCTCGCGCCGCGTGCGGGTGAAGCATGGGTCTCACGGCGGTCACGCCCGTTGGAGGCGCGTACGCCAACCTGCGGAGGATCCGATCATGGCTCATGGCCATAACGGCTCGGTGCGCGCCATCGCCCTCGTCGGGGCGGCCGGAACCGGCAAGACGACGCTCCTTGAAGCCATGTTGTTCGCCAGCGGGACCCTCCCGCGCCAGGGCGAGGTGGGCGCCACCAGCGTCGGCGACGCCAGCCCGGAGGCTAGGCAGCGAGGCCAGTCGGTGGAGCTGAACGTCGCCGGCTTCACCTTCATGGGCGACCGCTACGCCGTGATCGACGCCCCGGGCTCCACGGAATTCTCCGCCGCCGGCGACCTGGCCCTGCCCGCCGTGGACCTTGCGGTCATTGTCGCCGACCCCCAGCCGGGCCGGGCGGCCCTGCTGGCGCCGGTCTTCAAGGAGCTGGAACGGCTCGGGGTCCCCCGGGCCGTTTTCGTCAACAAGATCGATCAGGCGCGCGGGACCCTCGATGAGGTGCTGGCGGCCCTGGCCCCGGTGAGCGCCGCACCCCTGGTGGCCCGGCAGATCCCCCTGGTGGAGGGCGAGCACGTCACCGGCTTCGTGGACCTGGCCCTGGAGCGGGCCTTCGTCTATCGGCCCGGCCAGGCTTCGGAGCGCATCGACCTGCCCGCCGAGATCGCCGGGGTCGAGGCCCAGGCGCGCTTCCACATGCTGGAGCAACTGGCCGACTATGACGACGCCCTGATGGAACAGCTGCTCTCGGACCTGACTCCCAGCCAGGACGAGGTGTTCGCCGACCTGATGGCGGAGATGACCCAGGGGCAGATCGTGCCGGTCTTCTTCGGCTCGGCCCTCAACGGCTGGGGGGTGCGCCGCCTGCTCAAGGCCCTGCGGCACGAGACTCCGGAGGTGGACCGCGCCGCCGAGCGCCTGGGCCTCACCGGGCCCTGCGCCTACGCCTTCAAGACCTCCTACGCCGGTCAGGCGGGCAAGCTGACCTATGCCCGGGTCATGGGGGGCGAACTGCACGACGGCGAGGAGCTCACCGCCCCCGACGGCCAGCACGCCCGGGCCGGCGGACTGCTGGCGCTCTCCGGCGCGGCCACCCGGAAGATCGATCGCGCCGCCCCCGGCGAGGTGGCCGCCATCGCCAAGATCGAGGCCGCCCATCCGGGCGAGGTGATCTCCATGGACGGTCAGCCGCGCCGGCCCCGGTTCACGCCCTCGGAGGCTCCGGCCCTCTACGCCCTCTCGGTCGCCGCCAAGGACCGCAAGGACGACGTGCGCCTGTCCTCGGCCCTGGCCCGCCTGGCGGAGGAGGACCCCTCCCTGCACGTGGTTCAGGACCCCGAGACCCAGGAGACCCTGCTCACCGGCCAGGGGGAGGCGCACCTGCAGGTGACCCTGGAGCGCCTGCGCCGGCGCTTCGGCCTGGAGGTCGCCGCGGCCCGCCCCAAGATCTCCTATCGGGAGTCCATCCGCAAAGGCGTCACCCAGCGCGGCCGGCACAAGAAGCAGACCGGGGGCCACGGCCAGTTCGGCGACGTGGTGCTGGAGATCAAGCCGGGCCCGCGGGGCTCCGGCCTGACCTTCGGCCAGAGGATCACCGGCGGGGTGGTGCCCAAGCAGTGGATTCCCGCCGTGGAGCAGGGGGTGCGTGACGCCCTGGAGCGCGGCCCTCTCGGCTTCCCGGTCGCCGATGTGGAGGTGGTGCTGATCGACGGCTCCCACCACAGTGTCGACTCCTCGGAAATGGCCTTCCGCGCCGCCGGCCGCCTGGCGATGAGCGAGGCCCTGCCCCAGTGCGCGCCCTATCTGCTGGAGCCGGTGGAGAAGCTGACGATCCACGCCCCGGCCGCCAGCACCTCGAAGGTCACCCAGGCGGTCTCGGCCAGGCGGGGCCAGATCATGGGCTTCCAGCCCCGCGAGGGCTGGGCCGGCTGGGACGAGATCGAGGTGGGCCTGCCGCGCTCCGAGCGTCTGGACCTGATCGCCGAGCTGCGCGGCCTGACCCAGGGGCTGGGGACCTTCACCGCGCAGTTCGACCACATGGCCGAACTCACCGGCCGCGCCGCCGAGGAGATCGTCAGGAAGACGGCGGCCTGACCGCGGCGATGGCCTCGGCCACCAGGCGGCCGACGCCCTCGATGTCATTGCCGGGCGCCGGGGTGATCCCCAGCCGCACCACCACCAGGCGGGACGACGGCACGATCACCACATATTGCCCGTCATGGCCGCGGGCGAAATAGGCGTCGGCCGGCATCCCCAGGCCGATGCGCCGCCGCGCGCCGGCGCCCGCACCCCGGTTGGTCCAGAAGCCCGCGCCATAACCCACCCGCTCCGCCCCCGGGGTCGGTCGCGCGGAATAGTCGGCCCAGCCCGCCGGCAGGATCTGTTCGCCGTCCACGACGCCGTCGTCCAGATAGAGCTGGCCCAGCCGCGCCCAGTCCCGCGCGCTGGCCCACAGGTGAGTGGCCCCCAGCGGCGTGCCGGTGGCGTCCAGCTCCAGGGTCGGATGCTCCATTCCCAGCCGGTCGAACAGCTCGCGGCGGGCGAAGGCCAGCATGGCGGCCTCGGTCCGGCCCGCCTGGTCGCGGATGATGCGCGAGGTGAGGGTCGGGCTGGCGTCGGCATAGGTCCAGGTCGTCCCGGGCGCGGCGGCCAGCGGCCGGGCCTGCGCGAACCCCGCCATGTCCCGCTCGGCGAACAGCATGACGGCCGAGGGATCGAAGGCGCTCTTCAGGCTCGAGTCGAGGGAGTCCCCCAAGGCCAGGCCGCTCGTCATCCGCAGCAGGTTGTCGAGGCTGATGTCGCGGCGGGCATCGCCCCTCCAGGCGGCCACCGGCGCAGGCCCGTCCACCGTGAGCTTCCCCTGCTGGACCAGGACCCCCACCAGGGCGTTGGTCACCGATTTGGTGGCCGACCAGCCGGTGATCGCGGTGTCGGGGCCATAGCCGGGGGCATAGCGTTCGCCGACGATCTCGCCGTCATGCAGAATCACCACGGCCTTGGTCCGCCGCCACGGCTTGGCGGGCTCGGCGAAGGCATGGTCCAGAGCCGCCTCCATCGCCGCCGACGCGGGCGCCTTGGCCAGGGGGCGCGGTCTCGAGGCCGGGATCGGCTGGGGCGGAGCCGGTGGCGGCGCGCCATGCAGCACCAGGCAGCCTGACGGGCCACGGTAGACCGCCCGGGTGGTCGCCAGGCCGGCCAGGCTGGCGCTCACCGACCGGCCCTCGCGATCCACCTTCGTCCGCATCAGCCAGCGGGCCGGTCCAAGCTCCGGGTCCACCGCCTCGCGGCGGAACACCTGCGGATCGATCCTGGAGACGAAGGCGGCCGAGCAGATCTGATGGCTGGCCAGGCCGGTGGCCACATGGGCCGCGCCGCTGAGCGCGCCGCAGCCGGCGAGGGGCAGGGTGGCCGCGATCAGCAGCCAGGGACGAAGGGACGTCATGCGAGGGCTCCATGGAAGGTGGCCCCCTGTCTGGTCCCTCAGACGCCGCGTCGCTCGCCGGGTTCGAACTCCGACTGGCCGATTTCGGAATCGGCGGACGCGCGCCGGAAATCCGTCGGGGTCATCCCGGTCTCGGCGCGGAAGGCGCGATTGAACGGCCCCAGGGAATTGAACCCGGCGTCGAGGGCGATGGTGAGGATCGGCACCGCGTCCTGGTCCCGGTCGGCCAGAGCCGCCTTGGCCTCGGCGATGCGGTAGCTGTTGAGGTAGGCGTTGAAGTTGCGTTGCCCCAGGCGCGAATTGATCAGCCGCCGCAGCCGGTATTCCGGCGTCCCCAGCCGCTCGGCCAGCTTGCCGATGGTCAGGCCCTCCTGGCGATAGGCGCGATCCACGCTCATGGCCTGATCGAGGGCGGCGGCCAGCCCCTGGTCGGCGGGCTCGATGGGCCGCACGGGCGCGGCCGTATTCGCCGGCGAGAGCCATCCCGCGCCCGCCACCCGCAGCAGGGCGGCGGCGACACCCAGGGCGATGAGCGCCAGGGCCAGGGCGCGGATCAGGCTGCCGGCGCCGGGAACGGTCGCGCGAGCTCCCAGCAGGTCGGACAGGGCGTTCAGCGCGATGAAGCCCGCCGCGGCTCCCACCAAGAAGGGCCGCGCGCGCCGCCTCGGCTCCACCAGGTCGGCGGGCCAGGAGGCCAGGGTCTGACCCGCCGCCAGCAGGCCGAGCCCCAGGGATTCCAAGACCAGGAAGCCCCGCACGAGGATGGCGACGGGCGTCATCTCCGGTCCGAGGACCAGGGCTTCGTAGAGCCCCACCGCGGCGATCCCCAGCCAGGCCGCGGCGTGCCAGGGCCGCAGCCGGAAGCCGTCCTCGAACATGGCCCGCGCGAACAGCCAGAAGGCCAGGTTGCCGCCCGCCATCAGGGCCAGGATGGGTACGGTCAGCAGCCCCAGGCGGCCGCGCAGTTCAAGGGTCGAGGCCAGGGTGAAGGCCAGGGCGCTCAGCGCGAACAGGGCCCCCAACCGCGCCGCCGTGACCTGTCGATGGTCGCGGAGGAGCAGGCCGGCCACCAGGATGAGCAGGCCGCAGGCGGCGCCCCGCAGCATGAGGTCCAGGGTCGGCAGAAGCTCGGGCATGCGCGCCCCCCGGCGACGAGGCTAGTGCTTGCCGCGGTCGCGGCCGAAGTTGGGTTCGGCGCTTTCCTGGCCCGCGGCGATGATGCCGCGGCGGATCTCGCGGGTGCGGGTGAAGAGCTCGAACAGCTTGTCGCTCTCCCCCCAGCGGATCTGCCGCGACAGGGCCTGCAGGTCCTCGGTGAAGCGGCCCAGGATCTCCAGCACCGCCTCCTTGTTGGCGACAAAGACGTCGCGCCACATGGTGGGATCGGACGCGGCGATGCGGGTGAAGTCACGGAAGCCGCCCGCGGAATACTTCATCACCTCGGCCTGGGTGACCTCCTCCATGTCGGCGGCGGTGCCGACGATGTTGTAGGCGATCAGGTGGGGCAGGTGGCTGGTGACGGCCAGGACCAGGTCGTGGTGCCTGTCATCCATCTGTTCGACATTGGCGCCCAGGGCCCGCCAGAACTCCGAGAGCTGGCTGACCGCCTCGAGATAGGCCTCGTCCTGCCGGGGCTGCGGGGTGAGGATCACCCAGCGGCTCTGGAACAGCTCGGCGAAGCCGGCGTCGGGGCCGGAATGCTCGGTGCCGGCGATGGGGTGGCCGGGCACGATGAAGACGTTGTCGGGCAGGGCGGCGGTCAGGGCGGCGGCGACCGAGCCCTTCACCGAGCCCACGTCGGTGACGGTGGCGCCGGGCTTCATGGAGGGCGCGGCGGCCTTGGCGGCCTCGCCCATGGCCAGGACGGGCACGGCGAAGACCACCAGGTCGGCGCCGGCGACGGCCTCGGCGATGTCTCCGGTGACCTTGTCGGCATAGCCAAGCTCGACGATGCGGTCGCGGTGGGCCGGGCTGAGGTCGGCGACGATCACCTCGCCGACGACGCCGGCCTCGCGCGCCGCCAGGATGACCGACGAGCCGATCAGGCCGCAGCCGATCACCGCCATGCGGGGATAGATGATCTCGCCCATCAGGCGGCCATGAAGGCGGCGAGCGCCTCGGCCACGGCGCGGTTGTGTTCTTCGAGGCCGATGGTGATCCGCAGGTGGTCGGGCAGGCCGTAGCCACCGACGCCGCGCACGATGATCCCCTTGGACGCCAGATAGGCCTCGGCCTCCCTGGCGGTCTTGCCGGGGGTCTTCGGGAACCCCACCAGGACGAAATTGGCTGCGGAGGGTACGGGATCGAGGCCGATCCCCCCCAGTTGCTGGGTCAGCCACGGCCGCCACTGTTCGATCAGGGCCAGGGACCGGGTTTGGAACTCGTCGTCCCCCAGGGCGGCGACCCCGGCGAGCTGGGCCGGGATATTGACGTTGAAGGGCAGGCGGATGCGGTCCAGCGCGTCGGCGATCGGGGCGGGCATATAGGCCCAGCCCACCCGCAGGGCGGCCAGGCCGTGCAGCTTGGAGAAGGTGCGGGTGACCACCACGTTCTCGAACTCGGCCACCATGGACATGCCGTCCTCGAAGCTGGGGTCGGCGACGAACTCGGCATAGGCGCCGTCCAGCACCAGGATGACGCTGGCGGGCAGGCCGGCATGCAGGCGGCGCACCTCCTCGCCGGTGATCCAGGTGCCGGTGGGGTTGCCGGGATTGGCCACGAAGACCAGGCGCGTGCGGGCGTCCACCTGCTCCAGCAGGGCCTCGACGTCGATCCGGTGATTGATCTCCTTGGCGAACTTCACCTGGGCCCCGCAGGCCCGCGCCCCGATGGCGTAGGCGCCGAAGCCGAACTCGCCCTGGACGATGTTGTCGCCGGGTTCGAGGAAGGCCTGGTTCAGCAGCTGGAAGATCTCGTCGGAGCCGCAGCCGAAGATCAGCTGCTCCGGGGCCAGGCCGTACTTTTCGGCGATGGCGGTCCGCAGGATTGTGGTGCGGCCGTCGGGATACATGTGCAGCAGGTCGACGGCGCCGGCGAAGGCGTCCTTGGCCGCGGGGCTGCAGCCCAGGATGTTCTCGTTGGCCGACAGCTTCAGCGGATGGGCGATCCCCTCGACCTTGGACTTGCCGGGCACATAGCAGGCGATGTCGAGGATGCCGGGCTTCGGCGTGGGGCGCGGGGCGGCGGCGCGGTCGAGGACGGTGTCGGACATGGGACGCTTCAAGCGGGGATGAGGCCCGCCTCTTACACGTCCAGGGGCGCCGGCGCAGCCCCGATAACCCCGGAAAGGCGCCCGGGCGCCCGCGCCAGGCGTTCGTCGCCCGCCTGGTAGAAGCCCATCAGGGCGAAAAGCTTGAGGCCGCCGGCCTCGGCGATCAGGTCGCCGGCCACCCCGTCGCGACCCAGGGCCTCCTCGATGGCGGCGGCCGAGCCGGGGGCGTCGGTGACCCAGAAGGTGCGGTCGTCGCCCGTGGGCTCCACCTCCACCTCGGCGACGGCCAGGGCGCTCATCGGCCCCCAGGCGGCCAGGCAGGGGAGGGCGGCGAACACCTGCAGCTTGGGGTCCGCCAGCAGCCGGCCCCACCAGGGGGTGTCGGCGGCCAGCGTCAGGACGCCCACCCCGCCCAGGGTCCTGGCGGCGGCCAGCGCCTCCTCGGCCTTGGGGGTGGCGCGCAGGGGCGGGGCGGCGCCGAAGCGGTGGCGGGCCAGCTCCACGGACCGGGCGGCGTCCTTGCCGCCCCAGACGGTGATGTGGAAGGGCCCCTGGCGCGAGAGGCTGTCGCCGATCAGCTCGCGCCAGATGCGGACGACGAGGCTGGGCCTCGCCGCCGAACGCTCCTTGGCCAGCAGGCGACGGAGAAGGGCGGTTTCGCGGCCGGGGCGCAGGGCGAACTTGTCGCCGTCGCCGGCGGCCTGCTTGGCGGCGGCCACATCCTTGGCCAGGCCGGCGCGCTCGTCGATGAGGGCCAGCAGGGCGGCGTCGATCTCGTCCAGGCGCGCGCGCACGGCGTCCAGCGACGGCGCGGCGGGCTTGGGATCGGCGTCGGCCATTTTGTCCCCCGAAAACGAAGGTTCGGCGCTTAAGTCATCGCGGGACCCCGCGCAATAGGGCCGTCCGCCGCAATAAAGTTGCACGGGAAACCGGTTGCCCACTTTGCGAGGTCGGCGCAGCCCCTCTAGGGTTCGGTCATGGCCCCGACCCTGCTGCTCGATCTGGATGGCACCCTGACCGATCCCGCCCCCGGCATCCTCGCCGGCGTCCGTACGGCGCTGACCGCGATGGGCCGCGAGAGCCCGCCGGATCGTGACCTGCTGTCGGTGATCGGCCCGCCGATCCGCGTCTCGTTCCGGCGGCTGCTGGGGGAGGACGGCGATGTCGAGGCGGGCGTGCGCCTCTACCGCGCCTATGTCGCCGAGCGGGGACTCAAGGAGGCGGCGGTCTATCCGGGAATCTTCGAGGCCCTGGCGGAGCTGCGCGAGGCCTATGCGGGCAGGGTCTTCATCTGCACGGCCAAGTCCCAGCCCTTCGCGGAGGCGACAGCCGACCACTTCGGCCTGCGCCCCTACCTGGCCGGCGTCTATGGAGCGGAGCTCGGCGGTCGGTTCGAGGACAAGGCCGACCTCATCGCCCACATGATCCCCGCCGAGGGGATCGACCCGGCCCACGCGGTGATGGTGGGCGACCGGAGCTACGACATGATCGCCGCCCGCGCCAACGGCCTGACCGCCATCGGGGCGCTCTGGGGCTATGGCTCGGAGGTGGAGCTTCGGGAGGCCGGCGCCCACGCCCTGTGCGCCGCGCCGCGCGACCTGCCAGCCGCCCTCAAGGCCTAGAACCCCAGCGCCATGCCCTCGGCGCGGGGATCGGAGCCGCCGGCCAGGACGCCGGTTTCCGGATCGCGGGCGATCACCTGGGCCGCGCCGCCGCCGCCCCAGGGGGAGAAGCGACGCAGGGTGTGGCCGCAGGCCTCCAGACCCGTCAGGACCGCCTCGCCGGCGCGGGTCTCGACCTGCAGCTCATAGGGATTGGGCAGGGTGGAGGGATCGGTCCCGGGCCAGACGGTCCAGCGCGGGACCTCAGTGGCGGCCTGGACGTCCAGGCCCCCGTCGATCAGGGCCACCAGGGTCTGCAGGTTCCACTGCGGCTGGCCGTCGCCGCCCGGGGTGCCGCCGACGATCACCGGCCGCCCCGAGGCGTCGGCCACGGAGAAGCAGTTCAGCGTATGCACCGTCTTCTTGCCCGGCGCGAAGATGTTCGGATGCCCGTCCTCCAGGGAGAAGCCGCGTCCGGCCCGGTTGTTGAGGACGATCCCGGTGTCCCCGGCCACGACCCCGCTACCGAAGTTCGACGAGACCGACTGGATCAGGGAGACCATCATGCCCTGGCCGTCGGCGACGCAGAAATAGGTGGTGTCGCCCTCGGCCATTTCCCCGGCCGGGACGGTGGGGTTGGCGCGTTCGGGATCGATGGCGGCGAAGCGGGTCTCCGCCCAGGCCTTGGAGAGCAGGGTCTCCAGGTGCGGGTCTCCGAAGGCAGGGTCTAGGGCGAACCCCAGGCGGTCGGCATAGGCCAGCTTGATGGCCTCGGCCAGCAGGTGGATGGCCGCGGCGTCGCCGCGCGCCAGAACCGCGCCGTCGACCCGCTCGGCGATGTTCAGGGCCTCCAGCAGGATCATCCCCTGGCTGGGCAGGCCGGTCTGGAAGACGGTGTGGCCGCGATAGGTGGTGGAGATCGGCGGCGCCAGCACGGTCTCGTGGCGGGCCAGGTCGTCGGCCGAGAGCGCCCCGCCGTGGGCGGCCATGAAGGCGGCGATGCGCTGAGCGATGTCGCCGCGATAGAAGGCCTGGGTTCCCTGGGCGGCGATGGCCCTCAGGGTGCGGGCCAGCTCGGGCTGGCGCAGGACGGATCCGGCCCGGGGGACCTCGCCGCCCGGCAGGAAGACCGCCGCCGAGGACGGATACTGGCGCAGCAGGTCTTCGGAGGTGGCCAGGAAGTGGGCGCCGATGGGGGTCAAGGGGAAGCCCTCGGCATAGCCGATCGCCGGCTCGGCCAGCTCCGCCAGGGGCCGGCTGCCGAACCGCGTCAGCAGGGCGCCGAAGGCGTGGACCATGCCCGGCACAGCCACCGACAGCGGACCCCGGAAGGGCATCTTCACGCCGGTCGGGCTGGCGTCGCCATGCCGGCGCATCTGCTCAAGGGTGGCTGAGCGCGGCGCAACACCGCTGCCTAGGACCGTCATCGGATGCCGATGCTGGGGGGCATGGACGATGGCGAACAGGTCGCCCCCCAGGCCGCACATCTCGGGCATGACCACGGCGGCGGTCAGGCCGCCCGCCACCGCCGCGTCCACCGCGTTGCCGCCGCGCCGCAGCACGTCGAGGGCGGTGGCGACGGTCAGGGGATGGGCGGCGGCCACCATGCCCCCGCGCCCCAGGCTCGGCCCCGTGCGGCGGCGGGAGAAGGCGGCCGGGGCGACGGAGGGCTGTCCGAGCATCAGTAGATCCGGGGGGAGGGTCCGATGGCCACCGGCCCCAGCGTTGTGCGGCCGGCTTCGAAGGTCAGGGTGGCCCGCGCGGTGGAGGCGCTGTCCTCCCGCGCGGCGGCGACGGCCGCGGCGGCGAGCGCCGTCTCCGGCGGGATCGAGCCGTTGGCCGCCATGGCGGCGAGCGCCTTGGGCGCCTGGCGCAGGGTGACGTCCATGGAGCCCACCAGCCGCCCGTCATAGCCCACGCCGAGCTGGCCGGTCTGGGAGCCGATCAGGGCGTCGCCGGCGGTGACCCCGGCCTGGCGCACCTGGATCAGGCCGCCGCCGTTGCTCCAGGCGCGGACGGCGGTCGGCCAGGTCTGGCCCTTGAAGCCGCTCATCTTGGTGAGCACGGAGTCCCAGACGATGGAGACCGGCTTGTCCCGGGCCAGGCGGGCGAACAGGCCGCTGAGCTGGGCCTTGCCGTTGTCGAGCTTGAACATCACCGCCCCCTGGTCGTCGGGGCCGGGCCGCAGGTGCAGCTCCACCTTGTCGGCGGCCGAGAGGCCGAAGGGCTGGGCCCCGGCGCCGGGGGCGAAGGTCAGCTTGCGGCCCTCGAAGGAGAAGCTGGGGGGGCGCTTGCCGAGGTCCCCCAGGCTGGCGCGCAGCAGCTCGCCGCGCACCTCCACCGGACCACCGATGGGACGGGTCAGGGTCAGGCCATCCGGCGCGGCCATGATCCAGTGACCGAGGGAATAGAGGAAGGCCTCGCCCTCCAGCTTCGGGACGGCGATGGCCCAGCCCGAAGGGTCGCGGACCCGGGCCTCGGTCAGCACCACGTCCAGGCGGAAGGGATAGCCCCCCAGCACCCGGTCCTTCCAGGAGACCTCGTAGCCGGCGGCGCGCAGCTGGGCGGCGGCGGCGTCCATGCGGGTCGCGGCCTGGCCCCGCACCTGGAACCAGAGCGCCGTCCACAGGGCGATCCCGATCAGCAGCAGGACGAAGGGCGCGTAGAGCCAGAACCGTCGCGGTTTGCGGGCGGGTTCCGGATCGGGCACAGGGGAAGCTTCGGGGGTCTTGGAACGGCGGGCCATGTCTGTTGAGCGTTGGGTTTTCGGTTACGGGTCGTTGATGTGGCGGCCTGGCTTTGACTATGTCGAGCGCCAGGGCGCCACCCTACATGGCCGCCGCCGCGCCTTCTGCATCTATTCCGTCCACCACCGGGGCACCTATGAACGTCCGGGCCTGGTGCTGGGTCTCGCGCCGGGCGGCGCGGTGCGCGGGGCCGCCTATCGGGTGGCGGAGAGCGACTGGGACGCGGTCTACGCCTATCTGCGGGAACGCGAGCAGCCCACCGAGACCTATGTCGAGAGCTCGGCCTTCGTGCGCCTGGCCGACGGCCGCCGGGTGGAGACCCTGGTCTTCCTCTCCGACACCGGCCACCCGCAGTGGGCGGGCGCTCTGAGCCTTGAGCGCCAGGCCGAGCTGATCTGCGGGGCCACCGGTCTGTCGGGGCGCAATGTCGACTATCTGCGCGACCTGGTGGAGCACCTCCACCAGGAGGGGGTCCACGACGCGGTCATGTCGCGGCTGCTGGGGCTGGTCGAGCAATGTGAGCGGGATCTTCGTTGACCAGCCGGTTGGTGGCGGTCTCGATGCGGTCCTGCAGGGTGCGCATGAACTCCGCCCGCTTCAGCCCGGCCGGGATCGGCTCCAGGTACTCGAAGACGATGGTCCCCGGGATGCGCTGGAAGCCGTGGCGGGGCCAGTGGACCCCGGCGTTGGTGGCCATCGGATAGACGGGCAGGTCCAGCTCCCGGTAAAGGGCCGCGATGCCGGGCTTGTAGTCCCCGGGCACGCCGGGCTCGACCCGCGTGCCCTCCGGGAAGATCACCAGCTGGCGGGGAATCCTGAAGCGGTCCTTGGCGTCCTTCACCAGTTTGCGCAGGGCCGTGGCCTGGCCGGCGCGGTCCACCTCGATCATGGTCGCCTTCTTGGCGAACCAGCCGAAGAACGGGATCCACATCAGCTCCTTCTTGGTGACGAAGCAGGCGTCGGGCAGCAGGGAGAACTGGGCGAAGACGTCGAACATGCACTGGTGCTTGGGCGCCACCAGGGCCGGGGTGGTGGGAATGAACTCCCGGCCGCGCACCTCGACCCGAATGTCGGCCACCACCTTCAGCAACAGGATGATCCCCCGGCTCCACAGGTGGAACACCGCGATCGTCCAGCTGCGCGGGGCGAGCAGCAGCGGGGGCAGCAGCAGGACCGCGACGAAGGCCGACCAGGCATAGAAGGTCACGACGAAGAGGATGGAGCGCAGGTTCTGCAAGGTCAGGCCTTCTTGTCTTGGACCGGGGCCTCTTTGGGTCCCAGGCTCCGCACCGCCTCGCGGCCGAGGATCGCCAGATACTTGGAATATTCCACGATCATCAAGCGGGCGCCGCCGCTGGTGCGCCACCAGCGCTTGGAGTCCACCACCTTGGTGGCGACGGGATAGGGGCGCAGGTCGATGTCGGGCATGGTGGCCCGCAGCTCCAGCATGGCGCGGGGCATGTGATAGTCGGCGGTGACCACGATCAGGCTATGATAGCGCAGCTTGCGCGCCCAGTCGGCGGTCTCCCGGGCGTTGCCCACCGTGTCGGCGGCGGTGAAGTCCAGGTCGACGCAGCAGTCATAGAGCCGGCGAACCGCCTTGCTCACCGTGCGGATGTCCTCGCGGCTGGCCTCGGGATTGACCCCGGAGACCAGCATGCGGGCGGCCTTGCCGTCCTCCAGCAGGCTGACCCCGGCGGCCAGGCGCTCGTTGGAGCCCGCCCCGGTCAGGGCCACCACGCCGTCGGCCCGCGCCGGCTCGGGCGGCGGCGTCGAGGTCTCGATCCGTGCGGTGAAGGCGAGCAGGCCCGCCGTCCAGATCGCGGCCAGAACCAGCAGGGCGACCAGGCTTCTCATGTCATCTTCGCGATCAGGGCCTGGGCGGTGAGGCGCGCGGCCACCGCCGCCACCAGGCCCGCGGCCACGGGGCAGGGCAGGACGGCCAGCAGGTCGGTCCAGGCGATGGGCAGCACAGGGGTCAAGCCTTGGCCCCCTCCCATGAGGCGCAGTATCGCCCCCATGATCGCCGCCCCGCCCGCCCCGAACAAGCCCGCGACGGCGGCCATTCGCGCGAACCGCACCTGGAACAGCCGGGCGATGAAATCGTCCTCGGCGCCGGCCAGGTGCAGCACCTCCACCACCTCGTGGCGGGCGGTGAGGCCCGCGCGGGTGGCGAAGGCCACGACGGCGCCGGCGGCCGCGGCGATCAGGGCGAAGACCCCGATCCCGATCCAGCGGGCGAAGCCGGCGGCGTGCTGGATGTCCTTGAGCCAGACCGAGTGGTCGTCCACCACGGCGTCGAGGCCCTGGGCCTTGAGGGCCTTGTCCAGGGCCTGGGCCGTGGCCGGCGCCTTGCGGTCCAGCTCCACGGCCACCAGCCGGGGCACCGGCAGGTCGTCCAGGTCGGCGGCGTCGCCGAGCCAGGGGGCCACCAGGGCCTCGGCCTTCTCCTTCTCCAGGGCGCGGACCTCGCCGACGCCGGGCACCCCGGAGAGCGCCTCGGCGGCGCGGGCGGCGGCGCTGTCGGGGGTCTCGGCGCCCTTGGGGCGCACGATCACCGTGGCCTGGCCGGTGAGCTGGTCGCTCCAGCCCCGCGCGGCCCGATCGGTGGCCAGGACGGTGAGCGCCGTCAGGCAGGCCAGGAAACAGAGGGTCGCCACCACGAAGGTCAGGGATCCGTCCCGGGCGTCGGCCTCGGGCAGGAAGGGAGCTGGCTTCCAGCGGCCCGGATCGAAGTCGGTCATGCCGCGCCCCCGACGGGTCCGAGGGCTGTCAGCCGTCCATCCTCCAGGTGCAGCACCGGCTTGCCCGAGCGGGCCACCAGGTCCTGGTCGTGGGTGGCGATCAGCACCGTGGTGCCCAGGCGGTTGAGCTCCACGAACAGCCGCAGGATGCGCAGGCCCATCTCGTGGTCGACATTCCCCGTGGGCTCGTCGGCCAGCAGGATGTCGGGGCGGTTGACCACGGCGCGCGCGATGGCCAGGCGCTGCTTCTCGCCGCCGGCCAGGGTGGCGGGCATGGCGTGCATGCGGCTGCGCAGGCCCACCCAGGCCAGCAGTTCGGCCACGTCCTGCCGGTAGCTGTCGGGCTTGCGGCCGGCGATCCGCAGGGGCAGGGCGGCGTTGTCGAAGGCGGTCATGTGGTCCAGCAGCCGGAACTCCTGGAACACCACCCCGATCCGCCGGCGCAGCATTGGTTGTTCCTTCACCGGGATGGCCGACACGTCCTGGCCGAACAGATGCATCAGGCCCTTGGAGGGTTTGGCGGCCAGGTAGATCAGCTTCAGCAGCGAGCTCTTGCCCGCGCCGGAGGCTCCGGTGAGGAAGTGGAACGACCCCGGGGCCAGGGAAAAACTCAGGTCCTTGAGGGTTTCGGGGCCGCGGCCATAGCGCATCGACACATCGTCGAAGGCCAGGATGGCCCGGTCGGCGTCGAGCGCGCCCTGCGCATGCGGCTGTCTGGACATCGGCCTTCCCGGCTACCCTAAGCTCGAACGATGCGCCAGCGGAACCGCCGCCGGGGCCGGGCCGCCGGCCCGGACTCGCGCGAGGCGCGAATCTCGCGGGGACAATCCGTCGCCCCCAGGAATTGCGGGGGCGCAAGTCCCAAATTCCAGGAATCGCGATAAGACTGTGCGTTGGAGTCGCAGTCCGGTCCGGGGGCCGGAGGGGATTTGATCGCCGATACGACAAGTGATACCGGGGCGGCCTCAGGAAGGCCGTTCGAAACCAATAGCTTGGGCTAAGAGACCAATTCAGCCTTCATGATCCTCACCTGTCCAGAGTGCACGACCAGCTACTTCGTGGACGACCGCAAGGTCGCCCCGGAGGGCCGCACGGTGAAGTGCGCCTCCTGCGGTCACAAGTGGACGGCCTATCCCGAGGCGGCCCTGGAGCTGGACCTGTCGGAGGAGGAGGGCGCGATCGCTCGCGAGGCGACCGAGCCCGAGCCTGAGGCGCCGGCGGCGCTCAGCGACCTGCCGGGCGCCGAACTGCCCAAGGTGATCCGCGCCAAGGTGGAGACCAGCCGCAAGGTGCGCGAGGCCGCCGCCCACGGCATCGTCTGGGCCGGCATGGCCGCGACGCTCGCCGTCGTGGTGGGCCTGGCCGTCGTGTTCCGTGTCGACGTGGTCAAGATCATGCCCGGCTCGGCCCGGGCCTATGCCCTGGCCGGCCTGCCGGTGAACACGCTGGGCCTGGTGATCGAGGGCCCCCGCGCCGAACCGGCCCTGCAGGATGGCCATGCGGCGCTGTCGATCTCCGGCATGATCCGCAATGTCGAGGATCATCCGATCGTCACCCCGCCCCTGAAGATCGAGCTGCTGAACAAGGCCGGCAAGGCCATCGTCACCAAGATCGCCCGGCCCGCCGATCCGGTGGTGCCGCCGGGCGAGACCCGCCACTTCGCGCTCGCCATCCTCGATCCGCCCACCACGGCCCACGACCTGCAGATATCCTTCGCGCCGGACACCGAGACCTCCAAGGGCAGGAAGACCCACGCCAAGGCGCCGATCCCCGCGCCCTCCCACGCCCCGTCCCTGCGCGGCGCCTCCGAGGCGCCGGAGCCCGAGGCGCATGCGCCAGGCCTCGCCCCGTCGCCGGTGGAGGCCAAGCCCCTGTCCTCCGACAGCCCCTACGCCCTGGAGCCCCATGGCTGATCCCAGTGTCGGGGGCCGCGTCCCCACCGTCCTGCTGAGCGAGGCCGAGGTCGCCGCTCGGGTCGAGGCCCTGGCTGCCCAGATCGCGCCCCGCATCGACGATGACGCCGTGGCCGTCTGCCTGCTCACCGGAGGTCTGTGGTTCGCCTCGGACTTGACCCGGGCGCTGTCGCGCCAGGGGCGTCACGTTCGCTTCGACGCCCTGTGGCTGGCCTCCTACGGCGACGAGCGCGCCAGCCTCGGCCGCTGCGAGGTCCGCGCCGATCTGCAGCGTCCGCTGTCGGGCCGTACGGCCTTGATCATCGACGACGTCATCGACACCGGCCTGTCGCTGTCCGAGGCCAGCCGCCTGGTCCGCGACGCCGGCGCCGCCCAGGCCTTCACCTGCGTCTTCGCCTCCAAGCCCTGGCCCACCCCGCGCGCCATCGTCCCCGACTTCGTCGCCTGGGAGGCGCCGGCCCGCTATCTCGTCGGCTACGGCATGGACGCGGCCGGCGCCCTGCGGGGCCTGCCCTATATCGGGGCGCTGGACTGAGCTACGGCGCGTGACGCTTGGCGCGCAGCTTCGGCGCGAGCTTCCAGGCGATGGGCGGGGTCAGGATGATCGACAGGATCACCACGATCGGCAGCAGCACATTGGCCTTGGCCGACAGGGCCGGGATCATCAGCACCGGAATGGCGCCCATGCCGAACAGCACGCCGGCGACCATCAGGGCGAGGATGGCGGCGATATAGACTCGCGTACTCATGAGGGGACCTCCTAGGTCACCCTAGGCAACGAGGGGCGGGACGCGCGGTTCCGGACCCTCACGCGCTCAAGTCAGGTCGTCGGCGTCAGCCAGTCCGGCATCCGCTCCCTGGCCAGCATGTCCTCATAGGTGGGGCGCGGGCGGATCACGGCGAAGCGGTCGCCGTCCACCAGCACCTCGGGGACCAGCAGGCGGCTGTTGTACTCGCTCGACATCACCGCCCCGTAGGCGCCGGCGCTCATGAAGGCCACCAGGTCGCCGGCCTCTAGGCGAGGCAGGTCGCGGTCGCGGGTGAAGGTGTCGCCGGTCTCGCAGATCGGCCCCACCACGTCATAGGTGACCGGGTCGCCGGCCCGGGCCTTCACCGGGCGGATGTCGTGATAGGCGTCGTACATGGCCGGCCGGATCAGGTCGTTCATGGCCGCGTCCAGCACCGCGAACTTCCGCCCCTCGGGCCGCTCGTGGATGTGCTGCACCCTCGACAGCAGGATCCCGGCGTTGGCGCAGATCATCCGGCCGGGCTCGAAGGCGAACTGGACGTCCAGGCCGTGCATGGTGCGCGCGATCATCGCGGCGTACTCGGCCGGCGAGGCCGGGGTGGGCATGTTGAAATAGGGCACGCCGAGGCCGCCGCCGAGGTCCAGGCGCTCGACGGCCAGGCCCTCGCCGCGCAGGCGCTCGACGAGGCCGCGCATCTTGACGAAGGCCTCCTCCAGCGGGGCCAGGTGGGTGATCTGGCTGCCGATGTGGCAGGTGACGCCGACGGGCTTGAGGCCGGCGTTGTTGGAGGCCTGGGCGTAGAGCCGCTCGGCCTCGGAGAAGGAGACCCCGAACTTGTTGTCGGACTTGCCGGTGGAGATCTTGGCGTGGCCGCCGGCCGAGACGTCGGGGTTCACCCGGATGGCGATCACGGCCCGGGTTCCCATCGACTGGGCGACCTGGGAGGCCATGTGCATCTCGGGCTCGGACTCGACATTGATCTCGCCGACCCCGTGCTTGAGGGCGAAGGCGATCTCCGCCTCCGTCTTGCCGACGCCGGAGAAGACGATGCGCTCGGGGGGCACGCCGGCGGCCAGGGCCCGGCGAATCTCGCCCTCCGAGACGGTGTCGGCCCCGGCGCCCATCCGGGCCAGGGTGCGCAGCACCGCGACGTTGGAATTGGCCTTTACGGCGAAGGCGATCAGCGGGTCGCCCAGGCCCTCATTGACCAGGGCGTCGCGCAGCACCGTGTAGTGCCGCTCCAGGGTGGCGGTGGAATAGACATAGACCGGTGTGCCGACGTCCTCGGCGATGGCGGTCAGGCCGACGCCCTCGCAGGCGAGCTCGCCGCCCGTAACCTCGAAGTGGTTCATCGCGGGCGGGCGTAGGGATCGTTGAGGGCGCCCTGGGGCCCGCTGGCCATGGGATTGTTGGTGCTCTCGATGGGAACCGAGCGCGAGGGCGAGGGATCGGAATTGGTGTCGCGCGGATCGATGGTGCGGATCGAGCGGGTGGGCTCGGCGCCGGCGTCAGCGTTGGAGCGGGCGTGGCCGATGGGGCCGGGGCGTTCCAGCTCGCCCATCTTGCCGCAGGCCGACAGGCCGCCGGCGGCGAGCGCGAGGGCCGCGATCATCACGAGGGGGCGAAGGGTCATTTCAGCATATCCTTCCAACGCGCGATCTGAGCGCGAACCTGGTCCGGCGCGGCGCCGCCGTAGCTTTTGCGGCTTCCGACCGAAGCGCGCGGTGTCAGAACGTCATAGACCTCGGCCGTGATCCCCTGGGAGAGGGCCTGGAGCTCCTTGAGCGGCAGGTCGGAGAGGTCGCAGCCGAGCGCCTCGGCCCGCTTCACCGCCGCCCCTGTGACATGGTGGGCGTCGCGGAAGGGCATGTCGAGGGTCCGCACCAGCCAGTCGGCCAGGTCGGTGGCGGTGGAGAAGCCGGCTCCGGCGGCCGCGGCCATCCGGGCCGAGACCGGCTCCATGTCGGCCACCATCCCGGCCATGGCCGCCAGCGACAGCTCCAGGGCGTCGAAGGCCTCGAAGGTGGGGACCTTGTCCTCCTGCATGTCCTTGGAATAGGCGAGCGGCAGGCCCTTCATCACCACCGCGAGCTGGGTGAAGGAGCCGAGCAGGCGCCCCACCTTGGCGCGCACCAGCTCGGCGGCGTCGGGGTTCTTCTTCTGCGGCATGATCGAGGAGCCGGTGGTGAAGGCGTCGGTCAGCTTGATGAAGCCGAACTGCGGCGTCATCCAGACCACGATCTCCTCGGCCAGGCGCGACAGGTGGATGGCCGCCAGGGTCGCCGCCGCGAGGGCCTCCAGCGCGAAGTCGCGGTCCGAGACGCTGTCGAGGGAATTGGCGGTGGGCCGGTCGAAGCCCAGGGCGCGCGCGGTGGCGTCGCGGTCGATGGGGAAGGGGGAGCCGGCCAGGGCCGCGGCGCCCAGCGGGCATTCGTTCATGCGACGCCGGGCGTCGGAAAAGCGGCCGGCGTCGCGGCCGAACATCTCCACATAGGCCATCATGTGGTGCCCGAAGGTGACGGGCTGGGCCGGCTGCAGGTGGGTGAAGCCGGGCATCAGGGTCTCGGCGTGGGCCTCGGCCTTGGCGATCAGGGCGTGCTGGAGGGCGCGCAGCTGGGCGACGGTGCGGTCGCAGGCGTCGCGCACCCACAGGCGGAAGTCGACCGCCACCTGGTCGTTGCGCGAGCGGGCGGTGTGCAGCCGGCCGGCCACCGGCCCGATCAGCTCCCGCAGCCGGGCCTCCACGTTCATGTGGATGTCCTCGAACTCGTCGCGGAAGGGGAAGGTCCCGGCGGCGATCTCGGCCTCGATGGCCTGCAGCCCGCCCTGGATGGCCTGCTCGTCGGCGCTTGTAATGACGCCCTGCTTGCGCAACATCGCCGCGTGCGCGCGGGACCCCGCCAGGTCCTGCGGCGCCAGGCGCTTGTCGAACCCGATGGAGACGTTGATCGCCTGCATCAGTTCGGCCGGTTTGGCGCTGAACCTTCCGCCCCACATGGCCTGGCCAGATGCGGGCTTGTCAGAACCGTGAGTGGAGTCGTCGGACATATGAGCCAAGCACCCGAGGAGACGGCGAAGCCCAGATCGGGCCTCCTGAAAGGCGCGCTCTGGGGCGTCGCCCTGCTAGGCGTCGCGGCGGTTGTCTACATCATGGCGCAGGCATCCATAAACCCCCGCCAGACAACCAGCCTCAAGAGCCTGGCCAAGGGCGAGATGGCCAAGCTGGTCTTCCCGGCCGAGGCCGGCCCCGCGCCGGCCACCAGCTTCCAGGGCGCGAACGGCGAGACGCTTCGCCTGGCCGACTTCAAGGGCAAGGTGGTGGTGGTCAATATGTGGGCCACCTGGTGCGGTCCCTGCGTGATCGAGATGCCCACCCTGGCCAAGCTGGCGGCCGAGTATCAGGGCCAGCCGGTGGCCGTGGTGGCGGTGAGCGTCGATGGCGACCGGGACGCCGACAAGGCGCGGGCCTTCATCGCTCAGCACGCGCCCCTGGTCTTCTACCGGGACCCGAAGCTGAAGCTGCCCTACGATTTTAAGCCTGCGGCCACCGGCATGCCCACCACCGTCATCTTCGGCAAGGACGGGGTCGAACGCGCCCGTCTGTCGGGCGGCGCCGACTGGTCGGGACCCGAAGCCAAGGCGGTGATCGACAGGGTCCTGGCCGAAAGCTGACCGCCATTTTGGGTTGACCGTTTCGCCGGGGCGTTGAACAAATTCTCCCGCAATCGCTGATTTGGGCCTGCAGACGTTCCTCCCCCCGCCCTCGGCGGACCCGAACAAGCGCCGTTCCCAGACCACCAGGATTGTCACCCGGGCGAACGCGCGCAGGCCTGATCGCCCACCTGAAACGGCTTGTCAGGGAGCGACACGACATGGCCACCGGTTCGGTCAAGTGGTTCAACACCACCAAGGGCTACGGCTTCATCCAACCCGACGACGGCGGCAAGGACGTCTTCGTCCACATCTCCGCGGTCGAACGCGCGGGCCTGCGCGCCCTCAACGAGGGCCAGAAGGTGAGCTACCAGGAGAAGGAAGAGCGCGGGAAGATCGCCGCGGTCGACCTGAAGGCGGAGTAGGGCCCAAGGCCCGATCCGCGGGCCTTCGATGGAGGCCCTCTCCCTAGCGGAGGCGCCGTCCGTTTCCGTTCCGGGGCGCCGCCAAGGCGGAGCCTGTGGCACGGCGTCGCAAGCCCCCCGCCCAGCCTCGGTTCAGGCGCGAGCTGGGCTATGGACGAAAGCCAATCTTTACCCTCCGGTGCGGCTATGGAGCCAGGTCCGGAAGGGGCTGGGAGGGCGCCGATCCATGGATGCCGCCGCGGACGAAGCTGCCGCCTGGTTCTTCGAAAACGCCCTCGACATCTTCGTGGTGTTCAAGGGCGGCGTCATCGAACGGGCCAATCCCGCTTGGCACGCCTTCTCCGGCTGGAGCGAGGCGCAGACGCGGGGCCGGGCCTTCGCCGACTTCATCCATCCCGACGACACGTCCCTGGTGCAGGCCAAGCTGGAGGAGCTGGCCCGCGACGGGGCGATGGCCTGCGAGCTGCGCCTGGGGCCCATCGCGGGCGAATGGCTTTGGGTGCGCGCCCGGGCCAAGGGCGCGGCCGAGAGCCGGGTCCTGGTGGTGATCCAGGATGTCAGCGCCGAGCGGCGGGCGGCCAAGGCGCAACGCGAGGCCGGTCGGGTGGCCGAGCTGCTGGGCATGACCGCCGGGGTCTACATCTGGCGCTTCGATTGCGAGACCCGCGAGTACGATCTCAATCCCCTCGCCGACGGCGGAGCCCCCGCCCAGCCGGTCGCCGAGGCGATCTTCCTGTCGGCGGTGCATCCCGACGACCGCCCCGAGGTGTCCGAGCGCTGGGAGCATAGCCTGCTCACCGGCGAGATCGGCCGCGTCGAGTATCGGCACCTCACCCCCCAGGGCTACCGGCGGATGCAGAGCACCTGGGCCGGGATCGCACTGCAGGCCAGTGGCGGCTGGGAGCTGCTGGGGGTCAGCCTGGACGTCACCGATCTCTCCGACGCCCGCGACGCCGCCCTGGAGGCGGCCGAGGCCAAGAGCCAGTTCCTGGCCAATATGAGCCACGAGATCCGCACCCCCATGAACGGGGTGCTGGGGATCCTGCACCTGCTCAAGGGCGACGTCCTGACCGAACGGGGACAGGACCTGCTGCGGGAGGCCCTGGCCTCGGGCGCGACCCTGGCCCAGATCCTCAACGACATCATCGATTTCTCCCGGGCCGAGGCCGGGCGCCTGGACCTGGCGCCGGAGCCCACCGACCTGGCCGCGGCCCTGGATACGGTGGCCGGCATGGTCGGCGCCGACGCGCGGGGCAAGGGCGTGACCCTGTCCCTGAGCGCCCCGGCCGCGCTCGGCTGGGCCCGCCTCGACCCCGTGCGCCTGCGTCAGATGATCTTCAACCTGGCCAGCAACGCGGTGAAGTTCACGCCGCGCGGCGAGGTCTCCATCCGCCTGGAGGCCAAGGGGACGGGAGAGGCCCAGCGCCTGCGCGTCGAGGTGCGCGACACCGGGATCGGCATTCCCGCCGACGCCCAGGCCGGACTGTTCGACCGCTTCCAGCAGGCCGACGGCTCCCTGACCCGGCGGTTGGGCGGTTCGGGCCTGGGCCTGGCCATGACCAGGGCCCTGGCCGAGACCATGGGCGGGGCGATCGGCTGTTCCAGCACCGAGGGAGCCGGCTCCACCTTCTGGTTCGAGATCGCCGCCCCGGCGTGCGGCCGGGAGACCGAGGCCGGCGACGCCGGACGGTGTCTGGAGGGGCTTAGGGTCCTGGTGGTGGAGGACAATCCCACCAACCGCCTGGTGGCCACCCACATGCTCAGCGCGCTCGGCGCCAGCGTCGAGACCGCCGATGACGGGGCGCAGGGCGTGGCCTGCGCGCGAACCGGGGACTACGACCTGATCTTCATGGATATCCAGATGCCGGTGATGGACGGCGTTCAGGCGACCCGCCAGATCCGGGCCCTGCCGGGGCCGGCGGCCCACACCCCGATCGTCGCCACGACGGCCAATGTCCTGGCCCATCAGATCGAGGCCTATCGGGCCTGCGGCATGGACGGCTATGTCGCCAAGCCGGTGTCCCCGGCGGCCTTGCTCGCCGAGATCGCCCGGCTGGCCGCGCGGGACGAAGCCGCGGCCTGATCAGCCGCGGAGCCGTCCCAGCTTCCCCCTCGGCCTGCCGCGGCTAGGCCATTTCCTTCTGCTTGCTGCGCAGGGCGCCCTCCGGGCTGGTCAGGGCGCGCATGAAGCTCACCAGCGAGGCGCGCGCGTCCTGGGGCAGCTTCTCGAAGGCGGCCAGGAGCTCCAGGGCCCCAGGCGTCCGCATGCGCGAAAGCAGGTCCAGGTCGCCGACTGCGTCGTGGCCAGGCGTGTCCAGCACGTCCATCAGGTCGACGACCCGGCAGCGCAGGGCGCGCGCGATCTGAACCAGGCGGGAGAAGGAGATGCGGTTGGCGCCGTTCTCGTACTTCTGAATCTGCTGGAAGCTGACGCCGCATTGTTCGGCCAGAGCTTCCTGCGACATCCCGATGGTGCGTCTGCGGATGCGCACCGCCGCGCCAAGCGCGACGTCCATCGGATCGGGGGTCTTGTTGGATAGCTCCGCCACGGTGTTCTTCTCCTGGGCCCTTCGGCGCGCACGATCGGGGGAAACCAGCGCGTCACTGCAAGATTCGGTGAGTAAAGGCGAATATTACAACTTTGCAAAGCGACATGACGGTCGCACCCCGACAATGTGACGGTCAGAGCCAACAAAAGCGTGAAAACCCCCGCGTTCTCAGTGTCCAAACTTGAAAATCAGTCTTAATGGCGCCTGATTTGCGCTTTCATGGCTGTCACACGAGGCCCATTACGCCCCTCGGCCACGGCGCCACCGGTGTCCTGAATTTGGGCCTATACTCATATTGGGTAGAAATCGCTCAACGAACTTGAGTTTTGGATTTCACCAGATCGGGTAGTGCAACCGACGCGAGTTATCAAAACTGAGCGCGAGCGAGCCGCGCCGTGTCGCCGCCGCGCATCGCCCGGTGAATACCGCACGGCGACTTTTCGGCGCGCCGAACGGCGCGAGTGTCGCGCCCGGGCGCCCGGCGGAGTGGAAATCGGCCTGCGGAGGCCAGCAGATTCCGTGCCGGACCTTGAGCCGGTCAGGCGATCGGGCCGCGCGGCCGAGGCGGGAATTCGGTGCGTCGTTCCGCGGCGACCGAAAAGGGGTGAGGCCTAGCGGCGCTCGAGGCTGTTCAGATAGGCCGCCACGTCGCCGGCCTCGTCCGAATGGATGGCGAAGGGCGCCATGTCGTAGTGGCCGGTTTCGCTGATCTCGGTCAGCCGGCGCTGCAGGGTCAGGGGAACGAAGCGGCCGGCCAGCAGGCGGAACGGCGGCGCCTTGCGGCGCGGGCTCTCCCCCGTCAGCCCGACGGCGTGGCACGCCGCGCAGTTGCGCTCGGCGAAGACGCGGCCGCGGGCCTGCGCAGCGGCGACCGGATCGGCGGCGGCCTGGGCCGCGCCCGCCGTGGCGATCGCCAGGGCGGCGGCGAAGGTCGCTGTGGCGAGGGGACGGGCCATCAACGGGCCCGGGGCGCCTTGGCCGCGACCCGCGCCAGACGCTGCTCGGCGGCGCCCCAGAGGCTCAGGGCGGCCAGGGCCAGCAGGGGGGCGGCGTAGCAGGCCCAGCAGTGAGCGTCCCCGGCCTGGTCGAGACCGCAGATCACGCCCCGTTGGGAGGTGGCCCAGATGTGAGCGAGCGCCACGCCGGCGGTTCCCGCGGCGGCGGCGGCGAGGGCCGCGACGGCGGCGAACAGGGCGGACTGCATCGGGTCCGCTGGTTGAGTACGAGGCATCGGGTTCCTGCTCCACTGCCGGATATCCGGCAGGGACAGTGGTGCCCCGCGACCTCTTGGATGGCGTTGATCTACGTCAAGGCCTTACCCCAGGATACCCGGCATCCCCCGACCACATTCGCTAAGCGGGTTGGGGATTCATGACACAGGTTTCGATCCGGCAGGACGACGGCGCGCCACTGGACGCTGTTCTGCTCTATATATTCACAGGCGTCGGGGCCTTCGGGGCCCTGCTCGCCGCGGCCTTCACCCAGGATCCGCTGTTCCGGTTCCACGCCTTCATCTTCCTGGCCGCCTTCGTCCTGGGCGCGGCGGCCATGACGGCCGGGGTGGCCTACGGGAAGTTCAAGCCCGATCCGAGCCGCTATTCGGACGGCGTGATCCGCGCCGGGGTGATCGCCACCATGTTCTGGGCGGTGGTCGCCATGCTGGTGGGGGTGGTCATCGCCGCCCAGCTTTCCTGGCCCAACATCTTCTATTTCCCTGAGGCGGGCTGGCTGAACTTCGGTCGCCTGCGGCCCCTGCATACCTCCGGGGTGATCTTCGCCTTCGGCGGCAACGCCCTGATCGCCACCTCCTTCTGGGTGGTGCAGCGAACCTGCCGCGCGCGGCTGGCCGGCGGCGTCGCCCCCTGGTTCGTCTTCTGGGGCTATCAGCTGTTCATCGTCCTGGCGGCCACCGGCTACCTGGCGGGCATCACCCAGTCCAAGGAATACGCCGAGCCCGAGTGGTACATCGACCTGTGGCTGACCGTGGTCTGGGTCGCCTATCTGCTGGTCTTCCTGGGCACCATCTGGAAGCGCAAGGAACCCCACATCTACGTGGCCAACTGGTTCTATCTCGCCTTCATCATCACCATCGCCATCCTGCACATCGTCAACAACATGGCCCTGCCCGTGGGCCTGCTGAACCATCGCAGCTACTCGGTCTATGCCGGGGTCCAGGACGCCCTGGTGCAGTGGTGGTACGGCCACAACGCGGTCGGCTTCTTCCTGACCGCCGGCTTCCTGGGGATGATGTACTACTTCGTGCCCAAGCGGGCCGAGCGGCCGGTCTATTCGTACCGCCTGTCCATCGTCCACTTCTGGTCGCTGATCTTCATCTACATCTGGGCGGGCCCGCACCACCTGCACTACACGGCCCTGCCGCAGTGGACCCAGACCCTGGGCGCCACCTTCTCGATCATGCTCTGGATGCCCTCCTGGGGCGGCATGATCAACGGCCTGATGACGCTCTCGGGCGCCTGGGACAAGCTGCGCACCGACCCGGTCATCCGGATGATGGTGGTGGCCCTGGCCTTCTACGGCATGTCCACCTTCGAAGGCCCGCTGATGAGCCTGCGGGAGGTCAACGCGCTCTCCCACTACACCGACTGGACCATCGGCCACGTGCACTCCGGGGCGCTCGGCTGGGTCGGCTTCATCAGCTTCGGCGCCGTCTACTGCATGGTTCCGTGGCTGTGGAAGAAGGACAAGCTCTACTCCAACCAGCTGGTGGAGTGGCACTTCTGGATCGCGACGACGGGCATCCTGCTCTACATCGCCGCGATGTGGGTCTCCGGCATCATGGAGGGCCTGATGTGGCGCGAGTACACGCCGCAAGGCTTCCTGGCCAACAGCTTCGTCGAGACTGTCGCGGCCAAGCACGTCGAGAACATCATCCGCACCATCGGGGGGCTCATGTACCTCTCGGGCGCCGTGATCATGTCCTACAACATTTGGCGGACGGTTCGGATGCCGGGTCATGAGGCCCTGCCTCAAGGCGCCAGCTCCCTCCCCGCCTTCGTCGCGGCTGAGTAGGGGGCCAGACCATGTGGAAGAAACACGCCAACTTCGAGCGTCATTCGCTCTGGATGATCATCGGCATCGTGATCGTCGTCTCCATCGGCGGCCTGGTGGAGATCTCGCCGCTCTTCTACCTCGAGAGCACCATCGAGAAGGTGGACGGGGTTCGCCCCTACACCCCCCTCGAACTCGAGGGCCGGGACATCTACGTCCGGGAGGGCTGCTATGTCTGCCACTCGCAGATGATCCGCCCCCTGCGCGACGAGGTCGAACGCTACGGCCACTACAGCCTCGCCGCCGAGAGCATGTACGACCACCCGTTCCAGTGGGGCTCCAAGCGCACCGGGCCTGACCTGGCCCGGGTCGGGGGCAAGTACTCCGACGGCTGGCACCGTGACCACCTGACCGATCCCCGGTCGGTGGTGCCGGAATCGGTGATGCCGCCCTACGCCTTCCTGCGGAACAAGGACCTCGACTATCGCGACATCCAGGACAAGCTGGCCGCGATGACCAAGGTCGGGGTGCCCTACACCCAGGATCAGATCGACCACGCCACGGACGATCTGGAGGCCCAGGCCGATCCCTTCGACTCCCGCGCCACGGCCCTGAAGAAGCGTTACGGCGCCAAGCTCGCCCAGCGCGACTTCGACGGCGACCCCGGCCGGCTGACCGAGATGGACGCCCTGATCGCCTATCTCCAGATGCTGGGCGGCCTGGTGGACTTCCGGACCTATCACGCGGAAAGCCCGGAGAATCAGCGATGAGCGACCTCTCTTACGAGGCGCTCGCGCGCTTCGCCCAGCAGGGCGGCACCCTCTACTTCGGGCTGCTGTTCTTCGCCGGCTTGATCTACGCCCTCTGGCCACGTCACGCCGAAGATTTCAAACGCCTCGCGGCTCTGCCGCTGGAGGACAGTGAGGACGACCATGTCCCATCGTGAAACCGACGAACATTCCGGCGTCGAAACCACCGGCCACGAGTGGGACGGCATCCGGGAACTCGACAATCCGCTGCCGCGCTGGTGGCTGTACATCTTCTACGGCTGCATCGTCATCGCGGCGATCTACTGGGTGCTGATGCCCTCCTGGCCGGGCGTCAACAGCTACGCTAAGGGGGTCCTGCACCAGTCCGACCGCGTCGAGGTGGCCAAGCAACTGGCCGAACTGCAGCACCTGCGCGGCGCCGAAGGGGCCATGCTCCGGACCGCGTCGCTGGAGACCATCGAGAAGGACCCCAAGCTCCAGGCCTACGCCCTGGCGGTGGGCCAGTCGGTGTTCGGCGACAACTGCGCCACCTGTCACGGCGTGGGCGGCACCGGCGCCAAGGGCTACGCCAACCTGCGCGATGACGTCTGGCTCTGGGGCGGCACCCTGGAGGATATCCAGCACACCATCCAGGTGGGGATCCGCTCGGACAATCCCCATGCGCGGCAGTCCCAGATGCCGGCCTTTGGCCGTGATCAGATGCTGCAGCCGGCCCAGGTCGACGATCTGACCGAGTTCGTGGTCGCCCTCTCGCGGCGGCCGGCCAATGTGGCCGCCATCAAGCGCGCCGCACCGGTCTTCGTCGAGCAGTGCTCCATCTGCCACGGACCCCAGGGCAAGGGCGACATCACCAAGGGCGCCCCTGACCTGACCGACGCCGACTGGCTCTACGGGCCGGATCGCGCGGATATCCACAACCAGATCTGGAACGGCCAGGGCGGCGTCATGCCGACCTGGGAGGCCCGCTTCAGCCCCGAAACCATCAAGGCCCTGGCGGTCTACATCCACGCCAACGCCGGCGGCCAGTAGAGCGTACCCATGACCGTCGTCATCGATCGGACCAAGCCCACCCCGCCCCCGCCCGGAGGGGGCTCCGGCCCCATCTCCGCGGCGGCCAAGGCGCGGGCCAAGGGTTTCACCCTGGGCCTCTACAAGCCCCGGACCCCGATCTATCCCAAGCTGGTCCATGGCCAGTGGCGGCGGATCAAGTGGATCCTGCTGATCGTCATGCTGACGATCTACTACGTCACCCCCTGGATCCGGTGGGAGCGCCCCGGCGCCCTTCCGGACCAGGCGGTGCTCGTCGACTTCGCCGGCGGCCGCTTCTACTTCTTCGGGATTCAGCTCTGGCCGCAGGAAGTCTATTTCATCACCGGCCTGCTGGTGATCTCGGCGCTCGCCCTCTTCCTGGTGACCGCCCTGTTCGGCCGCCTCTGGTGCGGCTACGCCTGCCCGCAGACCGTCTGGACCGACCTCTTCATCTATGTGGAGCGCGCCTTCGAGGGCGACCGCAACGCCCGCATGAAGCTGGACGCCGATCCCTGGTCCTTCAACAAGGCCTGGCGCAAGATCGGCAAGCACGCGGTCTGGCTGGCCATCGGCTTCGGCACCGGCGGCGCCTGGATCTTCTACTTCCATGACGCCCCGACCCTGATCCGCCACTTCTGGATCGGCCAGGCGCCGGCTACCGCCTATATCTTCGCCGCCCTGCTGACGGTGACGACCTACGGTTTCGCGGGCTTCATGCGCGAGCAGGTCTGCACCTATCTCTGCCCCTGGCCCCGTATCCAGGGGGCGATGCTGGACGAGCATTCCCTGCAGGTCACCTACCGGCGCGACCGCGGCGAGACCCGCGGCCCCCACAAGAAGGGCGCGACCTGGGAGGGCCGCGGCGACTGCATCGACTGCAACGCCTGCGTGGTGGTCTGCCCCGCCGGCATCGACATCCGCGACGGCTCCCAGTTGGAGTGCATCAACTGCGGCCTGTGCATCGACGCCTGCGATGAGATCATGGAGAAGGTCGGCCGGCCCAAGGGGCTGATCGCCTACGACACCGACGCCGCCGTGGCCGCCCGCGTGGTCCGCCAGACCCCGGTCTATCGCCTGCTGCGTCCGCGGACCGCCTACTATGCCGTGGCGCTCACCCTGGTCAGCGCCCTGATGATCTGGGGCATGACCCACCGCAGCGCCCTGGACGTCCACGTCCTGCGCGACCGCAATCCGATGTTCGTGCGCCTGCATGACGGCGCCATCCGCGACGGCTACACCCTGAAGATCGCCAACCGCGGCTTCCATCCGAAGGACGTGGCGATCGCCTTCACCGGACCGCCGGGCGCCCGCCTGCGCACCCCCGGCGCGGCGACCGACGGCGAGGCCCTGCGGGTCCGCGTCGAACCCAACGAGGTCCGCGCCGTGCGGGTCTTCGTCACCGTCCCGGCCGCCGCCATCGACGCCCCCAACATGCCCGCCGCCTTCGCCCTGCGGGCCGACGGGGACGCCATGACCGTCAAGACCAACTTCCTTTCGGGAGCCGCGAACGCGCGATGAGCCAGACCGCATCCCCCACCGGATTCCAGCTGCGTGGCCTCCACGTCCTGGCCATCATCGTCGGCTTCTTCCTGGTGGTGATCGCCGTGGACACCGGCTTCACCGTCATGGCCATTCGCACCTTCCCCGGAGAGGTCTCTGTGACCCCCTACGAGGACGGCGTCGCCTACAACAAGAAGCTCGCCCAGCTGGCCGCCCAGGATCGCCTCGGCTGGCGCGCCACCGCCCAGTCCGGCGCCGGCGGCGGCGTCACGGTGTCCTTCCGCGACCGCGCGGGGGCCCCGGTCACCGGGCTCGCCGTCCACGCCAAGCTGGAGCGCCCGGCCACCGAGTCTGGCCGCAAGACCGCCAAGTTCGCCGAGACCGCGCCCGGGATCTATGTCGCCCGCGTCGCCGGCCTCACCGGCGCCTGGGACCTCAGCCTGGTGGCCCGCAGCCGCGCCGGCGCCCGCTTCGAGGCCGAGCGGAGGCTGACATGGCGGTGACCTACGACGCGGCGCCCGACTATTCGGCCTTCCTGAAGTCCGACAAGGACGGCGGCGCGACCCTGGACCTGCTGGTGAAGGGCGCGCGCTGCGCCGCCTGCCTGTCGAAGATCGAGACGGCGGTGGCCGCCATGCCCGGCGTCGAGCGCGCCCGCCTCAACCTCACCTCCGGCAAGTTCACCGTCACCTTCGCCGACCGCACCGGCGACCCCGCTCGGGTGATGAGCGTCCTGGAGCGGCTGGGCTATCCCTCCGCCCCCTACGACCCCGGCCTGGCCGCGGCCGCCCACGACAAGGAGGGCCGCCGCCTGGCCCTGGCGCTCGGCGTGGCCGCCTTCGGCGCCGGCAACGCCATGATGTTCTCGGTGCCCCTCTGGGCCGGCCTGTTCGGCCAGGAGCTCGGCGAGTCCACCCGCACCATGATGCAGATCCTCAGCGGTCTGATCGGCGCTCCCTGCGCCCTCTATGCCGGCATGCCCTTCTTCGAGTCCGCGTGGCGGTCCCTGAAGGTCGGCCGCGCCAACATGGACGTGCCGATCTCCCTGGGGGTCCTGCTGACCCTGGGGATCAGCTTCGTCGAGACCTTCCTGCACGGCCGCGACACCTATTTCGACGCCGCCGTCTCCCTCCTCTTCCTGCTGCTGATTGGCCGCTGGATGGACCACAAGCTGCGCAGCCGCGCCCGCAGCGCCGCCGCCGACCTGCTGGCCATGCAGGCGCCCAGCGCCACCGTCCTCGACGCCGGCGGCGCCCAGCACCGCAAGCCCCTCAGCGAGGTCGCCGTCGGCGACCTGATCCTGGTGCGGCCCGGCGAACGCATCCCGGTCGACGCCCATGTGGAGTCCGGCCGCTCCGAGCTCGACAACGCCCTGCTGACCGGGGAGACCCGCCCCATCGCCGTGCGCCCCGGCCAGGTCTGCCGCGCCGGGGGCCTCAATCTGTGGGGGACGCTCACCCTCCAGGCCCTGGCCCGCTCCGACGACTCCGCCGTGGCCGCCATCGCTCGCCTGGTGGACGCCGGCGCCCAGTCGAAATCCCTCTATGTCCGCCTGGCCGACCGCGCCGCGGCCATCTATGTCCCCGTCGTCCACACCGCCGCGGCCCTGACCTTCGTCCTGGGTTGGGGGCTTGGCCTGGGCCCGCGCGAGGCCCTGCTGCGGGCCGTCGCGGTCCTGATCATCACCTGCCCCTGCGCGCTCGGCCTGGCCGTGCCGGCCGTGCAGATCACCGCCTCGGCGCGGCTGTTCCGCAAGGGGGTGCTGGTGAAATCCGGCGCCGCCCTGGAGCGCCTGGCCGAGATCACCCACGTGGTGTTCGACAAGACCGGGGTGCTGACCCTGGGACGGCCGACCCTGGTGGATCCGGTCCCCGCCGCCATCGCCCTGGCCGCGCCCCTGGCGCGGGCCTCGGCCCATCCCCTGGCCCGCGCGCTCGCCGCCGAGGACCCGGGCGAAGCCCTGGCCCAGGACGTGGTGGAGACCCCCGGCCAGGGGGTCGAGGGCCTGATCGGCGGCCGCCGCGCGCGCCTGGGCCGCGCAGCCTTCGTCGGCGTCGCGGAGCCCTCGGCCAACGAGAGCGAGTTCTGGTTCGCCTTCGAGGGCGAGACCAAGATCCGCTTCACCTTCCATGACGCCATCCGCCCCGACGCCCGGGCGGCCATCGAGGATCTGAAGGCCCGGGGCCTGACGGTGGAGATCCTCTCCGGAGACCACGCCGGTCCGGTGGCGGCCGTCGCCCGCGAGCTGGGCGTCGACCAGTGGCGCGCCGGCCTGACCCCCTTCGAGAAGTCCGAGGCCGTCGAGGCCCTGTCCCTGGCGGGCCAGAAGGTGCTGATGGTGGGCGACGGCCTCAACGACGCCGCGGCGCTCTCCAAGGCCCACGCCGCCATGGCGCCGGGCACGGCCCTGGACGGCAGCCAGAACGCCGCCGACCTGGTGTTCTCCGGCGAGGCCCTGGGGGCGGTGGTCACCGCCTTCGACGTCGCCCGCACGGCGCGCCGGCGGGCCCTGGAGAACTTCGGCTTCTCGGCCCTCTACAACCTGATCGCGGCGCCGGCGGCGATGCTGGGCCTGATCAATCCCTTCCTGGCGGCCCTGGCCATGTCGGGCTCCTCCCTGGCGGTCACCCTGAACGCCCTGCGCATGAACCGGGCAGGCCGATGAACATCTTCTTCCTGCTTGCCCCGTTCTCGGTCCTGCTGGCCCTCATCGGCCTGGGCGCCTTCTGGTGGACGGTCCGCAACGGCCAGTATGAGGACCCCGACGGCGACGCCGCCCGCATCCTCATCGACGACCCCGAGGACGCGCCGCTGCCTAGGGTTTGATCCAGGTCAGGGCGCGGGAAGGCTGTTGAGTCTCAATGGTGCGAACACCGTTCCGGAGACCGCCGCCTTGTCGACCCCGCCCTCTGTCCTGCACGCCCCCAAGCCGGTCACCCTGGCGATGGACGAACTGATCGCCAAGTATGACGGTCGCGCCCCGCGCTATACGAGCTATCCCACCGCGGTCCAGTTCTCCCCCGAGGTCGACGCGGCCACCTACCGCCGCTGGCTCGCCGAACTGCCGGCCACCGATCCGGTGTCGCTCTATCTGCACATCCCCTTCTGCGCCCAGCTCTGCTGGTACTGCGGCTGCAACACCCGGGCGGTGAACCGCCACGAGCCGGTGCGCGACTACGTCAATCACCTGGTCACCGAGATGGACCTGCTGGAGCAGGCCCTGCCGCACCGGCTGGCGGCCAACGCCATCCACCTGGGCGGTGGCACCCCCAACATGCTGTCGCCGGAGGAGATGACCGCCATCTTCGGCCGGCTGCGCCAGATCTTCGACCTGACCGCCGACGCCGAGGTGGCCGCCGAGCTCGATCCAGGCGTCCTGACCCGCGACTGGGTGCAGGCCGCGGCTTCCCACGGCCTGTCGCGGGCGAGCCTGGGGGTGCAGAACCTGACGCCCGCCGTCCAGACCGCCGTGAACCGCGAGGTCAGCTTCGAACAGATCGCCGCCTGCGTCGGCTGGCTGCGGGAGGCCGGGGTCGGCTCCATCAACCTGGACCTGATGTACGGCCTGCCCAAGCAGACCACGGTCAACACGCTGAGCACGGTGGACAAGATCCTCACCCTGCGGCCCGAGCGCCTGGCCCTGTTCGGCTACGCCCACGTGCCCTGGATGAAGACCCACCAGCAGCTCATCGACGAGGCCGCCCTGCCGGGCGCCGCCGAGCGCCTGGACCAGAGCGAGGCGGCCGCCGAGCACCTGATGGCGGCGGGCTATGTCCGTATCGGCCTGGACCACTTCGCCCTGCCCACCGACGACCTGGCCCGCGCCCAGACCGAGCGCCGCCTGCGCCGCAACTTCCAGGGCTACACCACCGACAGCGCCCAGACCCTGCTGGGCCTCGGCGCCTCGGCCATCGGCAGTCTGCCTCAGGGCCTGGTGCAGAACGTCGCCCAGGAACTGGGCTGGCGCGCGGCCATCGCCGCCGGCGATCTGCCTATCGCCCGCGGTGTCCCGATCACCCCGGAGGACCGGTTCCGCGGCGAGATCATCGAGCGGCTGATGTGCGACCTGCAGGTGGACCTCGGCGCGGTCTGCGCCCGCCACGGCCGCGTCCTGGCCGACCTCAACGATGAACTCGCCGAGCTGACCGACTTCGCCGACGACGGCATGGTGGTGATGCAGGGTGACCGCCTGATCGTCACCGACCTTGGCCGCCTGGTGGTGAGGACCGTCTGCGCGGTCTTCGACACCTATTTCGCTCCTGAAGCCGGGCGTCACGCCAAGGCGCTTTGATGCCCCGCAAGATCGTCGTCATCAACGGTCACCCCGATCCCGCCGGCACGCGGTTCGCCGCGGCCCTGGCCGACGCCTATGTCCGCGGCGCCAGCGAGGCGGGCCACATGATCCGCCGGATCGACGTGGGCGCCCTCGATTTCCCGATGATTCATTCGAAGCAGGACTTCGAGGACAGCCCGCCGCCGGCGGTGATCGCCAGCGCTCAGACCGCCATCGCCTGGGCCGACCATGTGGTGATCATCTTCCCGCTGTGGCTGGGGGGCGCCCCGGCCCTGCTGAAGGCCTTCCTGGAACAGGTGTTCCGCTACGGCTTCGCCCTGCGCAAGGACGGCGGCGGCATGGGCGGCCTGCTGAAGGGACGCTCGGCCCGAATGATCGTCACCATGGGCATGCCGGCCCCCATTTTCCGCTGGGTGTTCGACGCCGCCGGCCTGCGGGCCCTGGAGCGCGGCATCCTCTGGATTTCCGGGGTCAGCCCGATCCGGCACTCGATCCTGGGGGATGTCGAGGGCAAGCCCGCCCGTCGCGAGGCCTGGCTTCGCGCCATCGGCCGTCTCGGCGCGGCCGCGGCCTAGAGTCTCTCCACGCGCCAGTCCTCGACGATCCGGACCAGGTCCCGCCGGCCGGGCGGGTCGGCGTAGTCGGTCAGGGCCACGATCTCCGGATCGGCCTGCAGCACCGCCACGGAGGCCGACAGGGGGTGGGGCGAGAAGGCCTTCTCCTCGGCCCGCGCCCAGATGAGCTTGTTGATCTGCTCGATCCGGTGGGGCGCGGTCACCTCATGGACCCGGGCCGACATCGACAGGCCGCGGGCTCCCGATGAACCGCCGCCGATCGCCAGGGACACCCGCGGGTCGCGGGCGATGTTGGCGAACTTCTGGCTGTCGCGCGCCACCACGAAGCAAAGGGCGCGGCCCTCCCGCAGATAGTTGACCAGGGTCGCCTGGGGCCAGCCGTCGCTGCGGTTGGTGGCCACGCTCATCAGGTGGTTCTCATCCAGCACCTCAATGATGCGCCGCTGCAGCTCGGCCTCCGGTGTGGGGGCGGGATCGGGGGTCGGGTCACCTTTTGGGCGCACGGCGAAATCTCCCTTGCAGTCGAGGCCATCTGGCGCGGGGCCGGGACGGGGCGCCTTGATGGGAGTCAACTCGGCCGTGGGGGATTAGTTCAGGTTCCCCGCCTGCCGCTTCAGCGCCGCGTCGATCTCCGCGAGCAGGGCGTCCCCCAGCAGCGGCTTCTCGACGATCACCGCCCCCAGGGCCGCGGCGGTGTCGCGGACGCTTTGGCGGGGGTGACTGGTGATCAGCAGGGCCGGCATGTCGATGGCGCGCGAGCGAAGTTCGGCCAGGCAGTCGAGGCCGGTGAGGCCCCCCATGTTCTGATCGAGCACCAGGCAGGCCGGGGCCGCTGGGAGGGTGTAGTTGAGAAGGTCCTCGCCGCTGCCCAGGGCGGTCACCACGAAACCGTCCAGTTCCAGGGTGAAGGTCAGGGCGGTGCGCAGGGCGATGTCGTCGTCCACGAGAATGATGGTGGGCGGGGGGTTCGACACGCAGTCCAGTCTCCACTCTAAGCTGGAGACCCTAGCGGCAGTCGGGACGTGCGTATTTGATGCAGCGCAATCCAGGGCTTAGGCGAACCCGGCCAGCAGGGCCATGCGGATCAGTTCCGACAGGCTGGCGGCGCCGGTCTTGGTCATGACATTGGCGCGATAGACCTCGACGGTGCGGGGGCTGATCCCCAGCTCGAAGGCGATGACCTTGTTGGCCTTGCCCTCGACGACGCCGCGCAGGACCTCGGTCTCCCGGGGCGACAGCTGGGCCAGCAGTTCGCGGAACGGTTCGGCGAGCACGGCGCCGGCCCCCGGGGCGGTCTCCGACAGGGCCACCTTGATGGCGTTCAGCAGGGCCTCGTCATTGAAGGGCTTTTCGAGGAAGTCGGTGACTCCGGCCTTCATGGCCTCCACCGCCAGGGGCACGTCGCCGTGGCCGGTGATCATCACGATCGGCAGGTTCACCTGCATCGCCTTGAGCTGGCGGGTCATCTCCAGCCCGTTCATGCCCGGCATCCGCACGTCGCTGACGATGCAGCCGCCCGACAGGCCCGCGGCGCTCTCCAGGAACTGCTCGGCCGAGTCGTAGGTGCGGGTGTCGAACCCCGCGCTCTCCAGCAGGAAGCTCAGGGAATCGCGGATCGCCTCGTCGTCGTCGATGATGTGGACGCAATCAACCGGCAACAGAAAGCTCCTCCTCGGGAACCGCGCGCAGGGTGAAGGAAAACACCGTACCGCCCTTCGGGCCCGGCTCGGCCCAGATACGGCCGCCGTGAGCTTCGATGATCGTGCGCGAAATGGAAAGTCCGACGCCCATACCCTGACTCTTGCTGGTGACGAAGGGCTGGAACAGGCGCTGGACGATCTGCGGATCGATGCCCGGGCCGGTGTCGGCGACGGTGATGGTGACCATGTCGTCGGGGCCCGGAACGGAGGCCACGGTCAGTTCGCGCACGGGGCTCTCGTACATGGCCTCGATGGCGTTGCGCAGCAGGTTCAGCAACACCTGCTGCACCTGCACCTTGTCGGCCAGCACCATCCGGGGTTCGGGAGCCAGGTCGAAGCGCAGGCGCACCCCGTATTCCTTGGCGCCGATCATCGCCAGGGCCCCGGCCTCCTCGATCAGCTGGGGCAGGGGCTCGATGCGGCGCTCGGTCTCGCCCTTGGAGACGAAGTCGCGCAGCCGCCGGATGATCTCGCCGGCCCGCAGGGCCTGCTCGCCGGCCTGGACGAGGGCGTTGCGCACCTTGGCGGTGTCCGGGGCGGGTTGATCCATGATGCGGATCGAACCCTTCACATAGTTGGCGATCGCCGAGAGCGGCTGGTTCAGTTCGTGGGCCAGGGCCGAGGCCATCTCCCCCAGGGCCGTCAGCCGCGAGACATGGACCAGCTCGGCCTGGAGATCCTGCAGGCGGCGCTCGGTGGCCTGGGTTTCGGAGAGGTCGCGGACGAAGCCGGTGAAATAGCGTTCGGCCTGGGACTGCATCTCCCCGACCGCCAGCTCCATGGGGAAGGTCGAGCCGTCCTTGCGCTCGCCCACCACCACCCGGCCGATGCCGATGATCCGCCGCTCGCCGGTGCGGCGATAGCGGTCGAGATAGCTGTCATGGGCGTCCCGATAGGGCTGGGGCATCAGCATGCTGACATTGCGGCCGATGACCTCGGCCGCCTTCCAGCCGAACAGCCGCTCAGCCGTGGCGCTGAAGGACTGCATCACCCCCTGTTCGTCGATCACCACCATGGCGTCGGGCACGGTGGCCAGGATGGACTGCAGGTGGTCCTCGCGCTGGGCCAGGTGAAGCACCGCGTCGGCGGCGGCGCGCGACTGTCGCTGCAGGCGGAAGCCGCCATAGGCGATGGCCGGCGCCAGGGCCACGAACAGCACGGCCTCGGCCAGCTCGGCCGGGTCGTTGAACAGGTGTGTGTCGCTGACGGCCACGGCGCCGCCCAGGCTCAGGGCGGCGGCCAGCAGGGCCGGCCAGGGCCCCCCCACAGCGGCGGCGAACAGCACGGCTGGGGCGAAGATCAGCAGAATCGGCCGGCCTTCGAAGACCGGGCCGAGGGCCACTCGCGCGCCCAGGGCCAGGGCCACGCCCAGGATGGAGAGGCCATAGCCGCGCCAGGCCGCGATCGTTGGGCTCACCGGCGGATGCGGAGACGGCGACATGCTGATGGGCTAGGATCGATTGCGATCCGGCACAAGACCGAAGATTGTCGCCGCGGCCGCCTCAGGCGGCGTAGCCACCCATCCGCCGGACGTTGCAGCTGTCCCACAGCATCTCGAGCGTCCTGGCCAGGTCGTCCATCATGGCGTCGGTGTGGGCCGGGGACGGCGTGAAGCGCAGCCGCTCGGTCCCGCGGGGCACGGTGGGGTAGTTGATGGGCTGGACATAGACGCCGTGCTCTTCGAGCAGGATGTCGCTGATCATCTTGCAGTGGTGGGGGTCGCCCACCAGCACCGGGACGATGTGGCTCTCCGAGGGCATGACCGGCAGGCCGGCCTTGGTGAGCTTGGCCTTCAGGGCCGCGGCGCGCTCCTGGTGGGCCACGCGGACCTCGTTGTGATCCTTCAGGTAGCGGATCGAGGCCACGGCGCCGGCGGCGAGCGCCGGCGGGATCGAGGTGGTGAAGATGAAGCCGTCGGCGAAGGAGCGGATGGCGTCGACGATCACCGCGTCGGCGGCGATGTAGCCGCCCATCACCCCGAAGCCCTTGGCGAGCGTGCCCTCGATGATGTCGATCTGGTCCATGACGCCGTCGCGCTCGGCCACGCCGGCCCCGCGGGGACCGTACATGCCCACCGCATGGACCTCGTCCAGATAGGTCATGGCGTTGTACTTCTTGGCCAGCGCCACCATCGCCCGCATGTCGGTGATGTCGCCGTCCATGGAATAGACGCTCTCGAAGGCGATCAGCTTGGGGGTCTGCGGCGGGACCTGCGCCAGCAGCTCTTCCAGATGGGCCAGGTCGTTGTGGCGGAACACCCGGCGCTGCTCGCGCTTGCCGGCCCGGATGCCGGAGATCATCGAGTTGTGGTTCAGCTCGTCGGAGAACATCACCAGACCCGGCAGGATCTTGTAGAGGGTCGACAGCGAAGCCTCGTTGGACACATAGCCCGAGGTGAACAGCAGGGCGGCTTCCTTGCCGTGCAGGTCGGCCAACTCGGCCTCCAGCTCGACATGATAGTGCGTCGTGCCCGAGATATTGCGGGTGCCGCCCGAGCCCGCCCCGGCCTCGTCGATGGCCTGGTGCATGGCGTCCAGCACCACCGGGTTCTGGCCCTGGCCCAGATAGTCGTTGGAACACCAGACCACGACCTCCGAAGAGGTCCCGTCCTCACGCGTCCAGGTCGCCTTCGGGAACTGACCGCGATGACGCTTCAGGTCGGCGAAGACCCGATAACGTCCCTCGGCATGAATCTGCTCGAGAGCGGTGCGAAACGCGGCCTTGTAATCCATCGACTGAAACTCACGCGATCCGGGGCCGTCATCGCCCCTCCAGTCTCGTAAACCCGTCGCGGGGCGGCGGACCTTGATGTAGGTCAACCCCCCGCTGCGCTTGATCCAACGCAAGGCGGCGGACCCGCGATGGGCGAGGGTCGAGGCCCGGCGTCCCGCCCGGTGGAGACGACATGATCTGGCTCCTGGCCCTCTCCATCGTGACGGCTGTCCCGCCGCCGCCGCCCGGCGTGCCCGGCTACATGAACGGCGGCCAGTTCGTCGCCCTCTGCATGGCCCAGGGCCCCGACGCCGAGGTCAGCAGCGTGCTCTGCCTGGGCTATCTGGTGGGCTCGGTGGATCAGCTCCTGGCCCGCGAGGCGCGGCGCTCGCCCGACCGCCGCACCATCTGCCTGCCCGCGGGCGCCACGGCCGAACAGGTGCGCGAGGCGGTGATGACCCAGTTGGTGGCCCACCCCGAGGCCCAGGTCCACGCCGCCGCCGAATTGATCGGCCTGTCCCTGGAGGCGGAGTTTCCCTGCCCGGGGCCGGGAGAGAGGCCCAAGCCCTGAAGGTGAAGCTTGATCTCCGTCAAGGCGGGGCTGGGCGGGATTTCCGATCCTGAACCCAGCACTTCCGGAGCATAGAGAAAGAATGCCTTTTCACCTGACCCCCTACCTCACCATGGTCATCGTCGGCTTCGTCAGTTTCATGGTGGTCCTCGCCTACGGGCGGATCGCCACCCGCTCGGAGGACCGCAAGACCCGCGACTGATCCCGCCTCATCCGCCCACACGAACGCCCGCCTCCAAGACCTGGACGGCGGGCGTTCTCATCAGGGGGCGAGCCCGGCCGGCGGGGCCCCTGGCGGTGAAAGATCTAGTGGCTGAAGAGGACGAAGCGCTCGGGGCGGCGCAGGAAGTCGCGGGTCACGCCCCCCAGCACCCATTCCTGCAGCCGGCTGTGGCCATAGGCGCCCGAGACGATGAGGTCGGCGCCGATCGCCTCGGCCTCGATGTTCAGTTCGACCCCGGCGCGGGCGGCCTCGGCGACCTTGACCCGCGGGCGGGCGGTGACGCCATGGCCCTGCAGGTGGCGGGCCACCTCCAGGGTGCGCTGCTCGGCGTCATAGACGCCCTCGGCGTCGCAGACCTCCATCACCACCACCTCCTCGGCGCGCTTGAGGAAGGGCAGGGCGTCGGCGGTCGCGCGGCGGGCCTCGCGGCTATCCTTCCAGGCCACCAGGACGCGCTCGGCGCGCAGGTCCACGGCGCCGGGAGGGGCCACCAGGACGGGGCGGCCGCTCTGCAGGATGAGCTCGGCGGCGTCGGCGGTGCGCAGGGGGGCGGTGTCGTCCAGAGGCGCGCAGCCGGCCACGATCAGATCGGCGCGGCGCGCGGTGCGCGACAGCGCCGGGGCGGGGGCCTCGCTGAGCGCCAGCCATTCGTGGCGTGCGGCGCCGGCGTGGCTGCGGAACAGGGCCTCGGCCGTGGCCAGGTCCTTGTCCACCTGCTCACGGGCCAGGGCCACCCATTCGGCGGCGACCATCCCATAGGGATCGCTCAGACCCATCCAGTCGACCATCTCGACGCCCACCCCGAGCAGGCTGGCGTCGAACTTGCGGGCGATCTGCGCCGCGAGCGTCAGGCGCTCGGCGGCTTGGGGGTTGGATTCGGCGTGGACCAGGACGGTGGTGTAGGTCATCGGGTCGTCCCTCACGCCGGAAGTGTCAGGCGGCCATGCGGGCCAGGGCTCCGCGGTTGTTGACGCGGAAGCGGCGAGCGCCGGTGAACTCCACCACCAGGGCGCTCTGCAACTGGGTCAGCATACGTGAGACGGTCTCGATGGTCAGGCCCAGATAGTCGGCCATGTCCTGGCGGCCCATGGGCAGGGTGACGGCTTCGGCGCTGCGGCGGTCGGCCAGCTCCATCAGGAAGCTCGCCACCTTTTCCGAGGCGGTCTTGCGGCCCAGTAACAGCAGATGATCCTGGGTGCGGCTCAGTTCGCGATTGGTTTCGGCCCAGACCAGCCGCTGGAAGGCGTCCTCGCCGACCGCCGAGCGCAGGGCCGAGGCCTTCAGCACCAGGACCACGCAGTCGCTCAGCGCCTCGGCCGAGAAGCGGTGCAGGCCGTTGGTCTCAACCCCGAAGGTCTCCTCGGCGTAGTAGAAGCCGCCGATCTGACGCCGGCCGTCGCTCATCAGGCGCGAGGTGCGCACCGCGCCGCTGACGACCCGATAGATGAAATCGGCCTCTTCGTCCTGGCCGTAGATTTCCTCGTCCTTGGCGAAGGTCATCCGCACGCCCATCCGCGCCATGATGTCGTTGGCGGCGGTGTTGGCCGGCGCGGCGAAGGCGTTGGCGACTTGGACTTCGTTGAGCAGATGGGCCTGGGTCATCGACAAGTTCCCTCGGGTTGATGAGCTATGGTTAGGCTCCGGGACCGGAACGGGAAATTCGGGGCGTCCCCCTAAGTAGTCGTACGGAGGTGTCGCCGGCCCGTAGGGCCGCTCGGCGGCGGCGGCCGGGGCGTTTGATCTCGATCAGGGCGGCGCGGCGGCGATCCCGCAGGTTTGGACCATGACTTCGAACGCCCCACAGCCGACAGGAACCGCCGCGCAGGACGGGTGGGCGCGCCTGATCGCCAAGCCGATCCCCCTGGACACCTATCGGGAAAATGTCGCCGTTCTCTCGCGCCATTGCCATGCCCTGCGCCCCCAGCGGCTGGTGGGCATGCGCAAGGTGGAGGTGCGCGCCGGCGGCCTTAGCCTGCTGGCCTCCCCCATGGTCTGCGACGATTCCAGCGTGGTGGGCGTCGACGAGATCGGTCTGCCCGAGCCCCTGTTCCATCGCCTCGGCGTGCCCGCCGGCGCCAGCGTCGAGATCGCCCCGGCCCGCCCGGCCCGCAGCCTCGACTATGTCCGCGCCAAGGTGGCCGGCGAGACCTTGAACCAGCTGCAGTTCGACGCCATCGCCCGCGATCTGGCCGACCACCGCTGGTCGGACATGGAGGTGGCCGCCTTCCTGATCGCCTGCGCCAGCTTCATGACCGCCGACGAGACCCTGGCCCTGACCCGCTCCATGGTGTCGGTGGGCCGAAGGCTGACCTGGGATCACGGCCTGGTGGTGGACAAGCACTGCATCGGCGGCATTCCCGGAAACCGCACCTCCCTGATCGTCGCCCCCATCGTCGCGGCCCACGGCCTGCGCATGCCCAAGACCTCCTCGCGCGCCATCACCTCGCCGGCCGGCACCGCCGACACCATGGAGGTCCTGGCCCGGGTGGACCTGGACGAGGCCGAGATGCGGCACGTGGTGGACACCTGCGGCGCCTGCATCATCTGGGGCGGACGGGTCAATCTGTCGCCCGCCGACGACGTGCTGATCTCGGTGGAGCGGCCGCTGTCCATCGACACCGCCGAGCAGATGGTGGCCTCGATCCTGTCCAAGAAGGTCGCGGCGGGCTCCAGCCATCTGGTGCTGGACGTGCCGGTGGGCCCCTCGGCCAAGATCCGTGACGCCGGCGCCGCCCTGCGCCTGAAGAAGCTGTTCGAGTTCGTGGCCAGCCGGATGGGCCTCAGCCTCGATGTCATCCTCAGCGACGGCCATCAGCCGGTGGGCCGCGGCGTGGGGCCGGTGCTGGAGGTCCGCGACGTCCTGGAGGTGCTGGAGAACCGCAAGTACGCGCCGCTCGATCTGCGCGAAAAGGCGATCCGCCTGGCCGGCCGGGTGCTGGAGGCCGATCCCGCCCTTCCGATCGGGGCCGGCGAACACCGGGCCCGCGAGCTGCTGGAAAGCGGCGCCGCGCGCCGCAAGCTCGACGACATCATCGCCGCCCAGGGCCCTTCGCCCATCAAGGCCGAACTGGGAAATCTGGTTCATGAGGTGGCCGCGCCCCGGGACGGCCGGGTGGCCGCCATCGACTGCCTGCGCATCGCCACCATCGCGCGTCTGGCCGGGGCGCCCAACGATCCCGGGGCGGGCCTCGATCTGTTGTTCAAGGTGGGGGACACCGTGCGGGCCGGCGAACCGCTGTTCCGCATCCACGGGTCGGAGCCCGTCGACTTCCGCTTCGCCGTCGAGGCGGGCGGCGAGGACTGCGGCGTGGCGGTGTCGGCATGATCAGCGGGATCCACGCCTTCGCCGACGAACGGGCCCCGGCCTCGCGCCTGGCCGAGATACTGGGCGCGCCCCTGCACATCGCCGGCCTGCACGTCTTTTCCGATGGGGAAAGCCTGCCGGAGGTAGGAGCTGCGGTGGGCGACGTCGCCCTCTACCGCTCCCTCAACCGCCCCGACGCCAAGCTCATGCCCCTGCTGCTGGCCGCCGACGCCCTGCGCCGACGCGGGGCCGGGCGGGTGGTGCTGGTGGCTCCCTACCTCTGCTACATGCGCCAGGACGAGGTGTTCCGGCCCGGCCAGCCCCTGAGCCGCGACGTGGTCGGCCGGCTGCTGGGGGAGGCCTTCGACGCCATCGTCACCGTCGAGCCGCACCTGCACCGGACCACGGACCTGGAGGCCGCCTTCAACGGCGCCGAGGTGGTGGCCCTGTCGGCCGCCGAGCCTCTGGCCGCCGCTCTGCCGCCGCCGCCGCCGGGCGCCCTGGTGATCGGCCCCGACATCGAGTCCGAGGTGTGGGCGGCCGCCCTGGCCCGCCACCTCGGAACCGCCCACGCCACCTTCCTCAAGACCCGCCGGGGCGACCGGGAGGTCGAGCTGACCTTCGCAGACCCGGCGCGGGTGGCCGGCCGGCACATCGTGCTGATCGACGACGTCTGTTCGACGGGGAGCACCCTGGTGGCCGCGATCCGCCAGCTCCAGGCCTTCAAGGCCGCCGAGATCGACGTGGTGGTGACCCACGCCCTGTTCGACGCCGACGCGGAGCTGCGCTTGCGCAAGGCCGGCGCGCGCCGGATCTTCTCCAGCGATTCATGCCCCCATCCGACCAACGCCGCCTCGCTGGCGCCATTGTTGGCCCAAGCCCTGAAAGACATCCGCCGATGACCGTCCAGCTTACCTTCCATGGCGCGGCCGGTTGCGTCACCGGCTTCTGCGCGCGCCTGAAGACGGACAAGGCCACGGTGTTGATCGACTGCGGCATGTTCCAGGGCCCCAAGACCCTGAAGGCCCTGAACTACGATCCCTTTCCCTTCGACGTGAAGGAGATCGACGCGGTCCTGCTGACCCACGCCCACATCGACCACTCGGGCCTGCTGCCCAAGCTGATGAAGGCCGGCTTCAAGGGGCCGATCCACGCCACGGCCGCCACCCGCGACCTCTGCGAGATCATGCTGGCCGACGCCGGAGGCATCCAGGAGAGCGAGGTCGAGCAGCTCAATCGCCGCAACCAGCGGCGGGGCCGCCCCCTCGTCGAACCCATCTACCGCGCCGTCGACGCGGCGCGGACCATGAAGCTGTTCGAGAAGGTCAAGCTGGGGGAGCCCGTCGCCGTCGCCCCGGGGATCAGCGCCCTCTACTGGGAGGCCGGCCACATCCTGGGCGCCACTTCCATTGAGGTCACCGTCGACACCGAAGAGGGCCCAGTCCGTATCCTGTTCTCCGGAGACTTCGGCCCGGGCGGGCGGGACTTCATTCCCAACCCCCAGGGGCCGGCGGGGGTCGACCACCTGGTGATCGAGTCCACCTATGGCGACCGCCCGCGGGAGCCGGTCGATCCGGCCCTGCGCCGCCGCCGGTTGGCCGAGGAGCTGAACGCGGCCCACGAGGCCGGCGGCCCGCTGTTGATCCCGGCCTTCGCCGTGGAGCGCTCCCAGGAGCTGCTGGCCGATATCCTGACCCTGATCGACACCGGCGAGGTGCCGGAGACCGATGTCTTCCTGGACTCGCCCCTGGCCATCAAGGCCTCGAAGATCTTCGTCGAGCGCGGCTGGAACCGGGACACCGGCTGGAACCCCTTCAAGGATGTCCGCGCCTCGGGTCGGCTGAAGTTCCTGGACAAGCCGTGGGACAGCGACAGCCTTGAGCGCCTGTCGGGCTGGCACATCATCATGGCGGGCAGCGGCATGTGCGACGCCGGGCGGATCCGCAAGCACCTGAAGCGCTGGCTCTGGGACCGCGGGGCCACCGTCCTGCTGTCTGGATTCCAGGCCGCGGGCACCCTGGGTCGACTGCTCTCGGAGGGCGCCAAGCGGGTCAAGATCCAAGGTGATGATGTCCGTGTGGCGGCCCGCATCCGCATCCTCGACGCCTATTCCGGCCACGCCGACGCCACCACCCTGACCTCCTGGGCCAAGGCGCGCCAGCCGGTGGGGGGCAAGGTCTTCCTGGTGCACGGCGAGCCGAAGGCCCTGGAGGGCCTGCGCGAGCGCCTCGTGGAGGCGAGCTTCGATCCGGAGTCGCTGACCATCCCGGCCCTGGACGATTCCTACGCGATCAGCCGGACCACCGGGGACCTGGAGCCCGGCGGCTCCCCGCGCCTGCCGCCCCAGGCGGCGGCCACCCTCGATTGGCACAACGCCCGCGCCCAATTGCTCATCGAGCTGGACGAGCGGCTGGAGCGCGCCCGCTCCGACGCCGCGCGCGAGGCGATCCTGGCCCAGGTTTCCAAGGCCCTGGAGGCGCGCGCTCCGGCTTGACCAGGGTCAAGGCGGCCGCGCCTCGGAGGGGATGGACTGCGGGCCTCATCCGAAAGGAAGTCCGATGCCCAAGCCGCTAGCCAAGAAGCTCTCGAACACCCTCGACGACGCCCTCGACGACGTCATGCATGAATTGAAGCGCGCCTCCGAAAGCCTTGAGGAAGGCGCCGAGGATCAGTTCTCCAAGGCCTCGGCCGCCCTGACCAAGGCTGCCCAGGTCCTCGCCGGCGAAGTGCGCGAGCGCTCCGCCAAGGTCTCCAAGACCGTCACCGCCGAGGCCAAGGAGCATCCGGTGGCCGCCGCCACCGCCCTGGCCGTCGCCGCCGCGGCGCTGGTGGGCCTGGTGGTGGCCGCGCGGCGGACCAAGGCCAGCTAGGCTTCAATCATGGATGGGGAAGGGCGTCGCCTTGGCGATCACCTTCTCCAGACTGGGAGGCTCGGCCCCTTCCTCGGGCTCGGCCTCTTCCACCTCCTCGTCGGTCTCCACCACCTTGGGGGCCGGCAGGAAGGTGCGGATCAGGGCGGTGAAGGCGGCGGCGAAGAAGCCCAGGCCGTCGCGGACCGGATGCGGCAGCTTCGCGGGCTCTGGGGACTCGTCGGACATCTTCATCTCCACGGCGTGGCATCCTGGACTTTGAGCATGCGCTCGCCTTGATGGGGATCAAGCGCCTTGGGCGCGGCTGCACGCGACCTTGAGCGACATCAAAGCGAGTCCGCCCGCAACCTGGGATCAAGACGTCTTATCTGATGGAGCGTTCCATGGCCTTCGCCGACATCCTGCTGCACATCGACTCCTATCCCGACCCCACCCCCCTGGAGACGGTCGACGAGGCCCTGACGCTCGCCGCGCGGTTGGGGGGCAAGGTCACCGCCCTCGCCGTCCAGGTGGCGATCCCGGTGAAGTCCAATCTGCTGGCCGAGCAACTGGTGGGCCTCACCGCCCTGGCCGCCGAGGAGGAGGCCAGGAGCCTGGAGGCCTGCCGGACCCTGACGGCGCACGTCTCCAAGGCCGCGGCCCAGGCCGGCGTGGCGTCCGACGCCATCATCGAACGGGTCCACATCCACGAACTGGCCGAGCATGTCGCCCGGCGGGCCCGGACGCGGGACGTCTGCATCGTCCCGGTGGCGGCGCGCTTCGATGGCCAGGGGGAGGTGGCGCAGCGCGTGATCTTCAGCTCCGGCCGTCCGGCCCTGGTGTTCAAGTCGGGAACCGTCGGCAAGGGCGATGAACTCGGAACCGTCGTGGTGGCCTGGGACGGCGGTCGTTTCGCCGCCCGCGCCATGGCCGACGCCCTGCCGATCCTGATCCGCGCGAAGCAGGTTCGCATCCTGACCATCGTCAACGAAAAGCCCTCCGCCACCGCAGGCCTCGCGGCCGAGGCGGTCCGGCACCTGGCGACCCATGGCGTCAAGGCCGTGGTGGACGAGGTCGACGCCAAGGGCCGCGCCATCGGCCCGGTGCTGGACCGCTATCTGGAGGACAAGGCGCCTGATCTCTTCGTCATGGGCGCCTATGGCCACTCGCGGCTGCGGGAGCTGATCCTTGGCGGCGCCACTGAGCGGATGCTGCAGGACCCCTCGGTTCCGGTCTTCCTCTCGCACTAGAGCTTTTAGGGTCAGATGGAATCATCTGACCCGAGGCTCTCATTCAGGGAGATAGAGCGCGTCGGACGGGTTAGCTGGCCTCCACTTAATCCTGACGCGCTCTGGGCGTCCGCCGCACTGGCTCGGCTCAATTGACCCCTGTCAAAGCGGAGCCTTAGGCGAGGGCCCACAACTTGCGGTCATTGGAGGACCCACCATGACCTACCGCGACATTCTCGTGCAGATCGATGAAACCCCGGCCTCGGCGGCCCGCGCCATCACCGCCGCGGGACTGGCGGCGAAGTTCCAGGCGCAGCTGACCGGCGTGTTCCTGAAGAGCGAGTTTCTGCAGAACTACATGGCGGCCGACGCCATGGCCTACATGTCGCCGTCGGATATCGATCGCCTGCTCAAGGAGCATGCCGCGGCGACCCTCAAGGCCTCCGAGGACGCCCGGGAGCGCTTCGAGCGCGCCGCCTCCGAGGCTGGCGTGGTCTCCGATTGGCAGGTGATCGACGGCGACTATGACGGCGCCCTGGTCGCCTACGCCCGGCGCTTCGACCTGACGGTCATGCCCCCCGTCGCCACGGCCGCGCTCGGCACGAACCGGGTCTCGGCCGCCGATCTCGGCCTGGCCAGCGGCGGTCCGGTGGTGGTGGTCGGCGAAGGCGGCGGCTCGCCCCATGTGGGCAAGAAGATCCTGGTGGCCTGGAAGGGCACGCGCGAGTCCGCGCGCGCCTTGCGCGATGCGCTGCCGCTGCTGATGACCGCCGACGAGGTGCATGTTCTGGTGGTCTCGCCCCACGGCGAAGGCGGCCCCGACGGGGCCCTGCAGCGCCACCTGGAGCGCCATGGTCTCAAGGCCAAGCTGATCGTCGATCCCAGCGACGACGTGTCCGCCGCCGAGGTCCTTCGTCGGCAGGTCAAGGCCCTGAAGGCCGACCTGGTGGTCATGGGCCTCTATGGCCGTCCCCGCATGCAGGAACTGGTGCTGGGCGGGGTGTCTCATGACCTGCTGCGCGATCCCCCCGCGGCCCTGCTGATCTCCCACTAGGGTGGCGGCGCGCGCGCCCTGGCCTGCCCCGTGCTCCACGGGCGTCCGGTCACGGCGCTTGACCCTCGGTCGCAAGCTGGACATGCTTTTCCCCGCCGCAACCAAGCTGCGGTCCCGGAGGAGGTGTCCAATCTCGCACGCTGACATGGTCGCGCGCGATGCGCCGGCGGATGCGGCCCGCCGATGAGGACGAGCCACGGCCGCAGCTTCACCCACGATATCGTTCAGCGCCTGGGTCAGGAGATCGTCTGCGGTGTCTATGGCGCCCAGAACCCCTTTCCCATCGAGGCGGAGCTTTGCCGACGCCTCGGGGTGAGCCGCAGCGTGCTGCGCGAGGCGGTGAAGATGCTCACCACCAAGGGCCTGCTCAACGCCCGTCCGCGCCAGGGCACCTGGGTCGAGCCCGAGAGCAACTGGAACCTGCTCGATCCCGACGTGCTGCGCTGGTTCCTGGAGCGCAAGTTCTCGCCCACCCTGCTGCTGGAGTTCACCCAGGTGAGGCTGGCCATCGAGCCCATGGCCGCCTCCATGGCCGCGCGCCTGGCGGGGCCTGAGGCCAAGGCCAGCATCATCGCGGCCCTCGACCGGATGAAGGCCGCCGAGCGCGGCGAGGACGATCCGCTGGAGTCGGACATCGCCTTCCATGTCGCCATCCTGCGGGCCAGCGGCAACCGATTCCTGGCGCAGATGCGTGACCTGATCGACGTGGCCCTGCGCACCTCCATCCGCCTCACTAACCGCCGCAAGGGCGTGCGCTTGGCCAGCGTGTCGGATCACCAGCGCGTCTCCGACGCGATCCTGGCCGGCGATGCGGAGGGGGCGAGCCAGGCGATGCGCGAGCTGATGCTCGAGGCCCTGACCCTGATCGAGAAGGAAGCCGCCGCCGTCGGTCCCGCCGTCTAGGCGGCCGAGATCTCGTGGCTGTAGATGTCGCACAGCAGCCCCAGAACCCGCATCGCGGCGGGGTCGGCCAGACGGTAGAAGATGGTCTGGGCGTCGCGGCGGGTCTCCACCAGGCCCTCGGCGCGCATCTTGGCCAGGTGCTGCGAGGTGGCCGACTGGGCCATCCGGGCGTGGGCGGCCAGGGTTCCCACCGAGGCCTCGCCCTCGATCAGGCGGCAGAGCAGCAGCAGGCGCTGCTCGTTGGCCAGCAGCTTCAGCAGGCGCGCCGCCGACTGGGCGCTGCCCTCCAGTTGGGAGAGTTCGCCGGAGGAGGGACGGGGTGCGAGGTCCGAGGTCATATGCTCAATGTAGAATATGCGCAGGCATGATCAAGGCGCGCTCCGGGCCGGGCGCCCGTCGTCGCGCAGCACCACATAGATCGCCGGGATCACCAGGACGGTGAGCAGGGTCGAGGAGGCCAGGCCGAACAGCAGCGAGATGGCCAGGCCCTGGAAGATCGGGTCGGTCAGGATCACCGCCGCGCCGATCATGGCCGCGGCCGCCGTCAGGACGATGGGCTTGAAGCGGATGGCGCCGGCCTCCAGCAGCACCTCGCGCAGGGGCCGGCCCTCGGTCTGGCTGTGGCGGATGAAGTCCACGAGCAGGATCGAGTTTCGCACGATGATGCCGGCGAGCGCGATGAAGCCGATCATCGAGGTGGCCGTGAAGGGCGCGCGGAACAGGATGTGGCCGATGACGATCCCCACCAGGGTCAGCGGGATCGGCGTCAGGATCACCAGGGGCAGGCGGAAGCTTTTGAACTGGGCCACCACCAGGACGTAGATGCCTAGGATCGCCACGCCGAAGGCCGCGCCCATGTCGCGGAAGGTGACCCAGGTGATCTCCCATTCCCCGTCCCAAAGCACCGTGGGCCGGCTCTCGTCGGTCGGCTGGCCGTGCATGCGGATGTCGGGCTTGGGGACGTCCTTCCAGTCGGCCTGACGGATGGCCTTGTCCACGGCCATCATGCCGTAGATGGGCGCCTCGTAGGCCCCGGCCAGTTCGGCCATCACCATGTCGACGTCGCGGCCGTCGCGCCGGAAGATGTGGGTGGCGCCCGCCTCCTGGGTGGCGGTGGCCACCTCGTCCAGGGCCACCAGCCGGCCGGAGTCCTGCGACACGGCCACCGGCAGGGCCGACAGCCCCTCGCCCCAGCTGCGCGCCGACTGCGGCAGGCGCACGGAGATCTCCAGGGGATCGCGGCCCTCGCCGCGATGGGCGTAGCCCACCACCTGGCCGCCCAGGGCCGCGGCGATGGAATCGTAGACGTCGCGGTCGCTGACCTTCAGGGCCTCCAGGCGATCACGGTCCGGAACCAGGCGCAGGCCCGGGCGCGGCTGGCCGTAGCTGTCGTCGATGTCGACGATGTAGGGCACCGAGTGGAAGGTCGCCTTGACCTGTTCGGCCACGGCGCGGCGGGTCTTGGCGTCGGGGCCATAGACCTCGGCCAGCAGGGTGGCCATCACCGGCGGTCCCGGCGGCGCCTCGACGACCTTGATCGCCGCGCCGGGGGGCAGGGGGATCGCGGCCAGCTTGCGGCGTAGATCGAGGGCGATGGCGTGGCTGTTGCGATGGCGCTCGTCCTTGGCCGCCAGGGCGACCGAGAGATCGCCCATCTCCGGCTTGTTGCGCTGGTAGTAGTGCCGCACCAGGCCGTTGAAGTTGAAGGGCGAGGCCGTGCCGGCATAGGCGTCGATGGCGGTGACTTCGGGCAGGGCCCGGGTGATCACCGCGGCGTCCGCCAGGGTCCGCTCGGTGGCCTCGAGCGAGGTCCCCTCCGGCATGTCCAGCACCACCTGCAGCTCGGACTTGTTGTCGAAGGGCAGCAGCTTCACGGTCACCGTCTTGGTGGCGAACATGGCGCAGGCCACCAGGGTGGCGACCCCGACGGCGATCAGGAAGGTCCAGGCGCTGCGGCGGGTGGCGATCACCCGTCCGGCGACCTTGCGATAGACCGCGCCGAGCTTGCCCTCGCCGTGATGGCCGTGACCGGCGGCAAGCGTCTTGCGGGCGAAGCGGACCATCAGCCAGGGGGCGATGACCACGGCCACAAAGAAGGAGAAGACCATGGCCGCCGAGGCGTTGACCGGGATCGGCGCCATGTAGGGGCCCATCAGCCCCGAGACGAACAGCATGGGCAGCAGGGCGGAGACCACGGTGAGGGTCGCCACCACGGTGGGATTGCCCACCTCGGCCACGGCCTCGACGGCGGCGTCGATGCGGCTGCGTCCGTCGGCCATCGCCCAGTGGCGGGCGATGTTCTCGATCATGACGATGGCGTCGTCCACAAGGATGCCGATGGAGAAGATCAGGGCGAACAGGCTGACCCGGTTGATGGTGTAGCCCATCAGGTTCGAGGCGAAGAGGGTCAGCAGGATGGTGGTGGGGATGACCACGGCGGTCACCGCGGCCTCCCGCCAGCCGATGGCGAAGCCGATCAGGATGACGATGGAGATCGTCGCCAAGCCGAGGTGGAACAGGAGCTCGTTGGCCTTCTCGTTGGCGGTCTCGCCATAGTCGCGGGTGACCGCCACGCTCAGGCTGTCGGGCAGCAGGGTCCCCTTGAGGGCCTCGACCCGGGCGAGGACGGCGTGGGAGACGACGACGGCGTTGGCGCCCTTGCGCTTGGCGATGGCCAGGCTGACGGCCGGCGCCTCGCTCCAGCCCTGGACGGTCCGGGCGTAGCGCCAGGCGCGGGCCTGGTCCTCCCGCGGCGCCACCACCACCTGGGCCACGTCGCGGACATAGACGGTCTCGCCCTTGGCCGAGGGCAGGGCCAGCAGGCCGATCTCGGTGGCGTCGGTGAGGGTGCGGCCGGCGGTGACGTCGACGGCCTGGCCGCCATTGCGCACCTGGCCGGCGGGGAAGGCTCGGTTGGCCTGGCGAATGGTGTCCATCAACCCGCCCAGGGAGACGCCGTGCAGGGCGAGCTTGGCCGGATCGGGCTCGACCCGGATCTCCTGGGGCCGGCCGCCGACGATGAAGGTCAGGCCCACGTCGTCGACCTTGGCGACCTCGGTGCGCAGCTTGCCGGCCAGCTCGTAGAGCGCCTGGTCGGTCCACTGGCCCGCGGCGCCGGGCTTGGGGGACAGGGTCAGGACCAGGCTGGGCACGTCGTTGATGCCGCGGGTCTGGATGAGGGGTTCGGGAATGCCGGCCGGGATGCGGTCGTAGTTGGCGCGCACCTTCTCGTGGATGCGGACCGCCGCGGCGTCGGGGTCGACGCCGACCTTGAAGCGGGCGGTGACCATGACCTGGTTGTCGTCGGCGAAGGTGTAGACATGCTCCACCTCGGCCACGCTCTTGACGATGGTCTCCAGGGGCTTGCCCACCAGCTCCACGGCGTCCGGCGCGCGCAGGCCCGGCGCGGAGACCATGATGTCCACCATGGGCACGCTGATCTGCGGCTCCTCCTCGCGGGGGATGGAGGCGAGCGCCAGCAGGCCGACGGCGATGGCGGCCAGCAGGAACAGCGGCGTCAGGGGCGAGCGGATGGTGGCCCGGGTCAGCCGTCCGGAGAGGCCGAGGTTCATCGGGCCGCCCCGGCCGGGGTCAGGACGTCACCGGGGCGGAGTCCGGAGAGGATCTCCACGGTGTCGGCCGTGGGGCCGGCAGTGGTCTGAACCGGGGTCTCGGAGACCGCACCGTCCGTCCGCACCAGGCGGACATAGTCGACCCCGAAGCGGGTGGAGACATAGGCGCGCGGCGCCACCAGGGCCTGGCGCTCGCCCACCTTGACCCGGGCGCGCACGCGCTGGCCGATCAGGTCCTGGGGCAGGCCAGGGGCGCTGATGTCGGCGGTGGCCTGGCCGGCGGTGACCGATGGATAGACCTGGGTGATGGTTCCGGCGGTGGCGACCCCGCGCAGGTCCTCGGCCGCCAGCTGGACCACGTCGCCGACCTTCAGGGCGCGGGCCTGGCCCTCGGGCAGCTCGATCCGGACAACCATGGGCCCAGCTGTGACGCGGGCCACCGACTGGCCGGCCATGACCACCGAGCCGACGGGCACATTGGCGATCAGGACCCGCCCGGCGGCGGGCGCCAGGATCGCGCCCTGGGCGCCGAGCTCGGCGCTGGCGTCGCGCTGGGCGCGGGCCGCGGCGAGGTTGGCCTCGGCGGCCTTGGCCTGCGCCTCCACCTGATCGAGGCGGGCCTGGGCGTAGACGCCCTGGTTAAAGAGGGTGCGGGTGCGGGTCAGGTCGGCGCGGGCCCGGGCGGCCTCGGCGGCGGCGGCGGCGGTCTGGGCGTCGAAGGCGCCGGTCTGCAGGGTCAGGCGGTCATCCTTGACCCTGGCGATGAGCTGGCCCCGGCGGACGATGTCACCCTCCTTGACCTCCAGGCTCACCAGCAGACCCGAGATCCGCGCCCGGGCCTCGGCCATGTCGCGGGTGGTGAGGACCCCCGGCACGGGCTTCAGGTCGGCGATCAGCTGGCTGCGGATCGTCAGCCGCCCGGCCATGGGCGCGCTCTTGGCGACAGGGGGCGTCGGCTTGGTTTCGCCGCAGGCGCCCAGCAGCAAGGCCGCGCCCAAGGCTCCGATCAGATACGGCCGTGCCGCCATGGTTCGCCCTCCCGGTGTCTGTGATCAGGCGCGGTCGCGGACCGAGCCGGTGTCGCTGTCGAGGGTGACGGTCGGCAGACCCGCGGCCTTCCAGGCCATGATGCCGCCGGCCAGATGGGAATCGACGGCGTGGCCAGCCTTCTGGCAGCGATCGATCGCCGTGGCCGAGCGTTTGCCCGAGCCGCACTGCAGGACCATCAGCTTGTCGCCCGCCGCCGGCAGGACGCTGGGGTCGAAGGTCGAGAGGGGGAAGTTGAGCGCGCCGTGAATGCGTTCGGCGGCGAACTCCGCGGGTTCGCGCACGTCGATCAGAAGGATGGCGTGGGCGTCGAGATCGGCCTTCACCTGCTGCGGGGTGAGGTCCTTGGTCTTGGAGGCGGCGAACATGAGGAAGCTCCTAAGGGCGGCCAGTAAATTCATAGTTGCGCATATGCGGATTGTCTCATATAAAGTCAAGCCATCAGAGCGTGACCCTAGATGGACCGCTCGCGCGCCGATCTGACGGATGTCAAAGCCCGCCGCCCCGCGAGGGAGGAGGCTTCCGTCACCAGCGGAGCCGTTGGAGGAGACTGACCGTGGCCAAGCCGAGAATCGTGATCCTGGGCGCCGGACTGGGCGGCGCCATCGCCGCCTTCGAGATCAAGGACGCCGTCGGCGACCGGGCCGAGGTGAGCGTCGTCTCACAGGGCGACGTCTTCCACTTCGTGCCGTCCAATCCCTGGGTCGCCGTCCACTGGCGCAAGCGCGGCGCCATCGAGGTCAAGCTGCCGCCGGTGTTCAAGAAGCGCGGCGTCGCCTTCACCGGGGTGGGCGCCAAGAAGGTGTCGCCGGCCGACAACCGGATCGAACTCAACGACGGCGCGGTCATGGACTACGACTATCTGGTGATTGCCACCGGGCCGGAGCTGGCCTTCGACGAGATTCCGGGCCTGGGGCCACACGGCGGCTTCACCCAGTCGGTATGCCACGTCGATCACGCCGAGACGGCGGCCGCGGCCTTCGACCGCTTCGTCGAGGCTCCCGGGCCCATCGTGGTGGGCGCGGTGCAGGGGGCCTCCTGTTTCGGCCCGGCCTACGAATTCGCCATGCTCCTCGACACCGAGCTCAAGCGCCGGAAGATCCGCGACCGGGTGCCGATGACCTTCGTCACCTCCGAACCCTATATCGGCCACCTGGGACTGGACGGGGTCGGCGACACCAAGGGCCTGCTCGAGAGCGAGATGCGCAACCGCCACATCAAGTGGGTGACCAACGCCAAGGTCACCTCTGTGGAGGCCGGCCTGATGCATGTCGAGGAGATCGCCGACGACGGATCGGTCAAGGCGACCCACGACCTGCCCTTCGCCTTCTCGATGATGCTGCCGGCCTTCCGGGGCGTGGCCGCCGTGCGCGGGATCGAGGGCCTGACCAATCCGCGTGGCTTCATCGTGGTGGACAAGCACCAGCGCAATCCGACCTTCCCCAATGTCTTCGCGCTGGGGGTCTGCGTCGCCATCGCGCCCACGGGCAAGACGCCGGTGCCGGTGGGCGTGCCCAAGACCGGCTTCATGATCGAGAGCATGGTCACGGCCGTCGCCAAGAATCTCGGCCAGATCATCGACGGTCAGGCCACCACCAACGAAGCGACCTGGAACGCCTTCTGCCTGGCCGACTTCGGCGACGGCGGCGTGGCCTTCGTGGCCCAGCCGCAGATTCCCCCGCGCAACGTCAACTGGTCGGCCGAGGGCAAGTGGGTCCACCTGGCCAAGGTCGCCTTCGAGAAATACTTCCTCGGCAAGGTCAAGCGCGGTGAGAGCGAGCCCTTCTACGAGAAGCTCGCCCTGGACGTGATGGGGCTGCGGAAGATCAAGGGCTGAGGCCGCAACGGCCCGGACGCCCGGGCCCAATCTGGAGTTTGAGCATGAGTGTCGACCGCATGGTCTTCGTCTTCGCCGGCTGCGTGGTGCTCCTCAGCATCGCCCTGGCTCACTACGTCCATCCCTGGTGGATCGGGCTGGCGATCTTCGCCGGCCTCAACATGATCCAGGCCGCCTTCACGGGCTTCTGCCCCGCCGCGATGCTGTTCAAGAAGCTGGGCGCCAAGCCAGGCGTCGCCTTCCGCTAAGCTCGTCCTCCCCGTCGATTTCCGTTGCCACGCTCCGACATTCAGCAAGACTGGGGGCGGACACGATCCCGCCCCGGCCTCGACGCCGGACGGACTGGAGATCGGAGAACAGCAATATAAGGTCCTGGGGAGGATCCGATGGACGCGACTCGGAGAGAGGCGCTGGTCGGCGCTGCGGCGACGGCTGCGATGATGGGGGCTGCGGGACGGGCGGGCGCCGCGCCGAACCTGGGCAGTCCGGTCAAGACCCTGTTCTGGACCGCCACCATCACGCCCTGCGACAAGAGCCTGAAGTTCGATCCCGGCGCCTTCCGCGACATCCTGGCCTGGTACAAGCACTGCGGCGCCGACGGGGTGGTGGTGCTGGGCACCAGCGGCGAGTTCCCGTCCTTCTCGGTGGCCGAGCGCAGGCAGATCGCCGAGACCGCGCTGAAGGACAAGAACGGCCTCAACGTCATCATCGGGCCCGGCACGAGCAACATCGCCGAGACGATCGAGCTGGCGAAACACGCTGAGGATCACGGGGCCGACGGCCTGCTGGTGATCCCGCCCTTCTACTACAACGATCCGGCCACGGAGGGTCTGACCCGCTACTACTCGATGCTGTTCGACAAGGTGCGGGTTCCGATCAACCTCTACCATATCCCGGGCACGTCGGAGGCGCCCATCAGCCTGGAGCTGCTGAAGAGCCTGTCCCACTATCCGAACCTGGCGGGCATCAAGGATTCCAGCGGCAAGGTGGAGGGCTACAGGGCCTTCGTGGAGGCCTTCCCCGACCTCAACATGCGGACCGGCACCAACAACAATCTGGAGCAGGCCTTCGACCACGGCATGGGGGCGATCCTGGCCGACGGTAACGTCTTCACCAAGCTCTGCGCCGACGTCTTCACCGCCTGGCGGGCCAAGCAGGACTACAAGCCGGCGCTCGAGAAGCTGCGGAACGTGCAGCGGGACATGCGCGGCATGGGGATCAATTCCTACGGCCCGATGAAGTACGCGCTGAGCCTGCAGATGGGCGGGCCGCAGACCTATCAGCGGCCGCCGCACCTCGACGTCACGCCCGAGCAGAAGGCCGCGATCAAGTCGGCCCTGGACAAGATCAAGGACATGGCCTGACCGCGGGCCTGGGGGAAACCAAGATGACGCCGATCCGCATCGCCGGGGCCGCCCTGGCCGCCCTGCTGCTCGCCTCCACCGCCAGCGCCCAGACCAAGGACGTGGAGTGGCCCACCTATACCGCCGACCTGTCCGGCAGCCGCTACCGGCCCCTGGATCAGATCAACGCGTCCAACTTCAAGGACCTGGAGGTGGCCTGGCGGTTCAAGACCGACGCCATCGGCAACCGGCCGGAGTTCAAGCTGGAGGGCACCCCGCTGATGGTGGGCGGGGTGGTCTACGCCACCGCCGGCTCCCGGCGCGGGGTGGTGGCCCTGGACGCGGCCACCGGCGAGCTGCTGTGGATGCATTCGGAGCATGAGGGCGCGCGGGCCGGCGCCTCGCCCCGGCAGCTGTCGGGGCGCGGGCTCTCCTACTGGAGCCACGGCGACCAGCAGCGCATCCTCTATGTGACCACCGGCTACCGCCTGATCTCCCTGGACGCCAAGACGGGTCAGCCGACAGCCGACTTCGGGACCGCCGGGGCCGTGGACCTGAAGCAGGACTTCGACCAGGAAATCTGGACCGACCTGGTGAACGGCGAGGCGGGCTACCACGCCGCCCCGGTGATCGCGGGAAACACCATCCTCATCGGCACGGCCTTCCGCGAGGGCTTCACCCCGGCGCGCAAGGCCAACACCAAGGGCTATGTGCGGGCCTATGACGTGCGCACCGGCAAGCGGCTGTGGACCTTCCACACCATCCCGAAGAAGGGCGAGTTCGGCTACGACACCTGGCTGAACGGCTCGGCGGAGACGACCGGCAACACCGCCGTCTGGACCCAGATCACCGTCGATGAGGCGCTGAACACCGCCTATCTGGCGGTGGAGTCGCCCACCAGCGACTTCTACGGCGGACACCGGCCGGGCAATGGCCTCTACGGCAACAGCCTGGTGGCGGTCGACCTGACGACGGGCCAGCGCAAGTGGCACTTCCAGGTCATCCACCATGAGATCTGGGACTACGACAACTCCTCGGCCCCGCTGCTGATGGACATCAAGGTCAAGGGCAAGGCCATCAAGGCCGTGGCCCTGCCGAGCAAGCAGGGCTTCCTCTATGTCTTCGACCGGGTGACGGGTAAGCCCGTCTGGCCGATGCCGGAGACCAAGGTCCCGGCCGGCGACGTGCCCGGCGAGTGGTATGCGCCAACCCAGCCGATCCCCTCCAAGCCCGTCGCCTATGCCCGCAACGGCGTGGCCGAGAGCGATCTGATCGACTTCACGCCGGAGCTGCACGCCAAGGCGCTCGCCCTGGCCAAGAACTACAGGTTGGGGCCGGTCTACACCCCGCCGGTGGTGAGCCAGAAGCCGGGCCCGCTGGGCCTGCTGTCCTACTCCGCGCAGGGCGGCACCAACTGGCCGGGGGGCTCCTTCGATCCGGAGACCCACACCGCCTACATCTATGCCTGCAACGCCTGCCTGGGGGCCTATGGTCTGCAGCCGGCGCCGGAGGGGATGAGCGACCTCTCCTGGGTCGTCGGCGTCGCCGGCCAGCCGGTGGTGATGATCAAGGGGCCTGGTGACGGCGTGGGCGCCGACGCGCCGCCGCCGCCGAAGACCCCGCCGGCCGCCAACGCCGGGACGGGCCGCCTGACCGTCGATGGCCTGCCGCTGCTGAAGCCGCCCTATTCGACCATCAGCGCCATCAACCTCGATAGCGGCGACATCGTCTGGCAGATCCCGGCGGGGGAAACCCCGGACTTCATCCGCAACAACCCGGCGCTGAGGGGGCTCAAGATCCCGCGCACCGGCCAGAGCGGCTACCAGATCGGCACGCTCGTCACCAAGTCGCTGGTGATCGCCGGGGACGGCCTGGTGACCACCACGGCCGACCATCCGCGCGGCGCCATGCTGCGGGCCTATGACAAGGCCACCGGCAAGGAGGTGGGCGCTGTCTGGATGCCGGCGCCGCAGTCGGGCTCGCCCATGACCTACAGCCTGAACGGCAAACAGTATCTGATCGTGGCGGTGAGCGGCGGGGCCTATTCGGGCGAGTACATCGCCTACACCCTGCCGTCGGCGGACTAGGGCCATGGCAAAGCGCATCGCCCTGCTGGGCGCGGTGGCGGCAGGGGCGCTCGCCCTGGTGGCCGCCGGCCGGCCCCTGGCCCAGGACACCCCCCGCTCGGTCTGGGACGGGGTCTATAGCGAGGCGCAAGCCGAGCGGGGCCAGGCGGCCTACGCCCAGGCCTGCGGGATGTGCCACGGGGTGGGGCTGACGGGCCTCGGCGAGGCCAAGCCGCTGACCGGGCCGGAGTTCCTGTCCAACTGGAACGGCCTGACCCTGGGCGACCTGTTCGACCGCATCCGCACCACCATGCCGCTGAACAAGCCGCGGTCGCTCACCAAGGAGCAGTACGCCGACATCCTGGCCTACCTGCTGAAGTTCGACGGCTTCCCGGCGGGGCAGGGGGAACTGCCGGCCCGCAGCGAGATGCTGGCGGGCCTGACCATCGACGCCTTCAAGCCCAGCGCGGCCCTGACCGGCGCGGCGGTGGAGGCGGCGGCCACGGTCGCCGATCCCAATGGCGCGCCCAATCCCTACGTCGCCGAGGCGGGCTTCCTGAAGATGCCGCCAGGCCGGACCATGGGCTCCTCCAGCGCCGTGGCCGTCGACAGCCGCGGCCACATCTGGGTCGCCGAGCGGTGCGGGGCCAACAACTGCGCCGGCAGCACGCTCGATCCCATCCTGGAGTTCGACGCCAAGGGGCGCTTCATCAAGGCCTTCGGCGGCGGGATGCTGCTGTTCCCGCACGGGATGTTCATCGACCGCCATGACCACATCTGGCTCACCGACGGCCATTCGGACGGGACCAAGGGCGCCCAGGTCTTCGAGTTCGACACCGCCGGCAAGCTGCTCCGGACCCTGGGCAAGGCCGGGGTGTCGGCCGAGGGGCCCGACAGCTTCGCCGAGCCCAACGCCGTTCTGGTCACCAAGAACGGGACCATCTTCGTCGCCGACGGCCACACGCCGGGCAAGGGCGCGGCCCGCATCGTCAAGTTCGACGCGGCTGGCAAGTTCCTGAAACAGTGGGGCGGCCACGGCGCGGGGCCGGGCCAGCTCGACGTGCCCCATACCCTCGCCATGGACTCGCAAGGCCGGCTCTTCGTCGGCGACCGCTGGAACAACCGCATCCAGGTCTTCGACCAGGAGGGCAAGCTGCTGGCGGTCTGGGACCAGTTCAGCCGGCCGAGCGGGATGTTCATCGACAGACATGACGTCCTCTATGTCGCCGACTCGGAGTCCCGGACGCCGGAGGGCTACGGCCATCATCCGGGCTGGGCGCGAGGCGTCCGCATCGGCAGCGCCAGGACCGGCGCCGTCACCGCCTTCATCCCCGACACCGAACCCAATCCCGACAAAGGCGCCACCAGCGGCGCAGAGGGGATCTGGGTCGACGGTAAGGGGGCGATCTACGGCGCTCAGGTCCTGCAGAAGGCGGTGGTGCGCTATCGCCGGCCCTAGCGGGCCAGGGCTGCGAAGGCTGCGTAGAAGACCTCGTCGGGGACCAGGTCCGGGGTCATGAGGCGCTGGAAGACGAGGCCCTCGGTCAGGGCGTGGATCACCACCACCAGGACCTCCGGGGGCATGGGGCTGTCGCCCGGCTTCATGACGCTGCGCAGCCAGGCCGCGCCGCCCGCGTAGCTCTCTCCGGTGATCGCCCGCACCTGGGCCCGGGCGTCCTCGTGGGTCAGGGTATGGGCCATGCCGCCGAGGCGGGCGGCGGCGGCGTCCTGCCGGACGGGGATGGCGGCCAGGGTCGCCTCCGCGAAGGCCCGCATCATCTCGGCGAAGGTCGAGCCAGGCCGGATCTTGGGCTTGATCGGCGCCCAGTCGGTCTGGGCGATGGCCATGAACAGGTCCTGGCGGTTCTTGAAGTTGCCGTAGATCGCCCCGCTGGTCATGCCGGCCCGGCGGGCGATTTCCTCCATCGTGGTGGCCTCGTAGCCCTTCTCGCGGGCCAGTTGCCGGGCGGCCTCCATCAGGGCGGCGCGGGTGCGGGCGCGCTTGTCACCCTTGGGCTTGCGGCGAGTCTCCTCGGTCATGGGGAGAATCTAGACGATTGCCAATTAATAGGAAGTCCATTTTATAGGAATCCTATTTTATGGAGTCTGGGTCATGGACGCGATCGAGACGGCGCTGAAGGCCGTGGTGGATGCGGGCGAGCTGGCCGGCGTCGTGACCCTGGTCTGGCGGGACGGGGCGGCCAAGGTCGCCGCGGTGGGCTGGCGCGACCTTGAGGCGCGCCTGCCGATGCAGCGGGACTCCATCTTCCGCATCGCCTCGATGTCCAAGCCCATCGTCTCGGCCGCGGCCCTGACGCTGCTGGAGGAGCGGCGGTTCTTCCTGGAGGACCCGATCTCCCGGGTGGCGCCGGAGTTCCTGCGGATGCGGGTGCTGAAGGACCCCGACGGGCCGCTGGAGGACACCGTCTCCGCCGACCGCCAGATCACCTTCGATGACCTGCTCACCCACCGCGCGGGCCTGACCCAGGCGGGGTTCCAGTCCGGCCCCATCGACGCCGCGCACCGCCAGGCCCTGGGTCCCGACCTTGACAGTCCGTTGTCGCCCGACGCCTGGATCGCCGCCCTCGCCAGCCTGCCCCTGATCGGCCAGCCGGGGGCGGCCTTCACCTATGGCCGGTCCACCGACCTGCTGGGCCTGCTGCTCGCCCGCATGGAGGGCGCGCCCCTGGAGGAGGTCCTGCGCCACCGGGTGTTCGAGCCCCTGGGCATGACGGACACGGGCTTTTCCGTGCCGCCGGACAAGCGCCACCGCCGGGCGGGGTTCTACGGCTTCGACATGACCGGCAAGCTGAAGAAGCTGCCCACCGTGCCCGGCGGCGCGGCCCTGGCGGAGCGCCCCGACGACATGGAATTCGCCTCGGGCGGGGCGGGCCTCTGGTCGACGGTGGACGACTACCTGGCCTTCGCCCGCATGTTCGTGGACCCGTCGGTGAAGCTGCTGTCGCCGCAGACGATCGCCCTGATGACCACCAACCGGCTCACCGACGCCCAGCGGCTGGGCGCCAGCATGTTCGGCATGCCGACCTTCGGGACGGGCTCGGGCTTCGGCCTCGGCGTCGCCACGGCGCTGGATCCCGCCACCGCCCCGGTGATGCGCGGCAAGGGCGGGGTCGGCACGGTGGGCTGGCCCGGCGCCTATGGCGGCTGGTGGCAGGCCGATCCGACGGACGGCTCGGTGGCCATCCTGCTGATGCACAACATGCTGGAACTAGAACAACTCACCGCCGGCTACGGCCTGGGCGGCTACGGCGCGATCATGGAGTTCCATCGATTGGCGACCACCGCATAGCAAAACGGCCCGGAGCGTGAGCTCCGGGCCGTCCTGTTGTCGTCCGTGGTCAGGTCGCTTAGGCGAACTGGCCCATGGTGTTGTGGATGCCGCCGGCCTTCAGGGCCGCTTCGCCGGCGAAGTATTCCTTGTGGTCGTCGCCGATGTCGGAGCCCGACATGTTCTGGTGCTTCACGCAGGCGATCCCTTCGCGGATCTCCTTGCGCTGGACGTTCTTCACGTAGCCCAGCATGCCCTGCGAGCCGAAGTATTCCTTGGCCAGGTTGTCCGTGGACAGGGCCGCGGTGTGGTAGGTCGGCAGGGTGATCAGGTGGTGGAAGATGCCCGCGCGCTTGGCGCCGTCCGCCTGGAAGGTGCGGATGCGTTCGTCGGCTTCGATGGCCAGCTCGGTGGTGTCGTAGTCGACGCTCATCAGCTTGTCGCGGTCATAGGCCGAGACGTCCTTACCGGCCGCCTTGTAGGCGTCATAGACCTGCTGGCGGAAGTTCAGGGTCCAGTTGAAGGACGGGCTGTTGTTGTAGACCAGCTTGGCGTTGGGGATCACCGCGCGGACGCGGTCCATCATGCCGGCGATCTGCTCGACGTGGGGCTTCTCGGTTTCGATCCACAGCAGGTCGGCGCCGTTCTGCAGCGAGGTGATGCTGTCGAGGACGCAGCGGTCTTCACCGGTGCCTTCGCGGAACTGGAACAGGTTCGAAGGCAGACGCTTCGGACGCAGCAGCTTGCCATTGCGGTTCAAGACCACGTCGCCGTTCTTCATGTCGCCCGGCGCAACTTCTTCGCAGTCGAGGAAGCTGTTGTACTGGTCGCCCAGGTCGCCCGGGGTGGTGGAGACGGCGATCTGCTTGGTCAGGCCTGCGCCGAGGGAGTCGGTGCGGGTGACGATGACGCCGTCCTCGACGCCCAGCTCCAGGAAGGCGTAGCGGCAGGCGCGGACCTTCTGCAGGAAGTCCTCGTGCGGCACGGTGACCTTGCCGTCCTGGTGACCGCACTGCTTTTCGTCGGAGACCTGGTTTTCGATCTGCAGGGCGCAGGCGCCGGCCTCGATCATCTTCTTGGCCAGCAGGTAGGTGGCTTCGGCGTTGCCGAACCCGGCGTCGATGTCGGCGATCACCGGGACGACGTGGGTCTGGTAGTTGTCGACGGCGTCGATGATGGCCTTTTCCTTGGCCTTGTCGCCGGCCGCGCGGGCGGCGTCGAGGTCGCGGAACATGCCGCCCAGCTCACGGGCGTCGGCCTGGCGCAGGAAGGTGTAGAGCTCTTCGATCAGGGCCGGCACCGAGGTCTTCTCGTGCATCGACTGGTCGGGCAGGGGACCGAACTCGGAGCGCAGGGCCGCGACCATCCAGCCCGACAGGTAGAGGTAGCGACGGTCGGTGGTGCCGAAGTGCTTCTTGATGGAGATCAGCTTCTGCTGGCCGATGAAGCCGTGCCAGCAGCCCAGGGACTGGGTGTACTGCGAGGAGTCGGCGTCATAGGCCGCCATGTCCTTGCGCATGATGCCGGCGGTGTAGCGGGCGATTTCCAGGCCGGTCTTGAAGCGGTTTTGGACGCGCATGCGGGCCACCGACTCCGCGTCGATGGCGGCCCAGGGGCCCTTCTTGGAGTCGATGAGCTGGCTCATCTGAATGATGTGGTCTTGGTACGCCATGGGAGCCTCGGTGCGAGAGGTGAAGTTGATCGGCCCGTACCAAGGCGCCTTGGCCCTGTGGAGTCGCTCCGAGGTCTAGCTGTCAATCTTTACAGGAAATGATTGTCATGATGTAATAACATGACAACGGGAGTTGTAATTAACGTGGCCGCCGAACGTCGTCTCTATGTGGGTCCGAGCCTGCGCCGCCTGCGCCGCGACCTGGGCCTGACCCAGGCCGACATGGCCAGCGATCTCGAGGTCTCGGCCTCCTATGTCGCCCTGCTGGAACGCAACCACCGGCCCCTGAGCGCCGAGATGCTGCTGCGTCTGGCCCAGACCTACAAGCTGGACATGACCACCCTGGTGGGCAGCAGCGGCGCCGACGAGACCGCGCGGCTGCAGGCGGTGCTGAAGGACCCGATGTTCGCCGACATCGACCTGCCGGCCCTGGAGACCTCTGACCTGGCCGGCAACTTCCCCGGCATCACAGAGGCCCTCCTGCGGCTCTACACGACCTATCGCGAGGAGCAGCTGGCCCTGGCCGACCGGGGGGCGGAGACCCACGAGACCGGCGGGGAGGGGAGCGACGCCACCGACCCGGTCGCCGAGTCCCGCCGCTTCCTGGCCGCCCGGCGCAACAGCTTCCCCAGCCTGGACGACGCCGCCGAGCGCATCGCCCAGGCGGTCGCCGGCCACGACAACCTGGTGAGCTACCTCAAGGCCCGGCATGGCCTGCGCACTCGGCGCCTGCCCTCCAACGTCATGGTGGGTTCGATCCGCCGGCTGGACTGGCACCGCAAGGAGATCCTGCTGGACGATGGCTTGGACACCGCCAGCCAGATGTTCCAGCTGGCCCTGCAGCTGGCCTATCTGGAGATGCGCGAGGAGATCGACGCGGTGCTGGAGGGCGGGACCTTCGTGACCGACAGCGGCGAGCGCCTGACCCGCCGGGCCCTGGCCAGCTATGCGGCCGCGGCGGTGATCATGCCCTATTCGGCCTTCGCCCGCGCGGTGGAGGCGCGGCGTTACGACGTCGAGGCCCTGGCCCGCCAGTTCGGCGCCAGCTTCGAACAGACCGCCCACCGGCTCACCACCCTGCAGAAGCCGGGGCAGGAGCGGGTGCCGTTCTTCTTCATCCGGGTCGATCCGGCCGGCAACGTCTCCAAACGCCTGGACGGGGCGGGCTTCCCCTTCGCGCGCCACGGCGGCGGCTGTCCCCTGTGGTCGGTGCACCAGGTGTTCCGCACCCCGCGCCAGATCGTCACCCAGTGGCTGGAGCTGCCCGATGGCCAGAGGTTCTTCTCCATCGCCCGCACGGTGACCGCCGGCGGCGGGGCCTTCGGCAGCGCCCGGGTGGAGCGGGCCATCGCGCTCGGCTGCGCCGCCGAACACGCCGGGAAACTGGTCTACACCCAGGACCAGCCGGGGTTCGGAGCCGAGGCCGCCACCCCCATCGGGGTCACCTGCCGCTTGTGCCACCGCACCGAATGCACGGCCCGCTCGGCGCCCCCCATCGGCCGCCAGATACTGCCCGACGACATCCGGCGCACCAGCCTGCCCTTCGGCTTCTCCGACAGCTGAAACTTCGCTGCTTCCGAAAATTGGGGGCTTCAAAGCGGCGCGCTTCCGTGCAGTAAAGCGGCCGGTGAGTGGGGCGTGTCGCCGGTGCGGCGGGCCCTTGGACGCCCAATTTGAGAGCCCGGTACGGACATGGACATCAGCAACGCCCTTTCGGTCGACGACATCCTGCACGCCTTCGTGGAACAGGAACTGCTCACCGGGACCGGGGTAGAGGCCGCGAAATTCTGGGGCGCCCTGGAGTCGATCCTGGCCGACTTCACGCCGCGCAACGCCGAGCTGCTGGCGCGCCGCGACGCCTTGCAGGAAAAGATCGACGCCTGGTGGAAGGCGCGCAAGGGCAAGGATTTCAGCGTCGCAGAGGAGACCGCCTTCCTGCGCGAGATCGGCTATCTGCTGCCCGAGCCCGCCCCCTTCGAGATCGCCACGGTGAACGTCGATCCGGAGATCGCCAAGGTGGCCGGACCGCAGCTGGTCGTGCCGGTTTCGAACGGGCGGTTTGCGTTGAACGCCGCCAACGCCCGCTGGGGCAGCCTCTATGACGCGCTCTACGGCACCGACGCCCTGGAGCCCCCGACCGGCGGCAAGGGCTATGACCCGGTGCGCGGCGGCAAGGTTGTCGCCTTCGCCCGCGGCCTGCTGGACCGCGTCGCGCCCCTGGCGAGCGGCTCGCATTCTGACGCCACCAGCTATGTGGTGAAGGACGGCGCCCTGGCGGTCAGCCTGAAGGACGGCTCGACGACCGGGCTTAAGGACGCCGCCCAGTTCGCCGGCTGGCGTGGTTCGCCTGAGGCGCCCGAGGGCGTGCTGCTGGCTCACAACAGCCTGCACCTGGAGATCCAGATCGACCGCGCCCACAACATCGGCAAGGACGACGCCGCAGGCGTCTCCGACGTGCTGGTGGAGGCCGCGCTCACCGCCATCCAGGACTGCGAGGACTCCGTCGCCGCCGTGGACGCCGAGGACAAGGCGCAGGTCTATCGCAACTGGCTGGGTCTGATGCGAGGCGACCTGTCGGCCAGTTTCGTCAAGGGCGGCCAGACCGAGACCCGGCGCCTGGACGCCGACCGCACCTACGCCTCGGCCAAGGGTGGCGAGCTCACCCTGCGCGGCCGCAGCCTGATGCTGGTGCGCAATGTCGGCCACCACATGGTCACCGACATGGTTCGCCTGAATGGGCAGCCGGTGTTCGAGACGGTGGTGGACGCGCTGATCACCGTCACCGCCGCCCTGCACGACATCAAGGGCGCGCGCCGTAACAGCCCGGCCGGCTCGGTCTATGTGGTGAAGCCCAAGATGCATGGGCCCGACGAGGTGGCCCTGGCCGTGCGCCTGTTCGACCTGGTGGAGGACGCCCTGGGTCTGGCGCGCAACACCGTCAAGCTGGGCATCATGGACGAGGAGCGCCGCACCAGCGCCAACCTGGCCGCCTGCATCCACGCCGCCCGCGAGCGGATCGTGTTCATCAACACCGGCTTCCTCGACCGCACCGGCGACGAGATCCACACCGCCATGGAGGCCGGCCCGGTGGTCCGCAAGGACGCCATCAAGGCCGAGCCCTGGCTGCCGGCCTATGAGAAGCGCAATGTCGAGATCGGCCTGGCCACCGGCTTCCCGGGCAAGGCGCAGATCGGCAAGGGCATGTGGGCGGCGCCCGACCAGATGGCCAACATGCTGGCCACCAAGGTCGGCCACCCGAAGGCCGGCGCCAACACCGCCTGGGTGCCGTCACCCACCGCGGCCGTGCTGCACGCCCTGCACTACCACGAGGTGGACGTGCCGGCCCTGCAGGCCACCATGAGCGCGGCCAAGTCGGCCACCGGCCTCGACGACCTGCTCACCCCGCCGCTGGCGCGCTCCAACTGGAACGCCGAGGACATCGCCCAGGAACTGGACAACAACGCCCAGGGTATCCTCGGCTACGTGGTCCGCTGGATCGATCAGGGGGTCGGCTGCTCCAAGGTGCCCGACATCCACGATGTGGGCCTGATGGAGGACCGCGCCACCCTGCGGATCTCCAGCCAGCACATCGCCAACTGGCTGCACCACGGAGTCTGCGACGAAGCCCAGGTCCGCGAGACCTTCGCCCGCATGGCCAAGGTGGTGGACACCCAGAACGCCGGCGACGCCCTCTACCAGCCGATGGCGGGGAAATCCGACAGCGTGGCCTACCAGGCGGCCCTGGAGCTGGTCTTCGAGGGCCGCGCCCAGCCCAACGGCTATACCGAGCACATCCTCACCCGCCGCCGCCGCGAACGTAAGGCTCAGCTCGCCGGGGGCTAGACGCTGACCGTTTCAGATGGACTCATCTGAAACGACAAGAAGGGTCTAGATTCAAAAGATTAGAGCGCGTCGGGCGGCGGAACCGGTATCCACTTCCGCCTGACGCGCTCTAGACCAGGCCGAGGGCGCGCTTCATGGCCTTGATGTTGCCGCGACAGAACTTGGTGAGGGCCTCGGTGGCCTCGGCCAGCTTGTCGGGGTCCTTGGGCGTGAACTTCACCCGCAGTTCGAGGATGGAGCTGTCAGGCCCCGTCGACTTGACCGAGACGGTGGAGAAGTAGGCGTCCATGTCGGGGCGATCGAGGGTGTAGGTGTAGTGGTGCGGGCCCTCGTCGGTGAGCAGCTCCTTCACCGTGCGGCCGCCCGGCATGGTCAGAGTCCGGACCTGTCCCTGGGGCGTGACCTCGGTGCTCTCGGCCTCCACCACGGTGGCCCACTTGCGGATGCCGGAGAAGTCTCCCACCACCCGCCAGACGGCGTCGGCGCTCATCGGCAGGTCTTCGCTGGCGTTGACGTCGTGCATGGCGGGGTCCTCAAGGGTCGGGGCGGGGCCGCGCGGCCCCAGGCTGCCGCAGAGACTTTACCTCGGCCGCGGTTCCGTCAACGATCCACCCCCGCCGTCCCGCACCGGGGAGGGTGAGACAGGCTCGACATGTCCCCGCCCGCCCCGCTTCCGCAGACCATCGACACCGTCATCATCGGCGGCGGTCAGTCGGGGTTGGCGGTGAGCTGGCATCTGGGCCGGCTGGGCCGCGAGCATGTGATCCTCGAGCGCGCCCGGGTGGCCGAGCGCTGGCGCAGCGAGCGCTGGGACAGCCTGGCCTTTCAGTTTCCCAACTGGCTGCTGCAACTGCCGGGCTTCGCCTATGCGGGCCCGGACCCGGAGGGGTTCGCCTCCCGTGACGAGGTGGTGGCCTTCGTCGAGGCCTATGCGGCGAGCTTCGACGCGCCCCTGCGGTGTGGGGTGTCGGTGGACGCCCTGGGGCGGGACGAGGCGGGCGGCTTCCGGCTGGAGACGTCGGGCGGCGCGGTGTCGGCGGCCAATGTGGTGATCGCCACCGGCCCCTATCAGCGGCCGGCGATCCCGGCGGCCCTGGCCGAGGCGGTGGGCGAGGTCTTCCAGCTCCACGCGGCGGCCTATCGCAATCCCGGCGCCCTGCCGCGGGGCGCGGTGCTGGTGGTGGGGGCCGGCGCCTCGGGCGCCCAGATCGCCGAGGATCTGCTGCGGGCTGGCCGGCGGGTCTATCTGGCGGTGGGGACCCATCGGCGGGCGCCGCGCCGCTATCGGGGCCGGGACTTCGCCTTCTGGGAGTTCGCCATCGGCGCCTTCGACCAGGGGATCGACCAGCGCGCGCCGGGGACCGTGCCGCCTCTGCTGACCGGGATCGACGGCGGTCGCGACATGGACCTGCGCCAGCTCGGCCGCCAGGGCGTGACCCTGCTGGGGCGGTTGACCGGCGGGGCCGAGGGACGCCTGGCCTTCGCCGACGACCTGGCGGCCAGCCTGGCCAAGGGCGAGGCGGAATACGCCGCCTTCATCGCCGCGGCCGACGCCCATGCGCGGGCCGCGGGCCTGGACCTTCCCGAGGAAACGGTGACCCTGCAGGGCGGCGACCTGCCGGCGCCCGTGCGCGACCTCGACCTGGCGGCCGCCGGCGTGGGCGCGGTGATCTGGGCCACGGGCTACCGCTACGACTTCGGCTGGGTCGACCTGCCGATCTTCACCGATCCCCCCACCCGGTCCCTGCCGAGCCACCGGCGCGGCGTGACGGCGGTCCCCGGCGCCTATTTCATCGGCCTGCCCTGGCTGTCGAAGCGCAAGTCCTCCCTGATGGCCGGCATGGGCGAAGACGCCGCCTTCGTGGCCGAGCATCTGGTGGGGCGCGACTAGTGCAGGGGTCTCAGATGGCCCGCGAGCGGCCTTCCCAGTAGGGGGCGCGGACCTTGTTGCGCTGAATCTTGCCGGCCTCGCTGCGGGGCAGGGCCTCGACGAAATCGACGGCGCGCGGGACCTTGAACTTGGCGACCACCTGGGCGGCGTAGTCGAGGATTTCGCGCTTGAGCGCCTCGCTCGCTTCGAAGCCGGGCTTGAGCTGGATGACCGCCCGGACCTCCTCGCCCCACTCCTCGTGGGGCACGCCGACGGTGCAGCTGTCCTCCACCGCCGGGTGCTTGATCAGCTCGTTGTCGATCTCCTGGGGATAGATGTTCACCCCGCCGGCGATGATGGTCTCGGCGCTCCGCCCGGTGAGGAAGAGCCAGTCGTCCTCGTCGAGGTAGCCGACATCGCCCATGGTGAAATAGCCGTCCTTGCGGTTGGCCTCGGTCTTGGTGTCGTCCTTGTAGTAGCTGAAGCCGCCCTGGTCGCTGAGGCTCATATAGATGGCGCCGGGGACGCCGGGCGGGCATTCCTGGCCGGTCTCGTCGAGGATCTTGGCGGCGTCCTTGTGCGGTCGCCGGCCAACCGTTCCCGGACGCTTAAGCCAGTCCTCGGAGCTGACGGTGAATCCCACGCCGCCCTCGGAGCCGGCGTAGTATTCGAACAGCTTGGGCCCGATCCACTCGATCATGGCGCGCTTGACCTCGGGCGGGCAGGGCGCCGCGCCATGGGTGATGCGCCTGAGCGAGCTGAGGTCGTACCTGGCGCGCACCTCTTCGGGCAGGGCCAGCATCCGCTGGAACATGATCGGCACGAAGTGGCCGCGGGTCACCTTCTGGTCCTGGATGGTGCGCAGCACCTGTTCGGTGTCCCACCTGTCGATCAGGACGGTGGGCACGCCGTTGTTCAAGGCCCGGCGGATGTCTCCCGCCAAGGGGGATGCGTGATAGGCCGGGCCGGTGCAGATGTGCTTGTCCACGGCGCGGTCATAGATGGCGTCATAGCCGCCGACCGCCTGGGCGTTGGGCTTGTAGACCCCCTTCGGACGGCCCGTGGTGCCCGAGCTGTAGAGCATGGTGGAGCCCCGCACCGGATCGGTGAGATCCTCGCCCGGCAGATCGTCGATGGCCTCATAGGGCAGGAAGCCTGGCAGGTCGCCGCCGATGGAGACCTTGAGCCGGAGCTGCGGACATTGCAGGGCGGCCTCCAGGGCGCCGGGCACGCGGGTGTCGGCGAACAGCGCTCGGGCCTCGCAGTTGTCGATCACATAGGCGATCTCGTCGGGCTTCAGGTGCCAGTTCACCGGCGTCATGCGGAAGCCGCCGCGCAGGGCGGCGAACAGCACGTCGGCGAATTCCATCCGGTTGGTGCAGAGCAGGGCGATGGCGTCGCCCGCCTGCAGGCCGTGGGCCCGCATCAGCCGCACCAGCCGGTTGGCCTTGGCGTTGAGCTCGCCGAAGGTGCGGGTGCGCCCCGACAGCTCGTGGACCGCGATCTTGTCGGGGTGGACCTGGGCCCACACCGCCGTGGCCATGCCGAACTCGACGGCCTGGTCCACGCGGGTCTTGATGTCGTCGACGACGGCCGCGTCTGTCATGACAACGCCTCCTCCAAATCAGGGTGGGTTCAGCCCCACAGGGGCGAGGAGGCCTTCATCGCGCGGATCATGAAGGTGACGCTGGCGACGTGCTTGCCGCTGGCGGCGTCGGCGATGTCGACGTCGTACCAGGCGTTCTCCGTGCGCGGGCTCTCGGTGATCTTTCGCATGGTGGTGCGGCCCACATAGTCCCGGTCGGCCAGCACCGGACCCGCCAGGTGCCGAACCTCCAGGGCGCCGAACAGGCCGACATAGGGCGCCTTCGACTTGGCCAGCACGAAGGGCCGGCTCATATGCGCCAGGCGGACGACATGGGCCGGCGACAGCACCCCCTTCTCGTCATAGATCGCCAGCCGCTCAGTGATGCGCTCGAGGGAGGCGTCATAGCTCTCCCGGCTGACCTTCATCGGGATGTCGCCGGTGGTGTCGCCCACCTTGAGGTCGGCGTAGATGCGCAGGGCCGCCGGGTCGGCCGGCGTCTGCTCGGACATGCGGCGCAGGACCTCGGAGCCGGTGTCGGGGGCCTTGGCCGAGGCCGTGCCGACGCAGACCTGCTGGCCAGCGCGGTTGAACATCTGCAGGCGGGCCCGCTGCGGGCCCGGATGGACCATGGCCTGGACCTCCTCCTTGTCCACCGTCGCCTGGGCGAAGTGCAGGGAGATGTCGCCGGTCTCGAACCAGGCCTCGCCGTAGAGCTCCAGCAAGATGGGGACGAACTGGTCCATGTGGACCGAGCCCGGGACGGTGCCGCCCTTGAAGCCCAGCTTGGAGGCCACCTCGTCATTGTGGATCGAGCCCGGGGCGGCCTGGAAGCCGTTGTGCGGCGCCCGGAACGGGCCGGTGATCTGATCCTGGGTGGTCGCGTCGGTCATGGACGTGTTCCTTTGCGAAGGCGGCGTCAGAGCCCGCCCATCATCTGTTCGAAATTGGCGCGGTAGAAGGCGTCGCGGTCGGCCTCGCCGAGGTCGCCGAAGGTCCGCTCGAACCGGCCGATGGGGTCGTTGGTCCCCTCCGGGTGCGGGTAGTCGCTGGAGAACATGTAGAGGTCGGCGCCGCTGTCGCGGATCAGGTATCCGGCGTCCTCGCCCGGGAAGGGCGTGAACTTCACCTGCCGGCGGATGATCTCCGACGGCTTGGCCGACAGGGCCTGCAGATAGGGGTCGGTGCGGCCGAAGGACCGCGCGCCCATGTCCATCTGCCGCAGGAAGCCGGGCACCCAGTAGGCGCCGTATTCGATCACGCCGCCCTTGAGTCCCGGCATGCGGTCGAAGAGGCCATCATAGACCAGGGCGCCGAGGAACATCTCGGCCGAGTGGGGCAGGGCCACATAGTCCTTGAAGCGCAGGTTCTCGCCGCCGCCGTGCAGGTCGGGCGACCTGGCCTTGCCGTTGTTGACGTATTCCTGCGGCAGGGTCCGCGAGCCCGCGCCGATGTGCAGGACGAAGGGGATTTTCTTGGCCGCCAGCAGGGCCCAGAAGGGATCGAGGTCCGGGTGGCCCGGCGACCTGTCGCCCGCCGCCGTCGAGGGCACCCAGATCGCCCTGCAGCCCAGGCGGATGGCCTCCTGGGCCTCCTCCAGCGCGCGGGCCGGATTGTCCAGCGGGACATAGGCGACGCCGAGCAGGCGTGGGTCGCCGCAGAAGCTGGCCATGGCGCGGTTGGCCGCGCGCGCGCCGGCGTAGAGGACGTCCTCGTCCTTGGTGGTGCGGAAGGGGCGCAGGGCGGAGGTGGGGAAGACCAGCTGGCTCGCGAAGCCCAGCTCCTCGATGGCCCGGATGCGCTCGGCGGTGTCGCAGGAGCCGTAGGCGAGCCGGCCCTTGGGGCCGGCGATCAGGCCCTCGATCACCTTCTCCTTCGGCGCCTCCACGGGCGGCCGGGTGGAGGGCGGATCGCGGCGCAGAAGGCGGTCCTTCATCGCCCCCTCGGCGAAGGGCACGAGCCAGTCGGCCGGCTCCATGACGTGACTGTCGGCGTCGTGGAATATCCGTCCCGCAGCATAGGGCATGCCGGCTCCTCCCTGGCTTCTTATGCGCCAAGCATGGCGCCGGCGGTGCGGTCAGACAACCGCTTTAATGACATTCGCACTATCATCGCCGTGATGAGGCGCGTCCTGAACCGGGCGCCTCATCGGCCCCGGTGGCGCTAGACTGCGGCTCGACGGTCGAATCGGAACGGCGGACCCATGAGCGATCACTCGACAGTTCGGCGGATGCGCGCTTGGCCGTGACCTCGAAGCGACCGCGAAGGGGACTCCGCCTGCCGCCGCAGGAACGCCGGGAGCTCCTGCTGGATGTCGCCGCCGAGCGGGTCCTGGAGCAGGGCGTCCTGCCGATCGCCGTCGAGGAGCTGGCCCAGGCGGCGAGGGTCAGCAAGGCGCTGGTCTATCGCTATTTCCCTGAGCGCCATGACCTCTACAACGCCCTGCTGGAACGCGCCCTGAGCCAAGTGGCGGAGGCCCTCGACGCCGCTGGCGAAGCGCCCGACCTTGCGACGGCAGCCGGCGATGTGGCGGAAGCCTACTACCGCCACGTGGCGCGGACCGGGCCGCTCATCCAGGTCATCCTGCGCGACCGCTTCATGGTCGGCCATGTCTCGCGCCGCGCCGCCGCCGTCCGGGCGCGGGTGGCGCGGCGGCTGGCGCGCAAGGCCCGCGACGCCCTGGGCCTCGACCTGCGGGAGGCGGTCGCCTGCGTCAGCATCGGCATGACCATGCCCGAGGAGTGCGGGCGTCTCGCCTTCCAGGGGGAGCTCGATCTGGAGCGCGGCGCCCTGCTGTGCCGCGAACTGGTCCTAGGCGTCCTCGACGTCGCCGGCCGGCGGGGCCTGGAAGCGGGCCGCTAACCTGCGGTTGCCCGCCTCGACGATCTCGGACGCCAGGATCTCCGCCAGCGCCAGATCCAGCCGACCGCGCGCCAGGATGCGGCCGGTGCGGAGCACCGCGCTGGTGAGCACCGTCGTGGCCGCCCGCGCGACGTCGGCGGGGATGTGGTGGCTTTCGCTGAACCGACTGGCGACCACATGGGTGTTGTCGGCCCGGATCGCGCGCTGCTCGCCGCGCAGGGCGCGCCGCACGCCCGGCGCGTTCTGCAGGGTCTGCAGCAGGACCCCTCGCTCGGCCACCTGGCGCAGATAGGTCACGGTGGAGAGGCGCAGGCGTTCGGCCGGCCGCTCGGCGGTGTTGATGCGGTGGGTTCGGGCCGCCCGGATGGCCTCCAGCTCCCGGCGGGCCAGGGCCGCCATCAGGTCATCGACGGTGGGGAAGAAGTGGTAGGCCCGCGGCGCGGTGAGCCCCGCCTCCCGGGCGACCCGCTTGATGGTCAGGGCGTGCAGCCCATCCTGCACGATGATCCGGGCGGCGACCTCCAGCAGCTGCTGGCGGCGATCCTCCGGCGACAGGCGCACGGGGGTGCGGCGCGCCATGGGTTGGCCGGGCGTGATGAGGATCCGGTGGCTCACCCCGGCCGGCGCCGGGGGCAGGTCGGGGGCTGGGGCGGCGCGGCCGGCCCGCGCCTTCGCCCAGTGGCCGCGGGTCGGATAGGGGATCGCGGTCCGGTCGCAGAGTTTCGCCAGGCCGCTGGCGCTCAGGCCGAGGTCCGCCGCCACCGACGAGAGGGGCTCGCGCCACAGACGCTGAAAGAGCTGCGGGCGGGTAAGCTCAGTGGGGGTGGAAGGGCGCATGTTTCCGGACCGGGGCCAACGGCCGCACCATAACCGCCGCGCCTGATCTTTCATAACGCCGCGGGGAGGTCTCGACGGAGGCTGTTGATGACGTTCGCACTAATTGATAGTCCGGAGGTCCGCCCCGCCGTTCGAAAGGCCCGATACATGCCGGCTGACCTCTCGCCCGCCCTCGCCCTCGACACCTTCCGCGCCGAGGTTCTGGCCTGGCTGGACACCAACTTCCCCAAGGCCCTGGCCGGAAAGCAGGCCCAGACGGAGGCGGCCGACCAGGGCGGGCAAGACCTCGCCGACTGGAAGCGGGCCCTGTGCGGCAAGGGCTGGGGCACGCCCACCTGGCCCAGCGCCTATGGCGGCGGCGGCCTGACGCCGGCCCAGGCGCGAGTGCTGCGCGAGGAGATCCGGCGGGCGGGCGCCTGGAACCCGATCGGCTGGGGCATGGGGGTCCGCATGCTGGGCCCCACCCTGCTGGAATACGGGACCGAGGCGCAGAAGCAGCAGCACATTCCGCCGATCGTCCGCGGCGAGACCCGCTGGTGTCAGGGCTATTCCGAGCCCAATGCCGGCTCCGACCTCGCCTCCCTGCAGACCCGCGCCGAGGACCGGGGCGACCACTTCCTGGTCAACGGCCAGAAGCTGTGGACCAGTGGGGCGCAGTACGCCGACTGGTGCTTCTGCCTGGTCCGCACCGACCCGACCCGCAAGCACGACGGCATCTCGTTCCTGCTGATCGACATGCGTTCGTCCGGCGTGCGGGTGAACCCCATCCAGCTGATCTCTGGCCGTTCGCCCTTCTGCGAGACCTTCTTCACCGACGTGAAGGTCCCCAAGGCCAATCTGGTGGGCCCGTTGAACGGCGGCTGGACGGTGGGCAAACGCCTGCTGCAGTACGAGCGCCAGCGCAACGAGGACGCCCCGGCCCGCGCCACCGAGCAGCGCGCCATCGAGGCGGTGGCCGCCGAGCATCTGGGGCGCGACGCCCAGGGGCGGATCGCCGATTCCGACTACCGCAGCCGGCTCACCCGGCACCTGATGGACCGCAGGGCCTTCAACCTGACCCTGCAGAGGTCCGTCGTCGAGGCCGGGGGCGGCGGCCCGAACGCGGCCACCTCGATCCTCAAGAATGTATCGTCGCTCCTCGTCCAGGAGCGGTCCGAACTGCTGGTGGAGGCCATGGGCCAGGGTCTCGCCTGGGAGGGCGAGGCCTTCGAGCCGGCCGAACTCGCCTATGTCCGCGAGTGGCTCTCGGGCAAGGCGAACACCATCTTCGCCGGCTCCTACGAGATCCAGAACAACATCATCGCCAAACGCATCCTCGGCCTGCCGGACCCGAAGTGAGTGCGATGGCGGCCCGGAAGGGACTCGAACCCCTGACCTTCGCTTTAGGAAAGCGCTGCTCTATCCTGCTGAGCTACCGGGCCTGACCGGTGGGGTGATAGCGCACCGCCGCCTAGCGGCGAAAGGGGAGAAGCGCATGGGGGCTCTACGCTATTTTCGGGTGCTCTATGTGCAGGTGCTGATCGGCATCGCCCTGGGCGTCCTGGTGGGCTGGCTCTGGCCTGATGTCGGCGTGGCGCTCAAGCCCCTGGGCGACGGCTTCATCAAGCTGATCAAGATGGCCATCGCCCCGGTGATCTTCTGCACCATCGCCGCGGGCATGGCGCGGATGAGCGACCTCAAGGCCTTCGGCCGCCTGGGCGCCAAGACCCTGATTTATTTTGAGATCGTCTCCACCTTCGCCCTGGTGATCGGCCTGGTGGTGGGCAAGGTCATCCAGCCGGGCCGGGGCTTCAATGTGGACCCCGCCACCCTCGATCCCAAGATCGCCGCGGACTATCTGGAGAAGGCCCACCACACCCCCGGCCTGGCCGAGTACCTGCTCAACCTGATCCCCGACACCTTCTTCGGCGCCTTCGCCGAGGGCCAGCTTCTGCAGGTCCTGGTGATCGCGGTGATCACCGGCCTGGCCTGCACGCGGATGGGCACCTTCGGCGACAAGGTGGCCGGCGCTCTGGAGGAGATCTCCAAGGTCTTCTTCTCGATCATCCAGGTGGTGGTGCGCCTGGCGCCGATCGGCGCTTTCGGGGCCATGGGCTTCACCATCGGCAAGTACGGCGTGGCCGCCCTGGTGAAGCTGGCGGCCCTGGTGGGGACCTTCTACCTCACCAGCCTGCTCTTCGTGCTGGTGGTGCTGGGCCTGATCGCCTGGCTCTCCGGTTTCTCGATCCTGAAATTCCTGGCCTATATCCGCGAGGAGTTGCTGATCGTGCTGGGCACCTCCTCCTCGGAATCGGTCCTGCCGCAGATGATCGACAAGATGCAGCGGCTGGGGGCGGGCAAGACCACGGCGGGCCTGGTGATCCCGACGGGCTACAGCTTCAATCTCGACGGCACCAACATCTACATGACGCTGGCCACCCTGTTCCTGGCCCAGGCCACCAACACCCACATCACGCTCACCCAGGAGCTGACCCTGCTGGGGGTGGCCATGCTGACGTCGAAGGGGGCGAGCGGCGTCACCGGGGCGGGCTTCATCACCCTGGCGGCCACCCTGGCGGTGATCCCCGACATCCCGATCGCCGCCTTGGCCCTGCTGGTGGGGGTAGACCGGTTCATGAGCGAGTGCCGGGCGCTGACCAACCTGGTGGGCAATGGCGTGGCCACCCTGGTGGTCGCCCGCTGGGACGGCGACCTCGACCGGGAGGTCCTGGCCCGGGAACTGGCGCAGGGACCGCGACCGATGACCGTCGAACCCGCGCCGGCGGCGGCCGACTAGCGCGCGTCAGTACGCGCCCGCGAGGCCCAGGCCGCGTAGGGCGGTCTCCGGCGCGGGGACGGGCTCGACCCGCGTCGGCAGCATCACGCCTGCGCCGATCAAGGTGGCGTGCAGGTGCCGGACATTGGCCGCGGTGCGGCCCAGGCTGGCGGTGATCCGATCCGCATCGAGCCGCGCCTCGGTGAAGATGAAGCCCCCGGGCGCGGCCCGGCAGACGCCGAGCGCGATGAGGCGGTGCAGGTGCCGCCGGGTGGTCTCGCGGGGCAGGCCGAGCTCCCTGGCCAGGGACATGGCGCTGATCGGCTCGCGCACGCTGTCGGGAATGGAGCGGATCGGACCCACCAGCTCGGTGGCAGATTCGGCGAGGCCCCGGATATTGGCCGCCTCCAGGGCGCAGGCCGTCAGGCCGAGCATCAGGTCGCCCCCCGACAACGCCATCACGTTCTCAAGGAAGCGCAGGCAGAAGGTGTTGGTGGCCCGTCCGATGGCGCGGTGCAGCGGCTCTTCCAGATCGGCGCCGCCCGTCCGGTCGATGGGGACAATTCCCGCGCGCTGCAGCCTCAGACAGAAGTCGCGGGCCAGGTCGGTGTTGGCGATCACGGTGGCCACCACCGGGGGCCGCAGCATCGCCTCGGCCCGGATGATGACCCCATCGGGGGTCTCCTCGACGTAACCCTCCGCCTTCAAGCTGTTGAGCTTGCGCCGCAGGGTCTCGCGGGGAAGGCCGAGCGCCGTGGCGGCGGCATGGGCGGTGATCGGACGCCGCAGATTGTCCGGCGCGGGCCTGTCCAGCGTCCCCCAGTCCCGGCCCCCCTCGGGCCGCTGATCCAGATAGGCGGTGTTGGCCTGGGTGATGGTGGCGAAGATGATCGTCGTGGTGATGTCGCCGAACAGGTCGGTCGACAGGCGGAACCAGCGCAGCACGTAGTCGGAGGAAAACTGCCCCACCAGGCGTCGGTTCACGATGACCCTCCCGCCGGATCTCGCATCTTCCCCACCCCGCTCCGAGGCGGCTGGTCGGCGACCAGGTCGTTATCTTAGGCCGTCCTTCGTAAACAACCTGGCGCCATCGCACCCGGCCGCGGGGGACCGGGTGCGTTCGGGGCCCTAGGCGGCGGCGCTGGGGCGGGCCTTGACCCGCTCCATCCAGCCCTTGACCCACTTGGCCTCGTCGGGGACCGGCTGGCCCACCGTCGCCCCGAAGGTCAGGAATCCGTAGAGCAGGATGTCGGCCAGGGTGAAGCGGCCGCCGCAGACAAAGTCGCCCTTCATCTGGCCGTCCAGCCAGAGCAGGCGGTCCTTGGCGATGGCCTTGAGGTCGGCGGCGCCCTCGGCCCCCACCAGCTTCATGCGGCTCTCGAACAGCCGGCGGCCCTCGGCGGCGCGGAAGCCGTTGGCCATGGGCTCGCAGATGTTGAGGTCGATGCGCCGGGTCCACATGCGGGTCTCGGCCCGCTCCTCGGCATTGGTCCCGATCAGCGGCGGATTGGGCTGGATCTCCTCCAGATACTCGCAGATCGGCAGGATTTCGCAGACCTTGTGGCCATTATCGAGTTCCAGGGCCGGGATCTGGCCGGCGGCGTTGATCTGCTCGGTATAGGGCGGCTTGCGGTTCTCGCCGCCCATCAGGTCGACGGTCTGGGTCGGGATGTTCATGCCCTTCTCGGCGATGAAGATGCGCACCACGTGCGGGTTGGGTCCCATCGAGTCGTAGAGTTTCATGGCGCGTCGCTCCCTTAAGTCGTTGGCGAGACCTTTTCGGCGCGGGCGCGGCGCGTCAAGCGCGACCCAACGTCAAGCCAGCCGGGATTTGATCTCGGCCTTCACGACGGCCCAGGCGGGGGCGGTGGGATCGATCAGCTCGAAGTGGCCGGCCTGGGGCAGGTTCAGCACCCTGACCGCGTCGCCCTTGGCCTGGGCCGCCGCCCCGAAGGCCGCGCCGAACCGGGAGGGCACGATGGGGTCCAGGTCGCCGGAGATCACCGCATAGGGCAGGGCGAGGGGCAACAGGGCCAGCGGTGAGGTGTCGGCATAGACGTCCTGGCCATGCCGCGCCTCGGCGCCCACCAGGGCGTCGATGGTGCCGGGGCCGCCGCAGGCGTCCGGCCCGGTGGCGTGATAGGCGGCCAGGTCGATGATCCCGGCCAGGCTGACCGCGCCCCTGGGGATGAATGGGTCGGGCCCGCGCAGGGGGCCTCGCACGCTGCTCCACAGGGCCAGGTGGCCGCCGGCCGAATGGCCGGCGATCACCACGCGTGAGAGATCCAGCGGATAGGTCCTGGCCAGGCCGCGCACATGGTTCACCCCGATGGCCACATCCTGGAAGGTGCCGGGATAGCCGCCGCCGGCGTGGCCGATGCGGCGGTATTCCAGGTTCCAGACCGCCACGCCGCCAGCCTTCAGGTCGGCGCAGGCCTGGTCCATCAATTCCAGGCCCGGCAGCTCGGCCAGCCAGCAGCCGCCGTGGATCATCACCACCAGCGGATGGGGTCCCGGGCCCGCGGGCAGCCACAGCTCGCCGAACTGAAGGTCCAACGGGCCATAGGCGATCCTGGCGTCGGCCGTCTCGCGCGGGCGGGCCAGCAGGTCGCTGAAACTGATGGGCGTCCTGGTCTCCACGCTCGCTCCTTGCCCGCCGCGACGTCAGGGGGTGAGGATGCCCGAAATCACGATCCAGGGAGAGAGACCATGGCCGAAGACCCCATCCTGCTCACCGACGATCCCGTCCCCCATGTCCGGCGCATCACCCTCAACCGCCCCGCCAAGCGCAACGCGCTCTCCAACGCCCTGCGCGGCGAGATATTCCAGGCCCTGGAGGCGGGCGACCGCGATCCGGAGGTGCGGGTGATGATCCTGCGCGGCGCCGGGACCTGCTTCTCCTCGGGCTACGACCTCGCCGGCCTGGGGGAGCTGCCCTACTACACCGCCGGCGGCCAGGGGCAGTGGGCGCGCCACGTCGTGGAGGGTTGCTTCCGCATCTGGGACCTGGCCAAGCCGGTGATCGCCCAGGTCCACGGCTGGTGCCTGGCGGGCGGCTCGGAGCTCGCGGTGGCCTGCGACCTCGTCTACGTCGCCGAGGACGCCCAGATCGGCTACCCGGCGGTGCGCACCATGAGCCCGCCCGACAATCAGTACCACGCCTGGTTCATGGGCATGCGCGCGGCCATGGAGCTGATGCTCACCGGCGACTCGGTCAGCGGCCTGGAGGCTGTCCGCCTCGGCTTCGCCAACCGGGCCCATCCCGCCGACGCGTTGGAGGCCGCGACCCTGGCCATGGCGGAGCGCATCGCCAAGGTCGATCCGGAGCTGGCCCAGCTCAACAAGCGCCTGGTCCACCGGCAAATGGAGGCCATGGGCCTGCGGGCCGGCCTGCGCGCCGGCACAGACCTGCACGCGCTTGGCTGGCACACCCCGGCCAGCCGCGACTACATGGCCCATATGCGCCAGGGGGTGACCCAGGCCCTGACCGCGCGGGACAAGACCTTCGGCGACTACCGCACCGAGGCGAAGGGCGAATAGCCAAACGAAAACGCCCGGCCGTTGCGGGCCGGGCGTCTCGAAGATCAGCGGTGAGTCGAAGCCCTTAGGCGGCGACGGCCTTGATCAGGTTCTTGTTGAGGATGCCGATGGCGGCGTCGCGGTCGATGCGTTCGATGGCGGCGACCTCGCGGGCCATGCGGTCGAGCGCCGACTCATAGAGCTGGCGTTCGGAATAGGACTGCTCCGGCTGGTTCTCGGCGCGGTGCAGGTCGCGGACGACCTCGGCGATGGAGATCAGGTCGCCGGAATTGATCTTGGCTTCGTATTCCTGGGCGCGGCGCGACCACATGGTGCGCTTCACGCGGGCGCGGCCCTTCAGGGTGGTGAGCGCCTGGCTGACGACATTGCCCTCGGCCAGCGAACGCAGGCCCGCGGTGCGGGCCTTGGCGGTCGGGACGCGCAGGGTCATTTTCTCATGGTCGAAGGTGATGACGTAGACTTCGAGCGAATAGCCGGCCACTTCCTGAGTTTCGATCCCCTGAACCTGACCCACCCCGTGGGCCGGATAGACGACGTGATCGCCAACCCCGAAATCCAGACCAGTCTTGCTCATCAGCTAAGTCCTTTCGACCTCGTCCAATCCCACCGGCGCATCCAGGTTTTCCGAGAGCTCAAAGCGAAAGAAGTCCCTCCGCGAAATCGCGCGGCGAACAACATTCATGAGAACGGAATAGACCTCTAAGACACCCTTCGCCTCTTCGAGGCGCATACGGCCGGGGACGGCTCTTCTTCAGAAACGACGTGGCAGGCGCAAAAGCCGATCCCCACGTCGATTAAGACTGTAACATAAAAATCAGCCGAAAGAAAGGCTTGCGCCCCCGGCGCAGGGGGGCTTCAGGAGCCGCGGCCGGGCTTCTCGCTGAAGTACTTCTCGAACTTGCCGGTCTCGCGCTCGAAGGCCTCGGCGTCGGCCGGAGGCTCGCCCTTCACCGTGATGTTGGGCCAGATCTTGGCGTAGTCGGTGTTGATCTTCAGCCACTTGGAGTCGGGCTCGTCCTCGGTGTCCGGCTTGATGGCGTCCACCGGGCACTCGGGTTCGCAGACGCCGCAGTCGATGCACTCGTCCGGATTGATCGCCAGGAAGTTCTCGCCCTCGTAGAAGCAGTCCACCGGACACACCTCCACGCAGTCCATGAACTTACATTTTATACAGGCGTCGGTGACGATGTAGGTCACTGGGAACTCCGGCAGATCTAGAGCGCGGGTTTTCCCGGTCACGCTCCCGATTGTCAATGCCGCCGCGCCCCAGGATATCTGTCAGGGGCGATAGGTCACGGCGCCGGCGTCAGCGAGATCACGGTTTCGGTGGCCGCCTCCACGGCCGGCCGCGAATAGAGCAGGGGCACGTAGTCCCCCTTCACCCATTTCGGGAACAGGTCGCGGTAGTGCGGGCTCTCCGGATTCCCCGACTGGCCGGGCGTGTTGATGGTCACGCTGTTGTCCCAGACGCCGACGTCCAGGACCATGCGGAACGAGGCCCCCGCGATCACCCGGAAATCGCCGGGCCGCCAGGTGGCCGCCATGGGTGACAGGCTGGTTCCGGCCATGGGGGTCGGTCCCGCCGCCAGGCTCGGCGCCAGCGCGGCGTCGGCCAGGGGGGTCAGGGCGTGCTCGAACCTTGCCTGGTGCAGCCGGCCCCAGGCCCAGCCCTTGGGGTCGGGGCCGAGCCGGGCCGACAGTTCGTCGGCGGCTGCCAGCAGGCTGGCCTTCAGGACCGCGTCGCGGGCGGCGGCGGGCAGGGTGGCGTCGGGGTGCTCCAGCAACTCCATGACCGCCGCCAGGTCGCCATTGCCGATGATCGTCCGGGCCTCCTCGGGCGTGGTGGCCGCGACCACGGCGCGGCCCAGGTGTTTGCCGGTCCAGACCTCGAACAGGGCCGCGGCGGGGCTGTCGACCGCCGTGCGGTGGTTCCAGCGGCGCAGCATGTCCAAGGCGCTCGCGAGGCGCGGTTCGTCGGAGGTCAGGGGCGTCAGCAGGGCGATCAGCCGGCGCGAGGTGATGTCGTAGGGGTCAGTCTGCAGGGCCATGGCGTCGGCCACGGTCAGCTTCGGCTTGGCGGCCAGCACCTCGTTGATGCGGGAGAACCGCGCGGCGTTGGACCACTCGAACCCGACCTTGCGCTCGGCGTAGGGGTAGGTCTTGGGCAGGTTCATCTGGTTGGCCGAGGCGAACCAGCCCTGTTTGGGATCGGCCTGGCTGGGCAACTGGTCAGGGGCGAGAAACCCCTTCCATTCATAGCGCCCGTCGCCGGGCACCGGCAGCAGGCCGTCCCAGTTGGGCCGGGCCGGAACCATGCCGGCGGCCACCCAGCCGATGTGGCCCGAGGTGTCGGCATAGGCCTGGTTCTCCGACGGCGCGCCCCAACCGGCGAGGGCGGCCTTGAAGCCTTTCCAGTCCTGGGCCTGCATGTAGCCGGTGGAGCCGAAATAGGCCGAGGTCCCCGGCTGGCTCCACACCGTGCGGATGGCGAAGGCCTTGGCCTCGGTGGTCTTCAGCACCGGCCCGTGGCGCGTGAAACGCAGTTCGACGGGCCGCGGGGCCGCCTCGCCCTTCACCGGGATGGCGTCCTTGACCACCGTCATCGCCTCCCAGCCGTCGCCATAGCGGTACTGGTCCGGGTCGCCGGGCTTGGTCTCGTAGACGTAGAGATCCTCCTGATCGACCGGGAAGATGGTCAGGCCGAAGGCGATCTTGTCGTTATGGCCGATGGAGACCCCGGGCAGGGCCGGCTCCCCGGCGCCGATCACGGAAAAGCCCGGCGCGTTCAGGTGCACGATGTAGCGCAGGCTGGGCGCCCCGTGCTCGCGGTGCGGATCGTTGGCCAGGATCGGACGGCCCGTGGCGGTGCGCGAACCCGAGACCGTCCAGTTGTTCGACCCGATCGCCTCGGGCGGGACCTCCAGGGCGGCGCGCTGTTCCGGCGGTCCCGCGAACTTCACCCCGGCGCCGGCCAACTGGTAGTCGGCCAGGACGTCGGCGGGGATGGCGCACGGATCGAGGCCCTCGGGGATCTGGGTCGTCCACTTGGGCTCGATGAAGCGGTAGAGGCGGGCGGCGGGCAGGCCGGCCTTGCAGGCGATGTGGGCGCGGCCGACCTCGTTGGGAACATTGCGGGTCAGGCCATGGCTGCGGATGCGGACCACGTCCTCGGCGCTCCAGCGGTCCGGCGCGCTGCCGGCGATCCTGAATTCCAGCGGCAGGGGGCGTTTGCCGGCCGTGATCTCGTCCACGAAGGCGTTGACGCCGGCCACCCAGGCGGCGGTGTTGGCCTCCGCGCCCGGCCCATAGGCCGCCCATTCCTTGGCCATGTCGCCGCGATAGAGGAACAGGCGCGCGGCGCGATCCTGGGCCACATAGGTCGGGCCGAAGTCCTTGGACAGCAGGCCCAGCCCGCGCTTGCGCCACAGGTCGATCTGCCAGAGCCGGTCGCGGGCGACGTTGTACCCCTGCAGGAAAAAGGCGTCGCGGACGCTGCCGGCATAGATGTGGGGGATGCCCCAGGTGTCGACGCGAATCTCGGCCGGGGCGGCTAGGCCCGCGACCGCGCGGCTCTCCTGGGCTGGGGCGGCCAGGGCGGTCAGGCTGGAGAGGCTGAGCAGGGCCCCCAGCAGGGGGGCGAGAACCTTGGGCATCTGCGTTTCCTCCGGGGCCGGACGGAGGAGGCTAGGGCAAGACGACCGTGGCGACTACGGCGATAGGAGGCCTCAGGCGCCGGTCCACTGGCGAACCCGCGCCACGTCCACGTGGACGAAGTTGGACGACGGATAGAAGCCGACTCCGCCGGCCGCGACGCTGAGGGCGGCCTTCTGCAGGTTGCGCAGATCGACGCCCTCGATGCGCACATCGGCGGCCTTGCCCAGCATGTGCTGGCTGTGGGAGGCGACCCCGGAGCTGCGAGCATGCAGCATGGCGTTGGTCTTGGGCGAGCGGTAGCCGGAAATGATCTGGAAGGGTCGGTTGGTGTCGAGCTTGGCGTTGATGGCGTGCAGGGCGTCGAACAGGCGGGGATCCATGACGTGCTCTTCGCCGTTACGCCAGTCACGGAGCACCCGCATCGCCTGGGCCAGGGCCTGAGGGACATAGCGGCCGCCCTCGAAATAGACCTCGTTGAAGGTGTCGCCGGTGTGCAGGTTGTGCAGCACGGCGCGGCGCACCTGGGCGCCGGGCAAGGGCGTCACGGAGGCCCAGGCGGCGGCCGGCGCGGCGGCGGCCAGGGCGGCCCCGGTTCCAAGGCGCATCAGGTCGCGCCGTCCCAGTGTGATGGTCATGTGGCGGGTCGCCCCTCTGCGTCGTCGGTCGCCAGTGCCATCGCCTTTGGGCTGGAATGAGGCAAGTTCCGCCCCTGCGACAGCCTGCCGCAACCTGCGCCGCGGGTCCCGCGGGGCCAGGCGACAGCCCGCGCCGGCGCCGCTAAGCTCCCCCCGCGTCCAAGGGGGGAAGCCATGGAAGACCGATCACATCGCCTGTGGGCGGCGCTCACCGTCCTGACGGGCGTCGCGACCCTGGCGGTCACCTTCGCTTTCCAGATGCTACCGGAGGTGGCCGCGGCCGGGGGCTGCTGGGCGCCGGGCAAGGTGGTGGACTTCGAGCTCGCCCGGACGCTCGATCAGCTTCTGAAGGTGTTCGGCCCGCCCGCCGACGCCTGCCGGGCGCCCGTCGTGACGGCCATGGACGCGGTGAACCACCTCGATGTGAGGGCCTATATCCCCGCCTACACCGCCTTCGCGATCTGCGCGGCGATGTTCCTGGGCGGGCGCTTCAAGAAGCCATTGGTTCTGGGCGCCATCGGCGTGGCCCTGGTCGCCCTGGCGGGCGACTATCTGGAGACGATCACCCTGCTGCGGATCACCCAGGCGGTGGACGGCTCGACCGACCTGCTGTTCCGCTCCAGCCTGGGCGCCTGGATCAAGTTCGCCGGCCTGGCCCTGCACGCCTTCCTGCTGTCACGGATCTGCATGGCCGGCGCAGCGCCCAGGCCCGTCCTGGCCATGCTACTCCTGCTCCCCATGGCCGGCACGGCCTTCGCGGCCATCGACAACAGCCGGGCCTATCTGATGACCGGGGCGCTGGCCCTGAGCTGGACCCCGTTGATGCTGGTGGCCCTGCGGGACGCGGTGCGGCCGCGGAGGAAGACCTAGTCCAGCGTGGAATACAGCCCCCGCGCCTCAGCCGGCGGTCCCCGGCGTTCCCCCAGCCCCTCCACCGACACGGCGATGAGGCGGCCCCCGACCGCGAAGACCAGCTGATCTCCGATCTTCACGGGCCGCGCGCACTTGTCGATCCGGGTCTCGGCGCCGGCGCGGGTGAGGCGGACCTTGCCCTCGTCCAGGAACTTGGCGGCCAGCGAGCGGGTCTTGAAGAACCGCGCCCGCCACAGCCAGACATCGGCGCGGCAGCCCGTCTCACTCATGGATTGGCGGCCTTGCCCTTGCGGCGACGGCGCGGACGGCGGGCGGGGGCGGGTTTGTCCTTCAGGGCGGCCAGGGCCGAGAAGGGCGAATTGAGCGACGGCGCGCTCGGGCGCAGGTCCGGCTTCTCGCCCCGGCGGCGCCACACCATGGCCTCGCCGGCCTTGGGCTTGGTGGTGGGGGCGAAACCGAGGGCGCGCAGGATGTCCCGGGTCTCCTGCTCGCTCCAACCCAGGGCCTCGCGGTCGGCGTCGGTGAGCTGGCCGGGCTTGGCGGCCCGCATCAGGTCGTCCATCCGCTCCAGGGCCTCCACCGGCACGGCCAGCCGGCCCACGGCCCGCAGGCCGAAGGCGGCCAGCGCCGTCGGACCGGGGGCCGGCTCAGGCAGGCGGCTGATCACCTCGGTCGGCGGGCGCCAGGCCTTGTCGGCGAAGCCCTGGACGAAGCTCAGCGCCTCCGGCCGCAGCATGGCCGGCAGATAGAGGGTGAAGTGGCCCAGCCGCACGCCCAGGCCCTTGAGCATGCGGCGCTCCACCTGGCTGAGCGCCTTGGTCTCGGCGTGGACCGTGGTGCGGTCGAGGACGCCGCCGGCCTCGATCAGGCGGTAGGCGAGGCCGCGGGCCAGGCCCTTGATCCTGCCTTCCGAGACGGCGGTCTCCAGCCGGCGCAGAGCGCCCAGCCGGCGGACCGCCTCGGCGGCGAGGAAGGCCTCCAGCCGGCGCGCGGCGCGTTCGCGGGCGGCGGGATTGCCCAACTCCCCCAGCAGCCGCACGCGCGGCGCGAAGGGCGAACCGCCGGAGATGGCGCCGGCCGCCTGGCCGCGCCACAGGACCAGGCCGTCCGGGGTCAGGCGGAAGGCGTCGTCGGCCTCGCCGGCCAGCTGGCCCAGGCGCTTGGCGATCTCCGGCCCCACCGCCAGGGTGGCGGCGGCGCGCAGGGCCTTTTCCTCCAGGATGGAGGCGCCGTGCTCGGCCTCGAAGGTGACGCCCTTCAGCTTGCCGACATAGTGGCCCTCGACGGTGACCGTGCCGTCCTCGGCCACGCCGGCCAACATGTCGTCGCGGACGCGCAGGCCGCGCATCAGGGCGCTGGTGCGGCGGTCCACGAAGCGGGCCATCAGCTTCTCGTGCAGGGTGTCGGAGAGCTTGTCCTCCAGCACCCGGGTCCTGGCCTGCCAGCCCTGCGCGTCCGCCAGCCAGTCGGGGCGGTTGGCGACATAGGCCAGTGTCCGCACGCTGGCCAGGCGGGCCGACAGGGTGTCGATCTCCCCGTCGGTGCGGTCCAGGTGACGGTACTGGCCGGCGATCCAGTCCTCGGGAATCCTGCGGTCGCGGCGGGTGAGATGGTGGAAGAACTCGCGGGTCAGCCGCAGATGCTCCTCGTGGCTCTGCTTACGGAAGTCCGGGGTCTGGCAGACGTCCCACAGCCGCATCAGGGAGGGCCGGTCGCGGCAGCGGTCGGCGATGTCGGGGTCGCCCGCCAGCTGGCGCAGGGTGACCTCATCCAGGCTCTCGGCTGAAGCCTTCAGGGCCTCGAAGGTGGGAGGTGCGGCCAGCGAGGACATCAGGCTGGAGAGCGAGGTGAAGTCGAGCTTGGCGTTGCGCCATTCGGCGGCGGCCACCGGCTGGAAGCGGTGCTCCTGCACGGCCTCGACGAGGTCGGCGTCCATGTCCTCGCACTCGCCGGTGACGCCGAAGGTCCCGTCGGTGCGGAAACGCCCGGCGCGGCCGGCGATCTGGCCCACCTCCTGTGGATGCAGGTAGCGGGTGCGCTTGCCGTCGAACTTGCGCAGCCCGGCGAAGGCCACGTGGTCGACGTCCATGTTCAGCCCCATGCCGATGGCGTCGGTAGCCACCAGAAAGTCCACCTCGCCCGACTGGTAGAGGGCCACCTGGGCGTTGCGGGTGCGGGGGCTGAGGGAGCCCATCACCACGGCCGCGCCGCCCCGCTGACGGCGGATCAGTTCGGCGATGGCGTAGACCTGGTCTGCGGAGAAGGCGACGACGGCCGAGCGGCGCGGCAGGCGGGTCAGCTTCTTCGGTCCCGCATAGGTCAGGCTGGAGAACCGCTCCCGGGTGACGATCTCCGCGCTCGGCAGCAGGCGACGGATCAAGGGCGCCATGGTGCCGGCGCCCATCAGCATGGTCTCGTAGGTGCCCCGCGCGTGCAGCAGGCGGTGGGTGAAGACGTGGCCGCGCTCCGGGTCGGCGCACAGCTGGATCTCGTCCACCGCCAGGAACTCCACCTCCCGGCTGAGCGGCATGGCCTCGACGGTGCAGACGAAATAGACGGCCCGGGGCGGGACGATCTTCTCCTCGCCGGTGATCAGGGCCACACAGCGCGCCCCGCGCGCCTTGACGATGCGGTCGTAGATCTCCCGGGCCAGCAGCCGCAGCGGCAGGCCGATCATCCCCGAGGCGTGGCCCATCATCCGCTCGACGGCGAGGTGGGTCTTGCCGGTGTTTGTCGGCCCCAGCACCGCCACGAGGCGGGGCGGCGGCGCGCCGGTCGGGCGATGACTCATGGCCTCAAGTTGGGGTGGGAATCGGCGGTCGGCAAGCGGCGCCGCACCCCTTGCGTCAATTCAGTCCAGGGTGCGCCGATACCGCGCCATGGCGAGCGCCGTGACGACGCAGACGAAGGCCAGCAGGGCCAGCAGCTCGCGCCACATGTCGGCGAGGCTCTGGCCCTTGAGCAGGGCGCCGCGGACCACCCGAAGGAAATGGGTGACCGGGATCACCTGGCCGATGGCCTGGGCCCAGGCAGGCATGCCGCGGAAGGGGAACATGAAGCCCGAGAGCAGGATCGAGGGCATGATGTAGAAGAAGCTCATCTGCATGGCCTGGAGCTGCGACTGCGCCGCCGTGGAGATCAGGAAGCCCAGCGCCAGGGAGCCCACGATGAACAGGGTCACCCCCAGGGTCAGACCGATCCAGCCCCCCATCATCGGCACGTGGAACAGCAGCTTGGCGATGACCAGGATGATCACCGCCTGGGCCACCCCCACCAGGACATAGGGGGCCAGTTTTCCAATCATCACCTCGATCGGTTCGACGGGCGTCGCCAGCAGGCTCTCCATGGTGCCGCGTTCGGTCTCGCGGGTGACGCTCAGCGAGGTCATCATGACCAGGGTCATGGAGAGGATCACCCCCAGCAGGCCCGGCACGATGTTGTAGGCGGTGACCGCCTCGGGATTATAGCGGCGGTGGACCACGACCTCGAAGGCCGGCGGGGCGCGGCCCCTGGGGGCCAGGGCGCCCTTCAGGTCGGCGGCGAGCGCCTGGGCGGGCAGGGCGGCGAGGGCTGCCACCGCGCCGCCAGTGGCCGAGGGGTCGGTGGCGTCGGCCTCCACCAGGATCTGGGCCTTGTCGCCGCGGGCCACCCGGCGGGTGAAGTCGCCGGGGATGGTGATGGCGAACTGGACGTCGCCGCGGCGGATCATCTCGTCCAGCTCTGCCGGTGTGCGGGCCTGGGCCGTGAGGTCGAAATAGGCGCTGTTGCGCAAGGACGACAGGATCGAGCGGGCGAAGACGCTATCCTCCTGCACGAGGACCGCCGTGGGCAGGTGGCGGGGCTCGGAATTGATGGCGTAGCCGAACAGCAGCAGCTGGATCACCGGCAGGGCCAGGATCATGGCGTAGGTCAGGCGGTCGCGGGTGAGCTGCTTGAACTCCTTGATCAGCACCGCCCAGACCCGGGTCGCGGAGAATCCGTTCATCGGAAGTTGTCCTCCGCGCCTTCCATCAGCTGGATGAAGACGTCCTCCAGGGTGGGGTCGACCTCGGTCCAGCGGAACGGCGCGCGGCGATAGGGGGCGATGGCGGCCTCCAGGGCGGCGCGGTCGGAACCGCTGACGTGCAGGGCGGCGCCGAAGGGGGCGGCCATCTCGACACCGGGGCGGGCCGCCAGCTCCCCCGACAGCCGGTCGATCCCCGGCCCCTCGCCGTTGAAGGTCACCAGGTTGGAGCGGGCGACCACCTCGTCGGCCGTGCCGCGGGCGATCAGCTTGCCATAGGCGATGTAGGCGATCTCGTGACAGCGCTCGGCCTCGTCCATGTAGTGGGTGGAGACCAGCACGGTCAGGCCCTCGGCGGAGAGCGCGTGGATCTCGTCCCAGAAGGTGCGGCGGGCCTTGGGGTCGACCCCGGCGGTGGGCTCGTCCAGCAGCAGCAGCTTGGGCTCGTGCAGGGTGGCGGTGGCCAGGGCCAGCCGCTGCTTCCAGCCGCCCGACAGGGTCCCGGCCAGCTGGCTGCGCCGCTCCAGCAGGCCCAGGCGCTCCAGGGCGTGGATCACCCGCTCCTTGCGTTGGTCCAGCTCGTGGACTCGGGCGGAGAACATCAGGTTCTCCTCCAGGGTCAGGTCCTCGTAGAGCGAGAACTTCTGGGTCATGTAGCCGGTCTGGCGCTTGATGGCGTTCGCCTCCCCGATGATGTCGAGGCCCAGGCAGGTCCCGGTTCCGCTGTCGGGGGTGAGCAGGCCGCAGAGCATCCGCAGGGTGGTGGTCTTGCCCGAGCCGTTGGGGCCGAGGAAGCCGCAGATGCGGCCGTGCTCCACCTGGATGGAGACGTCCTGGACGACGTGCTTGTCGCCGAAGCTCTTGTTCAGCCCATGGACGTCGATGGCGAGCGTCACCGGGCCGCTCCCAGGGGCGTCACGTCCACCGGCTGGCCGGGGTTGAGCCGGGCGGAGGGGCGGGCCTCCACCATGTAGACCAGTCGGTCGCGGGCCTCGCGGCTGTAGATGACCGGCGGGGTGAACTCCGGGCGGGGGCTGACGAAGGTGATCCGGGCGCTCATTCCCTTGGCGCAGCCGTCGCAGGCGAAGCGCACCGTCGCGCCGATGCGATAGGCCGAGAGGCTACGCTCAGGGACGAAGAAGCGCAGCTTGATGCGGTCGTCGGGCAGCAGGGACAGGACCGGTTGGTTGGCGCTGGCCCATTCGCCCTTCTGGAAGAAGACCTCCTCCACCCGCGCGTCGGACGGGGCGACGGGGGCGAGGTCGGAGAGGCGGGCGTCGGCGGCCGAAAGGCCGGCCTGGGCCTGGGCCACGCGGCTGTCGGCGGCCTGGACCTGGCCCTCGCGGGCGCCCAGGGCCGCGGCGTCCCGCTGCCGGCGGGCGGCGACGAGCTGGGCGTTGGCGGTCTGCAGGGCGGCGCGGACATCGTCCAGGCGTGCGGGGGCATAGATGCCCTTGCGCACCAGGGGCTGGACCCGGCGCATGTCGGCCGCGGCGTCGCGGGCCCGGGCCTCGGCGGCGGCGATGTTGGCGTCATAGACGGCCAGTTCGAGGGGGCGCAGCCCCTTGCGGGCGTCCTGCGCCTGGGCCTCGGCGGCGCCCACCTCGGCCTGGGCCTGGGCGCGCTGGGCGGTGAGCTGTTTGGGATCGACCACGAAGAGGCGGTCGCCGGCCTTCACCCGGTCGCCGCGCTGGACCCTGATCTCGGCCACCGCGCCCGAGACCGGGGCGGCCAGATAGAGCGGCTCGCCCTCCACATAGCCCGAGAGGACGGCCGTGCGGTTCAGGCGCGGGACCAGGAACAGCGCGCCGACCATGGCCGCGGCGGCCAGCAGCAGGACGATGACGAGGAGGCGTTGTTTCATGGGACCATTCCCCGCAGCAGGGTCTCGACGTGTTGGGTGGCCAGGGCCGGCAGGTCGAAGGGCTCGGCCCCGATGGGCAGGAAGGTCTCGCGCCAGATCACCCCCACCAGCAGGGGTGAGATCAGGGAGACGGCGTAGTGGCGCGGGTCGCCGGGGCGGATCTCGCCGCGCGCCTGGGCCGCGGCGATGGCGGCGGTCAGGCCTCCCAGGGCCGGGACGATCAGCCGGTCGTGCCAGACCCGGGCCAGCTCCGGGAAGTTTCGGGCCTCGCCGATGACCATCTTCACGATCCCCCCGAGCGGCGTGGCGCCGGCCAGGTGGGCGATGAGGCCCACGGCGCCGCGCAGGGTGTCGGGAAAGTTGGGCGCGCCGGCCAGGGCCTGGATGTGGGCCAGGTTGGGGGCCACCCCCTGGTCCACCACGGCGCGGAAGATGTCCTCCTTGGTGGCGAAGTACAGATAGATCGCCCCCTTGGAGACCCCCGCCCGGGCGGCGATGTCGTCCAGCCGGGCGGCGGCGAACCCCTTCTGAGCGAACACCTCGAAGGCCGCGGCGATGATCTCGTCGGGGCGGTCGGCCTTGCGGCGGCGGAACTTGGGCTGGCCGGCGGGGAGGACGGGGAGCATCGACGCTCACTAATAACTGACTGGTCAGTTATCAATATGCCCAGTCCGCGGGCATGGCAAGCTTCACCCTGTAGCGCCCAGGCCTCACTGTCTGTGAAAAGACCGATCTGGCGTTGCAGGGGGCTGGCTCGGCCCGCGCGAAGGCCTAAGAAGCCCGTCCGGGGCGGGGAGCCCCATTCCAATGTTCATGCGCCACCTCATCCTGCTCGCCGCAGCATGCCTCTGCGGCTGCTCCGCTGTTCCCGGCTCGCCCCCGCATGACGCGCGGGCGCACGCGGTCGTGCGCGTGCTGGACGGCGACACCCTGGTGGTGGACGGCGAGGGGGTGCGGCTGGCCAATGTCGACGCCCCGGAACTGCCGCCGGAGGCCCGCTGCTGGGGGGAGGGCGCCCTGGGGGTCCAGGCCGCCGCCAAGGCGCAGGACCTAGTGAGCCACGCCGCCCGCGTCGAACTCGTGCGCGAAGGCCATGACCGCTTCGGCCGCACCCTGGCCCGCGTCACGCTCAATGAGAGCCGCGACCTGGGGGACGCCCTGGTCTTCGCCGGCGTGGCGGCGCGCAAGGGCGAGCGGGCCTGGGACTGGTGCGGTCCGGCCGATTTCCGGCTGGCCGGCGGCCCCGGCTTCGACACCGGGCCTGTGGCCAACCCGCGCTTCATGGCCTGGGTCAGCGCCGAGCAACTCCCCGCCCTGTCGCCGGACGTCGCCAGCCTGATGCTCTCCAACGAGGACGGCGAGCCCCTCAGCCCGTTCTTCTGAGGCCCGGCCCTCCCTGGGCGGCTTGGCCGTCGCGCCGGCCCATGCCACCGTGAGGTGAGCGGGGCGCCGAAGGCTGGCCCCCCACGGAGACCAGATGAGCGACCAGGTCCGCAACCTCGCCTTCCACACCCTCTCCGACGAGTGGGCGACCCTGAAACGGGTGACCTTCGACTATCGCCGCCGCGACGGGACCTGGGAGACCCAGGTGCGCCAGACCTACGACCGCGGCGACGGCGCGGTGATCCTGCCCTACGACCCGGAGCGCGGAACCGTGCTGCTGACCCGCCAGTTCCGCATCCCGGCCTATGTCACCGGCCATCCGGAGCCGCTGATCGAGGCCGCCGCCGGCCTGCTGGACGCCGACGATCCGGAGACCGCCATCAGGCGCGAGGCCGAGGAGGAGCTCGGCTACCGGTTCTCAGCCGTCACCCCGGTCTTCAAGGTCTATATGAGCCCGGGCAGCGTCACCGAGCAGCTCAGCTTCTTCACCGCCCACTATACGGCCGCCGACAAGGTGGGCGCCGGCGGCGGCCACGCCGAGGAGGGCGAGGACATCGAGGTCCTGGAGATGCCGCTCGACCGGGCCCTGGCCCTGGTGGCCGAGGGCGTCATCGTCGACGCCAAGACCATCATGCTGATCCAGCACCTCAAGCTGGCGGAGGTCGCCTAGAGCGCGTCAGGGTCAAGTGGAAGCCGGTTAACCCGTCCGACGCGCTCTATCGCTCTTGAATCAGAACCTCGCGTTGATCCCCACGAAGAACCGGCGGCCCAGGACGTCGAAGCTGGACGGGTCGGTGTTGGAGTTGGGGTAGCTGGTGAAGTAGGGCGGGTCCTTGTCGCCGATATTGTTGACCCCGGCCCTCAGGCTGACCCGGTCGTCGATCTTCCATGAGCCCGACAGGTCATAGACGTCGTAGTTCGGCGTACCCACCGCCGTGGGGCTGAAGGTGGGGACGCTGCGGGCGTCGGTCATGGCGCCGATGCGCCGCCAGCGCAGGGTGGTCTTCACCGGGCCGACGCTCCAGGTCGCGGCCAGCACCGACTTCCATTCCGGCAGGGCCCCGCCGGAGAGATCGGCGCCGATAGTCCCGGCATATTGCACGAAGGCCGCGCCCGGCCGCGCCTGGCGCTCGAAGCTGTCGAGCCTGGAGACCACCAGGTTGAAGGCCAGCGCGCCGGCCGCCTGCGGCAGGCCGAGATCGGCGAGGTCGAAGCCCCAGTCCACCTGGGCGTCGAGGCCGGCGGTCTTCACCGAGGCCAGGTTCACCTGGGTCTGGGTCACCCCGGTGATGTTGCCCGAGGCCAGGCGCGTGAACTGCTGGCAGTAGAAGTTGGCGTTGGAGAGCCCCGGGTTGGAGCCGTCGGCGTTGAAGCAGGAGGACAGGATGGTGGGGACCCCGATGGTCCCCACCACGTCGGCCACCTCGATCCTGTAATAGTCCAGGCTGACGCTGAACCGGCGCAGGAAGCGGGCGTCGACGGCGGGAGACCAGACGGCCCCGGCCGTGACGCTGTCGGCGGTCTCCTCGGTGAGGTTGGGATTGCCGCCGCCGGTGATCTCCACCTGGTTGGAGGCCTGGTTGAAGCTGTCGATGATCGAGGCCGGCACGCCCTGCGCCAGGCAGAGGGTCCGCACCGCCGCGGCGTTGGCGCCGGTGCGGAACGAGGAGCGCACGTCGCAGGGGTCGCCCGCCGTGGTTCCGGCGCCCGGCGTGCCGACGCCGACGAAGCCCAGGGACTGGGGCGAGAACAGCTCGGCGATGTTGGGGGCGCGGACCGCCCGCTGATAGCCGCCGCGCACCAGTAGGCTGGAGACCGGTTTCCAGGTCAGGTCGGCCTTGTAAGCGCTGACCTGGCCAGTGGTGGAATAGTCGGCCACCCGGCCCCCCAGGGTGACGTCCAGGCTCTCGATCAGGGGCAGGTCGGCCAGGACCGGGACCAGCAGCTCGGCGTAGACCTCCTTGGAGGTGATGTCCCCGCTGACCGGAACCGCCGGATTGAAGCCGACGATGTCGGGACCCTGCAGCAGGGCGTCCGGGGCGTAGTCGAAGTCGTCCTTGCGGTACTGGGCGCCGGCCGAGAACTTCAGCGGACCCGCGGGCAGGTCGACCAGGCTGCCGGTGGCGTAACCCTCGACGACCGTCTGCTTGATGGTGGTGGAATTGGTGACGTTGCGGGCGATATAGGCCGCGCAGCCCGGGCTGACCTTGCCGGCCCCGAAGATGTTGAAGCCGCCGCAGAGGGCCGCCCCGCCGTCGGCGGCGAAGGTCAGGGTGCGCATGGCCGCCCGGCTGACATTGCCGAACTGGTGCTCGGTGTGGTCCATCTGGCCGTAGCTGGCGTAGAGATCCCACTTCCAGTCCTTCACCGGCAGGGCGCCGCGCAGGCCGCCCACCAGTTGCAGGGTCTCATAGGTGTTGTTGGAGAGTCGGCCCCCCACCTCGGTGAAGGCGCGGCGCGGATAGAAGTCCGCGGTCGGATTGGCCCGCGAGGCCAGCAGGGTGCGCAGGTCGGTCGGGATGAACGGGTTGGTCACCGGGACCACGATGTCGGGGCCGGGGAAGGCGCCGTCGCTGGCGGAGGCGGGGCCGAGCTGCCGCGAGACGTCATAGGTGGTGTAGCTGGCCGTCCCATAGGCCTCCACGGCGTCGCTCAGGTCGTAGCGGCCGGTGGCGTAGAGGCTCCAGCGCTCCAGAGGCAGGTTCAAGTAGCGGTAGGCGGCGCTGTTGAAGGTGTAGCTGGTGGGCGAGAAGCCGGGGTCGCGGGCGCCCTTGTGGTTGTTCACCGGGGCGGTGGAGAACAGGGTCCCGTCGGCGTTGAAGCTGAGGCTGGCGCCGCGGGCCACGGTCCCGGGCGCGAATCCATAGGCGCCGAACACCGCGTTCATCGCCGCCTGGCTGGGCAGGTTGGCCGCGCCGCCGGCGTTGGAGGTGGGATCGAAGCGGCCGTCGGGGATGGTGGCGGCGCCCGAGGGCGTCAGGCCGGTGGTGAGGATCGAATAGCCGACGGCCGCCCAGTCGCGGTCGGCGGCCAGCAGGCCCTCGCGCTTGTCATAGGTGATGGCGGCGGCGAGGTTGCCCCGGCCGTCGGCGAGGTTGTGGCCCCAGCCGGCGGAGACCGTCGTCTGGCCGGCGTCGTTGCGGCTGGCGGCCCCGAACTGGGCGTCGACCTGGAAGCCCTCGAAATCGCGCTTCAGCTTGAAGTTCACCACCCCGGCGATGGCGTCCGAGCCATAGACCGCCGAGGCGCCCCCGGTGATGGTCTCCACGCTCTCCACCAGGAAGGTCGGGACGGTGTTGAGGTCCACCACGGCGTTGGGGTTGCCGGCCACCACCCGGCGGCCGTCGATCAGCACCAGGGTGCGGGTAGGCCCCAGGCCCCGCAGGTTGGCGTAGGCCTGGCCAGGCGTGGTGACGAAGTTGGTGGTGTTGGTGCCCGCCCCGTTCGAGGGCGTGAACTGGGGCAGCTGGTTGAGGGTGTTCTCGATCGTCACCATGCCCACGGCGGCGATCTGGTCTGCGCCCACCGTGACGATGGGGCTCTCGGAGACATAATCCTTCCGCGCGATGCGGCTGCCGGTGACAACGATCTCGGAAACCTCCGAGTCGGGTGTCTGCGCCGCCGCCGGGACCGCGCTGAACGCCAGGAGGCTCGCCAGGGCGCTGGCGCACAGCAGGCCCGATCGCATCGTCGTCATCTGAATATCCCCACCCGGAACAGCCCGATCCACCCTCGCGGGTGATTTGCAGCCCAGGCTAGGGGAAGCGCCGCGCCGCCGCTACAGGTCGCGCAAAGCCTTGGGATTAACGGGATCGGGGAACCGCAGGAACACGCCCGCAACGAATCAGGACCGAATCGGTGACTCGGCGCGATTCGGGATTTGTTCCCTACAAGGTATTGTAGCTTAGGCCGCGTGAGGCACAAGTCGCCGGGTTGCGCGACCGACGGCCTCGATAAGAAGAATGCGCCCGCGCGACCTCCGAAGGGCGGCTCCGCCTTGACGCCGCCGCTTCCCTTCGACTATATCGCCCGCTCTCGCGCGGGTCCGCTCGCCGTCACTCTTTTCTCGCTTAGGTCTTAAGCCATGTCGCGTCGTTGCGAACTCACCGGTATCGGCCCCATGGTCGGCCACAATGTGAGCCACTCGAATATCAAGACGAAGCGCCGCTTCCTGCCGGCCCTGGCGCCCGCCAGTCTGCAGTCGGATGCGCTGGGTCAGACCTTCAAGCTGCGCATCTCCAATGCGGCCCGCCGCACCCTGGACTTCCGCGGCGGCCTGGACGTCTTCCTGGTCAAGGCCAAGGACGAGCAGCTCTCGCCCCGCGCCCTGAAGATCAAGCGCCAACTGAAGGCCAAGCTCGCCGCGCAAGCGCCGGCGGCCGCCGCCTAGGCGTCGCACGCTTCGAGATTTGGAAAAGGCCGGCGGTGACGCCGGCCTTTTTCTTTGGGCGGTTACTTCAGCGCGCTGTCGAACAGCGCGATAAGTTCGCGCCAGTGGCGCTCGGCGCCCTCCGGATTGTGCACCGGCATGTCGCTGGGCACCCAGCCGTGCTTGCAGCCCTCCCAGGTCGAGACCTCGGCGTCGACGCCGGCCTCGCTCAGGGACCTGGTCAGACGCTCCTTCTGGGCGTCGTCGAAGCTGCGGTCCTCGATGGCCCCGGCCACCAGCACCTTGGCCTTGATCGCCGGCGCCAGCAGGTGCGGGCTGCGTTCGTCGTCGGTGGCCATATTGCCGCCGTGGAAGGAGGCCGCCGCGGCGATACGGTCGGGATAGGTGCCCGCCGCCCGCAGGGCGATGGAGCCCCCCATGCAATAGCCGGTCACCCCCACCTTGTCGGGCTTGGCGTCCGGATCGGCCGCGATGTAGTCGAGGCAGGCCTTCACGTCGGTCATCTGGCGTCCGACCCCGGTGCTGGCCCGCAGCTTGGCGAACAGGGCGCCGGCCTCCGGATCGCCCGCCCGGGCCGCGGCGATGTCCAGGGGCGGGTAGGGCCCGGCGCGCCAGAACAGGTCCGGCAGCAGGACGTAATAGCCGGCGGCCGCCAGGCGCTCCCCCATCTCGAACAGGGCCGGGCGGATGGCCGGGGCGTCCATGGCGATGATGGCGGCGGGCCAGGGGCCGGCGCCGGTGTCGGGCTTGAAGACGAAGGCGCGAGCGTCGCCCTCGGGGGTGGGGAGGGCGATTTCGGTACGGCTCATAATGGCGCCTCGCGGGAGCGGGATGAGGAAAGGTGGGAGCCGGCTTTCCGCCCGCATCCCACGCCAATTCAATGTGGCTGCGGCTTCCAGTCGAAGGCCAGCAGCAGGGTCTTCTGGGACTTTGAAAAGTTGTCGTCGGAAATCAGGTAGAATCGGGTCGTGCCGTCTCGGTTGGGGACCGCCGAGACGCCTTCGATATTGTCCACGGTCAGGGGCCGGGCCAGGTCCAGACGGGCCACCTCGCCGCCGGGGCCCAAGATCTTCAGGGTGATGCGGCTGCCCTGCAGCGGATCCCAGGCGCGGAACAGCCAGGCGGTGTTCCCGCCCGCCAGCCGGTTGACCGCCACCACCCCGAACTCGACCGGCTTCTGCAGGGTGGGGCCCTTCACGCAGGGGCTGCTGACCTTGCAGGTCCAGGTCTCGCCCGAGTCCTCGCCCGCCGTCACATAGGCGTCGGGGCCGGCGTCGGGATCGGCCGCCAGGGCCTCCATGCCGCCGTTGGAGGGGAAGGTCGCCACCGGGGCGGGAACCACGCGCGGGACGCCGCCCTTGGCCGGATAGAGCAGGATGCGGTCGATGGCCTCGAAGCTCACCAGGCGGTCGCCATTGGCCAGCACCGCCAGGCCCTCGGCGTCAGCCTCCTTCTTGCCCTGCAGCGGCTTGCCGTCGGGGCCGGTGAGCACGGTCAGCTTGCCAGGCCCGACGCCCGCCAGGCGCCCGGCCTTGTCCAGCACCAGCCGGGTCTCCAGCAGGTCGCCTTCGTCGCTGAGGGACAGAACCTTGCCGTCCGGGGTGACCCTCAGGTCCGACAGGCCGTGCAGTCGCGCGGTCTGCTCGGAGGACAGCACCAGGCCGCCGGCATAGACGAAGTCGCCGACCCGATCCTGGGCCGGGTTCTGGGCATTGAGCGCCACGGGCGTCGCGGTGAGGGTGATCCCGGCGCCGGCGGCCACCGGTCCCTTGGGCAGGGTCGCCGGTTGGGCGCAGGCGGTGAGCGCCGCGAGCGCCGCTCCCAGGATCAGCCGCCTCACGCCACGGCCCTCCGGACTTCCTTGAAGGTGGACCGGCGCGCCGCTCCGCCCTGCGGGCCCTGGGTGTTGGGCGGCGGCTGCAGCAGGCCCGCGGTCTTGCGGTTGGCCTTGCGCGGCTCCTCCTGGAAGAGCTCGGCCAGCTGCTCGACGATGGCGCCGGCCAGTTGCTCCACATCCACGATGGTCACCGCGCGGCGGTAGTAGCGGGTGACGTCGTGGCCGATGCCGATGGCGATCAGCTGCACCGGGCTCTTGTCCTGGATCTCGGCGATCACCTCGCGCAGGTGGCGCTCCAGATAGTGGCCGGAGTTCACCGACAGGGTGGAGTCGTCCACCGGCGCCCCGTCGGAGATCACCATCAGGATGCGGCGGGCTTCCGAGCGGCCGATCAGCCGCTGGTGGGCCCACATCAGGGCCTCGCCGTCGATGTTCTCCTTCAGCAGCCCCTCGCGCATCATCAGGCCGAGGTTGCGGCGGGCCCGGCGCCAAGGGGCGTCGGCGGACTTGTAGATGATGTGGCGCAGGTCGTTCAGGCGGCCGGGCTGGGCGGGCTTGCCGGCCTTCAGCCAGTCCTCGCGGCTCGTGCCGCCCTTCCAGGCCCGGGTGGTGAAGCCGAGGATCTCGGTCTTCACGCCGCAGCGTTCCAGGGTGCGGGCCAGGATGTCGGCGCAGACGGCCGCCACCATGATTGGCCGCCCGCGCATCGAGCCGGAATTGTCGATCAGGATGGTGACCACCGTGTCGCGGAACTCGGTGTCTTCCTCTTCCTTGAAGGCGAGCGAGGCGGTGGGATCGGTGATGACGCGGGTCAGGCGCGCCACGTCCAGCATCCCTTCCTCCAGGTCGAAGGTCCAGGAGCGGTTCTGCTGGGCCATCAGCTTGCGCTGCAGCTTGTTGGCCAGGCGGGAGACCACGCTCGACAGGCTGGCGAGCTGCTGGTCGAGATAGGCCCGCAGCCGGGTCAGCTCCTCGGTGTCGCAGAGCTCCTCGGCGGCCACCACCTCGTCATTGGCGGTGGTGAAGACCCTGTAGGTCGGGGTCTTGGCGTCACCCTTGAGGTCGGGGCGCGCGGGCTGCTCGCCCTCGCCCATCTCCGGCGGTTCGTCGGAGTCCTCGGCGTTGGGATCGTCCTCCGCCTGCATCATCTGGCTGTCGGCGTCCTCGCTTTCGCTGTGGGTCGCCTCGCTCTCGTCCATGGAGGCCTGTTGCGGGGACTGGCCCTCGCCGTCGCCCTCGCCGCCGTCCTCCGAGGACTCGGCCTCGCCTTCGTCGCCTTCCTCGTCGTCCTGATCGGCCTGGTCGGGGGCGTCGGAGAGATCGTCGCCCATGGAGAGGTCGCGCAGGATGGTGCGCGCCATCTTGGCGTAGGCCTTCTGGTCGTCGATCTTCTCGATCAGCTTGTCGAGATCCTCGCCCGCCCGGGCCTCGATCTCGTCGCGGAACATGTCCACCAGCAGCTTGGCGTTCGGCGGCGACTCGACCCCCGTCAGGCGTTCGCGCGCCATCAGGGCCACGATGTCAGCCATGGGCGGGTTGGCCTGGGCGTCGACGGGATTGAAGGGGCGCTTGGCCCAGGCCTGCTCGTGCACGACCTTGAGGTTCTCGCGGACGCCGCCGAGCGCGTTGGAGCCGATGGCCTCGATGCGGACCTGCTCCAGGGCGTCGTAGAGCGGCGCGCCGAGCGCCGAGCCCGGCCGGGTGCGGGCGTGGACCTGGGCGTCGTGGTGCGAGATGCGCAGGGCCATCTGATCGGCCAGGCCGCGGATGCGCGCGGCGTCCATCGGCGTCAGGTCGCGGGGCGGGTGCGGCAAGACCGCGCGATTGCCGCTGAGCAGGGGGCCTTCCCCGGAGTAGACGATCTCCAGATCGGGCGACTCCGCCAGGGAGCGCGCCGCGTTCGCAAGCGCGCGTTTAAAGGGCTCGAGCGGGCTTTCCGGGTTCTTGGCCATGATCAAACTTCATAGCCTGACGGGGGGAACCGAGGAAAGTCCTGCTTGGCCGATGGCCCGCGGCGAAAACTTGTCTGCAGCAATCTGTTTACCTCTTCCAGCGCCCCTGAGGGCGGGGCGTTGGCCAGGAGTTGAGCGGTGACGGCGGTAGCATGTCTGAGGGTGGCGGTGGATGTGGAGAAGACGGGGCTCAGCCCCGCCGTCCTGGGTCCCCTGGTCGCCAAGTTCTCGGGAATCTATCTCGAGGGAAAATGGCAATGGCCACGCCAGTTCGCGCCCCTGACCCATTATTCGTTCCTATTGACCGATCCGCGCGCCGACGAGCTGGATGTCCAAGAGCTGGCCCGGCTGGGCGACGACCTGCAGATAAAGCTGTTCGGTGAAGGCGACGATGACGCCGGCAAGGTCGGTCTGCTGCTATTCGAGGGCTCGGCGGAAGCGGTGAAGGCCTTCGCGGCCCTCGACGACGCGGCCGTCAGCGCTGCCCTGCTCGATCCCTCCTTGCTGCCCCCCGGCGGACGGTTGAGCCGCATCGAGGCGGCCGAGACTGAACATGACGAGGCCGAACCCGATCTTTCCCCAGGTGGCCCGGTGGGCCCAATTTGGCTGACCCAGCAAGGCGCCCGGGAGGATATCGCCCAGGAAACGGCCAACCAGCCGATGCCGCAGCTCGAAGGCGTCCAGGGCATCTACTTCACCCTGCGCGGCGTCTTCGTCGGCGACGTGATCAGCTCCACGCCCGGAACCCTGAGGACCCACCTCAGCCTGGTGGAAGGCGACGAGCACATGCCCGCCGATCCCCGGGCCTTTGACGCCGACTGCATCGCGGTGGCGGCGCGGATGCTGGCCGCGCCCGGCCCCCATTCGATGCTCTACCTGCCTGTCTGCTACTCCAACATCGTCCGCGCCTCCCAGCGCGCCGTCTACGAGGAGATGCTCGCCACCCTGCCGCGGGACGCCAAGGGGAAGTTGGCGGCCGCGGTCTATGATGTTCCGCGCGACCCGGCGTTCACCTCGCTCGCCACCATCCGGGCGATGCTGTCGAAGTACGTCACCAATATCGACCTGCGCACCCAGGATCCGGGCTTCGAGGTGGAGAAGGTGCCGCCCCAGGCGGTGACCAGCGTCACCATGGTCCTGCCCCATGGGGACCAGCGGACGCGGCTGGCGGCCTTGCGGCGGTTCGCCGACCGGATTCACCTCTATCGCAAGAAACAAATCTGGGCGGCGGTCACCAACGTGCGCAACCGCCTTGAACTCGACGCCTGCATCGCCGCCCGCGTGCCCTTCGTCACCGGGCCAGGAGTCTGCCGGCTTCAGACGACGCCGGTGGGCGGCCGCATGCAGCCCCCCGAAGCCCTCCCGCTACTGGCCGCCTGAGCCCAGCTTCTCCATCACCAGCGGCGAACCCCCGACGGGCTCGGCGACATAGGCGCCCTGCGCCTTGGGTTCGAACCGCAGGAGGGCATGGCGCAGCGGATCGGTGAGGCCGATGGCGCCGTTCGGATAGACCGTCCAGGCCGCCACGTCCCGACTTAGACCCACCGCCGTGAAACACCGCCTGGGGATGGCCAGGCGCCAGCCGCCGATCGCCGCGCCCTTCCTGAGCGTGAGGGTGCAGGCCGCGTCGCCCTCGTTGACGCCGGCCAGGGACCAGACGCCGGCGAAGGCCCCGGGCGCATTGGCCGGGGTCATCGCCTTGGGCGCGGCGCTCGCCGGCGCCGCCAGCGCCAGGAACGCGACGGCGAGGCCTGCGTTGAGCAAGCAAGACCTTGGATATCTCTGGCTGGAGTTCGACATGTTGAAATGGGCCCTGATTTTCGCGGTGGTCGCACTGATCGCCGGCGCCCTCGGTTTCACCGGCATGGCCGGCGCCGCCGCGGGCATCGCCAAGCTGCTCTTCTTCGTCGCCGTGATCGGCTTTGTGCTGTTCCTGGCCTTGGGCGCCTTCGTCGGCAAGAAGATCAGCGGCGGCTGAGCCGCCTTCCACTCTGATCGGATAAGGGCGCGGAGTCACCTCCGCGCCTTTCTGATTCAGGCCGTCGCGGCCGCGCCCATCGCGGGCTCCGCCTGGGCCGATAGCGCCTCGTCGATGGCCGCGAACAGCCTGGCCGCCTCGATGGGCTTGGGCACGAAGCCCGTCATACCTGCGGCGAGGTACTCGCTGACCTGGTGGCGCATGACATTGGCCGACAGCGCCAGGATCGGCAGGGGCGGCCGGCCCTGTTCGGCCTCCAGCCGGCGGATGGCCTGGGTGGCCTCCACGCCGTTCATCTCGGGCATCTGGACGTCCATCAGCAACAGGTCGAAGGCCTGCGCCCGGACCGCGTCCACCGCCTCGCGGCCGTTGGAGACCAGGGTGAGGTCCACGCCGAAGGGCTCCAGCAGGGACTTCAGGATCAGCTGGTTGGTGGCGTTGTCCTCGGCCGCCAGGATCTTGGCCACATAGGTCTCGGCCGAGGGCTCCTCGGCCTGGGCCGAGCGCGGCCGCGCCTCGGCCCGCTTCTCGAGGGGCAGGGTGAAGCTGAAGGTCGAGCCCTCGCCCGCAGCGCTGGTCACGCCGATCTGCCCCCCCATCAACTCCACCAGCTCGCGGCAGATGGCCAGGCCCAGGCCGGTGCCCCCGAAGCGACGGCTGGTGGAGGCGTCCACCTGGTTGAACTTCTGGAACAGCTCCCCCAGGCGTTCGGGTGGGATGCCGATGCCGCTGTCGCGGACGGAGAAGGCCAGGCCCTGGGCCGCGGGGGCCACTGTCACCCTCACCACGCCCTCGGCGGTGAACTTGATCGCGTTGGAGACCAGGTTGGCGATGACCTGGCGCAGTCGGGCGCCGTCGCCCCACCAGATTCCGTGGGCCTCGGGCGCGATCTCGACGATCAGCTCGATGTCCTTCTGGGCGGCGAGATTGGTGAAGGTGGCGCACGCTTGGTTCACCGCCTCGGCCAGGTCGAACTCATGGGCGTCGACGTCCAGCCGGCCGGCCTCGATCTTGGAGATGTCCAGGACGTCGTTCAGCACGCCGAGCAGGGTCTGGCCGGAGGTGCGGATCACGCTCAGCCGATCGGCCTGGGCCGGGGTCAGCTCGTCACGCTCCATCACCTGGGCCATGCCGAGGATGCCGTTCAGGGGCGTGCGGATCTCGTGGCTCATATTGGCCAGGAACTGCGACTTGGCGATGTTGGCGGTGTCGGCCTGATCCCGGGCGCGCACCAGTTGCGACATGGTCCGGTCCAGGGCGGCGTCGCCGGCGGCGAGGTCGCGCAAGATCGCCCGGATGCGGAGCGCCAGGGCGGCGCCGCTTACCAGCAGCACCAGGAAGGCCAGGACGAAGATGGGCGCGGCGTCCCTCAGGACCTTCAGCCCCGGCCGCTTCTGGGTCCAGGCCAGGTCGCCGACGACGAAGCCGTTGGCGTCGACGATGGAGGTGCTCGCGCGTGTCTTCACCGCGCCGGGCGGGGTGATCCTGGCGCCCGCGACCCGCAGGTTGCTTTCCATCTCCTTCAGGAAGCCGCCGTCCATGCGGCGGGCGGAGACAATGATCGGCGCCGGGCCGGGCCGCTGCGCCGGGCCGGCGGTCTCGGCCGTCACCGAGGTGGCGCCCACCAGGAAGTAGTGGCCGCTCGACACGACGACCCCGCTGGTGGTCCTTTCGGCCTCCAGACCGTAGGGCTTGCTCGCCCGGCTGACGCCCCGGGCCTGTTCCTCGGACCGCAGGCGCGCCAGCAGGGGCGCCACGTCGCGGGGGAAGGCGCCGAGCTGCTCGGCCACGATCCGGCCCTCGCCGCGCCACGCGTAGACGGGGTGGTCCTGGCTGTCGAAGATCAGGCTGAGGTCGTGATGCAGGTACTGGGCGTAGTAGCGGCCGATGTTCTCGTCGGCCCAGGTCTCGTCGATGTTGGGCCCAAGCCGCACATAGGCGTCGTCCCACACGCTGGCGGAGCTGATGTCGGTGACGATCTGTTCCAGGGTCCGCTCGACCCGACGCGCCACCAGCAGCCGCTCTTCCTGCACCTGGACCTGGTCCACCGAGGCCGCGGTGTAGGCCAGCATCGCCACGCCGCCAGCCACGACGATCGCCAGAATCACCATCGCAAGCAGGATGATCCGTCGTGCGGCTCTCTGGCTGTGGGGAAGTTTGGGGGACATCAAACTCACGGGGGGAACAGACCTCGTTCCTAGCAAGGTGAGGTCATCAAACTGTAAAGCCGAGGCCGAATCTACTTTACCCAAAATGAGTGTAGTCGATTTGACGGAATGTTCAGTGCTGGTCCCGCAGAACAGACCTTTGTTCCACCAGAGGTTCTTCATGCTGCGTCTCGCCCTGATCTCGATCGCCGCCCTCTCCGCCGCCGGGGCCGCGCAGGCGCAGGACCTCAAGCTGTCCGGAGACCTGACGGTGGTGTCCGACTACCGGTTCCGCGGTTATTCCCTGTCGGACGAGCAGCCGGCGGCGCAGGGCGGCCTGACCTTGACCGGATCGTCGGGCTTCTACGCCGGCGTCTGGGCCTCGACGATCGACGAGTACGGGGCCGACGCCGCCGGCAAGGGCGCGACCGTCGAGTTCGACCTCAGCCTGGGCCGCGCCTTCAGCCTGGGCGCCTATGACGTCGACGTCGGGCTGGCGGCCTACACCTATCCCGGCGGGCAGGACGTGAACTTCGTGGAGATCCCCGTCTCGGTGGCCCGCACGTCCGGCGCCTGGACCTGGACCCTGGGCGGCGCCTACGCCCCGGCCCAGTCCAACACCGGGGACCAGGACAACGCCTATGTCTATGGCTCGGCCGCCCTCGCGCCCGCGGCCTGGCCCGTGAGCCTGGACGCGACGCTCGGCTGGGAGGACGGCGCCTTCGCCGACCGCAAGACCGACTGGTCGCTGGGCGTGAGCAAGAACTTCGGCCCTGTCAGCCTCTCGGCCCGCTATGTCGGAACCGACGCCGCCGGCGTCGACTCGACCGTCGTCGCCTCGCTTGGGGTGACCTTCTAGGCCACCCGCACGCGGGCGGTGCTTTCCGGCAGGTCCTGACCGAACGCGCGCTGGAAGAATTCGGCCACGGTGCCGCGCTCCAACTCGTCGCACTTGTTCAGGAAGGTCATCCGGAAGCCCAGGGCGATGTCGCCGCCGAAGATCTCGGTGTTCTGCGCCCAGGTGATCACGGTCCGCGGGCTCATGACCGTGGAGATGTCCCCGTTCATGAAGGCGTTGCGGGTCATGTCGGCGACACGGACCATGGCGGCGATCGTGCGCTTGCCCTCGGGGGTGTTGTAGTGCGGGGCCTTGGACAGCACGATCTCGGCTTCCACGTCGTGGGCCAGATAGTTCAGGGTGGTGACGATCGACCAGCGGTCCATCTGACCTTGGTTGATCTGCTGAGTGCCGTGATAGAGGCCGGTGGTGTCGCCCAGACCGATGGTGTTGGTGGTCGAGAACAGCCGGAAGAACGGGTTGGGTCGGATCACGCGGTTCTGGTCCAGCAGGGTCAGCTTGCCCTGGGCCTCCAGGATGCGCTGGATCACGAACATCACGTCCGGGCGGCCGGCGTCGTATTCGTCGAACACCAGGGCCACCGGCCGCTGGATCGACCAGGGCAGAATGCCTTCACGGAATTCGGTGACCTGCTTGCCGTCCTTCAGGACGATGGCGTCCTTGCCCACCAGGTCGATACGGCTGACGTGGCTGTCCAGGTTCACCCGGATCAGCGGCCAGTTGAGGCGCGCGGCCACCTGCTCGATGTGGGTCGACTTGCCCGTGCCGTGATAGCCCTGGACCATCACCCGGCGGTCGAAGGCGAAGCCCGCGCAGATCGCCCGGGTGGTCTCCGGATCGAACTTGTAGGACGGGTCGAGGTCCGGGACATGGCTGTCGCGCTCGCTGAAGGCGGGCACGGTCATGTCCACATCCACGCCGAAGGTTTCGCGGACGGAAACCTTCCGGTCCGGGACCAGGGTGAGGAGCTTGTCGTCTTGGTTTTCGGCGAAGGAAGTCATGGTGCGGTTCGATTACAGGCTTACGCGTGCGAAGCAAACGTGTGTTTGATGAAGGTCTGTCCCTGCGACCCATACCGGAATGACGAAGGGAGCGTCCACCCATGTTGCAGCAAGCCGTGCGGCCGTATCGTGCGATTCAGGTCTTCGCCACCGAGTCGGGCTTCGGCGCCGAGATCGTCGGCGTGGACCTGTCGCGCCCGCTTTCCCCAGAGGCCCGCGAGGAAATCCGCACCGCCTGGGCCCGTCATTCGGTGGTCAGCTTCCCCGACCAGCCCCTGAGCCTGGACGAGCTGGAGGCCTTCACCCTGGAGATGGGAAAATTTGGGGTCGACCCGTTCATCGCCCCCATGCCCGGCCACCCCAACGTCCTGGAGCTGCGTCGGGAGCCTGATGAGAAGGCCACGAATTTCGGCGCCGGCTGGCATTCCGACTGGAGTTTCCAGGAAAAGCCCCCTGCCGCCACCCTGCTGCATTCCCAGGTGGTCCCGCCGGTGGGCGGCGACACCCTGTTCGCCGACTGCGCCAGCGCCTACGACGCCCTCTCCCCGGCCATGAAGGCCCTGCTGGCGCCGATGAAGGCCGTCCACTCGGCCGGCCGCGCCTATGGGACCAAGGGGGTCTTCGCTCGCGAGACCGAGAAGCGGACCATGGCCATCATCGTCTCGGAGGAAGCCGACCAGGCGCTGACCCATCCCCTGGTCCGCACCCATCCGGTCACCGGCCGCAAGGCCCTGTTCGTCAGCCCGGTCTACACGGTGGGCATCGAGGGCTTCGAGGCCAAGGAAGCTCAGGCCATCCTCGGCTTCCTGTTCGCCCACATCACCCAGGACCGCTTCGTCTACCGCCACAGGTGGCGGACCAACATGCTGCTGATGTGGGACAACCGCTGCACGGTCCATTTCGCCGAGGGCGGCTATGACGGCCACCTGCGCCTGATGCACCGCACGACGGTGGCGGGAGAGAAGCCGGTCTGAGCGCCGCTACCTAGGCCATCTTGGCCTTGCGGAGCTGCTGGTAGGCCTTGATCACACGCTGCAGCTTGTGCTCGGCCGAACGGTCGCCGCCGTTGGAGTCCGGGTGGGTGCGCTTCACCAGCTCGATATAGCGGGCGCGGATCGCCGGGCCGTCGGCGTTCTCGTCCAGGTCCAGGTCGGCCAGGGCGTTGCGCTCCAGCTTGCCCAGGCGCCGACGCTCAGGCGCGTTGGCGGCCCGCGGGTTGCCGTTGCCGCTGCCGAACAGGTTGAAGGGGTCGCGATAGCCCGTGCCCTGGCCAAAGCCCTGGGCCGCCGCGGCGGCCTCGCGGGAGAAGCGGCCGGCCTTGAAGTCCCAGGTCGGGCGGTCGCCCTGGGCGCTCTGGGCCTGGCGCTGCTTGATCTCGCCCTCGCTCATGCCGGCGAAGAAGTTCCAGTTGCGGTTATATTCCGCCGCGTGCGGCTGGCAGAACCAGTAGTGCTCGTTGAGCATGTCCCGGGACTTCGGCGCGCGCGCGCTCCCCGCCAGCCGGCACCCCGGATGGTCGCAAGCCCGTTCCCCGGGCTTGAGCGCATAGACGTCGTCGGTCTGCGCGGCCTCCCCGGGGGTCGGCGGGCGGACCCGGATATCGACGAACTTAGGCTTGTATTGAAACGCGCCGGCCATGACCCAAGTATGAAGCGGTCTGAGACCCTTTCAAGAATTGAAGATTATCCAAATGGGCGCCATATTTGAGGCCATCCACGACAAGCTCACCAAAGCGTTCTCCCCCACCCGCCTGGAAATCGAAGACGATTCCGCCCGACACGCGGGACATGCGGGGGCCAACGCCTCGGGCGAGAGCCATTTTAATGTAGTCATTCAAGCCCAGGCCTTCGAGGGCGCCGCCAAGGTGGCGCGGCAGCGGATGGTCTACCGGACATTGGCCGAGGAGCTGGCAGGTCCCCTGCATGCGCTCACGGTGAAGGCCCTCGCACCGGGCGAGGACTGATCTAACTTTCGAAATGGCGCCGCCGGCCAAGGCGGCCCCGCGCTGGGGAGGCGTGTTTGAAGACGACCATCACCGTAAACGGGCAGGCGAGGGCGCTCGACCTCGATCCCCGCACCAGCCTGCTCGACGCCCTGCGCGAGCACCTCAACCTCAAGGGCTCCAAGAAGGGCTGTGACCACGGCCAGTGCGGCGCCTGCACCGTCCTGGTGAACGGGGTGCGGATCAACGCCTGCCTCAGCCTGGCGGTCATGCACGACGGCCACGAGGTCACCACCATCGAGGGCATCGGCGGCGAGGCCAACCTGCACCCGATGCAGCAGGCCTTCCTGGAGCAGGACGCCTTCCAGTGCGGCTACTGCACGCCCGGCCAGATCTGCTCGGCCGTGGGCATGCTGCGGGAAGCCGCGGAGAACTGGCCCAGCCAGGCCACCGACGACCTCACCGGCGCCATCGCGCTCACCGACGCCGAGATCCGCGAACGCATGAGCGGCAACATCTGCCGCTGCTCGGCCTATCCCCAGATCATCGCGGCGATCCGCGACGTGGCCGGAGAGGTGGCATGAGGCCCTTCACCTACGAACGTCCCACCGACATCGCCGCCGCGGTCAAGGCGGTGGCTGACACGCCAGGCGCCAAGTTCCTGGCCGGCGGCACCAACCTGCTGGACCTGATGAAGCTCGATATCGAGCAGCCCGCCCACCTGGTGGACGTCAACCGCCTGCCGCTGTCGGCCATCGAGGACACCGCCGAGGGCGGCCTGCGCATCGGCGCCATGGTCACCAACAGCCACCTGGCCGCCGACGCCCGGGTCCGCGCCCGCTACTCGGTCCTGACCCAGGCCATCGTCTCCGGCGGCTCGGGCCAGCTGCGGAACAAGGCCACCACCGGCGGCAACCTGCTGCAACGGACCCGTTGCGCCTATTTCTATGATCCCTCCAAGCCCTGCAACAAGCGCCATCCCGGCTCGGGCTGCAGCGCGCTGGAGGGCCTGAATCGCAACAGCGCCATCTTCGGCGCCAGCGAGGCCTGCATCGCCACCCACCCCTCGGACATGGCCGTGGCGCTCACCGCCCTGGACGCCCAGGTGGAGACGGTGACGCCGCAGGGCGCCACGCGGACCCTGGCGGTGGCCGACCTGCATCGCCTGCCCGGCGACACCCCGCACATCGAGACCAACCTGGCGCCCGGCGAGCTGATCGCCGCGGTGATCCTGCCCCCGGCGGCGGCGGCGGGCGGGCAAATCTATCATAAGGCCCGCGACCGGGCGTCCTACGCCGGCGGCCTGGCCAGTGTCGCGGTTGTGGGGACCAAGGTCGCCTTCGGCGCCGTGGCCCACAAGCCCTGGCGGGCGGAGAAGGCCGAGGCGGCCCTCGCCGCCGGCGCCAGCGCGGTCGAGGCCGCCCACGCCGAACTGGCCGGCGCGCAGGACAATGGCAAGAACGGCTTCAAGATCGCCCTGGTGGCCCGCATGACGGCGGCTGCCCTGGACGAGGCCAGGCAAGGGAGAGGCGCATGAGCTCGGTCAAGGATTGGGCGGCCCCGAACCCCGTCACGGAAAACCGTAGCGGCATCATCGGCAAGGGCGTCGACCGTTATGAAGGCAAGCTGAAGGTCACCGGCACGGCGGCCTACGCCTATGAGGTCGAGCCGCCCTCGCCGCCAGTCTATGGCTACCTGCTGCCGGCCACCATCGCGCGGGGTCGGATCACCGCCATCGACACCGCCGCCGCCGAGGCCGCCCCGGGCGTCCAGATCGTCTGGACCCACCTCAACGTTCCCAAACAGGCCCGCCGGGGCGAGCGGGCCAATCCCCGCAGCCAGCGGGCGGCCAATCCGGCCCTGGCCTCCGACCGCGTGGAGTTCTTCGGTCAGCCGGTGGCCTTCGTCGCCGCCGACACCTGGGAGAACGCGCGGGCCGCCGCCCACCTGATCCGGATCGACTATGCCGCGGAGCCGGCGGTGCTGGACTTCCGCGCCAGCCTCGCCTCGGCCGAAATGCCCCACGGGGAAGAGGACGTCCGCATCGGAGATTTCGACGGCGCCTACGCCAAGGCCCCGGTGCAGATCGACGAGACCTATTTCAGCCCGATCCAGAACCATGTGCAGATGGAGCCCTGCGCCACCACCGCCTGGTGGGACGGCGACAAGGTCACGGTCCACACCTCGATCCAGATGGTGAAGGGCGGCCAGCACGCCCTGGCCGAGACCCTGGCCATCCCCTCGGACCGGGTCCACCTGCTGACCCGCTATATCGGCGGTGGCTTCGGCGGCAAGGGCCAATCCTATGACGACCTGACTCTGGCGGCCCTGGGCGCCCAGGCGCTGGGGCGGCCGGTGAAGGTCGCCTACACCCGCCAGCAGATGTTCCAGGCCACCATCCACCGCCCCGCGGTCAGCATGCGGGTGCGGTTGGGGGCCGAGCCCGACGGCCGGCTGAACGCCTTCGCGGTCGAGGCGGTCACCCACTGCGCCCGCAACGCCCCCTTCGTGGAGCATGCGGCCAACTTCTCCCGCAATCTCTACGCCGCCCCCAACCGCCTCACCGGCCACCGCCTGGTGAAGATGGACATCCCCGCCGCCGGCCCCATGCGGGCGCCGGGGGAGGCCTCGGGCATGCTCAGCCTGGAATGCGCCATGGACGAGCTGGCCGAGAAGCTGGGGATCGACCCCATAGAGCTGCGGCTGCGCAACGAGCCGGACGTCGACCCGGAGACCGGCAAGCCCTTCTCCATCCGCCAGCTGGTCCAGTGCCTGAACACCGGCGCCCAGCGCTTCGGTTGGGAGCGACGCAACCCCAAGCCGGGCCAGGTGCGTGACGGCCGCTGGCTGGTGGGCATGGGCATGGCCTGCGCGATCCGCGGCAACTTCCTGCTGCCGGCCAAGGCCGGGGTGCGGATCGACGCCGACGGCACGGTCACCCTGCGCCAGGGCATGACCGACATCGGCACCGGCACCTACACCATCCTGGCCCAGATCACCGCCGAGACCATGGGGGTGACGATGGAGCAGGTGAAGATCGAGCTGGGGGATTCCGACTTCCCGCCGGCCCCCGGCTCCGGCGGCCAATTCGGGGCGGCCACGGCCGGCTCGGCGGCCTTCGAGGCCAATATGAACCTGCGCAAGGCCCTGGCCGAGCTGGCCATCGGCGATCCCAACTCGCCGCTCTATGGCGGGGATCCCACCTACGTCACCTTCGGCAATGGCAATATCGCCATCGAGAACCGCTCGGAGAGCCTGGGCGCCCTGGTGGCCCGCGCCGCGCCGGAGGGGGTCTATGTGGAGGGTTCCATCACGCCCGCCGCCGACGCCCGCGACTATTCCCAGCACACCTACGGCGCCCACTTCGCCGAGGTCGGGGTGGACACGGTCACCGGCGAGGTGCGCATGCGCAAGATGTTCGGGGTCTTCGCCGCCGGCCGTATCCTCAACGCCAAGACCGCCAGGAGCCAGGTCACCGGCGGCATGATCTGGGGCGTCGGCACGGCGCTCACCGAGGGCAATGTGGTGGACGCCCGCTACGGCTCCTTCATCAACCAGGACATGGCCGGCTACCTGGTGCCCACCCACGCCGATATCGTCGACCTGGACGCCATCTTCCTGGACGAGGCTGACGACAAGGCCAATCCCATGGGGATCAAGGGGGTGGGAGAGCTGGGCATCTGCGGCGCCGGGGCGGCGGTGGCCAACGCCATCTACAACGCCTGCGGGGTCCGCCTGCGCGACTATCCGATGACCCCGGACAAGGTGCTGGAAGGCCTGATGGCGAAGGGTCTCTAGGGGATCAGGCCCGCGCGAAGGCTTTTCGCGCGGCGGCCTCCTCATAGCGGGCGGAGCGGATCATCAGGAACTTCCCGTCCCAGACGCCGGGGATGTACCAATAGCCCTCGATCTCGTCGCCGTCGGCGCTCAGGATGCCCTCGTAGTGAACCGAATGATCGCGGGTGCTGGCGCCGTCATAGGTCTTCACGAACCCGACGATACTGTCTCGGCTACGGCCTTCCAGGGTGGCCTGGAAGGTCTCGGCGTCGCCGTCGCCTTCCTGGTTCGGCTCATGGATCGTGCCGCTGATCAGGTCACCGACCTGAATGAAGGTGGCGGTGAACGGGCAAGGTTCGAACTGCTCGGGATAGGAGAATAGGCCTTGCCAAACCCCGGTCAGGCTGCGCGCTCGCGAAGCATCATTCATCCAGCACTCACCCGACCGCTGCGGACCTGACTTCAACCTTAGCAATGGCGGCGAAGGCGGACCAGTCTGGGTTGGGTAAGCCTACTTCGCGCGGTTCAGATAGGTGATCGCCAGGCCGGCGGCGCAGCCCAGGAACAGGAAGCTCGCGATCACTCGGATCGCGTCGATCAGGAAGCCCGCGATCGCCGCGGCCACCATCACGACGAGGAAGATGCCGGCCCATTTGGCCATGGCGGTCTAGCCGACCTTGGCGCGCAGCTCGCCGAGGATGCGGGCCAGGTCGCTCTCGCGGAAGGGCTTCTGCAGGACCGGCGAGCCCTTGTCGACGTCGCGCAGGCCGGCGTCGCCATAGCCCGTGGCGAAGGCGAAGGGCGCGCCCTTGGCCCGCAGGATGTCCGCCAGCGGAAAGATCGGCTGACCCCCCAGATTCACGTCCAGGACCGCGCAGTCGATGGGGGTGGATTCGGCCAGCGCGATGGCCTCGTCCAGGCGCGCGGCCGGGCCGACCACCACGCAGCCGAGGTCCGACAGCATGTCCTCGATCAGCATCGAGACCATCATCTCGTCCTCGACCACGAGAACCCGCAGACCCGCCAGATCGGTCAGAGCGCTCATTGGGAAATCTCCAGCAGGTTCACCGACGTCACCATATCGCAGGACGGCTCCGGGCCACGATAGTCAAGTCCGGTCTGGCCGTCTGTCCGGTTTCGCACATGGTCAAGCTGGCTCCCCGCCCGCATTTCGCCTTGCGAGAAAACCATGCGGCCTCCGGTTCGGTTCCACGCGGCGAGAATTCCCGCGCGGCCGGCGTCACGCCTCCAGCGGGGCGTTCTGATCCAGGGGCGGGGAGATGCGCAGGGTGGTGATCTGGTTTCGGACCCGTTTGACCACCTGGAAGCGGTGGCGGTGGAAGATGAAGGTCTGGCCGATCTTCGGAATGGTCTGGGCCTCGTGGATCACCAGGCCGGCCACGGTGACGGCGTCATCGTCGGGCAGGTCCCAGTCCATGGCGCGGTTGAGGTCGCGGATGGTCACCGAGCCGTCCACCACCACCGCCCCGTCGGCCTGGCGGCGGACGCCGTGGATGGCGCTGTCGTGCTCGTCGTCGATCTCGCCGACGATCTCCTCGAGGATGTCCTCCAGGGTCACCAGGCCCTGCAGGGCGCCGTACTCGTCCACCACCAGGGCGAAGTGGCTCTGGCGCTTGAGGAAGGCGTTGAGCTGGTCCTTAAGATTGGTGGTCTCCGGGATGAACCAGGGCTCGCGGATGATCTCGGAGACCTTGAGATCGTCCATCCGGCCGCCCGAATCGGCGATCGCCTGCAGCAGGTCCTTGGCGTGCAGCACGCCGACGATGTTCTCGGCGTCGTCCCGATAGAGCGGCACCCGGGTGTGGGCGCTGGCCAGCATGGCGGTCACCAGTTCGGCGGGCGGCAGGTCGGCGTCGATCATCGAGATCGACATGCGGTGGACCATCACCTCGCTGACGTCCATGTGGGAGAGGTCGAGAACGCCCCCCAGCATGCGGCGGTCGCGCTCCTCCACCAGGCCCTCGGAGTGGTGGTACTCCACCGCCCCGCGGATCTCCTCGTGGGCGGCCAGGACGTCGATGTCCATGGACAGCTTGATGCCGAAGGGCCTCAGGGTCTGACGCACCACCCACTGGGCGCCGTTGGCGAGCGGCCCGAAGATGCGCACCACCCAGTAGGTCGGGATCGACAGGGCGCGGGCCACGTCGTCGGCCCGGGCGATGGCCAGGGACTTGGGCAGGATCTCGCTGAAGATCACGATCAGCACCGTCATCACGCCGGTGGCGATCAGGGCGCCCAGGGGGCCGGGGAAGGCGGTCGACAGCGCCAGGGTCGTGAGGGCCGAGGCGCCGATATTGATGACGTTGTTGGAGAGCAGGATGGCCCCGATCATCTTTTCCTGATCGGACATCATCACGTTGATGCGGCGGGCGGCGCGGTCGCCCTCGCGCTCCAGCTGGTGCATCCGGCCGCGGCTGGCCGCCGTCATCGAGGTCTCCGCCGCCGAGATCAGGCCCGACAGGCTGAGCAGGGCGATCAGGATCGGGGCCAGACCTGCGATGATCGCCAGCACGGTCACGGCTTGGCTCCTTCCGAGATGAGGAATTCACGCACGGCCTGGGCGCTGACGTCCTTGGCCACGAAGGCGTCGCCGAGGGCGCGCGCCAGGATGAAGGTCAGCTTGCCGCCGTCGGCCTTCTTGTCCTGGCCCATGTGGCGGACCAGGGCCTCGGCGTGGAAGGGGACGGGCGCCACGGCCTCCATGCGGGTGGGCAGGCCGGCCGCGGCGATGGCGGCCTCGGCGCGGACCGCGTCCTGGGCCGAACACAGGCCCTGGGCGGCGGAGAAGCGGAAGGCGATCGCCGAGCCCGCCGCGACGGCTTCACCGTGCAGCAGGGCCTCGCCGTAGCCGGTCTCGGCCTCTAGGGCGTGGCCGAAGGTGTGGCCGAGATTGAGCAGGGCCCGGCGGCCCGCCTCCTTCTCGTCCTCGATGACGATCTCGGTCTTCATCTCCACGGAACGCGCGACGGCGTGGGCCAGGGCCTCAGGGTCGCGGGCCAGGACGGCGGCGGCGTTGGCCTCCAGCCATTCGAAGAAGGAAAAGTCCCCCAGCAGGCCGTACTTGATCACCTCGGCGTAGCCCGCCCGCATCTCGCGGTCGCTGAGGGTGGAGAGCACGTCGAGGTCGGCCAGGACCAGGCGCGGCTGGTGGAAGGCGCCCACCAGGTTCTTGCCGCGCGGGGTGTCGATGGCGGTCTTGCCCCCCACCGAGGAGTCCACCTGGGCCAACAGGGTGGTGGGAATCTGCACGAAATCGACGCCGCGCTTGTAGATGGCCGCGGCGAAGCCGGCCAGGTCGCCCACCACCCCGCCGCCGAAGGCCACGATCAGGTCGTTCCGGTCCAGCTCCAGGGCCAGCAGGCGGTCCGACAGGTCGGCCAGGCCTTCGAAGCTCTTGGTCTGCTCCCCCGGCGGCACCACGATGGCCGGGCAGGCGATGCCGGCGGCCTCCAGCGAAGCGGTCAGCCGCGCGCCGTGCAGGCGCCAGACGATCTCGTCGCTGACCACCGCCACGCGCCTGTTCTTCAGGAAGGGGGCGATGCGCGCGCCGGCCTCGTCCAGCAGGCCCCGGCCGATCACGACCTCGTAGGATCGCTCGGCGAGACCCACGGGGACGATGCGGGGGGTCATGACGAGGCTTCCTCGGACTTCGACTGCACATAGGCCGACAGGGCCTGGATCACCTGATCCACCGTCACGTGGTGGGCGGCGTCGCCGGTCTCCACCATGACGTCGGCCTGGGCGTAGATGGGGTAGCGTTCGGCGGCCTGGTCCTGCAGCACGCTCAAGGGGTCGCGGCCGGCGATCAGCGGCCGGTTGTCCTTGCGCGACACCCGGCGGGCCAGCACCTCCAGGTCGGCCTTCAGCCAGACGGAGATGGAGCGGGCCTTGATGAGGGCGCGGGTCTCGGGGTTCATGAAGGCGCCCCCGCCGGTGGCCAGCACGTGGGGCGGCTCGTCCAGCAGGCGGGCGATCACCCGGCGCTCGCCCTCGCGGAAGGCGGGCTCCCCCAGATCGGCGAAGATGTCGGGGATGGAGCGGCCGGCCGCGGCCTCCACCTCGGCGTCGGCGTCGCGGAACGGCAGTTCCAGAGCGTTGGCCAGGCGGCGGCCCACGCTGGATTTGCCGACCCCCATCAGGCCGACGAGGGTGATGGTGCGGGCGCGTAGCGGTTTGTAACGGTCCATGAACGGCGAAGGTCTACATCAGGGCGAGCCCGCGCGCCAATGCCCGCGCTGTGCGTTAGGATGAGACCATGATCGGTCGAAGCATTTCCTTGGCGGTCCTGACCGCCCTTGTCCTGGCCTCCCAGGCCTCCGCGCAGGCCGTGGAGGTCGCGCCCCTGGCGGCCCCCGACTTCTTCTCCACTGGGGCCCGCGACACCGGTCTTCCGCCGGAACTCTGGCGCGGCGCCTCGGGCCAGACGATGCGGACGGTCCTGCCCCTGCTGGCCGCGAAGCCCCTGTCGCCGGCCGCCCAGGCCCTGGCGCGGCGCGTCCTGGCCACCGGCGCGGCCGGTCCGGACGACGCCGGACGCGACGCCGGCGTGGCCGGCGCCCGGGTCGGCGCCCTGATCGCCCAGGGCGGGGTCAAGGACGCCGCGGCCATCCTGTCGCGCACCGCGGGCCTGGATCAGAACCCGGTCCTCGCCCAGGCCGGGGCGGAGGCGGCCCTGCTGTCTGGCGACGACGACGGCGCCTGCGCCATCTCCGACAAGCTCGTCGCCGGGCGCGAGGAGGCCTATTGGCTGCGCCTGCGCGCCTATTGCCAGCTCAAGGCGGGCAATTCCGGCGCCGCCCAGCTCACCTTCGACCTGGCCCAGAGCCAGGCCCGCGACCCGGTCTACGGCCGCCTGATGGGCGCCAAGCTGGCCGGCGGCGGCGATCCCGGCGCGCCCTCCCTGCGCAACGGCCTGGACTACGCCCTGACCCGCAACCTCGGCCTGCCGGTGAACGGCCCGGCCGCCCCCGCCGTCGCTGCGGCCCTGGCCGGCGGGGGCGCCGGTCCCGCGACCTGGCCCATCGAGGGCGGCCCCGGCCCGGTGAAGGCCGCCATGGCGGCGCTCGCCGCCGGTGACCTGGCCACCGCCCAGACGATGCGCGCCGGCCTCACCGGCGACACCCTCCCCGGCGCCACCATCACCGACCTGGCCCTGCTGGACGCCATGATCTCGGCGGCCTCGGGCAAGACCGATCCCCAGACTCTGGACCGCCTGATCGAACGCGGCGCGGTGGCCGATCCCAAGACACGCGCCCGGGCCCAGCAGGCCGCCCTGCTGCTGGCCGCCCTCGGCGCACCCATGAGCCCCCAGGCCAGGGGCCAGTTCGCCAGCTTCACCGCCGCCGAAGCCAAGGCGCCGGCCGCCCGCGCCTTCGCCCTCGACCAGGCCGGCGCCGAGAAGCTGCCGGGGGAGGCGGCCCTGCTGGCCCTGTGGATTTCCGCCGACGCCGGGGCGGCGGGGCCGGCCGCCGGCGACCGGGCCCGCATCGTCCGCGGGCTCAAGGCGGCGGGCCTGGAGACGGATGCGCGGGCCTTCGCCGTCGAAGGCCTGCTGGCCGTCCGATGAGCGCCGCGTCGGGCTGGGCCGAGGCCTTCCTGGAAATGATGGCCGTGGAGCGGGCGGCGGCCAAGAACACTATCACCGCCTATGGCAAGGACCTGACCGACGCGAGCGGCTTCCTGGCCGGGCGTGGCCGTGACCTGGGCGACGCCTCGGCCGAGGACATCGAGGCCTATTTCGCGGCGCTCGGCGCGCGCGGCCTGTCGCCCGCCACGGCCTCGCGCCGCCGCGCGGCGGTTCGCCAGTTCTACCGCTTCGTCCTGGGGGAGGGCTGGCGCGACGACGACCCGTCGCGCCGGGTGGACGCCCCCAAGCGCGGCCGCCCCCTGCCCAAGATCCTGAGCCGCGACGAGGTGGACCGCATCATCGCCGCCGCCAGCGCCAAGGACGGCGCCCAGGGCCTGCGGATCGGCTGCGTGGTGGAGCTGATCTACGCCTCGGGCCTGCGGATCTCCGAGCTCACCGCCCTGCCGCTGGCGGCCCTGGCGCGGGATCCGGCCTACCTCATGGTCACCGGCAAGGGCGGCAAGGATCGGCTCGCTCCCCTCAATGACGCCGCTCGCACGGCCGTGAAGGCCTATCTGGAGGTCCGCAAGGTCTTCCTGCCCAAGGGCGACCTGGCCAATCCCTGGCTGTTCCCCTCGCGGGGCAAGGCCGGGCGCATGACGCCGCGTCGCTTCGCGCAACTGCTGGACGAGGCGGCCGCCGACGCCGGGATCGACGCGGCCCGGGTCAGCCCCCACGTCCTGCGCCACGCCTTCGCCACCCATCTGCTGGAAGGCGGCGCGGACCTGCGGGTGGTGCAGAAGCTGCTGGGCCACGCCGACATCGCCACCACCCAGATCTACACCCACGTGGCCGGCGAGCGCCTGGCCCAGGTGGTGGCCAGCAAGCATCCGCTTTCGAGGAAGTCCTGAACGGGAAAAGCCGCCCGCGTGAGCGGACGGCTTCCCTCAGGGCTCTGGATCAGGCTGGGGGTCAGCCGGTGATCCGATAGCGGCCCTGGCTGTCGGGGCACACGCGGACGTAGCGCATGTCGCGGCCGTATTCGTCCACCGGCGCGGGGGCCAGGCGGCAGCGGCTGCGGTTGTAGTAGCTGTAGTCGTACTGGCCCGTGCGCTGGCCGCGGTCGTAGCGGCTTTCGCGATAGGGCACGGTCTCGGCGTAGTTGTAGTAGTAGCCGGCCTGGTCGCACTTGGCCTTGGCCGACTGCTTGCCGATCTGCGAGCCGGCGAGGCCGCCGACCACGGCGCCCAGCACCGCGCCCTCGGTCCGCGCGTTGCGGGCCGCGACGTTGGAGCCGATGGCCGCGCCGGCCAGGGCGCCGATCAGGCCGCCGGCCACCTGGCCGTTACGGTTGTTGGACGACCGGCAGGGGTCGGCATAGGCCGAGCCCGAATAGGAGGTGTCGCGGCCGTAGCCGTTGGCGTCCCAGCGCGCGGAATCCCAGGTCGGGGCCGGACCGTAATAGCGCGCATAGGCGCCATAGCCGTAGCGGGCGTCATAGCGGGCGCGGTCGCGCTCATAGCGATCCCGCCTGGCGTCGTATTCGGCCCGGGCGCGGTCGTACTCGGCGCGGGTGACCTGGTAGTCGGCCTGGTCCTGCTGGTAGGAGCGCATGTCGCGCTGGTACTGCTGGGTGGGCTGGTACTGGGCGAAGGCGGGGGCGGCCGTGGCCAGCATCGCCGTCGCCACCAAAGCGGTCTTAAGCGTCTTCATGGTGTGCGTTCTCCTCGAACAAACGACGGACCGCTCCCGTCCCGGCGGTCTCGTGAACAATGGGGTCCTTGCGACCTCGGCATACCAAACGTGGAGTCTTGGTCGCGGTTGCACGAACACTGTTCGATTACGCTAAGCCTTGCGGGCGGAGCCCTTGAGCAACTCTACCAGGGCGAGAGACAGGGCTCGGGTCGAGGTCAGTTTGTCGGCCAAGCTCAAGGCGATGACCGGCCCGACGTCGGTCTTGTTGACGTCGACGATGTAGATCTTGCCGCTGGGCTCATCGCGCAGGATGTCCAGCCCGCCCCAGTCGAGTCCCATGCGCGCGGCGAACCGCGCGATCAGATCAAGCTCCTGCCGACTGTAGATGTCCTCCGGGGCCGCGCGGGTGACCGCCAGGTTGTGGATCGAGAAGCGGTTCTCCGCCGGCTTTCGCTTGATCCAGACCACGGCGGGTTTGCCCCCCACGCAGGGGGTGCGCAGGTCGTGGATGTAGGGGCCGACCGCGGTGTCGACGAGCTTCTGGTAGGTCTTGCCCGGCGCCCGGGGGTGGGGGCAGGTGATCACCCGGCCGTCATGCACGCCGTTCAGTTCGCCCTTCTCCACCGCCGGGCCGACGAAGGTCTCCGGATCGATGGCCAGGGGATAGCCGAACACCTCCTCGAACACCGCCGCGACGTGGCTCTTGGAGACGTCCAGGCAGCCGAAGTTGAAGGCCCGCGTGTGGGTGGGCGTGGCCCTCAGGCCCCAGGTGGCGTCCTCGAAGCAGAAGCTGGCGTCGGCGGTCTCCGGTGACCTGGCCATGCGACAGCCGCTCCAGGCCATGGCCGCCCAGATAAGGTACCAGGGTCGCGGCTTGTCGGGGACGAACCAGATGGCCGGCCCCGGCGCCCGCGTCGCCATCAGCCACCAGGACCGGGCGCGGACGATCAGGTGGTATCCGAACCAGTTGAGGCATTCCCCGATCAGGGTGGCGTCCAGGGCGATCTTCGTCCCGGTCTTGTGGACCGTCAGGCCGCCGCGATGGAACTGGAAGTCGCTGAACCAGCCGCCCTTGGGCGAGAGCCCGGACGCCCCCGGCATCAGGGGCGAGGGCGTCTGCAGTTCGCTCATGGGAGCCTCGCAATGTCTCAGAGACCGGGCACGACCCCATAGTGAACCCGCCAGGCCAATACGCTCAAGCTGGCGAGGCGTTCCCCGCGTTCTCCATCACCGCCCCCACCGCGGCGATGCGGTCGACGCGGCGATAGGCCGGGTGCAGCAGCATGCCGCCGAACACGTCGGGATCGATCTCGCGATAGCGCAGGCTCGCTCCCAGGTCGGTCGCCACGGCTTCCAGCTCGGCCTTCAGCCGGTCACGCCCCTCCACGATGGCGCTGCCGGTGTAGAGCAGCAGCCGGCCGCCGGCCGGCAGGCGGGCGAGCGCCGCCCGCGCCCAGTCCAGGGACAGCCGCGCCCCCAGCAGGTCGCCGCCGTCGCGATAGGTCCGGCCGCCCGAGCCCAGCAGATAGGGCGGATTGGCGATCGCCGTATCGAAGGGCCCGATCACCTTGGTCAGGCCGTCGCTCTCGACGATCTCGGCGCTGACCACGGCGGCCGCGGCGTTGATCCGCGCCAGGCGCAGGGCCTGGGGATTGATGTCGGCCAGCACGATCGCGGCCTGGGGACAGACCCGCGCCGCGGCGATTCCACCGACCCCGGCGCCCGCGCCGATGTCGACGATGCGCTGGGCCGGGCCCAGCTCGGCGCGCAGGAAGTCGGCGAACCGGTAGCTGTCGGGGCCGAAGAACACCGCGTCCTTGGCCCGGGGCGGGAAGGCCGAGTGCAGGAACAGGTCCTCCCCGAGGCTGGCGACCCGCACCCTGCTGGAGAGCCGCGGGCCGCGCTCGGCCAGCACGCCGCCGGCCCGCATCAGGTCGAGGATTTCGCTGTCGATGTCGCCGGAACGGAACGGCCGATTCCAGCCGAAGATGTCGCGAAGGCTGTGGCGTCCGCCCTGGAACAGCCGCCAAAGCACCTTGCGATGGGTATCAGGGGTGGGGGTGACGAACCGGTAGTCGCGGACCTTCAGGGCGTGAAGCAGGGCCACCAGGGCCTCGTCCTCCGCCGTCACGAGGCGTGCGCCTGGGCGAGCGCTTCCTTGCGCAGGGCCAGCATGGAGGCGGGCATGCCCTTGGCCACGGCGCCGCGCACCATGCCGGCCGGGACGGGGGCGTCCACCGCCACGTGCAGCTCATAGGTCACGTGGGTTCCTCCGGGGATCGGGCGCAGCCGCCACTCCCCGTCCGAGCGCTTCCAGTCCCCGCCCGTGCGGTGGAAGGCCAGGCGGTGGGGCGGCTCAAGGGTCGTACGGAAGACATTGCGCATCACCGGCTTGAAGGCGTTCCCCTGCAGACGGTGCTCGCGCACGTCCCACCGGCCCGCGGGGTCGCGCTCCAGGGTCCTGCAGGAGAGCAGCTTGGGCATGTAGCGCGGCGCGTTGGCGCAGTCGCTCAGCACCTTCCAGACCACGGCGGGCGGGGCGGCCACGTCCATGGCCGCGCGGATCACCCCGGCCGAGCCGCCCTCGGCCTGGGCCGAGACGGTGGGCGGGGCGTTGAAGCCGGAGGCGGCCAGGGCGGGGGACGCCAGGCCGGCGGCCAGCAGCAGGGGAAGGGCGAATTTCATCCTGGCTGAGGTCTTCAGAGCCGATTTCGTTCCCGTTCGAGGCCACAGGGAACTGGCGCCGCGCCACCTACTTGTTAGGCTGAAGGTTCCCGCCTAGTTTCCAGCGCTTCCGCAAACGGAAGGAAGATTCCGCGCATGGTCGGCCACTATCTCGAATTCGAGCGCCCCATCGCCGACCTCGAAGCCAAGATCGAGGAGCTCTCCAAGCTGTCGGAGACCACCGGTTCCGGCGCCCTGGAGACCGAGATCGAGGCCCTGCGCAGCCGCGCGCAGAAGATGCGCCGCGAGGCCTATTCCAAGCTGGACGCCTGGCAGAAGACCCTGGTGGCCCGCCACCCCGACCGCCCCCACTTCGTCGACTACGCCGCCGGCCTGATCGAGGAGTTCGTGGAGCTGCGCGGCGACCGCAAGTTCGCCGACGACCAGGCGATCATGGGCGGCCTGGGCCGCTTCCGGGGCCAGCCGGTGGTGGTCATGGGCAATGAGAAGGGCCGCGACACCGTCACCCGGGTGAAGCACAATTTCGGCTACGGTCGCCCTGAGGGCTACCGCAAGGCCATCCGCCTGATGGAGCTGGCCGAGCGCTTCCACCTGCCGGTGATCAGCTTCGTCGACACCGCCGCGGCCTATCCCGGCGTCGGCTCGGAGGAACGTGGCGTGGCCGAGGCCATCGCGCGCGCCACCGAGAAGTCCCTGATGCTCGGCGTGCCCATGGTGGCCGTGGTCACCGGCGAGGGCGGTTCCGGCGGGGCGCTGGGCATCGCCTGCGGCAACCGGGTGCTGATGCTGGAGCACGCCATCTACACCGTGATCCCGCCGGAGGGGGCCAACTCCATCCTGTGGCGCGGCGCCCGCACGGCCGAGGAGGCCGCCAAGGCCCTGAAGATCACCGCCCAGGACCTGATCGGCATGAGGATCGTCGACCGCGTCATCCCCGAGCCCCCGGGCGGGGCCCATTCCGATCCGGAGGCCACCATCACCTCGGTGGGCGACGCGGTGGAGGAGGAGCTGGCGGGCCTGATCAAGATGACCGCGCCCGAGCTCAAGAAGCAGCGGGCCGACCGCTTCTACGCCATCGGCCGGACGGGCCTGCAATGAGGGCCCTGCTGATCGCCGTGGCCCTGGCGGCCATGGTCCCGGCAGCCGCGCAGGCGGCGCCGAAGACAGCCCTCGACCGCTGCCTGGCCTCGCCGGCCGGCGCCAGCACCCTGGGCCAGATCCAGTGCATCGGCGACGCCGTGACGGCGCAGGACGCGCGGCTGAACCAGAACTACGCCAAGGCGATGAAGACCCTGACACCGGCGCAGAAGGTCAAGCTCCGCGCCGCCCAGCGCGCCTGGATCGCCTTCAAGGAGGCCGACTGCCAATCGCTCTGGGATGATGATTGGGGCACCCTGTCCCGGGTGACCGCCAACATGTGCGTCCTCGACCGCACCTCCGAGCGCGCCGACGAGTTGGCGAGCTATCCCGACCGCTGACCGCGTGGGGTGATCATGACCCCGTTCCGCGACTATTCCGGCTTCCAGGATCTGCGCGCCATGCAGAGCCTGACCCAACGCATCTGGTCGCCGACCACTCCGTTTCACATCGGCAACCTGGCCTGGGAGCGGTTCGAACATGTCGGCCGTGAACCGGAGTGGAAAACCAGGCTGTGGTTTGAGGGCGAGACCGTCCTCGCCTGGGGCTGGATCCACGATGGAAGTCACCTCTATTTCCAGATCGACCCGGCGCGGCTCGATCTGTTCGAGGAGGTCTTCAGCTGGTTCGAGACGGCGGCGACCGAGCCTGACCTCACCACCATGGTCCTGGACGCTCAGGCCGAACTGCTGGCCCGTCTCGCGGGCCGCGGCTACCGTGTGGTCGGCGACGATCATCCGTTCGGTCTTCGCACCTCGCGGGACCTGGAGAACCTCAAGCCCGTGGTTCTGCCGCGCGGCTACCGCGCCCTGTCCATGGCCGACCTGCGCGACCCCGAGCGCCGGGCCCTGGCCCATCGCAACGCCTGGAGCCGCATCGCCGGACGGGAAGCCGACCCTCCCGGGCGCTCCAGGGTGACGGCGGAGAGCTACCGCCAGGTGATGGCCGCCTGGCCGTATCGTCCCGGCCTGGACTGGGTGGTCGAGGCGCCAGACGGTCGGCTTGCGGCCAACGCCTGCGTCTGGTTCGACGAGGTCAACGGCGTCGGCCTCTTCGAGCCGGTCGGGACCGACGCCGACTTCCGCCGCCTGGGCCTGGCTCAGGCCGTCTGCCTGGCGGCGCTTCACGCGTTGAAGGCCGCAGGGGCGCGCCTTGCTGTGGTTGGACCGCGCGGTGACGATGGATATCCCGCGCCCCGCGCCCTCTACGCCACCCTCGGCTTCACCGCCCACGGGCGCGAGATCGTCCACGCGCGCAAACGGCTTGCTTGACCCCACGTCGCGGGCTTCAACTGTCTCAAACAACCGTTTGGGAGGACGTCATGGCCCTGAAGACCCGTTTCACCGAGCTCGTCGGAATCGAACATCCGATCGTTCAGGGCGGCATGCAGTGGGTCGGCCGCGCCGAGCTGGTGGCCGCGGTGGCCAACGCCGGCGGCCTGGGCTTCATCACCGCCCTGACCCAGCCCACGCCGGACAAGCTGCGCGAGGAGATCGCCCGCTGCCGGACCCTGACCGACAAGCCCTTCGGCGTGAACCTGACCATCCTGCCGGCCATCAACCCGCCGCCCTACGCCGAGTATCGCCAGGCGATCATCGATTCAGGCGTCAAGATCGTCGAGACCGCCGGCAACAAGCCGCAGGAACACGTCGACGAACTCAAGAAGCACGGCATCATCGTGGTCCATAAGTGCACCTCGGTGCGCCATGGTCTTTCGGCCGAGCGGATGGGCGTGGACGCCATCTCCATCGACGGCTTCGAATGCGCCGGCCACCCGGGCGAGGACGACGTGCCCGGCCTGATCCTGATCCCGGCCGCCGCCGACAAGATCAAGATCCCGATGATCGCCTCGGGGGGCTTCGGCGACGCCCGCGGTCTGGTGGCGGCCCTGGCCCTGGGCGCCGAGGGCATCAACATGGGCACCCGCTTCATGGCGACCAAGGAAAGCCCCATCCACCAGGCCATCAAGGAGCAGATCGTCGCCAATGACGAGCGCTCCACCGACCTGATCTTCCGCACCATGCACAACACCAGCCGGGTGGCCCGCAACGCCGTCAGCCAGCAGGTGGTGGCGCTGGAGAAGCAGGGCGCCAAGTTCGAGGACGTCCGCGAGCTGGTGGCCGGCAGCCGTGGCCGCAACGTCTACGAGGTGGGCGACAACGACGCCGGCATCTGGTCGGCCGGCCAGATCCAGGGCCTGATCCACGACATCCCCTCCTGCCAGGAGCTGATCCACCGCATCGTGGCCGAGGCCGAGGCCCTGATCACCGGGCGCCTGGCCAACTTCGTCACCAAGAAGCAGATGGCCGGCGCCTGATATCGTCGGTCGTTATCGGCGCAGGTTGTGTAAGCTGAAGGTTCCCCGGAGCCCTCGAGACACAGCCCGCCCGTGCCGTCCCCCAGTCTGACCCCCAAGGCCAAGGCCAACGTCTCGACGGTGATCGAGACGATGTACGCCATCGCCGCCGAACCTGATCGGTGGGAGCAGATCGTCCAGGCCCTGGACGTCGACGCCAGCGAGGCGCCGCCCGAGGCCCAGGGCGCCGCCCGACTGGCGGTCCTCGCCGCCGACCGGGCCGAGCCCGCCTCGGTGGGAGTGGTGCTGATCAACGCCGCCGGCGGAGCCAGCGCCTGGAACGCCGCCGGCGAGGCGGTCTTCCACCAGCGCCTGGGAGTCATCGAGGCCCAGGGGCTCCGGTTCTTCAACCCCGCCAACCACGAGGCCCTCGACCAGGCTCGCCATCGCCTGCGCGGAACCCAGGGCCGCCAGGTCATCGTCAAGTTCGCCCAGGCCAATGACGAGGCGCCCCACTTCGCCTATGTGGTCCCCGCCGACGGCCTGCCCCCGGCCCTGGCCGCCGGCCTCGGCGGCGGCGCGACCGCGGGGGAGGGCGCCTGCGCGGTGGTCTTCCCGGCGGTGGAGGCCACCGACCGCCTGTGGGCCAACCTGCGCGAAAGCTTCGGCCTGACCCCGGCCGAGACGCGGCTGGCCGCCCGGCTGAAGGACGGCCTGACCCTGAAGGAGGCCGCGGGCGAGCTGAACGTCAGCTTCAACACCGTCCGCAACCAACTGCGCGCCATATTCGAGAAGGTGGGCCTGTCGCGGCAGAGCGAGCTGATCCGAACCCTGACCCAGCTCGGATCCCTGGCCACTTCGTTCCAGGAGAGTTCCGGCCGCGGCCTGCTTGGCCCGCCCATCGCCGCCACCGAGCGCGGGGCGGTGGAGACCGCGCCGCCCATCCGCCTCCTCACCCTGCGCGACGGCCGCCGCCTGGCCTGGCGGGCCTATGGCGATCCCAAGGGCCGGCCCGTGCTGATGGTCCACCAGGGCCTGGGTTGCAGCGTCTTGCCCCGCGGCACCGACATCCTGGCCCGCGACCTCGGCCTGCGCCTGATCTGTCCCGAACGTCCGGGCGCGGGCCGCTCCGACGCGCGACCCGACTTCAGCTATGAAGGAGTCGGCCGCGACTTGGCCGACCTCTGCCGCGACCAGGGCCTGTCCCAGGTCCAGGTGGCCGCCTTCATGTCCGGCGCCCCCTTCGCCCTGATGGCCGCGCGCGACCTCGGCCCCCTGGCGAGCCGCGTGTTGCTGGCCTCGGCCCGGCCCTCGGGCCAGACCCTGGAGACCGAGAAGGACAAGGGTCACGCGGTGGTGCTGTTCCGGCGTCGAATCCTGCGCAACGCCTGGCTGGCCGACATGATCTTCGCGGTCATGCGCCTGCAGCTCACCCGTCGGCAGCTGGAGAAGTTCGTCCGCGCCGCGGCCTCGGCCCCTGGCGACGCGGCCTATCTGCGCAGCCATCCGGGCGTGCTGGAGTTCATCATCGACTACATCTCGGAGTCTCTCGCCGTGACCAGCCGGGGCATCGCCGACGAGATCAAGTGCTCGGCCCGCAGCCCGACCCTCGACCTGTCGGGCCTGGCCGCCCCCATCACCGTCTGGCACGGCGAGGAGGACCCGATGTCCAGCGCCGCCGACGTCGCCGCCTGGCTCAACGACCGCCAGCAAACGGTGCGGACCTTCCCGGGCGTGGGCCATTTCCTGCCGCACAAGCACTGGCCCGAGGTGCTGGCCTGGCTGGCTAGCGAATAGAGGCGAGGACCTCACCCAGCTCGTCCACCACCTCGGGGGTGGTGGCCCAGGAGCACATGAAGCGCACCGAGCCGTCGATGAACCGGTAGACGAACCAGCCGGCCTTGTGCAGCCGCTTCAGGGTCGCCTCGTCCATGGTGACGAAGACCGCGTTGGCCTCCACCGGATGGGCGAGCGGGAAGGGCATTAGGCCCGCCAGGCGCCGGGCCATGGCGTTGGCGTGGGCGGCGTGGCGGACGAAGGCGCCGTCGGCCAGCATGCCGATGAAGGGGGCGGCGTAGAACCGACCCTTGGAGGGAAGCTGCCCCGACTGCTTCAGCCGCGCGTCGAGCCGGCGGGCCAGGGCGGGGTCGAAGATCACCACCGCCTCCGACGGCGTCATTCCGGCCTTGGTCCCGCCCACCACCAGGATGTCGACGCCGAGGTCCTTGATGGCTTTCAGGTCGAAGCCGGCGGCGGCGGCGTTGGCCAGGCGCGCGCCGTCGAAGTGGACCCGGTAGCCCTTGGCCTTCACCGGCTCGATCAGGGCCTTCAGCGCCTCGACCGAATAGACCGTGCCGTATTCGGTGGCGTTGGTGACCGAGAGCGCGGCGGGCGCCTGCCAGTGGGGCTGGTCGGGGGCGGCAAGCGGCGCGGTCAGGCTGGCGGGATCGATCCGCCCCGAGGCGCCGCGCAGGCCGATCATCCCCAGGCCGTGGCCGAAGAAGCCCGGCGCCCCGGTCTCGTCGGTGGCGATGTGGGAATGCTCGTGGCAGAGCACCCCTTCGAAGGGCTGGCACAGGGTGGCCAGCGAGATGGCGTTGGCCGCTGTGCCCGAGGCCACGAACCGCACGGTGGCGTCGGCGTCCAGCAGGGCGCGCACCGCGTCGGCCCCCCGCCGGGTGATGGGATCGGAGCCGTAGCCGGAGGTCGCGCCGGTATTGGCGGCCACCAGGGCGTCCATCGCCTCGGGGGTGGCGGGGGCGGTGTTGTCGGATGCGAAGTCGTATCTGGCCATCCGCCGAATAGAACCGATCCCGCCGTCTTGGAAACCGCTTTTGCGCCTAGACGCCGCGGCCCCATTCCCGCACGTCGGCGACGAAGAGGTCCGGCTCCTCCATGGCCGCGAAGTGCCCGCCCCGGGGCATCTCGGTCCAGCGGGCGATGTTGTAGGCCCGGTCGGCCCAGGAGCGCGGCGGGGCGGTGTAGAGCGGCTCGCCGGGGAAGTTGGCGAAGGCGGTGGGAGTCTCGCAGCGCTCGCCCTCCTGGAAGGCGATCCCGCCTTCCTCCAGCAGGCCGCGATAGTACCAGGCGCCGGTCGCGAAGCTGCCGGTCATCACATAGATCATGATGTTGGTGAGCATCCGGTCCTTGGGGTGGGCCGCGTCCAGGGACTTCTCGCGCAGGTCCGACCAATCGTGGAAACGCTCGGCGATCCAGGCGGCCTGACCCACCGGATTGCCCGCCCCCATCCAGGCCAGCGACTGGGGCTTGGAGGCCTGCAGGCGGAAATAGGCGCCCATCACGTCCATCATGGCGCCCTGGCGGGTGAGCCAGGCGATCTCGTCGGGGGTCTGGGGGCCGCCGAAGGGGCGGAAGGCCATCATGTTCAGGTGGATGGCGCGGACCTGGGTCCCATGGTCGTGGCCGAGCCAGGAGGTCACCATGGCGCCCCAGTCGCCGCCCTGGGCGATGTAGCTGGGATAGCCCAGGACCTCCGTCATCAGCGTGTTGAACAGCCGCGCCGTGGTCCGCTGGCCGATGGGGCGGGTGGGCTTGGAGGAGAAACCGAAGCCGGGCAGGGAGGGGATCACCAGATCGAAGGCGTCCTTGGCGTCGCCCCCGAAGCGGGAGGGGAAGGCCAGCTTCTCGATGGCGCCCCAGAACTCGTAGTGCGAGCCGGGCCAGCCGTGGGTCACCAGCAGGGGCCGCTTGCCGCCCGCCTCGCCCACCACGTGCAGGAAGTGCAGGTCGTAGTCCTCGACCTTGGCGGTGAACTGCGGGAACCGGTTGAGGTCGGCCACCGCCGAGCGCCAGTCGTAGCGTTCGGTCCAGTGTTCGCAGAGCCCCTTCAGGTAGCCCGCGTCGCAGCCATAGGCCCAGCCGTCCGGAACCTGCGGGATCGCCGGCCAGGGATAGGCGCGCACCTGGTCCAGCACGGCCTGGACGTCGGCCTCGGTCCAGCGGACTTCAAACGGTTGGATCTCGGGCACGCGCGCCTCCCTTTGGAATTTGGCGGCAAGCTCGGCCAATGACGCAGGGGCGGTCAAGCGCGGAGCTAGTTGCCTGGGCGCAGGCCCCGGGCCAGGGCGTGGTTCAGCTGGCGGTGCAACTCGCGGGCCGCGCCTGGCGGCAGCTTGCCGGCCAGCTCCAGGCCCACGGCCCCGTGGGCCGCGGCCCAGAACATCTTGCCGATCTCCTCGGGGTCGCCCTGCAGCACGCCGTCGGCCACCAGGGTCTTGACGTACTGGGTCTGGGTCTCGTGGGCCCGATGTCCCGCCGCCACCAGTTCGGGATATTTCTCGACGTGCGGCTGATCGAGGTCGAACATCAGCTTGTAGGTCTGGGGATGCTCGAAGGCGAAGTTCAGATAGGCCTCGCCCACCGCCGCCCCCTTGGCCCGCGCCCCCTCGGTCCTGGCGTAGGCGGTCTCCAGGGCCTCGGCGAAGCGGTTGAAGCCGTTGGTGCGCACCGCCGCCAGGATGTCCTCCTTGTCGGCGAAGTAGCGGTAGGGGGTCATGGGGCTGACCCCGAGCTCGGCGGCCAGTTGGCGCATGGTCACCGCGTCGGGCCCGCGCTCGGCGAACAGCTTCTCGGCCGCCTCGCACAGGCGCTCGCGGAAATCGGCGACATCGGTCTCGGACAGGACGCGGGGCATACCGGAAACTCTACCAAACAATTCGCTTGCAAGGCGTTACCTCTTACGCAATAAATTTACAACGTAAGAAAAGACAAGGGCGGATGATGGGCGACTGGGACCTGCTGGTGGACCGCAAGGACCTGCGCAAGGCGCAGATCGTCCCGGCTCAGGCGCCGCCCTTGGCCGACGGCGAGGTCCGCCTTCGGGTCGAGCGCTTCTCCTTCACCGCCAACAACGTCACCTACGGCCTGATGGGGGACTCCTTCGGCTACTGGAAGTTCTTCCCGGCCCCCGGGGGCCAGGGCCGCATCCCGGTCTGGGGCTTCGCCACCATCGTCGAGTCCAGGGTCCCCGAGGCCCCGGTCGGCCTGCGCCTGTTCGGCTACCTGCCCATGTCGAGCGCCTTCACCATGCAACTCGCCAAGGGGCGCACCGGCTTCGTCGACCGCGCGCCGCATCGCGCCGATCTGCCGCCGACCTATAACGCCTATGCCGAGGCCCCCGCCGATCCCCTGGACGACCACCGCGCCCTGCTGCGGCCCCTGCTGATGACCTCGTTCCTGCTGGACGACTTCCTGGGGGAGGACGCGAACCTCAAGTCCCTCGTGCTCTCCAGCGCCTCGAGCAAGACCGCCATGGGCCTGGCCTGGTTCGCCAAGGCCCGCGGCCTGGAGGTGATCGGTCTCTCCTCCCCCGCCAACGCCCCGGCCATCGCCGGCCTGGGCCTCTACGACAGGGTCCTGACCTACGACCAGGTGGGGTCCCTGAAGACCGCGGGCCCGGCCGCCTTCGTGGACTTCGCCGGCGACCGGACCACCACCGCGGCGGTCCACGCGGCCCTCGGCGAGGCCCTGACCCGCAGCCTCATCGTCGGCGCCACCCACTGGGAGGCCGGACGTGAGGAGGCCGCCATCGCCGGGCCAACGCCCACCCTGTTCTTCGCGCCCGACCAGATCCGCAAGCGCATGGCCGACTGGGGACCAGGCGAGGTGGAGGCGCGGTTCGACAAGGGCCTGCGCGGCTTCGTCGCCGCCAACCCCTGGCTCACCCTCGTGCAGCACCAGGGTCAGCAGGGTCTGACCGACGCCTATCACCAGGTCCTGGAAGGCCGCGTGCGGCCGCAGGACGGACACATCATAACGCCGGGCTGAACCGGTCATCAGAGGGAGACACGCCATGGACGGCGAGGTTCGCATCAACCCCTATCTGTCGGGCAACTTCGCCCCCGTGCGGTCGGAGGATGACTTCGATCTGGCCGTCACCGGCGAGATTCCGGCGGGCCTGCGCGGCACGCTCTACCGCACCGGCCCGAACCCGCAGTTCGAGCCGCGGGACCCCAACTATCACTGGTTCACCGGCGACGGCATGCTGCACGCCTTCCGGGTTGCGGACGGCAAGGTCAGCTACCGCAACCGCTATGTCCGCACGCCGAAGTGGGAGCTGGAGCACGAGCATGGCCGGTCGCTGTTCGGGGGCTTCAACCCGATGCTCAGCGACCCGCTGGCCGCCGGCAAGGACGGCGGCGTGGCCAACACCAACATCCTCTGGCATGCCGGCCATCTGCTGGCCCTGGAGGAGGGCCACATGCCCTTCGAGGTCGCGCCGGCGACCATGGCCCCCAAGGGGTATGCGCAGCAGTACAAGGGCCGGGTCACGGCCCACCCGAAGATCGACCCCAAGACCGGCGAGATGGTCTGGTTCGGCTACGGCGTCGGTGAGGCGCCGCTGTCGGCCGGCATGAGCTACGGCGTCACCGACGCCAAGGGCGTGGTGACCCGCCGCTCGGACTTCCAGGCGCCCTATTCGGCCATGATCCACGACTTCCTGGTCACCGAGAACTACGTGCTGTTCCCGGTCCTGCCCCTGACCGGCAGCCTGGAGCGGGCCATGAAAGGCCTGCCGCCCTATGCCTGGGAGCCGGAGAAGGGCGGCTATGTGGGGGTCATGCGCCGCGACGCCGACGTCTCCACGATCCGCTGGTTCAACGTGGCCGCCTGCTACGTCTTCCACCCGATGAACGCCTACGAAGTCGACGGCAAGATCGTCGCCGAGGTGGCCCGCTACGACGCCGCCCCCCTGTTCCCCATGGCCGACGGCTCGCCCGGCCTGCGCACCGCCGCGCGGCTCTATCGCTGGACCTTCGACCTGTCGGGCGCCAGCGACGCCATCAAGGAGGAGGCCATCGACGACCTCGACTGCGAGTTCCCGCGCTTCGACGAGCGCCTGGCGGGTAGCGCCTATCGCCACGGCTTCTATGCCGGCGACACCACCAATTCGAAGTCGGTCAAGCTCAACGCCATCGCCCACATCGACCTGGCCACCGGCAAGCGGCAGGTCCACGCCTTCACCGGCGGCGACCTGACCTCCGAGCCGGTCTTCACGCCGCGCTCGGCCGCCGCGCCCGAGGGCGACGGCTGGCTCACGGCGGTGGTCTACCGGGCCGCCGAGGACCGCAGCGACTTCGTGGTCTTCGACGCCCAGGACGTGGCCAAGGGCCCCATCGGCATGGCCCACATGCCCCGCCGCGTGCCCTTCGGCTTCCACGGCAATTGGGTGGCCGACTAGGTCCTCGCCAATATCCTGGCCAGGTAGGTCTCAAGCCGCTCCAGGTCCTTCAGGGTCCCTCGGGCGGCCACCACCTGGTCGGGGCGGATCAGCACCCAGCCCGGCCCCCGCACGCGATAGCGGCGGGCCGCGGTTCCCTGTCGGAGATCCAGGGCCATGACCTGCAGCCGCTCGCCCGCCGGCTTGGTGAGGCTCGCGACCCTGGCCGCGGGGACGCCGAACAGCAGCAGGCTGTGGCAGGGGCGGGAGATCCTGGGCCACAGGGTCGTCCCGTCCCCCAGCTCGGCGTCCAGGGCCCGGCCACCGGCCTCGCCACGCCCGTCGCGCCGCGGCGGCGCCCCCAGGGTGACGAGGCCGCCCCCGCGGTAGACGATCTCGGTTTCCGATAGTTCCGCCTGCAGGCGCCGCTGCACCACCGGCAGCCGGCCGATCACCGCGACGGCGGCGTCGCGCGCGAGGCCCAGCTTCGAGGGCGCCATGCCCAGCCGCAGCTTCTGGGCGGCGGCGGCCACCACCGCCTTGGCCACCGGCCGCCGCTCGGCCTCATAGCTTTGCAGCAGCAGGTCGCGGTCGCCGTGGCCGTGCACCGCGTGGGCCAGCTTCCAGCCCAGGTTCACCGCGTCCTGCAGGCCGGTGTTCATGCCCTGGCCACCGGCCGGGCCGTGGATGTGGGCCGCGTCGCCCGCCAGGAAGCAGCGCCCCTTGCGGTAGCGCGCCGCCAGCCGTTCGTTGATCCTGAAGGCCGAGAGCCAGGTGGCGTCGCTCAGCTTCAGGCCGCGCGGCCCGTGGCGGTCGGTCAGGGCCTGGAGTTCCTCGAGGCTGGGGGGCGTCTGGGCGAGATCGGTCGCCTGCCGGGCCGTCACGATGCGCCAGACGTCCTCGCCGAAGGGGAAGAGGGCGATGGAGTTGTCGTTGCGCCAGCGGATGTAGATACTGCGCCGGTCCAGGTCCCCGCCGGCGATCCTGACGTCCCCCAGCAGGTAGGTCTCCGGCTCGGTGAACCCCTCGAAGGGGATCTCCAGGGCGTGGCGCACGAAGCTGCCGGCCCCGTCGCAGCCGCCCAGATAGAGCGCCTGGGCGGCCTCTGTGGACCCGTCGGAGCGTCGCAGGGTGGCGACAACGCCGTTCATCTCCTGCTCCAGGCCGGTCAGTTCCAGGCCGCGCTCCACCTCCACCCCGAGGGATGAGAGCCGCTCGGTCAGCAGGGCCTCGGTCCGAGACTGGGGGACCAGCAGGGGGTAGCCGAAGGGGCTGTCGATCCCGACCCCCACCGCCAGGCGGGCCAGCTCATAGTCGCCGTGGCCCAGGGACAGGGCGCGCAGCCGCACGCCCTCGGAGGCGAAGGCCTCGGCCGCGCCCATCCCCTGCAGGGCCTCCAGGCTGGCGCTCCAGACCGCCAGGGCCTTGGAGACCGTCGTGGCCTGGGCGGCGCGGTCGATGATCCGCACCCGCGCCGCGAACTGCCGCAGGGTGACGGCGAGCGCCAGGCCGGTCGGTCCGGCCCCCACCACCAGGACGTCGGTCATGGCGGGCTCAGGCGGGAAGCGCGGCGAACCGCTCGGGCTGCATATAGGCGGCGTATTCCTGGGCCATCTCCTCGGTGACCACCTCCAGCAGGATGCGGTTCTCCACCCAGAACTCGATGACGTGGAAGGCGGGGGGCCTGCCCGGCGCGGCGCGGGCGAAGAAGCGGGTGCGCCAGCCCTCCCGCTCGCCGATGGCCTCCACCGCCGCGCGGCTGCGCGGGGTGGAGATCAGCAGGTGGAAGGGCGCCAGGCCGCAGGCCTCGTCGGCCGGGGTGTAGATCACCTGCTGCTCGCCCTCGCCGGGGGCCATCACCACTAGGTCGGGATAGACCTCGATCATGGTCCCGTGCGGGTCGCCGCTCACCGCCATCCGGGCGCCGGGCAGGGGGCCGGAGAAGGGAAAGGCGCGGCCGCCGATCAGTTCGGCCAGGACCTCGGCCACACGGGTCGGGTCGCGGGCGGGGATGGAGACGTGATGGATCATGGTCTGTCCTCCGGGGGGAGGCCCTGCTTCAGGGCCTGGATGAGGGTGCGTATCGTCCAGCTCGCCGAGGCGACCGCGTCGACCTGGGTCAGGCCGCCGGTGTCGGTCAGCCAGCGCCAGTGGGTCGGCGACCAGCAACTGGCCACGGCCAGTCCGCCGCGCCGCCGTTCGTCGGCCGCCAGGTGCGGCAGCTCCGCACCGATGGCCTCGATCCAGGCGCCGATGCGCCGGTCGCGCCCCGCCAGCCGCCGGCGGTCCCAGCTCGGGCTGTCCATCAGCTTGCGCAGCAGCGCGCCATTGGCCTCGTAGAGCGCGAACAGTCGCGCCGGCATTCCCGGCAGCTCGGCCAGGGGCGGCAGGGGCTCGTCCATGCCGATGCGCGGCGACAGCCACTGAAAGAAGGCCGCCATCAGGTCGTCGAGGGTGGGGAAGTGGGCGTAGACCGTGGGCGGCGACACCTGGGCCAGCTCGGCGGCGCGGCGCAGGGTCAGGCCGTCGATCGGGTTGGCCTCCAGGAAGGCGCGGGCGGCCTCCAGGATGCGGTCCCGGGTCTGGGCGGCCTGGGCCTCCCGCAAGGGGCTTCGATAGCGTCTGGCGCTGGTCATGGCGGGGTTCGCGCGTGGGTCTTAATTCACATTACATATGAAAGATGAATTGTCACGCGTCATCGCTCTTGCCCCCGGCTGCGGGGGCGCCCACCATCGCGGCATGATCTTCCAAACACCGGACGTCGCCCAACCCCAGTCGCGCCTGCGGACCGGACTGCGATGGCTGCTGGCCCTGATCTACGCCTTGGTCGGCCTGGCCCACCTGCGCGGCGCGCATGGCTTCCTGGCGATCATGCCGGCCTGGGTCCCCTGGCCCCTGGAGGTGATCCTGGTCACCGGGATCTGCGAAATCCTGGGGGCGATCGGCCTGCTGATCCCGCGACTGCGCTGGATTTCCGGGGTGATGCTGGCGCTCTACGCGATCAGCGTCTATCCGGCCAACCTGCACCACGCTTTCGGCGGCGTGACCGTGGGCGGCCTGCCATCGAGCTGGTGGTACCACGGGCCCCGCCTCGCCTTTCAGCCGGTCTTCGTCTGGTGGGCCCTGTTCGCCGGCGGGGTGATCGACTGGCCCTTCAAGCGGAGCGCGACATGAAGGCGATCTGGTACGACCGCACGGGCCCGGCCCGCGAAGTGCTGGAATATGGCGAGCGGCCGACCCCGGAGCCCGGCCATGGCCAGGCCCTGATCCGGGTTCGTGCCTCTGGGGTCAATCCGTCGGACGCCGGGATGCGGGCCGGACCCGCGGCCATGGCCTATCCGCGCATCACCCCCAACAGCGACGGCGCCGGCGTCGTCGAGGCGGTGGGCCCCGGGGTGGCTCAGACCTGGGTCGGCAAGCGGGTCTGGTTCTACAACGGCCAGCGCAACGGCCGGGCCTTCGGCTCGGCGGCCGAATATATCGAGCTCGACACCGACCTGCTGATGGAGCTGCCCGACAGCGTGTCCTTTGCCGAGGGCGCGACCCTGGGCATCCCCTGCATGACCGCCCACCGCAGCCTGTTCGTGGCCGGTCCGGTTCAGGGCCGCACGGTGCTGGTGACCGGCGGGGCGGGCGCCGTGGGCCACTACGCCGTCCAGCTCGCCAAATGGGCCGGCGCCACGGTGATCGCCACCGTCAGCTCCGATGAGAAGGCGGAGCGGGCGAGGGCCGGCGGCGCCGACCACGTCATCGACTACCGCCAGGAGAAGGTCGCCCGGCGCGTCCGCGAGCTGACGGACGGTGGGGGTGTCCACCACGTCGTCGACGTCGACTTCGGCGGCAATATCGCCACCACCCTGCAGGTGCTGCGGATGAACGGCTCGGTGGCCTTCTACGCCACCAAGGGCAACCGCGAGCCGGTGGTCCCGGCGGGCGCAGTCATGGGGCTGAACCTCGGCGTCCACGGCGTCTATCTGCCGGTCACGCCCCACGAGGCGCGCAAGCGCGCTCAGCAGGACATCACCCGCTGGATCGCCACCGGGGCGCGCATCCTCTCCGTCGCCGGCCGCTTCCCCCTGGCCGACTGCGCCGGGGCCCACGAGCTGGTGGAGTCCGGCGGCAAGGTCGGCACCGTGGTGGTGGAGCCGTGACCCCGGCCGAGACCGCCATCCGTGCGCGGCGCAAGCTAACCAACAAGCTGATCGCCGGCCACGAGGCCGCCCGCCTGCGCCCCTTCCTCGCGCCAGACATCAACCTCATCTCCGGGGACGGCGGCCTGCTGGTGGGGATCGAGGCGGTGCTGGCCGCCTTCGAGGCCCAGTTCCGCGATCCGAGCTTCGTGACCTACCTGCGCACCACCGAGACCGTCCGCCCCGACCAGGATCAGGCCCGCGCCGCCGAGGCCGGGACCTGGGTCGCCACCTGGCGCGGGGCCCCCACCCTGACCGGGACCTATCTGGCGGTCTGGCGGAAGGTCACCGGCCAATGGGTCCTCGAGTCCGAGCTCTATGTGACCCTGACCTCCGCCTGACCCCATGCAGTCCTGCAGAGCGGGTCTGCAAACTTGACCCCTCCCGCAAAGGCCAAGCTCGCACCATATCAGCACCGTCGCCGCTCCCCCGGCGACGATCTTGCTCCTGGAGATAGACGTGAAAATCCTTTGGCCGCTGCTGACGCTCGGCGTGACGATCAGCATGGCGATGTCGACCTGGTCCGGTCACGCCTTCAGCTGACCTATCGGCCCATCTCGGCGAAGGCCGGGATGGGCGGGTCGAGGCTAGGCCTTGACCCTGGCCGGGATCAGCGAGGGCCGGCTGTTCAGCGCCTCGCGATCGAAGCCGGCGAGCTTCTTGTATTCCCCCGCCGTCGCCTCCAGCTCTTCGCGGCTGATCACGTCGTGGACGTGGGAGAAGCCCTTGGGCGCCCGCTCCTCGGCCATCTGCATCACCTGCTCGGGGCCGTTGCCGCGGTTGGAGAGTACGATGCGGCTGGTGGCGGGCCGCCTGGCCCCCTCATAGGCCGCCAGGGCCCCGTCGACCTCGTCCCGGGTCGCCAGCTCATAGGCCAGGGTCCGGGCGTCCAGGATGGCCTGGGAGGCCCCGTTGGAGCCGATCGGGTACATCGGATGGGCCGCGTCCCCCAGCAGGGTCGTGCGGCCGAAGGTCCAGCGTTGCACGGGGTCGCGGTCCACCAGGGGGTATTCGTAGACCTGGCTCGCCCCGCGGATGATGTCGGGCACGTCCAGCCAGCCGAAGTCCCAGGTCTCGAACCGGGGCAGGAAGTCCGCCAACTCGCCCTTGCGGTTCCAGTCCTCCCGTCGCCATTCCACGGTCTCGGGGAAGCGCAGCTCGGCGATCCAGTTGATCGTGGAGCTCCCGCGCCCCTTGGCCTTGGGGTCGATGGGATAGCAGACGAACTTCATGTCCTGATGGCCGGCCATGACCATGGTCGCCCCGCCCAGGAAGGGGGCGCCCTCGGTGACGCCGCGCCAGAGCACCCGGCGGTTCCAGATCGGCGGTCCCTCGTCGGGATAGAACTGGGCGCGCAGGGCCGAGTGGATGCCGTCGGCGGCCACCACCACGTCGCCATGGGCGCTGGGCAGGTCGGCGCCCGTCGTCCGCGAGCGGAAGCGCACCGTGGCGCCGTCCTCGCCGGTCTCGACGCCGGTCGCCTCGTGGTCCAGGCGCACCGCCCCCTTGCCCAGGCGCTCGCGCACGGCGTTGAACAGCAGGAGCTGCAGCACGCCGCGATGGATGGAATACTGGGGCCAGTTGTAGCCCGCGAGGCGGCCGCGCGGCTCGCGCCAGATCTCCTGACCGAACCTGTTGGCGTACATCAGGGCCTCGGTGGCCACGCCGTTGTCGGCCAGGCGGTCGGCGAGACCCAGGTCGGTCAGCTCCCGGACCGCGTGGGGCAGGACATTGATCCCGACCCCCAGGGGCAGGATCTCCGGGGCGGCCTCGTAGACCTCCGTCTCGATCCCGGCGGCGTGCAGGCTGAGCGCCAGGGTGAGGCCGCCGATCCCGGCGCCGACAATGACGACACGCATATAGTTGAACCTTCCCCGTAATTGCGCTCGTTGCTAGGCGGGCGGGGGCGAAGGCGCAAGCCTGGATGCAGGCTCGGCGGTCAGCTCAGCAGGCGGCGGATCGTCTCACGGACGCCCTTCCAGGGCGCCGGCAGGCCGTCGGGGGTGACCTGGGACTGGGGCTCCTTGCGGGAGACCAGAACCTCGATGTACTCGGCCCGGATGCCCCGGCTTATGTCGTCCAGGGTCCAGATGGTGGTGGACAGCCCGCTGGCCTCGTCCAGGTAGTCGGCGATGTCGTAGCCCCAGTCGACGGTCACCAGGGAGCCCTGAACGTCGATGGGATTGGCGTGATAGACCGGCTCCATCAGGTGCTCGACCTTGCCCTGCCGGTCGCGCCGCGCCCGCCGCACCGAGGGCGCGGCCTTGTTGATGATCGGCACGGTGCAGATGTGGAAGCCGCCCGGCTTGAGGGTGCGCGCCACCTCGGCGATGGCGCGGTCGGGCGCGAACAAATGCTCGAACACGTCCTGGGTCACCACCAGGTCGAAGCTCTTGTCGGGGAAGGTCTGGTTCTCCAGGTCCTCGCAGCGCCAGCCCCATTGCGGATGGGCGGTTCCCAGCGGCACGTCGGGGCCGTAGTGGCTGGACACGTAGCCCGGCGCCTCGGCCGCGAGCCGGCGGCTGGCCGCCGTGCCCGGCGAACTCTCATGGATGGCCAGGCTCCGCCAGTCGGGGCGCAGGTCGGCCAGGACCTTCATCAGGGCCCGCTCGCGGGGCTGGCTGCCGCAGTTCCCGCACAGGAAGTGGTCGCGCAGCCAGCCGTCCTTGGCCGTGAAGGTGACCTGCTGTTCGCAGACCGGGCAGACGCCATCGACCTCCAGCAGGAAGCCTGACACCTAGATCAGCGCCCCGTGGCAGTGCTTGAACTTCTTGCCCGAGCCGCAGGGGCAGGGCGAGTTGCGTCCGGTCTGCTGCCAGCCGTCCGGCAGGGCCGACAGCGGCAGGGCCTGGCGCTGCTCCACCGACAGGCCGTCCGGCAGGGCGCCCATCTCGGCGGCGTTCTCGCCGGTGAGCGGGTCCATGTGGACCTCGGTGTAGTTGGAGAGCGGCGCGGGCTCCTCCGGCTCGGCGTAGCTGAACTCCACCGTCATCAGCCAGCGGGTCACGTTCTGGCGCAGGTCCACCAGCAGCTTCTCGAACAGGGAGAAGGCCTCGGTCTTGTACTCGTTCAGCGGATCTCGCTGGGCGTAGCCGCGCAGGCCGATGACGTTGCGCAGGTGGTCCAGGTGCATCAGGTGCTCGCGCCACTGAAGGTCCACCATCTGCAGCAGGAAGCTCTTCTCGATGGTGCGCATCTGCTCCGGCGAGACCGCGGCCTCACGCTCGGCCGCGCGCGCGTCGGCGGCCTTCTGGATGCGCTCCTGGATCTCCTCGTTGGCGATGCCCTCCTCGGCCGCCCACTGGGCGATCGGCAGGTCCATGCCCAGCATGGCCACCACGTGCTCGTGCAGCCCGACAACGTCCCACTGCTCGGCATAGGCCTTGGGCGGCAGGTGGCGGGTGACCAGGTCCTCGATGGTGTCCTGGCGCATCTCGTTGATGACGTCGGACAGGTCGACGGCGTCCATGAACTCGGCGCGCTGCTCGAACACCGCCTTGCGCTGGTCGTTCACGACGTCGTCGTACTTCAGCAGGTTCTTGCGGATCTCGTAGTTGCGCTGCTCGACGCGCTTCTGGGCCGTGGCGATGGCGCCGTTCAGCCACTTGTGGGTGATCGCCTCACCCTCCTGGACGCCGAAGGTGCGCATGATGCCGTCGAGACGCTCGCCGGCGAAGATCCGCAGCAGGTCGTCCTCGCAGGACAGGAAGAACTTCGAGTGGCCGGGGTCGCCCTGACGGCCGGTGCGGCCGCGCAGCTGGTTGTCGATCCGGCGGCTCTCGTGGCGCTCGGTGCCCAGCACGAACAGGCCGCCGGCGGCCAGCGCCTGAACCTTTAGATCGGCGATCTCGGTCTCGATCTCGGCCTTGCGCTTGATGGCCATCTCCGGCGTGACCTCGATGCCCAGGCCCAGCTGCTCCTCGCGCCACTTCAGCACCCGCATGTCGACGTTGCCGCCGAGCTGGATGTCGGTGCCGCGGCCGGCCATGTTGGTGGCGATGGTCACCGCGCCGGGAATGCCGGCGTCGGCCACGATCAGGGCTTCCTGCTCGTGGTAGCGGGCGTTCAGCACGTTGTGCGGGATGCCCTTGACGGTCTTGCCGTTGGCGTCCGTGAACTTGTGGGCCTTCAGCAGCTCCGACAGGGTCTCCGACTTCTCGATGGAGACTGTGCCCACCAGGATCGGCTGGCCGCGCAGGTGGCATTCCTCGATCTGCTTGAGGATGGCCAGGTTCTTCTCGGCCTCGGTCCGATAGACCTCGTCGTCGTCGTCGATCCGCGCCACCGGGCGGTTCGTCGGGATTTCCATGACGTCCATCTTGTAGATGTCGCCGAATTCCTGCGCCTCGGTGGTGGCGGTGCCGGTCATGCCCGACAGCTTCGAATAGAGGCGGAAGTAGTTCTGGATGGTGACCGAGGCCAGGGTCTGGTTCTCGGGCTGGACGTGGGCGCCTTCCTTGGCCTCGATGGCCTGGTGCAGACCTTCGGACAGGCGGCGGCCCTGCATCATGCGGCCGGTGAACTCGTCGATCAGGATCACCTCGCCGGAGCGGACGATGTAGTCCTTCTCGCGGGTGTAGAGGACGTTGGCCCGCAGTGCCTGGTTCACGTGGTGGACGATGGAGACGTTGGCGGCGTCGTAGAGGCCCGCGGAATCCTCGGCCAGGTGGCCGCCGGACATCAGGATGTCCTCGATCTTCTCGGCGCCCTCCTCGGTGAGGATGACCTGCTTCTGCTTCTCGTCGTGGTCGAAGGTGCTGGGATCCTTGATCAGCTCCTTCACCAGCAGGTCGATGGTCTTGTAGAGCTCGCTGCGGTCCTCGGTGGGGCCCGAGATGATCAGCGGCGTGCGCGCCTCATCGATCAGGATGGAGTCCACCTCGTCGACGATCACGAAGTGATGGCCGCGCTGCACCATCTCGCTGGCGTCATAGACCAGGTTGTCGCGCAGGTAGTCGAAGCCGAACTCGTTGTTGGTGCCGTAGGTGATGTCGGCGTTGTAGGCCGCCTGTCGCTGGCCCTGGGACAGGCCGTGCACGATGTTGCCGCTGGTCAGGCCGAGGAAGCTGTAGACCTGGCCCATCCAGTCGCCGTGAAGTTGGGCGAGGTAGTCGTTGACGGTGATGACGTGGACGCCCTTGCCGGCGAGCGCGTTCAGATAGACCGGCGCGGTGGCCACCAGGGTCTTGCCTTCCCCGGTGCGCATCTCGGCGATGCCGCCCTGGTGCAGGACCATGCCGCCCACCAGCTGGACGTCGAAGTGGCGCTGGCCCAGGACACGGCGGGCGGCTTCGCGCACGACGGCGAAGGCTTCCTCCAGCAGCTGGTCGAGGGTCTCGCCCTTGGCCAGGCGCGCCTTGAACTCGGCCGTCTTGCCCCGCAGCGCCTCGTCGGAGAGGCCCTGGATCTGGGGTTCGAGGGCGTTGATCTTCGCGACCCGCGCCATCATGGCCTTGACCTTGCGGTCGTTGGAAGAGCCGAAGAACCGTTGGAAGAGCATGCGAGGGGGACGTCCGGATGATGCGGGGCGGCGGCGGCGGCCGCACTGGACCCTTCGCCTGCCCGGAAATTCCGCTCTTTTCAGGGCGCGCGAGACTTAAGCAGCGCCCCACCAAGTGTCAACGCGGCGAGGGTGGACAAGCTTAACGCTCAAGCTCGGGATTCGCCCAAAGAAAAGGCCCTCCCGGTGAGGGGAGGGCCGATCTCGTCGTTCAATTCGGCTTTCCAGGTCTTAGTAGACCTCGAACAGACCCGCGGCGCCCATGCCGCCGCCGATGCACATCGACACAACGGCCCACTTGGCGTTGCGGCGCTTGCCTTCCTGCAGCACGTGGCCGGCCAGACGGGCGCCGGTCATTCCGTAGGGGTGGCCGATGGCGATGGAGCCGCCGTTGACGTTGTACTTCTCGGGATCGATGCCGAGCTTGTCGCGGGAATAGAGGCACTGGGAGGCGAAGGCCTCGTTCAGCTCCCACAGGTCGATGTCGTCGATCTTCAGGCCGTGGCGTTCCAGCAGGCGCGGGATCGCGAAGACCGGGCCGATGCCCATCTCGTCGGGCTCGCAGCCGGCGACGGCCCAGCCCTTGAAGGCGCCCATGGGCGACAGGCCGGCCTTTTCGGCGGCCTTGGAGTCCATGATCACCACGGCGGCGGCGCCGTCGGAGAGCTGGCTGGCGTTGCCGGCGGTGATGAACTTGTTGTCGCCTTCACGGACAGGCTTCAGCTTGGCCAGGCCTTCCAGGGTGGTGTCGGGACGGTTGCACTCGTCCTTGTCCACCAGGGCGTCGACGATGGACTCTTCCTTCGTCTCCTTGTTGACCACCTTCATCTTGGTCTTCAGGGGGACGATCTCGTCCTTGAACTTGTTGGCCTGCTGGGCGGCGGCCATGCGGCGCTGGGATTCCAGGCTGTACTCGTCCTGGGCTTCACGGCTGACCTTGTAGCGCTCGGCGACGATGTCGGCGGTGTCGATCATCGGCATGAAGACGCCGGGATACTGCTGGAACAGGGCCGGGTCGTTGTTCTCACGCGAGCCGCCGCCGCCGGGGAAGGACAGGCTCTCGACGCCGCCGGCGACGACCGCGTCGGCCCCGTCGTTGCGCACGTAGTTGGCCGCCGTGGCGATGGTGTTCAGGCCCGAGGAGCAGAAGCGGTTGATGGTCATGCCGGAGGTGGTGATGGGCATGCCGGCCAGCAGGGCGACCTGGCGGCCGAGGTTGCCGGCGCCGTGCGCCACGTTCCCGATGACGCAGTCTTCGATGGCCGAGGGATCAAGGCCCGACTTGGCCACGGCGTGCTTCACGGCGTGGGCGCCCATGGTCATGGTGGGGGTCATGTTGAAGCCCCCGCGACCGGACTTGGCCAGGCCCGTACGGGCATACGAAACGATTACGGCTTCACGCGTCATGAAAATAGATCCTCCCGGAAAATGGACCGCATCGACCTGAATGTTGGGGCCGTGCGGGGCTATATCGGCGGCAACCTTTGCATCCCGTGGCGTAAATGGCTAGGGACGGGCGGCGCCGAAAGGCGATTTTCGACTTAGAGGTATGGCCGATGGCGCTGGGAAGATTGACCCGCATTTCGCACCCGGTCCGCACGATGATTGTCGTGTTGGCGGCGACTCTGATGCTGGCCTCCTGCGGGAACCGCACAGGGGCGGAACATCCGCCCGAGCCGGGCGACGCGGCGGTGGCCAAGGTCGACGGCCACACCGTCTGGGCCTCCGACGTCAAGCGCGAGGCCGTCGCCCAGGGGCTGATCGGCGAGGGCGAGCCCCTGGATGTGTCCTCCGACCTGTTCCGGCGGGTGATGGATGAGGTGGTGGATCAGAAGCTGCTGGCCAGCGAGGCCCTGAAGCGCAAGCTCGACAAGGACCCCGCCGCCCAGCGCCGCCTGGCCGCCGCCCGCGAGCGGATCCTCGGCGACATGCTGGTGGAGAGCACCGTCTCCGACGCGGTCAACGAGAACGCGATCCGCGGCCTCTACCAGGAGCAGCTCAAGCTCGCCAAGCAGTCGGAGGAGATCAAGGCCCGCCAGATCGTGCTGGCCAGCCTGGCCGAGGCCGACGCGGTCAAGAAGCTGCTGGCCACCGGCGCCTCCTTCGAGGCCCTGGCCATGGAGCGCTCCACCGACGCGGCCACCCGCTTCAACGGCGGCGACCTGGGCTACTTCACCACCGACGTCATGCCTGAGGCCTATGACGCCAACCTCAAGGCCGCCAAGGCCGGCCAGATCGTCGGCCCCTTCGAGGTCGACGGCGGCTGGGCCCTGGTCAAGGTCGAGGACCGGCGCCTGGAGCAGCCCATCACCCTGGAGGCCGCCCGGCCGCAGATCGTGCGCTTCCTGACCTATGACCAGGTCCGAGACCTGCTGGAGAAGCTGCGCGCCCGCTCCAAGATCCAGACCCTGATCCGCGCGCCCCAGGACGTGCCCGGCGCGCCCAAGGAGCCCGCCAGCGCCCCGCCGGCCGCCCCCGGCGCCGCCCCGGTTCCGACCGCCCCGCCCGTGGCCGGCGCGCCGGCGGCCAAGGCGCCCGCGCCCGCCGCCAAGGCCCCCGTCCAACCCGCAGCCAAGGCGGCCAAGCCATGACCCGTCCGCCCGCCAAGACTCCCAAGGCCGCCCCGCCCACGGCCAAGAAGGCCCCGGCCAAGACGCCGCCCAAGGCCGCCGGCAAGACCCCGGCCGCCATCGCCATGGAGGTCGCCTCCAAGCCGGTGGAGGTGATGGGGCAGACGATCGAGCGCGCCTTGGACCCCCTGGCCACCGCCCTGAAGCGCGCGACCCAGAAGCGGCCCGACAAGCAGGTCGAGCCCGCCGCTCCGGCCGCCCCGGCGCTGGCCAAGGGCGCTCTGCCGGTTTCGCCCCTGGCCGTGCCGTTCCCGAAGATCCCGCCCATCGCCGGCGTCCAGATCGCCACCGCCCGGGCCGGCTACTACAAGCATGACCGCGAGGACCTGATGGTCATGCGGTTCGCCCGCGGCACCTCGGCCGCCGGCGTCTTCACCCGCCACGGCATCGGCTCGGCGCCGGTGGACTGGTGCAAGAAGCATCTGGAGATGTCCAAGGGCGCCGACGCGCGCGCCCTGGTGGTCAACGCCGGCTGCGCCAACTCCTTCACCGGCAAGCCCGGCGCCGACGCGGTGCGCCGGGTGGCCTCGGCCGTGGCCAAGCGCTTCGACTGCCGCCAGCGCGACGTGATGGTGGCCTCCACCGGGGTCATCGGCGTGCTGCTGGACGACGCCAAGATCACCCAGCGCCTGCCCGACATCGAGACCCGCCTCACCGACGACGGCTGGGCCGGCGCGGCGCGGGCCATCATGACCACCGACACCTTCCCCAAGGGGGCCTATGCGGAGGCGATGATCGACGGCGAAAAGGTCAAGATCGCCGGCATCTGCAAGGGCTCGGGGATGATCGCGCCGGACATGGCCACCATGCTGGCCTTCGTGGCCACCGACGCCGCCATCTCGCCCGCGGCCCTGCAGACCCTCGCCAGCCTCTATACGCGGACCACCTTCAACTGCGTGACCGTGGACGGCGACCGCTCCACCAACGACACCCTGCTGCTGTTCGCCACCGGCCAGTCCAACGCGCCCAATATCAGCCGCGCCGGCGACAAGCGTCTGGCCGACTTCCGCGAGAAGCTGGAGGGCGTGTTGCTGGACCTGGCCCTGCAACTGGTCCGCGACGGCGAGGGCGCCAGCAAGTTCGTCAAGATCAACGTCACCGGCGCTGAGAGCCCGGCCTCGGCCCGCAAGATCGCCCGCACCATCGCCGAGAGCCCGCTGGTGAAGACCGCCTTCGCCGGTGAGGACGCCAACTGGGGCCGCATCGCCATGGCCGTCGGCCGGGCCGACGAGCCCATCGACCGCGACCGGGTGAAGATCCAGTTCGGCCCGCTGGTGGCGGCCCAGGACGGCCTCATCTCGCCCACCTATGACGAGGCCAAGATGAGCGCCTACATGAAGAACCCGGAGCTGGAGGTCAGCGTCGATGTCGGGGTCGGCCGCGGCGCCGCCAGCGTGTGGACCTGCGACCTCACCAAGCAGTACGTCGCCATCAACGGCGACTACCGCAGCTAGGCGGCGCGTTCGCCCGCCGCTTCGTCGCCGCGCCAGGCCGTCAGGAACGGGCCCAGCTCCGCCAGGGGGATGGGGCGCGAGACCAGGTAGCCCTGGATGGCGTCGCAGCCGAGCAGGGTGAGCGTCGCCAGGACCTCGGGGGTCTCGACGCCCTCGGCCACCACCGCCATGCCCAGGCTGTGGGCCAGGTCGATGGTCGACTTGACGATCAGACGGTCGCGCTGGCTCTCGGTGACCGAGACCACCAGGGACTTGTCGATCTTCAGCTCGTCGGCATCGAGCAGCTTCAGATAGGACAGGGACGAGAGCCCGACGCCGTAGTCGTCGATGGAGACCTTAAGGCCCGCGGCGCGAAAATCGGCGATCGCCGCGGTGGCCGCCGCTGGGTTCTCGATCACCGCGGTCTCGGTGATCTCCAGGCAGAGGCCATGGTCCTTGCCGGAAACCAGGGTGGAGACGTGGTCGCAGAAATTCCGGTCGGCCAGCAGGCGCGCCGAGATGTTCACCGAGACCAGCAGGTCATGGCCGGCGGCCTTCAGCACGGCGCGGTCGGCCAGGGCGCGGTCCAGGGTCCATTCGGTGAGCTCCCGGATGCTGCCGGTCTCCTCGGCGACGCCGATGAAGCTGTCGGGCGGGATATTGCCGCGGACCGGATGCTTCCAGCGTATCAGGGCCTCGACGCCGCGGATGACACCGTCAGCAGCGGTGAGCTTGGGCTGATAATGCAGCGCCAGTTCGCCGGCCCACAGGCCGCGGCGCATCTCGGTCATCAAGGCCAGGTTGAGCGACGGATCGGCATAGGCGCCGACGTCGAAGGTCACCAGGCGGCGGTTCGACCGGCGGGCCTCGTCGAGGGCCAGGGTCGCGTTCTCCAGCAGGCCCTCGGCGTCCTGGTCGGTGGAGGTCCGGTGGGAGACGCCGAGCTTCAGGAAGACGTCGACGGCGTGGCCGGCCACCTCGCGCCCTGGGTCCAGGTCTTCCAGGCGGCGAAGGTCGGCCGCCAGCGCCTCGGGGTCGGGGCGGCGCAGGATCACGCCCAGGACCGAGGTGGAAAGGTGAGCCACCTCGCCATCCTGGCAGAGCGTCTGCAGTTCGGCGGCCACGTCGCGGACGATGAGGTTGGAGAGGCTGTAGCCCACCGCGCCGCGCATGGTCGGATAGCGGTCGATGCCCACGGCCACAATGGCCAGGGCGTCGCTGTCGGACCCCCCCAGCCGGGTCTCCAGGTTCCGCAACAGGGCGCGGCGGTTGGGCAGGCCGGTCTCCGGCTCGTGCATGGCCAGGTGCAGCAGACTGGCCTCCCGCGCCCGGACGATCGACTTGGCGCGCCGGTCCAGCTCCGCCCGCGTCGCCCACAACAGGCAGAGCAGCTGGGCCACCAGCAGGGGCGCCACCGAGAGGCTGACCGGGGCCAGGTCCTGGATCAGGACGGGCAGGGCCAGCAGGCCGACGCCCACGGCGGCGTGCCGGCGGGACAGGGATCTCAGATAGGCCGCGCCGGCCTCGACCCGCAGCACCCAGGCCAGCAGGCAGGCGAGGGCGAAGGTGATCCAGGCGGGGGGTGTCATCAGGGCCCGGCCGGCCGCCAGGTTCTCGAAGGCCAGGGCGTGGATATAGACGCCATTGACGGTGCCGGCCTGCGGCGTGGCGAACTCGTCCCCGAGCTCCAGCGCCGTGGCGCCGATCAGGATGGTGCGTCCCCGCACCGCCTTGGGATCGAAGCGGTTGCGGTAGACGTCCTCGAAGCTGAGGTGCGGGATCTCGGCCACCTTCATCCCGTAGTCGATCAGGAAGGTGTCGTTCCGCTGATTGGCGATGTTCGCCAGCGACGCGGCCATGGACTGGCGGTAGCCGTCCGCCTCGCCGAAGCCGTAGGCGTAGCGCCGCACGCGGCCGTCGGTGTCGACCGGCACGTTCACGCTGGCCAGCAGGGCCTCCGACGAGAGACCCCGCAGCGGGGAGGTCTCGACGAGCCGGCCGTCGGCCCGGTCCCCCGGCTGGACGAAGGTGGGCAGGATAACCGTTCCCGGCTGCTGGGCGATGGCCTTGGCCAGGAGCCGGTCGGCCTCGGGCGCGGCGTGGGCGCTGAAGTCGACGTCGAAGGCGACCACCTTGGCGCCGGCGGCCTGCAGGTTGGCGATGGCGGTGGCGAACCGGTCCCGGCCCCAGGGCCAGCGGCCGGCGGCGCGCAGGCTGGGGACGTCGATCTCCACCACCGTGATCTGGTGGCTGGTGGGCCGCTGGACGCCCGTGAAGCGTAGGGTCGCCAAGCCGTCCTCGAGGGGAACGAGGACCCCGGTGGCCATGGCCAGGGCCACGGCCACGGCGACGATTCCCAGCCCTAGGATCGACTGGAATCGCCGCGCCAGGCCGAGCAGTCGGCTCACTTCGCCACTTTGCCCGAGCCGTTCCCGGCGCCGTTCCCGTTCCCGGCGCCGGTGATGACGACGCCGGTGTCGGTGGCGCCTCCGCCGTTCCCGTTCCCGTTCCCGTTCCCGTTGTTCCCATTGCCGTTGCCGGTGGTCACGGCGCCCGTGGCGGCGCCGCTGTTTCCGTTCCCGGTGGTCCCAGCGCCGGTGTCAGTAGCGCCTCCGCCGTTCCCGTTCCCGTTGTTCCCATTGCCGTTGCCGGTGGTCACGGCGCCTGTGGCGGCGCCGCTGTTTCCGTTTCCAGTGGTCCCAGCGCCGGTGTCAGTGGCGCCTCCGCCGTTCCCGTTCCCGTTCCCGTTGTTCCCATTGCCGTTTCCGGTGGTCACGGCGCCGGTGTCGGTGGAGGCCCCGCCGTTTCCATTGCCGTTGTTCCCGTTCCCGGCGTTTCCGCTGTTCCCAGGGGTGGTGTCGGTCGAGGTCGCGCCGTTCCCGTTTCCATTGTTCCCGGACCCGGCGTTGCCATTGCCGTTGTTTCCGTTCCCGGCGGCGCCGCTGTTGCCGGGGGCGGCGTCGGTCGAGGTCGCGCCGTTCCCGTTTCCATTGTTCCCGGACCCGGCGTTTCCATTGCCGCTATTTCCGCTCCCGGCGTTTCCGCTGTTCCCGGGGGCGGTGTCGGGCGAGGTCTGGCCGCCGCCGCCGTTCCCGGCGGAAAATTCCGGCTGGCGTTCGTTGCGCGCCACCTGGCTGGCCATGGCCGAGGCGGCGCCCGCCTCGCCGCCGCCGCCTGGCGCGCCGGTCGCGGCGGCGATGGACCGCGCCTCGCTGGCGATGGCCGCGGGTCCGCCGGAGTCCACCAGGCCCCCGGAGACGCTCTTGTAGTCCAGGGGTTCGATCTTCACGGCCGCCGAGTCGTTGGCCGTCGGCGTCACCGCCGCCCCGACCTGAACCGCCTGCGGCGCGTTGCGCCAGATCGTGCCGCTGGCGCCGGCCGGCACGTCGCTGCCGGTGTCGGTGGCGTTGGCGCGCACCTCCACCAGGCCCTCGGCCACGTTCACCGCATCGGCCTGCGGTCCCACCACGACGGTGAAGGTGGTGCCCTTGACGATGGCGGCGAGCAGGGGCGTGTCGACCCGGAAGTGGGGCGCCTTCTGCTTGTCCACCTTGAACATGATCGCGCCGAGATCCTGAGCGATGCGGGTGAAGCCGCCGGCGTCCGGGGCCACGGTCATGCGGCTGTTGGGCCCCACCACGATGTGCTGCGCCCCATTGTCGAGGCTCGCGCGCGCGCCGAGGGTGGTGGTGACGCTGGAGCCGGTCGGCAGGAGCTGGTTGAGCCGAGCCGGCGCGGCCTCGGCGCCGGGGACGGCGATCCTCACCGTGCCGGTGACCTCGGTCAGCCGCCATTCCGCCGCCTGGGCCGAACCGGCGGCGAGGGTCAGGGCGAGGGCCGAACAGGCCATCAGGCCGGTCCGCGCGCGGGAAGGTTGAAACATGGTCTGGCGCCTCCACGAGGCCGAAAAATTGGCGTTGCGGACAGAAATACCGCGCTCGTGGCTAAGCCTTTGCTAAGCTGAGAGAAATTTTTGATTCATTAGGGTGTCGTTCACCATATTCCGGCACCACGGTCCCTTGTGGTTCGCAGGTGGGCAAGGCGTGTCGGGGACTTCAGCAGCAGCGGGGCGGATCGCGGACTGGCCGATCCGCCTGGCCATGCTGATCGCCGCGGTCATGTTCGTCGCGGTTCCGGTCTTCGCCTGGCCCGGGTCTGACGCTCCCATCGGCGCAGCCTGCGGCCAGCCCGACAGCGGCTGCTTCCAGCTCAACGCCGTCGGCCTCGAGGGCGTCACGGTCTACAAGCCCGGCGAGCTCGCCCCCCTCTACCAAGCCTATCTGACCCGCGAGGTCAGCACCTCCGACCTGGTGGCCATCGCCACGGCGATCACCGACAAGTACCGGGCCGACGGCTATTTCCTCTCCCGCGCCGTGGTGCCGCCTCAGACCCCGGGGACCGGCGTCGCGCGCATTCGGATCTATGAGGGCTATATCAGCGCCGTGGAGCTCACCGGGATCGGCGCCCCGGCGGTCAGCCCCTATCTGAAGGGCCTGGCCGAGCAGCGCCCCCTGCGGCTGGCCGACCTGGAGCGCCGGCTCAGCCTGGCCGGGGACGAGCCGGGCGTGCGGGTCAGGACCGAGCTGGAGCCGGTCCTCGACGATCCGGCCCGTCATCGGCTGATCGCGGTGGCCGAGCTGAAGCCCCTGGTGGTCACCACCTATGTGGACAATCGCGGCCCCAAGACCAGCGGGCCCTGGCAGGGCTACGCCCGCGGCGCCCGCAACTCGGTCATCCGTCCCGGCGACCAGCTGACCCTGGCGGTGCTCACCGTGCCCAACGATCCGCGCGCCTTCACCTATGGCGAGGTCAGCTATTCGGCGCCCCTGCAGGGCGGCGCCCGACTGCGGGGGTCGATCGGCGTCGCCCGGGCCCGCGACGGCGCCAATCCCGCCTCGAAGGACGTGGGCAGCGAGAGCCTGGCCGCCAGCGTCAGCTATGTGAGGCCCCTGCAGCGCAGCCGCAAGCTCAACACCTGGGCCCAGGCCACCGCCCAGGCCCGCCACATCGAGCAGGACTGGACCGACACCGGCGGCTATGCGGACAACGTGGTTGTGCTGCGCGGGGCGCTGAACGCCGACGTCACGGAGCCGGGGCGGGCCAGCAACCTGTTCGCCCAGGTCTCGGCTGGCCAGCGCGGCAAGCCCGGCCTGCAGCCGGGACGCGGGCTCTCTCGGGCCGACGCCTCGAAGACCTTCGTGAAGGTGACCGCCCACGCCTCGCACTATCGCGACCTCGGCCCCTGGGCGGGGATCTATCTCTCGGCCGACGGCCAATGGTCCCCCCACCGCCTGCTCGCCTCCGAGGAGTTCGTGGTGGGCGGCGCCCCCTATGGCCGGGGCTACAACTACGCCGAGATCGGCGGCGACAGCGGCCTGGCGGGTTCGGCTGAGCTGCGGGCCGGCTTCAGCCCCAAGTCCGGGCCGTTCAGCTTCCTGCAGGGCTATGGCTTCCTCGACGCCGGCAAGGTCTGGAACCTCAAGCCCACCGGGGGCGCCGCCGACCTGGCCTCCACGGGACTCGGCGTCCGCGCCCGCTTCGGCGACCGCGCCACCCTTGGGGTCGAGGCCGCCCGGCCCCTGACCCGCACCCCCTACGACCGGCGCAAGAAGGGCTGGCGGCCCTTCTTCTCGCTCTCGACGCGGTTCTAGCCACAGCAAGACGCCCCGCGGCTAAGCCACGGGGCGCTCGGTATTTCAGATCAGATCAAGGCCACCCTCTAGTCGATGGGGCTCCAGCGCTTGGCCGGGGCCTCGTCGCGCTTGGGACCCTTGAAGGCCGCCTGGCTGATGGGGGTGGTGGAGGCCCGCTCGCCGCCCGTGCGGGCGCCGTGGGGGTGACGATCGCCGCCGCCGCCATTGCCGCCGGCCGCCTTGGCCGGACGGTTGCGCTGCTTGCGCAGGCCGCCGGGCAGGTCGCTGCGGCCCTGGGGCTTGCGCTGGCCGCGGTCGGTGTTGCGGTCGCCGGCGCGATCGCCGCCGTGGTTCTTGCGGCCGGCCTCGGCGCGCTCGGCGGCCACTTCGGGCATGGCTTGCGTCATGACCATCAGGGCGCGGTCGCCGCGGCGTTCCTCGGTGGGGATGGTCTGGCGGGTCACCTTCTGGATGTCGCGCAGCAGATTGCGTTCGTCGTCGGCGCAGAAGGCCACGGCCGAACCGCCGGCCCCGGCGCGGGCCGTACGGCCGATCCGGTGGACGTAGGATTCCGGCACATTGGGCAGTTCGTACTGCACCACGTGGCTGACGGCGTCGACGTCGATGCCGCGGGCGGCGATGTCGGTGGCCACCAGGGCGCGGACCTCACCGGCCTTGAAGGCGGCGAGCGCGCGTTCCCGCTGGCCCTGGCTCTTGTCGCCATGGATGGCCGCGGCTTCGACGCCGGCGGCTTCCAGGGACTTGGCCACCCGGTCGGCGCCGCGCTTGGTGCGGGTGAAGACGATGACGCGCTTGAAGTTCTTCTCGGCGAACAGTTCGCAGAGCAGGGCGCGCTTGCGGGCGGTCTCGACGAAGATCACCTTCTGGTCGACCCGTTCCACGGTGGTGGCCTGCGGAGTGACCGAGACCTTCAGGGGGTTGGGGTTGAGCAGCTCGCCGGCCAGCTTGCCGATCTCGGTGGGCATGGTGGCGGAGAAGAACAGGTTCTGCCGTTCCTTGGGCAGGTACTTCACGATCCGGCGGATGGGCAGGATGAAGCCCATGTCCAGCATCTGGTCGGCTTCGTCGAGGACGAAGATCTCGACGCCGCCCAGGGTGATGGTCTTCTCGCCCAGGTGGTCGATCAGGCGGCCGGGCGTGGCCACCAGCACGTCGACGCCGCCGGCCAGGGCGCGCATCTGGCCGCCGTACTTCACGCCGCCGAAGACGACGGCGACGGAGACGCCCAGGTGCTTGCCATAGGTCTTGAAGCTCTCGCCGATCTGGGTGGCGAGTTCGCGGGTGGGGGAGAGCACCAGGACGCGGCAACCGCGGCGGGGCGCGGGCTTACGGTCGGCGGCCAGGCGATGCAGGATCGGCAGGGCGAAGGCGGCGGTCTTGCCGGTGCCCGTCTGGGCGATGCCCAGCAGGTCCTTGCCGGTCATGACGCCCGGAATGGCCTGGGCCTGGATCGGGGTGGGGGTGGTGTAGCCTTCGTCGGCCAGGGCCTTCAGCAGGGGTTGGGCGAGGCCGAAGTCGGTGAACTTGGTCAAAACGAGTGTATCTTTCACATATGCGCCGAATGCGGCCGCTCGCCGGGGGCGAGGGTCGCGAAGACGCGGGTCATTTGTGGAAAGCCCCCGCGTGGCGGGGCGATCTATGCGATCTCTTTCGGCGCTCGACAGGCTGGGACCTTCGAAAATCCCATCACGCGGCTGGAGCGCCATAGCGCCGCGAATTGCTGCAGCGCGGGGCTCATATGGGCTCTGGAGCCCCGGAAGTCAAACGAATACGGCCCAGCTCCTTCGCAGGTGCGGCGCCGGAGTCCAGCTGGGGACTTCTCCACGAGTGTCATCCCGGAAAGCCCGGAGGGCTTGTCCGGGACCCAGACGCGCGGGGATTTCAGGATGGATCGGTGCGTCTGGGTCCCGGTCTTCCGCTTCGCGGAAGACCGGGATGACACCTAGAGGGAGCGCGCCACCACGCCGGGATCGTCCCCCGCTGCGTAGGGTCGGATCTCGTAGTTCAGGCGATGCGCCCCCGAACCGAGCTTGTAGCGATCCAGCGTGTCAGGGCCGCAGCTCGCCGTTCCGAGCCCCCGCTGGCCGACGTCGAGGTTGACCCAGGTCTCGGCCCTCGGCGTCAGGTCTGTCGTGTGGGTTGCGGCGAACAGGTCATGGGGCGTGAAGTGGCTGGCGGAGCCCTCGCAAGGTCCCACGAAGACCAGGCCCGCCTCCGGTCCCTCCACCGCCAGCCAGCGCAGGTCGGTCTTGTTGCCGTGTTCCTGGGGCAGGACGTAAGGCACGTACTGATCGCTCACCGTGCTCTCAAACCGCCCGATCCAGCCGGCGGCCTTGCGGTCGGCATAGGTGTCGCCCGGTCCGCGTCCGAACCAGGCCAGGCGCTCGAAGCCGTCGGGCAGGGCGAGCGTGATCCCCAGACGCGGCAGATCGGGCAGGGCCTCGTCGACCTCGAAGCGGTTGGTCACCGCCAGCCGGCCGTCGGGGGTGATCTTGTAGACGTGCAGATGGACCACGGCCTGGGGGCTGGCGGCGCAGGCCCAGGCCTGGCTCACCGTGACCACGACCCCGCTGGCCGCCTCCGCCACCGAGACCTGCGGCGCGGCCGGGGTCAGGGCGTCCAGCCCCGCCGCCAGCCAGCGGCCGAGCGGCTTGGCGTCCTGGTTGGACCAGCCCTTGATTCCGTCATTGTCGGTGGCCCCGCGCCAGACCTGCAGCCGCGGTCCCTCCAGCAGCAGCGGGTGGTTGCGCCAGAGGTAGCGCTCAAGGGTCCCGGAGCTTTTGGAGAAGGTGAGTTCGAAACCGTCGCCCGAGACCCGCACCGTCTCGTCGGTCTCGCCCAGGACAAGGGTTCCGGTGAGGCGTTCGGCGGGCGCAGCTTCGGCGACCGGCAGATCGGCCGGCGCCTGGACCCAGGCCACTTCGTGCCCCGCCGGCGCCCAGGCCGTGGCCTCGGCCAGGGTGAAGGCCACCCGCAGGAAGGCCTCCCGACCGGGCCGGATCTCGGGTCTCAGCAGGTCGAGGTTCAGGATCTCCGTCATCCCCGGCGCGGTGGTCAGCCGGGGCAAGCGCCCCTGCGCCACGGGCCGTCCGTCCACATCCAGGCTCCAAGCGCCGGCCAGGTCCGCGAGCGTCGTGAAGTCGCGCTTATTGGTGACCGCCAGCCGCTCGCCGTCCCAGGCGACGCGCACCGGCTGGGCCAGGGTCTTGAACTCCCAGAGACCCGGATGCGGGACCCGGTCGGCGCCGACGATGCCGTCGCAGCAGAAGTTGAGGTCGTTGGGCGTGTCGCCGAAGTCGCCGCCATAGGCCATGTAGGTCCGGTCGTCGGCGGTCTGGCGAGCGATGCCGTGGTCGGCCCATTCCCAGATGAAGCCGCCCTGCAGACCGCGATGGGTCTCGAAGGCCGCCCAATAGTCCGAGAGGCTGCCGTTGGAATTGCCCATGGCGTGGGAATATTCGCACAGGATCATCGGCCGCCGGTCGGCCGGATCATCGGCCTTGGCCCAGGCCACGATGTTCTCGATGGGCGGATACATCGGGCAGACGATGTCGCTGGCCAGCGCCCCAGGCGCGCCGCCCGCCCTCACCCCGCCCACGGCGGTGATGTGCTGCAGGGCCGCGCTGGGGTCCCAGCCCCAGATGGCGCCCTCATAGTGCAGGGGGCGGGAGGGATCGTACTGGCGGATCCAGCCGGCCATGGCGTCGTGGTTGGGGCCGTAGCCGCTCTCGTTGCCGAGCGACCAGAGGATGACGCTGGGGTGGTTCTTGTCCCGCTCCACCATGCGCAGGCCGCGCTCCAGGAACTGGCTGGCGTAGCGGGGATCGCGGCAGAGGCCGTGCAGGAAGTCGTGGCTCTCGATGTCGGCCTCGTCCACCAGGTAGAGGCCGTACTCGTCGCAGAGGTCGTACCAGGCCTCGTGGTTCGGATAATGGCTGGTGCGCACCGCGTTGACGTTGAAGGCCTTCATCAGCAGGACGTCGGCCAGCATGTCCTCCCGCGTGATGGCCTTGCCCCGGATGGGATGATGCTCGTGGCGGTTCATGCCGGCGATCATCACCGGCTTGCCGTTGATCAGCAGCTCGCGGTCGCCGATCTCGACCCGCCGGAAGCCGACGCGGACGCTGGTGGCCTCCACCGCCGGACCCTCGCCCCGGTGCAGGCTGACCACCAGGGTGTAGAGGTTGGGCGCCTCGCTGGACCACGCGCGCGGCGCGGGCACGGTGGTCTCCAGCACCGCCTGGCCCAGGGGCGGGCGATAGGGATTGTGCCCTTTCACCGCCGACCAGACCTTCTTGCGCAGGGGCGTTTCCAGCACGGCGGCGTCGCCGTCATAGAGCTGGGCCTGCACCACCCAGCCGTCGTCGGGCTCGCCTGTGAAGCCGAGCTTGGCGGTGATCCGCAGGGTCCCGGTGGCGTAGTCGTCCTCCAACCCCGCCAGGGCGAAGACGTCGGCCAGGTGGGTGGGGGCGGTGGAATAGAGGGTCACGTCGCGATGGATGCCCCCCATCCACCACTGGTCCTGGTCCTCGATGAAGGAGGCGTCCGACCACTTCACCACCACGCAGGCCAGCAGGTTCTCCCCGCCCGGCCGCACGAAGGCGGTGACGTCGAAGTCCTGGGGCAGGCGGCTGTCCTTGCCCATCCCCACCGCCTGACCGTTCACCCAGATATAGAGCACGCTCTCGGCCGCCCCGATCTGCAGCACGATGCGCCGGCCGTCCCAGTCAGGGGGGACCTCGAAGCGGGTGCGGTAGAGGCCCGTGGGGTTCTCGCCCGGCACATTTGGGGCGGCCAGGGGGAAGGGCATCTGGACATTGGTGTAGTGGGGCCTGTCGTAGCCGTGCATCGTCCAGTTGGACGGCACGGTCAGCAGGTCCCAGCCGGCGTCGTCGAAGTCGGCGCGCGCGAAGTCGGCCGGAACCGCCTCCGGCCGCTCGGCCAGGGCGAATTTCCAGTCGCCGTTCAGGGAGCGGACGAAGGGTGAGGGTGCCCGCACCCGGGCGCTGTCGGCGTCCCCATAGGGGGTGAAGGTCGCCCGCGCGGGCAGCCGGCCCAGGGACACGGTTTCCGGATGCGTCCAGGTCCGGACCGCGCCTTGGACAAGCATTTCCATCAGAGTCTCTGGCTAGAGGTCGAGGCGGTAGATCTGGGTCGCCGTGCCGGAGAACAGCGCGGTCTTCTCGCTCTCCGAGGCGCCCTTGGCCAGCACCTTGAAGGCGTTCCACAGCACGTCGTACTCGCAGCTGCCGATGTCGACGGGGAAGTTGCTCTCGAACATGCAGCGGCGGGGTCCGAAGGCCTCGATGCAGGTCTCGATATAGGGCCTCCACTCCGCCGCCAGGGTCTCCGACGAAGCCGGCGGGAAGGCCATGAAGGAGTCGAACCCCGGGAACACCATGGCCAGGCCCCCCAGCTTCACGGCCACATTGGGCAGGGCCGCCAGCTTCAGGATGTTTTCCTTCCAGATCGGGAACCGCTCCTCCCGCTTGCCGGCGTAGCTGGCGATGCCGAGCGGGGTGCCGACGTGGTCGAGGATGATCTGGGTCTCGGGGAAGGCCTTGGCGAGATCGATGAGGTCGGGGAGCTGCGGCTCCAGCATCCAGGCGTCGAAGGAGAGGCCGAGCGGCGCCAGCTGGGCGAAACCCTCGCGGAACTTCGGCGACATGTAGAGCCCGCCCTCGATGCGGTGCAGGGGGCCCAGCACGTCCTTGTCGGGATTGGCCGAGGCGCTCTGGCGGATGCCGCGGAAGCGCCCGCCGCCGGCGGCGATGTGGGCCTCCAGGGTCTCGCGCACCCCTGCGCCCAGGTTGCAGTCGGCGTGGCCGACGATGCCGGCGCAGGCCAGGACGTCGCCATAGAGACCGCTTGCCGACATGGCGGCGATCCCGTTGACGAACTCGGTCTCCCCCACGGGCTTGAGGGCCGCGGGGCCCCGGCCACGGTACATGGACCCGCACTCCATATAGACGGTGGCCTTGACGTTGTGGCCGCGCTTCATGTCGGCCAGCAGTTCGTCCAGCAGGTAGCGCGGGACCTTGCGGATGATGTGCTCGAAGCCGTGCTTGGGCGGTGGCAGGGCGGCGATCAGGGCGGCCGGGCGGTCCCAAAGGTGGTGGTGCGGATCGACGATGGGCAGGTCGGGCTCGAGGATGGCTTCGCTCACGAATGGACCTCCTGCAGGATGGCGTCGGCCATCAGGGTCTGGGTGGTGGCCTGGAGGGCCGGGGCGGTCTCGGACAGCAGCTGGACCATGCCGACGAAGATCAGGTCATGGGTGGGATCGACCCAGAACCAGGTCCCGGCCGCGCCGTCCCAGTGATAGGTCCCCAGGCCCGCCGGCACCCCGGCCGCCGCGGGATCGGTGAACACCACCCCGTTGTAGCCGAAGCCGAACCCCGGCCGGATCTGCTGCAGGCCTATGCCGAAGCCGCCGGCCATGATCTCGTCCGAAATCTGGTTGGTCATCATCTGCTTCACCCCGGCCGCGCTGACGATCCGCCGGCCGGCGAACTCGCCACCGTTCAGCAGCATCTGGGCGAAGCGGGCATAGTCGCCCACCGTGGAGACCAGGCCTCCACCCCCCGAGGCCAGGGCCGGTGGGCTCTCATGGTCGGGCAGCAGGGGGTTGCCCGCCAGGGGGACGAGCCCTCGGCTGGCGCTGTTGCGGTAGAGGGTCGCCAGCCTGTGCTTCTTCTCGGGCGGGGTGTGGAAGCCGGTGTCGACCATCCCGAGCGGCCCGAAGATCTCGGCCTGCATGAAGTCGGCCAGGCTCTGGCCCGAGAGCGCCTCGATGATCGCGCCCTGCAGGTCCATGGAGAGGCCGTAGAACCACTTGCTCCCCGGCTGGAAGGCGAGCGGCAGGCCGGCCAGCTTCTCGGCCATCTCCGCCAGGCTCGCGGAGCGCCAGATGTCGGCGGCCTTGTAGAGGTCCTCCAGCCCGCCCAGCGGTTCGTGCCCATAGATCAGCCCGGCCGTGTGGGTCAGCAGCTCCCGCAGGGTGGGCGGATGGTCGGGGTCGAGCCGGATGACCTCGCCCGCGGCGTTCACCCCGCCGAACACCTTCACGCCCTCGAAGGCCGGCAGATGCCGGGCGATGGGGTCGTCGGGGGACCAGAGGCCGCGGTCGTGCAGGATCATCATGGCCACGGCCGTCACCGGCTTGGTCATGGAGAAGATGCGGAACATCGTGTCGGCCGCCATCGGCTCGCCTGAGGCGATGTCCTTCTTGCCGATCGTGCTGAGGTGGGCGCTCCGGCCGTGCCGCGCGGTCAGGGTGACGAAGCCGGCGTTGATCCCCTGGTCCACCAGGCCCTGCAGATAGGCGTCGATGGCCGCCAGGCCGGCGCTGGAGAGGCCCGCCTCGGCGGGGGTGGAGGGCGTCAGATCACGGTTGGGCATCAGGTCGCGGCCCTCGCCGCCAGGACCGCGGCCCGCACCAGGGGCAGGCGGTCATTGCCGAAATACATGTCCGTCCCACCCACGAAGATCGTCGGCGATCCGAAGCCGCCCCGGGCCATCACCTCCTCGGTGTTGAGCCGCAGCTGGTCCTTGATGGCGGCCTCGGCGATGCCGGCCAGGAAGGCGGCGGGCTCGACCTCGACCTCGTGGCAGATCCCCGCCAGCACCTCGTCCTGGGAGATGTCGAGATTGTCGCCCCAATAGGCCTCGAAGACCCGGGTGGCGAAGGGAACCAGCTTGCCCTGGGGCGCCAGCCAGATGCAGCCGCGCATGGCCTTGACGCTGTTCACCGGGAAGACCTTGGGCGGGAAGGTGATCGTGATCCCGGAATACCGGGCCCAGTCCTCCAGGTCCTTCTTCATGTAGCGGGCCTTGGCCGGCACCGGGGTCGCCCGCTGCTCGTAGACCGAGGGGTTCACCGTGTTGAAAATCCCGCCGACCAGGATCGGCCGCCAGCTCACCTCGACCCCAAGCTCGGCGGCCAGGGGCTGCAGGTTGTGGAAGGCCAGATAGGTCCAGGGGCTGGAGCAGTCGAAGAAGCATTCGATCATGTTGCGGCGATCCCGAAGAGGTTCTGCTTGGTCTGCGCGTCCATCTCGTCCGGCCGCGCCATGCGTCCCACGGCCGTGCCGGCCACCACGCCGGGGCGGGCGCGGACCGTGGCGAACCAGCGCTTGATGTTCGGATAGTCGTCCAGGGTGAAGCCCTGGGCCTTGTGGGTGATCAGCCAGGGGAAGCAGGCCATGTCAGCGATGCTGTAGTCGTCTCCGGCCACATAGGCGCCGGTGCGTCCCAGCTGGCCGTCGAGCACGCCATAGAGGCGGGCGGCCTCGCGCTCATAGCGGTCGATGGCGTAGGGGATCTTCTCCGGGGCGTAGAGCTTGAAGTGGCCGTTCTGGCCCAGCATCGGCCCCAGGCCCCCCACCTGCCACATCAGCCACTGCATCACGACGCTGCGGCCGCGCACATCGGCGGGCAGGAAGCGCCCGGTCTTCTCCGCCAGATAGACCAGGATGGCCCCGGTCTCGAAGATCGGGATCGGCGCCCCGCCGTCCGCCGGGGCCTGGTCGACGATGGCCGGGATGCGGTTGTTCGGACTGAGTTTCAGGAAGTCCGGCGCGAACTGCTCGCCGCGTCCCAGGTTCACCGGATGGACTGCGTACGGCAGGCCGCACTCCTCCAGCATGATGCTGATCTTCCAGCCGTTGGGGGTGGCGGCGTAATGGAGGTCGATCACCGGCGTCTCCCGGGCCTCTGGGCGGGCCTTGGCCGACAGACTACCGGCCTGACGCCTCGGCGCCAGCCTCTCCGCGCGTCAGCCCTGTTGCATTCGGCCGCCAAGCCCGCGATGCAGGGCCATGGCTGATCCCAAACCCATGGTCCTGGTGGCCGCCGCCGCCCTCATCGACTCCGACGGCCGGGTGCTGATCGGCCAGCGGCCGGAGGGCAAGCAACTGGCCGGCCTCTGGGAGTTTCCCGGCGGCAAGGTGGAGCCCGGCGAGACGCCGGAGGCGTGCCTGATCCGCGAGCTGGAGGAGGAACTGGGCATCCGCGTCACCAACGCCTGCCTGGCCCCCTTCGTCTTCGCCAGTCATGGTTATGAGTCCTTTCACCTGCTGATGCCACTCTACCTGTGCCGTCGCTGGGACGGCGTGGTCACGGCCAGGGAGCATTCGGCGCTGGCATGGGTGAAGCCCTCCAAACTCAGCGACTATCCGATGCCGCCGGCCGATGCGCCGCTGGTGGCCTGGCTGCGCGATCTTATCTGAGCCGTTTCCTGCGCGACGAGCGCGGGGCGACCATGATCGAGTACGCCATCCTGGCCGGGGTTCTGGGCATGGCCGTGGTGGCCGCCATCGGGGCCTTCCAGACCGTCCTGTTCGACCTGATGAACAAGGCCGCCAGCGCCATCGAGGCGGCGATCTAACCAAGCCGCCAGGCTTGCTCTAGGCTCGTCCCATGGACGCCTGGCTTTCCGACTTCATCGCCGCCGAAGGGTTGCCCGCGGACTTCGCCGACATCGCCCAGGCGATCTGCGCGCCGCTGACCGAGACCATCCTGGAGCGGGTCAAGGAGCCGGGCTTCGTGGCGGGGATCTGCGGGACCCAGGCCAGCGGCAAGTCCACCCTCACCGCCGTGCTCAGGCGCATGCTGGAGGTCCGGGGCCTGAAGGTGGCCTCCCTCTCCCTGGACGACCTCTACCTGACCCACGCCGCCCGCCAGGTCCTGGCCCACGAGGTCCATCCCCTGCTGGCCACGCGGGGCGTGCCCGGAACCCATGACGTGGCCCTGGGTCTCGCCGTCCTCGACGGCCTGGCCCGGCCCGGCGAGACCCTGCTGCCGGTCTTCGACAAGAGCATGGACGACCGCCGCCCCGATGGCGTCCCCGTCGCCGGTCCGGTGGACGTGATCCTGTTCGAGGGCTGGTGCGTCGGGGCGGTTCCCCAGGACGCCGCCGCCCTGGCCGAGCCGGTCAACGCCCTGGAACGGGAGCGCGACCCCGACGGTCGCTGGCGGCGCTTCGTCAACGCGGCCCTGGCCGGCCCCTACCAGGACCTGTTCTCCCGCATCGACCTGCTGGTCCTGCTCAAGGCCCCCAGCTTCGAGGTGGTCCTGGCCTGGCGGCGCGAGCAGGAGGCAAAGCTCCGCGCCCGCCTGGCCCGCGAGGGCGGCGACCTCAAGCGCGCCATGACCGACGATCAGGTGGCCGCCTTCATCGCCCATTACGAACGGCTGACGCGCCACATCCTGGCCGAGATGCCGGGGCGGGCCGATGTGGTGGTGGAGTTGGACGCGCGGCGGCGGCCGAGACTCTAGCCGTCACGCCCCTCCGCGGCCGCCACCCTTGCCGCGTGCCGCGCCTCCATCCTTTCGATGTCCTCGGCGCGGCGCTCCTCCATCACCCGTCGCCACTTGGCGCGCAGGACGGCCGGGCGCTCTGGATAGCGATCCTCCATGAACTCCGCGCCCGTCACCCGATCGGCGCGGAAGGAGCGGAAGTCCTGGCGCATCTCGCACCAGGCCATCAGCATACGGACGGTGTCGTGATAGCCGATGGTCACGGGCCATATCACCCGCTGGCTGTCGCGCCCCTGCTCGTCCTTGTAGTGGATGGAGATCTTGCGGCCCGCATGGATCTGGGCGCGCACCTGGGCCATGTCGATGGCGTCGGGATGGATCTTCCACGACGTGGCGGCGCCGAGCGAGGGCGCGTCGATATAGGGACGCAGGCGCTCTGGGATGGCGGCGCTGATCTTGGCGATCAGGTCCTCGGCGGCCCGGGCCAGGGCCGGGTCGCCGCGACCCGCCACCCATTGGGCGCCCAGCACCGCGGCTTCGATCTCGTCGGGGGTCAGCATCAGGGGCGGCAGGTCGTAGCCCTGGTCGAGGACATAGCCGATGCCCGCCTCGCCCCGCACCGGCACCCTCTGGGCCATCAGGTCGGCCACGTCGCGATAGACCGTGCGCTTGGAGGTCTCCAGCTCCTCGGCGAGCGCATCGGCGGTCACCGGCCTGCGCGCCCGGCGCAGGATCTGGATGATCTGGAACAGGCGATCCGCGCGTCTCATCGGCTCCAAGCTCCACCACTGCCGCCACCACGTTGTCAGCAGGATGGCAATAGAACGGGCGTCGACGCAACCGGAGAACCGCCATGACCAAGCTTCTTACTCTTTATGCCTGCGGCGAGGGCTTCGGCCTGCCGGAGGTGAGCCCCTATGTCACCAAGAGCGAGATCCAGCTGCAGATGGCGGGCCTGGCCTATGTGAAGGTCCAGGGCTGGCGAGAGGACTCGCCGAAGGGCCAGCTCCCCTACATCGAGGACGCCGGCCAGAAGATCGCCGACTCCACCTTCATCCGCGGCCACATCGAGGCGCGCTACGGGGTCGACCTCGACGCCGGGCTGGACACCGTGCAGCGCGCCCAGGCCTGGGCCATCGAGCGGATGTGCGAGAACCAGCTGGCCTGGACGTCGGGCTATTTCCGCTTCCTGCTGCCGGAGAATTTCGAGAAGGGTCCGGCCCACTGGTTCGACAACGCCCCGGAGACCGCCCGCCCGGTGCTGAAGGCGCAACTGCTGGAGGCGGTCTCGGCCAATATCCGCGCGGTGGGCGTCGGCCGTCATTCCGAGCATGAGATCCTGGCGCTCGCCGCCCGCTCCCTGATGGCGCTGGACGCCCTGCTCGGCGACAAGGCCTTCATGATGGGGGACGAGCCCACCAGCGTGGACGCCTTCGTCTTCGCGGTCCTGGCGGGGATGCTGACGCCCTTCTTCGACTCTCCCCTGCGCCGCCGCGCCGAGCGCTTCCCGCGCCTGGTCTGCTACACCGCCCGGATGATGGCCCGCTTCTACCCCGACTTCGCCTGGACCACGGCGCCCGAGGCCGTGGCGGCTTAAAGTTAGATCCTCCCCCAGCGCGCCAGCGCGATGTGGGGGAGACGGGCCGCCGCTTAGCGGCGGGACGGAGGGGGATCGACGTAGTCGACCCCTACCGGCCTAAAACCAAGTGTCAAAGTCCCCCTCAGGCGCTCCGCGCCAGCTCCCCCAGAGGGGGAGCATCTCAATCGCCCAGCCTACCGGCGGTCGGAACCCCTAGTCCTCTTCCCGCGGCAGCGGCTGCTCGACCGTTCCCAACGCGTCGGCCAGGCGCATCTTGGCGCTGCCGGGCTTCAGCGGCTGCTGCTGGCTGGCGTCGGGGGTCCAGCCGGTGAGGGTGAGGATCTCGAAGGTGGCCGGCACGCGGCCATCGGGCTCGGCGAACCGCTCGACATAGAGCTGCATGGCTCTAGCCAGGATGGTCTTGGTGAGCGTCCGGGGGTGGCGGTCGGCCAGCACGCTGGTCTCCCCCATGGCCCGCAGGTCGGCCAGCAGCTTGATGGGGTGGCTGTAGCGCACGGTCACCCGGTCGACGTCGGCGACGGGGAGCGCAAATCCTGATCTCTGAAGTAGCCCCGCGGCGTCATAGGCGTCGGCGAAGGGGGAGATGCGCGAGCCGGCCCCGCCGGTCAGCTCGATCTCGGCCGACAGCAGGGAGGCCCGCAGCTCGGTCAGGGTCGCGCCGCCGAACATCGAGCCGATGAACAGGCCGTCGGGCTTCAGGGCCCGGCGGATCTGGATCAGGGCGCCCACCACGTCGTTGGTCCAGTGGAGGGCGAGCGTCGAGACCACCAGGTCCAGGGAGCCGAAGGCGAAGGGCAGGCGCTCCTCGTCGGCGACGATGCGGGGGCCGTCGCGGCCGGCCAGCATGGCCGCGGAGAGATCGGCCTCCACCAGCAGGCCCACGCGGGCGGCGGCGTCGCTCCGGGCCAGGGCCTGGCGGAAGGCCCCGTTGCGGGCCCCCAGGTCGACGGCGCGGGGAAACTCGCGCAGGATCGCCTCCAGGCGAACCACGGCGTCCTCCGCCGCGCGGCGCTTGAGAAAGTCGGCGTTCCCGTAGCCGGGGGCGGCGCGGGTGAGGCGGGCGCGCAGGGTGGCGCGGTCGAAGAGCAGGGGTGGGGCGGACATGAGCCTGCAAGATGGCCTGTCGGAGGCCTGGTGGAAACCAGGGCCGCGAATGAAATCCGCCGCGCGGTCCGCGCTCGACCTACTGTTCCCGCCCCAGGCCCTGGATGACGGCCCCCGGCCGCTGGCCACGGGGCTCACGGCGGCGGGCTGGAGCCAGATCAGCTTCCTCGACGATCCCGTCTGCGACGGCTGCGGGACGCCCTTTGAATATCCCCTGGGGGAGGGGGTGCGCTGCGCCGCCTGCATGGCCAGGCCGCGGGCCTTCGATCGCGCCCGCGCCGCCTGCCTCTATGACGACGCCTCGCGCGGTCCGATCCTGCAGCTCAAGCACGCCGACCGCACCGACCTGGCGCCCCTGTTCGCCCGCTGGATCAGCCGCGCGGGGCGGCGCCTCCTGGAGGACGCCGACGCCATCGCCCCGGTCCCCCTGCATCCGACCCGCCTGCTGGGCCGCCGCTACAACCAGGCCGCCGAGATCGCCCGGCCGCTGAGCCGGCTGGCGCGCGTCGCCTATCTGCCCGACGCCCTGGTCCGGGTGCGCGCCACGCAGACCCAGGGCGGCAAGTCCGGCTCGGGGCGGCGCAGGAATGTGGCGGCGGCCTTCCATGTCCCCGCCTCACGGGCGAAACAGGTGGCGGGCAAGCGAATCCTGCTGATTGATGACGTCATGACCACCGGGGCCACCGTCGAGGGCTGCGCGCGGGCCCTGCTGAAGGCCGGGGCGAGCTGCGTCGATGTGGCGGTGGTGGCCCGGGTGAAAGAAGCCGCGAACACCACCATATAGGACCCATCAACCCCTTTCGGCGTTAGTTGAGACATGGCCCAAGTCACCATCTACACCAAGCCCTACTGCCCCTACTGCGTCCGCGCGGTCTCCCTGCTGGAGAAAAAGGGCGTCGAGTTCACCGAGATCGAGGCCGCCTTCGATCCGGAGAAGCGCAAGGAGATGATGCAGCGCGCCAATGGGCGCGCCACCTTCCCGCAGATCTTCATCGGCGAGGAACATATCGGCGGCTGCGACGACATGATGGCCCTGGAGCAGGCGGGCAAGCTGGACCCCCTGCTGGCGGCTTGAGCCTTGCCAAGCCAGGGCTGACCGGCTTCTAGAGACGACCATGACCTTGCGCGTCGGACTGATCCAGACCCGGACTCCCGCCAGCCACGCCGCGGCGCTGGAACACCTGACGCCGCTGGTGCGCGAGGCCGCCGCCCGGGGCGCGACCTTCATCGCCACGCCTGAGGGCAGCAACATCCTGCAGAAGGACAAGGCCGCCCTGCTGCCGCAGCTGACCCTGCTGGCCGACGATCCGGTGGTCCAGGGGATGCAGGCGCTCGCCAAGGAGCTCGGCGTCTGGCTGCTGATCGGCTCGGCCTTGGTCAAGCGGGAGGACGGCAAGGCCGCCAACCGCGCGGCGCTCATCTCGCCGCAGGGCGAGATCACCGCCACCTACGACAAGCTGCACATGTTCGATGTGGATCTCCCCACCGGCGAGACGGCCCGCGAGAGCGAGACCTATGAGCCCGGCGACCGCGCCGTGACCGCCATGGCCGGTGAGACGCCGCTCGGCCTGACCATCTGCTACGACATGCGCTTCCCGGCGGTCTATCGGGCCTTGGCGCTCGCCGGCGCCCAGGTGATGCTGGTCCCGGCCGCCTTCACCCGGCCCACCGGCGAGGCCCACTGGGAGATCCTGCTGCGCGCCCGCGCCATCGAGACCGGCAGCTTCGTGCTCGCGCCCGCCCAGGGCGGCTTCCACGAGGATCGCCGCGGCACCTGGGGCCACACGATCGCCATCGCCCCCTGGGGCGAGATCCTGGGCCAGCTCGCCCATGACGAGCCCGGCGTGCTGGTGGTGGACCTCGACCTCGACGCCGTCGCCAAGGCGCGTTCGGCGATCCCGGCGCTGGCCAACGCCCGGCCCTTCGCCGCCCCGACGCCCCTGTCATGATCCGCTACGCGCTGGCCTGCGACCACGCCCATGAATTCGAGGGCTGGTTCGGCTCCTCGGACGACTACGAGGCCCAGGCCGCCGCCGGCCAGATCGGCTGCCCGGTCTGCGGCTCCACCGCCGTCACCAAGCAGATCATGGCTCCCATGGTGGCGGGCACGAAACGCAACGCCCCGGACATGACGCCCGCCGCCCGCGAGGTGATGATGCAGGCCCTGGCCCAGGTGCGGCAGCACGTGGAGGAGAACTTCGACTATGTCGGCGAGGACTTCGCCGACGAGGCCCGCGCCATCCATGCCGGCAAGTCCGAAGAGCGCGGCATCTACGGCGAGGCCTCCCTGGCCGAGGTCCGCGAACTCGCGGAAGAGGGCGTCAACATCGCCCCCCTGCCGCCCGCGTCGCCGCCTACAAAGAAGGCGGTGCATTAGGCGCTCCGGCGCGATCCAGGCCAGACGCGTGACATGCCTTGCGGCCGATCCCACCGGCGCCTACGGTCGGCGCACAGCGTAACCGGGGCCTCCACATGATCCGCACCGTCCTCCTCGCCGCCATCGGCGCCGCGACCCTTTCGGCCTCCGCCGCCCAGGCCCAGACGCGGCCCGATCAGGCCGCCTTCCGGGCGCTCTACAAGGAGCTGGTGGAGACCAACACCACCCTGTCGTCGGGCAGCTGCACCGCCGCCGCCGAGAAGATGGGGGCGCGCCTGAAGGCCGCCGGCTACGCCGACAAGGACGTCCAGGTCCTGGTCCCCGCCGAGCGCCCCAAGGACGGCGCCCTGATCGCCACCCTGGCCGGCAGCGACCCCAAGCTGAAGCCGATCATGCTGCTGGCCCATATCGACGTGGTGGAGGCCAATCGCGCCGACTGGGTGCGCGATCCCTTCACCCTGATCGAGGAGGGGGGCTATTTCTACGCCCGCGGGGCCAGCGACGATAAGGCCATGGCCTCGGTCTTCACCGACTCCATGATCCGTTACAGGACTGAGGGCTTCAAACCCCGCCGGGGCCTGAAGCTGGTGCTGACCTGTGGCGAGGAGACCTCCGACACCTTCGACGGGGTCGAGTGGCTGCTGAAGAACCACCGCCCGCTGATGGACGCGCAGTTCGCCCTGAACGAGGGCGCCGGGGGCCGGCTGAACGAGAAGGGCGAGCGCCAGTTCCTGGGCATCCAGGCCGGCGAGAAGGTCTATCAGGACTTCACCCTGGTCACGACCAACCCCGGCGGCCATTCCTCGCGGCCGTCGAAGGACAACGCCATCTACCACCTGGCCGCGGCTCTGGACCGGCTGGCCGCCTACGACTTCCCCATCCGCCTCAACGAAGCGACGAAGAACCACTTCGAGAAGATGGCGGTGATCGAGGGCGGCGCCTCGGGCGCGGCCATGGCCGCCGTGGCCAAGGACCCCACCGACGCCGCGGCCGTGGCCGAGGTGATCAAGGACGCCAGCCGCAACTCGATGATGCGCACCACCTGCGTGGCCACCATGGTCAATGCCGGCCACGCGCCGAACGCCCTGCCGCAGCGGGCCGAGGCCAACGTCAATTGCCGGATCCTGCCCGGCGAGAGCCTGGACTCGGTGAAGGCCCAGCTGATCAAGGTGTTCGCCGACGACAAGATCGCCGTCTCCATGGTGGGGGTCCCCAGCCCGGTCTCGCCGCCGCCGCCGCTCACCAAGGCCATCGTCGGCCCCATCGAACAGGTCTCCCACAAGATGTGGCCCGGGGTCGCCTTCGTGCCGGCCATGTCCACCGGCGCCACCGACAGCCGCTTCACCAACGCCGCCGGTATCCCCAGCTACGGCCTCTCGGGCATGTTCGGCGACCCGGACGGCGGCGGCGTCCACGGCCTGAACGAACGCATCCGCGTCCGCTCCCTCTATGAGGGCCGCGACTTCCTCTATGAGGTGGTGAAGCTCTACGCGAACCAGAAGTAGGGGCGCAACCGGCCCCTCTTTCCGTCCTCCGGAAAAACTGGCATCTCTTCTGCCAATAGTTTTCCGGAGGTCGAGATGGCGGCGAAGATCGGGCGGACCCTGGCGGACTCGACGCCCTATTGGCCGCCGGCGCCCAGGGCGCCGAAGGGCGCGCCCAACATCCTGGTGGTGCTGTTCGACGACGTCGGCTTCTCCGACTTCGGCTGCTACGGCTCGCCGATCAAGACGCCGACCATCGATGCGCTGGCCGCCGAGGGGCTGCGCTACACCGGCTTCCACACCACGGCCATGTGCTCCACCACCCGAGCGGCCCTGCTGACCGGGCGCAACCACCACTCGGTGGGGATGGGCTGCCTGTCGAACTTCGATTCAGGCTTCCCCGGCTATCGCGGCAAGATCGCCCGCGAGGCCGGGACCCTGCCGGAGATGCTCAAGCCCCACGGCTACTCCACCTACATGGTGGGCAAGTGGCACGCGACGCCGCTCACCGAGACCGGCCCCAGCGGGCCCTTCGACGGCTGGCCCCTGGGCCGCGGCTTCGACCGCTTCTACGGCTTCATGGACGCCGAGACCGACCAGTTCGCGCCGGAACTGGTGCGCGACAACACCCCCATCGAGCAGCCGGCGAGCTACGCCGAGGGCTACCACCTCACCGCCGACCTGGTGGACCAGTCGATCCGCTACATCGCCGACCATGAGGCCGATGCGCCCGACAAGCCCTGGCTGCTGTGGCTGGCGCCCGGCGCCTGCCACGCCCCGCACCAGGCGCCGCAGCACATCATTCGCCAGTACGACCCGCTCTTCGAACACGGCTGGGACGTGGAGCGCGAGCAGCGCCTGGCCCGCCAGAAGGCCATGGGGATCGTGCCCGAAAACACCGTCATGCCCGAGCGCAACGACGGCATCCGCCCCTGGGACGAGTGCCTGCCCGAGGACAAGCGGGTCTTCACCCGCCTGCAGAGCGCCTATGCCGGCATGCTCGACCACGCCGACCGGCATCTGGCGCGGCTGATGGCCTTCCTGGAGGAGGCCGGGATCAAGGACGACACCCTGATCTTCGTCATGTCCGACAACGGCGCCAGCCAGGAGGGCGGGCCGCTGGGCATGGTCAACGCCATGGGGCCGTACAATCTGAAGTTCGAGCCCATGGCCGAGAAGCTGGCCCGGCTCGACGACATCGGCGGGCCCGACAGTCATTCCAACTTCCCGCAGGGCTGGGCCATGGCCTCCAACACGCCCCTGCGCCGCTACAAGCAGAACACCCACGGCGGCGGTATCCGCGATCCCCTGGTGATCAGCTGGAAGAACGGCCTGGCGGCGCGGGGCGAGCTGCGCACCCAGTTCGCCCACGTCTGCGACTTCACGCCCACCCTGCTGGACATTCTGGGCCTGGAGCCGCCGGCGGTGATCGCCGGCGTGCCGCAGATGCCGCTCGAGGGGGTGAGTTTCGCGGCCTCCCTGAAGGACCCCGCCGCCCCCAGCAAGACCAAGCCCCAGCACTTCGAGATGTTCGGCCATCGCGGCCTCTGGAAGGACGGCTGGAAGGCGGTGGCCTTCCATCCCCCGGGCACGGCCTTCGACACCGACGTCTGGGAGCTCTACCACCTGGACGCCGACTTCTCGGAGACCCGCGACCTGGCCGCCGCCGAGCCGGAGAGGCTGGCCGCCCTGGTGGCCGAATGGTGGAAAGCCGCGGAGGCCTACAAGGTCCTGCCCCTGGACGACCGCTTCGGCCCGCGCTTCGCCGAGAACGCCCTGCGCTATCACGGGGCCCGCAAGCGCTTCGTCTTCCACCCTGGCATGGGCCACCTGCCCGCCGACGTGGCGCCGGATGTGCGCAGCCGGTCGTACATCATCGAGGCCGAGGCGATCATCCCGCCCGGCGGCGCGGAAGGGGTTCTGCTGGCCCACGGCGACGCCACCTGCGGCTATAGCTTCTACCTTCAGGACGGCCGCCTGTATCACACCCTGAACGTCGGCGGGGCCCTGGCCACGGTCAGCTCCGCCGAGCCCATCGCGCCGGGCCTGCGCAAGCTCGCCCTGCGTTGCCGCCAGGGCTCCGACGGCCGCACCTTCACCCTGGCGGTGGACGGTAAGGTCGTGGGCGAGGTGAAGACTCACATCGGCTTCGCCACCTTCATCTCCTGGTCGGGCCTGGACATCGGCCGCGACCGGGGAAGCCCCGTGGCTCCCTATGCCGCCCCCTTCACCTTCACCGGCAAGCTGCGGCGGGTGGTGGTGACCATGGACGCCGACCAGGCGCTGGACGGCGAGTTGCTGGGCGAGGCGGAGATGGCGCGGCAGTAGGCCTAGACCCGGGCGGCGGCGTAGAGCATGCCGGCGATCGCCGCCGGGGTGGCCGGCGCCTGGCCCGAGAGCCAGGCGGACAGCAGGCCCATCTGCCCCCCGGCCAACTGCGCCGCCCGAAGGGTTGCGTCGCCGCTCTCGTCCCGAGCCCGCAGCCGCGTCTCGATCAGCCCGGCCAGGGTCTTGGCCAGCAGCGGCCGGGTCGGGCCGGCGAACAGCACGTTGCCCACCCGGCGATTCTCCCAGAAGTGCTCCACCACCGCCAGCAGCCGGGCGTCGTCGTGCTGCGGGCCGAGCATGTCGGCCAGGACCCCGAAGGGCCCCGACAGGCCGGCCTTCAGCAGCTCGTCCTTGCCCTCGTAGTGCTCGTAGAAAGTCGATCGCCCGACCCCGGCGCGGGCGATGATGTCGGCCACCTTCAGCTGGTCGTAGCGGCGCTCCAGCACCAGCTCGACGAAGGCGTCGAACAGGGCGGCCTTGGTGCGCTGGACCGGCCGACTGTCTGCGAGATCCACTACGATCACCTCCGGTCCGGACAATGCGGGCGCGGTGTCCGGAAACCGGACAGTCCGCGCGCCGTGTCCGGCCAGGGCGGGCCGGACTGGCGCTAGAGGTTAGGGCCAGGGCGGGGCGACGCAAGACCCCGCCAAACCTTGTCGGAGCCTGCCCATGACCGCCAAAGCTGACCGTCGAAATCCTCACAGCCACATGTGGCTGATGGGGGTGCTGGGCGTAGCGGCCGGCCTGGCCTTCATGGTCTTCGTTCCCCGGCTGACCGTGGTGTCGAAGTCCCTGCTGCTGTTCGCCGGCTTCCACCTGGTGGGCGGGGTGGTCCTTCTCGGCAGCCTCTATGTCTCGGGCCTGCGAAATCCGGTCCGCAGGCTCACCGGCGCGGCCGCGCGGCCGGCGGCGACCTACGACTTCGGCTGGGGGCCGGGCTGGATGAACGGCCTGGCCATCGCCGCCCTCATCGTCCTGGCCGCGGCGGTCGTCCTGCAACTGACCCATCCCGGCGCCTGGCCCCTGGCCTTCGGCCTGGTGGCGGCCTCGGGCCTGCTGATGGTGGGCAATGCGGTGATGCGCAGCTTCCGCCGCACCGACCACGTCGTCCTGCCCATGGTGGACCTACTTTCAGGCGACCATGACCTGGTGCTCGACGCGGGCTGCGGCAGCGGCCGGACCACGATCGCGCTCGCCCGCATCCTGAAGTCGGGCCGGGTGGTGGGCCTCGACCGTTTCGACGCCGGCTATATCGACGACGGGGGCCGGGCCCTGCTGGACAACAACCTCAAGCTCGCCGGCCTCACCGGCAAGGTCCAGGTGGAGACCGGCGACCTGACCGCCATGGTGTTCGCCGACAACCACTTCGACGCCGCCGTCAGCACCCACGTCTATGATCATCTGGGGACGGGGAAGGCCCAGGCGCTACGCGAGACCGCGCGCGTGCTGAAGCCCGGCGGCCGCTTCCTGATGGCGGTCTGGGTCCCCGGACTGACCATGTTCGCCGTCGCCAATATCCTGTCCCTGTTCCTCACCACCAAGGCCCAGTGGCGGAGTTTGGCCGAGGGGGCAGGGTTCCGGGTGTTGGACGAAGGCATGTTCAACCACGCCTGGTTCGTGCTGCTGGAGAAGCCGGCCGCCTAGGCCCCGGGGTTGCCTTCGGCGGCGGGGAGCACGATCTAGCGGGCACGCCCTGGAGCCCGTCGTCATGGCCTACCGATACCTCGACCTGCTCGCCACCCCCAGCGTCCAGGCGGCCCAGGCCGCCAACGGCGCGCGCAAGATCTGGGAGCGGTTCGAGGGCGACCGCGCCTCGGATCGTTTCACCGAGAACGAGGCGGCCTTTATCGGCGAGCGCGACAGCTTCTATCTGGCCAGCGTCTCGCAGAGCGGCTGGCCCTATGTGCAGCACCGGGGTGGGCCCGAGGGCTTCCTGAAGGTGCTGGACGACACCACGCTGGGCTTCGCCGACTATCGCGGAAATCGCCAGTACATCAGCCTGGGCAATACGGCGGCCGACGACCGGGTGGCCCTGATCCTGATGGACTACCCCAACCAGGCGCGGCTGAAGATCCTGGCCCACATGGAGTCCCGCGACCTGGCGGCCGATCCTGACTTGGCGGCCCGGCTGGTGGACCCCGGCTATAGGGGCCGCCCCGAACGCGGCCTCGTCCTGAGGCTGGAGACCTTCGACTGGAACTGCCCCCAGCACATCACCCGGCGCTTCACCGGTCCGCAGATCGAGACCGTGCTGGCGCCCCTGCGCGACCGGGTCGCCGAGCTGGAAGCCGAGAACCAGGTTCTGCGCGATCGCCTGGCGGCGCGCTGAGTTTTCCGCCCCGGGGTCCCTTGTGTGGCGCAAAGGCCACACCTACATCGAGCCCGTGGAGGTTGCGCTTGATCAAGGCGACCCCGCTAATCCGCCTTACGAGGGGACCTCATGAATATCGACCTCTATTCCGATCGCGCCAAACAGGCGATCCAGTCCGCCCAGAGCCTGGCCATGGCCCGCGGCCACCAGCAGCTCGCCCCCGAACACCTGCTCAAGGTTCTGCTTGAGGAGAAGGACGGCCTCTCCCGCGCCCTCATCGAGAGCGCCGGCGGGCGGCCCGATGTGGTGGAACAGGCGACCGACAGCCTGCTCACCAAGCGCCCCCGCGTGGAGGGCGGTTCGGGCCAGATCTACATGGCCCCGGAGACTGCGCGGGTCTTCAACGAGGCCGAGACCGGCGCCAAGGGCGCGGGCGACGCCTTCGTCACCACCGAGCGCCTGCTGATCGCCATCGCCAAGGAAGGCGGCGAGGCGGGCAAGGCCCTGTCGGCCGCCGGCGCCACGAACGCCGGCCTGGAGGAGGCCGCCAAGGCCGTCCGCAAGGGCCGTACGGCGGACTCGGCATCGGCCGAGGAGGGCTATGACGCCCTGAAGCGCTACGCCCGCGACCTGACCCAGGCCGCCCGCGACGGCAAGCTCGACCCGGTGATCGGCCGCGACGAGGAGATCCGCCGCACCATCCAGGTCCTGCAGCGCCGCACCAAGAACAACCCCGTCCTGATCGGCGAGCCCGGGGTCGGCAAGACCGCCATCGTCGAGGGCCTGGCCCTGCGCATCATCAATGGCGATGTGCCCGAGGGCCTGAAGGAGAAGAAGCTCCTGTCGCTGGACATGGGCGCCCTGATCGCCGGGGCGAAGTACCGCGGCGAGTTCGAGGAGCGCCTGAAGGCCGTGCTCAACGAGGTGATCGCCGCCGAGGGCTCGATCATCCTGTTCATCGACGAGATGCACACCCTAGTGGGCGCCGGGAAGAGCGACGGGGCGATGGACGCCTCCAACCTGCTCAAGCCCGCCCTGGCCCGCGGCGAGCTGCACTGCGTCGGCGCCACCACGCTCGATGAGTACCGCAAGCATGTGGAGAAGGACCCGGCGCTGGCCCGCCGCTTCCAGCCAGTCTTCGTCGACGAGCCCACGGTGGAGGACACCGTCTCCATCCTGCGCGGCCTGAAGGAGAAGTACGAGCTGCACCACGGGGTGCGGATCTCCGACAGCGCCATCGTGGCGGCCGCGACCCTGTCGCACCGCTACATCACCGACCGCTTCCTGCCCGACAAGGCCATCGACCTCATCGACGAGGCCGGCAGCCGCGTGCGCATGGCCGTCGACTCCAAGCCCGAGGAGCTGGACGAGATCGACCGCCGGGTCGTGCAGCTGAAGATCGAGCGCGAGGCCCTCACCAAGGAGACCGACGCGGCCTCCAAGCACCGCCTCGAGAAGCTCGAGGAGGAACTCACCGAGCTCGAGGCCGAGTCCGAGGAGATGACCGCCAAGTGGCGCGCCGAGAAGGAGAAGGTCGGTCAGTCCGCCCAGCTCCGCGAGGCCGTCGACCGCCTGCGGGCCGAACTCGTCGCCGCCCAGCGCCGCGGCGACCTGCAGCGCGCCTCGGAGATCGCCTATGGCGAGATCCCCGGCCTCGAGCGCCGCCTGGCCGAGGAGGAGGCCAAGGAGCCCGCCGACGCCGTCAGTCCCGAGGTCGTCGACGCCGAACAGATCGCCGCCGTCGTCAGCCGCTGGACCGGGGTGCCCGTCGAGAAGATGCTCGAGGGCGAACGCGAGAAGCTGCTGAAGATGGAAGACAGCCTGCGCAACCGCGTGGTCGGCCAGGAGGAGGCCCTGGTCGCCGTCTCCGACGCCGTGCGCCGCGCCCGCGCCGGCCTGCAGGATCCCGCCCGTCCGATCGGCTCCTTCCTGTTCCTCGGCCCCACGGGCGTGGGCAAGACCGAGCTCACCAAGGCGCTCGCCGAATTCATGTTCGACGACGAGGCCGCCATCACCCGGATGGACATGAGCGAGTACATGGAGAAGCACTCGGTCAGCCGCATGATCGGCGCGCCCCCCGGCTATGTCGGCTACGACGAGGGCGGGGCGCTCACCGAGGCGGTCCGCCGCCGGCCCTACCAGGTCGTGCTGTTCGACGAGGTGGAGAAGGCCCACCCCGACGTCTTCAACATCCTGTTGCAGGTGCTGGACGACGGTCGCCTGACCGACGGCCAGGGCCGCACCGTCGACTTCCGCAACACCATCCTGATCATGACCTCCAACCTCGGTTCGGAGTTCCTGGCCGGACAGGCGGACGGCGAGGATGTGGATGAGGTCCGGCCCATGGTCATGGACGTCGTGCGCCGCCACTTCCGGCCCGAGTTCCTGAACCGGATCGACGAGATCATCCTCTTCAAGCGGCTGGGCCGCTCGGAGATGGACAACATCGTCGGCATCCAGATGCAGCGGGTCGAAAAGCTGCTGGCCGCCCGGCGGATGTCCATCACCCTGGACGCCGCCGCCAGCCACTGGATCGCCGAACGTGGCTATGACCCCGTCTACGGGGCCCGGCCGCTGAAGCGGGTGATCCAGAAGGAGCTGATCGACCCCATCGCCAAGCGGCTCCTGGCCGGCGACTTCCAGGACGGCTCGGTGATAGAGGTCGGCGCCAGCGACGAGGGCCTGGAGATCGGCAAGGCCAAGGTCCACTAAGCCGCCCGTTCGAGACCCTTACGAAAACGGCCCCGCTCATTGCTGAGCGGGGCCGAATTCTATCTGAGATCAGGCCAGCCTAGAGCCGGCAGCGCACCCAGGCGCGACCGGTGAAGTACATGTCGCGGGCGGGGTTGTAGCTGCGATAGCGGACCTGGCAGGCGCGGACGTGGCCATACCAGTTGCCGCTGTGACGCCAATGGCGGGGCGGCGGAGTCGGGTGGCGGCCCCAGCGGTTGTCCCAGCGGCCATAGCGGTTGTCGTACCCGTCATTGCGGTTTCGGACCCCGTCTCCGTCGCGGTCGCGGTCGTAGCGGTTGGGAACGCCGTCACGGTCGAGGTCGCCGTATGGCCGCGGCTGGGCCGACGCCGCGCCAACGCCAGCCGATGCGGCCAACGTGATCGCAGCCAGGCCAATAGTGATGAGTTTACGCATCCAGTCACTCCCTTGGGTTCCGTCCCGGCAGAGTTAACGCCCTGGTCATGGGTTAGTTCGGCAAAACCCGCCGATCTGTGCTATAGATGTGGATATGACAGATCGCGTCTCTGCTGTTCGCGCCTGCGAACGCCTGCGCGTCTCCCACGACCAGTAAGGAATCCCGCCCCATGCCCGAGGAACAATTCATCCAGATGTATGTCCGCGACTTCGCCACCATGGCGTCGCGGGTCGAGGCCGGGTCCGACATCGAGGCCCAGCTCAACAAGCGCATCTCGGAAACCCGTTCGCACGCCGCCCTGATGGACGCGCGCAAGGCTGAGGGTCACCTGGCCGCCGTGATCGACCGCCTGCGCTCGGAGGCCCGTAAGGACGCCTCCCAGGCGGTGAAGAACACCCCCGACCCCATCGCCGCCGCCGCGCGCCGCCAGGAATTCATGCTGCGCGTGGCCGACATGCTCGACGCCGAGATGGCCGAACCCGAAAAGCGCGGCGCCGCCCGCTTCTAGGCGGGCTTGCCAGCCGCCGCTGCAACCCGTCACCCTGCTGGCGGGTTGATTTCCCCTGTTCGGAGGAACCAGCGATGGACGCCAAGACCGGCCCCCTGATCCCCGCCGCCGATCTGGCGCGCGACAACCCGGTTCGCTTCCCCAACGAGAGCGCCGCCTACCGCGCCGCCCGCACGGCCCTCCTGGCCGAGGAGATCGAGCTACGCCGCCATATCGAACGCGTCGCCGCCCAGCGTCGCGCCCTGCCGCCGGGCGGGGAGGTGTCGGGGGACTACCGCTTCGAAGGCGAGGACGGCCCCACCGACTTCGCCGGCCTGTTCGGCGACAAGCCGACGCTCGGCGTCTACAGCTACATGTTCGGGCCGCAGCGCGAGCGCCCCTGCCCGATGTGCACCAACCTGCTGGACGCCTGGGAGGGCAACGCCGCCGACCTGGGCCAGCGCATGTCCCTGGTGGTGGTGGCCCGCTCCCCGGTCCAGCGCCTGGCGGACTGGAAGCAGGAGCGCGGGTGGCGGAACCTGCGCCTCTACACCGACCTCAACGGAGCCTATTCGCGGGACTATTTCGGCCTGCTGCCCGACGGCTCGGAGGTCCCGGCCTTCAACGTCTTCACCCGCCGCGACGGGACGATCCGCCATTTCTGGTCCGGAGAGATGACGGGATCGACCGCCGATCCTGGGCAGGACCCTCGCGGCGCCCCCGATCCGGGGCCCCTGTGGGGGGTGCTGGACAACACCCCCGAGGGACGGGGGACCGACTGGTATCCGAAGCTCGACTACGAGAGACCCTAGGGCCTAGAGCTCGATCGCCACGGCCTTGCCCTGGCGGATCTCGACGCGGCGCATGATCGCCATGTCGGGGCCGCCGCCGCTCACCGGCTTGGCCACCGTGATCACGAACCACGCCCCATTGGCCAGGCCCTGGAAGCTGAAGTGGTCGGCGGCGTCGCAGGTGGTGCGGCGCACGAAGGCCGAATAGTCGCCGCTGGGGGCCGAGGGCGTGCGGGCCCGCACCTGTTCGGCCGGCAGGGCCGCGCGGTCGGGCGAGTTGTAGAGGATGGTCATCCGCCGGCGGGTCCACAGGGTCTCCGGCGTCAGCACCACCCCGGCGCCGGCGCAGGTGTAGCGCGACACCCCGCTGCGGAAGGTCATCTTCCCGTCGATCCGTCCCTTGCCGGGCACAGCCGACCAGGAGAAGTCGCCCGGCCTGAAGACGCCGGCCGACGGCGGCCCCCCCACGCCCGGCGGCGGCGGCGGCGGGCCCATGGGCGCGGTGGTCGCGCAGGCCGAAAGCCCAATCAGGGCGGCGGAGATCAGGAGGAGACGAGTGGGGGTCATGGCGAGGGCACCATAGGCAAGGGGAGGGGCGCGCGCCAAGAGGCTTCATCGCCCTGCGTAAGCTAGTCCTCCCCGCGCACCCTGCCCCGGGTGGCCTTCACGCCGCCGCGCTTGACCTTGGAGTCCACCCGCCGGGCCTTGGCCGCCTTGCTGACCTTGGTCTTCTTGCGGGGCGGGGGCGGCGGTTCGGCGGCCTTGCGGATCAGCTCCAACAGGCGGGCCAGGGCGTCGGCCCGGTTCCGCTCCTGGGTGCGGTGGGTCATGGCCACCAAGACCAGGACCCCGTCCAGGGTCACCTTGCGCCCCCCCAGCTTCATCAGCCGGATGGCCACGTCGTTGGGAAGGGACGGCGAGCCGCGCACGTCGAAGCGCAACTCCACGGCGGTGGAGACCTTGTTGACGTTCTGCCCGCCGGGTCCCGCGGCGCGGATGAACCGCTCCTGGACCTCGTCGTCGTTCAGGCTGATGTCGGGGGTGACTTCGATCATGGGTTCCAGCAGCGCTTGTGACTCGCTACTCTCACAGGATGCGCAGCGTAGCGACCCTTATGCAGATTTGCACCGCCCGGCCCGGGCTGGTGAGAGCTGCTGTGCGCTAGGACACGCTACGACACACCGCAGATCACCAGCCCCGCCGGCGACGGACGGGGCTTTTTCTTTGTCCCGACCTCCGCCCGCATCCACGGAGAGAGACCCATGAGCGACATCCTGATCCGGGCCCGGGAGCCCGCGGACATGGCCGACCTGACCGAACTGCTGAACCAGCCGCGCGCCATCTGGGGCACCCTGCAGATGCCCTTCGTCAGCCTCGACGCCCGCCAGAAACGCGCCGCCGCCAGCCCGCCGGGCGACCTGCACCTGATGGCGGTGATCGACGGCAAGGTGATCGGCTCGGCCAGTCTCAACCGTTTCGAGAACCGCCGGGCCCACGCCGGCTCCATCGGCATGGCGGTGCACGACGCCTATGCCGGGCGCGGGGCGGGCACGGCCCTGATGGCGGCCCTGGTCGGACAGGCCGACAACTGGCTGAACCTGAAGCGGCTGGAGTTGAACGTCTGGTCCGACAACGCCCGCGCCATCGCGCTCTATGAACGCTTCGGCTTCGAGCGCGAGGGCGAGTTCCGGAACTATGCCTGGCGAGACGGCGCCTATGCGAACTCCGTCGCCATGGCGCGGCTGAGACCCTGACCTACTGGCAGGCGGGGCACAGGCCCCGGGCCTCCAGCGTCACCGCCCGTACGGCGTAGCCCGCCGGCGCGGCGGCGGCGATCGGGGCGTCGAGGTCGGGCTCGAACTCCTCGGCCGCCCCGCAGCAGTCGCAGATCAGGAAGGCCGCCCGATGGCCCTGGTCCTCGCGGCGGCAGGGGACGTAGGCGTTGAGGCTCTCGATGCGGTGGGCGAAGCCCAGGCGTTCGAGGAATTCCAGGGCGCGGTAGACGGTGGGGGGCTTGGCCGGCTCCCCGTCGGCGCCGAAGGCCGCGATCAGATCATAGGCCTTCAGCGGGCCGTCGGCCTTGAGCAGCAGCTCCAGCACCCGGCGGCGCGGCGTGGTGAGGCGCTCCTGGGTCAGGGCGCAGCGGCTCTCGGCCTCCACCAGGGCATGGGAGAGGTCCGCGCCCCGGATGCCCGGATGCGCACCGTCCTCGTGATGGCAATCGGTTCCCATGTCCCTTGGCTACCCGTCCGCGCGGTTTCCCGCAACCAGCGGAATATGGGGGCGTGACCCCCAAAATGCGAAGGCCGGGATCATCGATCCCGGCCTTGCTGGCGTTCTAGGCGTCTTCGGTTTCCGAAGGAGGGCCGCCTTCGCCGCCCTCGAAGCTGCGCGGGGCGCGGCGACGCTTGGGCTTGGCGGGGGCCTCGTCCGTCGCCGCGGCGGCGGCCGGGGCCTCGGCGCGGGGCGCGCGGGGCGCCCGCGGCGGGGCGGCCTTCAGGAAGGCCGGGGCGTGGCTCTCGCCGCCGTCGTCGTCGCGCAGGACCGGGGAGCCGCGGGTCTCGGCGGCCACCAGGGGCGCGCTCTGCGGCTCCACCACGGCGAGGGGATCGCGCTCGGGGCGGTCCTCGCGGGGGCGGTCGTCACGCTCGCGCCAGCGGTCACGGCGTCCGCCGCCCTCGGTCCGGGGGCCGTCCGTGCGCTCGCCACGGGGGCGATCGTCGCGCGGCCGGTCGTCACGGTTGCGGGCCTCGCCCTGGGGACGGTCCTCCCTGGGGCGGTCGTCCCTCGGGCGGTCGTCGCGATTGCGGTTCTCGCCCTGGGGACGGTCGTCGCGGTTGCGGTTCTCGTCGCGGGGCCGGTCCTGGCGATCCTGCCGGGGACGGTCGTCGCGATTGCGGTTCTCGTCCCGGGGCCGGTCGTCGCGGCTGCGGTTCTCGCCCTGGGGACGGTCGTCGCGGTCGCGCCAGCCCCCGCCGCTGCGGTCGCGGCTCTCGACGGCTTCGGAGCCGGCCTCGGTGCCGTCTTCCTTGTCGGCCTTCTCGGCGGCGTCGGCGTCCGCCTGGGCGGCGGCCTGGGCGCCGCTCTCGTCCTCGAAGTCGATGTCGAAGCCGGAGGAGAATTGATCGCGGCCCAGAATCTCGCTGGCCGGACGGGTCGGCTGCATGGCGCGCACGACCCGGAAATAGTGTTCTGCGTGTTGCAGGTAGTTCTCGGCGAGGACCCGGTCCCCGGCGGTGGAGGCGTCTCGCGCCAGCTGCTGGTATTTCTCGAAGACGTGCTGGGCGTTGCCGCGGACCTTCGCGCCTTCCGGCCCGTTGGAGTCGAACGCCCGGTTGGCGTTCTGCTGCTGCGGTTTCCCGCCGCCACCACCGCCGCCGCGATTGCGACCGCGCTGACGCTTCATACCCTTGAAATCTCTCATTATTCGCTAACCGTTCCGCCGGCGCTCCAGCTCATGCTGGTATGCGCGGACTTGCCTTTTCGCCTTTGCCTTGGGCCAGGGGCCCAAGATCCGTGTTGAAGACGTAAGTGTTCCCCGTCATCCGCCCTGAGCTGAGGCGAGCGCCACTTGAAGCCGCGCCTGTCGGTGTGGTGCTCGATTCCTGCTTTTCAGGAGGCCGAACCCCGGGCGCCGACGAATTGGGTGGAGACAGGTATCTGATCTAGCGATTCAGACCCGAGTTTCCAAGGGGTTTTTCGTGCCCGTGACAACACGGTCGCGGGTGGAGAGGTCGCGGATGGTCGTCACCCCCCGGGCGCCGGCCGCGCGGAAGAGATCCTCGACGGCCTGTTTCTGGTCAAAGCCGATCTCCACGGCGAACATGCCGCCGGGCTTCAGCACCCGTAGGATCTCGGGCGCCAGGATGCGGTAGTGGTCCAGGCCGTCGGGGCCGCCGTCCAGGGCCAGGCGCGGTTCGTGGTCGCGCACCTCCGGCTCCAGGGTCTCGATGACCTCGGTGGCGATGTAGGGCGGGTTGGAGACCACCAGGTCGAAGCTCTCGTCCCCCAGGCCCGCGGTCCAGTCGCCCCGCAGCAGGGCCAGGCGGCCCGCCAGACCCAGGTTGGCGGCGTTCTCGCGGGCCACGGCCAGGGCCTCTTCGGAGACGTCGATCCCCAGACCCTTGGCGGCGGGCCGCTCGGCCAGGATGGCCAGCAGGATGGCGCCCGAGCCCACCCCCAGGTCCAGGACGTTGAAGGCCATGTCCTCCGGGAAGGCCGGCAGGACGGCGTCCATGATGGTCTCGGTGTCCGGGCGCGGGGTCAGGACGTCGGGGGTGACCGACAGCATGATCTTCCAGAAGCCCTTGCGGCCCAGGATGTGGCTCACCGGCTCGCGGTTCTCGCGGCGGCTCAGATAGTCGGCCAGCGTCGCCTCCTGTTCGGCGGTCAGCTGGCGGTAGGGATCGCCGACGATGTCGGCCCGGGTGGCGCCGGCCGCGGCCTCCACCAGCAGGCGGGCATCGATCACCGGCCCGCCCAGACCGGCGGCCTCCAGCCGGGCCTTGGCGCTCTGCCAGGCCTGCAACAGGGTCAGGCTCATCGGACGGGCTCCATCTGGGGGGCGGTGCAGGCGTCGCCCACGGTGATCCGGCCGCCGTCGGTGACGTGCAGGTAGATGCCGCAGAACATGTGGCCGTAGTTGTCGAACAGGGCCTTCACCACGTCCATGTCCCGCTCCGCGGTCTCCGGATCGACGTGGGTGGCGGCGCAGCGGACGATGGGCTTGAACACCTTGGCCCGCGCGAAGCCCAGCATCAGCTCGCGGCCGGCCCAGTCCATCTCCGCCCAGGGCGCCCAGCCCTCGACATAGAGGTTGGCCCGGAATCGCAGGGGATCCAGCGGACGGCCCATCCTCTGTTCCAGGTCCCGCAGGCTCGCCAGGTTGATGATCGAGACGTGCCCCAGGGGGTGGTCCATGAACCGATGGCCGGGCGCCTCGATGACCTTCAGCTCGCCGCGCACCTCCTCGCCCAGGAGGGCGGTAAGCCAGGCGGCGAAGGCCGCGCGGCCAGCCGGGTCGGTCATCACGCCCTCGAAGTCGGGTTGGCCCTTGGCGCTGGCGCGCAGGGTCCCGGTGGCCTCGTCATAGGCCGTCCGCGCCCTGGCCACGTCGGCTATGGCCATCAGGACGGTGAACTTCTGCTTGGGGATGAAGGCCGGAGCGGCCGGATCGAATCCCGAGGGGCCGTTCTCCACCGCCCACATCCGGTCGCAGGGGAACGGCTGGCCGACCGCCAGATCGGCGAAGTTCAGGCGCTCGGGCGTGAACCCCTTGATCGGGTGGCGATAGAGGGCGGCGAGGTGACCGGTCATCCCGCCCTGTTGCCGCAAGCCTCGGCGAGGCGCAACCGAAGCCGCGCCACATTCATGGCGCCGCTCGGGACCAGCCTTGGGGTTAAGGTGGCCCAGGGCCCACGGAACGCCTGTCGCAAATGGGTGTTCAAGCTGTGGCCTTGCGCCTGGAGGGTGGGAGAACTTGCGCAGGCTGTTTGCGAGGAAATGGACGGCGAAGCAGGTGGCCCCCCTGGTGATCCAGGCCGCCCCCTGGCTGGCGCTCGCCGCCCTGGCCGCCTTCTGGCCCCGCGGTCACGGCAAGCCCAAGCCGGGGCTCAGCGTCCAGGCCGCCGCCGAACCGGAATCCTTCGAGGTGGCCGAGCCCGGCCGCGGCCGCCTGGCCGACGCCCCCCACCGCATCCCCATGCGCGGCTGGAAGGACGTGCTCTGGCGCACCTATCGCGAGATCACCTGCGACCGGCTGAGCGCGGTGGCCGGCGGCGTGACCTTCTACACCCTGTTGGCCCTGTTCCCGGCCATCGGGGTCTTCGTCTCGCTCTATGGCCTGATCAACGACGTCACCGCCGTGCAGACCCAGCTCGTCCAGTTCGCCGCGGTGATTCCCGGCTCGGTCATCGACATCGTCGGCGACCAGATGCTGCGTCTGGCCACGCGGCCGCACGCCTCCCTCAGCGCGGCCTTCGTCATCTCCCTGCTGCTGTCGGTCTGGAGCGCCAACGCGGGGATGAAGGCGCTCTTCGACGGCCTGAACATCGCCTATGACGAGTCCGAGAAGCGAAGCTACGTGGTCCGCACGGCCATGACCTACGCCTTCACCCTGGGCCTGCTGGTCTTCCTGACCCTGGTCACCGCCATCTTGGTGGCCGTGCCGCTCTATCTGAAGGACGCGGGCCTCGCCGACTTCGCCCTCGTCTGGGTGCCGATGCGCTGGCTGGTGATCCTGGGGCTGGCCGCGACCGCCTTCGCCATGGTCTACCGCTATGGCCCCAGCCGCGCCCAGGCCCGCTGGCGGTGGGTCAGCCCGGGCGGGGTGTTCGCCGCCCTGCTGTGGCTGGGGGGCTCCCTGGGCTTCTCCTGGTACGTCAACAACGTCGCCCACTTCGACGCCACCTACGGCTCCCTGGGGGCCGTGATCGGCTTCATGATGTGGATCTGGTTCTCGGTGATGGTGGTGCTGATCGGCGCCGAGCTGAACGCCGAGATCGAGCACCAGACGGCGCTGGACTCCACCACCGGCGCGCCCCAGCCCATGGGCGCGCGCGGGGCGGCCATGGCCGACACGGTGGGCCTGGCCTTCCACCTGGACCTGAAGAAGCTGACCTCGAAGGTCTGGATCGACGGCCGCGACCAGGCCGAGCGGGTGCTGACCGCCGCCCGCCTGCGCAAGCCTCAGCCGAACTCGTCTTCCAGCGCCGAGAGCCGGGCGGCCTGATCCTCGGCGATCAGCGGGTTGATGATATCGTCGAGATCATCGCCGCTCATCACCTTGGGCAGGTTGTAGAGGGTCAGGTTGATGCGGTGGTCGGTGACCCGGCCTTGCGGGAAATTGTAGGTGCGGATGCGCTCGGAGCGGTCGCCGGAGCCCACCTGGCTCTTGCGGGCGTCAGCCCGGGCGGTGTCGAGGGCCTCGCGCTTCTGGTCGTAAAGGCGGGCCTGCAGCACCTTCATGGCCCGCGCGCGGTTCTGGTGCTGCGACTTCTCCGAGGAGGTCACCACGATGCCGGTGGGCAGGTGGGTGATGCGCACGGCCGAGTCGGTCTTGTTGACGTGCTGGCCGCCGGCGCCGGAGGAGCGATAGGTGTCGATCCGCAGGTCGGCGTCGTTGATGACGATGTCGACGTCCTCCACCTCGGGCAGGACCGCCACGGTGGCCGCCGAGGTGTGGATGCGGCCGCCGGCCTCGGTCTCGGGCACCCGCTGGACGCGATGGACGCCGCTCTCGAACTTCAGCCGCCCGAACACCCCGTCGCCGGTGATGGAGGCGATGATCTCCTTGTAGCCCCCGACCTCGCCCTCCGAGATGCTGTCGATCTCCATCTTCCAGCCGTGCAGGGCGGCGTAGCGCTGGTACATGCGGAACAGGTCGCCGGCGAACAGGGCCGCCTCGTCGCCGCCGGTGCCGGCCCGGACCTCGAGAATCGCCGAGGCGTTCTCGTCGCGGTCCTTGGGGGCCAGCAGCAGGGCCACCTCGCGCTCCAGGGCCGGCAGCTTGTCGCTGAGGATCTGAAGCTCGTCGCGGGCCATGGCCGCCATCTCGGGATCGCCGGAGGCGGCCATCTCCTCAAGCTCGGGCCCCTCGGCGCGCACGCGGGCGAGGGTCATGACGGCGTCGGCCACCGGCTTGAGCTCGGCATGCTCCTTGGACAGGCGCACGATCTCCTGGCCGTCCGAGGCCGCGCCCATGCGGGCCTCGATCTCGCGGAAGCGGTCGAGAACCTGGTCGAGTCTGGCTTGGGGAAGGCGCACGGGGTGATCACCGGAGAAAACGGAGGCTTCCTCTAACGCCCCCGGGCGGGCTTGCCAAACGTCTGGCGCCGCGCGGCACGTTGCGCGCGCGAGCGGACGCGGCGATGATCCCCCGGGCGAGGGGCGGCGCGAGGCGCCGGTGGGACGGCATGGTCGAGCGGAACGAACCCGACGGCGCCGCCTTGGCGGCCCTGCGCGCGCAGCTCAATCCGGGCGAGGCGGTGCTCTGGCGCGGCCGGCCCGATCCGGCCTTCGACACGGCCGGTCGCCTGCTGGGCTGGGCCGGCTGGGCCGTGGTTCTGCTGGGCGCCCTGGCGTCGGCGGCCTTCCTGCTCACCGCCCTGGGCGCCGACGCCCGGGGCCGGCTGGTGCTGCTGTTCTTCAGCCTGGCCCCCCTCAGCGTCCTGGCGGTGGGGATCGCGCTGATCGTCCTGCCCCTGCGAGCCCACGCGCGGGCCCGGCGCTCGATCCACGCCATCACCGGCGAGCGGCTGCTCACCCTGATCCGCAACCCCTCGGGCGATGAGCTGGTGTTCATCGCGGCGCGGAGCATCGGGCCGGTGCGGTTGAGGATGGCCGGCGGCGGCCGGGGCACGATCATGATCGAGACCCACAGTAATTCAGGCTCCGGCGCCGGGATGCGGATCACCCAGACCTACGACTGGTTCGGCGTGGCCGACGCACAGAAGGCCTATCAGCTGATCGCCGCGCTGCAGGCGCCGCGCCCCTCCTGATCTTCACTCGCCCGTCACGGGGCGCCGGCTTGCCAAAGCCAGGCTTTGGTGGTCGTTAACCATGACCATGGGGGCATGTCGTTCAGGGGCGTGGGCGGTTGAGTCGCGGAATCGGGAGGCTGGGCGGTGAGTGACCACGGCGCGCCCGCGACGCCGGCGGCGACGCCTGGGCATTCGGCCATCTGCCGCTGCGGCTTCGCGGGATTCGCCCAGCCGATGATGGTCTGCACCTGCCCGCTGCACCCGGCCCCGACCAAGCCCGAGGCCCCCAAGAAGCCCGAGCCCCCCGCCTTCAGCGACCAGGTCCCCGAGGCCTTCGCCAAGGGGTTCAAGGATGTCTGGGCCGGCGTCGCCTCGGGCCGCTCGCCGGTGGGGCTGATCGCCGACTGCCGGATGCTGCTGGCGGTGCTGCTGGTGGAGCTGGAGCGGCGCACGGGCGGCCCCCAGAGGTCGCCCTGGCCCAGCCGCCAGGCCAAGGCCGGGCTCAAGGCCAAGATCGATTCGCTGGTGGCCCGCCATGTCCTGCTGCAGGGGGTCGCCGACCTCGCCCGGCGCATCTCCCAGCTGGAGCCGGGCTCGGAGGTCAATGTCCTCTATCCCATGGGCGATCCGGCCCAGGCTCGCGACTACATGAACCTGATCTGGCAGGTGGCCGAGCAGGGTTTCGAGCACGACCGCTGGAGCCGCACCGGAGAGCTCCCTCCGCGTGTGGCGCCGGCCGCCAAGGACCATCATTGAGGGAGTTGTTCGCCTCCCACCCCAGTCTGGGCGCCGATGTTTCGCCTACGGCGCGTTGACGGGTTTCGCCCCGGCGAGAGCCCACGTAAGGTTGCGACATGCCGTCGATCCTAGAGCCCGAAAAACGCCGACCGCGCCGGACCAAGACGTCCGGCCGCGTCGATCCGCTGGTGGGCGAGATCGCCGAGGCCCTGCTGCGCTTCGGCGGCTCGGCCCATCGTGACCGGGTGATCGAGTACCTGGCCCTCAACCGTTCCCCGGAGGGCGGCGTCCAGCTCAGCCTGCGGGCGCGGGCGGTGGCGGCCTTCGACGCCCATAGCGGCTCCGACCGCGACAGCCGCGGGGCGCGGCCCCTGTTCCGCAAGCCCTTCGGTCCGGGCTCGCATCGCTGGGCGCTCACCGCCGAGGCCGAGGCCTTCCTGCGGGCCGGCGGCGCCGCCCGCGACGTGGAAAGCGCCGCCAGCCTCTAGGCGGGCAGGGCCTCCAGGTCCGAGCCGTCGTCCTCGAGGCTCACCCCGATCCGCTTCAGGTGGATGTAGAGGCGACGCAGGTTCAGGAAGCTGGCCCGGCAGATGCGGGTCATCTGTTCGCCGGCCATCACCTGGGTCGGCACGATCAGGCCGCCCTCGACCCGCGCCAGCAAGCCCTGGGAGATCAGGGTCTTCACCTTGCGGCGCACCGTCTCGTTGGGAATCCCCAGGGTCGCGGCCAGGGCCACGCCGGTGACCGGCCGGCGCATGCTGTCGGGGGGCACGCGGTCCATGCCCTCCAGGCCGGCCGCGGCCTCGGGCGTGCGCGACAGGTGGCCGATATTGGCCTCCAGCACGGCGGCGAAGACCAGGGCCAGGGTGATGTCCCCGCCCAGTTCCTTGTTCACGGTGTCCACGGCGCGCAGGATCGCGCTGATCGCCATGCGTACGGCAAGGCGTTCCTTCAACTCACTGTCCAAGACCAAGCCCCCGATTGGCCCGCGGCGACGGTCCGCGGAGGCGCCCATTATGGGGAGGGTCGTGGGTCAGTGCGATCTCCGACTCACCCGAATTGGGGAGTTTTGACAATGGTTTACATTCTCAGGTCGGAGGCGCGAAAAAGGGCGGCCCGGCATGGTCGCCGAACCGCCCCCTCGAAATCTGAACGCAGTGAGCCTTAGGCGCGCGTGCCGGTCAGCGGCGCGTTGCCGAAGGCGCCCAGCTTCACGTTTCCGGTCATCGTGTCACCGCTGACGGTGGCCTCGAATTCCAGGGTCATGGGCATGGGCTGGGTGATGGCGGTGGACCAGGTCAGCTTGTCGCCGTCGACCTTGCCTTCGATGGCCTGTTCACCGGCAGGCGTTTGGGTGGTTCCCGTGAAGGCGCCGCCATTGGTCTTGATGGTGGCGGTGACCTTCTGCGCGCCCATGGGCGAGTTGATGGTGATGTTCCAGTTGCCGTCCGCGGACATGGTGTCCCTCCCTTATGGAGGCGGCACCTAATCAAGGCTCTCGCTCACGCGCAAGTGGTGACGCTGGCGTCATCTTTGAATTCGTCGGCGGACCGCCGGTCAGGCCGGCTCCCCGAAGCTGAACCCGACCCCGCGCAGGGCGCTCACCAGGCTCATCACCCGGGCGTAGAGCTCGTTGTTGCCGTCCAGCATCGCCGGCCGGGTGAAGACCGCCGCCGGCACCACCAGCCCGCCGGGGACCCGCTCGACGATCCCGTCGGCCTCGAGGGTCTCGACATAGCGGGCCACGATGTCCTCGGGCATGCAGAGCATGTGGACCAGGTCCTCCTGCGGGATCGGCCGGCGCTGGCTGTCGGGCGGGATGTCGTTCTGTTCGGCGTAGCGGCCCTTCATGCCCAGCAGGTGCTGGGTGTTGGCGCTCCAGATCCCGCTGAACACCAGGAACTGGATCATGTCCCCGCCGCCCGACCGCGCCATCGCCGCCAGGCCGCGGAGCACCTCGTGGGTCATGATCCGGGCCAGGACGCGGCGGTTGTCGACTGACTTGGGCGGGGGAACTGACATCATACTGCACCGAACACGTTCAACGAGGAAACAGTGTCAGGCGTTCATGACGGCGGGGTAAACGCGCGCCGCCGCCGCGGGCGGCCCGCCTGCGGCTATTCCGCCGCTTCCAGGGTCCTGGCGGCGGCGTCCAGCTCGGCGGCCTTGGCCTCCACCAGGGCGACGATGTGGTCGACCATCCCCTCGTTGTCCATCTTGTGGTCGGGCTTGCCGGCCAGATAGACCATGCCCGCCCCCTTGCCCCCGCCGGTGAAGCCGACATCGGTCATCAGGGCCTCGCCGGGGCCGTTCACCACGCAGCCGATGATCGACAGGCTCATGGGGGTGGAGATGTGCGCCAGGCGGCTCTCGAGGGCCTCCACCGTCTTGATGACGTTGAAGCCCTGCCGGGCGCAGGACGGGCAGGCGATGATGTTCACGCCCCGGTGGCGCAGGCCCAGGGACTTCAACATGTCGAAGCCGACCTTGATCTCCTCGACGGGGTCGGCGGCCAGGCTGACCCGGATGGTGTCGCCGATCCCGGCCCACAGCAGGTTGCCCATGCCAATGGAGGACTTGATGGTGCCCGAGCGCAGGCCGCCGGCCTCGGTGACGCCCACGTGCAGGGGGCAGTCGATGGCGTCGGCCAGCATCTGATAGGCCGCCACGGTCATGAAGATGTCCGAGGCCTTCACGCTGATCTTGAACTCGTGGAAGTCGTGGTCCTGCAGGATGCGGGCATGATCGAGCGCGCTCTCCACCATGGCCTCGGGGCAGGGCTCGCCGTACTTCTCCAGCAGGTGGGGCTCGAGGGACCCGGCGTTGACGCCGATGCGCATGGAGCAGCCGTGGTCGCGGGCCGCCTGGATCACGTCGCGCACCCGGTCGGGGCGGCCGATATTGCCCGGATTGATCCGCAGGCAGGCCGCCCCGGCCTGGGCCGCCTCGATGCCGCGTTTGTAGTGGAAGTGGATGTCGGCCACGATCGGGACCTTGGAGGCCTTCACGATCGTGCTCAGCGCCGCCGTCGACTCCACGTCGGGGCAGGAGACGCGGACGATGTCGGCGCCGGCCTCCTCCAGCTGACGGATCTGGCCGATGGTGGCGTTGGCGTCCGCCGTCAGGGTGTTGGTCATCGACTGGACGGTGATCGGGGCGTCGCCGCCGACCTCCACGTTCCCGACCCGGATCTTGCGCGAGGGCCGGCGCGAGATGGCGCGCCACGGACGGAGATGGGTGTGATCGGTCATGATGCCCTCGAAAATAGGCGGCTTGGGCGGAAATCCCAAGCCCGTCCCTTCGAGACTATTCGGCGGTGAGCTTGGCCACCGAGGTCTGGGCCGCCGGCAGCAGACCCTTGCTCTGTCCGCCGACGAAGACCTGCATGGCCGCGGGGTCGGAGACGTCCACGGTCAGACCCTTCAGCATGGGGGCGCGATAGGCCTCTCCGGCCGCCAGCTGGCGGGCGAAATAGACCGCGTTGTCGGCTCCCCGCACGATCAGCGAGGTGGGCTTGCGCGCCTGCAGGGTCAGGATCGAGGCCGCCGCCGGGGCGCCGTAGACCGGGCCCTTGGCGGTGAAGGTGCTGGCCAGGGGCTCGCTGGGGGCGGCCACCACGTTCTCGGGATGCTCGCGGGCCAGCTTGGCGGCGTCGTCGGCGGCCTTGCTGGAGCCGTCGCCGGCGGTGGCGGCCTCCAGGCCCGGGGTCTCGTAGGGGGTCGGGGTGGTGGATTCCACCGGGGCCGGCAGGGGCGCGCCCAGCGCCACGGGGCCTTCGGTGACGGGCGCCAGGGCCACGCCGACGGCGGCGGCCTCCGGGGCGGTGGGGGGCGGGGGCGCCTGCTCGCTCATGGCGCGCTGGGCGATGTTCCACATGACGATGGCGCCGACGATCAGCAGGCCGACGATGACGATGGCCATGACCCGCGGGTCGCCGTCGCGGCGCACGCCGACCGGGGCACGCAGGGGCTCGTCGGGGGCCGGCTCGTCGGACTTGAAGCGCTCGACCGCCGCCTCGCCGTCCATGCCGAGCGCGTTGGCGTAGGCGCGGACATAGCCGATGGTGAAGGGCCGCGAGGGCAGCTCGTCCAGGCGCATGTCCTCGATGGCCGCCAGGTAGGCGCGGCGGATGCGCGTGGAATCGGCGACGTCCTGCAGCGTCAGGCCGCGGAACTCGCGCGCCGATTTCAGGGCCGCGCCAATGTCTGGTCCGGTGTCCATGGTGGGCATGTAGGAGTCCGGCAGACCGGGATCGCGATCCCCGTCCGCTCGCAAATGCAGATTTGTAACCCCGCCAGTATCGAGAGGCATGGCTACCTGACACCCCACTGTTTGACCGCGACTTAACTTCGCGACGACGCCCCGCTCCGCGCGTTCGCGGAGTTGTTAATTCAATAGTGTGGATATCACGCTAGGTTACGGAATTCAATGCGTTATTTGGTCACCGATGGTTAACTCGCGCGACGGGCGAAGCCCGCGAGCTTGGCCATATTTCTGCAGGTTCCGGCGCCGCTTGTTCTGAAACGGGACGCCTTGCGCTCTCGCCGCGCCGGGGAATGTCGCGCTATAGGCGGCAGGTCGAGCGAGGGGACCCGCCACATGCGCGCGCAGGACGTTCCAGGGATCAACCAGGCCGGCTGGGACCGCCGGGTCGAGGCCGCCGACATCTGGACCCGCCCGGTCTCGGCCGAGGCGGTCGACCGCGCCCGCCGGGGCGACTGGTCGGTGGTGCTGACCCCCAACAGGCCCGTCCCCCGCGACTGGTTCGGCGAGGTCGCCGGCAAGGACGTCCTGGGCCTGGCCTCCGGCGGCGGCCAGCAGGGCCCGATCCTGGCGGCGGCCGGCGCGCGGGTGACGGTGTTCGACGCCTCGCCGCGCCAACTGGCCCAGGACCAGGCCGTGGCGGCCCGCGACGGCCTGTCGCTCGCCACCCGCCAGGGCTTCATGCACGACCTCTCGGCCTTCGGGGAGGCCAGCTTCGACCTCGTCTTCCACCCGGTCTCCAACTGCTTCGCCCCGGAGGTCCTGCCGGTCTGGCGCGAGGTCGCCCGGGTGCTGCGGCCCGGCGGCGCCCTGCTGGCCGGCTTCATGAACCCGATGGTCTACATCTTCGACGCCGAGGCCCAGGACCGGGGCGAGTTGGTGGTGCGCCACCGGCTGCCCTATGCCGATATCGACGACCTGCCGCCCGAGGAGTTGGAGCGGCTGGTGGCTCGCGACCACACCGTTGAGTTCAGTCACAGCCTGGAGACCCAGATCGGCGGCCAGCTCCAGGCGGGCCTGGTCCTGACCCACCTGTTCGAGGACCACGACAGCGGCGGCGGCGAGACCGGCCGCTCGCGCTACTTCCCCACCTGCCTGGCGACCCGGGCGGTGAAGCCCTGAGGTAGGACCGGGCGCCTGCGCGTCCGGCCCTAGGCTCGACTAGGCGGTCGCGGTCACCGGCGGCAGTTGGTAGGGCGGAGCGCCGGGCGGGCGGCCGATCCAGATCTGGCCGCTGCGGGCCATGACCTTGCCGTCGGCGTCGAACAGGGCGACGCCAGCGAAGTGCTTGCGGCCCTCGACCTTGTCGGCCCAGGCGACGACGACATAGGTCTCGCCGGCCTTCGGCTTGACCAGGACCTCGCCGGCCATGGTGCCCAGCAGGCCCACCGGTGTGTCGGTCTTCATCCACCAGGCCATGGAGCCCGAGCAGTCCAGCGCCGCCCAGGTGATCTCGTCGGGGATGGTCCCGTCCGGATTGGCGAAGTTGACGTGCGGGGTCCAGGTCCCGGCGCAGACGCCGGGCTCGGCGCCCTCGATCTGGCCGACATGGACCCCCAGGCCCTCGCCGGCCTCGCGCTCCACGCAGCAGGAGAAGCAGCCGCGGTGCAGGGACTTCTGCGCGAACCGCGAGGCCGCGGCGTAGCGCTTGGCGTCCTCGACGCTGGGCGGGGCCGGCGGCATGGGGATGGCGTCGTCGGCGGCGGGCTTGGCCGAGCCCAGGGGCTGGCCCTCGGCGTTGCTCAGCACCACGCCACCGTCCTCGGTGGGCGTCAGGGTGACGGGGACGTCCAGCGGGACCCCGCTGCGCAGCATGGCGCTGCCGCGGCCGCCGACCGCGTTGGAGAGCACGCCGCAGATATAGCCGCCGTTGGCGGTGACGGGCGGGCCGCGGAATTGTCTCGGAACAATGATCTCAGACATGGAAATGGATCTCAGGTTCGTTGAAATGAAGAAGGCTATGACCGTTCTCTGCCGTCGCACGGCCAAGATCGCAATGGGTCTGGGCGCCACAGGCCCTCAAGAATTGCGCAGCGGCCTCAATCGCGGCAGGGTCGCCGCCAATTGAAAAGGGAGGGTGCGCTCATGAACCCCAAGGCCGAATTCGACATCATCGTCTATGGCGCCACCGGCTTCACCGGCCGCCTGGTGGCCGAGTATCTCGCCCAGACCTACGGGGTTGGCGGCGAGGTGAATTGGGCCATGGCCGGCCGATCCGCCGACAAGCTGGCCGCCGTTCGCGGCGAGATCGGCGCCCCCAAGGACACCCCCCTGGTGGTGGCCGACGCGTCGGACCCGGCCTCGGTCAAGGCCATGGTCGCCCGCGCCAAGGCGATCCTGACGACGGTCGGCCCCTACCAGCTCTATGGCTCGGACCTGGTGGCCGAGTGCGCGGCCCAGGGGACCGACTATCTCGACCTGTCGGGCGAGCCCAACTGGATGGCCGAGATGATCGGCAAGCATGAGGCGGCGGCCAAGAAGAGCGGCGCGCGCATCCTCTTCTCCTGCGGCTTCGACTCCATCCCCTTCGAGCTGGGCGTCTACTTCGCCCAGGCGACCGCCAAGGCGAAACTCGGGTCCATGGTCCCCCGCGTGAAGGGCCGGATGCGCAAGATGCGCGGCGGGCTCTCCGGCGGCACGGCGGCCTCTGGCCGGGCCACCATGGCCGCCCTGCAGAAGGACCCCAGCCTCTTCGCCCTGATGATCAACCCCTTCGCCCTGACCCCCGGGTTCGAGGGACCCGCCCAGCCTCCGGGGAACAAGCAGGAACACGATCCCGACGTCGGCGCCGATGTCGGCCCCTTCATGATGGCGGCCATCAACACCAAGAACGTCCACCGTTCGAACCTGCTGCAGGGCCACCCCTACGGGACCGACTTCGTCTATGACGAGATGTCGATCATCGACCCCAACACCCCGGCCGCCTTCGCCGACATGCCCGCCGAGGGCGGTCCGCAGCCGGGCGAGGGGCCCAGCAAGGAAGAGCGGGAGGCCGGCTTCTACGACGCGCTCTTCATCGCCATCGCCCCCGACGGCCGCAAGGTCCAGGTGTCGGTCTATGGCGACAAGGATCCGGGCTACGGCTCCACCTCGAAGATCATCGCCGAGACCGCCATCGCCCTGGTGAACGCCCCCGACGTGGCCGGCGGCGTCTGGACGCCCGGCGCGGCCCTGGGGGACCGGCTGGTGAAGCGGCTGTCGGACAAGGCGGGCCTGACCTTCAAGGTCGAGAGCTGAAAGCGGTTCTCGGGCGTTACACGCTCCAGAGCCCGAGGAACTGTCCATGAGCGTTGCGTTCACCAAGGAAGGGGATGCCGAGGCCACCGCCGCGGATCTCCCCGACCGCCCCATCTCGCCCCACCCGAACCTGGTGACCGTCGAGGGCCTGGCCGCCATCGACGCGGCCCTGGCGCAGGCGCGGGCGGCCTATACGGCGGCCCAGAGCGCCGGCGGCATCGAGGCCGACCGCACCGCCATGGCGCGCGCCACCCGCGACCTGCGCTACTATTCCGCCCGCCGCGCCAACGCCCAACTGGTGGAGACGACGGGCCAGACCGACACCGTGCGCTTCGGCGGCGGGGTCACCATCGACCGCGAGGACGGCCGCCGCCAGACCTTCCGCATCGTCGGCGAGGACGAGGCCGACCCCGCCCACGGCAGCGTCTCCCACGTCTCCCCCCTGGCCCGCGCCCTGCTGGGCAAGCACGTCGGTGACCCCGCGGTGCTGGCGGGCGCCGAGGTGGAGATCGTCGCCGTCGACTGAGGCCCTCAAAGGTAGGATTCGCGCCCGGCGTCCGCGGCCAGGCCGATCGTCGAGCCATGGTTGGGAAAACGCCGTTCGCCGCTTGGCGGGGTCGACAACCTGCACAATAGTGTCGGTGCAGTCGACCGGCCTGATCGGTCGGCGTCACATGGTCCAGGGGGGAACGAGATGGCCACAGTGGCTTACGGATCGCCGGCGCCGGCCGGCCGCGACGAGGGCTTCTTCCTGCGCGGCGCCGGCGTCATGGCCCTGCTGATCGTCGCCGGATTCTCGGTGCAATTGGCGATGGGGCGATCAACCTTTTCCTCACCGCCGCTCGTCCACGCCCATGCGATCGTGTTCATGGGTTGGGTCACGATCTACTTGCTGCAGAACGTCTTCGCGGCGACGGGCCGCATGACGTTGCACCGCCGTCTTGGCTGGGTCGCCGCGGCCTGGATCATACCCATGCTGGTGCTCGGGTTCGCCGTGACGATCGCGATCGTGCGCCGAGGCGGGGTCCCGTTCTTCTTCCGGCCGCTGCAGTTTCTGGTCTTCGACCCGGTGACGCTGCTCACCTTCGCGGGCCTGACCACGGCGGCGATCCTGATGAGACGCCAGACAGACTGGCACCGGCGCCTGCATTTCTGCGCGATGTCGATCCTGCTCGGCCCCGGCTTCGGGCGGCTGCTGCCGATGCCGCTCCTCGCGCCCTGGGCGTGGGAGGCGATCCTTGCGGTGTGCCTGATCTTCCCCCTCGTTGGGATGTGGGCCGACAAGCGGCGGAGCGGTCGGGTTCACCCGGCCTGGCTCTGGGGCGTGGCCGCGATGATCGGGTGCCTGCTGGTGACGGAGGCGATCACCTACAGCCCGGTCGGCGAGACGATCTATCGGAGCGTGGTGGCGGGGACGCCGGGCGAGGCCGTGGCCCCCCTGGCCTTCGCGCCCCCGCCCGGGCCGCCGCCCGCGCCCTAGCCCCTTCGGCCCCGACCGCCGGGACGGATGGGGGAAGGGGCCGACTGTCCGCCGCGCGTGCGGCCGCCGGCGTCCTGCCAGCGCGGCCGCGAGGCGCCGTGGGCGCCCTTGGACGCCGCGCCCGCCATCGCCTCCCACTTCACGACGTAGCGGACGAAGGCCAGGGTCTGGGCCACGGCCTGCGGATCGGCGGGCGCGAGCTTGGTCGTCAGGTCCGAGCGCCCGATGGCCCAGGCGCCGTCGATCAGCCCCGCCCATTTCGGATCGAGACGGGCCTTCGCCCAGGCGCTGGCCGCCTTCTTGGAGGTCACCGTCCCGGTCTCCAGGCTGTGCAGCATCCGGCAGTAGAGGGTGACGATGAAGGCCTGCAGCCAGGCCTGGTCGATCTTCCCCGGCGCGCCGAGCCACAGCGCCGTGACCCGTCGGAACAGGGGCAGGATCTCGGCCCGCAGGGCCTGGGGCGTCACCGGGTCCACCAGGTCGGCCGGCGGCGGGCCGGCCAGGACGATCCCCTTCTCCCGCAGGCACCAGCGGACGACCTGGTTGTTGTCGTGCTCGGAGCGCACCAGGCGGTCGGCGCCGTTGTCGAGATAGAGGAAGGGATAGGCCCGGGCCGGCAGGTTCGACATCCCTGGATCCCCCCAGCCCGCCGGCCTGGGCTCATCGGGCGCATCGCGGGGCTCCGTGCTCCAGCGGCGGAGGATGGCGGCCGGCGCGTACGAGCCCTCCAGATGTTGGGCCCAGGGAGACGGCAGCTTGAAGAGCTCGGCGTGCATCGCCTGCAGGGCCGGCTGTTCGGCGAGCGTCACGTCGCGGCGGGTGACGATCAGGAAGTCGACGTCGCTGGCCTGGTCGGCGTCGCCCACCGCGAAAGAGCCCTGCAGGTAGGCGCCGACGAAATTGTCGCCGAGCACCGCCTGGGCGCGGGTCACGAGCTGGTGGAGCACCTGGTTCAGGTCGGCGAACGGAGTCGCGCCCGCGGGCGCCGGGGTGTGGGATTGGGTCATGGAATATCCGTGGCGAGCCGGCGCGCGACGGCGCGGGCTTGAGAACGATGAACGGGGGAAAGCTGGCGCGCCTGGCGCCGCCCGATCAGCTGTCTGTGGCCACGAAGAGTCCTCCAGCAGGAGGCGGCAGCCTAACCCGCCTTTTCGGCGTCCGTCTAGATCGCCGAGATCTTGCGGGCCAGGGTCTCGATCTCGTTGCGGATCGAGCCGGCCGAGCTCTTGATCAGGGCCGAGACCCCGCGCCGGGCGGCCTCCCGGTCGCAGGCCAGCACCATCTGCTTCACCGGCCCGATGCCGGCCGGCGGCATGGACAGCCGGTCGAAGCCCAGCGCCACCAGGACGAAGGCCTCCAGGGGGCGGCCGGCCATCTCGCCGCAGACCGAGACCGGGGTGCCGGTCTCGGCGCAGGCCTGCTGGATCTGCTGCAGGGCGCGCAGGGCCGGGGGCGACAGGAAGTCGTAGCGGTCGGCCACCCGCGGGTTCCCGCGGTCGGCGGCGAACAGGTACTGCATCAGGTCGTTGGTCCCGACACTGACGAAGTCGGTCATCGGCAGCAGGGCGTCCAGGTGCCAGATCAGGGACGGCGCCTCGATCATGGCGCCCACCTCCAGCCGCGAGGGCGCCGCGCGGCCCCGCCGCTGGGCCCAGGCGATCTCGTGGTCCACCAGGGCGCGGGCGGCCCGGAACTCGTCCACATTGGCCACCAGGGGGAACATGATCCGCAGCGGCCGTCCGCGCGCCGCGGCGATCAGGGCCCGCAGTTGCAGCCGCAGCAGGGCCGGGCGGTCCAGTCCCATGCGGATCGCGCGCCAGCCGAGGGCCGGATTGTCCTCCCGCTCAGCCTCCAGATAGGGCAGCACCTTGTCGCCCCCCAGATCCAGGGTGCGGAAGGTGACCGCCAGGTCGCCGGCGGCGTCCATCACCCGGCCATAGAGGGCCGTCTGGGCGTTGAAGCGCGGCATCTCCTCGGCGACCATGAACTGGAACTCGGTGCGGAACAGGCCGATGCCCTCCGCTCCGGTCTCCCCCAGGATGTCGAGATCGACATCCAGGCCGGCGTTCATCAGCAGGGTGATCTTGTGGCCGTCGCGGGTGAAGGCCGGGGTGTCCCTCAGCTTGGCGAACTCCGCCTGCCGCTGCTGGCGGACCTCCAGCCGGGCCTGCAGGGCCTTGATGACGTCGGGCCGGGGCCGCAGATAGGCCTCGCCGGTCTCGGCGTCGACGATGACGGGATCGCCCTCGGAGACCTTGTCGCGCAGGCCGGCCAGGCGTCCCACGCAGGGGATGTCCAGGGCGCGGGCCACGATGGCCGCGTGGCTCGCCGCCGAGCCCTCCTCCAGCAGCAGGCCCTTGAGCTTGGTGCGGTCGTATTCCAGCAGGTCGGCGGGGCCCAGGTTGCGGGCGATCAGGATGGCGTTGGGGGGCAGCTCGCGGGCCTTGTGGCCGTCGCCCGACAGGTGGCGCAGCAGCCGGTCGTTGAGGTCCTCCAGGTCGTGCAGCCGCTCGCGCAGATAGGGGTCGCGGGCCTGGCCCAGGCGGGCGCGGTGCTCGGAGCGCACCCGCTCGACGGCGGCCTCGGCGGTCAGGCCGTTGCGGACGGCGTCCTCCAGGCTGCGGTTCCAGCCGCGGTCGTGGGCGAACATCCGGTAGGTATCGAGCACCTCGTAGCTGGCCTCGACGAGTCCGTGCTGGCCCTCCAGCATCTCGTCGATCTGGGCCTGCAGGCTGGCGATGGCCTCGGCCAGCCGGACCTCCTCGGCGGCCACGTCGTCGCTGAGCAGCTTGCTGGTGGCCACCGGCGGCTCGTGCAGGACCACCACCCCGAGCGCCAGGCCGTCGGCGAACTTGGCGCCCTTCAGCCGTTCGGGCCGGTGCGGCACCAGGTCGACGTTCTTCAGGGCGCCTTCGCTGGCCAGCTCGCTGCCGGCCACCATCTCGGCCAGGACCATGGCGACGATCTGCAGGTCCTCGACCTCGTCGTCGGAATAGACCCGCTCGGTGCGGTTCTGGACCACCAGCACCCCGATGGCCCGGCCGCCGCGCAGCAGGGGCACCCCCATGAAGGCGTGGAACGGGTCTTCGCCGGTTTCCGGGCGGTAGGAGAAGGCCGGATGGTTCGGGGCGTCCGACAGGTTCAGCGGCCGGCCCAGGCGCATGATCTCGCCCACCAGGCCCTCGCCGGGCTTCAGGCGGGTGACGTGGACGGCGGTGGGGTCCAGGCCCTCGGTGGCGAACAGCTCCAGGTCGTTGGAGGCGCCGCGCATATAGAGCGAGCAGACCTCGGCCACCATCGAGCGGGCGATGATCCGCACCACCATGTCGAGTCGCTGCTGCGCGGGCCCGCCGCCGGCCAGCGCCTCGCGGATCTGCCGCAGCAGGCTCCGCTGTCCTCGAATGGCGATGCCTGGAATGGCCATCGTCCCCGTCTCACTCCCTCAACTGACCGCCCCTTCGGACGGCCCCGCGGCCAGCCCGACCGTCTTGTCCGCTCCCTAGCAGCTTTGGACGTCGGAACGGAGACGGAAATGCGGTGGTTGCGCGCAGGAATGTTGCGGATGGCGGAAGTTTAGGCGCTGGAACGGCCACGCTCGAACCCGTCTTGATCTGGCTCAATGCGGCTTAAGCCGTCCGCACCCGACCCTGCCGGCGCCGACGCGCAACGACGCGGCCGGCTTAGGGGAGGGAACCATGACGTCATCGGGCGGGCTGCCGCGCGTGAACAAGATCGGCGTGGGCGCGCCGTTCCGCTGGCTGGGGGGCGCCTGGAAGGATCTCTGGCGGGCCTGGCCGCCGCTGCTGGCCTACGGCCTGGCGCTCGCGGCCTTCAGCCTCTGGATCAGCCTGAGCTTCGTGGCCACCGGCGGCGCCTTCTGGGTGTTCGCGCTCACCTGCGGCTTCGTCTTCGTGGCGCCCATGCTGGCCATGGGGCTCTACGAGGCCGGCGCCCTGCTGGCCCGCGGCGAGCGCCCGACGCTCGCCCGCATGCTGTTCGTGCCCCGGGCGCTGTCGGCCGACGTCGCCATCCTGGGCTTGGCCCTGCTGATGATCTTCTTCTTCTGGCTGCAGATCGCCCAGATCGTCTACGGCCTGTCGACCTGGGTCATCTACCGCACGGTGGCGACCCTGGCGGCCTTCGCCCTGACCACGCCGGAGGGCCACCGCATGCTGATCGCCGGCTCGCTGATCGGCGGCGCCATCGCCTTCCTCACCTACGGCCTGGTGGTGGTCTCGGCCCCCATGCTGCTGGACCGGGGCACCAGCGTCTTCGTCGCCACCATCACCAGCTTCCGCACCGTGGCCGCCAATTTCGGGCCGATGATCGTCTGGGCCCTGCTGATCTCGGTCCTGACCCTGTCGACCATCCTCACCGGCTTCCTGGCCCTGGTGATCGTCTTTCCCTGGCTCGGCCTGGCCACCTGGCGCGCCTACGGGGACCTGGTGGCGGCGCCCGCCTGAGCGGGTCGCTTGACTCATTAGGTTGATATCAACTTAAATTGCCGCATGCCCGACGCCCCCGCCGTCTCCCTGCAGACCACCCTGGCCGTCCGCGACACCTGTCTGTGCCTGCACACCCAGCGGGCGGCGCGCGCCCTGGCGCGGCGGTTCGACGAGGTGCTGCGGCCGGCGGGCCTCACCAACGGCCAATTCTCCCTGCTCAACGCCCTGAACGGGCCCGCCCCCGCGCCGATGAGCCAGGTGGCCGCCACCCTGGGGGCCGACCGCACCACCCTGACCGCCGCCCTGAAGCCCCTGGTGCGCGAGGGCCTGGCCCTGGTCAGCGTCGATCCCGACGACCAGCGCGCCCGCCGCGTGGCCCTGACCGCCGCCGGCCGGGCTCGGCTCGCCGCCGCCCTGCCCCTGTGGGCGGCCGCCCATGCGGCGCTGGAGGCCGAGCTCGCCGACCCCGACCGGGCCCGCGGCGACCTGCTGGCCCTGTCGGCGCCCCGTCCGGGACTGGCCGCCGCCCCGATTTGCGATTCCTGAGAGGAGCTTCCCCCATGACCATCCAGTTCACCGCCTTCCGCTGGGTGCCGCCCTTCGCCCAGGGGTTCGTCCGCGACCTGCGCATCCGATGGGCCCTGGAGGAGGCGGGCCTGCCCTATCAGGTGGTGCTGATCGACGGGAACACCGAGAACTACCGCCAGTGGCAGCCCTTCGGCCAGGTGCCGGCCTATCGCGACGACGAGGTGGAGATGTTCGAGTCCGGCGCCATCGTCCTGCGCCTGGCCGGCATGTCCGAGGCGCTCGCCCCTCGCGACCCTGCCGCCCTGGCCCGGGTCAGCACCTGGATCTTCGCCGCGCTCAACTCCATCGAACCCCACACCCAGAACCTGCTGAGCCTGGACTCCTTCTATGCCGGCCAGCCCTGGACGGAGGGCCGCCGCCCCTCGGCCAAGGCCCTGCTGGACCTGCGCCTGACCTCCCTGGCCAACGCGCTGGGCGACAAGGACTATCTGGAGGGCCGATTCACCGCCGGCGACATCGTCATGGCCACGGTGCTGCGCGAGCTGGAGGAGAACGGCATCCTCAAGGCCTATCCCAATCTGGACGCCTACCGCGCCCGCGCCCTGGCCCGCCCCGCCTTCGCCAAGGCCCTGGAGGACCAGCTGGCCACCTTCCGCGAGAACGAGCCGGCCTGATCGCCCTTGCATCCGCCGCTGGGTCGGGCGCGTACCTGCGGCGACGAGGAGACGATCAGATGGCCAATGCGTGGGAGCTGGGGGCGGCGATCCTGGGGGGCCTCGGCGCCCTGGTGGGCGTTCGCGCGGGGACCGAACAGCCTCGCTACACCCTCGTCGAGCGCCTGGGAGACGTGGAGATCCGTCATTACGGCCCCAGGCTCGCGGCGCAGGCCACGGTCTCCGGCTCGGCCACCGCGGCGCGCAGCGCCGGCTTCGAGGCGGTGGCCGGCTACATCTTCGGCGGCAACACCACCAAGGCCTCCATCGCCATGACCGCTCCGGTGGCCCAGAGCGCGGCGGGCCGCTCCCAGTCCATCGCCATGACCGCTCCTGTGACCCAGACCGCCGACGGCGCGGGGTCGTGGAAGGTGCAGTTCATCATGCCGGCCCGCTACACCCTGGCCACCCTGCCGGTCCCCACCAGCGACCAGGTCGCCATCGTCGAACTGCCGGCCCAGGACTACGCGGTCCTGCGCTTCTCCGGCGCCCGCGACGGGCCGGCGGTCGAGCGCCGCACAGGCCAGCTTGTCGCAGCCCTGGCCGGCCGGGGCTGGAAGGTCTCCGGTCCGCCCACCGCCTGGTTCTACGACCCGCCGTGGACCCCGTCCTTCCTGCGCCGCAACGAGGTCGCCGCCCCGGTGGCGCGCGCCGGCCAGGCGGGTCCTACGGCGTCACGGTGATCCGGTAGCCCGGCGGCAGGCCCTTCAGGGTCGCGGCCACGTCGCTGGCCTGCTCGACGCCGAAGGCCGCCAGGCCGGCGTTCTTGCCGCCGCACTCGGCGGCCTGGCCGGTGTCGCGCCCCGAGCCGGTGGCCGCCCCCACCAGGCGCGGTTCGAAGACCTGGTTGAGCCCCAGCAGGTCGGCCTCGATCAGCCGCTGGAACTGGGCGCGCCGGGCCTCGTCCAGCTCATGGCAGCGGCCTTCCCAGATCCAGGCGGCATAGGCGACGGCGAAGACGGTCAGCGCCCCGATGGCGCGGTCCTGGGGCGTCTTGGCCTCCTGCGCCGCGGCCGCCGGGGCCGCGAGGCAACCGGCCAGCGCCAGGGCCGCCATCCCCCGCCGGACCCTCACTTCACCGCCCCGTGGGCGATCAGCAGGGCCTGCACCTGGCGGCAGGCGGCCTGCTTGGACGGATCGTCGGCGTAATATTCAGGATGCAGGCGCCCCAGCACCGTCTCCCCGGCCGAGCGGAGGTTGGGCGAGGCGCCGTGGTCCAGCAGCACCCGGACCATGGGCAGCTGGCAGAAGCGGCCGGAGTCGGCCAGGGCGGTGTTGCCGAACCTGTCCTGCGCGTCGACCGGAAAGCCGTGGTCCAGCAGCAGCTGGGCGATGGCCGCCCCCTCGGCTTCGGAGATCAAACCCGGGGTGTTGGAGGCGACATGGCTCAGGGTCGAGGCGCCGTTCTTGTCGCGGGCGCCGACCTTGGCGCCCCGGGCGATCAGCAGCCGCGCCGCCGCCGCGCTCTGCACCGAGACGATCGGGGCCTGGCCCTGGTAGCCGTGCGGGTCGTTGGCGTCAGCGCCGGCCGCCAGCAGGGCCTCCAGGGCGCCGAGATTGTTCTTCGAAACCGCCGTGTGGATGGGGTGGTAGCCGTACTCGCACGACGCGGTCAGGCTGGCCCCGCCCGCCAGCAGCGCCTTGACCTCCGCCCCCGTTCCCCCGGCCGCCGCCTGGCAGATGGGCGTGGTCTCCTGGGCGGCCGCCGGGCCGGCGAAGAGCCCGAGAAGAAGTCCGAGGCAGGCGAGATGGCGCATGGCGTCCTCCACGGGTTTCCCCGCAGCATAGACGCAACGGCCAAGTTCGTCGAACGACGTTATTTCGACGGGCCCCGCCGCTCGATAGCCGTCTTCCGCGGGCGTAGCGAACCCCTAGGGCGCGTCTTCGGCGAGTGTGTGCGCGACGATCGCATTGGCGTGGCCGTGACCCATCCCATGCTCGTCCTTGAGCATGGCCACGAGTTCCATGTGCTTGGCCGGATAGCGCTTTCGCACCAGGGCTTTCCATTCGGCGATGGGGCGGCCGTATTTCTTCTCGATGGAGGGGAAATAGGACGCAGGACCCTTGATCGGTTCGTCGGTCATGTCGTGATTTCAAGCGCTGAAGACCGCGCGGGTCAAGATTGTCGCCTTCCGGCCCGCCAAGGGCGCGGATCGGTCCCTGACCCATCCCATCCCGACGCCTGGACCAACCTCCCCGCCACCCCCATAGTCCTCGCCGACACACCGTCTGGGGAGGCGACCGATGCTGCGCAAATGGGGGCTGCTGGCCCTGGGTCTGATCCTGATCCTGGCGGGCTCGGCCCTGGCCCACGCCGTCCAGACCACCCACGGCGTCACGGTCACCGACGTTCGGTTTCCCGGCGAGAAGGGGGTGGTGATGAGCGGCCTGCTCTATCGTCCCGCCACCGCCACGGCGGCCCATCCGGCGCCGGGCGTCCTGGCCAGCCACGGCTATATCAACACCCGCGAGATGCAGAGCCCCTTCGCCATCGAGCTGTCGCGGCGCGGCTTCGTGGTCCTGGCCATGGACATGACCGGACATGGGGGTTCCGGCGGCGCGGTGGGGAGCCAGGGCTTCGGCGGACCCGCGGCCCTGCGCTACCTTCGGGGTCTGCCCTTCGTGGACGCGCACAATATCGGCCTGGAGGGCCACAGCCTCGGGGGCGGGCCGGTGGTCGCCGCCGCCGAGACCTATCCCGGCGGCTACCAGGCCGTGGTGCTGGAGGGCTCGACGCCGGCCATCGGCGCGGTGTTCGGCCAGGGCGCCAAGGCCCCCCTGCGCAACCTCGCCGTGGTGTTCGGCCGCTATGACGAGTTCGCCCCCCTGATGTGGCAGGTGGCCAAGGGCGCCGACGTGGCCCGGTCAAAGGCCCTGCAGGCCATGTTCGGCTCGGCCGGTCCTGTCGTGGAGGGCCGCGTCTATGGCGACCCCGCCGCCGGGACCGCCAAGGTGCTCTACAATCCCCCCGTCACCCACCCCTGGGAGCACTTCTCCTCGGCCGGGGTCGGCCACGCGACGGACTGGTTCCAGACGAGGCTCTCGGGCGCGGCCCGGCCCCTGCCGCCCGGCGACCAGATCTGGCTGTGGAAGGAGGTCGGCACGGGCGTCGGCTTCCTTGGTTTCGTCCTGCTGCTCCTGGGGACCTTCCAGGTCCTGATGGCGACGCCGGTGTTCGCGGGCCTCGCCCATCCCGCCGAGCCGGCGGCCTCCGCGCGCGACGGCCGCTGGTGGCTGGCGGCCATGCTGACCGCGGTGGTCCCGGCGGCCACCTTCTTCACCTTCATGGAGCTGGGGAACCTGTTCTTCCCCATGAGGCTGTTCCCGCAGTTCATCACCAACCAGCTGCTGGTCTGGGCGCTGCTCAACGGGGTGCTGACCCTGGTCCTGGGGCTGTTCCTGAGGGGCGGCAAGCCGGCCTTCTCCAACGCCTGGCTGCTCGGGCCCGTCATCGGGGTCGCCACGGTGGCCGTGGGCTACCTGGCCCTGGTCGCCGTCGACGCGGTGTTCAAGGTGGACTTCCGCTTCTGGGTCCTGGGGCTCAAGCCCCTGGACGGCCCCCACGCCCTGATGGCCCTGGCCTATCTGCCGCTGTGGATGGCCTTCTTCCTGGTCTCCCTGAGGGCCCTGCACGCCAACCTGGCGGTGCGGGGGGAAGGGGCGGGGCGGGCCTGTCTCACCGCCGCCCTGGCCATGAGCCTGGGCTTTGTCCTGCTGCTTGCCATCCAGTACGCCAGCCTGTTCGTCACCGGCCTGCTGGCCGTGCCCAACGAACCCCTGAACACCATCGTGGCGATCCAGTTCGTGCCGCTGCTGGCCATGGTGGGGGTGATCGCGGCCTTCACCTACCGGCGCACCAATTCCTACGTGCCGGGCGCGGTGATCTGCGCCCTGGTGATCTGCTGGTACGTCACGGCGGGGACGGCGACCCACTGGTCGCCGGACGCCAAGCCACCCGGGCCGCCGGCGGCGACCCGATAGGCCAAGACCCCTCCCCTGGCGGGGAGGGGCCGGTCTTGTCTAGCGGATGAGGGCCGAGACCACCTCGGCGATCACGCCGCTGCGGGTCTGGGCCAGGTAGTACTGGTTATCCACCTGGACCCAGCGATAGCCGGCCGGCGGCTCGCGCAGGCGGTTGGCCTCGGGATTGGCCACGTAGTAGCGCGGGGCGATGTAGCTGCTGGGCAGGCGCTGGCCCTGGCGATACATCTTCTTGTACTGGCCGGGGGGCATGCCGCCCGGCTTCTTGGCCAGGCCCGGCGGGGTCCAGGCGCCGTTGTGGGGCTCTTCGCCCTGATAACGTGAGGCTTCGTGGCCCTTGTCGTGACCCTTGTTGCCGTGGCCGTTTCCGTGACCGCCCGGATCGGCCTGGGCGGCGAGGGGCGCGCCGAGCGCGAGGCTGGCGACGGCGGCGGCGGCGAGAAGCGTTTTCATGGGCTATCCTTCGAGGTGGTCCCTCAGGCCACCCCAACGCCCCGTTCGCCCATAGGCTCCCTGCTCAGGTGGCGACCCGATAGGCGCAGCGGCGCGCCCCGGCCAGGATGTGCTCGGTCCGCTCCACCCGGGCCGGGGCCAGCAGCATCTCGAACAGCGCCAGCTCCGAGCGGCAGAAGCCCTGGCAGGCCGCCGCCGCCGCGCAGATCGGACAGTGGTTCTCCACCAGCAGGTAGGAGCCGTCCGCCTGCCGCGACCACTCGGCCATGTAGCCCTCGGCGGCGCGCAGGGCGGCCAGGCGGGTGAGGCGGTCCTCGAGGCCAACGTCCCCCACCGCGGTCCTGTAGCCCTCCGCGATCGCCTGCTCCCGGCGGGCCACCAGCCGCTCCAGGCCCGTGACCCCGAACTCCTCGCGCACCGCCTCGATCAGCTCGACGGTCATCTGGGCGTGGGTGTCGGGGAAGCGGCCGTGGCCCTTGTCGGTGAGGGACCAGGTGCGCTTGGGTCGGCCCACCCCGGCCCGCGCCGTGACGTGCTGGGCCAGCCCCTCGGCCGCCAGCTTCTCCAGGGCCTGCCGCGCCGCCTGGCGGCTGGCCCCCGCGCGCTGCGCCAGGGCCAGGGTCTGGCTGGGGCCCCGGGTCTTCATCGCAAACAGCAGGTCGTCGGCCAGGCTTCGCATTTGACAACCAAACTATTGCAAATACCCGCCGCCCCGTCTACCCATCGCCGCCAGACCCGGTTGAGCCTGTCGACATGAAACCACCCCCCACCCCCGATGGCGGCTGGGCCGACGTCCTCGGCGAGGGCCGGGCGCCGCGCTTCATCCTCATCTGCCTGGGAGTCTGGATCGGCGCCGCCGACAGCCTGGTCACCGCCACCATCATGCCCAGCGTCGGCGCCGATCTCGGCGGCTACGCCTATTTCGGCTGGGCCACGGCGGGCTATCTGCTGGGCTCGGTCATGGCCGGCGCCAGCTCGGGCCTGCTGGCCCAGCGCTTCGGCCTGCGCCGCGCCACCGCCTGCGCGGCCCTGCTCTACGCCCTGGGCTGCGGGCTCAGCGCCGCGGGACCGGACATCACGAGCTTCCTGGTGGGCCGCCTGCTGCAGGGGATCGGCGGCGGCTGGGTCACGGGCTTCTGCTCGGTGGCCATCGGCCTGCTGTTCCCCAACCGCCTGCTGCCCCGGGTCTACGCCGCCATCACCGCGGTCTGGGGGATCGCCAGCCTGGTGGGCCCCATGATCGGCGGGGTCTTCGCCGACGCCGGCGTCTGGCGCTGGGTCTTCTGGTTCTTCGCCGCCCAGGCCGTGGCCGTGGCGGTCGCCGCCTACGCCATGCTGCCCCGCGGCGAGGACGGGGAGGGCGGCTCGGGCGTCGCCTGGGGCCAGCTTGGTCTGATCGCCGCCGGGGTCGTCGCCATCGGCGCGGCCGACATCGCCGGGACCTTCGCCCGCTCGGCGGGGCTGACCGCCGTGGGCGTCTTCCTGCTGCTGGCCATGGTCTGGCTCGACGAGCGGGCCATCGTCCGCCTGCTGCCCCAGGGCTCGGGCTCCCTGCGCACCATCCCCGGCTCCGGCTACGCCAGCATGTTCCTGCTGACGGCCGCCTCCATGGGTTTCTCCATCTACGGTCCTGCGATCCTGCAGCAGCTCGCCGGTTTGTCTGCCCTGACCGCCGGCTATGTGATCGCGGGAGAGGCGGCGGCCTGGACCCTTGCGGGTCTGGCCGTCGCCCATCTCACCGGGCGCTGGCCGGGGCGCATGATCCTGATCGGCGCCGTCTGCGCCACCGCCGGGGTCGGGGCCAGCGCCCTGGTCTTCCCTACCGGCTCGGTGGTGGGGGTGGTCCTGGCCGGCGCGGCCCTGGGGGCGGGGTTCGGCCTCTCCTGGGCCTTCATGAGCCAGGCCATCCTCGGGGCCCTGCCCGATTCCGAGCGGGCCATCGGGGCGGCCGGCATCACCACCGTGCGCCTGACCGGCTCGGCGGCGGGCGCGGCGGTGGCCGCGGCGGTGGCCAATCTGGTGGGCTTCTCCCACGGACTGACCGACGCCACGGCCCGCTCGGCCGGGGTCTGGGTCTTCGTCGCCGCCCTGCCGGTGGCCCTGGCGGGCCTGTGGACCGCCCGGCGCCTGGCCGGCTACCGCGCTGAGTCGGCCTAGAGCTGGTCCAGGCCGTAGGCGGCGTGCAGGGCGCGGACCGCCAGCTCGGTATAGGCCGCGTCGATCAGCACGCTGATCTTGATCTCGCTGGTGGAGATCACCTGGATGTTGACGCCCTTCTCGGCCAGGGCGCTGAACATGGTCTTGGCCACGCCGGTGTGGCTGCGCATGCCCACCCCGATCACCGAGACCTTGGCGACGTCCTCGTTGACGGCCACGTCCTCGAAGCCGATCTGCGGCTGGGCCGCGCGGACGATCTCCACCGCGCGCTGGGCGTCGCGCTTGCCCACCGTGAACTCCATGTTGGCGGTGTCGGCGGTGCGGGCGTGGCTCTGGACGATCATGTCCACATTGACGTTGGCGTCGGCCAGGGCGCCGAAGATCGCCGAGGACACGCCGGGGTGGTCGGGCAGGCCGTACAGCGTGATCTTGGCCTCGTCGCGGCTATAGGCGACCCCGCTCACGATGCGCTTTTCCATGATCTCTTCCTCGTCGCACACGATGGTGCCTTGGCCGGGCGCTTCGCCGGGCTCGACAAAACTGGACAGCACCCGCACCGGCACGTTCTTGGCCATGGCGAGTTCGACGGAGCGGGTCTGCAGGACCTTGGCGCCCAGGGACGCCATTTCCAGCATCTCCTCGTAGGAGATCTTGCTGAGCTTGCGGGCCTTGCTCTCGATGCGCGGGTCGGTGGTGTAGACCCCATCGACGTCGGTGTAGATGTCGCAGCGGATGGCGCTCACCGCCGCGGCGATGGCCACCGCGCTGGTGTCGGAGCCGCCGCGGCCCAGGGTGGCGATGCGGCCGTCGCGGGTCACGCCCTGGAAGCCGGCGATCACCGCCACCTGGCCCGAATCCATGGCGGCCACCAGGTTCTCCGGCGGCACGTCGTCGATGCGGGCGCGGCCGTGGGCGTCGTCGGCGATGATCGGAATCTGCCAGCCCATCCAGGAGCGTGCGGGCAGGCCCATGTTGCGCAGGGTCATGGCCAGCAGGCCGGCGGTCACCTGTTCACCGGAGGCCACCACGACGTCGTACTCGTCGTCGGAGGGCTCCAGGCCCTGCGCCGCGGCGCCGGCGCCGTCGGTCCAGGCCACCAGCTCATTGGTCTTGCCGGACATGGCCGAGACCACCACGGCCACCTGATGGCCCGCGGCCACCTCGGCGGCCACCAGCCGACCCACGCGCCGGATGCGCTCCAGGTCGGCGACGGACGTACCGCCGAATTTCATCACCAGCCGGGACATGGGCGTGGTCACAAGCTCCTTGAGGGGAGAGGGAAGGGCCGCGTTCTAGCGACGCTGGGAGCCGGGGGCAACGCCGGGCTTCGCCTTGGCGCCGATGGCGAGTAGAAGGAGGCCATGACCGTCGCCTCCAGCATCGACCCCGCGGACGTCGAGCGCTTCTCCCGCATCGCCGCCGAATGGTGGGATCCGCGGGGCAAGTTCGCGCCCCTGCATAAGTTCAACCCGGTTCGCCTGGCCTTCATCCGCGAGCAGGCCCTGATCCGCTTTGGCCGCGACAGCCAGGCGCGCAGGCCCTTCGAGGGGCTCAAGCTGCTGGACATCGGCTGCGGCGGCGGCCTGCTCAGCGAGCCCATGGCGCGCCTGGGCTTCTCGGTCACCGGGGTCGACGCCTCGGAACGCAATATCGGCACCGCCAAGACCCACGCCGCCGAGCAGGGCCTGGTCATCGACTACCGCGCCGGCACCGCCGAGGGGCTGGAGGCCGAGGGGGCGGGCCCCTACGACCTGATCCTCAACATGGAGGTCATCGAGCACGTGGCCGATCCGGGCGAGTTCCTGCGTAGCTGTTCGCGCCTGCTGGCGCCCGGCGGCCTGATGATCGTGGCCACCCTCAACCGCACCCTGAAGGCCTTCGCCCTGGCCAAGGTGGGGGCCGAATACGTCCTGCGCTGGCTGCCCGCCGGCACCCACGACTGGACCAAGTTCCTCAAGCCCGACGAGCTTCGGACCTTCCTCAAGGACGAGGCGCTGCAGGTCCAGGGTCCCTTCGGCGTGACCTTCGACCCGCTCAATGGCCGTTGGTGCCGGTCTTCGGACTGCGACATCAACTACATGATGACGGTCACGCGCGACGCGTCGTAAAGACGGCACGTTCAAAGGAAGTCCTCATGGCCTCGATCCGCGTGCTCGGCCACGCTTTCCGCGCTTGGCGGCGCAATATGAAGTGGGCGAAGCACGAGCCGGAGACGCCGTATCTGGCCGACCTGCTGTCGGGGGCGCCGGTTTGCCTGCATGTGGGCGCCAGCGACGGCCGCCATTCCTACGTCATGACCCAGGTGGCGCCCGACGCGCGCATCTACGCCTTCGAGCCGTCGGCCTTCACCTTCGAGGTGCTGAAGCACTGCCTGGCCTGGCACGGCATCTCCCGCCAGGTGACCCCGATCCACGCAGCGGTCTCCGACGCCCCGGGCGAGATGCTGCTGGTGACGCCGAAGAAGACCTCCGGCCGCATGGGCCGCGCCTACGCCTTCGTCTCGGACGCCGCGCCCGAGGGCAAGGTCCGCCCCGACCTCGAGGATGTCGGCGTCGAATTGCAGCCCACCCCGGTGGTGACCCTCGACGGCTATTGCCAGGCGCACGGGATCAATCGCGTGGACTTCATCCGCATGGACATCGAGGGGGCCGAGCAGAAGGCGCTGAACGGCGCCCTGGGCATCATCGACCGCGACCGCCCCCACGTGCTGCTCGAAATCCACCCGGCCATGCTGGAGGCCCGCTTCGGCGGCACCGCCGAGGGCGTGGTGGAGATGTTCCGCTCCCGCGGTTACCGCATGTTCGCCCTCAACGGCGACCGGCTGGAGGAGCGCACCACCGTGGTGCCGAACCTGCCCTGGAAGGACTACTTCTTCGTCCACCCCAGCCGCGCCCCCAAGCTTCCCGACGGCGTCTTCAAGGCGCGGATGGCGGCCTAGGACCCTAGGGCCAACCGGCCGAGAACCGGGCGGCCACGGCGTCCAGGAAGACTCGGGTCTTGGTCGCAAGGTGACGAGATGAGGGCAGCAGGGCGTAGACCGGAGCGGGCGCGGTCCGCCAGTCGGCGAGCACCCGCTCCAACCGGCCCGCCCGCAGGTCCTCGGCCACGTCAATGCTCGACTTCAGCATGATCCCGTGACCCGCGACGGCCCAGTCGTGGACGGCGTCGCCATTGTCGGAGCGAAGGCGTCCTAGGGCGGGCAGCTCCGCCACCGCGCCGCCAGGTCCCTCGAGTCGGATCGGGTCGCCGCCGTCGCCGTATCGAACCCAGGTGTGTCCCTTCGTCTCCTCCGGCGTCTGGGGACGTCCACGGCGCGAGAGATAGTCCGGCGAGGCGACCAGGATGCGGCGGTTGTCTGTCAGCTTGCGCATCACCGCCGCGCTGTCCCGGGGCGGGCCGATCCGCACCGCGATGTCGATCCGTTCGTCCACCAGGTCGACGATGCGGTCGCTCAGCTTGAGCTCGACGTCGAGTTGGGGGTGCCGATCGATGAGTTGAGCCGCCACGGGGGCGAGGTGGATGCGGCCGAAGGAAATTGGGGCGCTGACCCGTAGCAGGCCCTGCGGCCCTTGCCCGGCTCCGGCGAGGCGGGCCTCGGCGGCCTGCAGTTCTTCCATCATCCGTTCGACGTGCACGAGCAGGCCGAGGCCCTCCTCGGTCGCCGACAGGCTGCGCGTGGTGCGGTTGATCAGCCGCACGCCGGCGCGCCGCTCAAGGGTCGCCAGCCGCTTGCTGACCACCGCCAGCCCGACCCCGAGATCCCGGGCGGCGGCCGACAGACTGCCCAGCGCCAGGATGCGCTGAAAGGTTCTCAGTTCGTTGAGGTCGCCTAGCATTATCAACCAACGTACGATAGTAAATCAAATATGGCGAGGATTCTCTCCCGGGAGGCAAGGGCTTAACCCTGGCTCCCATCCGGCGGTTCTGCCGGGCGACAGGGATAGCTCCGATGACCTCGCCTCTCTCCACACCGCTGACCCTTCCGGGCGGCGCCGTCCTGCCCAACCGGATCGCCAAGGCCGCGATGAGCGAGGGCATGGCCGATCCGGCCAATCGTTCCACGCCGCGATTGCAGGCCCTCTATGGGACATGGGCGGAATCGGGCGCCGGCCTGCTGCTGTCGGGCAACATCCAGGTGGATCGCTGGCATCTGGAGCGGCCCGGCAATGTCGTGCTCGAGGATGAGAGCGGTCTGGCGGAGCTGAGGGCGATGACGGCCGCGGCGACTTCCGGCGGCGCCCATTTCTGGGCTCAGCTCGGCCACACGGGCCGCCAGGTCGAGAGCGCGATCAATCCGGAACCCCTGGCGCCATCCTGCGTCGAGATCGACGTGATGCGCGGCGCCGGGTTCTCCTTCGCCCCACCACGGGCGATGACCGAGGCGGAGATCGGCCACGCCATCGGCCAGTTCGCCGTGTCGGCCCGCTTGGCCAAGGCCGCGGGCTTCACCGGCATCCAGTTGCACGCCGCACATGGCTACCTGTTCTCCCAGTTTCTCAGCCCGCTGGCCAACCGGCGCGGCGATCGTTGGGGTGGCCCGCTGGAGAACCGCGCTCGCTTGCTACTGGAGACCATCGCCGCCGTCCGCGCGGCGGTGGGAGCGGGCTTCCCGATCGGCGTCAAGCTGAACGCCTCGGACTTCCAGAAGGGCGGCTTCACCAACGCCGACTGCCTGCAGCTCACCGATTGGCTGAACGACACCACTCTGGACCTGCTGGAACTCTCCGGCGGCTCGCTGGAGCAACCCAAACAGGTGGGGGTCTCGGTCAAGGACGAGGGCGAGGACTTCCGGCCGCCCAGCACCATCGCCCGCGAGGCCTATTTCGTGAGCTTCGCGGGCGCCGTTCGCGCGGTGGCCACCATGCCCGTGATGGTCACTGGCGGCTTCCGCGGCGCGGCGGGAATGGTGGGAGCGCTGGAGGCCGGCGAGTTGGACCTTGTCGGGATCGGCCGGCCCTTCATCGCCGATCCGCGCACCGGTGTGCGGCTGCTATCGGGCGAGATTGCTCGTGCAGCGACGCCCGAGGACAATATCGGACTCTTCCACCTGCTCGGCTGGAACAACACCCAGCTCGAGCGCCTGGGCGACGGACTGGCGCCGGATCTGGCTCTGGGCGGCGAGGAGGCGACCAAGCTGTTCCGCGCGCGGGAGGCGCAGGTCCTGGCCAGACTGCTGGACCAGCGGGGGCGGAGGGCGGCCTGATGGAGGGCCTGAGACTGGCCCACTATGCGGTGCGGGCCGCCGATCTCGAGGCGTCCCGCCGCTTCTATGTGGAGGTCCTGGGTCTACGCGTCGGGCCACGGCCCGCCTTCGCCTTTCCCGGCCTGTGGCTATATGCAGGCCCGGACGAGTCCAGGTTCGGGGTCGTGCACTTGATCGGCGCTGGGGTTGGCCTTCAGGCCTATCTGGGCGACGGCTCGCCAAGCCAGGACGGAACCGGAGCCATGGACCATGTCGCCTTCCTGGCTGCCGACTGGCCGAGCCAGCGGCGGCGGTGCCGGGGCGCAGGAATCGACTATGTGGAGCGGACGGCGCCGGGACTCGGTCTGCTCCAGGTGTTCCTGCGCGACCCCGACGGCGTGACGGTGGAACTGAACTATCCCGCCGCCGAGACCTTCGCCGCGTCCCCTCTGGCGCGCTCCCGACCTCCGTCCTAGAACCGCCCCAACAACGGTATCGGGGAGGGGACAGCGATGCTGGCCTTGATGATGGACCGGGCGCTGAGCCTTCCGTCCATCCTGGAATATGCGGCGGCCTATCACGGCGACCGGGAGGTGGTGACGCGCACCGTCGAGGGGCCGATCCACCGCTACACCTATGCCGCCGCCCTGGCCCGCGCCAAGCAGATGGCCAAGGCGCTGACGGAGCTGGGGGTCAAGCGCGGCGACCGGGTCGCGACCCTGGCCTGGAGCACCCACCGCCACTTCGAGCTCTACTACGCCGTCAGCGGCATCGGGGCGGTCCTGCACACCATCAATCCCCGTCTTCACCCGGATCAGGTGGCCTGGGTGGCCAACCACGCCGAGGACAGCCTGCTGCTGTTCGACATCACTTTCGGCGAGCTGGTGGGGGAGCTGGCGGCCAAGCTGCCCCTGTTGAAGACCTTCGTGGCCCTGACCGATCGTGAGCACCTGCCCAAGGAGTCGCCGCCCGGGACCCTGGTCTATGAGGAGCTGATCGCCGCCCAGACGCCGGACTTCAGCTGGCCGGAGTTGGACGAACGGACCGCCTCGGGCCTCTGCTACACCTCGGGCACGACGGGGAACCCGAAGGGGGTGCTCTATTCGCACCGGGCCACCGTGCTGCACGCCATGGCCATGGTGCAGCCCGACGCCTTCGACCTGGGCGCCCGCGACGCCGTCCTGCCCTGCGCCCAGATGTACCACGCCAACGCCTGGTGCACGCCCTATGGGGCGCCCCTGGTGGGGGCCAAGCTGATCCTGCCGGGCCGTCATCTTGACGGGCCGTCGATCTGCGAGCTGGCGGTGGCGGAGAAGGCCACCTTCCTGCTGGGGGTGCCCACCATCTGGGTCGGCGTCCTCGACCACCTGGACCAGACCCACCAGAAGCTCACCAGCGTGCGGACCGTGGCGGTCGGGGGCTCGGCGCCCACGGCGGCCCTGATCGGCCGCATCGAGGACCAGATGGGCGCCACGGTGCGTCAGATCTGGGGGATGACCGAGACCAGCCCCATGGGGGTGATCAACACCCCCCTGCCGGCCCACGCTGGCGAGGACCCGGCCATCAGCGTGGCCCGCAAGCTGAAGCAAGGCCGCGGCCTCTGGGGCGTGGAGATGCGCATCCTCGCCGACGATGGGACGCTCCAGCCGCGCGACGGCGCCAGCCCCGGCGCCCTCCAGGTGCGCGGGCCGTGGGTGTCCTCGGCCTATTTCAAGAACGAGGGGGCCCAGGCCTTCACCGATGACGGCTGGTTCGACACCGGGGACATCGCCACGATCGACGCCGAGGGCTATCTGCGGCTCACCGACCGGGCCAAGGATGTCATCAAGTCGGGCGGGGAGTGGATCTCCACCCTCGACCTGGAGGACGCGGTCTCCTCCCACCCCGCCGTGGCCATGGCGGCGGCCATCGGGGTGCCGCACCCCAAATGGGACGAGCGGCCCCTGCTCTTGGTCACCCTGCGCCCCGGCCAGACCGCCGATCCGGAGGTGCTGAAGGCCCACGTCGCCGCCCGGGTCGCCAAGTGGTGGACCCCCGACGAGGTGCGGATCGTCGAGGCCCTGCCCATCGGGCCGACCGGAAAGGTGCTCAAGCGCGAGCTGCGCGAGCAAATAACCGCCGCCGCCCCGCCCAGCTAGAACCGGCCTTGTGATCGCGCGTTCAAGCCCCAGGTAATATTCCAAGACCTGGTGGAGTTCGACACGTGGCGCGCAGACGGCCCAAGGGTGTGCTTGAAATTACGTGGGCGGTGGCGGAGTCGGCGGCCTGGGGCCGGACCGAGCACGTGCCGGTTACCGACGACTATCCGGACCACGTGGTCCGCCGCACGACCTTCAGCGCCGGCGGCGACCTGGGGTGGAGACTGTCGGCCATCGAAAGCCCGCGGGCCAAGCCGGCCCCCTGGAAGATCGTCGTGGTGACGGGCGCGCCGTCCTGGGCGGAGTACTGGGCGCCGGCCATCGCCGCCCTGCCGCAGGATCGCGAGATGGTGGTGGTGGACCGGCCCGGCTATGCCGGCTCCGAGCCCGTCGAATATGTCGGCGACATCCGCCAGCAGGCCCTGGCTCTGAGCCCCCTGCTGCAGGCCCGGCCCGGTCAGAAGATCCTGCTGGTGGGCCAGTCCTACGGCGCGGCCATCGCCACCCTGATGGCGGCCTCCAATCCCGGCAAGGTGGCGGGCCTGGTGCTGCTCTCGGGCTATTACGGCCAGCCCGGGCCGACGGCCGAGTGGCTGCTCAAGGTGGGCGCGCGGATGCTGAAGATCATTCCCCGCGACGTGCGCCACGCCGTCCTGGAGGTCACCAACCAGCCCGACCAGCTCCACGGCATGCATACGGCCCTGCGCAACCTGAAGGTCCCGGTCCACGTCGTGCACGGCGACCAGGACGACTTCGCCCCCATCGAGCTGGCCGAGAAGCTGGTGGCCGAGACCCGCACGCGGCGGCCGATGCGGTTCGAGCGGGTGGCGGGCGCCAACCATTTCCTGAACGACGGGCCCGCCGAGGACCTGCTGGCCACCCTGGAGGGTTGCATCCCACCGCGCTGGGAATTTCGCCTGCGCTGGCCGAAATGGCCGGCGGGCTGGCCCAAACGCCTGGGCCTCTCGAAGCCGGCGTCTCTCCACGCCTGAGGGAACAAGCTACGGTTGTCGGGGGTTTGAGGGGCGGCGGGGCTCTCAAGGAGACGACCGACATGAACACCAAACTGCTTCTCGCCGCTGCGGCGGCCACCCTGATCGCTGTTCCGGCCATGGCGCAGGTCGCCGGAGCCGCCGGCGTGAAGGCTGGCGTCAGCACCCCGGCCGCGGGCGCGACGGCGGGTTCGGCCATGGGCGTTCAGACCAACCTTCCGGCCGCCACCCCGCCGGTGGACACCGGGGCGGTGAACCCGCCCGCGACCTCGGCGACCACCTCCGCCACCGGGTCCGCCAGCCTGGGCGCGGCCACCGGCACGGCCACCAACACCGCCGCCACCGCCGCTGATCTGACCGTCGGGGCGCCGGTCACCGACTCCACCGGCGCGCCTATCGGCACCATCTCCAAGGTGACCAAGGGCAAGACCAACGCCGAGACCATGGTCACCCTCAGCGCCTCGGGCAAGACCGCCACCCTTCCGGCGGCCAGCCTCTCCTTGAGTGGCGGCAACCTGGTTTCCACCCAGACCAAGGCCTCCATCTGGGGCCAGAAGTAGGTTCGACCCGTACATGGGCCCGGCTCCAGCCGGGGCCCATGGCCGGGAACCGCAGGGTTAACCGGTCGTTAGTCAGGGCGTCGGGGGACCTTGGAGAGAACCGACATGTTCAAGACCCTGATCCTGGCCGGCGCTGCGTCGGTCCTTCTCACTGTCCCCGCCCTAGCTCAGGGCGTCGCCGTTCCGGGCGTGCCCGTGAACGGTGAGGTCAGCGCCACCACCGGCGTCGCGCCTCTCACCACGAAGGCCCGCGTGGCCTCAGGCCAATCCACCACCCACGGCGACGCCGCACTCAGCACGCCGGGCGTTCGGGGCGCCCTGGACGCCGCCGCTCTGAGCGCCGACGCCTCCGCCACCATGCCGCGTCCCCTGCGGGTCGGCGACAAGATCCTCGACCGCTACGGCCTGGATGCGGGCCGGGTCACCGAGGTCGGCCCTCGGGTGACCATCATGCGCAAGGGCAAGACCACCACGGTTGCCGCCGCCAGCCTCAAGATGAAATCCAACGGGGTCTATTCCACTCAGCGCCGCACCACGATCTGGAAGCGCTGACATCGGCGGGGCCGTCCCCGGACGGCCCACTTCGCCGAACGCCAATTTCCCTTGGCGCGCGACATCTGAACGGCGATAAGGTTCGCCTCTCGGAAGTCTCGGGCATACCCGGACTTCGATAATCCGCCCGCTTAGACGGGCGCTGTTCGGGGAACGCCAGGATGAAAGCCGCCGTGCTGCGCGAAGTGGGCAAACCGCTTCAAATCGAAGACGTCCAGATCAACAAGCCGGGCCCGCACGAGGTCCTCATCCGCACCAAGGCCGCCGGCCTGTGCCACTCCGACCTGCACTTCATGGAAGGCTCCTATCCCCACCCGCTGCCGGCGGTGCTGGGCCACGAGAGCGCCGGCGTCGTCGAGCAGGTGGGCTCGGAAGTTCGCACGGTGAAGGTGGGCGACCACGTCATCACCTGCCTGTCGGCCTATTGCGGCCACTGCGACCAGTGCCTCACCGGCCACCTCTCGCTCTGCGTCTCGCCTGAGACCAAGCGCGGCGCCGATGAGGAGCCCCGCCTGACCACCCCGGCCGGGCCGATGATCCAGTTCCTGAACCTGTCGTCCTTCGCCGAACACATGTTGATCCACGAGCATGCCTGCGTGGCGATCCGCAAGGACATGCCGCTGGACCGCGCCGCCCTCATCGGCTGCTCGGTGATGACCGGCGTCGGCGCGGCGATCCACACCTCGGGCGTCCGTCCCGGCGAGACCGTGGCCGTCATCGGCTGCGGCGGCGTGGGCCTCTCGGCCATCAACGGCGCGGCCATCGCCGGCGCTGGCCGCATCATCGCCATCGACATGGTGGCCTCCAAGGGCAACCTGGCAATGGAATTCGGCGCCACCGACTTCATCGACGCCTCCCAGACCGACGCGGTCAAGGAAGTGCTCGAAATGACCAAGGGCGGGGTGCACCATTCCTTCGAGGCCATCGGCCTGTCGAAGACCGCCGAGCAGGCCTTCAACATGCTGCGTCGCGGCGGCACCGCCAACATCATCGGCATGATCCCGGTCGGTCAGAGCATCACCCTGATGGGCGCGGCCTTCCTGGGCGAGAAGAAGCTGCAGGGATCGATGATGGGCTCCAACCGCTTCCCGGTCGACATGCCGCGTCTGGTGGACTTCTACATGAACGGCAAGCTGAAGCTCGACCAGATGATCTCCCAGCGCATCAAGCTGGAGCAGGTCAACGAAGGCTTCGCCGACATGAAGCGCGGCGAGCTGGCCCGCTCGGTGATCATCTTCGACTGAACCCCGTCGGAGCGACCAGAACGTCCAAGGCCCTCCCCCGCGGGAGGGCCTTTTTCGTGGCGGAGTTAGGGTTAAATAGTTGTATTCCACAAATAAAATATCGGCGGGCGAAACCTACGCCCGGGACGGGTGTTTGAGTCGGCGTCCCCCTCCGGAGCGTCCCACATGCTTGACGAGACCGACCCTGAGCTGGCGCGCCTGACGTGCATCTGGCGCATACGGTTCGGCGAGCCGCCGCCGATCCTGGCGGAGGCGGCCCTGATCCGTCGAATCCTGGACTCCCTCCCCAGCGACGAGGACGAGGACTAGGCCTGCAGCACCTTGCGGACGCCGGGATTGGGGTCCTGGACGATCTTGCTCTCAACATCGAAGATCATTGTGGCCCGGGTCTGGACGTCATAGGCGGGCCAGGCCGGCAGATCCGGCGCATTGGGGCTTCCGGTGCGGGCGAAGGCCAGCCACGCGCTGGACATCTGGTCGGCCACCACCTGGGGCTCGTCGCCGCGGCCCACGAAGTTGCGGGCGCGCTCGACATTGTCGAACACCAGCGGGATCTCCAGGGCGTGGGGGCACTTGAGCCGCCCCCGCGACACCGGCGTCTCCCAGGTCAGCATGTACATGTAGGCGGGCGCCGCCTGCTGGGCGGCCTTACGTTCGGCCAGCGTGATGGAGCCCAGCCACATCCCGGTGGCGGTCTGGGCGGCGCTGGCCAGGTAGGTCGGTGAATAGTCGGGGTGGACCTTGCGCAGCTCGGCCACCAGGGCGTCGGCCTTGTCGCCGGCGGCGGCCTTGGCGCGCTTGGCCAGGTCTTCCTCGGTCAGCTCCCCGAACTTCGGGTCGCCGATCATGAACAGGGTGCTCTCGTCCTTGTTGGTGCCGATCATCACCGGGACGTCGGCGCTGAGGACCGGCGCGTCGGGGACGAAGGGATCGCGGGGCAGGGCGACGCCGTCCACCACGGGGCTGAAGTTGCGCATGCGGTCCCCGGGGACCTTGACGCTGGCCCGGCTGATCACTTCGGTGGGCAGGGCCGCCAGCGCCGCGGCGTCCTTCACCTCCAGGGCGTCCAGCAGGGTCTGGGCGGTCTTGGCCGCGTCGGCCTTGGCCGCGCCGCGCAGGCCGGGGCCGGACTGGACGATGGCCTTGTGGAACAGGCCCTTGGCGCCGGGCATGCCCATCAGCAGGGAGACCTTCCAGCCGCCGCCGCTCTCGCCGAAGATGGTGACGTTGGCCGGATCACCGCCGAAGGCCTCGATGTTGTCGCGCACCCATTCCAGCACCTGGACGATGTCCAGCATGCCGGCGACCCCGGACTGGGCGTAGTCGGGGCCGAAGGCCTCCCCCAGGTCCAGGTAGCCGAAGACGTTGAGGCGGTGGTTGACGGTGACCGTGACCACGTCGCCCTTCCGCGCCAGGGCGCCGCCGTCGTACATGGCGGCCCCGCCCGACCCGTTGGCGAAGCCGCCGCCGTGCAGCCAGACCATCACCGGCCGCCTGGCCTGATCGAGGCCCGGGGTCCAGACATTGAGGAACAGACAGTCCTCCGAAGAGGCCGGTTCGTCCGGCGCCGGGGGATCGCCGGCCGAGGAGCCGCGCTCGCCCGGCCCCATGCCCGACTGGATGGCCGGGGCGCCATAGCTGACCGCCTCGGCGACCTCGGTCCAGGGCGCGGGCCGGCGCGGCGGCTTGAAGCGATGCTCGCCCGTGGGCGGCGCCCCGTAGCGCAGGCCCTTGAACACCTGCAGCACGTCCTCGACATAGCCCCGCACGGGGCCATTGCTGGTGGAGACCACCGCGGTTCGGGTGAGCGGCGCGCGCGCCAGGTCGTCGGCCATCGTCATTCCTCCATCCGGCCGCCCCCATTCTTGCCCGCGGTACGGACGTGAGGCTGTTCGTCTTGGAGATCAGTCTGCGCCCGGAAGCGCGCCGATGGCAATCACAGTCAGGGGATGAAGACGCCCATGAGGACCGGCCGGGCATAGTCCTCCATCACCCGATCCGTGGAGCCGGGATGGTGGCGAGGGTCCATGGAGTTGGCGCCGTTGAAGGCCACCATAAGCATCTGGGCGGCCAGCAGGGGGTCCACCGGGCGCAGGGTGCCGTCGGCGATCCCGTCGCTGATCTGGCCGGCGAAGGCGTGGGCGATCTGCTGGAATCGCAGCCGCAGGCGGCGGCGCGAGGCGGGTGGGGCGGCGGCCATGGCGTAGTGGCGCAGCATGCGGCCGGCCTCGCCGGAGGCCTGGTGCAGGATCAGGGAGCAGACCGCCAGCCAGACACGGCTCCAGCCGTCCGGGGCCTCGGCGGCGCGGCGCTTGGCTTCGTCGATGAGGTCGAAGGTGCGCTCGAAACAGGCTGCGGCCAGCTCATCCTTGTCGGCGTTGTGGTGGTAGAATGAACCTTTGGTGACGTTCAGCTGGGCCGAGATCTTGTCCACGGAGGCGCCGCGATAGCCCTCGCGGTTGATCAGGTTGGTGGCGGCGATCAGGAAGCGCTCGCGGGTCACCTCGTCGTTCTGCGCCACGGGCGAGCCCAGGGTCAGGACCGGCAGGTCGGGCCAGGGTTGATCGCGGCCGGCGATGCCGTCCAGCATCAGGTCGGCGATGCGGGCGGCGACCCGCGGATAGTCGGCGGGCTCGTAGGAACCCAGCCAGGCGTCGGCCCAGCCGAGCTGGTCGATGATCAGGCGAGCCAGGGCCGTGCGCCGGGGCCGGGTCATCCACGGCATGTCCGGCGTCTTGGCGAAGCGGCCGATGCGGACATAGAGCTCGCGGAAGGCTTCCATCAGCGGCTGCTGCTGGTCGCCCTCGATCAGGCTGATTTCGCTGAAGGGGGCGAGCGGCGGGGCCTCGCCCAGGGCGATCCGCCGGCGCACCTCGAAATAGGCCTCCACGAACCGGCGCAGCCGGGCGGGCGGCTCGGTCTCCAGATAGGCCTCGTCCAGCATCAGGTCGTAGCGCGCGATGGTGTCGCGCAGGACCGCGGCGGCCAGGTCTTCCTTGCGCTTGAAGTAGTAGGTCAGGCTGACCGGGTGCAGGTCCATCCGCTTGGCCACGGCGGCCAGGGTGAAGCCGGAGACCCCGCGGTCGTTGAAGACCGCCGTGGCCGCGGCCATGATCGCCTCGCGCTTGGCGGCGTAGCGGGTGCGGGCCTTTGGCGGGGCGGCGGCTTGCGGCATGGAATCCTCTGCTCCGACAGGACCTTAGGCCTGAGGTTAGAGCTTTGCCGGTCGCCCGCCTAGCGACGCAGGCCCGCGACCTTGATCGGGTCTGTGTCGGCCGCGGCCAGCTTGCGGGTTTCGCTCTTGTCGTCCCTGGCGACCTCGGCGGCCTCGCCGCTGTTCACCAGGTGGTCGATATGGGCCTTCTTGGCGCGGAAGGCGGCCAGCTGGGCGCCGGCCAGGACGGTGCCGGTGGGCACCTTCACGCCGATCGGATTGACCCGCGCGCCCTTGAGCCAGGTCTCGTAGTGCAGGTGAGGACCGGTGGACGCGCCGGTGGAGCCCACATAGGCCACCAGTTGGCCCTGGCGCACGTGCATGCCGGGCTTCAGCCCCTTGGCGTAGCGCGACAGGTGTCCGTAGCCGGTCTCCCAGCCGTTGGAGTGCCGGATGCGCAGCCAGTTGCCGTAACCGCCCCAGCGCCGGGCCTCGACCACCACGCCGTCGCCGGCGGCCAGGACGGGGGTGCCCATGCCGGCGCCGAAGTCGATGCCCTGGTGCATGCGGTTGAAGCCGAGGATCGGGTGGCGGCGCATGCCGAAGGTCGAGGTCATCCGCGCGCCGTCCACCGGGGTGCGCAGCAGGAAGCCCTTGATGTTCTTGCCGGCGTCATCGAGGTACTCGACGTCGCCGCCGGGCATGACGAAGCGGTAGAAGCGGATGCCCTTGATCTCGGCGTATTCCAGGTCGCCGGTCTCCACGGTGCGGCCGCTCTCGGTGACCTTGCGGTCGAAGACCAGTTCGAACTTGTCGCCCGGCTTGATGTCGCGGTCGAAGTCGATCTTGTGGGAGAACAGCTTCACCATCTGGGCGGTGATCGAGGAAGTGGCCCCCAGGCGCGAGGCGCTCTCGTAGAGCGAACCGGTGATGGCGCCCTGGGCGACGGTGGTCTCGTCGCGGATCTTCTCTTCCATCTCCCGCAGGCGCAGGGCGCCGTCGAAGGTGCGCGAGACGGTGACGGCGGTGGCGGGGCCGGTGCGCAGGGACAGGCCGATCAGCCGGGCCGGGCCGCGCTGGCCGCGGGGCCGGGCGACGGCGGCGTCGAAGGCCATGCCGGCCTTGATGTGGACGGTGTCCATGGCCTCGCCCAGGGTCTGGACGGCCTGACGCGCCTCGTCGGGGGCGACGCCGGCGCGGAGGACGGCGTCCTCGAAGGTCTCGCCGGGCTGGATCTTGACGGCGATGTTCTCAGGACGCGCGAAGCCGGGCTGGGCCTCGGCCTGGGTGAAGGCGGTGTGCTGCAGGGCGGCGATGGCGGCGGGATCGAGGGGCGGCGGGGTCGGGGCGGTGGCCTCGGCGGCCGTGAGCTTCCAGCCCAGGGCCAGGGCGGCGAAGCCCGCCACGCCCACCAGCAGGCGGGGGGCGATACGAAGGGTCGGCCGTCGCGGATCGAACTCGTGCATCGTGCCCCCGTTACTAACGACGCTCTAGCCTAGCTTGGCCTTAAGCTAGCTTCAAAATGGCGCATCTGGCAGGTAAGCCAGCAAAACGCAGGCCGCACCATTCTGCCCTGCGCTGGTTAACCGTGAATGAGGACCGTGTGGACCGGTCGTATTGTCACGGGCAGAGGTCATCTTATGAGAATGCGGCGAGAAATCGTCGCCCTCGCATCGCGTTTGCTTATCGGCGCCTCCGACTTACAGAAGACCCAGAACCAACTCCGCGGGACGGCACAGGGCCGCGCCCTTCGGGGTGACCACAATAGGCCGATTCACCAGGATCGGGTCGAGGATCATCGCAGCGAACAGGGCCTCGTCGGAGGCCGCCGGATCGCTCAGGCCCAGTTCGTCGGCCTGGGTGCCGCGCACCCGCAGGATCTCGTGGGCGCCGACTCCCATGGCCTTGGTGAGGGCCGCCAGCTGGTCCCGGGTCCAGCCCTCCTTCAGATACTCCACGACCTTGGGCTCCAGGCCCTTTTCCCGCAGCAGGGCCAGGGTGTTGCGCGAGGTGCCGCAGGCGGGGTTGTGATAGATGGTGATGTCGCTCATGAGCCCCTTTTAGCCCTCCGATCTCACCAGGTGAACCTTTGCTCGCCGGTGACGATGGTCGCGCCCGAGATGTTGTTGGCCGAAACCTTGGGCGGTCGGGCGGGAAGGGGGCGGGCGTCCTTCGGCCAGGCCTCGGTCACGGCGGCGTAGCGGGTGTCGATGACGCCGGGGCCCTTGGCGCGGAAGCCGACGGCCACGCCCTCGGGCGCCGCCTGCCAGCGGACGCGGGTCCACTGGCCGGGCTCGGCCAGGATCTTGGCCGGGCGGCCATTGACCGTGGCGTCGGTGAGGCGGCCGGTGGGGCGCAGGTCCAGGGCGACGGTCCGCGCGCCGGCGGGGGGGATGATCCTGACCTGCAGGGAGCCGTCGATCAGCCGTTCGAGGGCCACTGACGGAGGCGCGGGGGTGACCGGCTTGGCCCAAGCCGACTGGGCGGTCTCGGTCCGCCAGCCCACGGGCGCGTCGTCCTTGACGCTATGGCCGCCGTCGGCCCGCAGCACGCCGCGGGTCCATTCCGGCGGGTTCGGCGCCAGGCTGAAGCGCTTGGCCTGGCCGGTGGCGCCGTCCACCACATAGGCCAGGATGCTGGGCTGGGGATGGCGCGCGCTCCAGGGCGGCAGGACCCGCACCAGGCCCACGGTCAGGAACCCCAGGAGCAGGACCACCAGGGCCACGGTGCGCGGCCGCGTCTCCTCCGGCTCGGCCTGGATCAGGGGCCAGACCAGCAGGGCGGCGAGCCAGGCGAACAGGGCTTGGACCTCCACCCGGTCGATGCCGACGAACACCCCGTGAGCGAAGACCAGCACCCATTGCAAGGCGAGCGCCGCCAGCAGGCCCACCACCACCGTGACCGCCGCGGGCCGCCAGGTCCCCAGGGCGCTCACCGCCCCGGCCAGGGCGGCGAAGGCGAGCGGCCAGGCGATCAGGAAGGCCGCCGTGGGGGCAGCCACCTGCAGGGCCAGGACGGCGGCGAAGGCCAGGCCCAGGGCGCCGGTCCAGGTTCCGGCCACCCCGGCGGGGCGCCCGAAGGCCAGCAGGGCGATGATGGCCGCGGCGCCCCCCAGGCCCAGGCCGATCAGGTTCCAGCCGGACAGGGCGGTGCAGAGCGCCCCGGCCAGCAGGGCCAGGCCTGCGGCGCCCAAGCGCATGCGCCCGCGGCCGACGCTGGCGGCGGCGAACAGGATGGCGCCGATCCCCACCAGCAGCAGGGCCGCCTCCCACAGGCCGGCCTGGGCCAGCAGGGGCTGCTGCTCGTAGAAGCCGAAGCCGGCGCCGGTGGCCCAGCGTGACAGCATGAACAGCACGGCGCTGGTCAGGATCAGATAGAGGGCCGCCCCTACCCCCTTGGCCACGTCGGCCAGGACGAAGGCGTCGGCCCGTCGGGCGCGCCAGACCGCCAGCGCCATCAGGGCCGCGATCCCCGCCAGCACCGCCCAGCCGACCAGGGTCGGATAGGTCAGCAGGTGGCCGCCGAAGGTGTTGGCGTAGACGGCGTCCGGCGCCTTGGCCGGCAGGGTCTTGGCGAAGGCGACCGCGCGGGTGGTGGCCAGGACCTCGTCGCCCAGGTGCTGCAGACTGCCCTGGCTGAGGTTCTCCGGCGTGGAGACCGGGGAGTGGTAGTCGAACTGCCGGGCGATGAAGGCGTAGTTCAGCCCCGGGACCCCGGCCTTGCGCGGCACGGTGAAGTCGGTGTCGTTGGGGAGCTGCTTGTAGAGATAGACGATCAGCGAGCTGGAGGCCGGCGAGGGGGAGGCCCTGCGGAACATCTCCACCACGGCGCCGTTCTCCGGCGCGGTCTCGAACATGTTGGCCCGGCCGCCGCCGCCGCGGGACTCCATGTTGATCACGAAGCCGACGTGTGGGGCCAGGGGATGGGACTGGAAGAAGGCCGTGGCGCCCAGCAGGCCCGCCTCCTCGCCGTCGGTGAGCACCAGGACCACGTCGCGGGCCGGCGTTCCCTGGGTCTTGATGGCGCGGATCACCTCCAGGGCCGCGGAGACCCCGGCGGCGTCGTCGGCGGCCCCGGGGGAGCCGGGCACGCTGTCATAATGGGCCATCAGGGCGAGCGCCGGGGCGGTGCGGTCGGCGCCCGGCAGGACGCCGACGACATTCTCCACCACCCCGCCCAGCACCAGGGGCTCCTTGCCCGGAATCTGCTCGAAGGCGTCGGCTCGCTGCACCTGGGGGCCGAGCCCGAGGGCGGTCATGCGCTGGACCAGGTGGTTGCGGACCGCGAAATTGGCCGGCGAGCCCACGGGGTGGGGCGTCCTGGCGATCACCCGGTCGTCGACCATGGCCCGGCCGGCGGAGAAGGCTCCCGCCGGGGCGTCGAGGCCCAGGGGCCGCGGGGTCATGCCCGCCCACACGGCCACGATCAGGGCGGCCACGAACACGGCGGCCAGGACGATATCTTTTCTCAAGGTCACGCTCCCCAGCGGTCAGGCCGGGGAACGTTAACGGCAGAGGTGGTCCAGGCCAAACCCAAAGCGGCGACCCAGGGTGGCGCCCACACAGAAACGCCCGCCGGTGAGGGCGGGCGCTCTGCCGAATTCCTGGACGTGGAGTGCTTGGCGGCGTTCTTTTGACTAGGCCGCGACAGCGCTCTCTTGGGGGTCGCGCAGCACGTAGCCGCGGCCCCAGACGGTTTCGATGTGGTGCTTGCCGTCGGCGGCCGCGGCCAGCTTCTTGCGCAGCTTGCAGATGAACACGTCGATGATCTTCAACTCGGGCTCGTCCATGCCGCCATAGAGGTGGTTGAGGAACATTTCCTTGGTGAGGGTCGTGCCCTTGCGGAGCGAGAGCAGCTCCAGCATCTGGTATTCCTTGCCGGTCAGGTGAACGCGGCTGGAGTTCACTTCGACGGTCTTGGCGTCGAGGTTGACGGTGATGTCGCCGGTCTTGATGACCGATTGGGCGTGACCCTTGGAGCGGCGGACCACGGCGTGGATGCGGGCCACCAGCTCATCCTTGTGGAAGGGCTTGGTCATGTAGTCGTCGCCGCCGGCGCCGAACGTCTTGACCTTGGTGTCGATCTCGGCCGAGCCCGAGAGGATCATGATCGGGGTGTTGATCTTGCCGACCCGCAGCGTGCGCAGCACGTCCATGCCGCTCATGTCGGGCAGGTTGAGGTCCAGAAGGATCAGGTCGTAGTCGTAGATCTTGCCCAGATCCACGCCCTCTTCACCGAGGTCCGTCGTATAGACGTTGAAGCCTTCCGACTTGAGCATCAACTCGATGCTCTGCGCGGTGGCGCTGTCGTCCTCGATCAACAGTACGCGCATAAAATTCTCCTGAACCGCCCGCGCCTAAGATTGGATTCTTCGGAATCCACGTCGTCCCTCACGGCTAGCTTGCCAGCGAGTTAATTTAAGACCGGTTAATAGTGAAAGGCCTCTGACCGAATCGTTAACTCGATTTCGGAATCACCAGCAAGCGCGGCCTCGGAACCGGGAGTCGCGGCGCTGTTGAATCTTTTGTGATTGGACAGGCTCCACCCTGCTTCGGGCGTCGGGGGCCGATCCGCGCCAGAAGGCCCCGGCGGCGTGGAGGCCGCGGGAAGCCTGAGTCCCTTCAACGGTTTGGGTCCGCCCCGGCGCGCCCGGGGGCCGCCGTCTCGACCTCGCGGCGCGGCGCGGCGCGGCGCGGAAATGCGCGGCGCCTTGTCTTTCGGCCTCCGCCGCGTCCGAACGACGCATCCTTAAGAAAGGGGCTGATCTGGGGGCTTCGGCGGCCGCGTCGACGGAACAGGGAAGCGGCTGGAGAGTTTGCACGGGCGAACCCTTGAAGGACATTCCCATGCCCACGCCGTCCAAGTCCGCCAACGACGCCCTCGCCCTGGCCCCCGTGCTCAATGAGCCCCTCGAGGCGAGCGCCGGCGTCCTGCAGGGCGCCGCGGCCAACGACGCGGTCACCGGCGATCCCCTGGCCGGGGTCGCCCCCGCCGCCAAGCCCACCCTGCGCGAGCAGATCCGCAAGCATCCGATCCTGACCCTGGCCCTCGGCGGCCTGGTGATCGGCGGGATCGCCGCCCTCGCCGGCCGCGGCGCCATCGTCCGCACCGCGCGGCCCATCCTGGTTCGCGCCGCCCGCCCGGCGCTGATCAAGGCCGCCGCCCGCCATCCCTTCAACACCGCCAGGCTCGCCGCGCGCTATCCCAAGGCCGCCGCGCGCATCGCCGCCGGCCTGCGCCGAGCCGGCTGACCTCTCGGCGGCCGCGGCAGCGTGACCTCGGCCGCCGGGCCTGCCCGCCCTTCCTGTCATGGAGCTGTGGGGGGAACGTCACGCTCCTGAAGCTTGGCCGTTAAAAAGCGCTGCTACCCCACCTCGCCGGAACCGCAACGGGCGGTCCCGACCGACTGGGGGCAACCATGAAACGTCATCTTCTCGCCGGCGCCGCGCTGGGCGTCATTCTGTTCGGCTGGACGAACGCCATGGCCGCCGAGGCCGCCGCTGACGCGGTGGAAACGGGCGCGGTGGAGGAGCTTGTCGTCTTTGGCCGCGGCGAGGCCCGGCAGGTCCAGACTGTCGATGGCTCGGACCTCCAGCTCGAGGTGGCCGGCGCCAGCCCGCTGAAGATGGTCGAGAAGCTGCCCAATGTGAACCTGCAGTCGGCCGACCCCTTCGGCGCCTATGAGTGGTCCTCGCGGATCTCCATCCGCGGTTTCGACCGCAACCGCCTCGGCTTCACCCTGGACGACGTGCCGCTGGGGGACATGACCTACGGCAACCACAACGGCCTGCACATCTCCCGCGCCATCGCCGGCGAGAACGTCGGCCAGGCGACCCTGGCCCAGGGCGCGGGCGCCCTGGGGGTCGCCTCGGTGAGCGACCTGGGGGGCTCGCTGCAATTCCGCTCCCGCGATCCCTCGGCCGAGTTCGCGGTCCTGGCCGCGGCCACCGCCGGCTCCAACGACACCTATCGCGGCTTCGTCCGCCTCGACAGCGGCGAGCTGGCCAGCGGCGCGCGCGGCTATCTGAGCTACTCCTACAACACCGCCGGCAAGTGGAAGGGCGACGGCACGCAACGCCAGACCCAGGTCAACTTCAAGGCCGTCCAGCCCATCGGCGAGGGCTCGCTCACCGGCTGGGTCAACTGGTCGACCCGCCAGGAGAACGACTACCAGGACCTGTCCCTGGAGATGATCAGCCGCCTGGGCCTGAGCTGGGACAACTTCGCTCCCAACTACGCCGGCGCCATACAGGTGGCGGAGATCGGCAACAACCGGGGCGACACGGGCGTCACGCCCAGGTTCCCCGCCTATGGGACCGTCTATCCGGGCAAGATCGTCAGCCCGGACGACGCCTATTACGACGCCTCGGGCCTGCGCGACGACCTGATCGGCGCCGTGACCCTGGACATGCCCATCACCGAGGCCCTGCGGGTCAAGGCCACCGCCTATGGCCACACCAACGAGGGCCAGGGCCTGTGGGTCACGCCCTACGTCCCCTCGCCCAACTATGGCGTCGCCGGGGCCACGACCAATGACTCGCCCCTCTCGATCCGCACCACCGAGTACGACATCAACCGTCGCGGCCTGGTGGCCGGCGCCACCCTGACCCTCGGCGGCCATGAGATCGAGGGCGGCTTCTGGTACGAGGACAACGACTTCACCCAGGCCCGGCGCTTCTACGCCCTGAACCGCAGCGCGTTCTCGCGGGACATGCTGGAGATGCAGTCGGGCGCCTTCCGCACCGACTGGGAGTACGACTTCAAGACCACCACGCGGAAGTTCTACCTCTCCGACACCTGGTCGATCAGCGGGGCCCTGGCGGTGAACTTCGGCTTCAAGTCGCTGTCGGTTGAGAACGAGGCCACCACCGTGGTGGGCGCCAACAAGACCGGGACGATCAAGGCCGAGGAGAACTTCCTGCCGCAGATCGGGGTCCGCTACGACCTGACCCCCGACAGCCAGTTCTTCGCCGGCTATTCGGAGAATATGCGGGCCTTCGCCAGCTCGGGCACCTCGGGTCCGTTCTCCACCACCCAGGCCGGTTTCAACGCCATCAAGGACAAGCTGAAGCCGGAACTCTCCCAGACCTTCGAGGCCGGCTGGCGCTACAAGACGCCGGACTTCCAAGGGGTGATCGCCCTCTACCACGTGCAGTTCAAGAACCGCCTGTTCGGCGTCGCCGTGGGCTCGGGCATCCAGGGCAATCCGGCGGTGCTGTCCAATGTCGGGGGGGTGACGGCCAAGGGCTTCGAGGCCGCCGGGGACTGGAACTTCGCCCCCGACTGGTCGCTGTTCGCCTCCTACGCCTACAATGACTCGACCTATGACGAGGACACCCGCGACGGCAACGGCGTCATCGTCGCCCGCACCGCCGGCAAGACCACCGTCGACACGCCGGAGAACCTCTTCAAGGCCGAGCTGAACTACGACAACGGGTCGCTGTTCGGGAAGTTCGGCCTGTCCTATCTGAGCGAGCGCTTCTTCACCTACGAGAACGACCGCGGCGTTCCCTCCCAGACCCTGGCCGAGCTGACCCTGGGCTACCGGTTCTCCGGCTCCCCGATGCTGGAGGGCCTGGAGCTGCAGCTCAACGTCAGCAACCTGTTCGACGAGGCCTATATCTCCACCATCGACTCCAACGGCTTCGCCATTCGCGGCGACAGCCAGACCCTGCTCGCCGGCGCGCCGCGGCAGGTCTTCGTCACGGTCCGCAAGACCTTCTAGTCTATCCCCGAACTGGAGCCGGGCCGCCGCGCCCGGCTCCTCTTTTCGAACTCCGGGAGCCCCCCATGACCCTGCGACGCCTGCTGATCGCGGCCTTCGCCCTGGCCCTCGCCGCCGCCGGCCCGGCCCTGGCCAGGGACCTCGATCATCGCCTGGTGCTGGTGACGGTGGACGGGCTGAGCTGGCAGGAGGTGTTTCGCGGCGCCGACCCGGTCCGCGCCGCCGATAAGACCTTCGTCGAGGACCCCGCGGCCCTGAAGGCGCGGTTCGTGGAGGTCCCCGACCGCCCCCGCGCCCTGACCCCCTTCCTGCACGACGTGGTGGCCCGGCAGGGCGTCCTGCTGGGGGACCGCGACCACGGGGGCTGCGCGGCGGTGACCAACGACATGTGGTTCTCCTATCCCGGCTACAACGAGATCCTCACCGGCCGCGTCGATCCCGCGATCAAGTCCAACGAGCATGGCCTCAGCAAGAACGTCACCGTCCTGGAGTGGCTGAACGGGCGTCCCGAGTTCCGCGGCAAGGTCCGCGCCGTGGCCTCCTGGAACGTCTTCGACGACATCCTGGCGGCCGCCCGCAGCAAGCTGCCGGTCAACGCCGGCTGGGGGACCCCGGCCTCGCGCACGCCGACGGAGGTGACCCTGGCCCGACTGCAGGGCCAGACCCCGCGCCGTTGGGCGGGGGTGCGGTTCGACCTCTTCACCCACGGGTACGCCCTGGAGACCCTGAAGCACGACAAGCCCCGGGTGCTGTTCGTCTCCTACGGCGAGACCGACGACTTCGCCCATGAGGGCCTCTACGACCAGACCCTGATCGCCGCCCGCCGCACCGACGGCTTCCTCGGCGAGCTCTGGGCCGCCCTGCAGGCCGACCCGGCCTATGCCGGCAAGACCACCCTGATCGTCACCACCGACCACGGCCGCGGGACCGACGAGCGGACGATCGCCTGGAAGAGCCACGGCAAGCCGCAATGGCCCGGCTCCGACCAGACCTGGATCGCCGCCATCGGCCCCGGGATCGCGCCCCAGACGGCCCCGTCCAAGGACTGCGCGGGCGCCAACCAGGTGGCCGCCACGGGGCTCCAGGCGCTGGGGCTGGACTGGAAAGCCTTCGACCCCGCCGCGGGCGCGCCGCTGCCGATCTTCAAGGCCGCGGGCAGGGTGTCGCAGCCTTGAATCTTCATCCGAAGTTAAGGCCGCAGGGCGGATTCTGGTGGGGCTGAACCGCGCTCCGGAGTGACCCTTTGCGTAACCTCGTCGCCGCCGTCGAGCGGATCGATCCGCTGACCGTCTGCGGCCGCGTGGCGGCCGTGAACGGCCTGCTGATCGAGGCCCGTGGCGGGCTGACGCGGCTGTCGGTGGGGGCTCGGGCCGAGATCGAGCGCCGGGCCGACAAACCCCTGCAGGCCGAGGTCGTGGGCTTCCGCGAGACCCGCGCCCTGCTGATGCCCTTCGGCCCCGTCGAGGGCGTGGCCCCGGGGGCCGAGATCCGCATCGACCCCATGGGTTCGGCCGTGCGTCCGACGCGGGCCTGGCTCGGCCGGGTCATCGACGCCTTCGGCGAGCCCATCGACGGTCTCGGACCCCTGCCCCAGGGCCCCGTCGGCTACCCCCTGCGCGCCGCCCCGCCCGCCGCCCACGCGCGCGGCCGGGTGGGCGAGCGGCTGGACCTGGGGGTCCGGTCCATGAACGTCTTCACCACCTGCTGCCGCGGCCAGCGCCTCGGCGTCTTCGCCGGCTCCGGCGTCGGCAAGTCGGTGCTGCTCTCCATGCTGGCCAAGGAGGCCGACTGCGACGCCGTCGTGGTGGGGCTGATCGGCGAGCGGGGCCGTGAGGTCCGCGAATTCATCGAGGAGACCCTCGGCGAGGAGGGCCTTAAGCGGGCCATCGTCGTGGTGGCAACCTCCGACGAGCCGGCCCTGAAGCGCCGCCAGGCCGCCTACATGACGCTGGCCATCGCCGAGTTCCTCCGCGACCAGGACCTCGAGGTCCTGTGCATGATGGACAGCGTCACCCGCTTCGCCATGGCCCAGCGCGAGATCGGGCTGGCCGCCGGCGAGCCCCCCACCACCAAGGGCTACACCCCCACCGTCTTCACCGAGCTGCCCAAGCTGCTGGAGCGCGCCGGGCCCGGGCCGGTGCGACCGGACGGCACCACGGCGGGGCCGATCACCGGCATCTTCACCGTGCTGGTGGACGGCGACGACCACAACGAGCCCATCGCCGACGCCGTGCGCGGCATCCTCGACGGCCACATCGTCATGGAGCGCGCCATCGCCGAGCGCGGCCGCTTCCCGGCCATCAATGTGCTGAAGTCCATCAGCCGGACAATGCCCGGCTGCCAGCTGCCGCACGAACGGCAGATCGTCACCAACGCCCGCCAGACCCTCTCGGCCTACGCCAACATGGAGGAGCTGATCCGCATCGGCGCCTACCGCACCGGCGCCGATCCCGCGGTCGACCGGGCCATCGCGCTCAATCCGCAACTGGAAGCCTTCCTTGGCCAGGACAAGGACGAGGCCACGAGCCTCGACGAAAGCTTCGACCTCCTGGCGCAGATATTGATGGGTGAAGCCGCGTGAGTTGGGCCGACAGTCTGATCAAGCTTTCGACCTACGAGGTCGAGATCCTGCAAAAGCGCCTGGGCGAGATCTCCGACCGCCGGATGGCCGCCGAGATGAAGCTGGTGATGCTGGAGGCCGAGGGGGAGGCGGAATCCCTGCGGGCCCGCGCCGACGCCGAGCACGGCTGGTACCAGGTGGGCTTCCTGGAGGGCCTGCGCATGCGCAAGGCCGCCGTCCACGAGGAGATCAAGCTGATCGCCGTCGAGGAGGCCGGCGCGCGCGACGCCCTGTCCCTGGCCTTCGAGGAGCAGAAGAAATACGAGCTGGTGGCCGAGGGCATCGCCCTGACCCGCCGCAAGGAGGTCGCCCGCCAGGAGACCGCCGCCCTCGACGAACTGGGCCTGAGGCGCGCGGCGGGCGCCCGATGAGTCCCGGGCTTCACCGGCGCGCCTTTGTCGGTTCGGCCCTGGCGCTCGGCGCCTGCAACCGCCGGGCCGACGCCCAGCCCGCCCCCATCAGCCTGCCGCCCCTGAAGAGCATCGCCCGCTTCCCGGTGGGCGCCTGTATCCAGGCGGTTCATCTGCAGGACCCCGAACTGGCCCGCCTGGTGGTGGAGCAGGTCTCCCAGCTCACGCCGGAGTGGGAGATGAAGATGGAGTACATCTGCCAGCCGGACGGCTCCTTCCGCTTCGACGGCCCCGACCAGATCGCCGCCTTCGCCAGGACCCACGGCCTGCGCCTCTTCGGCCATACCCTGGTCTGGTACGACCAGCCGCCGGGCGCCTTCGCCAATCTCGACGAGAGCCGGGTGCGGTTCGCCGACGCCTATCGCAACTACATCCTCGCCGTGGTGGGCCGTTATCGCGGCCAGGCGGTGGGCTGGGACGTCGTCAACGAGACCGTCGAGGACGACGGCGGCGGCATCCGCGACAGCCTGTGGGCCCGGAGGCTCGGCAAGCTCGAACACATCGTCCTGGCCTTCCAGCACGCCCGTGAAGCCGACCCCGACGCCGTCCTGTTCCTCAATGATTTCTTCCTCGAGACCCATCCCGAGAAGCGCCGGGCCTTCCTGAAGCTGGCCGAGACCCTGCTGAAGGCGGGCGCCCCGCTGGGGGGGCTGGGCACCCAGACCCACCTGGCCGCCGGCGACCAGAAGGGGCTGATCAAGGCGGCCATCGCCGACCTCGCTTCGCTGGGCCTGCCGATCCACATCTCGGAGATGGACGTCTCCCTGCAGGAGGGTGGCAGCCGCGCCGAGCGCCTGACCCGCCAGGCCGACCTCTATCGCGAGGCCGCCGAGGCCTATTCCGCCCTGCCGGCCCGCCAGCAGTTCGCCTTCACGATGTGGGGGCTGCGCGACCGGGAATCCTGGCGCAAACGCGAGGACGCGTCGGACGCGCCCCTGCTGTTCGATGTGAATGGCCGCCCGAAGGCCGCCGCAGCGGCCTGGGTGCAGGGGTTGGGCTGACCTACCGCTGAGGCGGAGGCGGCGGGGCCCGGACGGAATGCTCGGCGTCCGCCGCCTGGCGGATGGCGTGCAGGTCGTCGCTGAGGCGGAACAGGGCCACATAGAGTTCGCAGAACGACCGCCACAGCAGCACCAGGGCGCCCACCACCAGGAAGCCGCCCACCAGCACGCTGACGGCCAGCAGCACCCCCATGAACAGCTCCTCGCGCAGGGCGACCCCCACCGCGGTGCCGATGAACCCGAAGGCGATCAGGGCGATGACCCCCAGGCCCGCCCAGTAGATCAGGTGAATGACCTGGTTGGTCATCAGCCGCTCGAACGTCAGCAGATCCCAGAACAGGCTCGCGCCGACGCCGCGCCGGGGGTTGGGTTTGGATGGCCGCATGCGATGTCCAAGCTCGGAGCCGACAATCGCCCCGTGGGCGAAACCGCTACCAGTCGAAATGCGCCTCGGCAACGGCCCACGCGCTGTGCGGGGCGCCGGGGCCTGGTTTCAGCCCTAGATCGTCCCGACCGTCTTCAGCCGGGCCTTGGGATGGACCTCGTTCTGGCTCATCACCGGGGTCTGGCCGCGGAAGCGTTCGATGATCGAGCGGACATAGGGGCGGACCTGCGGGCTGGTGAGCAGCACCGGCGAGTCGCCGTTGAGCGCCGCCCGCTCGAAGGCGTCGCGCACGCCGCGGATGAAGTCCTGCAGGCGCGAGGGCGCCAGGGACAGCTGCTTGTCGTCGCCATTGCCCATGAGGGCGTCGGCGAAGGCGTTCTCCCACTCGGCCGACATGGTGATGATCGGCAGGGCGCCGTCCTCGCCGCGATGGGCGAAGGAGAGCTGGCGCGCCAGGCGTCCGCGGACCTGTTCCACCAGCAGGGTGATGGACTGGGTGTGCGGCGCGGCCTCGCCGATGCCCTCCAGGATCGAGGGCAGGTCGCGGATGGAGACCCGCTCCCGTAGCAGGGCCTGCAGCACGCGCTGGATGGTGGTGGCCGAGACCACCTGGGGCACCAGGTCGTCCACCAGCTTCTTCTGGTCGGGCCCCAGGTCCTTGAGCATCTTCTGCAGCTCCGCGTAGGAGAGCAGGTCGGGCATGTTTTCCTTCAGGATCTCGGTCAGGTGGGTGGTGAGCACCGTGGCCGGATCGACGATGGTGTAGCCGCGGAAGGTGGCTTCCTCCCGCAGGCTGTCGTCCACCCAGGTGGCCGGCAGGCCGAAGGCCGGCTCGCGGATGTGCTCGCCGGGCAGCTCCACCTGGCCGCCGCGCGGGTCCATGGCCATCAGCGACCCCAGCCGCACCTCGCCGCCCCCGGCCTCCATCTCCTTGATGCGGATCATGTAGCCCTGGGAGGGCAGGCGCATGTTGTCGAGGATGCGCACCGCCGGCATGACGAAGCCGTAGTCGGTGGCCAGGGTCCGGCGCAGGGCCTTGATCTGGTCGGTGAGGCGGCGGCCCTCCAGGTCGTTGATCAGGGGCAGCAGGCCGTAGCCCAGCTCGATCTTGATCTCGTCGATGGCGAGCGTCTGGCTGATCGGCTCTTCCTGCTCCTCGGCGGTGGGCGCCGATACGGTGAGGGAGTTCTGCTCGGGCGCCTCGGGCTTGGCGTGACCGCGCCGCCAGGCCAGGCCGCCGGCCGCCAGGGAGACGATGGCGAAGGGGATGACCGGCATGCCGGGGATCAGGGCCACGACGCCGGCGGTGGCCGAGACCATGCCCAGCGCCACGGGGTTCATAGCCAGCTGGGTCACCAGGGCCTTGTCGGCCGAGCCGTCTACCCCGGCCTTGGACACCAGGAAGCCGGCGGCGATGGAGATGATCAGGGCCGGCAGCTGGCTGACCAGGCCGTCGCCGATGGTCATGATGGTGTAGGTGGCCGCCGCCTGGGCGATCGGCACGTGGTGCTGGATCACCCCGATCAGGATGCCGCCGATGACGTTGATGGCCACGATGATCAGGCCGGCCACGGCGTCGCCGCGGACGAACTTCGAGGCGCCGTCCATGGCGCCGAAGAAGGTGCTTTCCTGCTCCAGCTCCTTGCGGCGCTTCTTGGCGACGTCCTCGTCGATCAGGCCCGCCGACAGGTCGGCGTCGATGGCCATCTGCTTGCCGGGCATCGAGTCCAGGGTGAAGCGGGCCGCCACCTCGGCGATCCGCCCCGAACCCTTGGTGATGACCACGAAGTTCACGATCACCAGGATGGCGAAGACGATCAGGCCGATGGCGAAACTGCCGCCGGTCATCAACTGGCCGAAGGCCCCGATCACCTTGCCCGCGCCGTGGGCGCCCTCGTGGCCGTGGCCGAGGATCAGGCGCGTGGAGGCCACGTTCAGCGCCAGGCGGAACAGGGTGGTGACCAGCAGCACGGTCGGGAAGGCGGTGAACTCCAGCGGCCGGGTGATCAGCAGGGAGGTCATCAGGATCAGCACGGCGCTGGTGACCGAGAGCGCCAGCAGTCCGTCCAGCATGAAGGCCGGAATGGGCAGGATCAGCAGGACGATGACGCCGATGACGCCGATGGCCAGGGCCACCTCGCCACGCGCGATCCAGCTCCACAGCTCTCCGGGGGAGGGCCGATTGGTGCCGTAACCTGCGGGGACGTCAGCCATGGAAGAGGTCCGAAGCGTCCGTCCTCCGAGCGGGGGGACGGACCGGGAAAACGAAGGTCAGGCGATCAGGCGGCGTTGGCGCCCATGCCCTGGGGCGCGGGGACCGAGACGCCGGCCTCGGTGTATTCCTTCAGCTTGTTGCGCAGCGTCCGGATGGAGATGCCCAGGATGTTGGCCGCGTGGGTGCGATTGCCCAGGCAGTGCTCCAGGGTGTCGATGATCAGCTGCTGCTCCATGGTGGCCACGGTCTGGCCCACGAAGGCCCGGGTGGCCGACTCCGCGGCGGTGGCTGCGGCGTAGGCGGCGCGCGAGCCGGGGTCGGGGGCCGCCAGGGGCTGGCCGTCGGGCAGACGGATGGCGGCCTCGTCGATCTCGGGTCCCACCGCCAGCAGCACCGCGCGGTGCATGGCGTTCTCCAGTTCGCGGACGTTGCCCGGCCAGCGGTGGGCGGCCAGGCGGCGCTTGGCCTCCCCCGACAGCGGGCGCTCGGCCACGCCATTGGCGGCGGCGTATTTCTTGACGAAGAATTCGGCGAGCGCGACCACGTCGCCGGGCCGCTCGCGCAGGGCCGGCAGGCGCAGGTTCACGACATTGAGGCGATAGAGCAGGTCCTCGCGGAAGGTCTGGTCCTTCACGGCCTGGACGAGGTCGCGGTTGGAGGTGGCCAGGATGCGGATGTCCACCTTGACCGGCTTGGAGCCGCCCACCCGGTCGATCTCGCGCTCCTGGATGGCCCGCAGCAGCTTGGCCTGCAGGCGCACGTCCATCTCGCTGATTTCGTCCAGCAGCAGGGTGCCGCCGTTGGCTTCCTCGAACTTGCCGATCCGCCGGGCCACCGCGCCGGTGAAGGCGCCCTTCTCGTGGCCGAACAGCTCGCTCTCCAGCAGGTTCTCCGGAATGGCCGCGCAGTTGACCGAGATGAAGGGCTTGCTGGCGCGGCGCGACTTCTGGTGCACGTAGCGGGCGATGACTTCCTTACCCGAGCCGCTCTCCCCGGTGATCAGGATGGAGGCTTCCGAGCCCGCCACCTGGTCGGCCAGCGCGATCACCGACTGCATGGCCGCGTCGCGGACCACCATGGGCTTGTTGTCGTCGGAGACCGCCGCCAGGACCGCGGCGATCATCTCCGCCTCGGGGGGCAGGGGAATGAACTCCTTGGCGCCCGCGCGGATGGCGTCGCCGGCCCGCTTGGGATCGGCGTCCACCCCGCAGGCCACCACCGGCACCCGGATCCGCTCGGCCTCGTTGGCCGCGATCAGGGCGGCGATGTCCAGGTCGTAGTCCACCAGCAGCAGGTCGGCGCCCTGGCCGGCCCGCAGGGCGTGGGTGGCCGCCGCGATGGTCTCCACGTGGCTGACCTTGGCGCCCGCCGACATCGCCATCTTCACGGCGGTGGACAGTTGTCCGTTCAGTTTTCCGACGACCAGAAGCCGCATGCTCAAATCTCCTCAGACACCCGCCGCCATCAGGCCGCGGTGTCGCCGTCCTTGATGATTTCCGTCATGGTCACGCCCAGGCGTTCGTCGACGATGACGACCTCGCCCCGGGCGACCAGACGGTTGTTGACGTAGATGTCGATGGCTTCGCCCACCTTGCGGTCGAGCTCCAGCACGCTGCCGGAACTCAGCTGCAGCAGCTGGGCCACCGACATGGTGGCGCGGCCCAGCACCGCGGAGATGGACACCGGGACGTCGAAGACCGGAGCCAGGTCGCTGGCGGTCTTGTCCTCCATGTCCATGGACATGTCGGCGAGGGGATCGCCGGCGGCGAATTCGTCGAGTTCGAGTCCGTTCTCGGCCATGGGGATCAGCCTTCACTTCCAGGAATAAGGGGTTCTGCGTGCAGGCCCTCGGCGGCGAGCGCCGCATCGAGGACGGCGGCCACGCGGTCTGCGGCGGCGGCGGGGTCGTAGGCGGCTGAGCCGTCCCCGAAGTCGAGGGTGAAGGCGGCCAGGCCGAAGCCGTCGGCCGGCTTGATATGGATGGCCCCGGCATAGCCGATGCCCTGGGCCACCTCGGCCAGCAGCGGCTCCAGCGCCGCGGCCAGGTCGGGGGCGGCGGCCACCACCAGGCGGGGCGCGGCCTCGATCTCGCGGGCCAGGGACTCGAAGGCCGCCTGGATCGGGGCCTCGGGGAAGCGCAGCAGGGCCGCGTCGGCGATGGCCTTGGCGCAGGCCAGGGCCAGGTGGGCCGAGCCCAGCCGGTGGTCATGGGCGACTTCGGCCAGGGTCGGCAGGGCGGCGCGGGCGGCGTCGGCGATCTGGGCCAGGGCCTGGGCCTGCAGGGCGGCCATCGAGGCCAGGCCGCGGCTCTCGCCCTCGGCCAGGGCCGCCTGGCGCACGGCCTCGACCTCCTCGACGCTGTAGGCGCGCTTGGGCCGGGGCGCGGCGAAGGCCACGTCCCCGGAGCTGTCGAACACCGTGTCGAAACCGAACTTCTCGTGGGGGATGGGATCGGACATCAGTAGATCAGCTCATCGTCGGTGCCGGAGCCGGCCAGCATGATCTCGCCCTTGGCGGCGAGGTCCTTGGCGACCTGGACCATGGCCATCTGGGCCTGATCGACGTCGCGCAGGCGCACCGGACCCATGTTCTCCATGTCCTCGCGCATGATCTTGGCGGCGCGTTCGGACATGTTGGAGAAGAACATTTCCCGCAGGGAGTCCGACGAGCCCTTGAGGGCCAGGCCCAGCTGATTCTTCTCCACGGCCCGCAGCAGGGTCTGGACCCCGCCGGGATCGAGCTTGGAAAGATCCTCGAAGACGAACATCAGGGCCCGGATGCGCTCGGCGCTCTCACGGTTGCGTTCCTCCAGGGCCGCGATGAACCGGGCCTCGGTCTGGCGGTCGAAGGCGTTGAAGATGTCGGCCATCATCTCGTGGCTGTCGCGCTTGGAGGTGCGCGCCAGGTTGGACATGAACTCGGTCCGCAGGGTCTGCTCGATCTTGTCGAGGATCTCGCGCTGCACCGGCTCCATGCGCAGCATGCGGGTGACGCACTCCAGGGCGAAGTCCTCGGGCAGGGCGGCCAGCACGCGCGCGGCGTGGTCGGACTTCACCTTGGACAGCACCACGGCGACCGTCTGGGGGTATTCGTTCTTCAGATAGTTGGCGAGCACCGCCTCGTTCACGTTGCCCAGCTTGTCCCACATGGTGCGACCCGCCGGACCGCGGATCTCCTCCATGAGGGTGTCGACCTTCTCCGGCGGCAGGAAGGCCGCCAGCAGGCGCTGGGTCTGCTCGAAGGAGCCCATGATCGCGCCGGCGCCGGACATGCCGGAGATGAAGTCCACCAGCAGCTGCTCGACCACCGAGGCCGCCACGTTGCCGAGGCCGGCCATGGCCTGGGAGATCTCCTTGATCTCCTCGTCGTCCAGCTGCTGCCAGATGGTGCCGTGGTCCTCGCCGAGCGCCAGCAGGATGACGGCAGCCTTCTCCGGCCCGCTGAGGCGGGCGACGTCGGTGATCGCCTTGCCTTTGGAGCCGACGGCCATCAGGTGGTCTCATGCAGCCAGGTTCGCAGCAGCGACACCGACTCTTCGGGGTGGCTGTCGACGAACTCGGCGACGCGTTTGACGGAGGAGGCCTTCACCTGGCCCTCGATGCGGGCGATGTCGATCCGCGACTCCAGTTCGTTGCCAGGGCCGGGCAGGGCCAGGGGCTGGCCGGTGTTGGGGTCCACCGCCACCTGCATGGGCTGGCCATCGGCGGTGGTGATGATGCGGGTCATCTGCGGGGCGCTGGCCATGGTCAGGGCCGGCAGGCCGCCGCCGCCCCCACCCCCGCCGCCACCGCCGCCGCGCAGCATCGGGCGGACCACGAAGAACATCATGGCGAGCGCGGCGATGGCCATGATGCCCAGCTCGACGGCGCGCATGATGTCGTTCTTGTCGAAGCCCATCAGCGGGTTGGCCGCCGTGGTGCCGTCGGCGTCCACCGGCGCGGGGAAGCGGACATTGACCACGGTGACCTGGTCGCCGCGGGTCTGGTCGTAGCCGACCGCGGTGCGCACCAGCTGCTCGATGCGCTGCATCTCCTGGGCGCTGCGCGGGGTGTAGGCGCCGGGCTTGCCGTCCTTGCCGGGGGCGGTGATCCCGTCCACGGCCACGGCCACCGAGACCCGCTTCAGCTGGCCGGGCTCCTTCACCTCGGTGCGGGTGGTCTTGGAGATCTCGTAGTTGGTGGTGGATTCGGTGCTGCCGCTGTTGGAGACGCTGTTGTCGGCCTCCGAGCCCGTGCCGCCGGGGATGTTGTTGGCCGCCGAGGCTTGGCCGTTGGAGCTGGGCGCGTTTTCCTTGGCGGTCTGTTCGGTGGTGGATTCCGAGCGGATCACCTGGCCGTCCGGATCGAACTTCTCCTCGGCGATGGTGACGCGCGACAGGTCGAGGTCGGCGGTGACGTTGACGCGGGTCTTGCCCGGGCCGACCACGCCCTCCACCAGGGACTTGATGGTCTTGGCGATGCGCGCCTCGACGTCGCTCTTGCGGCCGTCGGCGGCCATGGCGTCGCCGGCCTCGCCGCCCGACAGGGTCTTGGCGTGCTGGTCCACCACGGTCACGCGGTCGGGCTTCAGGTTGGGAACCGCGCCGGCCACCAGGTTCTGCATGGCCCGCACCTGGTCGGCGCCGGGCTCACGCCCGCCGACCCCGATGCTCACCGAGGCCGAGGGTTGCTCGGCCTCTTCCTCGAACAGTTCGCGCTTGGGCAGCACCAGGTGGACGCGGGCCGAGGTGATGCCGTCCAGGGCCTGGATGGTGCGGGCCAGTTCGCCTTCCAGGGCGCGCTGGCGGTTGAGCTGCTGGACGAAGTCGGTCTGGCCCATGGCGTTGCCGCCGTCGAAGATCTCGTAGCCCACCGAGCCGGAGGTCGGCAGGCCCTTGGAGGAAAGCATCAGGCGGGTGGCGCCCACCTGGTCGCGGTCCACCAGGATGGTGGAGCCGTCGCCCTTGACCTCGTACTTCACATTGCCCTGGTCGAGGGCCGCGGTGATGGAGCCCGCCTCTTTGAGATCAAGGTTCGAGTACAGCAGGGCCTTGGGCTGGCCGAGGTTCATGCTCAGCGCGACGGCCGCGGCGACCACCCCGATGCCGATGCCCAGCATGGCGGCGAGACGTCCGATACCGAACCGTTGCAAGGCGGCGACGAAACTGTTCAACGCGAGGCCGCCCCTGTTTCCAAACAGGCGGGCTCTCACAGACTGCGCCCGCCGCTAGGCAGGATTTACCCAGTGCTTGGTAAACGCCGCGTTTACATCTGGCCGACGCTCAACTCAGATCGGGGACTCGATGTCGCACCTCGAACCCCTTGCCGGGTCGGGAATCAGCCGCCCCAGGGGATGATCGGGCCCCAGGGGATCAAGGCGCCCCACAGGCCCAGCACCACGGAATAGGCGGCGTAGAGCAACACCGTGAAGGTGAAGCCCGCCTTGCGCAGCTGGCTCCAGCTGTCGACCCGGCGCCCGCCGCGCCAGACCATGGGCGCCATGCCCAGGGTGGCGGCGGTCAGGAAGGCGGCCACCAGGGCGCAGGCCGAGGCGATCACCAGGGCCCCGCCGGGCCAGCTGTACATGACGTTGGCGATGTCGCCGGTCTTCGACGCCCAGGCGATGAACAGCAGGGTCGCGGTCAGCCACAGGGCCGCCTGGGTGTTCTGGATCAGGCCGGCGAGGCTCTGGATCGAGGTCTCGCGGAACTCGCGGCGGTTGCGCAGCAGGATCCCGCCCAGGGTGGCCGCCGCGGCCAGCAGGCTCAGCCCCGACAGGATCAGCAGGGCGCTGGGGCGGTACCAGAAGCCGACGCGTTCGAAGGTCGTCGCGCCGTTGGCGGGAATCATCCGCACGGCCTTGCCGCCGTCGAGGTCGAAGCTCAGCCGCTCCCCGCCGGTGCTGGCGACGAACTGACCGCTCGCCGGGTCGCCCACGGGAACCCAGCTGCGGGTGGGGCCGCTCAGTCCGGCCGAGGTGACCAGCCGGCCGTCGTCGGTGACGCGCACCGAGACCCCGCTGATCAGGCGTCCCACGAAGGACTCCAGGCCGTAATAGGCCCGGCGGGTCCCCAGATAGTAGCCCTGGTAGATGTCGCGGCTCTCGGCCAGGGCCGGAACGCCCTTGCGCGGGAAGGGCTGGGCCGGGGCGTAGAACTGGGCCACCACCCGGTCGGGCAGGCGCTCGGCCAGGTCGGAGCCGGTGTCGGTGTTGGTGCTGATGAACACCCCAAGCTTCAGGTCGGGGACCACCACCATGTTGGACATGAAGGACAGGGTCGCGCCGGCGTGGCCGAAGCCCCGGTGACCGCCGGGCAGGTCATAGGCGATGAAGCCGTGGCGCCAGCCGTTGATCCCCGGGGCGGTCCGGCGCAGCGGGGTGTTGAAGGCCTGGGCCGTGCGGGGGCCGTAGATCGCCGCCCCGTCGAGGGTCCCGCCGTTCAGCAGCATCTGCATGTAGCGCGCCATGTCGCCGGCGGTGGAGGAGGCCGATCCGGCCGGGGCGACATGGCCGATCAGCTCGTAGGGCCGGGCGCCATAGCCGGTGGCCGTCCAGCGGTAGCCCTGGGAGACGTCGCGCTGCAGCGCCTGGGGCATGACCGCCGGCAGCAGCGGGGTGGCGGGGCGGACCTCGCGGAAGGTGGTGTGGTTCATCGACAGCGGCAGGAGGATCTCCTCCTCGATCAGCCGCTCGAAGGGCTTGCCGGCGACATAGGACACAGCCTCGCCGGCCAGGGCCGCGCCATAGTTGGAATAGCTGGCGAACTGCCCCGGCGCATGCACCCGGCGCGGGCGTTCCTGCCGCAGGTAGCTGCCGAGCGATCGTTCGCGGGCCGGGTTCTTCTCGAACAGCTGGCCCAGGGCGCGGTCCTCGAAGCCGGCCGAATGATCCAGCAGGTTGCGCACCCGGATCGGGGTGCGGAAGCCCTGGTCGCGGATCTGCAGCTGTTCGGGCAGGTAGAGGTTGATCGGCTGGTTCAGGCGGATGCGGTCGGCCTCCACCTCCTTCATCAGGGCGATCCAGGTGAAGGTCTTGGAGATCGAGCCGATGCGGAACAGGGTCGTGTCGGGATCGACCTTGCGGGCCGGCGACAGGCTGGCGAAGCCGTAGCCCTTCTTCAGCACCACCTGGCCGTTCTGGATCACCGCCACCGTGACGCCCGCGATGTGTTCGCGGTCCATGGCGTCCTTCACCACCCCGTCGACATAGGCCTCCAGCTCGGCCGGCGGCAGGCTCTCGCCGCTCGTCAGGCGCGCGCCGGACGGGGCGAGCGGCAGGGCGGGGGCGATGGGGGTCAGGCTGGGCGTCGCCGGGGTCGTGGGCTTGGCCACGATGCGGGTGGCGGGGCGGACGGCGGGCTTGGCCGGGGTCCGCAGCGCCTCGTAGGGAACCGGGCCTTGAGGGGTGGCGGTCGCGGCCGGGGCGGCCGTGTCCTGAGCGGCGGCCGGGGCGGCCAGGAGCAGGAGGATCGCGGCGGCGGCTTTGGCGACGAAATTCATAGGGGATCGGCTTCGGGTGAGGGGCTGGCGTCCCCTTGTAGAGCCCCGGGCGCGGTCTTCAACCCGCCGCCGGCCGCAATTGGGGACAGGTTGTCACCCTTTAGGCGGCGGTCCCTGCGGGAAGGGGTAGAGGGGCAGCATCGGGCGCAGCTGCGGGCCGATCCAGACCTGGGGTTCGGAGGGCGGGGTCATGCCCTCCTTCTTCTCCCGCGCCGCCACGCAGGCCTGGATTCCCCGCCCCAGGCTGGGGAAGTCCTGGGCGCCGGGGGTCGACTGCAGGAAGCACTCGTCGAAGAAGGGATACTTGTTGGCCTCGCCGCAGCCGAAAGAGGTCCGGTCGGGCCGCGCGGCGGTCAGGATCATGCGGTTGGGCTGCGCCAGCTCCGGGATGAAGACGCCGGAGAAGCAGGCCGAGATCACCACCACCGTCGGCCGCTGGCCGCAGGTGCGGTCCAGGATCGCGCCCAGCAGGGGCGGCGGCAGGATGCTCTGGTCCACCAGCACCCCCTGGGGCGCCCCGTGCGAGGAAAAATAGACCAGGCAGCCGCCCTGGGCCTTGGGGGTCAGCTGGGCCAGGGCCTCATAGATGGCCCGGGGCTCGGACTTGCCCGGCCGGATGTCCTTGTAGCGTTCCGGCCGCACCGAGAACTGGCGCAGGTTGGCCTTGTCGAAGCCGATCCGCTCCAGCTCCTGGGAGACGTCGCGGCGGGCGTTGTCGAAGGCCTCGGAGGGACCGCCGGAATGGGCGTGCCAGTCGCCGGCCACCACCACGGCGGCCCAGTCGGCGAAGGGGCCGGCCGCGGCCAGCGCCGGGGTCGTCCAGCCCAGCAGCAGGGCGGTGAGGACGCCGAGGAAGCCGCGGCGCGCGCTCATCCTATTTCTTGTAGTTCTGGAAGGGGGTGGGGACCGCGGTGCCGGTGGCCTTGGCCACCAGCCGCCCTTCGGCGTCGTAGAGCTCGCCCTCGGTGAAGGCGATGGTCCGCCCCCACTTGGCCACCCGGCCGATGGCCTTCAGGGTTCCCGGCAGGGCGGGCCGGTAGAAGGTGGTCTTCATCTCGGCGGTGGGGGCCACATGGGTCATGCCCGAGGCCACCATGCAGGCCGTCGACATGGCCTCGTCCAGCATGGCGCAGAGATAGCCGCCCTGGATCTGCTTCATCGGGTTGAGCAGCAGCTCGGCTCTGGCCTCGAAGGCGACCTCCACCGACTTCTCGGCCTGGCTGACGGCCACCATGCGGAAGCCCAGGGTCTGGGATCCGGTGGGCTGGTTCTTGGAGCGCAGGAAGCGCGCCAGGATCGCCTCGTCGGTCAGGGCCTCGGGTTCCGGGGCTGCGACGTCGGTCATGGGTCAGGCGCTCACTTCTTGCGGAATTGGTCCAGGGAGACGACGTTGGCGGCCTCGGGATCGACATCGCCCTCGGCGGCGGGCGCAGGCGCCTTGTCGCCGCCGGCCGCGGCGGCCTCGCCGGCCGCGGGCGTGCTCTCGAAGGACAGCAGGAACTGGACGCTGGGATCGTAGAACCGCGTCACCGCCGCGTAGGGCACCGACAGCCGCTTGGGCTGGCCGCCGAACTTCAGGGTGACGGAGAAGAAGGTCTCCCCCGGGGCCAGGTCCCAGTACTGGTGCTGCAGGACGATGGTCATCTCGTCGGGGTACTTGCCCAGCAGGTCGGCGGGGCCGGAGACGCCGGGCGCCTCGCTCTTGAAGGTGATGTAGAAATGATGCGCGCCCGGCAGGCCGTCGGGAGCCGCGGCGCGCTTCAGGGCGGCCTTGACCACACCACGCAGCGCTTCCTGAGCCATCGCCTCGTAGTGCATCTGGTCTTGGGCCGGCGGGTCCTGAGCCATGGAGTCTCCGAGGGGCGCTATTCAACTGCCCGAAGGGTAACGCCTCCCGCCGTCCGCGCAAGGCGCAGGCGAGTCAAAACCCACGATGGGGCGTCGGCGCCACGGCCTTGGCGCTCGCGGCGGAACTGCTTATTCGGGTTCTGACCGGGGGCCGCCTTCACCGCACATGCTGTTCGCATCGCCAACCTTCCTGTTCGTCTTCCTGCCCCTGTGCCTGGCGGCCTATTTCGCCGGGCCCTCGGTCAAGGCCAGGAACGCGATCCTGCTGGCCGCCTCCCTGGTCTTCTATGGCTGGGGCGAGCCGGTCTACGTCCTGCTGATGGCGGGCATGACCCTGGTCAACTACGCCGCGGCCCTGGCCATCGACGCCCGCGACGGGGCGGCGCGCCAGCGGGCCCTGGCCCTGGCCGCGGGGATCAATCTGCTGGCCCTGGCGGTGTTCAAGTACGCCGGCTTCATCGCCCTGACCCTGGGCCTTCCGGTCCCGAGGATTCCCCTGCCGCTGGGGATCTCCTTCTTCACCTTCCACTGCCTGTCCTACCTGATCGACACCTATCGGCGGCGGTTCCCGGCCAATCGGGACGTCACCCAGGTGGCGCTCTACATCGCGCTGTTCCCGCAGCTGATCGCCGGACCCATCGTTCGCTACAAGACCATCGCCAAGCGCCTGGCGGTCCGTCGCCACAGCCTGGGCCGCGCCTCGGCGGGGATGCGGATCTTCATCATCGGCCTGGCCCAGAAGCTGCTGATCGCCGACCCCATCGCTCCCCTGGCCGACGCGGTGTTCGACCACGCCAAGGCGCCGGGCCTGATCGAGGCCTGGCTGGGGGCGGGCGCCTACGCCCTGCAGATCTATTTCGACTTCGCCGGCTACTCGACCATGGCCATCGGCCTGGGGGTGATCTTCGGCTTCACCCTGCCGCGGAACTTCCGCACCCCCTACGCCTCGGCCTCCATCACCGAATTCTGGCGGCGCTGGCACATCAGCCTGTCCACCTGGTTCCGCGACTATCTCTACATCCCGCTCGGCGGCAATCGCGGCCCGGCCTGGAAGACCTGGCGCAACCTGATCGTGGTCTTCCTGCTCTGCGGCCTCTGGCACGGGGCGGCCTGGACCTTCGTCCTGTGGGGCGCCTGGCACGGCGTCTTCCTGGTGCTGGAGCGGGCGGGGTTGGGACGCGTGCTGTCCCGCCTGCCGCGGCCGGTCGGCTGGGCCTATGCCCTGGCCGCCGTCACCCTGGGCTGGGTGCTGTTCCGCAGCCCCGACATGGGCCGTGTCCTCGACCTCTGGACCGGCATGGCCGGCCTGCGCGGACTCGGCGGCCTGCAGGCGGCGACCCACGCGGCCCTGCAGCCCCTGCACCTGTGGCTGCTGCCCCTGGCCGGCGCCCTGGCGGTGTTCGGCCTGCCCGGGGGCCTGCGGCGGCTGCGCGGCCTGGCCTGGGCCGACGCCGCCGTCATCGCCCTGCTGCTGGCGCTCTGCCTGCTGAAGGTCGCCTGGGGCGCCTACAGCCCCTTCCTCTATTTCCGGTTCTGAGGGGAGGGACGCCATGCCGCTCATGACCCGCTCCCGCCGACCGCTGATCCTGGCGGTCCTGGCCGTGCTGATCGCCCCGGTGATCGCCCTGCCCCTGGTCCCCTACCGAACGGTGTCCCTGCAGGAGAACCGCCGCCTGGCGCCCGCCCCGGCCCTGCCGCGCACGGCCGGCGAATGGCGTACCCTGCCGCGGGCGATCGACGCCTGGCTGGCCGACCACTTCGGCTTCCGCGATCCGATGATGCGCGCCGCCGCCCGGCTGCAGCGCCGCCTGGGCGGGGAGGGGGACGCGGCGGCCGCCGTGACGGGGCGTCGGGGGCAGATGTTCCTGGTGGAGGGCCTGCTGCGCTCCACCGGCCAGGAGATCGATCCGGCCCGAGCCGCCGACTACGCCGCCTTCGTCTGCGAGGCCAAGGCCAAGCTGGCCGGGGCGACCGTGGTGGCCGGTCTCGCCCCGTCGCCGGCCGAGATCGAGCCCGACCTGGCCCCGGACTGGGCGGGACCGGCGAAATCCCCCACCGAATACGACCTGATCCTGCGCGGCCTGGCCCGCTGCGGCGTCACCACCGTCGACCTTCGCCCCGTGCTGCGGGCGGCCCGCGCGGACGGCCAGGTCTACCGGCGCCTCGATAGCCACTGGAGCCTTCGCGGCTCCCTGGTGGGCTACAACCGGATCGTCGAGGCCATGGGCCAGCCCGGTTGGCGGATCGACCCCAAGGCGCTCTCCTGGACGACCGTCCCCCTCGACAACGGCGACCTGCCGCGCCTGGCCGGCCAGACGCCGGGTATCGAACAGGTGGAGATCCACGACCGCACCGGCCTGCCGCCGGGCGCCGGCCGCGCCCTGCTGCCGGGGCTGGCGGCCCGGGCGGCCCAGCCCTTCGTGGTGGACACCGGCAAGCCGGGCCCCACGGTGTTGATCATTGGCGACAGCTTCACCGCCGATCCCATGCCGCCCTATTTCGCGCCCTTCGTGGGCAAGGTGGCCTGGATCCACGAGGACCGCTGCGCCTTCGACTGGCGGGTGGTGGGCCAGGTGAAGCCCGACTACGTGCTCTTCCTGCCCGCCGCGCGCGAAGCCGTCTGCGCCGGGGCCAGGCCCGCGCACTTCAACTGATCTTGGGAAGGAAAGGTGGAGGGCTTCTGTTGCAAGGCGCCCTCCGGGCCCCGCCTAGCGCTGCTAAGACGCTAGGAGTTTAGGTCGAAATCTATCGGGTCGCTTACGCGGCCAAACGGACTTCTTCAGCGAAGTTATCGTTCGCATTTAGATTAAGGCCCGAAACGGTGGGCCAAGCCGGAAGAAAGCAACACCTTTAGACGTCTGTCGATGCTGATCGGCCCCGCACTTGCCCGCGATAACCGGGGGAAGATTTGGTGGAGCCGCCGGGAATCGCACCCGGGTCCAGTCCGCTTATTATGTGCGCGTTTATCCTCATAGTCGGGCCGAAACCCGACAGGACACATATAGGCGCGATGGGTTCACATTTGAAGAACCGATCGAAAAAAGCCCCCCTTCGCCGCTCACGATGCGCCAACGGCGCGGCGGTTTCGCGGATCGCCGCGCTTTCTGCGCCAGCGGGTTAGGGACCCGGCGCGGAGGTTGGCTAGGCTTGCCCATCGCTGTTCCGCTCCTTAGGGCCTTCACAATGCATCCGCTGCTCTACGCCGCCCGTCCCCTGGTGATGGATTTCCTGGCCACCATCGTCTTCCTGATCCTGGTGGCCCTGAAGGTCGATCCAACCCTGGCCGCCGGCGTGGCCATCGCCATCGGGGTGGGGCAGGTGGCGGTGCTCAAGCTCACCGGCCGGCCTGTGGCGCCCCTGCAGTGGCTGGGCCTGGGCCTGGTCCTGGTGTTCGGCACGGCCAGCCTGCTGACCCACGACATCCGCTTCCTGATGGTCAAGCCGACGGTGATCTACCTGCTGATCGGCGGCGCCATGCTCCAGCGCGGCTGGATGCTGCGCTACATGCCCCCCATCGCCGCGGGCCACGCCGAGGATGTGATGGTGGCGTTCGGCTATGTCTGGGCGGGGCTGATGTTCCTCAGCGCCGTGGCCAACGCGGTGGTGGCCATCGCCTTCACCGACCACTGGGTGGCCTTCATGGCGATCTTCCCGATGGCCTCGAAGATCGCTCTGTTCGCGGTCCAGTACCTTACCACCCGCGCCGTCGTCCGCCGCCGCATCCTGGCGGCCCGCGCCGCGCCGGAGGCGCTACCGGCCTGAGCCTCAGGCGCTCGCGCGGTCGGCCTTGGCCCTGGCCAGGAGGTCCCCGATCAAGGTCTCCTTGTAGCGCTTGAGCAGTGCGAAGGAGCGTTCCACCTGGTCCCGGTCGCCGGTGACCAGCAGCTCCATGGCCAGGCCGCGCATGGCCGCCATGTGCAGGCCGACCATGGCCTCGATGGCCTCGCGGTCCTGGACGCCGATCTCCTGGGCCAGGTCCCACATGCGCTCGCGGCGGTTCTGCTCGATGCTGTTGAACATGTCGGGCAGCTTGGCGGCCAGCACCTGGTCGGAGCGGGCGGCCATCATGATCTCCAGCTTGGCCATGGCCGGCGCCTGGGTCAGCATCCGCCACGTCAGGTCGGTGCGCGACATGAAGTAGGCCAGCTTGTCGTCGTCGTCGTTCAGGGCCGGCGGCTGGCTGGAACGCTCATCGGCGCCCGAGGCGTAGGCCACCACCGCCAGCATCAGGTCCACCTTGGACGGGAACTGATGCAGCATGCCGCCGCGGCTCACCCCGGCGGCCTCGGCGATGGTCGAGAGCGTGGTGGCCGAATAGCCCAGGCGGTTGAGGCAATCGACAGCGGCGTCGATCAGCCGGGCGCGCATGCTGGCGGTGCGCTCGGCCTGGCTGCGCCGGACCTCCGTCGCGGTGACCGCCTTGTCCGTCATGATCCCTGGGTCCCTAGCCTGTCGCCAATCTGGCGGCGTTCCGCAGCGACAGGCAAGCGCGCGGAAAAGGACGCCGGCGCGGGATGCGCGCCGGCGTCAGTGCCCAGACGATCTCTGTGACCGTGTGGGAGGACCTCGGTGATGGGTGAAACTTCGCGCCCGATATCGGAGCGCGACGCCTGCGCGAACCTGCGCAGACGCCGGCGCCGAAGGTGAGCCATGACGCCCGCGACATCCTTGCGGAGCCGCCGGCGCCGAGCCGTCTGAATGTCAAATTCATCCACGTCAAAACTGACCAGAGCAGCTCGATCCATAAGTGGGCCGAGATGCAAATATTTCTAAATCTATCAATAAAAACAAAGACATACTGGCGATGAATGGATCGCCTGCCGTTTCCAAATCCCCGTCTGGGCCAGACCTTCTCCAGACCCCGAGGGGCTTGGCCGGTCGGCCGCGTTTCGTGCAGGGAAATGACCACCCCGAGCGGGCGTCGTCAACAAACAAACCGACCAAACGGTCTGTTTTTCACGAACCTGTGTCAGCCCTAGAAGCGTTCCGCCCCGCGGGTGATGGACAGCACCCCGGTGCGCGACAGCTCCACCAGGCCCAGCGGCCGCATCAGGTCGACGAACTTGTCGATCTTCGACGAAGCGCCGGTCAGCTCGAAGATGAAGCTGTCGATGGTGGTGTCCAGCACCTTGGCGCGGAAGATGTCGGCGATTCGCAGGGCCTCGACCCGGTCGCCGCCGGAGCCCTTCACCTTCACCAGGGCCAGCTCGCGCTCCAGGCCGTTCGGGTCGCGGGAGATGTCCTGCACGTGGCGGGTGGCCACCATCTTCTCGAGCTGGGCCTCGATCTGGGCCAGGACGTGGGGCGTGCCGCGGGTGACGATGGTGACGCGGCTGGTGTGGGCCCGGCGGTCGGTCTCGGCCACCGTCAGGCTCTCGATATTGTAGCCCCGCGCCGCGAACAGCCCGACCAGGCGATGCAGAACGCCGGGCTCGTTGTCCACCAGGATGGCGAAGGTCGCCAGGCTCTCGGCCTCTTCCGAGGGCGTCAGGTCATAGACGGAGGCGGGCTGGGTGTCGGACATGCGGGGTCTCGCGGAAAGCTTCGGCAACGACCTCTCACATGCGCGCGGACGGGGCAACCTCGCCGGGCTCGGGGGCGAGCCCCTCCGGGGTGAGCGCCTCGGGATCGCCGCCCCGCTCGATGCCGGCGCGCGCGTGGGCCAGTTGCTGGTCCAGGCGCCGGATCTGGGCCAGCAGGGCCTGACGCTCGGCCATCCAGGGCCAGTGCGGGCTGGTGCGGCCCCGCGGCAGGGTCTCGCTGAGGAAGGCCAGCATGGCCTGGCGGCGCTCTGCCTCGGTGGGGGGCTGAGCGGCCGCGGCGGCGATGGCCTCGCCATAGAGCGCCTCCAGCCGGTCCAGCATCGGCTCCAGATCGGCGAAGCCGCGCACCCGCTCGCTCACCCGCCCGGCCTCGGCGGCGTCGTAGAGGGCGATCTCGGCGGCGATGGCCTCGACCGTCACCGGATCGACCAGGCTGCGCAGGCCGAAGTTCAAGTCGCGCAGGCGCTCGACATTGTCGGAGGTCACCAGCCCCGCCAGGCCACGGGCGTCGCAGACGATCACGGCGGCCCCGGCGCAGAGGGCCTCCAGCGCCATGCGGGCGGTGGCGAACACCAGATCGTAGCCCACGAGCTCGGCCTCCGGCGTCGCCACCAGCCGGTCGGCGCCATGGCCAAGCACGTCCAGCGTCACGCCCATCTTCCGGCAGGCCGCCTGCAGGATCGGCAGCTGGGCCTTGTTCTTGGTGAAGGCCAGGGCGGTCCGGGGGCGCTTCTTGCCCAGGGCGGCCGGCCGCGCGGGGATGCGCCGCAGGTCCACGGCGTTGTGGAGGATCTCCACCCGCTCGGGGGGGATCTGCTCGATCTGGACCAGCCGGTCGCGGACCGCCTCGTCCACGGCCAGGTAGCGGTGAACCTGCGGGAACTTGACCGGGCGCTCCTGCCAGAAAGGCCAGGCGTGCGACAGGGTCACCACCGGGACCTCCGGAAAATGCAGGATCGCCTCGGCGGTCTGGACATAGTGGTGCCCGTGGATCACGTCCGGCGTCTCGGCGAGCTGACCAAGGTCGGAGATCACCGACACCCCCCGCTCGTGAATCTCCCGGGCCGCGTCCCCCAGGTGCGGCGAGTAGACGATCGGCCGATGTCCGCGGCGCTGGAACCCGAGCGCCAGGTCGCGGACAACGCTCTCGGTGCCGCCGCGTCCGTCGAGCCAGACATTGGTGATCAGGATCTTCAACCCGGGGCCGGTCATGCGGTCACCGCGGCCAGCGCCAGGGCGATGGGCTCGACATGGCTCCACCGCAGCACCGAGGCGTAGAGCCCTCCGGCCACCCGCGCCTCGCCATACTGCTCGTAGAGGGGTTTCTCCCCCGGGGCGGGGCGAAGGTCCCGCAGGGGGAGGGGGGCATGCAGGGTTTCCCGCGCCAGGACCTCGGGGCCGCCCACCGCGATCACCTCGTCCAGGTCGTCGGCGATCTCGGGAAAGGCCTGGGCCAGCCGCAGCTTGCGCGCCACCTCCTCGTCGGTGAGCGTCAGGCGCAGGCGCTCGGGACCCGGCCGACAGATCCCCATGACGGTGGGGACCACGGGATAGTCGAGCACCTCGACAGCGTGACCCAGCCGCGCGGCGGCGTCCTCGGCGGCGAGCCGGACGGTGACGTGCCAGAGGTCGTGGGCGGCGTTATAGAACTGCCAGGAGTCGGTCACCACGCGGCCGATCCCGCGCGCCACGAAGCTGTCGGCCAACTGCCGCGCCAGATCGCGGAAGGGCGCAGCCTCACCGGCCAGGATCCACTCATAGACCTCCCGGTCCAGGTGCTGGCCGAAGACCTCGGCCGGCGTGGCGCCCAGTTCCCGCGCCAGGCCCCGGCTGGCCTCGACCCGGCTGCGCGAGGTCCCGCTGCGGGATCCGGAGGTGAGAATGAAGACAGACGGCCGCGTCTGCTCGATCCATTTCAGCAGCCGCAGCTCATGGCCGGGATGGGCGACGGCCAGGGCCGTCGGACGCGTCTCGGCGTGACCAGAAGGGTTGCTCAAGACACAGAACTCGTCGACGGCGGGGGAGGCGCCGGACCAACCAGCGGGGAGGCGCCTGCCTAGAGGTTAAGTAATTCGATTACCACGCATTTCGGCGTTCTCCCACCCCGAGCCGTCCTGGCCATGGGGCCCCGCTACCAGGGGTCGCGTTTCCCCAGGGCGCGCCCTCTCCGCCGGCCGTCTCCGTCGAAATCTCTGGCCTTCCCCGGCGCCGATGGCGGAGAACAAGCGCGACAACAAACACGGGAGGCCTCGGGCCATGGCGATTTCACTCTACGACGTCAGCGTCACCTCATTCCTCCAGGTCCTGGGGGGCGTGTCGGGCTTCCTGGACCGGGGCCTGTCCCACTTCACGGACAACAACATCGACCCCAACGAGGTCGTCGACGTGCGGCTGTTCCCCGACATGCTGCCCTTCTGGTTCCAGATCTCCTCGGTGGCCCACCATTCCATCGACGCCATCGAGGGCGTGCGGGCCGGGACCTTCTCGCCGGGCGGGGCGTCTCCGCCCCTGACCTACGCCGACCTGCAGAAGCTGGTGGCCGACGCCCAGGCCGGGCTCAAGGCCCTGGATGCGGCCGAGGTCAACGGCTTCGAGGGGCGCGACATGGCCTTCGTCATGGGCGAGCGCCGCATCCCCTTCACCGCCGAGGGCTTCCTGCTGTCCTTCTCCCTGCCCAACCTGCATTTCCACGCCACCACCGCCTACGACATCCTGCGCACCCGGGGCGTGCCGCTCGGCAAGCGCGACTATCTGGGGGCGATGCGCGTCAAGACGTAGGCTTGCCCTGGGGGCCCAGGTCGGCATGCTGGAGGCATGCATGCAGACCGGGCCCGCATCGCCGCCAACCTCGCGGCCTTCCCGCGCATCGCCCTGGAGACGGGCGCGCGCCGGCGGGCCGCCGTGGCCATCGTGCTGTCGTCCCGGGACGGTGAGCTCACCTACCTGCTGACCCGCCGCGCCCTGACCATGCGCCGCGGCGCGGGCAACTACGCCCTGCCGGGCGGCAACCTGGAGCCCGGCGAGGACGCGGTCACCGCCGCCATCCGCGAAACCTCGGAGGAGCTGGGGGTCGCCATCACCCCGTCGGAGGCGCTGGGGATGCTGGACGACTTCGAGACCCTGGGGGGTCACGTGGTGACGCCGGTGGTGTTCTGGAGCGAGGAGACGTTGAGCCTCAATCCCGATCCCACCGAGGTGGACCGCGCCTGGTTCGAGCCTGTCGAGCGCCTGAACCATCCCGACGCGCCGATGAGCGAGGCCCATCCCGACGGCGGCGAGCCGATCCTGCGGATGTTCGCCGACGACAACTGGATCAACCCGCCCACCGCCGCCTGGCTCTATCAATTCCGCGAGGTCGGCCTGCACGGCCGGCTCATCCGCGTGAGCCGGATCGGCCAACCGGAGTGGACGGCGCGCTAGCTGGCCTTAGAGTGGGCGCTATCGGATTTTCAGAGCGGCGAGAGACCGCACAGGAGAGGGAGCCAATGGCCGCCAAGACATTTCCCGTGGAAGCGGGGCACATCCTTATGTTCGCCCGATCGGTCGGCGACGATAACCGCGTCTATTCCGACGCCGACTACGCCAAGACCACCGAGGCCGGCGGCATTATCGCGCCCCCGACCTTCGCCCAGGCCAGCGCCCAGTTCGATCCCGACTACGGCCTGCGCCCCAAGATCGGCCAGCCCTGGTTCGGCTCCGGCAAGAACGCCACCGGCCGCGCACCCGGCGGCGGCGGCGGCGGGGGAGGGGGCGGCGGCGGCCTGCACGCCGAACAGCACTTCGAGTATCACCGTCCCCTGCGCGCCGGCGACGTGCTCACCGCCACGACGACGCCCGGCAAGACCTGGGAGAAGGAAGGCAAGCGCTCCGGCAAGCTGGTCTTCTCCGAGAGCGTCACCGAGTACCGCGACCAGAAGGGCGAACTGGTGATCACCGCGCGCGGCGTCGGTGTCCGCACCGAACGTCCCGTCGAGCAGAAGTAGGGGAGGCTGTCATGGCGCTCAGCGCGAAATCACTGAAGGTGGGCGACGCCCACACCGCCCGTCTGGTGGAAGACCTGAAGCGGACCCAGATCGTCCAGTACGCCGGCGCGTCCGGCGACTACAACCCGCTGCACACCGACGAGATCTTCACCACCCAGGTGGCCGGCTATCCGTCGGTCTTCGCCCACGGCATGCTGACCATGGGCATGACCGGCAAGATGCTCACCGACTATGTCGGCGACGCCCGCCTGACCAAGTACGGCGTGCGCTTCACCAGCCAGGTCTGGCCGGGCGACACCCTGGACGCCACCGCGACCCTGAAGGCGATCACCGAGAAGGACGGCGCCAAGATCGCCGAGTTCGACGTCAAGACGGTCAACCAGTCCGGCGTCGAAGTGCTCAGCGGCTACGCCGAGGCCCGCATCGACGACTAGGACCAAGGGGCGCGGCGGTTCGGCCGCCGCGCCTCTCGGCTCTAGACCAGGCCCTTGCCTTCGTCGTCGATGACCGTGCCCAGGTCGCTGCCGTCGTCGGCCAGGATCATCTCGTTGTGGGCCTTGCCCGACGGGATCATGGGGAAGCAGTTCTCTTCCTTGGTGACCCGGCAGTCGAACAGCACCGGCTTGTTCACCGAGATCATCTCCAGAATCTTGTCGTCCAGCTCGGCCGGCGTCTCGGCCCGGATGCCGACGCCGCCGAAGGCCTCGGCCATCTTCACGAAGTCGGGCAGGCTGGCCGAATAGGAGTGGCTGTAGCGCTCCCCGTGCAGCAGCTGCTGCCACTGGCGCACCATCCCCATCCACTCGTTGTTGAGGATGAAGATCTTGATCGGCAGCTCGTACTGAATGGCCGTGGCGATCTCCTGCATGGTCATCTGCACGCTGGCGTCGCCGGCGATGTCGATGACCAGGGAGTCCGGGTGGGCCATCTGCACGCCGACCGCGGCGGGCAGGCCGTAGCCCATGGTGCCCAGGCCGCCCGAGGTCATCCAGCGGTTGGGCTGCTCGAAGCGGTAGTACTGGGCCGCCCACATCTGGTGCTGGCCGACCTCGGTGGTGATGTAGGTGTCGCGGTCCTTGGTCAGCTCGTACAGCCGCTCCACGGCGTACTGCGGCTTGATCAGGGTGGCGTCCGGCGCGTAGCGGAAGCCCTGGCGGGCGCGCCAGGCGTCGATCTGGGTCCACCAAGCCTTCAGGGCGGCCTTGTCGGTGGACATCTTGCGCGCGGTCCAGACCGCGATCAGGTCCTCCAGCACCGAGCCGGCGTCGCCGACGATGCCGATGTCGGCCTTGACGTTCTTGGAGATCGAGGAGGCGTCGATGTCGATGTGGATCTTCTTCGAGCCTGGCGAGAAGGCGTCCAGCCGGCCGGTGACCCGGTCGTCGAACCGGGCGCCGACGCAGATCATCACGTCGCAGTCGTGCATGGCGTGGTTGGCCTCATAGGCCCCGTGCATGCCCAGCATCCCCAGCCACTGCGGGTCCGAGGCCGGGAAGGCGCCCAGGCCCATCAGGGTGGAGGTCACCGGCGCCCCGGTCAGCTTGGCGAAGTCGCGCAGCAGCTGGGCGGCCTTGGGGCCGGCGTTGATGACGCCGCCGCCGGTATAGAGGATCGGCTTGCGCGCGCCGGCGATCAGGGCCGCGGCCTCGGCGATCTTGCCGGCGTCGCCCTTGGTGCGCGGATTGTACTCGTGGTTGTGCTTGACCGCCTTGGGGCCCTGATAGGCGCCCTTGGAGAACTGCACGTCCTTGGGGATGTCGATGACCACCGGACCCGGACGGCCCGAGGTGGCGATGTGGAAGGCCTCGTGCAGGATGCGCGGCAGCTCCTCGACCGACTTCACCAGATAGTTCTGCTTGGTGATCGAGCGGGTGATGCCGACCGTGTCGCACTCCTGGAAGGCGTCGGTGCCGATCAGGTGGGTGGCGACCTGGCCGGTGATGACCACCATGGGGATGGAGTCCATCAGGGCGTCGACGATGCCGGTGACCGCGTTGGTGGCGCCGGGACCGGAGGTCACCAGGACCACGCCGCACTTGCCGGTGGACCGCGCATAGCCTTCGGCGGCGTGGGTCGCCCCCTGCTCGTGGCGGACCAGGACGTGCTGCAAACGCGGCTCGTCGAACAGGGCGTCGTAAATCGGCAGCACCGCGCCGCCCGGATAGCCGAAGAGCACCTCGACGCCCTGGTCGATCAGGGCGCGGACGACGATCTCGGCGCCGGTCAGGGTTTCGATGTCGGCTTCGATGGTCTGGTGGGCGGTCATTTGGGTAGCGCCTAGTGTGGGGCAATAAAAAAGGCCCTCAAGGGGGCCCGGGCAAGCGACCTTGTCAGGCTGACGTGATCGTCAGCCCGCGACAGGTCGCCGTACAAGTACAAGAATCTCGCGCACGAGCATTCTCCGAAACGAAGGTCCTTGCTGATGCCATGCCCCCGTCAGGCCGTCAAGCCGGGGTTGAGCGCAAGAAACTGCCTCCACTGCGCGTCGGCGTCGGTGGCGGTGATCCGCGGCCAGTCCGCCATCTGGCCCCGCAGCCAGGTGGATTGGCGCTTGGCGTAGCGGCGGGTCTCCTGCTGGGCGGCCGCCAGGGCACGGGCCGGAGTCAGTTCGCCGCGCAGCTGGGCGGCCAGTTCGCGCACCCCCACGGCCTTCAGGATCGGCAGGGCGGGGTCCAGATCGCGCGCCATCAGCTGCGCCACCTCCTCCAGGGCGCCGGCCGCCAGCATGGTCTCCAGCCGCAGGTCGCAACGGTCGTAGAGCCAGCGCCGGTCGGGCTCCAGGGCGACGGCCGCGTAGCTGTCGGCGGGGAGGGCCGGGGTCGTGCGTCCCTGCCAGTCGGAGAGCGAGACCCCGCTGGCGGCGAAGACCTCCCAGGCGCGGACCAGGCGCTGGCGGTCGCCGGGGCTTATCCGGGCCGCGGCGGCCGGATCGGCCTGGGCCAGCCGCGCGCGGAAGCCGGCCTCGCCCATGGCGTCGTAGTCGGCGGCGGCCTGGTCGCGGACCTCCGGCGGTATCGGCGGGATCTCCGCCAGGCCGTGGGTCAGGGCGCGGAAATAGAGGCCTGTCCCGCCCACGACGACGACCGGTCGGCCGCGGCCCGTGATCTCGTTGATCTCCTGCGTGGCCGCCCGCGACCAGGTCCCCACCGACCAGCCGTCGGCGGCGTCCACCGTCCCCACCAGGTGATGCGGGACCCAGGCCTCCTCCTCGCGGGAGGGGCGGGCGGTCACCACCCGCAGGTCGCGATAGATCTGCAGGGCGTCGGCGCCGACGATCTCGGCCCCGGTCTTCTGCGCCAAACGCAGGGCCAGCGCCGACTTGCCGCTTGCCGTGGGCCCGGCGATCAGCCAGATGCGGGGCTCCATGCAGCTCGCCCTTACCCTCGTCAGTCCCACGCCCGAAGCGGCCCAGGCCGGTGTCGACCTCGTCAACGCAGCGCTCGCAGGCGCACGCGCCCGCGTCAAGGAGCCCCGGCTCCTGGGGCCCGGCGCCTATGACCTGTCGGTCGAGGCGCTGGCCCTCGCCCCGGTGCGCATCGCCGTCGCCAACGCGTTGGAGGGTCTACCCGTCGACGCCTGCGTCCAGCACTGGAACGGCCGCCGCAAGCGGCTGCTGATCGCCGACATGGATTCCACCATCATCGGCTGCGAGTGCATCGACGAGCTGGCCGACTTCGCCGGGGTGAAGGACAAGGTCTCGGAGATTACCGAGCGCGCCATGCGCGGCGAGCTCGACTTCGAGTCCGCCCTGCGCGAGCGGGTGGCCATGTTGAAGGGCCTGTCCGTCGACGTCCTGCAGCGCTGCTATGACGAGCGGGTCGAGCTGAACCTGGGGGCGCGGACCCTGGTGCGCACCATGGCCGCCCACGGCGCGCGGGCCTTCCTGGTCTCCGGCGGCTTCTCCTTCTTCACCAGCCGGGTGGCGGAGGCCGCGGGCTTCCACGCCAATCGCGCCAACACCCTGATCGAGGCCAACGGCCTGCTGACCGGCGAGGTGGGTCGCCCCATCCTCGGCCGCGAGGCCAAGCTGGCCGCCCTGCGCGAGGAGACCTCCGCCCTGGGCGTCACCCCGGCTGAGGCGCTCGCCGTCGGCGACGGCGCCAATGACCTGGCCATGATCAACGAGGCGGGCCTGGGCGTCGCTTATCGCGCCAAGCCCATCGTCGCCGCCGAGGCCGACGCCAAGGTCGACCACTCCGACCTCACCGCCCTGCTGCACTTCCAGGGCTATGCGGTGCAGGACTTCGTTACAGACTGACGCGAGGCTTGATTTCGCGCCGGCCGCCGACCTGCGCTATGGCCGGGCCATGAGCCTGCCCCGCATCCCCAAGGCCGTCGTCTTCGACATGGACGGCCTGCTCTGCGACACCGAGGTCGTCTATCGCGACGCCATGATCGCCACGGCCGCCGAGCACGGCCACGACATGCCGCTCTCCCTGTTCAAGAGCATGATCGGCCTGCCGGGTCCCATGAGCGACCGCCAGGTGCTCAACCACTTCGGCGAGGACTTCCCCATCATTCAGTTCAACAGCCGGGTCATGGAGCATGTCGACCGCGCCTGCGAGGAGGGCATCGCCCTGAAGGCCGGGGTGCTGGAGCTGCTGGACACCCTGGACGCTCTCGGCCTGCCGCGCGCCATCGCCACCTCCTCCAGCCACCGGGCGGTGGAGGCGCACCTGGGTCACGCCGGGATCATCCCCCGCTTCCACGCCATCGTCGCCCGCGGCGACTATGTGAACGGCAAACCCAATCCCGATCCCTTCCTCAAGGCCGCCGAGCGTCTGGAGATCGCCCCCCATCTCTGCCTGGCCCTGGAGGACAGCCACAATGGCGTCCGCGCCGCGTCCTCGGCCGGCATGATGACCATCATGGTCCCCGACCTGCTGGACCCCACCGAGGAGATGCACGCCCTCTGCGTCCGCATCGCTTCGGACCTGCACGAGGTGAGGGGGCTGCTCGTCTAATCCAGGGCGACGACCAGGCCCTGATGGGGCGCCAGCCGCAGCATTCCGGAAACAGGACCTGAGGCGGCGCCGTCGGTCGACAACAGCGTCTCACCGCCCGCAACCGGCAGCGCCCCGCCCGTGCCTGCCAGGTCGAGAGCCACCAGCAATCGCCGTCCATCCTGATGGCGCTCGAAGGCCAGCAGGGTGTCGGTGGCCGCGACGAGGCGATAGCCCGCGGAAGCCAGGGCCGGCTCCGCGCGTCGAAGGCGCAGCAGGGCGGCGTAGAGATTGAGGATCGACGCGGGATCCGCCGATTGGCGAGCCACGTTCCGTGTTCGCCAATCCTCGCCCAGGGGCAGCCAGGGCTCAGCGGTGCTGAACCCGGCGTTGGGGCTGGCGTCCCAGGGCATCGGGGTTCGCACCGGGTCACGGCCCAGCCCCCGGCCCGGCAGGTTGATCTCGAAGGGGTCGCGCACCCGCTCGGGCGCTATGGGCACGTCGGTCATCCCCAGCTCATCCCCCTGATAGAGGGTCGGTGTTCCCCGCAGGGTCAGCAGCAGCATGGCCGCAACCCGCGCCTGGGCCGGTCCCAGTCGGCTGGCCAGGCGGGAGCGGTCGTGATTGCCCAGCACCCAGTTGGGCCAGCCATGGGCCGGCAACTTGGCCTCATAGGCCGCCACCAGGTCCGCGACGGCTCGCGGCGTCCAGTCCACGGTCATCAGGTGGAAGTTGAAGGGCAGGTGGAAGCCGTCGGCCGCCCCGCCGTAGTAGGCCATCAGGCGGTCGATCGGCAGATAGGCCTCGCCGATCAGCACCCGGTCGTCGCCATAGCCCTCAGAGACCCTTCGCATGGCCGCGATCGCCTCATGCACCTCGGGCTGATCGACCGTGTGGTCGCGGCGCAACTTTTCGGTCGGCGCCATATCCTCCGACCACTCGGGGTTGGCCGGATTGTCCGCCAGGTCCTGAGCCTCGATCAGGTGATGTATGGCGTCGACGCGGAAGCCGTCCACCCCACGGTCGAACCAGAAACGCAGCACGTTCAGCATGGCCTCGACGACATGCGGATTGCGCCAATTGAGGTCCGGCTGAGAGGCCAGGAAGGCGTGGTAGTAGTACTGGCCGGTGGCCTCGTCCCAGGTCCAGGCCGGGCCTCCGAACTCCGACCGCCAGTTGTTGGGCGGCCCGCCAAGCGGCGCGGGGTCGCGCCAGATATACCAGTCGCGCCGGGGATTGGTGCGCGAAGACCGGCTCTCCTGGAACCACGGGTGCCGATCAGACGTGTGGTTGGGGATGTAGTCGAGGATGATCTTCAGGCCCTTCGCATGGGCTGCGTCCACCAGGGCGCGGAATGTCTTCATGTCGCCGAACAGGGCGTCGATGGCGACATGGTCGGAGACGTCGTAGCCGAAGTCCGCCATCGGCGAACGGAAGATCGGCGACAGCCACAGGGCGTCCACCCCCAGCTCCGCAAGGTAGTCGAGCCGCGAGAGGACGCCCGCCAGGTCACCGACGCCGTCGCCGTTCGAGTCCTGGAAGGAGCGCGGGTAGACCTGGTAGATCACCCCATGTCGCCACCACACGAAGCCGTCCGGACGCGAAGGGCGATGGGTCATGTGGGGCTCCGGTGACGGCAGAGCCCTAGAACAGCAGGCCTGCCCTTCTGTTCCGCCCGACGCCCGACATAGGAACCAAGGTTTACGATCGGGATTGCATGGCGCGGAGGCGCATCATGAGCAAACCCCTCAGCCCACCCCCTGTCGCCGGTTCTGGCCGCCGGGAGCTTCCGGCCTATGTCGCCAACGGCGTCATCGGACTGCGAGTCCGCGACATGCCGTTGGCCGCCGGCATGGCCTTGGTCAGCGGCTACACCGGCGAGCACTATGAGCGCCAGATCGAGGCGGCCGCCGTCGCCCCCTATCCCCTCGCCGCCGACCTCGCCCTCGACGGCGTCTGGCTGTCCGACGCCCCGCATCAGGTCGCCGATCTGGAACAGGCCTACGACTTCGCCTCCGGCGAGCTCACCAGCCGCTTCACCTTCACGGCCTCAGGACGCGTCGCTCGGGTGGAGGTGCTGACCTTCTGCAGCCGCGACGAGCCGACCCTGGTCTGCCAGGAGATCAGCCTCCTCGTCGACGGCGCCTGCGCGATGGGACTTCGCGCCGTCGTCGACGCCGGCGGGTCGGACGGCCGCGCCCTGCGCCACCGGCGCGACACCCCAGGCGAGCCCGAGCCCGCCGTCGACGGTTCCCTGCTCTGGGAATCCGCCGGCGGCTATTCCACCTGCGGCGTGGCCTTCGTCACCGAGCTGCTCGGGGCCGGCGACCAGACTCCCTCCTTCCCGCCCCTGCGCGACCACCGGCTCGTCACCGAATATGGCTTCCGCGCGCGGGCCGGCCGCAAGGTCCGGCTGCGCCAGATCGCCAGCCTGATCCCCACGACCTTGCATCAGGTCCCCGACCAGCAGGCGGTCCGTCTGGCCGCCAAGGCGCGCAAGGACGGCTTCGAGGCCCTGCGCGCCCGCAACCGCGCCATCTGGGACGAACTCTGGAAGGGCCGCATTCGCCTGGTGGGGGCGAGCGCGCGCTGGCAGGCGCTCGCGGACGCGGCCTTCTTCTACCTGAACACCTCGGTGCATTCGTCGTCGCCGGCCTCGACCTCGATCTTCGGTTTGGCGACCTGGCACGACTATCACTACTATTTCGGCCACGTGATGTGGGACATCGAGGCCTTCGCGGTCCCGCCCCTCTCGGTCCTGCAGCCGGAGGCGGCCGAGGCCCTCCTGGGCTACCGCTTCAGGCGCCTTGAGGGGGCCCGCCGCAACGCCCGGGTCTTCGGACGGCGCGGCCTGCAGTTCCCCTGGGAGAGTGGGCCGGTCAGCGGTGAGGAGAACGCGCCCCTGCCGGGGACAGCGGCGTGGCACGAAGACCACGTCTCCCTGGACGTCGCCCGCGCCTTTTCCTTCCACGCCGACGCCACCGGGGACGCGGAGTTCCTGCGCACCCGGGTGTGGCCGGTGCTGTCGGGCGTCGCCGAGTGGCTCACCACCCGGGTGACCCGGACCCGAAGTGGGTACGACATCGCCGCCTCCATGGGCATCGCCGAGCGCGAGCAGCCGGTCAACAACGCGGCCTTCACCAACATGGGCGCGGTCGTGGTGCTGACCGCCGCCACGGCCCTGGCCGAGCGTCTCGGCCGCGCCGCCGATCCGATATGGGCGAAGATCGCCAAGGGGCTGGCCATCCCCACCCGCGGCAGGGCCATCGTCTCCCACGACGCCTATCGCAGCAACGAGGAGAAGGGCGCGACCCCGGACCCTCTGATGGGCCTCTTCCCGTTCGGCTATCCGGCCGACAAGGCCACCGAACAGGCGACCCTGAAACTCTATCTGGAGCTCGCTCAGGACTATGTCGGCAGTCCCATGCTCTCGGCCCTGTACGGAGCCTGGGCGGCCATGGCCGGCGATAGGGCCCTGTCCCTGAAGCTGCTGGAGGACGGCTATGGCAGGTTCTGCGTCGGCCGGTTTCTGCAGATCCTGGAATACCGCCCCGACGTCTTCCCCGAGCAGCCGCAGGCCGGACCATTCTTCGCCAATATCGGCGGCTTCCTGACGGGCCTGCTGTTCGGCTTCCCCGGCCTGAGGGTCGGTCCCGGCGAGCCGGAGACCTGGGCCGAGCGTCCGGTGGTCCTGCCGGAGGGCTGGAGCGCCATCGAGGTTGATCGCCTCTGGATCCGGGGGCGACCCTACCGGCTGACAGCCCGTCAGGGGGCGGAGCGCGCGGAGTTGACCGCGTCGGGCTAGGCGCGCCGCGCCGGCTAGGGCTTGACGGCGACTCTATAATTCCATAATTCTCGAAATATGGAATCAACCATTCGGAGCCAGCCATGAAGCGCCTGCACATCCACGTCGGTGTCGCCGATCTCGACCAGTCGATCGGCTTCTACTCCACCCTGTTCAACACCGCGCCCAGCGTCGTCGAGAGCGACTACGCCAAGTGGATGCTGGAGGACCCGAGGGTGAACTTCGCCATCTCCGCCCGCCAGCGCGCGCCGGGGATCGACCACCTGGGCATCCAGGTCGACAGCCGCGCAGAGCTCGACGAACTGTCGGGCCGGCTGAAGGCGGCCGGCGAGACCACCCTGGATCAGGAGACCGCCACCTGCTGCTACGCCAAGTCCGACAAGGCCTGGGTCAACGACCCGGCCGGGGTGCGCTGGGAGACCTTCTTCACCTTCGGCGGCGCCACCAGCTACGGCGAGGACGAAGCGCCCTCGACGGCCAAGCCGGCGGCCCAGGCCTGCGGCGCGCTGGCCGCGTCCTGCTGCTGATCAGTCGGGCTCGGCCGTGAGGTCGGAGAAGGCGATCGGCTCGGCGGGCTGGCCCTCATCGGTGGCGAGGGCCAGCCGCCACCAACCGACGTCGCGCCAGGCGTCCAGCTTGAAGCCCACCTCGCGATAGACTCCGATGGGGGTGAACCCCATGGCCTCGTGCAGGGCCACGCTGCCCGCGTTGGGCAGGGCGATGCCGGCGAAGGCCGATCTCAGGCCCTGCCGCCTCAGCATGGGGATAAGGGCGCCATAGAGCGCCTGACCGACCCCGGACCGGTGGGCGCCTGCCGCCACATAGACCGTCACGTCGCAGGACCAACGATAGGCGGCCCGCTCGCGATGGGCGCCGGCATAGGCGTAACCCACCACCTCGCCGCCCCGCACGGCGGTCAGCCACGGATGGGTGGCCAGGGTCTCGGCGACCCGGCCGGCCATCACCTCCGGCGACGGCGGCTCCGTCTCGAAGGAGATCGCCGTGTCGGTGACGAAGGGCGCGTAGATGGCGGCGAAGGCCGCGGCGTCCGCCGGCTGCGCGATCCGGATTCCGACAACCTCCGCCATGGGCTCCTATCGCGCGTTGGGTCCGCGTTCGAAGTACTTGAAGAAGGCGCTGTCGGGGGAGAGCACCATCGTCGTGTCGCCCTGGCCCAGCGAGGCCTCATAGGCCTGCATCGACCGGTAGAAGGCCGCGAAGCCGGGATCGCGCCCGAAGCTCTGGGCGAAGATCCGGGTGCGCTGGGCGTCGCCCTCGCCTCGGGTGGTCTCGGCCTCCTCGGTGGCGGTGGCCAGAGTGATGGCCACCTCCTTGTCGGCGCCGGCGATGATCTCGCGCTTCTTCTGCTCGCCCTCGGCGCGCCGCTGGGCGGCCTCCTGCTGGCGGCTGGTCTGCATGCGGCGATAGACGGCCGCCTGGTTGGCGGCGGGCAGGTCGGCGCGCTTGATCCGCACGTCGATGATCTGGATGCCCAGGCGCGAGGAGTTGGCGCGCTTGGCCACGTCCACCTTGGTCTGGGCCATCAGGGCGCCGCGGCGTCCCGAGATGATGTCGCTGGAGGTGGCCGAGCCCAGAATCTGGCGCAGGGACGAGTTCAGCAGTCGCTCGATGCGGTCGTTGGCGGTGCGCTCGTCGCGCAGGGTGCGGTAGTACTGCAGCGGGTTGGAGATGCGGTAGCGGACGAAGGCGTCCACCACCAGGCGCTCCTGGTCGGCGGCGATGACCTCCTCCTGGTCGGCCTCGAGCTTCAGGTTGCGCTTGTCGAGCTTGATGACGTTCTCGAGGAAGGGCGCCTTGATCTTCAGGCCCGGGGCGTTCTCGCCCGGGGCGTTGATCACGCGGACCGGTTCGCCGAAGCGGACCACGATGGCCTGCTGGCGCTGCTCGACGATGAACACGGTGTTGAACAGGACGACCAGGACGCCAAGCGCGATGACGCCCCAGGTGGTGAGGCGGCGGTTCATTGCGGGGCTCCCGGGCTGGGGGTGACGACACGGCCGCCCTCAGCCTGCGGCTCCACGCGCACGGCGGCGGTCTTGGGCCGGAAGACGTCCGGCGGCAGGATGATCGGGGCGCTGGCGCCCTTGCCGTCGATGACCACCTTGTTGGAGCGCGACAGCACCCTCTGCATGGTCTCGATATAGAGGCGATCGCGGGTCACGCCCGGCGCGCGCTTGTACTCGGTGAGGATCTGGCTGAAGCGCGAGGCTTCACCGATGGCTTCCCGCACCGCCTGTTCGCGATAGCCCTGGGCCGACTGGGTCAGCTTGGCGGCGTCCCCCTTGGCCTCGTTGATCACCCGGTTGCGATAGGAGTTGGCCTCGTTGACCGCGCTCTCGGCGTCCTGGCCGGCGTTGGCCACCTCGCGGAAGGCGGCGACCACCTCCTGCGGCGGGTTGGCGCTGCGGATCTGCACCTCGACGACGCTGACGCCGGCGCCCCAGCCGTCCAGGGTCTTCTGCATCAGCTCGGCCGACTGGGTCTGCACCTTGCCGCGGCCGGTGGTCAGGATGTCCTGCAGGGTGGTCTTGCCCACCACCTCGCGCATGGCGCTTTCGGCCACGGCCTTCACGGCGTCTTCCTGGTCGCGGACCGTGAAGACGTACTTGGCGGCGTCGGCGACGCGCCAGGTGACGCTGAAGTCCAGGTTCACGATGTTCTCGTCGCCCGTGAGCATCAGGCTCTCTTCGGGCACGTCGGCGCCGGCCGAGCCGCCGATGTCGATGCGGTTCAGGCTGGTGACCGCCACCTTCTCCACGTGCTCGATGGGGGCGGGCAGGCGGTAGCGCAGGCCCGGCGTCTCCGAGCGCGAATAGGCGCCGAAGGTGGTGACCACCGCCTCCTCGTTGGGCTGGACGATGTAGAGGCCCGACAGCGCCCAGATGGCGAAGCCGGCGCCGGCCACGGCGGCGAGCGCGCCAGGCCGTACGGGATCGCCGGGACCCCGGCCGCCGAACATGCCGCGCAGCTGGGCGACCAGACGGTCAAAGAGGGCGGAGATGTCGGGTCCGTTCGGGCCGCCGGGGCCGCCCGGACGGCGCGGGCCGCCGCCGCCGCGTTGCGGGCCCGGGCTCTTGGGGGGCTGCTTGTCGCCGCCCTCACCAGACGGCGGAGAGCCCCAGGGGCCGGGGTTCGCATTGTCGTTCCAGGGCATGGTCGCGTCGTCTGCTTCTTTTGTCTCGGCGCGGCGGCTGCGTTGGCTGCCTGTCGTCGGGCTTGTAAACCGGCGCTGTCAGCCGGATATGAGGCGCGCGAGCCCGCAAAGCAAGACACACAGGCGTCATGGATAGTCCGACCGCCCCCGAACGCGCCCTCATCCTGGCCGCCCTCGACCAGGTGCTCGACCCCAAGACCGGCAAGGGATTGGTCGCCGCCCGGCTGGTGCACGGCCTCAACCTCGCGCCCGGCCGCGCCGGCTTCGTGCTGGAGGTGGCCGCCGCCGACATCCCGCTCTACGAGCCCACCCGCGCCCAGGCCGAGCGGGCGCTGACCCGCGTCGACGGCGTCGCCCAGGCCCAGGTGCTGTTGACGGTGCAGGCCGACGCCCCGCCGCCCCCGGCGCCCGGCGTCACCCGCGTGGTCAAGGGCGCCCGCGTGACCCAGGATCCCGCCGCCGCCCCGAAGCCGCCGGTGGACGCCGCCCGGCCCGACCATGTCCGCCGCGTCATCGCCGTGGCCAGCGGCAAGGGTGGGGTGGGCAAGTCCACCATCTCGGTCAATCTGGCCGCCGCCTTCGCCGCCATGGGCCTGCGGGTCGGCCTGCTGGACGCCGACATCTATGGGCCGTCGGCGCCGCGCATGCTGGGGATCGACGGCGACCCGGGCTTCGGCCCCGACAAGAAGCTCATCCCGCTCGAGGCCTGGGGGATGAAGGTGATGTCCATCGGCTTCCTGGTGGACGAGGCCGCCCCGATGATCTGGCGCGGGCCCATGGCCTCCTCGGCCGTGCGCCAGATGGCCAACGACGTGGCCTGGGGGACCGAGGCCGAGCCCCTCGACATCCTGGTGGTCGACATGCCGCCGGGCACCGGCGACATCCAGCTGACCCTGGTCCAGAAGATCAAGCTGGACGGGGTGGTGATCGTGTCCACGCCGCAGGAGATCGCCCTGATCGACGCGCGCCGGGCCGTCGCCATGTTCCAGAAGACCGCCACCCCGATCCTCGGGTTCGTGGAGAACATGTCCTACTTCCCCGACCCGGCCACCGGCGCCCGCATCCCGATCTTCGGCGAGGGCGGCGGCAAGGCCGAGGCGGAGAAGCTGGGCCTGCCCCTGCTGGGGGAGATCCCGCTGGATCAGGCCCTGCGCCAGGCCTGCGACGACGGTCGTCCGGTGACGGCCGCCGCGCCCCAGAGCCCGGCGGCCAACGTCTTCAACCAGATCGCCAAGGCGTTGCTCTAAAGCGTGACAGCCTGAAGTGGACGCCGGTTCAGGCGCCCGTCACGCGACAAGCATAGGCCCTACCGGGTGGGCGAGATCGGCGACGGCCCGGAGGTCACCCCCACCAGGGGCTCGTCCTCGACGGCCTCGGTGAAGCCCGCCTCCTGCTCGTCCAGCTGCCGGCGGATGTCGGCGTGGCGATCGCGATCCAGCTTGTAGCCGAAGAAGCAGGCGCCGCCGACCAGCACCAGGGCGATGGGGGCGAAGAGGTAGCAGGTCTCCAGGCCGCGGATCGCCGCCTCGGTGTTGATGGCGCCATCCTTGGCGTTGTAGCCGACGAAGGCCAGCACCGGGAACACGATGGCCACGGTGATGGAGGACCCGAACTTCTGGGTCATGGTGACCAGGGCGTAGAGCAGGCCCGTCTGTTCCTTGCCCGTCTTCAGCCTCAGCTCGTCGCCGACATCGGCCACCATGGCGCGCACCAGCAGGACGAAGGCGCTGGCGCAGAAGCCGACGGCGAACATGCCCACGGCGGTGGGAACGAACAGGCCCTTGGGAATGGCCATCAGCACGGTCTGGGCCACGGCATAGCAGACGCAGGCCACCTGCAGGGTGCGGTGCTTGCCCAGCTTCTGCGCGATGCGGGCCCAGAACGGCGCGCCGAACAGGCCGGCCCCGATATAGGGGATCAGCAGCAGGCTCACCTGGCTGATGGGGAAGCCCTTCGCGTCGTGGAAGAAGAAGATGTAGATCGGCCCGGTCGTGCCGGGACCCAGCACCAGGAACAGGTCGGCGATCACCAGCCGCACCATCGAGGGCTGGGTGAAGACCTGCATATAGTCCTTGAGCTTGGCGTGTTCGGGACGTTCCGACGTCACCTTCTCCGGGGCGAAGAAGATGCTGGCCGCCGCGGTGAAGGGCATCAGGGCGATGATCAGGTAGCCGATCGCCTGCATGCTGGAGCCTTCCCCGGGCTTGATCGCGCCGTGCGTCAGCAGAGGCATCATCAGCAGGGTGACCGAGCCCATCACCGCCACGGCCTGCATCCAGCCGTAGACGCGCGAGCGCTCGTTGTAGCCGGTGGCCAGCGCCGCGGCCCAGGCGGCGTGCGAGAGGCCGGTGATCGAGGTGCCGGTATAGGTCACCAGCAGCCACAGGATCAGGTAGCCCGCGCCGGCGTCGGCCGGCGGATTGAGGATCTTGTAGATCGACAGGATCAGGATCGGCATGCCCAGCGCGTACCAGACCCGGTAGCGGCCGAACCGCGTGCGGGTACGGTCCATGGCGCCGCCGATCACCAGGTCGAAGCCCAGGTCGATGAGCCGCACCAGGGCCACGGCCCCGGCCACGGCGGTCAGCGAGATGCCGATATGGCCGGCGTAGAAGCGCGGCAGGTAGGTGCCCAGGATCAGGGCGAGCATGGCGCCGGGAATGCCGGCGCTGGCGAAGGCGAATATAACCGGGGTCGATAAACGGCCCGCCGCCGGATTGGCGGTTATGGAAGCCACGAGCGTCTCCTCAAAATGACTGGTGCGCCTCTGGGGGCGCTTATCCGGTCAGGAGAGCGTGGCCGGAGCAGCCGCGCAAGCACTTTCCGTCGGGGCGGCGGGGCTCCGGCCCCCGATTCAGGGCCTGCTGGCGTCCGGCAGGTCGACCCCCGAGGTCGTCTGCAGCACCCCGGCCTCGGCGGCCATGGCGTCGCGGAGGTCGAGTTGCCGGCGGACCTCGCCGTGGCGCGCGGCGTCGAGCTTCCAGCCGATGAAGCAGGCCCCGCCGACGAACACCAGGATGACTGGCGCGAACACGTAGCAGAGCTCCAGGCCGCGGATGGCCTCGGGGGTGTTCACGGCGCCTTCGCTGGCGTTGTAACCGACCATGCCCAGCACGGTGAAGCTGATGCCGACGGTGATCGCCCCACCGATCTTCTGAGTTGTGGTGACCAGGGCGTAGAGCAGGCCGGCCCGCTCCTCGCCGGTCTCAAGCCGCACCTCGTCGGCGACGTCGGCCACCATGGCCCGAACAATCAGTACGAAGGCCGAGGAGACGAAGCCCACCGCGAACATGCCGGGGATGGCCAGCGCCATGGTGGCCTTGGGGATGATCATCAGGGCCGACTGGGTTATGGCGTAGCAGACCGAGGTGAGCATCAGGGTGCGATGCTTGCCCAGCTTCTGCGCCAGCCAGCTCCAGAAGATGGCGCCGGCCAGACCCGCGGCGATGTAGAACATCAGCAGGATCGAGGTCTGAGGTCCGGTGTAGCCCCGGGCGTCATGGAAGAAGAACAGGTAGAGGGCCGCCGTGGTGCCCGGACCCAGAGCCATCACGAAGTCGGCGAAGATCAGCCGCATCATCTCCGGGCGGGTGATCAGTTTCCAGTAGTCGGCGAAGCTGGCGTGCTGGCCGGTCGCCTTGGGAGCCACCCGCTCCGGACTGATCCAGATGCAGAGCACGACCGTGATCGGCAGCAGGACGATGCAGAACCAGCCCATGGCGTGGACGCTCTCGGCGAAGCTGCCCTTCACGGCCAGTTGCACGACCAGGATCAGCACCGCGCCGATGACGCCGACGGCGCTGATCACGCCGTAGACCCGGCTGCGGTCATTGTAGTCGGTGGCGAGCGCCGCGCCCCAGGCCGCCTGGGCCAGGGTCACGATGGAGATCCCCAGGTACAGCACCAGCAGCCAGCCGATAACGTAGCCCTCGCTGACCCCCTTGTCGGCCATGAACAGCATGTAGACCGAGGCCATCACCAGGGGCGCGCCCACCACCAGCCACGGACGATAGCGGCCCCAACGCGATGTGGTCCGGTCCATGGCCATGCCCAGCAGCGGGTCCACCGCCAGGTCCAGCAGCCGCACGATGGTGATCGCCGCGCCAACCGCCACCATGGAGAGACCCAGGTGTCCGGCGAAGAACCGGGGCAGGTAGACCCCCATCACCAGGCCGATGGCCGCGATCGGCAAGGCCGTCGAGGCGAACGATAGGGCGACCGGCAGCGATAGCCGCTGGGATGGGGGCGAAACCGCCATGAAGGACCTCCAAATGGGTTGGCGCTAAGGGCGCCGGCTCTAAAAAATGCAGTCTGCGCCGAAATTGGCGCGAGGGAAGAATTTGTCGTCAGCCCTTGTCGGCGATCACGTTGCCCGGCTCGGCGGCGATGCTTTCGATGATGGCGGCCTCGTCATAGAGGGCGTCGCGCTCGTCGAGCTGGCGGCGCACCTCGGCGTGGTTCTTGGCGTCGAGCTTGTAGCCGATGAAGCAGGCGCCCCCGAGCATCACGAAGACGATGGGCCCGATCAGATAGGCCAGCTCCAGATTGTGAATCGCGGTCGGCGTGTTGAGCGCGCCTTCCTTGGCGTTGTAGCCGACCCGGGCCAGCACGGTGAAGGTCAGGAAGATCGAGAAGGCGCCGGCCACCTTGCCGGTCAGGACGGTGAGGGCGTAGATCAGGCCGATCCGCTCCTTGCCGCCCTCCAGCCGCACCTCGTCGCCGATGTCGGCGGTGATCGCCCGGGTCATGACCCCGAAGCCGGCGGCCAGGAAGCCGGCCATGAACATGGCCGGGGTCGCGAACAGCAGGTCGCCCTGGGGCAGGATGCCCACCAGCATCAGCATGATCGAATAGCCGGTGGTGGTGACCATCACCGCTCGGTGCTTGCTGATCTTGTTGGCCAGCCAGCCCACCGACGGCGCGCCGGCGAAGCCGGCCAGGATGTAGACCGCCAGCAGGATGTTGGCCTGGCCGGTGGAGAAGCCCCGGGCGTCCTTGAAATAGAACAGGTAGAGCGCCGCCATCCAGCCCGGGCCGAGCGACAGGCAGAGGTCGGCCAGCAGGATGCGGATCATGTTGGGCCGCGAGATCAGGGCCCAGTAGTCGCTCAGATTGAAGTGCTTGGCGCCCACGTCCACCGTGATGCGTTCGGGCGTGCGCCAGACCACCAGGCCAACGGCGATGGGGGTCAGGCCGATGATGAACCAGCCCATGGCCTGCACGCCCTGGGCGTCGGTCATGCCCCGTTGTTCCAGCACGATGGGGATGACCAGGACCAGGACGGAACCCAGCACGCCGACGGCGGTCATCACCCCGAAGATGCGCGAGCGCTCATGGTACTTGGTGGCGAGCGTCGCGGCCCAGGCCGAGTGCGAGAGCGAAAGGATCGAGGTGCCCAGGTACATGATCAGCAGCCAGCCCATCAGGTAGAGCTTTCCCGACCCCGCGGGGGCCTGGAACAGCATCAGCAGGGCCAGCATCAGGATCGGCGCCCCGATCACGGTCCAGACGCGATAGCGGCCCCAGCGGGTCCGCGTGCGGTCCATGAGCATGCCCAGGGCCGGGTCGAGGGGAATGTCGATGGCCCGCACCGTGGCGAAGACCGCGCCCACCACCGCCAGCTCCACGCCGATGTGGCTGGCGAAGTAGCGCGGCAGGTAGACCGAGATGGCGATGGCCAGGGCCGAGAGCGGCAGGCTGGTGCAGGCGAAGGCGAGAATGGTTGCGAGAGATAGGCGTCCGGAGCTGGCGGCCGTCTGGGCTTGGGTCAAAGTCTCGCATCCTCCGAAGGTGGCTCACCTCTCTCTGGGAGGTCTGAGTCAGGCTGTCAGGTTACGCGCGATCACCCACGGCGAAGCAAGCGGATTCAGCGCGATCGGCATTACAGAATCGAAAGGGCGGCCCTTTGCGGAGCCGCCCTTTGCAACATTTGGCGATGTGGGCGTGTGGCCTAGCCGCCCTGCATCTTGCGGAAGAACTTCCCGCTCTGCTCGCCGCCGTTCAGGTAGGCCTGCTGGCCGGCCGGGTCGGAGATCTTGGCCCAGTTGTCGCGGACCTCCTCCACCGACAGGCCGCCCTCGCCGAGATAGACACCCTCGGTCTCGTAGAGGCGGGTGAGCGCGAAGGCGCCGGCGCCGGCGGTCAGGATCGCGCCGGTGGGGGCCTCCTCCGAGGCCAGGTAGACGACGCCGGGGGTCACGTATTCCGGCTTCAGCTTTTCCAGGATGGCGGGGGGCATCAGGTTCTCGGTCATCCGCGTGGCGGCGACCGGGCTGATGGCGTTGATGTGGATGTTGTTCTTCTGGCCCTCCAGGCGGATCGTGTTCATGAACCCGATGATGCCCAGCTTGGCGGCGCCGTAGTTGGACTGGCCGAAGTTGCCGTACATGCCCGAGGACGAGGTGGTCACGACGATGCGGCCGTAGTTCTGCTCGCGCATGATGTCCCAGACGGCCTTGGTCGGCTTGACCGTGCCCATCAGGTGGACGTTCACCACCAGCTCGAAGTCTTCCATGGTCATCTTGGCGAAGCTCTTGTCGCGCAGGATGCCGGCGTTGGCGATCAGCACGTCGATGCGACCCCAGGCGTCCATGGCCTGCTTGACCATGTGGGCGACGCCGGCGTCGTCGGTGACCGAGGAGCCGTTGGCCAGGGCTTCGCCGCCCATGGCCTTGATCTCTTCCACCACGGCGTCGGCGGCGGCCGAGGAGCCGCCCGAGCCGTCCATCGAGCCGCCCAGGTCGTTCACCACCACCTTGGCCCCGCGCCGCGCCAGCTCCAGCGCGTGCTGCTTGCCCAGGCCGCCGCCGGCGCCGGTGACGATCGCGACTTTGCCGTCGAAGCGGATGTCCGCCATGGAAGTCTCTCCAAACAAGGGTTCGAATTTCGCGCGGTTTGTGCGGCGCGGGATGGGCAAGGTCAAGCGTCCAGCGCGCCGGCCGCCGCCGGATCCAACTGCCCGATCCCTGGCCATTTTCGCGCCGCGACCGTCAAAGCGCAGGCAGCCCGATCAAAAGCCGCGCCCGCCCACACTGTCGGTTGGCGCCGGCGCGGCGGGGTTCGTACCCACAGGCTCGGTCGAGGTCAGGGGAGGGCGCCCACTTGGAACAGACAGGTCAGAGGACGACGCGGCGGCAGCTGCTGTCCACCATCGGCATGCTGGGGGGCTCGGCCCTCATGTACAACATGATGACCACCCTCGGTTACGCCGCCGAGACCCAGTTCAAGGGGCCGCCCAACCTGTCGGGCGCCAAGAAGGGCGCCTCGGTCATCGTCCTGGGGGCGGGCCTGGCCGGCATGCTGGCGGCCTATGAGCTCACCAAGGCCGGCTATAAGGTCAAGGTGCTGGAATACCAGGGCCGCGCGGGGGGCCGGAACTGGTCCCTCTATGGCGGCGACACCCTCATCGAGATGGGCGGGGCGACCCAGAAGGTGGGCTTCGCGCAGGGCAATTATCTGAACCCGGGTCCCTGGCGCATCCCGCACCACCACCGGACCCTGCTGCACTACTGCAAGGCCTTCAATGTCGAGCTGCAGCCCTTCATCCAGTTCAACCACAACGCCTATGTGCACAACACCGACGCCTTCGGCGGCAAGCCGCAGCGCTTCAAGGCCCTGGCCGCCGACTTCGAGGGCAACGTGGCCGAGCTGCTGGGCAAGGCCCTTGACCAGAAGAGCCTCGACGCCAGCGTCACGGCCGAGGACCGCGACCGCCTGAAGGAGGCCCTGCGCGAGTGGGGCATGCTGGACGGGGACATGAGGTACGCCAAGAACCTGCGCTCCTCGGAGCACCGCGGCTTCGACCGCCCGCCGGGCGGCGGGGTCAATGGCGCGCCGACCCCGTCTGACGTCTTCGCCCTGAAGGACGTCTTGGACTCCAAAATCTGGCGCAACATGGCGTTCTTCATGAACGACGAGTTCCAGACCACCATGTTCCAGCCGGTGGGGGGCATGGGCATGATCGGCAAGGCCTTCGCCCGCGAGGTCCAGCCCCTGATCACCTACAACGCCAAGGTCACCAAGATCGACCAGGGCAAGAAGGGCGTCGCCGTCACCTATGCCGACACCGGAACCGGCGCAGTCACCGAGGCCAAGGCCGACTGGTGCGTCTGCACCATCCCGCTGACGGTGCTGAGCCAGATCGAGAACAACATGTCGGCGAAGATGAACGCCGCCATCGCCGCGGTGCCCTATTCCAACTCGGTGAAGATCGGCCTGGAGATGGGCCGCCGGTTCTGGGAGGAGGACTCGGCCATCTATGGCGGCCACTCCTTCACCAACCAGGAGATCAGCCTGGTCTCCTACCCCAACAACAACTTCCTCAAGGACGGTCCCGCCGTCCTGCTGGGCGCCTTCGCCAGCGGCATGGGCGGCTACCACCTGGCCGGCATGACCCCGGAGGAGCGCATCGAGGCGGCCTTGGCGCAGGGGTCGGTCTTCCACCCGGAGAGCTACCGCAAGGAGTTCCGCAACGGCGCCTCGGTGGCCTGGAACCGCGTTCCCTGGATCCTCGGCTGCTGCGCCCGCTGGACCGAGGAGACCCGGGCCGCCCACTACCAGACCCTGGTGGCCATGGACGACCGCGTGGTCCTGGCCGGGGAGCACGCCTCCTATGTCGGCTGCTGGATGGAGGGCGCCCTGCTGTCGTCCATCGACGCCATCACCCGCCTGCACAAGCGCGCCCTGGAGGCCTGACCATGACGTCCAAGCTCGCCCTCGTTGCGGCCGCCGCCGCCCTGCTGCTCGCCGCCCCGGCCCTCGCCGACGAACCCGGCCCCGGCGGCTCCAAGCCGCCTGTCCCCGTCGCCGGCCAGCAGGTCTATCAGATGGTCTGCCAGACCTGTCACATGGCCGACGGCAAGGGCGCCGTGGGCGCCGGCGCCTTCCCGTCCCTGGCCGGCAATCCCAAGCTCAAGGTCGCGGCCTATCCCATCGTCATGGTCACCAAGGGACGCGGCGCCATGCCCTGGTTCAGCGACCTGCTGAGCCCGGCCCAGACCGCGGCGGTGATCACCTATGTCCGCACCAATTTCGGCAACGCCTATCCCGAGCCGGTGACCGCCGAGGATGTGAAGCGCCTCTCGCCCCCCGCCGCCGGTCACTGATCTCTCCCGCCCCGGCGAGGGCGCGTGCGCCATCCACTGGAATTTGACCGGCCGGACGTCGACAGACGCCCGCCGCGCGGCCAGACTTCGCCGCGCCCCCTCCTCGCCGGAAAGCCCCTGATGAAGACGATCCTGCTCGCCGCCGCCCTAGCCCTGGCCGCCGCCCCCGCCCTGGCCCAGAACGCGGCCTGGGCGCAGCCTGCCGCGCCGTACAGGATCATCGGCGAGACCTATCAGGTGGGCACGGCGGGCCTCAGCGCCCTGCTGATCAAGACCCCGAAGGGCGCCGTGCTCATCGATGTCGGCCTGCCGCAGAACGCCGCCCTGGTGGAGGCCAATATCGCCGCCCTCGGGGTGAAGCTCAGCGACGTCAAGCTGTTGCTCACCAGCCACGCCCACTTCGATCACGCCGGCGGCCTGGCGAAACTGAAGGCCGACACCGGGGCGAGCCTGGTCTCCACCGAGGGCGAGCGCTACGCCCTGGAGAAGGGGGTCTATCCGGGCTCCGAAACCACCAAGAGCTTCGACTTCCCGCCGGTGAAGCTCGACCGCGTGGTCAAGGACGGCGAGAGCGTCGAGCTGGGCGGGCTGAAGCTCACCGCCCACCTGACGCCCGGCCATACCAAGGGCTGCACCAGCTGGTCCTGGCCGGTGGTCGACAGGGACGGGAGCCGCCACACCGCCCTCTATTTCTGCAGCGCCAGCGTCGCGGCCAACCGCCTGGTCCCCGAGCAGTATCCCGGCATCGTCGCCGACTACCGCCACACCTTCGCCATCGCCCGGTCCCTGCCCGGCGACGTCTTCCTGGCCCCGCACCCGGAGTTCTTCGACGCCCCGGCCAAGCAGGCCCGCCTGGGAAAACCCGGTCCCAACCCCTTCATCGACCGCGCCGGCTATATCGCCCTGATCGACGCCCAGCAGGCCGACTTCGAAAAGCAGCTCGCCCGGCAGCAGGCCAAGCGTTGAGTCCCGGCGCTCCCGGTTTGACCGGCGTCATTTCGCCCGGTCGCCGGAGCCGCCAATGATCCCGCGCGTCCTGGATCCTCCAGGACGCGGACGGCGTGGCCGCGCCGGGGAAGGGAACGCCGATGAAGGGCTTTGTCGCAGACATCGAGGAACTGACAGAGGACAACAAGGACTTCCGTCGCGTGCTCTATACGGGCAAGCACCTGCAGCTGGTGCTGATGGCGCTGAAGCCCGGCGAGGACATCGGCGAGGAGGTCCACCCGGACCACGACCAGTTCTTCCGGGTCGAGAAGGGCAAGGGCGAGGTCTGGATCGACGGCGTGCGCACCAAGATCAAGGGCGATGACGCGATCATCGTGCCCGCCGGCGCCAAGCACAACGTCGTCAACACCGGCGACAAGTCCCTCAAGCTCTACACCATCTATGGCCCCCCCGATCACAAGGATGGGATTGTCCGCGCCACCAAGGCCGAGGCCGAGGCCACTGAGGAGCACTTCGACGGGACCACCACCGAATAGGCTTCCCAAGGTGGTCGCGGCCCCGCGACGCGAGCCCCGCGCATCGGCGCGGGGCGCTCTGATCTTCGGTAGACTTCCCCACCGTCGGCTCGTGAAACTGCCGGCGCAAAAGCAAAGACAGGGAAAGACACCATGGATCTCACCAACGCCTCGGCCCTGGTCACCGGCGGCGCCGGCGGCTTCGGCAGCGCCACGGCCCGCCGCCTCGCCCAGCGGGGCATGAAGGTGGTGATCGCCGACGTGGCCGACGCCCGCGGCGAGGCCCTGGCCAAGGAGCTCGGCAACGGTTCGGTCTATGTGCGCACCGACATCATGGACGAGGAGTCCATCGCCCGGGCCGTCCAGGCCGCCGTGGACCTCGGCCCCCTGCGCGCCGCCGTGGTGGTGCATGGCGGACCGCCGGCGCCCGGCGCCACCGGCGCGGCCCGCACGGTCAATCGCGAGGGCAAGCGCATCCCGCTGGCCCACTTCGCCCACACGGTGGGCGTCTATCTCAACAGCGCCTTCGCCGTCACCAGCCAGGCCGCCGAGGCCATGGCCAAGAACGAGCCGCTCGCCTCCAACCAGCGCGGCGTGGTGATCAACACCGCCTCCATCGCCGGTTACGAGGGCCAGCCCGGCCAGGCGGCCTATTCGGCGGCCAAGGGCGGCATCATCGGCATGACCCTGACCATCGCCCGCGACCTGGCGCCCATCGGCATCCGGGCCATGGCCATCGCGCCGGGCACCTTCCTGACGCTCGCCTATTCCGCCCGCATGACCGACGAGGAGGCCCAGGCCAAATGGGGCCCCATGGTCCCCAACCCCCACCGCATGGGCGATCCCGACGAATACGCCCAGCTCGCCGTCCAGATCTGCGAGAACGACTTCCTCAACGGCACGACCATCCGCCTGGACGGCGCGCAGCGGTTCTAGGGGCACGGGCTCAGCTCCCCAGCCATACGCCGTCATCCCGGGCGACCCGCAGGGGAGACCCGGGACCCAGGGGGATTGATCGCGGCCCCTGAGTCCCGGCTCTCCGCTTCGCTGCGGCCGGGATGACGCGGGTTTGGCTGAGGGGCGACGACGGGCAAGCGGCGGATAGGTGGAGCGCAATCCCCGCCACGATTTACAGTTGCGCTTGGCGGCTGCTAGCCTCGCCCCATGCTCGCGCTCCTGAACCTCCTGGCGATCCTGGCCTCCGGTCTCGCCGGCCCGCCCCCCGACCGGGGCCCGTGGTTGGCGATCCGCCCCGCGGAGTTCGTGACGGTCGAGATCCATCCCGACGGCGGCTGGCGAGTGCTGGACCGCGGGCCGGCGGAGCCCGCCGACGACAGGGCCGAGCAGGCGATGTCTGGCCTGCTGGGCGGTGCGCCCACCCCTCCGAAGGCCGAGCTTCCCACCGCGCGGCCAGACACGGTGCGCTTCGTCCTGAAGCCCACCGCCCGAGGCATGATGTTGCTCGTCTCCAACGGCTATGGGCGGCGCCTGGAGTATCGCGGCGTCCTGCGCCGCCAAGCCGAGGGCCGCCCCGAACCCAGCAGCGTCTGCCCGGTGCTCGGTCGCCTTCAGGGCATAGAGGACTGGCCCTATCCCTTCGCCGAACTGGATGTCGGCGCCTTCCAGCTGGTGGAAGAGACGCGCCAGCCGATGGTGTGTCGCTGAGGTCCGGCGACGTTGCGGGCTTTGGCTGGTCCGTAATTTCCGACGTCAGCAAGGGATGGAAAGCGGACGTTAGAACCAGCGCCTCAGCCATTGTGGCCTGGACCGCCTTTTCAGCCGCCGCGCGATCCTGGGGGCTATGCGATCGTAGCTGCCCCAAGTGTCAGGGACATCATAGAGGCTTGCGGCTTGCGGAAATTCCTTCTCGTAGTCGGCAAGGTAGTCGTTGGGATCGGATGCCAGTTCGCCTCCAGCGCCGTAGTACGCACGGGCGAATGCATTGCCTTCGTCGGTCAGATCCTCGTCGGTGAATTTCTCGTCACAAGCGGCGATGAACCACTGCGTCGGTGTGATGGTGCGGGCCTTCAGCTTGGCCAGAAGGTCTTCGCCATCGACAGTGTGTAGGTCGCCTGCCATTCCGTTCAGCGCGCACCATGCGACGAACATCGCGATGTGCGTTGCTCCGGCCTCGTTCGGCAGGTGGGGGGGGAAGTCGCCGCCATAGTGCCATGATGCGTCGTCGTATTTCATGCGCCCGCCCCCCGTGGGTCTGCGCTCGTTAGCAGACTTCCCAAGGTCGCACATGGGTCGAAAGCCGACCTCAACCAACTCCACCCATAGCGTGTCCTAAGTCGCCGCCCGCGCTACCGCGCCGCCATCTCCGTCCCGCGCAGGAACTTCACCAGCACGCGCTGGCCGATCAGGAACGGCGCGCCGTCGGCGCTGACCACCACCTCGACGACCCGGTCGTCGGTGCGTTCGCTGGGGTCGTCGGAGACCAGCTTGCGGGCGCCGAACACCGCGGCCTGGCGCAGGACCGTCCCGCGATAGACCTTGGAGGGGTCGCTCTCCGGGGCGATCTGCACGGTCTGGCCGATGCGGACGAAGGGCAGGGCGCCCTCGGCGATCTCGGCGCGGACGATGTGCGGGGCCTCGGGCTCCAGGTCGAACATGGTCGAGACGTTCAGGGTCGAGGCGCCGGCGCCGGGATTGGCGTAGCGCCGGGCGATGCGGCCGTCGGCGGGGGCCCGCACGATGGCCAGCTCCTGGTTGTAGCGGGCCTGGGCCAGGTTGGCCTCGGCGGTGGCGATGGCGGCGCGCTGGGCCTCCAGGGTGGCCTCGGCCTCGCGGATCTTGTCCTGGGCCTGGTCGAGCCGCTGGCCGGCCACGAAGTTGGTGGCCACCAGACCCTGCAGCCGGGCGCGCTCGCGCCGGGCGGTGGTGAGCTGGACCTCCGTCATCGCCAGCTGGGCGCGGGCCTGGCGCACGGCGGCGGCGGCCTCGGCGGCGGCCAGGCGCGGCTCGTCGTCCTCCTGGCGGGCCAGGACCTGGCCCTTGCTGACCCGGTCGCCCTCCTTGACCAGCACCTCGCGCACGATGCCGGCGCGGCGCGCGGCCACCTGGATCATGCCGCCCTCGACGTCGGCCTTGCCGTTGGCGATGGCCACATAGGGGCTCTTGGGCGCCTTGGCGGCGGCCACCTTGGCGGCCTCGGCCTTCTGGGCCTTGGCCTTGCCGCTCATCATCAGCCCCCCGCCCACGGCGAGGGCGATGACCAGGACGACGAGCCAGACGACGTGGCGGCGGAGGAAAGCGAACATGGTCTTCAGGCTCCGATGAGCTCAGGGGTCCGGGTCGGGGCCGGCGTCGTGCGCCGGTCGTCCAGGATGGTCCCGTCTTCGATGTGGATGATGCGGTCGGCATAGGCCTCGAGCCGTGGGTCGTGGGTGACGCAGATCACGGCGGCTCCATGGCTCTTGGCGGCCCGCTGCAGCAGCTGGATGACCACCTGGCCGTTCTCTCCGTCGAGGGCGCTGGTGGGCTCGTCGGCGAACAGCAGGTGCGGCTCCTTGGCCAGCGCGCGGGCGATGGCCACCCGCTGCTTCTCGCCGCCGGACAGCTCGGCGGGCCGCTGGTGCATGCGGTTGGCCAGGCCCACCTCGCCCAGCGCGATCTCGGCGCGGGCCCGGGCCTCGGTGGGGGAGAAGCCCTTGTACTTCAGGATGATGGCCACCTGCTGCAGGGCGGTGAGCGCCCCGAACAGGTTGAAGCCCTGGAAGATGAAGCCGCAGTGGTCCAGGCGGAACTTGTCGATCTGGCCCGGGCGCAGCTTCCACAGGTCCTCGCCCATGGCGCTCACCCCGCCGCCGTCCGGCTTCAGCAGGCCCGACAGGGTCGCCACCAGGGTCGACTTGCCCGAGCCCGAGGGGCCCATGACCATGGTCACGTCCCCGTGCAGGGCGTCGAAGTCCACGGCCTTCAGCACCTCGATGTGGGTGCGGCCGGTCTTGAACCGCTTGGTCAGGCCCTTGGCCACCAGGGCGTGGGCGCCGGGAACACCGGAGGTCTGACTCATCGCAGCAGGTCCGCAGGTTGGCTCTTCTTCAGGATGCCGAGCGCCATCAGGCCCGAGGCCAGCGAGATCACCAGCAGCAGGATGGCGACCCCGATCACCCAGGGCAGGGGGAAGCCCATGGGCAGGCCGCCGCTCTTGGCCAGCAGGGAGATCAGGAAGGTCAGCAGGGCCGTGGCCCCCAGGCCGACGATCCCCACCCAGAAGGACAGCTCGATGACGATCAGGCGCAGGGAGCCCATGGAGACCCCCAGCGCGCGCAGGCTGGCGAACTCCTTGATGTTGGCCAGGATCGCTCCGCGCAGGGTCTGGGAGGTGATCCCCACCCCGATCAGGAAGCCCAGGAAGACCGAGAAGCCCAGCATGACCCCGATGATCTGCTCCTTCATCAGGGCGCCCTCATTGGCCTTGGAAAGCTCGGCCCGGGTCCAGGCGCGATAGGCGCCCCTGGCGTTGGCGTTGAGGGCGTCGCGCACCACGTCGGCGCGGCTGGAATCGCGGATTTGCACCATCAGCGGCCCGGTCTTGTCGCTCTTCTCCCCCATGCCCAGCAGCCGCATGGTGTCGCGGGAGATCACCACCGAGGGCTGGTTGATGTCGGGATAGCCGTCGAGGACGGCGCGCACCTTGACCGACTTGCCGTTGATGGCCGCCCCGTCCCCGGGCTTGACCCCCAGGCGGGCGAGCGCCGTGCGGTCGATGGCCACGGCGTAGGGCTCCTGCAGGGCCAGGCGCACGCTCTCGGGATAGTCCACCGGCAGGGTCACCGCGCCCTGGCGGGTGTCGACCATATTGACCTGGACATAGGTGGTGATGGCCTTCTTGCCGTCGGTGGGCCGGTTGTTCCAGCGCGCGCCGTCGCCGTCGAAGCTGGCCACCTCCACCACCTCGGGGTTCATGTAGATCTGCGGCTGGATGCGGCGGGGCAGGCCCGAGGGGCCGGAATTGATCAGGCTCTCGGACTTGGCCGGCAGGATCATGATGTCGGCCCGCGACCGGTCGATGGTCGCCGTGGCGCCCTTCACGATGCCGGTGAACATCCCCACCTGGGCCAGGATCAGCAGGCCCGAAAAGGCAAGCGCGATCACGGCCGCCAGGTAGCGGCGCCATTCGTAGACGAGCGTGGCCAAGGCCAGTGACATCGGGTCCCTCCAACAACCGCAGCATGTGTGCGAGGGGCGGGGCGGAACCTAGTTAAAACCCTGTAAGGCGGCCTTTCCGAGGCGCTAATCGCATGAATTATAAGTAACTTTCCGGGCCGGCTCGGCTAAGCCCTTGATCGCAATAGGCTCTAGCCAGGGCGGTGTTACATTGTTACAGATTCCGCCGCGTGGCCTCCCCCGGCGCCACCAAACCTCATCGGGATATTCATGCTTCGAAAGACCCTGGGCCGAGCCGTCGCGCTCGCCGCCGCCTTCGCCGTCTCCGCCGCCCCGGCCCTCGCCGACGAAGGCATGTGGACCTTCGACAACTTCCCTGCCGCCAAGGTGCAGGGCGCCTATGGCGTGAAGATCGACCAGAAGTGGCTCGACCGGGTGCAGGCGGCTTCGGTGCGCCTCACCAGCGGCTGCTCGGCCTCCCTGGTCTCCAAGGACGGCCTGGTCTTCACCAACCACCACTGCGTGGTCGACTGCGCCCAGAGCCTGTCGGACGGCAAGACCGACTATGTGAGGGACGGCTTCCTCACCGCCGCGCGGACCGAGGAGAAGAAGTGCCCCGGCATGCAGGCCGAGGTGCTGGTGGGCGTCACCGACCTGACCGCCGACATCGCCAGGGCCACCGCCGGGAAGACCGGCCTCGACTTCGTCAAGGCCCGCGACGCCGCCAGGGGCGCGGCCGAGACCGTGGCCTGCGGCGGTGACCCGGCCTTCCGCTGCCAGCTCGTCACCCTCTACCGGGGCGGCCAGTACAAGCTCTACAAGTACCGCAAGTACGCCGACGTCCGCCTGGTCTTCGCCCCCGAATTCGCCACCGCCTTCTTCGGCGGCGACCCGGACAACTTCAACTTCCCGCGCTTCAATCTCGATACCGCCTTCGTGCGCCTCTACGAGGACGGCAAGCCGATCTCCTCGCCCCAGCACCTGATCTGGCAGAGCCGCGCCCCCAAGGCCGGCGAGGTCACCTTCGTCTCCGGCAATCCCGGCGGCACCGACCGCATGCTCACGGTCGCCCAGCTGGAGACCCAGCGCGACCTGGCCCTGCCGGTCGGCCAGCTGCAGCGCTCGGAGCTGCGCGGCCGGCTGATCGAGTTCTCCGGCCGCGACGCGGAGTCCAAGCGCATCGCCACCGATCCCCTGTTCGGCGTCGAGAACAGCTTCAAGGTCTATTACGGCCGCCAGTTCGCCCTCAACGACCGGGCCTTCATGGACGCCAAGCGCGCCGCCGAGGCCGACCTGCGGGCCAAGGTCGCCGCCGACCCCAGGCTGGCCGCCGACATCGGCGACCCCTGGGGCGAGATCGCCAAGGCCCAGACCGCCTATGGCGACCGCTACCTGCGCTACCGGCAGCTTGAGCAGGCCGCCGGTTCGCTGTCCGAGACCTTCACCTATGCCCGCGAGCTGGTCCGCGCCGCCCAGGAGCGCGCCAAGCCCTCGGCCGAGCGCCTGCCGGAATATGGCGACGCGGGTCTGGCCCTGATGGCCAAGGAGATCCTCGACGAGCAGCCGGTCGATCCCACTCTGGAGCAGCTCTACCTGGCCTTCTGGCTGTCGAAGACCCGCGAATACCTCACCACCGACGACGCCGCGGTGAAGCTGCTGCTGGGCAAGGAGAGCCCCGAGGGCCTGGCCGCCCGCCTGGTGGCCGGCACGAAGCTGGGCGACCCCGCCGAGCGCAAGCGCCTCTGGGAGGGCGGCCTGGCCGCCATCGCGGCCTCCGACGACCCGATGATCCAGCTGGCCCTGCGCCTGGACCCCGCCGCCCGCGCCGTCCGCACCGCCTGGGAGACCGAGGTCTCCGGCCCCACCGACCGGGCCGCCGAGCGCATCGCCCGCGCCCGCTTCGCCGCCTATGGCGACGCGGTCTATCCCGACGCCACCTTCACCCTGCGCCTCTCCTACGGAAAGGTCGCCGGCTGGACATACCGGGGCGTGACCATCCCGCCCTTCACCACCTTCGCCGGCCTCTATGAGCGGGCCACTGGCGCCGACCCCTACAAACTGGCCCCCCGCTGGGAGGCCGCCAAGGGCAAGCTGAACCCCGACACCGTCTTCGACTTCGTCACCACCAACGACATCATCGGCGGCAATTCCGGCTCCCCGGTCATCAACGCCAAGGCCGAGATCCTCGGCGCCGCCTTCGACGGCAACATCCACTCCCTGGGCGGCGACTACGGCTACGACGGCGCCATCAACCGCACGGTGGTGGTGGCCACCTCAGCGGCGACGGAAGCCCTGGAGAAGGTCTACGGCCAGACGGCCCTGGTGAAGGAACTCACCCGCAAATAACCCCACCTCTCCACCGTCATCCCCGGGCTTGTCCCGGGGACTCATGATCTCCGGCTCGCCACAGGTCGCGCGGGGGACGCCACATCAGCTTGCTGAACCTCAGAGACCATGGGGGGCCGGGACAGGCCCGGCCATGACGATCATGGTTGGGGGGTTATCGCGGCCAAGGGGGATGCAGCTTCGCTGGGCGCCTTAGTCGTCTAGCTTCACCGGCGATGCGGCCCCCGGCGACCTGGATGAGTCGTCGACGTACCATCTGACGTGGTGAAAGCGCGGATGGCGTCCCAGCGCCTCGCCCAATCGTGTCATGACATCGATGTAGATGGCGTTCGGTGGCCGCTTGAGGATCTTGTCCATCAGGGTTCGGGACACGTCGTCACAGCTAAAGAGAAAAGTGTCCAACGCCGTCACCTGACACCAGAACCGGCGCTCGGACGCATAGAAATCAAATCCCCAGCCGTGTTCGTCATACTCTGGCGGCGAGACCCTGAAGCCAAATCCCTTCAATATGTCGACGATCGCTTCCGTCACGGCTCGCCCCCCGAACTGAAGGACCCCGTCATCGTCCTCTATTCCGTCCTCGGGGAAGTCGCTGGTGAACTCTGCCAAGGGCAGGATTCTCATCGCCGGTTCTCCGCGTCAAAACCATCATAGGTAACGGCGCCAGCGCCGATCCCGGCGCTACCGACCGCGGCCTTCAAAGGGGCCGGTGCGCCGTACCACGCGCGCTCCAGCCCATCATATTCCTCGAGCCCAAGCTTACTGCCCCGCCAGCCACCGGTTCGTTCGAACTTGGGCATCCTGGCGCCATAAAATCGCGGATCGACCTTGTAGTGGAGCTCGTAGAAGTCACCCCTGCTGATGCTTCTCGGTTCCAAGACGTTGAAAGGGCTCTCAATGAACCATTCTGGAGGCTCCTGGCCTACGATGGTCTTGGGCCGCGGCAGCGGGCCAATCTTCTCCGGAAACTTGTAGGCGCGCGCCACGTTGTGATGCCCCATACCCTCGTAAGGTTCCGCCAGGTATTCGGCTTGGATCGGGTCGAAGCCTTGCTTGAGCCGCTTGGCGATCTGAGCTTCTTTGGACATATAGCCCAAGCCAGCAAGCTCCTTGAGCACTGCGCCCCCATAGAGCGTTGATCCAACGTCGAACGCGAGTTCCCCCTGGTTCTTCCCGATCTCATAGCCGCGCTTCCACTCCCCGCCGATCGTGTCAGCCTTCGGGGTCGCGGACGGATCGAGATTGATCCGGGCCTGTCGATAAGCCGCGGCGGCGTCACCGGCGACGCTGCGGGGGTTCGAGATGCCGGTGCGCACGTAGTCCACGGCTCGCCCACCGGCGTCGAGCACGTGATTCCACGCGGCCTCTCCAGGCGGGGATGTGAAGGAATCGGCGGGGTTGAGGAGGCGAGCTCCGAAGGCGGCGCTTTCACCCAGGTCTCGGACCGTATTCCGAGCGCCTCGAAATACGCCGGCGACTTGACCCGCCGGCTGGGCGACCATCCTGACGGCGGTCTTCCCGGCGTAATCCAGCACGCCGGAGTCCTTGGTAGGTGTGCTAGTCGGCGCAGACCTCTTGGTTGGGATTGGCACCGCGCGCCCTTGTTGGGTCGGCGGCGACCTGCCGTGTCTCAGGAGGTTCGCGCCAAGCGCCAGCACATCGCTGGGTCGCATCGCGGCGATATTCTCGCCTGACCTGGTGGCGCGTTCCCAGGCTTCCCGCCCGGCGGCCTCGGCATCTCGCTTCAGCCGATAGGCGTCGGCGTTCCGCTGCGCCATCCAGTCTTCGACATTGTCTAAAACACCCGCGCGTCGCTGCGCGGGCTGCCGTTCAGCCATGGAGCATCCTCACCTCAATTCAGGGAAATGATTGCTCAGCGCCGCTGAGTTCGACCTGAACTAAGGGCCACTTCGCACAAATTGGCAAGAACAAAAGAAGAACATATTGGGCGCCCGCCGCCTACCGCAACCCCGCCGCCCGCGCCTCGCCGCGATCCTTCGCCCAGCGGAACACCAGCAGCGCCACGATCGCCACGCGCAGGCCCCATAGCAGCAGGTCGCTCGTCCCCGCCGGCGCCAACAGGCTCACCGGAAGGCCCGCCAGCAGCAGCGACCTCACGCTCCAGCGCCGCCACAGGCGCGCCCGATAGCCCGCCCGCCACGCCGCGTGCTCGGCGTCGTCCTCGGTGGTTGAGCCGGTCAGCACGCCCGCAGGCACAGCAATCCGCTCCGCCGCCACAGGTGCAGCCCCCCGCGCCACCGGCGACGGCGCGTAACTCGGAACCTGGCGGCGTCCAAAGCTCATGGGCGGCAGGCTAGGCCCGCCGCCCTGAACGTCCCGTTAGTCCGGCTTGCCGATGGGCGTGGAGTCGAAGATCGCCTGTTCGTCCGGGGTCATCTCCACCGGCACGTCGGCGAACAGCGGGGTCGAGAGATACCGCTCGCCGGTGTCGGGCAGCATGCAGAGGATGTTGGCCCCCTTGGGCGCGGCGGCCGCGATCTTCAGGGCCCCGGCGAAGGTGGCGCCCGAGGTGATGCCCACGAACACCCCCTCCTGGTCGGCCAGCTTCTTGCTCATGGCCATGGAGTCCGGCCCGGAGATCGGCAGGATCTGATCGATCAGCGACATGGCCACGGCGTCCCCGGTCAGCTTGGGGATGAAGTCCGGCGTCCAGCCCTGCATGGGGTGGGGCTTCCAGGCCGGGTGGCCGGCCGCCGCGCTGCCGTCGGGATTGCGCGCCTGTTCGGCTCCGCTCCCCAGCAGCTGGGCGTCCTCGGGCTCGCAGACGATGATCTTGGTCTTGGGGCTCTTGTCCTTCAGCACCCGGGCCACGCCCTTGAGCGTCCCGCCGGTGCCGTAGCCGGTGACCCAGTAGTCGAGGGTCTCGCCCTCGAAGTCCTCCAGGATCTCCAGGGCGGTGGTCCTGGAGTGCATGTCCGGATTGGCTTCGTTCTCGAACTGGCGGGTCAGGAACCAGCCGTGCTTCTCGGCCAGCTCCACGGCCTTGGCCACCATGCCGGTCCCGCGCAGCGCGGCGGGGGTGGTGATGACCTTGGCGCCCAGGAACCGCATCAGCTTGCGCCGCTCCACCGAGAAGCTCTCGGCCATGGTGACGACTAAGGGGTAGCCCTTCTGGGCGCAGACCATGGCCAAGCCGATGCCGGTGTTGCCGCTGGTGGCCTCGATCACCGTCTGGCCGGGCTTCAGCGCCCCGGACTTCTCGGCCGCCTCGATGACGCCGAGCGCCAGGCGGTCCTTCACCGAGCCCAGGGGGTTGAAGGCCTCGACCTTGACCCACAGGTTCACGCCGGGCGGCCCCAGCTTGTTGATCCGCACCACCGGCGTGCGGCCGATGGTTTCGAGGATGGACTGGTATCTGGCCATGGGAAGTCTCCGCTCTTGCGCCGGGCGCGTCGGGGCTCAACCTATGGCGCATCCCCGCCACCGCAACCCCGGAGTGCGATCATGCCCAGCCGCGCCGCCGTCGAGGCCTTCGTCGCCCAGGTGCTTTCCGGCGCCCACGACCAGGCCATCCTCGACCACTATGCCGAAGACGCCTGGATGCAGGAGAACCAGGGCGAGCCGCGCCGCGGCCGCGACGCCCTGGCCGAGAGCGAACGCAAGACGCTGGCGCGCGTGAAGGGGGTGCGCACCGAGATTCTCGGCCCCGCCCTCATCGACGGCGACACCGTCGCCATCCGCTGGCGCTTCACCTTCACCCCGATGGAGGGCCCCGACCGCGCGCTTGAGGAGGTGGCCTGGCAGACCTGGCGCGGCGACAAGATCGCCACCGAGACCTTCTTCTACGATCCCAAGCAGATGGCGGGCTAACCCCCACCGTCATCCCGGCCGCAGCGAAGCGGAGAGCCGGGACCCAGGGGCCGAGATCAATCCCCCTGGGTCCCGGGTCTCCCTGCGGTCGCCCGGGATGACGTGGTTGGGTGATCAGTCGAAGGCCACCCCCATCGTCGTGGTGGCCTCCTCATGCCAGTCCTTGCGGGTGCGGCTGTAGATCAGGCAGTCGGCCGGATCGCCGGCCCCGAAGCCGGAACTGCGCAACAGCCCCTCGCGGGTGAAGCCGCAGCGCTCGGCCAGTTTCCACGAGGCGGTGTTCCAGGCCTCGATCACCAGTTGCTGGCGGTAGAGCCCCGGCCGCTGGTCGAACAGCAGGTCGGAGAAGGCCCGCACCGCCGGCGCCGCCAGGCCGCGGCCCCGGTCGGCCGGATCGTGCAGGATGTAGCCCAGCTCGAACCCGTGGATGCAGGGGGCGGACCGGTAGAACTGGCAGGTGCCCACCAGCCGCCCTTCGGCGACGATGGCCACGGCGCCGGCGTCCTCCGTCCAGAAGCCGGTGGCGGCGAAGGTCTCCGCCAGCCGGCCGGGATCGGTCATGGGTTCGGTGATGGAGACGGTGAAGGGATAGCGGGCGATCTGCGCCAGGTCGGCGGCTTCGATACGGCGGATGGTCATGGAGGCTCTCTGGACATGAAGGGACGCAGCCCGCCAGCGGCGGGCGGGGAGGGCGCTCTAGGCGCCGATGTCCAGGGTCAGGCCATGGGGGGAGGCTAGCGGAGAACGCGGGGGCGTCAACGGCCCCCAACCTCTCCCGCAAGCGGGAGAGGAGGAGGCCCCCCGACGCGGCGTCACCCTTTCTCCCCTCTTCGCCGCGCCCTAAGCTCGGCGCCAACGAAATGAGAGGAAACCCCATGGCCCAAGACACCCAACTCGTCGGCAAGACCTGCTTCGTCGCCGGCGCCTCCAGCGGCATCAATCTCGGCATCGCCAAGCGCTTCGCCGCGGCCGGCGGCAATGTCGTCATCATCAGCCGCAGCGAGGAGAAGATTCAGGCCGCCGCCAAGGAGGTCTCCACCTTCGGCAAGCCCTGCATCGGCATCGCCGCCGACGTCCGCGACTACGCCGCCGTCGAGGCCGCGCTCAAGCGCACCCACACCGAGTTCGGCGACATCGACATCGTGCTCTCCGGGGCGGCGGGCAACTTCGTGGCCCCGGCGCTGGGCATGAGCGCCAACGGCTTCAAGACCGTGGTGGACATCGACCTGATCGGCACCTTCAACGTCCTGCGCGCCTCCTTCGAGTTCCTGCGCCGTCCGGGGGCCAGCCTGATCTCCATCACCGCCGGTCAGGGCGAGCGGGCCTCGATGTTCCAGGCCCACGTCTGCGCCGCCAAGGCCGGGATCAACATGCTCACCAAGTGCCTGGCCCTGGAGTGGGGTCCCGCCGGCGTCCGCGTCAACGCTGTCTCGCCGGGCCCCATCGCCGACACCGAGGGCATGGCCCGCCTGGCCTCGACCCCGGAGGCCGAGGAGCGGGTGAAGAGCCGCAACCCGATGCGCCGCTACGGCACCAAGGACGAGATCGCCGACATGTGCCTGTTCCTGTCCTCGGACCAGGCCAAGTACGTCAACGGCGCCATCATCCCCGTCGACGGCGGCTCCGGCTGCGGCGACGCGGCGGGCAATGCGCTCGCCAACTACGCCTGAGGCCGGCGCCTCCCCCGGGAGCGCGCCGCGCGCCGGGGGAGCACCCTGCTATCGTCCCTTCGTCCCCGCCACCCCGCCGATCCAGGCGCAGGGCAGGGCGGTGGCCGCGAGCGCGATGGGATACCAGCGCGGCCCCAGGTTCAGGTTCCAGGTGGCCGCGACCCCCAGGGTGGCGACCGCGGTTCCGATCGCCCCCAGGATCATCGCGTGGGCCATCGGCCGCGAGGGCGCCAGGCGGGCGGCGATATAGCTGCCCAGGGCGCCGAACACGCAGCGGTAGGACAGGGCCAGCAGGTTGTCCCCCACCTCGTTCATCGGCTCGCGCCCCGGCGGATAGACCCCCAGCGCCTGGAACGCCGAGTCCGCCGCGACGGACAGCACCGCCACCGCGGCGAACCCCGCCAGCAGGGCCACCACGCTCTGAAGCCAGGCGTGCAGCTTCGTCGTCCCGTCGGTTGTTTCGAGTGTCATGCCTGTCCCCTCCCGTCTCCCATGTCCCAAGGACGATGGGGAGACCGCCGATCCGACAACCTGCGCGAGCTTTTGTCGAGTGTCAGGACACAAATTCGCCGCGTCCGGACAGGACTTCGGTTGCGTCCCGCCCGCCGCCCGGCCAGGCAGGCTCAACCCGACCCCAGCCAGGACCGCCATGTCAGCCAAGCCCAGCCCCCGCGACGAATGGATCGAGATCGTCCGCACCGTCGCCTACGCCCTGCTGATCGCGCTGGTGCTGCGGGTCGGCCTGTTCCAGCCCTTCACCATCCCCTCGGCCTCCATGGAGCCGGCCCTGAGGCAGGGCGACTACGTCATCGTCTCCAAGTTCGACTATGGCTGGAGCCGCTACTCCATCCCCTTCGGCCCGCCCCTGCCGGCCGGCCGGCTGTTCGGCAAGGCTCCGGCTCGCGGCGACGTGGTGGTGTTCAAGCTGCCGCGCGAGCCGAAGATCGACTACATCAAGCGGGTCGTCGGCCTGCCCGGCGACCGCATCCGCATCTCGGGCGGCGCGGTCTTCGTCAACGGCAAGGCCCTGCCGCGCAAGCCCCTGGCGCCGGGCCAGGACACCGCCGGCGTCCCGGTCGCGCGCGATCTGGAAACCCAGGCCTCGGGCCGCGCCTATGTCACCTACGACCAGGGACCCGGCCACCAGGGCGACGACACCGAGACCTATGTGGTGCCGCAGGGCCGCTACTTCATGATGGGGGACAACCGCGACAACTCCCTCGACAGCCGCTGGCCCGCCGAGCTCGGCGTCGGCCTGGTCCCGGCCGACAACCTGGTGGGCCACGCCCGGATGATCCTCGTCTCCTGGCGGCCCGGCGCCTCGATCCTCAAGCCCTGGACCTGGCTGAACCTCGACCTGTCGCGGAGTTTCAAGGCGGTGGGGTGAGCCGCGAACTCAGCGTCGCGCGCCGGCTCCGTATTCGGCGAAGCTCACCACCCCGTCGCCGTTGGCGTCCAGGCGCCGGAATTCCGCGAGGCTGACGGCCCGGTCGCCGTCGGCGTCCAGGCGTTCGAACTCGGCGGCCAGGCTCGGCCGCGCCAGGGAGGGCAGGGCCGCGGCCCCCACGGCGGCGGCCACCAGGGCGCCGGCCGCCAGCCGCCAGACCCGGCGTGCGTCGCCCGGCGGCGGCGCGGCGGCCAGGTCCTGCTCGATGAAGCCGCGCAGGGCCTCGCTGGCCGAACGGCCCTGGGCCTGGCAGCGGGCCATGAAGGCCTGCTTGGTGGGATGGGGCAGGCGGATCTCCAGGGAGTCGCTCTTCTTCAGTCGCTCGGACATGGTCATGACGGACGTGACGCGGCCGGTCGCCGCCACCCCAGCCAAGCCCATTTCGCGCTCGGGCGACAGCGGAAACCTGCACCTCGCCTTGCGATGAGAAATTACACGTGTAATCTCGTCTCCACGCGGCGGTCGCGGGGAGAACGGCGATGCGGACGATCCTGGCCCTGCTGAGCCTCCTGGCGCTCGCCGCCCCCGCCCCCGCCGCGGCCCAGGCGCCCCTCGACTACAGCCAGCCGGCAAGCTGGGTCTGCCGCCCCGACGCCCCCTGCCGCGAGGACCTCACCGCCACCGTGCTGGAGGCCGACGGCGGGCGGCGGATCGAGGCCTTCGCCCCCGCCGCCGATCCGCCGGTGGACTGCTTCTACGTCTATCCCACCGTCTCCAACGGCCCGGGGATCAGCGCGCCGGCGGCGGTCACGCAGGACGAGCGCCGCGCCGTGCGCCAGCAGGTGGCCCGCCTGGCCTCGGTCTGCCGCCTCTATGTCCCGCTCTATCGTCAGATCACCGTGACCTCGATGCTGGACCGCGCCCTGCCGCCGGAGCCGGAGGCCGGCCCCCGCGCCCAGGCCGACGTCCTCGCCGCCTGGAGGCATTATCTCGGCCACGACAACCAGGGTCGCGGCGTCGTCCTGATCGGCCACAGCCAAGGCGCGGCCATGATCATCGAGCTGATGAAACGCGAGATCGACGGAACGCCCCTGCAGAGCCGCCTGGTCTCCGCCATCACGCCCGGCTTCTTCGTCCTGGCCCCGGCGGGGCAGGACGTCGGCGGGACCTTCAAGGCCATCCCCGCTTGCCGCCGCGCGGGCCAGACCGGCTGCGTCCTCGCCTGGAACAGCTATCGCGCCCAGGCGCCGATCCCGGAGGCGATGGTCATCCCCTTCCGCGACGGCCTGGAGCCCCTCTGCATCAACCCTGCGTCCTTGGCGGGCGGGGCAGGGAACCTGAAGCCCTATTTCTCGGCGACGGGCGAGACCATCATCCCCCAACTCACCGCGCCCCAGGGCCCGTGGACGAAGGGATCGGAACCCGACACCCCCTTCGTCACCCTGCCGGGCCTGCGGGCCGAATGCCGCCACGACGCCCACGGCGTCTGGCTGGCGGTGACGGGGCAGGGGGCCTTCACCGGCGACTGGATGGCGGGCGGCAATCCCGACCCCACCATGGGCCTGCACCTGCTGGACCTGAACCTGGTCCAGGGCAACCTGGTGGACCTCATCGCCGCCCAGGCCGCCGCCTACGCCGCGGGGCGCTAGCCTCGCGGCCAGCCCGGCGACCCAGGGCCTTGTCTCCGACCCGTGGGCCAATGCAGCAGGGGCGGCCTTGAACCGGGGGCGGGGGTTTGCTTTGCTGACGCCCGGGCGCCAGAGCCCCGCGCCCGACTGCGCCAGGAGACGGGATGACCCAGCACCGCGCCTACCGAATGAGCGTCGCCAAGGTCCATGCGGCCCTGGTGGCCAAGGCCGAGCGCAAGGGCCGCACCCGGGCCGAGGTCGACCAGATCATCGGCTGGCTGACCGGTTACGACCATGAGGGGCTCGCGGCCCAGCTGGCCAACAACACCGACTACGAGACCTTCTTCGCCCAGGCCCCGGCCCTCAATCCGGCCCGCGCCGACATCCGCGGCGCGGTCTGCGGCGTCCGCGTCGAGGAGATCGCCGAGCCGGTGATGCGCGAGATCCGCTACCTCGACAAGCTCATCGACGAACTCGCCAAGGGCAAGGCCATGGACAAGATCCTCAACCGCCAGCCCGCCAAGGTCTGAGGTTCGCGCCTTCAAGCCGGCTTCCCTTCCCAGGGCGTGGACCGCTCGTCCCTCCATTCGCGGGGGATGCGGGGATCAGGTGCTCACCCCTTCGTGCGAACGCGCCATGGCGCGCTTGTAGGCGTCGCGGCCGGTGGTGCGGGCGAGGTAGGCCTGCTCGGCGTCGCCGAGGGTGATCCCGCAGTTCCGTTGGCCCAGGTTCAGGGCGTAGGTCACCGAGATGTCGGCGGCCGTGAACGTCTCGCCGGCAAGATAGGGCGAGACGGCAAGCCGTTGGCTGACCAGCTTCAGCCGCTTCTGGAACGACCGCAGACACCAGGTCGCGCCCCAGTTCTCCCGCTCGCCCTCGGGTGCGATGAAGCGGCTGACGACGACGGGCATCATCAGGGTCGCGAGGCCGGCCTCGCCCAGGTGCAGAAATTGCTGATAGGCGGGAAAGGTCGGATCCTGCGGCGCGGGCGCCAGCGGCGTCGGCCCGTAGCGGGCCATCAGGTACTCCATGATCGCGATCGACTCGACCATGGCGACGTCGCCGTCCTGGATCGCCGGGATGTAGTCGGCGGGGTTGATCGCCAGGAACTCGGGGTCCTGCTCGGGCGCCAGCATGTCCACCTGCCGCACGCGGTAGGGAAGGCCCATCTCCTCCAGCACCCAGACGACCCGGATCGATCGCGAGGTCTGTCCGCCCCAAACGGTGATCATGCGCCGGCCCTTTCCTGGTGTGACTGAGGATCGAGCCTAGCCAACCCCATATGCCCGTGGCGCTCAAGCCATACGCGAAGCTTGGCTTCAGCGATGTCCGCTCGCCACCCGTCTGCGACTTCCCGAAGTCCGTTTCCGGCGATCATCGTTCATCCGCGCATTGTCCCCCCGGCCGATCGCCGTTACCCCTAGGTCCATTCAAACGCCCGTTCGCGGGCGCCCATTGGTCAGGACCCCTTTCATGAAGCTCTATTCCGGCGACCTCTCGCCCTATTCCGCCAAGGTGCGGATGCAGATCTACGCCAAGGGGATCTCCGACATCGAGATCACCCTGCCGCCCGGCTTCATGACCGGGGAGTTCCACAAGACCTCGCCGCTCGCCCGCATCCCGGTCCTCGACCTGGGGAACGGCGACCTGATCCCGGAATCCGAGGTCATCTCCGAATATCTGGAGGAGATCTATCCGCAGAACCCCATGCTGGGATCGACCCCGCGGGAGACCGCCGCCATCCGCACGGTGTCGCGCATCGCCGACATCTACCTGATGAACAACATGTTCATGCTCTCGGGCCAGGGCCGCGCCTCGACCCGCAGCGCCGACATCGTCAAGCTGCTGAGCGGCCAGGTGATCCGCGGGATCAAGGCCCTGGAGCACTACATCGGGACCGACGGCTTCGCGGTCTCCGGCCGCCTGACGCTTGCCGACTGCACCCTGGTCCCGGCCCTGTTCCTCGTGGAGAACGTCATCGGCACGGTGGAGGTGGAAAACCCCATCCCCGCCGCCCCCAAGGTCGCCGCCTACTGGGCCGCCATCCAGAAGAACGAGCACGCCGCGGCCACCCTGGTCGAGCTCCACCGCGGCCTCGTCGAACGCCGCGAACTCATCGCCAAGATGGCCGCCAAGGAAAAGGCCAAGGCGGCCGAGAAGGCCGGGGCCTAACTCCGACGCGCGCGGGTTCCTTCTCCCCTTGCGAGCCGGGTTGGATGGGGGATGGGACCTGCCCGGCAAACCCACTCCGTCATCCCGGCCGCAGCGAAGCGGAGAGCCGGGACCCAGGGGCCCAGCCTGCGGCCCCTGGGTCCCGGATCGGCCTCGCGGCCGTCCGGGATGACGATGTTTGGTTGAGGGCGAAGCGCGTCTCCTCGTTCGACCGGACACCTTCGCCCGCGAGGGGGAGAAGGATCACCCCGCCAACGGCCGCACATGCGCCACCAGCAGCCCCGCCGTCTCCGGCAGCAGATAGGCCGCGTGCCCGCCGCCCTCCACCGGGACAAACCGCGCCCCGATCTCGCGGGCATAGGCCGCCACCACCGAGCTCACCGAATAGAGGTCGGCCGCCCCCTGCAGGAACACCAGCGGCGTCGCCACCGGTCCCAGGTCGCGGGCCCGGAACCTCATCAGCTCGCCCCGCACCGCTTCATAGGCCGCCATCGCCAGCGCCCTCTGGTCGATCTCGGGCGCGCCCTCTGGCGGCGCGAAAAGGGCCGGATCGGCCGCGGCCTGCTCGGCCGGCGTCAGGGCCCCGGCATATTTGGACTTCACCGCGTCGGCGGCCGCGTCCGCATAGGGCGGCGGCCCCAGGGCCTCCAGCTCCGCCAGCGCCGCGGCGTCCCCCCGGTCCCGCGCCGCGGCCAGCACGAGGTCGTAGCTCAGGGCGTCCTGGGCCCCCCAGTCCGTGAACTGCCCGGTCCCGGCATAGATGCCGATCAGGTCGGGGCGCCGGGCCGCCATCGACAGCCCCACCACCGAGCCCCCCGACACCCCCAGCACCGCCACCCTGGCCACCCCCAGCCGCGCCCGCACCGCCTGCGCTACCGCCAGGCCGTCGGTGACCAGGCGTTCCAGGCTCAGCGCCATCGGCCCCGTCGACCCCGCCCCCGGCTGGTCCCACTGGACCACCGTGAAGGCGGCCTCCCAGGAGGCGAACAGCCGGGGCATGCGGCTGAAGGCCACCCCAGGCCCCGACAGCACCAGCAGGGGCGGGCCCCGCCCGCTCAGGGTCACCCACTGGGGCACCCCGCCGATATCGATGAAACCGCTGTCGTGGCGCGCGTCATCGCGCGGCCCCTGGGAAGGCGTCATGGCTTTGATCCGGAATCTGGAAGGAACGGGCGGCGCGCGGGCCAGCCCATCTGCGAAGATTGTCAGCCGCGAGGGGGGCCGCGCAAGCCTATTCGCCGGTCCCGCGCAGCTTGCGGGCCAGGTCCTGCAGGCTGGCCCGCAGGGCGACGATCTCCTCGCCCGGCAGGTCGAGGGCGCAGGCGAGCGCGAAGGGCACCCCGGCGGCGTCGTCCTGCAGATGACGGCCCTGGTCGGTCAGGTCCACCTGCACCCGCCGTTCGTCGGCGCGGTCCCGCGTGCGGGTCACCAGGCCGGCGGCCTCCATGCGCTTCAGCAGCGGGGTGAGGGTGCCGCTGTCGAGACCCAGCGCCTCGCCCAGGTCGCTCACCGTGCGCGGGGCCTTTTCCCACAGGGCCATCATGGCCAGGTACTGGGGATAGGTCAGGCCGAGCGGCTCCAGCAGCGGCCGGTAGGCCCGGGTCACCAGCCCGCTCGCCGCATAGAGGGCGAAGCAGAGCTGGTTCTCGAGACGCAGTTGTTGCGCGACACCCTGACGGTCACGTGTCGGCGCTGGTCGGTCTTGGGTGGTCTTGGGACTCATTGCGCCCTTACGGTTATCCCAACATCGACATTGCCGCGAACCGCATTCGAATAGGGGCAGACCTGGTGGGCCTGGGCCACCAGAGCCTCGGCGGCGGCCTGGTCGAGCCCCTGCGTCTCCACGTCCAGGCCCACCCCCAGGCGGAATCCGCCCTCGGCGCGCGGATGCAGCTCCACCGTCGAGGTGACCGCGGCGGCCGTCAGGCCGAGCTTCTGCTGGCCGGCGATGAAGCGCACGGCGTTCTCGAAACAGGCGGCGTAGCCGGCGGCGAACAGCTGCTCGGGATTGGTCGCCCCGCCCTTGCCGCCCATCTCCTTGGGCAGGGCCAGGTCGACCTTCAGCAGGCCGTCAGTGGTCTCGACATGGCCGGCGCGGCCGCCGACGGCGCGGGCCTGGGTGGAATAGAGGGCGGTCATGGGGCTATCTCCGTTTTCAATGTTACACAATTATATTGTATACAACTTAAATAGGTCAAGCCCGGTCTTCCGTCCACGGCCGCCGACACGTCTTGCCTCGGCGCCCGCCTTCCCCTCAATTGCCCCCGTGGGGTTGAGTCCGCCCACGCCGGGGGCCCAAGCCGCATGTTCCGTCCCGAAAACGCCCAGAGCCTGGTCGGTGTCGCCCTGACCCTGGCGGTCTGCTGGGCCATGTCGGAGGACCGCCGGCGCTTCCCCTGGAAGCTGGCGCTCGGGGCCATCCTCGTCCAGGTCGCCCTGGTGCTGCTGTTGTTTGGCCTGCCCGCCGCCCAGGGGGTGATCGCGGCCCTCAACGACGGGGTCGACGGCCTGGCCGCCGCCACCGCCCAGGGCACCCAGTTCGTCTTCGGCTACATGGGCGGCGGGGCCCAGCCCTACGCCGTCACCAACCCCGGCGGCCTCTTCGTCTTCGCCTTCCAGGTCCTGCCGCTGATCCTGGTGATCTCGGCCCTGTCGGCCCTGCTCTGGCACTGGCAGATCCTCAAGTGGATCACGCGGGGCTTCGGCTTCGTCTTCCAGAAGACCATGGGCCTGGGCGGCGCCTCGGCCCTGGCCGTGGCCGCCAACATCTTCCTGGGCATGATCGAAAGCCCCATCGTCATCCGCGCCTTCCTGGACAAGCTGACCCGCTCGGAGCTGTTCCTGATGATCGTGGTGGGCCTGGCCACCGTCGCCGGCTCCACCATGGTCGCCTACGCCACCATCCTGAAGGCGGTGCTGCCCAACGCCGCGGCCCACGTCCTGGTGGCCTCGATCATCTCGGCCCCGGCCGGCGTCCTGCTGGCCCGCATCATGGTGCCGGAGAAGCCCGGCCAGGGCGGCTTCTACGCGGATTACAATTCTCTCTTGAAGTATGACAGCGCGATCGACGCCATCTCCAAGGGCACCATGGACGGCCTGTCGGTGGTGCTGAACATCTCGGCCATCCTCATCGTCTTCGTGGCCTTCGTGGCCATCGGCAACGGCCTGCTCTCGGTGTTCCCGGACGTGATGGGCGCGCCGCTCACCATCGAGCGCATCCTGGGCGTGGTCTTCGCCCCCCTGGCCTGGACCCTGGGCATCCACGCCGACGAGGCGCTCAAGGCGGGCTACCTGCTCGGCGTGAAGCTGATGCTGACCGAGTTCATCGCCTTCATCCAGCTGGGCGCCATCCCCGCCGCCGAGATGACCGAGCGGACCCGGATGATCATGACCTACGCCCTGTGCGGCTTCGCCAATGTCGGCTCGGTGGGGATCACAGTCTCGGGCATGGGCATCCTGATGCCCGAGCGCCGCAACGAGATCATCGGCATGGTCTGGAAGGCGCTCGTCGCGGGCTTCCTGGCCACCTGCATGACCGCCGCCATCGTCGGCGCCATGCCCCGCGAACTGTTCGGCCAATGAGGGCGCTGGTCCTCGCCCTGGCCCTGGCGGTCGCCCCCGTCGCGGCCTTCGCCCAGTCGCTGACCGTGGTCTCCGCCGACGGCAAGACCAAGGTCCTCGCCCCCGCCGACCTCGCCGACCTGCCCCGCGCCGAGGTGAAGGTCACCCTGGAGACCGGGGCGAAGACCTATGAGGGCCCGATACTGGCCTATGTCCTGCGGGCCGGCGGCCTGCCGGTGGGCCCCAGGCTGCACGGCGATCCCCTGCGGGCCTATGTGGTGATGACCGGCAGGGACGGCTTCCAGGCGGTCTATTCGCTGGCCGAGCTGGACAAGGACTTCCACAACGACGTGGTGATCCTCGCCGACCATGTCGACGGTAAGCCCCTGGACGATAAGGAGGCCCCCTGGCGCCTGGCCTCCAGCGGCGACAAGAAGGGCTGGCGCAGTGTCTTCGGCCTGGCCCGCATCGAGGCCCGCATGGCCGATGCGCCCAAGGCGCCGGCCATGGACCACGCGCACTAGCGGAGCGTGACAGCCGGAAGTGGACGCCGGTTCCGGCGCCCGTCACGCGACCACTTATGAAGGCTTGATCAGCTCCAGGGACCGGATGCGGCTCTGCAGGTCAGGGCCCACCGCCATCACGAACACCTCGTCGGCCCCGGTGGTTCGCGCCTTGTCGTCCAGGCGCGCCTGCACGCTCGCCGCGTCGCCGACGATGCCGCGCGCCAGCACCCCGGCCAGCCGCGGATCGCCCGCCCGCTCGGCCAGGAAGGCCTGGGCCTCGGGGATGGAGGTGAACCGCCGCCGCTCGCCGTCGAGGGTGGCCAGGTTGCCGGCCCGCATGGGCGCGGCCAGCCGCTCGGCCTCGGCGGCGGTCTCGGCGGCCAGGGCGATCGTCGCCACCCCGGCCCACGGCGTCTGGCGGAAGGCCGAGGGCGCGAAGGCCTGGCGATAGGCCGCCACCGCCGGCCCGCCGTCGGCGCGGGCGATGAACTCGGCGAACACCATGCCCACCCCCACCTGACCCGCGAAGGTGGCGCTCTCCACCGAGGTGCAGAGCAGGAAGAGGTCGGGGTGCGAGGGGCCCTTGGGGTTGGCGTGGATCTCCCGGGCGGGGTGGGCGTCGGTGATCGGCTCGACATCGGCGGCGTCCAGCAGCCAGGCCGAGAGCAGCGCGAAATATTGCGGGAAGGCCTCCGAACCGGAGGTGCGCAGGGCCGCGCCGGTGCGGGGATCGGTGCCGAGCGCGCGGCCGACGCCCAGGTCGATGCGGCCGGGCGCCAGGGCCTCCAGCTCCATGAACACCTCGGCCACCTTCAGCGGCGAGTAGTTCACCAGCATCACCCCGCCCGAGCCCAGCCGGATCGTCGAGGTGATCTGGCTGGCCGCGGCGATCAGGATCTCCGGGGCCGGCGAGCCCAGCCCGCCGATATTGTGGTGCTCGGCCACCCAGAAGCGGTGATAGCCCAGCCGCTCGGCGGCCTTGGCCACCTCCAAGCTCTCGCGCACGGCTTGCGCCTGGGTGTTGGTCCCGCTGACCGGCGAGAGATCGAGGACCGAGAGGGCGTAGGTCATCTGGCGCTCCATCGCGCGCGGGAGACGACCATCTCCTCGGCGTCGTCCTCGAACTCGCCGGAGGGCACGAACCCCTCGCGGGCGTAGACAGAGCGGGCCCGGTCGTTGCCGGCCCGGACGTGCAGATCGACAGCCTCAGCCCCGGTGTTGGCGAAGGCCCAGTCCACGACGGCGCGCAGCAGGGTCGTGCCCAGGCCGCCGCCGGGCCTGGCCACCGCGATCCGCCGCAATCGCACCGTGGGCTGGTCGAACTTCTGGAAGATCACGAAGCCGGTCAGCTCGGCGCCGTCGCGCCATCCGAGGTAGCGAGCGGCGGGCGAGGCCATCTCGGCGGCGTGTTCCTCGGGCGACCACTGACCGATGAAGGCGTCATAGCCCGGCAGCCGCTCGATGCGCAGCAGGTCGGAAATGTCGCCGGGGGTCAGCGGGACCAGCATGGGTCAGGTCCTCGGCGCGGTCTTCTTCAGCACGGCGGAGAAGCTCAGCACCGGCTCGCCCTCGACCGCCATGATCCCGCGCACGAACACCATGCTGCGGCCGGCCTTCACCACCTCGCCAGTGCATTCCAGCAGGCAGCCGGGGGGCACCGCGCCGACGAACTCGCTGTTGAAGGTGGCGGTCACGCTGCGGCTGTCCTTCAGGGCGTCGCGGGCGATCACGAACAGGCAGTAGTCGGCGAAGGTCATGAGCGCCCCACCGTGCATGAAGCCGCCGCCGTTCATGTGCTTGGGCTCGGGGCGCATGGCGCAGACCGGCCGGCCGTCCTCGCCCATCCGGTAGTAGAAGGGCCCGGCGTGATCCTCGAAGGGGTCGTTGCCGTACATGGACCATCCGGCCCACTCACCTTCCTGCACCACGGCGTGCACCCAGGGATTGGTCTCGGTTTCGGTCCCGTCCATCGTCGCCCCCTTGTACGCCGGAAGCGTTTGCCCGCCGCCGATCCAAACACTAGTTTGCGGCCGCGAAGACGCGCCGCCGCAAGGCGACCTAAGTGGCGGAGAGAGATGATGCAAGGCCGGACTGTCTATCTGTGCGGGGGCCTGCGCAGCCCGATCGGCCGCTATGCCGGGGCGCTCGGCAAGGTCCGCGCCGACGACCTGGCCGCCCATCCGCTGAAGGCCCTGATGGCCGCCTATCCCAAGCTCGACTGGGGCCAGGTCGACGAGGTCATCTACGGGAACGTCAACCAGGCCGGCGAGGACAACCGCAATGTCGCCCGCATGGCCCTGCTGCTGGCGGGCCTGCCCTCGACCATTCCCGGCCTGACCGTCAACCGCCTCTGCGCCTCGGGCCTGGACGCTGTGATCGCCGGCGCCCGGACGATCGCCGTGGGGGAGGCCGACCTGATCATCGCCGGCGGGGTGGAGAGCATGAGCCGCGCCCCCTTCGTCATGGCCAAGCCCGACACCGCCTTCTCCCGCGCCCCGGAGATGTACGACACCACCATCGGCTGGCGCTTCGTGAACCCGCAGATGAAGAAGGAATACGGCGTCGACGCCATGCCGGAGACGGCCGAGAACGTCGCCACCGACTACCAGATCAACCGCGAGGACCAGGACGCCTTCGCTCAGCGCAGCCAGGCCCGCGTCGGCGCCGCCCGCGCCAAGGGGTTCTTCGAGGGCGAGATCGCGCCCCTGACGATCAAGGATCGCAAGGGCGACGTCGTCGTCTCCGAGGACGAGCATCCGCGCCCCGACACCACCCTGGCCGCCCTGCAGGCCCTCAAGCCCATCGTCCGCGAGGGCGGCACGGTGACCGCCGGCAACGCCTCGGGGGTCAATGACGGCGCCGCGGCCCTGCTGCTGGCCTCGGCCGAGATGGTCCAGAAGCTCGGCCTCGAACCGCTCGCCCGCATCGAGGGCGGGGCCTCCGGTGGCGTCGCCCCGCGCATCATGGGGGTCGGTCCCATCCCGGCGGTGGAGAAGCTCTGCGCCCGGCTGGGGATCAGCCCGCGGGACTTCGACGTCGTGGAGCTCAACGAGGCCTTCGCCGCCCAGGCCCTGGCCTGCACCCGCGCCTGGGGCCTCGCCGATGACGCCAGCCACGTGAACGCCCACGGCGGCGCCATCGCCATCGGCCATCCCCTCGGCGCCTCGGGCGCCCGCCTGGCGCTCACCGCGGCCCGCAGCCTGCACCAGTCCGGCGGCGAGCGGGCGCTCGCCACCATGTGCGTCGGTGTTGGCCAAGGCTCGGCCCTGGCGCTGGCCAAGGCATGATCCGTCCGCTGATCCTCACCGCCGTCCTCGCCCTGGCCCCTCCCGCCTTCGCCCAGGACGCCCCGGTCAAGACCGCGCCGGCGGCGTCTCCGCCCCTGGCGGGCGGCCCGGCGCCCTCGAGCGGGACCGCCGCCGCGCGGCCCACCGGTCGGCCGCCCCTGGTGGCCGCCCTGATGGCGGCCGGCTTCGACCCCCACTCCAAGCTGATCGGCGAGAGCGTCCAGGTGATGTTCGGCCAGCGGGCCACCCTTCATCTGGCCGACGGCAAGCCGGTCCTGGACGCCGTGGAGATCGGCCGCCTCGACATGGCCCTGCCCGAGGGGACCCCCGACACCTACAAGCCCCTGGAGCCCGGCAAGGTCGCCTTCGCCGTCGACTCCTCGCCGGAGAAGCGGCAGTCCTTCCTGAAGATCTGGAACGGCCTGGGCCACGCCGTGGGCTACGAGGCCGAGCTCACCGCCATCCGCGGCGGCCAGCTGGCCAAGCGCAAGGCCCAGGTCTGCGCCGTGCCCGGCGGCAGCTCCAACTACGAGATCTGGTCGGACCCGGTGCTCGCCGTCACCCTGTCCCAGATCGCCGAAATCGCCGACGACAAGATCACCTGCAAGTAAGCCCCGAGAGAGACATCATGGCCCTCGACCTGGAAACCCGCGACCAGCTCATCGACACGGTGCGCCGGTTCGTCTCCGAACGCCTGCGGCCCCTGGAGGCCAAGGTCTCCGAGGAAGACGCAATGCCCCCGGAGCTGGTGACCGAGATGAAGGAGCTGGGCCTGTTCGGCCTCTCCATCCCCGCCGAGTACGGCGGCCTGGACCTCTCCATGGAGGACGAGTGCCTGGTGGCCGTGGAGCTGGGCCGCACCAGCCCGGCCTTCCGTTCCACCTTCGGCACCAATGTCGGCATCGGCAGCCAGGGCCTGGTGATGTTCGGGACTGAGGCGCAGAAGGCCAAGTACCTGCCGGGCATCGCCTCGGGCGACATCATCACCTCCTTCGCGCTCACCGAGCCGGAGGCGGGGTCTGACTCCGCGGCGGTCCAGACGCGCGCCGTGCTGGATGGCGACTGCTACGTGCTGAACGGCGCCAAGCGCTACATCACCAACGCCAACAAGGCCGACCTCTTCACGGTGATGACCCGGACCGACGCCACCAAGCCGGGCGCCGGCGGGGTCTCGGCCTTCCTGGTGGAGCGCAACCTGCCCGGCCTCACGGTCGGCAAGCCCGAGAAGAAGATGGGCCAACAGGGGGCCCACATCTGCGACGTGAACTTCGACAATGTCCGGGTGCCGGTGGAGAACCGCCTGGGCCGGGAAGGGGAGGGCTTCAAGGTCGCCATGCAGGTCCTCGACCGCGGCCGCCTGCACATCTCGGCGGTCTGCGTCGGCGTCGCCGAGCGCCTGCTCACCGACTGCGTGGCCTACGCCAACGAGCGCAAGCAGTTCGGCCAGCCCATCGCCGCCTTCCAGCTGATCCAGGGCATGATCGCCGACTGCAAGACCGAGACCCTGGTGGCCAAGGCCATGGTCATGGAGACCGCCCGCAAGCGCGACGCCGGCGAGAGCGTCACCATGGAGGCCGCCGCCGCCAAGTACTTCGCCTCGGAGATGGTGGGCCGGGTGGCCGACCGGGCGGTGCAGATCTTCGGCGGCGCGGGCTACGTCGCCGACTACGGGATCGAGCGCTTCTACCGCGACGTGCGCATCTTCCGGATCTATGAAGGCACCAGCCAGATCCAGCAGGTGGTCATCGCCCGCGAAACCCTGAAACGAGGCGGCTGACCATGAGCATCGACATGGAGGCCGTGATCCTCGAGATCGTCGGCAAGCTCCCCGCCGGCAAGTCGGTGTCCTCTGAGGAGGTGGCCCGCGCCGCCGAGCCCGAGCGCTGGCAGCGCCTGACCGGCCACGTCCGCGCCACCGCCCGCGGCCTGGCCCGCCAGGGCCGCATCACCGTCCTGCGCCACAACAAGCCCGCCGACCCCGACACCTTCAAGGGCGTCTACCGCCTGCGCCTGCCCACCGACGACGAGCGCGCAGCGGCCTTGGCCAAGGCCGCTGAGGGGCCGACGGTGGAAACACCAGAGAGCGAAGACTAGCCCCCAATTCCTCCCCCTCCGGGGGAGGGGGACCGCGAAGCGGTGGAGGGGGTTAGGGCTTCGCCACATCGCCGGCCCAACCCCCCTCCGTCTCGCGGCCTGCGGCCACGATCCACCTCCCCCGAACCGCGCTGCGCGCTGGGGGAGGAATTGGCGTTTGCGGCTTGAGACACCAGATACCCCCCATGTCCCTCGACGCCGTCCTCGCCGACATCGCCGCCTGCCGGGCCTGCGCAGGCGAGCTGCCGCACGCGCCGCGGCCGGTGGTGATGGTCAAGCCCCAGACCCGCCTGCTGATCTGCGGCCAGGCGCCCGGCCGCCGGGTGCATGAGAGCGGCCTGCCCTTCACCGATCCCTCCGGCGACCGCCTACGGACCTGGATGGGGATCGACGCCGAGACCTTCTACGGCCGGCCGGAGATCGGGGTGGCGGCCATGGCCTTCTGCTTTCCGGGGACCAGTCCCAAGGGCGGGGACTATCCCCCGCCGCCCCGCTGCGCCCGGCTCTGGCGGCCGCAGCTGATGGCGGCCCTCCCGGATATGGAGCTGACCCTGCTGGTGGGAAGCCATGCGCAGGGATGGGCCCTGGGCGACCGCGCCAAGGCGAACATGACGCAGACCGTGCGGGCATGGCGGGACTACCTGCCGCGCTACCTGCCCATGCCCCACCCGTCCTGGCGCAACACCGGCTGGCTGAAGCGGAACCCCTGGTTCGAGGCGGAGGTTACGCCCTATCTTCGCCAAAGGGTCCAAGCCATTCTAGAGTCGTGAAGCGCCTCCTCGTCGCCCTCGCCGCCCTGATGCTCTCGGCCTGCACCCCGCTGATGGTGCAGCAGGCCGGCATGCCGCCGGCCGCCTTCTCGGGACCTCGGCTGGAGGGCGATCAGTTCGTCAGCTTCGACGGGACGCGCCTGGGCCTCACCACCTGGGCCGCCAACACGCCGGAGCCCTGGGCGGTGATCATCGGCGTCCACGGCATGAACGACTATTCCAACGCCTTCCACCTGGCCGCGCCCTGGTGGGCGAGCCAGGGGGTGACCACCTACGCCTACGACCAGCGCGGCTTCGGCCGCTCCCCCAACCGCGGGGTCTGGGGCGGGGACGAGCTGATGGTGGAGGATCTGCGCACCATGGCCGCCGTGGTCCGCGCCAAGCACCCCAAGGCCATCGTCGTGGTGGCCGGCGAAAGCATGGGCGGCGCCGTCACGGTGCAGGCCTTCGCCTCCGACCGTCCCCCCACCGCCGATCGTGTGGTGCTGCTCTCGCCGGCGGTCTGGGGCTGGTCGACCCAGCCCCTGCCCTACAAAACCACCCTGTGGTTCGCCGCCCGGCTGACGGGATCGAAGGTCTATACGCCCCCGGAATGGCTCACCAAGCGTGTGGCGCCCACCGACAACCGCGAGGAGCTCGTCGCCATGGGCCGCGATCCGCTGATGGTCTGGGGCGCGCGCTCCGACACCCTCTACGGCCTGGTGGCGATGATGGAGCGGGCCTGGCGGGAGACCGGCCAGATCAAGGTCCCGGCCCTCTATCTCTACGGCGCCCATGACGAGATCATCCCCAAGCGCCCGGCCTTCGAGGCCGCCAGCCGCCTGAAGCCGGGGGACCGCACCGCCTATTACGCCCAGGGCTGGCACCTGATGACCCGCGACCGCCAGGGCCCCAAGGTCTGGGCCGATATCCTCAGCTATGTCCGCGATCCCGACCAGCCCCTGCCGTCGGGCGCCCCGCCCATCCCCCGGCCGCGCCACCCGCGCGGCGGTCCCGCCACCACATCGGCGGGGTTGTGAGATGGGTCGCGGGGGCGTAGAGCCGGGTAAATCCTTCCCCACTTCGAGCCAGTTCTCAGCATGACCCTGTTCGATCACCCCGCCTTCGAGGGCCATGAGAGCGTCAACGCGTTCTTTGACGAGAAAACCGGCCTCAAGTGCATCATCGCGGTCCACTCCACCGCCCTGGGTCCGGCGGCGGGGGGCTGCCGCATGTGGCCCTATGCCAGCGCCGACCTGGCCCTGGAGGACGCCCTGCGGCTCTCCCGCGCCATGTCCTACAAGAACGCCATGGCCGACATCCCCCTGGGCGGCGGCAAGGCCGTGATCATCGGCGACAGCCGCACCCAGAAGACCCCGGCCCTGTTCGAGGCCTTCGGCCGCGCGGTGGACTCCCTGGGGGGCCGCTACTGGACCGCCGAGGACGTCGGCGTCTCGGTGGCCGACCTGACCCACGCGCGGCGCCAGACCCGCTATGTGGCGGGCCTTGAGGGCCACCCGGCCGCCTCTGGCGATCCGTCGCCGGTGACCGCCGAGGGGATCTTCCGGGGCGTGAGGCTCAGCGTCCGCAGGGCGCTGAACCGTGACCTGGACGGCGTCACCGTGGCGATCCAGGGGGTCGGCCATGTCGGCGCCTACCTGGCCGACAAGCTGCACGCCGCCGGCGCCCGGCTGATCCTCACCGACACCAACGTCGAGGCCCTGCGCGCGGTGGCCGAGCGCACCGGCGCCAAGGTGGTCAGCCCCGCCGACATCTTCGAGGCCGACGCCGACGTCTTCGCCCCCTGCGCGCTGGGCGGCGCCATCAACGCCGAGACCCTGCCGCGCCTGCGGGCCGGAATCATCGCCGGCGGCGCCAACAATCAGCTGGCCAGCCCGGAGATCGGACGCGCCCTGTTCGAGCGCGGCATGCTCTATGCGCCGGACTACGTGATCAACGGCGGCGGCATCATCAACGTCGCCGCCGAGATCGCCGCCCTGGAGGCCGGGACCAGCTTCGACCCCGCCTGGGTCGCCGCCAAGCTCGACCGCCTGATGGAGACCCTCGACGAGGTCCTGTCCCGCGCGGCGGCCGAGCGCCGCCCCACCCACGAGGTCGCCAACGAAATGGCCAAGGCCCGCATCGCCGCCGCGGCCCAGGCCAAGCTCGCGGCCTAGGACCCCTTCCGGCTGGAGCCGAGGTTCAGGCTCGAAACGACCATCGCAAGGCCAGCGAAGGTCGGAAGCCCTCCGAACATGAGCAGGATCGGCGTCGCCTCGAGGTTGCCCGACCCCAGCATCGGCAGCCCGAGGGCGACGGTGCAGGACCCGCACAGGGTGGCCATCATGATCCCGATCCCGAAGAGGATGGGATCGCGAATGCGCGGCTGGCGCGCGGATCCCCGGTTCGGATCCTCAGACATCGGGCCTTGGCTTCCGTAGCGCCTTGCCGCCGAAGTAGAGGCCGACGCCGAACAGGATCGGCACGAGGCCGGCGGCCAGGGCGACGATCAGGATGACGATGCCGTATCCGTCGTCGCCGCCCTGGATCGCGGCGACCAGGCCCACCCCCGCATAGCCCAGGGTGCAGAGACCGGAGAGGGCCGCCATCAGGCCGCCCACCGCCATCAGGGCCGTGCCGAACAGGCGCCTCGCTGACCGCGGCTCGCTCATCAGAGTCTCCCCTGTCCGCGCGCCAGGGCGGCCGCGCCCTCGGCGCCCGGGCGATAGAAGGTGTTGTAGGTGTCGAAGGGGATGATCCGCCCGTCCGGCTGCACGAAGTGGACGCAGGAGCGCTTCACGGTCCCGAGGTCGAAATTGTATCGGTCCAGGAACTGCGAGATCACCACCCGGAAGGTGTGCTCATAGCCCAGGTCCTGAGGCACGGCCGCTTCAGGCAGGCAGCAGAGCAGGGCGCCCAGCTTGTCGGAGGTGTCGCCCTGGGCCGTCGACAGCGACAGCAGATCGAACACCTTCTGCTGCAGCTCGGGATAGGCCTCGAAGGTGACGGTGTTGGGGGCCGCGGCCACGAACAGTTCGCGCGGCAGCATGGCGGTCACCGGCTCGACCCGGTCGCCGCTGCGCAGGCCATAGCCGATGCAGATCTGGTCGGGATTGCAGGGCAGGGGGATCAGGTCCTCCAGGGCGAAGACGCCGGCCTTGGCGATCTCCCGGCGGATCTCGGTGAGCACGATGCGGTGGGTCTTGGGATCGAAACCGTCGTTGCGGCCGGCGTCCTGGATCGGCTGGAAGGTCACCCCGCGCACGCAGCGCCATTGCAGGGCGTGGCGCACGATGTCGGCCACCTCGTGGTCGTTGACCCCCTTCTTCAGCGTCACCACCAGGGTGGTGGAGATGTTGTTGCGCTCCAGCGCCGCCAGGGCCTGCTGGCGCACGTCGCGCAGGTCGGCGCCGCGCAGCTCCATCAGGGCGTCGCGCTGCAGGCTGTCGAACTGCAGATAGACCTCGAACCGGGGCATGAAGGCCGCCAGCTTCTCGGCGAAGCCGGCTTCGCGGGCGATGCGAATGCCGTTTGTGTTGATCATCAGGTGGCGGATCGGCCGGGCCCGCGCGGCGGCCAGGATCTCGAAGAACTGCGGGTGCAGGGTCGGCTCGCCGCCGGAGATCTGCACCAGGTCCGGCTCGCCTTCTGACGCCACCAGGATGTCGAACATCTTCTCGATCTCGGCGAGCGGCCGGTGCGCCTCTCGCTTGACCGAGGACTCGGCGAAACAGACCGGGCAGGAGAGGTTGCAGGCCTCGTTGACCTCGACGATGGCCAGGCAGGAGTGCTGCTCATGGTCGGGGCAGAGGCCGCAGTCGAAGGGGCAGCCATGATCGGTGCGGGTCTGGACGTTCAGCGGCCGGTCCCCGGGCTTCAGCCAGTCCTTCTGCGCCTTCCAGTAGCCGAGGTCGTCGCTGATCAGGGTCTTCTGCACCCCGTGCTCGCGGCAGCGCTTCAGATAGAAGACGTTCTGCCCCTCGGAGATGATCTTGGCCGGGACCAGGGCCAGACAGGTCTCACACAGGCTGGTGGTCTGACCCTGGAACAGATAGGGCGCGCTCTTGCGCGAGACGCTCTGCGCGTCGGTCGCGCTGATAGTAGACCCATCCATAGGCGACCAACCCCAGACACAGAATATGGAAGAGGTTAAACGGCCCCAGCAACCTGGGATAGGGCTTTAGGAACTCCCAGGCGAAGCGCTGCAGGCCGTACCAGCCGCACATGACGTAGAAGCCGCGCGTCATGGCCCATGACCTGCGCCGCGCCAGGCCCTCCAGATAGACCGCCAGGAACAGGGCCATGGCCGCGCTCTCGTAGAGCTGCACCGGATGGCGGCCGATGCCGTCGCCCAGGTCCACGGCCCAGGGGCGCGCGGTGGGCGTCCCATAGGTCCCGTCGGCGAGGCCCGCGAACAGGCAGCCGAACCTCCCGATCACGACGCCCAGGGCGAAGGGGCCGACGAAGACCCCGCCGGTCGAGCCGGTGACGCCTCTCGCGAGCTTGTAGATCTCCACCCCCAGGATGGCCCCGGCCAGGGCGCCGACGACGCTGTGGGACAGGGCCGGGTGGGCGCCTTGCAGGCTGTTGACCGAGCCCAGCAGCCAGGCGGCGGGAATGGCCCCGGCGGCGAGGGCCACGAAGTAACCGCCATCCACCTTGCGGGCCAGCCGGTCGGCGGTCTCCCGCATCCGCCAACGATAGAGCGCGACGCTGAAGGCCAGGCCCGAGAGCCAGGCGGTCAGGTCGAACGCGGTGTGCGCCCAGGGGGCGGTGGGAACCTCGATCATCCTGGCCCCACCGGCTCGCCTAGAGCCGCGCCAGCCGCGCGGTTCGGGGTTCCTGGACGAAGACCAGCAGGGTGGCCAGGGCCAGGACCAGGAAGCCGATGGAGGTTCCGAACACCGCGGGATAGCCGAGCTGGTCGGCCATCACCCCGGCCACCAGCGGGCCGATCGAGGCCATGATCCCCTCGGCCATGGAGGAGATGGCGATGCGCATTGGCATCTCCTCGCGGCTGCCGAACTCCAGGATCATGGTCTGGGCGGCCATCATGTAGCCGGACTGCGAGCCGCCCAGCCCGAAGAAGGCCAGGAAGAAGGCCCAGGGCTGGTGCACGGTCATCAGCAGGATGGTGGACGCCACCGAGATGGCCATCGACAGGATCAACACCAGCTTGAATCCGGTCTTGTCGCCCATATAGCCCCAGACCAGGTTGGAGATGGCGTCGGCGCCGATGAAGCACAGGCCCAGGACCCCCAGGAACGTGCCCGCCCCGACGGCCCCGTGGACGTCGCCGCTCACCGTCATCAGGTGGGTGACATAGATGGCGTAGAAGGGGGTCGCGGCCCGGCCCGCTGTGCCGGCCATCTGCATGACCAGGAACCAGGCGTAGCTCTTGTCGCCGAGGATGAGGCGCGGGAAGTCCTTCAGGCGGTCGCGGAACCCCGAGCGCGCGGGCAGGTTCGGCGGCTCGGGCTCCTTGAGCAGCAATTGCAGGGCCCATAGGCCGCAGGTGGTGAGGAAGGCCGACAGCGCGAAGGTGGTGGAGTAGCCGTTGCCAAACAGGTCGGCCTTGATGATGTATTTGCCCGCCGCATAGGCGAGCGCCGCGGCGATCAGGGATCCTGTGGCGTTGCGCCAGGCCTGCAGCCGCCCGCGGCGGCTGAGCGGGATGACCTTGGCCATCAGGAAGCCGAACACCACCCGCTGCGTGCCCATGAACAGGCCGAACAGGAACATCAGCACCATCATGGCGATGACCAGGGGCTGGCCGTGCAGGAACCAGCCGGCCAGCGCCATGCCGACGATCTGGACGCGGGCCAGGCCGCCCATCCAGATGGCGGCAGGCATCACCTTCTTGCGGTGCTCGATCTGGGTGGCGCCGAACACCGGCGAGATCACGCTGCCGAGCTGCTGCAGGCCGAGCGCCAGGCCCACCAGGGCGTTCGAGCCGGAAATCAGGTGCAGGTAGGCGGGCAGGAAGGTCGGTGCGTTCACCAGCCGGAAGCCGGTCATGCCCAGCATGCCGTGCAGGTAGTTGCCGATATAGTTGCGCTTCAGATTGTCCCAGACGAACTTCTCATAGGCGGCTTCCTTGTCCGCCATTGTCTCGCCTTCGGGGGCGCCGGCCTCGCCGGTCGTCACCAGATCGTCCCTAATGATTTTCTCTTCCAATGCGTCCCGCCCGCGCGCGCAGGGGAGTGAAAAGCCGCGCAGGGCTCTCCCTTCATAAACGGATAAATTCAATCCCTTCGGTCTAGCAGAGTCCCCCAGCAGGGAAACCCCAAACCCTGGCGACGCGACATCACGTTCCGTCGGCGGGCCGGCGCAGCAGCATCAGGGCGCCGAAGGCCAGGACCGAGCCCGCCGCCATCACCGCCAGGGCCAGGTTGGCCGAGCGGTCGATCATCAGGGCGAAGACGAAGGGCGACAGCGCCTGCAGCAGCCGGGCCGGCACGTTCAGCACGCCGAGCCTGCGGCCGTAGTTGCGCGATCCGAACAGCGCCAGCGGCAGGGCGCCGCGCACGATGGTGAAGAGCCCGTTGCCCGCGCCGTAGAGGATGGTGAAGGGGGCCGCGGCGACGCCACCCAGCGCGATCAGCAGCACCGCGCCGATGGGGAACAGGGAGACCGCCACCCGTCCCGAGACCAGGGGGTGGATGCGGCGCACCAGGGCGAACTCCGCCAGCCGCGCGGCCACCTGGGCCGGCCCCACCAGGGCCGCGGCGCCGACGGCCGCGGCCGGGCTGACCCCCAGGGCGCCCAGCAGGGGCGGCAGGTGCGCCGACATGGCCGAGCCGATGGCCGCCAGCACCGCGAAGGCCGTGGCCATCAGGATCATCTTGGAAAGGTCGCCGGGAACCGCGGCGTCGCTCACCGGGACGGCGTCGGCCGCGGGCTCGGGCTTCGGCGCCGGGGCGCGGGGCAGGCTCAGGTGCAGGGGCAGGGCGATCAGCAGGTTCAGGGCCGCCCAGGCCAGGCAGGCGCCGCGCCAGCCCACCTGATGCTCCAGCCAGGCGGTCAGCGGCCAGCCGATGGTGCTGGCGAAGCCGGCGATCAGGGTGACCCCGGTGATCGAGCGCCGCGCGTCGGCGCCGAACCAGCCCACCAGGCCGGCGAAGGCGATGTCGTAGAGCCCCGCCGACATGCCGAACCCGATAACGAACCAGGCGGCGATCAGCACGGCGGGGGTCTGGGCGATCGCCAGGCCCACCAGGCCCGCCGCGAACAGCAGGCTGGCGGCGGTGAGCGGCAGGCGCCCGCCGCGATGGTCCACCAGCTTGCCGATGCGGGGCCCCGTCACCGCCTGCAGCAGCAGGGCGGCGGAAAAGGCCAGGAAGACGCCCGAGGTGGACATCCCCACATCGGCCGCCATGGGCTTGGCCAGGGTCGCGGGCAGGTAGGTGCTGCACGCGTAGCCGATGGTCTGGGTCACCCCCAGAGTCAGGACCGCGCGGCGCGGGGTGAAGGTGGCGCGGTCAGTCAATGGCTCCGGGCTCCCCTCGCCAGATGGCGTCGGGGCCTAGCCTAGCCGGAGTCGCGTGCTCCGTGAGCGGAGCAGACGCGGCGCTTCAGATCCCGGGCGGCTCGAGCCGACCTAATGCCCCGGCCGCGGCTGGAAGGAGCGCGGCTCCTTGGCCTTGACGGGCTTGGCCTCCGGGGTCCGCCCGTGCTGCGGCGTGGGCGCGGACTTGGGGAAGCTGAAGTTGAGGGATGGGTCTTGCTGGTCGAAGCCTCGTGTCATGGGCTGTTCCTCCCGTACGCCACTGTCGCTCACGCCACGGCCATCTGTGTTTCAGCCGGGCGCACATCTACGTGAATCGAAAGCTCGCTCCGGCCCGGATCCCCCAGGATCACCCCGCTGACCGGAGTGGCCTCGGCCGGCGTGCGGCTGACCGCCACCGGGATCAGGTCGGCGGATTCGGCCAGGCCGTTGGTGGGGTCGAACTCCATCCAGCCGAGGTCCGGCAGGAAGACCTCGCACCAGGCGTGCGTCGCCCCGGCGCCCCGGACGCTGGAATGGCGCGGCGAGTAGAGATAGCCGGTGACGAAGCGCGCGGCGTAGCCCAGCCGCCGCAGGGCCTCCACCATCAGCCAGGCGAAGTCGCGGCAGGTGCCTGAGCCGATGGTGACGGTGAAGGCGGGGGTCTGCACCCCCTCCTCATCGCGCCGGCGATAGTCGAAGTGCTGGTGGATGTAGCGGTTCAGCCGCTGCAGGAAATCCAGCGCCGGCTCATAGGTCCCGCCCGCCTGGGCCCGCACCCAGTCCAGCAGCATGCCGTTGGGGTCGTCGGTGGCCGGGTCGATGAAGGGGTCCAGCACCGTGCGGTCGCCGCGGTCGTAGACGATGGGCATGGCGGTGTGGGGATTGTCGATTCGCAGCGGCGCCAGGGGGGCGGGGAAGCGCTCGATGGTGAGCTCGCTGACCACCGACAGTTCAGTCGACCGGCCCTGGGGGGTCATCAGGCAGACGCAGTTGCCCAGGGCGTCATAGACCCAGCGGGTCGAGGCCTGCTGCGAGAAGGTGAGGTGTGCCTCCACCACGCGGGTCGCGTGGCTGTCGCGCGGACGCAGCAGCAGGCGGTGCAGGCCAAAACCCACCGGCCGCTCGTAGAGGTAGCGAGTCTCGTGACGGATTGTGAGCCGGGCCATCGTTCGCGTCGAACGAGCGGAGGCGGCCGAGGTTCCGGCCGCCGCAGCGCGACTAGGGCTTCGTCGCCCCACCCGACCCGTCACCAGCCCCCTGGCCGCCGGTCGTGCCGACGCCGGCGCCTTCCGCGGCGGGGGAGGTGGCCTGCATGGGCGGCGGGGAGCCGTCCGCGGGAACCGCGCCGGTGACGCCGGCGTCCGGGGCGGTCTGCGCGCCGGTTCCCGCCACGGCGTCGGTGTCGGGCATGGCCGCGCCGGTGGCGTTGGGTTTGCCGTTGCAGGCGGAGACGGAGAACGCCAGGGCCGAAGCGGCCGCCAGGGTCAGGATCAGTCGCATGGGAGCTCCTTGGGTGCGTTGAAGCTGCAACGACCGGCGCGCCGCACCGTTCCGCGGACGCTCGCCGCCCCTCTGCGGCCACGCTTGGCGCGCCGCGCGCATGTGGTATGGACGCCGCTCCCCTGGGCCTCGCGCCCCTGGACGCCCCTGCGAATGACCGACCCCGAAGCCGAACCGCCCAAGCCGACGCCCGACGCGCCGGATCCCGCGGAGACTCACGATCCGGCGCCTGAGATCGGACCGGGCAGGACTCCGGGCGCCGATCCTGAACCCGAGACCGAGGTGGACCTTGAGGCCGGCCCGGACCCGGAGGTCGAGTCCATCCCCGACCCCGAGGCTGAACCGGCCGCAGACGCCGGGCTTCAGCCGGAGCCCGTCGCACCTAGCGTCGCCGACGCCGCCGACGGCCCCCCGCCGATCTGGATGCGCCGGCCCTGGCAGATCGCCGCCGCCGCCGCGGCGGTGGTCCTCGCCCTCATGGCGTGGCTGATCTGGTCCCTGCCCCTGGGCCGGGCGCTCGAGCCCCTGAGCGACTCCAGCCTGATCCTGGTGGCGTCGGACGGACGGCCGATCGCCAGCCGCGGCTCCTACAAGGAGGCGCCCGTCGAGGTCGCCAAGCTGCCGAAATACGTGCCCGGCGCCTTCATCGCCATCGAGGACCGGCGCTTCTACAGCCACCTGGGGATCGATCCGAAGGCGATCCTGCGGGCCCTGAACGCCAACGCCAAGGCCGGCGGCGTCTCCGAGGGCGGCTCCACCATCACCCAGCAGCTGGCCAAGAACGCCTTCCTGTCCAGCGACCGCACCCTGCGCCGCAAGGCGCAGGAGGCGCTGATCGCCCTCTATCTGGAAGCCCGGCTTTCCAAGGACGAGATCCTCTCGCGCTATCTCTCCTCGGTCTATTTCGGCCAGGGCGCCTTTGGGCTGCGCTCCGCCGCCCGGCAGTATTTCGACAAGACGCCCGAGACCCTGACGATCGGCGAGGCCGCCATGCTGGCCGGGATGGTCAAGGCGCCCTCGCGCCTGGCCCCCACCGAGAACTTCGCCGGCGCCAAGGCCCGCATGCGGGTCGTGCTGGGCGCGATGGTCGACACCAAGGTGATCACCCAGGCGCAGGCCCGCCAGGCGATCCGCACCATCCGGGTCGACGTCGGCCGCAAGAAGCTGCCCACCGGCTCCTACTTCGCCGACTGGGTCATCCCCCAGGCGAAGGAGGCGATCGAGGCCAGCTACGGCGAGACCGTGGTCAAGACCACCCTGGACAGCAACCTCCAGGCCCAGGCCGAGAAGATCCTCGCCCGCGCCCTGGACCGCGACGGCAAGGTGCTGAACGCCAGCCAGGGCGCCCTGGTCGCCATGCGCACCGATGGCCGGGTCGTCGCCATGGTGGGCGGCCGCGACTACAAGGTCAGCCAGTTCAACCGCGCCGACGCCGCCCGCCAGCCGGGCTCGGCCTTCAAGCTGTTCGTCTACCTCGCCGCCCTGCGCGAGGGCTGGACCCCCACCAGCCCGATCCTCGACGCCCCCGTCGAGGTCTCCGGCTGGAGGCCGAAGAACCACGAGGTCAAGTACGCCGGCCGCATGGTGCCGCTGATCACCGCCTTCGCCGGCTCCTCCAACGTGGCCGCCGTGCGCCTGGCCAAGGAGATCGGTCGCGACAAGATCGTCCGCACCGCCCGCGACCTCGGCGTCACCGAGCCGATCCCCAACGACCTGACCCTGGCGCTCGGCACCGGGCCCATGAGCCTCGTGCAACTGACCGCCGCCTATGCCGCCATCGACGCGGGCGAGGCGCCGGTGATCGCCCATGGCCTGGCCAACTGGCGCAAGCCCCCGGGCGTGCACAAACTGTCGAAGAAGGAACTGGCCGGCATGCGCGACCTGCTGCGCTCGGCCACCCAGCGCGGCACCGGCATCGAGGCCGCCATCCCCGGCGCCTTCGGCAAGACCGGCACCACCCAGGATTATCGCGACGCCCTGTTCGTCGGCTATGTCGGCGATCTGGTGGTGGGCGTCTGGGTCGGCAACGACAACAACGCCTCCATGAACGGCGTCGTGGGCGGCGGCCTGCCCGCCAAGATCTGGAAGGAGTTCGCCTCCTACGCCGTGGCCCGCAGCGCCCCCAGGGCCGCCCTGGTGGAGGCCCCGCCCGTGGAGACCGAGGACCTTGCCATCCCCGAACTTCCGGTCGACGGCGCCCTGCCGGAGGGGGCCGAAGCCCCCACCGCGGAAAGTCCGCCCGGCGTCCCCGCGCCGCCAACGGCTCCGGCGGCGGAGGTTGCTCCAGCCGCGCCAGCGCCGGCTACGGACGTCCCCAAGACCTAAGCTCACCCCCAACCCCGCTCATCCCCGCGAAAGCGGGGACCCAGGCTTTTTTGTTCAGACCAACTCTCCGGCCCTATCCACCCATCCCGGATTGAACCGTCGATCAGCTCGAGCTTCCAGGCCCGGTTCCATTTCTTCATCTGCCGCTCGCGGCGGAAGGCCCCCTCGCGCGTCTCGAACACCTCATAGTGGACCAGGATCGAGACGTTGTACTTGGCGGTGAAGCCGGGCCGCTGCTTCTCCCGATGCTCCCAGCTTCGTCGCGACAGGCTGTCGGTCGACCCGATGTAGAGCGTGCCGTTGCGCTGGCTGGCGACGATGTAGGTGTAGAAACTCATCGACTTAAAAACCTGGGTCCCCGCTTTCGCGGGGATGAGCGGAATTTTGAAGCGTCACAATAGTTCAAAACTGTACAGAACAAAACAAGAACCCTAGGGTCGGTCCATGGCCACCCTGACCCTGAAGCGCAAACTCGAGATCCTCTCCGACGCCGCCAAGTACGACGCCTCCTGCGCCTCGTCGGGGACGGTGACGCGGGACTCCGTGGGCGGGAAGGGGGTGGGGTCCACCGACGGGGGCATGGGCATCTGCCACGCCTATGCGCCGGACGGCCGCTGCATCAGCCTGCTGAAGATCCTGCTGACCAATTTCTGCGTCTATGACTGCGCCTATTGCGTGAACCGGGTGTCCTCCAACACCCCGCGCGCCCGGTTCAGCGTGGCCGAGGTCGTCGACCTGACCCTCTCCTTCTACAAGCGCAACTATATCGAGGGCCTGTTCCTCTCGTCGGGCATCATCCGCAGCGGCGACTACACCATGGAGCAGATGGTCCGCGTGGCGAAAGCCCTGCGCCTGGACCACGACTTCCGCGGCTACATCCACCTCAAGGTGATCCCCGAGGCCTCGCCGGCCCTGGTCAACGAAGCCGCCCTCTACGCCGACCGCATCTCCATCAATGTCGAGCTGCCCCGCGACGCCAGCCTGGCCGACCTCGCCCCGGAGAAGGACGCCGCCGGCATCAGGAAGGCCATGGGCCGCGTCCGCCTCGGCATCGACCAGACCACGGAAAAGGTTCGGAAAACCAAGCCGCCCAGCTTCGCCCCGGCCGGCCAGTCGACCCAGATGATCGTCGGCGCCGACGCCGCCACCGACGGCGAGATCCTGGCCAGGAGCGCCGGCCTCTACGGCGCCTACGGCATGCGCCGGGTCTACTACTCGGCCTACAGCCCGATCCCCGACACGACCTCCAGGCTGCCCCCGGTGCGCCCGCCCCTGATGCGCGAGCACCGCCTCTACCAGGCCGACTGGCTGATGCGCTTCTACGGCTTCACCCACGACGAGATCACCGTTGAGGGTGTCGATCTGGACCTCGACATCGACCCCAAGCTGGCCTGGGCCCTGCGCAATCGCGGCGACTTCCCGGTCGACCTGAACACCGCCGAGCGCGAGGCTATGCTGCGGGTCCCGGGCCTGGGGGTGCGCAGCGTCGAGCGCATAATCGACATCCGCCGCCACAAGCGCCTCGCCCTGGAGGACGTGAAGCGCCTGACCCGCCGGCTCGACAAGCTGAAGCCCTTCATCGTCACCGCCGACTGGCGGCCCGGCGCATTGACCGACAAGGCCGACCTGCGGGCGCGCCTGGCCCCGCCGCAACAGCTGAGCCTGTTCTGATGCGCGTGGTGCGGCTGGCCTCCGAGATCGACTTCGCCGGCTGGCGCGAGGCCGCGCGCACCCTGCGCGGCCAGGGCGTGGCCCCCGACACGGTGATCTGGACCGTGGACGGGGAGGGCGACCTGTTCGCCGATCCCGAACCCCTGGCGGCGCCCGCCCCCGGCGGCTTCACCGTCAGCCGCGAGTTCCTGGAACTGGCCGAGGACGTCATCCTGCACCGGTCGGCCGAGCGGTTCGCCCTGCTTTACCGGCTGCTCTGGCGCCTGGCCGCCGAGCCCAACCTGCTGCGCATCGCCACCGACCCCGACGTCGCCCGCGCCAACGACCTGGCCCGCCAGGTCAGCAAGGCGGCCCACAAGATGAAGGCCTTCGTCCGTTTCCGGACCGTCAGCCCCGATCCGGAGACCTACGCCGCCTGGTTCGAGCCGGCCCACCGGGTGACCGAGGCCGTCGCCCCCTTCTTCGCCCGCCGCTTCGCCAACATGGCCTGGTCGATCCTGACGCCGGATGTCTGCGTCCACTGGAACGGCGCGCAGCTGGCGGTGACCCCCGGCGCCGATCCCGCCGATGCTCCGGGCGAGGACGCCTTGGAGGACTATTGGCGCACCTACTACGCCTCGATCTTCAATCCGGCCCGCCTGAAGGTCGAGGCCATGACCAAGGAGATGCCCAAGCGCTACTGGCGGAACCTGCCCGAAGCGCGCCTCATTCCAGATCTGATCGCCGCCGCCGAAGGCCGGACAAACCTCATGGTCGCCAAGCCGCCCACCGAACCCTCCCGCCGCGTCATCCGCGCCGTGGCGCGCGCCAGCCGCGACGCGGCCTATGACGGCATGGCGCCCCAGAGCCTGGAGGAGGTGGCCGCGGGGGTGGACGCTTGCCGCCGCTGCCCGCTCTATCGCGAGGCGACCCAGGGCGTTTCCGGCGAAGGCCCCGCCCACGCCCGCCTGATGCTGGTGGGGGAGCAGCCCGGCGACCAGGAGGACCTGGCCGGCCGCCCCTTCGTCGGTCCCGCCGGCCAGGTGCTGGACAGGGCCCTGGCCGAGGTCGGCGCGCCGCGGGCCGAGACCTATGTCACCAACGCCGTGAAGCACTTCAAGCACGAGCTGCGGGGCAAGCGCCGCATCCACCAGACCCCCAACCCCTCCGAGGTCACCGCCTGCCGCTGGTGGCTGGACGCCGAGCGCCGGCTGGTCCGGCCCCGGGTGGTGGTGGCCCTGGGGGCGACCGCGGCCCTCTCGGTGTTCGGCAAGGCCATGCCGATCGGCAAGAACCGGGGCGTCGCCCTCCAGCTTCCGGACCAGTCCCAGGGCGTGGTGACCTACCATCCCTCCTACCTGCTGCGGATTCCCGACGCCGAGGCGAAGGCGGCGGCCTACGCCCTGTTCGTGCAGGATCTCAGATTCGCGTGGGGGCTGGCGGCCTGAGCCGGATCCAGGCCAAGGCGCCCACCCCGATCAGGGCGATCGCTCCGCCGCAGGCCAGGAAGGCCATGCGATAGGAGGCGCCCTGGGCCAGGGCGCCGAAGGCCATCAGCATGCCGGTCATGGTCACCTGGCCCGAGAAGCTCTTCACCGCGGCGATGGTGGCCCGGGTCTCGGTGGGGATGGCGTCGTGCAGCCGGGCGTCGAAATTGACATCGACGATCTTGAACAGGCCGCACAGGGGCACGATCAGGGCCACGGACCAGGGCCGCATGGATCCCGCCGCCGCCAGCAGCAGCAGGCCGATCAGGGCGAACAGGCCGAAGAAGACCGGGGTCGCCGCCCCCCGCAGCCGATGGGCCCAGAGGGCGCCGCCGGCCTGGGCGGCGCTGATGGCGGCGACGAACAGGGCCACGCTGGAGGCGGGCAGGCCGGTCTGCGACCCGAAGATCGGCCAGAACCCCTCCAGCCCGCCGCCGAAGGCGTTGCTCAGGGCGGCGAAGGCGATGAAGCCCAGGATCGGCGGCGCCCCGGCCACGGTGTGGAAGCCCTGCTTGAGCAGGGCCAGGTAGTGTCGCCCGACCCTCAGGGTCTGGCGGGCGCGGGGCAGGGCCAGGGCGGCGGCGGCGGCCCCCAGCACGCAGACGATGCTCGCCAGCAGGATGGCGGTGTAGCCGAACCGCACCGCCACCGAGGCGCTGAGCGAGGCCAGCAGCACGGCGACGAAGCCCACCCCCTGGGCGCGGCCCATGACGCGGGAATAGTCCTCGGCCCGCTCCTCGCCGTGCAGTTCGTCATAGACCAGGGCCTCGAACACCCCGTTGGTGAAGGCGCTCTTGGCCCCCCACAGCACCATGCCCAGCAGGCAGCCGGCGAAGCTGGGCCAGACGATCCAGGCGGCGAAGCCGATCACCCGCAGAATCTGGGCCCCGGCCAGGATCCAGCGCCGCGACCAGCGATCGGCCAGGACGCCGGAGGGGATCTGCAGCAGGAAGGCGGTGATCGACCAGGCCATCAGGGTGGCCGAGACCTGCACCGGCGTCAGGCCGCGGGCGACGAACATCACCGTATAGAGGGGGTAGATCAGGACGAAGGCGTCCAGCGCCTTGAAGGCGTAGACCCGGCCGACGAAGGGCCTGGCCACCTAGGCCAGGAAGCCGGCCTCGGCGAAGTCGAGCATCCGCTTCAGCAGGCCGTCGATGTCGCTCTCGCGGGTGGCGCCGTCCGACAGCACGTGCAGGCGGTCGAACTCGGCGAAGCGGTTGTTGTGGACCATGCCCAGGCAGAAGTGCAGCCGCCAGTAGACGCTTTCCCGGGGCAGGTCGGGCCGGGCGGCGATCAGGGCGTCGGCGAAACGGGCCAGGTGGGAGACGTCGTTGGTCAGCGCCTCGCGCATCTCGGCGGTCCCCTCGCTGCGCGAGCGGATGATGAACTGGACCGAGATGCGGCGGTCGTTCTCCGGCGAGGCCCAGCGCAGCGGCGGGGCGAACAGGGCCTCCAGGATGTCGCGCACCGGCGGCTTGCCGTTGTGGCGGTCGCGGGCCTCGTGCAGCATCCGGGCCCGCTCGCGGTTCAGCTCGGCGGTGCGCCGGCGGAAGATCTCGAACAGCAGGGCGTCCTTGGACCCGAAATGGTAGTTCACCGAGGCCAGGTTCACCCCGGCCTCGGCGGTGATGTCGCGCACCGAAACGTTCTGGAAGCCGTGCAGGGCGAACAGCCGCTCAGCGGCGGCGAAGACCGCGGCCTTGGTCGCGGCCTCGTTGGGCGGGTCCGGGTCGTTGGCCGGCACGGGGTCGGTCACAGGCGAATCCTTCACGGTTGCCGGCAGCTTAGCAGGCTCGCGTCGGTCGCAAACGATTGTCCGCGTGCGACCTTTAGCGCGACAGCTCCCGCATGGCCTTGTCGAGCCCCTCGATGGTCAGGGGATACATCCGGTCGCCGACCAGCTGCTTCATGACCTCGATGGAGGGGGTGTAGTCCCAATGCCGTTCGGCGGTGGGGTTCAGCCAGACCATGTTCTCGTAGATGTTGGCCACGCGATCCATCCAGACCGCGCCGGCCTCCTCGTTCCAGTGCTCCACCGAGCCGCCCGGATAGGTGATCTCGTAGGGGCTCATGGTGGCGTCGCCGACGAAGATGACCTTGTAGTCGTGGCTGAACTTGTGGAGCACGTCCCAGGTGTTCAGCTTCTCGGCGTGCCGGCGACGATTGTCCTTCCACACGCTCTCATAGAGGCAGTTGTGGAAGTAGTAGAACTCCATGTTCTTGAACTCCGACCGCGCGGCGGAGAACAGCTCCTCACAGACCTTGATGTGGCTGTCCATGGAGCCGCCGATGTCGAAGAAGATCAGGACGCTGATCTTGTTGCGGCGCTCGGCGCGCAGGTTGATGTCCAGATAACCCTTCTCCGCGGTGCCGCGGATGGTGGCGTTCATGTCCAGCTCTTCGGGGGCGCCCTCGCGGACCCATTTGCGCAGGCGGCGCAGGGCGACCTTGATGTTGCGGGTGCCGAGCTCGACGGAGTCGTCGAGGTTCTTGTACTCGCGCTTGTCCCAGACCTTGATGGCCTTGCCGTGCCGGCCCTTCTCCTGGCCGATGCGGACGCCCTCGGGATGGTAGCCGTTGGCGCCGAAGGGCGAGTCGCCCTTGGGGCCCTGGCCGCCCTTGCCCTCGTCGCCTTCGCCGCCGTCCTTGCCTTCCTTGGCGTCCTTCATGCGCTGGGCCAGCGCCTCCATCAGCGCCTCGAAGCCGCCCATGGCCTCGATCTGGGCCTTCTCCTCATCGGTGAGGAACTGGTCCGACAGCTTCTTCAGCCACTCGGCCGGGATGTCGGAGACGCCGATCCCATCGACCTTCTCCAGCCCCTTGAAGACGTGGCTGAACACCTGGTCGAAGCGGTCGAGATTCTTCTCGTCCTTCACCAGGGCCGAGCGCGACAGGTAGTAGAACTCGTCCACCGACCGGTTGATGACCACCTTGTCGAGCGCCTCCATGAGCATGAGGTACTCTTTCAGCGTCACCGGGACCTTGGCTTCCCGAAGCTCGGTGAAAAAGCGCATGAACATGGCGGGTTTCCCTAATAGGGGGACGAACGATTGTTTGATCCCCGAAGATGGAGGCCCGCGCGCCTTATGTCCAGTATGGCGCGCGGGAGGGATCAGCGTTCGCTGTCGAGCATGGCCATCTGGGCCGAGGCATAGCGATCGCCCGCGGCGGCGCCCTTGGGGGCGGCCGTCTCGATGGCCGTCAAGTCCGCCGGGGTGAGGACCACCTCCAACGCGCCCAGGGCTTCGGTCAGCCGGTCGCGGCGGCGGGCGCCGATCACCGGGACGATGTCGGTCCCCTTCGCAAGGACCCAGGCGATGGCGATCTGGGCGACGCTGACGCCACGGGCCTCGGCCACGGCCCGCAAAGCCTCCACCAGGTCCAGGTTGCGGTCCAGGTTCTCGCCCTGGAAGCGGGGGCTGTGGGCGCGGAAGTCACCGGCGGAAGGAGCCTCCTTCGTCCAGTGGCCACTGATCAGGCCGCGTGAGAGCACGCCATAGGCGGTGATCCCGATCCCCAGTTCGCGGCAGGCCGGCAGGATGGCGTCCTCGATGCCCCGGGAGATCAGCGAGTACTCGATCTGCAGGTCGGCGATGGGGTGGACGGCGGCGGCGCGGCGGATCGTCTCGGCGCCGACTTCGGAGAGGCCGATGTGACGGACATAGCCCGCCTTCACCAGGTCGGCGACGGCGCCGATGGTCTCCTCGATCGGCACGGAGGGATCGAGCCTCGCGGGGCGGTAGATGTCGATGTGGTCGACCCCGAGACGCTTGAGGCTGTAGGCGACGGCGGTCTTCACGGCCTGGGGACGGCCATCGAAGCCGAGGAAGGCGCCGGCCGGATCGCGCTGGGCGCCGAACTTCACGCTCAACAGGACCTGGTCGCGGCGGCCCCTCAGGGCCTCGCCGATCAGCATCTCGTTGTGGCCCATGCCGTAGAAGTCGCCGGTGTCGATGAGGTTGATCCCGGCCTCCAGGGCCGCATCGATGGTGGCCAGGCTCTCGGCGCGGTCGGAAGGACCATAGAGGTCCGACATGCCCATGGCGCCGAGACCGAGGGCGGAGACCGTGGGGCCGGTGGTTCCGAGTTGGCGGGTGATCATGGGGCGCTCCTTCGTGTGATGACGAGGGCGGTTATGCGCCTGAGGACATCGTGCGATAAGTCGGCCGATATCAAACAGACTGTGCGGAAAATCGTACAATGAGTTCTCTGGACGATCTCGACGCCTTCGCCGCCGTGGCCCGGCATCGCAGCTTCCGCCGGGCGGCGGCGGCGCGCGGGGTCTCAGCCTCGACTCTCAGCCAGGCCCTGCGGGACCTGGAGGCGCGGCTGGAGGTGCGGCTGCTGAACCGGACGACGCGGAGCGTGGGGCTGACCGAGGCTGGCGCCCGGCTGCTGGAACGCCTGTCGCCAGCCCTGGCCGATATCGCCGCCGCCATGGACCAGGTCCATGCCGAGCGCGGGGTGCCGGCCGGCTCGGTGCGGATCAACGCCCCGGAGCCGGCGGTGGAGCTGGTGCTGGCGCCCATGGTGGCCCCCTTCCTGGCGGCCTATCCGCAGGTGCGGCTGGAGATCATCGCCGAGACCGCCTTCGTCGACATCGTCGCCCAGGGCTATGACGCCGGCGTGCGCTGGGGGGAGAGCCTGGCCCAGGACATGATCGCCGTGCCGATCGCCGGCCCGCAGCGATTCTGCGTGGTGGCCTCGCCGGAGCTCATCGCCCGGACGGGCGTGCCCCAGAGGCCGCAGGACCTGCTGGCCCAACCCTGCCTGCGCACCAGATTCCCCAGCGGAGTCCGGCCGGCCTGGGAGTTCCAGCGGGACGGCAAGGACCTGAAGATCGAACCGGAAGGGCCGCTCACCTCCAGCAGCACGCGCCTGCAGCTGGCCGCGGCTCTGGCCGGGGTCGGCTTCTTTTCCACCTTCGAAGGCCATGTGACCGAGCACATCGCGGCGGGCCGGCTGGTGAGCGTGCTGGAGGACTGGCTGCCGCCGTTCCCAGGCCCGTTCCTCTACTATCCCAGCCGCCGCCACGTGCCCGCGGCGCTGCGGGCCTTCATCGACTTCGCCCGGGTCAAATCCTAGGCGGTCGCGCGGGCCTCGACGTCGCGCAGCTTGCGCCAGACGGTCATGCGCGAGACCCCGAGACGCCGCGCGATCTCGACGGGGCCGACGCCGGCGGCCTGCAGGGCTCGAATCTCGTCGACAGCCGACTGGCCGCGGCGACGCCGGACGCCGCCCATGGGTTCCACGGCCAGCACGGCCTGGAGCGCCGCGCGCAGGGCCCGGCCGCCCTCGCCCTGGCTGGAGATCTCGGGTTCGACGATATAGACGCTGGCCTTGCGCTCCTCGAGGCGGTCGATGACGTCGAGCACGTCGCGGCTGGCGCCGCCCAGGTGTTCCAGGCGGGTGACGACGAGCTGATCGCCCTCGCCGATGAAGTCGAGAATCGAGCTCAGCACCGCGGACTCGTCCATCATCGGGCCAGCAGGCTCCTCAGCCCGGACCACGTGACATCCGTTCGCTTTCAACGTCGCCGTATCGTCCGCGGAGCGTTCGTCACGCAACCGGACATATCCAATTCTCAGCATCCCACCCGTCGCTTTCAGCTACTGCGATGATTGACCGCAAAGTCGCAAAAGCTGGCCGCGCCGTCAAAGCGTAGAAGCTTAAATCTCCGCAATAATTCTCCGGTTATCGGCGTTCACCTACCGCTTGGCTGCAAACTAGGCAGGCAAACTGACGGGTTTGTGAGAAAAACTATCCGCGCGCCGACAAAGAATGAACTCCCGGTCTGTCGTCGACCCGACCTTGAAGCCGTACTCGCCCACCTTCTCGAAGCCGGCGCGCTGATAGAATCGCTGCGCACCGTGGTTCTCCGACCAGACTCCGATCCACAGGTCGCGCGGTCCGTCCTCCAGCATCCAGGCCATGGTCTCCTGGAACAGCCGCGTCCCGGTCCCGCCGTTCTGCCAGGCCTTGAGCAGGTAGAAGCGCTTCAGCTCCCGGCTCCCGGGCGTCACCGCCTCGTGGGGCAGTTCGCAGGGGCCGCACTGGGCGTAGCCCACCGCCTCGCCCTGCGCCTCCACGATCCAGGCGGCCCGGGCGGGATCGGCGAGGTCGGAGGCCATCTTCTCCACCCCGTAGGCGGCGGCCAGGAAGCGGGCGAGGTCGGCGGGATCGTAGAGGTGGGCGAAGGTGTCGCTGAAGGTCCGCGCCCCGAGGGCGGCGAGGACCGGGGCGTCGTCGGGGCGGGCGCGGCGGATCTTGATATCGGACATTTCGGGTCGGGACGGTTTCAGGGTTAGGATCGATTCCAATGACTGTCGCGCTCTACACCCATGCGGACATGCTCGACCACCGCCCTGGTTCCGGCCACACGGAGCGGCCCGAACGACTGTCGGCGGTGATCGACGCCCTGAGCGACGCCTCGGATCTGGACCTCGAGCCCTGCGACGCCCCCCTGGTGAGCCCGCAGGACCTGGCCCGGGTGCACCTGCCGGCCTATGTCCAGGCCATCTTCGAGGCCGCGCCGACCCAGGGCCGGCTGATGCTGGACGCTGACACCTACATGTCGCCGGGCAGCCTGAACGCCGCGCGCCGGGCCGCGGGCTCGGTGGTCCAGGCGGTGCAGGACGTGGCCGCCGGTCTGCAGGGGCGGGCCTTCTGCGCCGTGCGGCCGCCCGGCCACCATGCCGAGCCGCACAAGCCCATGGGCTTCTGCATCTTCTCCAACATCGCCGTCGCCGCCCGGGTCGCCCAGGCCGCGGGCCTGAAGCGGGTGGCGGTGGTGGATTTCGATGTCCACCACGGCAACGGCACCCAGGCGGCCTTCGCCGGCCACGAGGACCTGTTCTTCGCCTCGGTCCAGCAGTGGCCCATGTGGCCCGGCACCGGCCACCCGGACGAGCCGGTCCCGGCCAACATCAAGAACGCCGTCGTTCCGCCCGGCGCGCCGGCGGAGGCGTGGCGCAAGGCCTTCGAGAGCCTGATGCCCCACGTCGACGCCTTCGCCCCCGACCTGATCCTGATCTCAGCCGGCTTCGACGCCCACGCCTTCGATCCCGTCGGCGACGCCCACCAGAACCTGGAGGCCGAGGACTTCGCCTGGGCGACCCGGGCCATCGCCTCGGTGGCGGCCCGGCACAGCCACGGCCGCATCGTCTCCTCCCTGGAGGGCGGCTACGGCCTGGAGGCGCTGGGCCGTTCGGCCCTGGCTCACGTTCGCGCGTTGTCCGACGCCTAACGTCGGGCGCCCCGTTGCAGGGCGGATCGGGCCTCTCTAGGTTGGCCGTCCTTACCTCCAGGAACCGACATGGCCGACGCCGCTGACATCGAAGGGCTTTCGTTCGAGCAGGCCCTCGCCGAACTCGAGAAGATCGTGGCCCAGCTGGAATCGGGCCAGGCGCCGCTGGAGCAGTCCATCGAGCTCTATGAGCGCGGCGCCAAGCTGAAGGCCCACTGCGAGTCGCGGCTCGAGGCCGCCCGCCTGCGGGTCGAGAAGATCGTCATGGGCGCCGACGGGGCGCCGGGGGTCGAGGCGGCGGAATTCAACTGATGCCCGAACTCGCCCACCGCGTGACCGAGGCCGCCGACCTGGTCACCGTGGCGCTGGACGAGCTGCTGCCTCGGGCCGATGGCCCGGAATCGCGGCTGACCGAGGCCATGCGCTACGCGGCGCTCGGGCCCGGCAAGCGGCTGCGGCCCTTCTTCGCCATCGAGACCGGCAAGATGTTCGACTTGGACGAGCGTCCGGTTCTGCGGGCGGCCTGCGCCGTGGAGTGCGTCCACGCCTACAGCCTGGTGCACGACGACCTGCCGGCCATGGACGACGACGACCTGCGCCGCGGCCGGGCCACGGTGCACAAGGCCTATGACGAGGCCACGGCCATCCTGGCCGGCGACGCCCTGCAGACCGCCGCCTTCGAGATCCTGGCCCATCCCGACACCCACAAGGACGGCAATGTGCGGGCCGAGATGGTGGTGCGCCTGGCCCACGCGTCGGGCGCCAAGGGCATGTGCGGCGGCCAGATGATCGACCTGCTCGGCGTGCGCGACGACCTCGGTGCGGTGGCGCGCATGCAGCGGCTGAAGACCGGGGCCCTGATCGCCGTGGCCTTCGAGCTGCCCCTGATCATGGCCCACGCCGGGGAGGGCGAGCGCCACGCCCTGATGGCCTTCGCCCAGGACCTGGGCCTGGCCTACCAGATCGTCGACGACCTGCTGGACCACGACGGCGAGGACGCCGTCCTGGGCAAGAAGGCCGGCAAGGACGCCGCCAAGGGCAAGGCCAACTATGTCACATTGCTGGGCGCCGACGCCGCCCGCGAGCGGCTCAATTTGCTGATCGAACAGACCAAGGCGCACCTCGACCCCTTTGGTCCGCGGGCTGAATTCCTGCGGGCCAGCGTCGATTTCGTGCTAGAGCGCCGAAACTGATTTCAGAGAGATCTGTTCGCGTAACATGCCGCCCCATACGCCTCTGCTCGACCAAGTCGCCTCGCCTGCCGATATGCGGGGTTTCAACGCCGCCCAGCTCAAACAGCTGGCCGACGAACTGCGGGCCGAGATGATCGACGTCGTGTCCCAGACCGGCGGGCACTTCGGGGCGGGCCTCGGGGTGGTCGAGCTGACCGTGGCCCTGCACCATGTCTATGAGACGCCCAAGGACATCCTGATCTGGGACGTCGGCCACCAGGCCTATCCGCACAAGATCCTCACCGGCCGCCGCGATCGCATCCGCACCCTGCGCCAGGGGGGCGGCCTTTCGGGCTTCACCAAGCGGTCCGAGAGCGAATACGACCCCTTCGGCGCGGCCCACGCCGCCACCTCGATCTCGGCGGCGCTGGGTTTCTGCGCGGCCCGCGACGCTCGCGGCAAGGACAACAGCGTCGTGGCGGTGATCGGCGACGGCTCGATGAGCGCCGGCATGGCCTATGAGGCGATGAACAACGCCTGCGAGACCACGGGCCAGCTCACCGTCATCCTCAACGACAACGACATGTCCATCGCCCCCCCGGTGGGCGGGATGAGCGCCTATATGGCGCGCCTGGTCTCCGGCGGCGGCTACCAGTCCCTGCGCCACCTGGGCAAGTCGATGGCCAAGGTGTTGCCCAAGCCGCTGCAGGAAGCCGCCCGCAAGGCCGAGGAATACGCCCGCGGCATGGTCACCGGCGGCACCTTCTTCGAGGAGCTGGGCTTCTACTATGTCGGCCCCATCGACGGGCACGACCTCGACGCCCTGGTGCCGATCCTCAAGAACGCCCGCGAGATCAAGGACCGTCCGGTCCTGGTCCACGTGGTGACCCAGAAAGGCAAGGGCTACGCCCCGGCCGAGAGCGCCGCCGACAAGCTGCACGCGGTGGCGAAGTTCGATGTCGTCACCGGCCAGCAGGCCAAGTCCACCGCCCCGGCGCCGCCCCAGTACACCAAGGTCTTCGCCCAGGAGCTGATCAAGCACGCCGAGCGTGATCCGACCATCGTGGCGATCAACGCCGCCATGCCCTCGGGCACGGGCCTGGACCTGTTCGGCAAGCGGTTCCCGGACCGCACCTTCGACGTCGGCATCGCCGAGCAGCACGCGGTGACCTTCGCCGCCGGCCTGGCCGCCGACGGCATGAAGCCCTTCTGCGCCATCTATTCCACCTTCCTGCAGCGCGGCTACGACCAGGTGGTCCACGACGTGGCGATCCAGCGCCTGCCGGTGCGCTTCGCCATGGACCGGGCGGGCCTGGTGGGCGCCGACGGGCCGACCCATGCCGGCTCCTTCGACATTGGCTTCATGGGCGCCCTGCCGGGCATGATCCTGATGGCGCCCTCCGACGAGGCCGAGTTGGCCCACGCCATCTCCACCGCCGTGGCCATCGACGACCGGCCCTCGGCCTTCCGCTATCCGCGCGGCGAAGGCGTTGGCGTGGCGATCCCCGACCTGGCCGCGCCCCTCGAGATCGGCAAGGGCCGCATCGTCCGCGAGGGGACCACGGTGGCCATCCTGTCGCTCGGCACCCGTCTGGCCGAGAGCCTGAAGGCCGCCGACCTGCTGGGGGCGCGAGGCTTCTCCACCACGGTGGCCGACGCCCGCTTCGCCAAGCCGCTGGACATCGAGCTGCTGCTGCGCCTGGCCCGCGACCACGAGGCCCTGATCACGGTGGAGGAGGGCGCCATGGGCGGTTTCGGCGCCTTCGTGCTGCAGGCGCTCGCCGAGCACGGCGCGCTCGATCGCGGCCTGAAGGTGCGCACCCTCGTCCTGCCCGACATCTTCCAGGACCACGACAAGCCCGAGATCATGTACGCCCAGGCCGGCCTCGACGCCGAAGGCATCGCGCGCGGCGCCCTCCACGCCATGGGCGTCGACAACGTCGCCGCGGCCGGCGCGGGACGCCGGGCCTAGACTGGCGCCAGCGCGACCCCGAGCGCAAAGGCCGCCTCGGCCATGCGCTTGTCGAAGGTCGCAAGGCTTGCGCCCAGCCGTTCGGCGATGGCGATGTTCAGCGCGTCCGGCGCGCGCAGGTTCATGTCGAGCCGTCTCAACCACACCTCGGTGGCCTTGATGTCCTGTGGCGCGGTTTCCGTCAGGGGTGACGATGCGGTCCAGGCGTCGAAATTGCTGAAGATGCGGGACGCCTCGGCCGCCGACAGATCCCCGGTGCGCACAGCGCGGGAGATGACCGAGGCGAACTCCGCTCGGGCGAAGTCGCTGATGACCACCTCGGGCAGGGCGGTCAGGACATAGGCGCGGGCGCGGTCGGAAAAGAGATCGTGGGTGAACAGCGCCACCAGGACGCTGGCGTCGAAATAGACGCTCACCGCCAGTCTTCATCCCGCATGCGGGATACCAGGACGCCGGCGTCTTCGCGGGAGGTCGTTCGGCCCACCCGACGGGCGTCCAGCCACTCGACATCAGCCGGGGTCATTCGCCGCGCCGGCGCCTTGACGGCCTTCAGCTCGACCATCGGCTTGCCATGTCGCGTGATCACAACAGCCTCGCCCTTCAGGGCGCGGTCGATCAGGTCGGACAGGTTGTTCTTGGCCTCGACGACGCTGTGTTCGCTCATGGCCGCAAATATAGCCATCCGATGGCCATTTTGTCCAGATGTCAGCGGCAGGCGCTGAGGAAGGGCCGAACCTGCTTCAGCGGGGCCGGCGGGGCGTCCTTTGTCTCGTTCAGGCCCGTCAGGGTGATGACCCCGGTCTTCCTGAAGGATGCGATGACCGGCGCGCGGGTGGCGACCTCCGCCGACAATAGCGAGCCGCCGTCCAGGTCGTTGGCCGACGCCTGACCCCGTAGGGTCGCCGAGGCGGCGCCCGAGGCGATGGTGACGCTGGCGGGCCAGGGGGCCGGGCGTCCAATCTTGTCCACCCAGACCTCGCCCTGCCGGTGGTCGGCGAGCTTGGCGGCGACGGCGAAGCTGGCCGTGATCTGGCCGGTTTGGCGCGGGCAGCGAAGGGCGATGACCACGTCGTCGGAATTGGGCGCGCCATAGACCAGGGTCACGTCCGGCAGGGCCTTGTCATTGCCGAGGGTCCAGACGCGGCCCTCCTGCGCCTGGGCGGCGGAGGCGGTCAGCATCAACAGGGCGAGAGCGAGCTTCATGCGGAGAGGCTATCACCGCATTCGGGCGGCCTCTAGGCGCGGCAGGCGGCGAAGAAATCGTTCACCGCCGCGCGCTCCGGCCCGCGGACCGGCATGGCGGCCTTGCGGCCGCCCGCGACCACAGCCAGGTCGCCGGTGGCGGCGAAGCTGGCCAGCGCCGGATCGGTGACCGCGGCCCGGGCCTCCACATAGGACGCGCCCTCGCCCATGCCGGGCGTGGCGTCGGCGGCGAGGCGGCTGTTGTGGTCGCGGGAGGTGATTTCGATGGCGTCGGAGGGCGCGTCCACCGGGGCGGTCATGGAGACCAGGACCCGGCCCGACCGGGGCTGGCAGGTCATCATGATCAGCACGTTGTCGCTCTGCGGCTGGCCATAGGCCAACTTGGCGCCTTCGCCCTCGGCGTGGTTCAGGGACCAGGCCATGCCGGGCAGGCCGCTCTGGCCCTGGTGGGCGCAGGAGGCGAGCAGGCAAGAAATGCCCAGTCCGATGATCGCGCGACGTTTCATGAGCGACGCTCCCTTCGGTAAGGGGAACGCCGCCGGTGCGCTTCGGTTCAGAAGGGCGTGAAGCGCTCCACCAGGGACTGGACCGCCGGGGTCTTCTGCACGCGGCTGATGTCCCCGCGGCCGCCGTAGCTGATGCGGGCCTCGGCGATCTGGGTGTGCTTGACGGTGTTGGCCGAGGAGATGTCCTCGGGCCGCACGATGCCGGCCACGGTGAGCTGGCGCAGCTCGGAGTTGGTGCGCACCTCCTGGGTGCCCTGGATCACCAGGTTGCCGTTGGGCAGGACGGCGGAGACCACCGCGGCGATGGTCAGGGAGATCTTCTCCGACCGGGTCACGGCGCCGGAGCCGGCGTTGGAGGAGTTGGAATTGGTCTCGATCCCGCCCGCCAGGTCCGTGCCCGGGGGCAGCAGGCGGCCGAGGCTGCCGGTCAGGCCGTACAGCGACGGCGCGGCGGCCTTCATGCCGGCTGTCCGGCTGCTGTTGGAGGCGTTGGAGGTCTGGGCGCTGTCGTTGATGTCGATCTGGACGGTGAGGATGTCCCCCACCTTCGACGCGCGCTGGTCGATGAAGAAGGCGCGCGCGCCCGAGCGCCACAGGGAGTTGGCCGAGGCCGCCTGGCCCTGGTTGCTGGCTAGGTAGACCTGCTCCTGCGGCACGAGGGCGGAGGGATAGCCCACCGGCGCCAGGGTCGGGCCGACCACGGCCTCCTTCACGGTGGAGCAGGCGGCGAGGGGAACGAGGGCGGCGATGGCGAGGATGGCGAGACGCATGGGGGACGCTTTCTCTAACGCTGGGCGTACTGGGCGCGGCCCAGCGACTTGAGTTGATCGGCGGCGGGGCCGACCACGGCCTGGCCGGGTCCGCTGGCCGTGGCCTGGATGATCTTCTTCGACGCGGTGTTCTGGACCGCGACCGTGTCGCCGATCCCGGCGGCGGCCATGGCCTTGCCCTCCAGGGCCAGGGTCACGCCCCCGGCCTCGTAGGTGACGGTGACCGCGTCGCCGGCCTTGATGACCTGGGGGGCGGAAACGTCGCGGCTGGAGACGGCCGCGCCGGCGCGCAGGGGACGCCGCGCGGCCATGCCGATCACGGCCTCGGCGTCGCGGGGGGCGTCGGCCGGGGCGGCGGCGGCCTTGGCCCAGACCACGTCCTGGGGCTGCACCATCTCGCCGGCCGACAGGCTGCGGGCATAGGTGAGAATCTCGACATTGCCGCGGGTTACGGGCGCGCTGGCGCCGCCGTCGGACCCGGCGCGGACGACGATGCGGCGGATGCCCTCGGCGTTGGCCCAGTCGAGGCCCGCGCGGCGGGCGGCCGACTGCACGGCGCCGGCGTCGAGCACGGCCGAGGTCCCGGGTCGCGAGGCCACCGCGATCTTGCCGGCGCCGCCGGCCCCATCGAACAGGTCGCCAAGGGTGATGACCCCGTCGGAGTCGAAGGTGTCGGACCGCAGGGTCACGGCCTGGCCGGCCAGGGCCGGCGCGGCGGCGAGGGTGAGGGCGCAGGCCAGGATCAGGATGCGCATCGCCCTAGCCCTTCAGCTGGTTGGCGGCCTGCAGCATCTGGTCGGCCGAGGAGATGACCTTGGAATTCATCTCGTAGGCTCGCTGGGCGACGATCAGGGAGGTGATCTCGGTCACAGCGTCGACGTTGGACGCCTCGGTGTAGCCCTGCAGTAGGTTGCCGAACCCCGCGTCGCCGGGGACGCCGGTGGTGGCCGCGCCGGAGGCGCCGCTCTCCATGAACAGGTTGTCGCCGATGGCCTCCAGGCCCGACTCGTTGATGAAGGTCGCCAGCTCGATGCTGCCCACGACGCTGGGGGTCGGAGACCCGGGCTTGGTGACCTGGACCTGGCCGGTCTTGGAGATGATGACGTCGGTGGCGTCCGACGGGATCGTGATGGCGGGCTGGATCTGGTAGCCGTCCTCGGTGACCATCTGGCCCTGGTCGTTCACCGACAGGTTGCCGGCGCGGGTGTAGGCGGTCTCCCCGGAGGGCTTGAGCACCTGCAGGTAGCCGCGGCCTTCGATGGCCAGGTCGTAGCGGTTGCCCGTGGCGGTCAGCGAGCCCTGCTCGGTGATGCGATAGACCGAACCGGCCTTCACGCCGCCGCCGACCTGGACCCCGGTGGGAACGATGGTGCCCTGGTCCGAGGACTGGGCGCCGGCCCGTTCCAGGGTGTTGTAGAGCAGGTCCTGGAACTCGGCCCGTTGGCGCTTGAAGCCGACGGTGTTCATGTTGGCGATGTTGTTGGAGATGACCTCGACATTGAGCTGCTGGGCAGCCATGCCGGTCGCGGCGGTGCGAAGTGCTTGCATCTCTTAGACTTTCCTTACTGGACGCGACCCATCCGCTCGATCGAGCGGCGGGACAGGTCGGCGTTGGAATCCATCATCTTGGCCATCGACTCGTAGGCGCGGGTGACTTCCATCATCCGGGTGATCTCGAGGACCGTGTTGACGTTCGAGCTCTCGAGCATGCCCTGGTGGACGCGGGCGTCCGGGGCGGCCTGGGGCTGCTGGTTGGAGGTGTTGCGGTAGAGATTGTCGCCGGCCTTCTCGAGCACCGAGAGGGTGTCGAAGCGGACCACGCCGACCTTGCCGATGCGTTCCGTGCCCTGGCTGACCGTGCCGTCCGTGGCGATGGTGAGCGGGCCCTTAATGGGGTCGACCGTGATCTCGCCGCCACCCTCGTCGAGGACGGCCTCGCCGTCCTGGGTGGTGACTTTGCCGGCGTCGTCCATCCGGAAGTGGCCGTCCCGGGTGTAGCGCTCGCCCTCGGCGGTGCTGATCTTGAAGAAGCCCTGGCCTTCGATGCCGAGGTCGAAGGGCGCGTCGGTCTTGTGCAGGGCGCCGCCGGTGAAGTCGCGGGCGACGCCGGAATCCAGCACGAACTTCACCGGCTTGGGGCCGCCCTGGGTCATGGCCGGAGAGCGTGCGGCGGTCTCGAGCATCAGGCTCTCGACCTTGAAGCCGGTGGTGTCGGCATTGGCGATGTTGTTGGCCACGATGTCGAGTTCGCGGCGCAGCGTCATCTGCCTCGACAATCCGACGTAGAGGGCGTTGTCCATCGAAGGCGCTCGAACCTTTAACCTGCGACACTTTCGTCGAAGCCAGGACTGCAAGGTTCGGGCCAGTCCAAAAAAGCTGCAAAAACAACAGATAAGAAGGTTAACGCGGGCCTTCCGGCCAATTCTGCCGGGCAGGGTTGGACCGCCCCTTCGCGCCCCGAAAAAACCAGTCCTTAACCATGTCGGCCCCATGCACAGGGGGTAAGATTCTAAGGAGCCGCGCGCGTGGCCAAGGACAAGGTCAAGGAAGCCCCCGAGGGCGAGGCCGCCGCCGAGGGCGAGGACGGCGCGGTCGTGGGCAAGAAGAAGCTGCCCATGAAGATGATCATCATCGCCGGCGTCGCCGCGGTGCTGGTCCTGGGCGGCGGCGGAACCGCGGCCTTCATCTTCCTCAAACCCAAGCCCGACGAGGCTCACGCCAAGGCCGACGAGCACGGCAAGGACAAGAAGAAGGAAAAGAAGGGCGAGAAGGGCAAGGAAGAAAAGACCATCGGCACCATCGCCGAGGGCCCGGACGGCGTCCTGTTCTACACCATGCCCAATGTGGTGGTGAACATGCAGACCGCCGACGGCCGCGCCACCTTCCTGAAGCTGAAGCTCACCCTGGAGGTCCCCGATCAGGAGACCGTCGACCTGCTGGAGCCGAACATGCCCAGGCTGCAGGATATGTTCCAGACCTTCCTGCGCGAACTGCGGCCGGAAGACCTGCAGGGCAGCCAGGGGTCCTACCAGCTGCGCATGGAGATCCTGCGCCGGGTGAACCTCGTCATCGCCCCGTCAAAAGTAAATGCGGTCCTCATTGAGGAGATGTTGATCAACTAGGGCCTATCCCTGGTTGGCGTGCTCCCATGGACGATGAACTCGAAAACCCCAACGCCGCCGAGGGCGAGAACTGGTCGGACGCGGAAGCGTCCGGCGAGAGCCTGATCGGGTCTGAGCGTATCCTCAACCAGGATGAGATCGACAGCCTGCTGGGCTTCGATCTGTCTGACGAGGAGGCGGCCGAGCGTTCGGGCATCCGCGCCATCATCAACTCCGCGCTCGTCTCGTACGAACGCCTGCCGATGCTGGAAATCGTCTTCGACCGCCTGGTGCGGTACATGACGACCTCCCTGCGCAACTTCACCTCCGACAACGTCGAGGTCAGCCTCGACAACATCTCCTCGATCCGCTTCGGCGACTATCTGAACTCGATCCCCCTGCCGGCCATCCTGTCGGTGTTCAAGGCCGAGGAGCTGGAGAACTACGGTCTGCTGACCGTCGACTCCAACCTGATCTATTCCATCGTCGACGTGTTGCTGGGCGGCCGCCGCGGCACCGCGGCGATGCGCATCGAGGGCCGCCCCTACACCACCATCGAGCGCGTGCTGGTGCAGCGGATGGTCGAGGTGGTGCTGGCCGACGCCAAGCTGGCCTTCGAGCCTCTGACCCCGGTGACCTTCACCCTCGACCGCCTGGAGACCAATCCGCGCTTCGCCGCCATCGCTCGGCCGCCGAACGCCGCGATCCTGGTCAAGCTGCGGGTGGACATGGAGGACCGCGGCGGCCGCATCGAGCTGCTGCTGCCCTACGCCACCCTCGAGCCCATCCGGAAGATGCTGCTGCAGCAGTTCATGGGCGAGAAGTTCGGCCGCGACAACATCTGGGAAGGCCACCTGGCCACCGAGCTCTGGACCACCCAGATGGAGGTCCGTGCCGTCCTCGACGAGCAGCAGATCAGCCTCAAGGAGGTCCTGAACCTCGAGGTCGGCCAGACCATCATGCTGAACGCCACCCCCGACAGCCTCATCGAGCTGCGGGCCGGAACCATTCCCCTGACGCGGGGCCGCATGGGCCGCCGCAACCACCACATCGCCGTCCGTGTGGAGGCGCCCCTGACGCCCCACGCCCGGCGCGCCATCCAGAGGTTGAAATGAGCCTGATCGCCATTGGGATGAACCTCATGCTGGCGGGCCTGCTGGTCGCCGCCCTGATGATGGGTTTCCGTCTGAACATCCGCCTGAAGCACCTGCGCGACAGCCATGACGGCTTCGCCCGCGCCGTGGCGGAGCTGGACGTCGCCGCCGCCCGCGCCGAACAGGGCCTGGCCGATCTGCGCGCCGCCACCGACGAGGCCACCGACGCCCTGGCCGACCGTATCGAGAAGGCCCGCGCCCTGACCGCCAAGCTCGATCGCCAGCTGCAGGGCGCGCCCCAGGCCGCGGCGGCGAGCTCGCCCCGCGCCGCCCGCGTCGCCTTCCGCCAGGAAGAGGCCGAGGTCGATGTGGCCGACGTCGAGCGCGTCACCCACCGCCTGGGCGCCCTCCTGTCGGCGGCCCGCGAGCCCCGCGTCCGGCCCGAGCCCGAGCGGTTCGTGCGGCCCGACGTCGCCCCGACGCGCCAGCGTCCCCGTTTCGAAGACGACCTGTTCGATGGTCCCGCCGAGCGCGTGACCATGGGTGGAGCCCGCCGATGAAGAACATCCCCCGCATCCTGCCCCTGGTGGGCATCGCCGCCGCCGGGGTCCTGGCGGTCAACGCCATGGCCGGCGCCCGCTCGCTGCCCGACATGATCTCCGGCGCCAAGGCCTTCGCCGAGGAAGCCGCCAAGCCGCTCAAGGGCGCCAAGGGCGAGAAGGCCGCCGAGGAGAAGGCGACCGAGGGCAAGGCCGGCGCCGAGGGCGCGGCCATCGGCTCGGCCCTGGACGCCTCGACCCTGGCGCCCGCCGCGCCGCGGGCCCCGGCCGTCTGCGCCCCCACCGCCGCCGAACTGGCCAAGGAGGCCGGTCTCTCGCCGGCCGAACTGCAGATCCTGCAAAGCCTCGGCTCCCGCCGCGGCCAGCTGGATCAGCGCGAGCAGGACATGGACGTCCAGCTCGCCCTGCTGGCCGCCGCCGAGGCCAAGCTCGACGCCAAGGTCAAGACCCTGACCGGGCTGAAGGGCGACGTGCAGTCGCTGCTCAACCAGGCCGACGGCAAGGAGCAGGCCGAGGTCGACCGGCTGGTGAAGGTGTTCGAGGGCATGAAGGCCAAGGACGCCGCCCCGCGCATGGTGCTGCTGGACGACTCCGTGCGCCTGCCCATCGCCGGCAAGATGAAGGAACGCGCCCTGTCGGCCATCATCGCGGCCATGCCGCCGGCCGAGGCCAAGCGCCTGACCGAGAGCCTGTCGCGCCGCTTCGCCGACGCCCGCAAGGTGGCCGCCTCCGCCGACGCGGCCGCCACCAACGCCGCGGCCTCCACCCCCTCGGCGCAGCAACTGGCCGCGGCCGATCCTACCGCCGAGAAGGCCGCCGCGCCGCCCGCCGCCAAGCCCAAGGCCAAGGCCGCGCCCAAGAAGGTCGCCGCCCGCAAGCCCGCCGCCAAGGCCGCCCCGGTCAAGCAGGCCGCCGCGACCCCGGCGACCCCGGCCGCCGCCCAGCCCGCGGCTCCCGCCGCGGCGGCTCCGCCGAAGGCCGGCTAGTTCCTTGAGCCTGCGCCGGGCCCTTCACTCCAGCGTCGCGGCGATCTGCATCGCCGGGGTGATCGCGCCTGCGGGCGTGGCCGCCACGACGCCGGTGCAGGTCGCCCCCCGCGGGCCGCTGGACGTGCATGTCGCCCAGGCCAAGGACTTCTCGCGCATCGAGCTGCACTGGGCGGGCGGCGCGCGGACCATCACCAAGCGTGACGGCCAGGTCCTGACCCTGAAGTTCAACCGGGACGCCAATCCCGATATCGCCCGCCTGCGGGTCGATCCCCCCCGCTGGCTGAAGACCGCCGAGGCGCGCCATTCCGCCGGTGGTCTGGAACTGGTCCTCACCCTGGCCGACGACGCCGAGGCCAAGGTTGGAACCGCCGACGGCGCCACCTATGTCAATCTCTTCGAACGGCCGCCACCCCCGGAGCCGGAGATCGCCGAGACCGCGCCGCCGGTGGGCGAACCGGAGCCGGCGCGGCCCAACCCGATCCCCGCCGGCGGGGTCGTCCAGATGGACGCCAAGCTGGTCAACGGCCAGGTGTTGCTGAGTTTCCCCTGGGCCAATCCCAACGGCGCGGCGGTGTTCCGCCGCGGCGACGCCATATGGGTGGTGTTCGACGCCCCCGCCGACCTCGACGTCTCCAGGGCCCCTCGGGGCCTTCGCCAGTTCTCGAAGGTGCAGAGCTTCAAGGGCGCCGACTATTCGGCGGTGCGCATCGCCGCCCCCAAGGGCACCCCCTTCTTCGCCTCGTCCGTGGGCGCGGTCTGGACCGTCGCCATCGGCCCCGGCGCCCAGAGCCAGAGCAGCCAGGTCCGGATCGTCCGCGACGATGTCGGCGGCCCCGCCGCCCTGAAGGCCGTGGTCTCCGGAACCACCCGGACGGTGAGGGTCGATGATCCGGTGGTCGGCGACGCCCTGTCGGTGGTCACCGCGCTCGGCCCCTCCAAGGGCGTGCCGAGCCGTCGCGAATACGTCCAGATGGCGGTCCTGCCCTCGGCCCAGGGCCTGGCCCTGGAATCCTATGTCGAGGACCTGTCCCTCTCCCACGATGGCGATCTGGTGCAGATCGGGCGTCCGGCCGGCCTGACCCTGTCGCCCGCCTCGGCCGGGGTGGAGCGGGCCGAGGCCGAGCTCGGGGCGCCGCAGCCGGCGGGCATGCCGGCCCTGATCGACTACGCCAATTGGCCGAAGACCGGCCATGGGGGCTTCCTCGCCCGCTACAACGGCCTGCTCAACGCCTCCATGGAGGAGGCCGCCCAGGGCCGCGACGCCCCCGTGGCCGCGCGGATGGCGCTGGCCCGCTTCCTGGTGGGCTCGGAGCTGTCCTTCGAGGCCATCGGGGTGTTGAACGACACCGCCCGCACCCACCAGGAGCTGCTGGAGGACCCGGAGTTCCGCGGCCTGCGCGGCATCGCCCGGGTGATGGCGCGCCGGTACAAGGAGGCCCAGGCCGACTTCTCCGCCCCGATCCTGGCCGACGATCCTTCGGCGGCCCTGTGGCGCTCCTATATCGCCGCCCAACTGGCCCAGTGGCCGGAGGCCCGCAGCCAGTTCGCCGCCGGGGCCGAGGCCTTCAACCAGTTCACGCCGATCTGGAAGGCGCGCTTCGCCCGCGCCGACGCCGAGGCGGCCCTGGCCCTGGGGGACATCGACGGCGCCGACGCCCGCATCAAGCTGGCCCTGATGGACCGCACCGAACCCCTGGAGGAGCTGGCGACCCGTCTGATCCAGGCCAAGGTGGTGGAGGCCCAGGGTCATCCCGACCGCGCCCTGCGCATCTACGCCGCCCTCACCGGCGCCCCGGTGGAATCGATCTCGGCGCCGGCCCTGCTGCGGGCCACCCAGATCCGCATGACCTCGGGCAAGATCACCCCGGTCCAGGCGGCCGACGTCTTCGACGGCCTGCGCTATCGCTGGCGCGGCGACTCCACCGAGCTGGAGACCATCCGCGCCCTGGGCCAGCTCTACCTGAACCAGGGCCGCTATCGCGAGGCCCTGGAGGCGTTGCGGTCGGCGGGCCAGCGCCTGCCCGACCTGCCCGAGGCCTTGCAGCTTCAGAGCGACTTGGCAAACGCCTTCCGCAGCCTGTTCCTGGACGGCGCCGCCGACGGCCTCGAGCCGATCCAGGCGCTCGCCCTGTTCTTCGACTTCAAGGAGCTGACCCCCCTGGGCGCCGACGGCGACCTGATGGTCCGCCGCCTGGTCCGCCGGCTGGTGGACGTCGACCTCCTGGACCAGGCCGCCGACCTCCTGAAGTACCAGGCCGACAACCGCCTCGACGGCGTGCCGCGCGCCCAGGTGGCCACCGACCTGGCGGTCATCTACCTGATGGACCGCAGGCCCGAGCAGGCGCTGGGGGCCATCAACGCCTCGCGCACCACCATCCTGCCCATCGCCCTGAACAACGAGCGCCGCCTGGTGGAGGCCCGCGCCCTGATGAACCTCGGCCGCCTCGACGCCGCCTTGGAGGTGATCGAGCGCGACACCTCCAAGGAGGGCTCGGACCTGCGTGCCGAGGTCGTGTGGAAGAAGAAGGACTGGGCCGGCGCCGGCATCCTGTTCGAGAAATCCCTCGGCGACCGCTGGAAGGGCCCGGGCCCGCTGGCCAGCGACGAGGAGGGCAAGCTGCTGCGCGCCGGCGTCGCCTACAGCCTGGCGGGAGAGGACATCGCCCTGACCCGCCTGCGCGAACGCTATCAGGGCTTCACCGAGCAGGCGCGCAATCCCGACGCCCTGCGCGTGGCCCTCTCCGGCGTCCAGGACGGCCGGCTCAGTGTCGCCGACTTCGGCCGCATCACCGCCGACAACGAGGCCTTCGCCGGCTGGGTCAGCAAGATGAAGGTCAAGTTCCGCGACAGGCCCGCGCCCGTCGGCCTGCGCACGGCGGCCACCCCGGCGCCGGCCAAGACCGCCCAGGCGGCGGCTCCGGCGGCGAAGAAGGGCTGATCAGCCCCCGCCGGCCCCGCGCTGGAAGCTCTCCACCAGGCTGCCCGCCACCAGCCGCCAGCCGTCCACCAGGACGAAGAAGATCAGCTTGAAGGGCAGGGACACCACCACCGGCGGCAGCATCATCATGCCCATGCTCATCAGCACGCTGGCCACCACCAGGTCGATCACCAGGAAGGGCACGAAGAGCAGGAAGCCGATCTCGAAGGCGCGCTTCAGCTCCGAGATCATGAAGGCCGGAGTGACCACCCGGATGGGGATCTCCTGCACGGTCTTGGGCCGCTCGATCTTGGACAGGCGCACGAAGAGGGCCAGGTCCTCGCGGTCCACCTGGGCCAGCATGAAGGTCTTCAGGGGATCGCTGGCGGCGTCGAAGGCCTGGGGCAGCTCGATCTGCTGGTCCAGCAGGGGCTTGATCCCCTCGTCATAGGACCTCTGCATGGTGGGGCCCATGACGATGGCCGACAGGAACAGGGCCAGGCTGATGATCACCGCGTTGGGCGGGCTCTGCTGCAGGCCCAACGCCGTGCGCAGCAGGGACAGGACCACCACGATCCGCACGAAGGAGGTGGTCATGATGACGATGGAGGGGGCCAGCGACAGGACCGTCAGCAGGCCCATCAACTGGACCACCCGCTCGGTCAGGCCAGCGCCGGTGCCGAGGTTGATGTTCACCGCCTGGGCCAGGGCGGTGGCGGGGACCACGAGGCTGGCCAGGGTGGTGAGCGCCGCCAGCAGGAAGGCCTTGCGCCAATCCTCGGCGCGCAGCTCGGTGACGGACTTGAACATTCCGGCCATCAGGCGCGGCCCTTCTTCACGGGGGGCAGGACCTGGCCCTCCCCCAGCAGCAGCAGACGTTCCTCGCCGTCGCAGGAGACCAGGACCAGGCGCCGGGCGGGATCGAGCACCAGGCTTTCCACCACCGCGAGCCGGCGGTCCTTGCGGGTAGGGGCCAGGCGCGCCAGCGCCTCCGGCCCGAACCGGCGCAGGGCGACGGCGGCCAGGCCCACGAGCCCTAGGGTCACGGCCAGGGCGAACACGGCCCGGGCGAAGATGGCGAAGTCCATCGCGATGAGACGATTAAGGAGACGGCCGGCCGAAAGCGCCGGTCGGGCCCAGGAGTGCCGCAAGGGTCTTAAGGAGCGATTAACCCTATTTATTCACCATGTTCGGCATGGATATCGGCGACATCCCCCTGTTCTCGATGCTGCGCAGCCGGCTCGGCTATCTGTCCGAGCGGCAGAAGCTGATCGCCCAGAACGTCGCCAACTCCGAGACCCCGGGCTTCGCGCCCAAGGATCTGAAGCCCTACGACTTCGCCGCCCAGATGAAGCTGGCCACCGGCGGGGCCGGGATGCAGGCCGTGACCCAGCCGGGTCACATGCTGCCCCCCAGCCAGAGGGGCGGGGCGACCCGGGCCTTCAAGGCCCAGACCATGAAGGACTCCGAGACCACGCTCGACGGCAATTCGGTCGTGCTGGAGGAGGAGATGCTGAAGATGTCCGACGCCCGCATGAGCTACGACGCGGCCATCGGCTTCTACCAGAAATCCCTGAACCTGCTGCGGATGGCCGCGCGGGCGCCGGGTCGCTAGGACGCCTTAGATGCCTGAGATCAAGCCCGTCAGCGGCGCCGCCCAGGCCATCGCCACCTCGGCCCTGCGCGCCCAGCAGGCGCGGATGCGGATCATCGCCGAGAACCTGGCCAACGCCAATTCCACCTCCAAGACGGCCGGGGGCGATCCCTATCGCCGCCAGGCGCCGGTGCTCACCGCGGTGAAGATCGACGGCGCCATGGGGGTCCGCATGACCCGCGTCGCCCAGGACATGAGCGACTTCAAGACCGAGTATGAGCCCGGCCATCCCTCGGCCGACGCCAAGGGCTATGTGAAGACGCCCAATGTCGACCCGCTGATCGAGGCCCTCGACATGAAGGAGGCCCAGCGGGCCTACGAAGCCAACCTCAACGTGATCGAGACGGCGCGCGCCATGGAGACGCGCACCCTCGATCTGCTGAAGCGATAGGACCCTAGGCCATGATGACCGCGCTCGCCGCCGCCAAGGCCTACGCCTCCACTCAGGGGATCGGCGGCTCCAAGCCGATCGGAGGCTCCGCCGAGGGCGGGCTCGACTTCGGCGCCATGGTGAAGTCGGCCATGACCGACGCCATGCAGGCCTCCAAGCATGCGGAAAACCAGATCAAGGCCAATGTGGCCGGCAAGGCCGAGCTGATCGACGTGGTCACCTCCATCTCGGCGGCCGAGGCCAGTCTGGAGACGGTGATGGCCGTCCGCGACCAGGTGATCAGCGCCTATCAAGAAATCATGCGTATGCCGATCTGAGCTTCGTTCGCTAAGGTCCGGGCATGGCCCAGACCGCGATCGAACTTTCGTCCATCGAGAAACGCTACGGCGCGCACGCCGCCCTGGCCGGCGTCAGCCTGGCCATCGCGCCCGGCGAGTTCGTGGCCCTGGTGGGGCCGTCGGGGTCTGGCAAGACCACCCTGCTCAAGACCATCAACGGCCTGGTGACCCCCGACGCCGGGACCGTGCGGGTGATGGGGGAGGACGCTGGCGCGGTCCCCGTCCACGTCCTGCGCCGGCGGATCGGCTACGTCTTCCAGGAGATCGGCCTCTTCCCGCACCTCACCGTGGCCGAGAACATCGCCATCACCCCCAAGCTGCTGGGCTGGCCCCAGGAGCGGATCGCCGCCCGCGTCGCCAACCTGCTGGGGCTGGTGGATCTGCCGGCCGAGATGGGCGCCCGGTTGCCGGCCGCCCTGTCCGGCGGTCAGAGGCAGAGGGTGGGGGTGGCCCGCGCCCTGGCGGCCGAGCCGAAGATCATGCTGATGGACGAGCCCTTCGGGGCCCTGGACCCGGTGACCCGCGACCAGCTCGGGACCGACTACCGCGCCCTGCACGACCAGCTCTCCCTGACCACGGTCATGGTCACCCACGACATGAGCGAGGCCGTGCTGCTGGCCGACCGCATCGTGGTGCTGAAGGCCGGCGTCATCGTCGCCGACGGCGGGCCCGCCGAGCTCAGCCGGCAGAGCCAGGACCCGGACGTGCGCGCCCTGCTGGACGCGCCCAAGCGGCAGGCCCAGCGCCTGGCCGAGCGCCTGGGAGGCGCGGCGTGAGTCCCCGTCTCGCGGCCGCCTGGGCCCTGCTTCCGGAATACCTCGCCTGGCACGTCCTGCTCAGCGCCAGCGCCCTGGCGCTTGGCCTGATCATCAGCCTGCCGCTTGCGGTGGCCGCCAGCCGCAGCCCGCGCCTGCGCTGGCCGGTTCTGGCCTTCGCCGGCCTGATCCAGACCATTCCCAGCCTGGCCCTGCTGGCCCTGTTCTATCCCTTGCTGCTGGCGGTCTCGGCGCTCAGCCTCTCCACCTTCGGCCACGGCTTCTCGGCCCTGGGTTTCCTGCCGTCCCTGCTGGCGCTCACCCTCTATTCGATGCTGCCGATCCTGCGGACGGCCACCACCGGCATCCTCGGCGTCGATCGGGCGGTGCGCGAGGCCGCCGACGGGGTGGGCATGACCGCGCGCCAGAAGCTGTTCCAGGTCGAGCTGCCCCTGGCCATGCCGGTGATCATGGCCGGGGTCCGCACCGCGGCGGTCTGGACCATCGGGGCGGCGACGCTCTCGACACCGGTCGGTCAGACCAGCCTGGGCAACTACATCTTCGCCGGCCTGCAGACCGAGAACTGGGTCAGCGTCCTGTTTGGCTGCGCGGCCTCGGCGGCCCTGGCCATGACCGCCGACCAGTTGCTGGGCCTGATCGAGACCGGGGCGGCCAAGCGCGACCGCCGGCTGATGATCGGCGGCGCCGTGGGCCTGGCGGTGGGGGTGGCGGTGGCGCTGCTGCCGCTGGCCACCTTCGGCAAGCCGGCCAGCTATGTGGTCGGCGCCAAGAACTTCTCCGAGCAGTATATCCTGGCCGAGCTGATGGCCGACCGGCTGGAGCGGGCCGGCGCCACGGTGAGCCGCAAGGAAGACCTGGGTTCGGCGGTGGCCTACCGGGCCTTGGCCGCCGGAGAGCTGGACGTCTATGTCGACTATACCGGCACGCTCTGGACCAACGTCCTGAACCGGCAGGACAATCCCGGCCGCCAGGCGGTGCTGGAGGGCCTCACCACCGAGCTGAAGAAGAAGGATGGGGTGACCGTCCTGGGCTCCCTGGGCTTCGAGAACGCCTACGCCTTCGCCATGAAGGCCGATCGGGCCAAGGCCCTGGGGATCGTCAGCCTGGCCGACCTCGCTCGCGAGGCGCCGAAGCTGACCCTGGGGACCGACATCGAGTTCCTGTCGCGGCCGGAGTGGAAGGCGGTGGACGCCGCCTATGGCTTCCACTTCAAGGCCCAGCGGTCCTTCCAGCCGACCTTCATGTATCGGGCGCTGTCGGGGGGCGAGGCCGACGTGATCTCGGCCTTCTCCTCGGACGGGCGGATCGCGGCGGACAAGCTGGTGGTGCTCACCGATCCCAAGGGCGCCCTGCCGCCCTATGACGCGGTGATCCTGGTCTCGCCCAAGCGCGCCGGCGACCAGCGACTGATCGCCGCGCTCAAGCCGCTGGTGGGGTCGATCCCGGTCGCCGCCATGCAGGCGGCCAACTACAGCGTCGACCGCGACACCGCCAAGGCCAGCCCGGCGGAGGCGGCGAGGGGGTTGGTGAAGTGATGGCGGAGGGCCGCAGCCCCCTCCGAATGATCCACCGATCGGTCGAGTGTTAACGGCCGGTAGCCCTTCGTTAACCATGTCCGCGCCACATGGAGGGGTCTTCAATCCCCCCTTTCGAGAGGCCCTTCATGAACGGCGCCGAGGTTCTGGACGTCGGTCGGGACGCCATCTGGCTGACCCTGCAGCTCTGCGCGCCGGTGCTGATCGTGGGCCTGGTGGTGGGGGTGGGCATCGGCCTCATGCAGGCCCTGACCCAGATCCAGGAGGCCACCCTGGTCTATGCGCCGAAGATCGTGGCCATCTTCGTGTCGCTGCTGATCTTCCTGCCGCTTATGGGCGCCCTGATGAGCAGCTTCATGCGCCACATCGCCGCCCGCATCGCGGCGATGTGAGGACGGCCCGGTGGAATCCTACGCCACCGCCCAGCAGGTCTATGTCGCCGGCCTGATCTTCTCGCGGCTGTCGTCCCTGGTCATGCTGATGCCCGGGATCGGCGACACCACCGTGCCGCCGCGCATCCGCCTGGCCTTCGCCTTCGTCATGAGCCTGATGCTGATGCCGGTGGTGGCGCCGCACCTGCCGCCGGTGCCGAACGCCGTGGGGGGCATGATCACCGGCATCCTCAAGGAGGTGCTGATCGGCCTGATGATCGGCTCGATCCTGCGCATCTTCCTGATGTCCCTGGCCACGGCCGGCGAGATCATCTCCATCCAGACCACCCTGTCCTTCGCCCAGACCGCCGCGCCCGGCGTGGCGCCCGGCTCCTCGACGGTGAGCACCTTCCTGGGCCTGATCGGCCTGGTGCTGATCATGGTGACGGACCTGCACCACCTGTTCCTGGCCGCCATCGTGAAGTCCTACACCCTGTTCCCCTTCACCCGGGACCTGCCGGTGACCGACTCCGCGACGCTCGCGGTGCAGACCGTGGCCGGCTGCTTCAAGCTCGGCGTGCAGCTCTCGGCGCCGATCCTGGTCTTCTCCCTGGTGTTCAACATCGCCACCGGCCTGGTGGGCCGGGTGATGCCGCAGTTCCAGGTGTTCTTCGTCGCCTCGCCCCTGATGGTGATCTTCGGCCTGTCGATCCTGGCCTTGAGCCTGGGGGTCATCGGGACGGTCTGGATGAGCCACTACCGCGACCTGCTCATGATCTTCGGAGGCTGAGATGGCCGACGACACAGATCCCGAGTCAAAAACAGAAGAACCGTCAGCCCAGAAACTGGGCAAGGCCCGCGAGAAGGGCGACGTCGCCAAGACCGCCGACCTGCCGACGCTCGCCGCCTTCGCCGCCGCCGCCAGCGTCATCGCCGTGGCCGGAGGCTGGATGTCGCGAGACCTGGCCAACGCCCTGGTGCCCTTCATCGCCCATCCGCAGTCCATCAGCCTCGAGGGCGGCGGCGGGCAGGGGGTGCTGCGCCACGTCATGGGGGCGGCCGCGCCGCTGATCCTGGGGGTGATGGGCGCCGCGGCCCTGGCCGGCGTCGCCGGCAACGTCATCCAGACCGGCCTGATGTTCAGCCCCGACAAGCTGAAGATCGACTTCAAGAAGGTCTCGCCGGTGGGCGGCCTCAAGCGGATGTTCGGCATCGACGCCTTGATGCAGTTCGTCAAATCCCTGGTGAAGATCGCCCTGGTGGCCTGGATCGGCTACCTGGTGGTCAAGCCGCACATGGCCGAGCTGTCCAACCTGGCGGCCATGGACGCGATGTCGATCCTCCCCTTCGCCATCGACATCATCCGCCGGCTCACCTTCTCCATCGCCGGCTTCCTCCTGCTGATCGCCGGCCTGGACTGGTTCTGGCAGCGGCAGCGCTTCATGACGCGCATGCGGATGAGCAAGGAAGAGCTGAAGGAAGAGTACAAGCAAACCGAGGGCGACCCCCACATCAAGGGCAAGCAGAAGCAGCTGCGCATGATGCGCGCCCGCTCACGGATGATGCAGAACGTGCCCAAGGCCACGGTGGTGGTGATGAACCCGACCCACTACGCCGTGGCGCTGAAGTACGAGGACGGCGCGGAGTCCGCGCCCCAGTGCGTGGCCAAGGGCATGGACGCCGTCGCCCTTCGCATCCGCAAGGTGGCCGAGGACGCCGGCGTGCCGGTGATCGTCGACCCGCCCCTGGCCCGCTCGCTCTACGCCTCGGTGGAGATCGAGGACTTCATCCCCCAGAAGCACTACGAGGCCGTGGCCAAGATCATTGGCTTCATCATGCAGACCGCGCAGAAGGCCAAGCCGAAGATGGCGCCGATGCGCGCCCGGGTCGGCGGATGACCCGACCCCCGCCGGACGCCTGACGCCGCACCATCCCCATTCACCGTAAAGCCGCGTAATATCTGGGCTTCATGTATGCTGAACACCGATTCGCCGGGCCAACCCGTTCAGGGCGCCCGCCTGGGACACCCCATGGCTGAGCCGACCGCAAAACGCCGGTTTGATCCGCTGACCGCCGCGGCGGTGGTGTTCTTCCTCATGGCCGTCGCCTTCGCCGCCGCCCCGGCCATCAACGCCGGGCCCGCGACCCTGGCCGGCCTGATGCTGCTGATCGGTCTGGCCGGCGTCGCCTGCCTCGGCCTGTTCGCCCTGCGCGGCTCGGTGGAGGCCGCCGCCGAGAGCGAGCCCGGCGCCGACAAGCTGATCGAGGCCCTGTCCGAGCCGGCCGCCATCGCCGCCGCCGACGGCCGCATCCACGCCGCCAACGGCGCGTGGAAGACGGTGCTGGGCATGGCCCCGCGCCTGCCCAAGGGCGGGCCATCCGCCGCCAGCCTGTTCTCGGCCCTGACCTCGGCCCGCCGCGGCCTGACCGCCCAGGCCTCGATCCGCGCCAATGGCGCCGAGCACAACGCCACAATCTCGCCGCTGGGCGCGCGCCGCTTCCTGGTGCGCCTGGCCGCCGGTCCCGCCGAGCCGCTCGCCCTGCCGTCGGCGGCCATGGAGGTGCTCACCGCCTTTTCCGCCGCCGTGCCGCCGCCCCCCAAGGTGCTCGACGCCTTCGCCGCGGCCTCGCCCTTCGGCGCGGCCCTGCTGGAGGGCGACGACCCCCTCGAGGCCACCATCATCGAGGCCAATCCGACCCTGGCCGCCGCGCCGGGCTATGGAGGGGTGGGCTCGGTGTTCGGCGACCTGATCGAGACCGCCAGCCGCGCCGACGCCGCCCAGAAGCTGAAGGATGGCACGGCCAGCGCCGGGGCCCTGGAAGTCCGCCTGGCCAAGGACCCCACCAAGATCGCCCACCTCTATCTCTCCAAGGGCTCCGGCCGCTGGGTGGCCTATCTGGTGGACGTCTCCGAGCAGAAGCAGATCGAGCTGCAGCTGGCCCAGAGCCAGAAGATGCAGGCCATCGGCCAACTGGCCGGCGGCGTGGCCCACGACTTCAACAACCTGCTCACCGCCATCTTCATGCAGCTCGACGTGCTGTCGACGCGCCACCCGGTGGGGGACCCCTCCTATGAGGGCCTGAGCGAGATCCGCTCCACCTCCACCCGCGCCGCCGACCTGGTGCGCAAGCTGCTGGCCTTCTCCCGCAAGCAGACCGTCCAGCGCGAGATCCTCGACCTGGGCGAGCTGATCAGCGAGTTCGAGGTGCTGCTGCGCCGGGTGCTGCAGGAGGACGTGCGCCTGGAGACCGAGTACGGCCGCAATCTGCCCCACGTGCGCGCCGACCGCGGCCAGCTGGAGACCGCGGTGATGAACCTGGCGGTCAACGCCCGCGACGCCACCCGCATGAACGGCGGCTCCTGCGTCACCATCCGCACCGCCCGTGTCACCGAGGCCGAGGCCCATGCGCTGGGCTATCCCTCGGCTCAAGGCGAGCAGGCCCTGATCGAGGTCTCCGACGACGGCCCCGGCATCGCCAGCGATGTGGTCGACAAGATCTTCGACCCCTTCTTCACCACCAAGCCGGTGGGCGAGGGGACGGGCCTGGGCCTGGCCACGGTCTACGGCATCGTCAAGCAGTCCGACGGCTGGATCAGCGTCGACTCCCGCCCCGGCGAGGGCGCGGCCTTCCGCATCTTCCTGCCGGTCCATGCCGCCCCGGCCGTGCTGGACAAGCCCCTCGTGCCCAAGGCCACCCGGCCGGCGGCGCGGGATCTCTCCGGCGCCGGGCGCATCCTGTTCGTCGAGGACGAGGACGCCGTGCGCGGCGTCGCCGCCAAGCTGCTGCGCGCCCGCGGCTATGAGGTGATCGAGGCCGCGTCTGGCGAGGAAGCCCTGGACCTGGCCGAACAGCACGCCGGCACCATCGACCTGATGATCTCCGACGTGGTCATGCCGGGCATGCAGGGCCCTGACCTGCTGAAGCAGGCCCGCATCTACCTGGCCGGCGCGCCGGTGATGTTCATCTCCGGTTATGCCGAGGCGGAGTTCTCCAACCTGCTGGAAGGCGAGACCAACGTCTCCTTCCTGCCCAAGCCCATCGACATCAAGACCCTGGCCGAACGGGTGAAGCAGGAGCTTCAGAAGGCGGCCTAGGGGTCGGCCGAGGCCGTTTCCTGACATCCAGGCGCAGATCGCCGCGCTGATGATGCCGCCGACTAGCACGGTAGGGACGCAAGGTCTCACGGTAATGGGGAACCTCGGGCCGATCCCGCTTGGCCGGTCGGCCGAGCGAGCCAGGCCGGGCGCATCAAGCGGCTAGGCACCCGCCCGAGCTTCGTGGTGACGGTAGGCAGCCTTCAGACGTTCGTGAACGTCTAAAGAGAGAGCAACAGACTAACCCCAAATTTCTCTAGTCGCGTGATCCACCTCCAAGCTGGATCACGTTATCCACCTTCCCTCGCATAAATAGAGGTATTAACCAGTCATATTTCTTAGGCTTAAGCGCGTACAAAGCAATCTTCAGGCGCAGAAGCCGATCTCGAAAGCCGTACTTCTCAAGGTCGATTTGTTCAATAGCTGCCCACGCTCGACGAAGTTCGTCCACTAGAGCAGCGTGAGCGCTAGATACACCCTCCCCGTCATGTTTGTCTAGAATGCCGATGATCAGGGCCTTTGCGTCATCTTCATTCACGCTCGGCCCAACTAATGCCTCGACGGCAGCTAACGTTTCGACCCAACTCAACTCCTCCGCCACCGATCTACGCTCTTCATGGCGGGGAAGGTCGCGAATTAGCTCAATCTGTCCGTCTAACGACTCTAGCTGCGCTGCAGTTCCCGCAAACACCCTTAGCATGGCTTCCGTAGCTGGGAGTTTTCCCTTGTATACAAGCTTATGGCTGTGCCTTGCCCAAGCATCTGATAAGAGTGTCCGAACCTGCACTTCTACACCGAGGCTCCTTATCTCGCTTCCGTCAAGCAACGTGTCACCCGAGTGATCGAAGTTCAAGTGAGCTGCTCGGTACCCGAACCGAGAACCTCTCTCAGCGTCATGCACAGTCAGTTTCTCTTCAAGCAACGCGCGCGGATAGGAGACCAGAAGTGCTTTCTTTATAAAATCCACGTCGTCATTGTAGTAAGTGATAACCCGTATGCCGATTAGATCGTTTGCGTCGCGTAAGAATTCAGTTAAGGCAACGTCCGCCACTGGGGTTCCATGGTCACGCACGTAATTGTCTCGGATGCTTGTAAAGCTCTTTGTCCGGCTTTCTATCCGATCTATTCGGTCCCGGTGAGCGTCCAGCGCGGCGCGCAGATTTGATGCGATTGATATCTCAACGCAGCGTGCAATTCTCTCTAGGTCCTTGTACGCCCCTCTTGCCTCGCGGAAGAGTTTGGTCAACTGCGTCACGGCCCAAGCTCCACGAATAGTGACTTCGCCACCCCGTAGTGCATGACATAGCGCCGACCAGTAGGGACCTTCGGGCGAAGATTCGCAAAGGATCGCTGGCGAAATGAGTAATTCGTAAACACTCGCTTGTCGCCGCTGCGCAGCGTTCTCTCCTCATAATATCCAAGTACATTAAGATCAAACATGAACTGCAACGTAATATCGGCGGTAGCAAAAGAGGGAACCGTCTTGATGCTGTTCTTCTTGTTGTACGCAAGATATTCCGCGTGAGCGCTCTCAAAAGCGTCGTAGGTCACGACCCGTGTTCTTTTGTCCACGTGAGGACCAAGAAAGCCGTTCGCGAAATCAAGGAACTGTTGGTACTCATCATTTGTATAATAAAACGAGAGCTGGTCCCGTATCTCTTGCAAAAGGTAACTGCTGAACTCTCGCCGGATCTCACGATCATCAAATACGTCTGAGCCAAATTCGCGAGCGTCTGAGTGAGAGGGTTGATTGTATAGGTCTCGCATTAAGCTGAGGTACTTGATTATGTCCCTCGGTTTATAGAAGGAGTGTCGCAAGAATAGGATAAACGGATCATCGCCTATTTCGCTAACGCGGCTCTCGATTTTAAAGGGAAAGTATCTGGACCAAGTGTCTCCGGGATGAAGGTCGGTTTTATCGTCTTGCTGCGACAACAAAACCAGGTCGGTAAATTTGAATATCTCCGATTCCTGATAAGTGCGGTAAAATGCGGACCATTCAACCAGATGGGCGTGATTTTGAAGTTTTGGGCCTCGATTTTGGAAGGGTACTGCTTCAAAGATATCCGGGCGTAAGAGGAGAGATATCTTAAATGACGGTGGAATTCGGGCCAACTGAGTCGCGTTTAGAACCCAGACTGAATTGCATATGCTAGATACAACATTGAGATAGTCGGGATATGCAACTTCATCGGGTCTGACGTCCAAGCCATCGACAAATACAGTAAATTGGGATGTTGAATCCAAGGCACCGAGAGATTCTATGCATAGATCGATAAGCCTGGTCATCTTGAACGCTGGTTTTGCGGACGAGATCATATGCTTGGGGACTTTGAGTCCAGATTGCTCGACAAAGCTCGCGAAGACCGCGTCAATTTCGGCGGCCGTCTCTATGCATTGGGAAATCGTCCTAGCGTAGCCAGCGAGGTTGATCTCACGGACCGCGTCTATGAGGTTTCGCGCGTGTCCATTGGCTGGGCACGTAAAGCGCATGTCTAGGCGCTGGACGAATAAAATGAGAAATATGAATACCCAAAGTGTAGAATATTGCGATTTCTCAATAGATAGATTAGATGCGACCTCGATGAACCGTGTAAAGTCGTTCTTATCAAAAAACTCGCAGTCGGCGTTATACTCATCCTTCATGAATAGGGAGGCATACACAGCATAAGCTGTCTTGCCGGTGCCTTTTTCACCTAATAGGAAGTATATATCGGGGTCTACTGCTTTGGCTAGATGAGTCGATTTATAGAAGGACCGGCGAAAGAACTCCGAAAGGGGGTCGTCTGGATCCTGTAGATACCGCTGCGCATCGATAAAGCCGAATTTGAGTTCGGAGCACCTCTTCATGATCGCCCACCTTTCTCGCCCAGGTGGTAAGTCTAGTCACGCTTTCAGCTATGCGTCGAGAGGTGGGAGGTTGGGGGATCGCGAGATCGCGGCGGTCATGAGACGCTCGGGATTTCCTTGACGGCGACGGTGCCCGCGAACGACCCGGCAACCTCCAGGGCGAATATTGCGCTGACACGGTGTGAGTTGCCGGGCTTCCACGGCGTGGCCGATCCGGTTGATGACAAGGCTTACCCACTTCATACAGCGTCACCTTAGCTCCCAATCTCGCCCCCTCCCCGCGACGGGCGTCCCCCTCCTCCATGAATGGGGGTGCCTCGGAACAAGATCGCTCCTCCATCGCTATCTGCGCAGACCGCCGCACAGGAGCCCGCCATGTCCAACAATCCCCAGGCCCAAGGCGAAGCCAAGGCCGAGCAGGGCCGCAAGGTGCAGGATCAGGTGGAGGCGGCCGAGGAACGGTCCTTCGCGCCCGAGAAACCCAAGGCCATGCAGGCCGGGGCGCGCGAATATCCGGTCCCGCCCTTCCCCAAGCAGCACCAGGACAAGCCCGGCAGCGAAGCGGCGCTGGATCCGCAGCCGATGTACGACGCGCCGTTCTGGACGGGGTCGGGCAAGCTGAGGGACAAGGTGGCCCTGATCACCGGGGCGGATTCCGGCATCGGCCGGGCGGTGGCGATCCTGTTCGCCCGCGAGGGCGCCGACGTGGCCATCGCGTACCTGACCGAGGAGAAGGACGCCTTGGTCACCAGGAAGGCTGTGGAGGCGGAGGGGCGCCGCGCCATCCTGATCGCCGGGGACGTCTCGGTTCCCGGCTTCGCCCGCGACGCCGTGGCGCGCACGGTGGGCGAACTGGGCAGGCTGGACATCCTGGTGAACAACGCGGCCTACCAGGAACATGTGGGGGACTTCCTGGACCTCACCGACGAGCACTTCGACCTGACGATCAAGACCAACCTCTATGGCTATTTCTACATGGCCAAGGCGGCGGTGGCGGCGATGAAGCCGGGGGGCGTGATCCTCAACACCGGCTCGATCACCGGCATCGAAGGCAACAAGGACCTGCTGGACTATTCGATGACCAAGGGGGGCATCCACGCCTTCACCCGGTCATTGGCCACCCACCTGATCGACAAGGGCATCCGGGTGAACGCCGTGGCGCCCGGCCCGGTTTGGACGCCGCTCAACCCCGCCGACAAGGACGCCGAAAAGACCTCGAAGTTCGGGTCGCAGACGCCCATGGGACGGCCCGCCCAGCCGGAGGAGATTGCGCCCGCCTATGTCTTCCTCGCCTCGGCCCAGTGCTCGAGCTTCATCACCGGCGAGGTGCTGCCGATCATCGGGGGGTACGGGGGCGGGTGAGGGCGGCCAAGGAGAAGGTCGACCACGAACCTCACGAACCTTGGGCTAGATCTTCAGCTCGAAGTATCCGGTGGCGCTACCGGGCGTGTAGCCCACCATGGTGATGCGGTACTCCTTGCCATCGGCCAGGCGCAGGTGGCCGTCGCAGGCCTTGAAGGCGGCGTCAGCGATCTCCTCGGTGGTCATGAAGGAGCCGCGCAGGGCCGCGCCCCCCTGGCGCAGGCCGGCCAGGGCCCCGATGATCTCGTAGGCGACATTTCCCTTGAAGCCCGCATAGGACAGCACGCCTTCCCCCGTGGTGGTGGGCGGGGTGCGACCGTTCTTCATCGTGTATGCCATGGGCCCTAAACGGCTGAGTTGGCGTTTCGATCCGCGAGGGGCTCGCAAGTATTCCGCGGGATTTCTGACGCGCGGGCTTGTATAAGCCGCGCCGTGGCGCCATTAGCCGCGCCCCCCGGCGTTTTCTCAGCGCCGCGGTTGACCGATCGGACTGTCGACACAAATGCCCTTCCCCCCGACCCACCCGGCCCTGGAGCGCGCTCTGGCCGCCCACGGCTATGCCGAACCCACCCCCGTCCAGGACGCCGTGCTGGCGGAGGAAGCTCTCGGCCGCGACCTGCTGGTCTCGGCCCAGACCGGTTCCGGCAAGACCGTGGCCTTCGGCCTGGCGGCCGGACCCACCCTGCTGGAGGGCGCCGAGAAGTTCGGGCCGGCCGGCTCGCCCCTGGCCCTGGTCATCGCGCCGACCCGCGAGCTGGCCATGCAGGTGAGCGTCGAACTGACCTGGCTCTACGCCCAGACCGGCGCGCGGGTGGAAACCTGCGTCGGCGGCATGGACCCGCGGCGCGAGCAGCGGGCCCTGGCCAACGGCGTCCACATCGTGGTGGGCACGCCCGGCCGCCTGAAGGACCACCTGGAGCGCGGCAATCTCGACCTCTCGGCCCTGCGCGTCGTCGTGCTCGACGAGGCCGACGAGATGCTGGACATGGGCTTCCGCGAGGACCTGGAGGAGATCCTGGACTCCGCGCCGGCCGACCGCCGGACCCTGCTGTTCTCGGCCACCATCGCCCGCGAGATCGCGACCCTGGCCAAGCGCTACCAGAAGGACGCGGTGCGGATCGACACCTCCAACCGCCACGAACCGCATGGCGACATCGAATACCGCGCCATCCGCGTGGCCCCCAACGAGGTCGAGAACGGCGTCGTCAACGTGCTGCGCTTCTTCGAGAGCCCCTCGGCCCTGGTGTTCTGCAACACCCGTGAGGGCGTTCGGCACATGCATGCGGCCCTGCGCGAGCGCGGTTTCGCCGTGGTGGGCCTTTCCGGCGAGCTCGGCCAGCGGGAGCGCACCGACGCCCTGCAGGCCCTGCGCGACGGCCAGGCCCGGGTTTGCGTCGCCACCGACGTCGCCGCCCGCGGCCTCGACCTGCCCGACCTCGGCCTGGTGATCCACGCCGACCTGCCGGTGAACAAGGCCGGCCTGCTGCACCGTTCGGGCCGTACGGGCCGCGCGGGGAAGAAGGGCGTCTCGGTCCTGCTGGTCTCCTACACGCGCCGCCGCAAGGCTGAGCAGCTGCTGGCGTCGGCCAATATCGAGGCCACCTGGCAGGGTCCGCCGACCCCCGAAATGATCCGCGAGCGCGACCAGACCCGGCTGCTGGAGGACCCGATCCTCACCGAACCCCTGGCGGAAGAAGACATGGCCCTGGCCAAGCTGGTCCTGGCCACCCGGACGCCGGAGGAGGTGGCCGCGGCCCTGATCCGCCTGCACCGCTCGCGCCTGCCGGCCGCCGAGGACCTGCACACCGATCCCCGCGACGGCCAGCAGGGCTCGTCCTCGGGACCCATGCCCCGCGCCGACCGCTGGAGTCCCGACCGCGAGGGCCCGGTGGGCCGTCCCGAACGGCTGGACCCCAACGAGGTCACCTGGTTCCGCATCAATGTCGGCCGCGCCAAGAACGCCGACCCCAAGTGGCTGATCCCGATGATCTGCCGCCTGGGCCACGTGACCAAGCCGGAGATCGGCTCCATCAAGATCTTCGACCAGGACACCAAGTTCGAGATCGCGCGGCACGCCGAGGCGAAGTTCGCCGCCGCCGTGAAGGCCACGATCAACGACGAGATCAAAATCGAGCCCACCGTGGCCCCGGCCTCCGGCCAGAAGACGGCCCCGCCGCGCGGCGCCGGCGGCCCCCCGCGGGGCGCGCCCTCCGATGGCCCGGCGCGATCCTTCAAGACCGGCCCGCGTCCGGCCTACAAGGGCAAGGGCGACGCCGCGCCGCGCCCTGAGTACAAGGGCAAGAGCGACAGTCCTTACAAGGGCCCGCCCAAGGAGGGCGGCGGCTACAAGGGCAAGCCCGAGAACTTCAAGGGCCCGCCCAAGAGCGGCGCCCCCTTCAAGGGCCCGCCCAAGGAGGGCGGTTTCAAGAAGCCCTTCAAGAAGAACAAGTCCAACGCCGGGCCGAAGGGCTAACTCCCTTACGGGGCGGGATCATTCCACCCCCGCCACCGCCAGCAGCGCGGCCAGCCCCACGCTCATGCCCCTCACGCTGGGGGCCTTCTCCACGTCGATCCATTCGTCGAGGGCGTGCGCCCGGCCGCCCTTGCCGCCGGATCCGATGGTGACGGCGGGGATGCCCAGGCTCATCGGCACATTGGCGTCGGTGGAGGAGGCGTCGTGGCCAGGCGTGAAGCCCAGGGCGGCGATGGCCGCGTGGGTCTGGGTGACGATGGCGGCCTTGGGATCGGTGCGGCCGGCCGGGCGCTCGCCGATGACCTTGGCCTCGAAGCTGACCTTGCCGTAACGGGTGGAGCGGGCGGCGTTCTCGCCCTCCACGGCCTGGGTCAGGATCGTCTGCAGCTTGGCGTCCAGCCGGGCCAGTTCGGCGGCGCTCTCCGAGCGCAGGTCGAAATCCATGAAGACCTCGCTCGGGATGGCGTTCACCGAGGTCCCGCCGCCGGTGACGCCGGCCGAAAAGGTGGTCTTGGGCGTGGCCGGTGGCTTGACGGCGTAGAGGTCGACCACGGCCCTGGACATGGCCGCCATCGGATTGACCATGCCGAAGGCCCCGTAGCTGTGGCCGCCTGGGCCACGGAAGATCACGTGATAGCGCTTGGACCCCACCCCCTGGTCGACCACCCGGGAAGGATCATTGCCGTCCATGGAGAAGAAGGCGCTGATCCGGCCCTTGTACTTGCCGCTCTTGAACAGGTAGCGGGTCCCGCGCAGGTCGCCGGCCCCCTCCTCGCCGACATTGCCGACCACGAGGATGTCCGAGGTGGTCCTGATCCCGGCGGCGTCCATGGCCCGCAGATAGGCCAGCAGGACGGCCAGCGAGCGGGTGTCGTCGCCGATGCCGGGCGCCATGAGTTTCGTCCCCTCGCGGCGGACCTTCACGTCGGTCCCCTCCGGGAAGACGGTGTCCAGGTGGGCGGCGATCACCACATAGGGACCCTTGCCTCCGGTCTTGGCGCCGGGGCGGACGCCCATGACATTGCCCTCGGGATCCATCTCCACCTGGGTCAGGCCATGGGCCTTGAGACGGGCGAGATAGGCCTGGCCCCGGGCGGTCTCTTTGAAGGGCGGGGCGGGGATCTCGGTCAGCGCCACGATGTCGGCCACGGTGCGGTCGTGGTCAGCGTCGAGCTTGGCGACCGCGGTCTTGAAGGCGGGGCTCGCCACCAGGGCCGAGACGCTCCCGACCGGTCCCGCGCCGGCGTCGGTGGCCAGGGCGAGGACGGCGAGCAGGGGGGCGAAGGCGATGGGGCGCATGGCGAATCCTGTGACCAAGTGTCCTTTCATGCCCCCGAATTGGGTAAATGACGTATTGAAAAGGCCTCGTTTACCCATGGCGGTTCAGGTGAGGACATGCAGAGCACGACGCGCCTGAATCTGGAGAACGCCGCCGGCCTGATCGTCGACGACAACGCCCAGGCGCTGGACCTCCTGGCCAGCGTGCTCAGCAGCTTCGGCATGAAGGACCTGCAGCGCGCCTCCAGCGCCATGGAGGCGATGGAGATCGTCAAGGCCCGCCGCATCGACATCATCCTCACCGACGGCCAGATGCCGGTGATGGACGGCTACGACTTCGTCCGCTGGCTGCGGCACGAGAGCGGGGAGCAGACCCGGACCATCCCGGCCATCGTGGTGACGGCGCACTCGCGCCGGACCCAGGTGATGCGGGCCCGCGACTGCGGCGCCAACTTCATCATCACCAAGCCCATCACCCCCAAGGTCATCCTGGAGCGGATCCTCTGGGTGGCCCAGGGCCGGCGGATGTTCATCGAGACCGACACCTATATCGGGCCCGACCGGCGCTTCAAGCAGTCGGGAATGCCCGCCGATTTCCCCGACGGACGCCGCCGTGACGACAAGCCGGCCGAGGTCGGCGCCCTGGCGGGTGACAACCTGTCCCAGGACGAACTGAACAACATCATCGCGCCCCAGAAAGTCGCCCTATGAGCGTCGTCCGCAAGTTCCACGTCACGACCAACCTCTCCAAGCTGATCAAGGCGCCGGGGGGCATGTACGTCCCCGAGGCCCTGAAGCGGGGCGACGCGGCGGTGGAGGCCTCCCGCGAGACCTGCCTGACCGAGGTGGACCAAGCTCTGGACGCCATGGAGGCCATGGTGGCCACCCCCGGCTTCGACCCGGAGGCCGTCTACCAGCAGTCGGCTCGGCTGATCACCTTCTGCGGCGTGTTCGCCGACGACAGCCTGGCCACGGCGGCGCGGTCGCTCTGCGAGCTGCTGGACCGTTCGGGGGAGGCTGGCCGCCGCGACGACCGCGGCGTTCAGGTCCACCTGTCATCCCTGCGCCTGCTGCACCGCACCGAGGCCGACGCGGCCACCCGCCAGGCGATCCTCGCGGGCCTGGCCCAGGTGGTGGACCGCTACGAGCGCGACGCCAACGCCTAGGCCGACACGCCCAGGGTCTTCAGCGCCCGGTCCTTGACCGCCTTGTAATCGACCTTGCCGTTGGGGGCGCGGCCGATGGAGTCCACGATCACCAGCTCGCGCGGCGCCTTGTAGGCGGCCAGCTGGGCGCGGACGTGGGCCGAGAGGTCGGGCAGGGTCAGCTCGACGGCGCCGTCGGGCTCCACCACCGCGCAGATGCGCTCGCCGAACCGCACGTCGGGAACGCCCACCACCACCGCGTCGCGGACGTGGGGGTGGTTCTTCAGCGCCTCCTCCACCTCCTCGGGGAAGACCTTCTCGCCGCCGGTGTTGATGCACTGGGAGCCGCGGCCCAGCAGCTTCAGGGAGCCGTCGGCGTTGACCATGGCCCAGTCGCCCGGGACGCTCCAGCGCTGGCCCTCGATGATCTGGAAGGTCTTGGCGGTCTTCTCGGGGTCCTTGTAGTAGCCGAGCGGCAGGAAGCCCGAGACCGCCACCATGCCGCGCTCGTTGGAGCCGGGTTGCACCCGGCGGCCGTCCTCGGTGAACACCGCGCAGTTGGGGCCCAGCATGAAGTCGGCGGTCTTGACCTCCGCCCCCGGCGCCGAGGCCGAGGCGCCAAGGCCCACGGCCTCCGAGGAGCCCAGGGAATCCATGATCATGGCGTTGGTGACGTGGCGCAGCAGGCCGCGCTTGTTCTCCTGGCTCCACATCGAGCCCGAGGAGCTCATGGACTTGACGCTGGAGAGGTCCCAGCGGCCGGGATGGGCCTCCAGGGCCTCCAGCATGGGGGTTGAGAAGGCCAGGCCGACGATCACCACCCCATCGGCCCCTAAGCGCTCGACCTCGTTCCACAGCTCGATGGCGTTGAACTGGCGCGAGGGCAGGACGGCGACGGCGCCGCCGAGGTTGAAGGTGATGAAGGCCGAGAACTGACCGGTGCCGTGCATCAGCGGGCAGCAGATGATGTTCAACGGCGGGCGAGGCCCCTTGGGATCAAGCCGGTCGGCGGCCTCCTGGGCGCTGGTGAGCGGCGGCACGCCCTGCAGGGCCTGGCCCCCGGCGCCGATGACGTTGAAGAGGTCGTCCTGCCGCCACATGACGCCCTTGGGCATGCCGGTGGTGCCGCCGGTATAGAGCAGCATCAGGTCGTCGGGCGAGCGTCCCCAGGGGGATTTGAAGGGCCGCGCGGCGGGAGGCTTGGCCACCACCGCGTCATAGTCGTCGGCCCAGGCGGGGACCGCGTGGCCCGGCTCGGCCACGGCGATGTAGCGCTTCACGCTGGGCAGGCGGGCGCGGATGGAGTCCAGCATCTCGGCGAACTGGGCGTGGAAGACCACCACCTCGGCGTCGGCGTTGTCGAAGAGGTAGACCAGCTCCTCCCCGCCATAGCGGTAGTTGGTGTTGATCGGCGAGACCCCGGCTTTGAAGGCCGCGTAGTAGGTCTCCATGTATTCCGGGCCGTTGTAGAGATAGGCCGCGATCTTGGCCTCGGGGGTGATCCCGGCGGCGACGAGGTGGGCGGCCAGGGCGTCGGCGCGGGCGTCGAACTGGCCCCAGGTGATGACCCGCTCCCCCTGGATCAGGGCGGGGCGGTCGGGCTGTTTGGCGGCGATCGCCTCCCAGACGTCGGCGAACATCCACGCGGTCATCGCATCCTCCCAGGGCCGTCTTTTTGTTGGGAGAATTGGCGACCCGGCGCGCGCGCCTGTCAACGGTGACGCGGGGGCGCCTATGTCGGCTACACGCTAGACGCGTGTCCCAGCTTACCGTATATGCCGAACAGAAAGAGAACGTCTGGGGGCTAAGATGACGACTGTTACGGCTGGAACTATCGCGCTCAACTTCGATCAGTTGAGTGTTCAATCGCTTCTCTCGGGGATCGTGACCTTCGCCAGCGCCACTCAGATATCCACCTCGGACAGCGGGTATACCGACAACTTCTTCGGCAGTTTCACCTATAACGGCCAGGGCCTGCTGACCGGCGGAACCCTGACGCGTCTCCAGGAGACCTATCTCGGCCAGGTCCTCTTCGACATCAGCAACACCAGCGTGTCGATGGCCACCTTCATCCAGTGGGCCGAGATCGACGACACCGCCTCGGCCAAGGCCTACATCCTGGCTGGCGCGGACAGCATCTCCGGCTCCACCCTGGGCGACGTCCTGCGCGCCTATACCGGCGCAGACAGCATGGCCGGGGGCTCGGGAAACGACACCTTGGACGGCGGCGCGGGCGCTGACGTCATCAACGGCAACGACGGCGACGACGTGATCCTGGGCGGGGCGGACGCCAACTACCTGCGCGGCGACACCGGCAATGACAGCATCGTCGGCGGCGCCAATTTCGACGACATCAACGGCAACCAGGGCGACGACACCCTTCGCGGCGGCGAGGGCTTCGACTGGGTGGTGGGCGGCCAGGCCAATGACATGCTCTACGGCGAAAACGGTGGCGACATCGTCTACGGCAACCTCGGGAACGACACCCAGTTCGGCGGCGAGGGCGAGGACTGGGTGCGCGGCGGTCAGGGCAATGACAGCCTCGATGGCGGCGGCGGCAATGACCTGATGTGGGGCGACCGGGGCGACGACACCGTCGCGGGCGGGACCGGCGCCGACACCTTCCACGCCTTCGTCGGCGGCGGCCTCGATCGGATCACCGATTTCAACTACGCCGAGGGCGACCGTCTCGTCCTCGACTTCGCCCCGCCCTATACCGTGAGCCAGGTGGGCTCCGACACCGTGGTGGACCTGGGCGGAAGCGACCGCGTGGTGCTGGTGAACGTGACCCTGAGCAGCCTGCCGGGCGGCTGGATCTCGCTGGGCTAGACCCTGACCGCTTCAGATGGCCTCCATCTGAAGCGGCAAGAAGGGTCTAGATTCCAAGACATGAGAGCACGTCGGGCGGCGGAACCGGTGTCCACTTCCGCCTGACGTGCGCTAGAGCGCCCGGCGCATCTCGCGGGACATGACCGCGTCGCGCGGCGCCTCGGTGAGTTCGTAGGTCCCGGCGGGAGTCTCGGTGACGAGGCCGGCCTTGCCGGGGCCGTCGAGCGTCAGCCACGCCAGGCCCTGGGCCAGGGTCAGGACCGCCGGCTGGCTGTCCTGCAGTCCGGCGATATCGGCCCCGGCCGGACCGGTGACGATGGCGAAGCTCTCCAATGGGCCGTCGGCGGTCTCGGCCCGGTCCCAGATGGCGGCGAAGTAGCGGACCTGGTCGGCGGAGTCGGTCGGCGTCCAGGTCGCCTCCCAACGGCGCTTGGGCTGGCCCTTGCGCCAGCCGGGCGGTTCCTCATAGGCGATGAAGGAGGTCAGCGGGACCAGGGCGCGGCGCGCGGCGTAGGCCTCGCGGAACAGGGGCGAGGCGTCCAGGGACTCGATCTCGGCGTTGGCGCACAGGGTCTTCCAGGCCGCGACCGGCCCCTTGTGGAAGGCCGGCACCATCCACCAGCGGCGGGCGACGCCCTCGAGCCCGCTGCCCGGATCGGCGGGATCGGTGGGACGGATCATGAAGGCCAGGTCGGTGGGCCGGACCGGTTCGTCCCGGCCGCGGGCCGGCGGGGCGTCGATCCAGAAGACCGGAGCGGCCTCGAAGCGCCGCAAATCCTCGCCCGGATGGGTCCGCAGGTGGAACTCGATGCACATGGGGCGAGCTATGCGCGCAGGTCCCTGGGCGGGCAAGCCGCCGGACCGGACAGCGGCCGGATTACAGGGAATTAACCCGCGCCGCGGCTTCCGCCAGGGGGGCCGTACCCCTAGGGTTCCTCGTAACAAGTGTAACAACCTCAGGGAGGGCGCCATGCAACAGAGCCGCCGCCAACTTCTGCTCTCGGCCGGCGCGATGCTGGCCCTGGCCGGATGCGCCACCGCCAGGCCCGCCCCGCTTCCGGTCGCGCCTCCGCCGCCGGCGCCACTTCCGCCGCCCGGTCCCAGCGCCGGCCAACAGCTCTCCAAGCTGCTGGACGCCCTGTTCGAGGAAGCCCTGGACGACTCCCCGGAGCTGGTCACCCAGCTGGGCCTCGACAAGGGGCCGCGGGCCGAGGCCAAGCGCCGGCTGTCGGACGCCTCCATCGAGGACCTGGAGAAGGACCGCGCACGCACCGCCGACCAGCTGGCGCGGATGAAGGCCATCGACCGGTCGCAGCTCACCGGCATGGCGGCGGTCAACTACGACTCGGTGATCTTCGGGATCGCCAACGCCGACGAGGCCAACAAGCGCTTCAAGTACGGCTCGGAGGGCGCGGGCCAGCCCTATGTCCTGTCGCAACTCAACGGTTCGTACCGCTCGACCCCGGACTTCCTGGGCAACCAGCACGTCATCGAGACCAAGGCCGACGCCGACGCCTATCTGTCGCGGCTGGAAGCCTACGCCGTCCAGATGGACCAGGAGACCGAGCGGGCCCGCCGCGACGTCGGCCTGGGGATGGTCCCGCCCGACTTCGCCATCGACAAGGCGCTGACGCAGATGAACAACCTGCGCACCTCGCCAAGCGCTTCACCCCTGGTGAGCCAGCTGGTCAAGAAGGTGAAGGACAAGCAGATCGCCGGCGATTACGGCGCCTATGCCTCCAAGATCTATCTGGAGAAGGTGCGGCCGGCCCTGGAGCGGCAGATCGCCTTCATGAAGGAGGCCCGGACCAGGGCGACCCATGACGCCGGAATCCGCAGCCGGCCGGACGGCGAGGCCTATTACGCGCTGGCCCTGCGCAACTCCACCACCACCACCCTTTCGGCCGCCGAGATCCACCAGATCGGCCTGGAGCAGGCGAGGGAACTGTCCGCGCGAGCCGACACCATCCTGAGGCGCCAGGGCTACACCAGGGGCTCGGTCGGGGCCCGGATTCAGGAGCTCTTCAAGGAGAAGAAATACCACTACCCCAACACCGACGCGGGCAAGGAGAAGCTGATCGCCGACCTGAACCTGCAGGTCCAGGCCATGTCCAAGCGGCTGCCGGAGTATTTCGGGACCCTGCCCAAGGCGCCGCTGGACATCAAGCGGGTGCCCAAGTTCATCGAGGCCGGGGCGCCGGGCGGCTACTACAACCAGGCGACCCTGGATGGCTCGCGGCCGGGCATCTACTGGATCAACCTGCGCGACACCGCCGAATATCCCCGCTGGAGCCTGCCGACGCTCACCTATCACGAGGGGATTCCCGGCCACCACCTGCAGCTCACCCTGCAGCAGGAGGCCGATCTGCCGATGATCCGGCGCGCCACCTTCCTCTCGGCCTATGGCGAGGGCTGGGCCCTCTACGCCGAGAAGCTGGCCCAGGAGATGGGGGTCTATGAGAACGATCCATTGGGGGAGATCGGCTACATCCAGTCCTCCCTGTTCCGGTCGGGCCGCCTGGTGGTGGACACCGGCATGCACGCCATGGGCTGGAGCCGCGAGAAGGCCATCGCCACCATGATGGAGATCGACGGCGAGCCGGAGAGTTCGGCCATCACCGAGATCGAGCGCTACAGCGTCTGGCCGGGCCAGGCCTGCAGCTACATGGTGGGCAAGCTCACCTGGCTGCGGCTGCGGGAGAAAGCCCGCGCGGCGCTCGGGCCGCGCTTCGACATCCGCAAATTCCACGACGCCGGCCTGTTGTCGGGCGCCATGCCGCTCGTCGTGCTGGAGTCGGTGATCGACCAGTACATCGCCGCCAACAAAGCCTAAGCCACTTCAGATTCCGGGGCCTTGAGTTCATGACCAATCTCGACCGACGCAGTTTCCTGCTGACCACCGCCGGCGCGGCCCTGATGACGGCGGCTCCGGCCCTCGCCCAGGGGTCGGAGGACGCCAAGCTCAAGGCCCTGCTGGACAGGATCTTCGAGGATCAGGTGGACGACAGTCCCGAGCGGGCCACCTCGCTCGGCCTCGACAAGGGCGCGCGCGCCGCGCTGAAGGGCCAGCTGGACGAGGTCTCGACGGCGGCCCGCGAGGCGCGGCTGGCCAAGGTGCGGACCCGGGTCGCGGCGCTGAACGGCATCGACCGCCAGGCCCTGTCGACGGCGTCGAAGGTCGACCTGGACGTGGTGCTCTACCAGAACAGCCACGCGCTTTCGAACGGCGAGAAGTACAAGTTCGGCAGCGTCGGCGGCCGGTTCTCGCCCTATGTGATCAGCCAGCAGAACGGGGCCTATCAGGAGATCCCGGACTTCCTGGACAACCAGCACCGCGTGGCGAACGCCGCGGACGCCGACGCCTGGATCTCGCGCCTGCACGCCTTCGGGAAGGTGCTGGACCAGGACCTGGAGCGCATGAAGATCGACGTGGCCGCCGGCGTCGTGCCCCCCGACTTTGTCTGCGACCTGACCCTCGCCCAGCTCCGGGCCCTCCGCGACCAGCCGCCGGAGAAGACCGTGCTGGTGACCTCGCTCGCCGCCAAGGCCAAGGCCGCCGGCCTGACCGCCGACTACGCCACGCCGGCCGCCAGGATCGTGGCGCAGGAGATCTTCCCGGCCCTCGACCGCCAGATCGCCGCGGTGGAGGCCAACCGCAAGATCGCCACCTCGGAGGCCGGCATCGGCCGGCTGAAGAACGCGGAGGCCTACTATGCCGGCGCCTGCGAGGCGTCGACCACCACCACCCTGACGCCGCAACAGATCCACCAGCTGGGCCTCGACCAGGTGGCCGACATCACCGCGCGCCTGGACACCATCCTGAAGAGCCAGGGCATGACCACCGGGAGCGTGGCCGAGCGGCTGAAGGGGCTGAACGACAATCCGGCCCAGGTCTATCCCAACACCGATCCGGGCCGCGCCGAACTGATCGCCGCGCTCAATGTCCAGATCGGCGAAATCTACAAGAAGCTGCCCCTGGCCTTCAACACCCTGCCCAAAGCCAAGGTGGAGGTGAAGCGGGTGCCCGCCTTCATCCAGGACGGGGCGTCCAACGGCTACTATCAGAGCGCGGCGCTGGATGGCTCCCGCCCGGCGGCGTTCTTCATCAACCTGAAGGACACCCACGAATGGCCGAAATATAACCTGCCGACCCTGGTCTATCACGAGACGGTTCCGGGCCATCACCTGCAGATCGCGCTGGCCCAGGAGAGCGACCGCATCCCGATCATCCGGCGCACCGGCGGCGGGTTCTCGGCCTTCTCGGAGGGCTGGGCGCTCTATGCCGAGCAGTTGGCCAGTGAGACCGGATCCTATGACGGTGACCCGCTGGGGCAGGCGGGTTTCCTGCAGAGCCTACTGTTCCGCGCCTCGCGCCTGGTGATCGACACCGGCCTGCATTCCAAGGGCTGGAGCCGGGAGAAGGCCACCGACTACATGGTCAGCGTCACCGGCTATCCCAAGAGCCGGGCCCAGCGGGAGGTGGAACGCTACTGCGTCGCCCCGGGTCAGGCCTGCAGCTACAAGGTCGGCCACACCATCTGGATGCGCATCCGCGACGGGGCCAAGGCCAAGCTGGGGACGAAGTTCGACATCAAGGCCTATCACGACGCGGCCCTGCTCTCGGGCTCGATGCCGATGACGGTGCTGGAGCGCCACATGGCCGACTGGCTTGCGGCCCAGGGGTAGGGGGTTAGCCCCAGCTGTCCACGGCTCCGACCCGGCGGCCGGGCCGGACGGAGGTGGCGGCCGTGGCCGAGAGCGGGCCGGTGGGCTGCTCGCTCGGCGCGCCGTAGAGCCAGCCCTGGGCGTAGTCGACCCCCGCGCGGCGGACGGCTTCCTCGGCCTGGGGGGTCTCGACCATCTCGGCCAGGGTCTTGACCCCGAGCTCGCCGCACATGGAGACCAGGTGGCGGATGAAGGTGGACTCCCGGCCGCCGTGCTGCAGCTCGCGGATGTAGCGGCCGTCGATCTTCACGATGTCGAGGGACAGCTGCTGGAGATAGGCCAGGGAGGCGGCTCCCGCGCCGAAGTCGTCCAGGCAGATCAGGATTCCCTCGGCGCGCAGGGCCTGCAGGTGACGATCGGCGAGCGCCAGGTCCTCGATGGCCGCGCTCTCGGTCAGTTCGAACAGCAGGCGGCCTTCCGCCTTGGGATGGCTCGCCAGCATGTCGCGGACGGCCTCGACGAAGCTGGAGCTGATGATGCTGCGGCCGGAGATGTTGGCCGCCAGATGCAGGGCGGGATCGGCCACCAGCTTGTCCAGGGTGCGCTCGACCACGGCCAGGTCCAGGGGCTCGATCAGGTCCAGCTCCTCGGCCATGCGGATCATGGGGAAGGGGCTGGCGTTGTCGCCGAAGCGGACCAGGACTTCGTGATGGTGCAGGGCGCCGCTCTTCTTCAGATCGACGACCGGCTGGTAGACGAGGCGGAAACTGCGGTCGGCCACGGCCTGGCCCAGGGCGCCCACCTCCACCAGGGTGCGGCGCACGGAACGGCTGACCGCTTCATTGAGGGAGGCGGGGCCGTCGGCCGCCAGGCCGTCCTTGATGAAGCCGTCGAGGGAGTAGCGGATCGCCCGGATCAACTGGGCGGGGGAGACGTCGCCCTTCAGCGCCAAGGTCTTCGCGGCGGCCTCCACGCCATGGGCGGGATCGATGGCGAGCAGGCGGACCAGGCGCTTGGCCAGGGCTTCGCCGCTCTCGCCGGCATGGCGGACGAGGGCGTAGCGGTCGCCCCCCAGGTCGGCGGCGGCGCCGCCGCCGTGAGACTGGGCGCGGAGCACGCCGGCCAGGCGCTGCTCCAGTTGGGTCACGGCGTCGGGTCCGAGGGCCTTGCGCACCGCGGCCAGGCCGGCCATCTCGATAAGGGCGAGTTCGAGCTCCAGGCCGGTGGCCTTGCCGGTCTCGAACAGGGCCGCGGTGACGGATTCGAGGCCGGAGCGGTCGTGCAGGCTGTGGCTCTGGCTGGGGGCGGCGCGGCTGAAGGTGCAGGAGACGGCGCCGTCGTTGCCGGGCAGGCGGAAGGTGGACATGGCGGCCGCCCGCTCGCCCTTTCCGTTGCTGGCCAGGCTGACCACCAGGGGGCCGCCGCGCTGGCCCTCGCACAGGCCGTCGAGCAGGGCCTGGACCATGCCGCGGTCGCGAGGATCGATGAAATCGCGCCAGGCGCGGCCCACCAAGGCCGTCTCCTGAGAGCCGGACAGGGCTTCGCTGGCGCCGATCGCAAAGGCGATCTGGCCGTCGCTGGCGATCTCGAGCAGGAGATCGGCGTTGGCGAAGGCGAACCCGAGTAACCGGTGTGATGCGACGGCCAAGGGACGGCTTCCTGTGATTGCCCCTCAATTCCTGCGCCGCTCAGCTTAACGGCCTGTGAAAACATCGTTCTTTGGCCCGCGTCAGGGTGCGGCGAACTGGCGCAGTCGAGGGTCTCCGGCAATGTCTGGCGTCGTACATGCTGTGCGCCGAAAGAACTTGCGGCCGTCCACGACTGGCGGTGTTGCCTAGGACACCTCATTTCGAGGATAGTTTTCTCAAAGCGTCCTTGGGTGTTCGGAGCGGTTTCTAAGATGCGGGAGCGGCTGACGGCGCGGGTTCTCTTGTTCGACCCGGACGGGCGCATCCTGTTGATCCGCGGCCGGCTGACCGCCGAGGCGCCCAGCTTCTGGTTCACGGTGGGGGGCGGGGTCGACGAGGGCGAGACCCTGGAGGCCGCGGCCCTGCGCGAGGTGGCCGAGGAGAGCGGTTTCACCCAGGTGGAGCTGGGTCCGGTGGTCTGGCTGCGCGCCAGTCCCCTGACCCTGCACGGCGGCGAGCGGGTCCTGCTGAAGGAGAGCTACTTCGTGGCCCGCTGCCGGGGCGGGGATCCCAGCCGCGCGGCCTGGGAGGCCCACGAGGTGGAGCTGATGGACGACCTGCGCTGGTGGAGCCCCGAGGAGATCGCCGCCAGCCGGGAGATGATCTATCCCGAACGCCTGCGGGAACTGCTGCCCGACATCGTCGAGGGCCGCCTTCCCGAGGCACCGCTTGAGATCAGCATGACGCTCTAGGCGATCGCGGCGAGGTCGCCACCCTCTTCGCAGTTGGCCACGGCGGCCATCATGGCCGACACCAGGCTCTGGACCTGGACCGGCTTGGTGACCAGGCCCGCGAAGCCCAGGTCGAGATAGCGTTCGGCGCCCAGGGTCATGGCGTCGGCGGTGACCGCGATCAGCGGGGTCTGGCGATTGGGCCCGGCCTCGGCGCGCAGCGCCTGGAGCACGTCGATCCCGGTCATCCCCGGCATCTGGATGTCCATCAGCACCAGGTCGAAGGTCTCCGTGGTCAGGGCCTCCAGGGCCTCGCGGCCGCCATTGGCCTTGCGGATGCGGAAGCCCATGGCGCCCAGCAGCTGCTCCAGGACCAGCAGGTTGGTGGGGTTGTCGTCGGCGCAGAGGATGGACAGGGCCGGCGCCTCGTCCTCGCCGATGGCCTGGGCGACGATGTCCTCGGCGGCCGGGGCGCAGGTCTCCTCCAGGGGCAGGGCCACGCGGAAGGTGGAGCCCACGCCGAGCGCGCTCTCCACGGCGATGTCGCCGCCCATCAGGGCCGAGAGCTCCCGGCAGATGGCCAGGCCCAGTCCAGCCCCGGCGAAGCGGCGGACGTCGGAGGCGTCGCCCTGGCTGAATTTCTGGAACAGGTGGGGCAGGTCCTCGGACGGTATCCCGACACCGGTGTCAGACACGGCGAAGGCAAGGGTTCCCGCGGCCCGGTCACGGCTCACCGTGACGGTGACGGCGCCGTCCTGGGTGAACTTCAGGGCGTTGCCCACCAGGTTGAACAGCACCTGGCGGATGCGCCGGGGATCGAGGGCCACGAAGGGCGGCACCGCGGCGTCGATATCGACGGCCAGGGTCAGGCCGCGCTCGGCGGCGGTGGGCGCCCAGAAGGTCTCCATCTCGCGGAGCAGGGCCCGCAGGTCGCAGGGGCTCTTGGCGATCTCCATCTGGCCAGCGTCGATCTTCGACAGGTCCAGGATGTCGCCCAGGATCACCATCAGGAGTTCGCCGCTCTTGATCAGGGTGTCGACCTGGCTGCGCTGCAGGCCCGAGAGGTCGGACCGCTGGAGCAGCTGGGCCATGCCCAGGACGCCGTTCATCGGGGTGCGGATCTCGTGGCTCATGGTGGCCAGGAAGGTGGACTTGGCCAGGCTGGCGCGGCGGGCCTCCTCCCGGGCGGCCTCGGCGTTCTCGGCCTGACGCACCGCCTCGTCGCGGGCCTCGGTGAGGGTCTGGATGAGGCGGTTCTTCTCGTCCTGGCGCACCAGCAGGTCGGCCCGGGCGCGGACCACGGTGCGGCCCACCAGGGCGGCGATGGCGAGGCCGACGGCGGCCAGGGCCAGGGCCAGGCCGGGATGGCCCACCATGGCCAGCAGGGTCGCGGCGGTGACTCCGAAGGCCAGGCGCGGCAGGATCGCCAGGCTGTGGGCGGCCAGCGTGGCGCGATAGGCGGCGCCGGCTCGGGGAGAGGGGGGCGGACCCATGGGGGCGGCCGTCGAGTCCTGCTGTTTCGCGACCGCGTCCATGTCCCCCCCTGAGGCGTCGGCGTGCCGAAACTCAGAAATTAGCCATGACACGCCAAGTCTTGAAAATTCCTTTGCCTTCCAGAGCTTGCGCCCGGGCGCCCTGCCAGGCGAGGTTGTGCTGTCACCAGGTCGACGCAGACCTGTTCCAAGAGGGTGTCCATGATCTCGCTGCTTCTCGCCGCCGGCCTCGCGGTCGCCGCCAACTGCGACCTGGAACACCCGTCCGGCGCGCCCGGCTGCACCCGCAGGGCGGTCGACGCCCTGCCGATGAACGCCATCCAGGTGGTGGGCACCCACAACAGCTACAAGCAGGCCATCGCCCCCAAGGAGATGGCCCTGATCCGCATGGCCAAGCCCGACCTGGCGGCCACCCTGGACTATGCCCACGCGCCCCTGAGCCAGGAGCTGGACGCCGGCGCCCGGCAGCTGGAGCTGGACCTGCTGAACGATCCGGAGGGCGGACGCTACGCCGACCCCCTGGCCATGCGGATGGCCCGCGACGCCGCCGAGGCGCCCTACGATCTCGCGCCCCTCAAGGCGCCGGGGTTCAAGGTGATGCACGTCCAGGACATGGACTACCGCTCCAGCTGTCCGACCTTCGTGGGTTGCCTGAAGGAGATCCGCGCCTGGTCCAGGGCCCATCCGCGCCACATGCCGATCCTGGTGATCATGAACCTGAAGGACGACAACCTGACCGGCGTGCCGGGCGCGGCCACCGTCCTGCCCTTCGACGCCAAGGCCATGGACCGGATCGACGCCGACATCCGCTCGGTCTTTCCGGAGCGCGCCCTGATCACCCCGGACAAGGTCCAGGGCCGCGCGGCGACTCTGGCCGCGGCGGTGAAGGCCGGCGGCTGGCCCCGCCTGAAGGCGGCGCGCGGCAAGGTGATGTTCGCCATGGACGAAAGCGGCCCCAAGCCCGAGCTCTATCGCGGGACCCGAGGCTCGCTTGAGGGGCGGGCCATGTTCATCAACACCGACGAGGGGCCGGCGGCGGCCTATGTCACCCTCAACGAGCCGGCCGAACTGGCGGGGCGCATCGAGACAGCCCTGGCCAAGGGCCTGATCGTGCGCACCCGGGCCGACGCCGACACCCTGGAGGCCCGGGCCAATGATCGGACGCGGCAGGCCCAGGCCTTCGCCTCCGGCGCCCAGTACGTCTCCACCGACTACCTGAAGCCCGATCCGCGGTTCGGGCCCTATGAGGCCCACCTGCCCGGCGGCGGGGTCGCCCGGCTCAATCCGAAGACCGGAAAGTAGGCGCAGTCCAGGCGGATGGCTTGCTCGCCGGGCCGGACGGCTCTACGGCAAGGCCCCCCACCGAGCCGAGACGCCCTTGACCGCAACCTCCCCTCAAAAGATCGTCTTTGTGGGTGGAGCGCCGCGATCAGGCACCTCGGTGACCCACGCCCTGATCTGCAGCGCCGACCGGGTGAGCAACTACCATCCCGAGGCCAGCTTCCTGCGCGGCCTGCTGCCGGCCTATCGGTTCGGCAAGGCGGCCTGGCAGGGGCACACCAAGGCGTTCTTCCCCGATCCGCAGGCGTTCCGCGCCCATATCCGCGAAACCCTGGACCTGTCGATCCGGCGCCTGTCCGAGGCGCTGGGGCGTCCCGAGATCCTGTGCCTCAAGGACCCGCACCTCACCCCGTTCTTCCCTGACCTGGCCGAGCTCTATGCCGACCAGGCGCGGTTCGTCACGGTCTGCCGTCATCCGCTGGAGGTGGTCCGCTCCCGTCAGGCGGTTCACGAGCAAGGCGAGGACCGGCCCTTCCTGGACGCCGGTGTCGTCCAGGTCGCGCGGGAATATCTCACCTACTACAGCACCGTCATCCGGACGGACTTCGGCGGCCGTCATTTCCTGTTCCGCTACGAGGACCTGAACACCGAGCGCGTTCAGGGCGGCCTGGCGGGGTTCGTCGGCGTCGAGCGGTTCAACCCCGACCTGATGTGGCGGACCGCCGCGCCGGTGGAGCGCGATCCCGCCTGGAAGTCGCCCAAGCATGGCGGCGTCATCGCGCTCGAGCCCCGGTTCGAGCCCCTGCAGGAGCCCTGGGCGGTGATGGTGCGGGAAATCTGCAGGCCGATCATGGCGCGCCTCGACTACGCCTAGACCGCGAGGGTGTTCAGGCCGGGCGCGGTCCGGGATAGCGGGGGGCGTCGCCGTCGATGAGGCACCAGTCCGCCGCCTCGGCCACGAAGGCCTGGGAGGCGATCTTCACCCCCAGAGGACCGTCGAGCAGGCCCGCCCGCAGGCGCAGCCGGTCGGGGAGCGCCGCGGCGCGGCTGAGGACCGGCGAACCGCAGACGCGGCAGAAGACCCGGTGTTTGCCCGGCGATGATTCGAAGGCGGTCAGCAGGTCCTCGCCGGCGGTGAAGCGGACGTCGGCCTTGGCCACCGGCAGGACCGCGACGAAGGCCGACCCCTGGGCCTTCTGACAGGAACGGCAGTAGCAGGCCTGGATATCGGGAAGGTCGCCGGCGATCTCCAGGCGGACGCCGCCGCAGAGGCAGGAGCCCGTCCGCATCTCAGGCGTCCAGGGCGCGGGGACCGGCGTGGGCGACGTGGAACTGGCCGCCGACCGTCAGGACGATCCAGTCGCCCGGGCGCGCGACCGTCCAGCCGTTGGGGGTGGCGACCTGGACCAGGCCGGTCTCGTCGAGGGGGTGGCCCTCGTCGCCCAGCCAATAGAGCAGCTTGCTCCAGCTTCGGCCGTCATGGGCCGGCGGCACGCGCAGGGCGGCGCCGTGGTCGAAGGCGGGGGAGGGGGATGGCCTCATCGAAACTCTTGTCACGCGTGCACCAAAACGCGGAGTAGCAGGTGACTCGGTGACCAGGACCTTAACCAGCTTGGCCGTGGGGGCGGCCTGAGGCGACTGGCGATTTCCCGAGGCTTCTGCTAGCTGGCGACCGATGACCGCGCCCCTGCCACCGGCTGACGCCTATCTCGACCTCGTCGGTCGCGCGCTGATCAATGCGCTGCACCCGGACCTCGGCGGCCGAATCGTGGCGCTGGTTCGAGACCTGCTGGCCGCCCAAGGACGCGCGCCGACGATCCCCGCCATCGAACAGGAACTCGCCCGGTTCTTCGCGCCGACCGCCAGCATCAACCTGTTCGATTCGTCCCAATGGCATTCGAAGATCGCCGGCGAACCGTTCACGATGTCGTCTCCGGAGCGGCTGCAGAATGTCCGCGAGGCGGCCGAGACCGTGCTGCGCGAGAACATCCCCGGCGACTTCGTGGAGACCGGCGTCTGGCGCGGCGGCCTGTGCATCATGATGAAGGCCGTGCCGGCCGCCCATGCCGCGCGGCGCCGGCTCTATGTCTGCGACAGTTTCCAAGGTCTTCCCGAAATCTCCGAGGGCGTGGACGCGCCGCTGAAGCTGCACGAGAATCCCCTGTTGGCCATCAGCGTCGACCAGGTGAAGGAGAATTTCACCCGGTTCGGTCTTCTGGACGAGGACGTGGTGTTCGTGGAGGGCTGGTTCGCCGACACCATGCCGAAGCTGCAGCAGGAGATCGGCGACATTTCCATTCTGCGGCTGGACGGCGACTATTACACCTCGACGCGAGAGGTGATCGACCCGCTGTACGACAAGGTTTCGCCGGGTGGGTTCATCATCGTCGACGACTACGGCTGCTATCAGCAGGCGCGGGACGCCATCCACGACTTCTGGAACGAACGGGGCCTTGCGCCGGAATTGGTCCAGGTCGACTGGACCTGCCACTACTGGCGCAAGAGCGGCCCGCAGCGCGATTAGGGAGGGCAGGCCCGATGGTGACGCCGTTGGACCTCGAAGGCTACGAGGGATCGGTCAGTCCTGAGGAGGTCGAATTCCTCCGGCGCTCGGCTGCGGCGGTCAGCGAGGGCTGTATCGTCGAGATCGGGTCCTGGCGGGGCAAGTCGGCCATCGCCCTCGCGGCGGGCGCGTCGGAGATCGCCGAGGCGCGACGGCCCATGGTCTATTGCGTGGATCCGCACCGACCCTTCACAGGTGTTTACGGCGGCAAGTTCGGGCCCCACGACCGGCCGGAATTCTACAAGGCCATGCTGCGCTCCGGCTACGCCAACGCCGTGGCTTTGATCAACCTGCCGAGCACCGACGCGGCCCTGGCTTTCCGGCAACCGATCGGCCTGCTGTTCATCGACGGTGATCATACCGAACCGGGCGTGCAGGCCGATGCGGACGCCTGGCTCCCGCGCCTGGCCCCCGGGGGCATGGTCCTATTCGACGACGCCCTCGATCCCGAGATCGGCCCGTTCAAGGTGATCGAGCGGTTGAAGAGGACCAACCGCTTCCAAGTCACGGAGAGCGTCGGCAAGATCGTCGCGCTGAGGGCGCAGCCGCTCTGAAGCGGCCGCGTCCTACCGTGGCGGCCGTGGCTGGAATCCGATCCAGCGATCGGGCGCGTTGACGTTGACCATCTCGGCGAAGGGGGGGGAGTTCGCCACCCTTCACCAGCCTGGCCATTCCGAAGGTCACGGTCAGCTCCCGGATCGCGCCGTAGTTGGACGCGGTGGCCATGGCGAGCTCGAGGATCATGGTGGCAAGGGGCTGGCGGTCTTCGAAGAAGAAGTCGGGGGCCTTGTAGCCTGGCCAGTTGGCCCATCCCCAATCCTCGATGACGTAGCACCCGCCAACCCGCAGGCGTGGAAAGACGATGTCGAAGCAGCGTGTGGTGAAGCCGTACATGTGCGAGGCGTCATCAATCACGAGGTCGATCGGCTCGCCGCCGAACTCCTTCTCCAGGATCGCCTCCACCTGCGCCTTGTCGTCCTGGGAGACGCCGGAATAGAGCTTGATGCGGTCGCCATAGCCCATGTTGGCGATATGCCAGCGGACGGAGGGGTCGGCGGGCCGAATGTCGATGCCGACGATCTTGGCGTCCGGGAAGATGTCGGCGAGCAGCAGTGCCGAGCCGCCCTCGAAGACTCCCACCTCGAGAATTCTTTTGACGGGGCTGAGGGGCAGTTGACGATATTGCTCGAAGAAGGTGCGCGGTTTGAGGATCACCACCTGGTCGGCGGTCGTGCGCAGCGACCCATAGTCCGAGTTCCGATAGCGGAACGGCACGCCCTTGAGGACACAGAGGTCCTCCGATTCCCACACCTGCTCCATCGCGCGCCCTCTCGGTGGTCTCGTCTGAACCGTCGGGTACGCAACCAATCAACGCCGCCGCCGGAGGCCTCGTCGTCTAGCATCGGCCCGCCTGGGTGTGGAGTCGGGCTGGGCCCGGAGAGGCGTGGACCCGGGCGGTGCGCCCTTTGATTGCGGCCGCCCGGACGCCCGGCTATTTCTCCAGGCGATCATTCCGGGAGGTCGCGTCGCGTATGGCTCAGATGACAGTGGGCATGCCTGCCTACAAGACGACGTTTCTTGTGCAGGCCATCGCGAGCGTGCTGGAACAGACCTTCACCGACTTTGAACTGCTGATTTCCGACGACAGCCCCGATGGCTCCGTCAGCGACATCGTCCGCCGGTTCCGCGATCCCCGTATCCGTCTCGTCCAGGGGCCCCGCGCGGGTCTGGCGGCGAACTGCGCCCATGTCTGGGACAACACGACCACCGACCTCCTGAAGTTCCTCTGCGACGACGACCTGCTGTTCCCCACCGCCCTGGCCGACCTGCTTGGCGTGCTGCGGAAGAACCAGGACTATGTGTTCGCGTTCGGCCGCCGGTCCATCATCGACCGCTACGGGCGCGTGTTACGGAAGCCCCTCGGCTTCCTGGGCGACAACTGGGTCTGGTTCGAGCCGACGGCGCTCGCCAACAACCTTGTCCACGAGATCGACAACGACCTGGCGGAACTGAGCAGCCTGCTCATCCGGCGTTCGGTGTTCCAGGACGCCACCTGCCTGACCCGCTATGCCGGCGTGACCATCCGGCGCCTCGTCGATGTGGCCTTCATGATGAACGCCGCCGAGCGTGGGCCATCGGTGGCCACCTGCCAGCTGGTGGCCAGCGTTCGAGACCATCCGAACCGGATCTCGGCGCGGGCGGACGCGCCCGACATCTCCGCAGGGCTCTTCGAGTGGGAGATCTTCCTGCGCGGGGGCGTTCAGCGGGGCGTCGTCACCGCCGACCGCGCCCTGCTGGGGCTACCGAACCTGCAGCGCCTCTACCGGCGCCGGGGCCGCGGCCTGGGCGAGATTGTTCAGCTTCAGAAGGGGCTGCCCGAGCTGGAGGACATGCTCGCCAAGGGCCAGCCCAACCTCGTCACCGACCGGTTCCGCAGCGACCTCGAGATCGCCGACTACATGATCAACGGCCGCCTGGCCGCCGCCCAGCCCACGGCTGTGGATCCCGAGGCGGCCGAGGTGACGCAGTTCCACGGAAAGATCGAACACATCTCACGCGACCACGCCCGGGGCTGGGCCTGGGCGCCCGAGGCCGGCGACCGGACCGTCCAGGTGGTCGCCATGCTCGGTGATCGGGTGATCGGCCATGCGCTCGCCAACCAGGATCGGCGAGACCTGTCCGATTGGAACATCGGCAGCGGCCAATACGGCTTCGACATGACCTTCTACGAACCGCTGCTGACCGATGCCACGCCCACCTTCAGACTCTTCTCGGACGCCGAGGATTGGCGTCCCGAGGGGATCAAGCTGACGCCCCTGGACCGGACCGCGGTCGCCACGGGCGACAGCGCCCGCGCCGCCCTCCGGGAGCATTCGAAGTTCACCGAGCGCGGACCGCAGTTCGAGGACTTTCACTGGACCGAACTCGCCGGCATCCCGGAGATGCCGAGCGGCCGGGCGCCCTTGGTGGTGGCCTTCTACCTGCCGCAGTTCTACGCCACCCAGGAAAACGACCGCTTCTGGGGCAAGGGTTTCACGGAGTGGCGGCAGCTTCCCCGCGGCGTGCCGCGGTTCCCCGGGCACTACCAGCCGCGTATTCCCCGCGACCTGGGATTCTACAACCTTCTCGACGCCGACGTCATCGCGCGGCAGGCCGCCATGGCCAAGGCGGCCGGCGTCGGCGCGTTCGCCTACTATTACTACTGGTTCGACAAGCAGCGGGTGCTCGAGCGCCCGGTGGAGCTCCTGCTCAACTCAGACATCGACATGCCCTTCTTCATCATCTGGGCGAACGAGAACTGGACTCGTCAATGGGACGGCTCCGAGCAGGAGGTGCTCCTCAAGCAGGACTACAGGCTGGAGGACGAGGACGCGCTCCTGGCGGACCTGGCGCGACACATGCTGGATCCGCGGTACGTCCGGCTGGAAGGCCGGCCCCTGTTCGTCATCTACAACCCGGAGCCGATCCCCGACATCCGCAACACGATCGCCCGCTGGCGCGAGACGTGGGACGCCAAGTTCGGCCTGAAGCCCCTGATCTTCATGGCCCAGACCTTCAGCCGGCTGGACCCCCGGCCCTACGGTCTCGACGGGGCCCTGGAATTCCCGCCGCACAAGCTGGGTCAATACGCGCCGCGCCGGGATGTTCTCGATGCCTTCTCCCGCGACTTCGCCGGCCAGGTCATCCAGTACGATGACTTCGTGAGGACGTCCGTCTCGGAGCCCGCCAGCGGCTTCCCGCTGGTGAAGACCGTGGTGCCCAGCTGGGACAACGAGGCCCGCAGACCCAACCGCGGGGTCATCCTCGAGGGGTCTTCCCCGCAGAAGTACCAGGACTGGCTGCAGACCCTGGTGGAAAGCGCCATCGACAACCCCGTCTTCGGCACGCCCCTGGTGGCCATCAACGCCTGGAACGAGTGGGCGGAGGGCGCCTATCTCGAGCCCGACATCCATTTCGGCTCAAGCTATCTGAACGCGACCGCCCGCGCGGTGAAGGGCGCGATCCAGAAGAAACACCTCGAACTGTCGCGCGCCCGCGCAGAACGGCCGAAGCCTTCCGGGCGCGGCGGAAAGGTGCGCGTCTTCCTCCACGTCGGCCTGCACAAGACCGGGACCACCAGCATCCAGGGCGCCCTCACGACGCTGAGGGCCGAGCTCGCGGGGAGGGGGGTGCTCTATCCGAAGACGGGACGGCCGGAATGGGCCGACCTGGCTCAGCACCTGCTGCCTTGGTCCGTCGCGCGGGACCAGGACGCCCTGCCGACGGTGCATGGCCACCGGGCCAGGTTCGGCGACGGCGACGCTGACGCCCTCTGGGAGGCGCTGCGCCAGGAGATCGCCAGGTCCGGCTCCAGCGCGGTGATCATTTCGTCGGAAGAGTTCGACACCCTGGATCGAAGCGAGATTGAGGATATCGGCCATAGGCTGTCGGCCTATGACATCACGCCGGTGGTGCTGCTGCGGCGCTCCAGCAGACTGCTGGAATCCAACTACCGGACCTCGGTGATCTATTCCCGGTACGCGGGCGACATCCGGCAATTTCGGCAGGACCACCGCAACCGCCTGGACATGTGCGATCTGGTCAACGACTGGCGATCCATCGCCGCGGGCCGCGAGGCGATCATCCTGGACTACGAGCAGCCCGAGGTTCAGCGCGACGTCATCAGGGCCTTCATGACCGCCCTGGACCTCGGCGACATGGCCGGCGGCGCGCACGCGCGGCTCCACCTGAACAAGAGCACGCCGGCCTTCATCTGCGAGGCGGTGCGCTTCATGCGCCAGTCGGAGATTCCGGAGGATCAGATCTCGCAGTGGCTCGACGAGACGGGTCGCCTGCAGATCCCCACCCAGGCCAGTCGCGCCTATACCTGCATGCCCCCCGAGCTGGAGGCGGAACTGGATGCGCAATACGCCAACGAGCTGAAGCGCCTGATGAGCGATCCGGAGGTGGCCGCCATGGCGCGAGGCGAGTTCCGGACGGCGTTCGCCCCCGGCAAGGCCACGGTGATCGAGGAGCCGGCGACCGCGATGCTGATGCTGGGGCGCGAGCTTCGAAGAGGCGCGCAGCTCAGCGCGCGCTGAGCGTCCGGCCTCGGTCAGGCCAGCGCCTGGGCCAGGCCCGGCAGGCGGGCGATGACGCCGGCGTTGAGCGCCTCGCGCCGGTCACAGAGTTCGCGGTACCAGGCGCGGCGGTCGGCGGCCTGGTGGGCGAACATGCGCTCGGTCCGGACATAATCCCAGGCGTTGCGCGCCATGGCCTGACGGGCGGGCTCGTCGCGCAGGGCGCCGGCCAGCAGGGGCGCCCAGTCCTTCAACTGGCGGGCGATGAGGCCGGTCCGCCCGTGGGCGACGGTTCCGGCATAGATGGTGGGGGAGGCCAGCGTCACCACCCCCCGGCTGGCGGCGTCCAGGAACTTGGCGTCGCTCTTGGTGTCCTCGTAGAGCCTACCCTCCACCGGCGAGAGGGAGACCGCGCAGGCGCCCATCAGGTCCAGATAGTCGCCATAGGGCAGGTGGTCCTGGAAGGTCTTGTTGGCGGTGGGCAGGGCCTCGAACACCGCGCGGTCGCCTGCCACGACGAACTCCACCTCCGGGAATTCCTCGGCCACCGGTCCCAAGGATGCGGCCACGCGCGCGGCGAACCGGCCCCGCGAGAGGGCGCCGTAGAACACCCGCCGGGGCGCCGGACCCGCCGGGAAGGGCGGCAGCTCGAAGACCGCGTTGGGAAACACCTTCACCACCGGATGGTGTTGGGACAGCACCCGGGCCAGGGCCTCGGTGGAGGTCTGTATGGCGTGGGGAAAACCGTAGGTCAGCCATTCGGCGGGGGTGATCTTGCGGCCGGCGACGGCGGCCAGCAGGGCCGGATGGTCGTCGATCTCCAGCACCGGGAGCCAGCCGCGGCGAATGCTGTTGGCCGTGGCGGCGCGCCAGGCCTCCAGCGAGGGGAGGGCCGGACGTTGCAGGACCAGGATCTTGGGGGTCTCGGGCGGCAGGGGCAGGAGTTGAACCGGCGCCCCGCCATAGGCGACGATCAGCTCCGGATCGCCGCGCAGGGCGTGGGCGGGCAGTCGGGTGCGGATATCCATCAGGCGCGGGGCGAAGGCGGCGCTCTGCACCACCAGGGGCTCGGGCGGCGGGGGCGCGGCGTCACGCTTCTGGACCACCAGCAGCAGGTCGCGGTCGGAGACCTGATCTATGGCGGCCGGGTCGCGGCGCGGGGCCAGGTCGTTGAAGTGGTCGTCGCCGGGGACCAGGAACTGCAGCTTGGCGATCCGGAAGCCGTCTCCCAGGGCCGCCAGCACAGCGGCCACCCGGGCCCCCGATCGCGAGGCCGCCACCAGATAGCCGCCCGGCTCGACGACCGCGGCGGCGGCGGCGATATCCTGCGGCGTCCCGGCCTCCAGATCCGCCATCACCAGGACATCGGCCGCCTCGCCGTCCTCGACGAAGGCCGCCTGCGGATTGCGGGTCAGGTAGTCGTCCTCGAAGGCCGCGCGGCCGGGTCCCACATAGGCCAGCCGCCGGGCGGTCAGCGGCGTGCGGCCGGCGAGCAGCTGGAAGGACATACGCACCCCGGAACGCGCGGCCCCCTTGGCCGCGCCGCCGAAGTCTAGAAGCCTTTGGCCGAGCCGGACAAGCCGCTCGCGCCCGGCTCAGGCGCCGCGCCCGCACGCCGCTTGCCTGACGTGGGCGTCACCCGCCTAGCCTCCCGCCAAAGCCTTAGGGAGGCGACCCGTGTCCAGGACCTACGAGCACATCCTCTGCGACGTCTCAGAGGGGATCATGCAGATCACCCTCAACCGCCCCGACAAGCTCAACGCCTATACCGCCATCATGGGCGCCGAACTGGCCGACGCGTTTGATCGGGCCGACGGGGATGACGCCGTCCGCGTGGTGCTGGTGACCGGGGCGGGGCGGGGCTTCTGCGCCGGGGCCGACATGTCGGCCGGCGCCGGCGCCTTCGACACCACCTCGGCCGAGGGCTCGGCGGCCTTCGGGGATGTCTCCAAGGCCGGGCGCTCGGGCGGGTCGGGGATGGTGGGGGCGGTCTATGAGTGCCGCAAGCCCTCCATCGCCGCCTTCAACGGCTCGGCCGTGGGGGTGGGCCTAACCCTGACCCTGCCGATGGACATCCGAATCGCGGCGACCACCGCCAGGTTCGGCTTCGTCTTCGCCCGTCGCGGCCTGGTGCCCGAGGCCGGCAGCGCCTGGTTCCTGCCCCGGCTGGTGGGCGTCTCCCAGGCCCTGCGCTGGTGCCTGGATGGGGCGCTGTTCTCCGCCGAAGAGGCGCTGAAGGGCGGGCTGGTGAGCGAGGTGACGAGTCCCGAGGACCTGCTGCCCCGCGCGCGGGCGATCGCCCGCTCCATCGCCGACAACACCGCCCCGGTGTCGGTGGCCCTGACCCGACAGATGCTGTGGCGGCTGTCGGAGGCGGCCACGCCCTACGACACCCTGAAGGTGGACGGCCCGCTGGCCATGGCGCTTGGGACCGGGGCCGACGTGCGCGAGGGCGTGGCGGCCTTCCTGGAGAAGCGGCCGCCGGCCTTCACGGGCAAGGTCTCCACCGACATGCCGCGGGGTTATCCCTGGTGGTCGCGCTGACGGCGCCTCCTACGCCAATTCCGGACGTATAGGCAGAAAAGAACATCTTGTGAACGGAGAACAAACTAAGTACACCTGAGTCCGGCGGCGGGGAGAGCGATCTACCCCACCGGGTTGGCGGAATCATGGGATAGGGAGTGCTTGGTATGGCGTCTCAAACGGCATTGAAGCTCGTGGCACGAGAAGACGGTGACAAGCAGCGCGCGCTGGAAGCAGCGATGGCGCAGATCGATCGGGCCTTCGGCAAGGGCTCGGTGATGAAGCTTGGCGACAAGAGCCACATGGAGATCGAGTCGGTCTCCACCGGGTCCTTGGGCCTGGATATCGCCCTCGGCATCGGCGGCCTGCCCAAGGGGCGGATCGTGGAGATCTACGGGCCGGAAAGCTCGGGCAAGACGACCCTGGCCCTGCACGTGGTGGCCGAGGTCCAGAAGGCCGGCGGCACCGCGGCTTTCGTGGACGCCGAGCACGCGCTCGACCCCTCCTACGCCAACAAGCTGGGCGTGAACCTGGATGAACTGCTGGTCTCCCAGCCGGACACCGGCGAACAGGCCCTCGAGATCACCGACACCCTAGTGCGCTCCGGCGCGGTGGACATCGTGGTCATCGACTCCGTGGCGGCCCTGACCCCGCGGGCGGAAATCGAGGGCGAGATGGGCGACAGCCTGCCCGGCCTCCAGGCCCGCCTGATGAGCCAGGCCCTGCGCAAGCTGACCGCCTCGATCTCCAAGACCCACACCCTGGTGATCTTCATCAACCAGATCCGCATGAAGATCGGGGTGATGTACGGCAGCCCGGAAACCACCACCGGCGGCAACGCGCTGAAGTTCTACGCCTCGGTCCGCCTGGACATCCGTCGCACCGGCTCTGTGAAAATCCGCGACGAGATCATGGGCAACAACGTCCGCGTGAAGGTGGTGAAGAACAAGGTGGCCCCGCCGTTCCGCGAGGTCGAGTTCGATATCATGTACGGCGAGGGCATCTCCAAGCTGGGCGAGATCATCGACCTGGGGGTCAAGGCCGGGGTCATCGAGAAGTCCGGCTCCTGGTTCTCCTGGAACAGCCAGCGCATCGGCCAGGGCCGCGACAATGTGCGCGAGTTTCTGAAGGCCAATCCCGACATCGCCGACGCGATCGAAAAGCAGGTCCGCGGCGCCAAGGAAGTCATCCAGGAAGAACTCCTGGTCGGCCCCACGGCGGGCGAAGACGAGGAATAGGACGCAGGCCGGCCGGCGGACCTGAGCGCCCGCCGCCGCACCTGCCCGAAGGTTCAAGCGAACGGCCGCTTTGGCCCCCTGACATCGCCGTCGCGCCCCCGCCAACCCGCGCGGCTGGCGCGAAGGGGCTGAACCCCGCACGGTCGTTCACGAAGAGAAGGACGCTTGGACCCAGGTCCGGGCGTCCTTTTTCTTTGCGGGGGCGTCCAAGTCTCGTAAACGAACGCCGATGTCGCAGCGCAACACGCGCCCCAACTTTCAAGTTTAAGCGTCTAGAGCCATGCCGAGCCTGAACGAAATCCGCAGCGCCTTCCTGGGCTACTTCGAGAAGAATGATCACCTGATCATTCCGTCGGCTCCGCTCGTGCCGCAGAACGACCCGACCCTGCTGTTCGTCAACGCCGGGATGGTGCCGTTCAAGAACTACTTCACCGGCGCCGAGACCCCGCCCGCGCCGCGCGCGGCCTCGTCCCAGAAGTCGGTGCGCGCCGGCGGCAAGCACAACGACCTGGACAATGTCGGCTACACCGCCCGCCACCACACCTTCTTCGAGATGCTGGGGAACTTCTCCTTCGGCGACTACTTCAAGGCCGGCGCCATCGAGCACGCCTGGACCCTGCTGACCCAGGAATTCAAGATCCCGGCCGAGAAGCTGCTGGTGACGGTCTACCACACCGACACCGAAGCCGCCGACCTGTGGAAGAAGATCGCCGGCCTGCCCGACGAGAAGATCATCCGCATCTCCACCAGCGACAATTTCTGGTCGATGGGCGACACCGGCCCCTGCGGTCCGTGCTCGGAGATCTTCTACGACCACGGCGCCCACATCCCCGGCGGCCCCCCCGGCAGCCCGGACGAGGACGGCGACCGGTTCGTGGAGATCTGGAACCTGGTCTTCATGCAGTTCGAGCAGTTCGCCGACGGCTCGCGCAAGCCCCTGCCCAAGCCGCAGATCGACACCGGCATGGGTCTGGAGCGCATCGCCGCGGTGCTGCAGGGCGTGCACGACAACTACGACATCGACCTGTTCCGCACCCTGATCGCGGCCAGCAAGTCCCTGGTGGCCGGCGGCTCCAACGGCCCCTCGCACCGGGTGATCGCCGACCACCTGCGCTCCACCAGCTTCCTGATCGCCGACGGGGTCTCGCCCTCCAACGAGGGCCGCGGTTACGTCCTGCGCCGGATCATGCGCCGGGCCATGCGCCACGCCCACCTGCTGGGGGCCGAGGAGCCCCTGATGCACCGTCTGGCGCCCGTGCTGATCGCCGAGATGGGGGGCGCCTATCCCGAGCTGCGCCGCGCCGAGCCGGTGATCGTCGAGACCCTGCGCCAGGAGGAGGAACGCTTCCGCCGCACCCTGGGCCGCGGCATGGCCCTGCTGGACGAAGCGACCGCCAAGATGAGCGAGGGCGGCGTGCTGTCGGGCGAGACCGCCTTCAAGCTCTACGACACCTACGGCTTCCCGGTGGACCTGACCCAGGACGCGGTGCGCAGCAAGGGCATGACCGTCGACATGGAGGGCTTCGAGGCCGCCATGAACCAGCAGCGCGCCCAGGCCCGCGAAGCCTGGACCGGCTCGGGTCAGGCCTCGGCAGCCGGGGAGTGGTTCGCCATCCGTGAGCGCCTGGGGGCCACGGTCTTCCTGGGCTACGACGCCGTCGAGGCCACCGCCGAACTGCTGGCCCTGGTGGAGGGCGGCGCCGAGATCGACGGGGCCAAGGCCGGCCAGACCGTCCAGGCCCTGTTCGACCGCACTCCCTTCTACGCCGAAAGCGGCGGCCAGGCCGGCGATGTCGGCGAGGCCGAGTGGGAGGGCGGCAGGGGCCGCGTCATCGACACCCAGAAGCAGGCCGGCGACCTGCATGTCCATATCCTGGAGATCACGCAGGGCGCCCTGGCCAATGGCACGCGGGTGCGCTTGGCCGTGGACGCCGAGCGGCGCCTGACCACGCGCTCCAACCACTCCGCCGCCCACCTGTTGCACGCGGCCCTGCGCAATGTGCTGGGCCCCCACGTCTCCCAGAAGGGCCAGATGGTGGACGGCGAGCGGCTGCGCTTCGACTTCAGCCATGGCGGCCCGCTGACGGCGGCCGAGCTCGACGCCATCGAAACCGAGGTCAATGCGGTGATCCGCCAGAACCTGCCGGCGGTGACCAAGGTGATGGCCCCGGAAGAGGCCATCGAGGCCGGCGCCATGGCCTTGTTCGGCGAGAAGTACGGCGACAGCGTCCGCGTCCTGGCCCTGGGCAAGGCGCTGGAGGGCGAGGGCGACTATTCGGTGGAGCTCTGCGGCGGCACCCACGTCTCGCGCACCGGCGACATCGCCCTGTTCAAGATCGTCTCCGAGGGGGGCGTGGCCGCCGGCATACGGCGGATCGAGGCCCTGACCGGCGAGTCCGCGCGCCGCTACCTCAACGACCAGGCCGCCGTCGCCAAGGCCCTGGCCGACCAGTTCAAGACCCCGGTGGCCGAGGTCCTGGCCCGGGTCGACGCCCTCGACGCCCAGCGCCGCAAGCTGGAGAAGGACCTGGCCGACGCCAAGCGCCAGCTGGCAATGGGCGGCGGCGGCTCGGGCGGCGAGGCGGCGGCCATCGAGGATATCGCCGGGACCAAGTTCATGGCCCGGGTCATGGACGGGGTCGGCGGCAAGGACCTGCGGCCCATCGTCGAGGAATATCGCAAGCAGGTGCCCGACGGCGTCATCGCCATGGTGGGGGTCGCTGACGGCAAGGCCGCCATCGCCGTGGCGGTCATGGGTTCGGCGGCGGCGAAGTTCAACGCCGCCGAACTGGCCAAGGCCGCGGTGATCGCCATGGGCGGTCAGGGCGCCGGCGGCCGTCCGGACTTCGCCCAGGGCGGGGCCCCGGACGGCTCCAAGGCCGCCGAGGGGATCGCGGCGGTGAAGGCCGCCCTGGGCTAAGCGGCCCGCTACTTGCGGGGGCGGCGCTTGTTGAGGTCCCACTCGTCGTAGAAGGCGATCTTGGCGTCGATGTCGTCGACGGCGGATTGCAGGTTCGCGATCGTAGCCTCGATATCGGCGCGATGATCCAGCAGCAGCGACTTGCGCGCCTCCAGGGTTCGCCAGCCCTGCATCGACAGCTCGGTCAGGCGGCGCATCTCCGCCACCGACATGCCGGTGCGGCGCATGCGTTCCAAGAACAGCAGGTGCTCGACGTGATCGTCCTCGTACACCCGGCGGCCGCCCGCATCGCGGCCGACGGCTGGTATGAGGCCCTGGGCCTCATACCAGCGGATCGTATGGACGCTTCGATCCACGAGTTTGGCGAAGCGCCCGATATGATAGCGGATGCTCACCCCTTCAGCGGCTCCAGGACGGCCTCGGCCAGGGCCGAGTCGAGGTATTCGCGGACTTCCTTCATCTTGCCGCCCGCCATCTCGATCACGAAGCAGTAGCGGTTGTTGTAGGCTTTGCCGGACTTCAGGGTCACTGAGCCCTGGGCCTCGACGATCACGGCGTCACCGGCGCCGAAGATGTTGGTGGCGGTGTTGGTGTAGGCGCTGGCGTACTGCTTCCGCAGCGGAGCAAACAGATTGTCCCGCGCCTGTTCGCGGCCGTGGTGCACCTCGCCCCACACGCCGCCGACCATCGGACGCCAGATCACGTCCTCGGCCATGGCGTCGTAGAACGGGCGGTTGTCCCCCGTCGCCAGGGCCGCCATCGCGCCGGCGACGATCTCCTTGTTGTCGATATTTCGCATCTCACTGGTCTCCAGATTGAACCAGTGACGGAGGGAACACCCTAGAGCCCGCTCGAGGTCAAGCCCCCTACCGCGCCGTGCAGGTGACCTTGTTCAGCGGGAAGGTCTCGGCCTTCCGCCCGGCCTCGGTGTCGTAGAGGAACCCGCTATCGTCGGGCAACAGGGCGATGGCCTCCTGCTGGGCCAGGGGCGGGGCGCGGAACACCGAGACATTGTCGCCGGCGGTCAGCGTCGCCGGCACGCCGCCCGCCAGGTCGAAGCCCAGCTCCACCACCGCCATATAGGTCAGCAGCACCGCGCGCTTGCCGTCGCGGCTGATGTCCAGGCCGGTCGGGATCCAGCCGTAGAACGGCAGGTCGGACAGCAATTGCGGCAGGTTGAGTTCGCCCACCTTGGTGAAGACCTGAACGCCCTCGGTCTGACGCAGCTGGTTGGCCGACAGCCGGTAGACCGAGGCCGGCCCCGGCTTGGTCATCTGCTTGTCGATGGGCTTGGTGACGGCGAAGAGGTCGCCGTTCGGGTGGACGGCGAAGGCCTCGACATTGTGCGGGCCGTCGGGGTAGCGGGCGCGGACCACCCGCAGGGGCGTCTCGGTGTCGGAGAAGGTCTTCTTCTCCGGCAGGATCGTGAAGGCCACCTCGGTGCGGGCGCCGGCGTTGTCGCCGGTGTCGCCGAGATAGAGGCAGGTCTTCGCCCCGCAGGGGCCCAGGGACATCTCCTCGATATCGGCGGGCTTGGGGCCCTTTAGGTTCACCACCTGCAGGTTGCCGCCGGCCATGTCGGTGATGAAGAACCGTAGGTCATCGCCGGAGTCGTTGTTGTGGTAGAGCCGGCCCGGATAGGCCCGCGACGCCTCCAGGCCGCTGGCCTCGTCGATCGGCTTTGAAGCGATGGAGGCGGCCAGGACCGGCGCGCTCCAGGCCTTGCAGACTCCGGCCTGGGCGGGCAGCGGCAAGGTCGCCATCAGGGCGTAGGCGAGGGCGGCGACAGCGCGCATGGCGGCGGCTCCAGGTTGCATTTGAAGCCGCCACGATCGGGCCATGCGCCGCCCTGGTCAAGCTGGCAGGGCGGCCCCTAGCTCGGCTTGGTGAAGATGCAGAGCTTGTTGCCGGTCAGGTCGCGGACATAGGCGCCGTAGAAGCTGGTGGAGTCGGCGGGCCGCGGTCCGGGCGCGCCCTCGTCGGCGCCGCCCTGGGCGAGGGCGGCGTCATAGGCGGCCTGCACGGCGTCCTTGGAGGGGGCCAGGAAGGCCAGCATGATGCCGTTGCCCGGCCGGGCCGGCTCGCCGTCGAAGGGCGGGCAGAGGAAGACGTTGGCGTCGCCGTCCTTGGGGCCGTAGCCGGCCCAGCCGCCGTCCAGGAAGGCGCGGTGATAGCCGATGGCGCCGAGCACCGCATCGTAGAACGGCAGGGCCGACGCTACATCCAGCGCGCCGATGGTGACGTATCCGATGGTCATGGAATTCTCCCTCTCAAGCTGGCGGGAAGCCTAGCAGAGCGAGAGAACAAAACAAGAACTAAGGTTGCGTCTCGTCGTCGGCGGGCAGGCGGATCTGCACCAGCTTCCACTCGAACCAGCCGCGACGCTGGAAGGTGAAGACTGTCTCCCGCTCGGGCTTGCCCGGCGTGCGGACCACGAAGCGGGAGCGGTTGGGGCCCCAGTAGCGCAGGGAGGGCCAGGGCTCCTTGGCCGCGGCCATCAGCTGGTCGGGCAGGGCGGCCGGCGCCGGCGGCTCAGGCGGCGCCTTGCCGGGCTCGTAGCCGCGGGTCAGGGCGTGCAGGCCCTCGACGCTGACATAGCGCTCGACGGCGGGCGGCGGCGGAGTCAGGGGCTCGAGCGCCCGCTTCATGGCGCCGATGGGATCGGTCCAGATGGTGGGGGCCGGCGCCGTCGGCGCATTGGGGGTGGGGCCCAGCTGGGTCTTCAGGGTGGCGCGGACGGCGTTGTAATCCACCAGCTCGGCCAGACCCTGGACGTCGCCGTCGCGGGAGTCGGCCTTGAGCGCGCGAAAGGCGAACCAGGGCGCGGCCACGAAGGCCGCGGCGGCCCCCAGCAGCAGGACCAGGATCAGGTTGAAGATGGTCCGCCACATGGGCTTGAGCCTCGCTGAAGTCGCCCGATGATTAACATGCACGCGCGGGCTGGCGAGAGGTTCCTCCCAGGAGGCGAGCCCGACCGCCATTCCGGCGCTTGCGCGCATCGCCCAACGGCGCGAGGCTTGGGGATTGTTTGAACCATAAAAAGCCCAGGGAGGGCGCTATTTCATGTCGGCGAGCATCAACCCCAATGGAAATCTGAAGGGCAAGGTCGCCCTGGTCACCGGCGCCAGCCGCGGCATCGGCGAGGCCATCGCCGCCCGCCTGGCCATGGAGGGCGCCAAGGTCGTGGTCTCGGCCCGCACCGCCCAGGACGGCGAGAGCCGCCTGCCGGGCACCCTGATGGAGACCGTGGAACGCATCAAGAAGGCCGGCGGCGAAGCCACCTTCATCAAGGCCGACCTGGCCCAATCCATCGAGCGCGAGCGCCTGGTGGAGGAGACGGTGGCCACCTACGGCCCCATCGACATCCTGATCAACAACGCGGCCATCACCTATTTCACCCCGGTGGTCGACTTCACCGAGAAGCGCTTCAAGCTGATGATGGAGGTGCAGGTCTATGCGCCCTTCCACCTGTCGCAACTGGTCCTGCCCTCGATGATCGAGCGCAAGACCGGCCACATCGTCAACATCTCCTCGCCGGCCGGCATCCACCCGCAGAAGCCCTACCGCGGCGGCCGCGGCGGCACGGTCTACGGCCTGTGCAAGGCGGCCCTGGAGCGCTTCACCACGGGCCTCGCCTCCGAGGTCTATGACGACAACATCGCGGTCAACGTGGTGTCGCCGGGCCTGGTGGACACCCCTGGCGTGGCGGTGCACGGCCTGATCAACGAGGCCACCAAGGACCGCGTCCAGCCCATCGAGTACATCGCCGAGGCGGTCTACCAGCTGGCCAGCGGCGATCCCAAGACCATGACCGGCCGCGTCGACTACGCCGAGCCGCTGTTGAAGGAACTGAACCTCAAGCCGTCCGAACTGGTCTGAGCCGGTAAGGAAAGGTCTTCAGCCGTGAAGCCCATCGCCATGGTGACAGCGCGGGCCGAGACCCTGCCCCGCATCATCATCGACGCCTGCGCCGCCGCCGGTCGCCCGGTCGCGGGTCTGGTGCAGGTAGGCGATGAGGCCGATCGGCTGAAGACCCACCTGCCGGTGCTGGGCGGGCAGGAGCTGCTCAGTGATGCAGCCTTCCTGTCGGCGCACGACATCTTCGTGGCCATCGGCGACGGGCGCCGCAAAGCGCTCAGCGAGGCGGTGCTGGCGCGCGGCGGGACCGTGGCCACGGTGATCCACCCGGCGGCCACCGTCTCGGCCTCGGCGACCATTGGCGCAGGCACGGTGGTCTCGGCCGGGGTCGTCGTGCAGATGGACGCCCAGGTGGGCCGCTATTGCAGCCTCAACACCGCCTGCACGGTGGACCATGACAATGTCCTGGCCGACGGGGTCAATATCGCCCCCGGCGCCCACCTGGCCGGCGGGGTCCAGGTGGGGGAGGGCGCCTTCATCGGCATCGGGGCCACCATCAAGGGCTGGCTGCGGATCGGCGCGCGGGCGACGGTCGGGGCCGGCGCCGTGGTTCTGAAGGAAGTGCCCGACGGCGTGACCGTGGTGGGCAATCCGGCCAGGCCGATGGCGACCAAAACCTGACCTTGCCAACCCGCGCGACCACGCCTTTCATCCCCGGCCTTAGGGAGGGGGCGATGTAGCTCCTTCCGGGTGTCTTGGTGGCGGGTCTGATGGCTGGTGTGGCGCACGCGGAGAAACTGAGCCCTGAGCGGGTCTACGCGGCGCCGGACCTTTCGGGGCCGCGGGCCCGGGGGGTGACCCTGTCGCCGGACGGAGCGATGGTCACCTATCTGAAGGCCAAGGCCGACGACGCCCGGATGACCGATCTGTGGGCCGCCGACGTGGCCGGCGGCGAGCCGCGCCTGTTGCTGGACGCGCGCGACCTGATGCCTGAGGACCGCGAACTCTCCGAGGCCGAGAAGAGCCGCCGCGAGCGCCAGGGCGTCCAGACCCGGGGCGTGGTGGCCTATGACTGGGACGAGGAGGGCCGCTTCATCCTCGTGCCGGTGGAGGGCGATCTCTGGCTCTATACGGTGGCGGACGGGCAGGTCGCCCGCCTGACCCATTCGGCGACCGACGAGATCGACGCCAAGGTCTCGCCCAAGGGCGCCTTCGTCTCCTTCATCCGCGACGACAATCTGTTCGTCCTGCCCTCGCAGGGCGGCGCCGAGCGCGCCCTGACGACCGATGGGAGCGAACTCAGGTCCTGGGGCACGGCCGACTACATCGCCCAGGAGGAGATGGACCGCCAGACGGGTTACTGGTGGAGCCCTGACGAGACCCGCATCGCGCTCACCCATGTCGACCAGACCGGCGTGGACGTGGTGGAGCGCCTGGATATCGGCGCCACGGGCGCGGAGATCGTCAAGCAGCGCTATCCCCGGGTGGGCCGCCCCAACGCGGTGGTGGACCTCTACGTCGCCGACGTCGCGACGGGCGCGCGGGTGAGGATCGACCTGGGCGCCGAGACCGACATCTACCTGGCCCGCGTCGACTGGGCCAAGGACGGCAAGACCCTCTATGTCCAGCGCCAGAGCCGCGACCAGCGACGCCTGGACCTGCTGGCCGCCGATCCGGCCACCGGCGAGACCCGCGTCCTGCTCACCGAGACCAGCCCCCACTGGGTGGAGCTGACCTATGACTTCAAGCCGCTGACGGACGGCGGCTTCCTGTGGTCGTCGGAGCAGAGCGGTTGGCGCCACCTCCATCTGCACGGGCCCGACGGCAAGCGCGTGCGTCCGCTCACCTCGGGCGCCTGGCCGGTGGACGCGGTGGCGGGGGTCGACGAGGCGCGTGGGGTGGTGACCTTCACCGCCTTCAAGGACAGCCCCATCGAGCGGCGGCTCTACGAGGCGTCGCTCAGGACCCCCGGCGAACCCCACCCGCTCACCGCCGCCGGCGGCTGGTGGACGGTGAAGATGGCCAAGGCCGGCGGCGCCTTCGTGGGCGCCTACGAGGACCCGGCCACCCCGCCGCGCACCGGCCTCTATCGGGCCGACGGAACCCTGGTCCGCTGGATCGAGGCGAACGGGCTCGCCGAGGGCCATCCCTACGCCCCCTATGCCGCGCGCCTGCGCACCCCGACCTATGGGACGATCAAGGCCGAGGACGGCCAGGACCTCTGGTGGTCCCTGCGCACGCCCCCGGGTTTCGATCCGGCCAAGCGCTATCCGGTGATCGTCCAGGTCTATGGGGGGCCGGGCAGCGCCACGGTGCGGAGGATCTGGCAGAACCCCGCCGACCAGCTCTATCTGGAGGCCGGCTACATCCTGTTCTCCCTCGACAACCGCGGCACGCCCCATCGCTCCGTGGCCTTCAAGACCGCCATCGACCGGCGGCTGGGTCAGCTGGAGGTGGCCGACCAGATGGCGGGCGTCGGCTACCTCAAGTCGCTGCCCTATGTGGATCCGGCCCGCATCGGCGTCACCGGCTGGTCCTATGGCGGCTATATGAGCCTGCTGCTGATGACGGCGGAGAACAGCCCCTACGCCGCGACCGTGGCGGGCGCGCCGCCCACCGAGTGGACGCTCTACGACACCCACTATACCGAGCGCTACATGGGCACGCCGGCCACCGATCCGGCCAGCTACGCCGATTCCGACGTGCTGAACCGGGTGGGGCGGCTGAAGCCGGGGAGCCTGATGCTGATGCACGGCATGGCCGACGACAACGTCACCTTCGACAACTCCACCCGGCTGATGGCGGCGCTGCAGGCCCAGGGGACCCCCTTCGAGACCATGATGTATCCTGGCCTGCGCCACCGCGCCGGCTGGACCCAGGCCCACCTGCTGCACCGGACGCGCATGACGCTGGACTTCTTCGCGCGGAAGCTGACGCCGACAGCGGCGGAGTAGGGGGCGGATCAATCCCTATCCGCTCATCCCCACGAAAGCGGGGAGCCAGGCTTTTTTGGTTTTCTGAGGCTGTTGGAGCGCCAGGCTTTCAGGAGGGAGAAAACACCTGGGTCCCCGCTTTCGCGGGGATGAGCGGGGGTGGTCCTACTCCGGCGAACGCCGCTGCACCGGCCGATACCAGCAGAGCTGTTCGCTGGTCGCCAGGAGCTTGCCGTCGCGGCTCCAGTAGCTGGAGCGTTCGTCCGAGGCGCCGCCGGCGCCGACGCGGCCTTCGCATTCCACCAGGATGAAGTCGTCGCCCACCTGGGCCAGCTCCTCCTTGGTGGCGTGGAGATAGACCGTCAGGGACAGGGTGGTGTTGTTGATGGTGCGGCCCAGCGCGTACATGGCCCGCGGCGCGGAGTTGTCGGTGACCATGCCCAGCAGGGCCTTGTCCCACGGCGCGCGGCGCGAGCGGACCCAGACCAGGGACCGGGAATTGTCGCTCACCTGCGGCGGGAAGATATCCTGACCCCGGCGCTCGAAGGCCTGGGCGCCGTAGTGCATCGGAGCGTGGGTGTTCTCCGGCGCCGGCAGGCTCTCGGGGGAGGGCGCGTCGGGCATGGTGGCGAAGGCGAAGGCCGGGGTGTCGGGGCGCTTGGCCATGGTGACCATGCCGTGGACGCCCACCTGGTCCGAGCCCGCCGCCAGCAGTTCGACTTCCCAGACCCCGATCGACCCGCCCTGGCGCAGGCGCCGCGTGCGGATGTCCACCTGGCCCGAGGGCAGGGCGGCGGCGTAGGTGAGGGTCAGGGACAGGGCCTCGCCCACCGCCTCGGGCTCGGCCTCCAGCACCTTGATGAACAGGCCGATGGCGTAGCCGCCCCACAGCCCGCCGCCGGGGTTCTGCCATCCGGGACCGGCGAAGGTGGTCCAGCGGCCGGGCGCGACGGGGGTGAGCGATATGGAGTCGGACTGGGTCATGCCCGGTCTCTAACCCGACGCCGCCACGTCATGGAAGGCGCCTTGCCGCCGCTCCCGGGAGATGGCTAGCTGAGCCATTCATCCGGGGGTTCCTTCCATGCGCCGCACGCTCACCGCCATCGCCGCCCTGCTGGTCTTCGCCGCCGCCGGGCCGGCCCTGGCGCAGTCCTCGGACCTTGAGAAACGCTTCGACGCCCAGATCTCGCCGCCGGAGATGAGCGCCTGGATGAAGGACCTGGCCTCCCAGCCCAACCATGTGGGCTCGGCCCACGACAAGGCCAACGCCGAGGCCCTGCTGGCCAAGTACAGGTCCTGGGGCTGGGACGCCAAGATCGAGACCTTCTCCGTGCTCTATCCGACCCCCATCACCGTGGGCCTGGAGCTGATCTCCCCCACACCCTTCAAGGCCACGCTCACCGAGGCGCCGATCCCCGGCGACGAAAGCTCCAGCCGCACCGCCGACCAGCTGCCGGCCTATGTGGCCTTCCAGGGGGACGGGGACGTCACCGCGCCGCTGGTCTACGTCAACTACGGCATGCCCGCCGACTACGACGCCCTGGAGCGCATGGGGGTCTCGGTGAAGGGCAAGATCGTCATCGCCCGCTATGGCGCCGGCTGGCGGGGCCTGAAGCCCAAGCTGGCCCAGGACCACGGGGCCGTCGGGACCATCATCTATTCCGACCCGCGCGACGACGGCTATTCCACCGACGATGTCTATCCCAAGGGCGCGGCGCGGCCGGCCAATGGGTTCCAGCGCGGCTCGGTGGCCCAGATGCCGCTCTATCCCGGCGATCCCCTGACGCCCGGCGTCGGCGCCACGGAGAAGGCCAAGCGGTTGAAGCGTGAGAACGCGCCCTCCCTGCTGAAGATTCCGGTCCTGCCGATCTCCTATGGCGACGCCCAGCACTTCCTGGCGGCCCTGGACGGCAATGTGGTCCCCGCCGCCTGGCGCGGGTCCCTGCCCATCACCTACCACGTGGGCGGGTCGGACGCGGCCAAGGCCCATATCGTGGTGAAGTCCGACTGGAGCCAGAAGCCGATCTACAACGTGGTGGCCACCCTGAAGGGCTCCACCTGGCCCGATCAGTGGATCCTGCGCGGCAACCACCACGACGGCTGGGTGTTCGGCGCGTCCGACCCGCTCAGCGGCAATGTCGCCATGCTGGCCGAGGCCAAGGCCATCGGCGGCCTCGTGGCCCAGGGCTGGAAGCCCAAGCGGACGCTCGTCTATCTCAGCTGGGACGCCGAGGAGCCGCTGCTGCTGGGCTCCACCGAGTGGGTCGAGACCCACGCCGACGAACTGAAGGCCAAGGGCCTCATCTACATCAACAGCGACGGCAACGGCCGGGGTTTCCTGGACGTCGGCGGCAGCCACGCCTTCGAGCACCTGGTGACCCAGGTAGCCGACGACGTCACCGACCCGCAGACCGGCGTCAGCGTCGCCAAGCGGCTGCGGGCCTCCCTGCAGGTGGGGGCGAGCCAGACCGGCGCCAGCGAGGCCCTGAAGGCCCAGGCCAAGGTCGCCGCCGATCCCGCCAAGGACCTGCCCATCGACGCCCTGGGGTCCGGCTCGGACTATTCGGCCTTCCTGCAGCATGTGGGCCTGGCGTCGCTGAACATCGGCTATGGCGGGGAAGGCTCCAGCGGCGGGGTCTATCACTCGGCCTACGACACCTGGGAGCACCACAGCCGCTTCGTCGACCCGGGCTTCGCCTATGCCGGGGCGCTGGCCAAGACCGGCGGCCGCCTGGTCCTGCGCCTGGCCGACGCCGACCTGCCGCTGCAGCGCTATTCGAACTTCGCCGACACCGTGGCCACCTACCTCGACCAGGTGAAGAAGCTGGCCGACACCAAGCGGGAGACGGCCGACACGCAAGGCCGGCTGCTGGCCGCCGGCGCCTACAAACTGGCCGACGACCCCACCGAGACCCGCGGCGATCCCACTCCCCTGAAGGCCGTGCCCCACTTCAACTTCGCGCCCCTGGAGGACGCGGTGGACCACCTGAAGCGCAGCGCCAAGGCCTATGACTCGGCGCTCGCCGCCAAGGGCGCCGCCCTGTCGCCGGACGCCAAGGCGCGCCTGTCGAAACTAACCCAGGGGATCGAGCAGACCCTGACCCCTGAGGTCGGGCTGCCGGGACGGCCCTGGTACAAGAACCTGGTCTATGCGCCCGGGACCTTCACCGGCTACGGCGCCAAGACCCTGCCGGGCGTCCGCGAGGCCATCGAGGAAGAACGCTGGGCCGACGCCGACCAGTATTCGGCGCTCACCGCCCAGGCGCTGAACGACTACGCCGCCGAACTCGACAAGGCCGTGAAGCTGATCAACGGAGGCTAGAGCCTTCTAGGGTCGGATGGACTCATCTGACCCGTTCAAAAAGGCTCTAAATTCAAAAGAGTAGAGCGCGCCGGGCGGGTTAACCGGCTTCCACTTAACCCTGGCGCGCTCTAGCCGAAGCGCAGGGTCAGGGGGTTGGTCGCCTCGAAGGCCGGGCGCGCCCGCATGCGTTCCAGCCAGGCCGCGGCGTCGGGGGCGTGGCCGAGGGCCTCCTGGCCCTCCGGTGTGGTGGAGACCAGGTGCAGGTGGGGCGCCAGGAAGAGGTCGGCCAGGGTCAGCTGATCCCCGGCCAGGAAGGCCCGCCTTCCGACGGCGGCGTCGATCAGGCGAAACTGGTGGGCCAGGGGCTCGCGCATCGCCGCCAGGGCCGCGTCGTTGGGCGGGTCGCCCCGCCAGAAGGCGGCGGTGCGTTCCTTGATCAGGCCGTTCATCAGCGGGAAGACGTAACTGCTGACGATGCTGATCCAGCGCAGCATGTCGGTCTGGCCCTTGGTGTCGGTGGGCTGCAGGGCGGGGCCCGCGAAGGCGCGGTCGATATAGTGGGCGATGGCCAGGGTCTCGTAGACGAACACCTCGCCATGCTGCAGCACCGGCATCTTGCCGAAGGGGTGCAGCTTCAGGCGCTCCGGCGTGCCGGCCTCGGGAATGGGGACGATCTCGCAGTCGACGCCCTTCTCGGCCGCCGTCAGGGCGGCGGTCCAGCCATAGGGGCTCATGGCGATGGAGTGCAGGACCAGGGTGCTCATGGGCGTGACCCTGGCCATCGCCGGCGCGCGCCGCGTTGACCTGGGTCAACCGCCCGATTGTCGGGGCCGCCCCGTCCGCCTAAGGGTTCACGGGCACGCCGCGCGCAGGAACCCATGGCCTGGACCAAGACCTATGACGAAGCCGAGCCGCAGCGGGTCAACCGCTGGCTCGCCCAGAGCGGGGTGTGCTCCCGGCGCGAGGCCGAGGGGCTGATCGCCCAGGGCCTGGTGAGCATCGACGGCCAGACGGTGGAGGACGCCGGGCGCAAGATCGAGCCCGGTCAGACCCTGGTGCTGTCCGACGGGGCCCAGGCCAAGCTGGAATCCACCCTGACGGTGGTGATCCACAAGCCGGTGGGGATCGTCTCTGCCCATCCCGAGGCGGGGCAGATCGCGGCGGTGACCATGCTGACGGCGGGCGCCCTCTATGGCGAGAGCCCGGTGATCCCCACCCTGGAGAACCGCCTGGCCCCGGTGGGCCGGCTGGACATGGACTCGCGCGGCCTGCTGATCCTCTCGGAGGACGGGGTGGTGGCCAAGGCGGTCATCGGCCCGGAGTCGGACCTGGAGAAGGAATACCGGGTCAAGGTGACCGGCCAGATCACCGACAAGAAGATCGCCATGCTGCGCCACGGCCTGCAGCTGGACCGGCGGCAGTTGCGGCACGCCAAGGTCACCCTGATCGGCGACCAGCTGCTGCGCTTTGTCCTGAAGGAAGGCCGCAACCGCCAGATCCGGCGGATGTGCGAGCTGGTGGACCTGCACGTGGTCGACCTGTTCCGCGTGCGGATCGGCTCGCTGAAGATCGGCGACCTGCCCGAGGGCCGCTGGCGGGTGATCACCCCGCAGGAACGGACCGAGCTGATCAACCCGCCGGCGCACCCGGAGCGCTTGAGGACCGGCAAGCGATCCTCCTGACCGATCGCGCCTCACGCCGGTGCGGCCCTCCGGAGAGTCTTCGCAAAGGTTTCGAAGACCTGAATTGGCCGCGCCAAAGATTTCGCAGGCCTGAATTGATCGCGCCGTGAATCGCGACAGGCCGGGCCCGCGCCGTCGGGCGGGTCCATAAGTCAAAAACGCCGGTACGCCAAGCTGGGCCTCGGATTCCCGAGATCGCGGCTATCCAGGTCTCTGGATGCGACAGATCGTCCACATCCTGGTTCTCGGAAATTCTGTTTACGATTTCTCAAGACCCTCTTAGGCGGCCCGAAAGACTCAAGTGGTACAGATTCGGCAGAGCAAAAAAGCTCACGCCCATCAAAAATGATGGGTGAAACCTAGAATTGTGGGGTTTTGAGGATGCCGAATAGCGTCAACACGAACGTAGGTGCGATGATCGCCCTACAGAATCTCAATCAGACAAGTAGTGAGTTGATGGAGGTCCAGGCTCGCATCAACACCGGCAAGAAGATCGCCTCGGCCAAGGACAATGGCGCGGTCTGGGCCATCGCCCAGAACCAGCGCGCCACCTCGTCGTCCCTGAACGCGGTCCGGGATTCCCTTCAGCGGTCGCAGTCCACGGTCGATGTGGCCATCGCCGGCGGCGAGGCGGTCTCCGACCTCCTGCTGCAGATGAAGGAAAAGGCGCTCGCCGCCTCGGACTCCAGCCTCGACACCGCCTCCCGCACGGCGCTGAACGAGGACTTCATGGCCCTGCGCGACCAGGTCGCCAAGTCGGTCTCCAACGCAACCTTCAACGGTGTGAACATGATCAGTTCCGGGGGAACGACCGTCGCCGCCCTGGCCAATGACGACGGAACCTCGAAGATCACGGTCCTGGCCCAGGACCTGTCCCTCACCGGGATCGGCCTGTCGGCGACGGCCTCGGTGGGGACCCAGAGCCTGGCGGTGGCGATGGTGACCAACGTCGGCACGGCGATCAGCAATGTCTCGACGGCCCTGTCGAAGCTGGGCACGGGGTCCAAGGCGATCGCCTCGCACCTCACCTTCGTCGGCAAGCTGCAGGACTCCATCGACGCGGGCGTCGGCAACCTGGTGGACGCCGATCTCGCCAAGGAGAGCGCCAGGCTGACCTCGCTGCAGACCAAGCAGCAGCTGGGCGTGCAGGCCCTGTCGATCGCCAACACCTCGTCGGCGACGGTGCTCAGTCTCTTTCGCTAAACCGCAGGCCGGGCCGGGAGCCGCGCGGGCTCTCAAGGTCCCGGAATAGAGGCCGGGCCGCCCGTCACGGGCGGCCCGAGTCTTCGGCTCAGGCCGGTTGGGCCAGAGCCTTGTCGAGGTTCACCGCGACCTTGTCGATGAAGCCCTCGGTGGTCAGCCAGCCCTGGCTGTCGCCCACCAGCAGGGCCAGGTCCTTGGTCATGGAGCCGCTCTCGACGGTCTCGACGCAGACCCGCTCCAGCGTGCGGGCGAAGCGGTCCAGCTCGGGATTGCCGTCCAGCTTGGCGCGGTGCTCGAGGCCGCGCGTCCAGGCGAAGATCGAGGCGATGGAGTTGGTCGAGGTGCTCTCGCCGCGCTGGTGCTGGCGGTAGTGGCGGGTGACGGTGCCGTGGGCGGCCTCGGCCTCCATGGTCTTGCCGTCGGGGGTGACCAGCACCGAGGTCATCAGGCCGAGCGAGCCGAAGCCCTGGGCCACCTGGTCGGACTGCACGTCGCCGTCGTAGTTCTTGCAGGCCCAGATGAAGCCGCCGGACCACTTGAGGGCCGAGGCGACCATGTCGTCGATCAGGCGGTGCTCGTAGGTGATGCCGGCTTCCTTGAACTGCGCGGCGTACTCGGCGGCGAAGATCTCGGCGAAGATGTCCTTGAAGCGGCCGTCATAGCCCTTGAGGATCGTGTTCTTGGTGGAGAGATACAGCGGATAGGTGCGCTGCAGGGCGTAGGCGAAGGAGGCGTGGGCGAAGTCGCGGATCGACTCGTCGAGGTTGTACATGGCCATGGCCACGCCGCTGCCCGGATAGTCGAACACCTCGTGCTCGATGACCTGGCCGTCCTTGCCTTCCCACTTGATGGTCAGCTTGCCGGGGCCGGGGACCTTGAAGTCGGTGGCGCGGTACTGGTCGCCATAGGCGTGGCGGCCGATGATGATCGGCTGGGTCCAGCCGGGGATCAGGCGCGGTACGTTCTTGCAGATGATCGGTTCACGGAAGACGACGCCGCCGAGGATGTTGCGGATCGTGCCGTTGGGCGACTTCCACATCTTCTTCAGCTTGAACTCTTCGACCCGGGCCTCGTCGGGGGTGATGGTCGCGCACTTGATGCCGACGCCGTATTTCAGGATGGCCTCGGCAGATTCGACGGTGATCTTGTCGTCGGTGGCGTCGCGGCTCTCCATGCCCAGGTCGTAATAGGCCAGGTCGATATCGAGATAGGGCAGGATCAGCTTGTCCTTGATCCACTGCCAGATGATGCGGGTCATCTCATCGCCATCGATATCGACGACAGGATTGGCGACTTTGATCTTGGCCATGAGGGCGATGCGCTCCGGGGCGTAAAATTGGCTTTGGGGGCCGTATACTAGGCGTCGGCCTCCACGCAAAGGCCGCGGAGGCCCCGGGCGTGGATTAGCCGCGAACCGTTCCTGGCCAAGGAACGCTACTGCACGCCGCGGGTCACCATCCGGGCGACATCGGCGATGATCTTCTCGTTTTCCGCATCGTCGTGGGTCGAGCCCGAGAGGAAGACCGTCACGGCGTAGCGGCGGCCGTCGGCCAGGGTGACGATGCCGATGTCGTTGACCGCGGGGTTCATCCCCAGGTCGGTGCGCGCGGTTCCGGTCTTGTGGGCCAAGCGCGCGGTCTCCGGGAAGCCCGCCTTCAGGCGATCGGCGCCGGTGGGGGTCTCGGTCATGATCTTCAGCAGCAGGGCGGTGGAGGCCGGGGTCAGCAACTCGCCGTCGTCGAGGCGGTCGAGGAAGGCCAGCGCCCCGCGGGGCGTGGCGGTGTCCTGCGGGTCGGCCAGATAGGCGGCCGTGGCCCTGCGCCGGGTCTCGGGCGGGATCGAGTTCAGCACCGTCATATAGGCCGGGCCCTTCCAGGCCGGACGGAAGGAGGCCATGCCGGCGATGTCGGGCTGGAGCTGCCGCTCGTAGCGGTCGACGCGCATCTCCTCGACCTTCTTGTTCACCAGCCAGGCGGTCACCGCGCCGGGGCCGCCGATCTTCTTCATCAGCACGTCGGCGGCGGTGTTGTCGGAGCGCCCCGTCGCGGCCACCAGCAGCTCGCCGACGGTGTAGTCGCGCCGCGCCGGCCAGGCGTCGGCCACCGGGCTGAAGGGGGGTGACAGGTCCTGGTCGGTGATGGTGATGGGATCGTCGAGGCGCAGCCGCTTGGCGTCCACCTCGGCCAGGACCGCGGCGCCCAGGGGGGCCTTGAACACGCTCTGCATGGGGAAGCGGCGCTCGCCGTTGAAGTCCCAGCTCTGGCCGCTCTCCAGGTTCATGACGCCGATCCCCAGGACGCCGGGCTTGGCGCGCTCGGCGATCTCCACGACCTCGGTGTTCAGCCACGCCATGTTGATCTGGGGGGTGTTGGAGGCGGTCTGCGGCGAGCCCTGCCCGCAGGCGGCGAGAACCAGGCCGGCGAGGGCGACGAGCAGGGGAATACGCATGATCGAGCGCCTTAGCACACACCGCCCTTGCAATGAGACGGGCAAGCGATTGAAAACGCGCCATGCCCACAGGTTCCGCCGCTCCCCCCTGCATCATCCTCAATGCGCCGCAGCTGGCCCAGAACATCGGGGCGGTGGCCCGCGCCATGGCCAATTTCGGCCTTGCCGACCTGAGGCTGGTCAATCCCCGCGACGGCTGGCCCCAGGAGCGGGCGTGGTCCTCGGCCTCGGGCGCCGAATGGCCGCTGAACGCCGCGCGCGTCTATGACAGCGTCGAGGCCGCCATCGCCGACCTGCACCTGGTCTACGCCACCACCGCCCGTCCCCGCGAACTGCAGCTTCCGATCCTCACGCCCCGCGAGGCGGCGGCCAACCTGATCCACGAGGTGGCCGAGGGCCGCAGGGTGGGCCTGCTGTTCGGCGGCGAGCGCGCCGGGCTGGAGACCGCCGACATCGCGCTCTGCCAGGCGGTGGTGACCCTGCCCATCGACCCCCGGTTCCGGTCGCTGAACCTGGCCCAGGCGGTGATCATCCTGGCCTATGAGTGGCGCATGACCCAGGCGACGGGGGCGCCGGCCATCTTCCGCGACGCCCCGCCCCCGGCCGAGGCGGCCGCCATGCAGGGGCTCTACGATCATTTCGAGCAGGAGCTGGAGGCCGCCGGCTTCTTCCATCCGCCGGAGAAGAAGCCCTCCATGATGCAGAACCTGCGCTCGGCGCTGGGCCGCGCCCGGTTCTCCGACCAGGAGGTCCGCACCTTCCGCGGCGTGGTCACCGCGCTCTCCAAGGGTCGGGGCCGCGCCCTGCACAAGCTGGCCCGCGAGAAGGCCAAGCAGGGCCTGCCCGAGGCCTGAGGCTTGCGAAGCTTGGCCGCGCGGGCCAAGGGTGCGACGTCGAGAAATGGGGGAGACCATCATGGCGACCAAGGACCTCGAGGCCCTGAAGACCGCGGCGCGGGACGCCTATATCTTCACCCTGCCCCTGGTGGAGATCGCCACCACCCGGGCCCGCGGTCAGGCCGCCGGCTCGCCGATGAACGTCTTTGGCCACATGCGCCGCCTGGCCGACCACACGGCGCGGGCCGTCACCACCCCCAACAACGACACCTTCTATTCCACCGCCCAGGTGGACCTCTCCCAGGGGCCGGTGACCCTCAACCTGCCCGCCACCGGCGACCGCTATGTCTCCCTGGCCCTGATGGACGCCTACACCAACAACTTCGCCATCCTGGGAACCCGCACCACGGGACCGGAGGGCGGAACCTTCACCCTGGTGGGCCCCAACGACGCCGCCGAGGGGCCGAATGTGGTGCGGTCCCCCACCAACCATGTCTGGGCGCTCGCCCGCATCCTGGTGGACGGCCCCCATGACGTGGAGGGCGCCAAGGCCGTGCAGCACGGCCTCTCCATGCAGGGCCCCGCCGCCCCGACCCCTGGCCCCTTCGCCCATCGTGGCGCGCCCTGGGACGAGTATTTCGAGACCGCCGCCCGGCTGATGGCCGCCAACCCGCCGCGGGTCGAGGATCGCGCCTTCCTGGCCGCCATGGCGCCGTTGGGCCTCGCCGACTTCGACGCCTCGCGGTTCTCTCCGGAGGAGGCCGCCGCCATCGAGGCGGGCCTGGCCGAGGGCAAGATCGCCGCGCGCAAGGGCGGCCTCTCCGGCGCCGGCTTCGTCGAGGGCTGGTCCTATCCCTCGGCGCGGCTGGGAAACTTCGGCCAGGACTATGGCCTGCGGGCCTCGGTGGCGGTGGCGGGCCTGGCGGCCCTGCCGCCGGAGGAAGCGATGTACATGCGGGCCGAGGGCGACCTGCCACGCGCCCTGTTCGATGGGACCCGGTCCTGGCGGCTTTCCTTCCCGGCGGGCGGCCACCTCCCGGTCCACTCCTTCTGGTCGCTGAGCCTCTATGAGGCGACGCCGGACGGGCAGTTCTTCTTCACCGACAATCCCCTCGACCGCTACGCCATCGGCGACCGCACGCAGGGCCTGGTCACCGGGGCGGACGGTTCCCTGGACATCTGGATCGGCCACGAGGATCCAGGCCCCGAGCGCCGCGCCAACTGGCTGCCGGCTCCGGCCGGGCCCTTCGCCCTGTTCATGCGGGCCTATCTGCCCAAGACCGAGTTGCTGGAGGGCGGCTATCGCCTGCCGCCGGTCGTGCCGGCCTGAGCCTCCGCCTCGGGCTCAGGATGGCTCTGCCCCAGGCGCGGTTCCGTCCCGGCCAGCAGCCGCCCGATGTTGGCCCGATGGCGCACGATCACATAGACGCCGCCGGCGATCACCATCAGGCGGTAGGGCAGGGGTTGCTCCAGGGCGCAGACGAGGGCGATCGCGGTCAGGGCGGCGAGCATCGAACTGAAGGACATGATCCGGCACGCGGCCAGGACAGCGCCAAAGACCGCCAGGGCGCCGAGGCCGACAGGCCAGGCCATGGCCAGCAGCACGCCCAGCCCCGTCGCGACGGACTTGCCCCCCGAGAAATTCAGCCAGATCGACCGGCCATGTCCCAGCAGGGCGGCAAGTCCGGCGAGGGAGACGGCCCAGGGTGTCCAGGTTTGCAGATCCAGCGCCGCCGGCGGCGTGACGAACGGCAAGGTGAAGAACCAGGGATAGAACAGTCGGGCGAAGACGATCGCCGCCACACCCTTCAGAACATCGACCAGCAGCACCCCCCAGAACGGCCGCGCCCCCAGGGTGCGCAGGACGTTCGTCGCTCCGATGGATTTGGAGCCGTGCTCTCGGATGTCGATGCCCTTGAGCAGTTTTCCCGCCAGATAGCCCGTCGGGGTGGAGCCGAGCAGGTAGGCGACGGCCAGGACAACCAGGTTCGCGATCCAGAAGTCCATTGGGGGTCACCTCGGCGCTGAAGTTCCAAGCTTGTCGCGATGGCCTTGGTCAGGGCAAGCAGGATGACGACCCTGCGGGGCCAGGCAAGATCATAGGGGCGATTTCCGAACCGACCTAGCCAGGGCGCTATCCCCACCCGCCGCCGGATTGACTTACCGCGCCCGCCGCATCATAAACCGCCCCTTCGCGCCGCCGGGTCACCCTGGCGGCTGTGGACACCTATGACGGGTGATCTGGACGCCGCCGTTGAAATCGCACCTTCACTGATGAAGGCGCCGGCCCGGATCGTGTTGAAAGAGCTACCATGTCCAAGCGGCATTCCGCGAAATACAAGATCGACCGCCGGATGGGCGAAAACATCTGGGGCCGTCCGAAGTCCCCGGTGAACGCCCGTCAGTATGGCCCCGGCCAGCACGGTCAGCGCCGCAAGCAGAAGGTCTCCGACTTCGGCCTGCAGCTGCGCGCCAAGCAGAAGCTGAAGGGCTTCTACGGCAACATCACCGAGAAGCAGTTCGTCCGCACCTACGAGGAAGCCGACCGCCGCAAGGGCAACACCTCGGAAAACCTGATCGGCCTGCTGGAATCGCGCCTCGACGCCGTCGTCTATCGCGCCAAGTTCGTGCCGACCGTGTTCGCCGCCCGTCAGTTCGTCAACCACGGCCACGTGCTGGTGAACGGCAAGCGCGTCAACATCGCCTCCTACCGCGTGAAGGCCGGCGACATCGTCTCCGTCCGTGAGCGCTCCAAGAACATGGCCCTCGTGCTGGAAGCCCTGCAGTCGGGCGAGCGCGACACGCCCGACTACATCGAGCTGGACACCAAGGCGATGACCGCCAAGTTCATCCGTCAGCCGGAATTCAGCGAGGTTCCCTACGCTGTGAAGATGGAGCCGAACCTGGTCATCGAATTCTATTCGTCCTGATCACGTCCGACATTTCGAGTTCAGCGAAGGCCCCGGAGCGATCCGGGGCCTTTTGCTTTGGGGGTTTCGGCGATTCCGGGTGCGCGCCCGCCAGCCTCAACCGAAGGGTGAGCTTGACAGCCGTGTGACAGCTACGTTTCCTCCCAGACACAAACGGACCGCAGCGCCCGACCCGGGCGAGTCGACGGTTCCGAAAAACTCCGGGGGAAGCCCATGAAGAGACTAATGACGAGCGCGGCGACGCTCGCGCTCAGCGTGTTCGCTGCCGGCGCGGCCTACGCCCAGACCGCCAAGGATCCGACCGTCGAGGAGGTGGTGGTCACCGGCTCGCGCATCCGGACCAGCCCGCTGGATCAGATCCAGCCGGTGATCCAGATCGGCGAGGAGGCGATCCTCAAGACCGGCCTGTCCTCCACCGCCGACGTGCTGCAACGGCTGCCGGTGGCCTCCGGCGGCCTCAATTCCAAGTTCAACAATTCCGGCAACTTCGGCAACCCGCCGGACGGCGGCGGGGTGGGGGCCGGCGCCGCCGAGATCGACCTGCGCTACCTGTCCTCCCGCCGCGTCCTGGTGCTGGTGGACGGCCTGCGCTGGGTGCCGGGGGCCTCGGCCTCGGGCGTGCCGGGCTCGGTGGACCTGAACACCATTCCCTCCCCGATGATCTCGCGGGTCGAGGTGCTGCAGGAAGGCGCCTCGCCGATCTATGGCTCCGACGCCATCGCCGGGGTGGTCAACATCATCACCAAGACGCGGCAGGACGGCTTCCAGGCCTCCGCCCAGGTCGGCCAGTACGGCGACGGCGACGGCTTCTCCAAGGAGCTGAACGTCTCCTGGGGCGCCAGCCAGGACCACACCACCATCGTGGTGGGCGGCGGCTACATCAAGCAGGACGCCGTCTCCTCCGGCGACCGCAGCATCTCCCTGTTCCCCAGCCCCGGGGCGACCTCCTGCCTTGGCGGCGGCTGCAGCTCGGGCACCCTGCTGGGCCGGTTCATCATCCATGATCCGAACACCAACCAGGATATGGACATGACCCTGAAGCAGGCCCTGGCCGTCGGCCAGCGCCCGACCTACGTGCCCGCCGACCCCACCGGCGCGGCCTCCAGCTTCAAGGACTTCACGACCCTCGATCGGTTCAACTTCCAGCCCTACAACTACATCGTCAGCCCCTCGGAGCGGACGAGCCTGTTCGGGTCGGTGACCCAGGACATCACCGACAGCGTCAAGCTGCGGGTCCGGGCCTCCTATGTGAACCGCCGCTCCGCCAACCAGGCCGCGCCCCTGCCGCTGTTCGTCGGCCCCGACGCCGGCAACGGCAACCTGCTGGACACGGTCGCGGTCGACGCCACCAACCCCTACAACCCCTTCGGCTTCACCCTGCAGCAGGGCACCTACGCCTTCATCGGCCGCCGGCTGATCGAGAACGGGCCGCGCCACTACGAGCAGGACGTCAACACCTGGAACCTGACCGCGACCCTCGACGGGCAGATCGAGGCCGCGGGCCGGGTCTTCTACTGGGACGCCAACGCCGTCTGGTCGCGCAACCGCGCCGAACAGACCTTCACCGGCAACGTCAACGCCCAGCGGGTCCAGCAGGCCCTGGGCCCGGTCGCCCAGTGCACCGGGTCCTGCGTGCCCCTGAACATCTTCGGCGGGCAGGGGACCATCACCCCGGCCATGCTGGGCTTCATCGGCTTCACCCAGCAGGACGTCTCCGAGCAGGAGCTGCACGACTACTCCCTGAACATCACCGGGGACCTGTTCGACCTGCCGGCCGGGGCCCTGGGCGTCGCCGCGGGCTATGAGCACCGGGAGAACGAGGGCTTCTTCCAGCCGGACGCCATCGTCGCGGCCGGCCTGTCCTCCGACATCCCCGCCCAGCCGGCGCGGGGCTCCATCAAGGTCGACGAATTCTACACCGAGCTGTCGGCGCCCATCGTCAAGGACATGCCGCTCTTCCACCGCCTGGACGTCTCGCTGGCGGGCCGGTGGTTCGACTATTCCACCTCGGGCAAGGACTCCACCTACAAGGCGGGCCTCGCCTGGCGGCCGGTCAGCGACGTCCTGGTCCGCGCCTCCTGGGGCCAGGGCTTCCGGGCGCCCACCATCGGCGAGCTGTTCGGCACCGCCTCGCGCTTCGACCAGGAGGTCAACGACCCCTGCTCCAACCTGGCGACCAAGGCGGCCAATATCCGCGCCAACTGCATCGCCCACGGGGTTCCGGCCAGCGGCAGCTATTCGCAGCTCAACCCGCAGATCTCGGTCATCACCAGCGGCAACCGCAACCTCCAGCCGGAGACCAGCGAGAGCCGCACCTATGGGGTGGTGTGGGAGCCCAGCGCCCTGAAGACCGCCAGCTGGGCCAGCGGCGGCTCGATCGAGGTGATCTACGCCGACATCGAACTGGACGCCGCCATCCAGGCCCAGAACGGCCAGACCCTGCTGGACCGCTGCGCCCAGACCGGAGACGCGCTCTCCTGCGCCACCATCACCCGGACGGCGTCGGGCGCGGTGGCCGGGATCGCCAACCCGCTGATCAATATCGGCGGCATCAAGACCCGGGCGGTGGACCTGAACATCCTCTACCAGTCCCCCGACACCGCCATCGGCCGTTTCGCGGTGCGGTCGAACTCCAGCTTCCTGCTCGAGTTCACCGAGAACGTGCCCACCTCCTCGGGCCTGGCGGGCATCAAGCGTGAGGGCACCGAACGGGGCAGCCCGGACCAGGCCTATCCCAAGACCAAGTCCACCCTGGCGATCGACTGGGACAAGGCCGAATGGGGCGCCACCGCCTCGGCGCGCTACCTGTCGAGCATCACCGAGCCCGGCGCGGCCGACAACAAGCTCAAGGCCGTCACCTATTTCGACGCCCAGCTGCGCTACACCCCCGACTATCTCGACGGCTTCAGCTTCGCCGCCGGGGTCAACAACCTGTTCGACAAGGATCCCCCGGGCTGCATCACCTGCGGCCTGAACAACTACGATCCCAACGCCTATGACGCGCCGGGCCGGTTCTTCTATCTCCGGCTCAGCTACAAGCAGTAGGAACCAGGACCCCGGCGGGCCAACCGCCGGGGTCTTCGCTTTGGGGGTTGTCGCGCAGGCGGCGAACATGGCGAAGTGGGGCCATGCATCGTCGTCTTCTGTTGATCGCGGGCCTCAGCCTGCTCGCCGGCTGCGCCACCGCGGCCCCGCCCATCGTCGCCCCGGCCGGATCGGCCCTGGGGGAGCTCGAACCGCTCTACTCGGCCAGCGCCGGCCGCGAGGCCCTGACCATCCGGGTCTCCTCCAACGGCTGCACCAAGAAGGAGGACTTCGCCTTCTTCGTGGAGACGAAGGGCGACGCCGTGACCCTCGCCTTCGGCCGCAAGCGCCTGGACCCGTGCAAGTCCTTCGCCATGGGCCACACCGACCTGACCTTCAGCTATGCCGAGCTGGGGGTGGCGGGCCGCACCCCGCTCTTCCTGCTGAACCCCTTCTACCCGTGGACCGGGCCGGGGAGCTGAGGCTTCAGATAAACCTGTCCACCATGTCCTGGGGCACGCGCTTGGGGCGGCCGGTGGCGGCGTCGATCAGGCACCAGACCGTGACCGCCTGGGCGCACATGGCGCCGTCCGGGCCGTCGATCCGGACATAGCGGTCGAAGCGGGGGCCCTCGGGTTTGCGCGCCACCCAGGTGCGGGCCCGGGCGGTCTCGCCCGGCAGCAGGGCGCGGCGGTAGTCCACCTCGTGGCGCAGCACGATCCAGGCCCAGCGCGCCTGGTCCTCCGCCGGCTGGCGGGCGGCCCAGTGGGCGGTGGCCATGTCCTGAATCCAGCGCAGATAGACCACGTTGTTCACGTGGCCATTGGCGTCGATATCGGAGGCTTGCGGCGTGAACCCGGCCTCGAAGACCTGCTGGCCTTCGGGCGGTTCGAGCAGCCTGGTCACGGGAGGCCGCTTAGGCGGCGAGCACGCCCTGTTCGATGAGCAGGGGCTTGAGTTCGCCCGACTGGAACATCTCCTTGACGATGTCGGCGCCGCCGACGAACTCGCCCTTCACATAGAGCTGCGGGATGGTGGGCCAGTCGCTGAAGGTCTTGATGCCGTCGCGCAGGGCGTTGTCCTGCAGGACGTTGACGCCGACGAAGTCGACGCCGAGGTGGTCGAGCACCTGGACCACCATGCCGGAGAAGCCGCACTGCGGCTGTTCGGGCACCCCCTTCATAAACAGGACCACCGCGTTGTCGGTGACGGTCTTGGCGATGAAGTCATGCACGGGATTGGCGGCGTCGGTCATGGGACGGCTCTTTCGTCGAAACGTTCGGGTGAGAGCTAGGGAGCCGGGGGCCGCGGGTCAAGCTCCGGCGCGATTGGCCGCGGTTTCGCCCGCCCGCCGGGCGTGTCAAAAATAGTCAGGCTGCGGAGCGCCGACGTAGCTTGCCAAGGCGAGGCGAGCCGGTCATTGCCCTGGGCTGGGGGACTAATCTTGCAATCACATCCTATCAAGCACCGGCGTGCGCGTTGGTCGTCGGTTTCCGCCCTGGCCGTCGTCGGTCTGCTGGCGGCCGGCTCGGCCCGCGCCCAGACCGCGCAGGTTGACGAACTGGTGGTCACCGGGTTCCGCGCCAGCCTGGCCAGCGCCATCGAGATCAAGCGCGCCCGCAACGACATCGTCGACGTCATCAACGCCGAGGACATCGCCGACTTCCCGGACCTGAACCTGGCGGAGTCCCTGCAGCGGATCCCGGGCGTCGCCATCGACCGGGACGGCGGCGAGGGCCGCTCCATCACCGTGCGCGGCCTGTCGGGCGACTTCAGCCGCGTGCGCCTCAACGGCTTCGAGGCGCTCGCCACCACCGGCGGCAAGGACACCTCAGGTTTCGCCAATCGCGGCCGCGGGTTCGACTTCCAGGTCTTCGCCTCGGAGCTGTTCAGCCAGGTGGCGGTGCGCAAGTCGCAGTCGGCCGAGCTGGAGGAGGGCTCCCTGGGCGGCACCGTGGACCTGACCACCGCCAAGCCCTTCGACCATCCGGGCTTCACCGCCGTCGGCGGCGTCCAGTACGGCTACAACGACCTGTCGAGGGACTTCGACCCCCGGGCCACCGCCCTGATCTCCGACACCTGGTTCGACGGCAAGCTCGGAGCCCTGGTCTCGCTGGCCTATAGCGACCGGCACGTCACCGAGGGCTCCTTCTCCAGCGGCCGGTGGGAGAACCCCTCGGTCCCCACCAACTCCGCCGGATGCTTCCAGACGCCCGGCCCCTGCAACAGCCCCGCCGGCGTCTACAGCGCGGTCAATTCGGCCTGGCACGCGCGCATCCCGCGCTATGGCAAGCTGACCTATGACGCGACGCGCTACGGCTCCACCGCCGCCGTGCAGTTCCGGCCCACCGACGCCACCACCTTCAGCTTCGACGCCCTCTTCGCCCTGTTGGACACCCGCCGGCACGAGAGCTACCTGGAGGCCGTCTCGCTCAGCCGGGGCAGCCAGGGAACCCGCGAGACCGACGTCCGCAATCCGGTGTTCGACGCCCAGAACCAGCTGGTCAAGGCGACCTTCGACGACGTCGACATCCGCACCGAGGACCGCCAGGACGAGCTCTCCAGCGAGTTCAGCCAGCTCTCCCTGGGGCTGGAGCACGACTTCAACGACCGCCTGAAGCTCAAGGCGATGCTCGGCCAGTCCCGCTCGATCCAGGACAATCCGGTCCAGACCACCGCCTCCTTCGACCGCTACGACCAGGACGGCTACAGCTACGACTTCTCCTCCAGCCAGACCCTGCCCGGGTTCGACTACGGCTTCGACGTCACCGACCCGGCAAACTGGGTCTTCAGCCCCACCGCGGGCAAGGGCGACGCCTCCCTGCTGCGGATGCGGCCCAACAAGACGGTCAACCGCTTCAAGACCGCCGGGGTGGACCTGAGCTTCGTGGTCAACGAGGGCCTGACCCTCAAGGGCGGCCTGCTGTTCAAGGACTACAAGTTCCGCACCGCCGAATGGCGCCGCTACACCATCGGCGGCCTGGTGGACGGCGCCGTCGCCCTGCCCGGGGTGAGCCTGGCCTCCATCAGCCAGCTGGTCAGCGGCCTGGGCATGGACGCGCCGACCGGCACGCCCACCACCTGGCTGGCGCCCGACGTCAACAAGATCGCCGCCCTGGTGGACCTCTACTGCAACTGCGTGAACGCCTATGGCGACTTCCGGATCAGCTCCGACAACCAGCGCGGCGCCAACCGCGACGTGGCCGAGCGCGACCTGGGGCTCTACCTCCAGGCCGACTTCGCGACCCAGCTCTTCGACATGCCCCTGCGCGGCAATGTCGGCGTGCGCCGGGCCTCCACCAGCAGCACCGCGCGGGGCTATGTGGGGACCGACTACGTGGCGGTGTCGCGAAAGTACGACGACACACTGCCGGCCCTGAACCTGGTGCTGGAGCCGTGGACCGACGTCCAGGTCCGCTTCGGGGCGGCCAAGGTCATGGCCCGTCCGCAGCTGCCGAACCTGACCCCGGGCGGGACGCTGAGCAACACCGCCCGCACCCTGACCATCGGCAATCCCCTGCTGGATCCGATCCGGGCCACCACCTTCGACCTGAGCTTCGAATGGTATCCGGCGCGGGAGACCCAGTTCAGCGTGGGCCTGTTCTACAAGGACCTGCAGTCCTACATCCAAGGCTCGGCCACCACCGTGCCCTATGGCTCCACCGGCCTGCCGGTCAGCCTGCTGGCCAATGGCAACACCGCCGACACCGTGTTCCAGGTGACCCAGTTGCTGAACACCGCCGGCGGCGAGCTGAAGGGGTTCGAGATCAATCTGCAGGGGCCCTTCGCCTTCCTGCCGGCGCCCTTCGATCGGTTCGGCGGGATCGTGAACTACACCCATGTGGAATCGACGGTGACCTACATCACCAACGCCGCGGCCGTTCCCGTCGCCACCAAGGTCTTCCCCCTGGTAGGCCTCTCTCCGGAATCCTGGAACGCCACGCTCTACTATGAGGACCCGCGGTTCAGCGCGCGGGTGTCGGCGGGCTATCGCGACGCCTATCTCAGCGCCATTCCCGGCGGCAACGGCAACGACGTCCGCGGCAAGGACTCCACCCTGAACCTGGACATGAGCGCCAGCTACAAGCTCAGCGATCGCCTCAGCCTGACCTTCGAGGCCATCAACCTGACCGACGAATACGAGAACCGGTTCACCTCCACGGAACGCCACAATTCCGAGGAGTACACCCACACGGGCCGCCAGTTCTTCCTGGGCGCGAGGTATCGGTTCTGATGCAGGACCGACCCCGCATCGGTTTCATTCTCGGCAACGACACCGACCGGGCCATCCTGTTCGATCAGGACGGCGGCATCCTCCTGATGGGCAACAACGACGCCGACCGGGTGTTCGGCCTGCTGGAGGGCGAGGCGTTCAACTGGGCGCGGCTGCATTTCACGCCCAGCTACTTCCGCAAGGCCCGCCACTGGGACGTCTCCAAGGTCGACGTCCTGTGGAACATGGTCTCCGACGCCGACCAGAATCCGGAGACCCTGTCGGTCATCGAGAAGTTCACCCGCGGCCTGGACATCCCGATCATCGACCCCGCCGCGGCGATCAAGCAGACCCGGCGCCATCACATCTCCGCCCGGCTCGCCGGCCTCGAGAACGTGGTCATGCCCAAGACCCTGCTCCTGCGGAACCCGAGCCTGGAGCGGGTGAAGCGCCAGCTGGAGGAGGCCGACTTCCGGTTTCCCGCCATCGTCCGGCGCACCGGCAGCCACAATGGCGAGTTCCTGGGGCTGTTTGAGTCCGCCGAGGCCATCGAGGGCTGCTACGGCGATCGCCGCAACGAGTACTACATCACCGAATTCGTCGATGTGCGGGCCGCCGACGGCATCTATCGCAAGACGCGGTTCTTCTTCGTGGGCGAGGCGATCGTCCTGCGCCAGCACATCCTGGCCGACGTCTGGAACATCCACGGCAACACCTCGCGGCGTTTCATGGTCAACCATCCCGAGATGGTGGAGGAGAGTCGGGCCGCCCTGCTGGGGGGCTTCGACGCCCAGCCCGAGATCACCCGCACGGCCCTGCGCGCGATCCGCGACCGGATCGGCCTGGACTATTTCGGGATCGACGTCTGCGTCCAGGCCGACGGACGGCTGGTGGTCTTCGAGGCCAACGCGACGATGAACTTCAACCCGTTCTTCCGGAATCCGGCCATGCAGCACAACCGCGCCGCCGTGGCGCCGATGGTGGCCGCGGTCACCGAACTGCTCCACGCCAAGCTCGCTCAGCGCGCCTCAAGGATATAGCCCCGCTTGGCATAGGTCCGGCCGCCGATGGTCAGTTCGCTGGATTCCTGGCTGCGGAAGGTCTCCACCTGGCGGAAGCCCACGCTCCGCAGCAGAGCCTCCACCTGCTCCGGCGTGGTCACCCAGAGACGGGCGGGGCGGAGCGCGGCGTAGCGGACCAGGGCGGCGTCGAACTCGTCGGCCGGGCCGGGTAGGGGAATTCCCGACCGGGCGATCTTCGCCTGCGCCCGGGCGATCCAGGCCTCGTCGTGCCGGGCGGCGTCGGCGTCTTCCATGGCCGAGGCGCTGCGCATGGCCAGTAGCAGGCGCCCGCCGGGCGCCAGGGCCCGTCGCAGGCGCGTGAGGATCTCCAGCCGCGCCTCGGGACCCACGAAGGGCAGCATGGAGTGGGAGACGATGACGTCCCACGCCGCCTCATGATCGAGCGTCGTCAGGTCGAGTTGTAGCGTCTCCACCTGGATGGCCGGGTAGGGCCTGAGCGTCTCGATCACCTTCAGGGGCGTGGCGCAGATATCGGCCACCATGACCCGGAGCGGTGTCGTCCCGGCGGCCCGAGCCACCATGTCCAGGATGCCCGGGTCGGCTGACCCCGCCAGCAGCACCCGCGCGCCCGGCGTCAGGGCCCGCGTCAGCAGGGGCGCCAGGACCGCCTCGTCGGCGTCCGCGCCCCCCACCACACCGGCGGCCCGCAGGGCGCCCCACATGCGGTGATAGCCGCCGCAGGCGGTGCAGTACCGCGCGCCCAGCCGCCATCCGGCCCGGGCCAGGGCGATCAGGTCGTCGGGCGCCAGGGGCTCGGCCGGGTCGGAGAGAGTCGGGGTCACGGGGTCAGGGTCTCCAGGCCGAGGGCCGCCCCGGCGGCGGCCAGGGCGATGAGGCCGGCGCTCACATAGCCGACGCCGCCCCGGGTCACCAAGGCGGCGAACACCAGGGCGGCCACGCCGACCGGCAGGTTGATGGCCGCGGTCACCGCCAGGGCGCCGAGGAACAGGGTCAGGATCAGCCTGTCGCTGGCGGCCGGCGCGGTGGCCGCCGCCCTGTGGGGCCAGTAACGCAGGGCGGTCACGGCGGTGGCGGCCAGGCCGATCCCGGCGGCGACATAGAGGATCGCCGAGGCGGTGGGAGGCAGGGTCACGGCGGTGGCCAGGGCCAGGACGCACAGGCCGCCCACCAGGCACATGGCCGGGGTCAGCAGGGTGGTCCCGGCCTCACGGCCATGGGCCGCCGGCTCCCGGCGCGCGCGGGACGAGGCGAAGATGATCGCCGCGGCCAGGGCCAGGATGATCAGGACTCCGGGCCGCGTCAGGGCCTGCCAGCCATAGACCATGCCCGAGCGCACCAGGCCGGACTCCAGGCCGGGACCCAGCACGAACCCCAGCAGCAGCGGCGCGCGGGGCAGGTTGGCGCCTTTCAGAAGCAGGCCCAGGCCGGAGAACAGCGCCAGTTGGGCCAGGGTCGAGATCCCGTGCCCGGTAAGGACCGTGGCGGCCATCGCCGCGGCCAGCGCCAGGGGAACCACCTGCGCCCGCCGGATAGTGGCGAACCGCGCCATCGCCGGCGCAAGCAACAGGCACAGGGGCGCGGCCAGCAGGTTGGACAGGATGTTCGACCAGCCCAGCAGGAACACGAACTCCGGGGTCTTGGTGAGCATCTTCGGGCCCACCTCGACCCCCAGGGTGGCGAAGGCGGCCAGCAGGATGCCCATGCCCGAGGAGGCCGGGATGCCGAGGAAGAGGGTGGGGATCAGCGAGCCCCCCTCCTTGGAGTTGTTGGCGGCCTCGGGCGCGATCACCCCGGCGATGGCGCCCTCGCCATAGGGGATCTCGGAGGCATGGGTCTGGCGGGCGTGGCCATAGGCGATCCAGACCGCGGCGCTGGCGCCCAGGCCCGGCACCAGCCCCACCGCCACGCCAATCAGCGAGCTGCGCAACATCAGCCAGAAGTGGGTGAAACTCTCGGCGCAGCCCGCAAGAACGGCGCCGAGATGGGTCTGCTGGGGGCGGCCCGCGGCCGAGGCGGTCTCCCGCGCCGCCAGCTCGGGGGCGACGAAGAGGCCGGTGACCAGGGCCGCCGGGCTGACCCCATCCCACAGGTCGAGGAGGCCGAAGGTGAGCCGGGGCGCGCCGGAGAACGGATCGATCCCCACGGCGGCGATCAGCACTCCCAGGACCGCCACCATCAGGCCGGCCGACAGCCAGCCGCCGGACAGGGCGGCGATGGAGATCAGACCCAGGGCCGAGAGGGCGGCGATCTCCGGCGTCCCGAAGTGGACGATCAGGGCCATGGCCGCGGGAACCGCCAGGAACAGGACCAGGGCGCCCACCAAGCCCCCGAAGGCCGAGGCCGAGAGGGTGGCGCCGATGGCCCGGGCGGCCTCGCCCCGGCGGGCCATGGCGTAGCCGTCGATGGCCGTGGCCGCCTCCGCCGCCGAGGTCGGGGCGCCCAACAGGATGGCCGGGATCGAGCCGGAGGTGTGAACCACCGAATGGAAGGCGATCAGGAACACCGCCCCGGCGCTCGGTCCCAGGCTGAGCGCGATGGGCGTCACCAGCAGCAGGCCGGCGCGGCCGCTCACCCCGGGGGTCAGGCCGGCCAGCAGACCGGCCAGGGTGCCCGCCAGCAGGCCGCCTAGGCCCGCCGGGGATCCGGCGAGACCGGCCAGGGCTTCAAGCGCCGGGATCATCCCGGCGGCGTCGGCGCCAGGGCCCGGCGCAGGGCGCCGGCGATGGAGCCCGCCGCGTCCAGCACGCGGGTGAGCGCCTGCTGCACCTCGCCGCCGGACAGCTTCTCCAGGGTGTAGCCTCGCTTCGCCGCCTCGGCGCGGAAGGCGGGGTCGGCGAGCACGCCGTCAAGGTGGGCGCGCCACTCGGCCAAGAGACCGGCGGGCGCGCCCGGGGGCAGGGCGAACATCCGGCCCAGGGTGGCGTAGGTCTCCACCAGATAGAGCAGGTCCGTGGCGTCCTCGCCCCTGGCGAAGGCCGCCAGCAACGGCGGCGGCTCCGAGGCCTGGGGCGTGGCGGGGGGCAGGGGGCGGTCGTTGAGGCGCAGGATCAGCCGGGACCCGGGGGCCTCCAGCAGGGCGCCCATGCCATCCAGCCCCCCCACCATGCCATCGCCCTCGCCCGACAGGACCGCCAGGTTCCGGGCGCCGCCGCGATAGCCCGGCACCGGCTTGAGGGGCGCTCCGGTGAGGTGGCGGATGATCATCGGCTCGATGTAGTTGGCCGAGGCGGCCGAGGTGGACGGTAGCAGCAGCGGCTTCTGGCGCGCCAGGACCTCGCTGAAGCTGGTCACCCGACTCTGGCGGCTCACCAGCAGCACGCGGCGGTCGGCGCCGACGCCCCCCAGCCAGCTGAAACGCCGATAGTCCGTCGCGCCGCTGGCCCCCTCCAGCAGCTGCTCGTAGAGCAGGCCCGCCGGCAGGAAAGCCAGTGTCCGCCCGTCAGGCCTGGCCCGCGATAACAGGTCGGCCGCCAGCTTGCCGCCGGCGCGTCCCTCGTTCTCGACCTGCAGCGTCAGGCCGGTGAGGCGCTGCAGGTGGCGGGCGAACAGCCGGGAAAAATCGTCGTTGCCTCCGCCGGCGTCGGCTCCGACGATCAGCCGGACGGGCCCTGACTTGCGGGGGTGGCAGGCGCTCAGTCCAGCGGCGGTCCCGAAGGCCAGGACGGCGCGGCGGGTGGCCCTTCCGGAAGGCCACATCGGACGAGGCATGGATTCGAGTGCTCCTGGGGAAGCCGGCATATAGCCCGGAGGCGCCCGGAACTTAAAGCCACGCCGCGCGAGCGCGCGGCGAAATCGCGCGGTCGCTCAGGCGCGCCGCTGCTCGACGGTGTCGGCGCTGAAGCGCGCCATCTCGATCTGGGCGGCCACGCCGGTGGGCAGGTCCTTGTCGGTGATCATGGCCAGGCGCTCGATGGCCTCGGCGCGGAACTGCTCCACCTGGACCGTGGCGAAGGCGGGCTCGGTGAGGGCGTAGGCCAGGCAGAGCTCCTCGGCCGACCAGCCCTGGGTCTGGTGCAGGAAGGCGTAGGTGCCGGCGCCGGCCAGGGGCTCGGCGCGGCGGAACAGGCCCGCCTTCGGGACCACCCCGCCGCCGCCCGGTCGGCACAGGGCCGGCGGGAAGGGATCATAGGCGATCATGGTCATGTCGCGGGCCGAGGCGTCCTTGATCCGCCGCCGGGCCTTCCAGTCGGAGATCAGGCTGAAGGGGGTGGCGAGCACGTCGAAGGCGCCGCTGTCGATGCAGGTGTCGATGCAGGGGCCATCCCCCACCACGCCGATATGCAGGGCCAGGCCCGCGGCCCGCAGGTCGGCGAGATAGCCATGGGCGTCAGGCGCCAGGCTCTCGAAGGCCGCCTCGTCCATCATCAGCAGGTCGAAATAGCCGGCCCCGGTCTTGGCCAGGCCGCCGCGGACGCTCAGGGAGATGGCCTCGGCGGTCAGCACCTTGCGGGGATCGCCGCGCAGACGCCAGCCGACCGAGATCAGCCGGCGCTCCACCGCGCGCAGGGCTTCGCCGACCCCCAACGCCATGACGTCGGATCCGGCGGTGATCTCGAAGCAGTTGACGCCGGCCTCCATGGCCGAGAAGGCCAGGGTGCGCCAGGCGTGCGTCGTGGTCATGTTGGGAGCTTCGCGCAGCAGCAGGCTGATGGCCGAAACCGCCTTGCCGCTCGCGCCGAAGGGCCGGTAGCGCATGGCGGCCTAACCCGGGGCCTGGGTCTCGAGGGCGAGCGCATGCAACTCGCCGCCCATCTTGCCCTTCAGGGCGGCGTAGACGAGTTGGTGCTGCTTGACCCGCGAGAGGCCGGCGAAGGCCTTCGAGACGATGCGGGCGCGATAGTGGTCGCCGTCGCCTGCCAGGTCCTCGACCTGGATCTCGGCGTCGGGGAAACCCTCGCGGAGCGAGGCTTCCAGATCGGCGATGGGCATGGGCATGGGAATCGCGCCTCTCAGGTGATCGTTTCTGCGCTAGAAAGCTTAACAAGCCTTGGATCGGGGGGTCGGTTTCATGTTGCGGATGATCGTCGCGCTCGTCCTGGCCATGGGGACGTCGGCCTGCGCGGTGGTGAGTTCCGAGCGGCCGCTGTTCACCGCCGCCGACAGCGTCGGGGCGCCGGTGCTGCGGCCGGGTCTCTGGGCCGCCATCGAGCCGGCCTGCAAGTTCAATCCCCGCAGCCCCGCCGCGTCCTGGCCCAAGTGCGTCAGCGCCGTCGTGGTGGGCCCCAGCACCCTGGTCGACGTCAAGCGCAGCGACGATCCGTCCGGCTCCGACCCCACCGTCCAGACCTATCGGCTGGCGGCCGGCGACCCGGTGGTGGTGCAGATTCAGACCCCACCCGAGCCGGGCGCCTTCTATTACGGCCTGCGGCCCATGGCCTCGGACGGACAGGGGCGAATCACCAATGTCCGCTTCTGGTACGGGCGGTGCGAAGCGCCGATCCCCGCCGGCCAGACGGCCAAGAAGCGCAAGCTGCTGGCGGGCCTCTATCCCATCAAGGGTCAGGAAGCCGGTTGCCTGGCCCGGACGCCGGCGGCGGTGCGCAACGCCGTGCGGCTGAGCGAGGCCTGGGCCTTCGAGGGCGGGGCCGACGAGGCCGGCGGCGTCGTCCGCTGGATCCGCGACGGCGACCGATAGGCCCCTCCCGCGAGGAGAGGGGCCCCGGGATCGTCAGTCGATGATGGCCGAGTAGATCAGGCTCTTCAGCTGGCCGCGGAAGTTGAAGGTGCCCGAGGGCATCAGCTGGGTCATGAACACCACCGAGAGGTCCTCCTTGGGGTCCACCCAGAAGATGGTGGAGGCCGCGCCGCCCCAGTAGTAGTCGCCCGACCCCAGGGTGGCGGTCTGGGTCTGGCTCATGGTCGAGGCGAAGCCCAGGCCGAAGCCCACGCCCTCGTTGGCGGTCTCGGAGAAGCCGCCGATCGCCATCTGGGTCAGGTCCTTGCCGCCGGCCAGGTGGTTCATGTGCATCATTTCCAGGGTGCGCGGGCCGATCACGCGATGGCCGTCCAGCTCCCCGCCCCGGCGCAGCATCTCGCAGAAACGCATGTAGTCGGCCGTCGTGCCGGTGAGGCCGCCGCCGCCGGACTTGAAGCCGGGGTCCTTGGTGAACTCGCTGGTCATGGGGTCGTCCATCACCTTGAGCTTCTTGTCGGGGCCGCGCTGATAGTTGGCGCAGAAGCGGTCGATCTTGTCGGGCGCCACGAAGAAGGCGGTGTCCGTCATGCCCAGGGGGCCGAAGATCTCCTCCTGCAGGTACTGGGCGAAGGGCTTGCCGGATATCACCTCCACCAGGGCGCCGCAGATGTCGGTGGCGAGGGAATACATCCAGCGCTCGCCGGGCTGGTAGAGCAGCGGCACCTGGCCGAGCTTGTCGAGGAACTCCATCATGGAGTCCTTGCCGCCGACGCTGCGCACCTTCAGGCCGCGATAGATCTTGTCGACGGGGTGCTGGTCGCCGACGCCGGGCAGGCCGCCGCCATAGGTGAAGCCGCCGGTGTGGGAGAGCACGTCCTTGAAGGAGACCGGGCGCTTGGGCGCCTCGGTGACCATGTCCTCGCCCTCGCCGGAGACCCAGACGCGGTGCTTCTTCCAGGAGGGGACGAAGCGGCTGACAGGGTCGTTGAGCTGGAAATAGCCCTTTTCGTACAGGGTCATCAGCGCGATCGAAGTGATCGGCTTGGTCATGGAATAGATGCGGAAGATGGCGTCATCCATCATCGGCTTGCCGCGCTCCAGGTCCATGGAGCCGAAGGACTTCTGATAGGCAGAATGGCCGTGCCGGGAGACGGCGATCTGGCAGCCGGCGATCTTCTGCGGGCCGATATAGTTGCGCTCGATATGGTCGGTGATGCGTTCCAGCCGACCAGCGTCGAGCCCGGTCCATTGGGAATGGGCGTCCATGAATAGTTCCTCCGAAAATCTCAGCTGTTCTAATTGCCGGCATCATTAGCCCGAGGCGGGGCCAAGCCAAGAAAATCCTGACGCGGCGTCAGGGCGATCGCGGCGTTGCCCCGGCGGCGCGGACGGGCGATGACGATGGGAACGAGGAAGAGGAACCCGCCGATGCAAGCGCTCTACGACCTGGCCGAGACCATCGGCGCCCAGCTCAAGGCCCGCAAGGAGACGGTGGCCGTGGCCGAAAGCTCCTCGGGCGGCCTGGTGTCGGCGGCCCTGCTCAGCGTCGGCGGGGCCTCGGCCTATTATCTGGGGGGCGGGGTGATCTACACGGGCAAGGCCCGCATGGTGCTGCTGGAACTGCCCAGGGAGGCCGTCGCCGGCATGCGCTCGGCCAGCGAGCCCTACGCCATGCTGCTGGCCCGCACGGTCCGCGAGCGGTTCGGGGCCACCTGGGGCGTCTCGGAGACCGGGGCGGCGGGCCCCACCGGCAATCCCTACGGCGACGCCGCCGGCCACACCTGCATCGCCATCTCCGGCCCCATCGAGATGGCCATGACCATCGAGACCGCGTCGGACGACCGCAGGGCCAATATGGAGGCTTTCGCCGCCGCCGTGCTGCGGATGCTGGAGCGCTCCCTCAGCGAGTAGGTCAGGGCGCCTCGAAGGCCGGCTGGCCGCGCACGCCCAGGGGGGCGAAGTGGGCGCGGTAGTCGGTGGGGGTCATGCCGGTGATCCGCTTGAACAGGCTGCGGAAGAAGGCCACGTCGTCGTAGCCGACCTCCGAGCTGATGGACTGGATCGGCTTGGCGTCGCGCTCCAGCATGTTCTTGGCCGCCTCGATCCGCAGGGCCTGGAGGTAGGCCGCCGGCAGCCGTCCGGTGGCGGCCTTGAAGTGCCGCACGAAGGTCCGCGCTCCGAGGCCTGCATGGTCGGCCAGGTCCTGGGTGGAGACGTCGCGGGACAGGTTGGTCTGCAGGAAGGCCTCCACCTGGCGGATGCGGGAATCGTCGTGCGGCTGGGAGACCGGCAGGACCGCATAGCCCGACTGGTGGATGCGCGGCATGGGCAACAGCAGGGCCTTGGCGCACTTCAGCGCCACCTCGTGGCCACACAGCTTTTCCACGAGATAGAGGCTGACATCCATCGAGGCGTAGACCCCGCCGCTGCACAGCAGGCGGGAATCCTCGGTCACGAACAGGTCCTGCCGCCAGCGCACCTTCGGATAGCGGGCGCAAAGCCGGTCGGAGACCGCCCAGTGGGTGGTGGCGATCCGCCCGTCCAGCAGGCCCGCCTCGGCCAGATAGGCCGCGCCCATGCAGACACCCGCCACATAGGCGCCCTGGGCGTAGTGCCGCTTCAGCCAGGGCAGCAGGGCGCTGTTCTCGACGAGCTTCAGATCGAGGTCGAGCCCCGAGGTCGGCACGATGATGATGTCGGTCCGCTCGATGGCGTCGAGGGAGGTCTCTGGGGTGATCGACAGGCCGTAGGGGCTGCGGACCGCCCCGCCGCTAAGCGACACGGTCCGCACCCGGAAGGCGGGTTGGGGCGCCTGGTCGTGGAGGTCGTTCCAGAGCGTGCCGGCGGAGTGGAAGATCTCCACCGGCATGATCGCCGTCGAGGACAGCCCGTCGTCGAGCAGCACCACGGTCACGTCCAGCACTGGGCGCTCCTTCATCTGCAGGATCCCCAACCTTCCTAGCCCGCCGTGGTCGGGTCGATGGACCCGGACAGCAGGGTGATCTTGTTGGCGGGGAAGCCGCTCAGTTTCGCATGTTCCTGAACCGCCGCCTCGTCCTCGGCCAAGTAAACGCAGAAGGTCTTGTCTTTGGCGACAAAGGACTCCTGCCACTGGACGCGGGGAGACAGCTTGGCGAGGGCGGCGTTGGAGGTGGCCGCCGCGCCCTTGAGCTCCTCGGCGGTCATCTTGTCGACGCCGGGGATGTCCCGCTCGATCATGTACTTCTTCATAGGTAAGGCTCCGTTTCAGGGAGCGCGAACCTGACCGCAGTCGCGGTTTGGCGGTAGACGGCGATCAGGACAACCTAGGGGGGCGATTTGCCCTTGCCCAGATGCTCCCCCACATCGCGCTAGCGCGCTGGGGGGGGGGGATCTTAGGCGCTTACCCCATATAGCCCGGCATCCAGCCCTCGTGGCTCGTGCGCAGGTCGTCCAGTGAAACGCTGAAGATGCCGGCGCAGGCCAGGGCCTGGCCGTCGGCGTGGCCGACGACCTCGCCCGCGATCCCGGCCGCGTGGGCGGCCTTCAGCAGGGCGATGGGATCGGCGACGGCGATCAGGTAGCGGCCCTGGTCCTCGCCGAACAGCAGGGCGTGGTCGGGGAGCTTGGAGGGCAGTTCCAGGGTGACGCCGACGTTGGAGGCGAGCGCCATCTCGGCGGCCGCGGCCACCAGCCCGCCGTCGGACAGGTCGTGGACGACGGTCACCCGCCGGGCCTCGATCTCGCCGCGCACGAAGTCGCCGATCCGGCGTTCCATCGCCAGGTCCACCGGCGGCGGCGCGCCGTCCTCGCGGCCCAGGATTTCGCGCAGGTACATGCTGGCGCCCAGTTCGCCGCGGGTCTCGCCCAGCAGCACCAGGGTGTCCCCGGCCTTCATGCCCGCGAAATCGGCCCGCTTGGTGGAGTCGGCCAATATGCCCACGGCCCCCACGGTCGGCGTCGGCGGAATGGCCGCGCCATTGGTCTCGTTGTAGAGCGACACGTTCCCGCTCACGACCGGGAAGTCCAGCGCCCGGCAGGCCTCGGCCATGCCGTCGATGGCGCGGACGATCTGGCCCATGATCTCGGGGCGCTCGGGATTGCCGAAGTTCAGGTTGTCGGTGATGGCGATGGGGTCGGCGCCCACGCAGGTCAGGTTGCGCCAGGCCTCGGCCACGGCCTGCTTGCCGCCTTCATAGGGGTCATTCTGCACATAGCGCGGGGTGACGTCGGAGGTCATGGCCAGCGCCTTCCTGGTCCCGTGCACCCGCACGATCCCGGCGTCGGCGCCGGTGGCGCTGTCCTCCAGGGTGTCGGCCATGACGTGGCGGTCGTACTGCTCCCAGAGCCAGCGCTTGGAGGCCATGTCCGGGGCGCTCATCAACTGAAGCACCGCCTTGCCGTAGTCGTCGGGCTCGGGAATCTCGGCGGGGTTCAGGCGTGGGTGCAGGGCGGGTTGCGCCCAGGGCCGGTCGTAGAGCGGGGCGTCTTCGAACAGGGGCGCCAGCGGCACGTCGCAGACGGTTTCGCCCTTGTGCTTCAGCACCAGGTGGCCGGTGTCGGTGGTGTGGCCGATGACGGCGGCGTCCAGACCCCACTTCTCGAAGATGGCGTGGCCGTCGTGCTCGCGGCCGGGCTTCAGGACAGCCAGCATGCGCTCCTGGCTCTCCGACAGCATCATCTCGTAGGCGGTCATGCCCTCTTCGCGCTGGGGCACCATGTCCAGGTCCAGCTCGATGCCGACCTCGCCCTTGCCAGCCATCTCCACGGAGGAGGAGGTGAGGCCCGCCGCCCCCATGTCCTGGATGGCGGCCACGGCGCCCGAGGCCATGAGCTCCAGGGTCGCCTCGATCAGCAGCTTCTCGGCGAAGGGGTCGCCGACCTGGACGGTGGGGCGCTTCTCGTCCGACGCGTCGTCGAATTCCTGGCTGGCCATGGTGGCGCCGTGGATGCCGTCGCGACCGGTCTTGGAGCCGAAATAGACCACCGCCAGGCCCGCCGAGGGGGCGGCCGAGTAGAAGATTTTGTCGGCGTCGGCCAGGCCCACGCACATGGCGTTGACCAGGATGTTGCCGTCATAGCCCTTATGGAAATTGGTCTCGCCGGCCACGGTGGGCACGCCCACGCAGTTGCCGTAGCCGCCGATGCCGCTGACCACGCCGGCCACCAGGCGCTTGGTCTTCGGGTGGCTGGGATCGCCGAAGCGCAAGGCGTTCAGCAGGGCGATGGGGCGCGCGCCCATGGTGAAGACGTCGCGCATGATGCCGCCGACCCCGGTCGCCGCCCCCTGATAGGGCTCGATATAGGAGGGGTGGTTGTGGCTCTCCATCTTGAAGATGCAGGCCTGGCCGTCGCCGATGTCGACCACGCCCGCGTTCTCGCCCGGCCCGCAGATCACCCGGGGACCCTTGGTGGGGAACTTGCCCAGGTGGATCTTGCTGGACTTGTAGGAGCAGTGCTCGCTCCACATCACCGAGAACACGCCCAGCTCGACCGGGGTCGGTTCGCGGTTCAGGCGTTTGACGATGAGGTCGTATTCCTCGGGCTTCAGGCCGTATTCGGCGGCCGTCTCGGCCAGGGTCTTCACAGGCTGGGCGCTCATGGCGCGCCTTCTAGCCGGACTCGGGCGCGCACGCGATAGGGGCAGGCGATTCCCTGCGCCGCTTGAGCCGATCCTGCCGCCCGCGTGGCCACGCCAGGCGCCATCCGTCGCGCTGATTGTCGCGGGCCTGCGTCCTTAAGGGGCCCTTAACCCTCACCGCCCAGCTTCGCCGGATTACTCAGTCTGGGTGTATTTCCGCCATGCCGCGTACCATCGACGACCGCCTCCGCTTCATGAAGCTGGACCAGGAGGCGCAGGCGCGCATCGCCAGCCTGAAGCCGGTGGTCATGAAGGCCCTGCCCGCGGCCCTGGACGGATTCTACGACCAGGTCCGGGCGACGCCGGAGACCCGGGCGCATTTCTCAAGCGACGCGCACATGACGGCGGCCCAGAACCGGCAGCTCGGTCACTGGGACATGATCTCCAGCGGCCAGTTCGACGACACCTACGCCAAGGCGGTCACCAAGGTGGGCGAGGTTCACGCCCGCATCGGCCTGGAGCCCAGCTGGTACATCGGCGGCTACGCCCTGGTGCTGGAGGCCCTGCTGACCAAGGTTCTGGAAGCGCGCTGGCCGAAGGGCGGCTTCGGCGCGCGCGGGCCGGACGTCAAGACGGTGGCCGCCGAGGTGGGCGCCCTCACCAAGGCGACCTTCCTGGACATGGACATCGCCATCTCCGTCTATCTGGAGGCCCTGGAGACCAAGCGGGTCGAGGCCGAGAGGGAGCGCCGCGAAAGCGAGGAACAGCAGAATCAGATGGTCGCGGCCCTGGCCGACGGCCTGCGCCGGCTCGCGGGGGGCGATCTCACGGCGACCATGACCGTTCAGGTCGATCCTCGCTTCCAGGGGATCAAGAGCGATTTCAACGTCGCCCTGGACGGGCTGCGCGAGGCCATGTCGGCGATATCCACCTCGACCTCGGCGGTGCGGGGCGGGTCCGACGAGATCTCCACTGCGGCCGACGACCTGTCGCGCCGCACCGAGCACCAGGCCGCCAGCCTGGAGCAGACCGCCGCGGCCCTGGACGAGATCACCGCCACGGTGCGCCAGACGGCGTCGGGCGCGCGCGCGGCCTCGGAGGTGGTGCTGGCCGCCCGCGGCGACGCCCAGGCCAGCGGCGACGTCGTTCGGCAGGCCGTCGCCGCCATGGCGCAGATCGAGCAATCCTCCACCCAGATCAGCCAGATCATCGGGGTGATCGACGAGATCGCCTTCCAGACCAACCTGCTGGCCCTCAACGCCGGGGTCGAGGCCGCCCGCGCCGGCGAGGCGGGTCGCGGCTTCGCCGTCGTCGCCTCCGAGGTCCGGGCGCTCGCCCAGCGCTCGGCGGAAGCGGCGAAGGAGATCAAGACCCTGATCTCGGCCTCCAGCCAGCAGGTGGGATCGGGGGTGCAGCTGGTGGGCCAGACCGGCGAGGCCCTCCAGCGGATCGTCGATCGGGTCGCCGAGATCGACAGCATGGTCAGCGAGATCGCCGCCACGGCCCAGGAGCAGTCGGTGGGCCTGGCCCAGGTCAACACCGCGGTGAACCAGATGGACCAGGTCACCCAGCAGAACGCCGCCATGGTGGAGGAGACCACCGCGGCGGCCAGCAGCCTGCGCTCCGAAGCCGGCGAACTGAGCCGCCTGATCAGCCGCTTCGAGACCGGCGCCCCGGCCGCGGCCGCCCGCGTTGAGATGGCCCCTCGCCGACGGCTGGCAAGCTAGCCCCCGCGCTGACGCCGGCGTTGACTGACCCGTGGTCACCGCCGTCATGTCGAGTCCGACGGGGCGCGGCGAACGCGCCCGGGAGGGACCGGCGATGTGGGGTAGGTTTTCGGCGCTGATGGGCGCGGCTGCGGTCTGTCTGGCGACGGGCGGGGCCCAGGCGGCCCCCACCTTCAAGGCCAAGATCACCCGCACCCAATATGGCGTTCCCCACATCAGCGCCGCCGACTATGGCGGGATCGGCTATGGCCAGGCCTACGCCTTCGCCCAGGACAATCTCTGCCTGCTGGCCGACAAGGTGGTCACCGTCAACGGCGAGCGCTCGAAGTATTTCGGCCCCGACGGCGTCACCACCATCGCCTTCGCCGAGACCAAGAACCTGGAGAGCGACTTCTTCTTCCGCGCCAACCTGGACGTCGCGGCCCTTAAGACCAATTTCGACAAGCTGTCGGCCGACTACCGCAACCTCGTCCTGGGCTATGTGGCCGGCTACAACCGGTTCCTGCGCGACACCCCCAAGGCCCGCCTGCCGGCCGCCTGCCGCGACGCCGCCTGGCTGCGGCCGATCCATCTCGACGACATGCTGCGCCTCAACGAGGAACGGATGATCCAGGCCAGCGGCGGGGCGTGGCTGCGCCAGGTCAACGCCGCGGCCCCGCCGGCCAGCAAGGCCCAGGCGGCGCTGGACGCGCCGGGCCTGCCCGCCGATCCGGCGCAGTTCGGCCTGGGCAGCAACGGCTGGGCCTTCGGGCGAGACGTCACCGCCAACAGGTCCGGCGTCCTGCTGGGCAATCCGCACTTCCCCTGGGAGACCACCAACCGCTTCTACCAGGTCCACCTGACCATCCCGGGCAAGCTGGACGTCATGGGGGTCACCATCGGCGGCGCGCCCGGCATGTCCATCGGCTTCAACAGGGACGTGGCCTGGACCCACACGGTCTCCACCGACCGCCACTTCACGATCTTCGAGCTCAGCCTCGATCCGGCCGATCCCACCGCCTACTTCGTCGACGGCAAGCGCCTGAGCATGGCCTCAAAGGCCGTGACCGTGGAGGTCAAGGACGGCCCGCCCCAGACGCGAACGGTCTACACATCCGTCTATGGACCCCTGGTGGTCATGCCCCAGGTGGGGGTCGCCTGGAGCGCCAAGACCGCCTACGCCCTGCGCGACGCCAACAGGAACAATGTCCGCTCCGGCGACACCTGGCTCGACATCGCCCGCGCCCGCTCGGTCGAGGAGATCAAGGCCGGGATCAGCAAGACCCTGGGCATCCCCTGGGTGAACACCATCGCCAGCGACCGCGGGGGCCAGGTTCTCTACGCCGACATCACCGCCACCCCCAATGTCACCGCCGAGCTGGCCAAGACCTGCGCCCCGCCTTCGGGCCTGGGGCCGCTGGCCGCCACGGCGCGGATCTATGTGCTGGATGGTGCGCGCTCGGCCTGCAACTGGGAGGTCGCCGCCGGGACGCCGTCCCCGGGCCTGGCGCCCGGCGAGGCCATGCCGTCCCAGATTCGCACCGACTATGTGGCCAACAGCAATGACAGCTACTGGCTGGCCAACGCCCGCGCGCCGATGGCCGCCTTCGCCCCCATCGTCGGGCCCACCGCCGTGGCCCAGAACCTGCGCACCCGTTCGGGCCTGATGGAGATCGAGGCGCGCCTGGCCGGGACCGACGGCCTGCCGGGCAAGACCATCGACCCCGCCGCCGTCGAGGCCATGCTCTACCGCAACCGCAACCTGGCGGCGGACCTGGCCATCCCCGACCTGCTGAAGCTGTGCGCCGAGGCGCCGAGCGGGACCAGCACGGCGGGCCAGGATGTCAGCCTCGCCGACGCCTGCACGGTGCTTGCCCAGTGGGACCGGCGGATGAATATCGACAGCCGCGGCGCCCACCTGTTCGTGGAGTTCTGGCGCAAGGCCGAGCGCATTCCCGGCCTCTGGGCCACGCCCTTCGACCCCACCGACCCTGTCCACACCCCGAGCGGCCTGAACGCCGCCGCCAGCGCCAAGATCAAGACGGCGCTCGCCGACGCCGTAGAACTGCTGGCCTCCAAGGGCGTGACCCTCGACGCCCCCTGGGGCCAGGTGCAGTACGCCGTGCGCGGCGACCAGAAGATCCCGATCCACGGCGGCGAGGGGAGCGACGGGGTGCTCAACGCCCAGCAGTCGGCCTGGGTGGGGTCGGGTCTCGTCCCCTTCCACGGCTCCAGCTACATCCAGGTGGTGACCTTCGACGCCAAGGGGCCGGTGGCCGACGCCATCCTCACCTATTCCCAGTCCACCGATCCGGCCTCGCCGCACTTTGCCGACCAGACCCTGCTGCACGCCAAGAAGGGCTGGGTGCGCCTGCCGTTCTCGGACGCCGAGATCGCCGCCGACAAGACCCTGACGGTGACGACGATCGCGGAGTGATCCCGATCTGGACTTATCGGGCCGCCAGGGTCAGGGCTTTGACCTGGTCAGCCGAGAGGGAGATCACCACGACGGTGGCGGGCTCCCGGCGCAGGGCCGCCTGGTGCGGCTGGTCCAGCCAGCGGACGTGGGGCGGGACCGGCGGCTGGGCGGCCCAGGCGCCGAGGCCTGTCGCGCCGGCCAGGGCCATGACGATCCAGAAGCCCGCCAGGGCGCGGCTCTGGGACGGCCGCGCCTGCTTCAGCATGTCGATCCGCGCCTCCAGGGGATGACGCGACGGGGCCGGCCAGTAGCAGCCGAAGGGCAGTGGATCGGCGGCGAGCTGGGTCTTCAGCATGGTCTGGGCGTAGCGGCGCCGTTCGCTGGGCCGCCGGGCCATCACCGTGGCGTCGCAGGCCAGCTCCTGGTCCAGGCGGACGTGATAGGCGGCCAGATGGACCAGGGGGTTGAACCAGTTGATCGCCTGGGCCAGGGCGACCCAGGCATTGATCTTTGGATCGCCGCGATCGATGTGGGCCCGCTCGTGGGCTCGGACCAGGGCGCGCTCCTCGGGCGTGAAGCGGTCGTGGTGGTCGGCTGGAGTGACGATGCGCGGGGCGATGATTCCCACCACCGCCGGCCCCGCGGCGCCGGCCTTGGCGCGCTGCAGGAACCGCCACTGGCCAAGGACCATCAGGGCCAGGAGGGCGAAGGCGCCGGCCGCCCAGACCGCCACCACCAGGGACAGGCCGGCCGGCTGGGTCAGGGGGATCGGCAGGGGCCGGCAGGCGCAGGGCGAAGACCAGGGCGATCGCCAGGCTGGCGGCCAGGTTGGCCCGCAGGAGGTCGGCCAGCAGGTCAGTCATCATCGTCGAGCTCCGCGATCAGCTTCTTGAGGCGAGCGATCTCTTCGGGTTTCAGCTTCCGGTTCTGGGCGAAGTGGGCGACGAGTGGGGCGAGCTGGCCCTCGAACAGCCGGTCCAGCAGGCCCTGGCTCTCGTCCTGCACGTAGTTGGCCCGCGCGATCAGGGCGACGTACTGGTGGCGGCCCTCGACCCGTTCGGACCGGATGGCCTTCTTCTTCAGCAGGCGGTTGATCAGGGTCTTCACCGTCGCCTCGGCCCAGGGCTGGCGGGCGCGGACATCGGCAACGATCTCGTCGGCGGTGAGCGGCGTCTTCCGCCACAGCGCCTCCATGATCTGACTTTCGGCTTCGGTGATGTTCATGGGACTTACGCTTGTAATTTTGACCGAGGCTACGCGCCTCCGCTCTCAAGTCAAGCCGGCTGCCCAGGTCCGATTCCCGCCAGATCGACTCCTCAAGTCTGGTAGACTGCAGCCATGTCAGAGCTCGGCTACACCCTCTTCGACACGCCCATCGGCCGCTGCGGGCTGGCCTGGGGCGAGGCCGGCATCGCCGCCGTGCGTCTGCCCGACAGCTCCGACGCCAGGGCGCGGGCCCGGTTCGAGCAACGGTTCCCCGGGATCGCGGCGCGCGAACCGACCCCGGAGATCGCCGCGGCCGTCGCCCGCATCCAGGGCCTGCTGGCCGGGGGCAAGGACGACCTGGCCGATATCGTCCTGGACATGGAGGGCCTGAGCGACTTCCAGCGCCGGGTCTACGCCATCGGCCGGTCCATTCCGCCCGGCCAGACCCTGACCTATGGCGAGGTGGCGCGGCGCCTCGGCGATCCGACGGCCTCGCGGGCGGTCGGCGAGGCCATGGGCAAGAACCCGTTCCCCATCATCATGCCCTGCCACCGCGTCCAGGGAGCCGACGGCAAGCTGGGCGGCTTCTCCGCGCCCGGCGGCGGAGCGACCAAGCTCAAGCTGCTGGAGATCGAGGGCGCGACCTCGGTCGACGCCCTGCCGCTGTTTGCTAGGCGCTAGCCAGGGCGCTCTGGAACAGGATCGCCCCGTCGGCCGAGCCCAGCTCGGCCTCGAAGGCGCGGTCGGGGTGGGGCATCAGGCCGAGCACATTGCCCCGCGCATTGACCACGCCGGCGATGGCGTGGGCCGAGCCGTTTGGATTGTCCTTGTAGCGGAACACCACCTGGCCCTCGCCCTCGATGCGGGCCAGGGTCTCGGGATCGGCGAAGAAGTTCCCCTCGCCATTGCCCACCGTCATGGTCACTTCGCGGCGCCCGGCATAGCCGGCGGTGAACCGCGTCTGGGCGTTGGTGACTTCGAGCGCCACCGGCTTGCAGACATATTTCAGCGCCTCGTTGCGCAGCAGGGCGCCAGGCAGCATGCCGGCCTCGCAGAGGATCTGGAAGCCGTTGCAGATCCCGACGGTGGCCACGCCGCGTTCGGCCGCCAGCTTGACGTCGTTCATGATCGGCGAGAGGGCGGCCATGGCCCCGCAACGCAGGTAGTCGCCGTAGGAGAAGCCGCCCGGCAGGACGATCAGGTCGATCCCGTGGGGCAGGGCGGTGTCGCCGTGCCAGACCATGTCGACGCTGGCGCCGGTGGAGCGCTCGATGGCGACCTTGCAGTCCCGATCGCAGTTGGACCCGGGGAAGACGATGACGGCGGCTTTCATGGGCGGGGTTCCTAGGCCGATTTGAGCGGGATTTCCAGGCGGGGCAGGCTCATTTCGCCCGCGCCCTGGCCAGGGCCTGCAGATAGGCGGTCAGTTCGGCATAGCCCTTCGCGTCGCCGTAGGGGCAGCCGGAGTTGACGATCCCCGAGGGGGTGACCTCCTGCTTGAGGATGGCCGGGTGCCCCGGCGCGCCGGGCTCGGTGACCATGTAGGAGGTCTGGCCGCCCTTGGCGTTGAAGTAGTGGAACGGCTCGCCGCGCTCCTTGACCGCCGGCTTCATCCCCGGCGTCGCGGCGATCTTGGCGCTGAGCGCCTCGAAGCCCAGGTCGCAATCCAGCACCAGCGGCGGTGTGGGCGGCTCGGGCTTGGCGCAGGCGGTCAGGATGAGCGCCCCCAGAAGCGGGAGCGCCCAGGGCCTCACGCCACCTCGACCCGGTAGCTTTCGATCACCGTGTTGGCGAGCAGCTTCTCGCACATGTCCTTGACCTCGCTCTCGGTCTCGGCGGCGTCCTTGCCCTTGAGGTCGAACTCGATGGTCTTGCCGACCCGGACGCCTTCGACATGACCCCAGCCGAGGCCGTGCAGGGCGGCCTCGACGGCCTTGCCCTGGACGTCCAGCACGCCGGGTTTCAGGAACACATGAACTTTCGCGCGCACTAGTGCAGGCCTCCTTGGATCACGGTGGGCATCTCTTTCATGATGCCCAGCCGCCGGGCGACTTCGGTATAGCTTTCGATGACGTCCCCCAGATCGCGGCGGAAGCGGTCCTTGTCCAGCTTCTCGTTGGTCTGGGTGTCCCAGAGCCGGCAGCTGTCGGGGCTGATCTCGTCGGCCAGGATGACCCGGGCGAAGTCGTTCTCCCACAGCCGGCCGAACTCCACCTTGAAGTCCACCAGGGTGATGCCGACCGCCCCGAAGGTGCCGGTGAGGAAGTCGTTCACCCGCAGGGTGAGCGCCATCATGTCGTCGATCTCCTGGGTCGAGGCCCAGTTGAAGGCGGTGATGTGCTCCTCGGTGACCATCGGATCGCCGAGCTTGTCGTCCTTGAGATAGAATTCGATGATCGAGCGGGGCAGGGCCTGGCCCTCGGGCAGGCCGAACCGCTGCGACAGCGAGCCGGCCGCGACATTGCGGCACACGACCTCGAGCGGGATGATCTCCAGCTCCTTGATCAGCTGCTCGCGCAGGTTCAGGCGTTTGATGAAATGGTTCTGAACCCCGATGGAGTTCAGCCGGGTCATCACATATTCGCTGATGCGGTTGTTGATGACTCCCTTGCCTTCGAGGACCGCTTTCTTCTGGGAATTGAAGGCCGTAGCGTCGTCTTTGAAGTATTGGATCAAGGTTCCGGGCTCCGGCCCCTCATACAGAATCTTGCCCTTGCCTTCGAAGATCTTCTTGCGGCGGGTGGTCATACGCAGCCTTCTCCACGTGGCGAGGGTTCTGGCCAGGGTCGGAAACAAAAAACGCGCGCGAGTGGTCCCAACGCGCGCGGTCCGACGCCCCGCCTCTCGCCGATCTGAGGCCGGCGAAAAATAGACGATTGGGTCTCCGGGCGCAAACGGCATGGGGACATCGCCCATCGAGCGAAGCGTTTACATTGCGACCGCGCCCGCCAGGGGATATGCAACCCCGCTACAGCCTATTCGGAGACCCCATGGCCACCTTCAACGACCGCGAGCGCGGCTTTGAGAACAAGTTCGCGCTGGACCAGGAGCAGGAGTTCAAGGCCGGGGCTCGCCGTAACCGCGCGCTCGGCGAGTGGGCGGCCGGCCTGATGGGCCTGGAGGGCGAACGCGTCGCCGAATACGCCAAGGCCGTGGTCAAGTCCGACTTCGAGCTGCCCGGCGACGAGGACGTGCTGCGCAAGGTGTTCGAGGACCTCAAGGGCTCGGGCGTCAATGTCAGCGAGGGCGATGTCCGCATGAAGATGGACGAACTGCTGGCCCAGGCCCGCGAGGCCATCAAGGGCGGCGGCTGACGCCACCCTCACCTCGGCCCCGCGCCGCGATGACGCCGCCTCGCAAGGGCGGCGTTTTTTGTGTCTGATCCCAGGATGACCGCCGAATCGGCCGCCGACGTCATCGCCCGCCTGGAGCTCGCCCGCCACCCCGAGGGCGGCTGGTACCGCGAGACCTGGCGCGCGCCCTCCGAAGCCCAAGGCCGCAGTCCCGGGACCGCCATCCTCTTCCTGCTGGAGGCTGGCCAGGCCTCCCACTGGCACCGGGTCGACGCCACCGAGCTGTGGCTGTTCCAGGCGGGGGCGGCCCTGACCCTGAAGACCGCGACCCAGGACGCGGGGCCCGTGATTGAGACCCGCCTGGGCGCCGACATCCTGGCGGGCGACTCGCCGCAGCACGCCGTCGCCCCGGGGGAATGGCAGGCGGCCCAGGCCGCGGCCGACGGCTGGGCCCTGGTGGCCTGCGTCGTCGTGCCGGGCTTCGAGTTCGCAGGCTTCGAACTGGCGGCGGCGGGCTGGGCCCCTGGGTCCCGGCTCTCCGCTTCGCTGCGGCCGGGATGACGGGGGAAGTGTGCTGGATGAGTGGGCGCCTCTCCGCAAATCCCCGCGCCAATTGAGCAGGCTCAAGGATCGGCGGGGGATCGGGGGGTAGGTGGGGACAACAGGACGCCCCCCATGCCGCAAGACACCGTCAATTCCGCCGCCGACCTCGAAGCGCTGCTGGGCCCGAGCGCCAAGGCCGGGCCGTGGCGGCGGCGGGGACTGATCGCGGGCGGGGTCGTGCTGGGGATCGTGGCCCTGGTGGCCGCCGTGCTGATCTTCCGGGCGATGAGCGCCCCGGCGCCGGCGGGGTTCGTGACCACCCCGGCGCGGCGCGGCGACCTGGTGGTCTCGGTGCTGGCGACGGGATCGCTGGAGCCGGTGAACCAGGTGGATGTGGGCTCGGAGGTCTCGGGCACGGTCGACAGCGTGCTGGCCGACGACAACGACCGGGTGACCAAGGGCCAGGTGCTGGCCACCCTGGACACCTCGCGCCTGCGCGACCAGATTGCGCTGGGCGAAGCGGCCCTGGAGGCCGCCCAGGCCAATCTGCGCCAGAGCCAGGCCACGGTGACCGAGACCGGGCTGCGGGCCGGACGTCTGCACCGCCTCTACCAGATCTCCAAGGGCGGCTATCCGGCCAAGGCCGACATCGACGCCGCCGACGCGGCGCTGGCGCGCGCGCGGGCCTCGGCGGCGGCCTCGTCGGCCGGGGTGGCCCAGGCCCGGGCCAATCTCAACACCGGCCGCACCAACCTGACGAAGGCCACCATCCGCTCCCCGGTGAGCGGGGTGGTGCTGGCCCGCAAGATCGAGCCCGGCCAGACGGTGGCCGCCACCCTGCAGGCCCCGGTGCTGTTCACGCTGGCCGAGGACATGACCCGGATGGAGCTGCACGTGGACATCGACGAGGCCGACGTCGGCAAGGTGGCCGACGGCCAGCCGGCGGTCTTCACCGTCGACGCCTATCCGGGGCGGACCTATCCGGCCACGGTGACCCGGGTGGGGCTGGGCTCCAAGACCACCGAGGGCGTCGTGACCTATACCGGCATCCTGGCGGTGACCAATGCCGACCTCTCCCTGCGGCCGGGCATGACCGCCAGCGCCGAGATGACCAGTTCGCGGCGGGCCGGCGTGCTGCTGGTCCCCGACGCGGCCCTGCGCTTCACCCCGCCCGAGACCAGCGCCAAGGGCGCGGCCAGCGTCACCAGCGCGCTGGTGCCCCGCATGCCCCGCATGGGCGGACGGGCGACCCGGCGCTCCACAGACCCCAGCGCCCAGCAGGTCTGGGTGCTGCGCGACGGCGTCCCCGCGCGGGTGGCCGTGCGGGTCGGCGCCTCGGACGGACGCGACACCGAGATCACCGGCGGCGACCTGAAGGTGGGGATGGCGGTGATCACCGAAACCGCCGCCGCCGCCAAATGACCGGCTCGCCGGCGAGTCGGCCGCCCCTGATCGAGCTGTCGGGCGTCACCAAGGTGTTCGGCTCCGGCCCGGGCGCCTTCCAGGCCCTGCGGGGGGTGGACCTGAGGGTGGAGGAGGGCGAGTTCGTCGCCATCATGGGACCGAGCGGCTCGGGCAAGTCGACGGCCATGAACATCATCGGCTGCCTGGACGTGCCGAGCGCCGGCTCCTACCGGTTCCGCGGCCTGCACGTGGAGAAGCTGGACCGCCGCCAGCGGGCCCTGCTGCGGCGGCGCCACCTGGGCTTCGTCTTCCAGGGCTACAACCTGCTGCCGCGCACCAGCGCGCTGGAGAATGTCGAGCTGCCGCTCATGTACCGCGGGGTCTCGGGCGTCGAGCGCCGGCGGCTGGCCGCCGAGGCCCTGGCGGTGGTGGGGCTGGAGGGCTGGGGGACGCACACCCCGTCCGAGCTCTCCGGGGGCCAGCAGCAGCGGGTGGCCATAGCCCGCGCCATCGTCACCCGGCCCACCGTCCTGCTGGCCGACGAGCCCACCGGCAACCTGGACAGCGAGATGGGACGCGGGATCATGGACCTGATCCTTGGCCTCAACCGCGACCAGGGGATCGCGGTGCTGATGGTCACCCACGAGCCGGACATGGCCGCCTACGCCCCGCGGCACGTGCGCTTCGTCGACGGGGCGATCGCCTCGGACGGCGCCCACGGGTTGGCCGCCTGATGCTGTGGAGCGCGCTGAAACTGGCCCTGGGGGCCATCCGCCGCAACCTGGTGCGCTCGATCCTGACCGTGCTGGGCGTGGTGATCGGGGTGGCCGCGGTGATCACCATGGTGACCCTGGGCAATGGGGCGACGCTCGCGGTCACCAACCAGATCTCCAGCCTGGGCTCCAACCTGCTGATGGTGCGGCCGGGCCAGAGGATGGGGCCGGAGGCGGGCCGCGCGCCGCGCTTCCGCGACGCCGACGTGGCGGCCATCGAGGCCGGGGTCAGCGGCATCGGCGCCATCTCCGGGGTGGAGAGCGCGGCCGCGGTGATCGTCTACCGCGCCCAGAACTGGTCGACGAGCGTGACCGGGGCCAACCCGGCCTATTTCACCGCCCGCAACCTGATCCTGTCCCGGGGGCGGGTGTTCAACGCCGCCGAGGCCCGCGCCGGGCGGCCGGTCTGCGTGATCGGGGAGACGGTGCGCAAGGAGCTGTTCGCCGCCGCCGACCCGGTGGGGTCGCGCATCCGGGTCAAGGGCTTCGCCTGCGACGTGGTGGGGCTGCTGAAGGCCAGCGGCCAGGTCTCGATGGGGGGCGACCCCGACGACGTGGTGATCATGCCGCTGCGGGCGGTGCAGCGCCGGCTGACCGGGGACCAGGACATCGGGTCCCTGGTGATCTCGGTGAAGGCCAGCGGCGACACCGACCGGGTCAAGACCCAGGTCACCGACATCCTGCGCGAGCGGCGCAAGGTCGCCAGCAACGAGGACGACAATTTCAGCATCATGGACACCCGCCAGATCGCGCAGGCGATGTCGGGGACCACCCGGGTGCTGACCCTGCTGCTGGGGGCGGTGGCGGCCGTCAGCCTGCTGGTGGGGGGGATCGGGATCATGAACATCATGCTGGTCTCGGTGACCGAGCGCACCCGGGAGATCGGCATCCGCCTGGCCATCGGCGCCCTGGAGCGCGACGTGCTGCTGCAGTTCCTGATCGAGGCGGTGGTGCTGTCGGCCTTCGGGGGCCTGGTGGGGGTGCTGCTGGCGGCGGGCGCCTCGGCGGGCCTGGCGGGGTGGATGAAGGTGCCCTTCGCCTTCGACCCGGCGGTGAACCTGCTGGCCTTCACGGTGGCGGCCCTGATCGGGGTGGTGTTCGGCTACTTCCCGGCCCGGCGGGCGGCGCGGCTCGATCCGATCGAGGCGCTGCGGCACGAATAGGGGCGGGGGTTGCCTTAGGGCGAGGTGGTCGCGTGGTAGATGTTCCGTCGTTGTTCTTGGGCGACGTCTCTTGAAAGGAAGAGACCTTGCCCAAGAACGAAGAGAACGACGCAGCCCCTATTGTCAGCGCTGCGCACCTTGATCTCCTGACAGTGCTTGCCTCAGATGTCGCCCTCCGTCGTGATGACGCTGGGACGTGGCGAGTCATATTCCCGTTCGCCAGGCCCAGCGGCTCAACCGCCGCGCGGGGGAAACTGTTGACGCGCTGGTGGCGTCGGGATGGGCAACCGTGTCCGACGATGTTGCCAGCATCACCAGCGAAGGGCGGCGAACGTACGGTGCCGTTCTCACGGATGCGAGTAGGAGCGCTGTTAGGTGGCTGAGGACTTCCGCTGGGATGGCGCGCACTTAGAGCTACCGCTCCTAGACGCCGTTGCGGCGGACCTCGGGAAATCAGTCAAACCCGGAACCGCGAAGTTCAATTTCATGATGCACGCCTTCATCATCCGGTATTTCCTGGGTGACGATTGGTTTGAGAAGCACGTCCATTTGGACGCTCATCCGAACTCATTTCTAAGGCCGAATTTCTCAGGAGATCGCGATGTCGATCCCCGGTATTCGGTGTTGATCCTTCGGCTCGCCGAGCTGTTCATAAACCTGCAGTTCGCGCTTGGGTTCTCGAAATGCCTTGAACACATGAGCCTGGAGCAAATTGAATCCGGGCTGGCCGAGATGCACGTGGGTCAGCTTTTCAAGGAGCGAGGCATTCCCTTCAAGTACGTTGAGGAGGCCGACCGCACCACGGTCGACATCATCTTCGAAGCGCCGGACCACACCCAGGCGCTTTGCGAGATAAAGTGCAAGTACGAGAAGACCAACTTCTCGAAAGGCACGCTACAGTCTGCGTTTCGAGAAGCCAGCAGACAGATTGGGCGCGGCAACTCCGGGATTGTTGTTGTAAAAGTCCCGTCATCGTGGATGAACATCAGTCAATCACGCGCGAGTGAGCCCCCTAACATCAAGATACCGCAGGAAATTATTGACGTAACGAAGGACCAAATTCGACAATATAGCCGGATCAAGAAAGTTGTATTTGTGGTCTCGCACTATGCCTACGATCCGGAATGGGGCCTCAGCGCAACCCACACGACAATGGAATTCAACAACCCAAAGAACGCCGCGCCATGGGACGTCGAGCTTTTGAACGCGTACCCTCCGGGTGATTGGTATAGCATCGTCGCCCTAGGCAAACGTTGGGCCAAGCAAGCATGAACGCCGTGGAAGACGGGGTTACGGTGACACTGTATGAAATAGGACAATCCCATCGTCGGAGGACGCGTTCGGCTTGGGCTGCATTTGCCCGGCGCGAGGCTCCGTTCGGGACTATCTATTTCATACTGTGTCACCGTAATTCCCGAGGCCTATGGGCGGTTCGGTCAGTGGTGCCTGATCAGCGAGGCGACTACTGGGCACCCAGCGTAGACGGACTCTCGTCGCCAACGCACATCTACTTGGCCACTAACGTAAACTGACGTTGACGGTTGGCCTGGTTGTAGACCCGCCAAGCGTACGACGTGTATCCGCCCCGATGGACTTCGAAGAGTAGCACCGTCGCGGCGTAAGGGCAGTCAGATAACTCGCCCTGGCTCCCGCAGGCATGGGTGACGGGATCGTCGTACAGCCGACACCAGAGATTCGACGCCTCGCCCTTGACCTTGACCCAAGCAACGCCCGTGCCGCCAGCAGCAATCTGAGCCGGCTTGCCAATCGTTGCTCCAGCCGGCGGGGAGCCATTGCTACAATAGAGCGACGTGTACAAGGCGGTGCCTGGGGGGCCGTCCACGGGAAGGCCCTGCGGTTCATGGTGGAACTGCTCCGGGTCGCGTCTAGGAGCCGGAATGCCAATCGATGGCCCTCCTCCTCCCCCACACGCCCTCCGGGCATTCTCCCGACACTGGGCCAGTTGCGGGCGACAGAACTGGTCGATCTGCGCCGTTGACCTCGTCTTCATGCAAAAGTCCATCTCATAGCCGCAGTGCAGGGCGCTGGACTGGAAGCAGGCCTCCGAGACCTTCTCCTCCGCCGACGGGGCGCTTCCATAGGCCGAGAAACAGAGTGCAGCCGTGATCGTGGCAAGCCGATTCCAATTCACTCAGAGTGCTCCTATGTCAGCGCAGACAATTGGACTCTCGGACGAAGTTGTCACAGCTTCGCTCTTCGGAGAACGGTGATCTTTCACAACTCCGCGCTCTGAGGTCACATCGTGAGAGGTCGGCCTGCCCAGGTCCATGCCGACTGGACGCCAGGATCGTCTGGCTATCACCTCTACTATTCCGCAGACTACAGCCCGATCGGGAATTCAGCCTGCTCGCGGATGCCCTTCACCACCGACCCGGCTTGAAGGTCCGCTCCCTACCGTTCTCGGACCTCGACGAGGTCGGCTTCCGGGCGGCGGTGGAGTGACGGGGCGGCCAAATGTTCTCTATTTGTTCTTGACATCCTCGCGCGTTTTCGGGCGGCGCTTCAGTGAGGCGCTGGGGGTGGTGATCTGCCAGCGGGTGGCGGCCGGCGAGAGCCTGATGGAGATCTGCCGCGACCCGGACATGCCCAGCCGGGCGGCGATCAAGACCTGGAGCCGCGAGCGGCCGGCCTTTGGCGCCAGCCTCGCCCAGGCCCGGTTCGACGGGCGCCACCGGCCGGGCCGGCGCGACACCTACTGCCCGCACGTGGCGGGGCTGATCTGCGAGCGGCTGGCCCTGGGAATGAGCCTGCGGCAGGCCTGCGCCCTGGAGGGGCTGCCCGGGGAGACCACGGTCATGGGCTGGCTGCGGCGCCATCCCGACTTCGTGGAGGCCTACGGGCGGGCGCGAGTGCTGCAGGCTCACCGGCGCTTCGACCAGGTCTGGGAGATCGCCGAGGCCGCCGACAAGGAGGGCGCCTATCTGGCCAAGGTGAAGATCGACGCGGTGCGCTGGCAGGCCTCGCGCCTGGCCCCCAAGCGCTACGGCCTGAAGGCCGACCTGGCCGAGGCCGGCGAACGGGCGGCCGAGCCGACGCCCGCCGAGGCGCCGGAGGAGCCGGTGGAGATGATCAACGTCCTGCTCACCAGCTACCGCCCCGGCGTGCCCGACCGACTGGTGCGGATCCCGCGGGGCAAGGATTGAGGGGGGCGGGGGGCCTCGTCGTCAGATGCTCCCCCTCTGGGGGAGCTCCGGCCGAAGGCCGGGTGAGGGGGACTGGAATGCGTTTTCGTGCGGGCCGAACGGTCGTTGAAGGAGTCAAAGTCCCCCTCAGTCAGCTTCGCTGCCAGCTCCCCCAGAGGGGGAGCATCCGGCCGTCATAGGCGATAGCCCCCCGTTCATGGTGGGGGGGCCGGCGGCGCGACGAGGGCCTACTGGCCGATGGCGTCCTTGAACTGCGACAGGGCGCCGGTCCAGCGCTCCAGGCTGTGGTCGAGCTGTTCCCAGGTTCCGCCGGGGCTGACGTCGATGTCGTACTCGCCCCAGACCGCGCCCTTGGCGGCCTGATAGCCACGGATGTAGCGATTGCCGTGGTTCCAGGTGTTGAGGGTCCCGTCGGCCAGGCTCAGGCCGCTCCAGCCGGCGGCGTATTGCAGCGAGGCGCAGCGGCCGGTCTTGCCGCAGTCGTAGAAGTAGATGTCCCAGTTCACCCCGTCCGAGGCGCTGCTGACGATGCTGTTGCCCTCGCTGTCGTCGTGGGTCTGGGCCTTGTAGCCGTGACCCTGCAGCCACTGGGCCACCTCGGCGCGGGTCAGGCCGCCGGCGGGCAGGTCGCGGGCCTGGGCCGGCAGGGCGGCCAGGGCGGCCAGGGCCAGGGTGGCGGCGAGGGCGGGAAGCTTCATGGCGTGTCCTCCCGGACAGGCGGGCGCGAGGGCGCGCTCAAAGGTGAAGCTTCACCCGGGGGCGGACTGGGTCAAGACATTGGAAGTTGTGGGGGGCCCAGCCCCCTCCGTCACGCGCATATCTGCGCGCGCCACCTCCCCCGGCACGGCCTGCGGCCTGGGGGAGGAATTTGGTGTGCTAGTTCCTCCCCCAGCGCGAAGCGCGGTTCGGGGGAGGTGGATCTGAGCGCAGCGAAGAGACGGAGGGGGCTGGGCCCCGCCGCCTACTCGGCGGCCTTGGCCATGGCGTCGGCGCCGAACACCCGGCCGAAGATGACGTCGACGTTCTTGTAGTGGTAGCCGAGGTCGAAGAGGTCGCGGATCTCGGCCTCGGAGAGGGTGACGCTGGGATCGGCCAGCAGCAGGTCGATGAACTTGCCCTCGCCGCGCCAGACCTTCATGGCCGCGCCCTGGACGGCGGCGTAGGCGGCCTCGCGGGCCACCCCCTTCTGGGTCAGGGCCAGCAGGACGCGCTGGGAGTGAACCAGGCCGCCGAGGCGGTCCATGTTCTTGAGCATGTTCTCCGGATAGATCACCAGCCGCTCGACGACGCCGGCCAGGCGGCGCAGGGCGAAGTCCAGGTGGACGGTGGCGTCCGGGGCGATGCCGCGCTCGACGGACGAGTGGCTGATGTCGCGCTCGTGCCAGAGGGTGACGTTCTCCATCGCCGGCACCACGGCCGAGCGGATCAGACGGGCGAGGCCCGTGAGGTTCTCGGTCAGGATCGGGTTGCGCTTGTGGGGCATGGCGCTCGAGCCCTTCTGGCCCGGATCGAAGGGCTCCTCGGCCTCCAGCACCTCGGTGCGCTGCAGGTGGCGGATCTCGGTGGCCAGGCGCTCGATGGAGGAGGCGACGACGCCCAGGGCCGCGAAATAGGCCGCGTGGCGGTCGCGCGGGATCACCTGGGTGGAGACCGGCTCCACGGCCAGGCCCAGCTGCTCGGCCACGTGGGCCTCAACCTCGGGGGCGACATTGGCGAAGGTGCCGACCGCGCCGGAGATGGCGCAGGTGGCGATCTCGAACTTGGCCATGGCCAGGCGCTCCTTGGCGCGCTGGAACTCGGCGTAGTGGCCGGCGAGCTTGAGGCCGAAGGTGGTGGGCTCGGCGTGGATGGCGTGGCTGCGGCCGACGGTGGGGGTCAGGCGGTGCTCGAAGGCGCGGCGCTTCAGGGCGGCCAGCACCAGGTCGACGTCCTCCAGCAGCAGGTCGGTGGCGCGGCAGAGCTGGACGGCCAGCGCGGTGTCGTTGACGTCGGAGCTGGTCATGCCCTGGTGCAGGAAGCGCGCCTCGGGGCCGACGATCTCGGTGACGTGGGTGAGGAAGGCGATGACGTCGTGCTTCACCTCGCGCTCGATCTCGTCGATGCGGTCGGCGTCCCAGATGGCGTCGCGGCCCTTTTCCCAGATGGTCTGGGCCGCCAGCTTGGGGATGACCCCAAGCTCGGCCATCTTGTCGGCGGCGTGGGCCTCGATCTCGAACATGATCTTGAAGCGGGTCTGCGGCGACCAGATGTCGGCGGCTTCCTTGCGGGCGTAGCGGGGGATCATGTCGAGGGCTCCTTACGGAGGCTGATTAGCGCCACCCGCCGGAAATCGCCACCCCGCCGGGCCTATTCCTTCGGGAAGAAGTGGCTGTAGGGGGCGGCCTCCTCCAGGACCCGGGCGAAGGACAGGCGCTGTCTCAGCCGGGCCAGGTAGGCGGTGGTGTTGGGGAAAGCCTCGCCCAAGGGCTCCACCCGGTCGGCATAGTGCAGGGCCGGGGCGGCGGCGCAGTCGGCCAGGGTGAAGGCCTGCCCCATGATCCAGGGGCCCTCGGCCGCCCAGGTCTCCACCAGGGCGTAGGCGGTGCGCAGGGTGGCCCGGGCCTGGGCGACGCCGAAGGGGTCCTTGGCGTCCGCCGGCCGCAGGCGGTCGCCGACGATCTTCTGCATCGACTCCTGGACATAGAGGTCGAAGACCCGGTCGCGGTGGCGGACGGGCAGGGCGGCGGCCGGATCGCGGGGGATCAGCTCGACCTTGCCGGGATGATGCAGGGCCAGGTGCTCGATGACCACGGTGGCCTCGGAGACCAGGGTCTCGCCGTCCTTCAGCAGGGGCATCTTGCCGAAGGGCGAGAGCGCATTGAACTCGGCGCGGACCTTGGGATAGCCCAGGTCGAGGTTGTGCGGGGTGAAGGGGGTGTCGTTCTCGTAGAGGGCGATCAGCGCCTTCCAGCAGTAGGAGGCGAAGGGGTGGTAGTAGAGGGTCAGGGCCATGGCGCGCCTCGTTACTTAAGTCGATGATTAAGTAACGAGGCTGACGCTGTCTGGCAAGCCTAGGCGGCCTCGCCCCGGTCGGTGCGGGCCTTGGAGAGCGCCTTGGTGAGGCCGATGGAGCCCAGCAGGTAGTGGAAAGCGGCCCAGAGGTAGAAGCAGATGGAGACGATGACGCCCGAGCGCGTCGCCTCCACCAGGCTGGCCTTGCACTGGCCGACGAGGGCGAGGCTCGCCCCCTCCGGCGCCTTGCCGCCCGGGCAGGCCGTGGCGAAGCTGGCAGCCCCGCCGTCGCCCCCCAGCAGGCCGCCGAGCGCCGCCAGCGTGCCCGAGCCGCCGTCGTGGTTGAAGTTGAACTGGGCGAACTGGTCGATGATCCAGCCGGTGAAGGGCGGGCCGCCGCCGAGCGCGATCAGGTTCAGGAAGAAGAACAGCAGGGCCGTGGCCGTGGCCCGGCGGCGCGTCGGCACCATGTTCTGCACCACCCCGAAGGTGGGGCCGAGATAGGTGTAGTGGAAGATCCCCGGGATCAGCAGGATCAGGGCCGCGGTCTGCCAGGAGGGCTGCAGATAGGCGGCGATGTAGATCGGCGTGGCGATGGTCAGGCCGATGGCGGGCGTCAGGGAATACCAGCGCGGCGAGCGCTTGCTCATGCGGTCGGTGATGAAGCCGCCCAGCAGGGTGCCGATGCCCGAGGAGATGCCGCCGACGATGCCGGTGATCAGGCCGACCTGGGCGTAGTCCAGGCCGAAGGTACGGGTGAAGTAGGGCGGCACGAACTGGCCCGAGCCATAGGAGCCGAAGGAGGCGATGGTGACGCCCAGCACCATGTTGAGCACCGGCCACTTGCCGAACAGGGTCCCGGCGACGCTGGCCAGTTCCTTGATCTCGCCGAACAGGGAGAACTTCGGGGCGGGCGGCGCCTCGATGGCGACGTCCTCGGGCGAGGCCGGGGCCTGGTCGGGCTCGGAGTGGCCGCGCGGCGGCTCCTTGATGAGCAGCTTCATGGCGATGGCGATGGCGATGCCGGGGGCGCCGACGATCATGAAGGCGATGCGCCAGGAGAAGTTCTGGGCCAGCCAGCCGCCGGCGACGGCGCCGACCATGGTGCCGAGCGGGATGCCGAAGGAGTAGATCGAAAGCGCCGTGGCCCGCTTCTTGGGCTCGAAATAGTCGCTGATCAGGGAGTGGGCGGGCGGGGAGAGGCCCGCCTCGCCGAACCCGACGCCGAAGCGGTAGGCGGCGAGCTGGGCGAAGCTGGTGGCGGTGCCGCACAGGGCGGTGAAGGCCGACCAGATGAGGATGGCGCCCGAGATGATGGAGACCCGGTTGAACCGTTCGGCCAGGCGGGCGATCGGGATGCCCAGTAGGGTGTAGAGCAGGGCGAAATAGAGCCCGCCCAGCAGGCCGAGCTGGGTGTCGGTGATCTTCAGGTCATCCTTGATGGCCTGGCCGATGGTGGCGATGATCGTCCGGTCGATGAAGTTGAGCGTGTAGGCGGTGACCAGCAGGCCCAGCACCACGCCCTTGTAACTGTCCGAATAGACCGGCTTGCCGCCGACCGCCGTGGTCCCAGCCATACGCACGTTCCCCCCATGCACTCTCTTGGCGGGGACTGTAGGCGGACCCGAGGGGCCAGGGGAAGGGGCGAACGGCCGGTCAATCCTGGCCGTTGAGTCCGGCGTCAGACAGACGCCACCGTCAGTTGCGTTCTAGATCAGCCTGCGGCGCCCCCGCGCCGCGATCCGGGATCCAGCCATGCCCGCCTACACCTTCTATCCGTACGCCGCGCAGGGCCTGGCCCTGACCTTCGAGGACACCGATCTGCCCGACGAGGCAACCGCCTATGTCCAGGCCCGGCGCATCCTGGCCGAGCATGACAGCGCCGTGGAGGTGCAGGTCTGGCAGGACGACCGGCTCGTGCACCGTGAGGTGCGGGAGCAGGGCGCCTCGGCCTAGGGCCGGCGAAGCCCGAACAGGTCTCCAGGTCCGGCCGTCACCCTAATGGGCGTGGCTGGGCGCCAGCAGCTTGTCGAACCTTTGACTGCTGACGGCGTAGCATTCGCAGGCCTCGCGCTCGAGGCCCTCGCGGTCGAGGATGGTGATCACGCCGCGCCGGTACTTGATGAGACCGGCCCGCTTCAGGGCGCTGGCCACCAGGGTCACGGTGGTCCGCTGCACGCCGAGCATGATGGCGAGATATTCCTGGGTCAGGGGGATGACGGGACCGGCCACCCGGTCCTGGGTCATCAGCAGCCAGCGCGCCAGGCGCGGGCCGGCGTCGTGCAGGGCGTTGCAGGCCACCGATTGCTGGGCCTGGCTGATGCCGGCGTCCATGTGGCGCAGCAGCAATTGCATGAGCGGCGGACTGGCCAGGGCCCGATCGCGCAGCTTGGCGGCGGGCAGCCGGATGGCGCCGCCGCCCACCTGGGCGAAGACCCGGCTGGCGCTGGGCTCGCCGCTGAGGGCGGAGGAGAGGCCCGCGAGGCTCTCGAAGCCGACGGTGGCGCTCTCGACGCTGCGGCCGTCGAGGGTGGGGGTGACCACCGAGATCACGGCGCTGGAGGGGAAGTAGACCTGGTCGATCAACTCGCCCGCCGGATGCAGCACCTGGCCGGCCAGCAGGGCGACCTCGGTCAAGGCGGGACCAAGGGCGGCCATGTCGCCGGCGTCCATGGCAGCTAAGAGGTAGTTTCTAAAATTCACTGAGAAGCCGGGCGATGCGACAAATAATGAGCGAGAGTCGACTCGACACTGGCACGGAAGTTGGCCGCGCGCTCTGCGCAAGTGATCCGCAGAGGTTGTCTGATATATTTTATTTGGCTTTTCGAGAGGCGATAAGCGCGAGAAACTTTCGATCAAATACATAGTATGTCTGGAATTGTATCTCCTATGAACAATATCCGACATAGAATGCAAACGGCGCGACTCTCGGGGAGAGCCGCGCCGTTCGACAGATCAGGCTGCGCCGGTGGCGCGCGCGACCGAGTCGCCGGTCAGTTGGCCTTGGCCGGGGCCATCTGCGCCATCAGCTCTTCCTTGCGGGCCTTCAGGCGCTCGCCCATGGCGTCGAGGTCCTCATCGCCCTTCTTGGCCTGGGCGAAGATGCCGCCCGGCTGTTCCTCTTCCTTGACGTGGTGCTTGATGTACTCGCCGAGCACCTTGACCTTGGCGTCGTAATATTCGTCGGAGGGCTTCATCGCCTCGATCTCGGCGATCAGCTTCTTGGCGCCGTCGTGTTCGACATAGGCCTCGTCCATCATGTCGTCTTCCACGTCGCCGCGCTCCTCGGGGTAGAAGATCTCTTCCTCGATCTGGGTGTGGACCTTCAGCGCCAGGGCGATCTTGTTGAAGAGGGCGAGCTTCTCGGCGTCCTTCTCCAGCTGTTCGTACTCGTCGAACATGTCGTCGACCTCGCGGTGGTCCTTCTTCAGCAGGCTGATGGCCAGCGGGTCGCGCCGGCCGGTGCGGCGCTTGCGGCCGGCGGATTTCTTGGTGGTTTGAGCTTTTGCGGCGGTCGCCATGACGTCCCTCATCCTGAACTCTCGGGCGGTATCACCCAGACTCGGGAAACACCCTTTCCGGGAGCGAGTTCCGGCGGATATCCGACAGAAAGGGACGATTTCCGGGGTCCGCGACCGGGCTGGGCGGACCCCGGCGAAGGGTCAGCGGGCGCTGTTGGCGCCCTGGGTGTTCCCCGGCGAGATGGCGCCGGTCTCGACGCCGGTGCTCAGGCCCGAGCCGCTCTTGGACTGCTCTCCACCGGTGGTGAGGGCGGGCCGCGCGAAGACGCCGTGCCGAGAGAATGTGAGGTATCGGGAGCGCTGGCGGCTCTGCGGCAGCCTCACGGACGAGCCAAGTCGACGCTGGCTTCGAAGCCATCGCTCTGCCCGCTCGCGGGAGACCTGATCTCCAGACTTGCGCCGGCCGCAGCCGCGACAAGGTCGGCGATGGTCAGTCCCAGGCCCGCGCCTTCGGCAGGGGTTTCACCGCGCTCGAAACGACGTCGCACCCGGCTCAGGGTCTCGGGGGCCAGCACCCGCCCGCCGTTCACCACGCGAAGGAGCCCGTCAGCGGAAAGGGAGGCGACGACCGGGCGGTCAGGCGCGCCATGCTTCAGCGCGTTCTCGATGAGATTTCGGGCGAGGATGGCGAAGACGTCGGGATCCAGGCGCGAGCCGTGGGACTCCGACGGCGGCGTGCTGACCTGGAGTCGCTCTCCGCCGGGCTCGCTCCGGCGCAGGTCGTCAACGACATGACGCAGGACCGGGGCCAAGGCCTGCGGGCCCTCGGCGAGGATGCCGCCGCCTTCCGCCCGGGCCAGTTGGAGCAGCTTTTCCGACAGGCGCGCCAATTGGCCCAGCGACGCCTCGATCCGCCGCGCCCGCCGGTTGAGGGGCCCGGCCGGCGTTTCAGCGACCAGCCGCTGCGTCTGGGCCAGGGCCGCGGCCAAAGGGGTCCGCAACTCATGAGCGCTGTTGCTCGCGAAGTTGCGCTCAGCCTCCAGCACCCGCCGTAGCCGCCCGATGAGCTGATTGACGGACTCGCCAATCGCCTGGATCTCCGAGGGCAGGCGCGACAGAGGCACGGGATCCAGGTTCCCCGCGCCGCGCGCCTCGACCGCGGCCGTGAAGCCCGACAGGGAGCGAAGACTCAGGCGGACGAGCAGCCAGGCCCCGAGCAGCGAGGCCGGGACCAGCGCCGCCAGAGGCAGGAGCAGGGTGAGGGCGGCCTCCAGCGTCGCTTCGCCGCGGTGATCCAGCCGCTCGGCGACCTCAATGATCACGGCGCCGTTAAGGGCGCTTTCGCCGTAAAGTCTGTGCGTGGCCGTGCTTTGGAACCCGGCGCCGGGCGTCTCGCGGAACACCCTGAGATCGGCGTCGTGCGACTGCAGCAGCACCTCGCCGGATCGATCGCGCACGACATAGGTGAGGAATTCCTCGTGGCGGGCCAGAGGCGAGACCCGGCGCGGGCCGAGCGAGCGATCGCGTTCGGTGATGTCGATGACGGCGAGCGGCAGCAGCCTCTGCGCGGTCTCCTGCAGCGCCGAGTCGAACGTTTCGTCCAGTTCATGGCGGATAACCACGGCGCCGCACGCCGTCGCCACGAGCCAAGTCACCGCCACCAGGAGGGCCACGCCGAGGCCCAGGCGCCGCTGCAAACTGAACCGGCCGTTCATACGCGGCCCAACCGGTAACCCAGGCCGCGAACGGTCTGCACCACATCGGGGCCCAGCTTCTTCCTGAGCCGGCTGACATAGGCCTCGATGGTGTTGCTCTCCACCTCGCCGCCGAAGGCGTAGAGATGGTCCTCGAGCTGTCCCTTGGAAATGATGGCGCCCGGGTGCTGCACCAGCGCCTCAAGAACCCCCCACTCGCGCGCGGTGAGGTCGATGAGGTGGCCGGCGATGAAGGCGGCATGGGCGGCAAGGTCGACTTCGAGCGCGCCGATACGGACCAGCGGGTTGGGGTTGCCCGCGTAGCGTCGGGCCACCGCCGAGACCCGCGCCGACAGTTCCAGGAGGTTGAAGGGCTTGACCAGGTAGTCGTCCGCGCCCGCGTTCAATCCGGCGATGCGCTCGGATATCTGGTCGCGGGCGGTCAGGATCATCACGGGTGTCACATCGCCCTCGCGCCGGCGCTCGCGCAGGAACTCCAGACCCGGGCCGTCGGGCAACATCAGGTCGAGGAGCAGGAGGTCATAGGGGACGGCGCGCACGTGATCGCGCGCCTCGCTCAGGCGCTGGACCCAGTCCACCGCATGGCCGTCCGCGGCGACCTGGTCGCGGACCGCTTCGCCGAGCGCCAGGTCATCCTCGATCAACAGAACCCGCAAGACCGCCGCCATGAAGGTGGAAGGAACCTAGCCAGCTATTCCACCAAGCTGACGTGAACCTGAAGAACATTCGCGCGCGGCGTCAGGCGGGCGTCAGATTGCGGCCCGATCCTCCTTCCATCGCAACCGAGAAGGAGACCTCCCATGAAAGCCATCCTGTTCGCCGCCGCCGCGGCTTTCGGCGCCCTCGGCGCCGGAGCCGCCGTCGCGGCCGAGAAGTGCAATGTGCCGCTCGCCGAATGGCAGCCGCGGCAGGCGCTGGAAAAGAAGCTCCAGGCCGAGGGCTGGAAGGTGAACCGGCTGAAGACCGAAGACGGCTGCTACGAGGTCTACGGCATCGACCGTCAGGGCCGCCGGGTCGAAGCCTACTTCAACCCGAAGACCCTCCAGTCCGTGAAGGTCAAGCTGGAGCGCTGACATGAAGACGCCGTCCATACGGGTCTGGGACCCAGTCGTGCGGCTCTTCCACTGGAGCCTCGCCGTCAGCTTCGCGGTCGCGTGGCTGACGGCCGAGGACTGGGAGGATCTTCACTACGCCGCCGGCTACGCGGCGGCCGTCCTGATCGGCTTCCGGCTCGTCTGGGGGCTGGTCGGGCCCCGCTATGCCCGGTTCAGCCAGTTCGTTCGCAATCCCGGGGACACGGCGCGCTACGTTGGCGCGATCCTCAGGGGGCGAGAGCCCCGCTACCTTGGCCACAACCCGGCCGGTGGGCTGATGATCCTCGCCTTGCTGTCGACCCTGTCGGCGACCGCCCTCACAGGCTGGATGTACACGCAGGACGCCTTCTGGGGCGCGGAGTGGGTCGAGGAGCTGCACGAAGGCGCCGCCACCCTCACCTTGGGTTTGGTCGCGCTCCACATCGCGGGCGTGATCGTGGCCAGCCTGCGTCATCGCGAGAACCTGGTCCGGGCGATGGTCACCGGCCGCAAACGCGCGCCCCAGGCCACCGATGTGGCGTGACCGATGAAAATCCTCAAGAGGAGCTTGCCCATGCGGGCGAAACTCAAGACTGCCGCGGTTCTGCTGGGCCTCGGGCTCGGAGCGCTCTCCACGCCGGCGATGGCCCACTGCGACTCCCTGGACGGACCCGTCGTCGCGGCGGCGCGGACCGCCCTGGACAGCGGCGATCCGAACCCGGTCCTGGCCTGGGTGAAGCCGGACAACGAGGCGACCGTGCGACAGGCGTTCTCGAAGACCCTGGCCGTGCGCGCACTGGGTCGGGAGGCGCGCGAGCTGGCCGACCAGGCCTTCTATGAGACGCTGGTGCGTTTGCATCGCGCCGGGGAAGGCGCGTCCTACGACGGGCTCAAGCCGGCCGGCCACGACTTCGGTCCCGCCGTGCTCGCGGCGGACGAAGCCGTCAGATCGGGGTCCCAGGAGGCCGTGGAGGAACTCTTGAGCCGAGAGGTGTCGCAAGGTCTGCGGGCGCGCTTCGCGAACCTCCTGGCGAGCCGCGCGTCCCGTCCGCGCGACGTCACCGCCGACCGCGCCTATGTCGACGCCTATGTGAGCTACGTCCACTACGTGGAAGGTGTTCACGCGGCCGGGGGTGGGAAGGCGGCTCCGCCGGCAAGCGGACGCCCTCCGCCCCATAGGGACTGAACAACAGGCGCGCCGCCTCGGCCTCGTGGGCGATATCGCGGCCCGGGCCCGGTGCGGGCCAGACGAGCTTCGTGGGGCCTGTCCCGTCCTCGTCCCGGTAGATCAGGCCTGGCTGGGCGACCGCAGGACCGGCAGTTCGGCCAGGGGCGCCTGGGCCCGGTCGACCTCGGCGGCGAAGTAGCGCCAGGTCCCCACGAGAGCCTGGGTGCGGTCGTGGATCAGCACCCGGGCGTCGCAGCCGGCCGCGGCCAACTGCTCGGCCAGCGCCTTGGCCTTTGCTTCGGCCTTGGCGCCCGAGAGGAACATCAGCGGGGTGTCGTCCAAGGGCGACAGCACGCGCCAGCCCCCCTCGACGGGCAGGACGGAGATGTGGTGGTCGGTGTCAGGCGTCGGTTGCACGGGCATGTCCTCTTCCTGGACCCTGACCGTTTCAGACGGACCCGTCTGAAACGGCAAGAAGGGTCTAGATTCAAAGATTGGAGCGCGTCGGGCGGCGGAACCGGTATCCACTTCCGCCTGACGCGCTCTAGCGGCATCAAGCGCCCGAAATGAGGTCGGTGTCTGTCGGGCGTCAGACCCGGTCACGCAGCTTTGAGGTGTGGGCCGGGGCCATCGAGGCGGCTCAGGGCCGCCAGGACGTCCTCAAGCGGGACGGGGGATTCGCAACCGACCATCTGGCGCAGGGTGGGCTGGTCCTCCACCGCGCAGGCGTCGGAGGCCCAGGAGGAGAGGACGGCGCGCTTGTCGTCGGGGGAGAGCAGGGGGTCCTTCAGCACCTCGCGTGGGTGCTGGAATCCCACCGCCGGCCGCAGGATGCGCTCCAGGGCCAGGCGCAGGGTCACAGGGGAAGGGGCTTGGTCGTGGCTGGCGAACATCGCCGATCTCCGTGTTGTATGTCCTCACTTTCCAGGTGACGAGGCCGCGCCGCCGGCGGCGGCCGACGCCTCGTCGGTGCGATGATTTGGGCGCCGACCCGACGGTTTCAAGGGGTCAGGCGTTGCGCGCCATCAGGCCGCCGTCGACGGGGATCACCGCGCCGGTGATGTAGCTGGCGGCGGGCAGGCAGAGGCTGAGCGTCATGTGGGCGACCTCCTCCGGCGCGCCGTAGCGGCCCAGCGCCGTGCGCCGCCGGGCGTAGGTCTGGCGCGCCTCGTCGGGGATGGCGTCGGTCATGCCGGTGAGGATGGGGCCCGGGCAGATGCAATTGACCGTGATCCCCTCGCGGCCGAGTTCGACGGCCAGCGCCCGGGTGAGGCCGGTGACGCCGGCCTTGGCCGCGGCGTAGGCGCTGTCGCGGGCGGTGGCGCCCAGGGCCTCGGTGGAGGCGATGTTGACGATGCGCGGCGCCGCCGACTTGCGAAGGTGCGGCAGGGCGGCGCGGATCACCCGCTGGTGGGCGGTGAGCAGGACGCTGACGGAGCGGTCCCAGACCGCGTCGTAGCCGTCGTCGTCGATGGCCGAGAAGCCGGAAATCCCGGCGTTGTTGACCACGATGTCGAGGCCGCCGAAGCGGGCGGCGAGGTCGCCCACCACCGCCAGGATCTCCACCGGATCGGCGACGTCCAGGGGCCAGGCGAGCGCCGAGCCGCCCTCGGCGACGATGGACTCCGCCACCGTGGCGGCGGCGGCGGCGTCGCGGTCGGTGACGGCGACGTGGGCGCCTTGCGCGGCGAAGACCCGGGCGGTGGCGGCCCCCATGCCGCTGCCCGCCCCGGTGACCAGGACGACGGAGCCTTTGACCGAGCGGCTGAGGGACATGGGAATCTCCGTCATGAGAGGGACAGGCCGCCGTCGACGATCAGGGTCTGGCCGTTGACGTAGGCGGCCAGGGGCGAGGCCAGGAAGAGGGCCGCGCCGGCCATGTCGTCGGGGGTGCCCATGCGGCCGGCCGGGATGGCGCGCAGGGCGCCGGCCAGGCGGTCGGGATGCTCGGTGGTGACGGCGGTGAGCTTGGTGGCCACCAGGCCGGGCGCCAGGCCGTTGACCCGGATGCCGTCCCGCGCCCAGGCCTCGCCCAGGGTCTTGGTGAGGCTGACGGCGCCGGCCTTGGAGGCGGCGTAGGCCGGATTGCCCCGGTTGGACTGGAAGCCCGAGATTGAGCTGACGATGATGATCGAGCCCTTGGCGGCGGCCAGCCGGTCGTGGAAGGCCATGGCGCAGTCCATCAGGCTGTCGAGATTGACCGCCATCACCCGGTCCCAGCCCGCCGGCGCGAACTCCCCGCGCTTGTAGACCACCGTGCCCTGGCAGAGCACCAGGACGTCGAGGCGTTCGAGCCGGCCGGCGGCGGCGGCGATGGCGGCGCGGTCGGCGACGTCGACGCAGGCATAGGTCAGGCCGGTGAGGTCGGAGCCCTCGACCCCGTCATAGTCGCCGGCGTTCGCCCGCGTGCCCCAGACGTGGACCTGGGCGCCGCGCCGGCGGAAGCCGTGGGCGACGCCGTTGCCAATGCCGCTGGAGCCGCCCACCACCAGGACGTTCTGGCCGCTGAAGTCGAGGTCGGACATGGGCGATCTCCGGGGGTTCGGCGTCGATCAGGCGCCGTCTGTCGCGGCGTCAGGCAATCGAATTCGCCCTCGGAACAGGGACGGCCGCAGCCTGTTGAGACATCCGAGGACTGACAATGGAGGATGATCGATGCTCAAGACGTTCGGCTACCTGGTCTCCAGCCTCAGCGTGCTGCTGCTGGGGGTGGTGAGCTGGAAGGGTGTGTCGGGCCACCCGCTGCTGGAGGTCTGCCTGGGGCTGGGCATGGTCACCTCCTGGGGCGGGATGCTCTGCCGCTGGCTGTCCTATCAGCGGGAGGATCAGGCCGGCGCGGATTCCGCCAGGCCGCGGGCGCGGGCCTCGGCGGGGGCGAAATAGACCAGGCCGTCGCCCCAATCGTAGGCGACGACGTCGGCGGGGGGCTCGGCGTCTTCCCCGCAGAGGAAGGTCAGCTCCCTGGCGGTCAGCACCGGCCAGCGGGCGAAGGCCTGGTCCGGGGTCGGGTCGGGGCGCGGGTCGGCGGTGGCGCCTGGCAGGGCGGCCTCGAGGCCAGCGACATATTCCTCGTAGCCGACCCAGCCCGCCACGGTCTGGTCGCCGCCGGGACCCCGGAAGATGAGGGTGGGCAGGGCGTAGCGGTCATGGCCCTCGGAGTGCTTGAGCTCCCCGTTCATCGGGCTGTCGTGCTTGAGGTTGCGGACATGGTCGTTGGGGGCGCGGGTCTCCTCCCAGTCGGCGCGATAGGCGGCCGCGACGGCCTCGGAGGCCTGGTCGGCCCGCCAGCGGCGGTGGTCGAGGCCCGGGACGCCCTGGGTCGCGGCGTCGAACTCGTCGGGGGTCTGGGGGCCCAGGCCGAAGATGAAGATCTGCTCGCGGAAGCGGCGCAGCACGGCGTGGGCCACCTCCTGGCCCTGCAGCTCGGCGGCCTTGACCGCCTGGCCCAGGGGATCGGTGGACTGCAGCATCAGGTGCATGGGGTTGGGATAGGGCATGCCGGTGAGCTCCCAGACCCGCTTCCAGTAGGCCCGCATGGGAACCGCGGCGCCGACCCGGTCCCAGTCGTCCTTGCCGGCCGCGGCGTTCCCCACCAGGCCGCCCATGACCTTGCGCCAGGTGAGATGGTGGCCGTGACGCCAGTCCAGCCGGCGCAGCAGCGGCTCGGCGCCCCAGGCGGTGGAGCAGACGGCGTCGGTATATTCGATCGCCTCGATACGGTCGGTGGTCATGGCGTGATCTTCCCTTGGCGGGCCCTCTTTCGGGGCCATGGCCAAGGTCTAGCACATTCAGGCCGGAGGCAGATTCTGGATTTGGATCGCCGTGAAGGCGTTCACCTGGGCCGGGGTCATGGCCGCGATGTTGGTGGCCGAGAGCTGCCGCACCTGGGTGACGCTGAGGCGCGGGATCTGGGTCGGGGTGAAGGCCGTCACCTGGGTGGTGGTGAGCGCCGCGATCACTGTGGTGGAGAGCGCGCCGATCTGGGCCGCGGGCAGGGCCGCGATCTGGGTGGCGGTGAAGGCGTCGAACTGGACGGGCTCGATCGCCGTCAGCTGGCTGGCGCTGAGGCCCGCGATCTGGTTGGCGCCCAGGGATCCGAACTGGGTGCTGGAGAGGCCGAACAGGTTGGTGGTGGAAAGCGCCCCCACCTGGCCGGCGGTGAGCGAGGTCAGCTGGGTCGCCGTCAGTTCGGCGAAGTCCGTCGTGCTGAGGCCGCGCACGTTGTTGACGCTGATCCCCTGCACCTGGGTGGTGGTGAGCCCCGCCACCTGGGTGGAGGTCAGGGCCGAGAGGTTGGTGGCCGACAGGCCGCTCATCTGGCTGGAGGTCAGGGCCGAGACCTGCAGTGAGGTCAGGGACGCCACGGCCTCGGTGGAGAAGGCGTTGATCTGACCGGCCGACATGGCGCGCAGCTGGACGAAGTTGAACTCGCCGATGTCGGTGGCCGAGAGCCCCGAGAGCTGGGTCGCGGTCAGGCCCTGGACCTGGGTGGTGGCGAGGTCGGAGACCTGGGTCTGGGTGAGGGAGCCGAGATTGGTCGCCGACAGGCCGCCGAGCTGCACGCCGCTCAGGCTGTCGACCTGGGTCGCGCTGAGACGGCCGAAGTCGGTGGCCGACAGGCCGCCGAGCGCCGTGGCGCTGACCCCCTTGAGCTGGGTCGCCGAGAGCCAGCCGAGCTGGGTGTCGGTGAGCGAGGCCAGGCCCGTGGCCGACATGGCGCCGATCTGGACGGCGCTGAGGGCCTCGAACTGGGTGTCGAACAGGGCCGGAAGGGCGGTGGCGGAGAAGGAGCCGAACTGGGCCGGGGTCAAGGCCGCGATCTGGGTGGCGGTGAACTCCTGGATGTCGGCCGCCCCCAGGCTGCGCACCTGGAAGGCGGTCAGGCCCTGGAGCTGGGTGGTGGTGAGCTGCTGGATCACCGTGGCGTTCAGCGAGGCGACATTGGTGGCCGACAGGGCGCCGATCTGGGGCGCCGTCAGGCTGACGATCTGGCTGGGGGCGAACCGGGCGAAGTCGGTGGTGGTGAGGCCGCCGAGCTGGGTGGCGCTGAGCCCCTTCACCAGGGTCGGGGTGAGCGCCGCGAACTGGGTGGCCGACAGCGAGGTCAGGTTGGTGACCGACAGGCCGCCGAGCTGGGCCGGGGTCAGGGCGCCCACCTGGGTGGCGCTGAACTCGGCGAAGTCGGTGGTCGACAGACTGCCCATCTGGGTGGCGGTGAAGCCGGCCGACTGGGTGGCGTTCAGGCCGCGGATCTCGGTCTGATCCAGGGAGGCCAGGTTGGTGGCCGAGAGCGAGGCCAGCTGGGCGGCGCTGAAGGCGGCGATCTGGCCCGAGGTGAACTTGTCGAAGTCCGACGCCTCCAGGCTCTTCACCTGGGTGGTGGTCAGGCCCGCCACCTGGGTGGTGGAGAGCGAGGCGACCTGGGTGGTGTCGAGGGCGCCGAGCGCGGTGACCGTAAGGCCGGCGACCTGGGTGGCCGACAGGGCCGAGATGGCCCCGCCGCTGAGGGCCGCGAGGTTGGTGGCGGTGACCGCGCCGATCTGGGTGGCCGACAGGGCGCCGATCTGGGTGGCGGTGAACCGGCCGATGGTGGTGGCGTCGATGTCCCGCAGCTGCAGCGGGTTGAGCCCCTTGACCTGGGTGGTGGAGAGCGACGCCACCTCGGTGGCGTCCAGCTGGGCCAGGTGGGTGGTGGAGAAGACGCCGAGCTGGGTGGGGGTGAAGGCGCCGAGCTGGGTCTGGTCGAACTCGTCGATGTCGGCGGCGCTCAGCCCCTTGATCTGGGTGGTGGTGAGCCCCTTGATCTGGGTGGCGTTCAGCGCGCTGACCTGGGTGGCCGACAGGGTCGAGAGGCCCGTGGCCGACAGCCCGGCCAGCTGGGTTCCGGCCAGGGCGGCGATCTTGGTGTCCAGGGCCGCCAGCTGGGTGGTGCTGAAGCCGCCCACCTGGGAGGCGCTCATGGCCACGAGCTGGGCGGTGTCGAACACCACCGAGGCGGCGAAGTGCGAGATCTGGGTGGCCTTCAGGCCCTTGACCTGGGTGGCGCTGAGGGCCGCGACCTGGGTCACGCCCAAGGCCTCGATGCCGGTCGCGCTGATGGCGCCCACCTGGGTCGAGGTGAGCTGGGCCATCTTGGTGGCGGACAGCGGCGCAAGCGTGGTCACCGACAGGGCGGAGATCTGCGCGGCCGAGAGATACGAGATCGGCATGGGGCGATCCTAGCCGGTCACGCTTAAGCGATGATCAACCGGCGGGCGAATCTTTGCCGATCAAGGCTAGGGGCGGCGCTCCCGCGGCGCAATGCGGCCCTTGGGCGCCGGAACGGCGGGTCGGGGCTCCGCGCCCCGACCCGCCTGAATCGACCCTAACCGCAGACGCCGAAGCAGGCGATGGCGTAGGACCCGTAGGGCAGGGTGAAGATGCACTGGGTGAACTTCAGCACCTTCTGCCACCACTTCTTCTTGCTCTGAGCCTGGTTCCAGCAGCTGAGCCAGTTGGTCTTGAGGTTGTTCCAGGCGCCCTGGCCGATCTTGCCGATCATGCAGGTCGCGTAGCACCCCCAGAAGCTGCCGCTGCTGCTCTTCTGGGTTCCGGTGGTCGCCGCGCCGCCGCCGCGCAGCATGGCCACCGGGGTGTCGTTCTCGGCGATGGTGGAGGTCTTGCGCGCGCCGTTGGGGCCGATGCTCTCGACGGTGGCGGGGCCGGTGTCGCCGCCGCTGACGCGGAAGATGTGCCGTTCGCCGTTGGGCAGGGCGACGGCGAAGGACTCCCCCTGCTTGCCCGGCGCGAGGCGGGGGAACTTGGCCAGTTCGGCGAGGGTGGGGGCGGCGATCTTGCCGGAGCCCATGTCCGGCATGGGGGCGGCGAGGGCGCGCGCGCCGCCAAACAGGCTGAACAGGGACAGGCCGGCGGCCCCGCGCATGACCGCGCGCCGGTCGGCCAGTGAAGCTCGAGTAATCACGTGCATGTTCCTTTCTGCGCAGGCGACCGCCTGGGCATAGCGAGACTCGCGGCAATATTTTGCCGTAGCCAGTTCTGTAATTGCAGACGAAGCGCCGTGCGCCGAAGGTCGAAACAGGACATCACGCGCTTTCGATGGGCGCGGATATTCTTCTAGACATGCTCACGAAACCAACGCGTGAAAAGAACGCCGATATGTGAAGGCTGTCAAGCTTCTGATTTTGCGCACAACCTACGGCGGCGCCTTCAAATACATGGCGTCGACCTCATCGAAGCCCGCGAGCCCGCCTCAGCTCACCAGGTCGCGCACCATGGTCTTGCGGGCCATCCAGAAGATGGCCGCGCCCAGCAGGCCGAACAGCGAGGTGAGGATCAGGGACCAGCGCAGGCCCTCGGATTCGCCGAGCCCGCCCAGGGTCGCCAGGCCGTCGCTGAGCGCGCCGACGAACAGCGGTCCGAGCCCCAGGCCGATGAGGTTGAGCACCAGCAGCAACAGGGCCGCGGCGGTGGCCCGGGTGTGGGCCGGGACCACGCTCTGGGCGGTGGCGAAGACCGGGCCGTACCAGAGCGCGCCCAGGACGCTGGGGATGATGTTGAGCCACAGCGCCGTCATCGGGTCGGCGACCGTGTAGATGAAATAGTAGGAGGGCAGGGCCAGGACGGCGGCCAGGGCCGGGACCACGGCGTAGCCGCGGGCGTCGCGGCGGGCGGCGATGTCGGCGAACCAGCCCCCCAGCACGGTGCCGATCATGCCGGCGATCCCGCCGATCAGGCCCAGCGCCAGGCCGAGATAGCCGGCGGACTTCAGGCCGTAGGGGGCGGCGAGGGCGGTGAGCTGGTCGCCGTGCAGGCGCATGAAGAAGGCGGCGTTGAAGGCGCCCTGGCCGTAGCCGACGAAGGCCATCAGGCCCGCGCCCACCGCCATCAGCCAGAAGGTGGGCTTGGTCGCCAGCTCGCGCAGGGCGGCGGCCAGCGGCGGGGCGGCCTGCGCCTGGCTGGCGGCGACGCCGGTGATGAACTTGCGCGGCTCCTTCAGGAACACCCCGGCCACCAGGGCCAGGACCAGGCCCGGCGCCCCGGCCACCAGGAAGGCGGCGCGCCAGCCATAGGCGTCGGCGATCAGGCCCCCCATCACCAGGCCGAGCAGGGTGCCGATGGGGATGCCCAGGGAATAGGTGGCCAGGGCCGAAGCGCGCTTCTCCTTGGGCGTGTAGTCGGCGATCAGGGAGTGGGCGCAGGGGTTGCAGCCGGCCTCGCCGAACCCGACCCCCATGCGGGCCACCAGCATCTGCGGGAAGGTCTGGGCCCGGCCGCTGAGCAGGGTGAACAGGCTCCACAGCGCCATGGAGCCGGCGATGATCCAGGGGCGCGAGAACCGCTCGGCCAGGCGGGCGATGGGGATGCCCAGGGTGGTGTAGAAGATGGCGAAGGCCAGGCCCGTCAGCATGCCAAGCTGCCAGTCGGCCAGGCCCAGGTCGCGCTTGATGGGCTCGGCCAGGATCGACACCACCTGGCGGTCGAGGAAGGACAGGATATAGGCGCCCAGCAGCACCGCCAGGGCGAAGGCCCGGTAGCGGGCGTCGAAGGGAGAGCGGGTCTCGGCCTCCAGCACAGCCGGGGCGACGGCGTCGACCATGGTGTTCTCTCCCAGGACGTTTTTTATCGTTGATGTCAGATTGGCCCAGATGCGGGCGCCGCGCCACGGGGCCGGAAATCACGTCGGCGTCATGGGCCGTTCCCCGAGCGCGCGGCTTGACCCTCTCGTCCGCGAGGCCTCGAACTGACGCACCCCTTCGACGCCTCGCGCGTTGAGCCCATGGACTTGAAAAGGACCCCCATGGCCGCTTCCCGACTTCTGCTCGCCGCCGGCGTCGCCGCCCTGGCGCTCGCCGCCTGCAACCGGCAATCCGCCACCCCCGCCGCCCCGCCCGCCCAGTTCCCCGGAACCGTGCCCGCCGCGCCGGCTCCGACGCCCGCCCCGACGCCGGCGCAGGACCCTGAGGCGCCGGTGGAGGCGCCCGCGCCGGGTTCGCCCGCCGGCCTGCCCGACGACCGCACGCCGATCTCCGAGGCGCCCTTCACCCCGCAGAGCGCCCAGGGCGCGGCCGATGTGGTGCAGACCTATTTCGCCCTGATCGGTGAGAAGAAGTACGCCCAGGCCTGGGCCCTGTGGGGCGACGGCGGCAAGGCCAGCGGCATGACCGCCGAGCAGTTCGCCGCCAGCTTCGACAAGTATTCCCAGTACCACGGCAATGTCGGCGCGCCGGGCCCGATGGAGGGGGCGGCAGGGTCGTCCTATGTCGAGGTCCCGGCCATCGCCTTCGGGCGGCTGAAGACCGGCGAACAGTTCAACCTGAAGGGTCCGATCACCCTGAAGCGGGTCAATGACGTGCCCGGCTCCAGCGCCGAGCAGCGCAAGTGGCATATCCAGACCAGCGGGATGAAGCCCGTGCCTCAGCCCTGACCCATGAGCTCTGAGACCCTGACCCGCGACGTCGAGGAGACGGTCGAGGCTATCGCGCAGCTGCATCAGGACCATGACCAGGCGGCGAGCCCCTTGCAGCGGGCCATCGACGCGGTGACCGACCTGCTGGGTCGGCCCGCGGCCATGGTGATCCTGGTGATCGCGGTGACGGCCTGGATCGCGGGAAACCGCCTCGCAGCCGGCTGGCCGGACCCGGACTTCGTGGGCCTCGAACTGGGGGCGACCCTGGCGGCCCTGCTGATCGCGGTGCTGATCCTGGTGACCCAACGCCGGGAGGACCGGTTGGCGGAGCGCCGCGAGACGCTGACCCTGGAGCTCGCCCTGCTCAATGAGCAGAAGAGCGCCAAGATCATCGCCCTGCTGGAGGAGCTGCGGCGCGACGCCCCCTCCATCGTCGACCGGCGGGACGAGGAGTCCGAGGCCATGGCCCAGCCCGCCGACGCGGCGGCTGTGCTCAATGAGATTGAAGACCGCACGGCGCGGGACGCCGCCTCGAGCAAGGACTGAGCATGCGCAATCCCTGGATGCGGCTGACGATGGACACCTGGGCCCTGGGGGTCGAGGCCTCCTCGGTCATCGGCCTGCGGACGCTGAAGATGGCGGCGGGCGGGGCGGCGGCCCAGGCCGAGGCGGAGCTGATGGTGCGCGAGAAGATCGAGTCGGGCCTGGCCCTGCAGGCCCGGGCCATGACCGGCGGGCTGGGGCTCACGGCCCACGGGGCGGCGGCCAGGACGGTGGCGCACTATCGCCGCAAGGTCCGCGCCAATCGGCGCCGGCTGTCGAAGATCTGAGCGTTGGGCCTCCTCCTGCGCGGAGGAGGCCCGTCACACTGTAGCGCCCTAGCGGCCGCGGACCGCGCTCAGCAGGAAGAGCAGCAGCACCGCGCCGAGGGTGGCGATCACCAGGCTGCCGACGACGCCGCCGAAGCTGATGCCCATGGCGCCGGCGATGAAGCTGCCCAGCAGGGCCCCCACCAGGCCGACGATCATGTTGGTGAGCAGGCCGTGCTTGCGGCCCATGAGTTGTTCGGCGATCCAGCCGGCCAGAATGCCGATGATGATCGCCCCGAGAATACCTACGCCGTTCATGATGTTAGCCCTCTCTGATTTCCTGACGGGGTGGGAACGCCGGTGCGCGGCCAAGGTTCAGATCGGCTTGCGTCGGCGCGCGCCAGGTGGGAGGCGAGGCGCATGAACGACACTCAAGCCCAGGTCATCGGCCTTTGGCGGCGAATCCGGCGGCGGATCGCCGGCGCCAGCCTCAGCCTCGACACCGTCGCCGCCCAGGAGGCCGAACTGACCGCCGTCGAGGCGGACCTGCCGGCCTATCTGTGGGCCTACCGCGAGGTGCTGGGGCCCTGGCTCGCGTCGGCGGTGGCGGCCGGGGACCTGGCCGACCAACTGGTGCGCTGGCTGCATCGCCACAACCAATTCCTCTACGCCACGGCCCAGACGCGGGCCGAGCTCGCCCAGGCCTACGCCCAGAGCCTGTCGGACACCGCCGAGCTGCTGGCCGAGGCGCGGAGCCAGGACGAGGTCGTCGAGGGTCTGGCCGAACTGCTCACCGAACACCATGCGCGGCTGGCCCTGGCCCTGAAGGTGGCCTTCGGGACGCGGCTGAGGGACACGGTGCAGGCGGAGTACTCGCCGGGCCTCCAGTTCGCCGTCCTCGGCCTGGACCGGGTCGAGACGCCGGTGCTCGACGTCGGCTGCGGGGCGAGCGGCGCCCTGGTGGCGCACCTGCGCGCCGCGGGGATCGAGGCGGTCGGCATGGACCGCGACGCCCAGGCGCCCGGCACGGCGGCGGGGGACTGGCTGACCCAGGACTACGGGCGCGACATCTGGGGGACGGTGATCTCCCATCTCGGCTTCTCCCTGCACTTCCTGCATCACCACATGGCGGGCCACGACCTGGCCTACGACTACGCCCGGGCCTATCGCCGCATCCTGGCCTCGCTGAAGGTCGGCGGCCGCTTCGCCTATGCGCCGGCCCTGCCCTTTGTGGAGGCGGTGCTTGGGGAGGGTTACAGCGTCGAGCGCCGCAACTTCGACGCCTATGGCGGCAGCCTGCCCATCGAGAGCGCCGCGGTGGTGACGCGGCTGAGCTAGACCGCCGCCGAGGTCATGACCGGGGCGCCGTCGAGGATATCGGCGACGGCGGCGAGCGCCTTGTCGATCTGACGCCGGGGCGCGGGACCGCCAAGGCCGATGCGCACGGCCTCCGGGGGATTGGGACCGATGGCGAAGGCGTCGGAGACCACCACCCCGATGCCGGTGGCGCGCAGCTGCAGGGCGAACTCGCCCCGGGTCCAGCCGGGCGGCAGGTTCAGCCACAGGTGGAAGCCGTCGGGATGGGCGGCGAAGGATCCCGCGGGCAGCAGGCGGGCGGCCAGGACCTGACGGGCGCGGGCCTCCTGGCGGATCGCGTCGCGGACCGCCTGGGCGGTCCCGCCGGTGATCCAGCGCGTGGCGATGGCCGCGGTGAGCGGCGAGGCCATGGCGGTGGTGGCGCGGATGGCGGCGCGAACCTTGGCGCCGGACCGGCTGTCGGGGGCCGCCAGATAGGCGATGCGCAGGGCCGGGGAGACCGGCTTGGCCAGGCCGGCGATGTGGAAGGTCAGGTCCGGCGCCAGGGCCGCGATGGGCGGGGGCGAAGTCTCCGGCAGCAGGCCATAGGCGTCGTCCTCGACGATGGGGACGGCGTGGGCGCGCGCGATATCGACCAGGGCCCGGCGGCGGGCCAGGGACATGGTGGCGGTGGTGGGGTTCTGCAGGGTGGGGGTGCAGACCAGGGCCTTGACCGGGTGGTCGCGGCAGGCGGCCTCGAAGGCGTCGGGAACGATCCCCTCGCCGTCCATGGCCAGGCCGATGACGTTGAGGCGGAGCTGGGCGGCCAGGGCCTTGAGGCCGGGATAGGTCAGGGCCTCGGCGCAGATGGTCTCGCCGGGGGCCGCGAGGGCGCCGATCACCGCCAGCAGGGCGCTCTGGGCGCCGGGGCAGACCGTGATCCGCTCGGGGTCCAGGCCGGGCAGACGGTCCTGCAGCCAAAGGGCCCCGGCCTGCCGATCGGCCGCCGCGCCGCCGGCCTCCTGGTAGCGCAGCAGCAGGTCCAGGCCCGTGGCCTGCAGCTCGGCGATCTCGCGCCACATCCGCCCCGTCAGCTCGCGATCCTCGAAGTGCGGGGGCAGGTTCATGCTGAGGTCGACGGGGCCGCCGGCCGAGGCGGCGGCGCCGGGGACTCGCACATAGGTGCCCTGCCCGACACGACCCTCCACCAGGCCTCGGCGGGCGGCCTCGGCATAGGCGCGGCTGACGGTGGTGAAGTCGACGCCCAGGCCCTGGGCCAGGACCCGCTGTGGCGGCAGGCGCGCGCCGGGGGCGAGCCGACCAGCCGTCAGGTCCGAGGCGATGGCCTCGGCTATGGCCAGATAGAGCGGCCCCGCCGCCGGATCGAGCCTGGGGCGCCAATCATCGCTCATGTTCATCTCCATACATTTCGTCATTGTATGGGCCCGAATGCTGGGGGACAACCCCAAATGGGCTTGGATTTTCCGGAAACGCCTTGCCTGTGTAAGATTCCGCGCCGTGCGATCAATTGGATATTGCATGCAGATTGCCGGCGTCCTATATCCGGCCTGCGCCCCGATGGGCGCCAACTTCGAGGATCACGCGACATGGACGCCAAGCGGTCGGCCGGCGAGGGTTTCAAGCGCGGCCTGAAGCGCCGCTGCCCCAACTGCGGCGAGGGCAGCCTGTTCCGGGGCTATCTGGCGGTCCAGTCCACCTGCGAGGCCTGCGGGCATGACAATGCCGCCTACCGCGCCGACGACGGCCCGGCCTATTTCACCATCGTCCTGGTGGGACACCTGGTGGTCGCCCCGCTGCTCTGCTTCCCCTTCATCTGGCAGGCGCCGCTGGCCTTCGTCCTGCCCTTCACCCTGTCCCTGGTGACCCTGGCCACCCTGGTCCTGCTGCCGCTGGTCAAGGGCGCCTTCATCGGGGTGCAGTGGAGCGCCCGGGGCCCGACGGCCCAATAGGGTTGAGGTGGATCAAGACTCCGGGGCCGGGTTCGGGGATACTCTGCGGACTTGGCCTGGAGACCTCGATGTCGCGTAACGCCCTGACCTGTCTTGTGATGGCGGCCGCGCTCGGCCTGGCCGGCCACGCCCTGGCCCAGGACGCGGCCACCGACGAGTCCGCCAACCGGGGTCAGGAACTGGTGCTGAAGAACTGCGGCCAGTGCCACGCCACCGGGACCACCGGCGCCAGTCCCAATCCCGCCGCGCCGCTGTTCCGCGACCTGCACAAGCGCTATCCCATCGACAGCCTGGGGGAGGCCCTGGCCGAGGGCATCATGGTGGGGCACCCGCAGATGCCGGAGTTCAAGTTCTCGCCCGACGACGTGAACGCCATCTCCGACTACCTGACCCGCATCCAGACCCGGCAGGGCGCCGAGGGCGATCCGGCGACCTCAAAGAACTAGGCGCTGGCCTTGGCCTGATCGACCCAGCGGCGCAGCAGGCCGAGGTCGGCCACGCCGGCATGGTTGGCGGCGATCTTGCCCCCCTGGAACAGGAACAGGGCCGGGATGCCGCGCACCCCGTACTCCGCCGAGAGCTGGGGATTGGCGTCGACATCGATCTTCACGAACCGGGCCCGGGGCTCCAGTTCCGCCGCCGCCTTGGCGAAGGTGGGCGCCATGGCGTGGCAGGGGCCGCACCAGTCGGCCCAGAAGTCGGCGATCACCGGGATGCTGCTGCCGGCCACGTGCTTCTTGAAACGGGCGCCGGTCAGGTTGGCCGGCTGGCCGTCGAACAGGGGCTGGTGGCACTTGCCGCACTTGCCCGCCTTGGCGTCACGCTCGGGGGGCAGGCGGTTCACGGCGTCGCAGTGAACGCAGACGATCTGGACGGACATGGCGATCTCCTCCGGCGGCTAACGCGCGGGGCCTTAGATAGGCGCCGCGCGGCCTCGCGCCATGCGCCAAGTCAAATGGGCGCGCAGAGCTGGCCGTCCTCGGCCACCCAGGCCTCCGCCTCCGGGGCCACCACCACGACCGGGGCGAAGCCGCCGCCGGGCGTGCGGAAGTTGGTGGTCTGGCCGCTGTAGAGGCGGGCCGCGGCCAGCAGGGTCTTGCCGGCATAGGTGTAGAGCCGCACGTCCATCTTGCGCACCTGCGGATCGCCTTGGATGCGCACCCGCCGCTCGCTGGGGGCGGCGAAGGCCTGGGCGATATAGTCGCCGGCCGTCACCGTGGCCCAGGCGCCGCGGGTGATCTTGTCGCCGCGATAGACCGCCTTGCCGGCGTGGCCGGCGGCCGGCTTGAAGAACAGCGACTTTCGTTCGGCCCAGAGGTCCTCGGCGTTGGCCGGGGTCACCAGGCGCGCGGGGGGCAGGCCCGCCAGGGCCGCGATCAGGTCGGGCCCGACGCCCAGGCGGGCGAGCGCCTCGGGATCCGACAGCAGGGCGAGGTTGCGCTTGTCGGCCAGCAGGGCGTGGTTGCGCGGATTGGGGGTCACCACCACGGCGCCGGCGAGATAAGCCTCCCGCAGGGCGGCGGTCTGCGGGGTTTCGAGCCCGAAGTCGCAGTGGCGGTTGTAGACCAGGTCGATGGGCACGCCGCCGGCGGTGAGGCGGCCGTCGGAGACCCGAAGCTCGGAGGGATCGACGATCAGGGCCTCGACGCCGCGCCGCTCGAAGAAGGCCTGGGCCAGCAGGAATTCCGGATAGAGGTATTGGCCCTCCGGCGCCTCGTCGACGATGGCGACCAGGGCGGGCTTGCCGGAGCGGCCCTGCAGCCGCCACTCGGCCTCGAACATGGCCCAAACGGCGTCCTCGAAATCGGCCAGGGGGCGCGGGGCGGTCACCGCGGCGACCTGCGGACAGCAGGCCAGCAGCGCCTGGGCCAGGAGGGCGTTGAGGAAGGCCCCGCCGGCGTTGGTGTTGACCTCGATCAGCTTGGGGCCGTCCGGGGTCAGGTGGAAGTCGTAGCCCATGAAGGCGCCACGCGGGCCGGTGGCGATGCGTGCGGCCTGCGGCGCCCAGGCCAGGACGGCGTCCTGGAAGGCCGGAATCTCCGCGACGGATTCGATGGCGGCGACCACCGCCTCCATCTGGTTCACCTGGGCCTGGGACAGGAAGGCCGGGCCGGTGGAGAAGAGGTTGGGGCGGTCCTGGGCCAGGGCCTGGCCGGAGATCACCCCGCCGGCCGCCTCGTCCACCGCGCGCCAGACGCTGGCCTCGTCCACATCGATGCAGAAGCAGTCGCGGTTGAGGCGATCCTGCAGGGGGCCGGACCCCTGCGAACAGCTCGTCTTCGAATCCTCGGTCATGGGAAGGCCGTTCGGGTCTGGGGGGCTGGCGGTCATATGGGGGACGAAATCCGGCGCGGGAAGGGTGAAGGATCATCCGAACGGCCTGGGCCCGCCATGCGCCAGGTCAAGGCGGCGCCTGGAGTCGCGCCATCGCCGCCCGGGCCGAGGCGGTGAGCAGGAACATCCGTTGAGGGCGGGACGGGAAGGGCTGGAAGCCGAAGGCCTGATAGAAGGCCGCCGCGGGGGCGTCCTTGGCGTCCACCAGGATGGCGAAGATGCCCAGGCGGGTTCCGGCCTCCAGGACGCGCGCGATGGCGTCGGCCAGGAGCAACTCCCCCACGCCCCGACCGCGCACCCGCGTGTCGCGGGCCAGACGGCCGATCAGCGCGGCGGGAATGGCGTCATAGCGCGGCAGCTTGTCGGTCAGGGGCGGCGGCAAGTCCGTGATGGCGAGGCTGAAGGCGCCGAGGCTGTAGAAGCCGACGATCCCCAGGTCGTCATCCACGGCGACGAAGACGCGAGCGACATCGCGGCGCGCGTCCTGCCCCGCCTGGCGTCGAAACCAGCTGTCGAGGGCGTCGTGGCCGCAGTGGAAGACGCTGCGATCGTGCGCCTTGCCAAGCGGCTGGATCGTGAGGGCCAAGCCTCAGCCCAACTGCTCACGGCGCCGGCGCAGAGCGGCCACGAGCCGATCGGTGGGTTCGGGCGGGTTGGTCACCGCGGCCAGGAAGGCCTCGCGATCGGCGCCGGTCAGCACCATCCGCTCGTGCTCGTCCAGCACCCGCCGGGCGCCCTCATAGGCCAGATCCCCCGCGGTCAGGCCGCTCACCGCCATGGCGCGCTGGATGAGTTCCTTGGCCGAGGCCGCGACGCGCAGCTCGATCCGTTCCTTCTTCAGCTCGCGCGCGGCGGTCATGGTGGCGTTCCTCCGGGTCTTGAATGTACGGCAAAGCGCCGTGCGAAACAAGACGTGTGAGGTCAAGCCGCCAGGTCTGCGCCGTCCTTGCGCAGCAGGGTGTGGGTCAGGCTGCCGGCGGGCGGGGGGGCCAGGATCTCCTGCTGGGGGCGGGCGAGCGTCAGCCAGTCGAGGCCAGCCTTGGGGGTCAGCGGGATGATCCCCCGGTCGTGATAGGGGGCGACATCGGGGCCGGGCCGGGTGGTCAGCAGGGAAAAGCAGCCGTCCTTGACGATCCCGGCCATCCAGAACCAGTCGAAGCCGGCCAGCTTGAATTCGTGGCGGTCCTTCAGCTTCACCTTGGGCGCGGCGGGGGCGGTGTACTCATAGAAGGCGTCGGCGAAGACCAGGACGCGGTCGTTGCGGGAGAAGTCGCGGTTCTCCGAGACGAAGTTGAACACCGGCTTGCCCCCGGGACCGGGCCAGGCCCACGGGGTCATGGAGCCCACCAGCCGGTTCTCCGACAGCCGGAAGACCGGGGCGGTGTCGCGGATCCTGACGCTGGCCTTGCCCGAGAGGTCGTTGGGGGTGTGGTCGTTCTCCCAGGCGAACAGCGGGCTATCGCCATAGACCTCGGCGAACTCGGCCAGCAGCTCGTCGAGGGACTTCTTGCGGGCGTACTCGTTGCACACGGGCCGTCAGTCCACGCACATGCCCGGGCCGACATGGCCCTTCACCACGGTGGTGAAGCAGCCGCAGGGGTCGGAATTGGCCTGGCACTGGCCGGTCACGGCGGCGGCCGGATCGGCGGGGGCCTCGCCGCGATAGAGGCAACGGCCCTGGCAGTCGGACTTGTCGGCGCAGGTCTTCCCCGCGTCGGCATAGGCGATGACGCAGGCGGGCTTCTGCATGCGGCAGACGGGTCGGACCGTTCCGCCCTTGGCGGCGCACTGCGCGACATCGGGGCCGGTCGAGGTGACGACGGGCGGCGGCGGCGCGGGGGCGCAGGCGGCCATGACCAGGGCCAGGGTGGCGGCGAGGATTGATTTGAACATGGCCCGACTAGATCACGCGCCGCCATCTAGGCCAACAGCCGCCCGCAGGCCTGGGCCATCCGTTCGCCCAGCTGCGCGCCATAGGTGGGGAACAGGTGCGGCTCGATGGCTTCGAGCTCCATCAGCAGGAGGCCGGCGGCGGTGGGGATGACGTCCACGCGGCAGGCCAGGGCCGGGACCGGCAGGGCGGCGACGAAGGCCTGGGCCGCGGCGATCTCGGCGGGGCTGGGCGCGTAGGCCTGCTCGGCGCCGCCGTGGATGATGTGGATGCGGTAGTCGCCGCCGCCCGGCAGCTTGCGCACCGCGTGGGAGAAGTCGCCGTCGATGAAGATGAAGGAGAGCTCGCCCTCCGTCATGATCTCCGGAACCAGGGGCTGGGCGAACTGGCCCGGCGGGATGACGACGTCCCGGGCCTCGCCGCGGGTCAGGCGGGTCTGACCGAAGCCGCCGCCGCCCACCACCGGCTTGAGCACGATCTCCTCGCCGCCGAAGGCCTCGAAGGCCGCCGTCGCCGGGGTCGGTTCGTCGACGAACAGGCTCGGAATAACCGGCAGGCCCTTGGCGGCGAGTTCCCGCAGATAGCGCTTCGACAGGTTCCAGCGGACGACGGCCGGATCGTTGGCCACCGGAGCCAGCGCGGCGGCCCGGTCGAGGAAGGCCAGGAACTCCGCCTCGTGGTCGATATAATCCCAGGTGGCGCGGATCAGCAGCAGGTCGAACCGGGCCGGGTCGCAGGCCCGCCAGTCGGCCTCGGTGAGCGACCAGCCGCGGGCCTGGAAAGCCGGGGCCATCGCCGCCAGCTCCCGGTCCTGCTCATAGGCGTCGGGCCTGCGCGTCTCCGCCGTGGTCAGGCAGTCGGCGCAGGTCAGATAGGCGACCCGCCTCAGGACACCATCTCTTCGCGGATCGTGCGCCGGGCCATCCAGAAGAGGCCGGTGGCGATCAGGCCCAGGAAGGCCGAGAGGATCAGGGCCCACTTCACGCCGCCCGCCGAGCCCAGCTGCAGCGGGCCGTTGGCCAGGATGTCGGACAGGATGCCGACGAACAGCGGCCCCAGGCCCAGCCCCACCAGGTTGATGATGAACAGCAGGATGGAGGCCGAGGTGGCGCGCATCTGCGGCGGCACCAGGCTCTGGGCGCTGGCGTAGACCGGGCCGTACCAGAGGGAGCCCAGCAGGCCGGGCAGGATCAGCAGCCACAGGGCCACGGCCGCCGAGGGCATCAGGATGGCGGTGGCGTAGATCACCGGCGAGATCAGGGAGGCCACGGCCGGGACGCTCATATAGGCGCGGATGTCGCGCTTGGCGGCCCAGTCGGCGATGGCGCCGCCGGCCCAGGAGGAGATGATCCCCGCCGTGCCGCCCATCAGGCCGAGCGCCAGGCCCATGAAGCCCACCGAGCCGACGCCGAACTTGTCGGCCAGCTGCGCCACCTCGGCGGTGTGGTTGCGCAGGAAGAAGGAGGCGGTGAAGGGGGCGTGGCCGTAGCCGATGAAGGCCTTCACGGCGGCCCCGAAGGCGATCAGCCAGAAGACCGGCTTGGCCCGCAGGTATTTCAGGGTGGCGGCGAAGTGGCCCTTGCCCGGCGCGTGGGCCTTGGCGGCGGCCACGCTCATGGCCTTGCGGGGCTCGCGCATCGTGAAGAAGACCACGAAGGTGAAGATCAGGCCGGGCACGCCGGCCAGCAGGAAGGCGGTGCGCCAGCCATAGGCGTCGGCGATCAGCCCGCCCATGGCCAGGCCCAGCAGGCCCCCCAGCGGCGTGCCGATGGAGAAGAAGGCGAGCGCCGAAGCGCGCTTTTCCTTGGGCGCATAGTCGGCGATCAGGGAGTGGGCGGTGGGGGTGCAGCCGGCCTCGCCGATGCCGACCCCGATGCGGGCGCCCACCAGCTGGGCGAAGCTGGTGGCCTGGCCGCAGAGCACGGTGAAGCCCGACCAGACGGCCAGGGACCCGCCGATGATCCACACTCGGTTGAAGCTCTCGGCCAGGCGGGCGATGGGCAGGCCCAGCACGGTGTAGAAGACGGCGAAGGCCAGGCCGGTCATCAGGCCCAGCTGCCAGTCGGCCAGGCCCAGGTCGTTCTTGATCGGCTCGGCCAGGATGGTGACGATCTGGCGATCGAGGAAGTTGAGCGTGTAGACCGCCAGCAGGATCACCAGGGCGTAGCGGCGGTAGGCGTCGGAGACCAAGGGCACGGCCGGAACCGTGGGCTCGGAAATCGTGGCGCCGATAGGGGCCGGGGCGGACGCCTCGGTCATGATGGGGGTTTCCTCGGATTTTTTTGATCGTTGCCGACACTAGACGGCGCCCGCGCGCTTCGGCCAATAGCGGCTGCGTGATCAAGGAGATTGGCCTATGGAACTGGTGATCGGCACGAAAAAGTGGTCGACCTGGTCGATGCGACCCTGGCTTGTGCTGAAGCGCTCGGGGATGCCCTTCACCGAGACCCTGATCTCGCTGCGGCAGGAAAACAACCAGACCTACGAGGCCATCCGGCCCTTCTCGAGATCGGGCCTGGTGCCGGCCCTGAAGGACGGGGAGCTGCTGGTCTGGGACTCCCTGGCCATCTGCGAGTACCTGGCCGAGAAGCTGCCCGAGGCGAAGCTGTGGCCGGCCGACCCGGTGGCCCGGGCGCTCGGCCGATCAGCGGCCGCCGAGATGCATTCGGGCTTCCAGGCCCTGCGCCAGGAATGCCCCATGGCCCTGGAGATCGAACCGCGCCAGGCGGAGCTCTCGGCGGCGACCCTGAAGAACGTCGCCCGGATCACCGAACTGTTCAACGAGCTGCTCGGCCGGTTCGGCGGCCCCTTCCTGCTGGGGGACTGGTCTATCGCCGACGCCTTCTACGCGCCGGTGGCGACCCGCTTCCGCACCTACGGGATCAAGGCCGAGGGTCCGGCCGCCGCCTATGTCGAGCGCCTGCTGGCGACGCCGGAGGCCCTGGCCTGGGAGGCTGGGGCCAGGGCCGAGTAGCCCCCGGGCTTCCCGGTCTTCCCCCAAGCTGTCATCCCGGTTTCGCGCAGCGAAGACCGGGACCCAGACGCACCGATCCCTCCGGCGCGCCCCGCGCTTCTGGGTCCCGGCCCTCCGCTTCGCTGCGGCCGGGATGACACTGAGTTTGTGCCGTTCCGTCAGTTCGTGTTCTCCTTCTCCGAGGGAGTCACCATGAACCTGATCATCAACGGCGAGCTGCGGGAGGAGGGCGCCGAGCCCACCGACAACCTGCTGGACGTGCTGCGCAATGAGCTGGGCCTGACCGGGCCGCGGTTCGGCTGCGGGACGGGGCAGTGCGGGGCCTGTTCGGTGCTGGTGGACGGCCAGGATGTGGCGGCCTGCCAACTGGAGGTGGGCAACCTCGAGGGCAAGGCCATCGTCACCGTGGAGGGGCTGGGGACGCCGGACGCGCCCCATCCGCTGCAGGCCGCCTTCCTGGAGCTGCAGGCCGGCCAGTGCGGCTTCTGCCTGTCGGGCATACTGGTGGGCGCCAAGGGGCTACTGGATCGCAATCCGAACCCGACGCGGCAGGAGGTGGCGCAGGCCCTGGCCTGGCACCTGTGCCGCTGCGGCGTCCACAACCGGGTGATGGACGCGGTGCTGCTCGCGGCCTCGCGGATGAGCGCGGAGGCGGTCCGATGATCCCCCCCAGCCTGCAGGCCAATCCCAGCCTCGACCGCTGGGTCGGGTTCCCGGCGCCGGGCGTCGTCCGCATCGCCTTCGGCAAGGTGGAGTACGGCCAGGGCGCGCTGACGGCGCTCGCCCAGATCGCCGCCGAGGAGCTGGACGTGGCCATGTCGCAGGTGGAGGTGGCCAATGCGGCCACCGGCGCCGTGCCCGACGAGGGGATGACCGTGGGCTCCATGTCGGTGGAGGTGTCCGGCGCCTCGGTGCGGGCGGCCTGCGCCGAGGTGCGCGCGCTGTTCGTGGCCGAGGCCTGCCGGCGGCTCGACTGCGCGCCCGGACAGATCGACATCGCCGACGGCGCCTTCCGGCTGGACGGCGCGCCGAGCGGGGAGACCTATTGGACGCTGAGCCCCGCCATCGACCTGGCCCAGCCGCCGAGCGGGACCGCACGCTGGAAGTCCCAGGACCAGCACCGGCTGGTGGGGACGAGCACGCCGCGCCTGGACCTGCCGGCCAAGATGTTCGGCGGGGGCTTCATCCAGGACATCGCGCTGCCGGGGATGCGGCACGCCCGTGTGCTGCGCCAGCCGGGGCCGACGGCGCGGCTGGCCTTCCTCGACGAGGCCGCGGCCTGGAAGGCGGCCGGCGACGCCGATCTCGACATCCTCACCGAGGGGTCCTTCGTGGCCTTCATCTCCTCCAGCGAGGCCGCCGCGGCGCGGGCCCACGCCGCGGCCGAACCGACCACACGCTGGGACACGCCCCGCGACCTGCCGCATGAGGTCACCGAAGCGGCGTCCCTGAAGGACATGGCCGCCACGGACCTGGAGGAGGGCGCGCCGCTCGGCGGCCCCTCCAACCGCCGCCGGCTGCAGGCGGCCTATTCACGGCCCTATATCTCGCATGCCTCCATGTCGCCCTCCTGCGGGATCGCCTGGTTCGAGGACGGCCGGCTGAGGGTGTGGACCCACGCCCAGGGGGTCTATCCGCCGAGGCTGCAGATCGCCCGCATCACCGGGCTTCCGCCCGAGGCCATCGAGATGGAGCACGCCCAGGGGGCGGGCTGTTACGGCCACAACGGGGCGGAGGACGCGGCCTTCGACGCCGCCTTCATCGCCAGCCGGCGGCCCGGCGCGCCGATCCGGGTGCAGTGGCGGCGCGAGGACGAGTTCGGCCACGCGCCGGTGAGCACCGCCATGCGGGTGGAGATGACCGCCGAGCTGGACGCCGCCGGGCGGCTGGCCGACTGGACCACCGAGATCTGGACCAATCTGCACGTCAATCGCGGCCGCACCCTGATCGAGACGGCCCTGCCCCAGGGCCCGCCCGACCTGCCGCCCCCCAACCAGGCCACAGCCTTCGGCGGCCGGCTGAACGCGGTCCCCTCCTATGACATCCCCGCCGTGCGGGTGAAGGAGCACCTTGTGATCCATTCGCCGGTGCGCACCTCGTCCCTGCGGGGGCTGGGCGGGCCGGTGAACACCTATGCCGGGGAGTGCTTCCTCGACGAGCTCGCGCAGGCGGCGGGCAAGGATCCCCTGGCCTTCCGTCTGGAGATGCTGAGCGAGCCGCGCGCCCGGGCGGTGGTGGAGCGGATCGGCGCGGTCTGCGGCTGGGCTGAGCGCGGCCCTGGCGGGGAGGGGCAGGGCCTTGGCCTCGGCTATGACCGCCACCGCGACCGGGGCGCCTTCGTGGCCGTGGCGGCCCGGGTGAGCGTCGACGAGGAGGTGCGGCTGGAGCACCTGTGGTGCGTCGCCGACGCGGGCCTGATCATCAATCCGGACGGGGCCAGGAACCAGATCGAGGGGGGCATGATCATGGCCGCCAGCTGGGCCCTGAAGGAGCAGGTGAAGCTGGAGGGCGCCGGCGTCGCCTCGGTGACCTGGGACGACTATCCGATCCTGCGCTTCGACGAGGTTCCGCCGGTGGACGTGGAGCTGATCGTGCCGCCCGGCGCGCCGCCGCAGGGGATCGGGGAGATCTCGCTGGGGCCCTGCCTGGCGGCCATCGGCAACGCCGTGGCCCACGCCCTGGGGACGCGGCTGCGGGACCTGCCCTATACGCGGGACCGGATCGCGCGGGCCCTGCTGGCCGAGTAGGGGTCTATCCCCCGAAGGAGCGGGAGCCGCCGCCGAAGCCGCCGCGGGAGATGATGGAGCTGCGGCTCTGGACGCGGGCCGGGGCGCCGGCCTTGGGGGCCTCGAAGCTGTCGGCGCTGACCCGGGTGCGGCCGGTGAGATAGTCGCGCGACACCGGATAGCCTCCGCCGCCGTAATAGCCGCCGTCGCGGTCGCGATACATCGGCGCGCCGCGATAGCCGCCCATGTTGTTCATGGCCTGGCCGATGATGAAGCCGGTGAGCAGCGGAGTGAAGAAGCTGCCGCCCTGGCCCTGCCTGGGCACGCACTGGTCGACGCCGAACCGCTCCTCGCAACTCTGCTGGTCGCCGAACTTCGGGGCGTTCTCGGCGCTGGCCTTCTGGGCGTCCTCGAAGGCCGTGCGGCACTGGAGGGCGGTGAAGGTCCCGGACGCCTCGCAGGCGCCCAGGCTCTCGAAGGAGGCGGCGTCGACAGCGCGGCCGGCGCTGACGGCGGGGGGATTTTCCCACTGGCCGGTGGTGGGGGTGTTGTCGCAGGCCGAGATGGAGATCGCCGATCCGGCCATCAGGCCGGTGAGGGTGATGGCGCTGGAGCGCTTGCGCGGGCGGGGGGCGGTCATGGGCGGCTCAGGAGGTCATGCAGGCGGCGTTGAGGAAGCCGACCGCCAGCGAGATGCTCATCAGATAGACCCCGGCGGCGATCTCGCCGCGCTCGATGCGGGCGCTGACGTCCTTCATCACCATCATGCGGATCAGGGTGAAGGCGGCGATCTGGATGACGCCGGCCAGGGCCCCCCAGGCGCAGAACTCGATGAGGGTGATGGTGTGGGAGAGCGCCGAGGCGAGCGGGATCACGTAACCCAGCAGGGCGCCGCCGAGCGCGATGGCCGCGGCGGTGTTGCCCTCGCGGATCAGCTTGGCCTCGTTGTAGGGGGTGACCCACTGGTAGAGGACCTTGAAGGCCAGGGTGAAGAGGCCGGCGGCGACGAAGGCGATCAGGAAGGCCACGGCGCTGGCGGCGAAGCCATAGAGGTCGAACATCTCAGTCGTGCTCCAGCAGGGTCAGGCCTTGAACTCGCCGACCTCGAGGGGGACGCCGAGCATGACCTCGAACGACACCTCGCCGTCCTCGGTCTCCTGCTCGATGGCTAGCAGAAGCTCGCGCGCGTCGCCCGGCAATTCTCGGGAAAACAGCATGCAGGTCTGGAAGATGCGGCGATCGGGGACCCCGTCGCGGTCGTCGTGCAGGTCTTCCCAGAAGGTCACGGGGTCCTGGCTCTCGGCCTCGTCGCCGAACCAGAAGCGGGTGTAGTCGGGCAGGCCCGAGGCGGTGAAGGTCCGGGCCCGCAGGCGCTTGCCCCAGGCCTCGCGGTCGGCGCGGGAGCCGGGATAGGCGCTTTCCCAGGGCACGAAGATCGTCACGTCGTTGATCCTCTGGCCCTCGCGGTCGTCGGAGACGGCCTGAAACATGGCGTGGTCGTCGGTGTAGAACCGATGGACGAAGCCGCCGTCCTTCAGGTCCACCAGGCCCTGGGCGGTGATCTCCAGGGTGTCGCGGTCCAGGGGGAAGCGGCGCTCCGAGCCCAGGCGGCGCCAGGCCAGGGTGTCGAGCCAGACCGTGCGGCCCAGGGTGACATTGCGGATCGCCGGCAAGGCCGAGGCCGGGGCGGCCTCCTTGCGGCCGAAGAGCTTACCGAACATGACGCTGACCCGCAGGAAGACTGGTCTCCTATCTAGGATAGCCGCCGCCTGCGCAAAAGGGCGAAGCGCGCCCTCGACGGCTGGCGCGCGGCCACCCATCTTGTATGAACCTGTCACCACCGAAGGATCGCCTGATGACGCAGACCGCCTGGACTGTTCGCTCCCTGAAGACCGCCCTGGACGCGGCCGCCAAGGAGGGGGAAGCCCTCGCCGCCCGCGTGGTGGAGGGCGCCGATCCCGTGCTGCTGGTGACCATGGCCGACGCCGGGGACCTGGAGGTCTTCGTCAGCGTCAGCGACCAGCAGATCGCCGCCTCGGTCCTGCTGTGGCCGGTGGACGAGCAGGCCGACCGCCACGCCTTCAACGAATTCCTGCTGAAGGCCCAGAAGCTGGTGCCGCTGTCGAACTTCGGCATCACCACCGTGGCCGGCCGCGATTTCTACGAACTGTTCGGCGAGCTGGCCACGACCTCGAGCCTCGAGGACATCCTGATCGAGCTGCGCATGCTGGCCGAGAACGCCATCGAGGCGGCCTCCGACCTGCGCGCCTCCTTCTCGCCCGCCGCCTGACCCCAAGCCCCTGGAGCCTTTCCCATGACCATCTGGCGCAAGCTGTTCACCCTGGGCCGCGCGGGCGCGCATGACGCCGCGGCCGGCGTCGTCGACGCCAACGCCCTGAAGATCCTGGATCAGGAGATTCGCGACGCCGACACCGCCCAGGGCAAGGCCCGGGACGACATGGCCACCCTGGTGGCCCGCCGACGCATCCTGGAAAAGGAGGTCGCCAGCTTCCGCGAGCAGGCCCTCAAGTACGAGAGCTCGGCTCGCGCCGCGGTGGCCAAGGGCGACATGGACCTGGCCCGCCAGGTGGCCCAGCGGATCGCCGACCTGGAGTCCCAGGTGGCCCAGAAGGAGCCGCAGATCGCCGACATGCGCGGCGCCGAGGACCAGCTGCACGCGGCCATCACCGCCACCGACCGCAAGATCGAGACCCTGCGCCGCGAGGTGGAGGTGGTGAAGGTCAACGAGTCCGTCCAGCGCGCCCAGGCCTCCGTGGCCGCCCGGGGCGCCGGGGCCGGCTCGTCCCTCGGGTCGGCGGCCGACAGCCTGGCGCGGATCAAGGAGCGCCAGGCGATCCGGGGCGAGCGTATCCAGGCCGCCGCCGAGCTGGAGGACATGCGCACCGGCGCCGACCTGGACGAGAAGCTGCGGCTGGCGGGCATCGGGCCCGGCCAGTCCTCGGCCGACGACGTCCTGGCCCGCCTGTCGGCCCCCGCGCCGACCCTGCAGATCGAGCAGAAGGCCGCGGCCAAGTCCGGAGACGAGTAGGGGGGTGCGCCGCCTCACCCTGGAGCCCCGCCCCGACTGGAAGGACAAGGCCGACGCGGTGGGGTTCGTCTACCACCACACCGACGGCCAGGCCTATTGGGACGAGAGCGCGGCCTACGCCTTCACCCTGGCGGAGGTGGAGGACGACCTGGAGCCCGCGGCCGCCGAGCTGCATGAGCTGTGCCTGGATCTGGTGGACGAGGCCTCGCGCAGCGAGGAGCTGTTGGCCAAGCTGGCCATTCCCGCCGCCCATTGGGACTTCGTGGCCGGCGCCTGGCGGGCCAAGGAGCCCTCGCTCTATGGCCGCTTCGACTTCGGCTATGACGGGACCGCCAAGCCCAAGCTCTACGAGTACAACGCCGACACCCCCACCAGCGTGTTCGAGGCGGCCACCTTCCAGTGGCTGTGGCTGGAGGAGCTACTGGCCTCAGGCGCGCTGCCGCCGGGCACGGACCAGTTCAACAGCCTGTTCGAGGCCCTGCGCGACCGGTTCAGGACGCTGTTCCCGACGGGCGGCTTCGTCCACTTCGCCAGCGACGCCGGGGCGGTGGAGGACCGGCAGACGGTGCGGTTCTTCGAGGACCTGGCGACCCAGGCCGGGCTCGACCCGAAGTTCGTGGCCATGCTGGACATCGGGGTCAACGCCGAGGGCCAGTTCGCCGACCGCGAGGGCCTGCTGCTGCAGGCGGCCTTCAAGCTCTATCCCTGGGAGGACATGCTGCGCGAGCCCTACGCCGCGCACCTGGCCACCGCCAAGGTCCGCTGGCTGGAGCCGCCCTGGAAGGCGATCCTGTCCAACAAGGGAATCCTGCCGCTGCTGTGGGCGCGCCACCCCGGCCACCCCAACCTGCTGGAGGCCTATTTCGAGGGCGATCCGGCCGCGTCGGCCCTGGGCCCCCGCCATGTGCGCAAGCCGTTGTTCTCCCGCGAGGGCGCCAATGTCGAGATCGTCGGCGGCGAGGAGCCGGTGCTGGACCAGGGCTATGGCGCCGAAGGGGCGATCCTGCAGGCCTATCACCCGCCGCCGGACTTCGACGGCAAGCGCCCGGTGGTGGGCGCCTGGATCGTGGGCGCGGAGCCCGCCGGGATCGGCATCCGCGAGGACGACAGCGTGGTGACCAAGAACCTCGCCCGCTTCGTGCCCCACATCATCGAGGCCTGAGGCTCAGAGGCCCAGGACCACCTGCTGCGCCGGCAGGCGGACCACGAGGCCGGCCAGCTCCTCGGTGATCCGGATCTGGCAGGCCAGCCGCGAGCCGGCGTCGACGTCGCCGGCGAAGTCCAGCATGGACTCCTCCATGGCCGACGGCTCGCCCGCGCGTTCACGCCAGGCCGGATCGACATGGACGTGGCAGGTGACGCAGCAGCAATTGCCGCCGCAGACCCCGTCGATGCCGGGAACCTTGCCCCGCCGCGCCAGGCTCATCAGCGACCACCCCAGGCGCAGGGGCAGGCGATAGGCCTCGCCCTGGTGGGTGATGAAGGTGACGCCGTCGATGGGGATCAGGCCACCAGCACCCAGGCCACCATGAAGACCACGGCGCCCAGGGTGGTCCAGAGCAGCATGTTGACCAGCATGCGGATCATGCCGCGCTCGTGCTCGTCGACGACGCCAAGCGCGTCGCAGACCGCGTTGGCGGGCAGCATCAGGAGATGGAACATGGTCAGTCCTTGGTTGCGGCCGGGCTGAAGTCCGGCAGGGCGGCGGCGCGAAGCCTGGGCGGCCCCGCGGCCTGGGGCGACAGGCCGCCCAGGCCGAAGGCCAGCAGCCAGAGGGTCTTGAGGCCCTCGGCGGCGATGTAGAGGACGTGCAGGCGCGACGGCGGCGGCGGGCTGCCGGCGATGATGGCCGCGACACGGGCGTCGAGCCGCGGCAGGAGCCAGAGGGCCTGGAGAAGGACGACCGCGGCGGGAACCGCCAGGGCCAGCCACCAGCCGCGCGGGGGCGGCGAGACGAGGCCGAGGCCCGCGAGGCCCAGGAGCAGCGCGATCTCCACGCGATTGTAGAGGTGGAAGGTCTGCTGGCCCACCTCCAGCGCCACCGGCAGGCTCAGGCCGGGCGCGAGGAACTTGGCCGGGGTCGCCAGGAAGGCGACGCCGAGGGTCAGGCCCGCCCAGAGCAGGATCAGGCCGGGGCCAAGGCGGCCCGCGCGGCTGCCCTCGCTGGGAACGGTCATGACGCGGCCGAGCCGTTGAGGGGCGGCAGCTCGCCGCGGGTGGCGGCGATCCCGTACTGCAGGCTCTGGGCGATCATCTCCGACTTGGCGACGAACAGGGCCGCGGCCGGCGGCGGGCACAGCCGCTCGGCGCTCTGGCGGAACAGGTGCAGCCAGCGGGCGAAGTGGGTCGGCCGGATCTCGGGGATCTTCGAATGGGCGACCATGGGCGAGCCCTTGAAGCGGCCGGTCATCAGCATGACCGAGGACCAGAAGTCGCAGAGCTTGGCCAGGTGGGCGTCCCAGCCGTCGCCGATGATCCGGTTGAAGATCGGGCCCAGGGCCGGGTCGGCGCGGACGGTGGCGTAGAAGCCGTGGACCAGGTCGTGGATCATCGCCTCGGTGACGCCCACGGCCGCGCCGGGGCTGAGGCGGGGAGGGGGCGGGGCGGCGGAGAGGGAGCTCATGGGGGAATCTGTTTGGGTTGCGGTTTGAACATGTATCTACAATATTGGTTTAAACCTGGCTAGGCCCCGCGCGGATCGGCCGCGCGCCCCGGCGGGCAGGAGCGACCGTGTTCATCACCACCGAACCGACGCCCAATCCGGACGCCATGAAGTTCTCACCCCCGGCGGACGCGGGGGGCGGAGCGGGGCTGCAAGCCCTGGAAGGCGCCCTGACCGTCGCGCTCCGGGCGCTTCCGGGGGTCGGCGGGGTCTTCGTCGCGCCCGGCTTCGTGACCGTGACGCGGGCCCAGGGGCGGCCTTGGGGCCGGCTGGGCCCTGAGGTCATCGCCGCCCTGAGCGCGGTCCTGGACCAGGAGGTCCGCGCCGCGCCGCAGGCCGCCACGCCGGCCGGCGGGCCCGCGACCTCCGGCGACACCGACCTGGAGGCCGAGATCCGCGGGGTCCTTGACCGGCATGTGCGGCCCGGCGTGGCGCGCGACGGCGGGGACATCGAGTTCGATCGCTTCGACGCCGAGGCCGGCGTGCTCTGGATCCATATGCGCGGCGCCTGCGGCGGCTGCCCCTCGGCGCGGCTGACCCTGAAGGGCGGGGTGCAGCGGATCGTCCAGTACTACGTGCCCGAGGTGGCCGGCGTGGAGGAGGTCGAGGCCGAGCCGTCGGCGGCGGTCTCGGTGGGCGAGCGCCTGAAGGCCTGGGCCGCGCGCCTCGACGGCCGCTCGGGCCCGCCGGCACGCACGGCCTTCAGCCACCAGGGCCGGCCGATCGCCCCCGAGCGCGTCTAGGGGTCAACGATCTCGGCGGGCGGTCCGCGGGCCAGCAGGGCCTGCAGGGCGCCCTGGTTCTCCACCAGGTCGGCGAGGCTGTAGCCGTCCAGGACCTCGAGGAAGGCGGCGCGCGCTTCGTGCAGGGCGCGGCGGAGCTTGCAGGCCGGGGTGATGACGCAGGCGCCGTTGACGGGATCGAAGCAGGGGACCAGGGCCATGTCCGGCTCGGTGCGGCGCACCACCTCCCCCAGGATGATCGCCTCCGGTTCGCGGGCCAGGCGCAGGCCGCCGTTCTTGCCCCGCACGGTCTCGATATAGCCGGCCAGGCCGAGTTCATAGACCACCTTCATCAGGTGGTTGCGGGAGATGCCGTAGCTGGCGGCGATCTCGGCGATGGTGGGCAGGCGGTCGCGATGCAGGGCCACGTACATCAGCACCCGCAGCGAGAAGTCGGTATAGACCGTGAGCCGCATTCTCGTCCTTCACCCTGCCCCGCCGGCCGAACCTAGCATCCCCACGGCGCTCAGGTGAGCGCTTCGGTGAGGAGACGGGCCAGCAGGTCGGCCACCAGGTCCTGGCCGGCCGGCCCGGCGATCAGGTCCTGGCGCACCTCAAGCTCCAGATAGTCCAGGCCGCGCGGGTCGGCGTGCAGGGGCACGGTGTTGTCGGTCTCGTCCATCCGGTAGGGCTGGTTGTCGCCGGCCTCGTCCCCGAGTTCCCGGCCCAGCAGGTCCAGCACCTGGCGGGAGAAGCGGGAATCGTCGCGGTGCAGCACCCCCATTCGCCAGGGTCGCGCCTGGCCCTGCATCACCGGGGTGAAGCTGTGCAGCGACACCAGCAGGGTCGGCCGCCCCTGGCGCGCCCGGCGGTCGAGGGCCTCGGCGATGGCGTCCTGATAGGGCTGGTAGATCTCGCCGCGCCGGGCGGAGACCGCCTCGGGCGTCAGGCCGACATTGCCGGGAATGGCCACGCCGTCGCTCACCTCGGGAATAGCGGCCGGCGCGCCCGGCTTGCGGTTGCAGTCGATCACCAGCCGGGAATAGGCCTGGGCGACGAAGGGGGCGTCCAGGCGGACGGCCAGCCGCTCGCCCAGGCCGGCGACGCCGATGTCCCAGGCGATGTGGCCGTCCAGGTCGGAGGCCGTCAGCCCCAGGCGCCCCAGGCTCCTGGGGATCGCGCGGCCGGCATGGTCGCCGATGAGCAGCAGGGGGCAGGCGCCGCCTGGAATCGTGACAGACACCGGGGGCGGATCGTCGCGCCCGAGAATTCGTTTAGACCTTAGAGACAAATCGGCCTCACGCTCGCCCAATGCCGATCCTCTCGATCCGTCATGTCACCCGCTACCGCTACCGCAATCCGGTGGCGCTCGGCGAGCATCGCATGATGTTCCGGCCCCGCGAGAGTTATGACCAGCGCATCCTCACCTGCGACCTGACCATCAGCCCCACGCCTGCGCGCCTGCGCTCGGTGCACGACGTGTTCGGCAACTGCGTCGGGGTGGCGGGCTTTTCGGGCCGCGCCGACGAGCTGGTCTTCGACAGCCATGTCCGCCTGGAGCACACCCCCCTGCCGGCCTTCGCCGACGTGGACGGGGAGGTGGAGGTCTATACCGGCGCCATGCCCTTCGACTACAGCCCCGAGGACCTGCCGGACCTCGAACTGTCGATGAAGCGGCACTATCCGGACCCCGAGGGCCTGATCGACGCCTGGGCGCGGCGCTTCGTCAAGCCGGTGGGCAAGACCAGCCTGCAGACCCTGCTCAGCGACATGACCCAGGCCATCTATGCCGAGTTCAAGTACGGGACGCGGACGGACCGCGGCGTGCAGAGCCCGGTGGAAACGCTGGCCCTGGGCAGCGGCGCCTGCCGCGACTATGCGGTGCTGATGATCGAGGCGGCCCGCAGCCTCGGCCTCGCCGCCCGTTTCGTCTCCGGCTACATCTACAGCCCCATGACCGGGGCGGGCTTCAGTCGCGCGAGCGCCGGCCACACCCACGCCTGGGTGCGGGTCTACCTGCCGGCCTGCGGCTGGGTGGAGTTCGATCCCACCAACGGCATCGTCGGCAACGCCGACCTGGTTCGGGTGGCCATCGCCCGCGATCCCCGCCAGGCGGTGCCGCTGCACGGAAGCTGGTCGGGCCTGCCCACGGACTATCTCGGCATGGAGGTCGAGGTCGATGTCCGCGACGAGGGCGAGGTTCCCATGCAACCTGTCGCCGCCCGAGCCATTGGCTCAGCCGGATAGCTGTCTTTCGGGAAACGGATGCGTATCAGGTCGGGCTTCGAGATCATCTACGACTGCCCGGCGCCGGTTCCGATGCTGCTGATGCTGAGCGTCCACCCGACGCGGCGCCATGACCTGGAAACCCCCGACTGGTTGCGCACCGATCCCATGCTGGACGTGCGCCAGTACCTGGACGCCTACGGCAACATCTGCAGCCGCATCCTGGCCCCGGCCGGCCGTCTGACCCTGTCGGCCGACTTCATCATCGCCGACGACGGCAAGCCCGACGTGATCTCACCCTTCGCGCCCCAGGCCGCGGTGGAGGACCTGCCCGAGGACGTGCTGATCTTCCTGCTGGGCAGCCGCTATTGCGAGACCGACCGGCTGAGCGACATCGCCTGGTCGATGTTCCAGTATGCCGAGCCGGGTTGGCCCCGAGTCCAGGCCATCGTCGACTGGGTGCATCACCATATCCAGTTCGGCTACGAGCACGCGCGGCCGACCATGACCGCCTTCGAGGTCTATTGCGAAGGCCGCGGCGTCTGCCGCGACTATGCCCACCTGGCCGTCGCCTTCTGCCGCTGCATGAACATTCCGGCCCGCTACTGCACGGGATATCTGGGGGACATCGGGGTCCCCATCGTGGGCGAGATGGATTTCAGCGCCTGGTTCGAGGTCTATCTGGGCGGCGAGTGGCACACCTTCGATCCCCGCAACCACATCCCACGGATCGGCCGGGTGCTGATCGCCCGCGGCCGCGACGCCACCGACGTGGCCATCGCCAACACCTTCGGCCCCGCCATCCTCAGCGGCTTCAAGGTGGTGGCCTACGACCTGCCGGACGCGGCCTAGAAGGCGCCCGAGCGCGTGTGTGCGAAGGGCTTATTCGCCGCAGGCGCCGCGGTGATGGCTCTTGCGCTCGCGGAGAAAAGCAAGCATATTCGCCGCGTTGGATGCGGAGAATATGGCGACCTATATCCATCACCTGGACGAGTGGCCTGAGTTTCGCTGCAGCCTGGCGTTCTTGGAGGAACAGCTCGGCTCGGTGCGTCATCGTCAGGGGCGACTGATCGGTCGCATGGAAAGCCTGGGCTTCTCGCTTCGGGCGGAGGCTGTGTTGCGCACCCTCACCGAAGACGTTCTCAAGTCGAGCGAGATCGAAGGCGAGATCCTGGACAAAGCTCAGGTCCGCTCCTCAATCGCGCGCCGTCTGGGTATGGACATCGGCGCGCTGACGGCCGCCGATCGCGATGTCGAGGGCGTCGTCGAAATGATGCTCGACGCTACCCAGAACTATGGCGACCCTCTCACTGAAGAGCGCTTGTTCGCCTGGCATGCTTCGTTGTTTCCGACGGGGCGGAGCGGCATGCGCAGGATCACCGTCGGCGCCTGGCGCACAGCCGCGAGCGGGCCCATGCAGGTCGTCTCTGGGCCTCTCGGTCGGGAACGGGTTCACTATGAAGCGCCGGGCGCTGACCATCTTGGTCGCGAAATGTCGGCGTTTCTCGCCTGGTTCAATGATGGGCCGTCAATGGATCCGGTGTTGAAGGCCGGGATCGCCCATTTGTGGTTCGTCACTATCCACCCCTTCGAAGACGGGAACGGACGTGTTGCGCGGGCCATTGCAGATATGATGCTGGCGCGCTCGGAGAAGAGTCCGCAGCGCTTCTACAGTATGTCCGCGCAGATCCGCGCGGAGCGGAAGGCCTACTACCAAATCCTGGAGACGACCCAGAGGGGCGGCCTCGACATCACCGACTGGCTCCTGTGGTTCCTGGCCTGTTTGGATCGCGCGTTCGACGGGGCGGAAACCATCCTGGCGAGTGTGCTTCGGAAGGCCCGTTTCTGGGAGGCGCTCGAGGGACAAGTCCTCAACGCGCGGCAACGAAAGGTTATCAACCGGTTGCTCGACGGGTTCGAGGGCAAGTTGACCTCATCGAAGTGGGCGACCCTCGCCAACACCTCTCCGGACACAGCGCTGCGCGACATCAGCGACTTGCTTGCGCGTTCTATCCTCACCAAGGATCCCGGCGGCGGCCGTAACACCAGTTACTCCCTGAAGGACAGCCATGCCGACGGCTAGCGAGCCGACCGGGTGCTGATCGCCCGCGGCCGCGACGCCACTGACGTGGCCATCGCCAACACCTTCGGCCCCGCCATCCTCAGCGGCTTCAGGGTGGTGGCCTACGACCTGCCGGACGCGGCCTAGAAGGCGCCGCCGGCCCTCAGGTTGATGCCGTATTCCAGATAGGCCTTCATGCAGCAGAGCATGTGCATCCAGCCGCCGGCGTTGCCGTGCGAGGCCTTGGCGCCCTCCGGCGTGTCGGGCCAGCCGCCCTCGCTGATCTGCACCATGGTGGCGCCGTCCTTCAGCGGCTTGAAGGCCATCTCGACGCGGGTGCTGTAGCCGCCGCGGGCGGGCCACTCGAAGACGATCCTTTCGTCCTTCACCACCTCGTGGACCACCACGTCGAGGGACTCGTCCACCTCGGCGAACCGCCAGGTCACCGTCGCGCCCGGCGCCAAGGGCCCGCTGGAGGTGTCGATGAAATAGCCGGTCAGCTTCTCCGGCCTGACCACCGCCTCGAAGACCTCCGCCACCGGCTTCCGGATCTTCAGCTGCACCTGGAACTTCTGCTCCATCGGGAGGACCTCCGCTTGCGATGAGGGCCAAATATGTTATAAAAATATAACATGTCAAGCGACGCCGACGACGACCTGGTGTTCAAGGCCCTGGCGGACTCCCGCCGCAGGCAGATCCTGGATTTGCTGAAGGCCGAGCCGCGGACCACGGGCGACCTCTGCGAGCACTTCGCCGGCGTCCTGGACCGCTGCACGGTGATGCAGCACATCGGGGTGCTGGAGCGCGCCGAGCTGATCATCCCGCGGCGGGAGGGGCGCAAGCGCTGGAACTATCTCAACGCCGCCCCCTTCGCCGACATCCACGAGCGCTGGATTTCGCCCTATGCCGCGGCGGCCGTCGGCGTCCTGGCCAGGCTCAAGCGGGACCTGGAGGGCGCCTAGGCCGCCGCCCGTAGCGCGGCGTAGGCGTCCAGGGCGCGTTGGCGGGCGAAGGCGTGATCGACGATGGGGTTGGGGTAGTCGCGGCCCAGCCACACGCCGGCCGTCGCCAACTCCCGCGGGGTCGCGGTCCAGGGCGCATGGATCGCCTTGGCCGGGAGGCGGGCCAGCTCCGGGATCCAGCGGCGGATATAGTCGCCCGGGGGATCGAACTTCTCGCTCTGGGTCACCGGATTGAAGATGCGGAAATAGGGGGAGGCGTCGGCGCCCGAGCCCGCCACCCACTGCCAGCCGCCGGCGTTGGAGGCGTGGTCGGCGTCCGCCAGGGTGTCCCAGAACCACTGCTCACCCCGCCGCCAGTCGACCAGCAGGTGCTTGGTCAGGAAGCTGGCCACAATCATCCGCACCCGGTTGTGCATCCAGCCGGTGGTCCAGAGCTGGCGCATGCCGGCGTCGACGATGGGATAGCCGGTGGCGCCGCGGGTCCAGGCCTCGAACCCGGCGGGATCGTCGCGCCAGGGGAAGGGATCGAAGGCGGCGTTGAAGCTGGCCTGGGCCAGGTCGGCGCCCGCCGCGGCGCGGGTGTGGGTGATGGCGGCGTTGAAGTCGCGCCAGCCGAGCTCGGCCAGGAATTTCTCCACCTCGCCCTCGGGGGCTTGGCCATGGTGGGCGGCGGCCAGGGCGGCGCGCCAGCAGGCCTTGGGGCTGATCTCCCCGAAGTGCAGATGGGGCGACAGACGCGAGGTGCCCTCCACGGCGGGACGATCACGGTCGGTGGAATAGGTCCTCAGACCCGCCTCGACAAAGCGGTCCAGGGCCTCATGGGCGCCGGCCTCGCCGGGCCGCCAGTCGCCAAAGCCCTTCGACCAGTCCGGCGCGCTTGGATGCAGGCCCCAGTCGGCCAGCCGCTCGGAGGCAGGCCAGGCGGCGGGCGCGGGCAGGGCGGCGGGCGGGGCCAGCGCGCCCGCGTCGCTCACCATCTGCCGGGCGGTCCGCCAGAAGGGGGTGAAGACGCTGAAGGGACCGCCGGTCTTGGTGCGCACGGCGTCCAGGTTGACCAGGTGGCCGCCGTTGAAGCGGCGGGCCTCGACGCCGGCGTCCTTGAGCGCCTGGGCGAGGCCTGTGTCGCGCTCCGGGTAGCCCGGATCCAACAGGGCGTTCCAGGTGACGGCTGCGGCGCCGGTCTCGGCGGCCAGGGCGCGGACGATGTCGGCCGCGGGGCCTCGCCGCAGCACGAGCCGCGAGCCGAGGGCCTCCAGGGACGCGGCCAGGGCGGCGAGGGACTTGTCCAGCCACCAGAGCGAGGCCGCCCCCGGCGCGCGCAGGCCCGGCGTCTCGTCCAGCACATAGAGGGCGATCACCGGCCCGCCGCCGCGGACCGCGGCCTCCAGGGCGGGATTGTCAGCCAGCCGCAGGTCCCGTCGGAACCAGACGATGGTCGGAGCTGCGGTCATGGTCAGAAGAACTCGTCGAGGAGGCGGTAGAAGGCTAGGCGCGTCTCATCGAGGTGGGCGATGGGATAGTGGGCCTGCAGAAGACCTACGGCGTCGACGTGCGGATGGTTGCGTTTGGCCGACCGAAGGAAGAGGGCCAGGTCCTGATGGCGGTCGGCGATCCCGAAGCGGCCAAGGTCGATCAGGGTCGTCCCCGTCCCACCGTTCCAGACGAAGTTGGGCAGGCTGGCGTCGCCGTGGGTCAGGACCAGGTCCTCGCCGGCCGGGATCATGGGCCTGAGCTGGGCCCAGACCTCCGCCGCGGTGAGGCCCAGACGCTGGGCGTCGAAGTCGGTCTCGTCCACCAGGCCCGCGGCCAGGCGGGTCTTAGCCTGAGCCAGCTTGACCGCCAGCCTCTGGTCGAAGGGACAGTCGCCCACGGGCAGGGCGTGCAGGGCGGCCAGGGTCTTCAGGGCGGCGGTCAGGGCCGCCTCGGCCTCGCCTTCGGCGACGTGGGACACCGGCGTCCCCGGGGCCGCGGCCATCACCAGGGCCAGGTCCTCGCCGCAGTCTCCCGACCACAGGACGGTCGGGACTGGCGCCTTGCCCGCCAGCCAGAGCAGGACCTCGGTCTCCCGGGCCAGCGTCTGGGCGTTCCAGGCCTCGCCACGCCGGGCGAGCTTGACGAAGGCCTCGCCGCAGCGGGCCACCAGGTCGCCCGACTTGCCGTGATCGATGACGACGCTCGGGGTCTCGGCCGCCAGGCCCGCCGCAGCCAACACCTGTTCGATCCGCGACCCGTCCATGACGCAGAGTGGCGGCTGGGCAGCCCTTTGTTAAGCGCCCATCGCTAGGCTTCGCGTCTGAACGCCAACGACAGAAGTCAGATCGCGATGGATGGATCCCTGCCGGTCGAAGCCCCGGCCGCCTACCGCGCCGCGCGCCGCACCACCGAACGCATCCATATCCTGGGGGGCGACATCGACCTGGTGCGCCCGGAAGAGGTGATGCACCACATCGGCCGCTTCATCGCCGCCAAGACCAAGGCGATCATCGCCAACCACAACAGCCACAGCCTCTACCTGCTGAAGACGCGCCCGGAGCTGGCCAGCTTCTTCGCCAAGGCCGATCTCATCGAGATGGACTCCACCCCGGTGATCTTCTTCGCCCGACTGCTGGGGATGCCGGCCCGCACCTTCCACCGCTGCAGCTATGTCGATTTCCGCCCGCTGTTCTGGAGCATGGTGGCGGCCAACCGCTACCGCGTCTTCTACATCGGCGGCGCGCCGGGCGTGGTGGAGACCGCCTCGGAGCGGCTGATGGCCCGGTATCCCGGCGCCCTGATCGGCGGCCGCGACGGCTATTTCGACGCCACGCCGGGTTCGGACGGCAACGCCCAGGCCTTGGAAGAGATCGCCGCCTTCAAGCCCGACATCCTGTTCGTCGGCATGGGCATGCCCAGGCAGGAGCTGTGGATCGAGGCCAATCTCGAGGCCCTGCCCAACTGCGTGATCATGCCGGTGGGCGCGGCCTTCGACTACGAGGCCGACGTCCAGGTCGCCCCGCCGCCCTGGATGAGCGACGCGGGCCTCGTCTGGGCCTTCCGTCTGGCCCAGGAGCCGCGGCGCATGTTCGCCCGCTACCTGCTCGAGCCCTGGGCCCTGCTGCCGCTCGCCTTCAAGGACATCGCCGCGGCTCTCGCCCGCCGCCGCGCGCCCGGCGAGGTCGTTCGCCAGACCTGAGGCCGAGCGACGGCCTGGCCTCTGCTGCAAAGCTGGCTCCGGCGGTTTGGGCGGGCTATGTCAGGACCTGCCCGACCGGGCGGGGACATGGCGGAACTGGTAGACGCGCCAGACTTAAAATCTGTTGGGCACAGCCCGTCCGGGTTCGACCCCCGGTGTCCCTACCAGGTTGGCGATTTCCATCGAAGACAGTGGGTAGATCAGGTGACGACCAACTGACGGGTGGTTTCGGACGTCCGCACCCGATGCGGTAACCTAAACTCACGAGGCGAGCGCTTGGCGGCGCACAGCTTGCGAATTCTAACATATCGCGCCGTCATGTTAAAAGATCCGAGATCTTCGAACATTTGGGTCGTGACGTATTAGAGGCGATCTATCATCTTCCGATCCTTCCGCGGCCCGGCGGCGCCAGCCGAGCGAAGGCGTACTTCGACGTCCGGTCCACGGCCACGAAGAGGTAGAGCTTGCCCTCCTCGGTGCGGACCTCGGCGATGTCGATGTGGAAGTCGCCGATCGGATAGCGCTTGAAGGGCTGCTTGGCTGGATCAATCCAGCCTCGGCCAAACTCGACGTCTTCGTTTCTGAATCGCCTCCTCAACGAAGTCGTACTGTCCAGCCAGACTGCGGACGCGCGCAGTCCGACTAAGGCGGCCGAACGGGCCGTCCCCCATGGCGTTAGCCACGGCCGCGGTTGTTCGCTAGGATTGAACCCACCCCCATGAGGGGCTGTATCAGGCCTACCGAAGATGTCGGCGACCCAGGTCAAGGAGAAGGCCCCGCCTCTTAAGGGGGCCAGGCGGCTGGTGGCCTGGCTCGACGGGCAGGTGGGCAGGCTCTTCCCAGGCTATTTCGCCTTGGTGATGGCCACGGGAATCATCTCCAACACCCTCTACCTGGAAGGTCACCTGGGCCTCTCGAACCTGTTGTTCGGCGTCAACCTGGTCACCTTTCCCTGGCTGTTGCTCCTGACCAGCCTGCGGGCCGCCCGCGCGTCCAGGGCGATCTGGGCCGATCTCACCAACCCCAGGCTCGTCTTCTCGTTCTTCACCATCGTCGCGGCCAGCGACGTCCTCGGCCTGGGCATGAATCTGAGAGGCCAAGTCGAGGTCGCGCTCGGACTCTGGGTCTTCGCCCTCGCCGCCTGGTTCGTGCTGATCTACTTCAGCTTCGCGGTGCTGACCTTCCTCAACTCCGCCCACAATGCGAACGCGGTGCATGGCGGCTGGCTGATCGCCATTGTGGGCACCGAGTCGCTGGTGATCCTCGGCGCCATGATCGCCCCCCACCAGGGCGCCCTGGCGCCGGGGCTGTTCGTCCTGATCCACATGCTCTGGGGCGTCGGCCTGGCCCTCTACGGCATATTCATCACGCTCTTCGCCTACCGCATCTTCTTCTTCGACGTCGGTCCCGACGACATCACCCCGCTGCTGTGGGTGGTCATGGGCGCGGCCGCCATCAGCGCCAACGCCGGCTCGACGCTCCTGCTGGAGGACAGCGGGGTGCCCTTCCTGATGTCGATGCGTCCGTTCATCGACGGGGTGACCCTGATCCTGTGGGCCTGGGCCACCTGGTGGATTCCGCTGCTGGTGCTGTTTGGCCTGTGGAAACATGGCGCCCACCGCGCGCCCCTCCGCTACACGCCCATGCTCTGGAGTCTGGTCTTCCCCCTCGGCATGTACGCCCTGGCGAGCCTGCGGCTGTCCTTGGCGGCGGAGTTCGGGCCCCTGCGGGCGGTCGCTCAGACGATCGTCTGGATCGCGCTCGCCGCCTGGGTCGCCACGGCCGTGGGGCTCGCGCGCGCGGTCTGGGCCGATCTGCGCGGCGCCGTCCGCGCTCCGGATCTGCTTTCAACGCCCTAGCGGGTCAGCAGGTCGACCTGCAGGAAGCCTGCGACCAGCAAGACGTTGCCTGCCCATGCGACGGTCAGCAGCCGCGCGATGGTGTCCCAAGGGGGCTGCGCATTGGCGGCGCAGCGCCAGATGGCCACAAGCGCCCAAGCTGAATAGAGCTGGAACGCGCTCAACACCGCCTGCTGGGTGATCGGGTCATGCCGGTAGAGCGCGTCCACATAGGCCACGATCAGAACCAGGCTCGGCAGTATGCCCTGGCCCCAAAGGACCGAGCCAAGGGGCGCCTCGCCCTTCCAGGCGCGGATCTGGGGGCGGAACACCGCCTTCAGGATCATGGCCCATCGTGGGGGCGGTGAATTGGGCGGGCGACGGACCAAGGCTAGTTCTCAGCGACTCCCTGCCAATATTTCACAGTTGCGAACGATTTTCGAACGCATCATCTGGTCGCGAAGACGGTTGTGTTGACTTGATCCTGAACTGAGGTTGTTCTGCCTTGTCTTGACCGGAATTGGATTGTGGCATGGACACAACGGCGACCGAACCCCCTTCAGGCGGCGGACGGGCGCTTTGGGTCAGCACTGCGGCCTTCACCGCCTGCTTCGCGGTCTGGACCCTGTTCTCGATCCTTGGCCTGGACGTGAAGGCCGAATTCCACCTCACCGAGACCCAGTTCGGCCTGCTTGTCGGCACGCCGGTCCTGACCGGCGCGCTGAGCCGGGCGGTGCTGGGGATCCTGTCGGACCGCTACGGGGGTCGGCGGATGTTCCTGATCGTGATGTTGGTCGCCGCCGTCGCGACCTTCCTCATGTCCTTCGCCGATTCCTACCTGCGGCTGCTCCTGGCGGCCCTCGGGGTGGGCCTGGCCGGCGGGTCCTTCGCGGTGGGAATCAGCTACGTCTCGAAATTCGTTCCCTCCGACCGCCAGGGCGCCGCCTTCGGCGTCTTCAGCGTCGGCACGGTCGGCGCGGTGATCACGGAGTTCCTGGCGCCCGCGGCCATGCTGGAACTGGGATGGCGCACCGCCGCCCAGCTCTGGGCCGTCGGGTTGTTCGTCATCGCGCTGATCTTCTTCTTCACGGCCCGCGACCAGCCCGCGCGCCAGCGCGACGCCGGCGCGCCGACCCTGGCAGAGCAGTTGCGGCCGCTGAGAAATCTTCAGGTCTGGAGGTTCTCGCTCTACTACTTCGTCCTCTTCGGGGCCTTCGTCGGCTTGACCCTGTGGCTGCCCCGTTACTTCGTGGGCGTCTACGGCCTGGACGTGAAGCTGGCCGGTCTGCTGACGGCCGGCTACGCGATCCCGGCGAGCCTCTTCCGGGTCTATGGAGGCCGGCTCTCCGACCGTTATGGCGCCCGCGCCGTCCTCTATTGGACCTTCGGGGCCGCCGCGCTGTTCGCCTTCATGCTGTCCTACCCGCCGACCGACTATGTGATCCATGGGGTCCAGGGGCCGATCGCCTTCTCCACCTCCATCGGGCTCGGGCCCTTCCTGGTGATCCTGCTGGCGCTCGGCTTCTTCATGAGCCTGGGCATGTCGGCGGTGCTCAAGCACATCCCGGCCTACTACCCCGAGAACGTCGGCGCGGTCGGCGGGGTCGTCAGCATGGTCGGGGGGCTTGGCGGCTTCATCCTGCCCCTGGTCTTCGGCGTGCTCAACGACCTCACCGGGGTCTGGACCAGCTGCTTCTTCCTGCTCCTCCTGCTGAGCCTCACCGCGCTGGCCTGGATGCATGTCGCGATCCGCCGGATGGAGTCGCAGGCCGGCGTCGATCGCGAGCAACTCCCCGAGCTGCCGGAGATGGCCGGCCTTCACGCCGCCCGGATCGCCCGGGGCGCCGGCCTTGGACCGCCCGGGAGAGGCGTCGTCCTGGTGCGGCCGCCGATCGCCGATTGGCGGCCGGAGGATCCCGCCTTCTGGCAGACCGCCGGCCGGCCGCTGGCGCGTCGCAACCTCTGGATCTCCACCTACTGCCTGTTGCTGGCCTTCGCCGTCTGGATGGTCTGGAGCGTCGTGGTCGCCAAGCTTCCCGCGGCGGGATTTCAGTTCACGCCGGACCAACTGTTCTGGCTGGCCGCCCTGCCGGGCCTCTCCGGGGCCACGCTGCGGATATTCTATTCCTTCGTGGTGCCTCTGTTCGGCGGGCGCCTGTGGACCGCGATCTCGACGGCGTCCCTGCTCATCCCGGCCTTCGGCATCGGCTACGCGGTGCAGAACCCCGACACGCCCTATCTCATCTTCATCGTCCTGGCGCTGCTCTGCGGCCTGGGGGGCGGAAACTTCGCCTCCTCGATGGCGAACATCAGCTTCTTCTTCCCGAAGGCGGAGAAGGGCGCGGCCCTGGCCATCAACGCCGGGCTGGGCAACCTCGGGGTGAGCCTGATGCAGTTCGTGGTGCCGCTGGCCATCACCGTGGCGATCTTCGGCGTCCTGGGCGGCGAACCGCAGACCGCCAGCGCGGGGAGCCGGCTCTGGATGCAGAACGCCGGCTTCCTGTGGATACCCTTCATCCTGTTGGGCACGGTGCTGGCCTGGTTCGGCATGGACGACCTGGCCACCATCAAGGCCTCGTTCGCCGATCAAGCGGCCATCTTCGAGCGCCTCCACACCTGGCTGATGTGCTGGCTCTATCTGGGCACCTTCGGCTCCTTCATCGGGTTCTCCGCCGGTTTCCCGCTGCTCGCCCGGCTGGCCTTCCCGGACGTCGATTCCCTGAAATACGTCTTCTTCGGACCCCTGGTCGGCGCCCTGTCGCGCGCGGGCACGGGTTGGCTCGCCGACCGGTTCGGGGGCGGGCGCATCAGCCTGCTGGTCTTCATCGCGATGATGGCCTCGGTGGGCGGGATGATCTGGTTCCTGGGCGCGGGAAGCTTCTGGGGCTTCTTCGCCACCGTGATGCTGCTGTTCTTCTTCAGCGGCGTCGGCAACGCCTCCACCTTCCAGATGATCCCGGCGATCTGGCGCGAGACCGTGGCCGGAACCGGCGAGCCCGGCCAGGCAGACCGGGAGGCCGCCGCGGTCATCGGCTTCACCTCCGCCATCGCCGCCTTCGGCGCCTTCTTCATCCCCAAGGCCTATGGGGCGTCGATCGCCGGCACGGGCTCGGCCAACCCGGCGTTGTGGGGCTTTATGCTGTTCTATCTGAGCTGCGCGGTGCTGACCTTCGCGGTCTATGTGCGGCCGGGCGGTCTGCTGCACGCCAGCGAGGGCCGGACGCCGACGGGCGCCTCAGGAGGCTAGGCCGGCCGGGTCCGGGACGGTGGGCCAGCCGCCGCCAGGGTCAGCCCTGCTTGATGAAGTCGATCACCACGCCCTCGGCCGCGCGCTGGCGGTACGCCACCGCGACAGTCTCGCCGAAGTGCGTCGCCATCTGGCGCAACAGCGGAATGGGGTCGTGGTCGTTGACGAAGCGCATGGTCTCGCCGGCCTGAAGGGCCTCAAGGGCGCCGAAGATGGCGGCGTGCCGGAAGCGCTTTGCCACACCGCGCGCGTCGAACGGATAGACGGCCTCGGGATGGAAGTGCGGGTTGGGTTCGGCCGTTTCGGCCTGGGCCGGGGAGGGGGCTGGGTCGCTTGGGGTCATGGTGTGGTTCCTTTCGGCTTATCTTGCAGCGTCTGGCGCGCGATGGGTTTGATGTGGGGTAAGTCGCCGGGCGTCATTTATGTCCGCCCCCGCCGGCCCTTGAGCCTGGGCGGGCGACGGGGGCGGCGGGGCCTAGCCGTGCTCTTCAGCGGAGATGGTCGGCAGTTCGTTGAACTGATGGAAGGGCGGCGGCGAGGCCAGGGTCCACTCCAGTGTCGTCGCGCCCTGTCCCCAGGGATTGGGGGCGCCGCGGCGGCGGCGGACGAAGGCCTCGATCAGCATGGCGAAGAAGAAGATCATGCTGGAGGCCATGATCACGTAGCCGATCGACGAGACCTTGTTCCAGAAGGCGAAGGCCTCGGGATAGTCGGCGTAGCGCCGGGGCATGCCCTGAAGGCCGAGGAAATGTTGCGGGAAGAAGATCAGGTTGGTGCCGATCAGGAAGATCCAGAAATGGATCTTCCCGAGCACCTCGTTGTACTTCAGGCCCGTGATCTTCTCGAACCAGTAGTAGAAGGCCGCGAAGATGCTGAAGATCGCCCCGAGCGACAGCACGTAGTGGAAGTGGGCGACCACATAGTAGGTGTCGTGAACGCTCTGATCGAGGGCCGCGCTGGCCAGGGCCACGCCGGTCACCCCACCCACGGTGAAGACCAGGATGAAGCCCAGCGCCCACAGCATGGGCGTCTTGAAGTCGATCGATCCGCCCCACATCGTCGCCAACCAGGAGAACACCTTGATGCCGGTGGGGACGGCGATGATCATGGAGGCGGTCTGGAAGTAGAGGGTGAGCTGGAGGCTCATTCCGACCGTGAACATGTGGTGGGCCCAGACCACCGAGCCCAGGACGCCGATCGCCAACATGGCGGCCACCATGCCGAGATAGCCGAAGACCGGCTTGTTGGAGAAGGTCGCGATGATCTGGCTGACGATCCCGAAGCCCGGCAGGATCATGATGTAGACCTCGGGGTGACCGAAGAACCAGAACAGGTGCTGGTACATGATCGGGTCACCACCGCCGGCCGGGTCGTAGAAGTGGGTGTGGAAGTTCCGATCCGTCAGCAGCATGGTGACCGCTCCCGCCAGGACCGGAAGCGTGAGCAGCAGCAGCACGGCGGTGATCAGCACCGACCAGACAAAGAGCGGCATGCGCAGGAGGGTCATGCCCGGGGCGCGCATGTTGAAGATGGTGGTGATGAAGTTGATGGCGCCTAGGATCGAGGCGGCGCCCGCCAGGTGGATCGCCAGGATCACCAGGTCGACAGATGGCCCGGTGTGTCCGCTGGTGGAGAGCGGTGGATAGAGGGTCCAGCCCGTACCGGCTCCGTGGCCGGGACCGCCGTCCACGAACATGGAGAGGGTGAGCAGCACAAAGGCGGCCACCAGCATCCAGAACGAGATGTTGTTCATTCGCGGAAAGGCCATGTCCGGCGCGCCGATCATCAAGGGCACGAAGTAGTTTCCGAACGCGCCCATCTGGGCGGGCATCACCGTGAAGAAGATCATGATCAGGGCGTGGGCGGTGACCACGACGTTGAAGCCGTGCTTGCCCTGGAAGACGCCCAGCTGCGAAAGCCAGGAGCCTTCGGTGAACAGCTGGAGGCCCGGTTCGTACAGTTCCCAGCGCATCAGGCCGGAGAAGGCGCCGCCGATGACGCCGGCGAAGATGGCGAAGATCAGGTAGAGCGTGCCGATGTCCTTGTGGTTCGTGGACAGGAACCATCGGGTCCAGAAGCCCAGTTTCGGATGCTCGGCGGCCTCTCGCGCCGGATGCAACTCCCTCGCCGCGGACATGGCGGATCCTCCAATCTCAAAACATGTATCGGACATACATCTTCAAAAGCGCGGGACGCAAGGGGGAGGCTTCTGATCGCCGCCGGCCAGATCGCGCCCGGTTGGAGGGGGCCTTGCCAATCCCGCGGCCTGGGGCGGGAACCGTTTCGGATCGCCGACATCCAATAGCCAGAACAAGGACGGGGCGATGACCGCGCAAGCCAGGATCGACTATCAGACCCTCTCGGACACCGAACTGGCCGACCGGATCGCGGCGCGGGACGGGGCGGCTGTCCGGATCGTCACCGAGCGCAACAATCAGGGCCTGTTCCGGGCCGCCTGGAGCATCCTTGGGCAGCGCGCCGAGGCCGAAGACGCGGTCCAAAGCGCCTATCTGAACGCCTTCGCCTCGATCGCGAGCTTCCGCGGCGGGGCGTCGCTGTCCGCCTGGCTGACGCGATCACCAGAACAACCGCGCCGCCTTCCTCTCCAGCTGGTGGGATGGGCTGGTGAACTGGGACTTCGTGGAGGGCCAGTACGCCGCGGCCAAGGGGGAGAACGAGGGCTGGCGATATCCGGTGGGTGCGGTCGCCGACGAGAGCCGCGCGCGCTCGGCCAGGGGCGGCTGAGGTCGGTGCCTAGCGCGCGCCGCGGGAGCCCAAATTGTCGACATCGCAGCGCCGACGCCGCCCAGGAGCCTAGGGCAGGGGGCAAGCCCGTTAGGCTGACCTCGCGCCGCTCGATCGGTCCATAAGACCAATCTGGGTGATCAGGCCAGAAAGGGCCGGCGCGACAAGCTGCCGTTCACGCAGCTTGTTCTCGTCGCGGACTTGGGCGCGTCTTCTCTGCGCGTCGGGATTTCCGAGGTCTTGGCCTCGAGCCCCATCCGGGTCTCGCCATCGAGACGTCTAGACTATCGGCTTCAATCGGCGTGAAGATTGCGCCGTCGGACGACCCGCGGGGAGCCGTTAGGCGGCATCGTCCTTGCGGTCCCGCATCCGGTCGAAGGCGCTCCAGACCCCGTCTGCGCCATGCCATTGGCCCCGGGTCGCGCCCTTCGAATATTCGGTGGCGCGCGCCTCGAAGAAGTTAGCGTGTTCCACGCCCGACAGCAGTTGCTGCAGCCAGGGAAGCGGGTTCTCCGTCACGCCATAAATCTCCGGCAGGTGCAGTTGCCGCAGCCGCCAGTCGGCTATGAAGCGGACGTAGGCCTTGATGTCGTCGGGGGTCATGCCCTGGACCGGTCCCATCTCGAAGGCCAGGTCTATGAACTTGTCCTCAAGCCCGACCACGGTGCGGCAATTGTCTACGATGTCGCTGGCCACGGCGGCCGTGACGGCGCCGGTCTCCTGGGCGAAGGCGTGATACAGCTTGATGATCCCTTCGCAGTGCAGGCTTTCGTCGCGCACGCTCCAGGAGATGATCTGGCCCATGCCCTTCATCTTGTTGTGACGCGGGAAGTTCAACATCATGGCGAAAGACGCGAAGAGTTGAAGGCCCTCAGTGAAACCCCCGAACATGGCCAGGGTGCGGGCGACGTCGGCGTCGGTCTCGACGCCGAATTGCTGCATGTAGTCGTGCTTGGCCTTCATCGCCTCATATTCGAGGAAGGCCCCGAATTCCGCCTCCGGCATGCCGATGGTCTCCAGCAGCATGGCGTAGGCGGCGATGTGCACGGTCTCCATGTTGGCGAAGGCCGAGAGCATCATCTTGACCTCGGTCGGCTTGAAGACCCGGCCGTATCGCTCAAGGTAGTTGTCCTGCACTTCGATATCGGACTGGGTGAAGAAGCGGAAAATCTGGGTCAGGAGGTTTCGCTCCCCGTCATCCAGGTTGACGCTCCAATCCTTGCAGTCCTCGCCGAGCGGCACCTCCTCGGGCAACCAGTGAACCTGCTGCTGCCGGCGCCAATATTCGAACGCCCATGGATAGCGAAAAGGTTTGTACGCGGCCGACGGGGTCAGGAGTCCGGGGGTGGGTCTTGCGGCCATGGGAGCCCTCCGATCGTCGACTGGGTGCAGGCTGATTCTTAAAGATATATATATAATACTGCTTTACCGCCGCCTAGGGCCGGGCGGCGGCTTGTCCTGCGATCCTGCACCGGGCCGGCGTCTCCGGCGTCTCGGGTCTAGGCTTCGACTGGGTCGGCCGCGGACGCCGCCGTCTGGGCGAGGAGCCTGTTCAGCGCGCCGTGGTTCTCCACCAGGTCGGCCAGGCTGTAGCCGTCCAGGACCTGGTGGAAGGCGGCGCGCGCCTCGTGCAGGGCGCGGCGGAGCTTGCAGGCCGGGGTGATGACGCAGGCGCCGTTGACCGGATCGAAGCAGGGGACCAGGGCCATGTCCGGCTCGGTGCGGCGCACCACCTCTCCCAGGATGATCGTCTCCGGTTCGTGGGCTAGGCGCAGGCCGCCGTTCTTACCCCGCACCGTCTCGACATAGCCGGCCAGGCCCAGCTCATAGACCACCTTCATGAGGTGGTTGCGGGAGATGCCGTAGCTGGCGGCGATCTCGGCGATGGTAGGCAGGCGGTCGCGATGCAGGGCCACGTACATCAGCACCCGTAGCGAGAAGTCGGTATAGACGGTCAGTCGCATGGCGGTCTTCTAGACCACTGGTCGAGGTTTGCGCCAAGGCCGCTGCTGAAGGGAACACGCCCCGACAACTGGGCAGGGGGCTCGCACGAGTGAGCCAAGGCTTCGGAATCGTTGAGCCACCTCCAAGTGAGATCAGCCTTCAGCGGTACCGGCGGCTAGGTCAGCAGATCAAGCTGGAAGGTCGACCCGATCTTCAATCGGTGTCCGCCATCGCCCGCACCAGGTCCAGGATCGCGCGCCGGCGACCTCCCGGCGGAATGTCCGTGAAGGCCCGAACCAGATCCAGCGTGCCAGGTTCGCCCATGAACTGGAGGAGGGCGTCGAGGGGACGCTGGTCGTCGGCGCCTTCGCCCACCAGCTCAGGTATGGTCGTGTCGAGCGCCCTGGCGATTCTGGCCAGCATTGAGATGCTGATGCGATTGGTGGCGCGTTCGTACTTCTGCACCTGTTGAAAGGTTACGCCGATCGCCTCCGCGAGCGCGCCCTGCGAGAGCTTCCGCGCCTGTCGGAGCAATCGCACTCGCGTGCCAACGACAATATCGACGGGATCTGGCCCGACCTTGATCTCGTCCATGCGTCACCCCCCTCCGCCGTCAAAGACCCTGGTCGCCTAGAACCTTCGTGCCGGCTTGGCCAATTCAAATCCAACGTTTGGGCGGTCCGGGTGCGAACGTCACCTCCTGCGCGAGAGCCTGTCGCGCGAAATCGCGCCAGTAGCGGGCGATGTCGAGAAACCTAGCGCGTATATCGGCCGAAGAGGACGGAATGGACCGCGCCTGCAGTTCATCGGCCTAGGCGAGGCATTCGATCTAGGACCGAATCTGTACAGTCTAGCAGACGGACCCGTCGCAATCACATCAGGCTTGGCTTTGGGGGAGGCGCGGGCCCGCCCGGCGCTTGCATCAGCTTCCCGCCAACCCGATGGAGTCCAATCACCTGCGGCTCCGGTCCCTTCCAGACAGCGTAACGGTCTGCCGCTCGGGGCCCCCGAGTCTCGGACGGTCTCGATGCGACCGAGCTCGGCGACATGTTCGACCGGCCGGGTGATTAGCGCGCGCCCGGTCCGGTGGGGCCGCGGGGAGCCCTATCGAACGGTTGACGGGCCGAGGAATCTCGCGGCGATCAGGGCCGCATGGGTCCGATTTCGAGCGCCGATCAAGGTCAGGACGGTGTGTACATGGGTCTTGACGGTGCCGGTCGAAATTCCGAGGGCCTCTGCGATCTCCTGGTTCGATTTCCCCAGAGCCAGCTGCGCAAGCACTTCAAGCTGACGGACCGACAGTCCGCGGGTCTCACCTGGCGCCTGACCGCTCGCCGGGGCGGTGGGGAAATTGCCGCCGCCCTCGATGGCCCCGGTGATCGCTTGCTTGACCCCCTCCGCATCGACGTCCTTGGTCAGATAGCCGGCAGCTCCCGCCCACTTCGCAAGACTCGCAAAGGCAGGATTCAGCCGATCGTCAATGACGATCACCAGTCCGGGCTTGGCGTGGGCGACGAGCTGCTTGAGCTTCTGAAAGTCATAATTCGCCGTGAAGAGGTCCACCAGCGTCAGGCTCGGCCTGAGGGCGGAGATCTGGCTGATCGCCTCCTCGATCGACGAGGCGAAGCGTGGGTGTCCGCCGCCGCGGCATTCGAGGAGAATTTGGCCCAGGGCTGATCGACATATGGGCTTCTCCTCCACGACCAACGACATATCCGCCTGAACTCCCCTTTCACGCCGCCCCTCACCAAAGGCGCTGAAATCACAACCTCGGGGCTGTCTTGGCAGCTCAGGCCAGCGGGCGCCGCACTAGTATCCGACATCGCCAGGCATCCGATTGACTATTGTCAGGTGAACAACCGATGGTTTTGTCAATACCCGAGCGCGCCCATAGGAAGAGGGCAGTCTTGTCATCTTTGGTCAAGTATTTGTCCTGCATAGATAGACAATACACCGAACGATATACGCCCATTGACTAGGTGTGGGGGGAGTTTGGCGTTGGGGAAGGGGGAATCCTCCAGTTTGTTCTAACGAGGGGGTGTTGAGGCGAGGCCGGATATCGGCATATCTGCGACGCCATGTGGCCATTGTGGCGGAACTTTTCTCGGATCGGGGGCCAGCGTGGGCGGCGCGCAATCAGTCCTGAGCATCGCGCTCACCCATCGAGTCGTCGTGGCATATCTGGGTCACAATCGACTGCCCGCCGGCGAGGTCGAGGGACTTCTGGCGTCGGTCCACGCCGCCTTCGCCGAGATCGAGCAACGGCTCTGGGCGGCTGGCGCCAGAGGCCGTCCGCGCCCTCCCACCCCAGATGAGATTCACAGAAGCATCACACCCGAGGCGCTGATCAGTTTCGAGGATGGCAGGCCCTACAAGATGCTGACGCGCCATCTCGCCAGCCGCAACCTGACGCCCGCGTCCTATCGCGCGAAATGGGGACTGCCCCTCGACTATCCGATGACGGCGCCCCGTCTCAGCGCCATACGGACCGCGGTCGCCAAGTCCATGGGGCTGGGACGACTGCGGCGCGCCGGACCTGAAGCTCCTCTCCCCCCCTTCCGCCGCGCCGGCGGCCGCCTCGACCAAGGCGCGGGCTCATGGAGGGGGCGGGTCGTCAGACTAGGCTCGTCGGTCCGGAGATTTATCGTGTATCTAAAGATATATACCTTAGTGTGTACTGTACAATTTGATGTAGAGTTTCGAATCGTGACCAGAGATTGAGGTATTGTGTCGCACCCCTGTATGGGTAATGGCCAATATTAATCAAAAATTATCTCTAGTTTTCAAATCTCTCCTCAAATCATTGGGGGAGGTTTGATCGTGTCCTTGAAATTGCGGACGGGCGGGCGGCTGGCGGTGGGCTTCTCGGCCATCGTTTTGGTGATGCTGATTGTCGTCGGGGTGGCGGCTCCCCTCATTCAGAATGCGCTCCGAACCGTGACCACCGGCGATGAACTCCGCGTCCCCGTGGCCACCACAAGTCTGAAGCTCTCGCTTGAGACCGTCGCCAGCGCCAACGCCCTGCGCGGGTACATCATCACACGCGACCCCGCGATGCGCGCCCAATGGGAGCAACACTGGCAGGCCATCGACCGGCAAGCGGCAGTCATGCAGCGCCTGGCGCCGCAATTCACCAGCGCCGAGAACCAGCAGGCCTGGCGATCGGTGTCGCAGGTCCTGCCCAGGCTGAAGGCGGCCCAGGCCTCCGTGTTCGGCGTCGCCGACGCCGGCGACCAGGCGGCCTCGGCGGCGGCCCTGCAGACCCAAGTCCTCCCCCTGTTTCAACAGACCCAGGCCCAGTTGGTGGGGGAAAAGGGCGACGCGGGCCTGGCAGGCCGGCAGAGCGCCTTGCTCTCGTCGGAGCTGAAGGAGGCGCGGGCCGCGATGGAGCATACCCGCCTGGCGGTTCTCCTGGGCCTGGCCGGGCTGGTGGTCGTGGCCAGCCTTGCGGGCTGGGTGACCACTCGCAGCATCGCCGGGCCCCTGGTCCGACTCAATGACCTCCTACGCGAGATGGCGGGCGGCCGGTTCGACCTCAAGATCACCGGGACCGATCGCGCCGACGAGATCGGCGACATCGCCCGGGCCGCGGAGGTGTTTCGCGAGAACGGCCTCGCCCGCGCCGCGCTCGAGGCCGAGGCCAAGGAGTTCCAGAACAATCTCGACACCCGGCTGAAGGAGACCGAGGCCGCCTTCGAGGCGGCGGGTCAACAGCAACGGCTGGTCGTCCAGGCCATGGCCCGGCAGCTTTCGGCCCTGGCCCAGGGGGACCTCACCGCCAGGCTCTTGGAGGAGGTGGCGGTGGAATACGCCGAGTTGAAGCGGGACTTCAACGCCGCGATCTCCAGCCTGGAGGAGACGGTCACCGCGGTGGCCGCCACCACCTCCAGCATCGGCGCCAGTTCCGACGAAATGGCCCAGGCCTCCGACGACCTGTCGCGGCGCACCGAACAGCAGGCGGCGGGGCTTGAGGAGACCGCGGCGGCCCTGGACCAGATCACCGCGACGGTGAAGACCACGGCCGAGGGCGCGCACCATGCGAGCACGGCGGTGGCGGCGGCCAAGGCCGAGGCGCAGCGCTCCGGCGAGGTGGTCGATCAGGCTGTCCAGGCCATGGGCGAGATCGAGGACTCCTCGCGCCAGATCAGCCAGATCATCGGGGTGATCGACGAGATCGCCTTCCAGACCAATCTGCTGGCCCTGAACGCCGGGGTGGAGGCCGCCCGGGCCGGGGACGCCGGTCGCGGCTTCGCCGTGGTGGCTTCCGAGGTCCGGGCGCTCGCCCAGCGCTCGGCCGAAGCCGCCAAGGAGATTAAGACCCTGATCTCGGCCTCCTCCCAGCAGGTGGGCCAGGGCGTCAGCCTAGTGGGCGAGACCGGCAAGGCCCTGCAGTCCATCGTCGCCAAGGTGGCGGAGATCGACACGGTGATCTCGGCGATTTCGGCCTCGGCCCAGGAGCAGGCCACCGGCCTCGCCCAGGTCAATGTGGCGGTCAATCAGATGGACCAGGTGGTGCAGCAGAACGCCGCCATGGTGGAGCAAGCCACCGCCGCCACCCACTCCATGAAGGGCGAGACCCGCGGGCTGATCCAGCTCATCGGTAAGTTCCAGGTCGGCGGCGCCCCGAGCCCTGGCGCCTCAAGCCGAGGGGCTGGGCCGCGGTTGGTGTCGGATGAGGCGATGGCGCGGCCTTCTCCGGCGCGCGCCATGCGCCAGAAGGTGGCCGCCAGCCTCGGCGGCGGCGCGGCCTCCAGCGACGGGTGGGAGGACTTCTGACCATGGCGCAGCTCGCCAAGCTTCCCGTCGCCGGCGCGGAGCTGATCACCGTGCGGATCGGTGACCAGCAATTCGCCATCGACATCATGTCGGTTCGCGAAATCCGCGGCTGGGCGACCTCAACGCCGCTGCCGCATGCGCCCCCCTATGTGCGCGGCATGATCAATCTGCGCGGCGTGATCTTGCCGGTGGTGGACCTCGGGGCCCGCCTGGGTCTGGCGCCAACCTCCGCCGACAGCTCCTCGGTGGTGGTGGTGGCCGAGATCAACGGCCGCCAGATCGGCCTCCTCGTCGACGCCGTCTGCGACATTCTCCTGCTCACCGACGAGATGCTGCAGGAGCCGCCGGACGTGGGCGCGGAGGACGTGCGTCACTTCGTGCGCGGGGTCATGACCACTGAGACCGGGATCGTCACCCTGATAGGCCTTGATGAGATCCTGCCCCCAGGCGTGGTTCCAGCGACCCGGCCGCCCGGCGGGACGACCTCCACAGCCTCGAATGACCGCGCCCTGGCGATAGCGTGACGCTCGGCCAGGACGTTCGGCGCGGCGAGGATTCCATGACGGCTACCGGCCGCGGCGCACCGTCGCCTTCCTCGCGAGCATTTTCGGCGTCTACGGAGGGACGGTTTGATGGCCGTCAACCCCGGCGCGGGCAAGCCTCAATGCGCCGCCGCGCGCGTGGGCCTAGGCTGACTTGGCCGCGAGATCGGCAGGAGACCGGGGCAAGGGCCTTCGCAACAGCGGGTTCAAACCCCGCTGCAGCGGAATGCTCCCTTCGGGGGAGCCGGAGGGCCAAGACATGCGGCTGAACCTGCGGACCGGCGGTCGACTGGCCCTGGGCTTCTGCGCCATTGTCGTCCTGATGGTGGTGGCCGTGGGCGGTATGTTGCCGCTTGTCCATGACTCGGTTCGGCGCGTGAGCTTGGGGGATGAGATTCGGGCGCCGACGGCTCTGGCGGCCTTGCGGCTGTCCAGCGCCACCGTCTCTTCGGCCAATGCGCTGCGCGGCTACATCATCACCCATGATCCATCGATGCGTCGGGAATGGGACCGGCAGTGGGATCGTATCGACACATTGAGCGCGACGATGAACGGGCTGGCCCCGGGGCTCACCAATTCTGAGAACCGGGCCGCTTGGCGCGAGCTGTCTGCAATTCTGCCGAAGCTGAAGGCGGCGCAGGCCGCCACCCTTGAGGCCGCCGAGCGTGGGAACAGCGCGGCCGTGGAGAAGGGGTTCAGGGCCGAGGTCCTGCCCCTCTTCCGGCGGTCACAGACCTTGCTGGTGGGCCAGACGGGCGACGCCGGCCTGGCCGGCGGCCAGGGCGCGCTGCTGTCGTCGGACCTGCAGACCACGCGCCGGCAGATGCAACGGGTCGAGGTGCAGATCGCCCTCAGTCTCGCCGCCCTTGTCGTCCTTGCGGGGCTGGCGGGGTGGCTCACGACCCGCAGCATCACCCGCCCCTTGAGGCGCCTGAACGAGGTGCTTCGGCAGATGGCCAAGGGGCGGTTCGATGTCGAGGTCTCGGGCGCCGACCGGGTCGACGAGATCGGCGATATCGCCAGGGCCGCGGAGGGGTTTCGTGAGGACGGGATCGAGAGGCTGAGGCTGGAGGCGCAGGCCGCCGCGTTTCACCAGCACCTCGAAGATCGGCTCAAGGAGATGGAGGCCGCCTTCGAAGCCTCAGGCCGAGAGCAGAGGCTCGTGGTCGAAGCCGCGGCGTTCGCGGACATCAGGGCGGCCCTGGAGCGATCCGAGCGCGCCGAGCAGAGCCTGCATGTCGCCGTGGAGATCGCCAATCTGCACGTCTATGAGGTGGACTACGCGCAGCGCACCCTGACCAAGCTGGGCGCCGCCGACTCCTTCCTTGGCCAGGGCCAGACCTATCAGGCCTTTGCGCGTGATCCCTTCGCCCTGATCCATCCGCTGGATCGCGAGGCGGCGATCGCGGCGTGGCAAGCTCACGAGGAGCTTGGAAGTCCCTTCAATATCGAGTGCCGGATCCATCGTGAGGACGGACTAGAGGTCTGGGTGCGGTCGGCCGCGTCGCTGAAGCGGGACGGCGCCGGCAAGCCGGTCCGCCTGATCGGCGCCCTGCAGGAGATCACCCACCGCAAGCTCGCCGAGTTCGATCTCATCAGCGCCCGTGACGCCGCGCGGGCGGCCAATGAGGCGAAGTCCAGCTTCCTGGCCGCGATGAGCCACGAAATCCGCACGCCCCTGAATGGCATCCTGGGCATGGGACAGGTGCTGTCCAAGGAGGCTCTGAGCGAACGTCAGCAAGGCCAGGTGCAGATCATCCTGCAGTCGGGCGGCATCCTGCTCAGCCTGCTCGACGACCTGTTGGACATTTCCAAGATCGAGGCGGGCAAGCTGACCCTTGAGGCCGGGGAGGTTGATCTGGCCGAGATCGTTCGTTCCGCCCAGGCGAGCCTCACGGTCCTGGCCGCGGAAAAGGACGTGGCGGTCTCCTGTGTGGTCAGTCCGGAGGCGGAGGGGCGGTTCCGTGGCGATCCGACCCGGGTCCGGCAGATCGTCAACAACCTCTGCTCCAACGCGCTGAAGTTCACCGACCAGGGCCAGATCACGCTCGAGGTCTCAATCCCCGACGGCCAGCTGCGGCTCGTGGTCCGCGACACGGGGATCGGCATCTCGGCGGCCAAGCTCGGCGAGCTGTTTCAGAAGTTTACCCAGGCCGATCCGTCGATCACCCGGAAATTCGGCGGTACGGGGCTGGGCCTGGCGATCTCCCAGGAATTGGCGCGCCTGATGGGGGGTGAGATCACCCTTGAGAGCCAGGAGGGCGCCGGTTCAGCCTTCACCGCACGGCTGCCCCTTGTGCGACTGGAGGGGCAGGACGCCGCGGCGCCTCAAGCCGAGCGCCCGGACGATGTCGAACTGGCGGCCGCCGATGACCTCCGCGTCCTCGTCGCCGAAGACAATCCGGTGAACCGGATCGTCATCCAGGCGATCCTTCAACAGGCCGGGGTCACGCCGGTCGTGGTCAATGACGGCGAGGAGGCTGTTCAGGCTTGGCGAACCGGCACTTGGGACCTGATCCTCATGGATGTGCAGATGCCGGTCATGGACGGCATCACCGCGACGCGGCTCATTCGCCGGGAGGAGGGTGGGCGGATCGGAGCGCCGACCCCGATCCTTGCCCTGACCGCCAATGTCATGACCCACCAGCGGGATGCCTACCGGGAGGCGGGCATGGATGGCACGGTCGCCAAGCCCATCGACCCGGCCAAGCTGCTGGCCGCCATGGACGCCGTCCTTTAGCCACGGCGCAGGCTGGCGAGCGATCACCCGGGCGCGCGGGCCTCGACCTCGGGCGGAGGAACTCGACCTCGATCAGGGCGCCCACGCGCCGCCTCGGCGCAATGCGCCTCCGGGGGCTCAAGACCGACGCCATCCATCTCCGTGACGGTCGCGACGCGACCCGCTTGGAGCCGGCCTTCCGCCGCAGCGACCTGGACGACCCGACGCTCGATGTCCCATGCGATCTGAGCGCCCCTGTCTTCGCCGATCTGATCGGGCTCAAGGCGCCTTTCGCGAAGCGCCGCTCTGTCCTGGTCAGGGACCGTGACCGCGTCGATGGAGAAGGTTCGCCAACCCTCCAACAGCGCGCCTCCAGGCGATATCGTCGGCCGCGGCTTCGAAGGCGCGGCTCCTCACATGATCACGTGCGATTCCCGATAGCGTCGGCCTCGTGCATCCACGCGCAATCTCACCATCATCCCTGTCCAGACCAGTTCAGTTGCGAGGTCCACGACACCGTCCTGGACTTCGCGGCGGCTGTGGCCGCCACCGCTGCGATGTCCGTCCGCCGCCAGAGGAGGTCAGGCGTCATCGCCAACCTCCAGCACACGCAATCGACGAACGCGACCGTCCGACACAACGTATTCGAAAACCTGTCCGACGCTCGCGCCAATCAGAGCCGCGCCGACCGGTGTCAGAACGGAAAGCCGCATATCATCGAGACTGGCGTCCTCGGGCAAACACAGTTTCAGGCGGCGCACAGCGCCATTGGCAAGATCCTCATAGGCGATGGTGGAGCCCAGCTTGACGAAGGCGCGGGTGCTACGGTCCGGCGCCAAGATCGCGCGCTCCAATTCCGTCTGGAGCGACTGGCCGACGACGGTGTGACGCAGGGCCTCAGCGCGTGGACTGAGTTGTTCGTAGTCCGCGCGTGTGATGTAGACCGCGGGCGGCCGAGCCGAAGACGAAGGATGTGAGATCATTTGAGCCTCTTGAAAGCAGCCCTAGGCTGCGCTGGGGGGCGAGGGATTGTCCGGCGGCGGGGCCGGCGTAGACGGTTGCGGTGATGCTGGCCGGTGAAACGGCACGACACCGGATGGCAGGGGCGGAACTGATGGCGTCGGAGCGGGCGGTTCGCCTGCCGGCCGCGGGGTCTGCTCAACTGAGTTCATGTTTGGCCTCCAGGCCCTTGATGCGGTGGCAGGACGGTCAGAACGGTCAGGCTCAACTCGCCGCCGTGGCGATCTGGACGGGAAATTCGCTGGCCTTTGGAAAGTCCGACCAGGGCGGCGCCAACAGGGCTGAGCACTGAGACGCGCGCAGACGAGCCGTGCGCCTGCTCCGGAGGGACCAGGGTGATCATGCGATGCGAACCCGAGATGTCATCGAGGAAGAGGACCCGTGACCAAAGGGTCGCGGTCTGCGGGACCTTCGCGTCGTCACCTATGAGGTCGGCCCGAGACACCTCATAGAGAAGCGCCCCGGCGCCCCTAGTGTCACTCAGCAGTCCCCCATAGGCGATGGCGAGCAGGGTCTGGCGATCGGCGCGCCGCAAGGCGATGCGCGGCCCACGCCGATCCATGTGGGTCGGGGGCGTCTCGTGCACGACAGCCGCCTCAGCGCCTGTAGGGTGCAGAGGCGCGGTCCCCGGCGAGCAATTGCGCCGCGCCTTTCGCCCCACGCGCGTTCAACCTTTGGACGGCGCTCCGCAGCGCCAGTTCATCGCCCGGCGCGCCGAAGACCTGAGCGCGCAAGGCCTCGAAAACGAGTTCAAGATCTTCAAGGCGGCGGTGATGATCCCACAGGTTCTGTGACATAGGTGCTTCCTCATTGAAGCCCCAGCCGCGCAGATGCGTCCTCCGCGCGATAGCGGAAGATCTGCGGCATGGGGTGTTGCGATCAAGACGCAGGCGAGAGTTCAGCCTGACGCGACCCCGAACCGAGTTCGGGATGAACTAGGCTCGGGGGGCGGCGCCCTTGACGAGGCGGCAGGCGTGGCAGAGCCGACGCGACTGAGGAGGCGAGGTTCGCATGCCACCAAGATGGCCGCTTATCACAGGAAGTCAACGCCCCCGCTTAGACAAGGGCGAGCGTCTCGGTTTGACTTTTTCCGTCGCCCCGGTCATCCTTCGACCATCATGTGCAATCTCGCCGCCTGGGCTTTCGAGCCAAAATATACGCGCAGCAACGCCGCGCCCTTCTAACCTCGAACTCTTTACGGCTGACGCCGTGAGTTCGAGGCGACCCAGCGAAAGACCTTTCCCGCTTAGATGAATCCTGTGGGGCGACATGCCCTCACTGAAGGACGTGTCGTGTCGATTCTTGATCCCATCCTCTGCGCCAGCGCGCGTCGCGAGGCCCATGTCGGATCCCTGCCGCTTGGCGAGAGACCCGAAGCGGAGACCAAGCGGTCGGCGGGCGCTCGCGCCATTCCGATGGGCATGCGGCAGGCGCGATGGGCGCCTCTGCGCGTACGTCCTGCGCTGGCCAGGAGGCAAGGGCCTTGGCGATGACCGGCTCCGGAGCGGTGCGGCGTCAATACGCGGCTCTGCCTTACTGTGTCGATGAGGAGAACCGGCCCCATGTCCTCCTGATTACGTCGCGCGGAACGGGGCGCTGGGTCCTGCCAAAGGGATGGCCCGATGGCGCAGAAACCGGCCCGCAGACCGCAGCGCGTGAGGCTATGGAGGAAGCCGGGGTCGTGGGTCGCATCGAGCCGCCGCAGCCGATCGGCAGCTACCCCTATGTCAAGGGACTGAAGCATGGCGGGCCTATTCGGTGTCGGGTGACCGTCTTTGGCCTACTCGTCCAAGGCTTCAGCCCCGACTTCCGTGAGAAGGGCCAGCGAGTCTTGCGCTGGTGCGCGCCCGCGTGTGGCGCCGAACTCGTTCACGAACCCGAACTCGCACGACTGCTGCTGGGTTTCTCGCGCTCGGTCCGAAAAGCCAAGATCGACCTAGGCTCGCCATTGCTGGCGTCAGCCGCCGAGAGTCCTGAGGAGAATGAACTTGCCTGAACTCAATGACACGATGTTTTCCCGGCCGCCGGTCTACGTGAGGCGCTCGGACCTGGCGGAGCTGTGGCGCATCGCGTCTAGGGCCCGCAAGATGGCGCCCGAGGCTCACCTGTTCCTCGAGGAGTTCGATCGGCTGAGCGTCGCGCCCGAGACAGATGATTGCGAGTTTGTTCGGCTCGACTCGACAGTTGTCTACAAGGATCTGCGAACCAAGCGCCAGCGACGCGTCCGGGTGGTTAGACCGGGAAGCGAGAACCCCGAGGAGAACGAAGTCTCGCTGTTCAGTCCGATCGGCGGCGCCCTTGTCGGCCTGCGGGAGGGAGCGGTCTTCAGGTGGGCCGGTCCAGACGGCCGGTTGAGGGCGATCAAGATTCTGGAGGTCGCTCAGGAAGAGCCGTCATGAGAGTCGCTTCGCTATCTCGAAGCCCTCAACGTCGTCTCGCGGACTTCCCGTCCTCATCGCGCAAATGATCTGCAGGGCATGCATTTGGAGGAGCCGGATTTGAACGCCCCCAGCCGGTATTCGGCGTTCAGTTTGTGCTTGGCGCTCTTCGTCGGCTCCGTGGCAGCCAGCCGTGTTTGGCCATGGCTCGGGCTCCCCGCGGCCGTGTTCGGGGCGTTATCGGTGCTGGGCCTTCACGACCTGCTGCAGCGGCGGCATTCGATCCAGCGGAACTACCCGGTGATTGGTCATATCCGCTGGATCGCTGAATTCGTTCGGCCGGAGATTCGCCAGTACCTTCTGGAGTCCGACCAGGACGCCGCCCCGTTTTCGCGCAGCCAGCGCTCGCTGGTCTACCAACGCGCTAAGGGCGAGGCGGGAGAACATCCGTTCGGAACGTTATTGGACGTCTACCGCCATGGATATGAGTTTGTGGGGCACTCGATGGTCCCTTCAATCGCAGCTGATCCGGCGACTTTCCGCATTGCCATCGGCGGACCACATTGCGCAAAACCCTACTCGGCCTCTGTGTTCAATATCTCGGCGATGAGCTTTGGCTCGCTCAGCGCCAACGCCATTCGGGCCTTGAATTCCGGGGCGAAGATGGGGCGATTTAGCCACGACACCGGTGAGGGGAGCATTTCGTCCTATCACTTGGAGGCCGGCGGCGACCTGGTTTGGGAAGTGGGTAGTGGTTACTTCGGCTGTCGCACCGAAGAAGGCGCCTTCGATCGCACGAAGTTCGCGGCGCAGGCTGCCCTGGAATCGGTCAAGATGATCGAGATCAAGCTGAGCCAGGGCGCAAAGCCTGGGCATGGGGGAGTTCTACCGGCCGCCAAGGTGACGCCTGAGATCGCGGCGGCCCGCGATGTGCCGCTCGGACGGGATTGTATCTCGCCGTCGCGTCACACGGCATTTTCAACGCCGGTTGAGCTGATGCGCTTCATCGCCGAGTTGCGGTCACTGTCCGGCGGCAAGCCGGTGGGATTCAAGCTCTGCGTTGGCCTGCCCTGGGAGTTCATGGGGATCGTTAAGGCGATGCTCGCCACTGGGATAACGCCGGACTTCATCGTGGTGGACGGAGCTGAGGGCGGCACCGGCGCCGCGCCCACCGAGTTCAGCGACCACATCGGCACCCCCATGCGCGAGGGCTTGCTGTTCGTGCACAACGTGCTGGTGGGGACGGGCCTGCGGGACAGGGTGCGTATCGGAGCCGCCGGCAAGATCGTCAGCGCGTTCGACATCGCGAGCGTATTGGCCATCGGCGCCGACTGGGCCAATGCGGCTCGCGGGTTCATGTTCGCTCTAGGCTGCGTGCAGTCGGTGAGTTGTGACACCAACAGGTGTCCCACGGGCATCGCGACACAGGACAGGCGTCGCCAGGCCGCCCTGGTGGTTACCGACAAGGCCCAGAGGGTCTGCAATTTCCATCGGCTGACCTTGCGTGCGCTGGCCGACATGTTGGCGGCCGCCGGTCTGGATCACCCAGACGACCTAAGGCCACAGCATCTGGCGCGAAGGGTGAGCGCCACCGAGATCAAGCAGTTCGACCAGTTGCATACCTTCCTGAAACCCGGCGAACTGATCGATGGCGTCCGTGGAGAGAGCTTCTATGCCACGAGTTGGCGACGCGCCTCGGCCGATCACTTCCATGGCGTGGATGTCGCGTAGCGCCCTCTGATTCGACGGCCCGCGCCGTCTAGGTGATCGGCCTCGACAAGAAGGTCCGCGTCATCCTGACCTATCCGCCGACCACCTGCCGCAACTTCGCAGAGCTTCTGCGCGCCATCGGCAGCCAGCAACTCAGCGGCGCGGAGAAGGTGGCCACTCCGGTGAACTGGAAGGCCGGCGAGGAGGTGATCATTCCGCCCAGCTTGTCGAACGAGGGCGCCAAGCCGCGCTTCCCGCAAGGCTGAGAGACCCTGAAGCCCTATCTGCATCTGCGCGTCGTCACGCTCCAGAAGGAGGGTTGTTCACCCATGAAAGCTCTGAGACATGTCTCGATTTTTATTATATCGTTACCCGATGTTTGAGTGTCGGGCGGGAGCTCGGCTCCCGGGCGCCATCAGGAGTGCAAGGCGATGACGATCATCCTTCCCGACCTTCCCTATCGCTACGACGCCCTGGCGCCGGTGATTTCCGAAACCACGATGCGGTTCCACCACGACAAGCACCACGCCCGCTATGTCGAGGTGGGCAACCTGCTGCTGGCCGACAAGGTCCCGCGGCCCACGGACCTGGAGGGTATCGTCCGCCATGCCGCGCGCGCCGGCGAGGTCAAGCTGTTCAACAACGCCGCCCAGGCCTGGAACCACGGGTTCTTCTGGGCCTGCATGTCGCCGAACCCCGCAGGTCCGCGGGGCGATCTGGAGCGCACCATCCTGGAGGTCTTCGGCGACGTCGCCGATCTGAAGACCGCCTTCGTCACCGAGGGGATCAACCACTTCGGCTCGGGATGGGTCTGGCTGGTGGCCAAGGCGGGCGGGCTTGCGGTGCTGTCCACCCATGACGCGGAGACGGTCATCACGCAGGAGGGCGTCACCCCGCTGCTGGTCTGCGACCTGTGGGAGCATGCCTATTATCTGGATCACCAGAACAACCGCGCCGCCTTTCTCTCCAGCTGGTGGGATGGGCTGGTGAACTGGGACTTCGTGGAGGGCCAGTACGCCGCGGCCAAGGGGGAGAACGAGGGCTGGCGATATCCGGAGGTCGAGGGCAAAGCGGAGGACAAGCTTCGGGTCAACCAAGCCCGCTAGCCAGGAAGATCGGTATGGATCTGCACACTCCCGTCTGCGACCTGCTCTGCTGCGAACAGCCCATCGTCCTAGCCGGCATGGGCGGCGTCGCCCGGGCAGAATTGGTGGCGGCGGTGACGCAGGCGGGTGGATTCGGATTCCTGGGGATGGTGCGCGAGGCGCCCGAGTTGATCGCCTCTGAGATCGAGGCGGTGCGGGCGCGGACGGCGCGGCCGTTCGGCGTCAACCTGATACCCGCCGCCACCAAGCCGGCGCTGCTGGAGGCGGAGCTCGCCGCCTGTATCGCGGCCCAGGTTCATGCGGTGGCCCTGTTCTGGGATCTCTCGCCGCCGAGTGTGGCCCGCCTGCGGGAGGCCGGCATTCTTGTGATCTGTCAGGTGGGGTCTGCGGCCGAAGCCAGGGCCGCCGAGCGGGCGGGCGCCGATATCCTGATCTGCCAGGGCTGGGAAGCCGGGGGTCATGTCCGCGGCGAGATGGCGCTGCTGCCCCTGCTACGCGATGTCCTGACGCAGGTGAGTCTGCCGGTACTGGCGGCTGGCGGCCTGGTGGACGGGACCGGCCTGGCCGCGGTGCTGACGGCTGGAGCCCAGGGAGCGGTGCTGGGCACGGCCTTCCTGGCCACCCAGGAGTCCTTCGCCCACGACTATCACAAGGTCCGAATCCTCCAGGCGACCTCCGGCGAGACCGTGCACACCGAGGACTTCCATATCAACTGGCCGGCACGGGCGGCTGTCCGGGTCCTGCCCAACAGCGTCACCCGCGGCGAACGGGGCGACCCTCACGTTGTCGAGCGGCAGATCATCGGCGCTGAGGGCGCGCGCAACATCTTCCTGTTCAGCACCGACTCCCCGCTGCGTTCCATGACCGGCGATTTCGAGGCCATGGCCCTCTATGCGGGGCAGGGGGCTGGCGCGATCCAGTCAATCCCCCCGGCCGGCGAGCGGCTGCGGGAAATCGCGGCGCAGGCTCTGGGGCTGCTGAGGTCCGACCGCGCTTCAGCGGGCGCGTCGCCGACCATCGAGGTGGCCTCTGCGGCCTGTTACGCGCGCGAAGCCGACGACACCTATATGGGCTTTGCTTCGCGCGAGGAGCTGATCGAGGAGCTCAACGCCTTGCTTGAGGCTGAGCGAGCCGGGGCCCGGGTTGGGGCGCGGCTTGCGGCCCAGGCCCGGGACGCCGAGCTGAAGACCCTGGCCCGGTTCATCCATGAAGATGAGGCGCGCTGGTGCAAGGCGCTGTTCGCCGCCCTGAAGGAACTTGGCGCCGAGCCTTCGACCAAGGTTGGGGACTTCTATGGCAAGGCCATGGAGATTTCCGACCTCGACGCGCGGCTGGCGTTCGTCAATCGTGGCCAGGGGTGGGTCGTGCGCAAGCTGAAGGTCCTGGTTCCCCGGGTGCGCGACGATCGCCTGCATGGCATGCTGCGCGCGATGTTCGAGGCTCACCTGGTCAATATCGACCGCGCCAATGCGGCGCTGGACGCGCGCGCCGGGCCGGCGGCGGTTCCTCTAGTCTGAGGTTTCCGGCGCGGCCGAGCGGGTCAGCAGATCGATCTGGGTCATCAGGCCCGAGAAGGCCGGCGCCAAGACCTGGAGTTCGCGCAAGTTGTTCGCCGACAGCGCCGCCAGGGTCTTCTCGCCAGCGGGCGATAGGGAGAGCGACACCCGGCGGCGGTCCTCCTCGTCTTCGGCGCGTTCAATCACCCCGGCCTTCAGCAAACGCCCTACGAGCTCGACCGCGCTGTGGTGCTTGATCAGCAGTTGCTCGGCGAGCTCGCCGATGGACATGGGCGAAGGGCCGGGATTGGCCTTGATCGCCAGCAGAGCCTGGTGCTGCTGCGAGGTGAGCCCGGCGGCCCGCGCCCCGGCCTCGGCGAAGGCGAGGTAGCGCCGCACGCCATGCCGGAACGAGGCCAGGGCCTGGTAGTCCGCCGGGGTGATCCGGCCTGCCGTGCGCTTGGGCGTTTGGCTCTTGCTCATGGATTCTCTCGAGGTCCGCATCCGTCAGGCATCAGGTGAATCTTCATACTCCAACTCCTGTTCGACCGGCTTGAAACATCGTAACACGATAGATATATTGGTTTTAGGGAGTTGGCGAATGGGCCGGCCAAGAGGTTCGATCGATCGAGGGAAGCACGAGGCCATTCTTGAGGCCGCGATCGTGCCGCTGTCCGAACGCGGCGCGAGCACGTCCCTGGAAGACATCGCCCAATTTTCCGGGGTTTCCCGGCAGACGATCTACAACCACTTTGCCGCCAAGCAGAAGCTGGTGGAGGTGCTGGTCCGGACGCATCAGGTCGAACTCCAAACCTCGCTGATTTGGCCGGATCCTTTCGCCGCCCCGGAAGAAACGCCGGCGCGGTATGCAGGCGATCTTCTGACCCAGATATCGCAGCCCCGCTATCGCCGGGCCTTGCGGGCGCTGGTCCAGGCCCTGAGTCACGCGCCGGAGCAAGCGCGGCGGCTGCATCGCGCCACCCTGCGCACGCCGATCCAGCGGCTGGCCCAGTTCCTGTCGGTGGAGACGGCGCGTGGCCGCCTGGCCGTGGACAACCCGCAGGCTGCTGCAGAGCTGTGCCTCGACCTGGTGATCGCCCGGCCGCAACTGATGATCCTCAAGGGTATCCCCGGGACGCCGGACGATCACGAGATCGAGCGGCTGGCGCGACGCTGCGCCCAGGTGTTCGCCCAAGGCTATGCCGTCGCGTGCGCGCGCCGCGGAGAGGGCTCGCAAGAGATGAAGGGGTCTCGGCCGAAGGGCGCCGGGGCCAGGCGTAGGGCGGCCTTGGCCGCGGAACCTGGAAGGAGTTATGGACGATGAGCGAGATCAGCGGGGGCTATAGGCCGAAGGTTGAGGTGACGGCCGCCGACATGGCCGTGGACATGGGCCTGCGCAGCTACATGCTGGGGATTTATGGCAAGGTCTCCCTGGGTCTGGCCCTGGCGGCGGGCCTGGCGCACGCGACCTCCGGCGTGCCGGTTATGCGGGACCTGCTGTTCCGGAGCGCGACGACGGAACTTCCCGCCGGCCTGACCGGGTGGGGGCTGTTGGTGGCGATGGCGCCTATCCTGGTCCTGGTGAACGCCGGCATGGCCCTGAAGCGGCCGACGGCGGCGAGTACCGCGGCCCTCTACTGGACCCTGGTCTCGCTGATCGGCGCCTCGCTGGGCCTGCTGGTCCTGACCTACACAGGCGCCGCGCTCTCCACGACCTTCCTGATCACTGCGACGGCCTTCGGTGCGCTCAGCCTGGTGGGATACGTCACCAAGACTAGCCTGACTGCGATCGGCAGCTTCCTGACCGTCGGCCTGGTGGGCCTGGTCGCGACCCTCGGGGTCAACCTGCTGTTTCACAGCCCGGCCATCGCCTTCGTCGCCAACGCGGCCGGCGTGCTGATCTTCGCGGGCCTGATCGCCTATGACACCCAGCGGCTCAAGCTGGCCTATTACCAGCTCGGCGGCGACCAGGCCGAGATGGCCGTCGCCACCAACTATGGCGCGCTGAGCCTGTTCCTCGACTTCGTCAACCTCTTCCAGCTCCTGTTGTTGTTCATGTCGGGATCCCGGCGCTAACCGCTCGCATCCTACGGCCGCCCATTGAACGCGACCGTATAGATCGTGCTACGATATGTATGGTCCAGGGGAGGATCAAAGATGCTTGTCATGGCTGACCTGAAGCGTTGGTTCACCCAAAATGGCGCGCCGTGGCGTGAAGCCGACCGGCCCCCTGCCGCCCATGGAGTCCGCATGGTTGCGGCGATCGCGACACCGAGAACGCCGTCCGGCATGATCAAGGCCGAATGGCCAAACGGCCGACCGGAGCCTCGGCCGCCGGCGAACGATTGGGATGCCGAAGAAACGCACTTCCATGACCTGCCTCCGGCAAGCCCTCACCCTGGCCAGTGTTAGGGCGGCGTCCTGGTGGCGTCGGCTATGTGGTCAGGTCGGGTCCCGAGGCGTTCAGTGTGGTCCCGCGCCTGACGCTCGAGGATCTTGAAGCCTTACCGCCGGGGACCGGGGCATGGCGCGGCGCCGTATCATGCTTCGATCTTGGCAGAACGATCACCAGACATTTGCGTCAGCCGGGGGGAGGCGCGCCACGACGGTTGTGCAGTTTGGACTTCTTGATCAGACCCTCGTACTGGTGCGCCAGCAGGTGGGACTGGATCTGGGTCACGGTGTCCATGGTGACGCTCACCACGATCAGGATCGAGGTGCCGCCCAGATAGAAGGGTGCGCTATAGAAGGCGATCAGCGCTTCGGGTAGCAGGCAGACCAAGGTGATGTAGATCGCACCAAGGACCGTGACCCGGGTCAGGACAAAGTCCAGATACTCCGCCGTGAATTTGCCGGGCCGGATGCCGGGCAGGAATCCGCCATGCTTGCGTAGGTTCTCGGCCGTCTCGGCGGGGTTGAAGACAACTGAGGTGTAGAAGAAGCAGAAGAACACGATCAGCGCGCCGTACAGCAGCATGAAGGCGGGGCGGCCATGCTGGAGTTGGCCAGCTATCGACGGCAGCCATTTGAGCTGGTCGGGAAGGTTCGCCGTGGCCAGGAACCCCAGGGCGGTGGCCGGCAGCAGCAGCAGGGACGAGGCGAAGATCGGCGCCATGACGCCCGACGTGTTCAGCTTCAGCGGGAGGAAGGACGTGTCGCCCCCCAGAATGCGGAAACTCTGTTGGCGGCTGGGGTACTGCACCAGGAGCTGACGTTGCGAGCGCTCCATAAAGACGATCACCAGGATCACGCCGACCGCCAGAGCGCCGATCATGAACATGGCGGCGGCGGGTAGGGCGCCGGTTCGCACCATGGAGAGCATCTGCCAGACGCCGCGCGGCAGCACCGCGACGATGCCTGCGAAGATGATCAGCGAGACACCGTTGCCGACCCCACGGGCGGTCACCTGTTCGCCCAACCACATCAGGAAGAGGGCGCCGCCCGTTAGCGTCACGACCGTGGACACCAAGAAGAAGATGCCCGGCTCATTCACCAGCCCGGGACTGGCCTGGAGTCCAACGGCGATTCCAAAGGACTGTAGCAGAGCGAGCGCCACCGTCAGGTGCCGGGTGTACTGGTTGAGGGCCTTGCGGCCGACTTCACCGCCCTCCTTCCGCAGCTTTTCCCAGGGTGGATAGACCGTCCCTAGCAGTTGCACGATGATTGAGGCCGAGATGTAGGGCATGACGTTCAGCGCGAAGACCGCCATGCGCTCGACGGCGCCGCCGGAAAACATGTTGAACATCCCCAGAATGCCTTGGGTCTGGCCGCTAAAGAGATTGGAAAAGGCCGCCAGGTTGATGCCCGGAATGGGGATGTAGGTCCCTGTCCGGTAGATCACCATCGCCAGGACCGTGAACCCGATCCGCTTGTGCAGTTCTGTGGCCTTGCGGAAGGCGCGCAAGTTAAGGTTCGCGGCGAGTTGCTCTGCGGCCGACGCCATCTCAGATCTCCAGCATCGCGCGCCGGGCGGCCACGCGTCACACTTCATAATATCGTATCCCGATATAAATGGGCGCAGCAAGCCGGGTGATGAGAGTTTCCCGCATATTGGCTTTCGACCCATCGAACTGGACCGTCCACACGATGGCGACCGCGCAAGGCGTGTCCTAGGGCGGCCATGTCAGGGCCTGGACATCCACCCGCGCCACATCCCTCGACCGAACCCGGGGCATCAAAGACCGCGGATGGCTTGCAATATGCCCCACCCGACCTATATATCGTATCACGATAGTTATGGGTCGTGGACCATCGGGTTTGAATGAAGTGGGCCTGTCACCACTTCTTCGGGCCCTCAAGATGAGACGGTTTTGATGGCGGCGCTTGTCTTTGTCGACATTCTCGCCGGGATCCTTGTGATCTTGGGTTTCCACATCGGATTCCGAAAGAGCTTCCTGCGGTCCTTAAGGACCTGGCGGCTCCGGCCGACGAGCCCTGAGGTCGCAACCGCGTCAGAGTTCGAGGAGCTCGCGTCGGTCTTTCGGATCGTCGGTGTCATGCTGATGGCTTTCAGCTTCACGGGCGCCTGCTTCGCCAACCTGATCGTCTATTACAGCGCTGGCGGCCCCCCTTGATCAGCGCGCTCTCCATCTCGGGGCCGGCTTGATGACCTGTCTGAGACCCAGAGGGATTTGCTCATGCCCCGAACGTCGATCTCCAGGGAGATCCCACCAGCGGCCGTAGGGCGACGGTGATCAGCAAATGTCCGGTCACATTCTGCCGAACCCGAAGAGCCGCCTGGCGCGCCGCGGCGGCTGTCAACTCGCCAACGGCGAACACCGCAGACCTCCGGTCCGACGTGCGACGCACGAACCCGGCCACGCAGATCCAGCCGGTCAATACGAGGGCTTCCACGCCTCTGAGGTCGAGCGGCGCCGTCCACAGCGCTCAAGTGACGCACCCTGCCGGCGCCGCTTCCAGGACGCGCTTGGCGACGCCTTGGCCGGCAGGTTCCCGGCTGCTGATCCCGCCTCCATGATTCGATCAGATGTGCGACGCGTTGTCGGCGATGCGGGTGATCAGGGATGAGCGCGCTGGAGCCTGAGGGCGGGCGCAGTGAGCGCCCGCGATCGAGCCCCGCTGAACCGGCTGGTTCAGCCGTCGAGCCGGCGACTTGCCCGCGGGGTGCGCCTTGGCCTCGAGCTCCGGGGTCGATGGCCGACCGGATCCGGGCCTACCCCTGGGCGTCGAGCGGCCTTGACGCCATAGAGCGCTGGCCAGCTTGCCTGCGCACGTCAGTGGACCTGATGCTGCACTCTTCGATCGCCATGGCGATCTACTGGGGCCGTGCGGGCGTCGCGATCTACAACGACGCCTATGACGCCCTGACCGGCTGTCGGGACGATCTCCTCGGATCCCCACGCGGGTCGGCCTGGCCGGAAATCGCAGACACCCTAGGCGACGCAGTGTTGGCGGGGCTGCGCGGGGAGTCCCTGTCTGTGCGACACCGCCCTGTCGCAGCTCACGATAGCCAGGCCGCTAGATGGCTGGACTTCGACTTCAGTCCGATACCTGACGACAATGGCGAATGGGGCGGCGTGGTCGCGATCATCATCGAGCAGACCGAACGCGTGCGGGCCGTTGTCGCCCTGCAGACACTCAGCGACACGATGGAAGCGCGCATCGCTGAAAGGACTGAGGCGCTCGGCAGCGCGTTGGATACCCTGAACGGCGAGATCGCTGAGCGGCAGGCCGCCGCGGAGGCGCTGCGTCAGAGCCAGAAGATGGAAGCCGTCGGACAGCTCACCGGAGGTATCGCGCATGATTTCAACAATCTGCTGACGGGGATCATCGGGAGCCTCGACCTGATGCAACGCCGGATGAGCGGGGGACAGACGCAAGATATCCAACGCCTTGCAACCACGGCGATGACCTCGGCGACCCGGGCCGCGGCCCTGGCGCACAGACTCCTCGCCTTCTCTCGCCGTCAGCCGCTGACGCCCAAACTCGTCGACATCGGCCAGCTGGTCGCGTCCGTGGAGGACCTGCTCCGCCGGACCATTTCCGAGCGGATCGAGCTTGAGCTGGTATCCCCCGGTGGCGGGTGGCGGACGGTCTGCGATCCGAACCAATTCGAAAACGCCATTCTCAACCTCACTATCAACGCACGCGACGCAATCCCCGCCAAAGGGCGACTGCGGATTGAAACCGGCGAGGTCGGGTTGACCGCCGCGGCTTCGAAACGCCTGGACATCGCCGCCGGCGACTACGTGTTCCTCGCGGTCACGGACACCGGTTCCGGCATGCCGCCCGATGTCGCACGCCGCGCCTTCGAACCCTTCTTCACGACCAAGCCGCAAGGCGTGGGGACTGGGTTGGGGCTCCCGATGATCTACAGCTTCGCGCGGCAATCTGGCGGCACGGTCGAGATCAACAGCGAGATCGGCGAAGGCACGACGATCAGACTCTATCTTCCACGGTCCCTCGCGGAGTTTACGGATTTCGGCGACGCGCCAATATCGCGCAACGAACACCCCCATGGGCAGGGGCGAACCGTCCTCGTCGTCGAGGACGAACAGTCTGTGCGCGCCATGGTGATGGAGGTTCTGCAAGACCAAGGCTTTCGTGCGATCTCGGCGACGGACGGCGCGGCCGGGCTCGAAGTGTTGGAATCCGAGGCGCACATTGACCTGCTGATCACCGACATCGGTCTGCCAGGCCTGAACGGGCGCGAACTCGCTGAGGCCGCACGCCGTCGCCGACCAGAGCTCAAGATCCTCTTCATGAGCGGATACCCGCCCGAGACTCCACGCACGGCGGAACCATCGCGCCAGAGCGACCTGCTGATTGTCAAACCGTTCACGTTGAACGCGCTCCTCGATCGTATCCACGACACGCTTCAAGCCGTGTGCAAAGTCTGAGATGCGGCCGCAACCTATCCGGCCACCGCGCATTAATATCGCAATACGACATAAACACCTGCCGGAGCCTCGGCGTGATCGACCGTCTTGCCCACCGATCCACAGGTGGCGTGTTTCGCCTTAACCACCGGGCATGCGGGAGCCTCATCGAGACAGGGATCGATGAGACGAGACGGCGCCCCTGGTTCCTCTCTGAGACCAGCCGAGTGGGGAGATCGCCACGTGTCCAGTGAAACCAATGACTCTCAGGACGCTGCGAAGCTGCGTCAGCGTGTAATTTCAAGGTGGGACAATGAGGGCGGCGCAACAGATGAAGGTCCACAAGAAGCCATATCCGCTGAGCAACGTCGGAAGGTGTCGCCAGATCAAGCTGACGCCGCGCCGCTAGCACAGAAGGAGGCCTTGGTGGTCCAACGGTTCAAGGTGGGGGACCTGGTGAGTTGGAACTCGGAAGCTGGCCGCGTCAGCGGCGCGATCATCCGGATTCATACCCAGAATGTCGATTACAAGGGTCATACACATCATGCGAGCTCGACGTCTCCCCAATACGAGATCAAGAGCAGCAAGACCGACCACGTGGCTCTTCACCGCGGTGAGGCGCTCACGCGATTGAGCGATTGACGTAAGCGCAAGGCGCGCGGACCGGATAGGCGGGAAGGCGCTGGGATCGTCGGCATGATCAAGGCGAAAGAGGCTCGGCGCCCGTTCTTCACGATCGGACATTCCACCCGGTCGGTCGACGAGATCGCGGGCCTGCTCCACGAGGTGGGAGCCCAAACCATCGTCGATGTCCGCAAGCTGCCTCGTTCACGCGCCAATCCGCAATTCAACATCGACGCCCTGTCCGGCGAACTCCATCGACGGCAGATCGGATATCGCCACATCGCGGCCCTCGGCGGGCTGCGCGGGCGCGAGCCCATGCTGCGCGCCTCGCCGAACACATTCTGGCAGAACAAGAGCTTTCGGAACTACTCCGACTACGCGACGACGCCTGCGTTCCAGGCGGGGCTGGCCGAACTGATCGCGGTGGGGGCGCAACAGACCTGTGCAATCATGTGTTCGGAGGTTCTCTGGTGGAGATGCCATCGCCGCATCATCGCCGACTATCTGCTCGCCGACGGGGCGGAGGTCCTTCACCTGCTGGGCCCTGGCGACGTCAGGCCCGCCGTTCTTACGACCGGGGTCAAGAGGGTCGGCGAGAGCCTCCTCTATCAGGAGCGTGACGGCGGCAGTTCATCGGTCGGGGCCCTGTCGCCCGGGAGGACGGCCACCTGGGTGCGCCGGTAGGGCGCCATTTCCTCCTCGAACCAAGGCGCGCGCCGCAGCCAGGCCGGATTGCGCCAAGATAGGGGTGGGAGGATCACCGAGGGAGCTCTTGTACGCCACGGTCGCAGCCATCGAGCGCAGGGCGCCGGGGTTAACCGAAGCCCGCGAGGACCTAGCCGCCTCCCTACGCGTCCGCTCAAAACCCCCTGTTGAGGGTGAGGGCTAAGGTCAAGGTCACGGAGGTAGGCGACCGGGTGTCCGTTGAGGGCATGGCGGACACGATGTCGAAGCGCGGATCATGAGGCGACCGGTATGCGTGGCCGGAGATCTCCAAGGTGCACGCCAAGACCAAATCGCCTTTGACGTAGCGCTCGAACGGACCGGCGAATTCTTCGCGATCGAGCGTGAGATCAACAGGCTGCCCCCTGATCAGCGCCCAGCTGTGCCTCAGGCCCTCAGAGTGCCGCTCTGAGAGCCGTCCTGGACAACCGCATGATGCGGATCAGCCGCAAGGGCGAACGCGCCAAGGCCATCTGTCACAGCCGCAGACCGTAGCCGCGCTCTGCCGCTTCACTGAAGACGACCGCCTGGAAATGACCGACACGGCCGCTGAGCGCGCGATCCGCCCTTGCGTAACAACCTTGTGTCAATGCGCAAGGCTGCGAGGGTCAGGTTTGACTTCTCGGCTAGATCGTCCAAGATGACGCTATGCAGTACAAAGTCTGTGCCTTGGCCAAGCGCCGGCCCATTTGCCTGATCCCAGGCACTTAACCCTGATCCTGTAAGAACGCGTTGGCGTTCCGGGGTCAGGGAAAACCTTGATATACTGGCGAATGATCGCGCTTCGGCGCGAACAATCTCGTCATCTCATGAACATTAGCGCCTGTCGCCAGGCGCGCAGACCTTGCCGGATTGCAGGGTCGCAGGTTTGCGCCTGACGCACGGGTTGGGATAGCCACATGTCCAAGAAGAACCGAACCGGCAGCCGAGAGCCGCGAAAGCCGAAACAGCCGAAGGCTGCGCCAATTCCGTCGGGCAACCTTGGCGCGCTGGTCAAATCTCGCGCCGGATCCCCCGCCGGCGCGAAGTAGGCCCCCACCACCATGGGGCTGAAGCGCTCCCCCGGCGAGCGTCGGGGGAGCGTCTTCAATTTCCACCAACCGGCGGCGCCACAGAGCACGCCTGGAGACCGTAAGATGAGCCGAATCGATACCGAACCGCCTCGGCAAGCGGGCGGCCACGTTTCCTACGCCTGTCCGACGTGCGGCGGTCGCATTGCGAAGACCTGTCCCTGTGGGCGTGATCGAGGCGACTGGTTGCACGCCGAAGACGTGATCGTGGTCTCGATACCGAAGGCGGCCCGCGCCACCCCCGCTTCCATGTCCGAAGGCGAGGCGCGTGAGTAGACGGTTCGGGCAGCACAACATCACGGGGAGCAAAGCCCACCCGCCCCGCGCACGGGTTTTGCCGCCCTCCGGGCGCGGCGCCGGCCGGGCCTCGTTCTGATCCTCGGCCGGGTCGCGGTTGTGCGGCGCTGATTGCGACGGGGCTCCTCAGATGGCCTCGCCGATCACCGTGAGCCCGGTCGCGACGAGCAGACCTGGCTGGTCGCGCTGGTCTAGGATGGGGTGGGGGAGCATTCAGGTATCGCCTCAGCGGTAGTCGCCGGACCCACGGATGTTGGGGCGCCTGCGCCTCCCGGTGACCGAGGTCTGCGACGACCGCCGCCACGATCGCCCGCCCAACGGAGCCCACGGTCTGCAAGCCCCAGGCCACGACCTGGCCAGCGGCCAGGCCGGGGACACCCGTAACCTGGCGCAGTTCGGCGGCTAGCCCGCGCGGCTGGCGGGCCAGAGCTCCCGCTCGGCCTTGCCGATGGGCATGGCGCTGGGGGGCTGGTGGTTGTCGATCAGCGGATCGGGCTTGGCCAGGCGCTCCAGCACCACGGGGCGGGCGATGGTGACCTCGGGTCCGTTCACCACCACGCCGTAGCCGGTGAGGGTGGCGAAGGCGCGCGATAGGTTCTCCGGCGTCATGCCCAGCAGCGAGGCCAGCAGGCGCTTCTCGTGGGGCAGGGTGAAGGTGTCGGCCCCGCCCTGGCGGACCTTCTGGGTGATCAGGTAGTTGGCCAGGCGCTCGGCCCCGCCGCGCAGCTTCTGGTTCTTCAGCGACCGCACCAGACCGCGATAGCAGCCGGCGAGCTCCAGGGTGGCGGCGTAGCTGAAGCGAGGGTCGGTCTGCATGGCGCGGCGCAGGGCCTCGCCCGAGAGCATCAGGATGTCGGACCGCTCGACGGTGCGCGCGCTCATCAGGGCGTCGGCGTCCAGGGCGACAGCGGCGAAGATGAAGGTGGAGACCGGGCGCAGGATCGCAAGGGTGGTCTCCTTGTCATTCCAGGTCCCCTCCAGCTCAACAAGACCGTCGAGCAGGACATAGAGGAAATCGACCGGATCGCCCTCGTGCAGAAGGGTGGTGCCCGCCGGGAATTTCTGGAGGAAGGCGCCCGCCGTGACGGCGCTGAAGGTCTCGTCTGAGACACCGGAGAACAGGGACAAACCCTTTACGCGCTCCACGTCCACCATTCGCATCGACATTCCCATGCTCCCCTTGGGTCAACCTCACATCGGCCCCGTGCGCGAGTCCAACCTTGACCTAGATCAAGCGGCGCCAAAGCGTCGCGGCGGGGGGGCGTTGGCGCAGGTCAATTGAGCGCCGCGTGCGCGGTGCGACGGAATCACGTGCTCACCCGCTGATTGAGCGCAAGATCGAGATCCCCCTTGGTGACCTCCCCGCGACGACCGGACCTGACTAACACTTCAGAGGGATCATCCGCCCTTAGCATCAGATCACTGGGTTCGCGTGCCCACCGCGCCCGCCTCGAACCCACGGGGAATTCTCTGCGACGTCGGCGCCTCCTCCGGACGGGTTGTTCGCCAACGTCGTCGGCGGGGGTCAGGATTGCCGCAGGGCGGCCCCTTCCGCCGGGCGGGGGAGATCGGACCTGGGGCAACGCCGCATGCGTCTGATTTCGCGCGAACGCGCCTGGCTGAGAGTCACCTCAAGCGAAGGGTGGCGTCGGAAACGGGCGGAAACGCTGTCGGGCAACGGGGGTCCCCGAGCTTGAAGCTTAAATGACCCGTTCGGCAGGCGCCGCCCGGAAGGCTTTGCGAAGCGCAATGAGGGTGCCAAATCGCGGCGAGCGTGTTCCATCCTCGAACAATCGGACCGTGCGTTCAGCCAATCCTGCGACGCTCGCGAGCTTCTGCTGCGACCAGCCGAGCCTCATGCGCGCGACCCGGCACTCATCGGGCGTCAAGCTGGTGATCCTCGATCAGGCTGTCACCCAAGCGGCCGTTGAGAAGACGCTGGCGCCTCTCACCCACCAACCGCGCGCGGATGGTCAGCAACACCACCCCAAGCACTAGGAGAACCGCGAGGATTGCGAATGCGACTTCCATCACATCTGGCTCCCGCGACGCCCTCAGCCAGGCACGAGATCGATCAAGACCGTCTGCGCGTTGCGGTTTCGCGACCAAGCGCCTTCGTCCGAACCCGGGGCGATGGGACGTTCCTTGCCGTAGGAAATGGTGTCGAGCCGACTGGCCGGCACGCCGCGACTGATCAGGAAGGCCTTCGCCGCCGCCGCGCGGCGGGCGCCCAGGGCCAAGTTATATTCCCTCGTGCCGCGCTCATCACAGTTGCCCGCGATAACAGCGCGAACGCCGGGGTGCCGAAGCAACCAGTCGCCTTGGCGCGCGAGGCTCGCGGCGCTCTCCTGATCTAGGCTGTGGCTATCGACCTCGAAATAGATCCGGTCTCCCGCATTGGCGGCCAAGTCCGCCTGCAGAGCGGAGGGCCGCCCGTAGCGATCCTCGGCTTCCTGCCCTCCCCCATCCCGCCCCAGGGCGGTCCCGGCCGCCGGCCCCGCCATCGACTTCGGCTTTGAGGCGCAAGCGGAGAGGGAAAGCGCCGCGATGAGGGCCAGGGCGAGAGGTTTGACGACCAGATTTTGCATGGTTTTCCCGATTACTTCGCCCGGGATAAGATCTTCGATGCCCGGGCTTCAAGCATAACAACCTTATAAGGACGGAGCGGCTTAGCTCACCCTGAGCGGGGTTGAGATTAAGCGGCCCTATTGGCGATCTGAACTTTGGCGCTCGCGGTCGTTCGCGCCACCAGTCGGCCGGGATTTCACGACCCAGCCGGGGCGGATTCTGTTGGCCCCGTGGCCAGAAAGGTCTGATTTTCCTGGCGGATACGGGCGGCGTCTTCGTCATAGAAGAACGGCAGAAAGGCGTATCGGCGCCCCTTGGTCACCGCAGTCGCTTCGTGCAGCAGGGAACAGGAAAACACGACTGCCCCCCCGGTCGGCGGTCGGTAGACGCGGCCGGGAAAGGCGGGAAAACGCAGGTTTCCGCCCTCGAACTCGTCGGCATTGAGATTGATCGAGCAGGCGAAACGTCGGTGCGCGGTGCCCTTGGTGGTGTCGTCGCGGTGGGGGCGGAAATAGCCCCCATCAGCGGCGTCGTAGCAGGCCACGATATATCGCTCCATGCGCGTGACTTTGAATTGAAAGGCGGCCTGGATCTCCGGCAACAGGCGAGAGACGATCCGCGTGCGCAACTGCGCCTGCAACTGTGGATCGGCGATATCGGCGTCGCGTCGGCGCTTGAAGTCATCGACCACGCCCACGGTCTTGCCGCCCACCTCTCGCATCACCCCGGAGGCCTGTCCGCCGACCGTCTCATAGACATCGATCAATCGGCGACACATCTCTGGCTCGAAGATCCTGGGGACGACCAGCACCGGCGCATTGAGGGGCACGCCGGCATGCAGATGTGGTTGCGGCAGCGAGCGAACCACCTCGAACAGGCGTGAGTCGTCCTGCGGACTATCGCCATAGACCAGGACGCGCAGGGAAGGATCGAGCAGCACCCAACGGCCCCGTTCCGTCCCATCCGCGTCCAGTGCCCCGTAGTCCCGGCTGATATTCCCATCCGCGTCCAGGAACCAGCGCAGGCCCCCGTCATCCTGGGCGCTCGCGAACAGGGTGTGGTCGCGCAGCACGCCGAAGGCGCGCAGGCGGATGTCGTCGAACAGGTCGGCATGTTCACGAAGGCGACTGATCATCCGCTCTCGCGCCGCGATCTCCTGCGGCAGAAAGACCAGGAGGATGTAGAGCCCGCCCTGGCTGATGAAGACGAACTTCGGATTGACGTGCGACGGCGCGACAAATGTCGGGGCCGGTTGCCCGACACCGATCATGACGCGCGCCCTCGTTTCACGGCGACGACCATGGCCGGGACCAAGGCGACGCCCCGTGGAGAGCCGACAAGGGCGAAGGTGATCAGGGTGGGAAAAGCCATCTGCGGATCCGGTGAAGACCTCGCCAATTGAGGATGAGGCTTCGGATCGGCCAAGCATAAGAAGCTTATAACCCCGGGCTTGGCGGCATAACCGGCCCATAATTGAGTGCGGCACAGGTCCGTGGAAACTGCCTCAGTCCGCACGTCCTCGATTCCGGTGGACGATGCGTCGGCGGCGGCGGCTCGCTCGCCTCCGGGTGTTCCTCGCCGGGCGGTTCGCCGCCGACGCATCCCCGCTCCGAAGCAAGGGATCGACGGCTAAGGGAGGAACGCGACTTGGTGCTGCCCCAGGTTCGACGCAACGGGTTGCGCCGCGAGCTGAGCGCGATGGGCGCGCTGGTGACGCTGATCAGCGCCTGCGCCGCCCCCTCACCACCGCCGCAGGTGGCCGACACAATCGCCTCGGCGCCACCGGCGCAGGTGGTCGCGCCCCTTGAGCCCGATCACTGCGGCGCGGCGGACCAGCGTCAACTGATCGGACGGTCGCGCCGGGAAGTTCCGGTCCCGGTCTTTCCCGCGTTGCAGCGGGTCGTCTGCTCCACCTGCGCCATCAGCGGGGAACACATTCCAGCTCGGCTGAACTTCTTCTTCGATGCGCAATCAGGACTCATCACCGAGGTGCGGTGCGGTTGATCCGCACGCCATGAAGCGCGGGCGCGTCACACGGCGCCTTGGCTCAGGGCGCCAATGAAGATGCACAGCTCCGGCCAACTGTGGCCACACATAACCCCCCTATAATTGAACCCGAAGACTTGGCCGGTCATCCTGACACCGCCCGGCGCCCTCGCCGTCGGGCCGCGTCGGTGCCTGGCAGGCGCCTGCTCACTCCTGGTCCCCTCAGCGGCGGCGGCCGGGCATCGACGCTATACACGATAGCCGGAGCCCTGTGATCTTGAGACGGCTGAACCTGCGCAGCGTGAAGGGCCTGTGGCGCTATCTGGCCGCCCTGGGCGTGGTGGTGGCCGCGACGCTGATCGCCGAGCTGCTCTACCGGACTTTGGAGACCAACCGCCTCTCCATGATCTTCCTGGCGGGGGTGCTGGTAACCGCCGTGTGGCTAGGATCGGGCCCGGCTTACTTCGCCGCCGCGATCGCCTTTCTGATCTACAACTTCTACCTTGCCGAGCCGCGTTTCACCCTGACCTTCGCCTCGCCCGAAGACGTCATTGTCCTGATAGTCTTCCTCATCGTGGCGATGCTCACCGGCAGTCTGGCCGGTCGGGTCCGGGATGAAGCCCGCCGAGCCCAAGCGCGCGCGCGGACGACCGGCGCGCTGCTGGGCGCCAGCCGCGAGTTCGGCGCCTCGATCAGCGAGGCGGGGGTGCGCGAACGCCTACTTGTTCATCTTGCCGAGGCCGCCAAGGGCGACGCGGTGATCTGGGATGGCCAGCGTGCGGAGGTACATCCGGCCGGAGTCGAGCCGCCCCTTGACCTGATCGGCGACGTTGAGCTGTTGGCGCGGCGCGCCTTGAGCGACGCCGTGATAACGGTCGATGCTGGACCCTGGCGCGCGCGGCCCCTGCGCGCGGCCGGCCAGCTGCTGGGCGTGGCTGTCTGGCGTTCGCAGACGCCAGAGCCGCCCCAGCCTGAGGAAGTGCAGTTGATCAATCTGCTGATCGATCTGGGGGCCAGCGCCATCGTGCGCGCCAAGCTGTCGGCGGGCCAAGCCGAGGTGCAAGCCCTCGCCCGTACCGAACAGTTGCGGAACGCCCTGCTGTCCTCGATCTCGCACGACCTGCGCACCCCTCTGGCGGCCATCCTCGCCTCCGCCTCCAGCCTCAAGGAGTTCGGCGACCGGTTTCCGGCTGAGGTGCGCGACGATCTGCTCACCACCATCACCGAGGAGGCAGAACGGCTGAATTTGTTCGTCGCCAACCTGCTCGACATGACCAAGCTGGATGGCGGCGCCCTGAAGGTGGAGCGTGACCCCTTCAGCGTTCCGGAGGTCATCAACCGGTTGACCGCCAGACTGGACCGGCGGCGGGGCGCGCGCCGGCTTCGGACGCGGATCGACGATGGGGAACTGATCGCCTGCGGTGATCCCATCCTGCTGGAACAGGCGCTCGGCAACGTCCTGGAGAACGCCATCCGCTTCAGTCCGGACGGCAGCGACATCGAGATCACTGTCCTCGGCGGCAGCCGCGTGCAGATCGAGGTCGCCGACGCCGGGCCAGGCGTCCCGGAGGGGGAACTGGAGAAGATTTTCGAGAAGTTCTTCCGATCGGAGCACGCCGCGAAGCACAGCCAGGGCGCCGGCCTTGGGCTTTCCATCGCCCGCGGCCTGGTTGAGGCCATGGGTGGAGGGGTGCGCGCGCGTCGGCGGGGTGACAGGCCTGGCCTCATTGTCACGACCGAGCTTCCCGCCCAGGGGACCACCTCATGAGCGATGAGCGCCTGCTGCTGGTCGATGACGAACCCCAGCTGATCCGAGCGTTGCGTCCAGCGCTCGGCGCGGCGGGATATGAGGTCGCCACCGCCGAAAGCGGCCATGCAGCCCTGGCCCACATGGCGAGCGAGCTGTGCGACGTGGTCATCCTCGATCTCGGCCTGCCCGACGTGGACGGAAAGGAAGTCATCCGGCGCATCCGTGAATGGTCGGACGTGCCGATCCTGGTGCTCTCGGCCCGTGACCTGGAGTCGGAAAAGATCGCGGCCCTCGACCTGGGCGCGGACGACTTCGTCAACAAGCCGGTTGGGGTGGGAGAGCTGCTGGCCCGAATTCGTGCGGCCCTGCGCGGGCGGGAGCGTCGTTTCGCCTCCCATGCGCTTCTGAAGACGGGCGAACTGGAAATCAACTTCGCGTCCCGCGAGGTGACCCTCTACGGCGACGATGTCCACCTCACCCCTCGAGAATATGATCTGGTTCGCACCCTCGCCCGCTATGCGGGTCGGGTCGTCACCCACAAGCAGCTCATCGCCGCGGTGTGGGGGCCCGACGCGACTGTGGACGCGCAATTCGTGCGTGTCTTGGTGGGTCAGGTGCGACAGAAACTGGAGATCGACTCGGCGTCTCCCAAGATTCTCTTGACCGAGCCCGGTATCGGTTACCGCCTACGGGCCGAGGACTGAGCCGGGCGCCGCCCCTAAAGTGCGACAAGCACTGCTTTGGCCGGTGCAAGGCTGACCAACAAGCTCACAATGGCGAACTGGTCAGGCGCGAGCGGTAGGTCAGACTGGCGGCGGCCGCGAAGCACGCCCAAGCGCGCCGGGCCGAGACGACCCAACCGCGATAACGCCGGGATTGGTCGCCTCCTCGGGGTGGCCGCATCGCCCAACGCATCGGGACCCCGAGCCCAGAACTAGTGTTTGGCGGTGTCCGCCGCAGCGGTCGCCGCCAGGCTGGAATCCATGGCGGCGTCGGGGCTCGGCACGACGCTAGCCGTGCTCACAGGTTCTTCGCCGATCTCCGAGGCCGACATAGCCGGGTCGGGCTCCTTTGCGCAGCCGACGGCGGCAAGCCCCATAGCGGCGACCGCCGCGAGCATAGCCAAGCGCATCCGATACCTCCATGAACGACGCCGGAAGCTAGGCTGCGTCACCGGTCGGCGCCATTATGGTGCGCTTATGACGCGCCGTTCGTGGAACCGCCTTGTGCGCCTTCCCTCCCAGGGGCCCCGCGATTTGTATGAAGACCCTCAGCGAGGGGCATCCTGCGCCGTCAACCCTCGCGACAACCCTCACCCGCCCCCCAATGCAAATCCGCCTCGGTGTTACCCCCGGTGGCCGCTGCAATTCAGGTTGTGATCAGCGCAACACTCAGCTCGAGTTCCAGGCTCTCCCAAGTCCGCCTCGGCTCGCCAGCGCAACTCGGGGTCCTCCAGCGCCTTGGCCGTCCCGGTGATGCCCCGGGTGGCGCATTTCTCCACCAGGGTGCGGTGGATGACGACGAGATCCTGGTCTGTCATCGGGTGATGCTCAAGGAGAAAGGCGATGTCGTAGACGTCCTTCCGCCGACAGCTATTGCGGCCGGGCTGCTGCAGCAACGCGCGCAACGTCTCGTCCACCAGCTCGTGCATGCTGAAGGCGCGCACCGAGACACCGTCCTCCGTGAGCTGGAGATCCTGCGAGGTGGGCCGCAGGCCAGCGGACGGCCTCGACGCTTCCCAGCTCCTATCCCTGGGCCCCGCCCGCAAGGCTGGCTCCCGCGGTTTGGGCGGGCTATGTCAGGGCCTGCCCGACCGGGCGGGGACATGGCGGAACTGGTAGACGCGCCAGACTTAAAATCTGTTGGGCACAACCCGTCCGGGTTCGACCCCCGGTGTCCCTACCAGGTTGGCGATCCCATCGAAGGGAAGTGTTTCAGCGGGATCTTCAGGGGATTCGTCCCTGCGCGGAGTTCGAGAACCGATCCTGCCGCGGGGCCGCGCGAGCAAAGATATCAACATCGCCCACCAACGCCTCATCGGCGGCCGTCATGCTCGTGTCAGGTCGAGGTGTCGAGAAGACCGCCAGGATCGCCCGTGACGAAGGTGAACTGGTGAGCTGGTCCTCATGCTTGGAGGGATTGGCCACGTACCAGAGCCCGGCGATGTATCGAACCCGATCACCCTCGCCAGTCGACTCAAAGCCGATTTCCCAGCGATGTTTCGGTTCGTCCGTCTTCCAGCCTGGCGGCTCGCCATACTCGATGAAGCCCGAGAAAGGGGATGAGTGCGCGTCGGCCCTTGTAGGGTTCGCGGAAGGCGGCCGTCGTCTCGACGGTTTCCAGGCGCGCGTTGGCGCACATCGCCTTCCAGGCTGAGACAGGGCCCTTTGTGGAAGAACGGCGCCATCCACCAGCGCGCCTCCAGGCCCTCGACCCTGGCCTTGGGATCGGCGGGATCAATGGCGCGGATCATCGTGGCCCGGTTGGTGGGCTTGAACGGCCGGTCGAGGGGGCGGTTGGGCTCGGCGTCGATCCAGTTGATCGGAACGTTCAGCTCCGAGACCTGCCAGTCGTATTCGCCGCGGCGGACCCTGAGATGATATTCATTGCACATCGGCTGAGTCAGGCGCGCTGTAAGCTTGCAGGCAAGATTGCCGCCGCAGGAGCCCGACCATGGGCGATCCCGTCAGGGCTGCCCAGTACCTCCGGATGTCGACGGAGGACCAACTCTACTCGATCGAGAACCAAGCCGCCGCGATCGCGGGCTATGCCCAGGAGCACGGTTTCGAGGTCGCTTGCTCCTATGTGGACGCCGGCAAGAGTGGCCTGACCCTAGCTGGACGTCCCGGACTGCAAGCGCTTCTCGCCGACGCCCAGGGACCGGCGCCCGACTTCCAGGTCATCCTGGTCTTCGACGTCAGCCGTTGGGGTCGGTTCCAGGATGTCGACCAGGGGGCTCACTACGAGTTCCTGTGCCGCAGGGCAGGGATCGCAGTCGAGTATTGCATCGACCCCTTCGAAAATGACGGCAGCATGGAGGCCGTGCTCATCAAGGAGCTCAAGCGGGCCATGGCCGCTGAGCTCAGCCGGGACATGTCGGTGAAGCTCCGGATCGCCAAACGCAATGCGGCGAGCAAGGGCTACCTGATGAGCGGTTCGGCGGTCTATGGGCTGCGCCGGCACGTCGTGGACCAGGCCGGCCGGGTGCACGGTGTCCTGGAAGCTGGGGAGCGCAAGGTCTCCAGCCGCTATCGGGTAGTGCTGGCTCCTGGACCCAAGGCCGAGGTCGACACCGTGGCGAGGATCTTCCGGCTCTACGTGCTGACGGGCCTTCGTCCTGGCGGCATCGCGGCGCTGCTCAATGGCGAGGGGGTGACCGCGGTCGCGGGCAGGGCCTGGAGCTCAGACTGCGTGCGACGCGTACTGCGAAACGATACCTATCTGGGCGTCCTCACCTTTGGCCGCCGGTCAGGCATGCTCGGTCACAAGGCTGCGCCTACGCCGCCTGAAACATGGCTGCGGGTCGAGGGCATCTTTGAGCCATTGGTCGCGCGCAGCCTGTTTGCCGAGGCGCAGCGTCTGATGGGGCGGCACAAGCGATTGAGTGACCAGGAAGCGCTGGCGCGCCTGACCCGCGCCGTATCGCCCTCGGTCCGAATGACTGGGAGCCTGATCGATGCTCACCCGGATCTGCCCTGTGCTGCGGTCTTTCGAAAGCGGTTTGGTGGGCTCAAGAACGCCTATGCCCTGATCGGATATTCCAGGACGCGCCGGCCTGGCATGGGACCGGGCCGCTGGCCCAAGCCGCCCGTGCCGACAGGACTGTGACGAGTTCGACGATCCGGGCGGCGCAGTACCTGCGGATGTCACGGGATGCCCAGCGGTACTCGCTGGAGAACCAGAGGGCGCAGATCGCCGCCTATGCGGCCGAGCACGGCATTGAGGTCGTCGCGACCTACGCCGACGCCGGCAAGAGCGGGGTGCGGCTCGAAGGCAGGGAATCGCTTCAGCAGCTGCTGGCTGATGTGCTGGCGGGGCGGGCGGACTTCGGGGTCATCCTGGTCCAGGACATCAGCCGCTGGGGCCGGTTCCAGGATCCCGATGAGGCCGCGCACTATGAGTACATCTGTCGCGCGGCCGGCGTGGACATCCAGTACTGCGCCGAGGCCTTCCGCGCCACGGCCACGCCGACGGGCTCCGTCCTCAAGGCGATGAAGCGGCTGATGGCCGCGGAGTACAGCCGCGAGCTCTCCCGGAAGTGCTTCGATGGCGCGGCTCGTTTGTCTGCCATGGGTTTTCGCCAGGGCGGAGCCGCCGGCTATGGTCTCCGTCGGCAACTGGTTGACGAAAATGGCCGACCCAAGTCTTGGCTGAGCGCCGGGGACCAGAAGTACCTCTCGACGGATCGCGTCGTCCTGGCTCTTGGGCCACCCGAGGAGGTCGAGACGGTTCGGCGGATCTATCGGCTGTTCACCTATGAGGGCTGCGGCAAGCAGGCGATCGCTGACCGCCTGAACGGCGACGGAATTGTTTGCGAGGCGGGCCGGGCCTGGCGCGCCTGGACCGTCGCCCAGGTCCTTTCCAACGAGAAGTACACTGGCTCAATCGTCTACGGCCGGGAGGCCCGCAAGTTGGGCGGGCGGAAGGTCATTCGCCCGATTGAGGACCGCATCCGGGCCGACGGTGCTTTCGAGGCCATCGTGTCGCGTGATCTGTTCATGGCCGCGCGGAAGGTCGCCGAGGCCCATGCCGTGCATGCGACGGACGCCGAGCTTCTCGATCAGCTCGCGGGGCTGCTCGCGCTTAGCGGAATGCTATCCGACAAGATCGTCAACGCGGCGCCCGGTATGGCGAGCACCAACACCTACATCCGGCGGTTTGGCGGCCTGCGGGAGGCCTATCGAAGGATCGGCTACGTCCCGAGCCGGTCGCGCCGCCAAGGCCGTCCTCACGTTCCGGACGCGGCTCTTTTATCCGGGTATATTGACCAGCCTCGGATCAGCGCCGAAAACGGGGCCGTCTTCCTCAGCCAGGATTTGCATCCCATGTTCACTGCGTTTGCCGGCGACAAGCGGATCGCCTCCGGTGACCTGCCGACAGTCTCTCTGGCCGTGAAGACCGCCGTAGATGCGGGGGTCGATCGGATCGTCGTCTTCGAGGATGCGACAGGCAAGGCCGTCGACCTGGATCTGCGGGGTACCTCGGAAGAGGTGAGGGCGCGCCATGCGGCCGCCAATCCTGAGGAAGAGGCGCCCGGCGACGAGGCCGCCAAGCCGGGTCGAGGACGACCCAAGCTCGGCGTGACCGCCCGTGAGGTCACACTGCTGCCGCGGCACTGGGACTGGCTGGCCGGACAGCCCGGAGGGGCTTCAGCCGCCCTGAGACGTCTGGTGGAGGCGGCGCGCCGGGAGAGCGCGGAGGCCGACGCCGCGCGGCGGGCCCAGGAAGCAGCCTATCGGGTCATGTCGACGCTCGCGGGAAACCTGCCGGGCTTCGAGGAGGCGACGAGGGCGTTTTTCGCCGGGGACCAGAAGCAGTTCCACAAGCTCTGCGGGGGCTGGCCGCGCGACGTACGGGAATATTTGGGTGGCCTGGTCGATGCGATCGGGCATCCCGACTGACCGCAGACCGGTCGCCGCATCGGCTGCGCCGCGGGTGCCGATGCGCGGCCAAAGATGTGTCGCCAATTGACACGCGCCACGGTTGATCCAACTCTTCGAGCGACACAAGTTCCCCTCCGCGTCCCCCAGTCCATGCGTCAAGGTGGCGGTCCGTCCGGGAGCGCCATTCCGCAGTATCACGAGATCGCCATGAGAGCGTTTGTCGTCGCCGCGAGTTTGGCTTTGTCCGCCGCAGCCAGCCCCGCGCTTGCTTGGAATGGTCGGGGTCACATGGTGGTCGCCGCCATAGCCTGGGACCAGATGACGCCGGCGGCGCGGGCAAAAGCCAGTGAACTACTGAAGCTCAACCCCCAATACGCGACCTGGACGGCGAGCACGCCGGAGCCCGAAAAGGGGCACATCGCCTTCCTGCGCGCTGCAACTTGGCCGGACTTCATTCGAACCGCCCCCGGCTACCGCGATGACAAGATCTCGGCGCCCGAGGCGTCGCAGGAGGTTGGCTATGCTCTCGACAAGCTCCGTCACACCTACTGGCACTACAAGGATTTGCCGTTCTCTCCCGACGGAACGCCAGTTCAACAGCCGCTCGCTCCTAACGCGGAGACGCAGATCCGGGCCTTCACGGCTACCTTGGCCTCATCTTCGGCCAGCGATGACGTGAAGGCCTACGACCTAGCCTGGATTCTCCACCTCGTAGGCGATGTGCACCAGCCCCTCCACGCGACGTCCCGCTACACCTCCGACCTCCCGAACGGTGATCGCGGAGGCAACGAGGTCGTGGTTTGCCGCGCGACCGCGACCAGTTGCAGCGAGACTAAAGGCAAGCCGCTGCACACCTTCTGGGACCACGCGCTTGGAGAGAGCGACCGCACTGACTCGGCTATCGCCAAGGCCCGGACGATGGCGAAGGCGCCCGCGACCAAGGCCGCGATCACGGATTCGGCTGCCTGGTTGAACGAGAGTCTCTCGGTCGCGAAGACAGCGGTCTATGCAACCCCGATCAAGGCGAGTCATGGGCCCTTCACCCTGACCAATGCCTATGAGGTCAAGGCAGGCTCCTATGCCGAACGGCGGGTCGCGCTCGCTGGAGCGCGGCTGGCGCGACTGTTGAATGCGCCATTCCAGTAGGCGCGCGTAGCTGGGTGCAAGGCGCTCAGCCACAAGCGGGTCAAGGTGCGGCGGGGCTCTCTGATTCCAATAGGGCGAGGTGATAGCGGATGAGGGCGTCGGCCAGGGCCGGTAGTTTCCCGAGTTCAGCGCCTTTGTCCTGATCGAACGACTGCGACAACCGAAGTCGGAGCCGTTCGGCACGATCTCGTTCAAGCGGCGGCAAGAGGGCGAGCATTTCCCGGACCATCTCGAACTCTAGGTCGGCGAAGCGTGGGTCGGCCTTTTGGTCGAGTAGTCCTGCACTTGCGCACAGCCCGCCCAGAATGGCCTCCAGCCGAATTGTTGCGATGCCGAACATCGCCAACTTGAGGCTTCCGTCCTGGCGCTGCAATTCGGCGAGGCTTGGAAGCCCCTCGAAGGGCGGCTCGTCCGGTGGACAATCGGGGAACAGCGCAGACAAGCTTTCGGCAATGTCACCATTGATAGAGCCGGGCAACATGTCGATGGTGTCGTAGTACTCCGGCAGTTGGCTAAGGTATGCTGAAATCAGCTCCGGCCTCCGCTCGAGCAAGACTCGCGGGTTCTTCGCCTGAGATAGAGCTTCCTGCAGGTCTAACTGGGTCGCTTTTAGGAGGGTTGAGAGCCCCTGGGCGATCACCTCAATCGCACCAAACTTAGCATTCGAGCCCATCGCGAGAATTGCATGGGCGTCGCTGAAGTCGATCTCCAAGCTCCGCACAAAGCTCGCTACCTCGTCCGCGCGCGAAAGGCCGGAGCGCTCGACAAGCGCGAGGATGTCGGTCGCTGTGTCGTGATGGTATAGCGACGTCACGTCGGACCAGCCCGGACCACGGCAGACGCGGTCGAGGTCTGCAGGGTACGCCCGATCGGGGCTTAGGCCGAAACGGACGCCGGCTGCGCGGTATGCGTACGTGATTAGCTCCGAGCAGAAGGGTCTCGTCTGCCGGCCGAGACCCTGCGAAACGAGGCGGATTGCCCGGCCCAGCCAGCTAGAATAGCGCCCGGGTACGAAGCTATACGGCTGGCCAAGGTAGCGTTCCGCCTCCAGCCGCATTGCGCTCTTTTGAGAGGCGGACAACGGCGGCTCCGTGCGTCGCGCGACGCGGAAGTTGGCGCCGGGTTCGCCGGCGCCAACGGCCTTTTCGAGTGCTTCGAAGCAGATCGATTTCCCGTCCGCGTGCAAAACGAGGCCGGGCGATATTCCCATCGCAACATGCGCGTAGTGGAATCGGACCGGGCGCTCGTGGCGACCGAGGACCAGGAACCACTGACCCATCCGGCTGAGCCAGGAGCCCTTTGACTTGCGGCTCACAAAGATGACGTCGCCCAACTCGATGGCATCGGCGTGGAGAGTCGCGGCTGAGGCGACTGAACCCGCAGGCATGGTCGTCTCCTGAGGCATCGACATTTGCTTCACTAGGGCGGGGCCAACTGCAGCCCCATCGCTAATTGCGGCCGGCTCCCGCGATCGCCGATAGACCAATTTCGCTCATCGTGCCTCTCAGAACTTCGGCTGCGTGGGCGCGGCCGGCGCGAGCGTGCAGGCGCCGCTGAGCGCGACGTCCCCGCCGCTCTTGACCTGGATGTCACCGGTCATGCGGTTGATCTCCATCCGCCAGGTGATGAACCCAAGGCGCTTGTAGGAGCCGGTGATGCGCGCGTCGTCGCCAACGACGTCCTTCATCGTGCGGACCCGCCCATCGGGATAGATGATCTGCGCATTCGGCGCATGCACGCTTACCTTCGCGACTCCCGGCTTCATGACCGACCTGTTGAGAGTAACGGTGCCGCCGGTCCAGTTGCCCTGGGAGTCGTAGGTGTTGGCCTGTCCTCTCGACGTCTCGATGTCCTGATACTCGCCGTTGCAGACGAGCTCGAGATCGAGCGCCGCCGCCATGGGGGCGGCTGCGGCCAAGATTGCGAAGATCATGTGCGCCAGTCCCCCCAAATCCCCAGCTGCGCCGGCTCGCTCACATCTGCACGTCCATCACGACTTCGGTGGCAAGTCGCTCGCTTCCGTCCCTGTAGGAAACCTCGAAGCGATTGATGCCGCGAACGAAGTGCTTTGCGAGCACCTTGGCGCTGACCTCCGCAACGCCGGTTGCTTCGCCGTCCTTGGAGGTCACGTCCTTCACCGCCAGCGAAATCAGCTCGATCGGCTTGCCGTTCACGTTGTCGATGACCAGCGGCGCGGGGAGTTGGCCGTCCTTGGACACCTTGATGCGGAAGGTGTCGTGCTTGGGCTGCTGAATGAAGTCGTCCATCATGAACTCGGCCGAGAGGCCGTTCGCCATCCCTCGAAGGTCCACCTTCATCGGCGCTGACACGTTGGAGGCGCCCGCGAGCCTGAGGTCGTTCACAGTGGAGACGTCGAATACCGTCCCAGGCGGGAGCTCGGCGTTGCCGCCTGGAACAAAGAGCGCAGGCCAGAAGAGGAGCAGACCGACAGTCCAGACCACGGCCTTGCGGCCGGAGCCTTCCTTATTGTAGCCGCCCGACAGCATTAGCGATTGGCCGTCGACCGACCGGGTTTCGACGCCTCCGACCGACACCTTTCCTTCGGTGCCGCCCATGTTTCGGCGCGAGACCTTGTCGATGCGGCATGTGGCGGGCGTCCCGCCCTTCACAAACACCACACCGCCACTCTCGACGTCCCGCCACACCCGACAACGAACGATCGAGCCGACGTCGCTGCCGCCGCGCGCGCTGGACACGTTCTCGTCGAGCGCCAGGTACATCCGAGTGCCGGCTTCCAACGTTGGCGCCTCGGCGGCCGCTGCTGGAAGGCCAAGTTGAACCGCGAACAGCAGCGAAAGTGCCGTCGAACCGAAACGCTTCATGACTCCCCCCGGCGACGCCGAATCCACGTTTCAGGACCTGAGATGGTGGCGTCCAATGTGGGAAAAGTGCGCTGACGCTGGCGGCGAGTCCAGCCGGATTGAGCCCTAGGATTGCATCTGTCCTGCGGTCGAGCGCTCTGATTGTGGATCTTCGACCTGCCGCAAGACCGCCAAGTCATCCAGACCGATCCACGGTTGGGCTCGACCTCGAACCACGCCTCCTCACCCTCGAACTCGGGCGCATGGTCGGGGTCGAAGACCTGGGTCGGGTTCCGCTTACTGCCGTTGACGGTCATGAAACAGAGCGTCGGCCCGCCTTCATGGACGTGGGTTCTGACCCGGCGGATCTTCCGGATCACCGTCCGGCCGGCGGGGGACGGAGACCTCGCTCTGGAGGCTCAAGCCCGTCAGCGGTTCCTGCAGTGGCCAGCGCGGGTCCAAGGCGATTCTATTCCAGGGGTGCTGGCCGGCGCTTCTTGCCCTCCGAACCAGGCGGATTGTCCGGCCCGATCGAAAGATCGCCGCGCCCGAAGGCGATAAAGCTGGTCGTTTCCTGCCAGCGGCGACAACATCGGGCGTCGATCTGGACCGTTCGGGAATGGGGACGACGTCTAGCGGATCCTAGGGGGCTGCGCGGTTGAGCGCACGGGCGACGGTTCGGGTCCTGGCCGGCATCTGCGTGGCCCTGGCCTTGATGTGTCTGGGGCTGGCGGCGGCTTATGTCCGTAAGGCCGAGCAGCTGCGGTGCTATGCCGATGCGGTCGAACTCGGTCTCAGCCCGCCACGAAATTGCGAGCCTGCTCACTAGACGGCGTTTGGCGGCGCCGGGAGCGATCTGCGAGGTCTGGCCTGCTCGGTTTTCCCACCGCTGGAGGCGCTGATGGACGTGCTCAAAATCTCCGATCTGGGGGCGAACCTAGAGGCGGTGATGGATCGCGTGGTCGCCGACCACACGGCGGTCCTCATCACGCGTGGGCAGGGCGAGGCCGTCGTGATGCTGTCGCTCGCCGACTGGAACGCCCTCGAGTCGACCCGTCACCTCTTGGCGCACCCGACAAACGCGCGACGTCTCGCCGAAGCCCTCCGGCAGCTGGGGAAGGCGCGCGCGCCGTGAGATCCCGTGCAGGCTGACACCCTAGCGCCCGGTGATCAACGCCATGACCGCCGCGCCGATGAGCAGCAGAACGAGCACGATCGGAATGGAGATAACGCCTCGGCCCGTCGCGTGGGCCTCGAGCCAGCCGCCAACCTTCAGGGACACGGAGTCGGGCGCCGTCGGGCGCGGAAGCTGAGATTTGGACATAGCTCATCCTACCAGCAGGTCCGCAAATGCGCATTCAAAACTGTATATTTCATACAGGCCATGCGACCGCGTTTGACGTCGCCATTCGACCGGTCTCACTACCTGGATTTTCTAGGTAGGTTTGCGTGTCGCATCGGCTGGCCATAGGGGCTCAACTGGCCTTGAAGCCTTGATGCGCAATGTCTCATGCAAGCTCCTGCAGGTCGCAAATTTCGAGCTGCCGGCCCCTGGCTTGGCCGCGCGACTCCAGAACCCGTCTCGGCCCCCGGTGCGCTCGGCCTGCTGTCCCATGAGCGGGAGGGCTTGCTGTGAGCCGGCCTGGGTCGCAGGTCGGCGAGGGGCCTCGACGCTCCCCCAGCGCCCAACGCGGTCAGGCCTGGCCCGTGCGCGTCTCGGTGCAGATCGGCGATGAGCTTGCCCCGGCCCTTGAGGCCGAAGCCAAGGCGATGGACATGAAGCCCTCAAGATGGATCGAGGCGCTGCTTCGCCGCCGCGTGCTTGGCCGTCCAGTCCTGCGGCGGCAGGACGAACTGGCCTTTATCGAAGTCCAGGTCGAGCTGCGCGCGATCGGCGTGAGGGTCAGCCAGGTGTTGTGGGATCTTGAGCGGACGCCAGGGCCATCGGCGGAGCGACAGCTGGAGCAGCTCAGCGAGCTGCGCGCGGAGATCCGTCGTCACCTGGCAAGGTTGCGCGCGGCCTTCGAGGGCGACCTGGCCTATTGGGAAACCTAGTTCGTGAGCTCGTTCCAATCCCCATCGGGGTTCGAAGACCTCTGGCGGCCTCTCGACAAGCCCAACCGCAGAACCCCTGAGCCGATATTGTCGGGACCCGGCGGCGCAAACCTGTCGATGGCGCGATTGGCCCGCCTGGCCGCAGGCGCGCGGGAGGTGGTGGCGAGCATCACCGGGGCCGCCCACAACCGCCGCGCCCTGAAGGGTCAGCTGGACTACATAAGCCGCAGGGGCGAGTTGGCCATGGAAGACCAGGATGGCGCTCACCTGCGCGGGCGTGCGGCGATCAGCGACCTGCTCGACGACTGGTTGGCCATGGCGCGGGCTGACAGTCATCAGGCGGCGAATGCACCGCTCAGCCGAGCCCTTGTCTTCTCGATGCCGCCTGGCTCCGATCCGCAAGCCGTGGCCGCAGCCAGTCGAGACGCGGCGTACGAACGATTTGGCGGCCGGTTCGATTTCGTCTGGGTTCGGCACGACGACACCGCCCATCCGCACGTGCACATGATCGTGCGCGCCCAGGGGCGCCATTGCGTCAGATTCACACCCGACCGCACCGATCTGCGTGATCTGCGCGAAGCCTTCGCGGCGGCCCTGCGAGCGCGCGGAGTGCTCGCCGAGGCGACGCCCCGCTGGCTGCGCGGCGTCACCCGCAAGGCCGAAAGGCCGGCCCTACGGAAGATGCGCGAACAGTTCGAGCGCGGCGAGGGATCGGCGCCCCGAACCTTGCAGGCGGCCTATCTGGAGGCGGCCGAGGCGGCCTTCGGGGCGGGCGGGCCTCTGCGGCCTTGGGAGGTGCGGATCGCAGAGCGGCAAGGTCAGGTGCGCGCGTTCTATCGCCAGCAGGCCCAGTTGCTTGAGCGCGCAGCTGACCCGCAGGCGCGCCACCTTGCGGCGAGCCTGAAGGCCTTTATCCACGCCATGCCTGAGCCCGACACCCGCAGGCTGGCCCTGGCGCGCCACCAGCGCGGGCTGAATGAGGCGCTGCTCGACCGCGATGGGCCCGCGCGCGAGCGCAGCCGCTAGGTCTTGGACGAAGGTCCCCGATCAGCCTGATCTCGTTCGCTGCGCCCCTGGCGCATCACCGCCTCGGTCCATCGCCGCAGCGCCTCGGCGGTGACCTCGCCGGGGCGCAAGGGCTGAAGGTCGGTGTGCGCCAGGGGCGTGAGCCGAAGATCAGCATAGCGGTCAGGGGCGGACGGACCCGGCGGTGGCGCCGGTGGTGGGCCTGCGCCGCGGTTTGCGACGCCGGGGTGGATGGGCGGAACGGGCGCAGGCGTGATGCGCCGGCGGAACACCGGCTCGCGCCAATAGGTGATCTTGGTCCCACGCACGGGTGGCATGTTGGCCCGCAGGACGAGCAGCTGGTGCGGCGGCAACTGCATGAGTTCCTGCGGGAGCATCAGGGCGCGGCGCTGGTCGGATTCGGTCATGCTGCGATGTCCGCGCGCCAGGCCCGCGGGTCGGCTGCGAGAGCGGCCGGCATAGGTGTAGAAGCCCAGGCGCTCGGAGAGGTCCTGGGCGACGCGAAGCTCCTTGAACCCGAAGGCGATCTCCACGCCGCAGTTGCTGGTGATGTCCTGGGCCAGGTCTGGCCCATATTCTGCGCGAAGTTGGGCGGGGCTTTGCAGGACCGGCAGCAGCCGCAGGCCATAGCCCGCGACATAGGAAAACCCCCTGGCGATGACCTCGGCGTGACCGAGGCGGGCAAATTCGTCGAGCACCACCAAAACCTTGATCCTGTGGCGTTCCCCGCTGGGACGTTCGCGCGTGCTCAGGTCGATGAGCTGGTGGATGAAGGAGCCGATATTGCCGCCGACCGAGGAGGTCTGGGCGAGGGCCGGGCTTGCGAGGCCGGCGAGGCCCAGCCCCAGGATCAGCAAGGCCGCAGGCCGCGGTCGGGCGAAGCGTGATGTCATCGGGAGTCTCCCGCAGATTTGGAGCCAGGCCCGGCCAGGCGGATGAGCAAGCCGCCGGAAGCCGGCGCGCGGGCGAACACATCCCAGGCCGGGGCGGGGGCCTCAGGTTCAGGCGCGGACGCCAAGGTTTGAGGTGGCGTCAGAGGGGCGGGCGCCAGGGCCGGGACGGCGGCGGCGACCTTGGCGACATAGCCATTGCTAAGGCCCCGGGTGGGATGGCCGGTGTTGTACCGCGACAGGGCCGCGCGCAGAGCGGCCTGGCCGGCGGGTTGTTCGGCGAGCGCGGCGGCATAGTTGGCCTGGAGCAACCGGGCGGCGGCGGCCAGGTTGCGGCAGGGATCGAAGGCCTGATCGATGGTGACGCCGAGGGCGGCCAGGTTGCGGCTGTTAAGTTGGGCCAGACCCAGATCGATGCTACGCCCGACGCCGATCAGGGCGCGCGCCGTGGCGGCGGCTTCACCGGCCGTGCGTGGGCGAGGCGTGAGGTTGGGCGCGCCATTGACGCCGATGGCCAGCGGATCGAACCCGCTTTCCACCTGGACGATGGCCAGCAGGGTCTGGGGCGCCACCTGGGGCGCGCAGGCCGTGGCCAGGGCCAGGGAGATGGGCAGCGACAGGAGCATTTGGGCGACCCTCGCAGGCGCAGCCAAACGCTGCGCTGTCACGAGGGGCATGCTGCGCCCGCGGCCTGGGCCGCGACATACGCAAGCCTACGTGGTTCTGCCGCGTAAGCTTACGCGGTCCTGATGGTCGCGGCCTGAAGGCGGCGATGGTCCGCTGAATCAGAGCTTGGGCGCCCACTTGGCGATTTCGGCCAGGATGTCGTCGAAGGCGGGCTGACCGCGGAAATAGAGCGCGCTCGAGGCGGCATAGGCCTTCAGCAGCGAGGCCCGGGTCGCGGGGTCGCTGAGCACGAAGGCCTCGTTCTCGGCGATGACCGCATTGTCGGCTTTCGGAAACCGCTTGGCCTTGTGGTCGAGGTAACCCTTCGTGCCGACAAACGCCTGGACGGTCGGATCCTGAAGCAGGGAATAGACATCGTCGTAGTGGCGCATGAAGTTGGGCGGGAAGGCGCCGGTCTCCTGCTGCTGGCGGAACTTGGTGGAGATCGCCTGCAGCTTTTCGACCAGCGTATGGCCTGGGTGGTAGCAGGCGACGCCCAGGGCGCGGTTGTCGATGACCTCGAGCCGGCTGGCGGCGAAGTCATAGGCCCACGAGCCGATATCGCGGGCTTCGTTCGGCGCGACATCGTCGAAGCCGACTTCAAGCAGCACGCCGTCCTTCAGGCCTTCGACCGATCCATTGATGCTGGCGTAGGTCAGGCGGATGCCGGCGCTGCGATATTGGCGAGGGTCGTCGAAGGCCGTGTCGCGCTCGACTGAGGTGATGCCGTCGATGACGAGGGTCTGCGCCAGTCGATCGTAGAAATCCTTGCGGCCTTGGACGTGGGCCGGCTTGTCATGGTTGCGGCCGGTCATCACCGGCGGATCGGCCGGCGGCTCGATGCGGATGTCGATGTCTTCCGAGAATCGGCTGATCAGTCCGTAGCCCTTGGACAGAGATGTGCCACCCTTCAGCTCGAAGGTCAGGCCTAGGCGCTGCAGGCCGTAAAGGCTCTGCATGATCCAGTAGTCCTTCTCGACCAGGGCCGGCGTGACGCCCTGCTCCTCGGCGACGATCCGGATCAGATCGGCGAACTGACGATGGTTGTGGAGGAAGTCACGCGGCATCCTGGGTTCCGACCTCCGCCAGAGCGCGGGCGAAGAACTTCTTGGCCCGCTCGGAGCCGTAGGACAGCGCGGCCTTTTTCACGCGCGCCCGGTCACTGGCGGCCAGGCGCACCTTGACGCGCTCGAGCACGTCTTCGGCGCTCTCGCCCAGCTGATCGAGGTTGTTGACCAGGTCGACCATCAGAAACTCAGCCGTGAGCTTCTTCGGGAAGGCGGGCTTCATCCGAAAATCGTACGTGCGGCCGCCGAACGCGAATTTGCCGTGACGCTTGTGGTTATAGACCACGGTCTTGTTGTGCAGCTGGGTCGTGCCGACCCCAAGCGCATTGTAGGCGTTGGGCGAGGCCAGCAGGAACGGACCGCCGTTAAGGAAGGTCGACACCAGGATGTCGTCCTCTGGCGGCGCCTTCCCAAACACCGTCTGTTTGGGCGCGTAGTAGAGGCCGCCGGCCAGCTTGGTCAGCACGCCGGCCTGCACCGCCTCCTTGAGGTGACGATCGACGGCCGTCGACCATTGGGCCAGCTCCGCCCGGCGATAGGTCTGCCCGGGTCGAAGCTTGGCCTTGAATTGGTCGAACTTGCTCATGGCTCCAATCTAGGTCTCCGCAGTCGTTTTGCAAGGAATGTCATTAAAAATCCATGCAAATCTGGAAAGGTTTATGCGTCTAGGTGTTGGCGCTCGTTGTTGGAAAGGGAGGCGCCTGCGCCTGCAGCGCTAGCGTTGTGGCGCCAACAGGCCCAACTCCCGCGCGCGCAGGACAGCTTGGAAGCGGGTGCGGACGCCCAGGTGGAGGCAGGCCTGGCGCAGGTGGCCCTCGACAGTGCGGCCCGAGATTCCCAGGATCACCCCGATGTCGTTGGCGCTCTTGCCCTCCTGGACCCAGTAAAGGCAGAGAAGCTGGCGGCGGCTGACCCGTGGCCAGGTCTGCGGCGCAAAGCCCAGATATTCGGCGTGTTGGCTCATGGACGCCTCTCGTCGTCAGGCGGGGTTTGGTCGGGTGGGTGGGACGTCGGGCTCCGCCGACTCCTGGCGGAAAGTCTCGGCGGCGGCGCGGCGATTGCGGGCGGCGGCCGCCAAGCTCTCCATCGCCGCATCGAAGGCCCGGAAGCAGTCGCGCGCGGTGAGCAGCGCCAAGTCTTCGCCCAGCTCGGCGTTGAGTTTCACCAACGCGCTCTTGAACACATAGAACAGCTTGGAATCGGCGCACCGCACGGCGATTTCATCGGCGCTTGTGATCACCGAGGTGAGGATCGCCAGCGCGTCGCTGTCCGTCGCGTCAGCGAAGGCCAGGATGCGATCGAGCCGGATGCGGCCGGTTCCGGCGTCCAGGTACTCATAGGTGCGCTTGCACACGCCCATGCGCTTGGCGATCTCTGTGGGGGACAGGCCGCGCAATCCTCGAACGCCACGCAGCGCCCGTGACAGAACCGCCCCTGGTGAGCTGTCGATGTCAGGAGACTTCATACTTGAACTGAAACCCTTCGCTCAATCCTGAGATGTTTGGTCTTCAGGATATTACGTCAGGGTTGTTCAACTGTGCGTTGCCGCCACCGTTCCACCAATTTCAGTCGCAAGGTCGGGTGCTCCGCAAGTTCTTTGCGGAAGCGGTCGCACAGCCGTCGCGAAGACCTCGTGGGGGTGACGTTCTTCCCGCTCGGTAAGATTGGCTTGAAAGCGACGGGGGGATTCGTCCTTTCTTACCGCTCGGGAAGATTTCAGATGATCAGCACCTCTCAGGAATTCGGACTTCGCCTGACCCGTGCGCGTAGGGCGCTCGGGATCACGCAACGCGATCTTGCTCTGGCGATCGGCGTCGGCGAGCGGTTCATTGTCGATCTTGAGCGCGGCAAGCCGACGGCCCAGCTCGACAAGGCGCTCGCCGCGGCGAAGGCGGCGGGGATGCGTCTGGTGGATGCCGCAGATAGCGAAACCAACGGGCCGGCGTCGTGAGCCTGCCAGTCGTCCACGACGAGACCTTGGTCGCCACCATTGAGGCCGACAACGGCGCGCTCAGGCTCCGCTATGAGGAGGTTTGGCGGGCGGATCTTCAATGTGGCGGTCGGCGACGTTGATAGTCATGCCAAGAACTATTCCATCCTGCTGAGCCCTGGCCGGGCGGAGTTGGCCCTGCTCTACGATCTGATGTCCGGCCTCGATTGGCCCAACATCACGCCCAACCACGCCCAGGACATCGGCGGCCAGCAGCGGGGCAGCCATATCTATGGCCGCCACTGGCGTCGCATGGCCCAGGAGGCCGGCCTGGCTGGCCCGGCCACGGCGCGCCGCGTCGTCCGTGGGGCCGAGCGCGTGCTGACCGAGCTGCCTGGTGCGGTGGAGGAGGTGGCCGCCATGCCGGCGGGCGGAGCAGGTCTGGCTCGGTTCGCAGCCGCCATCGCCGAGCGCGCGGCCCTTGTCCGCGATCACGCCGCGATCGGCGGCCCGCCAGAGCCCGACGCCGAGCCGGTGGCCGTCTTCGCCGCCCATTACGACGGCGAGTAAGGGGGGGAGCCACAGCGCCGCTCACCGGAAGCCTGCGGTCCCCAGGCCAGAGCGCTGCGCCGCCATGACCCGTGGCGGCTTCGCCGCAGTAAGAATCCGCATCCCGGGCGAGCGGCGCCGGGACACCTAAGCGCAAACCCCAGCCAAGTGGGGCGCAGCCCAAACGCCTGCCGAGGGATCTGGGCGGCGCCTCGCCGTTCGCAACTCTCTTGCGGCTCAGGGTGCTATTTCCGAGATATATCCTGAACCGTCGATGCCGAACGGTTGGCGCCCGTCAGCGCTCCGACTAGTTCGGCCACGTCGCTATCTGTGTCCGCGGCGTGACAAACGGTTCGACCTTGAGTTTAAAGCCCGACCCCATTGGCCTGGCGCTTCGTCATCTTCGTGAGGGCCTGATCCAGGGCGCCTATGCGCCCGGCCAGGCCCTGCCGATTGGCGCCGTGGCCCAAGCTCTGGGGCTGAGCCCGACCCCGGTGCGCGAAGCCTTGGCGCGGCTGGCTGGCGAAGGGTTGGTCGCGCCGCGAGACGGCGGCGGTTATCGCGTCTGGCCACCCGATGCGGTGGAGCTGGCCGACCTCTATGAGGCTCACCTCAGCGCCATTCTCGCCAGCCTGCGGATCCAGTTAAAGGCCCCTGGTCGGGTCAGGGCTTGGCGCGGCGGCGAGGGGAGCCTCCCGCTTGGCGACGGTGTCGCCGATCAGGTTGAGGCGGTCTTCCGGCGGATGGTCGCCGCCTGTGGCAACCGACATATCGTGGCCTGGCAGCAGAACCTGGCCGACCGCCTGGCGCCGGCTCGCCGCGTGGAGCCGATGGTGTTTCCCGACGTCGATGATGAAGCGTCCCTTCTGCTCGAAGGCCTCCTCCACGCCCCAAGCCTCATGGTTTGCGGAGAGCTTGTCTCCGCCTTCCATGGTCGCCGGCGGGCCGCGGCCGAGGCCCTTGCGCGCGCCCAACGCGACCAGCATTCACTCGCAATATAGGTGCGATATAGATTGTGCACGGCCAGCGCGAGTTCTCAGATCGCCGTGTCGCCACTTGCGGCGACAGATGAGGAGCATCCCATGTCCATCTTCAAGCTCATCACCCTGGGCCGCGCCAAGGCGCTCACCCAAGGCGAGATCGAAGGCAACAAGGTCGAAGACGACGCCCTGCGTTACTTCGGCTGAACGCCCTGGCGCCGGCGAAAGCCGGCGCCAGCTTCGCCCTGTGTGGCTCCTGGAGACTTCCAATGATGACGCCGCTCGCGCCTTCGGCGCATGGCGCCGCCGTCGGCGCAGACCTGGTGTTCCTGGACGTCGCGCGCGACACCTATGCCTGCTTGGCCGGCGCGGCGGCTGCGGGCCGATTGAGTGAAGATCGGTCGCAGATCGATTTGACCGATCCTGGCCTGGCCCTGGTGCTGCAGGAGGCGGGTTTGACAGGCCAGGCGCCTGTCGCCCGCACCCTGTCGCCCCGGGCCACGCGGGCTTTGGGTCGCGCGGCAGGACCTGTCGCGGTCCTGGACATTCTGGGCGGCTTGACGCTCACCTGGGCTCGGGCCTCGTCGCGCCGCTATCGGCGGCCGTTCGCCGAACTCATCGGCTGGGCCCAGGCGCGTCCGGCCCCGCTTGATCCCGCCGCCGAGCCCAGCGAGACGGCGCTCGCCGTCATCGCGCGTTTTCAACGGCGCTGGCCCTGGGCGGTCGGGCGCGGGCAGTGTCTGCATCGCGCCTTCCTGCTCCTGACCCTGCTGCGCGCGGCCGGTTGTGATGCGGCCTGGGTGTTTGGTGTCCGCACCTATCCGTTCGAGGCTCATTGTTGGCTGCAGATCGGGGCGACGGTGCTCGACGACCCCCTAGCGCGACTGGCGGCCTACGAGCCGCTGATGACGGCGTGATCGTCCATGTCCGACTATCTGGTCATCTGGGGGGATCTGGGTCAGGCGCCGGCTCAAGCTGTGCTGGATCGTCTGGAGGCCGAGGTCGTGGGTCACGGGGGTTGGCGGTGGGCGATGCGCGCCCCCGATTTCGCCCTGCTGACGCCGATCGCGCGGCCACCAAGGCTACATCACCTGGCCGACAGTCGTGGCCTGATCATCGGTGACCTGTGGGCCACCGGCCGAGATGAGGCCCCCGACCTTGATGGTCTGCTGAGCCGGTCGGCCGGCGCTTCGACGGCCGCACGCGCGCTCTGCGCCGGCGCCTGGGGTCGATATGTCGCCATCCTCACCGACACCGAAGCCCCAGCGATCTTTCGCGATTCCTCGGGCGGCCTTGAAGCCCTGACCTGGCGCTGTGGCGCCCTGACGATGATCGCCTCCCGACTGACCCCAGAGATCCTCGATGCCGTGGGGCCACCCCTTGCGCTCGATTGGGGCAGGATCGCCGGGTATCTGGCCTCGCCGTCCAGCGTCAGCGGACCCTTGGCCTTGCGGGGCGTGAACGCCATCGAACCTGGGGAGCTTGTCGCTCTGGGCGGCCAGACGCGTACGCCGATCTGGGCCCCGGCCATGTTCGTCGGCGCTCCTGTGGAACCCGCGACCCTCGCCCAGAGTCGATTGGTTCGCCATGTCGACCGAGCGCTGAGGTGCATGACCCGGGACCGCGGCCCGGTCCTGGCCGAGGTGTCCGGGGGCCTGGACTCCGCCATCGTCGCCTCAGCCCTGGCCCGACTGGAAGAGGTCGAGGTCGTGCAGTGGCTGAACTACTACGGGGCTGGCGCCGAGAGTGACGAGCGCGTCTTCGCAAAGTCCATCGGTGATCTCTATGGCCTGGAGATCACCTGTGTCGCCAAACCCAGCCGGCCGATCGACCTCGAGGGACTGGCCGCCAACGCCGGTGGCGTGCGGCCCTCGTTGATGGGCCTGGACTATCTGCGCGACCAGGATGTGGCGCAGCGCTGCGTTCAGCTGGGCGCCAAGGCCATCGTCACCGGTCAGGGCGGCGATGCGGTCTTCCTGCAGCGGCTGACGCCGCTCGCCCTGGCCGACCAGATGCGACGCGAAGGTCGCCTTGCTCTGCGGGCAGGCGCGGTGAGAGCCTTGGCCGACTGGACGGGGAGCTCAGCCTGGTCGGTCCTGCGTCAGGCTCTTGGCGGAACCGCCAAGGCCCGCCCCGCGCGGGCGCCCTCCGGGCCCGCTTTCCTGACCCGGGAGGCTCGCGCGGTGGAGGTTCCGCCCCATCCGTGGCTGTGTGACCTGGACGGGGTGGCGCCCGGCAAACGCCAGCAGATCGAGCGGCTGGTTCAGTCGCAACTGGTGACCGGCGATTGTCAGCGGGCGCGCGACGCCGACCTGTTGCATCCTCTGCTCGCCCAGCCCCTGGTCGAGTATAGTCTGGGTCTTCCGACCGATGTCCTGACCCAGCTGCAACGCGATCGCGCCCTGGCGCGACAGGCCTTTTCCAGGCGCCTGCCAGACGCCGTGGTTCAGCGTCGTTCCAAGGGTGACATGACTGGCCACTATGGGCGCTGGGTCGCCGCCAGCCTTCCCTTCCTGCGGTCATTTCTGCTGGAGGGCCGGCTGGCGGCGCAGGGGATCATCGACCGAGAGAGGCTCGAGGCCTTGCTGACCGCTGAGCAGCTGGCCTGGGGCGCGGACTATGTCTCAATCCTGTTTGCCGCAGTGCTCGAGGCGTGGGCTCAGAGGTGGGAGGCGAGGATCCGGAGCCAAGTCGCGCCGCGCTAAGCTTGATTGTTCATGCAACGCCAATTGCGCCCAGCCGATGCTGCGGACCATCCGAAGGAATTTCGATCCATGCTCCGCGCACTCGCACTCGCCGTCATCATGTTCACACCGGCTGTTGCGCAGGCTGATCCCTGCCGCGCCCCGCTCCCCTCGCCAGGCGCGAACTTCTTCGGGCCGGTGCGATACGTCGGAGATGGAGACAGCCTCTGTCTCGGGCCGTCGGCCAATCCGGCGAGCTGGATCGAGGTGCGACTGGAGGACTTCTACGCGCCTGAGCTTCATGCGAACGGCGGCGCTGAGGCCAAGGCGACCCTGGAAAAGCTGACCCGGGGCCGCAGCCTGGCCTGCCGGGCGGGGCGGCGGTCCTACGACCGGGTGGTCGCTCGCTGCACCTTGGACGGGATTCCAGTCGGCGATCTCATGCGACGCCGGGGCGTCGCCGAGGGTGGCCGCGGTCGCTGAAGGTGTCGACGAAAGCCGGCGTTCGATTGGGTTTGCGGTCCGAGCGCTGGGCGTCGTTCAGCAGAGTGGCGAGCGCCGGGACGACTTGAGCCAGGACAGATGGCTTGGTGCGCTCGTCGGCACGTCCTTCGACGGCCACGGGTCAGCGCTGTCACCGCTTAGAGGTCGCCAACATCGCCGAGGTGGCAGCTCATCATGAGGCCCGCGGACGGGCTCCAGACCTGGCGAGCGGGCGGGTGGAAAAGGCATCAGCCCGCAGGGCCTGGCGGGGGCGGCGCTGAAGCGCGCAGAGCCCTGTCGCCGCACCGAGGCGCGCGGGGCGTGCACCCGCCCCCGAGCCACTGCTCAAACCAGTCCAGGCTGGCCTCCATCGCCGCCAATATGGTCCGCGGCCTATGCAGGATGTGGGTCTCGCCGGGATAGACAATGAGCTTGGTCGGAATCTTGGCCTCCCTCAGGGCCTGGTCAAGTTCGAGGGCCGTGGCCGCCGTGCGGCCGGTGAACATCTGCAGCAGGGGGCCGGAGAACTGGTCGGCGCGGGCCGAAGGGGAGAAGGCGCGATAGGCCGGGGCATATTTCGCATCGAACGGGGAGCCTCCGAACAGGCCCCGATAAAGTTCGCGCACCATGCCGCCGCGGAAGAAGCCGCCAGCACTGAAGAAGGCGGTGTCGGCATTGATGCCGGCGGCGAAGACCTTTGACTGGCTGAGCGCCAAAGTGGTGACAATGCCGCCGCGGCTGTAGCCGGCGATGCCCACGCGGGCGGGGTCCGCCAGACCGCGCGCCACCACGTCGGCGACGGCCGCCTCCAGGGTGGCCACGGCGTCCAGGCCCATGCCCGCTTGCATCCGGGCGGGATCGACATCGCTGCTGGCCGCGCCATAGGCGTCGGAGACGGTCAGGTCCTTGGTGGACTCATTGACCGACAGCACGACGTAGCCGCGTTCAGCCAGCACCTGCAGTGGAAAGGCCCACTGGAAGGTCTCGGCGGCGAACAGGTTCTTGGCGTCGCTGGCGTGGGTGATGACGACCGCGGGATAACGCCGGCCGGGTTGATAGTCGCGCGGATAGGTGACGTAGCCGGAATTGGTGGAGCCGAAACGATTGGTCCAGGTCGCCGGCTCGCTGCGCAAGGGCTTGATGGCGTCATAGCGAGCATTGGGGCGGACAAGGACGCTCACCGCGCCGGTGGTGGGCGAAACGCTCACCAACTCTGGCGCCTGGGTCAGGCTTTCACGGCTGCAGACCCCGATCCGCAGGTCGGCATCAAAGGCGCAGGGGTGAAGACTGTCAGGGATCGCTTGGAGGGGGGTGGGCGCCGGGTAGGACGCCAGGCCAAACCGATCGGGCAGGCGGATCCCGTAGAGGGTCTGGTTGGCCGTGCGCCAGGCCCCCAGAGCTCCACCCAGCGCGCTATAGGCCACGGGGCCGAGGTTGGATCTGCGGCCGGGTGTCACCTCCATGAGGTCGTGCCCGTCGCCGTCCGTTCGCGCCAGGCGCAGTTCGCCCTGCGCGGTGGGCGCGCTCGCCAGGGCGCCGATGGCGGCCTGGACGGGCAGGGCGTGGGCGCTGCGGCTTGCGGTGTCGTAGCGCCAGAGACCTTGGGTGGGCTTGCCCGACGGCGACAGCCCATCCAGGCGGTAGATCAGGTTGGCTCCGCGCCAGGAGACCTTTCCCCCCTGGAAGGCCGTCGAGGCGCTTGTGCGGTCGCCGAGGGCCTCGGCCACCAGGACGTCCTCGCGCGCCCCGACATTCCGGATCCTCAGCTCGACGGCTTCGGCGGGCGGTTCGGCATAGAAGTCGGTGGGGGTGGTCTGGCTGTCGACATAGGTCAGGCCCTGGCTGCGCCAGGCCTGCTGCGCCGCCGGTGAGCGCGGCCGCAAGCTGGCGTACCAGAGGGCGTCGCCTGTCTGGTTCCACCCGTAGGCCAGGACGCCGGTCAGCCGGGCCGGCTCGCTGGCGCTGGGCGCCAGGCTGTCGGCGCCGCCGGCGCGTAGCGGCCGGTGAATCACCCGCGCTCTGCGTCGGCCATGGTCATCGACGTCGTAGACCTGCACGCCTTGGCCAAAGTCGCCGCGGAGGCTCCAGACGGGGCGCCCCGGCCTGGCCTGCAGATCCGCCAGGAAGGCGCTCTCGGTCACTTTCCGCGCGCCGCCGGCGAAGCGTCCGACATAGAGACCGTAGCGGCTCGCGTCGGCGGCGACGGACGGTTGTTTCAGGATGAAGGCGTAGCGAGCGCCATCGGCGCTGATGGCGACGCTGGTGATGCGCGTCACCTCGATGATGTCGGCCATCGTCCAGGCGCGCTCGGCGGGTGGGCCCACCTGCGGCGCGCCGAGCTTGGCCGACAAGGCAGGCGCCGCGACTGCCCACGACGCCTTCAGCGTCAACAGGGCGCCAAGCCAGGCGGCCCCAATCCTAGACCTGCGATGGTGAGATGCCGACTGCACGTGAAGGTCCCCCGCCGTCAAGGGAGAAGCCCCTTGGCCTCGTCATGACGGCCGGAGGTAGAGACGTTTCAGGTCGCAGTTGACCCTGGCGGCGGGCTCTCGATGTCGCGGTGGAGCCGGGGGGGCGCCGAGGCGGTCCCACCAGTTCAAACCCACCCCCGGGGCGAACAACCTGACGGGGCTGCCCCCCCGAGCCTGATCGAGCGGGTGATGGGGACGTGGCGCCGCGTCTGATGTCAACTATCTAAGACATTTCGGGATGTATACGATCGTTGACATCGCGATTTGTCTACGATAGTAGACATCTTATCATGTAAACGATCGCGGACAATTGGCGATGCTGATCACCACACATCGTGACATCGGCGCGGCGATCCGAGAACGCCGCAAGCTGCTGGGTCTCGATCAAGCCGAACTCGCCAGCCGGGTTGGCGTCAGTCGTCAATGGTTGATCCAGGTTGAGAACGGAAAGGCCGGGGCGGGTATCGGTCTGCTGCTGCGGCTGCTGAACGCTCTTGATCTGAAATTCACCCTCGACACCGGCAAAGCCACGACCAGCGAGACTACGCTCAGTCAGCATGACCCGAGCGCGGTCCTGGATCGCGTGCGTAAGGGCGGCAAGCCGTCATGAGCCGCCTCGCTGTGCTGATGAACGGCGTGGAAGCTGGAAGGCTTGACCACGAGCGTGGACGGCTGACCCTGACCTATGCCGATGCGTGGCGAAGCCGGGACGACGCCGTGCCCGTGTCCCTGTCGATGCCGCTGGCGGCGGCGACCCATTCAGGCGCCGCCGTTGGCGCCTTCCTATGGGGTCTGTTGCCCGACAGCGAGCAGATCATCCAAGACTGGTCGAAGCGGTTTCAGGTCAGTGCGCGTCATCCCTTTGGCCTGATCGGCGCCGTTGGCGAGGACTGTGCCGGCGCGGTTCAGTTTGTCTTGCCAGACCGGTTGGACGCGGTAACGGGCGGCGAGCGGGACGGGGTGATATGGCTTAGCGATGCGGAGGTCGCCGAGCGGCTGGCTGGCCTGCGCACCAACAAGGGCGCGTGGCGCCGCCTCGGAGATCAAGGCCAGTTCAGCCTTGCAGGCGCCCAACCCAAGATCGCCCTTATCCGCCAAGATGGCCGTTGGGGCATTCCGTCCGGCCGCATCCCGACCACCCACATCTTGAAGCCGCCCTCGGCCGACGTCGAAGCGCAGGCCGAGAACGAGCACTTCTGCCTTTCGGTCCTGCGCCAGTTCGACCTTCCGGTCGCCGCATCGCGGGTTCAGGTGTTTGGGGACGAGGTGGCGATCGTCGTCGAACGCTACGACCGGTTCGAGGGGCCAACCGGCATTGGCCGTATCCACCAAGAGGACTTCTGTCAGGCCCTCGGGGTCATGCCAGACAACAAATATCAGAACCAAGGCGGGCCAAGTCTGAAGGATTTGATTGGCCTTGTTCGGGAGGTGTCCGTCAGCCCCCGAGAGGACATCAACACCCTCGTCGACGCCTCGATCTTCAACTGGATCATTGGCGGGTCGGACGCGCACGCCAAGAACTTTTCGCTGCTGCTGGGCGCCGCGGGCCGTCACCGTCTGGCGCCGATCTATGACGTGGCCAGCGTCTTGCCCTACGGTCCACAGATTCAGTTTGAGGACATCAAGCTGGCGATGAAGATCGGCGGCGAATATCGGCTGCGTGACATCGGCCTCAAACACTGGCGCCGCTTCGCCGCGGAAAGCCGCCTCGATTTTGAACCCGTAAGAAGCCGGATCAGCATGATGACCGCCATGCTGCCGGATCTGGCTGCGACCGTTCGCGATCAAATCGCCGGTGAGGGTGGCGCCCATCCGCTCAATGAAAAGCTGGCCAGCGTCTTCGCCGACCGGGCCAGATGGGTCGAAGGTGAACTCGACCGGGCGGAGGCATGATCGTCTGTTAGCTGTCTGCTGACCGACAATTCCGCCCTCCCGAACCGGAGCCGAGGTGGGGACCCAACCCTGGCTCGGGAGGCGCGGACGCCTACCAGCGCTTGGTAAGCTGCAGGGAGACGACCCGACCCATGGCGTCGGCGTTGGCCGCGTCATAGCCGATGCCCTGGGGAGCGTCGTAGAAAGGCGGGTCGGCGTCGAAGATGTTCTGGACGCTGGCGCTCAACATCAGACCCGCCAACGGCCCGCTGGGGGTCTGCGGGCTCCAGCGCAGCTGCAGATCGGCCGTCGTCCAGCTGTCGACGCCCACGCCATTGGGGGCCTCTTCATTGCTGAGGTAGTTCACCGCCAGGGTCGCGCCGAAGGCGCCGTGGCGCCAGCCGCCGCTGGCGCGGGCGCGCAGGCGGGCCGGATTGCCGGCGACGCCCTGCAGGTCCCGCGCCTGCGAGGTGGGCGTGATCTGGCGCGAATACGCGAAGAGGTAGGAGGCGTTGGCGGCCAGATCGAAGTGGTCGTCGTCGCGCTCGAAGGTCAGGCCGCCATTGAGGTCGAGGCCCCGCACGCGGACCTGGGCGGTGTTGACGAAGCGGGCGTCGAGCACCGCGCCAAAGGCTGAGGGCGGGAAGGAGCCGCCAGCCGTATAGCTGGGATCGCTGATCAGGGCGTTGATGCGGGCGAGATCTTCGGGCCGGCTGGGATCAAGCCGGGTGACGAAGGCGCTCAAGGTGGGATCGTTGAGCGCACCGGCCAGGTTTGCGAGCACGGGCTGGCCGATCCGGCCCTCGAACCGGGTTTCAAACAGCGTCGCCCCAAGGGTCAAGCCGGGGATCGAGGCTGGCGCGTAGTCGGCGCCGGCCGTCCAGGAGGTCGCCGTCTCGGGCTTGAGGTCCCTGTTGCCGCCCGTCTGTATCAGGGTGAGGATCCGGGCGGCGCCCTGGTTGAGGAAGGTCGGTCCCACCCCATAGGCCTCGTTGACCTCGGTGAGGGAGGGGGCGCGGAACGAGGTTCCGTAGGTGGCGCGTAGACGCAGGTCTGGGATTGGCCGCCAGATGACGCCCAGCTTGGGATTGGTGGTGTCGCCCACATCGTCATAGCGCTCGAGGCGGGCAGCCAGCGAAAGCTCCAGGCGCGGCGACCCGTCGGCCTCGGCCGGACCGATCAGCGGCGCGCGAAGCTCGGCGAACAGAGCGCTGACCGTGCGCTTGGCGTCCGGCGTCACCAGGGTGAGCGGCGTGGCGGTGGAGCGGAAGGTGACGATGTGCTGCTCGAAGCTCTCGCGCCGCGCATTTGCGCCCACGGCCAGCTTCACCTGACCGCCGGGCAGCGAGAAGAGATCGCCATCAGCCTGGGCGCTGAGCGTGGTCACGCGGTTGCGGAATTCCGGGGCGGTGAAGCCCGACCCCACGAAGTCCAGCAGGGCGCGGGAATTGGCGCCGCCGGCCCCGAAGGGGTTGAAGTAGCCGTCCTTGGCGGTCGAGAAGGCGGTGGCGGGATTGTCGGCGACGGCGCCGACCGCCTCGCGCAGCAGCAGGCTGTTGATCACATTGCGGGTGCGGGTCTGGCTGTGCTCCTGGGCCAGCGCCCCATAGACATCCGCCTGCCAGGAGCCAGCCAGGCCGATGTCCGCGCCGGCCGAGGCGCCGAAGCTCTCAGCCTTGCCGCCGCCGACGCTCGGGCCAAGCTCGTCGAAGAAGGAATAGCCGATGATGGTGCTCGCCGCGCCGGTCGGCGAGACGAAGTAGGGATTGGCGGGCGTGACGGTGATGTTGCTGGTGGACGGGGCGCCGTGGAACGAGAACTCACGGCGGCTGAAGCGGGCGTCGAAGGCGAGTTCGACCCGCTCCCCCAGGCTCTGGCTGAGGCTGGCGTAGAGGCCTTGGCGGGTCTGCTCAGGGGCCAGGTCCATGCCGGCGTTGGGGTTGGCCAGGTTGACCTGGCCGGCCAGGAAGCTGGAGGGCGTCAGGCCCACGCCGTTCTGGCCCGGCGGAATCGCAAAGCGAGGCTGGAAGGCGCCGTTGGTGAGCACCAGGACATTGCCCGGATGGGCCAGGAAGTTGCGGTGGTCGGTCCCCCCGAACCCGCGCAGATCGGCGGTGGCGGTATAGGGTCGCGCCGAATAGGGTAGGGCCTCGCGGTGCTCGTATTCGTAGGAGAGCAGGGCGCTGCCGCTGGACCAGACGGTCCCGAAGGTCTGGCCGAACTGGAACGCGCCCGCGCCGCCGTCGGCGCCGCCCACCCGAAGCCTGCTCTCGGCGCCGTCGAAGTCGCGCCGCAGGATGATGTTGACCACCCCGCCGACGGCGTCGGAGCCATAGAGGGCCGAGGCGCCGTCGAGCAGCACATCGACGCGGGCGATGGCGGCGGTTGGTACAGCCGAGACATCGGAGAAGTCGCCCCGCGAGCCGGTGCCGGCCATGCGGCGGCCATTGATCAGCACCAGGGTGGCGTCGCTGCCGAGGCCTCGCAAATTGACCCCCGTGGAGAGCGCGCCGTTGGTGCCCAGGCTGTCGGTGGCGGTGATGGTGCTGGTGGGGGTGCTGACCCCGCCAAAGGCCTGGGGCAGGGCGCCCAGGGCCTCGGCCACGGTGGCGTAGCCTGAGCGGTCGATCGCTTCGCGGCTGAGCTCCACGATCGGCGAGGCGCCCTGTCCAGTCCCGCGGATATGGCTGCCGGTGACCACCACCTCGTCGAGCAGGGCCGGCGCGGCCGGCGTCTCGACCGCGATCTGTGGGGCGGGCTCCAGGCTCGCAACCTGGCGGGGTCCGGCCCCCTCCGCCCGAGTGGTGGCGGCGCGTTCGGTGAGGACAAAGACGTTGGGGCGGCTGCGGCGAACGACGATGTCGCTGCCGGCGAGCAGGCGGGCGAGCGCCGCCTCGGCGGTGAAGGTCCCCTGTAGCGACGGCGCGGTGCGGCCGCGCACGAGCTTAGAGTCATAGAGCAGCTGCAGCCGCGACTGGGCGCCGAAGGCGATCAGGGCCTGGTCGAGGCCGCCGCCTGGAATGTCGAAGGCGATCTGGGGCGCCTGAGCCAGGGCGGCAACCGGGGTGGCGGTGAGCGCCAGCAGCAGGCTGGAGGTGACAAAGGACGGGCGACGACGACGCATGGACGACACGATGGGTTCCCCTCTAGTCCGCCGCTGTCGCCTTGCGTGGCGACTGTTCGGTCGGATCAGGGGAAAAGACGCGCCAGGCGCGAAACCTCCCTGGCGCGGATTGCAGAATTCTCTCCTAGCCTGGCTTGGGGCTCTGCAGGCGCAAGGTTCCGTTCCACTGACGTTGCGGTGTCAGGCCATGCAGGTCCTTCACCGCGGCGAGGAAGGCATCTGTATCGCCGGCGTCGAAGACGCCGCTGACCTGCGCGGCCGCGATCGGCCCGGGCTCGAGTTCCAGCTTGCGGTCGCTATAACGATTGATCTCGGCGACGGCCTGGCTCAGCGGCACGCTCCGGAACACGATACGTCCTTGGGTCCAGCTGGTGGCGGCCTCGACATCTGCTGAGCGCTTGACTGGGCCTTTGGACCCTGAGGTCAGCTCTTCACCGGCCTGCAAACGCACGGGCGACGCTGGCGACACGCCCTCCTTGCGCACCTCCACCACGCCTTGCACGAGGACCACCCGCACCTGATCGCGATCGCGGCGCACATCGAAGCGGGTGCCGATGGCGCGCACCTCCGTGTCGCCGGCCTCCACCAGGAAGGGGCGGGTGGTGTCATGGGCGACGCTGAAGAAGGCCTGGCCGCGTTCGAGCTCAATGCGCCGCGCCTGGCCGCTGAACCGGACCCGGAGCTGCGTCTGGGTGTCGAGCCGCACCTGGCTTCCGTCCGCCAGCTGCACGACACGCTGTTCGCCAGTGCCGGTCGCGTAGGCCGGGCCCCGCCAGAGCGGCTGGCTGCCCAGAGCCACGGCGATAAGCGCAAGGCCGCCAAGTCCCGTCCAGATGACCCGCGCCGGCGGCAGGCGCAGGGCCGAGACGGGTTTGGCAGGCGGAGGCTCGCGGCGTTGGCTCGCGGCCTCGGCCGCGGCCTCGATCTCCGGATCCCCGCCTAGGCGTTCGGCCGTGTGCCAGACCTTCTCCACCTTGTCGTAGGCGGCGCGGTTGATCGGATCCTGTCGCCAGGCGTCGAAATCTGTGAGGTCTCGGTTGGTGACCGATTGCGCGCCAAGGCGCGCAAACCAGTCAGCCGCTTGGCTCGCCGCGCGGGCGTGGTCGTCGGTCGTTGACTCGTCCATGGCGTGTACTTTCGCCTTAGTCGGAGTCCCGCAACAGCTTGGCGCAATGGGCCAGCGCCCGGGACATCCGCCACTCTACGGTTTTGATAGACAATCCAGAGTGGAGCGAAATCTCGTCGTAAGTCAAACCTCGGAAGCGGCTGAGGATGAAGATTTCCCGATCGGCGGCGGGCAGGGAGAGCACGATCTGCTTCAACAGCAGAGCCTCGGCTTGGTCGGCGGGAGACAGGTGCAGGTAGGCTGCGCGGGAGGCCTGGGAGGCGTGGCGATCTCGCACGATGGTCCGCCGAAGCTGGTCGCGGGCAATGTTTATAGCGACCCGCAGCAGCAGAGCCCGTGGGCTGCGGACCTCGGTTTGGCCTGCGACCCGCAGGTAGGTCTCCTGCACGATGTCCTCGGCGCCCTGCATCTTGAAGCGGTCGCGCAGGGTCCGCGAAAGCCACTCGGCCTCCCGCAAGAAACTTGCGGTGAAGGGGGCTTCGCCACCCGCTGGGACGGATGGGTTGGTCGTTGAAATCGATCGAGCTGAAGGTTTCATGGCGTGTTTCGCCTCTCGCACTCTGAAAAGCGCCGACGTCGAACCCACATCGAGGCGCCAACTTTACTCATAGTCTATTCCGTGGCCAAGTCGTCATCGCCGAAGTCGCAGGATGGATCTGCGGGCGGTGGTCGGCCGAAATGTGAAGCGCCTGCGTGAAGCGCAGGGCTTGCCGCAGGACGAGCTCGCTCATCGCGCCGGGATCCACGTGACCTACCTGTCCGGCGTAGAGAACGGTCATCGCAACATCACCCTTAATGTCCTGGAGCGGATTGCTGGCGCGCTGGGGGTGACCGAGGCGGAGCTCGTTCGGCGCTGATCGCGTGCTGCTGGCGTCTAATTCTCATTCTCGCACACATTGGGATCCTTCAGACGCATCGGCTTGATCGACCAACCGACCGAAAACCCAATATGGGATATCCGAATTCGGGTTTTAAGGGAAGAGCCGAAACGCAGTTTTCCGGCTTGCCAATGTCTCGATCGGTCTTCACCGACGCCTACGCAGTGCTTACCGACGCTCTAGTAGAGGCGCGCGGCACAGCGGGACTGACGCAATTGGAGCTTGCAGGAAAGATCGGCAGACCTCAGTCGTTCGTCTCGAAGTTCGAACGAGGAGAACGTCGTATAGATCTGATTGAATTCTGCGCTATTGCGCGGGCATTGTCTCAAGATCCCGTAGCGTTATTCAGCCGCATAGTTAGAAAAATTCCCGATATCCGCGAGGTATGACCGCAGTACTTGGGCGGGATTTGGGTAGCACTTAGTCCGAGCTGCCTACGCCAGCGGCAAGGCGGCTCTATACCTCCCATCGCGGGTAAGAGAGGCGGGAACCACTTCTTGTGCTGGGTGTTCCCGCCATGGCGAGTGCGCCATGGAGCTCGAAATGATCAAGTTCGTTCTGACTGCCGCAGCCGCAGCCCTTATCGCGATGCCTGCCTCTGCGCAGATCACGGTGTCGCCGGGAACCGGCGCTGCTTCCACCACCGGGGCAGGATCATCGCCAGGCGGCGTCGCCGCGCCCTCGGCGCCAGTAAGCTCGTCCGTGTCGGGCGTTGGGGCGACCAGCCCGCTCACCGAAATGTCGGCGTCGGGAACACAGGCGGCCGGCGACAATGCGGCGGTCGTGCGAATCCCCGTGTTGAAGGTCGGACAGGTCGTGAATGATCGCGACGGCGTTTCGCTTGGTACGATCGAGCGAATCTATACGGTCCGGGGCAAGAAGCGACTCGCCCTGCGCTCCGAAAATCGCACCGCGTGGATTCTCGGTTCGACGGTGTTGTCCACATCGACCGCCGGACTCGTCACCACCAAGAGCCGAGCTGAAGTTTACGGTCGCGGTCACTGATCCGAGCGGAGCTGGGGCTTGCCGCGCCCCGGCGCGGCGCCCGCCCTGTTAGTTGCCTCAGCTTCTACAGGTCCGGTGTCGGCTTCAGTGACGGCGCCGGTCAGGCGGGTCAGCGCGGACTGGGGCCGTGGTTCAGGTGAGGCGCAGCCTCGGGCCTCGCATAACCGATATCTTAGCCTATCGCGGCGTCATAGGCGGACGTCCTCAGCGGGTCGTGTTACATCCCGCGGGCATTGATCGAGCAATCAAGTTGCTAGGCATCGCCTGAAGTCGCGTCGGGGTTCCATCCCGGTTCCCCTACCACGCCTGAGGAGGCCTGCCAGACGCCCGCGACATGCGCGTTGGCAACCGTTGTTACTCATGTTGTGGAGTCGGGGTGGCGCAACTCCTTAAGCCATGATTAAAGAAGTGATCGTCCGCGGCCTGAGGCTTGCAGACGGAATGGCTTGGGGGAGCTGTTCGTTTCGTGATGAGACCACTTTTCTATCAGAATCCGGTCGCGCTTCACCCGGCCGCGCATGGCGCGGCGGGGCTGGTCGATGCGTTGGACTATGGCTTCGCCCGCAAGACCAACGCCATTCCCATCAGCCTGTCGGAGATCCCGCTGGCGGCTCTGTCCTATCCCATCGCCTTCACCACCGAGGGCGGGGCGCGGCCGGTGGCGGTGGTGGGGCTGCGTGACGACGAGAACCTGTTCGTCGGCGCCGACGGGGCCTGGCTGTCCGGCGCCTATGTGCCGGCCTATGTGCGGCGCTACCCCTTCATCCTGGCCGAGTACGGGGAGGGGGATGAGCTGGGGGTCCAGCTCTGCATCGAGAACGACCCGGAGATCCTGGTGCCGGGTGGCGGCCAGCCGCTGTTCGCCGACGGCGAGCCCTCGCGGCTGGTGAAATCGGCCTTCGACTTCTGCAAGTCCGTCCGCGCCGCAGACCTGGCCACCGCACCGTTCGTCGAGGCCCTGGTGGCCTGCGGCGTCTTGGAGTGTCGGGCGGCGACGATCCAGCTGCCCACCGGCGGCGACCTCAAGATGGCCGGCTTCGCCACCATCGACGAGGCCCGCCTGCGCGGCCTGCCCGACGAAGCCTTCCTGCTCCTGCGCCGCCAGGGGTGGATGAACGCCATCTACGCCCAGATGCACTCCACGCTAAACTGGGCCAAGCTTGGCGACATGCTGGTCAGCAACGACCGCTGAACTGCGCGAACGTAGTGCAGTCGATCTGCCCGGCTTGTGGAGCTCAAGCTCAGCCGGAAGGTCGCGTCCCAGAAACTCCCTAGCGTCCGGCATGAAGGGCCCCGCGACCGTTCGTCGCGTCGTCGTTCCCTAGGCGTTCTGGAATCTGCAAGCACGCCGATCGCGAAGATCGAGGCGGCGCTTGGCTTTGCGGGGTGACTCGACCGTTGCAGTGAGTGGATTCTGAAGCGTTGGCGCCCGCCTGCGCCTTACCGCTCAGTAACTACGCACAGAGAGGATTTGTTAGACTCAAAGTGGTCAAGGTTGAGTCGTTCGTGGAGAGACCCCAGCGATGGCCCGCCCCCAGAAACGCGCCGCCGAGCCCGCCCCCGAGGCGCTTGAGATTCCCGCGATCCCCGCCGAGGCCTGGGTCCTTGCCCCCTCGCCGGTGCGTCTAGCAGATGGCGCCTTCGACCCGGTCGACAGTCCGGCCCGCGCCCTGCAGGCCGATCTGGCCGCCAGCTTCGCCGAGCATCACGACGACGATCGGCGCTGGTCGGCCCGCCGCTCCCTGGCTGTCATCACCGCCGCCAGTCTTGTGGGCTGGGCGGTCCTGATCATCACCGCCCGGGCGCTGCTCTCCTAGGCGCCCGGCGCCTCAGTCGCCCTGCACCGGCGGCTTGAACAGGCCTTGAGGCGAGAGGGTGAAGACCTCGTAGCCGGTCTCGGTCACCCCCACCGAATGCTCGCACTGGGCTGACAGAGACTTGTCGCGGGTCACGGCGGTCCAGCCGTCGGCCAGGACCTTCACCGGGTGCTTGCCCAGGTTCACCATCGGCTCGATGGTGAAGAACATGCCGGGCCGCAGCAGTTCGCCCGTGCCCTTGTTTCCGAAGTGCAGGATGTTGGGGGCGTCGTGGAAGACGCGGCCCAGGCCGTGGCCGCAGAAGTCGCGCACCACCGAGCAGCGCTGGGCTTCGACGTACTGCTGGATGGCGTGGCCGATATCGCCGGTCCGGGCGCCGGGCTTCACCGCGTCCAGGCCCCGCTGCATGGCCTCATAGGTCACGTCGATCAGGCGCTTGGCGCGCGGGGCGACGGGCCCCACGCCGTACATGCGGCTGTGGTCGCCGTGCCAGCCGTCCAGGATGACGGTGACGTCGACATTGGCGATGTCGCCCTCGCGCAGGGCCCGCTCGCTGGGAATGCCGTGACAGACCACGTGATTGACCGAGATGCAGACGGTCTTGGTGTAGCCGCGATAGCCCAGGCAGGCGGGCAGGGCCCCGTGGTCCAGGATGAACTCCCGGGCCAGGCGGTCCAGTTCGTCGGTGACCACGCCGGGGACCACGTGGGGGGTCAGCATGTCCAGGCACTCGGCCGCCAGCTTGCCGGCGATCCGCATGCCCTCGAACCCTTCGGGGCCATGGACGCGGATCTCGCCGGTGCGGGTTTCGGCCTCGAGGACGTCGTTGAGGGTCATGTCAGGACTCCGCGACGAGGGCGTCGCGCCAGGGGATGCGGTGGGTGATGCGGATGGCGTCCGCACCGATATGGCAAGCATAGCACAAAACCTCAACGCCGGCCCGCGCCGCGTCAATCAGACCGGCGGCGTATTTGGGATCGAGCTCGGCGCAGGCGGCGAACTGGTCGCAGTCGGTGCGCTGGATGACGAACAGCATCACCGCCCGGTGGCCCTCCGCCACCATCGCCTTCAGCTCGGCCAGGTGCTTCAGCGAGCGGGCCGCGACACAGTCGGGGAATTCGGCGAGGGTCCCGCCGCGCTTGAGGTGGCTGTTCTTCACCTCCAGCCAGCAGGGCGGCCGCGCCGGCGCCTCCAGCAGGAAATCGATGCGGCTGGCGATCCCATAGTTCACCTCGCGGCGGATGGAGGCATAGCCCGCCAGCTCGGGAATGACGCCGGCCTCAAGCGCCTCGGCCACCAGGCGGTTGGGATGCATGGTGTTCAAGCCTACGGCGAGAAACTTTCCATCGTGGCTCGGCGCCTCCACCAACTCCCACGTGTAGGGCAGCTTGCGCTTTGGGTCAGGTGACTTGGACAACCAGCACGTCAAACCGGGCATGTTCAGCCCAATCATCGCGCCGGGATTTGGGCAGTGGGCCGTGATCTCCGTCCCGTTATCGAGCACGATGTCGGCGAGGAACCGCTTGTAGCGTTGGATGAGGCGACCGCGAACAAGTGGGGTCGGGAATTCCATTTCTGTCTTTCACTTCGCTCGTGCCTGTGAAGCTTCCTATAGCTAAGCTTTGGTTCATGCTCTCGCTGAACCCGCAGCCATGGACGATTAGACCCGCAAAGGCAGGGCAGGTCATTATGGCCTGCATCGGCACGCCGTTCATCGTGCTTAGCGTTGTCGGTGGCTGGGCACTCGCCAAAGATGGTGACATTCCCATGGCCCTCTTCGCGGGCGGCTTTCTGTTTCTCCTTGGCGGCTGGTGCGTGCTTGAGATCGCAACGGTGCGTCTGCATCTATCGGCGGATCGGCTCTGGCTAACCCGCTACTGGCACACCCGTTGGTCGATCCCTCGGGCGAGCGCGGAGCTTCAGGCCGGTGGGGTCGGCGACGTTCCCATCCTTCCCGGTATTCGCGTCTTTGACAGGAGAACGGGGAAGAAGGTGGGTGAGATAATCAGCGGTCAATTTCCCGCTGATGACTTGGCGCGCTTGCGAGCGGAACTCACCGAGCGGGCTTAGCCCGAAAGCCAGTTTCCCGCCTGCGAGTGCATCGTGTTGATCCCCACCAACCCGCCGTCCACCTCGACGATCTCCAGGGTGTGGGCGGGCTTGCGCTTGGGGTTATCGGACCGGGAGATCCACACCGGGAAGCCCGGGGTGTTCAGCCCCAGCATGGCGCCGGGATTGGGACAGTGGGTGGTGATCTCCGTCCCGTCCTCCAGCACCACATCGGCGAAGAAGCGTTTGTAGCGGCTCACCAGCCGGCCGCGCTGGAGGGGTTGGGGAAAGTCCATGGGCGGGGGGCGTCCGATCGGCTATGCGGATGCCTGATCTAGGTGAGGAGCGCAGCGATGGGTAGTCCGGCGGGCAAGGAAGGTCAGGCGGTCACCGCCGCGGTGCTGATCATCGGCGACGAGATCCTCTCGGGCCGCACCCAGGACACCAACCTGCGCGACATCGCCCTCTATCTCGGCGTCCACGGGGTGGACCTGATGGAGGCGCGCACCGTCTCCGATGTCCACGAGGACATCATCGCCGCCCTCGACGCGCTTCGCACCCGCTACGACTATGTCATCACCACCGGCGGCATCGGCCCCACCCACGACGACATCACCGCCGACGCCGTGGCCGCGGCCTTCGGGGTCGAGCTCTACGAGCACCCCGACATCATCGCCATGATGACCGCCCGCTGGGGCGCCGAGCCCAACGCCGCGCGCCGCCGCATGGCCCGGGTCCCGGTCGGCGGCGACCTGGTGAAGAACCCCGTCCAGGGCCCGCCAGGCTTCACCATCGGCAATGTCTTCGTCCTGGCCGGGGTACCGCAGATCATGCGCGGCATGCTGGAGGACGTGGGTCACCGCCTGAAGGGCGGGGCCGTCGTGCTGAGCCGCACGGTGCGGGTCGAGGGCTCCGGCGAGGGCGTGATCGCCGCCCCGCTGGAGACGGTGGCCAAGGCCCACCCGACGATGAGCCTGGGCAGCTACCCGTTCTATGGCGACGGCGGCTATGGCTCCAACCTGGTGCTGCGCGGGCGGGACGCGGCGGAGCTGGAGGCGACGGTGGCCGAGCTGATCGCGGCGCTGGAGGCGGCGGGGGTGGCAATGGTGACCGAGCTAACGGTCTGAGGTCGGAGCTTCAGCGCTATCGGACATCGGTTTCGATCGGTTTGGGTGCTGTAGGGGTCCTAATGCAAATTCTACTTCCGGGATGATGCGGGACGAGGCGGGACTTCGCGGGACCCGGTTTGGGCTCCCTGCCGGCCACCGAACCTAGGCTCCGCCTGGAAAGCAGGACTGTCACCACCTGTCTTGTCAGGCGTGGGGGCAATGTCAGTGCAATGTCAGTCTCGGGCGTGCTGGGCTCTGGGGCCGTTTTCGCCAAAACTGACCCCGCAGGCGCCGGTGATAGGTTAGATTGTGCAGGCCAATTCATGAGCGAGCCCTGAATCTGGCGCCCGGCCAGGCTCATCGTCAGGCGCTGGCCGTGGGCGCCAACGCAGTTCGCGCGGCGACGTCTCAGCCGCCTGGGTGATTAAGCGGCGGGATCTGAGCGGCTCGTCTGGCCGGCCCACCGTGCGCGCGTCACGACGTGCAAGACGCAAGCGCCCGTGTTCCAGAGCGCTACTGGCGTTGGCATTCCCGGCTGGGGCTCAGGCCGGCGGGCGTCCCTGGGGGGTGCGCAGGCGTATGCCCGGGCCGTCCTCCGGCGTGCCGACGAACTCGATGCCCGCGGCCTCAAGGGCGGCGCGGATGTCCATCAGGGTGCTGGAACGGCTGGGAGGGACGCCGTCGTGTTGCTCCAAGCGCTTGATTGTGCGGGATGCGACGCCGCACCGGGCCGACAGGTCCTCAGATGACCAGCGAAGAGCGCCTCGAGCGCTGCGAATTTGAACGCCGGTCAGCATGTATGGACTAGATCAACGTCACTATTAGTGCCAAAACGATCCCCTTAGGGGAACGCAATTGCCATTACAGTCCCATCCACTCGCGCGCATGTCGATCCTTGATTGGCAGGCCGCGATCGAGCATCTCGACGGGGCCTATTCCGAGCACACCCTGCGCAGCTACCGCTCCGACTTCACGATCTTCGAGAGGTGGTGTCTGGACAACGCCCGCGCGCCGCTGCCGGCCACCCCGCTGGTGGTCGCCGACTTCATCGCCGCCGACGCCGTCACGTCGGCGTCCTCCACCCTGAAACGCCGCCTGTCCGCCATCCGCAAGGTCCACCGCCTGCCCCGACACCCTGATCGGCCGGCGCGACCGCGCCATGATCGCTATCGGCTACGACACCCTGTGCCGCCGCTCCGAACTCGTCTGCCTGCGGCTGGAGGACCTCACCCGCCTGTCCGACGGCGGCGCCAAGATCCTGGTGCGCCGCGCCAAGAACGACCAGTTCGGCGACGGCCGCTGGGGCTACCTCTCCGCCGTCGCCCTGGCGCGCCTGGATGAATGGGTGGCGGCGGCGGCCATCCACGAGGGCCCGATCCTCCGCGCCGTCATCGGAGGCCACCTCCAGGCCAAGGGCCTGCTCTCCGTCGCCATCAGCCGCCGCCTCAAGGCCGCCGCTCAGCGCGCCGGCGTCCCCGCCCCAACCACAGCCGCCCTCTCCAGCCACTCCATGCGCGTCGGCGCCGCCCAGGACCTGATGACCGCCGGCAAGAGCCTGCTGCAGATCATGAGCGCCGGGGGCTGGACGTCTGTGAATGTGGTGGGGCGGTATGTGGGGGAGGCGGATTGGAATGTTTGGGTTTAGGAGACCGTTGAGGGTTGGATGCCGAACCCCGGAGCCTCCTATTTTGCCCAATTATTGTAATAGGAAATCCATGGATTCAGGGATCCCAAAGTGGGTGGAACTGAGTGGTGGCGCGCGGCGGAGCAAATGCGCAGTTTGCGTGAACAGAACCGGTGAAGCCTTTACGCAAGCCATGGGCGTGTTTACGGTCACTCAGCAGGGGAAAGCATGACCTATCTTCCAGAGACGCCGCGCGAGACTGTGGTTGGTGTAGCGCGTTATGTGGCTTTGCGAATGAGGAGCCCAAAGCGAATCCAATACCACGGGGTCACAATTCCAGTAGGGGCGGATGGACCGCTTCACGCCCTCCGGCGGAAGCTCTATCGGGGCCTGCACGAGCGATGCGAAATCGCCGCCGTAGAGGCGTTGCTTCGGGCAGAGGATGTGGTGCTAGAAATCGGTGCGGGCAGCGGAGTGCTCAGTACCGTAATAGCGAAACGACTAGCGCGCGCCACGTTACATACTTTTGAGGCAAATCCGTCCTTAATCCCGTCCATCCACAGGCTTCTAGCGCAGAATGGGCTCACAGCGGATGTGAGGCAAGCCGCCGTTGGGGCCGAGGACGGGACAGCAACCTTTTTCGTGCGGGAGGCTTTCGGGTCATCATCGCTGGTGGATCGTGGCGGAGCGAAAGAAATCACCGTGGAAATGGTGGCTTTTGGTCGAATTCTGGCAGATCTTCAGCCGACATTCGTAATGATGGATGTGGAAGGAGCGGAGCGGGAAATTCTTGCAAAACCGCTTCCGGCGCATGTGCGAGTACTGTGCGCTGAAATTCATCCCCACGTTATCGGTGATGAAGCCGCATCCGAGATTGTGAGATCTCTCCTTGCTCAAGGGTTCATCCTGAAGATCGACGCGTCTGGAGAGCGGGTGTTGGCCTTTGAAAGGAGCTAGCATGGTGATGAAGGTGTCCGCATCTGCTGCGGGCTTCTTCATCACCATGCTAGAATTCTCGTTGTGTCGGCATGCTAGACCGGATTCACGTCGGGGGCAGGCCACTCATAGTGCCCCCTTCCTCCGTAGCAGTTCCACGTAGAGCCGCTCCAATTCGGAGACCATATGGGCGCTGCTCCATTGGGACAGGTCAAGCTGGCCAGCCGCCCTTGCCATATCGAGCCGCAGATCGTCATCTGCCAATAGCCGCATCAGCGGTTCGGCCATCAAATCGAGGCGATCCGACGGAACAAGGTAACCTGACCTTCCGTCTCTCAGCACGGCTTCAATCCCCGGAAGATCGGTGACTACCATTGGTCTGGCGCAGAGGGCGTATTGCACGGCCGCTCGCGGAAGTCCTTCGCGTTCGGATCCGATCACGCACACCTCTGCGGTCGCAATCCACCGTTCCACGTCCTCTCTGAAGCCTAGCAGTCTCACATTATCGGTGAGTCTGAGTTCAGCGCTCCGACCCTCTATGCGTGCGCGATCGTGGCCTTCACCAAGGACAGCGAGGACAGCGGTCGGCTCTGCGCGCAACACTTCGGAGAAGACGTCAAGGTCTGTGTTTTGGTTCGTCCGCCCCTGGGTCGTGGCGGCCTTGGCCATGTTCGCCTTTTCGACCCTTGTTCCCGCGGCGCAGGCCGCCGAGCCCGCGGCGCCGGTCGTTCGCGAGGTGCCGGAATATCGGCTGGGCTCCGGCGACAAGGTGCGGGTGATCACCTTTGGTGAGGAGTCGCTGAGCGGCGAGTTCTTCGTCGGCGGCTCGGGAAAGGTCTCGATCCCGCTGGTGGGCGAATTGCCTGCGCTGGGTCTCACCGCCCGGGAATTCCAGGCCTCCGTCGAGACGGCGCTTAAGGAGGGCTATCTCAAGGAGCCCCGCGTCAGCGTGGAGATCCTCAACTACCGTCCCTTCTACATCCTGGGCGAAGTCGAGAAGCCGGGCACCTATCCCTACACGACCGGGCTGAGCGTGGTGAACGCCGTGGCGACCGCTGGCGGATACACCTACCGCGCCAACACCAAGCGCGTATTCATCAAGCGCCAGGACAGCGACAAGGAAGAAGAGTACCCGCTGGACGCCAATACGCCGGTCGCCCCCGGCGACACGATCCGGATCGCCGAGCGGTTCTTCTAGGCGGGCCCCGGGCGCGCATGCAGACAATCCTGGTCAGCGGCGGCGCCGGCTACATCGGCTCGCACACCTGCCTGCGCCTGTCCGAGGCCGGCTTCCGGCCCGTGGTGTTTGACAATCTGTCGAACGGCCACGCCGAGTTCGCCCAGTGGGGGCCGCTGGAGGTGGGGGACATCCGGGACGCCGCGCGCCTCGACGAGGTGTTCGCCGCCTACAAGCCTGCCGCGGTCATCCATTTCGCCGCCCTCATCGAGGTCGGGGAGTCGGTGCTGCATCCCGGCCGCTTCTATGAGAACAATGTCGCCGGCGCCCTGAACCTCATCGAGGCCGCCCGGCGGGCCGGCGTCGACGCCCTGGTCTTCTCGTCGACCTGCGCCACCTATGGCGACCCGCAACAGGTGCCGATGGACGAGACCCATCCCCAGGCGCCGCTCAACCCCTATGGCCATTCCAAGCTGATGGTGGAGCAGATCCTGCGCGACCTGGATCGCTATTCCGGCTTCCGCTCGGTGATCCTGCGCTACTTCAACGCGGCGGGTTGCGATCCGCAGGGCCGCATCGGCGAGCGGCACGAGCCCGAGACCCACGCCATTCCCCTCGCCATCCGCGCGGCCATGGGGTCGAACCACGGCTTCAAGATCTTCGGCGACGACTATCCCACCGCCGACGGCACCGCCGTGCGCGACTACATCCACGTGCTGGATCTGGCCGACGCCCACGTCCTGGCCCTGCGCCATCTGCTGTCGGGCGGGGCGAGCGAGGTCTTCAACCTCGGGACGGGCACAGGCACCAGTGTCCGGGAGCTGGTGGCATCCATCAAGCAGGCCTCGGGCGGCGCCTTCGACGCCCAGCCCGCCCCGCGGCGTCCCGGCGACGCTCCGGCCCTGGTAGCCGACAATCGCAAGGCCCGCGAGGTCCTGGGCTGGACCCCGCGGTACGGCCTGAGCGAGATCATTGAAACGGCCTGGCGCTGGCATCAGGCGGAAGCGGCGAGGGCGAACCCTTAGCCTCCGCCAAACGACTTCGCGCACGCGGCAATTGCGTAGCCTCACCCAATTGAGGCAGACAGTGCCGCGCCACCTCGGGTGGCGCGACGCCGCGAGATTTCGCGACGAGCCTCCATCCAAGGGACTGATGCGCTTCATGGCGCCTGCAAACGATTTCAGGTCTCTGCGCGAGGCGGCCGACTGGTACGATAACTGGTTGCGCATGCACGCTCTTCCCCTCTGGTGGAAGGTCGGGGCCGACCATGTTGGCGGCGGCTTTCTCGAGGCCCTGAGCCTGGAGGGCGAGCCGCGGCCGGCTCCGCGCCGTGCGCGGGTCCAGGGGCGTCAGATCTTCGCCTACGCGCTGGCAGGCATGATGGGCTGGGACGGGCCATGGCGGGAGGCGGCCTGGCACGGGCTCGACTACATGCTGGCGCACTTCCAACGCGAAGACGGCCTCATCCGGACCCTGGTCGGGCTTGATGGCGAGCCGATCGACGAGACCGCCATGCTCTATGATCAGGCCTTCGCCATCCTGGGCCTGGCGACCCTGCACCGGGTCGACCCCGGCCGCATCGATCTGGTCGCCGAGGGCGACAAGATCCGGCAGGGCCTGCAGTCCATGCGGCATGTTCATGGCGGCTTCCGGGAAAACATCGCCCAGCCCTTCCAGGCCAACGCCCACATGCACCTGCTCGAGGCGGCGATGGCGTGGGGGGAGGCGGGGGAGGCCTCTTGGGACGCCATGGCTGACGAGATCGTAAAGGCGGCGCTGACCACCTTCATCGATCCAGCAGGCGGCTTCTTGCGGGAATTCTTCGACGAAGAGTGGCGGCCGGCCGCGGGAGACGAGGGGCGACTGGTGGAACCGGGCCATCAGTTTGAGTGGGCCTGGCTGTTGGAGCGCTGGGGCCGCCAGCGGGGTCGCGGCGACGCGCGAGCGGTCGCCCGACGCCTTTTCGCTATCGGGCGCAAAGGCGTGGACCCGGTCCGTAGGGTCGCGGTCAACGAGCTCTGGGACGACCTCACCCTGCGCGACGGTACGGCGCGGCTATGGCCGCAAACCGAACATCTGAAGGCCGCCCTGATCCTGGACGATCTCGACGCCGCGCTCGAGGCGGCCAATGGATTGAGACGATATCTTGAGACGCCGTGCCTCGGGGTATGGCGTGACAAGATGAATGCGGATGCAAGCTTCCAGGAGGGGCTCGCGCCGGCAACGTCACTCTATCATCTGATCACAGCCTGTAAGAGCTTGGCCGATAGCCAAGCCTGACCCTCGACCGCCAGCCCCTGGAACGATCTTCTACCCCGCGCTCTGGCTGAGATGACGGTCCAAAGCCGGTCGAGGGCCCACTCTGCGAGACTTTAGCGGCGTTTCGCAGGTCGTTGGCGATGTCGGCTATCGGGTGCTGGCCGAGCGGAGTGGGGGCGTCGAGTCTTCTTCCCGGCCCAAATCCCGGCGGTTGACCACCTATCGGGTGGGCTTGTCCAAATTCCTTCCAACAACTCAGTTCGGAGCTCCCTCGATGGCCGACACTGACCCGCCAGACGCACAGGGAGATCCCAGGATTGTGCGGCCGCCGTCGAGAGAGAAGCCTCCAGCAAGGCCGCTTAACGTGCGCCGTGTCTACGACTTTGGCCTTACCCAGGAGGAGGTTTCTCTGCGCAATGCGCGCAAACCGCTTACCGAAGCTGACTTCGCAGCAATGATTGTCGATGAAGACGAGCTGCAGGCACTTGGCCGCTGGGGCGGATCAGCAGCACCGCGAAGACGGCGGCCCGGCCGCTAGGGTCTGGCGGAGCGCTAATGACCTGACGCAATCTGGGACCTTAAGCCCTAATGGCGTCGCCGATGTTCATGGGCGCAAGGACAGCAATATCTAACTCGCGGCCCAGGTCTACCTGACTGACCTGTCACACGGCTCCGAGTGTCCGATAGCCCCTGACCTTGCGGCCGGGGGGAACGTTGGCCCGACAGCCTTTCCGCGCCTCAACCCCGCGCCCGCGCCAGGCGAAGAGATACAATCCTCAGGGGTGGAAACCTCAGGCGCCCTTGGGCTTGTAGTAGTCGAGATACCAGTCGACGAACCGTCCGATGCCGGTCTCGATGGGGGTCGCAGGCGCGTAGTCGAGGGCCGCCTGGGTCTCGGCGGTGTCTGCCTCGGTGCGGCTGACGTCGCCGGGCTGCATAGGCATCAGGTTGAGCTGCGCCTTGCGGCCGAGCTTCTCCTCGAGCACCTGGATATAGCGCATCAGCTCCACCCTCTGGCTGTTGCCGAGGTTGAGGATGCGCCAGGGTGCGACGCCGCTGGCGGCGGGATTGGGCGCCTGGGGGTCCCAGGCCGCGTCGATCCCCGGCGGCCGGTCAAGGCCGGCGATCACCCCTGAGACGATGTCGTCCACATAGGTGAAGTCCCGCTGCATCTTGCCCTGGCCATAGACGTCGATGGGCTCGCCCTTGAGGATCGCGTCGGTGAACTTGAACAGCGCCATGTCCGGCCGGCCCCATGGGCCATAGACGGTGAAGAACCGGAAGCCGGTCGAAGGGATGCCGAACAGGTGGGCGTAGGAGTGGGCCATGGACTCGTTGGCGAGCTTGGTGGCCGCATAGAGGGTGATGGGGTGGTGCACGGGATCGCGCACCGAGAAGGGCAGCTTGCCGTTGGCGCCGTAGACCGAGCTGGTGGAGGCGAAGACCAAGTGCTTGGGCTGGGTGGCGCGGCAGCCCTCGAGGATGTTGAGGAAGCCCACGACGTTTGAGTCCACGTAGGCTTCTGGGTTTTCCAGGCTGTAGCGGACGCCAGCCTGGGCGGCCAGATTGATCACCCCGTCGGGCTTCACCTCTTGGAACAGCTTGGCGACGGCCTCGCGGTCGGCCAGGTCGATCTTGGCGTGGCGGTAGCCCTCGCGCGCCTCCAGACGGGCCAGGCGCGCCTGCTTCAGCGTCGGGTCATAATAGGCGTTGAGGTCGTCGAGACCGACCACCTCGTCCCCCCGGTCGAGCAAACGATGGGCCGTATGTGAGCCGATGAAGCCCGCCGATCCGGTGACAAGTACGATCGCCATTTAAATTCGTGATCCGCGTCAGTGACAGAAATTAGGAGACTTTTTTAAGTCATGGGGCGGCGGAGCCGCTCAACTGCGACCGCCTTACCAAGGCTGTCACGCTCGCCCGATGCTGGCGTACTTGAAGCCGCGCGAGCGCAGGTCCTCGGGCTTGTAGACATTGCGCAGGTCGACCATGACCGGGGCCTTCATCAGGTCCTTGATGCGGTCGAGGTCCAGCGCCCGGAACTGGTCCCATTCGGTGATCAGCACCAGGACGTCGGCGCCGGTGGCCGCGGCGTAGGCGTCGTCCTTGAAGTCGACATCCTTGAGCATGTGCTTGGCCTCCTCCCCCTCGGGGTCGTAGGCCTGGACCTTGGCGCCCAGCTTCTGCAGGGCCGGGATGATGTCGAGCGCCGGGGCGTCGCGCATGTCGTCGGTGTTGGGCTTGAAGGTCAGGCCCAGGACCCCGATGGTCTTGCCGGCCAGGTCGCCCTCCAGCGCCGCGGCCACCTTGGTGGCCATGGCCTTCTTGCGGGCGTCGTTGATCTCCACCGTGGTCTCGATCAGCCGCACCGGGCTGCCGGCGTCGGTGGCGGTGCGCACCAGGGCCAGGGTGTCCTTCGGGAAGCAGGAGCCGCCGTAGCCGGGGCCGGCGTTGAGGAACTTGCCGCCGATCCGCTTGTCCAGGCCGATGCCCTTGGCCACGTGCTGGACGTCGGCGCCCAGGGCCTCGCAGAGGTCAGCGATCTCGTTGATGTAGGTGATCTTCAGCGCCAGGAAGGCGTTGGCGGCGTACTTGATCAGCTCGCTGGTGCGGCGGCTGGTGAAGACGATGGGGGTCTCGTTCAGATAGAGCGGCCGGTAGAGCTCGGTCATCACCGGCCGGGCGCGTTCGTCCTCCAGGCCCACCACCACGCGGTCGGGGCGCTTGAAATCCTCGATGGCCGCGCCCTCGCGCAGGAAATCGGGGTTCGACACCACCGCGAACTGGGCGTCGGGGCGCTTGGCCTTGATGATCCGCTCGATCTCGTCGCCGGTGCCCACCGGCACGGTGGACTTGGTGACGATGACGGTGAAGCCATCCAAGAGGCCGGCGATCTCCTCGGCGGCGGCGTAGACATAGGAGAGGTCGGCGTGGCCGTCGCCGCGGCGCGAGGGGGTGCCCACGGCGATGAACACCGCGTCGGCCTTCTTCACCGCCGCGGCGGCCTCGGTGTCGAAGGACAGGCGACCGGCCTTGACGTTCTGGGACACCAGCACGTCCAGACCCGGCTCGAAGATCGGAATCCCGCCGGCCCGCAGGCGCTCGATCTTGCCCGCGTCCTTGTCGATGCAGATCACGTCATGGCCGAAATCGGCGAAGCAGGCCCCGCTCACCAGGCCCACATAGCCGGTGCCGATCATCGTGACGTGCATCTTCTATCCCCAAGCTCAGGCTGGCCCTGCGTCAGGCCGGTACATGTTTTCGCGGCGCAGCAAAAGTGGCGCCGGGCGGATCGGTCCGCCAAACATGGGTAGGGACAGGACCCTGACGGAAATTGCGTGAAGCGACGGCGATCAGTCGGACTATTGCCTCCGCCATGCCGCACTAAAAGTGGATGAAACGGCATCCGAGCTCGATGGATTACTTGCCTTATCCCACACATAGCTCGTCAACTAATGCATCCGGATTGCATGGACGATCCCACATCATCTGCGCCATCGCTGAGCTGGGCCGGTTCCAGGCGGAGCGTCGCTGAGCTGGGTCGATGAGTTGGCCGAATGCGTCAGCCCATCTACCGTCTACTGGCGAAACCCCTGGGCGTCGCAGGTCGACGCTAGCTCTGGCCTTCGCGCGCCCCTCCAGCGAACCAGTCGAAGGGGCGCCCAGGAACTGATTGGCGCAGACCCGGCTCGGTGCAATCGCGGCAAAGCGCTCGGTATCCTTCGGAATGCGGCAAGCTTGGCGAGCATGCTGGCTTCCACCTCGTCGCGCGCCACCGTGGCGCAGTGTTCAACCTGCCCGAACGTTCGACTGCCAGCCGGCTGGGCCCGGCCGCGCTTCTTTAAACAACCAGATTGGGAGTCTCCTCAATGACTGACAGTGATCCCCCAGGGGCACAGGCCGGATCAATCGTCAGCATCGTCGGTTTGCAGGCAGGAGAGACCTCTCGACCTGAGACGCCGCGTTTGCGGCGAGTCTAAGATTTGGGCTGTCGGGCGAGGAGCTTGCCCTGCGCAAGGCGCGCAAGCCGCTGACCGGAGCAGAGATCGCAGCCATGATCGTGGACGAAAGCGAGCTGAAGACACTTGGTCGTTGGGCTGGATAAGCAGCTCGAAGGTCAGTCCAATAGGAAGCCGAGGATGGTTGACCCAGGCCCGTACATGGGAGAAGCAGCGGGCTGGCCCCGACTCAGGGCGAGGTAAGAGAGGCCTCGTTGTCGACGTCGAATGGTTTGATGCTGCCCGTTATCGGACAGGCGCGTCAGCTTCCGGGGGCCAGCTGGTCTCGGTAAAGCAGGCCTTCCGCAGTCGGCTCAACACCGGGTGTCAGGACGGCCGGCTTTACGTCGTGCAGACCCAGGATGTGAAAAACCGCCTTGCCGTCCTTGAGCAGGTAGTCGGCGATGATCCGACGGTGGCATCGCCACCAGAGAACCTCCGCGCACATGATCGCACAGGTGCGCTCGCGGCCCGTGGCGGTGAGTTCGGCGAGCCCCTCTCTGAACTGCGGCGTCAGCGCATAGTCGGCATAGTTCCGGAAGCTCTTATTCCGCCAGAGCGTATTGGGCGAAGTCCCAAGCCGGGGCGCTCGCCCGCGTAATCCACCCAAGGACGCAATGTGGCGATAGCCGATCTGCCGCTCGGCGAGTGCGGCAGGAAGGGCGTCGCTGTTGAATTGAGGATTGGCGCGAGACCGCGGCATCTTGCGGACATCGATGATTGTCTCGGCTCCGGCCACCCGAAGGAGGTCAACCATCTCTTCGACGGACCGGGTCGAATGGCCAATTGTGAAGAACGGCCGCCCAATATCAGGAATCGCGCCCATCTTTATGGGTCTCCCTGGTATCTTCTCGGTCATCGTTCAGGGCTCGACAATGGCGGGGTTGGTCGCGCGTAGGACGCGCGACGGCGCGCAACCCCCTGATGGGCAAGCCTAGGTTCTTGCTCGGCATGATTCAGGCTGACGCGATTGCCGGTGACGCAGGGTAGAGCGCATCATCCCCTCCAACGTCTACCGACGAAATCCCTGCCCGTCGCAGGCCCGCGCAGACTTGAGACCGGGGGTCTTCAGCCACGCAATCGCGGCCAGCAGGTAGCTCCGATCCCGGCCGAGCGGGGAGACGTGGGTGGCGCCATCGGCGTCGAGGACCCAGCCCTGACACGCCCGCCGGGCCGGCGCCGCCTGGGCCTGCCGCCATGCCCTGTCGGTTGGGTCGGTTGGCGCGAGACTGGCCACGATCACCGCCGTGGGTGTTGTCGGGCCGACCCCGCCGATTTCTCTTACCCGTCGTAGGCCAGGCAGGACTTGCAGGACCTCATCGCGGGCATTCTGCAGATGCCGGGGGGAGGTGAGGGCGGCCCACTTGTGATGCGCCGCCGAATCTTGGAGCCCGATGGCGTCGATCGTCGGTTGGACCACCAGCGGCGCCAGGCCCATGCGCCCGCCGATCGCCGCCAGGCGGGCTAGGGTTTCCTCATCCTGCAGGTCCGACATCACCAGGGGTTCGTCGAGGTCGTCGCTGCCGACGCCATCGACATAGAGCACGCCCGCCACGCGCGCGGGAAACAGGGTGGCGAAGGTTTCGACATATAAGGCGCCGTTGGAGTGGCCCACGAGGATGACGGGCTGGGTCTCCCCCAGGTTATCGAGGGCGCTGCTAAGGTCGCGCGCGATGTTTTCCGGAGTCGGCGCCGTGATCCGGTCCGGCGACCGGCCGAGGCCCAGGCGGTCGTAGGCGCAGACGCGCCCCGTCTTGACGAGATCCCGCATCGCGAGACCCCAGTCGGCGGAGGTGCCGAAGGCGCCGGCTTCAAGGACGACCGTCGGCGCCGCGGTGGTTGGGCCACGACATTCGAAGAACGGCTCGCCGCTTCCCAAACGCGGAGGGCCGCCAACCGGCCCGTTCGCTGTCGCGCATCCGCCCAGTCCAAGGCCGATCCAGGCCAGGACCATGCCCAGCGCAAGTCCCAGCCGGGCGCGATCGCCGACCCAGAGCGAGGCGGGATCTTTCGCGGGCGAGCGGGCGAATATCATGTCGCGATATTGGGGGACGGGCGGCGCGATACCAAGCACCGGCGAGCCGAAGATGTTCCCAACCCTTGGTGGCCAGCCCCGCCACGTCGCCACCGATGTCCGAAGACGCCTGAAGTGGTTGTGGATCGTGCCGTGGCCAACGGCTCCTAGCTTGAGGAAAAGCCCTGGCGCACTCCAAGGCGGTGTATGCCGTATGCGATCTCGCCATCCTGGTTAGGTTCAAGGTCGAATCCGGGCTAGACGAACTCGTTAGCCTCGTGAGTGACGACCCAAGATCGCGCATCGTTCAAACCCAGATGATGCTCCGCCCTAAGCGGAATATCTAAGGCCTGTTCGTCGGCGGTTGGTGCGGAGTGAGTGATCGGCGAGACCATGACAATCGTCAGCCGGACGCCAGCGCGCCGACGCGACAGGATAATCGCGCAGGGGCGCGGGTAGAGGGCGTTGTCACGGCCCTGGTCGTGTTCACGTCGCGAGAGATAGTTGAAACCGATGATGAGGCCGACTTCCGGCTTCGGAAGGGTCACTGGGCCTATTCGTCCAGCAGAGCGTCAAGGTGGTCATGCGCGGGATCGACGGACGCTTCTGCGAGCGCCGCCAGGGACTCCGCCGATAGCTCATGGGCCCATTGCGCGCGGGTGGCCAGGCTCTTCAGCCGCAGGAATTCGTCATAGTCATGCTTCGATATCAAGACCTCGGTGACGCGGTTATGGTGTGTCACCGCAACGGGCTCCCGTTGGGCCGCTTGGCGGTATCGTGAAAAGCGTTTGGCAATTTCTGTTGCTCTGACTTGGAGCATGGGGATCTCCGCGACCCGTGAGATTCGGACTTTCCGCGCTGGCGTCAAGGCGTCGATGTGAGAGCGCGATGGAAGTCGTTTCCTTGGTCTAACCAAGCAGATCATGGGCATTGCGACCGGAAAGGTCATGTTGATCTGGCGTCAGCGGGATGCAACAAACTCTGCTGTGCTCGTACGCCTCGAGGGAGCTTCGTGATGCGTTCGCTTTGTCTTGGGGCCGCGCTGGCCTGTTCGCTTGCCCTGCCTGCCGCGGCGCAACGGGACGGTCTCGCCCCGGTCGGCGGAGGGGTCGCGACCTCAAAAGACCCTGACCTGGTGATCACCAGCACCTGGCTCGCCACCGCGGCCAACACCAACCCGATGGGATCGGTGCTGACCAACCAGCCGTTCCAGGCCTGTTTCACGGTCAAGAACCAGACGGGCGGAGCGAGCCCAGGTTTCCGGGTGGCCGCCACACCTGCGGTGGCGGGTGCGACCTCGTTTCGCGACCTCGGGCCCCTGGCGGCCGGCACCTCGAAGACGGGCTGCCTGGGCTACGCCACCAGTGGGACCAATGCGGTGCTGCTGAAGCTGACCGCCGACAGCCTCGGCCAGGTGCCCGAGCAGAACGAGACCAACAACACCAAGTTCCTGACGCTTGGCCTGTCGACGCCGCCGGACCTGATCATCACCTCGGCCTGGTTCCAATCGATGCAAAGCTCGGCGCACATCAGCGTGGTGGCGCCCGGCCAGGCCTTCACTTTCTGCTTCCAGGTCAAGAACATGGGGCAGGTTGGGGTAGGCGGCTTCCAGGTGCAGGGCACGGCCTTGGCCGGAGCAGCGGCACCGACCACCACCATCACCACCCTCGCAGGCGGGGCGTTGAAGGTTGGCTGCCTCTACTACGGGGCCGGGGCAGGGCCGGTTGGGACGCGCAGCCTGAGCATCAGCGTGGATAGCGCTCAGGCGGTGGCCGAGGCCGACGAGGTCAACAACACCCTGTCAGGCTTCACCCTGACGGTTCAAAACTAGAGCGCAGAGGGCAGTGCTACGCCCGGGTTGCGCCGGGTCATTGTCTGTCGCCGAGCTAACTACCACCCAGAATCGGCAATGCGGCCGCTGCTAGTGAGCGCCGGTTAGGGCCCTGTGAGGTTTGGGCTGACGAGAGGCCCCGCAGCCCCTGACTAGGGGCCGCGGACGGCCTTACACCTCAGGTCGTTGATCACCATCAGCGCGCCTCCGCCGCGTAAGCGGGTTCCGTTCGGATAGGTGGTGATCCAGTCGCAGCCGACCGGCGCGCGCGACGGAAGCTCGGCGATCTCGCACTGGCTATCGGCGGGCACGGGGAGGAACCGTTGGGGATCGCCCGGCGGGCTAAGCGTGATGGTCGTGTGCGGCCCAATCGGGGCGCAATCGACCCGCACTTGGAAGTCGAGGCCCGTGAGCGGCGCGCCACTGGCGTTGATCACGCGTTTCATGATCCTCAATAGGTCCGGCTCGCCGCGGTCCAGTCCGCCGTCGCACTTCAACTCGTTGACCACCGTCAGCGCCCCTCCGGGACGGCTGTGGCGGCCGAGCGGATAGGTGACTAGCCAAGCGCACGGCGGCCGGGGCACCGGCGGGGTGAGCTCGGTAAGCGAGCAGGCGCTGCCAAACGGCACGGGGATGACCTTCTGCAGATGGCTTGGCGCCGATAGCTGGACATTGGTCCTCACGCCTGAAGGGCTGCATACCACCATGACATCGAAGGTCACCGCCGGCGTCGGGAAGGTGGTGTTGTTGACGATCCGGTTGATCACGGTGATCTGGTCGGGCCGGGGTCCGGGATCGCAGGTCAGGCGGAAGGGGACGCTCTCGCCCTGATCGAGCCAGGAGATTGGGGTCCCTGTCGTCGCCCGCCGCACCACCCGGAGCCGGTAGCTATGAGCCGGGTCGCAGCTCGCATCCTCAGGAAAGCGCACCACGGCCTGGCCAGTGTTGGGAATACCCATCGCCAGGTCGGCGAAGGTGTAGCCGGTCGGCGTCAGCCGGATAAGGCGGATGTCGATGACGCCTGGGCCTGGCGAGCTCCACTGGACTGTAAGCGGATTGGCCTTGGGCAGGGTCGCTGACCTAGGGGCGGTCACGCTCAGGGCGAACGCAGGCCCGGCCAGCAGCGCCAGGACGAGCGCCACGGCGATCGTCAATGCAGGGGCGAGGCGCGCGCGCGGCATGGGTCTCTCCAGCATCCGTACCGTAAGGTCGTGGGGGCTCGCCGCCAGGTTCAACTTTGGCGCGGATTTCACCCTGGGTCAGCGCGGCAGGCGGAACAGCCCCGCGCCGAAGACATCATCCCGCCCGGGCGCGCCAAGGTCCCCCGCCGCGGCGGCCACCGCGGCCTCAAGGGCGACAGGATTTCGCGAGCGACCACAGGCCGTGGTGCGCAGGATTGCGCCCGAGACCGTGGCCGCGGCGAAAGACGAGCCGCTCATCCGCCGGTAGCCGCCCGGCGCGGCAGCGGTCAGGTCGACGCCGATGGCCGCGACATCGACCTGGGGCCCCGGCGTGGCGTGGCTGTAGACCCTCATCCGCTCGTCGACCGCCGTGACGCCCAGGACCGCCGGATGCGTCGCCGGGAACGGCGGTCGGCCGGACTTCCCACCATTTCCGGCCGCGGCCACCATGCAGACGCCCTTGGCGGCGATGGCGTCGACCATAGCTTCCAGCAGCCGGTCGCCAGGCCCACCAAACGATAGGTTGAGGACGTTGGGCCTGAGCCGCGCGGCCCCGTCCAGCGCCTTGGCTATGTACCGGGTCTGGGAAAGCGCCGGTGCGTCCGGACCTGACTGCTGGAAGGCCGCCAAGCTTACCAACCGCGCGCCCTGTCCGGACCCCGGGATCTGCCCGCGCCCGACGATCAGGTCGGCCACCGCCGTGCCATGGACGCCAGGCGTCATGGGGGCCGCGAACAATCGCTCTTGGATCGCGGCGCCCGCCAGGGCTTCGTGGCCGAGGTCCACGGCGGTGTCGATCATGGCGATGATGCCCGTCGCCGGAGTGGCCATCACCTCGGCGGTCAGCCCCTGCAGCTCATAGCCCTTCGGCAGGGATTGGGCGCGGCCCAGCCCCTGATAGACGTGGTTGGCCTGGGCCCAGGCGACGCCGGGCAGCGCGCTCGATCGCGCGATGACCGCAGCGACGGTATCGCCCGGTCCAAGCTTGCCGACCACCATGGTCAATCCGACGCTTTCCAGCGGGACGGCCTCCAACAGGACCACGCCCGCCCGTCCAGCCAGCACCTTTGGGTCGTCAGACCCGGCTCGCAGCAGGAGGATCGCGGTATCGGGCGTCTGGTCCTCTCGGGGGCTCTCCCATGCCTCGGCGGGCTTCGGCTTCTCCTTCGGGGGCTTGATGGTGAAGCTCAGCGAAATACTGGGGATGAAAGGGGTCGAGCCGCCCGAGGGTCGTCCGGGTCCTGGCGGCGTGTCCGGCGAGGGCGGGCGATAAGGCCCCTGGCCATGCGCGGCGCTCGCCACCAGCGGCAGGAGCACTGCCAAGGCCATGGTCAAGACCCGCGACCGGGGGCGCCGGCTCAAGACTGCGGTCCGACGAACTCAACCAGCGGCGACGCCCGTAGCCTGCGCACCTCGTCCTCCGGCTTGACGCCGTCGCCCACCGCCAAGTCGATCACGTCGCCCCGCGGCCCGCCGACGATGGTCAAGTCCTCGCTCGCCAGCAGCGCCTTGATTTCCGCCCACCGGGCGCCAGGGGTAAGCCGCACGAGCAGCCGCTGCGGCTCAGCAGGCGCCACCGTCTCAGGCCCCGACAGCACACCGTAGTCCGTCTCCGGACGGGTGAGGGTGGCTAGGAGGCCCGCCTGGACAACCACCAGTACGGCGGCGGCCGCGAAGGCCGGCTTCCAAGCCGCCTGGGACGGGCGCGGCAGGAGACGGCCGAGCCCGGACCGGCGCGTCAGCGGCGCTCGTAGCCCGACCTGGGCGTCGGAGGCGCGCGGGACCTGTTCGCCCAGCCGCTCCGTCAAAGCCTCCAGGCGTTCCGGCGCCGCGCCCGCCTGTAGTGTGAGTTCCGCTCCACCCTCGCGCACGAGGGCGGCGATCTCGCGCACGACCTCAAGCTCCGCGCGCAGCTCCGGATCGACCGCCAGGGCGCTCTCGACCCGCGCGTGCTCCTCGGCGGAAAGCGTCCCGTTGACATAGAATGGCAGCAGGAGGGCCGGCGCCGATGGTTCGTTGTCGTCATCGTCCATGGTGCGCCTCAGGCTGTCTCGAACCTCTGCAGTTGGCTTCGAAGCTGTTTCCGCGCGTGGAAGAGCCGGGTTTTTACGGTGTTTTCAGGGCACCCTGTGATCAGGGCAATCTCAGAAAGCGACCTCTCCTCGAAGTAACAGAGCCAGACAACCTCTCTGTGATCAGGACTCAGTCGTTCGAGCGCCTTGCGAAGTTCACGCGCTGACGAGGATATTTCCGCCGCACGCTCCGGGGTGTGGGCGTCATCGGCTAGGCTGGTCGCCTGATCCTGATCATATGAGCTGGCGACCGGCCGCTCGCGGCGTGCGCGCAGCCAGTCGACGGCCTTGTTGCGGACGATGCGGCGGACCCAGCCATCGGCGTTGCCCACGCCAGCGTAGCGGCCCGCCTCCCGCCAGATACTCAGGAAGGCCTCGTCGACCACGTCGAGGGCAGCGTCGATGTCGCCTGCCAAGAGCGCGCCGGCATAGCGGACAAGGCGCGGCTGAGCGGTCGCGTACAGCGCACTGAAGGCCGCGCGGTCCCCCGCGGCGATCTTCTTGAGCGCCTCCGACGTCAGCATTGGCCGTCCCCCGAGGCCTGCAAGCGCGTCCAAGACGCGCATCCTAAGCGAATCCTCCACCCCAACCCGGGCGCCGCGGATCCGTGCAAGTGTTAACTTTCTACCCTGCCGACGAATTCGTCTAGCCGTCCAACATTAAGACGACCGGCGCGTTGAACCTTTAGCGTCCCCACAACGACCCTTGAGCGGCGGTAGTCGCCGCAAGGGGGCGTCCATGAACCATCGCAATCTGCTTGGCCTGATCTTGGCGGCCGGCCTTTCCGTCGCCGCACCTGTCCTGGCCCAGACGCCGGCGCCCTATGATGGCTTGAAGAAGACCATTTCGGTTGACCTGTTCCAGGCCACCGAGGCCGTCGGCGGCACCGTCACGGCCGAGGGCATGACCGCCATGCTCGTCGATGCCCTGGTCCGCGACGGCCGCTTCGTGGTGGTCGAGCGCCCCGCCCTGGCCGGCGTCCAGGCTGAGCAAGCCCTGTCTGCGGGCTCCGTCAATGCCGAGACCGCAGCCCCTCCCGGCGGCCTGATCGGCTCGAGCGCCATCATTCGCGGCGCCGTGACCAAGTACGACCCAGCCGCTGGCGGCTCGAGCCTCAACGTCGGCGGCCTACCTATGGGCTTGGGCCAGGCGTTCGCCGGCCGCGCCGGTGTGAAGACCCAGAAGGCGGTCATGACCATCGCGCTGCGGATGATCGACACCACTTCCGGCCAGGTGATCTCTACCTCCAAGGCGGAGGGCTCGGCGCGCTCATCTCAGGCCGAAGCGGGCTTGGTTGATACCCGCACCGGCGCCACCGCTGGCGCCAATTCTTTCCGCAATACCCCGATCGGTAAGGCCGGCGAGGACGCCATCGCTAAGGCAGTCGAGCAGATCGCCGCCGGTATGCGAAACGTGCCCTGGTCGGCCCTGGTGGTCGACGCAAGCAGTAGCAAGATCTACGTGAACGCAGGCGCCGATCGCAACGTCCAGCCTGGCATCGAGCTGCACGTCTACCGCAAGGGCCGGACGCTCACCGACCCCTCCACCGGCGTCGTACTCGACGTTGAGATGGAGAATGTGGGCGTGGTGCGCATCGACGCCGTGCGCGACCGGCTCTCTACCGCCTCCGTGGTGTCGGGTGGACCGCCTGCCCGCGGCGATATCCTTAAACTCGACTGACCCCGGCCCCCGGAGAAACCCTATGACGTTCAGGACAATTGTCGCCGCTGGCGTGGCCGTGGCGAGCATGGCCCTCTCGGGCGCCGCCGAGGCGCAGGTTGTCCTTAGTGCGGCTCAAATTTGCGAGCGCGACCCGGCCACCGGCGCGTGGAATACCGTCAAGCTTCGCCTCTTTTCCTTCAGTGATGTCTATTTGAACTTCGCCTTTACACGCCAGCCCAGCGGCCCGGTCACCCCATTTGGGACCATTAGCCCCACCAACACTGCGGCCGAGCGCAAGTTCGCTCTGCCTGCTGGAACCTACAAACTGAAATACAAGACGCCGAGCAGCACGACGTACGTAGCGTATCCCGGGCCCGACATCGTGGTGAGGCCCTTCGTAATTACGGGCCAGACCTGCGCCATGAACCCGTTGGACAAGATCGAAAAGGTCGGCCCGAAGTACAACTGACGAAATCTGTTTGAACCTTATCTCGGCCCCCAACGACCACCTTACAGTTCAAGCTTCGGGAGGAAGGATCACCTCGGTCCTCGCCGCCGATGGAAACGACGCCGCGTTTTCACCGCCCTTCTTCGCTCGGCGCTCTCTAATCATTGGGGACTATTCATGAAACGCGCAGTTATTCTGGCCGCCTTGATGGGTTGCCTGCTCTCCGTCGGATCGGCCACCGCCCAGGACGCCGGCCGTCCGATGCTCTGCCCGAACCCGACCTATGAAACCATCAACATGACCACGCCGACGCCGGTCACCTCCGACTTCCGGGCCGACATGCTCGCCATCGTGCGGGCCGGCGTGAACGACTCGGCGCCGAACAAGTTCTTCCTGCACACCTTCCAGTGGAAGCCGCCGATGTGCTGCAAGATCATGTCGGCGACCATGACCATAGTTCTGAAGGCCAACCAGCCCAGCACCGCGGCCACCTCGTCGGACTCCGGCAACGACTCGATGGGCGTAATGGCCAGCGGCGTTGCGTTCCCTGGCCTTAACGGCCCGGTCTACACCGCCTTTCCGGTCGCGATGGATCAGTCCACGACGCGGGTCTACAACATGACCCCCGCGGCCATCGCTGCGATGAACGCCAACAACCAGCTGAGCTTCTATGTGCAGGACGACACGCGTGTCGTGTCGGCGCAGCTGAAAATAAGCCGCTGCTGCGTGAAGTAGCGCTCGCGCTGGGGACTTGAGCCGCCTTCGGTGGCTTGGGTCCCCCTCGTCGGAGCTCGCGCCAGCCGCGCGCGCCCGACCGGGCCGCGATCATGCGACACCACCCTCAGCCTTCCCAGGAGACTCTCGTTGAAAAGATCAGCTCTCATACTGGCCGGAGCCCTGGCCTTTGACCTCGGCGTCATGGTGGTCGCCAGCCGGGCCATGGAAGCGCCCAAGCAAACAGGAGACGCCAACTCGCTGACGGTTCGCAAGGCCGGCGAAAAGCCTGTGGAGTACCTGAAGATCAAGCTGACGGACGTGCTGGTCACTGGATACGCCATCGACCGGACGGTCGGCGCCAAGACAGGCTGCGAATTGAAACATGGTAAGGTGATCGACGTCGCGGGCACGCCGTTGTGCCAACTCTCGTCCACACCGCTCCCCAAATGACCGGGCCCTCGACGACCCTGCGGCTGGGCCAAATCGTCCTGGGCTGCCTTACCTTGACGGGTCTGGGCGCCCCGACAATGGCCGCGCCCGCCCCACAGGCGGTCCACGTCGCCACCAACAGCTGCACTCTTATAGAGCTGCTGGTGGTTATCGCCGTGTATGACAGTTCCGGTCGTCTGGTTCAGACGGTGACGACCGATCGCAGCGGCCGGTTCACCCTGAAGAATCTGACGCCGGGTCCCTACAGGTTGACGATATCGGGGGAAAGCCTGACTGGCGCAGTCGGCGCCAGCGGCCTGGGCGACCAGCCTGGCGTCATCGCCGTCCTGATCGGCTTGTTGCTGCCCGCGGGAAGGGTCGAGCCGATGTCATCCGACCAGTTACCGCTCACTGCCCGCCGCTCGGGCGGGGGCGGCGGGGCCGGCAAGGTCTCGTTCCAGGACATTAGCTTCACCAAGGTCTTCACCGGCCCGGCCGGCTTCAGCCAGAGTCCTGTCAACGGTTTGGGCGGCCAGGGTGGCGGCCGGTACACCTTCAACTACCAGGGCTCCGTAAGCCTACAAACCCGATGAAACTGCGCCTCGTCACACTTGGAACCTCGCTATGCGAAGAACAGCCATAATCCTAGCGGGCGCCCTGGCTTTCGACCTCGGTGTCGTGGTCGTCGCGGCCCGGGCGGCGGAAAATGCCAACCTCTCCAGCTGCGAGGCCAGCGCCGGGAGAAGCAGCGGCGGAGCCTGCAAGGGAAAGCATTTCCCTGACGAACTGCTTCTCAAGATCGACCGGGTCAACACCGCCGACGCCTGCAAACAAAAGGGCGGCACGGTCCTTACGGTCTCCAACCTGCCGATGTGCCGCCTGCCCGCGCCGGCCGCGGCGCCCGATCGCTGGACACCCCTCGTGCCTCGTCCGCAGGAGACGAAATGAGTCCTGTGGAGACTCTTCCCACGATGGTGCGCCTCTCGGCCGGAGATCCTGTTCGCGATGACCTTGTCACCGGCAAGGCCGTTCTGGTCATCGGCGGCGAGCCTGTGGACTTTGAACTGACCGTCCCGTCGGGGCCTGTCGCGGTCGAGGATGTCCTGCCGGTTATCCACGGTCTCAGCAGCCTGTTCGCCGGGCGGGCGGCGGCGTTGGCGGAGGCGCAAGGCAAGACCATCTCCTGCCGCGCCGGCTGCGGGGCCTGCTGTCGTCAGCTGGTGCCGGTGGCTGCCGCCGAGGCCCGCGCGATCGCCAATCTGGTCAAGGCCATGCCCGAACCGCGTCAGTCCCACGTGCGCAAGCGGTTCGACGACGCCATCGAGGCGCTGTCGGAGTCAGATGTGCTCGACCGCATGTCCGACCCCACCGAACGCCGGCTCGACCTGGGGGTGGATTATTTCCGCCAGGGCGTGGCCTGCCCCTTCCTTGAGGACGAGGCCTGTTCGATCCATCACGACCGGCCGCTGTCATGCCGGGAGTATCTGGTCACCTCAGCGCCCGAGCATTGCGGCACGCTGGAGTCGGGCGCCATTGAAAAGGCGCCTCTCGAAGGGGACCCCTCGCTGGCCCTGCTGCACGCCGACCTGCGCGGCGGCTGGATGCCGCTGGTCCTGTCCCTGCTGTTCGACGGCCAGGCTCCGCCCTCGGCCCGCGACCGGACGGCGCCGGCTATTCTTGCCGACGTGTTCGGACGCCTCTGAGATACATGGCGATGGGGAGGGGCGGGCGACCATGTTCGCGGCCCACCAGTTTTGCCCAGATGGGCGGCTTGACGCCGGTAAGTGTACGGATTGGTTCGGCAGGCCAATCAGTCTCGTGCGTGCACGACCTCGAGGTTGGGCATTCCCCAACACTGATAGCCCATATCTATCGCCATGATCCCGAGGCCCTCAGTCTCGATTTCGCCGCGGACGCCGGGCCCAAGCGGGTGTGGCGAGCGGATGGCGGGGTTGCCGCCTCCGTAGGGAAAGGGCGGAAAGATCAATCCGTCGCGATGGACATCTGCGCGCACCAGCAAAGCAGTTCCGCCGACAGCGTCTAGCCGCACAAGGTCCGGCCCGCCGCGAAGATCGCCCATTGCCTGAGCGCCGTGTGCCCGCCAGGCATTGAGGTCGTAGGTGTCGCCCCCGGCCTCGCGCACGCAGTGGGGATGGACGATGTCGCGTTCCGCGCCGAGCAAGAGCTGAATCAGGTCGGTCGGAAAGTCGATGACGTCGACATCGAGCCAAAGCACCCATTCCTGGTCCTGGAGAGCATGGAACAGGAGGTGGTTACGCGCGCGTGCCAGGGTCTTTCGTCGGGGCAGCTGGTAGGCGAATTCCCAGCGTGGCGTTCCCTGCGGCATCTGCACGCCGAAATGCTTGCGCCACAGGGCCGCCCCCGCAAACGTCCGACGCAGATCTCCAAGTTTCAGCTCAACCTGTTCTGCCGTGTCGTCGGCGCTGTCGCCTTCAAGGAAACCCAATGAAATGAGGCTCTTCGGGTAGTCCAGGCGCGCCAGGCCGGCGAAGTAGCCCTCGAGATGTCGCCCGGCGTCCTTCATCGGGGTCAGGATCAGGATGGTCGGGTCCGTGCCCATCGTCTCGCCTCGCTGCATTGCCTTGCGAGTCCGCTCATGGCGCCGCGGGTCTGACGGTATCGGGCATTTCGTCGCCGTCGAGTCCTTGCCCTTGCGCCTTGCCGACATGACCGAGCCGGGCCAACACTGACATCTAGCGTTTGAATCGGACGATGTCGTTCACGTCGGTTGGTTCGGTGATCTGACGGTGGGGGGCGGCCGCAAATCATGCCGGGTGATCTTCTCTCGGAGATGAAGCGGCGATCGACCTGGGCTTTCCCCGAAGCAGGCATGTCGGGGCGGGGGATCGTTACCTGCGCCGGCGGCGCCCGGCTGTTCACCAGCGCCTATGTCCTGATCCGCATTCTGCGAGAGACTCTAGCCTGCGGGCTGCCCATTCAGCTCTGGCACTTCGGCGGCGAGGAGATCTCGCCCTTGATGCGTGCGCTCTTGCGGCGGCACGACGTCGAGCTTGTGGACGCCATCGCGGTGTTGGAAGTCTTCCCGGCGAACATTCGTGATGGATGGCAGTTGAAGGCCTACGCCGTCGCCAACAGCCGCTTTGCCGAGGTCTTGTTCCTGGACGCCGATCAGGTCCCCGTGCGGGACCCAGATTTCCTGTTCGCCGCGCCGCAATATCAATGCTCTGGCGCGGTGTTCTGGCCCGACGTCATCGACTTGCGCGCTGACAATCCCATCTGGGAGTGGGTCGGCCTCTCCGGCGAGGCTTGTCGATCCTGGGAGAGCGGGCAGCTGCTCATCGACAAACGCCGACACTGGGCCCCACTACAGATGGCCTTGCTGCTGAATGAGCGGGCCGAGGCGGTCTACGCTATGATCTATGGCGACAAGGACACGTTCCTCGTGGCTTGGCGCTTTGCCGGAGCTGCTTTTGAGGTCGTGCCCCACAGGCCGTTCGCAGACCACCGCGTCCTGATCCAACGCGACTTCGACGGCGCGCCGCTGTTCCAGCACCGCACAAACAGCAAGTGGAGCTACCACGCCACTCAGTATCAGCTGGACGGGTTTGTCCACATGGAGGCCTGCCTTGGCTTCCTGGGCGACCTTCGAGCCGCGTGGAACGGCAGGATGTTCTTCCCGCCTGATCGAAGCCTGGCGGCGCGGGCGGAGGAGGCCCGACTTGAGCGGACGGGGGGCCTGCGCCTGATCCTGCTCGCGGACCATGAAACCGACCTTGACCTCATGGAGGGTCATCAGATCGGGCACGGCCGGAGCGTGGATCGGCAGAACTGGTATGTCAGCGAGACTGGCGAGGGCCTCGACCTCATCCTTCATGACGGTGACCAGGTCACCTATCGCCTGTCTTCGAGCCAGCCTGGCGCCTGGCGAGGCGAGCGCCTCACGAGTCCCGCCAATGAGGCGCGCATGGATGAGGGGTTGGCGGGTCGCGAGCCGACCCATGCCGGTGATGGACTTGGCGGCCTGATTGCCGCCGTCGTGGACGCCAGTGGTTATCAGGCCCGGGCGACACCCCAGTCGCGCGACCAACTTGTCTCGACCCTCCGGCTCCTGCTGCGCGCCGAGCCCGGATTGCAGGTGGGACTGCAGGCCATGGGGGAGCAGTCGGCCGACCTGCAGGACGTGGTCGACGAGGTGCTGCTAGCGTCCGCCTCGCAACGCCTCCAGCCCGTCGACAAGTCCGTGGCTATCGGCGTGCTCGGCGCCGGATACAGCGTGCCCGGCCCCGACAAGTCATGAGGGGGGTGCGCCCCAGAGCCTTGATGCTGGCGCCGGCCATGCCCTCAAATTTCGGCAATGGCCTGGCCATGCGGCTGGGTCAATTCCTGGAAGCGCTCACGCGCGATTTCGACGTTGACCTGATTGTCGCCCCTGTCGCCGGGGCGGTCACGCCCGAGGCCCGGCGATGGGCGGAAAGCCTGGGGGCTCGGGTTGGCGTTCTGGCCATACAAGACACGCTCGATACGCAATTTGGCCTGCTCATGCGGCTCTCCAACGTCGAGGCCCGGGCCCTTGCGTTCGCCCGCTACGGCTTGCCAAGCCTGGCGGCGCGGCTTTCGATCACCGCTGCGTTGCGCTGCCGCGAGATGCTGGCGGGCAGGGACTATGATCTGATCCATGTGTCGCGGAGCTACTGCGCGCCACTGGCGATCGCCCTTGCCGGTCGACCCTCCGGCGATCGCCGACCGGTCCTGACCCTCGACCTGGACGAGGATGATGAGCGCGTCTTTCGTGGGTTGGCCGCTATCGCCGCCCGACAGGGGCGAACGGTCACGAGCCGGTGGCGCGGGCTCGAGGCCGAAGCCTTTCAGCGCCTGACCAGGAGCAGCATTCCGCGGTTCGATCGGGTCTGGGTGTCGTCGCCCGCGGACGCGGCCCGCCTGCAGGCTACTTCGCCGACGCACGACCTGAAGGTCATGCCCAATTCGATCGAGATGGGCGTGCGTTCGCGCCGGCGTGATAACGGCCGCACCCTGCTGTTCGTGGGATCCATGAGCTATGAACCGAATGAGGACGCCGTCGCCTGGTTCCTCAGCGCCATCTGGCCTCGGCTCCGCGGCGTCGCCGGAGTTCGCGTCCGGGTCGTGGGGTCGAGCCCGACGAACCGGTTTCAGCGGCTTGGCCGGCAAGCCGGTGTCGAGGTCCTCGGCTGGGCGCCGGATCTGGACCCCTTCTACGAGGAGGCTGCGCTCTGTCTCGCGCCCATCCGCGTGGGAGCCGGCACCCGCATCAAGCTTCTGGAAGCCGCTGTCCGTGGCGTTCCAATCGTTTCCACCCGCCTTGCAGCCGAAGGTCTGGGACTGCAGAACCGGCGGCATCTGTGGCTCGCCGACACGCCCGCTAGCTTCGCCGCGGCGATAGAGGACGCACTGTCCCGCCCCGTCGAGCGGGGCCGCCGTTCAAGGGCCGCTCAGGCCTGGGTCAGGAAGTATTTTGACAGGCCGAGCATCGTGGCCCGCCTGGCGACAGAGTTTCGCGCGCTCTTGTGAGGTCAAGTCCCTGCTGTATCGTACCTTAGACCCCCGAGCATTGGACCGCGATCATGACGTTTGAGCTGACGGCGACGTTCAGGCAGGCATCCGGGTGCGAGGTCAGCCAGATGTCAGACGGCGTTGTCGTCTACCAAGGCGAGAGGGAGCGGGTGCACTACCTCAATCCCACCGCCTCTCTGATCTTTGATCTCTGTGGTGAGGCGCAATCGCTCGAAGCGATCGCCGAATATCTGAAGGACGCGTTTTCGCTGCCCGAGCCACCGCGTGCAGAGGTGACCCAGTGCATCGCGCAGCTTTTGACCGAAGGTCTGATCAGCCCGTGCTGAGCGTCATGTTCCGCACCTTCGCGCGGGACGTTCATATTAGCTGTGCCGACCAGAGCGCGGCCGACCAGCTGGCGTTCATTGGATGCAGCCCGAAGATCGAAGGGGCTGCTCGCGAGCGATTGGACCTGGAGGTTGAGACCGTCCACGGATTTCTCAGGCTGGACGCGCCGGGCCGAGTCGCCGTCGAGGGCTCGGCGGCCGTCATCCTGGACGAACTCTACCGCCTGCGGTTCGAGATGGTGCGGGCTGAATGCCCGGGCGGCCTGTTTGTTCGTGGTGGGACTGTCACGACGGATGCTGGCCACATCCTCTTTGTCGGGGAGGCAGGCGCCGGCAAGTCAACACTGCTTGTCCACCTCGCCGACCTGGGCTGGTCAGTGACCGGCGATGATCAGCTGATCATTGAAAACAATCTGGCTCGCCCGTTCCCCAACAGTCTGCGTGTCCGGTCCGGGGCTTTGCCCTGCCTGTCGGCGCGTGCCGCCGACATCGTGCGTTCGTCGCCGCAGATACCGGGATGGTTCGGCCAGCCGACCTACGCAATCGAGCCGTCAGCCTTCGGACGCCCGTGGGAAATTTGGTCGAGGCCTCTTCGTCACGTGATCCTGGTGGAAGGCAACCACGGAGGAAGCTCCCGACTGCAACCGCTCGACCGAACTATTGCAATGGAAGAGATCTTCAAAGATCTACTTTTGCCGGCCCAATCGCGGGCCCGGTCTCTGGCCGCCTTCAATGCTGTGATGTCTTCAGCCGACTGTTGGCGATGGACACTCGGACGCCTTGACGATGCCGGGCGGTTACTCCAAGAATTAATAGATGTAGATGACTGCCTTGGGTCATTGGAGGTGCGACGTGCCAGCAGATCCTGAGAGCAAGGGCGTGGATCGACGCCTCTTGTTGCTGTCGGCCTGGACCATACCCGTGGTTGCGTCCTTCGCGCTTGGCGGCTTGGCGACGGCTAGTGAGACGATCTGGACCGGCGTCGGTAATGCTTCCCTTAGCGGCAGCGCCATGTCCAAGACATCGAACGCCACGAAAGGCGCCCCCGCCAAAACGGCTCTGCCCAAGCCCAAGTAGGCTTCGCGACCGTGATCGCTGGACGGAATGGCGGCCAATTCATGGATTCTCCCGGGAGTAGCCTTGTGCGCTCGCGCGTGAGCGCCGCGATGATCGTTCGAAACGAAGAGGCGTTCCTCGACGAGTGTCTCCGATCGATCGTCAATGAAGTTGATGAGATCGTCATCGTCGACACGGGGTCTGTCGATCGTACAAAAGTGATCGCGGCGCGATACGGGGCGCGGATCATTGAGCGGCCTTGGACCAACGACTTTAGCGAATCGCGCAACTGCGCAATCGACCACGCGACCGGCGACTGGATTTTGTACATTGACGCCGACGAGCGGCTCGCGGTTCCAACTCCCGGCGCGTTGCGAACGGCGATCAGTGATTCCGGCGTTGTTGCGTTGTGGGTGCGATTTCAGCCACGGATCAACTATACGCCCTACCGCGAGCTCCGGCTGTTCCGGCGAGACAACAGGATTCGGTTTCGCGGGGTGATCCACGAAACTGTGCATCCCGATCTGGAGAGTGTGGCCCGGTCAGATGGGCTGTCGATTGGCCGGACCGATATTCGCCTTGACCACGTGGGGTACGAGGGGGACCTGACCGCCAAGCATCATCGCAACCTGCCGCTGCTTGAAGCGGCGGTTAGAGTGACGCCGGAACGAGTCTTTCTTTGGGTCGATATGGCCCAGGCGCTGGTCGGACTGGGTCGGCCCGCAGAGGCCATCTGCGTCTGCTGGAAGGCCATTGAGGCCGCCGCCGACCTGCCGGATGACAAGCAGAACTGCGACGCGGCCCAAGCCTGGCAATGGCTTGTCACCATGCACCTGGACTCCGACCCGGCCCAGGCCATCGCCCTGGCCCGTCGTGGTGTCAACGCCCACCCCGAACACCATGCCCTGCGGCTGATGCTTGCCAACGCCTTGTTCGCCGCGGGCGAGGCGACGCTGGTTCTCGACCTTCTAGATCCCTTGATCGCCATCGACCCGGAGACCTTCGAGGATCCCTTGGTAGCCTATGACAAGCGCATCTTCGGCGAGTGGGCGCATGACCTCATGGGCGCGGCCTACGCCCGGATCGGCCGTCGCGACAACGCGGCCGAGGCCTTTGGCCGCGCAGCCCTGTTGGCGCCGGAGAACCTTGCCTACCGAACCAAGGCAGCCGCATTTTCCGGCGCGAGACAACCAACGCCGTCGAGGCCCTAGAGCCACGGGGCTTATTGGTCCAGCAGAGCGTCAAGGTGGTGACGTGACCCCCGTTTCTCATCCAGCCATAACGAGAGTCCAGGGTTGATCTGAGCCTTCGTTGAGGTGGGTTGCAAGAGGCCGGTGCGCGGAGCCATCAGGTCGCGCAGCGTGCCGGCCGGACTCTCCGGATAGAGCTCGGGCGTAGTCCCTATGCCTTCTCCCAGGTCGACGCGCAGGGCGATGGCGCAGAGCTCCAATGCTAACCCTCAGCCACGACTGTGACTTGGGCGAGCGAAAGTCGACGATAGAGTCGCCGTCGTCGAACGACTGGCCACCAGTCGTATAGGAAGATTTCCACCGGACGCCAGTTCGCCACCCATCCCAGGATGATCAGACCCTCATCAAAGAAACGCCCCAGGTAACCTGTCCCCAGCAAGCCGCTGGCGCCTTTTCCCAGGACGATGCAGGCCGCCAGGACGGCGAGGCCGATCATGAGTGAGGCCCGGCCGGTGCGGAAGAGATCGCGGAGGTCCCAACCCAGGACTTTCGACCGGTACGCGAAGTAGTTGCGCATCGCCTCTTCGATGTGCCGCGCCTCGCCCCGCTCCGCTTCGGCGGGCCGCAGGTGGACGACGATCGAGATCGTGTGCTCGCCGGCGATCTCCCCCCGCCCATCCGACGATGTATTCCTCGACCCCCGTATCGAGGTCACGCTCGCGAAACGGCAGCGGGTCGAGGGTGTGAAAGATCTGCCCGATGTCTTTGACACGCAGCTGAATGGGGCCATCCAGATGCGTGTTGTTTCGCGGTCGCGGTTGAGGGGCTGACGCAGGGCGCGGCGAGCGAGCCGCGTTGTCCATGGCGCTCGCCCCGGTGTCTGTCGTCGGCGGGCCAGATGGCTGGTCGCCGATCAAGACGGCCTCCCCATCGAGAGCCATCCGGCTTCGCCGGTCAGGACTTCTAGAACTCCACCGATCCACAGCCCCGCGATCAGCAGCAGGACGCCGATGGTCACCTGGCGCCCGTAGGCTCGGCCCCCCGTCATGAAGGCTGTCGGAACCTTGACCGCCATGTTGGTGGTCAAAGTCAGGACAACCCCGATCGCAGCGGCGGCCTCAGGCATCCGCCCGCCTGCCAGAAGGGTGGCCATGGATACCGAGGCCGCATGCGCATCGGCCAGACCCATGACCGCGGCGCCAATCAGGGCGCCCGGCGCGCCCAACCAGCGGATGAGCAGTTCGGCGACGAGGCTGAAGGCCCCCACAAGGGCCACGAACAGGAGAACCGCCCCGACGTTGAACGCCCGGCCGACGGTCTCATCGTTTGAGGACTTCGGCGTGCGGCGCACGAGCCAGACGGCGTAGGCGAGCATCAGGAGGGCCGCCAGGCCCAAGGGGATCGCCAGGGCGACGATGAGCGGCGGACTGACGGCTCCAATGATCGCCAGTAGATAGGCAAGACTGCCGATCATGGAGGCGATCGCGCCCGCGGCGCTGGCCGCGGCCAAGTCGGGCTGGGCCTTGGCGCGCGCGCCCATGGCGGCGACCGCGGCCGTGCTTGAGACAAGTCCGGCGGCGAGGCCCGCGACGAGCAACCCATACCGCCCGCCCAACAGGCGCTGTGCGACATAGCCCAGGAAGCTGAGCGCCATCGCCACGACGGCGAGTCGCCAAAGGGTGAAGGGATTGAGCAACCCGAAGGGATCGACCGGCCGATTGGGCAGGAGAGGGAGAATGACCACGGCGGCGATCGCGAAGGTCAGGGCGTCCAGGAGTTCCTGATCGGTGATCCGGTCCCGCACAAAACGGTGCAGCTGGACCCTGAAGGCCAACAGCGCCGCCACCACGACCCCGACTTCAAGCGCGACGGCGGGCCGGATCTGCGCCAAAACGCCAAGGGCGTAGGTCACGACAAGCGCCACCTCGCCGGTGAGTCCGGGGTCCTCGCGATCTCCGAGCACATAGGCCGCAAGGGCCCCGAGCGCGACAAAGCCCCCGGCCAACAGGACAAGGCCCGTATCGCCGACGAGGGCCGCAACACCCCCCAGCAGGCCCACCAGTCCAAAGGTGCGCAACCCAGCGGCCGAGCGGGTGATGCCCTCACCCTTCCGGCGTTCGCGCTCGAGCCCGATCAACAACCCGATCGCCAAGGCGACCAGCAGCGGCCATTCGGGTCGGTCTAGCCAGGGCGCGGGGTCACGGGAAGGCATGGGCATCGCACAGCGCCTGGAGGGTGTGCGGGATATCTTCCATGTCCTCGACAAAACCCTTCACAGCGGTTCTCCTCGTTTGATCCCTTGGGCGCCGCTGGGTCGGATCGCGTCAATCAAGGCGACGACTGCGTCATTAACCCGCAAACGCTCGGGCGTTCGAGCACCGCGTTCAAGGCAAGGTTCGCCGCCCCAGACCCTCTCTCTCTGGCAGACGTTGTCTTTGAGCGAGATCATTTCGGCGACAGGGCCCGCGCGCTGAGACGTCCGACCTGGACGATCCCTCAACGCTCGCCGATGGACTGCGCGCCTCGGCGGGCCGGGAACGTTCGACGGGCCTCGCTTACCGAACTGGTTCGGCTGGCGGTCGCCGTGAGCTAACACCCGCTGCGCATCAGCGGACGTTTGAACCCTTGGTTGAGATGGCCCAGGGGTTCCAGGCGCCAACCTGCGGGTCGCGCGCGGTCAGGATCGCGACCTCGGGGCCATCCAGCCGCACGGCGCTCAAGACTCCCGTCGCATAGGCGCTGGGCTAATGGCGCTATTGGCGCAAATGGCGCGCCCACCAGGGCGGCCACCAGCGGTCAGCCTCAGCGCGCCGCGTCACCCTTGGCGCTCTTGTCGCGGTCGGCCCGCTGCCACGGCCAACAGCCTTCAATTTCGGCTTCCAGGGAGAAGCTGAGGAACGTGCGGATCAGGACGATGATCGCCAGCAATCCCACGCTGGTGAAGGTCAGGGGCGCAGTGATGGTGCCGATGATGTCGGCGCCGACGAGCAGTTCGAGGCCAAGGAGAATTCCCCGGCCCAGGTTTGCCCGATAGCGATCGTAGCCGTCCCGCCAATCATGGCGTCGGACACCGTCTCTGAGGAAGATGCCGGTGGCTACCGCAACGCCGAGCAGGATGATGGCAACCCCCATCAACTCCAGCAGGTTGGCCAGTTGCTCGATGTAGCTGTGAAGCTGCGTCACCGGCGCCTCAGTGTTGAACGACGAGCCATGCGGCCCCGCAGACGAAGATCAGCCCCAGCAGGATGACGACGACGGGCCACTTAGCACGCGATTGCCGCGATCGGCTGGCCCGGGTGCGGGGCGAGAGTTCAACGATCATGGGATCATTTTGCACGGGCCAGCCGGAGATGGCGAGCGCGAGGCCGAAGGCTCAGCCCTCGGCCATCGCGATGGCGACATCCAGCAATGCACGGCGTTGAGGACCCTGCGGCAAGCGGGAAAAGGCTCGGATCAAATCCAGGGCGCCGGGTTGTCCCAAATACGCGGCCAAGTCTCCAAAGGAACGCGTCCCGTCATCTTGCTCGCCAATGAGGTCGGCGACCGTAGCGCCAAGTGAATCAGCTATGCGTATGAGGGTGGATACGGAAATTCTATTCGAAGCTTTTTCGTATTTCTGAAGCTGTTGGAAAGTGACCCCAATAGACTCGGCCAAGTCCTTTTGCGATATGCCCAGGTCTTTTCGTTTGAGCCGAACCCGCGCTCCCACGGCGACATCGACCGGGTCTGGACCGTCCCTGGGGTCTTTCATCGGTTCGTCTGCCTCCACGTAACGTCGTTAGCTTCTACGATTCTTCCGAGCCGCAGGGCCAGCTTTTGATCGCGCAGAGGAAATGCGTATCAGCGTGGAATTAGGGCCGCCTCAACCCTGCAACGCACCGGGAGTCGATCAACGCCACGGCGTCGAAGTGGTTCGATGACAACGATATGTCCGAAGCCGTGAAGATGTCGCCCGGATGGGTGTCAGTCCTCAGCCGCCAGTGCGACCACCAGATCGACCACGGCGCCGCGTTGCTCACCTTCGGACAGGCGGGAGAAAGCCCGAACGAGTTGGAGAACCTCGCTTTGGCTCATCACTTGGGCGAGGTCGCCTACGTCGTGTCCACCAGCATCGCGCTCGCCAATCAGGTCTCCGACCGTCGTGCCCAGGGCTTTGGCGACCCTGCTAGCCATTGAGAGGCTCGTGCGGACGGACGCCTGCTCCGCATTCTGAAGCTGTTGCGTGGTCACGTCGATCGCCTGGGCCAATTCGTCTTGAGAAAGGCCACGCTGTTTGCGCAACAAACGCACGCGCGTTCCGAATAATATATCGACTGGGTCTTTGTATTCATTCGTATTGTTCATGTGCGGACCGAGCCAGATCAAATGAAGCGGGGTGTAGCATAGCCCGCCGAGCCGCGCGCAATTACGAAGACGGTATGCAAGATTGCAAGCCGACCCAAGTGGAGCCAACGCTTCCGCCGGAATAGCCGCCTGTGTATTAATATGCACGAATTAGGATTCGCCAACCACAATTAATCGCATAGGGTGCATTCCGGGGGGCGACCAATGAGCATTTTCAATCCAGTAGACCTACTTGGCCTTATCAAGGGCGCGGACCTCGCAACGGCGGTTGTTTCAGGAGTCGTGGGGTTGCTGTCGGTGATCCTGGCCAACGCGATCGCCTATTTGGCCTACAGGCGCACTCACCGGTTTGAGGACAAGACTGACGCCGTCTTGAGGAAGCTCCTCAAGCTTAAGTGGGTGCAGCGGAAGTTCGGCACCATTCAGACATTCGTGCCCTTGGAAGACTCCAAGCTGCGGGAAGCCCTGCTGCGGGCCGGCGCGATCCGCCTTACGGGGCCTGAACATCGCAACGGCGAGCAGTGGGGATTCCTCAAGGATCACCGGAGCCGGGTGTTCAAGGATAAGCCTTCCGACGCCAGGGCGCGGTGAGTTCGTCGATTCCGATGCAGACGACGCCATGCCTAGTGCGGCCTGCCGGTTTCCAGGTCGCCACGTCCGACGGTGGCTTTGAACTCAATGACTCCGCGACTGACGGCCCCCCATAGGCGCCTCAGCGCATCCTTCCAACAGGCAGAATGGGAGCTTCTCCTGCATGACCAACCGTGATCCCCCAGAGGGGCCGGTGCGACCGATATCCTGCGGCATGGGGTCGCCGGCGGCAGATGCCGCTAGACCTAAGAAGCCCCGCTTGCGCCCGGTGTTGGACTTTGGACTAAGCGGCGAGGAGGTCGCCCTGCGCCGGGCGCGCAAACCGCTGACCGAGGCTGAGATCGGGGCCATGATCGTCGATGAAGCCGAGCTGAAGACACTGGGTCGCTGGGGCGGAGCCGCTGCGCCCCCGAGGCGGCAGCCAGGCCGCTAGGCATGCGGCGATCGCCGAGCGCAGGGCCTCATCAGGCCACCGATGTCCGATAACGCCTCAAGTGGCTGTGGACCGTGCCGTGGACGGCGTGCTCCTCAAGCCGGTGGCCATGGATCTGCTCTTCGACGCTCTCGGCCGCCTGATGGCTGGTGGCGGGGGACGCTCACCTCACTTGGCAAATCCGCCGCAGCCATTGAGCGCAAGACTTGCGCCAAGGCCAGGTCCGCCGGTGTCGTGACCGACGGGGTTGTGAGGACGCCGCGACCGATCGCCACACAATCCATGACTAGGTCGCCCGTTTGGCCAGGTTTTACCGTTTGGAAAGCTGCCCGGCGCCCTCTGGAAGAACGGCGGCGCGACCTCGGTTGTGCGCATGAGACTACAGTACAGGTTCAGATCAAATGAGTAACCTTCTCAAGCGGCAGCCGATGTTGTGGGCGGCGCTGGAGGCTAGCCAGGATTGCGTCAAGCTCATTGGGCTCGACGGCAGGATTAGCTACGTGAACGCCGGCGGGTGCCGGTTGCTGGGATTGGAGTCTCAAGAAGACGTTATCGGCGATGTGTGGGCCGAGATGTGGCCGGAGCCTTCTCGCGCGCAGGTCCGGGCGGCCGTCGCGAACGGCGCGGCCCAGCGCAGCGATCGCTTCTGTGCGCCATGCCCTACCGCCCGAGGCCACCTTCGGCATTGGGACGTGGTGGTCACCCCGCTGGTCGATGTGCGCGGCGAACTGGAGGCCATGCTCGTGACGTCGCGGGATGTCTCGGACCTGCAGAGCGCGCGAGCGGAAGCCGAGGAAAAGAGCGTCGTCCTGGCGAAGAACGCCGCGGCGCTACGGGCGGCAGGACGGGTCGCCAAGATCGGGGGTTGGGAAATCGCGGTCGACAGCCAGGCCGTCGACTGGTCGCAGGAGGTCTGGGACATCCTGGGTGGGACTCCGCGACCAATCCAGCTCGACGAGGCGATGGGCATCTATCCGGAAGCGGAACGGGGACGGATAGGAGATCTCTTCGCGCACGCCGCGGCCACCGGCGAGCGCATCACCTTCACAAGCGAAGTGACGCGGTTCGACGGCGGGAGAGCTCCGATCCGGGTGTTCGGCGAGCCGGTCTTCGAAAACGGCGTGTGCACTACCATCCGCGGCGCCGCTCAAGACATCACCGAGGCGCATGAGGCGCGGCGAGACTTGGCGCGCGCGGAGCGACGTCTGCGGATGGCCGTCGAGATGGCGGACATCTTGGTCTATGAGGTGGACTACCGGGAACACAGCGTGTTTTCGGATGGCTCGGAAGACACGTTCTTCGAGAGTGGACTCACCTACGATCAGATGTGGAGAGACCCTTTCAGCAGCGTCGATCCCCGCGACCGGGAGGTGGCCGCGAAGGCCTGGGCTGACGCCGAGCATATCGGCGCGCCCTACCGGGCCGAGTATCGCGTCGCTCGCGCGGACGGCAAGGAGGTTTGGGCTAGCTCCACCTGCCGCCTTGAGCGTGATGAGGCGGGGCGGCCGGTTCGACTGGTCGGCGCCCTGCAGAACATTACAGAGCGCAAGCTGGCCGAGCAGGAGATGCTCCGCGCCCGGACCCTGGCGGATGCCGCAAATACGGCCAAGAGCGCCTTCCTGGCCAATGTCAGCCACGAGATCCGCACGCCGCTGAACGGCATCCTGGGCATGGCCCAGGTGATGAGCCGGGGTGACTTATCCCCTGAGAGCCGCGCTCACCTGGAAATCATCCGCCGATCGGGCGAGACGCTCATGGCGACGCTCAACGACGTGCTGGACTTCTCGAAGATCGAGGCGGGGAAGCTGGTCGTCGAGGACGTCGAGTTCGAGCTTCGGGAAGCGGTGGAGGCGGCGTGCAAGCCGTTTGAGTTGCTCGCTGTGCAGAAGGACCTGGAGTTCAGGCTGTTCTTCGAGCCGGCCGCCGAGGGCGTGTGGAGGGGTGACGCGCTGCGGCTGCGGCAGATGATGGGCAACCTGGTGTCCAATGCGGTGAAATTCACTGAGCGCGGCGGCGTCGTCGTGCAGGTGGCCAGGGTCGCTGATGGCGTCGCCATCAGCGTGACGGACACCGGCATCGGGATCGCCGCGGAACGGCGGTCCGAGCTCTTCACTAAGTTCTCTCAGGCCGACGCTTCGGTGACGCGGCGGTTCGGAGGCACGGGCCTTGGCCTGGCGATCACCCGAGACCTTGTCGACCTCATGGGCGGCACACTGTCCCTGGAGAGCGAGCCGGGGCGGGGGACGAGTTTCTCGCTCTTTCTGCCGATCGCGTTCCTTGGGGCCGCCACCCAGGGCGTCAGTGTGTTGGCGGCCGAGCCGCAGGAACTGGAGTCGGCGGTGCGCATCCTCGCCGCAGAAGACAACCCGACGAACCAACTGGTGCTGCAGGCCCTGCTTGAGCCTTTGGGTGCGGAGCTGATTCAGGTCGCCAGCGGCGAAGAAGCCGTTGCAGCTTGGGAGCGCGAAAGCTTCGACCTCATCTTGATGGACATCCAGATGCCTGGCATCGGCGGGGTGGAGGCGACGCGCCAGCTCCGTCGTCGCGAACAGGAGACGGGCCGGCCGCGAATACCGATCCTGGCGCTGACCGCCAATGTCATGACCCATCAGGTCGCCGACTATCGCGCCGCGGGCATGGACGACTATGTCGCCAAGCCGATAGATTTCGAACGCCTCTATGAGGCGCTCATGCAAGCTCTATCCGAGGCGGGCGAACCCCGGACGACGCCGGATGGCGCGTGTGAGCTCGCGACGCCAGAGGCGGCGGCGTCCTAGCGCCAAGGTCTCAGGGTGGGGGCCCTGCGAATTTGCGCCATCAGGGGTTGGCGGAGCCTGCCGCGCCAAATGACAACGGAAAGCGTATGGTTACGCTCGTCCCGGCGCCTGGCGCGCCCGACCTCACCAGGGCGCCACCGAGTTGGCGCACGAAGATCGCCACATAGTCGGAGCCATGCTTGCCAGGCGTGCTCCCCTGACCCGGGGCGGGCATGCCGATCCCGTCGTCGGTCACGCTCAGCTCGATCTCGTTCCCAGTCCTGTGAGCGGCAAGCGTCACCAACCCGACGCCGGCCGGGAAGGCGTGCTTGATCGCGTTGGTCGCCAGCTCATTGACCAGCAGCCCAAAGGGCACGGCGCGCTCGGAATCGATCTCCAAGGCCTCTGCCTCGACGACGATTCGAATGCCGGAAGAATCTCCCAGCAGGCTCGTAGAGAGCGTCGCGGCGACTTCTTCGAGGTAGGCCCCGATGGGAACGGTCTGGCCAAGCGTGGATTGCGAAATCAGGTCGTAGAGGCGGGCGATGGCGCTAATCCGATCCTGCATTGCGAGATAGCCTTGCACCCAAGGCTCGGGCGTTCGTTTGATTTCGTTGGCGAGCAAGGCGACGACGATCTGCAGGTTGTTCTTGACCCGGTGCCACACTTCCTTCGTCAGCGCCTTGGCGTCCTCTTCACGTCGCTGGCGCTCTTGAACCTCGGCCTGTAGCTGGGCGTTGGCGGAGTTCGCGGCCTCGATGAGCTCATCCTGGCGCAGGGCTCCGAGCAGTAAGGCCTCGCTGATCGCTTTCCGGGTTTCGTGAAGCGGCCCGGTCTCGTTGACCTGGATCATGACGCCGGCGGTACGGCCGTCGGCCACGACCGGCCACAGGGTGTAGGAAAAGAACAGCGGCAAGGGAGCCGCCTTCTCTGCGGCTGTGTAGCTTTCGGCCGCGCCGGTGCGGTAGACGCGATCGAGCAGCGTCAGGCACTCGTCGGTTTTCGGCGCCAATCCGTCGAACGGTCTGCCGATCACTTCGTCGTGGGCCTTGCCGATCAGCCGGCAGAACGCGGGGTTGGCGTACCGGACGATATGGGTCTCACCGGACAGCTCGGTCACCGCCCAGGGCGCGATATCGAACGAGCCCGAGAGATCGGCGATCGAATGCCGGGTTGCGGGCATCGACGAGGTCATTAACCGCGAGCCTTTGGTTCCGGGGGCCTTTCGTCTGCTTGCGCCTTCCTTGGACCCGTCCGGTCGGGGATTCCGGTGATCAAATGGCTGTAGTCGGTGCTGCGCGGTTCGACACCCCGCCCTGAAATATGCATTTGACAACATATTCACTGTGCGCTATATATCGCCATGACTTGGAGAGTTCAGTTCCACGCCGACTTCGCGCGCGAGGCAGATGCTCTGTCGGAAGCCGTGCGTGTCGAGTTGATCGCTGGGATCAGGATGCTTGAGCATCTTGGGCCCAGTCTTGGTCGGCCCGCAGTCGATACCCTGAGCGGCTCCAAGCATGCGAACATGAAGGAACTGCGCTTTCGCGCCGATGGCGGTGTGTGGCGCATCGCCTTCGCGTTTGATCCCGAACGCGCCGCCATCCTGCTGGTTAGCGGCGACAAGTCAGGCGTCAGTTCGGGCCGGTTCTACAAGGGACTGATCAGGCGGGCCGACGCCCGATTCGATCAACATTTGGAGGCGCTGAAATGACCTATCGCACCATCGACTCCAACGATTGGATCGCGCGGCAACCCAAGACCGTCCAGGAGGCCGGCGAAGCTCGTGGCGAGGAGCTCATCCGCGAAGTCACCCTTCGGGAGGTCCGCGCGGCGGTAAAGCGCACGCAAGTGGAGGTCGCCGCCGCCATGGGGACGTCCCAGGATCGGGTGTCCAAGCTAGAACACGGCGACGACGCGCTGGTTTCGACGCTGCGCCGACACATCCGGGCACTCGGCGGCGAACTGCGATTGATGGTCGAATTTCCAGATCGGCCGTCCATGGCCATCGATCTGCACGGCGACAAGCCCGTTGCAAAGAGTGTCCGGACTATCGGATCGGTCTGAGTGTCAGACGGCGTCCCATCGAGGCTCTGACGCCATTTTGTTGGTGAACTGACCCGCCACGTCGCCCCCGTTGTCCGATAACGCCTGACCTCGCCTCTGGGGAAGGCTGGCCCGGAACCCCGCCGCGCCTTGAGGCCGCGGCGGCGCGCAGCCCAGGTTCCGGAAGGCGCAAATGCCGCCTGTTCGATGCATGAATTGTCGGATCCCACATCATCTGCGCCATGGCCATCTGCGCCATGGCCGAGCTGAGCCGCTTCCAGGCTGCGCGGAACTGAGACGCGCGCCTCGAGGTTGGAATTCGGTGGAGCGCTCTATGGCGTGAAGAATTTCTTCCGGCTTGTTCGCTTTGCTCCACTCGAACGACCAAGCGGAAAAGTCGATCTGCCTAACCTTGGAGCGAGTGCGGCCAAAAATACTCAAGCTTCACTGTAGAAGCGTCACAATGGATTTGCGAACTTCGTGACATTAATGCGACCTTAATTGGACGTTCGAGCCCTAAAAGCCCCCCAACTGTTCGACTCGTCCGAATGAACTTGGGGTTCTCTTAATGCGTTATCGCTCGCTTCTCTTCGCCGCCGCCTCCACCGCGACCCTTTGGGCCGGCGTCGCCGCCGCCCAGGCGCCCGCCGCCTCCAGCGAAGTCACCGCCGAGGAATTGGTGGTCACCGGCACCCGCGTCGTCGGCCGCTCGCGCCTCGACACCCTGGTTCCCGTCGACGTCATCGGCTCCGAGGCCATCGCCCGCCAGGGCGCGTCCACCGAGCTGGCCCAGGCGCTCGCCAACCTGACCCCGGCCCTGGACTTCCCGCGTCCCGCCATCACCGACGGCACCGACCACGTGCGCCCGGCCACCCTGCGCGGCCTGGCCCCTGACCAGACCCTGGTCCTGGTCAACGGCATGCGCGGCCACGTCTCGGCCCTGGTGGCCGTGAACGGCTCCATCGGCCGCGGCTCCACCGCCTTCGACCTCAACACGATCCCCACCGTCACCGTCGACCGCGTCGAGGTCCTGCGCGACGGCGCCTCGGCCCAGTACGGCGCCGACGCCATCGCGGGCGTGATGAACATCCGCCTGCGCGAAGCGGCCTCCGGCGGCGGCATGACCCTGAACTACGGCGTCTACGACACCACCGTGCGCACCGCGCGGGGCAAGCGCGACGCCCATGACGGCCTGACCGAGTCGGTCGCCGCCTGGCAGGGCTTCGGCCTGGGCGACGGCGGCTTCCTGACCGTGTCGGGCGAATACGTGAACCGCCACGCCACCAACCGCTCCGACTACGCCGACCGCACGGCCCTGCCGCTCTACAACCAGGGCCGCATCATCGGCCGCTACGGCGACCCGAAGGTGGAGAGCTATTCGGTGTTCGCGAACGCCGGCCTGCCGCTGAACGACACCTGGTCGGTCTATGGCTTCGCCGGCTACCAGCACCGCGACACCAACGCCGCGGCCACCGCGCGCGCCTACAACAACGCCAACAACGTCCCCTCGGTCTATCCGGGCGGCTTCCTTCCGCAGATCGAAACCGAGATCAAGGATCTGACGGTCCAGGGCGGGATCAAGGGCGAGGCGGCCGGCTGGAAGGTCGACCTGTCGGCCAACTACGGCAAGAACGAGCTGGACTACACGGTGGTCAACTCGATCAACGCCTCCTATGGCGCGGCCTCGCCGCGGACCTTCAAGGCCGGCTCGCTGGAATACGCCCAGTGGATCGTCGACCTGAACCTGTCGCGCACCTTCGACGTGGGCTTGGTGGAGCCGCTCAACGTGGCCGGCGGCCTGGAGTATCGTGACGAGTCCTTCGCCATCGGTGCGGGCGAGCCGGCCTCCTACACGGTCGGTCCCGACCCGACCAAGGCCGGTGTCTCCCAGGGCTTCCCGGGCTTCCGCCCCGCCAACGAGGTGGACGTCTCGCGTCACAACTACGCCGTCTATGCCGACGTGGAAGGCAAGCTGACCGACAAGTTCGGCTTCGACATCGCCGCCCGCTACGAGGACTATTCGGACTTCGGCGGCAAGGGCACCGGCAAGATCGCCCTGCGCTATGACTTTAATGACGCCTTCGCCCTGCGCGGCGCCGTCTCCACCGGCTTCAAGGCCCCGGCCCTGCAGCAGCAGTACTTCACCTATACCTCCACCAACAATGTGCTGGTGGGCTCGACCTTCCAACTCATCGAGGTCGGCACCTTCCCGGTGTCCAGCCCCGTGGCCCGCGCGCTGGGCGCCAAGCCCCTGGAGCCGGAGACCTCGGTCAACTACTCCCTGGGCCTGGTCTACCGCGCCGGCGCCTTCGAACTGACGGTCGACGCCTACCAGATCGAGCTCGAGAACCGCATCGTGCTCTCGGAGAACCTGCCCAACACTAACACCCCGGCGGCGACCTCGGCGGCGATCTCGGCCCTGCTGGCGCCCTTCGGCGTCAGCGCCGCGCGCTTCTTCATCAATGGCGTGGACACCACCACCAAGGGCCTCGACGTCGTCGCCCGCTATCACTTCGACCTGGGCGACAGCCGCCTGGACCTGACCGCGGCGGCGAACTTCAACTCCACCGAGGTCACCAAGACCCCGGCCCTGCCGACCCTTTCGGCCCTGCCGCAGCCGGCCTTCCTGTTCGACCGGGCCAATCGCCTGACCTACGAAGAGGGCACGCCGGAACGCAAGCTGGTGTTCGGGGCCGACTGGACCCGCAACAATGTCGCCATCAGCACCAAGGTCACCGACTATGACGGCGTGCTGTCGCCGAGCAACAACCCGGCCTTCGACAACGGCACGGGCCGCGCGACCCTGGTGGACCTGGAAGGCCGGTACACCTTCCCCATGGGCGTGACGGTGGCCCTGGGCGCCAACAACATCCTCGATGAGTATCCCCGCACGACGCCCACCAGCGTCAACGGCGCGACGGGCTCCATCGGCTTCCCGGGCTTCTCGCCCTTCGGGTTCAACGGCCGCTTCGTCTATGGCCGCCTGAGCTACAAGTGGTAGCCGACCGCCACGGCTGAGCGAACAGGAGGACGCGGCGTCTTGCGCCGCGTCCTCTTTCGTTTTGGGCGATACCCTGCGGCCTGGCCATCGGCCAAGTTTACCGCAGGGCCGTGAAGCGCCTCGATGGACATATGGTCGTCGCTATTGAGTGAGATAGCACTTAGTGCTACATATGCGCCATGGTCCAGTCGGAGACAGTCGCGCGAGTCTTGAAGACGGCATGGTTTGCGAAGGCGGCCAGAAAGGCCCTGATCAAGGACGACGAGCTTTGCGCAGCGGTGCGGGCGGCGATGGCGGGCCAGGCCGATGATCTGGGCGGCGGGGTGTTCAAGAAGCGCCTCGACAAGAACCGAAGCCGTAGCATCATCCTGACCAAAGGCCGAAGGTACTGGGTCTATGCCTATCTGTTCGCGAAGAAGGATCGGGCCAACATAGACGATGACGAATTGAAGGCCTTCCGCAAGCTAGCCGACCTCTACGCCGAAAAGACCGACGCTGAGATCGACAAGGAGCTTCAGGCCAAGGTGATTGTGGAGATCTGTCATGACGACCAAGCCCAAATATAAGAGCGATGCCTTTGAGGCGATCCACAGCAGCGTTGCCGGGATGTTTCGAGCCGGCACGATCGACAAGGCTACGATGCGCGACTTCGACGCCACGTGCCTCACCGTGCCGCCGATGATCGAGCCCGCCCAGATCAAGCTGCTGCGCGAAAGCAACCACGTCAGCCAGCCCGTCTTCGCCCGCTATCTCAATACCAGCGAGAGCACTGTGGAGAAGTGGGAGGCCGGTTCTAAGAAGCCGAGCGGCGCGGCGCTCAAGCTGCTGGCGATCGTCCAGAAGCATGGCCTGCAGATCCTCGCCTAGGGGAGGCCGAACCGCAGCAAACTAGGCGGGGGTTCACGCGTCACCCCCAAAGCCTTCCTAGCCGCTGGCGGGGAGAGAAGTGCTTGGATTGGCTCACCACGGGATGCTTCGTTCGGACGCCAGCCTGCGCTGGCGAGAAACGTCGTCGTCTGCAATGGCTGGCAAATTCCCGTCCACAAAGGGCGGAAGGAGGCTCGTGATGGCCATTGCCTCAAGCAATCGGACCTCTCGCATCGGGGTGAGAATTGCGTCCGAGGTGCTGGCCGCGGTCAAACGCGCCGCTGAGATTCAGGGGCGGAGCATAAGTGACTTCGTGGCCGCCGCCGCTCAGGACGCGGCCGAGCGCACAATCACCGAAACCCAGATCATTCGGCTCTCCCTGGAAGATCAGCAGCGAGTCGCAGACCTGCTGCTCAATCGGCCCGCGCCATCGCCGGCGCTCACCCGGGCCTTCGAAGCCCATCGCCAGCTGATCAGCGAAGAAAAATGAGCCGGTGGGTTGTCGAGCTCATGGCCGGGCATGAACCCACGACGCGCCGCGTCCCATCCGCAGTGCGGAGGCCCCTATAGACACCGGTGTCACTTCGCGGCGGGCTCTTAGAGTGCAGCGGAGATTTGAAGGTCCACGCTGTCTTTGAATGTCTATTTTATCATATTATATAGGACGTTTTGCGCCGCCTATTGCGGCTGACCCTGCGTAACATACGGCTTAACAACAGATTTCGGCGCCGGGTTTGCTTTGCAGGCCTCGCCATTTAGGATTTGGTTCATTAGGGATCGGCCCCACATTGGGGCGCGTCAGCGCCTGGGGCCGGCTGGGGAGTTTCTGCTTTGACCGCCACCACGACTATTCCGGGGCTTTTCCCCGCACCGACCAAACACGCCAAGCTCATCGAATGGGTCGCCCAGACCGCGGCCCTGACCCAGCCTGACCGGGTTCACTGGTGCGACGGCTCCGACGCCGAGTGGGACGCGCTCACCGCCGAGCTGGTGGCCGGCGGCACCCTGAAGCCCCTCAATCCCGCCATCCGGCCCAACTCCTTTTTCGCCGCGTCGGACCCCCGTGACGTCGCCCGGGTCGAGAGCCGCACCTTCATCTGCTCTGAGCTGGAAATCGACGCCGGCCCCACCAACAACTGGCTCGACCCCACCGAGATGCGGGCCGACCTGCAGGACCTGTTCAAGGGCTGCATGAAGGGCCGCACCATGTATGTGGTGCCCTTCAGCATGGGCCCGCTGGGCTCGAAGATCAGCCAGCTGGGGGTGGAGATCACCGACAGCGCCTATGTGGCCATCTCCATGCGCGTCATGACCCGCATGGGCGCCGGCGCTCTGAAGGAGATCGGCGACGACGGCTTCTTCGTGCCGGCCCTGCATTCGGTCGGCATGCCGCTGGCCGAGGGCCAGGCCGACGTGCCGTGGCCCTGCAACGAGATCAAGTACATCGTCCACTTCCCCGAGAGCCGGGAGATCTGGTCCTACGGCTCTGGCTATGGCGGCAACGCCTTGCTGGGCAAGAAATGCTTCGCCCTGCGCATCGCTTCGGTCATGGCCCGCGACGAGGGCTGGTTCGCCGAGCACATGCTGATCCTCAAGCTGACCTCGCCGCAAGGGCAGGTCCGCTACGTGGCCGCCGCCTTCCCCAGCGCCTGCGGCAAGACCAACATGGCCATGCTGCAGCCCACCCTGCCGGGCTGGAAGGCCGAGACCATCGGCGACGACATCTGCTGGATGCGCTTCGGCGACGACGGCCAGCTCTACGCCATCAATCCGGAGGCGGGCTTCTTCGGCGTGGCGCCGGGCACCGGCATGGTGACCAACAAGAACGCCATCGACTCCCTGCACTCCAACAGCGTCTTCACCAATGTGGCGCTCACCGCCGACGGCGACGTCTGGTGGGAAGGCCTCACCGAGACCCCGCCCGAGGGGCTCACCGACTGGAAGGGCCAGCCCTGGTCCCCCGACAGCGGCCAACCCGCCGCCCACCCCAACGCCCGCTTCACCGTGCCCGCCTCGCAGTGCCCGGTGATCGCCCCGGAATGGGAAGACCCCAAGGGCGTGCCGATCTCGGCCATCCTGTTCGGCGGCCGCCGCGCCAGCGCCGTGCCCCTGGTGACCGAGGCCTTCGACTGGGCCCACGGCGTCTTCATGGCCTCCAATGTCGCCTCGGAAGGCACCGCGGCGGCGGAGAACAAGATCGGCGAGCTGCGCCGCGACCCCTTCGCCATGCTGCCGTTCTGCGGCTACAACATGGGCGACTATTTCAGTCACTGGCTGAAGATGGGCGAGCAGGCCGACGCCTCGAAGCTGCCGCGCATCTATTTCGTCAACTGGTTCCGCAAGGACGAGAACGGCAAGTTCGTCTGGCCGGGCTATGGCGAGAACAGCCGTGTCCTGAAATGGATCGTCGAGCGCCTGGAGGGTGAGGCCGACGCCGCCGACACCGCCATCGGCCGCGTTCCCACCGTGGACAGCCTGGACCTCGGCGGGCTCACCCTCACCGACGCCCAGCTCGAGCTGCTGCTCACCGTCGATCCGGCGGTCTGGCAGGAGGAGGCCGCCCTGATCCCGGCGGCCTATGAGAAGTTCGGCGACCGCATGCCCAAGGAGCTGTGGGCCCAGTACGAGGCCCTGGTCAGCCGCCTGGCCCAGGCCGCCCGGCCGGCCATGATGGTGGCCGAGTAGGAGCTATGGCCGAAGTCCTGGCGCCCCGACGCCCGCGCCTGGCGATCTTCGGCGCGGGCCCGGCGGGCCAGGCCTTCGCCCGCCAGTTCGCCCTGCTGCCCTTCGAGGTGGAGGCCTACGACACCCGGCCCGACAAGCCCGCCGTCATCCTCAGCGAGGACGAGATGGTGGAGCTGGCCGGTTGCCTGGAGGAGGGCGACTACGCCCTGATCGCCAGCGCCAGCCACGGGCTGGACGGCCGGATCGCCCAGGCCATCCTCACCGCCGGCCGCTTCCGCTACTGCGGTATGATCGGCTCGCGCAAGAAGCGCGACGAGATCCTGGCGAGCCTCGCCGAGGCCGGCCTGCCCGCCGACCAGATCGCCCGCCTGCAATGCCCCATCGGCATTCCCGAACTGCACGGCCGCGCCCCGGAGGTGATCGCCGTCTCCGTGGCGGCCCAGGTGCTGCAGGTGCTGCAGGACGACGAAGACTAAACCCCGCCGTCCCGCCGCGAGCCGGCCTCAGAGCCCCGCCAGGGCCTGGTCCAGGTCGGCGATGATGTCGTCGATGTGCTCGAGGCCCACCGACAGCCGCACCACGTCGGGGCCGGCGCCCGCGACGATCTGGTCGGCCTCCTCCAGTTGCCGGTGCGTGGTGGAGGAGGGGTGGATGATCAGGCTGCGGGTGTCGCCGATATTGGCCAGGTGGGAGAACAGCTTCACCGAACTCACCAGCTTCACGCCGGCGGCGTAGCCGTCCTTCAGGCCGAAGGTGAACACCGCCCCGGCGCCCTTGGGCGCATAGCGCTGGGCCAGGGCATGGTAGCGGTCGCCCGGCAGGCCGGCATAGGAGACCCAGGCCACCTTCGGGTGGGCCTGCAGCCATTGCGCCACGGCCAGGGCGTTCTGGCAGTGCCGCTCCATCCGCAGCGGCAAGGTCTCGATCCCGGTCAGGATCATGAAGGCGTTGAAGGGGGAGATCGCCGGGCCCAGGTCGCGCAGGCCGAGCGCGCGGCAGGCGACGATGAAGGCGGCGGGGCCGAAGGCCTCGGTGAAGATCTTGCCGTGATAGCTGGGGTTGGGGGTCGAGAGGTAGGGGTACTTGCCGCCAGCCGTCCAGTCGAAGCGGCCGCTGTCGACGATCATGCCGCCGATCGAATTGCCGTGCCCGCCCAGGAACTTGGTCAAGGAATGGACGACGATGTCGGCGCCGTGGGCGAAGGGCTGGCACAGGTAGGGAGAGGCCAGGGTGTTGTCCACCACCAGGGGCACGCCCGCGGCATGGGCGGCCTCGGCGATGGACGCGATGTCGGAGACCACGCCGCCGGGGTTGGCGATGGACTCGATGAAGACCGCGCGGGTCTTGTCGTTGATGGCCTTGGCGTAGTCGGCGGCGTCGTCGGTATCGATGAAGGTGACGCCCCAGCCCATCTTCTTGAAGCTCTGGGAGAGCTGGTTGATGGATCCGCCATAGAGCTTGCGGGAGGCCACGATGTTGCAGCCGGGCTCCATCAGCGTGTGGAACACCAGGAACTGGGCGGCGTGGCCGCTGGCGACCGCCAGACCGGCGATCCCGCCCTCCAGCGCGCTGACGCGGGCCTCCAGCACGCTTTGGGTGGGGTTGCCGAGCCGGGTGTAGATATTGCCGCCGGCCTCCAGGTTGAACAGGGCCGCGGCGTGGTCGCTGTCGTCGAAGACGTAGGAGGCGGTCTGATAGATGGGCGTGATGCGGGCCTTGGTGGTGGGATCGGGCGTGGCCCCAGCGTGGATGGCAAGCGTCTCGGGGCGCTGGGCGGCGGGTTCACTCATCGGGGTCTCGATTCCTGGGCAAGCAACGAAGCCACTTCCTTAGAGCGGCCCGGGGCGGCGGTCACCCAATCCGGTGGCGGCGCCCGTTCCCAGGGCCGCGATCACCCGATTGGTCTGGGCTTCGGTGGACAGGCCGATCTCGACCGGAATGACGCCCTCGTCGGGGCCCGGCGGCTCGAGGGTCGCCAACTGGCTCGTCAGCAGGTCCGGGCCCGCGAAGTGCCCGGTGCGGTCGGCCAGACGCTGAGCCAGGACCTGCGGATCGCCGGTCAGCCAGACGAACCGCAGTCCTGGCCGGCCGGCCCGCAAGCCCTCCCGGTAGGCGCGCTTCAGGGCTGAGCAGGCGATAATCGCAGGCTCTCCCTCGGCCCGCCGCGCATCGAGCCAGGCGTCGACGGCCGCTAGCCAGGGCGCCCGGTCGGCGTCGGTAAGCGGCTCGCCCCGGGCCATGCGGGCGACGTTGACGGCCGGGTGCAGGTCGTCTCCGTCCTGACAGGCCCAGCCCAGGCGCGCGGCCAGGGCCCGCATCAGGGTCGACTTGCCGGCGCCAGCCACGCCCATGATGACCAGCTGCGGGATCTCGGCGGCGGGGCGGGGCGTCGGCATCGCAATCAGCATGCCGTTTCGCTCTGCTCCACGCAAAGGCGGCCGACGATTTGGTTGCGCGCCTGGGCGGCGAGGTGCTGAGCCTAAACAGGGCGAGAGGGTGACGCGCATAGGTCCGACAAGGCGGGAGTCGGTGGCAAAGCCCAGCATTTGTCTTTGCGCCTTTGGCCCTATGCCGCGGCGCGCCGCGCGGCAGCCCGCTCTCGATGCTCGAAGGCCTCAGCGAAACTCTCCAGGTCGTGCGCCGTCATGCCCAGCGCCTTCCCCTCCTCGCGCCATGCCGCCACGCCGCGCTCGACGTCCGCCAAGATCGTCTTCGCCTGCGCGATAGATAGGCGGAAGTAGGGGACAACGGACATGAGCGCCTCAATCGTCGCCTCCGGCCCGGTCTCCTCAGAGACCCAGGTCTTCAGCTCCCGCACTCGCTCGGGAAATGGGTTGAGGTCGAAGGCCGGCGCCAGGCGCCACAGGCCCCGCTGCACGTGCAGAAAGCCGTGGTTCATCAGGTGATCATCGACATTGGTGATTAGGATCGAAAAGGCGATCCGCCGCCACAGTTCCTCAATGTCGGCAGGGGGGGCCGAACCGTGCTGGCGAAGCGTATCGGCCAATTCGGTGTAGGCGTGCTCGCCTGGATCTCCAGGTTCGACGCCAAGCATCGTGGCGGCCGACACGTACATCAAGCGGCCGCCGCCGGGCGGACGGTCGAAGCGCCGGATCAGGGCGATCGGCGTGCCGTCGCTCTCAATCAGCCGGGCGTCAGCCACGTCGATCCCGCAGCGACGGGCCAGGCGCATCGCTAGGACCTCGCCTCGGGTCACCGGTCGATCGTCTGTGACGCTGGGGAACTTGCCGATGGCCAGCTGGCCGTCGTCGTCGATGACGGTGCACTTGGGGCGTAGGCCACCAAGCGAGGTGCCTCGCCCGCGGAGATAGGCTAGGTCAGCGACCGTTTCGGTATTGGTCTCGAACGCCCTTGTCGCCGCGAGAAGGTGGCCAAGTTCGATCAGCGGTGGGGTGGTGCGGTGGCCATCCTCGGATGCGCGCTGGAAGCGCCCTGCCTCGTCCCGAAATCGCAGTGCGCCGACGCGGCTGATGTCATCGACGGCGAGCAGATAGTCGAGCGCGTTGAGGGGGTGCTGCGCCATCGCCTCGCCGGTGCGCTTGGCTTCCTGGCGTCGCTTGGCATGATCGCGCTGGATGACGCGTCGACCCCAGCCATCTGGTTCTGTGTCGGCGATTGCGGCATGAAAGATCGACCCGTCCCGGGTCTGGCGGTGAAACTGCGGTCCGCTGACGAGGGCCAACGTGGGCTCGATTGCAAACCGGTCGGGCGCGGCGAGCCAGGACGCATGGTATTCGAAGGCGGCGCTCTCGCGCGCGCCCTGCTGATCGTAGTGCAAGGTCGCGAGCGGTCGCGCTTCGTCGCCGAGGTGGACTGCGATCGTCCGCTTCACAGTGGCCTCGGCGACTTCGGTGTCCGCACCCGCTGTGGCATACGTTCAACGTCGAGGAGGAGCCCTTGGTCGTCGCGACGGGCGTCGAGGATTTCACCAAGGAGATCAGGAAAGCCCAGGACGAAAAAGGCCATGGCGTATGTCCCCATCGCCACAGTCGGGTCGCCTTTCTCAAGCTTGAGATAGGTGCTTTTTGCGACGCCCAGTCGCTCGGCCATCATCATGGTCGTCAGGCTGCGCTTTTTGCGGGCCAGCGCGATGTCATCGCCTAGCTTGGCAAGCCCGCGCTTGACGCGCGGGGGCAGTATGTCAGTGATCGTCGATCTCATATTGAAGTCTCATATAAACGTTCATAAGCCGCTTATGGGCAATTATATAAGACCTTAACTCCGATCGAGTCGAGTCACGAGCCGCTCGACTCCTCATCGCGCATTCCCTGATCGCACGGCCAGAACCGGGATCTCGGGGGGCGTTGGCATTGCGGCCAGGCGGCGTTCCTGAAGCCCTTCTTCTCGAGGAATAATTGGGGTCCGCCCCAGGAGAGCGACGGACGGAAGAAGCGAGCAAGCTTCAAGGAAGGGCAGATCATCAGCGCTCTTCCGTCCGATGGGGAGTTGGAGGCCATCCTGGCAGGTCGAGCTCAGGCGCGCGGCCAGCGCCTCCATGAAGATGATTTGCCGGCGCCGGCCACCCGCATGATGCGCGGGATCTGGCGAGGGCGCCGATAGCGATATGGGGTCAGGCGCCGTCTCCGGTCCCGCGCGCCTAGGCAGACTTTGGAGGGGCCGCTCGCCCTGGTCTGAAGCGCCCGCGGCCCCTGCATCAGAATGGCGCTCGGTGCGTTTGGGACCACGAAAGTGCCAACTGTCCAATCGGAGGGCGCCATGAGCTATGGCCGGTTCGCCGCGATGATCGCCACGTCCACCGTCGTGATGTTCGGACTCATGTATCTGAACACCTACGCACTCTCGCATGTGCGGTTCAGCGAGACGCGGCTCTACATGGCCCTGCTCATGGGGGCGGCCATGGCCATCGTCATGCTGCTGTTCATGCAGGCGATGTACGACAATAGACGCGCCAACCTCGCCATCCTGGCTGCGAGCCTGGCCGTGTTCGCGGGCTCGCTTTGGCTGGTCAGGAGCCAGGAGACCGTCGGCGATGTCGCCTATATGAAGGCCATGATCCCCCATCACTCGATCGCGATCATGACCAGCGAACGGGCGCATATCAAAGATCCCGAGGTGCGCAGGTTGGCTGACGGGATCATCGACGCCCAGGTTCGGGAGATCGTGCAAATGGAGCGGCTAATCGCCCGCCTTGAGGCCCGGCCCACGCCTCCCGACGCGCCGGACCTGCCATCCTACCTGGACCGGCGCGCGCCGCCGCCGCCGCCGCCGCAGACTGACCAGAGCCCCGGTATCAATACGCTCAAGTCGATCCGCTGATCCGGTCGGTCGGGAACTCGGCTCCTGACCCGCAAAGCGGCCCCTCACTTGATCCCGGTCAAGGTGCCCGCCCCCCAGGAGACCAAGCTCAGCCATCGCCGCACGGGTGATGGAGATTCAAGATGCGAAAGCTGTCCGCCCTCACCGCCGGGTGCCTCGCCGCCCTGATGCTGGCCCAGACAGCGGTCGCCCAGCCGAGGCCCTATGGCGACGCCTGGCGGGCGCCGCCCCGTGACGCCGGCCATCGCCGCGATGGCTATCAAGGAGACCGCTACTATTACAACGGCCGTTGGGTCGACGAGCAGGAGTGGCGCCGCCATGACCGTGAGCGCGACCGCTGGGCCCAGGACTATCAGCGCCGCCGCGGTCATCGCGACGACGACGAAAGCGCCGCCCTCATCGCCGGCATCCTGGGGTTCGCACTCGGGGCCGCCATCGTCGGATCCGCCGACCAGGCCAATCACGCCCAGACCGCCGACCGCAGCTGGGATTCCTACTGCGCCCGCAGGTACCGCAGCTACGACCCCCGCAGCCGCACCTACCTGGGCTATGACGGCCTGCGGCACTACTGCCAGTAGCTGGCCTCGGCCTGACGAGGAAGACCGCCGATGGACATGCTTGAGGGAATCCGCGGTCGTCGGGCCGTGCGCGACTACCGCGATGAGCCCGTGTCCCGCGACCTGATCGGCGCCCTGGTCGACAGCGCCATCTGGGCGCCGAGCGGCATGAACCGCCAGCCGTGGCGCTTCCTGGTCATCGAGGGCCGTGAGGCCCTGGCGCGCTGCTCATCGGCGGCCAAGCGCCTGATGCTTGAGGAGGCGACACGCCGACCGGAGCTGGCCGCGGTGCGCGGCATGCTCGAACAGCCCGACTTCAACATCTTCTACAACGCCCCGGCCCTGGTGGTGATCTGCGCCACCGAGCCGGACGAGATGGCGGTCAAGGACTGCTGCCTCGCGGCCCAGACCCTGATGCTGGCGGCCCACGCACAGGGGCTGGGCTCCTGCTGGATCGGCTTTGCGGAGATCTGGCTCAACAGCCCCGAGGCCAAGGCCTGGCTGGGCATGGCCGACGGCCTGAGGCCGGTGGCGCCGATCATTCTCGGTCGACCCGCCGCGGCCGTCGCGGCGCCGGACCGGCGCCCCGCGGACATCGAGTTCGTCACCCTCTAGGGCAGGTCGGGCGAAAGCGGTTCCGCCGCCCGACCTGCGCCTTGAATCCAGTCCCGGTGTCTAGGGGGCCGCCGCCGCGCCGCGGGTGGCTCCGGTGAGGGTGTTGACGATCTTGGCGGCGCCCGGGGCGGCGGAGTCGCCGATCACCCACCCCGTCGGGCAGGCGCCCAGGCGCTGGTAGTGTCGGACCTGCTCGAAGTTCGGTCCCTTCTTGTCCTGGCGGGTGACGGCCATGTCGACCTTGAAGTCCTTCTCGCGGTCGCCCTCGACTGAGGACCCGACGCGGTAGAGCTGGTCGTCGATGCGGCAGCGGACCGAATAGGTGTCGCCCGTCTCGACCGCTTCGCCCACCCGGACGCAGGGCTGGCCGTTCACTTCCGGGGCGGGACGCGCGAAGGCGGCCTGGACGCTCTGGTCCGCGCAGATCCGCAACGAACTCACGGCCTTGCCGCCGTCCACCACCTCGATGAGCCACAGGCTGGTCGGATCGACAGGCGCCGCGGCAGGAATCGCGGGCTTGGCGGTCGCGGCGGGCTCGGTCTTGCGCTCGCAGGCCGCTGTGGTCGCGGCCAGGCCGCAGATGGCCAAGAACGAGATGATGGGGGCTTTTTGCATGGGAGATCTCCTGCGTCTGGCCAGACTGTGCGCCTCGCGCGGACGCCGACATTGAGCGCGATCAACTCGCCACGACCGCGCCGGGAACGAAGGGTGGCGACCGCCCGAAACCTGGACGGGTCAGGCCGCGCGCGCCGACCCTGGAGCCTTGGCTGCGGGCGGCGGGTCGAGGGCGGCGGCCACGGCGTCGCCGACCTTCTCCAGCCAGACAAATTCCAGCTGCTCGCGGGCTTCCTGCGGGATCTCCTCGTAGTCCCCTCGGTTGCGGGCCGGCAGCATCACGCGCTTGACCCCGGCCGCGGCGGCGGCGACCACCTTCTCCTTGATGCCCCCGACCGGCAGGACCAGACCGCGCAGGCTGATCTCCCCGGTCATGGCGGTGTCGCTGCGCACGGTGCGGCCGGTGAGCAGGGAGGTCAGGGCGATGAACATCGCGACGCCGGCGCTGGGCCCGTCCTTCGGCGTCGCGCCGGCCGGGACGTGGACGTGGATGTCGTTCTTCTTGAACAGGCCTGCGTCCACGCCCAGGGCGGCGGCCTCGGTCTTCACCAGGCTCAGCGCGGCTTGAGCGCTCTCCTTCATCACTTCCCCCAGTTGGCCGGTGAGGATCAGCCGCCCGGCGCCCGGCATCAGGGCCGCCTCGATGAACAGGATCTCGCCCCCCACCGCCGTCCAGGCCAGGCCGGTGGCGACGCCCGGGACGCTGGTGCGCATCGCCACCTCGTTCTCGAACCTTGGCTGACCCAGGATGTCAGTGAGATCGGCCGGCGTGATGCGGACGTGCTCGGCCGAGCCTTCGGCGATCCGGACGGCGACATGGCGCAGGGCGCGGCCGATCTCGCGCTCCAGGCTGCGGACCCCGGCTTCGCGGGTGTAGTCGACGATGATCCGCGCCAGGGCCGCCTCGTCGAACTCCGCCTGGTCGGGCTTCAGGCCGTTGGCCTCCAGTTGCCGGCGCACCAGGTAGCGGGTGGCGATCTGCAGCTTCTCGCCGGCCGTGTAGCCGGGCAGGGAGATGATCTCCATCCGGTCGCGCAGAGGGCCGGGAATGGTGTCGAGCATGTTGGCGGTGGCGATGAACACCACCCGGCTCAGGTCGAAGGGCACGCCGAGATAGTTGTCGCGGAAGCTGCCGTTCTGTTCGGGGTCCAGCACCTCGAGCATGGCGGCGGACGGATCGCCATGGACGCCGGCGCCCATCTTGTCGATCTCGTCCAGCATCATCACCGCGTCACGGGCGCCGGTCTTGCGGATGGCCTGGATGATGTTGCCGGGCAGGGCGCCGACATAGGTGCGGCGGTGACCGCGGATTTCCGCCTCGTCGTGCAGGCCGCCCAGGCTGATGCGGGCGAACTTGCGGCCCATGGCGCGCGCGATCGATTGGCCCAGGGAGGTCTTGCCGACCCCTGGCGGGCCCACGAAGCACAGGATCGGCGCCTTGCCCTCGGGCGCCAGTTTGCGCACGGCCAGGAATTCGAGAATGCGGGTCTTGATCTTCTCCAGACCGAAGTGATCCTCGTCCAGGACGCGACGGGCCTCGGCGATGTCGATCGGCATGGGGGACGGCGGGGCCCAGGGCAGCTCCAGCAGCCAGTCCAGATAGCTGCGGATCATGCCGTACTCCGACGACGCCTCGGGCGTTCGTTGCAGGCGGCGCAGCTCCTTGCGGGCCTGGGCGGCCACCTCCTCGGGCATCTCGGCCTTGTCTATGGCCGCCTCAAGCTCGGCGATCTCCTGGCCGCCACCCTCACCCTCGCCCAGCTCGCGCTGAATGGCCGCCATCTGCTCGCGCAGCACCGCCTCGCGCTGGCGCTGGCCGAAGGCGGCCTGGGTCTGGCGGCCGATCTCCGCCGAGAGTCGCAGCACCTGGAGCCGTTGAGCCAGCAGGGCAGAGGCCTTGTCGAGCCGCGCCACCAGGTCGGTGGTCTCCAGGAGCGTCTGCTTCTCCTCCGGCTTGGCGTCCAGATAGGCGCCGACCATATCGGCCAGGGCGCCGGGCGCGGAAATGGCCTGGATCGTCTGGCGCAACTCCTCCGGGATGTGAGGCAACAGCTCCAGGGCCTCCAGGGCCTGTTGCTTGACGTTCAGGAAGCGGGCCTCCACCTCGGGGCCGCTGTCGGCGGGCTCCGCCAGATGCAGGCCTCGGGCCACCAGATAGGGCCAGCCGTCGAGGATTTCGGTGATCCGGAACCGCTGGACGCCTTGGCAGATCAGATGGTGCTCGCCCTCGGCGCCGGTCACGTAGCGCAGGATATTGGCCACCACCCCGACGTCGTGCAGTTCGGCGCGCCCCGGCTCGAGGTTCTCTGGATCGCGTTGCAGGACGATCACCACCTGGCGCTGCTCGCGCACCGCCTGCTGGGCGGCCGCGACCGAGCGGGGCCGGCCGATGGTGATGGGGGTCACGACCTCCGGGAACAGCACCATGTTGCGGACCGGAATGACCGCGAAGCTGTCGGCGGGCGGGGCGCCGGGGCCAGCGGAGGCGGGCGCGGGGGCGGGGGTGGCGTCGTCGGTCATGACCTCACAGGGCCTTTCGCAGATTGACGATGAGGCAGCCGTTCCACATCTGGCGCGTCACCGCGCCATAGCGCCCGGCGGGCAGGGGCACGCGCCGTTCAAACCGGCCCTGCGGAAGCTCCATGCGATGGATGACGGCGTTGTGCAGGGCGGCCGGGACCGCCCGTTCGCCGGAGAGCAGAAGGCAGGCCCCGTCGATGGCGGCCTCGATCTGGTCCATGGCGACCCCGGGCAGGGCGGCGATCACGAAGACCTCTGTCTCCGTCTCCAGGACATCGACGGGGGGCTCCCAACTGGCCTTTCGGGGCTGGGGGATGGCGGGCTGGAAGAAATGCCGATGCGCCCGCTCGGCGCGGGCCAGCATGCCGAGGGCGTCGGCCCACATCCAGTCGGAGGGATTTCTGCTCATCGCCGATCAACCTCATCCAAGGCCGCAGGGACCGATCCCGCGCCCAATCATCCATGAACGCCCGATGCGGGGAGAAGGGCATGATCCTGATCAAGGGCTGAACGTGTCGTCGCGCCGCCGAGCCGGGGGCTGTCCCGATTCCCGAGGCTGTCCTGGCGACCGCCACCCCGGCCTTCGCATAAAGTCGACATTCCAAGGCTATGCACCGGGCGGCGCTGCTCAACCGGTCGGCGGCAATCTCAGAGGAAATCGCATGCTCAGGTTCGGCCTCGCCCTGGCCCTTGGCCTCTTCGCCACCGTCGCCGTCGCCGAAGTCCCTCCGAGCCGTCCGGGGATCGACGCGCCGGAACTGGCCCGGCTGGGCCCCCATGGCGTGGGCGTGCGATCCCTCGTCCTCGTCCAGCCCGGCCAGGCCGATGTCCTGGCCTATGACGCCGCTAAGGGCGCCGCGCCTCTCAAGGACCGGAGCCTGCCGGTGGACATCTGGTATCCCGCCACGGTCGCGGCGGGCGCCAAGCCCGTCACCTATGCCGACACCCTGCCGGCCGAGCCGCCGAAGCCCCCCGCGGCCTTCACCGTGGCGGGGATAGCGGTGCGCGACGCGCCGCCGCTCAAGGGGGCCTTCCCCCTGGTGATCCTCTCCCACGGCTATAGCGGCACGCCGGCCGCCATGACCTGGCTGGCGGAGAACCTGGCCTCCAAGGGCTATGTGGTGGCCGGCATCCACCACCGCGATCCCGACATCAGCGACGGCAAGGGCTTCCCCGAGCCCTTCCTGCGCCGGCCGCTGGACATCGCCTTCGTGGCCCATGAGCTGCAGGCCCAGGCCGGCAAGGGCGCCCTGCTGGGGGCCGACGTCAGCCGCGTCGCGCTGATGGGCTATTCCATGGGCGGCTACGGGGTCCTCACGGTGGCCGGCGCGAGCCTGGACCCGGCCGGCGGGGCGGCGGCGGTTCCGGGGGGCTTGATGAAGCCCTATGCCCGCGGCGGCGCCCGCGCGGGCGAGCTGGCGATTCCCGGCCTCAAGGCGGTGGTGGCCATCGCCCCGGCGGGCGTACGGTTCAAGACCTGGGGGCCCGAAGGCCTGGCCGGCGTCACCGCGCCCCTGCTGATCATCGCCGGCGACCAGGACCGCACGGTGGGCTTCCCCGACGGGATCAAGCCGGTCTTCGACCAGGCGGTCCATGCCGACCGCTACATGCTGGTGTTCGAGAACGCCGGCCATGGCATTGGAATGAGCAGCGCCCCGGCCGAGATGCGCGACACCCTGTGGGACTTCCACTGGTTCGAGGACCCGGCCTGGCGCAAGGACAAGATCATGGCCGTCAGCCAGCACATGATCACCGCCTTCCTCGACCTCCAGGTGAAGGGCGAGGCCAGCCGCGCCGCCTACCTCACGACGGACGTGGTGGTCGGCAACGACTCCAGGTGGCCGTCCCCGCCGCCGGCGAGCTACGGCGCCTTCAGTCCGGGCGGCGCCGGCCTCACCTGGAAGGGCTTTCCCCGCAACGGCGCCCAGGGCCTGGAGCTGCACCACCGGCCGCCGGCGCCCTGAAGGCTTGGCCCCGGCGCCGCCGCGCCCCTACTGTGGGCCATGCGAGTCATCGGTCAGGACGAGGTGCGGGAACGGCTGACCTATGAGGTGGCCATTCCCATCGTGCGGGCGGCGATGATCGCGCTGTCGGCCGGGGAGACCCGCCAGCACCTGCGCTCCATCATCCCCCTGGCCGAGGGCCGGCTGTTCGGCATCATGCCCGGCGCCCTGGGGGAGCGGGGGGCCTTCGGCGCCAAGCTGATCAGCATCTTCCCGGAGAACTTCGCCAAGGGCGCCCCGTCCCACCAGGGGGTGGTGGTGCTGTTCGATCCCGACAGCGGCGCGCCGATCTGCATCGCCCATGCCGGCGAGATCACCGCCATCCGCACCGCCGCGGCCAGCGCCGTGGCCACCGACGCCCTGGCCCGACCCGAGGCTGCCCGCCTGGCGATCCTCGGCTATGGGGAGCAGGCCGAGACCCACCTGCGCGCCCTGCGGCATGTGCGCCCCATCGATCAGGTGACCGTCTGGGGGCGGTCGCCCGAGCGGGCGGCGGCCTTCGCCGCGCGCATGGCCGCCGAGACCGGTCTGCCGGTCGTGGCCTGCGCCGATGTCGAGAGCGCGGTGGCGGAGGCCGACGTCATCTGCACGGTCAGCGGATCGGAGGAGCCGATCCTGAAGGGCGCCTGGGTGCGGCCCGGCGCCCACCTGAACCTCGTCGGCTCCAGCCGCCCCGGCCCCGTGGAGGTGGACGAGGACCTGGTGGCCGCCTGCCGCTTCATCGCCGACAGCCGCGAGGGGGTGCTGGCCCAGGGGGCGGAGTTCCTCAGGGCCAAGGCCTCGGGCCGGATCGGCGACGACCATGTGGTGGGCGAGATCGGGCAGGTGCTGTCGGGAGCCCTTCCCGGCCGCCAGTTCCCCGAGCAGGTCACCGCCTACAAGTCGCTCGGCCACATCGTCCAGGACCTGGCCAGCGTCCAGGCGCTGTACAAAATCACCTGAAAGGCCGTGCGAGTTTAACGCTTTAGTGTCTGCAGCAAGGCCGCCGCCTCGTCGACCCAGTGGTCAGTAGTCGTAACCACACCCCGGGCTGACTCGACATAGGCGTTTGCGGAACTCAGGCGATCGAGCGGCTTTCCTCTACGCCTTGCCTGCGCTGACAGTTGGAGATCGGCCATCGCGACGGCTTTGCGCACCTCGATGGACCCTGGATACTCGTTGAGCGCAGCAGCCGCGTCTTTCGTGACATCTGCGCCCGATCTAGCGAGCGACATGAGCCTTAGCACCGTGGCGTCCAGGCGAATCTGTGAAGGCGAACTCGGAGCAGATTGAACGGTCTTGAAGCGCTCAGCAGCCCTGCCGTAATCGGCCCGATAATAGTAGATTAGCCCTTCCGTGAAGTCCGTCACGTCGATCTGGTCAGCTGTGAGTTCCGGTAGGAATACATATCCGCTACGCTCGTCGGCGGTTCGCACGTGCGACCACTTTGAATTCGGGTGATCGATGGCGTGATAGTTTGGACCAAGAGGTGTCGCGCCTGGGCAGACTTCGGACATCGTGGGGCACAGCGGCAAGTCCCCCGCATGTCCGTAGCGGTCGACAATCTCCTGTCTAAGGACGAAGGGCGCAAAGGCGAAGACTTGTTCCGGTAGGCCTAGAGTAACGACCCGCTTTCCGTATCCAATGCTCCAGATTTCTGGGCGTTTGGCGCGGGCGCCGGCATAGTCTGGGGCCAATAGCTTGGACCGGACGACGACGCCGCCGTCATAGGTGCTTGCGCGGCCCCACAGGATCATCTGACCATCCATTTGCCGGACCGCCGCGTCCGCTGTCTCGACTTGAAGGTCGCTCAGTTGCGGTCCGCCAAATATGGAACCTTGGCCGAAATTCAGCTTCCTTGGATTTGGCGTGGGCGCCGTGCGGAGTGAGCGCCACAGCTTAAGGTGAAGAACGCCCGCGACGCTGCTGCCCAGCCTATCCTCCCCTTCGAAGTCAGGGGTCAGGACCCTCACCTCATTAGGCTTGGCGGGCGACACCGGGACTGCCGCAGTCTGGGCTGGGCTGGTTGGCGCCGGCATGTCCTGGGCCTGAGAGCGTGCCCAGGCTGGCGGAGCCGCCAGCATCAGCGTCAACAATAGGCCGCCTATTTTGGGCATTTCGACAACATTCCTGCAATCGCATCCCGCACCGGACTTAGGCCTGAGGTCGCCACATCAAGACGGCGTCCGATGACCTCCGCCTTCTTCAAGATCAGGCACTTTCCGCGCTCATCTCCGAACCGCGCGGCGTCCATGGCGATAGCGTAGTAGGTGACGTAACGAAGAGACTCGTCGCCATCGAGAGGGCTATTTGCGCCCACCTTCTGTCTTAGCAGGACGTAGTCCAGGGAGAGAGGACCGCGGAGATCACCAAGATAGATTTGGCTTGTTATGGTCGGGGAGGCGCTCGATGCTGGCAACTTGGGCGCGATGACCTGGAAGGCGTTGGTGGAGATCTGGGTCGACCGAAGCTTGGCCGCCGTCGGGAGCTCGGAGTCGTACTTGACGCTCCTCGGCAAGATGAAAACGCCAGCCGGCTGCTGTCTCAGACCGTCGATCTTGTCCAGATCGTTGAGCGTGAAAGCCACATCATTGAACCATGCCGAGATGATTTCCGTCTGGGCCGCGTTCGACGGCGTTGGAATCAGGAAGACGACCGTTGAGCGATGAACAGGCTGGGACATAGCCGCAAAGGGCGTCCCAATCCCGACCAGCGCCGCAAGGAGAAGGGCTGACACCAGCCAAGTTAGGCGGCGGGGATGCATGGACATTCCCCCTCAAAGTGACTGCTCTTTTCGCGATACCCGATGAGTTCGATGCGAACCTTGTAAGCGCACTGAACATCCTTGTGCATCGGCGGGATTCCGGAAGGAACGTTGTCTAGAGTCGCTGTTAGATGGACCCGCGTTGTCTTTCCGCCCGTCAGAATTGCATCGGTTTCGAGGGGCGTCAGAGCCCGCTCCTGGGGAGGACCTGTGCCTGTCCAGGTCTGCGTGATCTTTCCACCCGTGACGATCGCTTCCTTGTTCCCCAGGTTCGTGAGCGCCGCCGTCACATTCTCGGCGGAGCAGGCGAGGAGGTGTCCCTTCACGTCCGAATACGGGAGCACAAGGGTGTCGTTTACAGCGGTCCACGCCAGGGCGAGTACGGAGATCACCGACACCAAGCCTCCGATGGTCACGCCGGAAATCATTTGGTCACGAGCGCTCTGAAAATGTCCGCATTCGACGCAGTACACGGCCTCGGCCGGCATGACCTTGGCGCAGTATCGGCACTTCTTGGTCGACGGCGGTTTCACCACGCGGGCCCCACATTAGTCGTCGCGCTAATGAATGTGCGCTTGGGTGTGGAGCTCTCTCCATTGTTGTGTGAACGCTCAACTCCCCGGAAGGTAGCGTAAACTGGGCGACGGCGTCGTCAATATCAAATCCACGCGCAGGTGGATTGGCAGCGGATATTCGCCCGAGAGGGCACCTCGGTGCAGTTGGCTCTGATTGGTGGCAGGCCCCGCCGATCTTGCTGAGCACCTCGGTCGTGCGGTGTCAGGAAGAGGCGCTCGGCGCTACCTCCTATGCGGCTGACACCGGCGGCCGCGCCGGCAGGAAGCCCGGCGCCCGCAGCAGGGCGGCGCTGACCAGAGCCACCAGCAGGCCCACGGGGAAGATCTCCACGAAGGTCATGGGCAGGCGGAACAGGGGGTTGGCGTACTGCGCCCGCAGGGTCTCCATCTCGGCGACCGCCTTGGCGTAGGCCGGGCCGGTGACGCCGGCGGCGCGCTTGGCCGCCAGGACCTGGGCGGCATAGGCGTCCATGAACTGGTAGTGGGTCGCCGCCAGATAGACCTCCCACACCGCCACATAGGCCAGGGAGGCCACGAGCGCGATGGCCAGACCCATCAGGAAGGCGGGCCCGAACCGGATCACCCCGCCCAGGGCCTGGTCGCGATGCTGCTTCACCCCCACCAGGATCGAGGACAGGGCCACCAGCATGATCAGGTAGCCCAGCCAGACATTGTCGTGGGGCGCGCCGCCGTTCAGCGCGATCGTGCCGATGATGCCGAAGATGATGATCAGGCCCGAGATCAGGCCATAGGTCAGGATGGTGCGGGTCATGCCGGGAACTCCTCTGCTGCGCGGCTTGGCCATGAGGATGCGGGCGGGGCGGGCGCCGGGCTATCGCCCAAAAGGGTGAGAACGACGAGGTCGGCCGTTCGGAGGACGGGTTTCATGGCAGCAGGCGCAGGTCGCGGGCCTTGCGCACCGCCTGGGTGCGGCGGCTGACTTCCAGCTTGGCGAACAGCCGCGCGGCGTGGGTCTTCACGGTGTTGGGGGAGACCCCCAGCGTGCGGGCGATCTCCTTGTTGGACTGCCCGGCGGCCAGCCGCTCCAGCACCCGAACTTCCTGGCGGGTGAGGCCGAGGGCCGCGATGGCGGCGGTGTTGGGTTCAAAGGCGCCGGTGGTCTGGCGCGCGTTGAGCCTCCATCCCACCCAGACCCCGCCGGCGGCGAAGGCCAGGCCGATCATCGCGATGTAGATCTTCAGCGGGAAGACCCGGGCGAGGAACTGGTATTCCATCCACTGCAGGGCGAAGGCGCCGGCGGCGAGAACCAGGGCCCAGAGCAGGATGGCGCGGGTCATGGCGACTCTAGGCGTTGGGCCGGGCCGGGTTGTGGCCGCCGCCCACATAGCCGAGCGCTGCGGCCTCCCGCACCGCCTGGGAGCGACCCACCACCCGCAGTTTCTGGGCGGCGTTCTTCAGGTGGAAGCGCACCGTAGGGGCGGAGATGCGCACCAGCTCGCCGATGTCGGCGTCGGTCTTCCCGGCCGCGGCCCACTTCAGGCACTGGATCTCGCGCCGGGTGAGGCGAGGGGCCCCGGCCTGGGGCGTGGCGCCGTGGGCGTCGTTATAGGCGGCGATGAACTTCAGCGCCGCGACGTGCAGGCGCGGGGCGTGGGCCTCGAACAGGGCTTTCACCGGAACCTCCGGGTCGGGGGTGGCCCAGACCACCGCCCCGATCAGGCCGCCGGGCAGGTAGGTCGGAGCGATGATGGCGCCGGCCACCCCGTGGTCGCGGGCCGAGCGGTCCACGGTGATGGCGTCGAGCTGGGGCACGGGCCGCCAGGTCGCGAACCGACCGTCGGTGAAATAGAAGGGCTCGGCCACGTAGCGGGCGGCCAGGACGAAGGGGGTGCGCAGGGCGAAGCCGCGGTCCTTCCAGTATTCCAGCTTGGGGTCGACCCAGCGGAACAGGGTCTCGGCATAGGGTTTGCCGTCGGAGCCCATCACCGGCTCGGGGCTGGAGAAGTCGGCGCTGACGGCGATGAAGGGCAGGCCAAGCTCGGCGCCCAGCCGGGCGACCTCGTGGGCGTAGCCGTCGATCTCGTTCATGTCGGCGCTCCCTCCCGGCCCCAGGCTATCACCGACGATAGCTTGTGCGCGTCCCCGGATTTCGCAAGCCTTGGGATGCGCCAAGGGGCGCCGGAGACCCGCGCCCATGAATCTCGACCTCAGCGCCGACGAACTCGCCTTCCAGGGCGAGGTTCGCGCCTTCCTGGCCGACTCCCTGACCCCGGAGCTGCGCCGGGCCGGCCGCCGGGCCACCAGCGTCTTCATGGACAAGACCTACAGCCTGGCCTGGCAGAGGGTTCTCCACGCCCGCGGCTGGGCCGCGCCGTCGTGGCCGGTGGCGTATGGCGGCCCCGGCTGGGGGGTGATGCAGAGGGCGATCTTCGCCGCCGAGTGCGCCCGGGCGGGCGCGCCGAGCCTGGCGCCCATGGGGCTGAAGATGGTGGGGCCGGTGATCATGGGTCACGGGACGCCCGAGCAGAAGGCCCACTACCTGCCGCGAATCCTTTCGGGCGAGGACTACTGGTGCCAGGGCTATTCCGAGCCCCAGGCGGGCTCCGACCTCGCGGCCCTGGCGCTGAGCGCCGTTCCCGACGGCGACGACTATCTGCTCAGCGGGACCAAGCTGTGGACCACCCACGCCCACTGGGCCAACCGCATGTTCTGCCTGGTCCGCACCAGGACCGACGGCAAGGCCCAGGCCGGCATCACCTTCCTGCTGCTGGACATGCAGAGCCCCGGGATCACGGTGCAGCCCATTGTCACCCTGGCCGGGGAGCACGAGGTCAACCAGGTCTTCTTCGATCAGGTCCGCGTCCCCCAGGCCAACCGCATCGGGGCCGAGAACGCCGGTTGGACGGTGGCCAAGTACCTGTTGGAGTTCGAGCGCGGCGGCGGTTCCGGGCCGGGGCTGAAGGTGGCCCTGGAGGCGGTGACCGCGCTGGCCCGGGCCGAGGCGGGCGATGGCGGCGGCGCGCTGATCGACGATCCGGCCTTCCGGTCCCGGCTGGCGCGGGCCGCCTGCGCCGTGGAGGCGGTGGAGATGACCGAGCACAGGGTGCTGGCCGCCCTGGCGGCGGGAAACAATCCGGGGCCGGCCTCGTCCATGCTGAAGACCCAGGGGACCGAGACCCTGCAGATGATCGACGAACTGGCGCTGGAGGGCGCCGGCGCCTACGCCGCCGTCGACCAGATCGAGGCCCGCGCCCCGGGCGCCAACCTTGGCTGGGTGGGGCCTGAGCATTCCCTGACCGTCACCGCCCGCTACCTCAACGACCGCGCCGCCTCGATCTATGGCGGCTCCAACGAGATCCAGCGCGACATCATGGCCCGGCTGGTCCTGGGGCTCTGAGCGCCCGACCCTAGGTGACCCTATCAGCTTCGATAGCTTGTGCGCCGTCCCGGTCCTCGCGACCCTGATCCGCATGATGGACCGCCCGACAGAAGGCGTCCGCGACCTCGGGAGGGACAAGGCGATGACCAAGATCCACACGCTGCGCGCCATGCTGGCCATGAGCGTTTCCACCGCCGCTCTGGCGGCCTACGCCCCGGCCATGGCCCAGACGGCGGCGCCGGCCGACGACAACACGGTGGAGACCCTGGTGGTCACCGCCCAGCGCCGGGAAGAGACCGCCAACACCATCGGCATGGCCATCCAGGCCTTCCGCGGCGAACAGATGCGCGAACTGCACGTCACCACGGTCAAGGACCTGGCGACAGTGGTCCCGAGCTTCAGCGTCTCGCAGAGCTACCAGGGGGTGCCGACCTATACCCTGCGCGGGATCGGCTTCAACACCATCAACCTCTCGGCCACCTCCACCGTCGGCACCTATGTCGACGAGGTGGCCTACGCCTATCCGATGATGAACACCGGGCCGATCATGGACCTGGAGCGGGTCGAGGTCCTCAAGGGGCCGCAGGGCACCCTCTATGGCCGCAACACCACCGCGGGCCTGATCGACTTCGTCACCAACAAGCCCACCGACAGCTTCGAGGCCGGCGTCACCGCCGAGGTGGGCAACTACAAGACCCATAACTTCGAGGGCTTCATCAGCGGGCCGCTGACCGAGGGCGTCCAGGCGCGCCTGGCCTTCCGCACCGACGACAGCGACGAGGGCTGGCAGCGCAGCAACACCCGCGGCGAGAAGTTGGGGGAGGTCCACCGCTACGGGATCCGCGCCTCGCTCGCCCTGCAGCCCACCGAGGCGCTGAGCATCGACGCCTCGCTCACGGCCTGGCGCAACAAGTCCGACACCGTGGCCGCGCAAGGCATTGGCTTCACCCCGGCGACGGCGGCCAGCCCCTTCAACGCCCCGGGCCTGACCAGCTACATCGCCACCCACATGCCCACGGACGCGACCCAGGCCGACTGGGCGCCCTACGCCCGGCGCGCCACCGACATCGGCACGGGCCTGGGGATCGGCGGGCCGCTGCGGGAGGACAACGAGTTCACCGGCGTGAAGCTGCGGGTCGGCTACGACATCGGCGAGCACATGCGCCTGGTGTCGCTGACCAACCACAACGAGCTGACCCGCGACGCCACCTTCGACTGGAGCGGCGCCCCCTATGAGATCCTGGTCCAGAAGGCCGCGGGCAAGATCCGCTCGATCGGCGAGGAGCTGCACCTGGAGGGCGAGACCGACCGGGTGAACTGGCTGGTGGGGGTCTATTACGGCAAGGACAAGATCCTCGACTCCAACCGCACCCTGCTGGGCGACAACGCCAATGTCGGGACGATCCGGTTCTATACCAACAGCCTGCTGCTGACCCCCTTCAACTCCGGCGGCTACACGGCGCTGCAGGCCAGCCAGGCCTTCCGCACCTATCGCGACCAGGGGGACATCCAGGCCACCACCGAGAGCGTGTTCGCCAACGCCGACTGGCGCCTGAACGACCAGTTCAAGCTGACCACCGGCCTGCGCTACACCCGCGACAAGCAGGACTTCGCCGGCTGCTCGCGCGACTTCAACGGCAACATGTTGCCCAACGTCAACATCACCAACCGCTTCCTGTTCTTCGCGGCCCACGGCCTGGTGGCGCCCATCAGCCAGGGGCAGTGCAACACCTTCAACCCCACCACCCACAGCTTCGGCCTGGTGACCTCCAAGCTGGACGAGGACAATGTCGCCTGGCGGGTGGCGCTGAACTGGACGCCCGATCCCAACCTGCTGGTCTATGGCTCGGTGTCCCAGGGCGCCAAGTCCGGGGCCACCCCGGTCAACGCCGCCAACATCTCCACCCAGGACGCCCCGGCGACCCAGGAGCTGCTGCTGGCCTATGAGGTGGGTCTGAAGGCCGCCCTGTTCGAGCACCGGGTCCAGGCCAACGCCTCGATCTTCTACTACGACTACGAGGACAAGCAGCTCAGCGTCTACTTCGCCGACCCGATCTATACGGCCCTGGCCCGCCTGGCCAACGTGCCCAAGTCCATGGCCTACGGCCTGGACGGCGACGTCACCTGGCGGATCAATTCCGACTTCACCGCCATCGCCTCGGGCACCTGGCTGCACACCGAGGTGCAGGACTATATCGGCATCAACTCCGCGGGCCAGACGGCGAGCTTCGACGGCAAGCCCTTCCTCTACAGCCCGAAGTTCCAGGGGAGCCTGACCCTGCTCTACAAGCACGACCTGAACGACAAGCTGGGGATCCAGGCGGCGGTCAACGGCCGCTACCAGTCCTCGTCCCACGCCGACCTGGAGGGCAACCCGCTGTTCGCCATCCCGAAATACGGCCTGCTGAACGCCAGCCTGGGGATCCATTCCAGCGACGACCGTTGGGAAGCCTCCATCTGGGGCCGCAACCTGACCGACGAATATTACTGGTCGGCGGTCAGCAGCAACGCCAACGTGGTGGTGCGCTTCCCCGGTCAGACCCGGACCTTCGGCGCCTCCTTCACCGTCAAGTACTAGGGACCGGCGTATGAGTGTCGCGGAGCCGGTCGCCGCCGTCGATTTCAACCAGATGCCCACCCTGGGGGACATCCCGCGCTACCACGCGCGGGAACGTCCCTCGGCGACGGCTCTGGTGTTCGAGGGGCGGGAGACCGACTTTGCGACCTTCGAGCGCCGCACCAACCGGGTGGCCAACGCCCTGATCGCCCAGGGCGTCCACAAGGGTCAGCGGATCGCCTATATCGGCAAGAACAGCGACCACTATTTCGAGCTGCTGTTCGGGGCGGCCAAGATGGGGGCGGTGATGACCCCCATCGGCTGGCGGCTGGCCCCGCCGGAGATGGCCTATATCCTCGGGGACTCCGCGGCCCCGGTGGTCTTCATCGGCCCCGAGGTTATGGACCTGGCGCCGGCCATCCTCGAGAGTCTGGATCCCGCCCCGGCGGTCATCGCCATGGAGGCCGCCAGGGCCGGCGGCGCTCCGCTCTATGAGACCTGGCGCGACGCCGCGCCCGACACCGATCCCGGCGTCGCCATCACGCCCTCCGAAGTGGCGGTCCAGCTCTACACCTCCGGCACCACCGGCCGGCCCAAGGGGGCCATGCTGTCCCACGACAACATCCTGTCGGGCCGCCGCCGCTCGGCCGAGGCCAACATGCCGTGGAACAGCTGGGGGCCCGACGACGTCAGCCTGGTGGCCATGCCGGTGGGCCATATCGGCGGCACCGGCTGGGGGATCGTCGGTCTCTACAACGGCGCCAAGGGGATCGTGGCCCGGGAGTTCGACCCCTTCAAGGTGCTGGACTTCATCGAGGGCGACCGCATCTCCAAGATGTTCATGGTGCCCGCCGCCCTGCAGATCGTGGTGCGCCAGCCCCGGGCCCGCGAGGTCGACTACAGCCGGCTGAAGTACATCCTCTACGGCGCCTCGCCGATCCCGCTGGATCTGCTGCGGGAGTGCATGGAGGTGTTCGGCTGCGGCTTCTGCCAGCAGTACGGCATGACCGAGACCTGCGGCACCATCGTCTACCTGCCGCCGGAGGATCACGACCCGGCCGGCAACCCCCGCATGCGGGCCGCCGGCCTGCCCATGCCCGGCGTCGAGCTGAAGATCATCGACGAGGCCGGGGCGAGCCTGCCGGCCAATACGGTGGGGGAGGTGGCCATCCGCTCAAGCTCCAACATGGCCGGCTATTGGCGCCTGCCCGAGGCCACCGCCGCCACGGTGGGCGCCGACGGCTGGCTGCGCACCGGGGACGCCGGCTATCTGGACGAGGCGGGCTACCTCTTCATCCACGACCGGGTGAAGGACATGATTATCTCCGGCGCGGAGAACATCTATCCCGCCGAGGTGGAGAGCGCCGTCTACGGCCATCCGGACGTGGCCGAGGTGGCGGTGATCGGGGTGCCCGACGACACCTGGGGCGAGGCGGTCAAGGCGGTGGTGGCGCTGAAACCCGGCGCGACTCCCGATCCGGCCGGCATCATCGCCTTCGCGCGCACCCGCATCGCGGCCTTCAAGGCGCCCAAGACCGTCGATTTCATCGAAGCCTTGCCCCGCAACGCCTCGGGTAAGATCCTGCGTCGCGAACTACGCGAGCCATATTGGGCTGGCCGCGCCCGGCGCGTGAACTAGAATAGGCTCAAGAGATGAGAGAGGCCCCAGCCATGACCGTCAGCCTTCGCCGCCCGCCCACCACCCTGACCATCGGCCAGTTGTGCCGCGAGTTCGAGGTGACGCCCCGCACCCTTCGCTACTACGAGGAGCAGGGCCTGCTGGAGCCGGCGCGCCGCGACCAGCAGCGGATCTATTCCCGCCGCGACCGGGCCCGGCTGCAGCTGATCCTGCGCGGCCGCCGGGTGGGCCTGTCCCTGGCCCAGATCCGCCAGGTCCTGGACCTGCACAATCCCGAGGATGGCGACGCGGTGCAGAACGCCGTCGCCCTGCGCGCCTTCCAGCAGCGGATCGCGGCCCTGGAGCAGCAGCGCGCCGAGGTGATCGGGGCGATCGAGAGCCTGCAGGCCGCCTGCGAACGCCTGGAGGCCAGGCTCTAGAACTCCTCCCAGGCGTCCTGGGCCGCGCCGCCGTAGCTGACGGCGAGCCTTTGGGTCAGGGCTCGAGCCGGGGAGGCGGGCGGTTTCGCCGGCGTGGGGATTCGGACCGCCACCGGACCGCTCTGCGCGGCCATGCCCACCTGGAACCGGGTCATCAGTTGGGTCAGGGCCGAGGTCTCCGCCTTCAGGGCGTGGGTCGCGGCGGTGGACTGCTCCACCATGGCCGCATTCTGTTGAACCACCTGGTCCATCTGGTTGACCGCGGCGTTCACCTCCGAGAGGCCGGTGGCCTGTTCCTGGGCCGAGGCCGAGATCCCCGAGATGACGGAGTCGATCTCCGCCACCTTGTTGGCGATCGCCTGCAGGGCCTCGCCGGTCTCGCCCACCAGGGACACCCCCTGGTCGACCTGCTGACCCGAGGCCGAGATAAGGGTCTTGATCTCCTTGGCCGCTTCCGCCGAGCGCTGGGCCAGCGCCCGGACCTCGGAGGCCACCACGGCGAAGCCCCGGCCGGCGTCCCCGGCGCGGGCGGCTTCCACCCCGGCGTTGAGCGCCAGCAGGTTGGTCTGGAAGGCGATCTCGTCGATCACCCCGATGATCTGGCTGATCTGGCGCGAGGAGTCCTCGATCTGCCCCATCGCGCTGACCGCCAGGGCCACCACCTCGCCGGAGCGCTCGGCCTGGCCCTTGGCCTCGGCGACGGCGCTGCTGGCCTGACGGGCGCCGTCGGCGGTGTTGGACACCGTGGCGGTGATCTCGTCGAGGGCCGCGGCGGTCTGCTCCAGGCCCGCGGCCTGCTGTTCGGTTCGCCGCGACAGGTCGTCCGACGCGTGCGCCAGCTCGTCGGAACTGGCGCCGATGGCCGAGGTGGTGCGGGCCACCGCGGCCATGGTGTCCTCCATCTGGGCGACGGCGGCGTTGAAGTCGCGGCAGAGCTGCAGGTATTCCTCCGGCAGGTCCTCGGGCATTCGGTAGGTGAGGTCGCCGGCGGCCAGGGCGGCCATCCCCGCCCCGACCGAACCCACCACCACGGCGCGCTCCTGGGCCAGGGTCTCGGCCTGGGCGGATTTGCGCGCGGCTTCGGCGGCCTCCAGATAGACCGAGATCGCATAGTCCATGTCCAGCAGGGTGGCCTTGGCCAGGGCCCCCAGCTCGCCGGCGACCTCCGAGACCTTGGGGCCCTTGGCGCCGAAGCCGCCCTTCGGCCAGCGGGCCTTGAGAACCGCGCCGATGAGCGAACTCAGCACCAGGGCGTAGCCGCCGATGTACCAGCGGGGCTCCAGGCCGATGCGGGCGTGGGTCTCCCCCACAGTGGTGACGGCGCGCACATAGGCCGGGTCGAACTGGCCGCTGGAGATCGTCTCCCAGTGACCGACCTGTCGGCTCTTGGCGCTGGCGACGTGACCCTGGCTGGCGAAGAACCTGCGGGTCTCGGGGTAGGACTGGATCTGCGCGTAGAAGGCGTCGAGAGCCCCTGGCAGCTCCCCCATGATCACCGCCTTGGTCCGGCGCAGGTCCGCCTGGGCGCCGGCGTCCAGCTGCATGAAGTTCAGACGGTCGGCCAGGGAGTCATTTTGAGACATGACGGCTTCCTCGAGTTGATCCTCCCATGCCGCGGGATTAATATTAACAGAAGAAAAACGCAGAGCTGCCACTCAACCTATTGTTTAGAATCGATATATACAAACATAGATACATATATCGATAGATATAACCTCGGTATCAATTTCGGTTGAGTTTGATCCGCTCGCGAACTTGCGAGGTATGACGGCCGGCTGGATGCGAATCATCTTGTCTATATCTGAGGATATAGAGACGTAATGATCTTCCCGTGCGACGAATCGACCATTATCCATCCCGATCGCATGGTCTTTGTGGCTTCGAGTCCCCAATGTCGGCTACCCCACTTTGATGGATAGATTTCCCGGGGCCCTGCGCCCACCGCCGGACCCGACCGCGCGGAACCCCGACAAGACGCTCCTGCTGATCGAGGAGAAGCCCATCTGTCGGATGGCGATCGTCCAACTCGTGGCGGAGGTCGGAGGCGTCGGATCGATTCGCTACGCCACCTCAATCGAGGCGGCGCTGGACCAGGTCGAAACCCTCAAGCCGGAACTGCTGCTCGTCGATCTGTTCAGCGTCAACTATGAGTTCGGCGCCCTGCGGCGTCTCCTGTCGATCGCCGCGCCCGCCGCCGCGATCGTGGTGGACGACCGGGTCAATCCGACCTTCGCTCGGCTGGCCAAAGACGCCGGGGCCAGCGGCTACGCCTCCAAGGACTTCGAGCTGCCGCAGTTCAAGTCGGCCCTCCAGGCCGTCATCGTCGGCGGCGCCTATTTCCCGCGCGATATCCTGCCCGACCAGGTCGGCCTGCGGGTTCCCCGCTCGGCGGCCGGCCTCTCGGCGCGCCAGCTGGAGGTCCTAAAGCAGATGGCGGTAGGCAAGACCAACCGCGAGATCGCTGAGGCCCTGGGCATCACACCAGGAACGGTCAAGCTGCACATCCACTCGATCCTGCAGCTCACCGGCGCCCGCAACCGGACCGAAGCCGCCCTCATCGCGGGCCGCTTCCTGGCGCCTGCCATCGGTTGAGCCACCGGCCCTTGACGCGCCCAAGGCCAAGCCTGCTAAGGCGGATAGGCATCAGCGTGCGGGACCACCATGACCGACTTCCCCCAGGACATTTTCTCCGAGCAGGAGGGCATCGATGTCGACACCCTGGCCAATCTCGGCCCGCTGCGCCCCCTGGCCGGGGTCTGGGTGGGGGTGAAGGGGTTCGACATCAATCCCGACGCCGAGGCGCCGCGCCGCCAAGACTATGTCGAGCACATCGAGCTGCAGCCCATCGATCCGCAGTCCAACGGGCCTCAGCTGCTCTACGGCCTGCGCTATCACGCCCACATGGTGAAGCCAGGCGAGGTGGAGACCTATCACGACCAGGTGGGCTACTGGCTCTGGGAGCCGGCCACCGGAATGATCATCCACTCCCTGACCATTCCCCGCGGCCAGATCGTGCTGGCCGGCGGCAAGGCCCAGGCCGAGGCCACGCAATTTGAAGTCAGCGCGACGCGTGGCTCCACCGAATACGGCATCTGCTCCCAGGGTTTCCTGGAGCATGCCTTCCGCACCGACGCCTTCCGGATGGTGGTGACGGTCAACCCCGATGGAACCTGGTCCTATTTCGAGGACACCATCCTGCAGGTCCGTGGCCGGCCCGACCCCTTCCACCACACCGACCGCAACACGCTCACCCGGGTGGCCCCGCCGACTCCCAACCCGTTGGCCGCCGCCAGCTGACGGCCAGGCGCCCGGCGCGGCTTGCCGAGACGGTCTTCAGATTTGATTCACCTTCGTCCCGGATGATTTTGGGAGCTCACCCACAAGTCACGCCGCCTCGCGGCCGGGCCGCCGATCAGGGCGGAATTACAGATGCCATATCGTCTCCCCCACGTCCTCGCAGGCGTCACGACCTTATTCCTGGCGGTTCTACTGTTCCTCCTGGGCGGTCTCAGTCGAGCTGAGGCCAGCGCTCCGGGGGTTGATCCGGGCAAGTTCGCCGCGATCGTGATCGACGCCGCGACGGGCGAGGTCCTCTACGAATACCAGCCCGACGCGCGACGCTTTCCCGCCTCCCTGACCAAGGTCATGACCCTCTACATGGCGCTCGACGCCCTGGAGCATGGCGATCTGAAGCGGGACTCGGCCGTGGTGATCTCGCGGCACGCCGCCGCCCAGCCGCCCTCGAAGCTCGGTCTGCCCGTCGGCGCCCGGCTGACCGTGGCCGAGGCGATGGATGTCATGGTGGTCAAGTCGGCCAATGACGTCGCCACCGCCCTGGGCGAGACGATCGCCGGCTCGGAACGGGAGTTCGGTCGCCGGATGACCGAGCGCGCGGAGGCGCTCGGTATGACGCACACCCACTTCGTGAACGCCTCGGGCCTGCCCGACGCCCGTCACGTCAGCAGCGCCCGCGACCTGGCGATCCTGGCGCGGGCCTTCCTGCGCGATCATCCGCAAGACTACCGACTGTTCGACCAGGAACAGACCGTGTTCCAGGGGCGGACCATCCAGGGCCACAACGCCCTCTTGCGTCGGCCCGGCATCGACGGCTTCAAGACCGGCTACACCAACGCGGCCGGCTACAACCTGCTCACCTCGGGTGTGCGCAACGGTCGGCGGGTCATCGCCGTCGTCCTGGGCGGGCGGACGGCTCTGGGACGCGACCAGCTGATGCGCACGCTGCTGAGCGCGGGCTTCGCCACGCTCGCCGTGCGCTACGCCGGGCTCGACATCACCATGCGCGAACTCCTGGGGCGGAACGATCCGGCGGGGCCCACCCCCTCTCAGCCCGCTGAACTTGCGACCGCCAGCCTGTCTCGCGCGATGCCCCGGGCCCAAGGCGATCCGGCGGCCGGGCCCCTGTCGGCCAAGGACCGCTGGTGGGTGCAGGTGGGCGCCTTCAGCTCCCGCAAGCTCGGACATGCCCAGCTGGCCAAGGTCAGCCAGCGCCATCCACGCCGGCTCGGCTCCGCGGCCCAGAGGTTGGAGCCGGCCGGCCGCCTCTTCCTGGCGCGGTTCGGGGGGCTGTCTGAGGACCGGGCGAAGGACACGTGCCAGCTCCTGCGGCGGGAGGGGGCTGACTGCCTCGCCGGCCAGTCCCTCGGCGACTGACAGGCCGCGCCAGCCAGGACGCTGGCGGGGTCATGTCAGACCAGCCGCGGCCGAGCGTCCCCGCAAGAGAGGGGCTGTGCGGCGGCCTATCCATGTTAGTCAGGGCGCGCGGCGGACGATGCGCCGATGGCGTCGAGACAAGAATGCTTGAGAGTCCCTTCACCCGGTCCCCGGTGAACATCGCCGTCATCGGACTGGGCTATGTCGGCCTGCCCCTCGCGGTCGCCCTGGCCGAGCACTATCCCGTCGTCGGCTTCGACATCGGGGTCGAGCGGATCGCCGAGCTGAAGGCCGGCCATGATCGCACCCTGGAGGTGGACGCCGCCGAGCTGGAGGCCGCCGCCAACCTGTCCTTCGCCCTCGACGAGGCGGACTTGAAGGCCTGCAACGTCTTCATCGTCACCGTGCCCACCCCCATCGACCGCCACAAGCGGCCGGACCTTTCGGCCCTGCTGGCCGCCAGCCGCACCGTCGGCCGGGCGATCTCCAAGGGCGGGGTGGTGATCTACGAATCCACCGTCTATCCGGGCGCCACCGAGGAGGACTGCGTGCCGGTGGTGGAGCAGGTCTCGGGCCTGACCTTCAACACCGACTTCTTCGCCGGCTACAGCCCCGAGCGCGCCAATCCCGGCGACCGGGCGCACCGCCTGTCCTCGATCATCAAGGTGACCTCGGGCTCGACGCCGGAGGCCGCGGCCTTCGTCGACGCCCTCTACGGCGCGGTGGTGACGGCGGGCACCCATCTGGCCAGTTCCATCCGCGTGGCCGAGGCCGCCAAGGTGATCGAGAACACCCAGCGCGACCTGAACATCGCGCTGATCAACGAGTTCGCCCTGATCTTCAACCGCCTGGGCGTGGACACTCAGGAGGTGCTGGCGGCCGCCGGGACCAAGTGGAACTTCCTGAAGTTCCAGCCGGGCCTGGTGGGCGGCCACTGCATCGGGGTCGACCCCTACTATCTGACCCACAAGGCCCAGGACGCCGGCTACGATCCGCAGGTGATCCTGGCCGGCCGCCGGATCAATGACGGCATGGGCGCCTATATCGCCCAGAGCCTGATCAAGACCCTGATCCATCGCGACGCCAAGGTGCGCGGCGCCCGGGTGCTGGTGATGGGGCTGACCTTCAAGGAAAACTGCCCCGACCTGCGCAACACCCGCGTCATCGACATCGTCCGCGAGCTCGCCGACTACGGGATCGCCGTCGATGTGCACGATCCCTGGGTGAACCCCGACGAGGCCCTGCACGAATACGGGGTCCGCCCGATCGCCGACCTGGCGCCGGGCGCCTATGACGCCGTCGTCGTGGCCGTGGCCCATTCGGCGTTCCTGGAGATGGGCCTGCCGGCCATCCGCGCCCTCGGAAAGCCCGGCGCGGTGCTCTACGACGTCAAGTCGGTGTTCCCCAAGGGCGAGGCCGACCTGCGGCTCTAGCCCGGAAACCTTTCGGCTCCCCGATTGTTAACGAGCGCCACTGTGCGGCGTTACGGGGTGATCCTGATGTTGCATGACTTCCTGAATCGGCGGCTTTCGACCGGTCGGCTGCAGGTGACCTATGGCGATGGCCGGGTCGAGACCTACGGCGACGGAACCGGTCCCGAGATCGCCGTAAGGCTGACCCGCCGCGGCGAGAGGCGCCTGCTGGTCAACCCGGGGCGGGGCCTAGGGGAAGCCTATATGGATGGGGACCTGGTGGTCACGCGGGGAAGCTTCTGGGACCTGCTGGACACCGTTGGACGCAACCGCGGCGAAACCCCGCCCTCCGCCAGCCTCCTGGCCCGCATCCTCCGTTCGGTGCGCCTACGCCTGGACCAGCACAATGATCGGGCCGCGGCGCGCCGTCATGTCCACCATCACTACGACCTATCGTTGGAGCTCTATCAGCGCTTCCTGGACGCGGACCTGCAGTACTCCTGCGCCTATTTCGCCCGTCCGGACATGACCCTGGAGGAGGCGCAGGCCGCCAAGAAGGCGCACCTCGCCGCCAAGCTCGATCTCCGCGCGGGACACAAGGTGCTCGACATCGGCTGCGGTTGGGGCGGGTTGGCCCTCGAATTGGCCGCCCGTCATCCCGTGGAGGTCACCGGGGTGACGCTGTCGCAGGAGCAGCTCGCCACGGCCCACGCCCGGGCGCGGGCGGCGGGTCTGGAGCGGGTGGCGCGGTTCGATCTGCGCGATTACCGGGACGTGTCGGGCCCGTTCGACCGGATCGTCTCGGTGGGCATGCTCGAGCATGTGGGCGCGCCGCACCTGGGCGACTACTTCGCCCAGGTCGCCCGCCTGCTCAGCGATGATGGCGTGGCGGTGATCCATGCGATCGGCAGTCACAATTCCCCCGGCCTGACCCAGCCCTTCATCCGCAAGTACATCTTCCCCGGCGGTCATATCCCCTCCCTTTCGGAGGTCACCGCGGCGGTGGAGCGGACGGGCCTCTGGATCGCCGACGTGGAGATCTGGCGCCTGCACTATGCCGAGACCCTGCGCCATTGGCGGCTGCGCTTCGAAGCCCAGCGACAGGCCATCGCCGCCCTCTATGACGAGCGCTTCTGCCGCATGTGGGAGGTCTATCTCGGCTACAGCGAACTGGCCTTCCGCCACCTCAACTGCATGGTCTTCCAACTCCAGCTCATCAAGCGGGTGGACGCCCTGCCGATCACCCGCGACTACATCCACGAGGCCGAGAAGATGCAGCCGCCGGCGCGTCTGCGCGCCTGACAGCTAGCCCAGCGCCCGCGCGACCACCGGGGCCAATCGCTGGGCGATCAGGGCCGCGCCCTGGGCGTTGGGGTGGATGCCGTCGCGCTGGTTGAGCCGGGTGAGGCCCGCCACCCCGGCCAGCAGGTTGGGGTAGAAGGCCACGCCCTGGGCCTTGGCCACCGCCGGGAAGACCGCGTTGAACTCCCGCGCATAGCCCCCGCCGATGGCCGGCGGCGCGGCCAGGCCCGCCAGCAGCACCTTGATCTTCCGCGCCTTGAGCCGCCGCACGATGGCCTCGAGATTGGCCCGGGTCGCCGAGGGCTTCAGCCCCTGCAGCAGGTCGTTGCCGCCCAGCGCCACGATGCACAGGCGGGTGTCGCGCTGGACGCTGAAGTCCACCCTGGCCAGGCCGCCGGCCGTGGTGTCCCCTGAGACCCCGGCCGCCCGGATCGTGGCGGTCTTGCCCAGCCTGGCCAGCTCCGCCTGCAGCCGGGCGGGGAAGGCCGCCGAGGCCGGCAGGCCGAAGCCTGCGGTGATCGAATCTCCCAGGATGGTCACCACGGGCCGGGCCGCCGCCAGGACCGGCAGCGGGGCGGCGAGGGCGGCGGCGGCGATCAGGTCTCGGCGGGTCAGCATGGGATGGGTGTGTCGGTCATGACTCTGTCCTATTTAAGGGCTCAAGACGGCGGCTCAATGGACTTGGAGGGCGCTTGGCCCAGACGACGGACGACGCTTCGCCTGTGGCCCTCGACGGGGTCTGCCTCAGCCTGCCCTCGGCGGCGGGGACCGTCGACATCCTGCGCGACCTGGACTTCCGCGTGGCGCCCGGCGAGCGGGTGGCGGTGACCGGGCCCTCGGGGTCGGGCAAGTCCTCCCTGATCTCGGTGGCCGCGGGATTGGAGCTGCCCACCGCCGGGACGGTGCGCCTGTTCGGACAGGACCTCGCCCGGCTCGACGAGGACGGCCGCGCCCGGCTGCGGCGGGGCCGCGTCTCCCTGGTCTTCCAGTCCTTCCATCTGCTGCCCAACATGACGGCGGCGGAGAACATCGCCGCGCCCCTGGAGATCGCCGGCCGCCGCGACGCCGCCGACCTGGCCCGCGCCTGGCTCGACCGGGTGGGGCTGTCGGCCCGGGGACGGCACTATCCGCATCAGCTTTCCGGCGGGGAGCAGCAGCGGATCGCCCTGGCCCGGGCGCTGGCGCCGCGGCCCGCCCTGCTGTTCGCCGACGAGCCCACCGGCAATCTCGACGCCGCCAACGCCGCCCTGGTGGCGGGCCTGATGTTCGACCTGGTGGCCGAGAGCGGCGCCGCGCTCGTCCTCGTCACCCATGACGAGGCCTTGGCGCGGCGGGCCGACCGGCAGGTTCGGCTGAGCGACGGACGCACGGTCCTCGCCGCATGACGCCGCTGTCCTGGCGCTTCGCGCTGCGCGAGCTGCGCGGCGGGGTGAGGGGCTTCCGCATCTTCCTGGCCTGCCTGGCGCTGGGGGTGGCCGCCATCGCCGCCGCCGGCTCGACCGCCGAAGCCTTCCGCCAGGGCCTGGCGAGCGAGGCGCGCGAGATCCTCGGCGGCGACCTGGCCGCGACCCTGGAGCAGCGCCGCTTCACCCCGGCCGAACGGGCGGCGATCGCCAAGATGGGCCGGGTCTCCTGGGCGGTGAGCGCCCGGGCCATGGCCGAGACGCCCTCCGGCGAGCGGCGCCTGGTGGAGTTGCGGGGGGTGGGCGGCGCCTATCCCTTGGCGGGCAAGGTCGAGCTTCAGGGCGCGACCTCCCTGGACCAGGCCCTGGCGCCGTTGAACGGTGTGCCCGGCGCGGCGGTGGAGCAGACCCTGCTGGACCGCCTGGGCTTGAAGCTGGGGGACCGGCTGCTGGTGGGGAACACCCCCATGGTGGCCCGCGCCGTCCTGCTGCAGGAACCCGACCGCCTCTCGCGGGGCTTCGCCCTGGGGCCGCGGGTCCTGACCCGGGTGGAGGTGGTGGAGCAGGGGGGCTTCCTGGCGCCCGGCCTGCCCTTCGGCGAGACCGCGCGGATCGCCCTGCCGCCCGGCGAGGCCACCGCGCCCGCCGCGAAGGCCCTGGGCAAGGCCTTGAAGGGCGCCGAAGCCCGGATCCGGGAGCGCGACGAGGCCGCGCCGGGCATCCGCAGACTGATCGAGCAACTGGAATACTTCCTGGGGTTCATCGGCCTGGCCTCCCTGGTGGCGGGCGGACTTGGGGTGCACGGGGCGGTCTCGGCCTTCCTCGAGCAGCGCAAGCCGGTGATCGCGGTGCTGAAGGCGCTGGGCGCCGAGGGGCCCTTGGTGCGCAATCTCTATCTGATCCAGATCGGCGCCCTGGCCCTGCTGGGGGTGGCGATCGGCCTGGTGGTCGGAGCGGCCGCGCCGCTCGTCCTGGGCGCGCTGATCGCCGATGACCTGCCCGTGCCCGCCCTGTTCGGCGTCTATCCGATCCCCTTGCTCAAGGCCGCGGCCTTCGGCCTGCTCTCGGCGGCGGCCTTCGCCCTGGCGCCCCTGGCGCGCGCCCGGCTGACCTCGCCGGCGAACCTGTTCCGCCACGACCTGCCCACGCGGTTCGCCTGGGGGGTGGAGATCGTCGGCGCCCTGCTGGCGGCCGCGGCCTTGGCCGGCCTGGCGGTGGCCACGGCGCCGACGCCCTTGGCGGCCGGGGTGATGATCGCCGGCGTGGCGGCGGCCTTCATCGTGCTCTGGGCCCTGGGCCTTGGCGGCGCCTGGTTGGCGGGCCGGGCGCGGATAGGTGCGCGGGGCCCCCTGCGCATCGCGCTCGCCAGTCTCGCCGGTCCCCGCTCGGCGGCGCGGACCGCCGCCCCGGCCATCGGCCTGGGTGTGGCCCTGCTGGCCGCCGTGGTCCTTATCCAGTCGAGCCTGCTGCGGCAAGTGGCCGAGGTGGCGCCCCGCACGGCCCCGGCCCTGGTGTTCACCGAGATTCCCGGGGACCGTGTCGCCGCCTTCGACGCGGCCCTCGCCAAGGCCTTCGGCCGCGCCCTGACCCCCGACATGTATCTCCGCGCCCCCTTCGCCACCGGACGCATCAGCCAGATCAAGGGCAGGCCGGTGGTGGCCGGCCAGATCGCCGCCTCCGAGCGCTGGGCCTATGACAACGACATCTCGCTCTCGGCCATCGGGGCCGAGCCGCCCAACGCTGGAATCGTCGCGGGGCGGTGGTGGCCGGCGGGCTATTCGGGGCCGCCGCTGCTGGCGATGGAGGCCGACGTGGCCAAGGCCGGAAACCTGAAGCTGGGGGATCGGGTGACCCTCTCGGTCCTGGGCCGCGACATCGAGGCGACGGTGGCGGTGCTGCGCAAGGTGGACTTCGGCGGCTTCGGCGCCAGCTTCCCCCTGGTGCTGGACCCGGCGGCCCTGGAGGGCGCCAACCTGCGCCATGTGGCCATAGCCAAGGCCAGCAAGGCGCAGGAGGCCGCGGCCACCCGCGCCCTGGGCGCCGACTTCGCCGAGGTCAACGTCATCTCCGTGCGTGAGCAGTTGGAAGCGGCCACCGAGCTGTTCGGCCGCCTGGCGCTCGCGATCCGCGGCGCCGCGGCGGTGGCGGCCCTGGCGGGCCTGTTGGTCCTGGCCGGGGCGATCGCGGCCGGCGCCCAGTCGCGCATGCGCGAGGCCGCCATCCTCAAGGTCCTGGGGGCCTCGCGCGGCCAGATCCTCAGTGTCTATGTCCTGGAGTACGGCGCCGTGGGCGTGGTGGCCGGCGCGGCGGGCGTGGCCCTGGGCTGCGCCGCGGCCTGGCCCATCGTGACCCAGGTCTTCCAGGCCCACTGGAGCGTGGATTGGTCGGGGATCGCCGCCCTGGTGGGCGGGGCGGCCCTGCTGGCGGCGCTCGGGGGCCTGGCGGCCTCTCTGCAGGCCCTGTCTCGCCGCCCGGCCCCGGCGCTGCGGAGCGAGTAGCTAGAGCGTGACAGTCTGGAGTGGATACCGGTTCGGGCGCCCGTCACGCTCTAAGCTTAAGAGGGCGAGCCTGCTCATCCGTTTCAGATAAGGTCATCTGAAACGGGCAGGCTCTAGCGGATCGAGGCGACCGCGGTGGTGGTGGTCGGGGAATAGAGGCCCATCAGGCCTTCGCGGGCGGCGACGGTCCGCGCCGCGCGGGCGGCGTTCTGGCAGATGACGCCGTGGGCGTCGCCGGAGAGGCACTGCTGCAAGGCGGCCTCACGCTCATAGGCGTTGTCGCGGAAATAGGTGAAGGAGCGGTCGATGGAACCCCAACCGACCGAGGCGGTGATGGCCGCCAAGGCGACCCCGCACCAGAACACAACGCGTACCATATTGAAGCACCCCCCCAGGGCTGGGTGCAAGTCGTAGGCCCCAATCTGGGGCGCCTCAACCCCGCGCCCGCGCCAGGCGAAGAGATACAATCCTCAGGGGTGAAAACCTCAGGCGCCCTTGGGCTTGTAGTAGTCGAGGTACCAGTCGACGAACCGTCCGATCCCGGTCTCGATGGGGGTCGCAGGGGCGTAGTCGAGAGCGGCCTGGGTCTCGGCGGTGTCGGCCTCGGTGCGGCTGACGTCGCCCGGCTGCATGGGCATGAGGTTGAGCTGCGCCTTGCGGCCGAGCTTCTCCTCCAGCACCTCGATATAGCGCATCAGCTCCACCCTCTGGCTGTTGCCCAGGTTGAGGATGCGCCAGGGGGCGACGCCGCTGGTGGCCGGGTTGGGCGCCTGGGCGTCCCAGGTCGGGTCGATCCCCGGCGGCCGGTCGAGGCCGGCGATCACCCCCGAGACGATGTCGTCCACATAGGTGAAGTCCCGCTGCATCTTGCCCTGGCCGTAGACGTCGATGGCTTCGCCCTTGAGGATGGCGTCGGTGAACTTGAACAGCGCCATGTCCGGCCGGCCCCACGGACCGTAGACGGTGAAGAACCGGAAGCCCGTCGCGGGGATGCCGAACAGGTGGGCGTAGGAATGGGCCATGGACTCGTTGGCGAGCTTGGTGGCCGCGTAGAGGGTGATCGGATGGTGCACCGGATCGCGCACCGAGAACGGCAGCTTGCCATTGGCGCCGTAGACCGAGCTGGTGGAGGCGAAGACCAGGTGCTTGGGCTGGGTGGCGCGGCAGCCCTCCAGGATGTTGAGGAACCCCACGACGTTGGAGTCCACATAGGCCTCGGGGTTTTCCAGGCTGTAGCGGACGCCGGCCTGGGCGGCGAGATTGATCACCCCGTCGGGCTTCACGTCCTGGAACAGCTTGGCGACGGCCTCGCGGTCGGCCAGGTCGATCTTGGCGTGGCGGTAGCCTTCGCGCGCCTCCAGGCGGGCCAGGCGCGCCTGCTTCAAGGTGGGGTCATAATAGGCGTTGAGGTCGTCGAGACCGACCACCTCGTCGCCGCGATCGAGCAGGCGATGGGCGGTGTGCGAGCCGATGAAGCCCGCCGATCCGGTGACAAGTACGATCGCCATGTAACTCTCTTACCGTAGATATGATGTCATGCCGGCCGGGCGGGACCCGGGTCGGAGCCTGCTAGCCGTTGGCCACGACCCGCAGGGCGGGGGCGGCGCCGGGCTTCTCGCCGCGGATCTGGGCGACCAGGTCGAAGAGGGCGCGCCGCACCTCGTCCACATCGCCCTTGTCGGCGAGGCCCTCAAGATCAACCAGGTGGTTGGCGGTGATGCGAAGGGCCGAGGAGGAGACCACCTCCATGACCTTGGGCGCGCAGGGCAGGGAGCGCTCGGTCTCGTCCAGCAGGGCCTCGGTGAGCTTCTCGCCGGGACGCAGGCCGGTGATCTCGATCTCGATGTCCTTGCCGGGCAGGCGGCCCGACAGGGCGATCATCTGACGGGCGAGATCCATGATCCGCACGGGCTCGCCCATCTCCAGCAGGAAGAGGCGGGCGTGGGAGGTCTCGCCCCCCTCGGCGCTGGTGGCGGTGGCGTGCAGCACCAGCTGAGCGGCCTCGGGGATGGTCATGAAGTAGCGGGCCATCTCCTCGTGGGTCACGGTGACGGGCCCGCCGCGGTCGATCTGCGACTTGAAGATCGGCACGACCGAGCCGGCGGAGCCCAGGACGTTGCCGAAGCGCACGGCCGAGAAACGCGTTCCGCGGCCGTTCTGCTGGGCCTGGATCACGGCCTCGGCCAACCGCTTGGTGGCGCCCATGACGTTGGAGGGGTCGACGGCCTTGTCGGTGGAGATCAGCACCATCTGGGCCGCGCCGCAGGCCCGGGCGCCCTCGGCGACGTTCCAGGTGCCCACCACATTGGTCAGGACGCCCTCGCAGGGGTGCCGCTCGACCATGGAGACGTGCTTGAGGGCGGCGGCGTGGAAGACCAGGTCGGGCTTCTGGCGCTGGAAGCACTCGGCGATCCGGTTGGCGTTGCGCACGTCCACCAGGGCGGCGTGGCGCGACAGGCTGGGGAAGGTCTCGCCGAGTTCGCGGTCGATCTCGAAGAGCGAGGTCTCCGAGAAGTCCAGCATGGTGACGTGGGCGGCCTGATAGGCGGCGACCTGCCGGACCAGCTCGGCGCCGATGGAGCCGCCGGCCCCGGTGATCAGCACCCGGCGGCCGTGGATCAGGGCCTTGACGGCCTCGTGGTCCAGTTCGATCGGCTCGCGGGCCAGCAGCTCCTCGACGCTGATCTCCCGCATCGGCAGGAGGGCCATGCCGTCATGCTGCGACAGCTCCACGATGGAGGGCAGGCGCAGCAGGCGGATGCCGTCGTTCTTCAGCCGGCCCAGTTGATCGGCGGTGAGGCCCTTCAGGCGGCCGGGCTCGTCCAGGAACAGGATGGCGCGCGGATAGCGGTTCCAGCGGCGCAGGTCGGCCAGCGCGGCGTCGAGGTTGTCGATGGACTCGATGATGCAGACGCCGCGAACCTGCTGACCGACATCGCGGGCCTCCGGGCCGACGATGCCCACGGGGGTCCAGGCATGGTCGTGGCGGCGCGCCACGTCGCGCAGATAGGTGTCGGCCAGCGCCGTCGGGCCGATCAGCAGCAGGGACGGGGCCTGGGGCGCGCGGTCACGGACGGACTTCAGCGGGGCGAAGCTATCGAGGGCGTGCTCGTGCAGGGCGCGGCGCATGATCCGCGCGCCCATGGAGCCGGTCATCTGGAAGATGGTGGCCATGGCCAGGACCGAACGGGGCAGGCCGCTCGCCCGGTCGATGACGAAGACCGCCAGCAGGAAGACCCCGGCGGTCAGGACCGCGGTCCGGGCCAGGACCAGGGCGTCGGGAATGGAGACATAGCGCCAGGGGGAGAGTTCGCGGCGGAAGACGGTGGAGAAGACCGCGGCGAGCCCGCCATAGAGGCAGACCAGTTGGACGACGTTGAGGCTCGAGAGGGCGCCGCCGTCGTCCAGGCCCAGGGTGCGGGTGGCCGAGAGCAGATAGGCGAGGAAGAACGCCCCGGCGGCGATCAAGGTGTCGACGACGACGGTCTGGGCTCGGTTGGCCATCTGCTCCATGGAATCGTGCTCCGCTCAGGTCGTCTAACCGGCCACCATAGAGGTGTCGGCGCGACCGTCCAATGAAACTCCCGGCGGAGCGCGGTTCTTGCCCCTATCGGGCGAGTGGACGCATGTTTTCACCGGCGGTCGGCCCAGATACTCGAGCTTGTCTCGGCGAAAAATAGAAAAGCCGCCCCGGATGGGGGCGGCTTTCCCGAACGCAAACCTGGCTTGGAGGCTTAGAAGCTGGCCTTCACGCCGATGACGACCTTGGCGTCATAGATGTCGCCGAAGCCGTGCTCGTCGGTGTCCCAGTAGCGCAGGTCGAAGCCGACGTGGTCGTTGAGGGCGTAGCCCACGCCCAGGTTCCAGGTGTTGTAGTCGAAGGCGCCTTCGACTTCCTGGTGACCGACGGCGCCGGAGACCGACACCTTGTCGACGACCGGCATGGAGCCGTTCAGCTCATAATAGGTGGCCTTGCCGGTCTTGCCGAAGAACTCCGGCGAATAGAAGACCGTCGCGCCGACAGTGGCCGGACCGACCGCGGTGGAACCGGCGGCCTTGTACTCGACGTAGTCTTCGTGGCTGCCGGAAGGCTGGTTGGTGTAGCCGTAGTAGTAGACGCCCAGGTCAAGGTTGACCGGGCCCACGACGGGCTTCACGCCGGCGTAGAGGTCGTATTCCAGGTCGGTGCCGTTGTTGAACTCGACGTTCGACAGCCACACGCCGGCATAGCCGATGCCGTACAGGGTCGCGTCGGCGCCGCCGAAGATCTGGCCGCTGTTGTCGGTCTGGCTGATGCCGCGGAACATGTAGTCGCTGGCCGCGCCGAGGTTGAAGGACAGCGCGATGTCGTCGTCGGCGGCGAGAGCGCTTCCACCCATGGCGGCGGTGGCCGCGGCGGCGAGAAGCATGATCTTGAGAGTCTTCATTTCGTTTATCCCCATTTTCTTCAGCCGAGCTTCGCCCAACCGTCACCGGAGATCGCCACGGGGGTGGCGCTCAGATCAACGAGGGGCGGCGCACAGGCGGCCCCCAACTACCCGCTGCTCGAAAAATGTGCGTTAACAGAGTGTGGCGCCGAGCGTTTAGGCGCCAACCTGTGCCTTAGGCGCCACGGCGCGCCCTTGGAGGTCAAGCCTCAACGCATCGCCAGGGGCGAATAGTTGAGGTGAGTCCCTGCATCAACCAGCAGAGTCTCGCCGGTGATATGTTTCGAAGCAGGGGCGGCCAAAAACACCGCAGCCCCGGCGATATCCTCGGCGCTGGAGGCGGCCTTGAGCGGGGTGGAGGCCGCGGCGCCTTCGCGCATTCGTTGGGCGCGCTCGGCCCCCACGCCCTTGCCGAACCAGGGGGTGTCGATGAAGCCCGGGCAGATGGCGTTGACCCGGATCTTGGGGGCGAGCGCCCGGGCCAGGGACAGGGTCATGGTGGTCAGGGCGCCCTTGGAGGCGGCATAGGGCACCGAGGAGCCGATGCCCGCCACGCCGGCGATGGAGGAGGTGTTGACCACGGCGCCCGGCTGCGGCGCGGCCTCCAGCAGGGCGCGCGCGGCGCGGACCATCTGATAGGCCCCCACCACATTGACGCTGTAGAGACGCAGGAAGTCCTCGGCGGTGACCGCGTCGAGATCGGCGTGGTTGGGCGCGAACTTGGTGACGCCGGCGTTGTTGAACAGGGCGTCGATCCGACCGAAGGGCTCGGCGGCGGCGGCGATCCTGCGGCAGTCCTCGTCGGAGGCCACGTCGCCCTGCACCACCACGGCCTTTGCGCCGTGGGCCTCGACCTGACGGGCGGTCTCGGCGGCCTCCTCTGCGCTCGAGGCGTAGTTGATGATCACCGCCGCGGCGCCGCGGCTGGCGGTCTCCACCGCGATGGCGCGCCCCAGGCCGGTGGAGGCGCCGGTCACGACGACCACGAATTGGTTGAAGTCCTTGCCGCTCATCACGCGTCCCTTCCCCTTGGTTTGAGCCGTGATACCCCCTCGCCACGCCGGAGTCTCGGTTGCGGCGGGCGCCCGCGGGCGGTAAAGCGCGCGCCATGGATGAGACCCACCTGACCCAGCTCGGCCGCGAGGCCCGCGGCTTCGCCTCGCCGGAGGAGGCCGTTCTCGAGCGGGTTCCGAACCCCCAGGCCGACAGCCTCTACCTGGCCCGGTTCACGGTCCCGGAGTTCACCTCCCTGTGCCCGGTGACGGCGCAGCCGGACTTCGCCCACCTGGTGATCGACTACGCGCCGGCCGGTTGGCTGATCGAGTCCAAGTCGCTGAAGCTCTATCTGGGCGCCTTCCGCAATCACGGCGCGTTCCACGAGGACTGCACGGTGGCCATCGGCCGCAAGATCGTCGAGGTCGCCCAGCCCCGCTGGCTGCGCATCGGCGGCTACTGGTTCCCGCGCGGCGGCATTCCCATCGACGTCTTCTGGCAGAGCGGCGCCCCGCCGGAAGGCCTGTGGATCCCCGACCAAGGTGTCGCGCCCTATCGCGGTCGCGGCTGACGAGGTTTCAGGCGTTCGGCGAAGTCGGCTCACGACATCGTGGCAGGTGTTTGCAGGTCAGGCCGCAAGCTTCACAGTAAAGCGAGGGCCGTCGGCTGCGGCGATCTTTGATCGTGTCGTCCGATAGAGTCCCGAGCTGGGACAGTCCGATGCGCGAATCAAGGGTCGACTAGCCGACGTCGCCAAAATGGGGTAAGGATAGCTCGCCCAACTCTCCTCGGGCGTGTCACACTTCAGGCCGGGCGGCGACCCTTCGCCGTCCGGCCGTTGTGTTTCAGGGCCGCCAGGTGGTGATCAGGCTGGCGAGCTCGGGCCGTTCCCGCTCCTGCGGCGGCTCCTTCGGCGTCCCCAGGAACACAAACCCGGCCACCTTCTCCCCGGGCTCCAGACCCAGGATGGCCTTGGCCTCCTCGTCATAGGCGTACCAATCGGTGATCCAGTTGGCGCCGTAACCCAGGGCCAGGGCGGCGTAGAGCAGGGTGGCGCACACCGCGCCGGCCGAGAGCACCTGCTCCCATTCCGGAATCTCTCCCGTCCTCGGCCGGGAAACCACCGCGACGCCGAGCGGCGGGATCTTCAGCTTGGCCAACTTGGCGGCGGAGCGGACGTCGCCGCGGGAATTGGCCAGGGCCTCCAGGCGATCGGCGAAGACCGCCTTGGCGGCGGACTCAAGGACGATGAAGCGCCAGGGGGCGAGCTTGCCATGGTCGGGAACCCGGGCGGCGAGCCGCAACAGCCCGGCCAGTTCGTCGGCGGACGGGGCCGGTTCGGCCAGGGTGACGGCCGAGGCCGACCGGCGGGTGGCCAGGAAGCTCAGCACCTCGGGGCGGGGCTGCTGCGGGACCGGCTGGCCGAACAGCGGGGCGGCGGGAAGCGACAGGGGCATCTTGGAGCGCGCCTCATTAGGAAAGCCGATAGGGGAGTTCTCTTATATGGGGGTGGTTTCGCAAGCTAGTTGAGAACATGTCGCAAAAACCGAGCTGGCTTGTGGCGCACGGGCGTCCCTGGACCAAGGGGCCGCCGCGGCCGATCTACGACAATCCCTGGATCCGCGTGACCGAGTACGACGCCGTGGCGCCGACGGGGGCCGACGCCCTGTACGGGGTGGTCAGCTTCAAGAATTTCGCGATGGCCATCCTGCCGGTGCATGACGACGGGACCATCACCCTGGTGGGCCAGAACCGGCTGCCTTTCGCCGACTATAGCTGGGAGATCCCCGAGGGTGGCGGCCCGCTGGCCGACGATCCCCTGGAGAGCGCCCAGCGCGAACTGCTGGAGGAAACCGGCCTGGAGGCGGCCCACTGGCGGGAAATCCTGCGGATGCAGCTCTCCAACTCGGTCACCGACGAGCACGCCTTCGGCTACCTGGCCACGGGCCTGACCCAGGTCCAGGCCGAGCCGCAGGGCGACGGCACCGAAGATATCCTGATGGCGCGCGTACCTTTTCGAGAAGCGCTGGAGGCGGCGGTCGGGGGTTATATGCAGGACGCCCTGACGGTTGCCATGCTGCTGCGGGGCTACCACATGGCCAGGGAGGGCGCTTTGCCGAGCGATCTTTCGGCGGCCATGCTAGGATGAGAGGAACGTCATGGGACGGGAGGAACCGATGAGCCAGCGTCTGGAGGTCATCGACCCGGCATCGCCGCCGCCGGTCTGGGCCGCGTTGCGCAACGAAGCCGCACGGGCCTCCCAGTCGGAGCCTGCCCTGGCCTCGCTGCTGAACGCCGTCGTGCTGAGCCACCACGACCTGGGCGCCGCGCTCAGCTACCAGCTGGCGCGCAAGCTCGGCGACCAGGAGCTGCGGGCCATGAGCCTGCGCGAGCTGGCCGACGCCGCCTATAACGACAATCCCAAGCTGGTGGATATCGCCGAGGCCGACCTGAAGGCGGTGTTCGAGCGCGACCCGGCCTGCAAGGGCTATGTCCAGCCATTCCTGTTCTTCAAGGGCTTCCAGGCCCTACAGACCCAGCGGGTCGCCAACTGGCTCTGGGGCCAGGGCCGCGAGACCATCGCCCTCTACCTGCAGAGCCGCATGTCGGAGGTGTTCCAGGTGGACATCCATCCGGCCACCAAGATCGGGTCGGGTGTCTTCATCGACCACGGCACCGGCATCGTCATCGGCGAGACCGCGGTGATCGGCGATGACGTCTCCCTGCTCCAGGGTGTCACCCTGGGGGGAACCGGCGCCGAGCGCGGCGACCGCCACCCCAAGATCGGCAAGGGCGTGCTGCTGGGCGCCGGGGCCAAGGTGCTGGGCAATATTCATATCGGCGACTACGCCAAGATCGCCTCCGGCTCGGTGGTATTGAAGCCGGTTCCGGCCCATTGCACGGCCGCCGGGGTTCCCGCGCGCCTGGTCAACTGCCCGACCTGCGACGAGCCGGCCCGCAGCATGGACCACACCCTGGCCGAAGCTGTGTACGACTACGTCATCTGACGGTTCCTAAGATCGCCCCGAACCGCTAGGTTCCGCGGCTGTTGAATCGCCGAGGAGATGGCCGTGGACGAGAGAATGATGCGCAAGCTGGAGGGCCACCTGCGCGGCACCTTCGCCAATGCGCGGATCAGCCTGGTTCCCCGTCCCAAGCAGAAGGACTCGGCCGAGGTCTATATCAACGACGAGTTCATCGGCGTGGTCTTCGAGGACGAGGACGGCGACGGCTCCTTCATGTTCGAGATGGCGATCCTCGCCGAAGACCTCCCTTAGCGGGCGTCCGTCCGCCTGAACCGGTCTTCGCTTCAGGCGATCACGCCCTGCAGCGTGTCGGCGATCGCCGGCACGCCGCGCGTCGGCCATGTCCCCCCGTCGGGGGCCGACGCCCCGCCGCCAACCTTGATCTTGGTCATGTTGGGCCCCTGCGGCCCTTGCTAGCTCAGAGGTGCGCCCGCGCCTGACCGGGCGCATGCGGTGCGACGCCCCCCGCGTCGAACCAAGGCCTTCGACGTCGCGCCCGGGGGGGCCGGCGGCGAAGTGAGGTGACTCAGACCGGGCCTCCCTCCTGTCCTGACCGGGAGGCCCGGTCGCCTCTCACCGGCCCGCCGCGGGGCGTGGGGCCCGCGACGCTGGCCCCGGTTGTTGCTAAGGTGGTTCCGTCGGTCGCGGAGGGATCATGAAGCCAAGTTGGCCCAGGCGTCTGGGGCGGGTCGGACCGCCGCCCGGCGGCGTGCGCGCGGAGCCGGCCGGATTCTCCCAGGTCCGCTTCATCGGCGACGAGGACGAGCAGGGCCTGGCCCGGTTCTATGGCGACCTGCCCACCCGCGCCCCCACCGCGGCCCCCGACTGTCTGCGCGTCCTGGCCCTCTCGGGCGGCGGCGCGGGCGGCGCCTTCGGGGCGGGGGCGATGCTGGGCCTCACGCAATCGGGAACCCGGCCCAAGTTCGACATCGTGACCGGGGTCAGCACCGGGGCTCTGATCGCCCCCTTCGCCTTCCTCGGCTCCGAGTGGGACGAGCAGCTGGCGGGCGCCTATCTGGGGGACCAGACCTCGGTGATCCTGGACTGGACCACCCTGCGGCCGGGCGCCGGCCTCTACGCCAGCGACCCGCTGGCGGGCCTGGTGCGGCGCTACATCGACGCCGAACTGCTGGCGGCCGTCGCCGTCGCCCATTCCGAGGGCCGGCGCCTGTTCGTCGCCACCGCCAATCTGGACACCCAGAGGCTGTCGATCTGGGACATGGGGGCCATCGCCAGCCAGGGCGGGCCCGAGGCCTTGATGCTGTTCAAGGACGTGCTGATCGCCTCGGCCAGCATGCCGGGCCTGTTTCCGCCCAAGATGATCTCGGTGGCCACCGAGGACGCGGTCTTCGCCGAGATGCATGTGGACGGGGGCACCATCACCCCGCTGTTCGTCGTGCCCGAGCCGCTGATCGTGCGCCGCGCCCAGCAGTGGGCGGTGCGGGAGGTGGAGGTCTACGCCCTGGTCAACACCACCCTGGAGCCGGTCTCGGCGGTCACCCCGATGGGGGTGGTGCCGATCCTGATCCGCAGCTTCGAACTGATGCTGAGATCGACCTATCGCAACGCCCTGCGTTCGGTGGGGGCCTATTGCGAGATCAACGGGTTCGCCCTGCACACCGCTTCGATCCCCGCCGATTTCGGCGGAATCAACATGCTGCGGTTCGACCATGGCCTGTTGAACAACATGTTCGAACACGGCGCGGAACTGGCCCGCAACGGGCGGCTGTGGACGAAGATCCGGTGAGTCGGCCGGCCCCGGAGCTCCCGAGGCCGGCCTTCACGCGTTAGAGAACCCCCAGCATCTCGGCCACCAGCGGGTGGCGGACGATGTCGCGGTCCTTCAGCCGGACCACGGCGATGTTGGCGACCGCCTCGAGCTTGTCGGCCACCGGGCCCAGGCCCGAGAGTTCGGGCAGCAGGTCCGACTGGTTGGGGTCGCCGGTGACCACCATGGTGGAGTGCCAGCCCAGGCGGGTCAGCAGCATCTTGAGCTGACCGTAGGTGCAGTTCTGGGCCTCGTCGATCACCACGAAGGCGTTGTTGAGGGTGCGGCCGCGCATGAAGCCGACGGGCGCGATCTCGATGGCGCCCTCGGTCATCAGGGCCCGGACCCGCTTCATGGAGAGGCGGTCGGACAGGGCGTCGTAGAGGGGCCGAAGATAGGGAGCGAGCTTGTCCTCCATCTCGCCGGGCAGGAAGCCGAGGGATTCGCCGGCCTCGACGGCGGGGCGCGAGAGCACGATGCGCCCCACCTTGCCGGCCTCCAGGGCCTCCACCGCCTTGGCGATGGCCAGATAGGTCTTGCCGGTGCCGGCCGGGCCCAGGGCCATGACCAGGTTCTTGGCGTCGATGGCGGCGATCAGTTCGTCCTGGCCCGGGGATTTGGATTTGATGGTTTTCAGGTAGCCCTGCTCACGATCATCATTGTGATGGGCCAAGGGCGACCAAGCCCTGTCTACCGGCAGCCGACGGACCTTCCCGTCATCCTGGAATTGGCCGGCGTCGAACGCGCCTTCGCGCACTTGTCGCTTCAGGGCTCGCTTGGTCATCAAAGCCTCCGTAAGGGCATGAAAAAAGGGCGTATCCGCAATGGATCGCCCTTCGAGGTCGACTGGATTGTTGAGACAGAGGCGCGTCGTGCGCAGCCCGGCGGACCGCTTTCGCTTCGCAATGCTGGCGGTGAGACCCGCCGAAGCCACAAACGCGACACCCTCGTCTCCGTCATGCGGGACGCCAGGACCGAAAACCGGCCATGGCCGGTTCGGGAAGGCTATCGCCCTCTCGAATCGCCCGACTAAGATGATCCTAACGGGGTTAATCGCGGATTAAGCAAACGATCCGCGACAATAAACGGGGTGCGACAATGAGTGTCTATAACTTGGGCGATGTGGGTCCGGAGCTTCCGGATGCGGACGAATACTGGATAGCGCCGAACGCGGCGGTGATGGGCCGGGTGATTCTCAAGAAAAACGCGTCGGTTTGGTTCGGTGCGACAATTCGAGGCGACAACGACCCCATCATCATCGGGGAGAACTCGAACGTGCAGGATGGTTCGGTCCTGCACACCGACACCGGCTCGCCCCTGACCATCGGCGCCAATGTCACGGTGGGCCACATGGTCATGCTGCACGGCTGCAGCATCGGCGACAATTCCCTGGTGGGGATCGGCTCGATCATCCTGAACGGGGCGAGGATCGGAAAGAACTGCCTGATCGGCGCCAATGTGCTGATCACCGAAGGCAAGGAGATTCCGGACAACTCCCTGGTCATGGGCGCGCCGGGCAAGGTGGTGCGGGAGGTGTCCGAAGGCCAGGCGCGGATGCTGGCCGGTGGCGCGATGCACTATGTGGCCAACTGGAAACGCTACAAGGCCGAGCTGCGGGCGGCGGGCTAGGCGCGAAACGCACAACGCCCCCGGCCGTGAGGCCGAGGGCGCTGTTTGGAGATGTCGGGCTGGCGCCTAGCCGACGACGGGGCGCAGGATGATCTCGACGCGACGGTTCTGGGCGCGGCCTTCCGGGGTGGCGTTGGTGGCCACCGGCTGACGCTCGCCCTCGCCGGCGACGAAGATGCGGGCCGGCAGGACGCGGCCGGCGCCCACCAGGTAGTTGGCGACCGAGCTGGCGCGGCGTTCCGAGAGCGACTGGTTGTAGTCGTCGGCGCCGCTGGAGTCGGCGTGGCCCACCACGTCGATGGTGGTCTGGGGATAGGCGTTGAGGGTGCGGGCCACGTCGTCCAGCACCGGGGTGAAGCGCGGCTGCACGTCCGACTGGTCGACGGCGAAGGTGACGTCGCTGGGCATGATCAGCACGATGTTGTCGCCCTGGCGGCGGATCTGCACGCCGGACCCTTCCAGCGAGCGCCGGAAGTCGGCCTGCTGGCGGTCCATGTAGTTGCCGACCGCGCCGCCGGCCAGGGCGCCGATGCCGGCGCCGATCAGGGCGTTCTTGCGGCCCTGTTCGCCGCTGTTGGTGTTGGTGAGATAGCCGAGCGCCGCGCCGCCCAGGGCGCCGGCGATCACGCCCGTCCCGGTGTTGTTGCGCACCGGCATGCCCGTATAGGGGTCGGTGGTGGTGCAGGCGGTGAGGGCGGCGGCGCCGATCAGCATGGCGAGGGTGGCGGTAATCTTGGTCATGGCGCGCTCCGGGCGTTTCTCAGGTTGGCGGCGAAACGCGGCGTCACGGCCAAGGTTCCCGGCGCGTCAAATCTTCAGGACGTGCTTGGCCATGATGTTGCGTTGAACCTCGTCGGAGCCGCCGGCGATGCTGGCCGCGCGGCCCTCGAAATAGCGCACGGTCTCGGGGCGCGCCCAGTCGGGGCCCAAGGGGTCGGCCGGCCCCTCCACCTCCGGAAACCAGGGCGCGGCGTAGGGGCCAGCGCACTCGACATAGAGCTCCGTCAGCCGCTGGACGATGTCGGTTCCCTTGAGCTTCAGCATCGAGGACTGGGCGCCCGGCGCCGAACCCGCGGCGACCTCCCACAGGGTGCGGAGCTCGGTCATCTCCAGGGCCTTGAGTTCGATCTCCAGGGCGGCCAGGCGGCCGGCGAATCCGGGATCGTCGATCAGCCGGCCGCCGGCCGAGCCCGCCAATTCGGTCGAGGCGGCGACGCGGATGCCGCGGGCGAGGTTGAGGGACAGGGAGACGAAGGCCTGACCGGTCCGCTCATGGGTCAGCAGGCCCTTGGCGTAGGTCCAGCCCTGGCCCTCCTCGCCGATGCGGTTCTCCACCGGAACCCGGACGCCGTCGAAGACCACGCGGTTGAAGGCGTGCCGCCCGTCGATGGAGATGATCGGGCTCACCGCCACGCCCGGGCTGCGCATGTCGATGAGCAGGAAGGTGATCCCCGCCTGCGGCTTGGCCTCCGTTGCGGTGCGGGTGAGGCAGAACATCCAGTCGGCCTTGTGGGCCCCGCTGGTCCACACCTTTTCGCCGTCGACGACATAGACGTCCCCCTCGCGCACGGCCCGGGTGCGCAGCGAGGCGAGGTCGGACCCGGCGCCGGGCTCGGAATAGCCCTGACACCAGCGGGTGGTGTCGGCCACGATGCCCGGCAGGAACCGCTGCTGCTGTTCGGGGCTGCCATAGGCGAAGAGAACGGGCGCCAGCATGCCGGGCCCCATCCCGCCGACCTGCGCCGGGACACCGGCCGCGGCGGTCTCCCGCTCCCAGATGAAGTTCATGGCCGGGGTCCAGCCGGGTCCGCCGAAGGCGACCGGGAATTTGTTCACCGCCCAGCCCCGGGCCAGCAGGGCCTGATGCCAGCGAGCTTCGTGCGCCGGGGACCCGTCGAAGGCCTCGCCTGCGGGAAAGACCCGGGCGATCAGGTCGCGGACTTCCTGGCGGAAGGCGGTCTCCTCATCCGAAAAGTCGAGATCCATGGTCGGTCCGGATTGTTATTATAAGGAGCGTCCAATAGTATCCGGCCTCGCCAGACCCGGTCAACCGACAGCGAGGCCCAGATGTCCGACGCGCCCTTCACCGCCACCCGCCAGGACGGCGTGATCGCCGGTCCCGTGCGCCGCCCAGACAATTTCTCCAAGCACGCCAAGGGTTCGATCCATGACAACGCCACCGCCCAGAAGCTGGGCTTCAAGGGCGGCACGGTGGCCGGCAACATCCATTTCGAGCAGTTCCCGCCGCTGATGGCCGAGCTGTTCGGCCGCGACTGGTATCGTACCGGCAACCTGTCGCTCTATTTCCTGACCCCCACCACGGACGGCGAGCCGGTCCAGGTCTTCGCCCGCGATCCGGTCCCGCGCCCCGAGGGCGGGATGCGGGCGGAGGTGTGGATGGAGGACGCCGAGGGACGCCGCGTGTGCGAAGGCACGGCGGCGTCCGGTCCGCCGGACCTGGGGAGTTTCCTGCGCCAGAAGCTGAAGGCCGTGCGGCCGGCGGAGGACCTGCGGATCCTGAAACGGTCCAAGGTGGGCGACACCTGTCTGGACGTGCCGGCCCGCCTGGAGCTGTCGCGCAACGAGAAGCGCCTGGAGTTCATCACCGAACCCCTGCCGGAGTACGAGGACCCCAAGGTGTGGGGGGAACGGGTCGCAGCCCCGGCCATCGCCATCGACGCCATGCGCGAGGTGGAGACACCGCTGTTCAAGCCCGACGAGGCCTTTGTCGGCATGTTCGGGGCCATCGAGGTCCAATGGCTCGACGGCCCGGTGTTCATGGAGCACGACTACCTGGCCGAGGGCCGGCTCCTGGCCCTGTCGGAGTCCCCCAAGACCGAGGTGGCCTGGTTCGAGAGCACCCTGCGCGACGCCAAGGACGGCCGGGACGTGTCGCGCATGATCCTGATGACGAGGCTGCTCAAGGCCTCCTCGCCGCTGTGGACCTGAGGGGCGGGGGCGCGGCATAGATCGGTCATGACCTCGCGCGTCCGCACCCGACTGACGCCGGCCGCCCGCCGGGACCAGATTCTCGATGTCGCCGCCCGGGTGATCGTGCAGGAGGGGCTTCAGGCCGCCACCATGGAACGGGTGGCCCGGGCCGCGGGGGTCAGCAAGGCCCTCGTCTATACCTACTTTTCCACCCGGGACGTCCTGCTGGGGGCGCTGCTGCAGCGCGAGCAAGCCGAGCTGGGGGACCGGGGCATGGCCGCGGCGCTGCGCGCGGAGACCTTTCCCGACCTGATCGTCCGGACCACCCGCCACTATCTGGAGCATGTTCGCGACCGCGGCCCGCTGATCGCGGCCCTGCTGGCCGATCCGGCGACGGCGGCGCTGATGGAGGCCGAGAGCAAGGTCAACCGGGACCAGACCATCCGCTACCTCGTGCGCGCCACACGCCGGGCCTACGGCCTGCCGCTGCCGCGGGCGATCGCGGCGGTGGACCTGCTGATGGCCGTCACCGGCCGCGCCGGAAAGTTGGTGGCCGACGGGGAACTCGAGATCGAGACCGCGGTCGACATGTGCCTGCAGATCGCCGTGGGCGGCCTGGCCCGCCTGGCGGAGACCCCGTCCGTCTCTTGATCCACGGCAAAGCGTGATCGGCTGGAGGGCCCACACTTCGCGGTGGAGGCGCCCACCATGAGTTACATCCGCGATTTTTCGACCCTGTCAGCCGACGACACCGCCCTGGTGGGCGGCAAGACCTCGGCCATCGGCGAACTCAGCCGCCTCCGTGGCGACGGGGTGGAGGTTCCGCCCGGCTTCGCCGTCACCGCCGAGGCCTATCGCGACGCCCTGACCCGAGCTGGCGCGTGGGAGCCCCTGCACCGCCTGCTGGACGGATTGGATGTCCGCGACACCGCCGAGCTGGCGGTCCGGGCCGAGGCGGCGCGCAAGATCGTCTATGGGGCGACGGCCGATCCGGCCCTCTGCGCCCAGATCGGCGAGGCCTGGCGGGCCATGGCCGCCCGCGAGGGGCCGGGCCTGACCTTGGCGGTGCGCAGTTCGGCCACGGCGGAGGACTTGCCCACCGCCAGCTTCGCCGGCCAGCACGAGAGTTTCCTGCACGTGACGGGGGAGGCCGCGGTGATCGAGGCCTGCCGCCGCTGCTTCGCCTCCATCTTCACCGACCGGGCCATCGTCTACCGGGTGGAGAACGGCTTCGACCACTTCAAGGTCTATCTGTCGGTGGCGGTGATGAAGATGGTGGCCGCCGACCGCGGGGCCAGCGGGGTGATCTTCACCCTCGACACCGAGAGCGGCTTTTCCGACGTGGTCTATCTTACCGGCGCCTACGGCCTGGGAGAGACCGTGGTCCAGGGCCGGGTCGATCCCGACGAATTCCACGTCCACAAGCCCACCTTCGCCAAGGGCTTCCGCGCGGTGCTGCGCCGCAAGCTGGGGGGCAAGGCGATCAAGCTGGTGCTGGAGGGCAAGGGCGAGGCCGCCCGGCCGGTGGAGCGCCGCACCTCGGCCGAGGACCGGCGGCGGTTCTGCCTCACCGACGAGGAGGTGCTGGCCTTGGCCGGCATGGCGATGCGGATCGAGGCCCACTTCTCGGCCCGCGCCGGCCACCCCCGGCCCATGGACATCGAATGGGCCAAGGACGGCCGCGATGGCCGTCTCTATATCCTGCAGGCCCGGCCCGAGACCGTGACCTCGCGCCGGACCGCCGGCGAGATCGACACCTGGCGGCTCAAGGGCTCGGGCGAGGTGCTGGTCAGCGGCAAGTCGGTGGGCGAGCAGATCGCCAGCGGCCGGGCCCGGGTGATCGTCACGCCCAAGGACCTGGCCCAGTTCCAGCCCGGCGAGGTGCTGGTGGCGGCCACCACCAGCCCCGACTGGGAGGCGGTGATGAAGACCGCCGCCGCCATCGTCACCGATCGCGGCGGCCGCACCTGCCACGCCGCCATCCTGGCTCGCGAGCTGGGGGTGCCGGCCGTGGTCGGCGCCGGCGACGCCACCGCAGCCCTGACCACCGGGCAGATGGTCACCGTCTCCTGCGCCGGCGGCGAGGCCGGACAGGTCTATGCCGGCGCGTTGCCCTTCGAGGTCGAGCACCTCTCGGTGGGGGACCTGGCGCCCACCCGCACCGAGGTGATGCTGAACCTCGGCGACCCCGACCTGGCCTTCAAGTACGCCGCCCTGCCGGTGGCCGGCGTCGGCCTGGCGCGGATGGAGTTCATCATCAGCCAGGGGGTCGGAGCCCATCCCATGGCGCTCGCCCACCCCGAGCGGGTCGGTTCACCCCGGGCGCGGACCACCATCGCGCGGATGTCGGAGGGCTGCGCCTCGCCGGCGGACTACTTCGTGCAGCGAGTCTCCGAGGGGGTGGGGACCATCGCGGCGGCCTTCTATCCCCGGCCGGTGATCGTGCGGCTGTCGGACTTCAAGACCAACGAGTACGCCGCCTTGATCGGCGGCCGCGACTTCGAGCCCCTGGAGGCCAATCCCATGCTGGGGTTCCGGGGGGCGGCCCGCTACGCTCATCCGGCCTATGCCGACGGTTTCGCCTTGGAGTGCAGGGCCCTGCGCCGGGTGCGCGAGACCATGGGCCTGACCAACCTGGCGATCATGGTGCCCTTCTGCCGCCGGGTGGCCGAGGCCGAGCAGGTGATCGAGGCCCTGGCCCGGCACGGCCTGGTCCAGGGGCAGGGCGGGGTGGAGATCCACGTCATGTGCGAGATCCCCAACAACGTCATCCAGATCGACGCCTTCGCCGCCCTGTTCGACGGCTTCTCCATCGGCTCCAACGACCTCACCCAGCTGGTGCTGGGGGTGGACCGCGACTCCGAGACCGTCGCCTTCGATTTCGACGAACGCGATCCCGGTGTGCTGGAGTTCCTGCGTCAGGCGGTGGTGGGGGCGCGGGTCAACCACCGCCATGTCGGCATCTGCGGCGAGGCGCCGGCCACCTATCCGGAGGTGGCGCGATTCCTCATCCAGCACGGGGTGGACGCCATCAGCGTCAATCCCTCCAGCGCCCTGAAGATGATGCGCCTGGCCGCCGAGGTCGAGGCCGAGGTCGAGGCGCCCGGGCCGCCCGCCCACATGAAGGCCTTCGCCCATTGAGCCGGGCGCGCGCCGCGGCGCCGGTCATCGCCACCCTGACCCTGAACCCGGCGGTGGACCTCAGCGCCGCGGTGGACCGGCTGGAGCCGGAGCGCAAGCTGCGCTGCCACGACCTGCGCCGCGACCCCGGCGGCGGCGGGATCAATGTGGCCCGGGTGATCCGGCGCCTGGGGGGTCAGGCCTTGGCGGTTTTCGTGGCGGGCGGGGTCGGCGGCGAGCGGCTGCGGACGCTGCTGGCCGCCGAGCGCGTGCCGGTGGCGGTGGTCACGACCCAGGCCGAGACGCGGGAGAACTTCACCGCCCGCGACCTGGCCACCGGGCAGGAATACCGCTTCGTTATGCCGGGCGAGCCGCTGCGGGCGGCCGAGCAGGGCCGGGTTCTGGCGCTGTTGAGGGGGCTGACGCCGGCGCCGGAGATCCTGGTGCTCAGCGGCAGCCTGCCGCCGGGATTCCCCCTGGCGGTCCACGAACGGCTGATCGGCCAAGCGCGGCGGGCGGGGGTTCGGGTGGTGCTGGACGCCTCCGGCCAGGCCCTGAAGGCCGGCCTTGCGGCGGGAGTCTGGCTGGTGAAGCCCAATCTCAAGGAACTGGAGGATCTGTGCGCCCGCCCGCTGCCGGACCTGGCGAGCCGCCTGGCCGCCTGCCGCGAGATCATCGCCGCGGGCGGCGCGGCGCTGGTGGCGCTCAGCCTGGGCCGGGAGGGCGCCTTGCTGGTGAGCGCGCAGGGCGCCTGGCGCGCCTCGCCCCTGGACATCGCGCCCGTCAGCACCATCGGCGCCGGGGACAGTTTCCTCGCCGGCCTGGTCTGGGCCCTGGCCCGAGGGCTGGCGCCCCCCGAGGCGCTCAGGTGGGCCACGGCCACGGCCTCGGCCACCCTGCTGGCGCCGGGCACCAGCCTGTGCCGCCGCGCCGACGTCCTGCGCCTGCGCAAGGGCGTGAGCGTGGCCGCGGTCGGCTGAGGCGGCTCAGCCGCGGGCGACGGCGCCCAGCAGCATCCGCACCTGGCCCTCGCCCCAGGCGGGCAGCAGCAGGCGCTCATAGTTGTCGGCCACCGTGGCGGGATCGGCGTGGCGATAGACCGTCGGCCGCTGCTCCTCGACGGTGGCGCTGCACTGGGCGCGCAGCAACTGGAAGGGATGGGGCAGGTTCACCTCGTCGATGAAGCGGCCGAGAATCGCTTCCTGCTCGGCCCTCGACACCCCCTGCTGCAGGATGCTGAACCGGAACCGCTCGGGCTGGGCGAAGACGTCCAGCAGGAAGACCTCGCCGCCGATCTTCTGGGCCTGCGACAGGTCGACGTCATCCCAGAACGGTATCTCCGCCGCGCCGCGCCGCAGGGCCTGCCAATAGGTCAGCAGGGCGTCGAGCTGGCCGCCGAGGGGCCGGGCGATGGCGAAGGGAGCGTCGGGTTGGGTCATGGGCCTGAGGGTTCAACGGTTGGGAGGGTCTCGCCTTGACCTTGCTCAACGCGGCGGCGTCGGGACCATCATCGCCCGCCGCTTGACCTGGCTCAATGGCGTTGGGCCGCGCTTTGGCCGATGATGTCGGGCAGCGGGAGGCGGGTCATGACCACCACGACATCGGAGGGGCTCTGGTCCCAACTGAAGACCCGCCCCGGGCGCCTGTTCTGGCTCGGCTGCAGCCTGGCGGTGATCGGCTCGGCGGCCATGGTCTGGCCCCAACTGGCGCACCTGGTGATCGGCGGCTTCGCCGGGTGGCTGCTGTGGCTCGCCGGGGCCCTGATGCTGGGCGCCAGCCTGCTGATGACCGGCGCCAAGTCCTTCTGGCCCGGCGTGGTGAGCAGCCTGGTGGCCGTGGCCGCGGGGGTGTTCCTGCTGTTCAATCCGGCGGCGGGCGCCATCGCCGTCACCCTGCTGGTGGCGGCCGCCTTCATCGTCGACGGCGCCTTTCAACTGGCCCTGGCCCTCGAACTGCGGCCCCTCAAGGTCTGGCGCTGGATCCTGAGCTCCGCCATGGCCAGCGTCGTGGCGGCCCTGATGCTGGCGGGTGGGGTGTTCCAGGGATCGACCCCGGCCTTCGGCCTGATGGCCGGGATCGCGGTCCTGACCACCGGCCTGGCCTTCATGGCCCTCGGCGACGCCGCCAGAAAGGCTTAGCGGCGATGACCGGCGCCTCGGGCCGGTCCCCCAGCACGTCCTCCACATAGACCATCTTCACCAGGACATAGGCCACCACCGCCAAGGGTGTCGCCAGCAGCACGCCCAGGGGTCCCAGCAGGACGCCCATGGCCAGGACGGCGAACAGGGTCACCGCCATCGGCAGGGCCGCCATCCGGCGCAGCACCAGGGGCGTGATGACATTGGCCTCCAGCTGGGCGGCCACGAGATAGACCCCGGCGGTCATGGCCAGGACCTGGGGGCCGGCGGCCAGGGCCACCAGCAGGCCCGGAACCGCCGCGGCCATGGGCCCCACCACCGGCACGAACTGGCCCAGGCCCGCCAGCACCCCAAGGCCGATCGGGAACGGCGCGCCCACCAGCCAGAGGCCGAGCGCCGTCGTCGAGCCCACCAGGGCCATGGACAGCAGCTGGGCCAGCAGCCAGCGCTTCAGGGCGTCGTGGATCGCGGCGAGAATCTCGAGGGCGCGGGCGCGCAGGTCGCGCGGGAACAGCCGCACCAGGCCCTCGGCATAGGTCCTGGGATGGAAGGCCAGATAAAGCCCGGCGAAGATGACGATCACCGTGGCCGCCAGTCCGCTGGCGGCGTTGGCGGCCACCCGCGGCGCCAGGCTGAGCCAGCCGCCATCGGGTCCGGGCAGGGCGTCGAGCTCCCGCAGCAGCAGGGCGCCCAGGGTGGAGCGGGAGAGGCGCGCCTGGAAGCCGTCCCAGGCGCGGGGCGCCATGTCGGCCAGACTCCCCAGTTGGGAGTCCAGCTTGCTGCCGAAGGCCCAGAGGATGACGGCGATCGCCAGGACGGTGACGATGACGGCCGCCACCAGGCTGCCGATCCGACCCAGGGGCGTGCGGCTGCGCAGGGGCGCGGCGATGGCGTTGAGCAGGATGGCGAACAGCACCGCGCCGAAGATCAGCAGCAGCACGTCCACCAGCCGCAGGAGCACCAGGCCGGTGACGATCAGGGCCGCGGCGAGGGCGAGCAGACCCGCCACGCGCGGCGGTTCGGTTGCATCCTGTGACTTGCGCCGCACGCCGGTCCTCCGAGGCTTTCAGGCCAGGAACCCTGCCTGACCCGCGCCTCGGGAACCTTGATGTCGCGCAAAGCCTTCGACGGGCTAGCCCAGGCTCTTCTTGTAGAGCGCCGTCAGGGCGGCCCATGCCTTCTCGGCCTGGACGGGGTTGTAGACGGCCCCGTCCTTCACGCACCAGCCGTGCTGGGCGCCGGCATAGACCTCCACCGTCGCCGGCAACTTGGCCGCGGCGAAGGCGGCCTTGAGCTTGTCCTTGCCGTCGGGCTGCTTGGCGTCGTCGTTCTCGGCGATGGCCACCAGGAAGTCGGCCTTGGCCTTGGCCACCATCAGGTGGGGGCTGTCGGGCTTGTCGGTCACCAGGCCGCCGCCGTGGAAGGAGCCGGCCGCGCCGACCCGGGTCGGGTGGTTGGCCGCGGCGATGAAGCTGTAGGGCCCGCCCATGCAGTAGCCCTGGACGCCGATCTTCTTCTTGGCGTTGACCTGGGGCTGCTTGTCCAGCCAGGCGACATAGGCCGCCGCGTCGGTGGTCTTGGCCGGGGTGGTGAGCGGCGCGGTCAGTTCGGTCAGCTTGGCGCGGTCGGTGGGGTTGGCGAAGTCGAAGGGCCCGCTGATCACGGGCGCCTTGCGGGTGCGGTAGAAGGGATTGGGGACCAGCACCGCGTAGCCCTCGGCGGCCATGCGCCGGCCCATGTCGCGGAACGCCGGGCGCAGGCCGATGATGTCGGTGAAGATCACCACGGCGGGCCAGGCGCCCTTGCCGGCCGGGTGGAAGAAGGCGGCGTCGCAGGTCCCGTCGGCGGTGGTGATGCTGACGTCGGTCTCCACCACCTCGGCGGCCAGGGCCTGGCCAGCCAGGGCCACGCCGGTGGCCATGGCGACGGTGGAGAAGCCGCGCCGGGTCAGGCGGGAGTCGCGATCGATGCTCGCGGGGTTGAGTTCGTCGTCCATGGGGAGCCTCGCCTGATGCCGGGCGCTCGTCGGCGGCGCCGTTCAGATCAAGGTAGCGCAGATGACACGGCGCGCCAGGGGCGAGGGCCCTAGTTCAGCACCTTGTGCAGGAAGTTGCCGCCCATCTGCAGGCCGTCCAGGTCGATGCTGTGGCCCAGGCCTGGCGAGACGTGGCCGCCGACCTGGTAGCCGAGCGCCTGCAGGGTCGCGCCGCTGTGGTGGAGTGCCGCGACCGGCACCGTGGGATCGGCGTCGCCGTGCACCAGCAGGACCGGCGGCTTGCTGGTCATCTCCGACAGGCCCGATTCATCAACCAGCATTCCGGAATAGCCCAGAATGCCGGCCACCGGCCTCTGGCGCCTCAGGCCCACCTGCAACGCCATCATGGTCCCCTGGCTGAAGCCCACGAGGGCCAGCTTGTCGTCCGACAACCCGTAGCGCGCGAGCTGGGCGTCGATGAAGGCGTCGATGATGGGGGCGGTGGCGCGGGCCCCGGCGATCCGGGCCTGGGGGTCCATGTTGGTGATCGGCCACCATTGATAGCCGCCCGGCGCGCCCGGGCACACCTGTGGCGCGTTGGGCGCGATGAACAGGGTGTCGGGGAAGGCGTGCCGCCAATGCGGGACCAGGCCGATGAGGTCCTCGCCGTTGGAGCCATAGCCGTGGAGCAGGATCACCAGGCTCTTGGGGGGCGCGCCGGAGGCAGGCGGAACGAAGGGGCCGTCGAGGGCGGGGAGGGCGGTCATGGGGATTTGGTGCGGGAGCCCGGCCTCCGGGTCAAGCGGGGAGGGGCTTGTCAGGCTCCGGGGCGACTGATACTTAAGTATATGCTTAACCAACAAGCGACCCTCGACCTCATGTTCCAGGCCCTGGCCGATCCGGCCCGGCGCGGGATGGTGGACCGGCTGAGCGGCGGACCGGCCTCGGTGAGCGAACTGGCCGAGCCGCTGGCCATGTCCCTGCCGGCAGTGATGCAGCATCTGGGCGTCCTGGAGGCCAGCGGCATCGTCCGTTCGCAGAAGGTGGGGCGGGTGCGCACCTGCCAGATCGATCCGGACGCCCTCAGCCTGGCCGAAACCTGGATCAACGAGCGCCGCACCCTCTGGGCCAAGCGCCTCGACCGGCTGGGAGACTTCCTGGCCGTGCCCCCTGACAACGGAGACTCCAAATGACCCAACGTTCTGTCGCCCATGGGACCTTCGTCATCGAACGCACCTATCCGGCCGCCCCCGAACGCGTCTTCGCCGCCTGGTCGTCCCGCGACGCCAAGATGCAGTGGTTCGGCGGCCCGGAGGGCTGGGAGAGTTACACGCTCGACTTCAAGGTGGGCGGCGGCGAGCACGGCCGGGGCAAGCCGGGCGACGGGCCGGTCTACAGCTATGACGCCCAGTACCAGGAGATCGTGCCGAACGAGCGGATCGTCACCACCTACACCATGGACATGGACCAGACCCGCATCTCCGCCTCGGTGGCGACTGTGGAGCTGCGGCCCGAGGGCGCGGGAACGCGGCTGACCCTGACCGAGATGGGCGCCTTCCTCGACGGTCACGACAAGTCGGAATTCCGCGAGGGCGGCACGCGGGAACTGATGGAAGCCCTCGCCCAGGCGCTCGCCAAGTCCGCTTGACGGACGCCACGGCGCCCCGCCAGCGTCCTCCCAACAACGATGGGAGGACATCCGATGGCCTATGAATTCATCTCCGTGGAGCGCGAGGGCCCGGTCACGGTCTTCACCCTGAACCGGCCCGAGGTGATGAACGCCGTGCATTCGCCGATGCACTTCGAGATGGACGAGGCCTTCAACGCCTTCAACGCCGATCCCGACCAGTGGGTGGGCATCATCACCGGCGCCGGCGAGCGGGCCTTCTCGGCGGGCAACGACCTGAAGAACCAGGCCACCGGCGGCTCCATGGCCATGCCGAAGTCGGGCTTCGCCGGCCTGGCCCAGCGCTTCGACCTGAACAAGCCGCTGATCGCCGCGGTCAACGGGGTGGCCATGGGCGGCGGGTTCGAGATCGCCCTGGCCTGCGACATCATCGTGGCCTCCGACAACGCCGTCTTCGCCCTGCCGGAACCGCGGGTCGGCCTAGCCGCCCTGGCCGGCGGCCTGCACCGCCTGCCGCGCGCCATCGGCACCAAGCGGGCGCTGGGCATGATTCTCACCGGCCGCCGGGTCACCGCCGCCGAGGGCCACGAACTGGGCTTCGTCAACGAGGTCAGCACCCAGGCCGAGCTGATGGCGACGGCCAAGCGTTGGGCCGCCCAGATCGCCGAGCTGTCGCCCATGTCGGTGCGGGCGTCGAAGGAGGCGGTCTATCGCGGCCTGGACGAGCCGAGCCTGGAGGCGGCCATCGCCGGCCAAAACCGCTATCCGGCCATCTCGGCCCTGTTCCGCTCGGAGGACTTCGTCGAGGGGCCGATGGCGTTTGCTCAGAAGCGCGCGCCCAACTGGAAGGGCAGGTAGGCGGTAGCTGACAAACCCTGTCAGCAGGGTGGCGGTAGGTGGGAGCTCCAGCTTGAGGAGTGATCCATGTCCGCCGCCGCCCAGACCTCGCGCCACGCCTTCGACTTCAATCACGGCGACTGGATCGTCACCAACCGCCGCCTGAAGGGGCGGGGCGTGGGTTCGACGGACTGGGATGTCTTCGAGGCCCGTCAGCGCTCCGACCTGCGGCTTGGCGGCATGTGCAGTCTCGACGAAATCGACTTCGCCGCCCAGGGCTTCAAGGGGATGACCTTCCGGCTCTACAGCCCCGAGCGCGACGAGTGGACCATCTGGTGGATCACCGACCGCGACGGGGTGATGCAGCCGCCGGTGATGGGCCGGTTCGAGGGGACGCACGGGACCTTCCGTGGCGAGGACATGGATGGCGACCGGCCGGTGCAGGTGGTGTTCGACTGGCGGACCGCCGATCCCGAGGCGCCGCGATGGAGCCAGGCCTTCTCCTATGATGGCGGGAAGAGCTGGGAAACCAACTGGATCATGGAGTTCCGCCGTCCGTGACGCTGGCGTCAACTTTATGAAGGCTGACGCGGCGTACGGTCTTGTTTCGGGCGTTGAGGCTTGTAAGGGTTCGGCCAAATAAGCACGCCAAGGGACGGGGCCGCGCATGGACCGCTACGACTACATCATCATCGGGGCCGGCTCGGCCGGTTGCGTCCTGGCCAATCGCCTGACCGAGGACCCCACGGTGAAGGTCCTGCTGCTGGAAGCCGGCGTGAAGGACAATTCCCTGATGGTCCGCATGCCCGCCGGCGTCGGCGGCCTGATCGGCGCCAAGGGCACCTACAACTGGGGCTTCTGGACCGAGGAAGAACCCAACCTCAACAACCGCAAGCTCTGGTGGCCGCGGGGCAAGGGCTGGGGCGGGTCGAGCTCCATCAACGGCATGATCTATATCCGCGGCCACGCCCGGGACTATGACCAGTGGCGCCAGATGGGCCTGCAGGGCTGGTCCTACAAGGACGTGCTGCCTTACTTCAAGCGCTCCGAGAGCCTGGAGGGCGGCGGCGACAAGTGGCACGGCGGCGACGGTCCGCTGGCGGTCACCAAGGCCTCCGACCCCAACCCGATCTACAAGGCGACGATCGAGGCGGGCCGTCAGGCCGGGCACAAGGTCACCAGCGATTTCAACGGCTTCCAGCAGGAAGGTTGGGGCCCCTATCAGCTCACCATCAAGAACGGCGAGCGCTGGAGCGCCGCCCGCGGCTATCTGCATCCGGTCCTGAGCCGCACCAACCTGACCTGCCTCACCGGCGCCCGGACCACGCGGATCGTCATCGAGAACGGCCGCGCCACCGGGGTCGAGTTCATCGACGACAAGGACGTCAAGCAGGTGGTTCAGGCCGGCCGCGAGGTCCTGCTCTGCGCCGGCGCCGTGCAGTCGCCGCACATCCTGCAACTGTCGGGGATCGGCGATCCGGAGGAACTGACCAAGCACGGCGTGCCGGTGGTCCATGCCTTGAAGGGCGTCGGCGCCAACCTGCAGGATCACCTCGACGTCACCCTGTCGTGGGAATGCCCGCTGCCGATCACCGTCTTCTCGGCGCGCAAGGGTATCAAGACCGCCCTGATCGGCCTCAACTACCTGCTGTTCAAGAAGGGCCTGGGCTCCAAGCAGATGCTGGAATCGGGCGCCTTCCTGAAGTCGCGGCCCGACCTCGACCGCCCCGACCTGCAGGTCCACTGCGTCCTGGCCGTCATGCAGAACCACGGCAAGACCCAGGTGGCCAAGGACGGCTTCACCTTCCACGTCTGCCAGCTGCGGCCCGAGAGCCGCGGCCGGGTGGGGCTGAACTCCGCCAACCCGCTGGACGATCCCGCGATCTTCGCCAACTACCTGTCGGCCGAGGAAGACCGCCGCGCCCTGCGCGAGGGGGTGAAGATGATGCGCGAGGTGGCCCGCCAGCCGGCCCTGGACAAGTACCGCTCCACCGAGCTGTTCCCCGGCGAGGCGGTGCAGACCGACGAGCAGATCGACGCCTGGATCAAGGAGGTGGCCGAGACCATCTACCACCCGGTGGGCACCTGCCGCATGGGCGCCGCCGACGACCCCATGGCGGTGGTGGATGGCGAGCTGAAGGTGCGCGGCATCGCCGGCCTTCGCGTCGTCGACGCCTCGGTCATGCCGACCCTGGTGGGGGGCAACACCAATGCGCCCACCATCATGATCGCCGAGAAGGCCGCCGACATGATCCGCGGCAAGGCGGCCCTGCCGGCCGACGACGCGCCGGTCTATGAGGACGGCCAGAAGGCGGCTTAGGGCCTCAGCGGGATGCGGGCGGAAGACCGGATTCCACTTTTCCTCATCCCGCTTTGGGGCAAGCTTCTCCACGGTCGATACGGCCGTGGAGTTTTTTCTGCTCCATATTGCGCGGACTCGCGGCTGATGCGTTCCTAGGGCGACACACGCCGATCTCACGAGCGTGAGCGAGGACGCCCCATGGACTCCCAACCCCTGCCCGGGCCGGTCGGCTCGGCGCTGGACCTGATCGGCCGCACGCCGATGATCGAGCTGGCCGGCTTCGACACCGGCCCCTGCCAACTGTTCATCAAGCTGGAGAGCGCCAATCCCGGCGGCTCCATCAAGGATCGCATCGCCCGCTCGATGATCGAGGCGGCCGAGGCCGACGGCTCCCTGAAGCCTGGCGGGACCATCGTCGAGGCCACGGCCGGCAATACGGGCCTGGGCCTGGCCCAGGTGGGAATCCTAAAGGGTTACAAGCTGTTGCTGGTGGTTCCCGACAAGATGTCCCGGGAGAAGATCCAGCACCTGAGGGCCATGGGGGTCGATGTCCGCATCACCCGCTCCGATGTCGGCAAGGGCCATCCGGACTATTATCAGGACATGGCCCTGGCCCTGGCGGCGGGCATCCCCGGCGCGGTGTTCGTCAACCAGTTCGCCAACCCGGCAAATCCCCTGGCCCACGAGACCTCCACCGGCCCGGAGATCTTCGAGCAGATGGGCGGGAAACTCGACGCCATGGTGGTGGGGGTGGGCTCCGGCGGCACCCTGACCGGGCTGGGCCGCTACTTCGCCAAGGTGTCGCCGAAGACAGAAATGGTGCTGGCCGATCCGGTGGGCTCGATCCTGGCGCCCCTGATCAACACCGGCGAGACCATAGAACCCGGCTCCTGGGTGGTGGAGGGGATCGGGGAGGACTTCATCCCCGACAACTGCGACCTCTCCCTGGTGGCCAAGGCCTATTCGATCCCCGACAGCGAAAGCATCGGCGCCGCGCGCGATCTGCTTCGAAAGGCTGGGGTTTTGGGCGGATCCTCATCCGGCACCCTGCTGGCCGCGGCCCTGCGCTATTGCCGCGAGCAGACGACGCCCAAGCGGGTGGTGACGCTGGTCTGCGACACCGGCTCGAAGTACCTGTCCAAGGTCTACAACGACAGCTGGCTGGCCGAGCAGGGGCTGACGGCGCGGGCCCTGCATGGCGACCTGCGCGACCTGATCGCCCGCACCCCCAGCGAGGGCGGGGCGGTGACGGTGGGGCCGACCGACACCCTGCTGACCGCCTACAACCGCATGCGCCAGGCCGATGTCTCGCAGCTGCCGGTGCTGGACGACGGGCGGCTGATCGGGCTGATCGACGAGAGCGACCTGCTGGACGCCATCGAGGAACGGCGGCCCGACAAGCGGTTCTCCCAGCCGGTCAGCTCGGCCATGACCGCCAAGCTGCACACCCTCCAGGCCCATGAGCCGCTGGAGGCCCTGCTGCCGATCTTCGACAAGGATCACGTGGTCCTCGTGCTCGACGGGCGCGAGTTCCTGGGGCTGATCACCCGCATCGATCTCATCAACTATCTGAGGCGCGCAGCGTGACCGACGGCAAGAACCGCTTGGATTTCAACACCCGCGCCATCCATGGCGGGCAGTATCCGGACCCCAGCACCGGGGCGGTGATCACCCCGATCTACGCCACCTCGACCTACGCCCAGTCGAGCCCGGGGGTGCACCAGGGGTTCGAGTACAGCCGCAGCCAGAACCCCACCCGGTTCGCCTTCGAGCGCGCCGTGGCGGACCTGGAGAGCGGGGCCAAGGGCTACGCCTTCGCCTCGGGCCTGGCGGCCATCGCCACCCTGTTGGAGGTGCTGGACGCCGGGGACCACGTGATCGCCACCGACGACCTCTATGGCGGGTCGTTCCGGCTGTTCGACAAGGTTCGCAAGCGCTCGGCGGGCCTGGAGTTCAGCTTCGTGGACCTCAGCGACCTGGCCGCGGTGGAGGCGGCGATCTTGCCCAACACCAAGCTGCTGTGGGTGGAGACCCCCACCAATCCCCTGCTGCGGCTGGCCGACCTGGAGGCCCTGGCGGCCCTGGCCAGGAAGCACGGGATCATCGCGGCGGCGGACAACACCTTCGCCAGCCCCGCGATCCAGCGACCGCTGGAGTTCGGGTTCGACGTGGTGATGCACTCCACCACCAAGTACCTCAGCGGCCATTCCGACATCGTCGGCGGCTGCCTGGTGGTGGGGGAGAACGAGGATCTGCTTGAAAAGCTTACCTTCCTGCAGAACGCGGTGGGGGCGGTGGCCTCGCCCTTCGACAGCTTCCTGGCGCACAGGGGGATCAAGACCCTGGGGCTGCGGATGGAGCGGCACTGCGCCAACGCCCTGAAGATCGCCACCTGGCTGGAGGGCCGCAAGGGGGTGGAGCAGGTGATCTATCCGGGGCTGGCCAGCCATCCGCAGCACGGTCTGGCCCGGCGGCAGATGACCGGCGGGTTCGGCGGGATGATGTCGGTGGTCGTGGATGGAGGACTCGAGGCTTCGCGATCTGTCCTCGAGAAGACCCGGCTGTTCACCCTGGCCGAGAGCCTGGGCGGGGTTGAGAGTCTGATCGAGCACCCCGCGATCATGACCCACGCCTCCATCCCGGCCGATACGCGCCGCCGTCTGGGCATCCATGACGGACTGATCCGGCTGTCGGTGGGGATCGAGGACGCCGACGACCTGATCGCCGACCTGGATCAGGCTCTCGGCTAGACAAAACGACCGGTCGTGCTAAAATCGCGGCATGGGAAAAGGCGCCACCACCCGCGAGGCCATCGTCAGCCAGGCCCTGGACAGCGCGGTGCAGATCGGGCTGTCGGGGCTGTCTCTAGGGCCCCTGGCCGAGGGGCTGGGCCTGTCGAAGAGCGGGCTGTTCGCTCACTTCAAATCCAAGCAGGCCTTGCAGTTGGCGGTGCTGCAGGAGGCCATCGACCGGTTCCGGATCCGGGTCGTCGAACCCGGCCTGCAGGCGCCCCGCGGGCGGCCGCGGATGGAGGCGCTGATGGCCCGCTGGTTCGGCTGGATCGAGGGGGAGCCCGGCATGGGCGGCTGCCTGTTCGCGGTCGCCGCCCAGGAATATGACGACCGCCCCGGCGCCCTGCACGACCTGCTGGTGGAGAGCCAGACCGCCTGGCACGAGACCCTGGCGCGGGTGGCGACCGACCTGCCGCGCGGCGGGTCCGCCCCGGCCGACTTTGGCCGACAAGTGGCCTTCGAGGTGTCGGGGGTTTCCCTGGCCTTCCAGCAGCAGGCCAAGCTGTTCAGGGCCCCCAATGCGCGGGCCCGGGCCGAGGAGGCGCTGGCCCGAATCCTGGACGACGCCGAGGCGGGCTGAGGCGCTGAGATCCTCCCCCAGCGCGCAGCGCGATGTGGGGGAGGTGGCGCGCGCAGATATGCGCGTGACGGAGGGGGAGGCGGGCAGAGCGTCCGCAAACAAGAGTCAAAGTCCCCCTCAGTCAGCCTGCGGCTGACAGCTCCCCCAGAGGGGGAGCATCTGACGGCCACGACCTACTCTTCCCCCAGCGCCGGCTGCAGGTGTTCGGCGATGCGTTGGAGGAGGGCCGCCGCGCCGATGGGTTTGGAGACGAAGTCGTCCATGCCGGCCTCGCGACATTCGGTGACCTCGTCGGGGGAGGCCGCGGTGACGGCGATGATGGGGATGGCGGCGACCGGGCCGGGCAGGGCGCGGATCGCCCGGGTGGCCTCCAGGCCATCCATCCGGGGCATGTGGACGTCCATCAACACCAGGTCGAAGCGGCCGGTCTTCACCGCCTCGACGGCGGCGACGCCATCCTCGGCGAACTCGAAGCGCAGGCCCGCGCCCTCCAGGACGATGGCGGCCACCCGACGGTTCAGGGGATGGTCCTCTGCCACCAGGATCAGGGGGTCGCCCGGCTGGCTCTCCCCGACGGGGTTACGCGCGCCGCCCGCGGGCGGCGTGGCGACGGCGTCGGTGGCCTCGAAGGGAATCTCGCAGACGATGCGAGCCCCGCCCTGCGGGGCGTTCTCCGCCCAGATGCGGCCGCCCATCAGGGTGACCAGCTCGCGGCAGATGGCCAGGCCCAGGCCGGTGCCACCGTGCTTGCGGGTGGCGCCGTTGTCGGCCTGGATGAAGGGTTCGAACAGGCGCTCGCGCTGATCCTCCTCGATGCCCGGGCCGCTGTCGGTGACCTCGAAGCGCAGGTTCGAGCCGCGGCCGATGCGACGGGCGGCCAGGGTGACCTCGCCGCGATCGGTGAACTTGATGGCGTTGTTGACCAGGTTGGAGAGCACCTGGCGCAGGCGCCCGGCGTCGCCCAGAAGGGTGGGGGGCAGGCGGCTGAGGCTGACCTTCAGGCTGATTCCCTTGGCCTCGGCGGCGAAGCGCCAGACGTCGCCGACGGCGGCGACCGACTCGGCCGGCGAGAAGGGGCGGGGATCCAGCATCAGGGCGCCGGCCTCGACCTTGGCGAGGTCCAGCACCTCGTTGAGGATCGACAACAGGCCCTGGCCGGAGGAGCGGATGATGTTGACCAGCTCCAGGTCGTCCCGCGCCAGGGCACGGTGCGACAGGGCCTCGGCGACGGCCAGGATGCCGTTCAGGGGCGTGCGCAGCTCGTGGCTCATGGTGGCGACGAAGCGCGACTTGGCCTGGTTGGCCACCTCGGCGGTCCGCCGGGCGGCCTCGGTCTCGCGGGCCAGGGCCTGGAGGGCCGCCTTCTGGGTCTCCAGCCCGGCGCTGAGGGTCTCCAGCTCGAGGACCGTGCCCCGCAGCTCGGCGTTGGCCGCCCTCAGGGCCTCGTCCACCTGCAGACGCTTGGTGATGTCGCGGCAGGCGCCGATGAACTTCCGTTCCCCGCCGATCACCGCCTCGCCGATGGAAAGCTCGATGGGGACGATGTGGCCCAGGCGGTGGCGCAGGGGAAGGGCCCGGGGCCCGACATTGAGGATGCCGCTGACCCCGCTCTCCAGATAGCGCTCGATCTGGCCCTGGTGGCTGCTGTGATAGGGCTCGTCCATCAGGACCTGGATCGGGCGGCCCACCAGCTCGGCCTCGGTCCAGCCGGTCAGGCGGACGGCGGCCTCGTTGGCCCCCTCGATGACCCCGTCGGTGCGGATCACGATCATGGCGTCGGCGGCGTGGGTAAGGATGGCCCGCAGCCGATCCTCCAGGGCGCGCAGCTTGGCGATCCCCTCCTCCCGCGCGGTGACGTCGTTGACGCTCAGGACCAGGCCGCGCTGCTGTCCGTCGACGCTGCGGGGCAGGAAGGAGACCCGCAGGGTGCGATCCTCGCCGGAGGCTGCCACCAGCTTGGTCATGCCCGCCTGGCCGGCAAGTGCGGCCTCCACCAGGGGGGCGATCGCCGCGGCGTCGGCGGGGTCGAACAGCTCGGCGAGGCGCACGCCGGTCCTGGCGGGCCAGTTGGCGTCCGCGCCCTCGCGAGTGACGCCGGCGGCCGAGACCAGGCGAAGGTGTTCGTCGAAGTCCAGGGCGAGCAGAGAGAAGCGGTGGCGGAAGAAGGTGGTCGCCGGGGCGTCGGCGAGGGCCTCGCGAACCCGAGCCTGGGCGGCCTCGGTCGCGGCTTTCTGGTCAGGCATCAGGCTTCTCGAATCACCCCCGTGATCCCGCAGCTTCGAGCCAAGCCGATGCGTCGGGAATCCTACCCATGGCCTGGCCATCAGGCGTGAAAACCCGAGGTTTCCTGCGCCAGATCAAGGCGCGACGGGGCCGGGAGGCTGAATGGCTAGCCGCTCGGCCAGGTGACGAGGGGGTGGAAAGACCCTAGTTGCGGCAGGGCCATCTGTCCGCCCCACGGGCCCCCAGGAGATTTCGCCATTCCGATGCGCGCCGTGATCGTCAGCAGCCAGCCGCTCTGCCGCGACGCCCTGGCCGCCATTGTGCGCGAGGATCTGGGCGCCGCCGAGGTGGCGACCGTCGCCGATCTGCCGGGCGTGGAGCGCGACCGCAAGCTCGACCTCGCCCTGCTGGACCTGCCCTCCGAGGCCGATCCGGCGCGCTGGATCGCCCGCGGGGCCCAGATCGCGGCGGGCCATCGGGTGCTGGTGGTTCCGAAGCGCGACCTGGCTCTGGCCCGCCTGGCCCACGCCCATGGCTACAAGGCCCTGCTGCCCAAGAGTTCGGAACGCCCCCTGATGGCTGCGGCCCTGAGGCTGGTCCTGGCCGGGGGGGAATACTTCCCCTGTTTCGAGGAGCTGGCGGCCCGGCCCGAACCGGCCCCGGAGACCGGGGTCGACCGGCTGTCGCCCCGCCAGCGCGAGGTGCTGACCGAGATCGAGCTGGGCCGGACCAACAAGGAGATCGCCAAGAAGCTGGGCATCTCCATCGCCACGGTGAAGCTGCACGTCCAGGCCATCCTGGCCGCCACCGGCGCCCGCAACCGCACCGAGGCGGTGAGCCGGCTGAAGCTGGCGGGGTAGGGGGGCGGGGGCCTGGAGACGCCGGCCGCGTGCGCCCCACCGCTAGCCGCGGCGGCGGAGCGCGGCCGCTTGCGGGCATCCTGTCCTATGGCCTGCGGAGGCGAAGAGCTGACCTTCTCGAGAAGCACGTCGCCAGTGTGTTATGAGCCTTGGCTCCAGGCGATTGAAAGCTAGAGCCCATGAGCGAAAGGTCCGGCCTCAGAACGCGCAGGGGCGCAGGGGTCTACCAGACCGGACGGGATCGGGTGGGCCAGATCCTGGATGTCTCGCTCGATATCCTGATCGAGAGTGGATATGAGGCGCTCTCGTTGCGCGAGGTCGCCCGACGTTGCGGCGTGCAGATCGGCGCGGTCACCTACTACTACAAGGGCCGGAACGACCTCCTGCAGGACGTGCTCAACATGGTCCTGGCGCCCTACGGCGAGAAATTCGGGGCGATCCGGGCCGCCTCGGACCTGTCGGCGGAGCAGAAGCTGGAACGGTTGATCCGGCTGCTTCTGGAAGACATTCAAACGAAAAAGACGACCCGGCTCTTCCCGCACCTCTGGGTGCTGGCCAACCACGACCCCTTCGTGGCCCGCGCCGTGGATCGCATCTACGTCCTGGAGCGGCTGACCCTCAACAGCCTGATCGCCGAGATCAATCCGCACCTTAGCCACCAGGAACGGGAGACGCTTGCCGTCTTCATCTCGGCGTCGGTCGCGGGATCGACGATGTTCGTAGGGTTCGAAAAGCCCTGGTCGACCGAACTGCCCCTGTACAGCGCCATCGCCTGCCGCGCCCTGGTCGACCTGGTCAGGACGATCAAGCCAGAGGAACTGGAAGCCCTTGGCTGGCGACAAGGGGATGCAAAGCCCGACTGGAAGACACCAACCCTGCTGACGGCCGAGGATTTCCAAGCCCTGCTAGACGAGTGGGAGGCGAGCTCCACAGAAGGCGACGAACGACCCTGAATGCGGGTCACATCCCGAACATTGGTCAGTTGACCAATGTTCGGGGCCTGTGCTTAGGTCGGCGTCGCGTCGAAGCGCGGCGCGGTCAGCACACGGGACCCCCATGGGCAAAGAGCTTCGCCTCAACGCGTTCGCGATGAACTGCGTCGGGCATCAGGCGCAGGGCCTATGGCGGCACCCACGTGACACCTCGGCGGATTACCGGTCGCTCGACCATTGGGTGGAACTGGCCAAGCTTCTGGAGCGCGGGAAATTCGACGCCCTTTTCCTCGCCGACGTGCTCGGGGTGTACGACGTCTACGGCGGCAGCCCCGACACCGCCTTGCGTGAAGCGGTCCAGGCGCCGGTCAACGATCCGCTCCTGATCATCCCCCCAATGGCGCATGCCACCGAGCATCTTGGCTTCGCGGTGACGTGCAATCTATCGCAGGAGCCGCCGCTGCCGTTCGCGCGACGTATGTCGACGCTCGATCACCTGACGGATGGCCGCATTGGATGGAACGTCGTCACCGGCTACCTCGACAGTGGCGCCAAGGGGGCGGGACGGGACAAGCAGGTCTCCCACGACGTGCGCTATGACATCGCCCAGGAGTTCATGGAGATTCAATACGGGCTCTGGGAAGGCAGTTGGGAAGATGGCGCGGTGCGCCGTGATCGGGCGGCGGGCGTGTTCACCGACCCTGCCAGGGTCCATCGCGTGACCCACCAGGGCGAGTACTTCAGGATCGACAGCGTCCATCTGTGCGAACCATCGCCTCAGCGCACGCCCGTCATCTATCAAGCCGGATCGTCGGCAAAGGGGACCGCGTTCGCGGCTCGCCACGCCGAGTGCGTCTTCATCGGCGGGAACACGCCCAGCAAGATGGCCGAGGACGTCGCCAAGCTGCGTGACCTTGCGGTCGAGTTCGGCCGGGCGCGGTCAGATATTCTGGTGTTCGCGCTGGCCACGGTCGTCACCGCAGCCACCGACGAGGAGGCCGAAGCGAAGTTCGTCGACTACCAAGGCTACGTCAGCGAAACAGGGACCCTGGCCCTGATGTCGGGATGGGCCGGGGTCGACCTGTCGAAACCTGACCAGGCGAAGGCCGGCGCCGCGAGCAGCAACGCCATCCAGTCGGTAGCCGCCAGCATCGCAAGCGGCTCGGCGCCCGCCGGGCGTCGCGTGGGCCGCAAGGTGGGCCTCGGCGGTGGAGGGCCAGCCATTGTGGGCGGTCCGAAGCGCGTGGCCGATGAACTTGAGGCGTGGGCCGAGGAAGCCGACCTCGACGGCTTCAATCTGGCCTATGCGGTCATGCCGGAGACCTTCGCCGATATCGTCGAGCACCTCGTTCCTGAATTGCAGCGCCGCGGCCTGTTCAAGCGGAGCTATAGTCCGGGCGCCTACCGGGAAAAGCTCTTCGGCGCTGGTCCCCGCCTCGGAGACCACCATCCAGCCGCCCGCTATCGCCGTCCTTGAACCATGAGCCTGCCTCCCTCGGCGCGTGCTGCGAGGCCGGGCGTCAGGGCGATCGCCCTGACGGTCGCCGCGATGTTCGCGTTCGCGGCCAACTCAATTCTGTGTCGCCTCGCCCTTGCCCACAGTTCGATTGATCCGGCCAGCTTCACCCTCGTCCGGATCGGCTCAGGCGTCGTGGCGCTCTGGATCATCCTGGCCGTGGGACGGAAGGCGCGCGCCGTGGGCGGAACATGGCGGGGCGCGCTTGCGCTGTTCGCCTACGCCGGCGCTTTCTCTTGGGCCTATGTCACCCTCTCGGCCAGCACGGGGGCATTGCTCCTGTTCGGCGCCGTGCAGGCGACGATGGTCATGACCGGCCTGGTTCGCGGCGAGAAACTGACGGGGCCGCAATGGCTCGGCTTCGTCCTCTCCCTGGCCGGCTTGACGGTCCTCCTGATGCCGGGCGCTTCGGCCCCGCCGCTTGCTGGCGCCCTTCTGATGATCGCCGCCGGCGTCGCCTGGGGGGCCTACTCGCTGCTCGGGCGTGGGGCCGCCGATCCGCTCGTCGCGACGGCCGGAAACTTTCTGCGCGCCCTCCCGCTGGCCGCCGTGGCTTGTGCAATTGCATCGGCGGCGGGCACGCACCAGGCCCCGGACGGCGTGCTCTATGCGGTGCTGTCAGGCGCCCTTGCTTCTGGAGTGGGCTATACGATCTGGTACGCAGCCCTGCCTTCGCTCTCGCCGGTCCAAGGCGCGTCAGTACAACTGAGCGTCCCCGTCATCACCGCGCTTGCCGGGACACTGACGCTGGGCGAGGGAATTTCAGTCCGCTTGGCGCTCACTTCGATGGCGATCCTGGGGGGCATCGGTCTGGTCATCGCCAGACGGCCGCGGGACCTGTGAGCCCCTCCCAGGACTGCTGGTCGCGTCCGCAAAAGGATCAAGACACGGGCCCGATGTTTGCGTGGCGCGAACGTGTGCTTCCTGGCTAATCGCCGATGTCCGTATTGGGGCCGAGCGGACGAGTTCTTGCTGAAGCCGTGGCGCCTAGCCCGAGATCAGCCAGCCAACGGGTAAGGTTGCAGCGTCTACGCCCACCAGGATCATCTGAGTTCCTTCGAGCTCGATGACCGTATCGGCGCCGACCTGGCGCAGCATGTAAGGCGTGCCGGCCTGCTCGAATTTCACCCGATCGCCCTGCGCGACAGAGAAATCCAGCACCCGATCGACGCCGGCCCCGGCGAAGGTATGAAAGATGTCCCGCCCCGTGCCGCCCGACAGGGTGTCGTCGCCCCGGTCGCCGGAGAGAAAGTCGGCGCCCTCTCCCCCCTGAAGCTCATCGTTGTTCTGTCCCCCGCGGAGAAGATCGTCGCCATACGAGCCGATCAGGGTGTCATCCCCCATATTGCCGAAGATGAGATCTCCGCTCAGGCTGAAGACGTCGGGTCCGTCCCCATTCAGAAGGTCGTTTCCCTGGCCGCCGACGACCCAGTCATATCCGAGCCCGCCATAGAGGGTGTCGTCGCCCATATTTCCGTGCAGGTCGTCGAAGCCAGCCTCGCCCAATAGCCGGTCGTTGCCTGCGCCGCCGCGCTGAAAATCGTCCCAGACGGTGCCCGTCACGGTGTCGTTCCCGCCGCCCGCGACAATGGAGCGGCCGGCGAGATCATCGTCGCCCTCGGTGATGGCGCCAGGCAGGTCCACCCGAACGCGGATAAGCGCGTAGCCGGGGCTGGTGCTCGGGCTCCACAGGGCGTTGATGAAGTAGAGGCCTGTGTAGGGGGCCACAAATCCCGACAGGTCCTGGACTGACGATTGATAGCTCTGCGCCAGGCTGGCGCCATCCTGGTCGTAAAGAACCAGCCCGTTGGGACGTATCCAGAGGTTCTGGTTCAGGATCTCGATCTTTGAGCCGGCCGTCAGCTGAATCTCAAAGATGTCGCTCGCCCCGATGTTGGATTGCGGGCGGAACTCGGCGCTCAGATCCCAATGGTCGCCAAACTCGGGCGCCGGCTGCAGGGTGATCGCGGTCTGGCGAAGGGAGAGCGGCAGCGCCGTGGCGATGGTGGTTGAGTAGCTCATGACGCGCCCCGAACTTGAATGCGCTGCAACCTACACGAGCTTGGCCGTGCGACTAGCTTCTTCCCGACGGAGTTCCAGCTTGATCTGCTGGCCAGGATCGGCGCTGGGGCGGCGGCTGGCCTCCGCGATGTCCCACGACGCCGTCGGATGTCGCTTGGAACAGAGGGCGCCCAAAGGGCTTGTCCCTTTGGCATAGGCGGCGAGAGGAACGAAAACCAAAGCCATGACCGGCTCCGGCTCGCTGTTTTCCGACGCATTGCTGATGCTTCTGCAGATTTACGTCTTCATGGGCGGCTGGATCGCGAGCCTGATCGGCATCGGCCTATGTGTCGCGAGCAAGGGCCTGGGCGCGACCTGGGCGACGATCAGCCTGACCGGTGTCGCCTGCCTGGCCCCGCCGGCCGTTCTGGTTGGCGGCAGTCTGGTGGTTGACGCCATGCCCTGGGTCGACACCAGCAATCTCGGAATGTGGATCACCGCCGGACTTGCCGCGGTCCTGATCCTTTCGGGACCGATCGCGGCGTTGAGGTTGTTTCTTCGCCTGTCAGGGTCCGCCCACCCGCCAACCTGATCGCCTCTCTCGCCAACCCGCGCCCGCCCAGGGCTTGGGGACGTTTGCTTGTGACCGCTCGTGACGGATCGGAGGGTCGGCCGTCAGATCCACTCGACCTTCGTGACCTCGTACGCATTCAGGCCGCCGGGACTTCTCACCTCGACGACGTCACCGCTCTCCTTGCCGATCATGGCGCGGGCGATGGGGGAGGTGATCGAAATGCGGCCGTTCTTCACGTCGGCCTCATGCTCACCCACGATCTGGTAGCGGGCCGGTATCTCGGTATTTTGGTCGACGACGGAAACGGTGGCGCCGAACTTGATCTGGGTTCCGGACAGCTTGCTGACGTCTATGACCTGCGCGCGCGCCATCATGTCGCCGATCTGAACGATTTGGCCTTCGATCCACCCCTGCCGGTCCTTGGCGGAATGGTACTCGGCGTTCTCCTTGAGGTCGCCGTGGAGGCGCGCCTCCCCGATCGCGACGGTTACGGCGGGCCGCTCGATCGTCTTGAGCCGCTTCAAGTCTTCGTCCAGGGCGCGAAAGCCCTGAACCGTCATAGGCACTTTATCCATGGCGATGGGTGACTCGGCTCGTTTAAGGGGAAATCTGGAGCACACGGACGGCATGAGCAGATGTCCGCGACGGAGGTGGCCGCTTCTCGTTAGCACGATTACCGCCGGGACTTGGCCGCCGATGTCACAACCCAGACGTCTGCCCTCGCACAGATGCCAACTTTCGCTCATGGCGCAGAGTGGACGCCCGGCCATCGACCGCGGAGGGGACCGGACGGGGGATCAGCGGGCGCCCCGCCCTACGGCCCCTCGTCGTTGGGGATGTTGAGGAGCTGGCCGCAGGCCTTGCAGTGGACGGCGTCGAGGTCGTGGCGCAGCAGGCCGCAGGCCGGACAGGCGAACAGCACCTTGCGCGGCCGCAGCAGGGCCTGGGCCAGGCGCACGAAGAGGGTGAAGCCCGACAGCATGATCAGGATGGAGAGCAGCTTGCCTGAGGCCCCGGGCAGGGTGACGTCGCCGAACCCGGTGGTGGTGACGGTGCTGACGGTGAAATACAGCGCATCGACATAGCCGTTGATGTGCGGATGCTGCCGCGCATAGAGGGCGTAGACGAAGCCGGTGACGATGAAGAGGTAGGTCACCAGGGTGGCCAGCGCCTTGGTGGTCTCCTCCCAGCGGGTGTTGTCATAGCGCCGGGCCACCGTCTCCCAGAAGAAGTCGCTGTGGAACAGGGACCAGAGCCGCAGCACCCGCAGGAAGGCGAAATTGGCCAGCCAGAGCGGGAACAGCAGGGTGATCAGCACCACCACGTCCACCCAGAAGCTGGACCGGCGCACCCAGCGCGACAGGTCCGGCGCGGCCAGGGTGCGGGCGGCCAGGTCGATGGCGACGATGACGGCGATCCCATAGTCGATGGCCAGGAAGATCGGCCGGTCGCGGAACATCGGCGTGGCGATGAAGAAGCCGATCAGCACCAGGTCGAGGACGATGACCCATAGCCGGAAGCGGACGGCGCCGGGGCTCTCGCCATAGAAGAGGTGGCGCAGGTTCAGGCGCAGCCGCCGGAAGGCCGAGGTGGGGGCGGGGAGCGGGGCGATCTTCGCCGGAGTGCGCGTCTTCGAGGCCATGACCCATCAAACGCGCGACGCGGCGCGTGTCATGTTTTTTCCCGCCCCGGGTCTGGGAGGGAGCCAGGCGCCACGCCCCGGCGTTCCGGTCTGCATGAGATCACGCTGGCCATCCAATCTGTGGATCGTGCGGCATGGGGAGAGCGCCGGGAACGTGGCCCGCGACCTCGCCCACGCCTCGGGTCTGGGACGTATCGAGATCGCGCAGCGGGACGTGGACGTGCCGCTGAGCGAGTTGGGCGAAGAGCAGGCCAGGGCGCTGGGCCGATGGTTCGCGGCCCTGCCCCCTGGGGAGCGGCCCGAGGTCGTGCTGACCTCCCCCTATGCGCGGGCCGTGCGCACCGCCGAGCTGGTGGGGGAGGAAGGCGGCCTGGCCCATGACGCTCCCACCCGCTGCGTCGACGAGCGGCTGCGGGAGCGGGAGTTCGGCATCCTGGACCGGCTGACCAGCCTGGGGATCAGGGAGCTGCACCCCGAGCAGGCGGAGATGCGCGCCCTGCTGGGCAAGTTCTATCACCGGCCGCCGGGGGGCGAGAGCTGGGCCGACGTCATCCTGCGGCTGCGCAGCGCCCTGGACACCCTCTCCCTGCACCATGCCGAGCGTCGGGTGCTGATCGTCGGCCACCAGGTGGTGGTGCTGTGCCTGCGCTACCTGCTGGAGGGCCTGAGCGAGCAGCAGATCCTGGAGATCGACGCCGAGGGGGACGTGGCCAATTGCGGGGTCACCGAATACCGGTTCGAGCCCGGCGAGGGCCACGACGGGGCGCTGAAGCTGGCGCGCTACAACTTCACCGCCCCGCTGGAACGGGCCGGCGCGCCGGTGACCTCGGCCCCGGACGCCGCCGTGGCGGCGCGATGAGCGCGCCGGTGGAGGTCGATCCTGTCCTGCTTCGGAGCCTGCCCCTGCCCCGGCTGGAGGGGGAGAGCGACAAGGACGCGCGGGGCCGGATCCTGGTGGTGGCCGGCGGGGCCCAGGTGCCGGGCGCCGCGGTGCTGACCGGCATCGCCGCCCTGAGGGCCGGGGCGGGCAAGCTGCAGATGGCGGCCGGGGCCTCCTACGCCTCGCCGCTGGCCTTCGCCGCCCCCGAGGCCCGGGTGATCACGGTGGCCGAGACCGCCGACGGGGACATCGCCGCCTCGGCGGCCGACGCCCTGGCGCCGCTGCTGCGCCGCACCGACGCGGTGGTGGTGGGGCCCGGCATGATGGACGAGCTGTGCGCCGGAGAACTGGCCGCCCGGCTGATGGCGGCGGCCAGCGGTTGCGGCTTCGTGCTGGACGCCGCGGCCATGACCGGGTTGGGACCGGTGTCGGCGGCGGCGCGGGCCCTGGGCGGCCGGCTGATCCTGACCCCGCACGCCGGGGAGATGGCCGCGCTGAGCGGGCGCTCCAAGGCGGAGGTGCAGGCCGACCCCTTGAGCGTGGCCCGCGACCTGGCGGCATCCCTGCAGGCGGTGGTGGTGATGAAGGGGGCCGACAGCTTCGTCGTCTCCCCCGACGGCCGCGCCTGGCGTCACCGCGACGGGGCGGTGGGGCTGGCGACCTCCGGGTCCGGCGACGTGCTGGCCGGGGTGATCGGCGGCCTGCTGGCGCGCGGGGCGGCGCCGGCGACGGCGGCGATCTGGGGCGTCTATCTGCATGGCCGGGCCGGGGCGGCCCTGAGCGCCAGCGTCGGACCCCTGGGCTTCCTGGCCCGTGAGCTGCTGGCGGAGATCCCGCGGGCGATGGCGGAGGCGGCCGGCGCCTAGGGGGCGTCGAGGGCCACGACCTCAGCCGGGGCGGGGTCGCCCTGCGGGGCGGTCTGTTCCACCAGCGCCCGGCGCGGGGCGGCCTCGGGGCCGCAGCCGCCGCGTTCCCCCAGGCCCTTGAGATAGGCGCGGCGGACGGCGCCGGCCAGGGCCGCGTCCTGGGCCTTGCGGGCGTGGGCCTCGGCGCCGGTGACGGTGCGCAGCACGCCGCGATAGGGAATCCAGCTCACCGCCAGGCGTCGCACGGCGCCGGCGGCAGCGCGTCCGATCATCTTGCGCTTGGTGAGCTTGGCGGCGTCGACGTCGAGGTCGGGGCCGAGGGCGGCGTCGAGGCCGGCGATCTCGGCGGCCATGGCCGTGCAGCTGTCGTCGGCCTCCAGGGCGTAGGGATCGTCGGCGGCCTTGCGCAGGCTGTCAGGGATCTCGGCCTGGTTGATGTTGAAGTCGGCCAGCGGCTGGCCCATGGCCGAGACGAAGGCGTTGCGCGCGTGCGGGGTGGCGGCGGTGGCGGCCTGGGCGCGGATGTCCTGGGCGTGAGCACAGGGCGCGAACACGCCGAGGCTGGAGATGATGGCCGCGCCCGCGAGCCAGTGTCTTGGGGCGCTCAGTGGATGTCCCATCTGCGCTTCCTCCGACTACGCACTCTAAGCGCGTAGGCTTTCCGGAGCTTTAAACGCGCGAAGAGGGACTCGGCTTCCCCGACGCGGGCGGGACGCCCGGGTCAGGCGATGCGGCGGCCGTCGAGGGTGGCGAGGCGCAGGCGAGGGGTTTCCTCGTTGGCCGGGCCCATGCCGCGGATGTCGCGCACGGCGAAGGGCAGGGCGGGCAGGCCGCGCAGGCGGGCCACCATGCCGAGCGGCTGGTAGAGGCCGAGGAAGCGGTCGGGTGAGCCGTTGGCGCCGGCCAGGGGCGCGAAGAGCACCTCCATGGGGAGACTGGGCCCCTCGGTGAGCACCTCGACGGTGGCGACGATGGGCTCGGGGCGCCGCCAGGCGGTCTCGAGCGCGGTGTGCAGGTTGAAGCGGTCGCGCTCGCGCACCAGGGACAGGCCGTTCTGCTGGCGCAGGTCGCGCTGGTGCAGTTCGGAGACGAAGCCGCCGGCCAGGCGCACGGGATAGACGCCTGAACGGGTGCGCCCGAGGATGAAGACCTGGGCGATGATCTCTGAGAAATCGGCCGGGCTGATGGCGCTGCGCAGCGGCAGACGGCCGTCGCCGCCACGGCCACGCCAATAGTCTATCAACCGTTCTGTATTTGAATGGAACACCGACATCCCGATGCGATCCCGTTCGCGGCCTTCCGTGGCCGCATGGGGCTTGCAGAAAGATGCGGACCAGTCGCCCGGCGTCCCCAATCGGGACGTCCAGGGCTTGGCTGCGGGACCCGGCGCGATGTGCGGCGCGGTTCTTGCATGCTTAACGGCGGCCTTAGAGGAGGGGCTGTTCCATGACGATGCGTTCGACCCTGCTGGGCCTGCTGCTCGGATTTGGACTGCTGTTCCTGGGGAGCGCCACGCCCGACGTGGCGCTGGCCCAGTGCTGCACGCCGCCGCCGGTCTGCTGCACCCCGCCAACCCCGCCCTGCTGCGTCACACCCCCGTCGCCGCCGTGCTGCACCCCGCCGCCGGCCCCGCCACCGCCGACGCCGCCCTGCTGCGACAGCGGCCAGCGCACCAACATCCACGTCAATGTCTCCAGCGTGAACGTCGCCATCGCCAACGCCGCGTCCAGCGCCGGGGCCGGCGCGGGGGCGGGCGCCGGGGCCGGAGCCGGTTCCGTCACCTATTACGGCGGTGGCGGCGGGGGCGGCGGCTATTCGCCCCCCATGTCCACCGGCATGATCGCCGGCCTCAACATCGACGCCGGCAAGCGGATGAAGCGCACCGCCTACCAGGCGACCCGCACCAAGACCACGCGGGTGGTGATCCAGGCCTTCTGCATCGACGATCGCGAGATTCCGCACCCCGCCAGCCAGGTCACGCCCGACCGTGACATCGACGACGCCTATGAGGGCGAGCTCTATCGCTGCATCGCCGGGACCTTCCTGTCGGCGACCATCGCCGAATACAACGGCCAGGTGGACTTCTCCGGCGGCAAGACCCTGGTCTGCCGCAAGAACGACGCCCTGGTCCACCTGCCCGGCGGCAAGGTGGAGTGCCGTCCGCAGCGCCCGGCCCGGGACTGCAACGAGCGCTCCCTGCTTCGCCGCTTCGGGGCCGGGATCAAGATCCTGACCATGATCATGACCGAGACCTACACCGCCTATCGCGAGGAGGAGGAGCGCAGCTCCGAGACCAGCGTCACCACGGCCATGAGCCTGGACGGCGGCGTCGGCGGGATCGTCTACTAGCGACCGACCGATCTCAGATTGCGGAGGGGCTCGCGGCGACGCGGGCCCCTTCTGCGTTTCAGATCCTCCCCCGGCGCGCCAGCGCGATGTGGGGAGGTAGCTCGGACCGCAGGTCCGTGCCGGAGGGGGATCGACATAGTCGACACCCTCGGCTCCAAACGAGAGTCAAAGTCCCCCTCAGCCGGCCCTTCGGGCCGACAGTCCCCCAGAGGGGGAGCATCTGCGGCGGCCATCCTCCCGGCGGTTACCGCTTCACGGCCTCGATCAGGAAGCGGGTGTAGGTGAACCGGAGCGGTTCGCCGGCCTCCAATTTCCCCTGCAGGGTTTCGAGCGGTTCAAGGCGCCGCTCGACGTCGAAATCCTGGACCACCCAGGGGATGGCCTTGAGGAAATAGATCAGGGCGCCGACGTCGGCGAAGGTGACCGGGCCGCGCCATTCCTCGGCGCGGCGGATCTCGGCGCCGAGGGCGGCGAAGTCTTCGCGCACGCGGGCGAGGGTGTTGTCCGGATAGGGGAGCCGGGCGTCGAAGGCGGCGGTCAGGTCGGCCAGGTTGTCGCCGCCCACCTGCTGGGTCAGGAAGACGCCGCCCGGCTTGAGGATCCGGTACATCTCGGCGGCGCGAAATCCGCCGTGCCGGTTGAGCACGAGGTCGAAGCTCGCGTCCTCGAAGGGCATGCCCGAGCGGGTGTTCCCCTGGAAGACCCGCACGCCCAGGGGCTCCAGCCGCCGCCGCGCCACCGGGAGATTGGGGACGAATCCTTCCACTGCCGTCGCCCGGCCGGAGAAGGGGGCGAGGCTGGCGAAGATCTCGCCGCCGCCGGTGGCGACGTCCAGGATGTCGGAGGCCCGGGTTATGGCGGCCCTGGCCAGGGCCAGATAGTCCCAGGAGGGTTCGGCCTCGGTGAAGCGGCCGGCGAGGTGGGAGAAATCCCAGCCCTCGAAGGGCGCGGCGGCGTCCCGGAGCCACGCTTCCAGGTGGGGGCTGGCGCTCATGGGGTCATGCTCGCAGGCCGAGCCCTAGGCTTTTCGCGTCAGGTCGGCCGCCTCGAACAGGGCGATCTGGTCGGCCCGGGCCTGCTTGAAGGCGGGGCGGTCGGTGATACGGGCGACGTAGGCCTCGGTGGCGGGCCGGTCGCCGAAGGCGCGGACCTTCGGCACCCGCAGCACGTCGGCCATCAGCAGGTCCGCCACGGTGAAGCGGCCGGCGGCGAGCCAATCGCGCGCGCGCAACACCCCTTCGACATGGTCGAGGCGCTGGGTCATCCAGCCGGTGAGCCCATTGGCCGGGTCGCCGGAGATGTTCAGGAACCACCAGGGGACGGTGACCATCTCGACGGAGTTGAGGGCGGCGATGGTCCATTCCAGCGTTTCGGCCGCGCCCACCGGATCGGAGGGCATCAGCCTGTCGCTCTTGCGCGCCAGGTGCAGCAGCCCCGCGCCGCTTTCGAAGATCTCCAGATCTCCGTCGTTCAGGAACGGAACCTGGCCGAAGGGCTGGCGCGCAAAGTGCTCGGCGTCGCGACCCTCGAAGGGCACCGTGCGGACGGCGTAGGGGAGGCCGGCCTCCTCACAGGCCCACCGCAGCCGGAGATCCCTCACCAGGCCACGCGGGCCCTCGGGCACCCAGTCGTAGGTCCAGATGGTCAGGTCGGTCATGGCGGCAAGCCTTTCCTGCAGGGCGCGCGCACCCGGCCCGGGGGCAAAACCTGTCACCGGCGCGCGCCGCTGGCCAGCCCCGACGCGCGCGCCCCGAGCGCCAGGACCGGTCGCCCTACTTGGCGGGCTTGATCTCCAGCATCCACATCCTGTCGTCGGCCAGGGCCTCCTGGGCGGCGCGGCGGACGTCGGCGATGGTGACGCGTTCGGTGCCGGGGATGATGGCGCGGGTGGCCTCCAGGCGACGGGGGTCGGCCTGCGCGCCCGACAGCTCGTTCAACCAGTAGCCGTTGGTCTCGCGGGCCTTCTCGATCTGGTCGATGCGGGGCTTCTTGGCCCGTTCCAGTTCGTCGGGGGTGATGTCCTTTGAGCGCAGGTCGGCGGCGATCTTGCGGACGTCGGCGAAGAAGGCCGGCAGCTTCTCCGGCGGGATCTCCACATTGGCCGAGACATAGCCCCAGCCTGGCCAGACCATGGAGTGGTTGTAGCTGACCTGGGGCGAATAGGTGGCCCCCTGGCTCTCGCGCAGCTCCTCGATCAGGCGCAGCTCCAGCACCTCACCCATGACGGCGGTGTCGCGGGCCTTCTGGGGGTTGGCGAAGAAGTCGTTGGTGGGCCAGGCCAGGAAGCCGATGGCCTGGTCGGCGCGGCCCTTGTGGGTGCGCTGGACCGGCGTCGCCACCCCGGCCGGGAAGGCGACCTGGCGGCGCGCCGGATCGGCGGCCGGCGGCTCGGCGCGCGGGGGCAGGGCGCCGAAGGTGGCGGCCACGGCCTCGATGGCCTTGTCGACGGTGATGTCGCCGACGATCACCACCTCGATGGGGCCGCCGGAGATGGCGGGCGCGATCTCGGCCTGGAATTCCGAGAGCTTGGCGTCGGCGATCTCGCCGCGGCTGGGGAAGACCCAGCGCTGGTCGCCAGGGTGCAGCAGGCCGGCCAGGTCGCGGCTGAGCACGCCGGAATCGGTGGACTCGTACTGGTCGTGGATGGTCTTGCCGGCGGTCTTCAGGCGCTGGAAGGCCTCGGGCCGCCAGCCGGGTTCGGCCACATAGGCGGTGAGCACCTGCAGTTGGGTGTCGAGATCCTCGGGGCGGGTGCCGCCGGAGAAGACGAAGGCCTCGTCGGCGATGCCGAACTGGGCCCCATAGACCCGCTTGGCCAGGACCCGCTCCATGTCCTCGGCGCTGATCTGCTTGAGGCCGCCCTCGACATAGGCGCCGGCGGCCCAGGCCACGCTCTGGCGGTCCTTGGGCAGGTCCACCCGGCCCTTGCCGACATTGACCCGGACCAGGACCTCGTCGTCCTGGAAGTGGGTCGGCTTGACCGTGAGGCGCACGCCGTTGGCGAAGCGCACGAAGACCGCGTCGAGGTCGGCGACCTCCTTGGTCTCCACCACCTTGCCGGGGGTTCCGAAGCTGCCATAGGGCCAGGCGACGGTGGCGACGGCGGTGGGGGCCGTGACGGCGACCTTGCGCGAGGCGTCCAACGCCTGGAGCAGGGCCGGCTCGCCGCCGGCGATGGGCTGGGGCGAGGTCATGAAGACCAGGGGGCCGTCGCCGTCGAAAGCGGCCTTCAGGGCGGCCGAGACCTGGGCGGCCTTCAGCCCCTTCACGGTGGCCTCGAAGAAGGCCAGGTCCTGGACCGGGTTGGTGACCACCTCGTCGTCGGAGAGCGAGCCGACGATCTCGCCGGCCAGTTCGGCGGGGGTTCGGGTGGCGGCGCCGGAGGCGTCGGCCTTGAGGCTGGCGCGGATCTCCTCGATCTCGCGGTCCAGCTCGTCCTGGCGCACGCCGTACTGGATGATGCGGCGCTGCTCCTGGTCGGCGGCGCTCAGCGCGTCCTTCCAGCGGCTGGCCTCGGCGTTGACGGTGATCATGGTCAGTTCGGCGGCGTCGTACTCGTCGCTCTTGAAGGCGCCGGCCCCCAGGAAGGGCGGCGCGCCGGAGCGGCTGAGGCTGGAGAAGCGGCGGTTCAGCACCGAGAAGCCCAGACGCTCGATGAAGTCGCGGCGGCGCTTGGCCTGGGTGTCGGGGGCGGTGTCGGGCGGGCCGATCCAGGCCAGCTGCAGGGACAGGGGCGCGCCGCTCTCCACCACCAGCTTCGCCTCGGGGCCGCGGGGGGCGACGGGGCCGAGGTCGGGGTCGGCGCCGGCCGGGCCGGTGGGGGTCCAGTCGCCGAAGCGGGCCTTGATCTTGGCCTCCATGGCGTCGAGGTCGAAGTCGCCGACGGCCACCAGGGTGGCGCGCTCGGGGCGGTAGTACTGGTGGTAATAGTCGGCGATCAGGCCGGCCGGGGCGGTCTGCAGCACCTCGACCTTGCCGATGGGATAGCGGGTCGGCGGGCGCTGGCCCTTGAGCATGAAGTCCAGGCGGGCCTTGTAGACGCGGTAGGGCGGATTATCCCGGGCGCGTTCCTCCGACAGCACCACGCCGCGTTCGCGGTCGACGGCGGCCTGTTCGATGGTGAGGTTCCCGGCCGTCTCGCGCAGCAGCATCAGGGAGGTGTCGACGGTCTCGGCGTCGGTGCGCGGCAGGTCGAGCTTGTAGACGGTCTCGTCGAAATCGGTCGAGGCGTTGGTGTCGGCCCCGAAGGCCAGGCCCAGGCGCTCCAGGATCTTGACCATGTCGCCCTCGGGCACGTTCTTCGAGCCGTTGAAGGCCATGTGCTCGAGGAAGTGGGCGAGGCCGGCCTGGGCGTCGGTCTCCATCAGGGAGCCGGCGTCGAAGCGCAGGCGCAGGGCGGCCTGGCCCGCCGGGGTCGACTGCTTGCGGATGGCGTAGCGCATGCCGTTGGGCAGGGCGCCGAAACGGATCTCCGGATCGGCGGAGACGTCGGAGCGGACCTGGGGCCACTGGCCGGGCGGCGGCTTGGCCGGGGCGACGGCCGGGGCCTTGTCCTGTCCGAACCCGAACCCCCCAAGCTTGGGCATCGACATGTGGGGGACGGCGCAGGCGCTGAGGGCCAGGGCCGAGAGCAGCGCGCCTACGGCGCGCAAGGGACGGATCATCAAGGCTTTCCGGGTCGATCGCTTAAAAAGGTCGGGCACCATGCGCCGGGGCTCGTGGCGGGCGCAAGGCGGGAAGGGGGCGGGGGCGCCCTACTCCCCGGGGCGGCTGACATAGTAGGTGGCGGTGTTGCCCACGGCGTTGGCCACGCCCGAGACCGAGCGGCCGGTGGTCATGGTGGCCGTCGCCGTGGCCCCGACATCGACGGTGTTGCTCTGGCTGTTGGCCACCGTCAGGCGGCCCGAGCAGTCGGCGCAGGAATAGCCGACCGCCGAGTTGCCGGTGGCCGTGGCCGAGGCCAGGCCGTCATAGCCCTCGCCGCCGGTCCAGGCCGCGACGGCCTCGATGCCGCCGCCCTCGTTGAACTGGGTGTTGTCGATCACCACCTCGCCGCCGATGTCGCCCATCACCGCGCTGTTGCCGACGCCGCTGGAGACCGCCGCGCCGGCGCCGAAATTGGCCGCCGAGCTCTCGGCCTGGGCCCGCACATAGGCCTGGTTGCCCTGGTTGACGGTGGCGTCCAGCAGGTAGCCTTCGTTGACGGCGTTGAGGTTGTTGCCGGCGGCGATGGCGGTGGTCTTGGCGTCCTGCACCTGGCCGAAGGCGGTGAAATGGGAGGCGTGGGTAGTGTCGGCGGTGTTCTGCTGGTCGGCGATCATCCGCACGCCCGAGCCGCCGTCGCCGGAGAGGGAGACATTGTTGCCCATGGCGCCGGCGGTCATCTCCGCCGTGCCGGTGACGAGGCCATAGACCCCGCCGCCGTCGGAATAGGCGGTTCCCGCATTGGCCTGGTTCACCCGCACCCCGGCGGCCGCGACGCTGACCCCGAGGTTCTGGTTGTTGGCGACCGCCTGGGTGGAGGTGGCCACGTCGCCGGCCTGGGCGTCGGGCGCCTCGATATGGCTGTGGGCGTAGAGGGTGGAGGCGGTCGTGGCCTGGTTGAACACCCCGGTCAGGGTCCCGCCATAGATGCTGGCGTCGCCGAGGTTGCCGCCGGCGGTGGTGGTCAGGTTGGTGGCCGCGCCGGAATTGGCGCCGACATTGAGCACGGTGTCGGCCACCACGTCGCCGCTGGAGGTCTGGTTGGAGCGGACGTCGAGATCGCTGCCGTCGGTGGAGGCGGCGTAGACGTTGGCGGTCGCCGTCGTATTGGCGGTGGTGGAGTCGGTGACGGTCTCGACGTTCAGGGTCTGCTGGCTGAAGACGTCGCCGAGCTGGACCTGATTGTTCAGGACCGTGCTGGCGGTCTGGCTAGTAGCGGCCCCGCACGGCAGAATCCCGGCGAGAATTCCAGCGAGAAGGATCGGCCCGCGTTTCAGCATTGTTGGTGCCCAGGTTGTTGTAAGCCGGCACATAGCCGCCGGTGATCCCGACCGTGCCGTCGCCCAGCGGATCGGAGGCCAGGCAGGCGCGCGGTCCGGGCATGCCGTAGAGGTTGGCGGTCATCTCGACGACGGCGCGCTCGACGAGGGCGCGGACGGCGAGCTGCATGGGCTCCAGGGCCCCGGCGCCGGCCGAGACGTCGAAGACGTTGCCGCCCAGGAAGTCGAAGAGGCCGATGCCCACTTCGCGGCCCACCACCTGCTTCTGGTAGGAGATGACATCCACCACCTCCAGCGTGCGGGTGTTGATGAGCCGCATGTCGAGGCCGATGTTCATGACGAACATGCGGCCGCGGAAGGAGCCCTTGAGTTCCTTGGCGTCGGGGCTGCCGCCGGTGAGGTCGGCGCCGGAGGAGCGGATGTTGAAGTTCAGCTCGGTGACGCCGCCGGCCACGTAGAAGTCGGAGCCCGGCACCTGGCCGGCCAGGATGCGCCGATAGTCGGCCGCCTGGGAGGGGGCGGGGTTGGGGGCGTCGGAGATCAGCTTGTTGTTGGCGTACTTCAGCTCCAGCTCGGAGACCGAGGTGTCGAAACGTTCCACCAGGGGCATGCCGGCCTTGGCGAAGGCCGACATGGCCATCAGCGAGGCGCCCTGGGTGATCTTGCGGCCCGAGCCGTCGGATTCCGACTTGCCGGTGTAGTCGGCGATGCGGCCCACGGCGATGCGCGGGGCCACCAGCTTGGCGTTGCGGGCGTAGCCGGCCATGCAGACCAGGGCGGCGGAATAGGGCGTCGGATTGGCGGTGACCGGGGCGGTGCCGATGGCGCGGGAATAGTTGCCGCTGGGCCCGGCCACCGGGGTGGCGCAGCCGGCCAGACCGAGGGCCGCGGCGCTGAGGACGCCGGCGACGCGGTGGAGAGGGTTACTGACCACTGCCCACCCCTCCGTTGGCGCTGGCGTTGGCGGTGACCGCGCCCGTGTTGGTCTGGCTCGAATTGATGATGACGGTGTTGTAGTTGCCCTGGGTGACCACGGTCAGGTTGTTGCCGATCGCCGTGGCGCCGCCCGAGAGCGCGCCGACCCCGGCATAGGCGTCCACCACGCCGGAGGTGCTGGAGAAGCTGGACTGGTCCTCGCCGGTGAGCATGAGGCCGTCGACGATGATGCGGTTGCCGTTGGCGTCGCGGGTGGAGACCTCCACCGGATGGTTCTCCGAGCCGGCCACGCGGCCGTAGCCGGCGTTGAAATCGGCGGAGTTGGTGGCCATCGCCTGGGCTTGGGCCTGGCCCGCGGCCAGGGCGCAGGCGAGCGCGCAGGCGAGCCCGAGGAGACGCGGCGCGGCGGGGGGAGCTGCGGCCATGGAAATACGAAAACCTCGCGCGGACCAAACGTCTGCCCAGGCAGGAGCAACGAGCGTGCCAAAACTGGACAGCGCGCACTAAAGAGCAAAGACACTGGCGATTTGGTTAATGCGACTCAGCGAACCACCCGGTTTCGCTATTCTTTTGCGTGTGGAGAGCCCGTTGGACCAACCGCGTGAACCCGCCTTCAACGCCCCCTGGCCGGCGCTGGCCATGGCCGCGGTGATCATCGTCGGGTTCGGCCTGCAGACATTCCTGCCGCCTGAGCAAATCTTGCCGACCTACGGATTCTCGCCCCAGGCGATGGCGCAGGGGCGGTGGATCACCCTGTTCAGCGCCCTCTTCCTGCACGGGAGCTGGGCGCACGCCCTGCTGAACGGGGTGGCGGCCCTGGCCTTCGGAGCGCCTGTGGCGCGCTACTATGGCGTGCGCCCGGCCGGGGCCCTGGCCTTCCTGCTCTTCTATCTGGCCTGCGGCGCCCTGGCGAACCTCGGCTATGGCTGGGTCCATGCCGGGGACCCACACCTTCTGGTTGGCGCCTCGGGCGCGGTGGCGGGGCTGATGGCGGCCGCGGCCCGCATGCTGGCGGGGAAGGGGGTTCCCGGCCCCTTCCTCAGTCCGCAGGTGGTGGGGATGACGGCGGCCTGGGTGGTGGTGAACCTGCTGATCGCGGTGGTGGGATTCGCGCCCGGGGCCGGCGACATGCCGGTGGCGTGGGAGGCGCACCTGTTCGGCTACGCCGTGGGCCTGGTGCTGGTGACCCCCTTCGGCTGGCTATCACGTCGGGGTGTAGTCGATTGATCCGTCAGCGATATTGAGCGACCTTGGTTCTTCCGGGGATTACGGAAGGACGCAGCCATGCTTGTTTCGCAGATCCTGAAGGCCAAGGGCGACCTGGTCTTCACAGCCACGCCCAACGAGACGGTGAGCGCCATCTGCGCCCTGCTGCACTCGCGCAGGGTCGGCGCCATGATCATCATGGACGGCGACCGGGTGGCCGGCATCGTCTCCGAGCGCGACGTGGTCCGCGTGATGGCCGAACAGGGGGCCTCGGCCCTCAACCAGCCGGTGTCGGGCTGCATGACCCGCGACGTGGTGTTCGCCGAGCCCAACGAGACGGTGAACTCCTTGCTCAGCCGCATGACCGACCGCCGGTTGCGGCACCTGCCGGTCTGCGAGGGGGAGCGGCTGATCGGCATCGTCTCCATCGGCGACCTGGTGAAGCACAAGATCTCCGAGGTCGAGGCCGAGGCGGACGGGCTCAAGGCCTATATCGCGGCGGGGTAGGGGGCTCTCTCTATAGGGAGCGCGACATAGGGCGTGCGACGATGGCGCTTCCCTCTCAGCCCGGCGTGAACACCTCGGCGCCCTCGCAGGCGGCCGCGTCGGCCAGGCTGTAGCCCTCCAGGACGTCGGAGGTGGCGTCGCGGGCCCTCAGGAGCGCCTCGCGCAGGGAGCAGGTGGCCAGGTCCGGGCAGTCGTCGCACTTGCGGAAGGACAGCCGGCTGACGCAGGGGGCGAGCGCCAGAGGCCCATCTATGATGCGGATGATCTCGGCGAAGCTGATTTCGGTCGGGGGGCGGGCCAGGAGATATCCGCCGAACTTGCCGCGCTTGCTGACCACCACCTTGTTGCGGGCCAGCTCCAGCAGAATCGCCTCCAGGAACTTGCGCGGCGCGTCGGCCCGGGCGGCCAATTCTCCCGATGTGACCTGGCCGCCGCCGGCGCGGGCCAGTTCGACCAGAGCTCGCAGTCCGTAGCGGGCCTTTTGCGAAAGCATCTGCGAAAACCTCTTCCAACCCCGTGCGCAAAGGGTTTGCGCCCCGCCTTCATAAGGAGACGCACACTCTGTCCACAAGCCGGGACGCCGATTTGTCACCAAACTGTCGGAAGGGGGTTGCGCGGTTTCGAACCCGCTCATA